>NZ_JBIQWN010000001.1:5705000-6242987 GCF_044327085.1 Streptomyces sp. AM6-12
CCTTGGCACCAGGAACCGATGAAGGACGTGGGAGGCCGCGATAGTCCCCGGGGAGTCGTCAACCAGGCTTTGATCCGGGGGTTTCCGAATGGGGAAACCCGGCAGTCGTCATGGGCTGTCACCCTTGCCTGAACACATAGGGCAAGTGGAGGGAACGAGGGGAAGTGAAACATCTCAGTACCCTCAGGAAGAGAAAACAACCGTGATTCCGGGAGTAGTGGCGAGCGAAACCGGATGAGGCCAAACCGTATGCGTGTGAGACCCGGCAGGGGTTGCGTGTGCGGGGTTGTGGGATCTCTCTTCTACGGTCTGCCGGCCGTGGGGCGAGTTATAAACCGTTGATGTAGACGAAGGACATGCGAAAGGTCCGGCGTAGAGGGTAAGACCCCCGTAGTTGAAATGTCAGCGGCTTGCTTGAGAGACACCCAAGTAGCACGGGGCCCGAGAAATCCCGTGTGAATCTGGCGGGACCACCCGCTAAGCCTAAATATTCCCTGGTGACCGATAGCGGATAGTACCGTGAGGGAATGGTGAAAAGTACCCCGGGAGGGGAGTGAAATAGTACCTGAAACCGTGTGCCTACAAGCCGTGGGAGCGTCGGAAGCACTTCGGTGCTTCTCGTGACTGCGTGCCTTTTGAAGAATGAGCCTGCGAGTTTGCGGTGTGTTGCGAGGTTAACCCGTGTGGGGAAGCCGTAGCGAAAGCGAGTCCGAATAGGGCGGTTGAGTAGCACGCTCAAGACCCGAAGCGGAGTGATCTAGCCATGGGCAGGTTGAAGCGGAGGTAAGACTTCGTGGAGGACCGAACCCACCAGGGTTGAAAACCTGGGGGATGACCTGTGGTTAGGGGTGAAAGGCCAATCAAACTCCGTGATAGCTGGTTCTCCCCGAAATGCATTTAGGTGCAGCGTCGTGTGTTTCTTGCCGGAGGTAGAGCACTGGATAGGCGATGGGCCCTACCGGGTTACTGACCTTAGCCAAACTCCGAATGCCGGTAAGTGAGAGCGCGGCAGTGAGACTGTGGGGGATAAGCTCCATGGTCGAGAGGGAAACAGCCCAGAGCATCGACTAAGGCCCCTAAGCGTACGCTAAGTGGGAAAGGATGTGGAGTCGCACAGACAACCAGGAGGTTGGCTTAGAAGCAGCCACCCTTGAAAGAGTGCGTAATAGCTCACTGGTCTAGTGATTCCGCGCCGACAATGTAGCGGGGCTCAAGCGTACCGCCGAAGTCGTGTCATTCACACAATAGCCCCAACGGGTGTGTGGATGGGTAGGGGAGCGTCGTCTGCCGGGTGAAGCAGCACCGGAAGGTAGTTGTGGACGGTTGACGAGTGAGAATGCAGGCATGAGTAGCGATTCACACGTGAGAAACGTGTGCGCCGATTGACTAAGGGTTCCTGGGTCAAGCTGATCTGCCCAGGGTAAGTCGGGACCTAAGGCGAGGCCGACAGGCGTAGTCGATGGATAACCGGTTGATATTCCGGTACCCGCTGTGAAGCGTCAAACATCGAGCATCGTGATGCTAAGGCCGTGAAGCCGCCCCGGAGCCTTCGGGCAAAGGGGAGTGGTGGAGCCGCCGGACCAAGCGGTTAGTAGGTGAGTGATGGGGTGACGCAGGAAGGTAGTCCATCCCGGGCGGTGGTTGTCCCGGGGTAAGGGTGTAGGCCGCAAGGTAGGTAAATCCGCCTTGCATAACGGCTGAGACCTGATGCCGAGCCGATTGTGGTGAAGTGGATGATCCTATGCTGTCGAGAAAAGCCTCTAGCGAGTTTCATGGCGGCCCGTACCCTAAACCGACTCAGGTGGTCAGGTAGAGAATACCGAGGCGTTCGGGTGAACTATGGTTAAGGAACTCGGCAAAATGCCCCCGTAACTTCGGGAGAAGGGGGGCCACACCTGGTGACGATCTTTACGGTCTGAGCTGGGGGTGGCCGCAGAGACCAGCGAGAAGCGACTGTTTACTAAAAACACAGGTCCGTGCGAAGCCGTAAGGCGATGTATACGGACTGACGCCTGCCCGGTGCTGGAACGTTAAGGGGACCGGTTAGCTTGGATTCGTCCAGGCGAAGCTGAGAACTTAAGCGCCAGTAAACGGCGGTGGTAACTATAACCATCCTAAGGTAGCGAAATTCCTTGTCGGGTAAGTTCCGACCTGCACGAATGGCGTAACGACTTCTCGACTGTCTCAACCATAGGCCCGGTGAAATTGCACTACGAGTAAAGATGCTCGTTTCGCGCAGCAGGACGGAAAGACCCCGGGACCTTTACTACAGTTTGATATTGGTGTTCGGTTCGGCTTGTGTAGGATAGCTGGGAGACTGTGAAGCTCATACGCCAGTGTGGGTGGAGTCGTCGTTGAAATACCAGTCTGGTCGTGCTGGATGTCTAACCTGGGTCCGTGATCCGGATCAGGGACAGTGTCTGATGGGTAGTTTAACTGGGGCGGTTGCCTCCTAAAGGGTAACGGAGGCGCCCAAAGGTTCCCTCAGCCTGGTTGGTAATCAGGTGTTGAGTGTAAGTGCACAAGGGAGCTTGACTGTGAGACCGACGGGTCGAGCAGGGACGAAAGTCGGGACTAGTGATCCGGCGGTGGCTTGTGGAAGCGCCGTCGCTCAACGGATAAAAGGTACCCCGGGGATAACAGGCTGATCTTCCCCAAGAGTCCATATCGACGGGATGGTTTGGCACCTCGATGTCGGCTCGTCGCATCCTGGGGCTGGAGTCGGTCCCAAGGGTTGGGCTGTTCGCCCATTAAAGCGGTACGCGAGCTGGGTTTAGAACGTCGTGAGACAGTTCGGTCCCTATCCGCTGTGCGCGTAGGAGTCTTGAGAAGGGCTGTCCCTAGTACGAGAGGACCGGGACGGACGAACCTCTGGTGTGCCAGTTGTTCTGCCAAGGGCATGGCTGGTTGGCTACGTTCGGGAGGGATAACCGCTGAAAGCATCTAAGCGGGAAGCCTGCTTCGAGATGAGGACTCCCACCCACTTGATGGGGTAAGGCTCCCAGTAGACGACTGGGTTGATAGGCCGGATCTGGAAGCCAGGTGACTGGTGGAGGTGACCGGTACTAATAGGCCGAGGGCTTGTCCTCAGTTGCTCGCGTCCACTGTGTTAGTTCTGAGGCAACGAACAGTTGCCGGTAAGAGCTGAACGCATAACTACAAAGTGTGCTTGTTCGCTCGAAACCATTAGGGTTTCGGTGGTCATAGCGTAGGGGAAACGCCCGGTTACATATCGAACCCGGAAGCTAAGCCTTACAGCGCCGATGGTACTGCAGGGGGGACCCTGTGGGAGAGTAGGACGCCGCCGAACAATCTTTGGAGGACCCTTGGTCCCAGCGTTCAGCTGGGACCAAGGGTCCTTTTGTTTTTACAATGTTTGCGGTACCGAAGACAGGAGTCACCATGTCCACCAACTCTCCCGACGACCGACCGGAGCGCGACCAGCGGCGACGGGACAGTGGGGACCGGGGCGACCGCGGCGGCTACCGCGGCGGTTTCCGCCGCGATGACCGCCGTGACGACCGCCCCTCGTACGGGCGTCGTGACGACAACCGTGGCGACCGAGGTGGGTTCCGTCGTGACGACCGTCGCGATGACAACCGTGGCGGTGACAACCGCGGTGGCGGCTACGGCCGCCGTGACGACCGTCCCTCGTACGGGCGTTGTGACGACGAGCGGTCCTCGCGGCCGGGTTTCCAGCGTGACGACCGTGACCGTGGTCCCCGTCGTGACGACCGTGGTGGGCGTCCGGGTGGCTTCCGTCGTGACGACCGCCGCGATGAGCGTCCCTCGTTCCGTCGCGACGACGACCGTCCGTCCTACCGTCGCGATGACGACCGGGGCGGCGACCGCGGCGGTTTCCGCCGCGATGACCGTCCCTCGTACGACCGCCGTGACGACCGCCGTGACGACAACCGTGGTGGCGGCTACGGCCGGCGTGACGACCGCCCCTCGTACGGGCGTCGTGACGACAACCGTGGCGACCGAGGTGGGTTCCGTCGTGACGACCGTCGCGATGACAACCGTGGCGGTGACAACCGCGGTGGCGGCTACGGCCGCCGTGACGACCGTCCCTCGTACGGGCGTCGTGACGACGAGCGGTCCTCGCGGCCGGGTTTCCAGCGTGACGACCGTGACCGTGGTCCCCGTCGTGACGACCGTGGTGGGCGTCCGGGTGGCTTCCGTCGTGACGACCGCCGTGATGAGCGTCCCTCGTTCCGTCGCGACGACGACCGTCCGTCCTACCGTCGCGATGACGACCGGGGCGGCGACCGCGGCGGTTTCCGCCGCGATGACCGTCCCTCGTACGACCGCCGTGACGACCGCCGTGACGACAACCGTGGTGGCGGCTACGGCCGGCGTGATGACCGCCCCTCGTACGGCCGCCGTGACGACAACCGTGGCGGTGGCTACGGCCGGCGTGACGACCGCCGTGACGACCGCCGCGAGGGCGACCGTTCCTCGCGGCCGGGTTTCCAGCGCGACGACCGCGACCGTGGTCCCCGTCGTGACGACCGTGGTGGGCGTCCCGGTGGCTTCCGTGGGCGGGACGGCCGGGGCGACGACCGCCGGAGCGACGACCGCCGTGGCGGTGGCCGCTTCCGTGACGAGCGGGACCGCGACCGGGACCGTCACCACGACCGGGAGCCGATCAAGCGGCTGCCGATCCCGGAGGACGTCACCGGCGACGAGATCGACAAGGACGTCCGGCAGGAGCTCCAGAGCCTGCCCAAGACGCTCGCGGAGGATGTCGCCCGCAACCTGGTGATGGTCGCGCGGCTCATCGACGAGGACCCCGAGGGTGCCTACGGCTACTCCAAGGTGGCCCTGCGCCTGGCGTCGCGCGTGGCCGCCGTACGCGAGGCCGCCGGTTTCGCGGCGTACGCGAACCAGAAGTACAGCGAGGCCCTCGCCGAGTTCCGCGCCGCCCGCCGGATGACCGGCAGTGTGGAGCTGTGGCCGGTGATGGCCGACTGCGAGCGTGGGCTCGGGCGGCCGGAGAAGGCGCTGGACATGGCCGGCGCCCCCGAGGTGCACAAGCTCGACAAGGCCGGTCAGGTCGAGATGCGGCTCGTCGCGGCCGGTGCCCGGCGTGACATGGACCAGCTGGACGCGGCCATCGTGACCCTCCAGAGCTCCGAGCTGGCCTCCAACTCCATCCAGCCGTGGACCGCGCGTCTGCGCTACGCCTACGCCGACGCACTGCTCGCGGCCGGCCGCGAGGGCGAGGCGCGGGAGTGGTTCGCGAAGGCCGTCGAGGCTGACCGGGACGGCAGCACCGACGCCTCCGACCGGCTCGCCGAGATGGACGGCGTGGAGTTCGTGGACGCTCTGGACGAGAACGAGGACGACGCCGTCGAGGCAGAAGCCGAGACCGAGGCCGTCGAGACCGCCGACGCCAAGGCGGACAGCGACAGCGACCGCGACGACGACCGCGACGACGAGAGCGACAAGGACTGACGCCCGTCAGTGCTGGAGAAGGGGGCAGGTTCCCGGCGGAACCTGCCCCCTTTCGCATGCTTGGAGCCGCGCCGGATCAGATCTCCAGCGCCCGCAGCACCAGCCCCGACGCCGGCTTGGGCCCGAACGACGTCGACTTGCGCGGCATGGTCACGCCCTGCCGGGCCAGATCGCGCACGACCTCCTCGCGCACCGGGTGCATCAGCACGGCCGTACCGCCGTCGTGTTCGGCCTTCGCCACGGTCGCGGCCGTGTCGTGGATGTAGGCGATGTGCGCCGGGGAGTCCTCGGGGATGCGCCAGACGTGTTCCAGCAAGGTGGCGTGCAGGACCGTGGCGTCCAGGGAGCGCCAGGCGGCCGGGCGCTCCGCCGGGATGGTGCGGGCCAGCAAGGCAGGGTCCGGGCGGTCGAGTAGGTGGAACGCGCCGTCACCGGCCAGCAGGAAGGCGTTGCCCGCGCAGGACGCGTCCGCCAGCGCCGCCTGCGCCTCGGCCAGCGGGACACCGAGGCGCCGTACCCGGAACAGGCCGTCCACGGCGGCGAGCGCGTCCGCGACCGGCAGGCCGTGTAGCAGCCGGTGGATGGCGCGCACGCGCAACGGGTAGCGGGCCGTGTCGACCAGCAGGACCAGGCCGTAGTCCCAGGGGCCGGGGGCCGGCTGCTCGTCGCGCAGCCGCAGATAGGTGGCCCAGCGGTGGTGGCCGTCGGCGATCAGCGCCTGCTGGTGGGACAGGTCGGACTGGATGCGCTGGACGTCGGTGGCGTCCGTGATCGCCCACAGGCGGTGCCGGAAGCCGTCCTCGGTGGTCGTGGTCAGCAGCGGCGGTTTCTCCGCGGTGCGCTCCACGACCTCCGCGGCCGTGCCGTCGCCGCGGTAGGTCAGCAGCAGCGGTTCCAGGTTGGCGCGGGTGGCGCGCATCAGGGCGGCGCGTTCGGCGACCACCGGCGGCATGACGCCCTCGTGCGGCAGCACCACGCCCTCGGCCGGCTCGGAGACCCGCAGCGTCCCGATGACGCCGCGCTGGAGCATGCCGTCGCCGTCGCTCTGCTCGTACACGTACAGGGCGGGTTCTGGGTCCGCGGTGAGAATGCCTTCGGCCAGCCAGCGGCGCAGGGTGTCGGCGGCCTGCCCGGTGCGTTCGCTGGGCGTGTGGGCCTCGGGGAGGATCAGCCGGACGATGTTGTGGGGGTCCGCCGACTGGAGATGGTGCACCCCGTCGGGCCGTACCACGACGTCGTACGGCGGCGAGGTGACGGAGGCGAGGCTGCCGACCCGGTCGGGGTCGTATCGAAGGCCGCGGAACGGGGTGAGTTCCAGGCCCCGGCGCGCCATTGCTTCCGAGTGACCTGCATTGTCCATCCCGGCATCGTATGTCAGTGGCATGCGGGATGATCGGGGTAAGCGAGCGAACGAGGAGCGATGCGGATATGAGCGACGGTGTCAGGACCGTGCCCGACGGCAGTGAGCGGCCCCTGAGCGAGGCGTACGACACGGCGCTGCTCGACCTCGACGGGGTGGTGTACGCGGGCGGACACGCGATCGCGCACGCCGTCGACTCGCTGGAGCGGGCCAGGGCGGGCGGGATGCACCTGGCGTATGTCACGAACAACGCGCTGCGCACGCCGGAAGCGGTCGCCGAGCACCTGACCGAGCTGGGGATACCGGCGGCGGCCGGGGACGTCGTCACTTCGGCGCAGGCGGTGGCGCGGCTGATCGCGGAGCAGGTGCCCGCCGGGGCGCGGGTGCTGGTGATCGGCGGGGAGGGACTGCGGGCGGCGCTGCGCGAGCGGGGCCTGGTGCCGGTGGAGTCGGCGGACGACGATCCGGCGGCGGTCGTGCAGGGGTACGGCGGGCCCGAGCTGACCTGGGGCCGGTTCGCGGAGGCGTCGTACGCGGTGGCGCGCGGGGTGCCGTGGTTCGCGTCGAACACCGATCTGACGATTCCGAGCGGGCGCGGGATCGCGCCGGGCAACGGGGCGGCGGTGGAGGTCGTCCGGATCGCGACGGGCAAGGAGCCGCAGGTGGCGGGCAAGCCGCTGCCGCCCATGCACCGGGAGACGATCATCCGGACCGGCGCGGAGCGGCCACTGGTGGTGGGGGACCGGCTGGACACCGACATCGAGGGCGCGTTCAACGGCGGGGTGGACTCGCTGCTGGTGCTGACCGGCGTCACCGACGGGGCCCAGCTGCTGGCGGCGACGCCTCGGCACCGGCCGACGTATGTGGACGCGGATCTGCGCGGACTGCTCACCGGGCAGCCGGAAATCACCCGAGAGGGTGAGGGGTTCCGGTGCGGCGGGTGGACGGCGACGGCCGGGTCCGACCGGCTGGAGCTGAGCGGCGACGGCGAGGCCCTGGACGGCCTGCGGGCGCTGTGCGCGGCGGCGTGGACGACGGCCGGAGAGGACTCTTGCGAACTGGACGGGGGGAAAGCCCTGGCACGCCTCGGCCTGTGACCGGCCTTCATATCGACGGCGGGCCGGGAAGCGCCGGCGGCGGAATCGGCAACACGGGGGCGGCGCCCTTCGCGCCGCCGGCGGCGGCCCTCGCCGCCTCGGCGGCCGTCACGTTGGCGTCGGCTTTCGCGTCGGCGGCAGTCGGCGGTGGCTGTCGCGGCACCGGCGGTCACCGTCGCCCTCGGCGGCTTTCAGGTCGGCGTCGGCTTTCGCGTCGGCGGCAGTCGATGGTGGCTGTCGTGGCACCGGCGGTCGCCGTCTCCCTCGGCGGTTGTCACGTCGGCGGCAGCCTTCGCAGCCTCGGCGGCTGTCACCTCGGCGTCGGCTCTCGCCTCAACGGCAGTCGACGGTGGTCGTCGCAACGCCCCGGCCGTCCTCGCCTCGGCGGCGGTCTTCGCGACACCAGCGCGCCCACCCAGCCGCCGCCCTCCCAGCCACCGCCCTCACATCGGCGCGGGCGCGGCTCTCCGCGATGCCGGGTCGGCGGCGGGCGGGTCCTCGCGGTATCGCGTGCCCTCTGGGACATCGAACGGGGCACCGTACGCCACTCGATGCCCACGCAGCATCGAATCGATGCCCAGGGGAACGCGATTCGGTACCCGAGTGAACTCGACTCAGCGCCCAGGGGAGCTCGACCCGATGGGAGGATAGGCTAACCTAACCTCGTGTTGGTCGACAGTCCTCCGGAACCCCGCGCGGCGACCGCCCCCGCGCCCCCAACTCGCCGGGCGATACGGCCCCTTGGGCTGCTGCTCTCGGTCGTGCTCCTGTTGCTGGTCGCCGTGGCGAGCCTCGCGATCGGGGCGAAGGGGCTCTCCCTGGCGCAGGTCTGGCACGGCCTGTTCCACGACTCGGGGACGTACGGCGACGTCGTCGTGGACGAGCGGCTCGCGCGCACCGTGCTCGGGCTGCTGGCCGGCGCCGCGCTCGGCCTGTCCGGCGCGGTGCTCCAGGCGCTCACCCGCAATCCGCTGGCCGACCCCGGACTGCTCGGCATCAACGCCGGCGCCTCGGCGGCCGTGGTCACCGCCATCTCCTTCCTCGGCGTCACCAGCCTGACCGGCTATGTGTGGTTCGCCTTCCTCGGCGCCGCCGCGGTGGGCGCACTGGTCTGGTTCCTCGGCGGCAGCAGAGGCGCCACCCCGGTCCGCCTCGCCCTCGCCGGAACGGCGATCAGCGCCGCCCTGTACGGCTATCTCCAGGCCGTGATGATCATGGACGACGCGGCGCTCGGCCGGATGCGGTTCTGGACCGTGGGCTCGCTGGCCTCGGCGAGCGAGTCGACCATCGTGCAGGTGCTGCCTTTCCTGGCGGCGGGCAGCCTGCTCGCGCTCGCGCTGGCCCGGCCGCTGAACGCCGTGACGATGGGCGACGACACCGCCCGCGCCCTCGGCGCCCACCTCAACCGCACCCGCGCCCTGGCCATGCTCGCCGCCACCGTGCTGTGCGGTGCCGCGACCGCCGCCTGCGGGCCCATCGTCTTCGTCGGTCTGATGGTCCCGCACGCGGTGCGCTCCTTCACCGGCCCCGACCTGCGCTGGATCCTGCCGTACGCCGCCGTCCTGTCGCCCGTGCTGCTGCTGGGCGCCGACGTGATCGGCCGTGTCGTGGCCCGTCCCGCGGAGCTCCAGGTCGGCATCGTCACCGCGGTCATCGGCGGCCCGGTGTTCATCTTTCTGGTACGACGACGGAGGACGGCCCAGCTGTGAGGACACACCCCAGGAGCCGTGCCGTACGCGTTCCCGGCGGGCTGTCGGTGCGCCTGGACCCGCGGGCGCTGATCGTCGTCGTCCTGCTGCTCCTCGCCGCGCTGGCCGCCGGTGTCGCGCTGATCGGCACCGGCGACGCGAAGATCCCCGCCGCCGACGTGCTCAGGACGCTCGCCGGGAACGGCAACGCCTACCAGGACTTCATCGTCCGCGAACTGCGCCTGCCCCGCGTCCTCGTCGGGCTGCTGGTCGGCGCCTCGCTCGGGCTCGGCGGCGCGCTGTTCCAGTCCGTCTCCCGCAACCCGCTGGGCAGCCCGGACGTGCTGGGACTGTCCCAGGGGGCGACGGCGGGCGCACTGGTGGTGATCGTGCTGTTGTCCGGCAGCGCCGCCGAGGTCACCCTCGGCGCGCTGATCGGCGGACTGGTGACCGGGCTCGCCATCTATCTGCTCGCCTGGAAGCAGGGGGTGCACGGGTACCGGCTCGTCCTGGTCGGCATCGGCGTCAGCGCCGTCGTCACCGCCGTCAACGGCTATCTGCTCACCAAGGCCGATCTGGTGGACGCGGCCCGCGCGGTCGTATGGATGACCGGCTCGCTCGACGGCCGCGACTGGGACCAGGTCTGGCCGCTGCTCGGGCTGTGCGCCGTCCTGCTGCCGCTGGTCCTCGCCCATGGCCGGGGCCTGCGGATGCTGGAGATGGGCGACGACACCGCGGGCGCCCTCGGCGTGCCGGTGCAGCGGGTGCGGCTGGTGCTGATGGTCAGCGCCGTGCTGCTCACCGCGGCCGCCACCGCCGCCGCCGGCCCGGTCAGCTTCGTCGCCCTCACCGCCCCCCAGCTCGCCCGCCGGCTCACCCGCTCGCCGGGCCCCAACCTGGTGGCCTCCCTGTGCATGGGCGCCGCCCTCCTCGTCACCGCCGACTGGGCCTCGCAGCGTCTCTTCGGCGCGGGGCGGCTGCCGGTCGGCGTGGTCACCGGCGTCCTCGGCGGCGGCTATCTGCTGTGGCTGCTGGTCACCGAGCGCCGGGCGGGCCGGATATGAGCGCCGGACCGAAGACGAGCGCCGCCGGCACCAACCTTCCAAGGAGCACTGTGAACCGCCTGTCCGCCGAGCACGTCACCCTCGCCTACGACCAGCGGGTCATCGCCGAGCAGCTGTCGGTGGAGATCCCCGACCAGTCCTTCACGGTGATCGTCGGGCCGAACGCGTGCGGCAAGTCGACGCTGCTGCGGGCGCTGTCCCGGATGCTGAAGCCCAGCCAGGGCAAGGTCCTCCTGGACGGGCAGGCCATCCAGTCGCTGCCCGCCAAGCAGGTCGCCCGCACCCTCGGCCTGCTCCCGCAGTCGGCCGTCGCGCCGGACGGCATCACCGTCGCCGACCTGGTCGGCCGGGGCCGCTATCCGCACCAGGGCCTGCTGCGCCAGTGGTCCGCCGAGGACGAGCGGGTCGTCCAGGAGTCGATGCGGCAGACCGGGGTGCACGGGCTGGCCGAGCGGTACGTGGACGAGCTCTCCGGCGGGCAGCGGCAGCGGGTGTGGATCGCCATGGCGCTCGCCCAGCAGACCCCGCTGCTGCTCCTGGACGAGCCCACCACCTACCTCGACATCCAGCACCAGATCGACGTCCTCGACCTGTGCGCCGAACTGCACGAGACCCAGGGCCGGACCCTGGTCGCCGTCCTGCACGACCTCAACCACGCGGCCCGCTACGCCACCCACCTGATCGCCCTGCGCGGCGGCGAGGTGATCGCCGAGGGCGCGCCGAACGACATCGTCACGGCCGACCTGGTGGAGCGGGTGTTCGGGCTGAAGTGCCAGGTCATCGAGGACCCGGAGACGGGGACCCCGCTGGTGGTGCCCGCCGCCCGCAAGGCCCGCGCTCAGCGGGTCACAGCAGCTTCCTGAGCCGGAACAGATCCAGCAGGCTCGCCTCCAGCCGCACCCGGCCCTTGCCCCAGGCGGTCGCGAAGTGCAGCCCGCCGTCCACCAGGGCCAGCAGGTCGTCACCGGCCATCGCCAGCCGGATCTGCGCCCGCTCGCGCGGGGGTCCGGGCAGGGTCTCGTCCACCTCCAGGCGGCCCCCGGTCATCCGGCCGGCGAAGGTGACGTCCAGGTCGGTGATGTGGCAACTCACCGTGCGTTCGAGCGCGGCGGCATCCCGGGCGTCGCCCTCGGCGCCCCTCATGTTGTCCGAAAGCTTGCGCAGTGCGGTGCGGCACTCGTCGATCGTGGCCATCGCCACCGACGGTACCCCAGCGGTTCGATGTAGCGTCTGGGCATGAGCGAGTCCGTGTCCGAGGCCGAGATCGCGGGAATCCCCGGTACCGCCGAGCGGCCCGAGCCCCCGGCCGAGTCCCACGCGGCACCCGAACCGGCGGACGCCCCCGCGGCCCCCGCCCCCCTGGACCTCCCGCGCACCCCCACCGGCGACGCCGCGGTGGACGCCCGGCTGGAGCGGCTGGCCGATGCCGACCACCTCGCCACCGACGGTCATGTCGAGGTGTACGAGGATGTACACCGGGGGCTGCGCGAGGCGCTGACCGCGCTCGACGCCCGTCCGGGACCTCCGGCGCCCCCGAGGCCGTACGAAAGCAGGAGCTGAACCGAACGTGGCAGGAGTCGCACGCCGTCGTCTGGACGCGGAGCTGGTCCGCCGGAAGCTCGCGCGCTCGCGTGAGCACGCCAGCCAGCTGATCGCCGCCGGGCGGGTCACCGTCGGCAAGACCGTGGCGACCAAGCCGGCCACCCAGGTGGAGACCGCCGCCGCGATCGTGGTGCAGGCCGACGACAGCGACCCCGAGTACGTCTCCCGCGGCGGTCACAAGCTCGCCGGCGCGCTCGCGGCCTTCGTGCCGCGGGGGCTGGTGGTCGAGGGCCGGCGCGCGCTGGACGCCGGCGCCTCCACCGGCGGCTTCACCGATGTCCTGCTGCGCGCGGGCGCCGCCCATGTCGTCGCCGTGGACGTCGGCTACGGGCAGCTCGCGTGGTCGTTGCAGAGCGATGCGCGGGTCACCGTCAAGGACCGGACGAACGTACGGGAGTTGACGCTCGACGCGATCGACGGGGAACCTGTGGATCTCGTCGTCGGCGATCTGTCCTTCATCCCGCTCGGGCTGGTGCTGCCCGCCCTGAAGCGGTGCGTGAAGGAGGACGCCGACCTCGTGATGATGGTCAAACCGCAGTTCGAGGTCGGCAAGGAACGACTCGGCAGCGGGGGTGTCGTACGGAGTCCGCAGCTGCGGGCGGAGGCCGTGCGCGGGGTGGCCGAGAAGGCCTGGGAGCTGGGGCTCGGGGTGCGGGGCGTCACCGCGAGTCCGCTGCCGGGACCCTCGGGCAATGTCGAGTACTTCCTGTGGCTGCGGTCCGGCGCCCCCCGCCTGGACCCGGCCGATGTCGAGCGTGCAGTGGCGGAGGGGCCGCGTTGACACAGAACCTGGCGCGTACTGTTTTCCTGCTGGCCCACACCGGGCGGCCGGCGGCGATCCGCAGCGCGGAACTCGTCGTCAAGGGCCTGCTCAGGCATGGCATCGGTGTGCGGGTGCTGGAGGAGGAGGCGCGTGATCTGCCGCTCCCGGACGAGGTGGAGCTGGAGCGGGAGGCGACCCCGGCATGCCTCGACGGCTGCGAGCTGCTGATCGTGCTCGGCGGCGACGGGACGCTGCTGCGGGGCGCGGAGTTCGCCCGCGCGTCCGGGGTGCCGATGCTCGGCGTCAACCTGGGGCGCGTGGGATTCCTCGCGGAGGCGGAACGCGATGACCTCGATCGGGTGGTCGACCGGGTGGTGGAGCGGTCGTACGAGGTCGAGGAGCGGATGACCGTCGATGTGGTGGTGCACCGCAACGGGGACATCGTGCACACCGACTGGGCGCTGAACGAGGCGGCCGTGCAGAAGGCCGGCGCGGAGAAGCTGCTGGAGGTCGTGCTGGAGATCGACGGCCGGCCGGTGACGGGGTTCGGCTGCGACGGGGTGGTGCTGTCCACGCCGACCGGCTCCACGGCGTACGCGTTCTCCGCCGGGGGACCGGTGGTGTGGCCCGAGGTGGAGGCGCTGCTGATGGTGCCGATCAGCGCGCACGCCCTGTTCGCGAAGCCGCTGGTCACATCGCCCAACTCGGTGCTCGCGGTGGAGGTGCTGCCGCATGTCCCGCCGGGGGTGCTGTGGTGCGACGGGCGGCGCACGATCGAGTTGCCGCCGGGGGCGCGGGTGGAGGTGCGGCGGGGGGCGGTGCCGGTGCGGCTGGCCCGGCTGCATCATTCCTCGTTCACCGACAGGCTGGTCGCGAAGTTCGCCCTGCCGACGACGGGGTGGCGGGGCGCGCACTAGCGAGTGACATGGGTGGGGCATGTGCGCGCGCCGCCCCGGACCTCGTATGGTCTGTTCCGTGTTGGAGGAGATGCGGATACGGTCGCTCGGGGTCATCGACGATGCCGTCGTCGAGCTGTCGCCGGGGTTCACCGCGGTCACCGGTGAGACGGGTGCGGGCAAGACCATGGTGGTCACCAGCCTGGGGCTGCTGCTCGGTGGGCGGGCCGACCCGGCGCTCGTGCGGATAGGGGCGGGCAAGGCGGTCGTGGAGGGGCGGATCTCCGTGCCCGCGGACGCCGCCGCCGTCGTACGCGCCGAGGAGGCCGGGGCCGAGCTGGACGACGGTGCCCTGCTGATCAGCCGTACCGTCTCCGCCGAGGGCCGCTCGCGGGCCCACCTGGGCGGGCGCAGCGTGCCCGTCGGGCTGCTCGCCGAGCTGGCCGACGACCTGGTGGCCGTGCACGGGCAGACCGACCAGCAGGGGCTGCTGAAGCTGTCCCGGCAGCGCGCCGCCCTCGACCGGTACGCGGGCGACGCGGTCGCCGTGCCGCTCGCCAAATACGGCGCGGCCTACCGGCGGCTGCGGGCCGTCGCCGGCGAACTGGACGAGATCACCACGCGGGCACGGGAGCGGGCGCAGGAGGCCGACATGCTCCGCTACGGCCTCGACGAGATCGCCGCCGTGGAGCCGCAGCCCGGCGAGGACGCGGAGCTGGCCGGGGAGGCCGAGCGGCTCGGGCACGCGGAGGCGCTGTCGTCCGCCGCGACGGCCGCGCACGCCGCGCTCGCGGGCAACCCCGAGGACCCCGAGTCCATCGACGCCCAGGCCCTCGTCGCGGGGGCCCACCGGGCCCTGGAGGCCGTGCGCGCCCACGACCCGGCGCTGGCCGCGCTCGCCGAGCGGATCGGCGAGATCGGGATCCTGCTCGGCGATGTGGCCGGCGAGCTGGCCGGATACGCCGACGACCTGGACGCCGACCCGCTGCGCCTCGCCGCGGTCGAGGAACGCCGGGCCGCCCTCAACGCCCTGACCCGCAAGTACGGCGACGACGTGAACGCCGTGCTCGCGTGGGCCGAGCAGAGCGCCGCGCGGCTGACCGAGCTGGACGGCGACGACGAGCGGATCGCGGAGCTGACCGCCGAGCGGGACGCGCTCAGCGCCGAACTGGGCGGGCTCGCGCAGGCGTTGACCGACGCCCGCACCGAGGCCGCCGAGCGGTTCGCCGCCGCGGTGACCGCCGAGCTGGCCTCGCTGGCCATGCCGCACGCGCGCGTCTCCTTTGACATCCGCCAGACCGAGGACCCCGACGGCGTCGAGGTCGGCGGACGGAGGGTCGCCTACGGCCCCTCGGGCGTGGACGAGGTCGAGCTGCTGCTCGCCCCGCATCCGGGCGCCCCGCCGCGGCCCATCGCCAAGGGCGCCTCCGGCGGTGAGCTGTCGCGGGTGATGCTCGCGGTGGAGGTCGTCTTCGCGGGCACCGACCCGGTGCCGACGTACCTGTTCGACGAGGTCGACGCGGGCGTCGGCGGCAAGGCCGCGGTCGAGATCGGCCGCCGCCTCGCCAAGCTCGCCAGGAACGCCCAGGTCGTCGTCGTCACCCACCTGCCCCAGGTCGCCGCCTTCGCGGACCGGCAGCTGCTGGTGGAGAAGACCGACGACGGCTCCGTGACCCGCTCCGGCGTGAAGGTCCTGGAGGGCGAGGACCGCATCCGTGAACTCTCCCGCATGCTCGCGGGGCAGGAGGACTCGGAGACCGCCCGCGCCCACGCGGAGGAACTGCTGGCGACGGCACGGGCGGACCAGTAGCGGAACTCGCGGGCCGGGAGCGGGACTTAGGGTGTCGGGATGACCAACGGCACCCGGAAGTCCCGCTCTTTCCTGCTGTCCGCCGCGCTCACCCGGACCGGCTACGCCCTGCTGCGCGCAAACCGGGCGGGCGCTCCCGCCCGTTGGGAGCGGACCAACTACGCGGGCCGTACCGTCGAGCTGTACGCCGGGCCCGCGACCGCGATCGGTACGGCGCTCGCGGCCGCGCGGGTGCACCCCGGAGCCGGGCTCGCCGTGCTGGCGGCCGGGGCCTGCGGGGCCTACGACGACGTGGCGGGCGACCACCGCCGAGGCTTCCGGGCCCACCTCGGCGCCCTGCGCGACGGCGAGGTCACCAGCGGCGCGGTCAAGTTGCTCGGCATATCCGCGGCCGCCCTCGCCGCGGGCGCGCTGCTGCGGGAACGGCCGCTGGACCGGCTCCTCGCCGGAGTCGTCATCGCGGGCGCCGCGCACTGCGTGAACCTGGTCGACGTACGACCGGGACGCGCGCTCGGCGCGGTGCTCGCGCTCGGTGCACCGGCGCTGCTGCGCCAGGGACCGGGCGGGGAACTGGCCGCCGTCGCGATGGGCGGCGCGGCGGTGGTGCTGCGCGAGGACGCCGGTGAGCGGACGATGCTGGGGGACACGGGGGCGCACGCGCTCGGCGCCGCGCTGGGGGCGGCCGTGGTGGCGGGCAGCGGGCGCGCGGGACTGCTCGCGGGCGCCGTCGCCGTCGTGGCGGCCACCGTCCGCGGGGACCGCGTCACCGGGTGGGCGCGGTCGCTGTGACGGTCTGACCTCGGGGGACACCGGAAGGCTCCTGTCACCTCAGGACGGGCACCCTTCACCCGTGTGAGTGATGTGCTCCGGCGCATTGCCCCCGGCCCGCCGCCCCGTGCGCCCGCCCGGTATTGCCCCGACGGCCCTGCCTGCTGGCATGCTGGACGGGGACGCCGACCGCGCGGGAGGCGCGCGGGGCACATCCCGCCGCCCCCGTGCGCCCGCTACTTTCTGTACGTTGCCTCGTGACCCGCCCCACGCCGAACCAGGAGCCCGGCCTCGTGAGCCCGCTGAGCAGCAACGCACCGCACGGCCGGCCGCCGCTGCGCACCGTGCAGGTGCTGGGCGGGGGCGATGCCGACGGGAGCGCGCATGTGCGCTCCCTGACCGCCGGGCTGGTCGCCCGCGGCGTGCGGGTCACGGTGTGCGCCCCCGTCGAGGCCGACCGCGCCTACGACTTCGCCGGGACCGGCGCCGGCCACATCCATGTGCCGCGCAGCAGCGACCCCGCCGCGGTGGCCGCGCTCCGGGCGGCCTGCACCGACGCGGACGTGGTGCACGCGCACGGACTGCACGCCTCCTTCCGGACCGTCCTCGCGCTCGGCGGGCGCACCACCCCGCTGGTCGTCACCTGGCACAACCGGGCGTACGCCGAGGGCGCGCGGGCCCATCTGCTGCGCCTGCTGGAACGGCGCGTGGCCCGCTCCGCGACCGTGGTCCTCGGCACCAGCCCGGACCTGGTGGACCGCGCCCGCGGCACCGGCGCGCGGGACGCCCGGCTCGCCGCCGTGACCCTGCCCCGCCGCCCCCGCCCCGCGGCCGGTTCCGACGACCCCGACCGGCGGCGGCCCAAGGCCCGCGCCGAACTCGGCGCCATCGGCCGCCCGTTGCTCCTCGCCGCCGGCCCCCTCGAACGGCACCGCGGCCACGAGACCCTGCTGGACGCGGCCCGCGCCTGGCGGGACCTGGACCCGGCGCCGCTGGTCGTCGTCGCGGGGGAGGGCCCGCTGCGGCCGCTGCTCCAGCGGCGCATCGAGGCCGAGCGGCTTCCGGTACGGCTCCTCGGCGACCGCGAGGACCTGCCCGAACTGCTCGGCGCCGCCGATCTGGCACTGCTGACCAGCCGCCGGGAGTCCCGCCCCGCCTTCGCCCAGGAGGCGCTGTACGCGGGCGTCCCCCTGGTCGCCACCCGCGTCGGCGGCATCCCCGACCTGGTGGGCGACGCCGCCGAACTCGTGCCGTACGGCGACCCGTCGGCCCTCGCGGACACCGTCGGACGGCTGCTCGCCGACCCGGCACGGCGCGAGCTGCTGCGCGAGAAGGGCGTACGGCAGGCGGCCGGCTGGCCGAGCGAGGACGAGACGGTCGCCCAAGTGCTCAGCGTCTACGACGAGTTGACACGGCCACTCATTCTCTGAGGGCACCGGTCTGCTACGGAAGTCCCTCTCCGACCGCGGCAGGATCCGCCTCCGCGTCGAGGTCGTGCCCACCGTCCTAAGGCGCGTGGCGGCGGGCCCGCAGGGCGAGGCTCAGTGCCAGGACGGTCTGCGGGTCGTCGAGGTCGGTGCCCAGCAACTCGCCGATGCGGGCGAGGCGGTTGTACAGCGTCTGCCGGTTCAGATGGAGTTCGCGGGCGGTCTCCGCCTTGCGGCCCGCGTGCGCGAGGTACGTCTCCAGGGTGGGCAGCAGGGGCGGCTTGGAGCGCCGGTCGTGGTCGCGCAGCGGGCCGATCGCCCGGTCCACGAAGGCCGCGAGGTCCGGATGGTCGCGCAGCCGCCACAGCAGCAGGTCGATGTCCAGGCGCCGGGCGTCGTACCACGGACGGTCGGTCAGCCCCTGCGCGGCCGTCGCCGTCTCCGCCGCGTGCCGCAGCCCCGCCGAGACCGCCGCCCAGCCGCCCGCCATGCCCACGACCACCACCGGCGGGGGAGTGCCCGTCCGCCGCATCCCGGCACGCTCGACCCCCGCCCGCAGCGCCGCCGCCACCCGGTCCGCGACCGCCGTGCGCTCCGACTCCGCGCGCAGCCCGAGCAGCACCAGCACCCGGCCCTCCACGGGTCGCACGCCCAGCAGCACCGGCACGCCCACCGCGGCCAGCTCCTCGGAGACCGCGCGGGCGAGCACCGCCCAGCCCCCGCCGGGGGAGAGGGGGTCGCCGACCCGCATCACGACCGGCAGCAGCGGGCCGGCGCCGGGCTTGAAGCCGAGCACCCGGGCCTGGGCGGGCGCGTCCTGGGCGGAGACACGGCCCTCGGCGAGATCGGTGAGGAAGTCGCCGCGCCCCCGCGCCGCCAGCTCCTCCTCCTGCCGGGCCTGCATCAGCACCACGGCCAGGATGCCCGCGGCCCGCTCCGCGGCGATCCGGTGCACCGGCGACAGCGGCGAGCGCACCGGCAGCAGCACCAGGCGGGCGCGCACCGAACCCGCCGTACCGGGGCCGCCGCCCGGCACGTCCACCAGGACCGAACCGGCGGGCGGCGGCGCGTTCTTGTGCGGGCCGCGCAGCCCCTCCCACACCTGGAGCGGGTCCGCGCCCTCGGGCCCCTCGCCGGCCGCGTACAGCAGCCGGCCGTCGGCGGTCTCCAGGAACACCGGATTGCCGCTGAACCCGGCGAGGATGCCCAGCACCTGCGGCACCCCGCCGCCGCCCAGCAGCGCCTCGGTACAGCGCCGGTGCACCTCCTCGGCGCGCTGGAGCAGCGCGTAGTGCCCGTTGACGATCTCGGTGTGGATCTCCTCGGTGACCGCCACGAACGGCACCTCGCGGTGCAGCTGCACCAGCGGCAGATCGGCCGCGCGCGCGGTGTCCACCAGCGCGGCCGGCAGCCGGCTGAAGCGCGGGCCCAGCTCCACCACCAGCGCGGCGATCCCGCGCTCGGCCAGCGTGCGCACGAACGCCCGCTGCTCGGCCGGCCGGGTGCCCAGGCCGTAGCCGGTGGTGAGCAGCAGCTCGCCGCCCTTGAGCAGCGAGGCGATGTTCGGCACCTCGCCCGCGTGCACCCAGCGCACGGTACGGCCGAGCCGGTCCGCGCCCGCGACGATCTCCGGCAGCCCGCTGCGCAGTCCCGGCAGCTCCAGTGCCCGCTGAACGGTGATGCCCGCGCCGTGGGTGTCGGCCCTGCTGTCCGTACCGCTGTCCATGCAGCGGACGCTACCTGCGAAAACGCCTCACGAACATCTCCGCGTGCGGCCGAGTGCTACACCGGCCTGATGTTGTGGTTGAACCGGAAGACGTTGTCGGGATCCCAGCGCCGCTTCACCTTCTCCAGGCGCAGTGTGTTCCCCGCGCCCAGGCCCGCCCGGACCCGCTCGGGGCCCTCGTCACCGATGAAGTTCAGATACACGTCCCCCGTGCTCCAGGGCCGCACGGCCGCGCACACCTCGCGCACCCAGCCGGCGCACCGGTCGTCGTCGGCCGGGTCCCTCCAGAGGGCGAACGGGTGCACGGCCCAGGGCGCGTTCCGGTAGGACACCGGGTAGGCGCCCGGACGGGCCGCGACCGCCCGGCCCTGCGGGAGCAGTGCGAGCTGGGCGCGGGTCGGGGCGGGCATGGCCTCGCCGAGGGCGCAGTAGACGTCCACCGCGTCGTCCGGCAGCGCGCCGAGGTACTCCGCGGACCCGTGGCCGCGCAGCCCGGCCGGGGCGTCGAGCAGGCACTGCGCCTCGGCGTACGGCAGCGCGGCCACGACCCCCCCGCTCGTGCGGCAGCGCCGCCAGCGGTCCGGCGAGCCTGCGCAGTTCCTCCTCGGCGCCCGCGTGGGTCAGCAGCGCCAGGCACAGCCGCCGGCCCACCAGCTCGGGCGGTACGAAGTCCGCGGGCGGGCCGGTCAGATAGAGCACCGCGCCGCCGAGCGCGCCGGGCCCGGTGTCCAGGATCTCCCGGAAGGCGCGCACCGCCGGCGGCCCGTACCCCGGCAGGAACAGCAGCAACGCCACGCAGAACAGCGGGAGTTCATGCAGTTCCAGGGTGAACGCGGTGGCGACGCCGAAGTTGCCGCCGCCGCCGTGCAGCGCCCAGAACAGCTCCGGGTCGTCGTCGGCGCTCGCGTGCACCCGCTCGGCGTCCGCCGACACCAGCTCCACCCCGATCAGGTTGTCCACGGCCGGCCCGAACGCGCGCTCCAGCCAGCCGGAGCCGCCGCCGAGGACGAACCCGCCGATCCCCGTGGTGGAGGCCCGGCCCCCGGTCGTCGCCAGCGCGTACGGCTGTGTCGCTCGGTCCAGCTCGCTCATCGTGGCCCCGCCCTCGATCCGCACCGCCCGCGCGGCCGGGTCGACGGTGACCGCGCGCATCCGGCGCAGGTCCACCACGAGCGCGCCGTCCCCGAGCGCGGCGCCCGCCACGCTGTGCCCGCCGCCGCGCACCGCGACGGGCAGATCCAGCTCCCGCGCGAAGCGCACCGCGCGGACGACGTCGGCCGTGTGCGCGCACTGCGCGATCACGGCCGGGCGCCGGTCCACCATCGCGTTGAACACGGCACGGGCGGCGTCGTAACCGGGGTCCTCCGGGGCGAGGACATCGCCGGCCAGGTCCTCGCGGAGGGCGTCGAGGGCGGCACGGGCCCTGGAGCGGGACACCATGGCAGCCCCCTTCCGGAAAGGGGGGATTCGTCCGCTTTCAGCCTAGGGTGTCTAGCCCCCGTACGCCCCCGACGCCGTCAGTCGCAGGGCCGTGTCGATCAGCGGCACATGGCTGAACGCCTGCGGGAAGTTGCCCACCTGGCGCTTGAGGCGGGGGTCCCATTCCTCGGCGAGCAGTCCGAGGTCGTTGCGCAGCGCGAGCAGCTTCTCGAACAGCTTGCGGGCCTCGTCGACGCGGCCGATCATCGCGAGGTCGTCGGCCATCCAGAACGAGCAGGCGAGGAACGCGCCCTCGTCGCCGGGCAGGCCGTCGACGCCCTCGGACTGGCCCTCGGTGGGGTAGCGCAGGATGAAGCCGTCGGAGGTGGACAGCTCCCGCTGGATCGCCTCGATGGTGCCGATCACCCGCTTGTCGTCCGGCGGCAGGAAGCCCATCTGCGGGATGAGCAGCAGGGAGGCGTCCAGCTCCTGGGAGCCGTAGGACTGGGTGAAGGTGTTGCGCTCCTTGTCGTAGCCCTTCTCGCACACGTCCCGGTGGATGTCGTCGCGCAGCTCGCGCCAGCGCTCCAGCGGGCCGTCCGCGTCCCCGGACTCGATCAGCTTGATGGTGCGGTCCACCGCGACCCAGGCCATCACCTTGGAGTGCACGAAGTGCCGGCGCGGGCCGCGCACCTCCCAGATGCCCTCGTCCGGCTCCTGCCAGTGGTCCTCCAGGTAGCGGATCAGTTTCAGCTGGAGCAGCGACGCGTAGTCGTTGCGGGCGAGACCGGTCATGTGGGCCAGGTGCAGGGCCTCGGTGACCTCGCCGTAGACATCGAGCTGGAGCTGGTGGGCGGCGCCGTTGCCGACCCGGACCGGGGCCGAGTGCTCGTAGCCCGGCAGCCAGTCCAGCTCGGCCTCGCCCAGCTCGCGCTCGCCCGCGATGCCGTACATGATCTGGAGGTTCTCCGGGTCGCCCGCGACCGCGCGCAGCAGCCACTCGCGCCAGGCGCGGGCCTCCTCGCGGTAGCCGGTGCGCAGCAGCGAGGACAGGGTGATCGCGGCGTCACGCAGCCAGGTGTAGCGGTAGTCCCAGTTGCGCACGCCCCCGATGTCCTCGGGCAGGGAGGTGGTGGGGGCCGCGACGATGCCGCCGGTGGGGGCGTACGTCAGCGCCTTGAGGGTGATCAGCGAGCGGATCACGGCCTCCCGGTACGGCCCGTGGTACGTGCACTGCTCGACCCAGTCGCGCCAGAAGCTCTCCGTCGCCTCCAGCGACTGCTCCGGCTCCGGCAGGGCGGGCGGCACCTTGTGCGAGGGCTCCCAGGAGATCGTGAACGCGATCCGGTCACCCGGCGCGACCGTGAAGTCCGCGTAGGTCGTCAGGGACTTCCCGTAGGTCTCGACCTCCGTGTCGAACCACACCGAGTCGGGCCCGGCGACGGCGACCGTGCGGCCCTCGTGCTTGTGCACCCAGGGCACGACCCGGCCGTAGGAGAACCGCATCCGCAGCGCCGAGCGCATCGGCACCCGGCCGGTGACGCCCTCCACGATCCGGATCAGCTGGGGCGCGCCGTCACGCGGGGGCATGAAATCGGTCACGCGGACCGTGCCGCGCGGGGTGTCCCACTCCGATTCCAGGATCAGCGAGTCGCCCCGGTAGCCCCGGCGGGCCGCCGTGGGCGGCTGGGTGTCGGCCGCGTGCGCCGGGCCGAGCCGCCAGAAGCCGTGCTCCTCGGTGCCCAGCAGGCCGGCGAAGATGGCATGCGAGTCGAAGCGGGGCAGGCACAGCCAGTCCACCGTGCCGTCCCGGCAGACCAGTGCGGCGGTCTGCATGTCTCCGATGAGTGCGTAGTCTTCGATGCGCCCGGCCACGTGCAACTCCAGTCGAACGGCCACGTCACCCCCGCGCGAGGGGGCTGTCGCTAGTGCGGTCAAGGGGTCGTTTTTGTGCGTCGTTGAGCGATGAAGCAAAGCAGTCCGCCGAGCCCTGAGGCAAAACGACAGTCTTTGCTCAACGAACTGCCGCGCTCTCGTTGTTCCGGGTGATCCAGGCGGGGGTGTGCCGTCGTCCGGCCGGGCCCGGCAGTGAATGTCCGAGCAGGATACGACGCACCCACATGATCCGCGTGCCGCTCCGGGCAACCCGTGTGAGCCGAACGGGTGACCCCCCGGTGATGATCGTGTGTGCCCCGCGGGTCTGTGCTGATGCCTGAGGCGCCTGGGGGAGCCGTGGCGCCGTACCTCTGTGGTGCGGGCCGGTGCGAACGGCGCCGCCCGCGACCCCGTGCCGAAGGTGGCCGAAAGTCGACGCATCCGTGTACGGAGCGTGGCCGGAAGCCATCCCCTCCGGGCGCTGATACCCTGGTAGCCCGTGGACCGGTGGGCCCGAAACCCCCGAACCGCAGCGACGGCACCCTCGGAGTGATCCGGGACGTACAGCCGCACCGCACGACAGCCAGCGACCACGGGAGCCCCCTCTTGGCCATGCCGCCCAAATCCACGACGACCAAGCACATCTTCGTCACCGGGGGCGTCGCCTCCTCGCTCGGCAAGGGCCTCACCGCCTCCAGCCTGGGCATGCTGCTCAAGGCCCGCGGACTGCGCGTCGTGATGCAGAAGCTCGACCCGTACCTGAACGTCGATCCGGGCACGATGAACCCCTTCCAGCACGGTGAGGTGTTCGTCACCAACGACGGCGCCGAGACCGACCTGGACATCGGCCACTACGAGCGCTTCCTCGACCGCGACCTCGACGGCTCGGCCAACGTCACCACCGGCCAGGTCTACTCGACGGTGATCGCCAAGGAGCGCCGCGGCGAGTACCTGGGCGACACCGTGCAGGTCATCCCGCACATCACCAACGAGATCAAGCACCGCATCCGGCGCATGGCCACCGACGCGGTGGACGTCGTCATCACCGAGGTCGGCGGCACCGTCGGCGACATCGAGTCGCTGCCCTTCCTGGAGACCGTCCGCCAGGTCCGCCACGAGGTGGGCCGGGACAACGTCTTCGTGGTGCACATCTCCCTGCTGCCCTACATCGGCCCCTCCGGCGAGCTGAAGACCAAGCCGACCCAGCACTCGGTGGCCGCGCTGCGCAACATCGGTATCCAGCCGGACGCCATCGTGCTGCGCTGTGACCGCGAGGTCCCCACCGCCATCAAGCGCAAGATCTCGCTGATGTGCGACGTGGACGAGGCCGCGGTCGTCGCCTGCCCGGACGCCCGTTCGATCTACGACATCCCGAAGGTCGTGCACGCCGAGGGCCTGGACGCCTACGTCGTGCGCAAGCTGGACCTGCCCTTCCGGGACGTGGACTGGACGACCTGGGACGACCTGCTGGACCGCGTCCACAACCCCGACCACGAGGTCACCCTCGCCCTGGTCGGCAAGTACATCGACCTGCCCGACGCCTATCTGTCGGTGACCGAGGCGCTGCGCGCCGGCGGCTTCGCCAACCGCGCCCGCGTCAAGATCAAGTGGGTCACCTCGGACGACTGCAAGACCCCGGCCGGCGCCAAGGCGCAGCTCGCCGGCGTCGACGGCATCTGCATTCCGGGCGGCTTCGGCGACCGCGGCGTGCTCGGCAAGGTCGGCGCCATCCGCTACGCCCGCGAGAACAAGGTCCCGCTGCTCGGCCTCTGCCTGGGCCTTCAGTGCATCGTGATCGAGGCCGCGCGCAACCTCGCCGAGATCGCCGACGCCAACTCCACCGAGTTCGACCCGGCCACCGCCCACCCGGTCATCTCCACCATGGCCGAGCAGCTGGACATCGTGGCCGGCGAGGGCGACATGGGCGGCACCATGCGCCTGGGCATGTACCCGGCCAAGCTGGCCGAGGGCTCCATCGTGCGCGAGGTGTACGACGGCAAGGAGTACGTCGAGGAGCGCCACCGCCACCGCTACGAGGTGAACAACGCCTACCGCGCGGAGCTGGAGAAGAAGGCCGGCATCCAGTTCTCCGGCACCTCCCCGGACGGCAAGCTCGTGGAGTACGTCGAGTACCCGCGCGATGTGCACCCCTACCTGGTCGCCACCCAGGCGCACCCGGAGCTGCGCTCGCGTCCGACCCGCCCGCACCCCCTCTTCGCCGGTCTGGTGAAGGCGGCCGTCGAGCGGAAGATCGGCAAGTAGCCCAGCGGTTGTACGGTGGCCGGGGCGCGCGCATCCGAACGGAGCGTGCCCCGGCCATCCGCGCACTTTGGGAAGGACAGGGCATGACGACGATCAAGGACACCCCCGAGGAGTGGGAGATCCGGGCGACGGACACCCCCTTCACCGGCAACAAGACCTCGGTGCGCACCGACGACGTGGTCATGCCCGACGGCTCGGTGGTCCGCCGCGACTACCAGGTCCACCCCGGCTCGGTCGCCGTCCTCGCGCTGGACGAGGAGGACCGGGTGCTGCTGATCAACCAGTACCGCCACCCGGTGCGGCACAAGCTGTGGGAGATCCCGGCCGGACTGCTCGACGTGCCCGGCGAGAACCCGCTGCACGCCGCCCAGCGCGAGCTGTACGAGGAGGCGCACGTCAAGGCCGAGGACTGGCGGGTGCTGACCGACGTGTACACCACCCCCGGCGGCTGTGACGAGGCCGTACGGATCTTCCTCGCCCGCGGGGTCTCCGAGGCCGAGGGGGAGCGGTTCGCGGTGGAGCACGAGGAGACCGACATGGAGCACGCGCGGGTGCCGGTCGACGAGCTGGTGCGCCGCATCCTCGCCGGTGACGTGCACAACAACTGCCTGGTCGTCGGGGTCCTCTCCCTGGTGGCGGCGCGCGGCGGGGACGGCCTGGACGCGCTGCGCCCGGCGGACGCCGAGTGGCCGGCCCGTCCGTTCGCGTCCTGACCCCGCCCATCCGCACCCGCCGGGCGGCGGCGGTACCGCGGGGCTACCCGCCCGCAATGGTGTGACCATCGCCTGATCCGATCGGGCGATGTCCCCGCCGCCCCCGTCGTGCTCCGCATGGAACGTCGCAGAGAGTGAACTAGGCTCTGGAACGCCCGTACCGGAAGATCCGGCGGGCTTGCGCGTGCGGTGTGGGACGGGAGTGTGGCCCGTGACGGATCAGGCGGTGGACACAGGCGGTGCGCGGCTGTCCGCGCCCTCGGCCGACGCGGACCGATTCCTGGGCCGCGCAAGGGAGTTGAAGGAACTGCGCGCCGACATCGAGCGCGCGGGCCTGGACACCCTGGCCGGCCGCAAACCCCCGCGCGCGCGAGTGCTGCTGATCGCGGGCCGCCCCGGCTCCGGCCGTACCGCCCTCGCCGGGGAACTCGTCCGGCAGGTCGCCCACCGTTACCCCGACGGGGTGCTGCGCGCCCGGCTCGCCGAGCCCGACGGCACCCCCGTACCGGTCGAGCGGGCCGCCCGCGAACTGCTCGCCGCGCTGCGCGTGCCCGCCCCGGCCGGCGCCGCCGAGGAACAGCTCTCCGAGGCCCTGCGCACCGCCCTCGCCGGCCGCCGAAAGCTCCTGCTCCTGGACGACGCGGCCGGCGCCGAACAGGTCGACGCCCTGCTCCCGGACGCCCCCGAGTGCCTGGTGGTGGCCGTCTCCAAGGGTCCGCTCACCGGCATCTCGGACGTCCGCCCCTGCACCCTGGGCGGCCTGGACACCAAGTCCGCCCTCGAACTGCTCACCCGCTCCATCGGCTCGGTCCGCATCACCGTGGACCCGCGCTCCGCCGAGTCCCTGGTGGAGGCGTGCCAGGGCCACCCGGCCACGCTGGTGCTGGCCGGCGGTTGGCTCGCCGCCCGCCCCCAGGCGTCCGTCGCCGATCTCGCCAAGCGGATGCACACCCCCGCGCGGGACGGCGCCGAGGAGCCGGACGCCACCCCGCTGGCCCGGATCTTCCGGCTGGTCCACGAAGACCTGCCCGGCCCCGCCGCCCGGATACTGCGCCTGCTGTGCCTCGCCCCGGCCGGACCGGTCGACGACCACACCGCCTCCGCACTGGCCGGCTGCTCCGTCGAAGCCGCCCGCGCCACCCTGGACGACTTCGTCGCCCTCGGCCTGCTGCGCCCGGTCGACTCGCCGCTCGCCGAGTACGACATCCCCGGCTGGCTGCACCCGCTGCTGCGCTCCCTCGCCGAGGCGCGCGAGCGGCCGGGAGAGCTCCAGGTGGCCCGTGCCCGGATGCTGGAGCGGACCGTACGGCTGCTGCACTCCTGCCGGGCCATCACCGAGACGGACAGCGACCGCTCCCGCGAGAAGATCCAGGGCCTGCCCCGGCCGCTGCGCTTCGCCGACCCCCGCGCGGCCGCCGACTGGCTGCGCGTGCGCAAGCCCGCGCTGCTGGCCTCCGCCCGGCTCGCGGTGGCCGACGGCGAGCTGGACACCCTGGCCAGGCGGCTGCTGTCGCAGCTGGTCAGGGCGCTGGCCGCGCATGTCGGCACCCAGGCGGCCGCCGCCGATCTGTACGGCGTGCACGGGCTTGTGCTCGATGTCGCCGAGCGGCGCGGACTGCCCCGCGAGCGGGCGGCGGCCCTGCTGAACCTGGGCGACCTGGACGCCCAGACCGGCCGCACCCGCGGCGCGCTGGCCCGCTACCGGGCCGCGCTGGACGCCGGCCGCGAGGCGAACGACCCGTACGCGACCGGCCGCGCGATGGAATCCGTAGGCGGCGCCCACCTGGAACTGGGGGACTACGACCGGGCCGCCGACTGGTTCGGGCGGGCGCTGGCCGATCGGCTGGCCCACGGCGAGCGCCCGGAGGCCGCGCGGCTCTACGGCCGGATCGCCACCGCCCACACCTACGCGGGCCGCTACGGCGAGGCGCTGCGCAACTGGCGGGCGGCCTGCGCTGCCTACCGCAAGGGCGGCGATGTGGCCGCCTACGCACGGGCGTTGAGCGAGACGGCTCGGGTGCAGGAGTACGCGGGCCGCCCCCAGGAATCGCTGCGCACCTGCCAGGAGGCGGTGGAGTGGGCGCGGCGCGCGGACGACGGCCGGCTCCAGGCCGCGTTGCAGCTGCGGCTCGCGGACACCCTGGAGCGCCTCGGCGACCCGACGGCTGCCCGGTTGCACCGCGCCACCGCCGGGCGTCTCCTGGGCGAGGAGGCCCCGCAGCAGCCGTCCCACCAGGCCACAGACCCGAAACAGGACGCGAACGCCTGCGAAATCCGTAGTGCATCCAAAGAAGATTGATGCAATGAAAGGCTAGACAGGCGGAACACCTTCATTAAACTGGCTCTGCCGCATGTTCCTGCGGTGTCTCCCGGTATGCCCAGGCATGTCTGGGTACATCCGTAATGCACCCCCCAAACCCTCTGAGCCAAGGACCGTGATCGACGTGAAGGTCGGCATCCCCCGCGAGGTCAAGAACAACGAGTTCCGGGTGGCCATCACCCCCGCCGGCGTGCACGAGCTGGTGCGCAACGGCCACCAGGTCGTCATCGAGCGGGGCGCCGGCCTCGGCTCCTCGATCACGGACGCCGAGTACGTGGCCGCCGGTGGCCAGATCCTGGACACCGCCGACGAGGTGTGGGCCGCCGCCGACCTGCTGCTCAAGGTCAAGGAGCCGATCGCGGAGGAGTACCACCGCCTCCGCAAGGACCAGATCCTCTTCACGTACCTGCACCTGGCCGCCTCCAAGGAGTGCACGGACGCCCTGATCGAGTCCGGCACCACCGCGATCGCCTACGAGACGGTCGAGCTGCCGAACCGCGCGCTCCCGCTGCTCGCCCCGATGTCCGAGGTCGCGGGCCGCCTCGCCCCGCAGGTCGGCGCCTACCACCTGATGCGCGCCCACGGCGGCCGCGGCGTGCTGCCCGGCGGCGTGCCGGGCGTGACCCCGGCCAAGGCCGTGGTCATCGGCGGCGGCGTCTCCGGCTGGAACGCGACCCAGGTCGCCGTCGGCATGGGCTTCGACGTGACCCTGCTGGACCGCGACATCAACAAGCTGCGCGAGGCCGACAAGATCTTCGGTACGAAGGTCAAGGCCATCATGTCCAACGCCTTCGAGCTGGAGAAGGCCGTTCTGGACGCCGACCTGGTCATCGGCGCGGTGCTGATTCCCGGCGCCAAGGCCCCGAAGCTCGTCACCAACGAGCTGGTCGCCCGCATGAAGCCCGGAAGTGTCCTTGTCGACATCGCGATCGACCAGGGCGGCTGCTTCGAGGACTCCCGTCCCACCACGCACGCCGAGCCGACCTTCGAGGTCCACAACTCGGTCTTCTACTGCGTCGCCAACATGCCGGGCGGCGTGCCGAACACCTCCACCAACGCGCTCACCAACGCGACGCTGCCGTACATCGTCTCCCTCGCCAACAACGGCTGGGTCGAGGCGCTGCGCCGCGACGCCGCGCTCGCCAAGGGTCTCAACACCCATGACGGCAAGGTTGTTTACAAGGAGGTCGCCGAGGCCCACGGCCTGGAGCACGTCGAGCTGGCCTCGCTGCTCGGCTGACCTTCCTGACCAGGTGAGCCACCGAGTCGCCCAGCGGTAAAAGGCGATTCGTCAACACGTCTCGTCAACCGCCCACGCCCGGCCGGACCTTGCCCGACAAGGTCCGGCCGGATGTGTGTATGGTCACTTTGCGACGCTCGGTCAACTCGCCTCGAACGTAACCGTTCAACCGATTCGCACCCCGGTGAAACCTGCTGTGCGACGGCCGTACGCCCTTGACAGCGACATGTTTCATTGCCGACACATCCTGCCGGGTCCGGCGGATTGTGTTGCTGCGGACCGCCGACACGCCATAGAGTCGCCAACCGTCGGCATGGTGCCACGCTGACCTTGTCTAGAAGTTTCCTGGTCACCAAGGAGGTAAGACGACTTGTGAATGAGTCGACATTTTCTCCCGGGGGTGGTCAACCAGGAATGCCCGCAGGGGGCCAGGGGCCCGCGGGATTCGAGGCTGTCGGCTCCGTAGCTGTGCGCACCTTCGCAGCCCACCAGAGTCCGGGAACCCAGATGCCCCGGACAGCACACCAGAGCATGGATGGCCATCACGTGAACGCCATGGCCGGCGACGGAAGTGGCGCGCCCCACAACCAACTCGCCGACTACGACGAACTGCCCGAGGGGCACTTCTACGACCCCGACGCCGAGTACGAGCCCGATCCCGAGTACGCGGCCACGCTCGCGCCCGACGCGGCCCGCCAGCGCCGCGAGCGCATCGGTCCCACCGGTCGCCCGCTGCCGTACTTCCCGATTCCGGGCCCGCTGACCGACCACGGCCCCGCGAAGATCATCGCGATGTGCAACCAGAAGGGCGGCGTCGGCAAGACCACGTCGACCATCAACCTGGGTGCCGCGCTCGCGGAGTACGGCCGGCGCGTGCTGCTCGTGGACTTCGACCCGCAGGGCGCGCTGTCGGTGGGTCTGGGCGTCAACCCCATGGAACTCGACCTCACGGTCTACAACCTGCTCATGGAGCGGGGCATGTCCGCGGACGAGGTCCTGCTGAAGACCGCGGTCCCCAACATGGACCTGCTGCCCTCCAACATCGACCTGTCGGCCGCCGAGGTCCAGCTGGTCTCCGAGGTCGCGCGCGAGTCCACGCTCCAGCGGGCGCTCAAGCCGCTGCTGCCCGACTACGACTACATCGTGATCGACTGCCAGCCCTCGCTGGGCCTGCTCACGGTGAACGCGCTGACCGCCGCGCACAAGGTGATCGTCCCGCTGGAGTGCGAGTTCTTCGCGCTGCGCGGTGTCGCCCTGCTGACCGAGACCATCGAGAAGGTCCAGGAACGGCTCAACCCCGACCTGGAGCTGGACGGCATCCTCGCCACCATGTACGACTCGCGCACGGTGCACAGCCGCGAGGTGCTGGCCCGCGTGGTCGAGGCATTCGACGATCACGTGTACCACACGGTCATCGGGCGCACGGTCCGCTTCCCGGAGACCACGGTCGCCGGCGAGCCGATCACCACGTACGCCTCCAACTCCGTCGGTGCCGCCGCCTACCGCCAGCTCGCCAGGGAGGTGCTCGCCCGGTGTCACGCCGAGTGAGTCTGCCGGGGGCCGACGAACTCTTCCGTACGACAGGGGGGACGGCGCTCCAGCCGTCGAGCCCCCGGCGCGCCGCGGGCGCCGAGGCGCGGGTGCCGGCACCCGCGCAGGACAGCGACGACGTGGCCGCCGCCGAGGACGCGCCGCAGGCCGTGCCCGTGCAGAGCGGGGACGGCGAGGGCGCGGAGCACGTGGCGGCGGAGGCGGAACCGGCCGACGCCGAGTCCCGCACCCGGCGCCGGGGGCCCGCGCCGGACGAGTCCGCCGCCGCCCAGCCGCGCAAGCGGGGCCGGGCGGCGAACCGGCGGCCCAGCGGGCGCGAGCGGCACGACGAGAAGATCACGGTGTACGTCTCCGCCGAGGAGCTGATGGACCTGGAACACGCGCGCCTGGTGCTCCGCGGCGAGCACGGGCTCGCGGTGGACCGCGGGCGGATCGTGCGGGAGGCGGTGGCCGTGGTGCTGGCGGACCTGGAGTCCCGCGGGGACGCGAGCATCCTCGTACGCCGGCTGCGGGGGCGTTAGGGGTAGCCTGCGGGGCGATGACCTCGAACGACGCCCTCCGTCCCGGCACTGGTGCCGGCCGTCGGCGTGCGCTGGGCCGTGGGCCGGGGGCACTGGTCCTCGAAGCGGCGCCCGAGGCCGCCGTACCGGAGGAACCGCCCGTACCCGCGGCCGGGGAGCCCGCCCCCGGACCCGACGAGACCCCCGACGGCGTCTTCAAGGTCCGGCTCGCCAACTTCGAGGGGCCCTTCGATCTGCTGCTCCAGCTGATCTCCAAGCACAAGCTGGACGTGACCGAGGTCGCGCTCTCCAAGGTCACCGACGAGTTCATGGCGCACATCCGCGCGATGGGACCGGACTGGGACCTGGACCAGACGACCGAGTTCCTCGTCGTGGCCGCCACCCTGCTCGATCTGAAGGCGGCCCGGCTGCTGCCCGCCGCCGAGGTGGAGGACGAGGGCGACCTGGCGCTCCTTGAGGCGCGGGACCTGCTGTTCGCACGGCTGCTCCAGTACCGGGCGTACAAGCAGATCGCCGACATCTTCAACGCCCGCGTCGACGAGGAGGCCCGCCGCTACCCCCGTACCGTCGGCCTCGAACCCGAGCACGCCGAGCTGCTGCCCGAGGTCGTGATCAGCATCGGGCCCGAGGGCTTCGCGAAGCTCGCCGTCAAGGCCATGCAGCCCAAACCCAAGCCGCAGGTGTACGTCGACCACATCCACGCCCCGCTGGTCAGCGTGCAGGAGCAGGCGGGCATCGTCATCACACGGCTGCGGGAGCTGGGCGAGGCCAGCTTCCGGGCGCTCGTGGCGGACACCGACGACACGCTCACCGTCGTGGCCCGCTTCCTGGCCCTCCTGGAGCTGTACCGGGAGAAGGCCGTCGTCCTGGAGCAGGAGGCCGCCCTCGGGGAGCTGCTGGTGCGCTGGACCGGCGGGGACGGGCCGGCGGCCCCGCTGGTCACCGACGAGTTCGACCGGCCGCCCGCGCCCGAGGAGGAGAGGAAGCCGTGAGCGAGACCACCGAGGCCCCGGCGGAACCGGGCGACGTCGCCGAGCTGGAGCTGCTGCCCGCCCTGGAGGCCGTCCTCATGGTCGTGGACGAGCCCGCGACCGAGGAGCACCTCGCCAGGATCCTGGAGCGGCCCCGGCGGCAGATCGCGGACGCACTGCGCGCGCTGGCCGACGAGTACACCGTGCAGGGTCGCGGCTTCGAGCTGCGCTATGTCGCGGGCGGCTGGCGCTTCTACACCCGCGCCGCCTACGCGCCCGCCGTGGAGCGGCTCGTCCTGGACGGCCAGACCGCCCGGCTCACCCAGGCCGCACTGGAGACGCTCGCGGTGGTCGCCTACCGCCAGCCGGTCAGCCGCAGCCGGGTCTCCGCCGTACGCGGAGTGAACTGCGACGGTGTGATGCGCACCCTGCTCCAGCGCGGTCTGGTCGAGGAGGCGGGCGCGGAACCCGAAACAGGTGCGATCCTGTACAGGACGACGAACTACTTCCTGGAGCGGATGGGCCTGCGCGGCCTGGACGAACTTCCGGAACTCGCGCCCTTCCTCCCGGAGGCGGAGGCGATCGAGGCCGAGACCCAGGAGGGAGTCCCGTCGTTCGACCCGGACGCGCCCGACGCGCCGGGTGCAGAGGACGCAGACGACTAAGACGGAACTTTGATGCGAAGCAGCGGCAGCGGCAAGAGTGGCGGGCGCGGTAACTACCGCGGCGCCGGCAACAACCGGGACGAGCGGCAGGGGCAGGGGCGTCCCAGCAAGCCCCGCCCCGAGGAGCGCCGCTACGACGTGGGCCCCGGCGCGACCCAGGACGGCCCCAAGTCCGGGCGCGGCGGCGCGGCGCGCGGCGGCGCCAAGGGCAGCCCGCGGCGGCCCCAGCAGGGTGGCCGTACGCAGCCCGCGCGCTCGCGTGAGTACGAGACGCGGGTCGAGGAGCGCAACCGGGACCGGTACGCGGGCAAGAAGGACATCAAGCTGCCCAAGACCTTCCCGGGCGCCGAGCAGGAGGGCGAGCGCCTCCAGAAGGTGCTCGCGCGCGCGGGCTACGGGTCCCGGCGCGCCTGCGAGGAGCTGATCGAGCAGTGCCGTGTCGAGGTCAACGGCGAGATCGTCACCGAGCAGGGCAAGCGGGTCGACCCGGAGAAGGACGAGGTCAAGGTCGACGGCCTGACCGTGGCGACCCAGTCGTACCAGTTCTTCTCGCTGAACAAGCCCGCCGGTGTGGTCTCCACCATGGAGGACCCGGAGGGGCGCCAGTGCCTCGGCGACTACGTCACCAACCGGGAGACGCGGCTGTTCCACGTCGGCCGGCTGGACACCGAGACCGAGGGCGTCATCCTGCTCACCAACCACGGTGAGCTGGCGCACCGCCTCACCCACCCCAAGTACGGCGTGCAGAAGACGTACCTCGCGCACATCGTCGGTCCGATCCCGCGCGACCTCGGCAAGCGCCTGAAGGACGGCATCCAGCTGGAGGACGGGTACGCGCGCGCGGACCACTTCCGGGTGGTGGAGCAGACCGGCAAGAACTACCTGGTCGAGGTGACCCTGCACGAGGGCCGCAAGCACATCGTGCGGCGCATGCTCGCCGAGGCCGGGTTCCCGGTCGACAAGCTGGTGCGCACCGCGTTCGGCCCGATCACCCTCGGCGACCAGAAGTCCGGCTGGCTGCGCCGGCTGTCGAACACCGAGGTCGGCATGCTGATGAAGGAAGTCGACCTCTAGGCCGGGCCCCGGCGGTCGCCGGAAGCGTCTTGCGTTGATCACCATCCCCCTTTATTGTCATTGTGACGATAAAGGGGGATGATCTTCTATGCCCAAGCGGCCCGCCACCGGCTCGCTCCTCGGCCTCGCCCTGGGGGACGCGCTCGGTTACCCGACCGAGTTCAAGACCGTCGAGCTGATCGAGTCGATGTCCGGACCCTGGCAAAAGATGCCGCTGCCGCGGCGCGCCCGCGTCTCCGACGACACCCAGATGACGCTCGCCCTCGGAAGGGGTCTGCGCACCGCCATGGAGCGCGGTCCCCTCATGCCCGAGCGGCTGGAGCGGCCAGTGCGCGAGGAGTTCGTGGAGTGGTACCGCTCGCCGGAGAACAACCGGGCGCCCGGCAACACCTGCCTGGCCGCCTGCGGCCTGCTGGCGGCCGGGGACCGGGCCTGGCAGGCGGCCGGCCAGATCGGCTCCAAGGGCTGCGGGGCCAACATGCGCGTCGCGCCGATCGGGCTCGCGCCCGGCCTGAGCGACGAACAGCGCGCCGGTGCGGCCCAGTTGCAGTCCGGGCTCACCCACGGCCACCCCACCGCGCTGGCCGCCTCCGATCTCACCGTACGGGCGGTCCACTTGCTCGCGCGGGACACCGAACCGGGCGCGCTCCTCGGCGAGTTGCGCGACTACGCCCTCGCGAACCGCACCCGGTACGACGAGACGTGGCTCGGCGACCTGTGGACCCGTGCCCAGGACCCCACGCCCGAGCACTTCGCCGCGCGCGGCTGGGACGAGTGCCTGGCGATCCTGGACCGGCTCCAGGAGGCCGTCCGCACCCACTCCCCGCAGGACGATCCGTGCCTGGCCACCGGCGAGGGCTGGATCGCCGAAGAGGCGTTGGCCACCGGGCTGCTGTGCTTCCTGCTCTTTCCCAGCGAGCCGCTGACCGCCCTGCGCCGGGCCGCCTGCACCGCCGGGGACTCCGACTCCATCGCCTGCCTCACCGGTGCCTTCGCGGGCGCGTGGCTGGGCGCGGACGCCTGGCCCGCGGACTGGGCGGAGCGGATCGAGTACCGGGAGGATCTGCTGGCGCTCGGCACGCTCTGGGACGCGTAAGCCCATCTGTACGGCTTCCCTCGGGGGACTCGGACGGGGGGCCCGGAAGCCGGGGCCTCAGTTTGGCCGTACCGGCCCCAGAGCCGAATCCCGGCGCGTACGGAACAGGAAGTCGGCCACGCGGGCGTGATCCGGTTCCGGGGGCAAGGGGGTGTGCCGCAGGGCGGCTTCCGCTTCCGTGGCCAGGCGGGTCATCCGGGATTCGATGTCCGGCCAGGGCACCTCGCCCCGCTTCACCGCCAGCAGCGGCTCACGCTGGTCGCCCACGCCGAGGTGGAGCTCGCCGGTGCGCAGCAGGTCGCGGCAGCTCATCAGCAGCCGCAGCAGGTGCATGGCGTGCTTCCAGCGCGGGGCGCCCGTCGTGCGCACGTCGGCGTCCAGCTTCCTGCGCTGGCCGAGGGCGTAGCGGGTGAAGGTGTCGTACGCCCGCACGGAGAGGAACGCCCCGCGCAGGGACAGCAGTTCGCGGCCGGTGTCGTCCAACCGCTCGACCAGCGGGGAGTGCAGGCACTCCAGGATGTTCGGGTTGCCGCGCAGCGCCAGCTCGCAGAACCGCTCCAGCTCCCAGGAGAACCGCTCCTCGCCCGGCCCCTCCACATGCGTCGGCGGCTTCTCGAACCGCCAGAACAGCGCGGTGGGCGCGAGGTACACGCCCCGCCGGTCGGTGTCGCTCGCGTCCGTGGCCAGGCCGAAGGCCCGTGACCCCATGACACAGGCGTAGATCGTGTGGTCGCGTACCAGGTCCTCGGGCTGCATGCCCGGAGCCTACGCGGCCCCTCAGCCCAGCTGGATCGAGTCTCCGGCGACCTTGATCGACCGCTCCGCCAGCGGCTTGGTCGCGGGGCCGTCCGCCACCGAACCGTCCTCGATCTTGAACCGGCTGCCGTGGCACGGGCAGTCGATGGTGCCGTCCTGCACCCGGCTCACCGTGCAGCCCATGTGCGTGCAGACCGCCGAGAAGGCCTTGAACTGCCCCTTCGCCGGCTGCGTGACCACGATCTTCTGCGCGTCGAAGACCTTGCCCCCGCCCTCGGGGATCTCGCTCGTGATCGCCAGTTTCTTCCCGCCGGCCGCCGGGGAGGTGCCCGCGCCGGTCGGGGACGCCGTGGCCGCGGGACTCGTCGGGCCCGTCGCCGAGGGGCTGTCCGTGCTGTCGGCCGCGGCACTCGTGTCGCCGCCGCTGTTGCCGCCGCAGCCGGTTGCGAGCGCCGCCGCGCCCGTCGCGATCACCATGCGCCGCGTCGCGCCCTGGGTCATGTCACCACTCCGTACACATGTCGCCTGATTGCCGATGACTGGAAGAAAGGTGGACATCCGGGAGGAACCGGACCGCTCGTATCGTCTCAGTGATCGGGCGCGCGCGCCGTGCCCACGCGGGCTGACTACGCTGGACGGGCGAGCACGACAACACCTGTCGGCAACTGTCAGCACCTGTCAGCGAGGAGCAGCGCCGTGGCGGTACGAGCGGTCCGGGGGGCCGTCCAACTGGAGCGGGACGAGGCCGGACACATGGACGAGCAGGTCGGGGCCCTGCTCACCGCCGTCCTGGAGCGGAACGGACTGACCGCGGACGACCTGATCAGCATCTGGTTCACCGCCACCCCCGATCTGCACAGCGACTTCCCGGCGGCCGCCGCCCGCAAGCTCGGCATCGTGGACGTGCCCCTGATCTGTGCCCAGGAACTGGACATCGCCGGCGCCATGCCCCGTGTCGTCCGGATCCTCGCCCACGTCGAGTCGGACCGCCCGCGCGCCGACATCGCCCACGTCTACCTCGGCGCCGCGGCCGCCCTGCGCAAGGACATCGCCCAGTGAGGACCGCACTCGTCATCGGCACCGGCCTGATCGGCACCTCCGCCGCCCTGGCCCTGACCCAGCGCGGCGTCACCGTGCACCTCGCCGACCACGACCCGGAGCAGGCCCGTACCGCCGCCGCGCTCGGCGCCGGCACCGACGCGGCCCCCGAGGGCCCGGTGGACGTGGCGATCGTCGCCGCCCCGCCCGCCCATGTGGCCCCTGTCCTCGCCGACGCCATGCGCCGGAACCTGGCCCGCGGCTACCTGGACGTGGCCAGCGTCAAGGGCGGCCCGCGCCGGGAGCTGGAGGCGCTCGGCCTGGACCTCGCCGCCTACCTCGGCACCCATCCGATGTCCGGCCGGGAGAAGTCGGGCCCGCTGGCCGCCACCGGCGACCTCTTCGAGGGCCGGCCCTGGGTGCTCACCCCCACCCGCGACACCGACACCGAGGTGCTCAACCTCGCCCTGGAACTGGTCTCACACTGCCGTGCCGTGCCCGTCGTGATGGACGCCGACGCCCACGACCGCGCCGTCGCCCTCGTCTCCCACATGCCCCACCTGGTCTCCAGCATGGTCGCCGCCCGCCTGGAACACGCCGACGAGGCCGCCGTACGACTGTGCGGACAGGGCATCCGGGACGTGACCCGGATCGCCGCCTCCGATCCGCGCATGTGGATCGACATCCTCTCCGCCAATCCGGGCCCGGTCGCCGACCTGCTCGCCGACGTCGCCGCCGACCTGGACGAGACCGTGGGCGCCCTGCGCGCCCTCCAGTCCTCCGACGAGGACAAGCGCCGTACCGGCAGCACCGGCATCGAGGCCATGCTGCGCCGCGGCAACGCGGGCCAGGTGCGGGTGCCCGGCAAGCACGGCAGCGCGCCGCGGGCCTACGAGACCGTCGTGGTGCTCATCGACGACCAGCCCGGTCAGCTGGCGCGCATCTTCGCCGACGCGGGCCGCGCCGGGGTCAACATCGAGGACGTGCGGATCGAGCACGCCACCGGACAGCAGGCCGGCCTGGTGCAGCTCATGGTCGAACCGGGGGCCGTGCCGGCGCTCACCAGCGCGCTGCGCGAGCGGGGCTGGGCGCTGCGGCAGTAGCCCGGCGCGGGCGGGGCGGGGGCCGGGCGGCGATATGCGTCCGGACGAGTGACCCACACCCAGTAACCTTGTGCGGGGCGCTCTCGCTCCCCGCCCCCGCCCGCACACCGCACCAGGAAGGTGTCCCCCCGTGGAAAACGGCGCCGCCCCGACCGCCAAGCCCGTGATCGTCGCGATCGACGGTCCCTCCGGCACGGGCAAGTCGAGCACGTCGAAGGCCGTGGCCGCGCAGCTCGGTCTGAGCTACCTGGACACCGGCGCCCAGTACCGGGCGATCACCTGGTGGATGGTGCACCACGGCATCGACCTGACGGACCCGACCGCCATCGCCGCCGTCGCGGGCAAGCCCGAGATCGTCTCCGGCACCGACCCGGCGGCCCCCACCATCACGGTCGACGGCGTGGACGTGTCCGCCCCGATCCGCACCCAGGAGGTCACCTCCAAGGTCAGCGCGGTCAGCGCGGTGCCCGAGGTGCGCATCCGGATCACCGAACTCCAGCGCTCGCTGGCCGCCGGCGCCGAGCGGGGCATCGTGGTCGAGGGCCGGGACATCGGTACGACGGTGCTGCCGGACGCCGATCTCAAGGTCTTCCTCACCGCCTCCCCGGAGGCTCGCGCCGCCCGCCGCAGCGGTGAGCTGAAGGGCGCCGACCTGCATGCCACCCGCGAGGCGCTGATCAAGCGCGACGCCGCCGACTCCAGCCGCAAGACCTCCCCGCTCGCCAAGGCCGGCGACGCGGTCGAGGTGGACACCACCGAGCTCACCCTCGCCCAGGTCATCGAGTGCGTCGTCACCCTGGTCGAGGAGAAGCGGGCGGCCAAGTGAGCCTGCCCTCCGCGAGACGGGACGCGGGTCCGCCCTCCGAGCGGGGCGCCGAGGTCGGCCGGCGCATCGGCGTCGGCCTGATGTACGGGCTGTGGAAGCCGCGCGTGCTCGGCGCCTGGAAGGTGCCCGCGAGCGGCCCGGTGATCCTCGCCGTCAACCACTCCCACAACATCGACGGCCCCATGGTCATGGGCGTGGCGCCCCGCCCGGCGCACTTCCTGATCAAGAAGGAGGCGTTCATCGGCCCGCTGGGCGCCTTCCTGACCGGCATCGGCCAGCTGCCGGTGGACCGCACCGCCGCCGACCGCGCCGCCATCACCCGCGCCCTCGACCTCCTGGCGGCCGGGGGAGTGCTCGGCATCTTCCCGGAGGGCACCCGCGGCGACGGCGACTTCGCCTCGCTGCGCGCGGGCCTCGCCTACTTCGCGGTCCGCAGCGGGGCGCCGATCGTGCCGGTCGCCGTCATGGGAAGCTCGGACCGGCCGGGACGGTTGATAAAGGCGCTGCCCCCGGTGCGCTCGCGCGTGGACGTCGTCTTCGGCGACCCGTTCGACGCCTTCGAAGGAGTGCGAAGCTCCGATGAGGGTGGCGGCGGGCGACGGGCGGGCGGGAGCGGGCGGCGTACGCGCAGAGCGCTGGACGAGGCGACCGAGCGCATCCAGAAGCAGCTCACCGCCCACCTGGAAAACGCCAGGCGCCTGACCGGGCGCTAGGCGACACTTGAGTAGTGGATCAGCCCACCGAGGGATGAGCCCGCCAGGGCCTGTTCCACCGATCACCACGATGAACAACGAGGTACGGACTTCATGAACGACGACATCCAGCCCGACGGCTCGGCCGAGCACGAGTACGAGCACGGGGCACTCGGCGACGCCGAGTACGCGCAGTTCATGGAGCTCGCCGCGGAAGAGGGCTTCGACGTCGAGGACGTCGAGGGCGCCATCGAGGCGGCGGGTCACGGTCCGCTGCCCGTGCTCGCCGTCGTCGGTCGCCCCAATGTCGGCAAGTCGACCCTGGTCAACCGGATCATCGGCCGCCGCGAGGCGGTCGTCGAGGACAAGCCCGGCGTCACCCGCGACCGCGTCACCTACGAGGCCGAGTGGGCGGGCCGCCGCTTCAAGGTGGTCGACACCGGCGGCTGGGAGCAGGACGTCCTCGGCATCGACGCCTCGGTGGCCGCCCAGGCCGAGTACGCGATCGAGGCCGCCGACGCGGTGGTCTTCGTGGTCGACGCCAAGGTCGGCGCCACCGACACCGACGAGGCGGTCGTACGACTGCTGCGCAAGGCCGGCAAGCCGGTGGTGCTGTGCGCCAACAAGGTCGACGGCCCGAGCGGCGAGGCCGACGCCTCGTACCTGTGGAGCCTGGGCCTCGGCGAGCCGCACCCCGTCTCCGCGCTGCACGGCCGCGGCACCGGCGACATGCTGGACGCCGTCCTGGAGGCGCTGCCCGAGGCGCCCGCGCAGTCCTTCGGCACCGCCATCGGCGGCCCCCGCCGCATCGCCCTCATCGGCCGCCCGAACGTCGGCAAGTCCTCCCTGCTGAACAAGGTCGCCGGCGAGGAGCGCGTCGTCGTCAACGAGATGGCGGGCACCACCCGCGACCCGGTCGACGAGCTGATCGAACTCGGCGGCGTCACCTGGAAGTTCGTGGACACCGCGGGCATCCGCAAGCGCGTCCACCTCCAGCAGGGCGCCGACTACTACGCCTCGCTGCGCACCGCCGCCGCGGTGGAGAAGGCCGAGGTCGCGGTCGTCCTGATCGACGCCTCGGAGAACATCTCCGTGCAGGACCAGCGGATCGTCACCATGGCCGTGGAGGCCGGCCGGGCGCTGGTCATCGCCTACAACAAGTGGGACACGCTGGACGAGGAGCGCCGCTACTACCTGGAGCGGGAGATCGAGACCGAGCTGGCCCAGGTCGCCTGGGCGCCGCGGGTGAACGTGTCGGCGCGCACCGGCCGCCACATGGAGAAGCTGGTCCCGGCCATCGAGACCGCCCTCGCCGGCTGGGAGACCCGTGTCCCCACCGGCCGGCTCAACGCGTTCCTCGGCGAGCTGGTCGCGGCCCACCCGCACCCGGTCCGGGGCGGCAAGCAGCCGCGCATCCTCTTCGGCACCCAGGCCGGCACCAAGCCGCCGCGCTTCGTCCTCTTCGCCTCCGGCTTCATCGAGGCGGGCTACCGGCGCTTCATCGAGCGCCGGCTGCGCGAGGAGTTCGGCTTCGAGGGCACCCCGATCCACATCTCGGTGCGGGTGCGCGAGAAGCGCGGCACGAAGAAGAAGTAACCGCACCGCGCCGCGCATCGGCGTCGGTACGACGCGAAGGGCGGCCCCTGTCCGGCAGGGGCCGCCCTTTCGTGTGCGGGGGTGTCACGCCCCGCGGCGCGGTCCGGGGGGCAGCGCGGCGGGCACATGGTGCATCCCGGTGTCCTGCTGCGGCCGCCCGAGGGTGCCGACGCGCTGCCACTGCGACTGCTGGCGGGCGCTGTAGGCCCCCGCGCTGTAGGCGCTGTACGAGCTGCTGAACGAGCCCGCCCGATGGCCGCCGTACGACCACCCGGTGCGGTCCGGCAGGCCGAAGGGGACGAACCTCATCCCCTCCTCGCCGCTGCGGTCGCCCGGCAGGGTGCGAAAGGCCTTGACCCACTCCGCGGCGAGCATGTCGAAGATCGGCGTGGCCGAGGCACCACCCGCCCCTTCGTGCCCCGTCCGGGCGGACGGAACGGAGGAGAACGAGGACCGTCGGGGCGAAGTGTCGTATGCGTGCACGTATGTCCAAACGACAGCGCGCGGGAAGAGATGCGGTTTCGCAACCTTCCTTTAGCCGCGGCCGCTTGGACACACGGCTCAGGTGCCGGCGAGGGGGAGCGCCGCCGCCACCAGTTTGCCGCCCGCTGCGGCCTTGTCGAGGGAGTCCCGCAGCAGGTCCTCGCGCGGCTGGCGGCCGATGGAGCCCACCGGTGCGGCGAACATCAGCACCTGCTGGTGCTTGTTGGCCGCGGCCCGCCAGCCGTCGGTGACCTGGAGCGGCTGGTGGGCCTGCCACCAGGCGACCGGGTGGCCGCCGGACGGGCCGGGCTGGAGGACGGCGTGCAGCTGGCCCACCGCCAGCAGCACCGACCAGCCGTGCAGCACCGGCGGGACCGCGGCCAGCTCGGTCACCGGCATGAAGCCCTGCTCGATGAGGAGCGGCAGGAAGTCGTCGCCGGGCCCGAGGGTGCCGGGGCGCACGATGGGCGAGGTGGGCTCTACCACCAGGGCGGGGTGCAACTCGCCCTCGATCAGGACGAGTCCGCTGGTCACGCCGAGCACCGCCTGCTCGGGCACGGGCCGCGGCGGCTCGCCGTCCTGGGCCTGCGCGCCGATGGAGCGGACGGCCCCCTGCAACTGCTCCTCGGTGACCTGGACGACCTGCGAGGGCAGGCAGCTCGCGTGGGCGAAGGCGAGGACCGCGGTCTCCTCGCCCACGAAGAGGACGGTGCTGGTGCGCTCCTGCTCGGAGTCGCCCGGTGTGCGGCAGGACGTGCAGTCGTAACTGCCCGGGGCGTTCTCTCCGGCGAGCAGCCGGTCGGCTTCTTCGTCGCCGATCTCGGCGCGTACGGCGTCGCTGACGTCGAGCATGCGCGGCACGGGTGGCTCCCTCGGGATGCGTGCTGGACCGGTCGGGTGGCTCCCGGCCGATGAGCCCCAGGGTTCCGGGCTCATGAAGAAGACAACGGGCGTCCTGTGGTGGGAGTCACGCATGGCGGAGCACCGGTTCGAATCAACCGCCGCGAGTGATCACCGTAGGTATTGAACCGGATGCGTAGCGTCAAATCCGTGCGGTACCAAGCTACTTGAACGAGTGAAGTGGGTCACAGCATACCGCCCGGCATGGTCGAAAAATCAGTAAATCAACGCATGTAGTGGGTGGCTGGAAATCGCCGATACCGGCGGTAACTACCAACTGGCCTGGCATGACATCCGGTTGGTTGATGTCCGGCACACACGTTCCCTACATTCCTCCGCCGTGTGCAACGAGCACCGCTCGGGTTCGTCCGTCACCCGGCACCGGCAGGCGTCATCGCCGGCACCGGGGGCACGGACGGGGCGGGCGCGAGGAACCGCGGTCGTGCGCGGCGAGGCGCGCTTCGCCTGGGGGAATCCGGGTTGTTGGAGAGGGAGTTACATGTCCGAGTGTGCCGATACCAGCCGTACCACCACCCGTGACGACAGCGCGCGCAGGGGACGCCCGACGGCCCTGCTCGCCGGCGCCGCGCTGCTGGCCCCGCTGGGGTTGCTGGCCGCGACCGGCAACGCCGCCGCCGCGGACAACGGGGTGTGGGACCGCATCGCCCAGTGCGAGAGCGGCGGCAACTGGCACATCAACACCGGCAACGGCTACTACGGAGGACTCCAGTTCTCCGCCCACACCTGGCGCGCGTACGGCGGCGGAGCCTACGCCTCGACGGCCGACCGGGCTTCCAGGGGCGCGCAGATCGCCGTCGCGACGCGGGTCCAGCAGGCCCAGGGCTGGGGCGCCTGGCCGGTCTGCTCCGGCCGCGCGGGCGCGATGGGCTCCGCCCCCTCGCAGGTGAGCCTCGACAAGGGCAGCACCACGAAGAAGTCGGCCCCGACCAAGACCGCGAAGGCCCCGACCAGGGCCCGGCAGACCCCGCACACCCCGCAGACCGCCGAGGCACCGCGCCACCCCGCCCGGAACAGCGGCGGCTACACCGTCCGCGCGGGCGACACCCTGTCCGCGATCGCCACACGGCACGGCATCGGCTGGCACCACCTGTACGAGGCGAACAGGTCCGTCATCGGCGGCGACCCGGATCTCATCGTCCCCGGAACGCACCTGACCTTCTGAGCGGCGGTCAGTCCCGCGCCTGATGGCCCCTCGGCTCCGGCTGGGGGGCCTGTGCCGCGTACGAGGGGTGGTGCAGATCGAACGCCGGCGACTCCGAGCGGATCCTCGGCAGGGTCACGAAGTTGTGCCGCGGCGGGGGACAGGACGTCGCCCACTCCAGGGAGCGGCCGTAGCCCCAGGGGTCGTCCGTGTCGACCTTCTCGCCGTACCGGGCCGTCTTCCAGACGTTGTAGAGGAAGGGCAGCGTCGACAGGCCTAGGAGGAACGCGCCGATGGAGGACACGGTGTTGAGCGCCGTGAACCCGTCGGCCGCCAGGTAGTCGGCGTAGCGGCGCGGCATCCCCTCCGCGCCCAGCCAGTGCTGCACCAGGAACGTCGTGTGGAAGCCGGTGAACAGCGTCCAGAACTGGATCTTCCCCAGCCGTTCGTCCAGCATCTTCCCGGTGAACTTCGGCCACCAGAAGGCGAATCCGCCGAACACGGCGAAGACGACGGTGCCGAAGACGACGTAGTGGAAGTGCGCCACCACGAAGTACGAGTCCGTGACGTGGAAGTCCAGCGGCGGCGACGCGAGGATCACCCCGGTCAGCCCGCCGAACAGGAACGTCACGAGGAAGCCCAGCGCCCACAGCATCGGCGTCTCGAAGGACAGCGAGCCGTGGATCATCGTGCCGGTCCAGTTGAAGAACTTCACCCCGGTCGGCACCGCGATCAGGAACGACATGAAGGAGAAGAACGGCAGCAGCACCGCGCCCGTCGCGAACATGTGGTGCGCCCACACCACGATCGACAGTCCGGTGATCGCCATCGTCGCGCCGACCAGCGTCAGATACCCGAAGATCGGCTTGCGGCTGAAGACCGGGATGATCTCCGTGACGATCCCGAAGAACGGCAGCGCGATGATGTAGACCTCGGGATGCCCGAAGAACCAGAACAGGTGTTGCCACAGCAGCGCCCCGCCGCTCGCCGCCTCGAACACCTGCGCCCCGAACCGCCGGTCCGCCTCCAGCACCAGCAGCGCCGCCGCCAGCACCGGGAAGGCCAGCAGGATCAGGATCGAGGTGAACAGGGTGTTCCAGGTGAAGATCGGCATCCGGAACATCGTCATGCCCGGCGCCCGCATTCCGAGGATCGTGGTGATGAAGTTGACCGCGCCGAGGATCGTCCCGAACCCGGACAGCGCGAGCCCCATGATCCACAGGTCGGGGCCGACACCGGGGGAGTGCGTCGCGTCGTTGAGCGGCGCGTAGGCGAACCAGCCGTAGTCGGCGGCCCCGTCCGACGAGAGCAGGGACCCCAGCACGATCAGCCCGCCGAACAGGAAGAACCAGTACGACAGCATGTTCAGCCGGGGGAAGGCCACGTCCGGGGCGCCGATCTGGAGCGGCATCAGCTCATTGGCGAACCCGGCGAAGCTCGGCGTCGCGAACAGCAGCAGCATGATCGTGCCGTGCAGGGTGAACAGCTGGTTGTACGTCTCCTCGCTCATCAGCTGGAGCCCCGGCCGGGCGAGTTCGGCCCGCATCAGCAGCGCCATCGCCCCCGCGGCCAGGAAGAAGCCGAAGCCGGTGATCAGATACAGATGGCCGATCTTCTTGTGGTCCGTGGTCGTGAGCCAGTCCACCACCACCCGGCCCGCCCGCGGCCGGCCGCGCACCGGTCGCGTCGTCGCGCCCGCGGTCTCGGTCCCCATCGCTCGCCCCTTCGCGTCGTCCCGCCCCCAGGAGGCCCGCACCGGCGGACCGCGCACCGGCATGTGCGGAATCCGTGAAAATTTCCTATGCGGTGTCAGCTCCGGTGGCTTGGCGCCGGATTCCCTCGGGGAATCATGGTTCCGGGACCCGTCCCGATCCTCACCACGGCACTTTCCGCCCGGTAATTCGAGAGGGGGCCGTGACACGCGGGAATTCCGTTCGAATCCCCCGGTGGGCGGCACGGAAACCCCCGTTCGTGTGAGGAAGTTCGACCGAAACGAGACCCCCGGAAGCTGTGACAGAAGTGTGACGGGAGTCTGATCTTGCTCTTACCCTGCCGCGCCCGGCTTCCGTCACCGCGGGTGTCGCCCTAGCGTGGCCGCATGGCACCGATTCCCACTCCGCCAGCGGAGCCCCAGGACAACCCGGACGGGTACGTCGGCCTCGACGCCGAGGAAGCCGAGCGGCGCGCCCGTGAGCGTGGCTGGACGACCGTGCGCGCGCTGCCGCCGGGCGCGATCATCACCATGGAGTACCGGGCGGGGCGGCTCAACTTCGAGGTGCGCGACGGCCGGGTGGCCCGCGCCTGGAAGGGCTGACCGGGGGAAGTACGAAGGCCCCGCTCCCTCTGCGGGAGCGGGGCCTTCGGTGTGGCGCGGGCCGGTGGTGCGTACCGGGGCCCGGCGCCGGGGCCTCAGCCGCCCGTCAGGGGGCGGGCCGGGGTGGTGCCGCGCGGTGCCCGGTCGGCGCCGGGCGGGCGGCGGGGGCCCGCCGGGGTGACCGGGCTGCGTTCCGAACGGGCCGTGTGCGGTCCGGGCGCCAGGTGCACCAGGCCGCGGGAGGCGCGGGTCGAGGAGACCGGCTCGCGGGCCGGCGCGGACTGCTCGGCCGCGGCGCCGCGCGGCCGGGCGAGCACCACCGGGGCGACGGGCACGGCCGGTTCGGACGCGGGCCGGCTGCGCCGGGCGCGCCAGCGGTCGCGCAGGTCGAACAGCCACACCTCGGTCCGGGCGATCAGCGGTTCGAACCACGGCAGGGCGAGCAGGATCAGCAGGCCGGCGGCCCAGCCGAGGAGCACATCGCTGAGCCAGTGCGTACCGAGGTAGACGGTGGTGAGGCCGACGCCGAGCGAGGTGATCGCGGAGATCGCCGAGAGCCAGCGGCGCGCGCGCGGGGTGGAGGCCAGATAGGCCAGGATGCCCCAGGTGACCACCGCGTTGGCGGTGTGGCCGCTGGGAAATATATCGCCGCCCCTGACCATCTCGTTCGAGCCGATCACGGTCGCGTAGTGCGGACCGAGCCGCCCCATGCCGTACTTGGCGGCGCCGACCGTGACGTTCAGCAGCAGCAGCGAGGTGGCGAGCGTGAGCAGCGGGCGGAGGGTGTGCTGCCGCCAGGAGCGCCAGCCCAGCCAGGCCGCGACCATCACCGCGGTGGGGCCGCGCTGGCCGAGCACCACGTAGTAATCGAGGAAGGCGTGGATCTGCGGCCACTGCTGGTACGGCCGGAAGAACATGACCTGCCAGTCGAGCCGGACGAGCCAGGAGGTGGTCACCACGGCCCACACGATCGCCAGATAGAAGGCGAGGGTCGCGGAGAACAGCACGACCCGGTGCCGGCTCATCACCGGCACATCGATATGGGCCGGCCGTTCCGGCTCGCGGTCCAGCCTGGCGAACACCCGGTCCAGACGCCGGGTGAGGTTCCGTTCGGTACGCACCCAATCGACGTTACAGCGAGTGAGCTGTGGTCCCGGTCGAAACAGCGTCTTTGTGATGACGATGTGATGTGGGAAACCTCTCAAGGGCGGTTGAATTTCACAGGATTCCGCAATCCGGTGAGGCCGTCCTCTGTAATTCCTTTGATCATGCCGGGTGTTGTTTATATGGCACTTATAAATGCGTTAACCCGGTCCTGGGCCGCAATACTCCGGGGCGTCATCGGGCCGCCGGAGTTGATCATGGCGGCCCCGAGCCGTTCAGCCAGAACGCCCCGTAGGCCGCGGAGACGATCGCCAACCCCACCGTGACCAGGACGGATCGGGAGGTCCGCAGCCGGGCGAGCGCGGCGGCGAGCGGGAAGAGGACCGGGAAGGCGGGCAGCAGCAGCCGGGGCTTGGAACCGAAGTAGCTGGAGGCGCACAGGGCGAGCGCGAGCACCACGCCGGTGTAGACGAGCAGTTCGAGCGGCTGACCCCGGCGGACCCCGGCGACGTACAGCCAGAGCAGCAGCGCGACGCCCGCGATCAGGCCGGCGCCCGCGAGCGCGGCGGGGAACGAGGTGAACTTCTCGGCCACGAAGCGAGCGAAGGCGTACCCGCCGTCGAAGCCGTTGCGCCAGCCGGCCTGGACGTCCAGATAGCCGAGCGGGCCCTTGCCGGTGCGGTGGCCGACCCACAGGACGTAACCGGCCGCGCCGAGCGGGGCGAGGAGGACGCCGAGGAGACGACGCACGGCGGTGCCCGAGGCGGCGGTGCCCGAGGCGGCGGTGCCCGAGGCGGCGGTGCCCGAGGCGGCGGTGCCCGAGGGGACAGCGGTGTGCGCGGGGGCGTGGGCCGGGGGCCGTGCGCCGTCCAGGCGCGCCGCGCTTCGGTCCCGCACGAACGAGGCCGCGGCCGCGACCCACACCGCCGCCACCACCGCCCCGCCCACCGGCCGGGTCAGCCCCGCGAGCGCGGCGAGCAGCCCCGCACCCACCCACCGCCCGGTCAGCAGCGCGTACAGCGCCCAGGCCGCCAGCGCGGTGAACAGCGACTCGCTGTACGCCATCGACTGCACGGCCGCGACCGGCAGCACCGCCCACAGCAGTACGGCGCACAGTCCGACCCGTGGGCCGTGCACATGCTCGGCCACCGCGAAGATCCCCGCCGCCGCGGCCAGCGAGGCCACCAGGCTCACCACCAGGCCCGCCTGCCCGTACGGCAGCCCGGTGAGCGCGTGCAGCAGCCGCTCCAGCCAGGGCAGCAGCGGGAAGAACGCCAGGTTCGAGTGCACGTCGCCGTTCGGCAGCCGCACCTGGTAGCCGTAGCCCAGCTCGGCGACCCGCGTGTACCAGAGGGAGTCCCAGCGCGCGGTCAGCAGCGTCAGCGCGCTCGTGCCGCGCGCGGCGCTCCACACCGCCAGCACCACGAGGCCCAGGGCCCGGACCGCCGCGTACGCCAGCACGGCCGGGGCCGCCCGGCGCAGCAGCGGGGCGGGAGGTGGGCCATGGGGCGGGGCGTGGGGGGCGGCCACGCCGGTGCTGAGATCGGTCACGGGCTCGATTATCGACCGGACGGGGGAACCGGCCGCCCGCCGGGGCGCGGCCGGGCCGGAGCGACGTGGTGCACCCCACAGGGTTGCCGCCCCGCGGTGAGAGGTCCGCCACGCGGGCGCGCGGCGGACTCGCGTAGGCTGACGAGCCATTCCCGCGGGTTCAGCGGGGTCCGGGAACACCGCTCCTTCCCGGCCGTACGACAAAGGAGAGCCTGTCGCTCCGCACCGCACGAGGGAACATCTGGGAGGTACGTACATGTCCGGGACGACCACGGCCGCACCCCGGCCGCGCCACCGGACGGCCGGGCCCGATGCCAACCGCTGGGTCGTCCTCGTCGTCCTGTGCGCCAGCCTGCTGCTCGTCGCCCTCGACGCGACCGTGCTGCATGTGGCCGTCCCCGCGGTCAGCGAGGATCTGCGGCCCGGCGCCATCCAGCTGCTCTGGATCGTCGACGTCTACCCGCTGGTCTGCGCCTCGCTGCTGATCCTCTTCGGCACCCTCGGCGACCGTGTCGGACGCAGGCGCGTGCTCCTGTTCGGCTACGGCCTGTTCGGTGTGGCCTCCGCGGTGGCCGCCTGCGCGCACACCGCCGAGGTGCTGATCCTCGCCCGCGCCCTGCTCGGCGCCGGCGGTGCCATGATCATGCCCGCCACCCTGTCGATCCTGCGCCAGGTCTTCCCCGACCGGCGCGAGCGCGCCCTCGCCATCGGTGTGTGGAGCGCGGTCGCCGCGGTCGGCGCGGCGGTCGGGCCGCTGCTCGGCGGCCTCCTGCTGGAGCACTTCTGGTGGGGCTCGGTCTTCCTCGTCAACATCCCGCTGATGCTGATCAGCCTCCCGGTCGGCCGGCTCCTGCTGCCCGAGTCCCGCGGCGCGAGCGACGGACCCTGGGACGTGGCCGGCGCGCTGATGGCGGCCGCCGGTCTGTTCGGCCTCGTCCTCGGCGTGAAACGGCTCGGCGGCGACGAGGCCCCGGCGAGCCCGCTCACCCTGCTGCCGCTGCTGGCCGGCGCGGCCCTCCTGTTCCTGTTCGTACGACGCCAGCGGCGGCTGCCGCATCCGCTGGTGGACCTGCGCATGTTCCGCAGGCCCGCCTTCAGCACCTCGGTGGGCTGCATCGTGCTGGCCATGCTCGCGCTGGTCGGCCTGGAGCTGATCGCCGCGCAGTACCTGCAACTGGTGCTCGGCCTGTCGCCGCTCGCCACCGGACTGCGGCTGCTGCCGCTGACCGTGGCCGCGATGGCGGCCGGACTGCTGGGCGCGCGGGTGCTGCGCCGGTTCGGGCCGCGCCGGATGGTGTGCGCCGGCTTCTGCCTGACGGCCGTCGCGGTGCTGACCCTGACCGCGATGGGTGACAGCGACGACGCGCCGCTGCTGCTGTCCGGCTTCGTGCTGCTCGGCTTCGGCCTGGAGACCACGCTGTTCGGCGCCTACGAGTCGATGCTCAGCGAGGCACCGGCGGACCGGGCCGGCGGGGCGGCGGCGGTCGGCGAGACCTCGTACCAACTGGGCGCCGGCATCGGCATCGCGCTGCTCGGCAGTGTGATGAACGCCGCCTATACGCCCCGGCTGCGCACGGTCCCCGGCGTCTCCGCTCCGGACGCGACCGCCGCCGGGCACTCGCTCGGCGAGGCCTACGACGTCGCCGACCGGCTCGGCGGCCCCACCGGGGCGGTGCTGCGCCGGGTGGCGCGGGACTCCTTCGTGCACGGACTGCACCTGACCCTGCTGGTCAGCGCGGGCCTGTTGCTGCTGGGCGCGGTGCTGGCGCTGCGGCTGCCGCGGCTCATGCAGTGCGGCGCGGCGGCGGACGCGGCGCCGGCCGCCCCTGAGCCCGCCGCAGGGGTGCCCTCCCCGCGCGTCTCCGGCAAGCCGCGGGTCTCCGCCTGACCCCTCTGGACGTGCGGGACACTGCCCCGTAACGTCGGCCCCGAAGCCGTAACTAGCGCTGCTAGTTTTCAGTATCCGGAGGGTGTCCCATGTCCGCGAAGCTGCCCCCGTTCGACGCCGCCGACCCGCTCGGGATCGACGATCTGCTGGAGCCGGAGGACCTGGCGGTCCGGGACACCGTCCGCGGCTGGGCGGCCGATCGTGTGCTGCCGTACATCGCCGACTGGTACGAGAAGGGCGAGCTGCCCCGGATCCGTGAACTCGCGCGCGAGCTGGGCGGCATCGGCGCCCTCGGGATGTCCCTGACCGGGTACGGCTGCGCGGGCGCCTCGGCCGTGCAGTACGGGCTGGCCTGCCTGGAGCTGGAGGCGGCCGACTCCGGCATCCGCTCGCTGGTCTCCGTGCAGGGCTCCCTCGCCATGTACGCCATCCACCGCTTCGGCAGCGAGGAGCAGAAGCGGGAGTGGCTGCCGCGGATGGCCGCGGGCGAGGTGATCGGCTGCTTCGGCCTGACCGAGCCGGACCACGGCTCCGACCCGGCCTCCATGCGCACCCACGCCAGGAAGGACGGTGGGGGCACCTCCCGGTCGAGCGGAGCCGAGAGTGGGGGAGACTGGGTGCTCAACGGGCGCAAGATGTGGATCACCAACGGTTCGGTCGCCGGGGTCGCAGTCGTCTGGGCGCAGACCGAGGAGGGCGTCCGCGGCTTCGTCGTACCGACGGACACGCCCGGTTTCTCGGCGCCCGAGATCAAGCACAAGTGGTCCCTGCGCGCCTCCGTCACCAGTGAACTCGTTCTGGACGACGTGCGGTTGCCCGCGTCCGCCGTGCTGCCGCAGGTCGTCGGGCTGCGCGGCCCGCTCAGCTGTCTCTCGCACGCCCGCTACGGCATCGTGTGGGGCGCGATGGGCGCCGCGCGCAGCAGCTTCGAGTCGGCCGTTCAGTACGCGAAGACGCGCGAGCAGTTCGGGCGGCCCATCGGCGGCTTCCAGCTCACCCAGGCCAAGCTCGCCGACATGGCGGTCGAACTGCACAAGGGGATCCTGCTCGCCCACCATCTGGGGCGGCGGATGGATGCCGGGCGGCTGCGCCCGGAGCAGGTCAGCTTCGGCAAGCTGAACAACGTCCGCGAGGCCATCGAGATCTGCCGTACGGCGCGGACGATCCTCGGTGCGAACGGGATCTCGCTCGAATATCCCGTGATGCGGCACGCGACCAACCTCGAGTCGGTGCTCACCTACGAGGGCACCGTCGAGATGCACCAGCTCGTGCTGGGCAAGGCGCTCACCGGGCTCGACGCGTTCCGGTGAGCCACCGGATGGGGCGGGGCCGGTGAGCGGCCCCGCCTCAGCTCTGGTTGAAGAAGCCGTCCGTGCGGTGCGCGGACGCGTCACCGCTGATGATCTCCGTGTCGGCCGGGGTCAGCAGGAACACCCGCGTGGAGACCCGGTCGATGGAGCCGCGCAGACCGAAGATCAGCCCCGCCGCGAAGTCCACGACCCGCTTGGCGTCGCCGGGCTCCATGCCGGTGAGGTTCACGATGACCGGGACCCCGTCCCGGAACAGCTCGCCGATGGCACGGGCGTCCCGGAAGCTGTCCGGGGTGACCGTGGCGATCCGGCGGCTCTTCTCCTCGGCCTTGTCCGCGGCCACCTGCACCCGAGGGTCGGTCACCCAGGCGTCCCCGGACGTGGTGCCCTCGGAGTAGTCGTCGTCGTAGTAGCGCTCGTCATCGTTGTCGTCGACGAGGCCGAGCCACGCACTCGCCTTGCGTACCGATCCCATGGACGCCTCCTTCCTCAGCGGTCTCTCGTGCTTCCGCACCTTCCCCTATGGTCATCCATGATGCTGACAACGCGCCAAGTGGATAGTCGCCGCACGGGGGGTTTGTGACGGTACTGGTGCACAGCCGATCCGTCGAGACTCCTTGTCCCCCAAGGGTTGTGACACGTACGGCTGCTGACTGTGAGTGAAATATGATGGTCGGCGGCGGATGGGTGACGCCCGGTGCGTACGGGTGAAGCCGGCGTCAGCACAACACACGGGGGAAACGCGGTGTTCGGAATGGTCAGACCCTGCTCGCACCGGCTCGGTGAGCGCTTCAGGACCGAGTGGATGGCGCATCTGTGCGGGCTCTGCCTCGCGTTGCGCCGCGACCATGGCCAGCTGGCACGTGTCGTCACCAACTATGACGGTTTGCTGATCTCCGTGTTGACGGAGGCTCAGCTCGGCCGCGGCGAGGGCGGCCGGCGTACGGCGGGGCCGTGCGCGCTGCGCGGGATGCGGACGGCGTCCGTCGCACAGGGTGAGGGCGCGCGGCTCGCGGCGGCCGTCTCCCTGGTGCTCGCCGCGGCGAAGGTCCGCGACCATGTCGCCGACCGGGACGGGCTGCTGGCCCGCAGGCCGGTGGCCGCCGCCGCCCGCAAGGTCGCGGCGAGCTGGGGCCGGGCGGGGGAGGCCGGCGGGGCGGCGGTCGGGTTCGACATGGGGGTCCTGGTGGAAGCCGTCGACCGGCAGCTCGGCATCGAGACGCTGGCCGGGCCTGGCACCCCGATCCGCACGGTCACCGAGCCCACCGAGACGGCCACCGCCGCCGCGTTCGCGCACACGGCGCGGCTGGCCGGCCGGCCCGGCAACGTGGTGCCGCTCGCCGAGGCCGGGCGGCTGTTCGGGCGGCTCGCGCATCTGCTGGACGCGGTGGAGGACCAGGCGGCCGACGCGGCCTGCGGTGCCTGGAACCCGCTCACCGCGACCGGCACGTCCCGCACCGAGGCGCGCCGGATCGCCGACGACGCCGTGCACGGCATCCGACTCGCCCTGAAGGACGCGGAGTTCAGCGACGGCGCGCTGGTCCATCTGCTGCTCGTGCACGAGCTGCGGCGCTCGGTGGACCGGGCCTTCGGTACGACGGGCTGCGCACACACCGGCACGGACGCGGAGGGCGCGCGGGGCGCGTTCGGGCCGCCGACGGGACCGTACGTGCCGGGGAGCCCCGGTCCGCAGGGGCCGTACGCGCCGGGAGGGCCGTACGGCAGCCCGTACGGCAACCCCTACGGAGGTCCGCCGCAGGGTCCGGACAAGCAGGGCCCGGACAAGCGGGGTTTCTGGGCCGGCTGCGCCGCCGCGCTCGCCGTGTGCTGCACCTGCAAGGTGTGCTGCGAGTTCGAGGGGCCGTGGTCCCGGAAGAAGCGCGAGGGCTGCTGCACGAGCTGCGATTGCGGTGACACCAGTTGCAGTGACTGCGGTGACGCCTGCGAGTGCTGCGGCAGTTGCTGCAACTGCTGTAGCGACTGCGACTGCGACTGCGGCTGCGACTGCTGATTCCGCTCAGCCCTTGATCTCGGGCGGGGAGATCCGTGACGTGGTGATCGCCGAGCCCGTCGTGCCCCACTTCTTCAGGATCTTGCCGTAGGTGCCGTCGGCGATCAGCCGGTCCACCGCGGCCCGGAAGGCGGGCGCCAGCCTGGTGCCCTTCTTGAAGGCGAAGCCGACGTCGAGCCGGTGGAACTCGTTGAGGAACTTCAGGCCCGGCTGCCGCGCGACCGCGTAGCGCAGCCCGTTGATCGTGGACATCACGACATCGCTGCGGCCCTGCTGCACCGAGGACCAGATCGCGCTCGGCTCGGCGTACGTCTGCACCTGGTACGGCTTCTTGCCCGCGTCCGCGCACAGGTGCCTGCTCTCCTCCAGCGTGGCCTCGAAGGTGGTGCCGGCGCCGGTCGCCACGTTCAGTCCGCAGAGCTGCCTGAGGTCGGTGATCTTGCCGACCTTGCTGTCCTTGCGGGTGGCGAAGCCCTGGCCGTCGTTGATGTAGGTGACGAAGTCGATCGTCTTGCGCCGCTCGTCGGTGACCCCGAAGTTGCTCGCACCGACGTCGTACTTGCCGCTGTCCAGGGCGGGCAGGATCGCCTCGAAGCTCGCCTGGTCCACGGTCAGCCTGAGCCCCAGCACCTTGGCGACCGCCTTGGTGAAGTCGACGTCCTGCCCGGTCAGGGTCCTGCCGTCGGCGAGGTAGGTGGTGCCGGGCGGGGTACCGCCGACGCTGATCGCGACGGTCAGGTGTCTGGTGGCGGCGGGCAGCAGTTTCGCCGCCGCCGGGTCCGTCCTCTCGGCCGACACCACGTCCGTGGTCGGCACCGCATCGGACCTGGCCGCCACTCCGGAGGCGTCCGTCCCGCCCGCGCCCGTGCCGGAGCCGCAGGCGGTGAGGAGCAGGGCGGCCGAGGCCAAGGCGGTCAAGGGCATGACGAATCGATACAGCGGCGTACGCATCGGCGGCGTTCTCCTGAACGGGAAACCTGAGCGGGAAAGAGGGTGCGGAAGCGCGAGGGGAGGGGCGCGTGTGAAGGCGCGGTGGAGCGGTGGAGCGGTGGAAACACGCAAACGCGGAATCGCGGAATCGCGGAATCGCGGAATCGCGGAATCGCGGAAACGCGGAGATCAAAGACGCGGAGAGCGCGAAGCGGGCCCGCCGGAGGCAGGCGTGCGCAGGGGGTCAGCTCAACAGGAGGAGGACCACACGCGACCGAAGTCGATGTGGGAGCGGGTGACCAGCCACTGCTGTGGATGCATGGGGCAAGTGGAACAGGCATCCGGTTCCGCGTCAACCGACTTGAGACGTACCGCTCACACTATGGACACCCTTGACAATGCGGGCGACCGCTTGCGTACTCTCGGTGCACGGCCCTGCTGAGGGGCTCGGCCGTGACCGCGCCGCCCATGCGGCGCACCCCGTGTGAAGGCATCACCCGTTCCGACGTTCGACCGATCGCGTCACGGAGCCTTCGCATGTCATCCGACACCCTCGCCCAAGCATCCACCGCCCCGGAGATATCCGGGCCCGCGGCCGTCCCCCGGATCGTGCCCCAGCGCCGCTACGGACAGTGGACCGCCGCCGCCGTGGTCCTCGTGCTGCTCGGCCTCGCCCTCACCTCCGTCGTGCGCAACCAGGCGTTCCAGTGGGGCGTGGTCGCCGAGTACTTCACCACCGGCTCGGTGCTGCGCGGGCTGTGGCTCACGCTCTGGCTGACCGCCGTGGTGATGGTCCTCGGCTTCGCCCTCGGCACCCTGCTCGCCGCGTTCCGGCTCTCCGCCAACCCCGTGCTGCGGGCGGTCAGTTCGGGATACGTCTGGCTGTTCCGGTCCATCCCGATCCTGGTGCAGCTGTTGCTGTGGTTCAACATCGGGGCGCTGTACCCGACGGTGCTCGGGGTGAAGACGGTCGACCTGCTCGGCCCGGTCGCCGTCGCCATCGTCGGCCTCACCCTGCACGAGGCGGCCTACGCCGCCGAGGTCGTGCGCGGCGGCATCCTCTCCGTCGACCGCGGCCAGATCGAGGCCGCCCAGGCGCTGGGCCTGAGCCGGTGGCGCCGCTGGCGGCGGATCGTGCTGCCGCAGGCGATGCGCTCCATCGTGCCGCCCGCCGGCAACATGCTGATCGGCACCCTCAAGGGCACCTCCATCGTCAGCGTCATCGCCGTCAACGACCTGCTGTTCTCGGCCCAGTTGATCTACCACCGCACCTACCAGGTGATCCCGCTGCTGATGGTCGCCACCCTCTGGTACGCGGTCGTCACCAGCGTGCTCGGCATCGGCCAGCACTACGTGGAGAAGTACTACGCCCGCGGCACGGGTACCGCCCGATGAGGCCCCAGCTGGTGATCGTGGGCGCCGGTCCGCGGGGGACCGGCCTCCTCGAACGCGTCGCCGCCAACGCCCCTGAGCTGTACGCCGGTTCGGGCCTCGACATCCATCTGGTGGACCCGCATCCACCGGGCGGCGGACGCATCTGGCGCCAGGAGCAGTCGCCGCTGCTGTGGATGAACTCGCACGCCGAGGACGTCACCATGTTCACCGACGACACGGTGCGCATGGACGGGCCGGTGCGCGAGGGGCCCACGCTGCACGAGTGGGCCGCGCTGGACGGCCGTACCTTCGCCGACCGGCAGCTCCAGGGCGGATACCTGCGCTTCGTGTACGAGCGGGCGCTGGCCGAGCTGCCCCCGGAGATCACCGTGCACCACCACCCCACCCGCGCCCTGCGCGTCGGCGGCCCCCGCGAGGGGCGCCAGCAGGTGTGGCTGGAGGGCCGGGCGCGCCCCCTCCTCGCCGACCTGGTGATCCTCGCCCTCGGCCATCTGGACGCCGAACTCGACGCGGAACAGGCAGAGCTGGCCGCGTACGCCCGTAGGCACGGCCTGGTGCACCTGCCGCCCGACTTCACCGCCGACTCCGACCTGTCCGCGCTCAAGCCCGGCGAACCGGTGCTCGTGCGGGGCTTCGGGCTGGCCTTCGTCGACCTGATGGTGCTGCTCACCGAGGGCCGCGGCGGCCGGTACGACGGCGAGACCTACCTCCCCTCGGGCCAGGAGCCGGTGCTGTACGTCGGCTCGCGGCGCGGGGTGCCGTACCACTCGAAGATCGGCTACGACTGGACCGGGGACCGGCCGCCGCTGCCGCGCTTCCTCGGGCCCGCCGAGATCGAGGAACTGCGCTCCCGGCCGGACGGCTTCGACTTCCGGCGCGATGTCTGGCCGCTGGTGGAGAAGGAGCTGGGCTTCGCCCACTACCACCGGCTGTTCACCGCCCACCCGGAGCGCACCGCGAGCGCCTGGGCCGGCTTCGAGGAGAAGTACGCGGCCGCCGACGGCCCCGCCGAACGGGACGCGCTCGTCGCCGCCGCCGTACCGGACCCGGCCGACCGGCTCGACCTCGCCGCGCTCGACCATCCGCTGGCCGGGGTGCGCCACGCCTCGCACGAGGATCTCCAGGACGGGCTGCGTGCCTATATCGAGGCCGATCTGTCCCGCCGCCACGACCCCTCGCACAGCCCCGACCTGGGCGTCTTCCTCGGACTGCTCTCCGTCTACGGGCAGTTGGTGCGGCTCGGGGACATCGGGCCCTGGTGGCACGGGTTCTTCAGCTACCTGGCGTCCGGGCCGCCTGGCCCCCGGCTGCGGCAGATGCTCGCGCTGTCCCGCGCGGGACTGCTGCGCTTCCTCGGCGCCGACATGGCGGTCACCGCCGGGGACGGGGTGTTCCGGGCGGCCGGCCCCACCGTGCCCGGCTACTCCGTCACGGCACGGGCACTGGTCGAGGCCAGGCTGCCCGCGCCCACCGTCGCCCGCGCCCGCGATCCCCTGCTGCGCGAACTGCACGCCGACGGCGCCGCCGAGACCCCCGAGGGGCTGCTGCGGGTCGATCCCCGCGACGGCCGCCTCCTCGACGCCGCCGGGCGCCCGCACCCCCGCCGCTTCGCGCTCGGCCCCTACACCGACGCCCGCACGCCCGGCGCCTTCACCCGGCCGCGCACCGGCGGACCCGCCTTCCGGCAGAACGACGCCACCGCACGGGCGGCACTCGCCTTCCTGCGCGCGGGGACCGGACGCGCCGCCGCGTGAACGCCCCCACTGAACAAAGGAATTGACCCCATGACCGTCATGGTCGACATCCGTTCGGTGCACAAGAGCTTCGGCCCGCTCGACGTCCTCAAAGGCATCGATCTCCAGGTCCGCACCGGCGAGGTCACCGTCGTGCTCGGCCCCTCCGGCTCCGGCAAGTCCACGCTGCTGCGCACCATCAACCACCTGGAGAAGGCGGACCGGGGCGAGATCACGGTGGACGGCGCGCCGATCGGCTACCGGCGGGCCGGAGACCGGCTGTACGAGCTGCCCGAACGCGAGGTGCTGCGCCGCCGCACCAAGATCGGCTTCGTCTTCCAGAACTTCAACCTCTTCCCGCACCTCACCGTCCTGGACAATGTGATCGAGGCACCGGTGTCCGCGCTGAAACGGCCCCGCAAGGAGGCGGTGGAGGGCGCGCACCGGCTCCTCGCGCGGGTGGGGCTCGCGGACAAGTCCGCCGCCTATCCAGGGCAGTTGTCCGGCGGTCAGCAGCAACGCGTCGCCATCGCGCGGGCGCTGGCGCTCAGGCCCCGGCTGCTGCTCTTCGACGAACCGACCTCGGCGCTCGATCCCGAGCTGGTCGGCGAGGTCCTCGACGTCATCCGCGACCTCGCCGCACAGGGCACCACGATGATCGTGGTCACCCATGAGATCGCGTTCGCGCGCGAGGTCGCCGACACGGTGGTCTTCATGGCCGACGGCCGGATCGTGGAACAGGGGCCGCCGGGCGCGGTGTTGGGGGCGCCGCGGGAGGAGCGGACGCGGGCGTTCCTGGCGAAGGTGCTGTGAGGATGGGCGCGGGCGCGGGGTGCCCGGAGTCCGGCGGGCGGAGGGGCCGGACGGCGCGGGGCGCGCGGTGGCCGGAGGCGGGCGGATGAGCGGGCGCCACCGGCACGGGATGCTGTGTCTCGCCGCCGCGGTCGATCTAGCGGGCCACCCCGGCGCGGGCTTCCACACCGACCTGGTACGGCTCGCCGAGCAGGGCCGGCTGGACTTCGTGACCCTGGACGACTCCACCGGCCGGCCGGGACCCGAGGCGCTGGACCTGGTGTCGGCGGTGACGTCGGCGACCCGGCGGATCGGGGTGGTGCCGAGGGTGACGGGCCCGTCGGGGTTCCTGGACCAGGTCGCCCAGGGCCGGGTGGGCCGGTGGGTCGAGGTGCACGGGGGTGGCTTCGAGGTGGGGGTGGGGGAGACGGGCTGTGCGGATGGGGGGTCGGGGGCGGATGAAGCCGTCGTGGGGGGAGGGGAGCCGGGGCGACGTGTGGCGGATGCCGCCGGTGTGCGGGGGCAGGGTTCCGGCTTCGGTGTCGGCCCTGGTATCGGTTCCGGCTCCGATGTCGGCCCCGGTGGCGTGGGTCTCGGCTCCGGTCCCGGCGCCGACTCCAGCCCCGGTCTCGGCCTCGGCTCCGGTCCCGGTGTTGACTCCGGCGCGGGTCCCGGCATCGATTCCGGTCCCGGCGTCGGCTCCGGCTTCGGCGTCCGCCCCGGTGAGAGCGTCCGCCCCGGTCACGGCGTCGGCCCTGGCTTCGGCGTCGGCTCCGGCCCCGACACCACCCCCGCCCCCGACACCACCCCCGACCCGTCGTACCACCCCGCCCCCGACCCGTCGTACCACCTCACCCCCCTCCGCCTCATCGACGCGAGCACCCGGCGCGCCCGCGCCCTCGCCGCCCATCACGCCGATGTCGCCCTGATCCGCGCCGCGAGCCCGGCCCAAGCGGTCGCCGTACGCGAGGAGTTGCGGGAGCGGATGGCGAGGGCGGGGCGGGAGGCCGGTGCCCTGCGGGTGCTGGTGAGCCTGCGGGTGGACCTCGGCGGCGGGGAGTGCGCGGCCGAGCCCGGCCACGGCGGGGGCGGTCCCCGGCCCACCGCGCGGGGCCCGCTGTACCGGGGCGGCCCGGTCGATCTCGCGGACCTGCTCGCCGCCTGGCACGCGGAGGGCGCCGCCGACGGCTTCCACCTGGTCCCCGTCGAGCCCCACCGCGACCTGGAGCGGCTGGTCAACGGCACGGTGGCGTTACTCCAGCACCGCGGCCTGTTCCGGACCTTCTATCCGGGCGGCACCCTCCGCGAGCACCTGGGCCTGGCCCGCCCCGCCCACCACGCACCGCGGCCAGGGAAGACAAAGCACACAAAGGGATGGAACGGCATGGCAATCGACGCGTTCGACGCATGGAAGCAGTGGCGGGAGAAGCGGGAGGAGTCGGTCACCGCGCCCTACGGACCGCTCGCGCTGACCGGCACCTACTGGATCGAGGACCAGCCGGAGGGGCGACTTCCGGACATTCCAGGGATTTGGGTGGCGGATGGTGAAGGCATTGTGCTGACGGCCACCGAGGCCGACGGGCTCCGGGTGGACCGCCGCCCCTTCGCCGGGAAGATCCGGCTGACCGCCGACACCGGCCCGGAGGCCGCCGCCCGCGTCTCGCTCGGCGAGAAACGGCTGGTCGCCCTGGTGCGTGAGGGCATCTGGGGGGTGCGGGTCTACGACCCCGGCGCCGCGGCCCGCCGGGAGTTCCGGGGCATCGAGGCCACCGAGTACGACCCCGAGTGGTCGGTCCCGGGCCGCTTCACGCCGTACGACGCGCGGCGCGTCCTGCGGCTCGGGAACGCGGACGGCCGTACCCGCGGCTTCGCCCTCGCCGGTGAACTCGCCTTCACCCTGGCCGGGCGGGAGCGGACGCTGGCCGTGGCGCGGCAGGGCGAGGGCCCGCTGTGGGCGGTGTTCGCCGACGCCACCAGCGGCGACACCAGTTTCCGGTTCCGCTTCCTCTACCCGGACGCGCCGGACGCGGAGGGCCGTACGACCGTCGACTTCAACCGCGCGCAGCTCCCGCCCTGCGCCTTCGCCGACCACTTCCTCTGCCCCCTCCCGCCGCCCGGGAACACGCTGGACACGGCGGTCGAGGCGGGGGAGCGAACGCTGAGCTGACGCCAACAGGAGTTAAAGCCACGGCCGTTGGGCAAAGGAGGACTAAAGTCCGACGGCCGAAAGGCACCCTTGTGCGTACCGGGCGGTCGGCCGAATACTCCCCCTCAGCGCTTGTCAGGGACATGAAAGAACCGGAACCCGGTCACGGCCCTGACTGCGCCTCACGGGCCCCGACCCCACGCGGGCCCCCGACTCCCCTTGGAGGGAACGAAAAGTGAGGAACAAGCGCACCACCGTCCCGAGTGGCCCGGCGAGACGTACCCGGCTGATCGCCGTGGCCGCGGGCTTCCTGGCCGCAGCGGCGTTCGCCGCCCCCACGGCGAACGCCAGCGACGCCCACCCCTTCAGCGCCGCGCAGCTCACCCGGGCGAGCGACTCGGTGATGAAGGCGGACGTCCCCGGCACCGCCTGGGCCGTCGACGCCAAGAACAACCACGTCGTGGTCACCGTCGACAGCAGGGTCTCCCAGGCCGGGATCGCCAAGATCAAGAAGCAGGCCGGCGCCGAGGCGGGCGCGCTCACCATCAAGCGCACGGCCGGCACCTTCAAGCCGCTGATCAGCGGCGGTGACGCCATCTACGGCGGCCAGTACCGCTGCTCGCTCGGCTTCAACGTGCACAGCGGCAGCACGTACTACTTCCTGACCGCCGGGCACTGCGGCCAGGTCGCCTCCACCTGGTACAGCAACTCCGGGCACACCACCACGCTGGGCACCAACGTGGGCTACAGCTTCCCGGGCAACGACTTCGCGCTCGTCAAGTACACCAATTCCTCGATCGCGCACCCGAGTGCGGTCGGCAGCCAGACCATCTCCAGCGCGGCCACCCCGAGCGTGGGCCAGACCGTCTACCGGCGCGGCTCGACCACCGGTACGCACAGCGGCAAGGTCACCGCGCTCAACGCCACCGTCAACTACGGCAGTGACGGCATCGTCTCCGGCCTGATCCAGACCACGGTCTGCGCCGAGGGCGGCGACAGCGGCGGCCCGCTGTACAACGGGTCCGTCGCCTACGGTCTGACCTCCGGCGGCAGCGGCGACTGCACCTCCGGCGGTACGACCTTCTTCCAGCCGGTGACCGAGGCGCTGAGCTACTACGGCGTCACGCTCCCCTAACCGGGCCCGGCTTCGGCCCAATCGCTGGGAGCCCCCGCACAGATGCGCCTGTGCGGGGGCTTCCTCATGCCCGGCCCGTGAAGGAAGGGCGATGACGGCGAACGAAACGAGCCATGTTCCGTCGTCACGTTCCGATGAGGGCCACTCGCCCGTCGTGTTTGCGACCCGGAATTTCCTCGGTGGTGCCGGCGGCCCAGCTGTGAACGGGCGTGCGGGGAGCCTTCCTTGGCGCGTCCGGAACTCGGCCTTGTGTGTGCCCTGTGGGTTTCGGAAGAGTGGGCGCCCGTCAACCAGCCTTCCGGTCGTCGGGTCCCCACAATCCGGCGGCCGTCCCCCCACAGGAGGACGTGAGTTGAAGCACCGACGCATACCCAGGCGCCGGCTCGTCATGGCCAGCGCGGGTGTCGCCGCGCTGGCCGCAGCGGGTGTCACCTTGCAGAATGCGAACGCCAGTGAGCCCGCGAAGCCCGCTGCCCAGCTCCGGCCGCTGTCCGCTCCGGCGGCCGCGACGCTGGCCTCCGAACTGACCAGGCACCTCGGTGCGGACACGGCGGGCAGCTACTACGACGCGAAGGCCAGGAGCCTCGTCGTGAACGTGCTCGACGCGACCGCCGCGAAGACCGTCGAGGCCAGGGGCGCCAAGGCCAGAATCGTCTCCCACACGCTCGCCCAGCTCGACGGCGCCCGTACGACGCTGAAGAAGGACGCGACCATTCCGGGCACGTCCTGGTCCATCGACCCGGTGTCGGACAAGGTCGTCGTCACGGCCGACAAGTCCGTCACCGGCGCCCGCTGGGACAGGCTGAGCAAGGTGGTCCGCGGGCTCGGCGGCACGGCCGAACTCAAGCGGTTCCAGGGCGAGTACAAGCCCTTCATCGCCGGCGGCGACGCCATCAACGGCTCCGGCGGCCGCTGCTCGCTCGGCTTCAACGTGGTCAAGGACGGGCAGCCGTACTTCCTGACCGCCGGGCACTGCACCGCGGACATCTCCACCTGGTCGGACGCCGACGGCAACGAGATCGGGCAGAACGCCGAGTCCCACTTCCCGGGCACCGACTTCGGCCTGGTCAAGTACACCGCGGACGCCCCCCACCCGAGCGAGGTCGACCTCTACGACGGCTCGACCCAGAAGATCACCGGCGCCGCCGAGGCCACGGTGGGCATGAAGGTCACCCGCAGCGGGTCCACCAGTCATGTGCACGACGGCACGGTCACCGGTCTGAACGCCACCGTGAACTACCAGGAGGGCACGGTCAGCGGGCTGATCCAGACCGACGTCTGCGCCGAGCCAGGCGACAGCGGCGGCTCGCTGTTCTCCGGCGACAAGGCGATCGGCCTGACCTCCGGCGGCAGCGGCGACTGCGCCTCCGGCGGCCAGACCTTCTTCCAGCCGGTCACCGCGGCCCTCTCCGCCACAGGCACCACCATCGGCTGAACCGCAGCCCCGATCCCGCGTCCCGCCCCGAACCCTCGGGGCGGGACGTCGTGGTTTCGGCCATCGAACACGCCCGCTCACAGCCTGTAAGAAATCACCCACCTGTTCGAATCTGCTCGCCGACCAGCGTCGATGGGGCTACAGTAATCGAACGAGCGTACGATGAACGTATCGGGCGTATGGCTGAAAAGGGGGTGGAGTGAGGGAGGTGCGGCATGGCGGGCTTCGCTCAGCTGCATGTCGCGTCCGGTTACTCCGCCCGCTACGGCGCCGCCCACCCGGAACAGCTGGTGCGGCGCGCGGCCGAGCGGGGGATGGCGGTGCTCGCGCTGACCGACCGGGACACGGTCGCCGGTGCTGTTCGATTCGCGCGGGCGTGTGCGAAGGAAGGGGTGCGGCCGGTCTTCGGTGTCGATCTCGCGGTGGAGGCCCTCGCCCCGCCGCCGCCCGCCCTGCGTCGCCGTACCCCGGCGCGCGGCGGCGCCCATGTGGTCGAGCCGCCGCTGCGCGTCGTGCTGCTCGCCCGGAACCGGGAGGGCTGGGCGCGGCTGTGCCGGATCACCTCGGCCGCCCACGCGGACGCCCTCGGCGGCCGGGCGCCCGTGGTGCCCTGGGCGGCGCTGCGGGAGCACGGCGGTCCCGGACTGCTGGTCCTGCTCGGCCCCCTCTCGGAGCCGGTGCGGGCGCTGTCGGTGGGCCGGGAGGATGTCGCGGTGCGGCTGCTCGCGCCGTGGCGGGAGGTCTTCGGGCGGGAGGTCCGGCTGGAGGCTGTCGCGCAGAAACGTTTTGGCACAGGTCCGGGCTCCCTCCGTCTCGCCGCCCGCACCCTGGCGCTGGCCGACCGCACCGGCACCACCGCCGTCCTCACCAACGCCGTCCGCTACGCCGACCCGGAACAGCACCGCCTCGCCGACGTCCTGGACGCCGCCCGGCTGCTGCGCCCGATCGACCGGCGCCGCCTGGACAGCGGGCAGCGCTGGCTCAAGGACGAGCGGGCGATGACGGTCCTCGCGCGCATGGTCGCCGAGTGCGCCGGAGCCGACGAGCGGCGGGCCCGCCGGCTGCTCGCCGACACCGCGGCCACGGCCGCCGAATGCGTCCTCGACCCCCGCGCCGACCTCGGTCTCGGCATCCCGCACTTCCCCGAGCCCGCCCTCTTCGGTGCCGGTTCCGGCGCGGACGGCGCCGCCCGGCTGCTGCGCCGGCGCAGCGCGGAGGGCCTGGCCCGCCGGGGCCTCGACCGCGATCCGGCGGCGCTCGCCCGGCTCGACGAGGAACTCGCCGTGATCTCCCGGCTGCGCTACGACTCGTACTTCCTCGCCGTCGGCCAGGTCGTCTCCGACATCCGGGCCAAGGGCATCCGGGTCGCGGCCCGCGGCTCCGGCGCCGGCTCGCTGGTCTGCCACGCGCTGGGCATCGCCACCGCCAACCCGCTGGAGCACCGCCTGCTGTTCGAACGGTTCCTCAGCGACCGCCGGGTCTCGCTGCCCGACATCGACATCGACGTGGAGTCCGCGCGCCGCCTGGAGTGCTACGACGCGATCTTCGAGCGGTTCGGCAAGGAGCGGGTCGCGGTCACCGCGATGCCCGAGACCTACCGGGCGCGCCGGGCCCTGCGCGACACCGGCCTCGCCCTCGGCATCGCGCCCGCGGAGGTCGACCGGATCGCCAAGAGCTTCCCGCACCTGCGCGCCTCGGACATCACCGGCGCCCTCGCGGAACTGCCCGAGCTGCGCCGACTGGCCGCGGAGGCGGGCCGGTTCGGGCCCCTGTGGGAGCTGGCCGAGGGGCTCGACTCGCTGGTCCACGGCATGGCCATGCACCCCTGCGGCGTGGTCATCAGCGACGCGACCCTGCTGGACCGGCTGCCGGTGCAGCCCACCCCGCAGGGCGACTACCCGATGGCCATGGCCGCGAAGGAGGAGATCGAGGCGCTCGGCAACATCAAACTCGACGTGCTGGGCGTGCGGATGCAGTCCGCGATGGCCCACGCCGTCGCGGAGATCGAACGGACCACCGGCGACCGCGTCGACCTGGACGACCCCGGACAGGTGCCGCTGGACGACGTGTTCGCGTTCAAGCTCATCCAGGAGAGCCAGACCCTCGGCCTGTTCCAGCTGGAGTCGCCCGGCCAGCAGGACCTGCTGTCCCGGCTCCAGCCGCGCAACCAGCAGGACGTCATCGCCGACATCAGCCTCTTCCGCCCCGGACCGGTCGCGGGCGGCATGCCCGAGCGGTACATCGCCGCCCGGCACGGCGGCACGCCGTCGTACGCCCATCCGGATCTGGAGCCGGTGCTCGCCGACACCTACGGCGTGACCATCTGGCACGAGCAGATCATCGAGACGCTGGTGGTGCTGACCGGCTGCGACCGGGCCTTCGCGGAAATCACCCGGCGGGCGCTCGGCGACAAGGAGCGGCTGCCCGAGATCAGGGAGTGGTTCCACCGGCTCTCCCGCGCGCGCGGCTACGACGCGGCGGTACGGGAGGAGGTATGGCGGACGATCGAGGCCTTCGGGGCGTACGGCTTCTGCCGGGCGCACGCGGTCGCCTTCGCCGTACCGGCCCTCCAGAGTGCCTGGCTCAAGGCGCACCACCCGGCCTTCCTGCTCGCCGGGCTGCTCGAACACGATCCGGGGATGTGGCCCAAGCGGGTCCTGGTCGCCGACGCGCGCCGACGCGGGGTGCCGGTGCTGCCCGTCGACGTCAACCGGTCCGCGGCGCGGCACACCGTGGAGAAGACCGACGGGGACCGCTGGGGCGTGCGCCTCGCGCTGTCCGCCGTGCACGGCATCGGCGAGCAGGAGTGCGCGCGGATCGAGGCGGGGCAGCCGTACGGCTCGCTGTCCGACTTCTGGCAGCGGGCCCGGCCCAGCCGTCCGGTCGCCGAACGCCTCGCGGAGATCGGCGCGTTGGGCTCCCTGCACGACGGCCGGCTCACCCGGCGCGATCTGCTGCTCCAGCTCGCCGAACTGCACCGAGCCGGCCGCAACCGGACCGCGGGCGCCGGCCAACTGCCCCTGATCGCCGGGGCCGTGGGCGGGTCCGAGCCGAGCGGGCTGCCGGAGATGACCGGACGCGAGGCGCTCGGCGCGGAGTTGAACACCCTCGGCATCGATGTCTCCAAGCACCTGATGGAGCACCACCACCGGCTGCTGCGGGAGATCGGCGCGACCGACGCGGCACACTTGGCCGGGCTGCGGGCCGGGCAGCAGGTGCTGGTGGCGGGCGCCCGCGCCTCGACCCAGACCCCGCCGATCGCCAGCGGCAAGCGGATCATCTTCGTCACCCTGGAGGACGGCTCCGGCCTGGTCGACCTGGCGTTCTTCGAGGACTCCCACCCGGCCTGCGCCTACACCGTCTTCCACAGCGGGCTGCTGCTGGTGCGTGGCACGGTGCAGGTGCGCGGCACCCGCCGTACCGTCGTCGGCACCATGGCCTGGGACCTCGACCGGATCGCCGCCGCCCGCCGCGACCACGGTCCCGAGGCCGCGCTCGCCCTGCTCGGCGAACGCCGCCCGCACCCGACCCCCGCCCAGCCGCGGCGCACCCTGGTCAACGGCACCACCGGCGCCCGCCTGCACCCGTACGCCGATCTGCTGCCCGCCGGCAGCCGCTCGGCCGATCTGAGGAAGTTCGGTTACACCAGTCCGGGGAGCGCGGGATGAGCATCCGTCAGCGGCACATCGCCCATCTGTATCTGCACGGCTCGCTGAACGAGGAGCAGTACGGCCATGTAATCGAACTGGTGTCTGGTGTCACGCCCCATGTGCAGGAGCTGCCGCCCGACGCCGTGCAACTGGACCTGACCTCGGCGCTGCGGTACTTCGACCTGTCCCCTTATGACGTGGTCCAGCTGACGATGATGCGGCTGAAGGCCCACTACGGCATCGACGGCAGCGCCGGGCTCGCGGGCAACCGGATGCTCGCGGCGATGGCCGCCGACGCGTCCGCGCCGGGGGAGACCACCTGGGTGCCCGCCGAACGGGCCACCGAATGGCTGCGCCCCCGGCCGGTCACCGCGCTGCCGGGGATCGGCCGCGCCACGGCCACCACCCTCGGCAGGTACGGCCTGCACAGCATCGGCCAAGTCGCGGACCTCTCCCCGGCGACCCTGCAACGCCTCCTCGGCGCGACCACCGCCCGGCTGCTGGCCGAACGCGCCCGCGGCCACGACCCGCGGCCCGTCAGTCCCAGTGAGCCGGCGGACCGGCTGACCGCCGACCTCGTGCTGGAACGGGACTGCCTCGACCCGGCGGAACAGCACCGGTCCGTCCTCGGGCTCGCCGACCGGATCGGCCAACTCCTGCGCGGCCGGCGGCGGGTGGCGGGCCGGGTCACCCTCACCGTGCGCTACGCCGACCGCAGTTCCAGCACCCGCGCGCGCACCCTGCCGGAGGCCACCGGCCACTCGCCCGCCCTCGCCGCGGCGGCCCTGGGTCTGCTCGCCTCCCTCGGACTGCAACGGGCACGGGTGCGCGCCTTCACGCTCCGCGCCGATCTCCTGCGCCCGGCCGCCGACGCCTGCCACCAGCTCTCCCTGGACCCGGCCGACACCCGCGCCCGCGCCGCCGAGGCCGCCGCCGACCGGGCCCGCCGGCGCTTCGGACCGGACGCGGTGCGGCCCGCGGCGACGGCACGCCTGCCGCGTAACTCCTCTGGCGAATGGATCAGTTGGCCCAGGGCGGGGTGAGCCGGCTGCCGTCCGCCAGCTCGGCCGTGAGGCCGACGGAGGTGGTGACCCAGGAGATCGCCGTGTGCTCGGCCGGGTTCTCCACGCCCAGCGTGGCCCCGGCGTTGACGATCACCGTGTCGCCCGCGCGCACCCGCTCGGTGCGGCCGTCGAGCGTGATGAGCAGCTCGCCGACGAGCAGATGGAAGATCTCCTCGTGGCTGACGGTGTGGGCCGGGGCGCGGGTGCCGGCCGGGATCTCCCCGCGCCAGGCGCACAACTCCTCGCTGCCGGTGCGCGGGGCGGCGTACGAGACGAATCGGGCGCCGTGGATCTCGTGGGTCACGGTGTCGGAGGAGCGGACGACGGGCATGGCGGGGTTCTCCGTTCGGGTGAGCGGGCTTCGGGTATGGGGGCTTCGGGCGAGTGGGCTCGGCCAAGTGGGCTTCGGGCGCGTGGACTTCGAGTGCGCGGCCCTGCGGCCAAGTGGTCAAGCAGGTTGACTATATGGTCAGACTGCTTGACCAATGTGTCAAGGGTGTTTCAATGCCCCCGTGCAGAACTCCGAAGCCATGGCTCTGTCCGCCGCCCTGCTCGCCGCCGCGGGCGATCTCACCCAGCGCATCCACGAGGGGGTCGTGGCGCGCGGCTTCGCCGGTCTGCGGCCCGCGCACGGGTTCGCCTTCGCGCGGCTCGCGCCGGACGGGGCCACCGTCACCGAGCTGGCGGCGCACCTAGGGGTGACCAAGCAGGCGGCGAGCCAGCTGGTGGACGAGGTGGTGCGCAAGGGGTACGCCGAGCGGCGGCCGCATCCGGGGGACGCGCGGGCGCGGTTGATCGTGCTGACCGAGCGCGGGCGGGCCTGCACGCGGGCGGCGGAGGCGGCGGCGGCCGAGGTGGTCGGCGGGTGGGGCGAGCTGCTGAGCGAGGCGGAAGTGCGGACCCTGCGGGGGGCCTTGGCGAAGATCGCGCCCTACGGACCGGTGCGGCCCGTGTGGTGACGGAGCGTCAGTCTGGTGGTTGAGGTTGGAAGTTTTACTTGCGCGTAACTTCCCCCGGACGCTACCCGCCCGTAACTTGACGGATGAACAGCATCCTCGTGATCCGGATCACAGGGCCAGGCCGCTGTACCCCCTTGAGCCGCAAGGAGATCACTCGATGCTGCCCTGGAAACGACTGCTCAGACCCCTCACCGCGCTGCTTCTGTCCGCCGCCGCCGTCACCCTGCCCGCCACGGCCGCGCACGCCGATTCCGCCCCGCACACCGGCTGGAACGACTACTCCTGCAAGCCCTCCGCCGCCCACCCCCGCCCCGTCGTCCTGGTCCACGGGACCCTCGGCAACTCGGTCGACAACTGGCTCGGCCTCGCCCCCTACCTGGAGGCCCGCGGGTACTGCGTCTTCTCCCTGGACTACGGCCAACTCCCCGGCGTCCCCGTCTTCTTCGGGCTCGGCCCCATCGACCAGTCGGCCGCGCAGCTCGCCACCTTCGTGGACCGGGTGCGCTCCGCCACCGGCGCCGCCAAGGTCGACCTGGTCGGGCACTCCCAGGGCGGCATGATGCCCCGCTACTACCTGAAGTTCCTCGGCGGCGCGGCCAAGGTCGACGCGCTCGTCGGCATCGCCCCCGACAACCACGGCGCCACCATCAGCGGCCTGACCCACCTGCTGCCGTACTTCCCCGGCGCCACGGACCTGGTCAAGGCCACCACCCCCGGCCTCGCCGACCAGATACCCGGCTCCGCCTTCCTCACCAAGCTCAACGCGGGCGGCGACACCGTGCCCGGAGTGCACTACACGGTCATCGCGACCCAGTACGACGAGGTGGCCACCCCCTGGCGCAGCCAGTACCTCAGCGGCCCCGACGTGCACAACGTCCTGCTCCAGGACCTGTGCCCGGTGGACCTCTCCGAGCACGTGGCGATCGGCCTGGGCGACCACATCGCCTTCCACGAGGTCGCCAACGCCCTCGACCCGGCGCACGCCACCCCCACCACCTGCGCCTCCGCGCTCAGCTGAGGGCCGCACCCGGCCGGCGCCGGGCGGGGTCAGCCGTCGGGCCACCAGGTGCGCGCGATGTCCTTGCGCACCTCGGGGCGCCCCGCCGGGCGCTCCTCCGCCTCTTCCCGGAGCCGGCGGGCGTCCGTCCTCTTCAGCGGCTTCTGCACGGATGTACGGCGCATGGCTGCCTCCTTCGGCACCTACCGGGATTCCGCGCGGTGGCGGAGGTAGACGCGTGGGGGTGAGAGTTCCTCATCCGTCCGGGTCTGTCAGTGGCGTGTGTCACTCTCTGGCCATGACCGATGAGCGTGAGCACAGGGATACGACTGCCCAGCCGCCGGACTGGGATGTGCGGGCCGCCGGATTCGACGACGAACCGGACCACGGCCTGCGCGATCCCGCGGTGCGGGCCGCCTGGGCGGCCCGGCTCCGCTCCTGGCTGCCGAGGTGGCCCGCCGATGTGCTCGACCTCGGCTGCGGCACCGGCAGCCTGTCGCTCCTCGCGGCCGAGCAGGGACACCGGGTGACGGCCGTCGATCTCTCCCCGGTGATGACCGGACTGGCCCGCGCCAAGCTCGCCGGGCACCCGGCCGAGGTGCTGTGCGGACCGGCCGAGACCCCACCGGTGGGGCAGCGGCGCTTCGACGTGATCCTCGTACGCCATGTGCTGTGGACGCTGCCCGACCAGGCCCGCGTGCTGCGGCACTGGCGGGGCCTGCTGCGCCCCGGTGGCCGGTTCGTGCTGGTCGAGGGCGTCTGGGGCGAGCTGCACCCGGTCGGCATACCCGCGCACCGGCTCACCGCGCTGCTGGCGCCGCTGACGTCCGGCGCGCGCGTGGAGCCGCTGTCCGGAGAGGCGGTGCTGTGGGGGAAGCAGGTGACGGACGAGCGGTACGCGGTGGTGGCGGGCGTCTGAGCTTGCGGGGGCGGTGCCGAGTGGGTCCGGGGGCTCCGGGCGCCGGTCGGGCTCAGGCCAGCAGTTCGCCGAAACCGCCCGTGCGGGCGAGCCGCTCCAGCGCGTCGAGGGCGGCCACGGCGTGCGCGGCGGCCACCGGATCGGTCCGGGTCAGCCCGCTCGCGGCGAACTCGTCCTCGTCCAGCCGGCGTACGTCCCTGCCGTCGGCCGAGCGCCACAGGTCCAGGTCGAGGTCCTCCACCACCAGTTCCGCACCGGTGCGGACCGCGGGCCGGGTGATGTCGCAGTACCAGCCCTTGACCCGGCCGTCCGCGGCGCGGACCTCCTTCACCGCGTACCACCGGTCGCGCCAGTAGTACTCGGTGAACACATCGCCCGGCTCGAAGCGCACGAACCCGAAGTCGCGGGTGCCGGAGCCCGCCCAGGGCGCCCGGACCACGACCCGGATGCCGTCGTCGCCGAGCAGCTCCGCCGGGTAACGGATCTTCGTGCGGCCGCCCTTGACCAGCCTGACGGTCAACCCGGTCGGCTCTTCAGCCGAGTTCGCGGACATGGCGGACCTCCGTCGCGCAGATCTCGTAGCCGAGCCACTTGTTGATCGCGATCATCGGATCGTTGCCTGCGTCGTTGCCCGTGAACGCGTCGGTCACACCGGCGGGGCGGGCCCGGTGCAGGGAGTGCAGCTTGGCGAGCTTGGCCAGACCGCGGCCGCGGTGGGCGCGGGCGGTGCCGGTCATCGCGGTGGAGTACCGGCCGTCGCCGTCGGTGTAGGCCACGGTGAAGGCGACCGGACGGCCGTCGACGCACGCGGCCATGGTCAGCTCGCGGTTCAGCAGCGGGTGGTTCCAGGTGCCCGTCAGCCAGTCGTCGTAGGCGCGGGGGGCGAAGTCGAGGTCGCCCGGCTCGTCCTGGAGGGTCTCCGCGTCCAGTTCGAACAGCGGGCGCGGATCGTCCGCGAAGTCCGCGGCCGCGCGCAGCTCGACGCCCGGCGGGGTGGGCGGCAGCGGCGGGAGGGCGCCGCCGGCCAGGTCCAGGCGGAGGAAGTGCGCGGTCCTGCCGGTCCGGTAGCCGTGCCGCTCGGCGAAGGCGCGGTGGGCCGGTTCGTCCAGCACCCAGCTGAACACCCTGGTCGCGCCCAGCGAGACGAGGTGCTCCTCGGCCGTGCGCAGCAGCAGCGTGCCCGCGCCGCGGCCCGCGCGGTCGGGGCGGACGTAGACGGTCAGCATGCCCTGGTCCGGCTCACTGCTGTCGTACGCCAGCAGGACCTGGGCGGCGCCGATGATCTCGCCGTCCTCGTCCTGTGCGAGCAGCGGGCGGTAGTGGGCGTCGGGATGCGTGTGCAGCGCGTTGTGCCGGACCGAGTCCGAAGTGAACAGGATGTACGGCAGGGCGAGTCGGCGCACTCGGGCGAAGCCCTCGGTGTCGGCCGGTACGTCGGGGCGTACGGGGCGGACGATCAGTGTCATGGGGAGGGACCGTACGGGGGTCGTCCGGCGGCTGCCTCTCATTTTTCCGCGCGTACGACAGAATCGGGCTGTGAGCCTGAAGATCCGCATCGATGACAGCGCGCCCCCCTACGAGCAAGTGCGGGCGCAGATTTCCGAGCAGGCGCGGTCCGGGGCGCTGCCCGTGGGATACCGGCTGCCGACCGTGCGGGGGCTGGCCGAGTCCCTGGGGCTCGCGGTGAACACGGTGGCCAAGGCGTACCGGGCGCTGGAGGGCGACGGGGTGATCGAGACGCGGGGGCGCCTCGGCACGTACGTGGCCGCCGCCGGCTCGGCCGCGGAGCGTGAGGCGTCGGCGGCGGCGCAGGTCTATGCCGATCGGGTGCGGAGGCTGGGCCTGGGGGAGGAGGAGGCACTGTCCGCGGTGCGGGATGCCCTGCGGGCGGCCTACGGGGGGTAGGGGACGCGGAGGGTTCGGGGTGGTGACTGGTCTCTGTCAACGCTGGTGGGCCATATCCGGGAAGCGTGTCACCGGCAGACCCGCCCTTGTCGCGGCCCTCGCGAAGGTCGCCGCGTCCGTCACCGCCGCGCCGCCCGGATCGTTGTTGAAGTAGGCGTGGACGGTCTCGCCGTCGGGGAAGGCCGTGGCGATGCGGTCCACCCAGGTTTCCAGGGCGCGGCGGCCGTAGCGCGGCCAGGGCCGGGCGCGGCCCTGGTGGAAGCGGACGTAGCCCCAGTCGGCGGTGCGCCACAGCGGGGTGACCGGGCGGGACAGCACGTCGGCCCAGCACAGGGCCGCGCCACGGGAGACCAGGACCTCACGCGCCTCGGGCGTCCACCAGGAGTCGTGGCGGGGCTCCACCGCGATCCGCGTACCGTCCGGGAAGCAGGCGAGGCACGCGTCCAGCAGGGCCGGGTCGGCGCGCAGCGTGGGCGGGAGCTGGAGCAGGACGGGGCCGAGCCGGTCGCCGAGGCCCGCCGCGTGGGTCAGCAGCCGGAGCACCGGTTCGGCGGGGTCCTTCAGCCGCTTGATGTGGGTGAGGAAGCGGCTGGCCTTGACCGCGACCACGAAATCCGGCGGTACCCGTGACCGCCAGGCGGCGAAGTTGTCGTACGACGGCAGCCGGTAGAACGCGTTGTTGATCTCCACCGTGGCGAACAGCCGGGTGTACTCCTCCAGCCACAGCCGCGCCGGGACCCCGGCCGGATAGACGAGGTCCCGCCAGTCCTTGTACTGCCACCCGGAGGTGCCGACCAGCAAGGTCACGTCTTCATGAAAGCACTACAGGTACAGCCCCGCGTCCGCGCCGTTGCGCGCCCCCGGTACCGAGGTCGGCGTGGTGCCCCGGCGCAGCGCGTACAGCTCGGCCAGGGTGGCGCCCTCGCGGCCGACGCCCTCCTCGGTGCCGAGCCAGTGCACCGCCTCGTCGCGGGTGAGCGGGCCCACCTCGATGCGGGCCAGGCAGCGGCCGGGGCGGACCACGGCGGGGTGCAGGCGCTCCAGGTCCTCGTTCGTGGTGACGCCCACCAGCACGTTGCGGCCCTGCCCGAGCAGGCCGTCGGTGAGGTTCAGCAGCCGGGACAGCGCCTGGCCCGCGGTGTGCCGGGCCTCGCCGCGGATCAGCTCGTCGCAGTCCTCCAGGAGCAGCAGCCGCCAGCGGCCCTTGCCCGCGCCGTCCTCCTCGCCGATCGCGATGTCCATCAGATAGCCGACGTCGGAAAAGAGCCGCTCCGGGTCGAGGACGCAGTCCACCTGGCACCAGTCGCGCCAGGAACGGGCCAGGGTGCGCAGCGCCGAGGTCTTGCCGGTGCCCGGCGGGCCGTGCAGCAGGAGCAGCCGGCCCGCGATGTCCTCCGGCGTGGTCTTCATCAGCCGGTCCATCGCCTCGGCGACCGGGGCGGTGTAGTTGGCCCGGACCTCCGACCAGGTGCCGGCCGAGATCTGCCGGGTGGTGCGGTGCGGACCGCGGCGCGGTGAGACGTACCAGAACCCCATCGTCACGTTCTCCGGCTGGGGTTCGGGCTCGTCGGCCGCGCCGTCCGTGGCCTTGCCGAGGATCTCCTGGGCCAGTTCGGCGCTGGTCGCGGTCACCGTGACGTCCGCGCCCCGGCTCCAGCGGGAGACCAGCAGGGTCCAGCCGTCGCCCTCGGCGAGGGTGGCGCTGCGGTCGTCGTCCCGCGCCACCCGGAGCACCTTCGCGCCCTCGGGCAGCAGGGTCGCGCCGGAGCGCACGCGGTCGATGTTCACCGCGTGCGAATACGGCTGCTCGCCCGTCGCGAAACGGCCGAGGAACAGCGCGTCGACGACGTCGGACGGCGAGTCGGAATCGTCGACGTGGAGCCGGATCGGCAGAGCGTCGTGCGGGTTCGCAGGCATGCCGCCATGATCTGTCACCGATGCCCTCCGCGCACGGCATTTCCACCTCTTGTCCCTGGTGTCCCAAGGTCTGCCCAAGCCACGGACCGTGCCGTTACCGTTGTCCCCGATGGCACGTCATGGGTGGGAACGGGATGGCCGGCGATGGCGGCTCGGCGCCCTGCTCGGGGGGATCGCGGCGGCGCTCGCCCTGCTGGTGAGCCTGCTCTGCGGCCTGCCGGGCACCTCGGCCGCACCGCGCGGCACCGGGAAGCCGTACGTCGGCTGGGGCTTCACCCACACCCAGTTCAGCGCCGACGAGGGAGCGCCCGCCGCCACCGCGCGGGTACGGCGGCTCCTCACGGCGGACGGCGGCCTCGCGCAGGACCAGGCGATCATGGGCTGGGGCGCCGACAACCCCGAACCGGCGCCGGGGCGCTACGACTTCGGGGCCCTGGACCGCCGGATCGCCTTCGTCCGCGCCTCCGGCGGCACCCCGGTGATCACCCTGTGCTGTGCCCCCGACTGGATGAAGGGCGGCAAGTCCGGTGCCGCCCAGACGGATTGGAGCCGGTCCGCGCTGGAGACCGCGCCGGCTCCCGCCCACTACCAGGACTTCGCCGACCTCGCCGCGACCGTGGCCCGGCGCTATCCGGATGTGCGGTACTTCGTCGTCTGGAACGAGTTCAAGGGCTTCTGGGACGAGTCCGCAGGCCGCTGGGACTACGAGGGGTACACCCGTCTGTACAACCTCGTGTACCGCGCGCTGAAGAAGACCGGCGACGACGTCATGGTCGGCGGCCCCTATCTGCCGATGGACAGCGTCACCCCGGGCGATCCGAACGCCTCCCCGCGGGTGCGGGGCGACTGGGGCGCGATGGACCAGCGGGTGCTCGACGCCTTCTCCTACTGGAACGCGCACAAGGCCGGCGCCGACTTCACCGTGATCGACGGCGCCAGCTACCCCGACGGCGGTAACCCGCGGCCCGACGAGTTCACCGCCACGGAGAAGCTGACCGCCGTCGGCACATGGGTACGGCGGCAGACCCATGACCTGCCCCTGTGGTGGGCCGAGTACTACGTGGAGCCCGGCGACGGCGCCGCCGGCTGGTCCGAGCCGCACCGGGTCGCCGTCCAGGCCACCGGCATGATCGCCCTGGTCCGGGGCGGCGCCGGCTCGGGCTTCTACTGGAACCCGGAGCGGCGGACCGGACCCGGTTGCCCCGGCTGCCTGTGGACCCCGACCGACCGCGCCGACGGGGGCCGGGCGCTGCCCATGTACGACCTGCTGTCCCGGTTCGCCGCCGCCTTCCCACCGGGCACCCGCTACCGCACGGTTTCCGTCGACCCGGCCGCCGCTCCCGGCCTGCGGGTCCTGGCGAGCGACCGCACCGTCCTCGTCGTCAACACCCGCGACCGGACCGCCGGCGCGCGGGTGGACGGCAGGGACCTCACGCTGCGGCCGTACGAGGTGCGGTGGCTGAGCCGCTGACCTCACTCCAGCGTCGGGTGACCTCATTTCAGCGTCAGGAACCGCTGCACCAGCACCGCGAGCACCACGGCGAGCAAGGGCACGGCGAACCAGAAACTCCCCTGGAGAAACCGCAGTTGACGCGCCCCCGGCCGCACCGCCACCCGCAGCACCTCGCGCGCGGCCAGCACCAGCATCAGCACCACGGCGGCGAGCGCGCCGACCACCGACCAGGACGTCCACGTCACCCGCGGTCCGGCCGGTCCGGGGTGTGGCCGGGGGACGGGCCCCGCAGGCCGCGCGCGCAGGGCGTACACCGTGGCGTCGCCGTTGACCAGGACCCTCGTCAGCTCCGGCCGGGCGTCCAGGCTCCGGCTGAGCCGGGAGCCCCAGGCCGCCGGGTAGCCCGCGGCCAGGCGCAGATACGTCACCTGGCTCTCGTTGACCAGCAGATACGACCGCGGCCCCGCGTCCTTGAGCGCCTGGACCAGCCCGGACACCCGAGCCGGGTCGGCCGGCGCGAGCGTGGGGACGTAGTCGACGCGCTCCATGTCCTTCGCGCCCCAGGGCAGTGACGGGGTCACGTCGTTCACCGGGTCGTCGCTCAGCCACAGCAGCCGTACGGTCGGCCGGTCGTGGGCGTACACCCAGTCCATCGCCGCGACCTCGCCGGGCCGGGTGCGTTCGAAGGGCTCGTTGCCCCACCGGGCCACCAGGAAGCCGCCCATCAGCAGCAGCCCGGCGAGCAGCGCGGCCACCGGGGCGAGCCGCGGCCGGTCCGCGGCGCGCGGGAAGAACGCGAGGGCGCCGAGCAGGGCCGCGCCCGGTACCGCGAACATGAAGACGCGCAGCGCCATCTCACCGCCGTACGACTGCATGCCGAAGCCCAGGAACGGGACGAGGGTGAGCACCGCGAGCGACCGTTCGCGGTACCCCTTGAGGCGCCGGCGCCACCAGCCCCAGCAGGCGAGCGCCAGCACGGCACCGGCCAGCAGCACCCGTGTGTACAGGACCAGCTTGTGGGTCGGATCGCCGCCCTGGATGCGGCCGGAGACGGAGGTCGAGACATTGCCGCCGATGCCGCCGATGCCGCCGAAGAGGTCGTCGAAGTGCCCGGACCAGTACGGCTCCGCCATGAAGCCGAGCCACACGGCGACGAGCACCGCGCACAGCAGGGGCAGTCCGCGCAGTTCGCAGCGGCGCAGCAGGACGAGGGCCGCGAGGACGCCCAGCATCATGAACGGGGTCAGCTGGTGCGCGGGCACGGTCGCGGCGTACAGGGCCAGCAACAGCAGGAGCAGGGCGGTGCGTTGGCGCCGGTCGGTGGGCGGCGGCTCCGCCTCGCCCGGCCGCGGCCGTGCCGTCGGCTCGCGGGGCGGGCGGAACCACACCAGCAGGATCGCCGTGAACAGCAGATACAGCAGGAAGGTGAAGCCCTGCGGGGAGAAGTAGTCCTGTCCGACCCAGCCGCACAGGACGAACAGCCAGACGCCGGTCCACTTCGCCCGCCAGTCCGCCCGCATCGCGCGGGTGAGCAGCAACGTCGGCGCCAGATAGGCGAGTTGGATCGCGGTCGGCCACCAGCGGATGACCTCGGTGAAGTCGGTGACCCCGCAGGCCCGGGCGGCGAACGCGGCCACCGCGAAGAAGCCCGGCCAGCTCCAGCGGGCGTCCAGGTCCGGGACGGCGGAACCGGTGCGGTCGATGTAGTCGATGAAGCCCAGGTGCTGCCAGGCCGTCGCGAACCGCGGCTCGGTCTCGATCACGGCAGGCAGCGCGTGCAGCGACACGACCGTGGCGAGCAGCGTCACCAGCAACAGGGCCCGGGGCTCCCTGCGTCGCCCCAGCAGAGCGGCGAACACCACGACCAGCAGCGCCGCGCCGGCGAACGTGGGCCACGGCAGCACCGAGACCAGGCCCAGCCCGCCCATCCGGTCCAGCTCGGCCTCACCGATCGGGAGGGCGGGGAGCCAGTAGAGAAGAAGGGCGGCGACCAGGAGGGAGACGAGGAGGAGGGGCAGGCGCAGGCGGGTGGCGGGGGGAGAGGGCTGTGGCTGTGCAGGGGGCGCCGGACGCGTCAGGGGTACGGCCTCTTCAGCGGCCTGCCCCCGTCCTCGCGCCCACGTCGGCGTCCGGCGTCGTACCGGCTCCTCGCTCATCCCCAGGTCCGCCAGATCGCCGTCCGGTGCCACCGCGTCCGGCACGCCCCCGGTGCCCGTCGCGGGGGCCGCCCGCACCGTCCGCCACAGGCGCGGCGCGGCGATCGTGACGATCACGGTCAGGCTGGAGACCTCGGCGACCCCCTCTCCCGCGAGCCCCGTCCGCGGCAGGAGCAGCAGGGTCAGGCCGAGGACCAGGACACACAAAAGCCCTTGAAGCCAGGCTAGTTGCGAAGTGCGGCTCTGGGCGCGCAGCACCGCGAAGTAGGTCTCCATGACGACCCGGAGCAGCGTGCCGACCGCGAACAGGCGCAGCAGCCCGGTCGCCGCGTCCGCGTAGCCCGCGCCGAAGACGCCGAGGATCCGGGGCGCGCCGAGGAACAGCACCGCGCTGATCGGCAGCATGATCCGGGCCATGCGCCGGAGCGCCGCGCGGGCGTTTGCGGCCAGCCGTGCCGGGTCGTGCGAGCCCTCGACGGTCAGGGACGCGCCCATGTTGACGGCGAGCAGATTGCAGGTGCCGCCGATGGTGGTGGCGATGTAGAAATACGCGTTCTCCGCGGAGCTGACCCGCGCGGCGATGATCACCGGCACCAGGTAGACCACGGCGAGCGAGAACAGGGAGCCGGTGTAGTCCCCGGCCAGGAACCGCCCGACCTCGCGGACGGTCGGCGGCCCCGCCCGCCCGGCGGTCGCCTCGACGTGCCGGGGCACCAGACGGCGGAAGACCAGCCAGCCCAGCGGCACGACGGAGGTGGCGATCGCGGCCACCCAGGACACGAAGACCCCGGTGGCCGGCAAGGCGACGGCGAACGCGGCGAGCAGCACCAGCTTCACCGCGGAGAACACCGTGTTGCCCACCGGCACCCAGGGCGCGCTGCGCAGCCCGGTCAGCACGCCGTCCTGGAGGGTGAGCAGGTTCCAGGCGACCACGGCCGCAACGAAACCGAGACCGGGGAGCACTCCGTGCAGGAAGCGGTACGACGGCCCCCAGACGCCCAGGGTGCCCAGGAACACCCCGGCGGCCAGCGCCACGAGCAGAGAACTGCCCGCGTACGTACGGAAGATGAACCTCCCGGTGCGTCTGCCGGACACCGGGATGAACCGGGCCAGCGCCCCGGTCAGGGTCACCGCGGTGAGCCCGGCGAGCAGCTTCATCGCGGCGATGGCGGCCGAGCCCCGGCCGACCGCGGCATCGGAGTAGTAGTGCGCCGCGGCCAGCCAGAAGCCGAGGCCCAGGACGGCGGAGATCCCGGTGTTGAGCATCAGCGCGTACGCGTTGCGCAGCAGCGGCCCCCCGCCCGCCGTGCGGGCGGCGCCGGGCACCTTCGCCGCCTCGGGTCCGGGCGCGGTGGTCGTGTCAGTCACGGGCCCGACCGGCCTTCCGGACCGCCGGGCCGATCCGCCGCACCCCGCGCACCAGCGCGTACCCGCGGGTGAGCGCCCGGTCCCGGGCGAACGCCCGGCCGATGCCCCGCCCCCGCAGCAGCCGGTTGAACTCCCCGGCGTCCGTGCCACGGCGCACCGTGACCCGGCGCAGCGCGTACGGCCCCTGGGCGCGGCGGGCGAGCGCGTTGCCGACGGCGAGCGCCTGCGCGTACCCGGCCGCGCGCACCGCCCGGCGCACCCGGCGGGTGGAGTAGCCGTACGGATACGCGAACGACTTCGGCCGCGCCCCGAGTTCGGCGGCGAGGATCTCCGTGCACCGGCGCAGCTCCCCGGCCAGCGCCGCGTCGTCCAACTGGTCGAGCTGCGGATGCGTGTGGCTGTGCCCGCCGATCTCCACACCGGAGGCGGCGAGCCGGCGCACCTGGTCCCAGTCGAGCATGGTGTCGAGGCCGCCCCCGGTGTCGTACGCGCCCCGGAGCCAGCCGGTGGAGACGAACAGGGTGGCCGGGAAGCCGTGCCGGGCGAGCACGGGCAGGGCGTGCCGGTGCACGCCCTCGTAGCCGTCGTCGAAGGTGATCAGTACCGGGCGTGCGGGCAGCGGCCGCCCGTCGCGCCAGTGCGCGGCCAGCTCGGCGGTGGTGACGGGAGTGCGGCCCGATTCCGCGACGAGTCCCATCTGTTCGGCGAAGGCGTCGGGGGCCACCGACAGGGTCCGGGTGGCGGCGCTGGGCGCGGCGGCGACGGAGTGGTACATGAGGATGGGCACGGCGAGGTCACGCACGCGGGCCCCCTCCCGGATCGCCGCTCGCCCTTCGTCGTGCGGCCGTACGACCCCGCCGTGCCCGGACGCTGCCCACCGCGAACCCCGCCGCGGCCGTGAGCGCCCCGGCGACGATGGCGCCCGCGCGGCCCGCGCCGCCCGGCCGGCCGAGCAGGGCGTCGCGCAGGCCCCGGACGACACCGGCGGGCAACACCCTTGCGGTGTACCGGCGTTCGGACTGAAGCCCCTCGGCCGCGCCGACGCGGTGTGCCACCAGGGCCTTGGACAGGCCCTCGGCGTAGGCGCGGGTGCGGAAGTAGGCGAAGTTCTCCCGGCCCCGGGGCACCCGGTGGTGGATCACCGCGCGGTCGTCGACGAGCAGCACCCCCTCGGGGCGGGCGCGGGCCAGGCGGATGCACAGCTCCGTCTCCTCGCAGCCGAGCGGGCGGTGGCCGCCGTCGCGCCCGATGCCGGTGGCGAAGCCGCCCGCCGCCTCGAAGGCCGCCCGGCGGAACGAGGCGTTGCCGCCCAGGACGTTGCGCACCCGCACCCGGCCCGGCGGCAGCCCCCGGTAGGTACAGCCCACCACCCAGTCGAACTCCTCCGGGAACCAGGCGGGCCGCCGCCCGGACGCCCACACCGGCTCGGTGCGCCCGCCGACCGCCAGCACCCGCGGATTGGCGTACGCCTCGGCGAAGCGGCGCAGCCAGTCCCGTTCGGCCACGGCGTCGTCGTCCAGGAAGGCGATCACCTCGCCGCGTGAGGCGGCGATGCCGGTGTTGCGGCCCGAGGACAGGCCGCGCGGACCGGAGTTGGTCAGCACCCGCACGCCTTCGGCCGCCCGGTACGCGCGCTCCAGCCGTTCGCCCAGGGCCGGGTTGTGGTCCACGACGAGGAGGATCTCCAGAGCCGGGTACGACTGCGCGCGCACCGAGCAGACCGCCGCGCGGATGTCCGCCCAGCGGTCCTCGGTGTACACGCAGATCACGACGGAGATGCCGGGATCGCTCAACTCGCCTCTCCCTGCCGGGGCTTGAGCAGCGGGGAGTGGCGCACCCGGTGGCGCAGGGCCCGCCGGTTGGAGCGCTCGCGCAGGATCACCCGCAGCACCCGCAGCCCGTCGCGCACCGCCCGCAGATTGCTGGTCCCGTGGATGCGCAGGTACTCGTGGCTCGGTATCTCCTGCACTCTCAGGCCCGCCTTGACCACTCTGATGTTCATCAGGGTCTCGACCTCGAAGCCGGTGCAGTCGAGCTCGATCTTGTCGAGGCAGTGCCGCCAGAACGCGTTGTAGCCGTAGCACAGATCGGTGTAGCGGGCGCCGAACTTGCGGTTGACGACGGTGCACAGCGCCCAGTTGCCGAGTCTGCGCACGAAGGTCATGTCGTCGGTGCCGCCGCCGTTGGCGAAGCGGGAGCCCTTGGCGAAGTCGGCGCCGGAGACCAGCGCCGAGACGTAGCTGACCATCTCGCCGCCGTCCGCCGAGCCGTCCGCGTCGACCATCACGATGATGTCGCCGGTGCACGCCTCGAACCCGGTGATCAGGGCGTCCCCCTTGCCCCGACCGCGCTGCGGTACGACCTTGAGGCGCGGCCACAGGGACCGCGCCACCTCGACGGTGCCGTCGGTGGAGTTGCCGTCCACGAGCACGACCTCGTGGATCCAGTCGGGCAGGCTCTCGAAGACGTAGGGCAGGTTCCTCGCCTCGTTCATGGCGGGGATCACCACGCTCACCGGCGGGGTGATCGCCAGGTGCGAGGAGATGGGCCGGTAGTGGGTGACGAGCAGCGGATCGCGGCCCGGACTCGGCGGGCGCAGCGCTGGACTCATGGTTGGTTCCCTCTCGTCCGGTGGACCGCCCGCCGCCGGGCGGCCCGGCTCGGGATCCGGTTCGAAAGGGGGGTTCTCCTCCGGGGCGCGGCGAGCGGTAGTCCGTACCCGCGGACGAGCTGGCAAAGCTGTCCGGGCCGCCGGGCGAGCATGACGGCCGGTCGCGCGGCCCGGCCCGGTCACCGCTCGCGGTCACCGAACACGGCACCCCCCTACCGCGCTGCGCAGCGAAGGCACCACGGCACCCGGCCCTCCCCAAGGACCCGGTACCGGCGTACCGCTGCGGTTGAGCTGTATGACGGTATTGACGGTTGAGCCCGAAAGGCAAGACCCGGAAGGTGTCTCACCTTTCCCATGATTGGTCCGTTGAGTAACAGTGGCTCACCTTGCTCAGTCTCGTGTGCTTTTACCGGGAATCCGATCCCTCGGCAGCGCGAGGAGCAACAGGAGCAGACTCAGTACGGCGACGACGGCCACCCCGCCGCGGACGGACCACTGGTGCACCGCGAGCATCACCTGGGCCACCAGCATGTCGACGACCACCGCGCCCGCGAGTGCGCACAGGGTCCGGGCGAAGGGGTCGAGGCCGCGCAGGGCCAGGGCGATTCCGGCGGCCGGCGCGAGCAACAGGTAGAGCAGAGCGCACGGTGCGCGCAGCGCGGAGCCGGAGTCGGTGAGGGCGAGCAGTGCGCCGGCCACCGGGACGGCGGCCGCGGCTCCCGCGAGCAGCGGCGGCAGATCCCTGTTGATCCATAAGGTGCGCATTGGCGACTTTGCCCCCCGAAGCGCCGGATGCCGGGTTTTAATGTGGCGCAGTCCTGAGGGGGCGTCAAGGGTGGCTGCCCCCGGAGCACCGACGAGAGCAGGCATCTGAGGGGCGGTCAACAGAGTTGACATGTACGCGCAATACATAAGCAGTAAATGTTTGAAGACGGTCTTATTGAGAGTCAAAAATTCTTGGCATGAACACTTCCGGTCAACGCGCGTAGGCGCTACTTAAGTTGCCGCAGCCTTCCTGCTCACCTGGGAGATACTCCATGAGACGTTCCCGACTCGCCGGAATCGTCGCTCCACTCCTCCTCGCCCTCGGCCTCGGCTTCACACAGGCCGCGTCGGCGCAGGCGGCGTCCAACAGCGGTGGCTACGTGGCACTCGGCGACTCCTACGCCTCCGGCGTCGGCGCCGACGACTACATCAGCTCCAGTGGCGACTGCGACCGCAGCACCAACGCCGCCGCGTACCTGTGGAACGCCGCGCACAAGCCGGCCTCGTTCGCCTTCAACGCCTGCTCCGGTGCCACCACGGACGACGTGCTCGCCAACCAGCTCGGCTCGCTCAACTCCTCCACCTCGCTGGTGTCCATCAGCATCGGCGGCAACGACGCCGGGTTCTCCAGCGTGATGGAGACGTGCGTGCTGAACTCCGACAGCACCTGCCTGTCCGCCATCGCCAACGCGAAGTCGTACGTCACCAACACGCTGCCCGGGAAGCTCGACGCCGTCTACAACGCGATCCACTCCAAGGCGCCCAACGCCCGTGTGGCCGTGCTCGGTTACCCGCGCTTCTACCTGCTCGGCCAGGTCTGCCTCGGCCTGTCCGACACCAAGCGGTCGGCCATCAACGGTGCCGCCGACACCCTGGACAACGCCATCCAGTCCCGCGCCGCCGCCCACGGGTTCGTCTTCGGCGACGTCCGCAGCGCCTTCTCCAGCCACGAGATCTGCTCCAGCGACTCCTGGCTCCACAGTCTCAACGTGCTCGACCTGACCGAGTCGTACCACCCCACCGCGGACGGCCAGTCCGGCGGCTACCTGCCGGCGCTCACCAGCGCCGCCGGCTGACCCGAACGGGTGAGCACCGAGCGGCGCACCGCCGGTCCCGCCCGTCAGGGTGAACTCGCCGACCGGCCCGCGGCGTCGCCGTAGCGCCTGGTACCTCCCGAGGTGAGCCCGCCGTGTGCACCCGGCGGGATCGCCCGGCGCGCGGCAGGGGCTCCGGCCGATGGGGCCTGCGCCGGCCCCTCGGCGGGTGCGTGAGATGGACCACGTTCCCGGCCGCCCTCTCGTGGCGTCCGCCACCCGTGCCGAGCCGCCGCGGGCGGACGCGGACACGGCGGCGGGGCCATCGCATCCGGGCCGTGCCCCGGACCGTGACCCGGACCCGTCGTCACCCAGGGCCTCCGCGGGGGCGACACGCCCTTGATCACCAGGGGCCGGCGCCCGGCGGCCGTCACGCCCCGTGACGGCGGCCCCCGCAGCGACGCTTCGGCGCGAGCCGATGGCCAGCCCGTTGTCCAACTCGCCCTGAAACCGGTCGGATTCGGAGAGTAGTCAGCGCGGCATGGTCAACGCCCTTACGGGAAAGGTGAATCCTGAAGGCGCGATACACGAGTGCCCCGGTGGGGAGATAGGGTTACTCTGCCCGGGGCCGGGTGGACTCGTACGGGTGGGGAGTGACATGGAACAGATAACAGTGCGCAGCAGGGCCAGGGTCCCTGCGATCACCTGCGGGAGCAGCGCGACCAGCTCGCGCCTCGACCGGCACCTCGCGGTGCTGGGCGGACCCGCCATACCGCAGCAGAAGACCGTCGAGGCGACCTCGCTGATGCGGGAGCTGACGGCGCGGGACCACCGGCGCACGCACAGCGACCGGGGCGCTCGGGTCCGTCGGGTCTCCCTCTTCGCGCCCCTGCGCCGACTGCGTCGCTCGCTGTTCGGCAGCCACTAGCCGGTCACCGGCCGGCCGTCGGGCCGGCCCCGATCCGGCCGACGATCCCGGCCCCGACCCGGCCACCGCCCGGCCCGTGAGCGCCCGACCGGCGCTCACCGGGGGCACCAGCGGTCCCAGACGCCGTCCGGGGCCCGCGCTCAGGCCGCCACACCGTCCCGGCGCAGCGCTGCGATCTCCTCGTCCGTCATCCCCACGGCACGCAGCAGCGCCCCGGTGTGCTGTCCGAGCGCGGGCACCTCGCCCATCCTCGCCTCGCCCCCGCCCGGCAGCGTGAGGGGCGGCAGCAGCGCCCGCAACGGCCCCACCGGCGAACCCACCTGACGCCACCGGTCGCGGGCCGCCAGCTGCGGATGCTCCGCCAGCCCGCGCGGATCCCGCAGCCGGGCACAGGCGATGCCCGCCTCCTCCAGCCGCGCCACCGCCGCGTCGGCGTCCAGCGCGCCGAGCGCCTCCGCCACCGCCGCGTCCGTCTCCCCCCGGCGGGCGACCCGCGCCGCGTTCGTCGCGAACCGCGGATCGGTCCCCAACTCCGGCCGCCCCAGGACCTGTTCGGCCAGCCGCCGCCACTCCCGGTCGTTCTGCACCGACAGCAGCACCTGCCCGCCGTCCGCCGTCGCGTAAGCGTCGTAGGGCGCGATGACGGGGTGCGCGAGCCCGGTGCGCGCCGGGGGTTCGCCGCCGTGCATCGTGTGGTGCAGCGGATGCCCCATCCACTCCGCCAGCGAGTCCAGCAAGGACACCTCCACCGGCCCGCCGCGCCCGGTGACGCCCCGGCGCACCAGCGCCGCCAGCACCCCCGAGAAGGCGTACATGGCCGCCGCGATGTCCGCCGCCGGGATGCCCGCCTTCACCGGCCGCTCCGGCGTCCCGGTGACCGACACCAGGCCCGTCTCGCACTGCACCAGCATGTCGTAGGCCCGCTTGTCCGCGTACGGACCCGAGGAGCCGTACCCCGAGATGTCCACGGCGATCAGCCGCGGGTGCGCCGCGCACAGCGTGGCCGCGTCCAGCCCGAGCCGGGCCGCGGCCCCGTGCGCCAGGTTCTGCACGAACACGTCCGCGTCCGCGACCAGCCGCCGTACGACCTTCCGGCCGCGCGGGTCCTTCAGGTCCAGGGCGAGGGACTCCTTGCCGCGGTTGCACCACACGAAGTGCGAGGCGAGGCCGCCCGCCGCCCGGTCGTAGCCCCGCGCGAAGTCGCCCCCGTCCACCCGCTCCACCTTGATGACACGGGCCCCCAGATCGGCGAGCTGCCGCGTCGCGAAGGGCGCGGCAACGGCCTGCTCGACGGCCACGACGGTGATGCCCTCCAGGGGCAGCGGCTGAGCTTCCGACGGCTGTCGACCGGCGGGCTCCATGGCGTGTTCCGCGAGGTGCTCCATGGGGTGGATGATCTCCCGCTCGGGCGGGTCTGTCAGTACGGCATATGTCACTCGCCGCGCCCCGGCCGTCCCGGTCCCGGCGCCGCTACCACAGGGCGAACTGGCCCTCCGGCCCCTCCTCCGGGCGGTCCAGGACCGACGCGGGCAGGCGCGCCGCGCGCGGGGGCGGGAGGACGCCCGAGTGGCGCAGGTCCGTCGCCGTGACCGACGAGGTGATCCGCAACTCGTCCCGCTGGGCGCGGACTTCGGCCAGCAGGGTCAGGACCGTGATCAGCTCCAGGAGTTCGGAGGTCCACGGCTGGGGCCAGGTCGCCGGGCGGATCGCCGCCAGGGCGCCGGGGGGCGCCGCGGCCGTGCGCACGGCGAACCAGGACTCCAGGACCCGGACCCCGTCCAGCTCGTAGTCCCAGGCCGCGGCGGGGACGGGGGAGACACGGCCCCCGTCCAGGTGGAGGGTCTCCTCCCCGGGGTCGTAGCGGAGGGTCTCCGGGCGGGGCGGCAGCGGGGCGCGGACGTAGGGGCGGCGGCCGCCGGGGAGCCGGGGGCGCTCGCCGTCGCGGCGCAGCAGCCACAGCATGCGGTGGCCCAACCGCACGCCGGACGACCAGAGTTCCGCGTCGTCGGTCAGCGGGACCGTGTGGTCGGGGCGGACCACGGCCAGGAACCAGGCGGCCAGGTCGAGGGGGGTGACCCGCACGCCCAGGCGGGCCGACAGATCGTCCAGGAGGCCGGGCGCCAGGTTGGGGTCCGCGGCGGCCGGCCGGCGGTAGAGGGGGCGGACGCGTCCGGCGCGCGGCGTGGGCAGGAGAGAGGTGGCCAGCAGGGGATGGTGCGCGTCGGGGGTCTCCACGAGGAAGATCTGGTGCTCGTCGGCCACTCGCCACAGCTCCGGGCGGGCCGCGTCGAGCAGCCGGTGGTCCGGGATCAGCCACTGCTCGTCGAAGGGCGCCGCCAGCACGCGTACCGGCTCCGCGCACGGGCCCGTGGCGCGCGCCAGGCGCTCCGTCCCGGCGGACCGGCCCGGCAGCTGTCCTACGGCCGAGTGCAGGGTGCGGGCCCTGCTCGGCTCGAACAGGGCCTCGCGGTCCGGCAGATCGGCCTTCAGCAGGGCGTCCCAGCGGGCCCGCAGACAGGCCGGGTCGGGGGCCATCGGCCAGGCGCGGCCCGGCCGCGGCGGTGCGACGGACCACGGCATGAGGTCCGCCGGCAGCGGAGCGTCGTCGTCGTACGGCACGCTGGGCATCGTACGGGCCGGCGGCTTCCGGCGGGTCAGGTGGCGTCCAGGGTCACCGTGAAGGAGAAGCGGTCGCCCCGGTAGTGGATCACCGCCACGTCCAGCACCCGGCCCTCGGTGTCGTAGGTGATGCCGGTGTAGTGCAGGATCGGGCTGAGCAGCGGGACCTCCAGGAGACGGGCGGTCTCCGGGTCGGCGAGCCGGGCCTCCACCGTGTCCGTGATCCGGCTGATGTCCGCCCCGACGACGTCCCGCAGCACCTTCGTCATCGGCCAGCGCACCAGATCGTCCAGGTCGATCCGCTCGGCCAGTTCGGGGCGTACGTGGTTGACGGCGTGGTTGGTCGGCTCCCCGCTCTGCTCGTCGAAGCGCAGCCGGTGGTACGTCGCCACCTCGGCGAGCCCCGGAAAACACTCCGTGAGCCCGCCCGGCACCGGCGCGGGCCCGTGGGCCAGCAACCGGGTGCGCATCCCGGACTGCTGGGCCACGATCGCGTCCACCGAGCCCAGCAGCCGCACCGGGGCGCCGCGCCGGGCGTCGGGCTCGATGAACGTGCCGCGCCGCCGGTGCCGGCTGATCAGCCCCTCGTCCTCCAGCTCCTTCAGCGCCTGCCGCATGGTCAGCACGCTCACCCCGTAGTGCTCCGCCAGGCGCTCCTCGGTGGGCAGGCGCAGCGGGTCCGCGGGCGAGCGGCCCAGTATGGAGGCGCGCAGCGACTGCGAGACCTGATACCAGAGCGGCAGTTTGCGGTTCAGGACGATCGAGTCAGGGGCGAAGGAGGTCACGCTGCTATCCGTACCGGGTCGCGAACGACGGGCGCAACACAGACGTCAGATACGGAAGTTGCGCGTCAGGCCCTGCCACACGCCGTCGTACTCCTGCTGGAGGTGGTCGGCGCGGGCCGCGTGCGGGGTGAGCGTCACCGGCCAGCGGGTCTCGAACATGAAGGCGAGGCCGTCATCGATCTTCTGCGGCTTCAGCTCGGCCGTGCTCGCCCTGTCGAACGTCTCCCGGTCCGGGCCGTGTGCCGACATCATGTTGTGCAGCGAGCCGCCGCCCGGCACGAAGCCCTCCGCCTTGGCGTCGTAGGCGCCCTCGATCAGGCCCATGTACTCGCTCATCACGTTCCGGTGGAAGTACGGCGGCCGGAAGGTGTCCTCGCCCACCAGCCAGCGCGGCGCGAAGACGACGAAGTCGACGCCGGCCAGGCCCGGCGTGTCCGAGGGTGAGGTCAGGACGGTGAAGATGGACGGGTCGGGGTGGTCGTAGGAGATCGAGCCGATCACATTGAAGCGGCGCAGATCGTAGACGTACGGCACATGGTTGCCGTGCCAGGCGACCACGTCGAGCGGCGAGTGGTCGTACGTGGCCGTCCAGAGGTTGCCGCAGAACTTGTTCACCACCTCCACCGGGCCCTCGGTGTCCTCGTACGCGGCGACCGGCGCGCGGAAGTCCCGTGCGTTGGCGAGCCCGTTGGCGCCGATCGGGCCGAGGTCCGGGAGGCGGAACGGCGCCCCGTAGTTCTCGCACACGTAGCCGCGGGCCGAGTCGTCCAGCAGCTCCACCCGGAACCGCACCCCGCGCGGGATCAGCGCCACGTGCGCCGGCTCCACGTGCAGCCGCCCGAACTCGGTGTGCAGCAGCAGCCCGCCGCGCTCCGGGACGATCAGCAGCTCGCCGTCGGCGTCGGAGAAGACGCGCTCCATCGAGGCATTGGCGTGGTACAAGTGCACGGCCATGCCCGCGCGTTGGGTCGCGTCGCCGTTGCCGCCGAGGGTCCACAGGCCCGCGAGGAAGTCGGTGCCCGCGGCCGGCTCGGGCAGCGGGTTCCAGCGCAGCCGGTTGGGGTCGGGCACGGTCTCGGTGAAGGGCGCCGTACGGATCGAGCCGTTCGCGGTGCGGGTGAACCGGGGGTGCGCCGCCGACGGACGGATCCGGTACAGCCACGAGCGCCGGTTGTGCGCCCGCGGCTCGGTGAACGCCGCGCCGCTGAGCTGCTCCGCGTACAGCCCGAGCGGTGCGCGCTGCGGCGCGTTGCGGCCCTCGGGCAGGGCGCCCGGTACGGCCTCCGAGGCGTGTTCATTGCCGAACCCGGTCAGATAGGAGAGCCCCTCGGCCGTCTTGCGCGCGTCCCCGCTCATGGTCGCCCCCACGCTCCTTCGCGCTCGTTGACTGCGTCCGCGTATTCCTATGGAACACCGTAGGAATAGGCGGGGCCCGGCGCAAGAGGGCGGACCCTCCTCCCTGCGGGGGATGTCCGGAACCCGACTCCGGGCGGATTCCCCGGACCCGCCCCGTGTCCTACGCTCCCCGGCATGTCGTGGACGAAGGGAACGCGCGGACGCCTGGCCGCGCTCGCGGTGTGCCTTCTGCTGCCTCTCGGCGCGGCGGGCTGCGGCACGGCGCACGGGGGCACGGGCACGGGCGGGGACACCGGCGGAGGCACGGGCGCGGTCGGCGCGGACTCGCCCTCGCCCGTCGGCAAGGTCCTGGACGACACCGACGGCAGCGGCCGCCATCTGCGCGAGACCGGCGGCGAAGACGCCCCCGGGGTCGGCGTCGAGATCACCCCGGACCCCGCCGACGGCTGGGACGTACGGCTGGCCTTCCGTCACTTCCGGATCTCCGCGCCCGGCGCGCGCCCGACCGCGGTGACCGGGCGGGGGCTCGCCTGCCTCTTCGTGGACGGCCGCCGGATCGCCCGGCTGCACACCCCCCGCTACCGGCTGCCCGGCCGGCTCGTCCCGCACGGCACCCACCACGTCACCGCCCGTCTGTACGCCGACGACGGCACGGCGTGGGCCGTGCACGGCAAGCCGGTGCAGAGCACCGCCGACATAACGGTGTCGGACACCCGGCCGCAGGGTGCCCCGCCCGGGGACGCCGACCGCCTGCCGGACGGCTGAGGGCTTCGCCCGCGCTCTCCGTACCCTGGGACCAGGTTCACCGGACCCCGGCGGAAAGGCATCATGAAGCCCGTGCCCCACGTGACCCCGCTCCGCCGCGCCCCCGTCCAGCGGCGCAGCGCCGAACGGCTGACCAGGATCCTCGACGCCTGCGCCGAACTCCTCGACGAGGTGGGCTACGACGCGCTGAGCACCCGTGCCGTCGCGGTGCGCGCCGGCGTGCCCATCGGCTCGGTCTACCGCTTCTTCGGCAACAAACGGCAGATGGCCGACGCCCTCGCGCAGCGCAATCTGGAGCGGTACACCGAGCGGGTCACCGGCCGCCTGGAGCGGGCGGCGGCGGGGGACTGGCGGGCCGCGATGGACGTCGTCCTGGACGAATACCTGGCGATGAAGCGCACCGCGCCCGGCTTCTCCCTGGTCGACTTCGGCAACCAGATCCCGGTGGGCGCCCGCCAGGCGGAGCCCAACAGCCGGGTTGCCGACCGGCTTTCCGCACTGCTCGCCGGCTATATCGGCCGGGCCCCCGACGACGAACTGCGGCGGGCCTTCCTGGTTGCCGTGGAGAGCGCGGACACCCTGGTCCAACTGGCCTTCCGGCTCGACCCGGAGGGCGACGAGGCGATCATCCACGAGACGCGGGAACTGCTGCGGGCCTACCTGGGGCGGCTGCTGGACTGACCGGCGAGGGGCCTCGCCGGCCCCGGGGCGGCGGGGGAGAGGCAGGGGAACATCGCGCTAGTTAGTCATATTGTCGGATTGCGCCGCCAGGGGGATATCTGACGGCGCGCCGGGCGTCGATGCCGTACGGCGTCGTGCGCATTGGGCAGAGTCCACACGAGATCGATTTGTATGAAAATCGTCTGACTCGGAGGAAACGCCCATGCCCACCCGGACATTCCCACGCACCGCCGGTACCCGCGCCGGCGCCACCGTCGTCCTCACCGCACTCGCCGCGGCGGGCGCGTCGTGGGTGGCGGCACCGACCGCCATGGCCCAAGGGGAGAACGGCGACATCAGAATCCACCGGGTCGGCACGCCCTACGGCGTCTCGAAGGACGACCCCACGGTCTGCCGGTTCTACCTCGATGCCGTCAACTTCGACATCCTGCCCGTCATCGCCTACACCATCACGCCCCAGCCCCCGCTGCCCACCTCCGCCACTGTCACCGGCACCATCCAGCTCGCCGGGGGCGCCGGGCACACCGACCCGCTGGGGCTCGCGGACGGCCAGTACCGGATCACCTGGACCGCGGCCGGCGCCCTCAAGGAGAAGGTCTTCCGCGTCAATTGCCGGGAGAACGGCGCCCAGGGCGCGCCCGGTCAGATCGACGACCACCAGCAGCAGGAGCACAACGAGCAGCAGCAGGAGCACAACGACACGAGCTGGGGCCAGAACGGCGACCACGGCGGCCCGCAGGGCGGGGTGCACGCCGGCGGCGGCGGGCTCGTGGACACCGCGGCCGCGTACTCCCCGGTGGGCGCCGCCGCGGCGGTGGGCCTGCTCGCGGTCGGCGGGGTCGTGTACGTCCGGCGCAACCGCCGTCGTCCCCATGGCGCCGCGTAGGCGCAGACGCAGGCCCTGGTACCGGACCCGCGCCTACCGCCTCGCCAGGACGGCCGTCCTCGCGGCCGTCCTGGTGTCCCTCGTCAGGCGGTGCGGGGACGACGGCCCGCCGGACCACGCCCAGGCCGTCGCCGCCGGGGCGGACTCGGGCCCGGCTGTCCGCTACGCCCGTCCGCTGCCCCGGTCCCGGCCCACCTCCCTGCGCATCCCCTCCCTCGGCCTCGACGCCCGGATCGTCGGCGTAGGTCTCGACAAGGACCGGCAGCTGGAGACACCGCCGTTCGACCAGCCCAAGGCGGCCGGCTGGTACGAGGGCGGCGCCACCCCCGGCGAGGCGGGCACCGCGATCGCCGTCGGCCACCGCGACACCCCCTCCGGACCCGCCGTGTTCGCCGCGCTCCCGCTGGTCAAGCCCGGCAAGACGATCGAGGCGCGGCGCGCGGACGGCCGTACCGCCGTCTACACCGTCGACCGGGTCAAGGTCTTCGACAAGTCCGGCTTCCCCGACAAGGAGGTCTACGGCCGCTCCCGCCTCCCGGAGCTGCGCCTGCTGACCTGCGGGGGGCTGTACAGCAGGCGTACCGGGTACAGCAGCAACGTGGTGGTCTTCGCCCATCTCACCGCGACCAGGTGAGTCCGCACGGCGAGAACGTCTGGCGCCGGAAAACTAACGCCGCTAGTTTAAGGGGCGGATGACGCGTTCCCGCCGGGAGGAAGCAGCATGAAGGCACACGACGGTCTGTACATCGACGGCGGCTGGCGCCCCGCCGCGCGCCCGGACGAGGTGATCGAGGTCCTCAACCCGGCCGACGAGCAGGTCATCGGCCGGGTCCCGGCCGCCGGGCCCGAGGACGTGGACGCCGCCGTCCGCGCGGCCCGCGCCGCCCTGCCCGGCTGGGCCGCCACCCCGCCCGCCGAGCGCGCGGCCCGCCTGGCCGCGCTCCGGGACGCGCTCGCGGCCCGCAAGGACGAGATCGCCGAGACGGTCACCGCCGAACTCGGCTCACCGCCCGCGTTCGCGCAGTCGGTGCACGCGGGCCTGCCCATCGCGGTCGCCGGCAGCTACGCCGGCCTCGCCGCGAGCCGCCCCTTCGAGGAGAAGGTCGGCAACTCCACCGTCCTGCACGAGCCGGTCGGCGTGGTCGGCGCGATCACCCCCTGGAACTACCCGCTGCACCAGATCGTCGCCAAGGTCGCCCCGGCGCTCGCCGCCGGCTGCACGGTCGTCCTCAAGCCCGCCGAGGACACCCCGCTCACCGCGCAGCTGTTCGCCGAGGCGGTGCACGAGGCGGGGCTCCCGGCAGGCGTGTTCAACCTCGTCACCGGCCTCGGACCGGTCGCGGGCCAGGCCCTGGCCGAGCACCCGGAGGTGGACCTCGTCTCCTTCACCGGCTCCACCGCCGTCGGCCGCCGCATCGGCGCGCTGGCCGGCGGCGCCGTGAAGCGGGTCGCCCTGGAACTGGGCGGCAAGTCCGCCAACGTCATCCTGCCGAGCGCCGACCTCGCCAAGGCGGTCCACGTCGGCGTCGCCAACGTGATGGCCAACTCCGGGCAGACGTGCAGCGCCTGGACCCGGATGCTGGTCCACCGAGACCGGTACGAAGAGGCCGTCGAGCTGGCCGCGGCCGCCGCCGCCAAGTACGCCGACCGTATCGGGCCGCTGGTCAACGCCAAGCAGCAGGCGCGGGTGCTCGGTTACATCGAGAAGGGCCTCGCGGAGGGCGCCCGCCTGGTCGCGGGCGGCCCCGAAGCGCCGCGCGAGAAGGGTTACTTCGTCAGCCCGACCGTCTTCGCCGACGTCACGTCCGAGATGACCATCGCCCAGGAGGAGATCTTCGGCCCGGTGCTCTCGGTCCTCGCCTACGACGACGAGGACGACGCCCTGCGCATCGCCAACGGCACGGTGTACGGCCTGGCCGGCGCGGTCTGGGCCGGCGACGAGGACGAGGCGGTGGCCTTCGCCCGGCGCATGGACACCGGGCAGGTCGACATTAACGGCGGCCGCTTCAACCCGCTCGCGCCGTTCGGCGGTTACAAGCAGTCCGGGGTCGGCCGGGAACTCGGCAGTCACGGCCTCGACGAGTACCTCCAGACCAAGTCCTTCCAGTTCTGAAGGAGTTCACCCGCCATGGCCGTACGAGCCGCTGTCCTGCCCGCCGTCGGCGAGCCCTTGGAGATAACCGGCATCGAGCTGCCCGAACCCGGCCCCGGACAGGTCCGGGTCCGGCTCGCGGCGGCCGGGGTGTGCCACTCCGACCTGTCCCTGTCCGACGGCACGATGAGCGTGCCCGTGCCCGCCGTGCTCGGTCATGAGGGCGCGGGGACGGTCGTCGCCGTCGGACCGGACGTCACCGGTGTCTCGCCGGGCACGCCCGTCGTCCTCAACTGGGCGCCCGCCTGCGGGACGTGCCACGCCTGTTCGCTCGGCGAGGTCTGGCTGTGCGCCAACGCGCTGAACGGCGCGGCCTCCGTCTACGCCCACGCCGCCGACGGCACCCCGCTGCACCCCGGTCTGAACGTGGCCGCGTTCGCCGAGGAGACCGTCGTGTCCGCGTCCTGCGTGCTGCCGCTGCCGGGCGGTGCCCCGCTGACCGACGCCGCGCTCCTCGGCTGCGCCGTGCTCACCGGGTACGGCGCGATCCACCACTCGGCGGGGGTGCGGCCCGGTGAGAGCGTCGCCGTGTTCGGCGCGGGCGGGGTCGGGCTCGCCGCGATCCAGTCGGCCCGGATCGCGGGCGCGTCGCGGATCGTCGCCGTAGACGTGTCGCCCGCGAAGGAATCCCTCGCGCGCGCCGCCGGTGCCACGGACTTCCTGCTCGCCGGTGCGACCACGCCCCGCGAGATCCGCGCCCTCACCGGCAAGCAGGGCGTGGACGTCGCCGTCGAGTGCGCGGGCCGCGCGGTCAGCATCCGCGCGGCCTGGGAGTCCACCCGGCGGGGCGGCCGTACGACGGTCGTCGGCATCGGCGGCAAGGACCAGCAGGTCACCTTCAACGCCCTCGAACTCTTCCACTGGGGCCGCACCCTCTCCGGCTGCGTCTACGGCAACAGCGACCCCTCCCGCGATGTCCCCCTGCTCGCCGAGCACGTCCGCACCGGCCGCCTGGACCTGTCCGCCCTGGTCACGGAGCGGATCGCCCTGGAGGACATCCCGCAAGCCTTCGAGAACATGAAGAAGGGGAAGGGCGGGCGGGCGCTGGTGGTGTTCTGAGGGGCCGAGTGTGGTGGCTGGTCGGGGGGCGGGGACGCTCACCGTCACCCGGCCTCGCCCCCCTGCCGTAGCCGCTCGTACTGCTGCGCGAGGCCGTCCAGGATCGCGGTCAGTCCCGTTTCGAAGGCCCGCTCGTCGATCTTCTCCTGCTGCTCCGCGAGGAGATGGGCCTGCCCGAGGTGCGGGTAGTCGGCCGGGTCGTAGGCGCTCGCGTCGTCCACGAAGCCGCCGGCGAAGGAGCCGAGCGCCGAGCCCATGATGAAGTACCGCATCAGCGCCCCGATGGACGTGGCCTGCGCAGGCGGCCACCCCGCGTCGACCATCGCGCCGTACGCCGCGTCCGCCACCCGCAGCGCGGCCGGCCGGCGACCGGGTCCGCGCGCGAGCACGGGGACGATGTTCGGGTGCGCGCGCAGCGCGGCCCGGTAGGAGACGGCCCAGTCGTGCAGCGCGGTCCGCCACGGCCGGCCGTCCTCGAACATCGACAGGTCGACCAGCGCGCTCACCGAGTCCGCGACCGCCTCCAGGATCTCGTCCTTCGTGCGGAAGTGGTTGTACAGCGAGGGCCCGCTCACCCCCAGCTCCGCGGCGAGCCGCCGGGTGGAGACCGCCGCCAGCCCCTCCCGGTCCACGAGTTCGCGGGCCGCCCGGACGATCCGGTCGGTGCTGAGCAGGGGCTTGCGTGGTCGGGCCATGGCGCACATAGTAGGGCTGCGCCTGTAAACTAGCAGTGCTAATTTAAATGGGAGAGGTGATCTCGTGGTGAACCTGGGGCTCAGCGAGGAGCAGGAGGCCGTACGGCGGCTCGCGCGGGACTTCGTGGCCCGCGAGATCACCCCGCACGTGATCGCCTGGGACCGGGCCGAGGAGGTCGACCGGGGCATCGTGAAGAAGCTCGGGGAAGTCGGCTTCCTCGGGCTGACGATCCCGGAGGAGTACGGCGGCTCCGGCGGCGACCACCTGTCGTACTGCCTGGTCACCGAGGAGCTGGGCCGCGGGGACTCCTCGGTGCGCGGCATCGTGTCCGTCTCCCTCGGCCTCGTGGCCAAGTCCGTCGCGGCCTGGGGCGACGAGGAGCAGAAGCGGCGCTGGCTGCCGGGGCTGACCGCGGGCGAGTACGTCGGCTGCTTCGGCCTCACCGAGCCCGGCACCGGCTCCGACGCGGGCAGCCTCACCACCCGCGCGGTGCGCGACGGCGACGAGTACGTCCTCAACGGCACCAAGATGTTCATCACCAACGGCACCTGGGCGGACGTCGTCCTGCTGTTCGCCCGCTCCACCGACGCCCCCGGCCACAAGGGCGTGAGCGCCTTCCTGGTGCCGGCCGACACGCCCGGCCTGAGCCGGCGCCCGATCCACGGCAAGCTCGGTCTGCGCGGCCAGGCCACCGCCGAACTCGTCCTCGAGGACGTGCGGGTGCCGGCCTCCGCGCTGCTGGGCGAGGAGGGCAAGGGCTTCTCGGTCGCCATGTCCGCGCTGGCCAAGGGCCGGATGTCCGTGGCGGCGGGCTGCGTCGGGATAGCGCAGGCCGCCCTGGACGCGGCCGTCGGATACGCCGGGGAACGCGAGCAGTTCGGCAAGCCGATCGCCCGCCACCAGCTGGTGCAGGAGCTGATCAGCGACATCGCCGTCGACGTGGACGCGGCCCGGCTGCTGACCTGGCGGGTCGCCGATCTGATCGACCGGGGCGAGCCGTTCGCGGTCGAGTCCTCCAAGGCCAAGCTGTTCGCCTCCGAGGCCGCCGTCCGCGCGGCCAACAACGCGCTCCAGGTCTTCGGCGGCTACGGCTACATCGACGAGTACCCGGTCGGCAAACTCCTGCGCGACGCTCGGGTGATGACCCTGTACGAGGGCACCAGCCAGATCCAGAAGCTCCTCATCGGCCGTTCCCTGACCGGGGTTTCGGCGTTCTGAGGCCGCCGGGCAAGGCTTTTCTCGGCTCGTCTGAGTACGGCCTGAGTAGCCGAGCGGATGTGGCGCGCGCCGCGCGCGCCGATGCTCTTGCCCATGAGTGACACATCGGTCAAGCAGCAGAGCACGGCCGCCTTCTACGGCCAGGCCGTCGCGTCCTTCGCCATCGCGATGGCGGCCACCTCCATCGGCATCTTCCGGCTGGACACCGACGCATGGGTGCGCGCGTTCCTCGCGATCGCCGTCCTGTACCTCGTCACCTCCGCCTTCACCCTCGCCAAGGTGATCCGGGACCGCCAGGAGGCCGGACAGATCATCAGCCGGGTCGACCAGGCCCGGCTGGACAAGCTCCTCGCCGAGCACGACCCCTTCGCCGACAAGCTCTGACCGCTGCGCACCGCCTGCGGCCTGCTGCGCTAAGCGATCGCTCATCGTCGGCGGTATGGTGGTGCCCCTGTCACCGAGAGGGGCGTAAGAGGGATGAGTACGGCGGCGGAGACGACCGGCGGCGAGGCGGAGCCGTGGGAAGAGGTCACCCCTGACGCGGCCCGGCGGCTGCTGGTCGCCGCCGTGGAGGCCTTCGCCGAGCGCGGCTACCACGCGACGACGACGCGGGACATCGCGGGCCGCGCCGGGATGAGCCCGGCCGCGCTCTACATCCACTACAAGACCAAGGAAGAACTGCTCCACCGGATCAGCCGCATCGGGCACGACAAGGCCCTGGACATCCTGCGCACGGCGGCCCGCCGCGAGGGCCCCGCGAGGGAGCGGCTCGCCGACGCGGTCAGCTCCTTCGTCCGCTGGCACGCCGGGCGGCGCACCACCGCGCGGGTCGTGCAGTACGAGCTCGACGCCCTCGGCCCCGAGGCCCGCGCCGAGATCCTGGGGCTGCGCCGGCAGGTCGACGCCGAGGTGCGCGGGATCATCGAGGACGGCGTCGCCGCGGGCGAGTTCGACGTGCCGGACGTCCAGGGCACCACGCTCGCCGTGCTGTCGCTGTGCATCGACGTGGCCCGCTGGTTCAACATCGAGGGGCCGCGTACGCCGGATGCGGTCGGCGAGCTGTACGCCGAGCTGGTGCTGCGGATGGTCGGGGCGGTGGAGGCGGACGGGACGGTGGAGGCGGACGGGGCGGTCGGGGCGAAGTAGGCCCCGGCCGCGACCGGTGCCTAGAGGTAGTACCGGGACACCGATTCCGCCACGCACACCGGCTTGTCCCCGCCCTCACGCTCCACGGTGAAGGCGACGGCGACCTGGACCCCGCCGGTGACGTCCTCCACGCCGGTGATCCTCGCGGTGGCGCGCAGCCGGGAGCCGACGGGTACGGGGGCCGGGAAGCGGACCTTGTTCGTGCCGTAGTTGACGCCCATCTTCACGCCCTCCACCCGCAGCAGCTGGGGGCCGAACAGCGGCAGCAGGGAGAGCGTGAGGTAGCCGTGCGCGATGGTCGTGCCGAACGGCCCCGCGGCGGCCTTCTCGGGGTCCACGTGGATCCACTGGTGGTCCCCGGTGGCCTCGGCGAACAGATCGATCCGCTTCTGGTCGACCTCCAGCCACTCGGTGGGGCCCAGCTGCTCGCCCACGGCCGCCTTCAGCTCGGCGGGGGAGGTGAAGATCCTCGGTGCTGCCATGTTCCCGGCCTCTCGATCGCGTTCCTAAGCAACTGCTTAGCATGGTCGGGCGCGCGGTCGATGTCAACGGATTGACTAGGCTCTGAGGAGTGCCGCAGATTCCCGAGAAGATCCATGAGCTCACCGTCGGACAGCTGTCCGCGCGCAGCGGTGCCGCCGTGTCCGCGCTGCACTTCTACGAGGCCAAGGGCCTGATCTCCAGCCGCCGCACCAGTGGCAACCAGCGCCGCTTCAGCCGGGACACGCTGCGCCGGGTGGCGTTCGTCCGCGCGGCGCAGCGGGTCGGCATCCCGCTGGCGACGATCCGCTCCGCGCTGGCCGAACTGCCGCAGGAGCGGACGCCGACGCGGGAGGACTGGGCCCGGCTGTCGCAGGCGTGGCGCTCGGAGCTGGACGAGCGGATCACGCAGCTCAACCGGCTGCGTGATCACCTGACCGACTGCATCGGGTGCGGGTGCCTGTCGCTGGACACCTGCGTGCTGTCCAACCCGGACGATGTGTTCGGGGAGCGGCGGGCGGGGTCCCGGCTGATGGCGGAGGGGCGCTGAGTCCGGGAAGCGGCGGGCGGCCCCTTTCCGGTCACTCGTACTCCGTGCCGCCCTTGCGGGTCAGATACGCCGGGCTCACCGCCTTCGCGATCGCCCGCCCGCCGGTCACCGCGCTGTACCGCTCGGTGGCCGGCCGTATCACCACGCCCTCGCGCAGGTGCAGTTCCCGGCCGGAGACCGTCTCCCGGCCGCTCGCGACCGAGAACACCCGGTCGATGTCGTACGGCCCGCTGTACAGCCGCGGTACCACCGGCAGCTCACCGTCCAGTACATCGGTGTCCAGCCAGCGCACCGTGCCCTCGATCTCCGCCGAGACGTCGAACACCGCGTACCCCAGGGTCTCCCGGCGGCCGTCCGCGCCGTAGGTGAGGTCCTGGACGCCCGCGCCGTACACCTCCCCGAAGACGCCGACGCGCCGCGCCCCGAGGCGTCCGGCGAGCCGGGCGGCGGCCTCGGGGACGCCGTGGGCGTGCACGGCGCGCCAGTACAGGTTCCGGGGGTCCTCCTTGAGCGCGAGCGACCTCGCGCCGAATCCCTTGGAGGAGACGTACACCCGGTCCTCGCCGGCGACGTACGTCAGCAGGCAGGCCGAGCCGTGCAGCTTCTCCGTGAGGACCACCGGCTCACCGGGCGCGAAGATGTCCGGGTAGCGCTGGATGTTCTCGATGTCCACCCAGGGCAGCAGCTCGGGCGCCGGCTCCACCTCGCCGTTCATGGTGGGCGGGACGGGCGGTACCCATTTGGTGATGCCGAGCCGCTCCGCGAAGTCCGTGCCCTCGACGGCCGCGGCGGCGAGGTCGACGCCGTCCAGTGCCTTCGGCCGGCAGACGATGCCCTGGGACAGCTCGCCCCGCAGCCGTACCGCCCTGAGCCGGTTCGCCGCGGCCCCCGCGAGCCGCCCGGTCAGTCCCAGCTCGTCGATCAACTCGTCGGGCAGTAAGGCCTGTTCGGGGATGTAGAGCGCCACCTCGCCGCTGCGGAAGGCCCCCTTGGCCACCACGGCCCGGTACAGCCCCACCTGCGCCAGCTCCAGCGCGTCGGCGTTCGGGTGCTCGTGTACGGTCAGCACCTCGGCGGTCACCCGCAGCGTGGACATGGAGATCCCCGTTCGTGTCGTCTTCGGCTTCAACTCACCCCACTATCACGGCTATTAATCTCCTGGAACGACCCGATTCCCGCCTGCTACCGTTCCGCCGGCCTGTGCGGAGCGCCGGGCCGACCCGTACTGGCGCAGCCCCTCCGCCACCAACTGTGCGTTGGAGGCAGCCCGTTCGCCGGTCGGCAGGAGCAGGGTGTCCTCCAGGCCGATGCGGACGGCCAGATTCCGGCGGGCCGCCAGGCGGAGGACCGGCCAGGTGCCGCCCTCCTCGCCGTGCAGCAGGACGGGGCGGCCGTGGGCACCGCCCAGGTCGGCCAGCAGGGCGTCGGCCGAGGTTTGCGCCGTGGCCGGGTCCGGGTCCGTCACCTCGGCCAGGACGCGCAGCGCCCGCGGGCCGAGCGGTGAGGCGGCGAAGCGGGCCGCGCCGTCCGTGCCCGACCAGACGCCCGCCTCGACGGCCACGCCCCGCTCCAGCAGCAGGGCGGCCAGCTCCTCCGCGCCCGGTTCGTGCCAGTTGACCGAGGCGGCGTCGGGCAGCAGGGTCCAGGAGCGGACGCGGGCGAGTCGGGCGGCGGGGTCGGGTTCGGCCCAGGCGCCGGTGGTCACCCCGACCGGCACCGCGACCTCGGCGCGCAGCGCTTCCAGGACCGGGGTGAGGACACGCGGAGAGAGACTGTCGTGCCCGCACGGGCACTTGGGGTGGACATGGACCTCCGTGGCCCCGGCCGCGACGGCCTCCGCGGCGGAGCGCGCCAGATCCTTCGGCGACATCGGCACGGCCGCCCCGTGCCCGGCCGTACGCCTTCCGTTCAGACAAGCCTGCACCATGCCCCGATGGTGCCAGCCCCGCCGACGAAAGTCAGCGACGCGGAAGACTGCGACGCGGAAGCCTGCGACGCGGGAGCGGCGGGTCGTGGTCGGGGGCGTGGAGGTTGGTGGCGCGGAAGTGGTGGGTCGGGGCCGGGGACGTGGAGGTCGGCGGTGCGAAAGCTGGCGGCGCGATAGCCGGTGGTGCGGAACTGGTGGGTCGGAGTCGGGGGCGCGAATGGGTGCGGCGCGGAACCGACGGACGGGAGTCGGAGGCGCGAAACCGGCGGAGCGGGGCTGGGGCGTGAAAGCCAGCGGCGCGAAGGCTCGCGGCGCGAACCAGTGGATCGGAGTCGGGCAGCGAAATCCGGCGGAGCGGACCCGGCGGAGCATGGGGGCGCGGCATCCCCTGCGCGGCCCCCGGAACTTACCCCGGCGGCACCCCTGTGGGCACCGGAACCCTCCTCGGCGGCACCCCTCGTGGGCACCGGGACTTTCCCTGGTGGCGATCCTCGGTGGCGCCCGGAGCTTCCCCCATGGCGACCCTGTTCGGTCTGCGGAACTTCCCCCGGCAGTGACCCTGTGCGGCCCTGGAACCTCTCCCGGCAGCGCTCCTCGGTGTCCCTCGGAACATTCCCCGTCGGCGGCCCCCGGCGCCTCTCGGTGGGCCCGGAACTTCCCCCGTCGGCGGCCCTTGGCGACCCTCTGTGGTCCCCGGAACTTCCCCTGGCGGCGGCCCTCGGCGACCCGGTGGCCCCCCGGAACTTCCCTCGGCGGCGCCCCTCGGAGGCCCCCGTAACCTTCCCCGTCGGCGGTCCCGGCGCCTCTCGGTGGCCCCCGGAACTTCCCTCGGCGGCGCCCCTCGGAGGCCCCCGTAACCTTCCCCGTCGGCGGTCCCGGCGCCTCTCGGTGGCCCCCGGAACTTCCCCCGGCGGCGCCCCTCGGAGGTCCGTGACCTCGTCGGCCTCGGTGGTCCGGTCAGGCCGTCATCAGCAGCCGTCCCCGCTGGGCGCCCGCCAGAGCGCGCGGGGAGAGCACCGGGCGTGGGACGAGTATGCCGCAGTCGCCGCACACCGGTCCGGAGGACGGCTCGTGGTCGAGGCCGTACCGCCAGACCAGCCGGTCGGCGCCGCAGACCGGGCAGCTCGCCCCCGGCTCCCGCTCCAGCGCGTCGATCAGCCTGCGCAGCACCTCGGCCAGCGGATCGGACGGATGCACCCGCGGGTCGTCGCACCAGGCGACCCCGAAGCCGCCCCAGGTCAGCCGGTGCCAGTCGTCCACACTGCCCGGCTGGCGCAGCCCGTCGTGCTTCTCCCGGCGGCGGCGCTCGGTGAACTCGCTCTCGTAGGCGAGCCAGACCGAGCGGGCCTCCTCCAGCTCCTCCAGCGCGGCCACGAGCCGCGCCGGGTCGGGGGAGCGGTCCTCTGGATCGAACCCGGCCCGCGCGCACAGATGGTCCCATGTCGCCCGATGCCCGTAAGGGGCGAACTTCTCAAGGCACTTGCGCAGCGAATAGCGCCGCAGCGCCAGATCGCAGCCCGGATCGCGTACCTGTCTCGCCAGACTCCGGAAACCGGCCATCGCCCTGCACCTCCGTCACACCTGCACCTGTTCCGCGGCCACTTCGGCGTCGTCGTACGGACGTCGCCTGATAGACGTTTCGACCGGCGCTTCGGCTCCATCTCTTCTCGCGCTTGTTCTGCTCGGCCTTCCCGCAAACTCAAAAAGTTGACGCATGTTCATCTTCAACTCCGGGGATACCGGCGGTAACGTTCGCGCACCCCAGTCGCTAGGAGCTGCCATGCCACGGCGCACCCCACGGACCGCCCTTGACAGAGTGAGAACGTTCCGCCGACTCCCCGGGTTCCTGAAGTCCGCGTCGGTATGCGTTCTGATAGCCGGACTTGTCTCCCCCATTACCCAGGGCGCCGCGAGCGCGGCCACCCCCACCGCCCCCAGGGCCGCCGCGAACGACTACTGCGGCGGCCAGTGTTCGGACATCCTGCCGCCCGGCGAGAACGGCAACGCCACCCTCGCGCAGATCCTCCTCAACCAGGGCTTCGGCACCCAGCCCGCGCACGCCGAGGACCAGCTCGGCCCGTACGCCGGCCTGGCCACCGGCTACAAGAACCTGAGCGACGCGACGATCAACAACTTCTTCAACGACGCCTCCTTCGGCGTCCCCGCCGACCAGGTCGCCTCGACCGAGAAGCCGGCCGGGCGCGGCGACGTGACGATCGTGCGCGACAAGAAGACCGGTGTGCCGCACATCACCGGCACCACCCGCTACGGCACCGAGTTCGGCGCCGGGTACGCCGCGGCCGAGGACCGGCTCTGGCTGATGGACGTCTTCCGGCACGTGGGCCGCGGCCAGCTGACCTCCTTCGCGGGCGGCGCCGCCGCCAACCAGGGCCTGGAGCAGGAGTTCTACCGCAACGCCCCCTACACCGAGGCCGACCTCCAGGCACAGATCGACCGCGCCGTGGCGGACAACGGCGCCCGCGGCCAGCAGGCCCTCGCCGACGCCGACGCCTACCTGGACGGCATCAACTCCTACATCGACGCCTCCGACAGCGGCCGCTACTTCCCCGGCGAGTACGACCTGACCGGACACAAGGACGCGATCACCAACGCCGGCACCATCGACCACTTCAAGATCACCGACCTGGTGGCGCTGGCCTCCGTCATCGGCTCCCTGTTCGGCTCCGGCGGCGGCGGAGAGGTGAACAACGCCCTGTCCCTGATGGCCGCGCAGGACAAGTACGGCGTCGAACAAGGCACCAAGGTCTGGGAGTCCTTCCGCGAGCGCAACGACCCCGAGGCCGTCCTCACCGTCCACGACGGCCAGAGCTTCCCGTACGGCGCCAAGCCCGCCACCGCCAAGGGGCAGGCGCTGCCCGACGCCGGCTCGGTGACCCCGGAACCGCTGGTCTACGACCGCACCGGCAGCGCGGCCACCGCCGCCGCCAAGAGCGCCTCCACCACGGCCGCGAAGACGGACCTCAGCTCCGCCCACCGCGGGATGTCCAACGCGCTGGTGGTGAGCGGCAAACACACCGCCAGCGGCCATCCGATCGCCGTCTTCGGACCGCAGACCGGATACTTCGCGCCGCAGCTGCTCATGCTCCAGGAGATCCAGGGCCCCGGCATCAGCGCCCGCGGCGCCTCCTTCGCGGGCCTGAGCATGTACGTCGAACTCGGCCGCGGCCAGGACTACTCCTGGAGCGCGACCACCTCGGGCCAGGACATCATCGACACCTACGCCGTCGAGCTGTGCCAGGACGACTACCACTACCTGTACCACGGCACCTGCACCGCCATGGACAAGGTGGAGCAGAAGAACTCCTGGTCGCCCACGCTGGCCGACGGCACCGCCGCCGGGTCGTACACCATGCGGGTGTGGCGCACCAAGTACGGTCCGGTGGAGTACCGGGCGACGGTCGGCGGCAAGAAGGTCGCCTACACTAGTCTGCGCTCCTCCTACCTGCACGAGGTCGACTCGATCGTCGGCTTCCAGATGCTGAACGACCCCGGCTACATCAAGGGGCCCCAGGACTTCCAGAGCGCGGCGCAGCACATCAACTACACCTTCAACTGGTTCTACGCCGACTCCCAGCACACCGCCTACTACAACAGCGGTGACAACCCGGTCCGCGCGGACGGCGTCGACGCGGAGTTCCCGGTGTGGGCGCAGCCCGCGTACGAGTGGAAGAACTGGAACCCGGACACCAACACGGCCGACTACACCCCGCCCTCCGCCCACCCCAACTCCATCGACCAGGACTACTACATCTCCTGGAACAACAAGCAGGCCAAGGACTACACCACCGCCTCCTGGGGTGACGGCTCCGTGCACCGGGGCAACCTGCTGGACGACCGGGTGAAGAAGCTGGTCGCGGCCGGCGGGGTGACCCGCGCCAAGCTGGTGCAGGCCATGGCGTCCGCGGGCGTCACCGACCTGCGGGCCGAGGACGTGCTGCCCGAGCTGCTCCAGGTGATCGACTCCTCGCCGGTGACCGACCCCGCGGCGGCCGACGCGGTGAACAAGCTCCAGGCGTGGGTGAGCGCGGGTGCCCAGCGCACCGAGACCTCCGCCGGCTCCAAGACCTACGCGAACGCCGACGCGATCCGCATCCTGGACGCCTGGTGGCCGCTGCTGGTCAAGGCGGAGTTCCAGCCGGGTCTCGGCGACGATCTGTACAACGCGCTGACCGGCAACCTGACCGTGGACGAGGCGCCGTCCGCCGGACACGGCCCGACCGGCTCGCACGCCGGCAGCTCCTTCCAGTACGGCTGGTGGAGCTATGTCGACAAGGACATCCGCTCGGTGCTCGGGCAGAACGTGCAGGGCCCCCTCGCCGAGAAGTACTGCGGCGGCGGGAACCTCGGCTCCTGCCGGGACGCCCTGATCAGCACCCTGAAGCAGGCCGCCGGGATGACCGCCGCCCAGGTCTATCCGGGCGACAGCCTCTGCTCCGCCGGCGACCAGTGGTGTGCCGACTCGATCGTCCAGCGCACGCTGGGCGGCATCAAGCACGGCAACATCAGCTGGCAGAACCGGCCGACCTTCCAGCAGGTCGTGGAGTACACCTCGCACCGGTGAGATCGGCGCCGGGCGAGCGGTGACTGGCGGCGGGTCAGCCGATCCGGCCCGCCGCCAGCACCACCCGCGCCAGTTCGGGGTGCAGGATGTCGCCGTGCGCCCCGGCCGGCGGGCCGCCCCGGCGGACCACCGCCGCCGCGTCCACGTTCGCGCACCCGGACGCGGGCAGCCGGCCCGCCAGGGCTCCGGCCAGATCGAGCTGTACGGTGCCCGGCACCGCCTGCACCCCGTCATGGCCGAGCGCGCCCCACCGGGGACCGAGCACGGCCGCGATCTCGGTGCCCAGGCAGGACCGGTCGTCCCCGGAGAGCCGGGAGGCCAGCGGGTAGAACGTGCCGAGTGCCGCGTCGAAGTGGGAGTAGCAGCACACCAGCGGGCCGTCGATCCGCCGCTGCTGATCCTTCAACGCGCCCGACTTGTGCGGGTCGTCGGGCAGCCGCTCGGCGAACGCGTGGTGCGAGAAGGCCCCTTCGAGCAGCGTCACGGACTTCACCGGACGCGCTTCGCCGGGCAGCCCCCGCAGCGCGAACGACACCAGGCGCGCGCCGAAGCTGTGCCCCACCAGATGCACCCGCACCCCCGGCGCCCTGGCCGCCAACTGGCCCAGCAGCGGCCCGAGTCCATGCTCGCCGACGGTCCCGGCCCGCCCCTTCATCTGGTAGTACGCCGCCTGCCGCAGCAGCTCCTTCGCGCCTTCCCAGGGGTTCGGCAGGCTGAACCCCTCGCTGCCGCCCGGCGCCCCGACCGCGGCCAGCGCGTCGGCGAACTCGGCGCAGGCGGTGGCGGGTTCCTCGGTGAACACGGTCGGCTCGCCGTCCTCGTCGGTGTCCGCCGCCGCCGGACCCGCCCCGTCCAGCAGCAGCCGCACCAGCCGCCCGAACTCCGTCAGCCCCGCCTGGCCCTCCGGGTGCTGGTCGAGCAGCCGGGCGAGCTGGTCGACGGTGCTCGCCCGGTCCGGGAAGACCCCGAGCAGAGCGCGCCGGGTGTCCTTGTCCAGCGCCGGTCCCGGCGCCGCCTCCGCCTCCGTGGCCACCACCGACTTGGGGAAGTCAGGGATCGGCTCGTCGCTGAACCGCATCGACGGCCAGATCACCCCCGCGTACCCGAGGCGCGCCTTGGGGGCGAGCGACGGGAAGGGGGCGAAGAAGCGGCGGTACAGGCGGGTCGCGGCCGAGCGGTCGTCGTTCCAGCCGTGCGCGAAGACGACCAGGTCGCGCACGTCGTGCTCGGTGACCTGCGCCAGCAGGCGGTCGCGTTCGGGCGGGTCGACGTCCCCGCTCGTGTCGAAGGTCAGCTCCCAGTAGGGAGACACGCTCATCCCGGAATCCGCCATGTCAGGCTCCCTCGCCCCGCGGAGAACGACGCGTTACCTACTGTGATTGTCCCGCGACGCAGCGGAGTTGAAACCGGTCCCCGCCCGTCACGTGTACAGCAGGTATTCCTTCCGGATCCGCCGGAACGCGGCCAGCTCCTGCTGCCAGGCGCCCACCACCTCGTCGGTGTCCGCGCCCGCGTCGATCATCGTGCGCACCCGGTCCGAACCGGTCAGCTTGTCGATCCAGTCGTCCGGCCGCCAGGCGAAGCCGTCCCAGACCTTGCGCGCGGTCACCAGCAGGGCGATCCCGGTGCGCACGGGGTCGAAGGCAGCCCGGTCCGTCACATGGACCTGCACCCCGCCCGCCGTCGTGCCCTCGAACTTGGAGAACGTGGGCGCGAAGTACGCCTCCCTGAACCGCACGCCCGGCAGCCCCAGCTCATTCGCGGCCGCCGCCCAGCGGCCGTCGATGCCCTCGGCGCCGAGGAGTTCGAACGGGCGGGTGGTACCGCGGCCCTCGGAGAGGTTCGTGCCCTCGAACATGCAGGTGCCGGAGTACACCAGCGCCGTGTCCGGGGTCGGCATGTTGGGGCTCGGCGGCACCCAGGGCAGGCCCGAGGCGTCGTAGAAGTCGGTGCGCCGCCAGCCCGTCATCAGGACGGTCTCCAGGGGGACCGACGCGCCGAGGAACTCCTTGTCGAACAGCCGGGCCAGTTCCGCGACGGTCATCCCGTGCGCCTGCGCGATCGGCTGCCGTCCGACGAACGTGGCGAACTCCTTGTGCAGCACCGGCCCCCGGGCCTCCCGTCCGGTGACCGGGTTCGGGCGGTCGAGCACCACGAAGCGCTTGCCGGCGAGCCGGGCGGCCTCCATGCAGTCGTACAGCGTCCAGATGTACGTGTAGAAGCGCGCGCCGACGTCCTGGATGTCGAAGACGACCGTGTCGACGCCGGACGCGGTGAAGATGTCGGCCAGTGGCCGGCCGCTCTTGAGGTACGTGTCGTAGACCGGCAGGCCCGTCTCCGGATCGTCGTAGCGGCCCTCGGAACCGCCGGCCTGCGCGGTGCCGCGGAAGCCGTGCTCCGGGCCGAAGACCGCCGTCAGCTCGACGCGGCCGTCCTCGTGCATGACGTCCACGATGTGCCGGGCGTCGCGGGTGATGCCGGTGGGGTTGGTGACGATGCCGACGCGCCGGCCGTGGAGGAGCCGGTAGCCGTCGGCCGCGAGTCGTTCGAAGCCGGTGTGGAAGGACTCGCGGTGGTGGGACGAGGCGGCCGGTGCGGAGAGCGGGTCCGGTTCCGGGGACGCGGCAGGTACGGCGGCCAGGGTGGCCGTGGCCAGGAGGTTTCTTCGGGACAGGGGCATGGGACCTCCGTTGGTCCGGAAGGTGCGGGCCTCTAGAGGTTGGTGCGATGACCCTTCCTTCACACATACCGACCGGTTAGTCTGGCGTCGCTGTGCCGAGTCGCGTCGTGTCGGAGGAGCCGATGGTGGAAGCCATGCAGGGTGCGGGAGTCGTCGTCACCGGGGCCGGTGGGGGGATCGGGGCCGCGCTGGCCCGCAGGTTCGCCGGGGCCGGGGCGCGGGTCGTGGTGAACGACCTGGACGGGCCGAAGGCCGAGGCGGTGGCCGCGGAGATCGGCGGAACCGCCGTGCCCGGCGACGCCTCCGCGATCGTCCAGGACGCACGGGACGCGCTCGGCGGGACCATCGACGTGTACTGCGCGAACGCCGGGGTCGGCTTCTCGGACGGGGACATCGGCGGGCCGCTGGACGAGCGGTCCTGGGCGCTGGCCTGGGACGTCAATGTGATGGCGCACGTCCGCGCGGCCCACGCCCTGCTGCCGCACTGGCTGGAGCGGGGCAGCGGCCGGTTCGTCGCCACCGTCTCCGCCGCCGGACTGCTCACCATGGTCGACGCCCCCTCCTACAGCGTCACCAAGCACGGCGCCTACGCGTTCGCCGAATGGCTGTCCCTGACGTACCGCCACCGGGGTCTGAAGGTGCACGCGATCTGCCCGGAAGGCGTGCGCACCGACATGCTCGCGGCCACCGGCACCGCGGGCGAGGTGGTGCTGGTACCGACCGCCATCGAGCCGGAGGACGTGGCCGACGCGCTGTTCAAGGGCATCGAGGAGGACCGCTTCCTGATCCTTCCGCACCCGGAGACCAGCGCCCGCTACCGGGCGCGCGCCGCGGACCCCGAGCGCTGGCTGGCCGGCATGAACCACATCCAGCGGAAGGTGGAGGAGGCATCGTGAGCGACTCCGGCTACGCGTCCAGGCCCTGGCTCGCCCTGCTCGACGACGCCCAGCGGGCCCCCATCGACCCCGCCGACTCGCTGGTGCACGCCCTGCGCGCCGCCGTCTCCGAGGCGCCCGAGCGCACCTTCCTCGCCTACTTCGACGCCCGGCTGAGCTACCGCGAGGTGGACGAGCTCAGCGACTCCATCGCCGCCCACCTCGCCGCGCGCGGACTGGAGCGCGGCGACCGGGTGGCCGTACTCCTCCAGAACTCCCCGCACTTCGTGCTGGCCGTGCTCGGCGCCTGGAAGGCGGGCGCCATCGTGGTGCCGGTCAACCCGATGTACAAGTCGGCCGAGGTCGGCCATGTGCTGCGGGACGCCGAGGTGACCGCGCTGATCTGCTCCGACCGGGCGTGGGAGTCGTACCTGCGCGAGACGGCGGCCGGTTCGCCGGTGCGGATCGTGCTCACCGCGTGCGAGCGGGACTTCCAGACGCGCGACGACGCCCGGGTGCTGGCCTTCGAGCGGCTCCCGCAGGCCCCCGACACGGAGGACCTGGTCGCCGTGGCCCGGCAGGGCGGGCGGGCGCCGGAGGGGCGGGCGGCGGGGCCCGGCGACATCGCGCTGATCAGCTACACCTCCGGGACCAGCGGCACCCCCAAGGGCGCCACCAACACCCACGGCAACATCATGTACACCGCGGAACGGCAGCGCACCGGGCTCCCGCTGCCCGAGGGGCCGGTCTACTTCGGGCTCGCGCCGCTGTTCCACATCACCGGCATGGTCTGCCAGTTCGCCGCCTGCCTGAACAGCGCCGGCACCCTGGTGCTCGCCTACCGGTTCGAGCCGGGCGTCGTCCTGGAGGCGTTCGCGGAGCACCGCCCGGTGTTCACGGTCGGCCCCGCCACCGCCTTCATGGCACTCGCCGCCCACCCGGGAGCCGGACCCGAGCACTTCTCCTCCTTCGTGCACCTCTCCTCCGGCGGCGCCCCGCTGCCGCCCGCGCTGGTGGAGGGGTTCCGGGAGCGGTTCGGGGTGTACATCCGCAACGGCTATGGGCTCACCGAGTGCACCGCCCCCTGCGCCTCCGTGCCCTCCGCTCTGGAGGCGCCGGTCGACCCGGTCTCCGGGACGCTCGCGGTCGGGCTGCCGGGGCCGGACACGATCGTGCGGATCGTGGACGAGCGCGGCGCGGACGTGCCGTTCGGCGAGCAGGGCGAGATCGTGGTGCGCGGCCCGCAGGTGATCCCCGGCTACTGGCGCCGCCCGGACGCCACCGCCGAGACCTTCCCCGGTGGCGAACTGCGCACCGGCGACATCGGGTTCATGGACCCGCGGGGCTGGCTCTACGTCGTGGACCGCAAGAAGGACATGATCAACGCTTCCGGGTTCAAGGTGTGGCCGCGCGAGGTCGAGGACGTCCTGTACACCCATCCGGCGGTGCGCGAGGCGGCCGTCGTCGGCGTCCCGGACGGCTATCGCGGGGAGACCGTCAAGGCGTACATCAGCCTGCGTCCGGGCGCCGACGCGGACCCGGATGAACTCGCGGTGTACTGCAAGGAGAGACTGGCCGCCTACAAATATCCGCGCCAGGTGGAGATCCTGCCCGAGCTGCCCAAGACCTCGAGTGGGAAGATCCTCCGTCGGGAGCTGCGCTCCCGAGGCGACGGCGAACGTCGGAACTAGCTACATCGTCACAACTGGCGACAACACGGAGAGGCAGGTGGCGGCAGTGCCCAGGACGACGGACGGCGACGGAGCACCTGTTCCGCAGCGGCTGCTGGCCGCCGCCACCCGGCTCTTCGCCGAGCAGGGCTACGACCGGACCTCCGTCCAGGAGATCGTGGAGGCGGCCGGCGTCACCAAGGGAGCGCTGTACCACTACTTCGGCTCCAAGGACGATCTGCTGCACGAGGTGTACGCGCGCATGCTCCGCGTCCAGCAGGAGCGGCTCGACCACTTCGCCGACATGGACGCGCCCGTGGAGACCCGGCTGCGGGGAGCGGCGGCGGACGTGGTGGTGTCGACCATCGAGAACCTGGACGACGCCGCGATCTTCTTCCGCTCCATGCACCAGCTCAGCCCGGAGAAGCACAAGCAGGTACGGGCCGAACGGCGCCGCTACCACGAACGGTTCCGCGCGCTCATCGAGGAGGGGCAGAAATCCGGCGTCTTCTCCACCGCGACCCCGGCCGACCTGGTCGTGGACTACCACTTCGGCTCCGTCCACCACCTGTCCACCTGGTACCGCCCGGACGGCCCGCTGAGCCCCCAGCAGGTGGCCGACCACCTCGCGGACCTGCTGCTGCGCGCGCTGCGTCCCTGAGCAGCGCGCGCCGCGCCCCCGACCGACGGGCAAGGGCGGCCCCGCCGAGGGCCGCCCCTTGCTCGTGTCCGCCTAGCGGTACTACAGGTATTTCTTCAGCTCGCGCCGGGCCAGCGACCGCTGGTGCACCTCGTCCGGGCCGTCGGCCAGCATCAGGGTGCGGGCGGCGGCGTAGAGCTCGGCCAGCGGGAAGTCCTGGCTCACCCCGCCCGCGCCATGCAGCTGGATCGCCCGGTCCAGGATGCCGACCACCGCGCGCGGCGTGGCGATCTTGATGGCCTGGATCTCGGTGTGCGCGCCCCGATTGCCGACGGTGTCCATCAGCCAGGCCGTCTTCAGCACCAGCAGCCGCAGCTGCTCGACCGTCACCCGCGCGTCGGCGATCCAGTTCTGCACCACGCCCTGCTGGGCCAGCGGCTTGCCGAAGGCCGTACGGGAGACCGCGCGCCGGCACATCAGCTCGATCGCCCGCTCGGCCATGCCGATCAGCCGCATGCAGTGGTGGATCCGGCCGGGACCGAGCCGGGCCTGCGCGATGGCGAAGCCGCCGCCCTCCTCGCCGATCAGATGGGCGACCGGCACCCGCACCCGGTCGAAGACGACCTCGGCGTGTCCGCCGTGGGAGTGATCCTCGTAACCGAACACCTGCATGGCCCGCTTGACGGTCACGCCGGGCGTGTCGCGCGGGACCAGGACCATGGACTGCTGGCGGCGGATGTCCGCGCCCTCCGGGTCCGTCTTGCCCATCACGATGAAGATCTTGCAGTCCGGGTTCATCGCCCCGGAGATGTACCACTTGCGGCCGGTGATGACGTATTCGTCGCCGTCCCGCTCGATGAGGGTGGTGATGTTGGTGGCGTCCGAGGAGGCCACCTCCGGCTCGGTCATCGCGAACGCGGACCGGATCTCACCGGCGAGCAGCGGCTCCAGCCACTGCTTCTTCTGCGCCTCGTCGCCGAACTGCGCCAGCACCTCCATGTTCCCGGTGTCGGGCGCCGCGCAGTTGGTCGCGATCGGCGCCAGGTGCGGGGACCGCCCGGTGATCTCGGCGAGCGGCGCGTACTGGAGGTTCGTCAGGCCCGCGCCGTACTGCGCGTCAGGCAGGAACAGGTTCCACAGCCCCTGCCTGCGGGCCTCGGCCTTCAGCTCCTCCACCACCGCCGGGGTGTCCCACGGCGAGGCGAGCGCGGCCCGCTGCTCCTCGGCGACCGACTCGGCCGGGTAGACGTACTCGTCCATGAAGGCGAGCAGCCTGGCCCGCATCTCCTCGGTGCGCGCGTCGAACGCGAAGTCCATGGCGGATCAGCCTTCCTGAAGGGTGGTCAGTCCGTGGTCGATGAAGACGGGCACCAGCTCGCCGATCCGGTCGAAACCGCGCCCGACCGTCTGGCCCAGCGTGAAGCGGTAGTGGATGCCCTCCAGGATCACGGCGAGCTTGAAGAACGCGAACGCCTCGTACCAGGAGACGGCCGACACGTCCCGCCCGGAGCGCGCCGCGTACCGCTCGATCAGCTCCTCGGGCGCGGGGTGACCCGGCGCCTCGGCGGTGGTGGACACCGGCGAGTCCGGCACGTCCAGGGTGCGGCTGTACATCACCAGCAGACCGAGGTCGGTCAGCGGGTCGCCGAGCGTGGACATCTCCCAGTCCAGGACCGCGGTGATCGTGTCGTCGGCCCCGATCAGCACGTTGTCCAGCCGGTAGTCGCCGTGTACGACGGTGGCGGCGGGCGAGGCGGGGAGCCGGCGGCCCAGTTCGGCGTGGAGTTCGTCGATGCCGGGCAGCTCGCGGCTGCGGGAGGCGTCCAGCTGCTTGCCCCAGCGGCGCAGCTGCCGGTCCAGATAGCCTTCCGGGCGGCCGAAGTCTCCGAGGCCCACCTCGGCGGGGTCCACCGCGTGCAGCTCGACCAGCGTGTCCACCAGGGACAGCACCGCGCTGCGCACCCGCTCCTCGCCGAGCGGGGCGAGTTGCGCGCGAGTGCGGTACGGCGTGCCCGCCACGAACTCCATCACGTAGAACGGCGCGCCGAGCACCTCCTCGTCCTCGCACAGCAGCACCGGCGCCGGGACCGGCACGGAGGTGGGGTGCAGGGCGCTGATCACCCGGTGCTCGCGTCTCATGTCGTGCGCGGTGGCGAGGACATGGCCGAGCGGCGGGCGGCGGACGACCCACTCCGAGGTGCCGTCGGTCAGCGCGTAGGTGAGGTTCGACCGCCCGCCCTCGATCAGCCGTCCGGAGAGCGGCCCCCGCACCAGTCCGGGGCGCTCGCGTTCCAGCAGGGCGCGCAGCCGGTCCAGGTCGAGTCCGGGCGGGTGGTCGGCGCTCATGAATCACTCCTCGAACGGGTGGTGGGTCGTGGGGTCGCGTGTCGCGTACGGGACTCGACTCATGATGCCGACCGGTCGGTATGCCGTCCAGTGCGCACGGCGAACCGGACGGGAAACGTGACGGGCGCCACGGGGGAGCGGGGCCGGTCGTCGGGGTTCAGTTCCCGGCGCGGAACTCCGCGAGCTTCCGGTACGCCGCCAGGCCGTCCGGCACCCATTCCCACTCGCCGAGGCGCGCCTCGACCTCCTCGTCGGTGAGGAAGGCGTGCCACTGGACCTCCTCCGCCTGCGGGTGCACGGGCAGTTCGCAGCGCACCTCGTACACCGCCGACCACCAGGACTTCCCGGCGCCGTCGTCGTAGAGGAACGTGAACAGGTGCGTCGGCCGGGGCAGCCCGGACACGCCCAGCTCCTCCTCGGCCTCCCGCAGCGCCGCCTCGTCATAGGACTCGCCCGCGCCCACCACCCCGCCGACGAACGGGTCGTACAGCGAGGGGAACACCAGCTTGGTCGCGGTGCGCCGGTGCACGAAGATCCGCCCGGCCGCGTCCCTGGCCTGGATGAAGACACAGCGATGACGCAGCCCGCGCTCGTACACCTCACCCCGCGGCAACTGCCCGACGACGCGGTCGTGTTCATCGACGATGTCGAGAATCTCGTCAGCAGGATTCATGCCCCAATCCAAGCACGGGGGCGGCTGGGGGGGGCGGCGTGAGGGACCACGTGGTGCGCGGGGCCGCGCTACCCGGCAGGGAGGGAGCAACCAAAGGGCGGCCACCCCGCAGGGTGAACGCCCCTGTGCCGCCAGGGCGGAGGCTCCTCCGCGCGATGGAGGCCCCGGCTCTGAGGAGGCCCCCGGTGCGTCGGACCCCCGGAGCGGGGGCCGCCGCGGCTCGACGGAAGCCCCCGAGACCGGCGGCTGCCCCGGCGCGGCGAACGCTGCCGCTGCGGCGCGGGCTGTCGGCGCGGAGGACGTTCCGGCTCGGGGGCTCTGGTGCGGCGGAGTCCCCGGGAGTGGAAGCCGCCGTGGCCAGGTGGAGGCCCCGCGTGGTGGAGGCCTTGGCGCGGCGGGGGCTGCCGCTGCGGTGCGGGCCGTCGGCTCGGGGGAGCCCCTCGGTTCAGCGGAGAGCTCCGGTGCGGAGGTGGCCCCTGGCGTGGTGGAGGGCCCACGTGGTGGAGGCCCCGGTGCGGCGGGCGCTGTCGCTACGGTGGACGACCGTCGGCGTGGGGGAGGCCCCCGGAGCGGAGGCCGCCCCGGCTCGGCGGAAGCCTCCGGTACCGCCGGATACTGACGCTATGGCGGAGGCTCCCGGTTCGGCGAAAGCCCCCCGTCATCGCGTAAGCCCTGGCACCGTGCAAGCCCCCGGCTCGGCGAAGTCCCCCTGGAGCGGAGGCCGCCCCGGCTTCGGCGGATGCCATCGGTACCGCCGGATGCTGACAGTGACGACCTCCGGCTCGGCGCAAGCCTCCGGCGTCGAGTTGGCCCCCGGCTCGCCGGAGCCCCCGGTGCCGCCGCCCCCGAAACCGCCGGAGGCCTCAGCGGCGCTGGAGTTCGTGGGCCGGGGGTTCGGACTCTGTTGTGCCGCAGGGCATGGCCGGGTGCATGCCGAGCAGCACGATGCCCCCGACCACGGCCGCGAGCCCGGCCGCCTCCCAGGTCAGCGCCCCGGTGTCGGTGCGCAGCCGGTCGCCGAGGAAGCCCACCCCGCACAGGATCCCGGCGAGCGGCTCGGCCGCGGTGAGCGCGGGCAGCGACATCCGCAGCGGCGCCGTCTCGAACGCGCTCTGCACCAGCACCAGCCCGGTGACCCCGCACGCGAACACGCCGTACGGCTGCCAGCTGGTGAACAGTTCCGCGAAGCCGCCGGCGGAGAAGAGGGTGCCGCTCACCCGCGTCAGCGCGTCCTGCACCCCGTACAGCAGCCCGGCGGCCAGGGCCAGCAGCGCGGCGGACCAGCTCAGCCGGGAGCGTTTGGCGTACGTCGTCAGTGCCAGGGCCACGCCCACCACCGCGCCGATGATCAGCCAGTGCCGCAGCGGATCGGCGACGGCGTGGCCGGCCCGCGGTTCACCCGCCGTGATGAACGCGCTCACCCCGCCCGCGAGCAACAGCAGCCCCGCCCAACCCTGGCGCCCCAGCGGCTGTTTGGTCTGGTGGCGGGAGAGTGCGAGCGCGAACAGCAGATTGGTCGCGAGCAGCGGCTCCACCAGCGAGATCTCACCCTCGCCGAGGGCCACCGCGCCCAGCACCATGCCGGCCACCATCAGCCCGAGACCGCCCAGCCAGCGCGGCACCCGCATCAGGTCCAGCAGCAGCCGGAACGACAGGAAGTCGCTCAGCGGCGCCTGCTGGGCGGCGTTCTGCTGGAGCACGAAGCCGAGGCCCAGACAGCAGGCCGCGCTCACGGCGAGGAGGAGAACCAGAACCGACACGCTGCGTACCTCGATCATCCGGCCGGACCACGGACGCGTAGTGGCCGACTGTAGCGCCCCTGGCACGGCATTGCCCCGGAAGAACCCGGAAAGGGGCGGTTGCCCCGCCATGGTCGGCACCGGGAGCGCCGGGCGCCATGGTGTACGCCACACACCCCGGCGCGACGGCATGGCGTACGCCACAGCGGCGCGCCCCGCACCGGTTCCGGGTCGCGGCTCCAGACGGTCACGTATACGCGCCTATACCCCAATTCCGCTGCGGAGAACGGTAGTTGAACCCATTAACATCAGCGTTCCGCTTGACGCAAACCGTGGCCTGCGGGTTTGCTGTGTGTGATCGGCCGATGGCAGCCCGAGAAACAGGAAGACCCGCGGTGACACCACTCCCGCCCCCGCTCGTCGTGCGCCGGGCCCGCACGGACCCCACCGGCGCCACCGCTCCGGACCCCTCCGGCGCCACCCTCCCGGACCTTTCCGGTGCCACCGCCCCGGCTCTCCCCGGCGCCACCGCTCCAGACTCCTCCGGCGCCACCGCCCCGGACCTCCCAGGCGGCTACGACGGCGCCCTCGGCGACCCCGAACTGCGCGCCGCCCGCGCCGCGTTGGTCCAGGGCCGCCGCCAGGCCGCCCGCTCCCTGCTGCTGCACACCGGCGAGGACTGGGACCGCAGGGGCCACCGGCTGACCGTGCTCGCCCGCGAGCCGTACGCCGCCGCCTGGGCCTTCGACTGGCTCCAGACCGAACCCGGCTCCCCGGACGCCGCCGCGCTGCTCGCCCTCGCCCGCGTCCGGCGCGCCCTGCGCGGCCGGGAGAACCCCGAACGGGCCCGCGCGGCATGCGAGCGTGCCGCCGCGCTCGCCCCCGCCGACCCCACCCCCTGGCTCGGCCTGCTCCGCCTCGCCCGCACCCTCGGGCCCGAACGCGAGGTCTTCGACGTGTTCGCCGAGGTGCGCCGCCGCCACCCCGAGCACCACCACGCCCACCACCTCCTCGTCGCCCGCCTCGCCGAACGGCCCTCGGGCGAGCGGTACGAGTCCCACGAGGTGTACGACCTCGCCGAGCTGGCCGCCGCCGAGGCCCCCGCCGACTCCCCGCTGGCCGTCCTGCCGGTCGTCGCCCTCGCCGAGCGCTACCGGGTGCTCGCCGCCACCGGGCTCGCCCCGGCCGACCCCGCCGCCTCGGCGCACTGGTCCGGGCCGCGCACCCACCGGATCCTGCGGGCCGGCTTCGACTGGTGGCTGGAGTGGGAGCACGACGAACACCCGCGCCGGCACGTCGACCTCAACCACCTCGCGTTCGCGCTCTCCTGCGCCGGCCGCCCCGCCGAGGCCGCCGTCCTCTTCCGGCGCATCGGCGCCCACGCCACCCGAGCTCCCTGGTACTACCCGCACCGCGACCCCTGGACCGCCTTCCGCACGGCCCGCGCCCACGCCCTCGCCCACGCCCTGGCCCCGCCCTCCTGACGGCGTCCGCGCGGCCCCCCCCCACGGACCCACCCCCGCATTCCTTACGAATCCCTGACCCGTGCCCCGCTTCCCTGGTCACCCCGCGTCCCCGGTGTTCGAATGAGGAGGTGAACCCCGAACCCCCCGAGGAGCGGGACGGTACCCCCGTCGGCCGCCGCGTCTTCCTCGGCACCCTCGGCCTGGGCGCCCTGGGCGTGCTCGCCGCGCCCACCCTGCAACGCGCCCTGGAGAGCCTCGCCGGCAACGACCCGACGGGCCTGACCGGGCTGCTGCCCAACGGCGGCGGCTTCCGCTACTACTCGGTCGCCGCCTCCGTCCCGCACAAGAACGCCAGTGACTACCGCCTGACCGTCGGCGGCCTGGTCGACCGCCCGCGCGCCTACACCCTCGCCGACCTGCGCGCCCTGCCGCAGACCCGGCTGGTCAGGGACGTCCAGTGCGTCACCGGCTGGCGGGTCCCCGGCACCCCCTTCGAGGGCGTACGCCTCGCCGATCTGCTCGACGCCGCCGGGGTCCGCCCCACCGCCAGGGCGATCCGCTTCACCTGCTTCGACGGCACCTACACCGAGAGCCTCACCCTGGACCAGGCCCGCCGCCCGGACGTCCTGGTCGCCCTGCGCATGCAGAACAAGGACATCGGCCACGACCACGGCGGTCCCGTCCGCCTCTACGTCGCGCCCATGTACTTCTACAAGTCCGCCAAGTGGCTCTCCGGCATCACCGTCACCGACCGCGTCGAGCCGGGCTACTGGGAGAACCTGGGCTACGACGTCGACGCCTGGGTCGGCCGTTCGAACGGACGCACCGATGAGCCTACGAGCTGACACCCCGGCCCGCCCCGCCGCCCGGATCCGCCGCTTCTCCCGCGCCGAACGCTGGGTGCACCGGGCCACGGGCGCGCTGATGGGCGTCTGCGTGCTGACCGCGGCCGTCCTCTACATCCCCCAGCTCGCCGTCCTGGTCGGCCGCCGCGAACTGGTCGTCCGCGTCCACGAGTGCGCCGGGCTCGCCCTGCCCGTCCCCGTCCTGCTGGGCCTGGCCTCCCGCGCCTTCCGCGCCGACCTGCGCTTCCTGAACCGGTTCGGTCCGCACGACAAGGTCTGGCTGTGGGCCGCGCTGAGCCGCGACCGGCGCCATGAGGCGCGCCCGGCGGGCAAGTTCAACGCCGGGCAGAAGATCTACGCCGCCTGGATCGCCGGGGCGACCCTGGTCATGCTCGGCACCGGCCTGCTCATGTGGTTCACCCACCTCGCCCCGCTGGTCTGGCGCACCTCCGCCACTTTCGTGCACGACTGGCTCGCCCTCACCATCGCCGTCGTCCTCGCCGGCCACATCGGCATGGCACTGGGCGACCCGGAGGCACGGAAGGGGCTGCGCACGGGAACGGTCAGCCGGGAGTGGGCGAAACGCCAGCACTCTCTATGGCGCCCGCACGAGTAAACCCTCCCGGCCCGCGGAAAGGCCCGCCCCACGAGATGGGGCGGGCCTTCCTCCTCGTACCGCCGTCGCTACACCACCAGCGACAGCAGCAGCACCAGCGCGCCGCCGACCACCGACAGGATTGTCTCCATGATCGACCACGTCTTGACGGTCTGGCCGACGGTGAGTCCGAAGTACTCCTTGACCAGCCAGAACCCGGCGTCGTTGACGAAGCTGAAGAACAGCGAGCCGGCGCCGATCGCCAGGACCAGCAGCGCGGTGTGCGCGGTCGACATGTCCGCCGCGAGCGGGGCGACCAGACCGGCCGCCGAGACCGTCGCCACCGTCGCCGAACCGGTCGCGAGCCGGATCACCACGGCGATCAGCCAGGCCAGCAGCACTGCCGGGATCGACCAGCTCCTGGACACGTCCAGGATCATCTGGCCCACGCCGCAGTCGATCAGCGTCTGCTTGAAGCCGCCGCCCGCGCCCACGATCAGCAGGATGCCCGCGATGGGCATCAGGCCCTTCTCCACCGTGGCCTGGAGCCGCTCCTTGCTGAACCCGGCGGGCCGGCCCAGCGTGAAGAAGCCGACGATCACGGCGGCGAGCAGGGCGATCAGCGGGGCGCCGATGACGTCGAAGGCGCGCTGGGTGGTGTTCGCGGGGTCGTCGACGACGATGTCCACCAGGGCCTTGAGCAGCATCAGTGCCACCGGCAGCAGGATGGTGACCAGCGTCGCGGCGAAGCTCGGCCGGCGCGTCAGCTCCTGCGAGGGCCGCTGCGGCAGCATCCGCTCCGGCGCCGGGACGTCCACCCAGCGGGCCGCGACCTTCGAGAACAGCGGACCGCCGACGATCACCGTCGGGATGGCCACCAGGATGCCGAACGCCAGCGTCACGCCCAGGTTGGCGTGCAGTGCGGAGATCGCGACCAGCGGGCCGGGGTGCGGCGGGATCAGGCCGTGCATCACGGACAGACCGGCGAGCGCCGGGATGCCGATGCGCATCAGGGAGTAGTTGCCGCGCTTGGCGACCATCAGCACCACCGGGATCAGCAGCACGATGCCGACCTCGAAGAAGATCGGCAGCCCGATCACCGAGGCGATGAGCACCATCGCCCACGGCATCGCCCGGCCCCCGGCCCTGGCCAGGATCGTGTCCACGATCTGGTCCGCGCCCCCGGAGTCGGCGAGCAGTTTGCCGAGCGTGGCGCCCAGCGCGATCAGCACACCGACGCTCGCGACCGTGGCGCCGAGGCCGGTGGTGAAGCTCGTGAGCACCTTGTCCAGGGGCGCACCGGCGGCCGCGCCCAGCGCCAGCGATCCGATGGTCAGCGCCAGGAAGGCATGCAGCTTGAACTTGGTGATGAGCAGGACGATCACCGCTATGCCCACCAGGACGGCGATGCCCAACTGGACGTGTCCTGCGGTGGAGATCGGCGGAGGAGTGTCCGCTGCCAGCATCTCGACGCTGAGTCTGGTCACGGGGGATCCTTGCGGTTACGGGGAGTTGGGGAGGGACGCTACTGCTGCGCGGATGCGGTGGACAGCCGGTCCAGCGCCCGTACGGCGCGTTCGGCGATCTCCTCGGGTTCGCCGCCGACATCCACGGCGACGCCGGCCTCGTCCGGCCCGAGGGGTTCCAGCGTGGCGAACTGCGAGTCCAGCAGCGCGGTCGGCATGAAGTGGCCCTGCCGCCGTGCCATCCGGTCCTCGATCAGCTTCCGGTCGCCCGTCAGGTGCACGAAGACGACTCCGGGCGCCACCGCCCGCAGCCGGTCGCGGTACGCCCGCTTCAGCGCCGAACTGCTGACCACCCCGCCGAGCCCCGCCCGCCCGTGCGCCCAGTGGCCGATGGCGTCCAGCCAGGGCCCGCGGTCACCGTCGTCCAGCGGGATACCGGCCGTCATCTTGTCGATGTTGGCCTTGGGGTGGAAGTCGTCGCCCTCGGCGTACGGGACGCCCAGTCGCGCGGCGAGCAGGGGACCGATCGTGGTCTTGCCCGTCCCCGCGACGCCCATCACGACGACGACCTGGGGGGTTCGCATGTACTGCCTCGCTGTCTTCCTCGACATCCGACGCCACGACGGCGTCGCCACACTGAAACCCATTAGGTACGACGAATTCAAGAGTCTGTGACGTATAAGTCTGACTTTTTGTTTCCGTGACCCACGCCGTACGCTGAGTGCATGAGCACACCGGGCCGGGGGCTGCACGGCCGCGTACTGGACTCCCTCGGCCCCGCGATCACCGCGGGCGAGTACCCGCCGGGCAGCACTCTGCGCACCGACGAACTCGCCCAGCACTTCGAGGTGTCACGCTCCGTGATGCGCGAGGCGGTGCGGGTCCTGGAATCCATGCACCTGGTCGAGTCCCGCCGCCGGGTGGGCGTCACCGTCCGCCCCAGGTGCGAGTGGAACGTCTACGATCCGCAGGTCATCCGCTGGCGGCTGGCCGGCGCCGACCGCCCCCACCAGCTCCGCTCGCTCACCGTGCTGCGCTCCGCGATCGAACCGGCCGCCGCCGCGCTCGCGGCCCGGCACGCCACCGCCGAGCAGTGCGCCGAACTCACCGAGTGCGCGCTCGGCATGGTCGCCCACTCCCGCGGCCACCGGCTCGCCGAGTACCTGTTCCACGACGTCGCCTTCCACCGGGTCGTCCTCACCGCCTCCGGCAACGAGATGTTCGCCCGCCTCGGCGACGTCGTGGCCGAGGTGCTGACCGGCCGCACCCGGCACGAGGTCATGTTCGAGGACCCCGACCCGGCCGCCGTCACCCTGCATGTCCAGGTGGCCGAGGCGGTACGCGCCCGCGACGCGGCGCGCGCCGAGGAACTCACCCGCCAGATCACCACGGGCGCCCTCCAGGAACTGGACATCCTGGCGCCCTAGCCGGGTCACACGGGACCTACTCCAGGAAGTCCCCGTCCACGTACACCCACGCCCCGGCCACCCGCTCGAAGCGGCTGCGTTCGTGCAGGGAGCCGCCCCGGTAGGAGGCGCGGAAGGTCACCGTCCCGGTGGGGTGGAAGGCGGAACCGTCGGTGCCGTCGAGGATCTCCAGGCCGGTCCACCGCATCCGGGGATCGAGGTCGAGCCGCTCGGGCCGGGTCCGCGGATGCCAGGTGCGCAACAGGTAACCCGTGTCGCCCTTGACGAAGGCGCAGTACCGGGAGCGCATCAGCAGCTCGGCGGTCGGCGCGCTCGCGGCGCCCGAGTGGAAGCGGCCGCAGCAGGCGTCGTAGGACTGCGGCAGTCCGCAGGGGCAGGTGGCGCGCGTGGTCATGCGCCCCATTGTGCCGGGTCCCGGGCAGGGGAGGCGTCCGCCGCCGGGCGGGTGCACAGTGGAGAACGGGCGGACCCACGCAGCGCAGACGGGCGGGCCCACCGCGGACGTACGGCCCGACACGCCCGAGGCCCGTGCCGCGAGGGAGGAGGGACGGACGATGACCCGACCCGTGAGCAGCCACCACCCGCCGGCCGTCAAGGAGTGGCGGCTGAACCTGTACCTGTCCGAGCACGACCCGGACACCACCGCCCGGGTCGTCCTGGACACCGGGGACAACGTCCTGGAGAGCCACGCCGAGGCCCGCCGCAGCCCCGACGACCGCGACATACCCGAGATCGGCGACGAACTCGCGGCCGGACGCGCCCTGATCGCCATGGGCCGGCTGCTGGTGCGCGCCGCCAACGGCGACATGCGGGCGCTGGGCGCGGCCGACGACGAGAATCCCGCACCGCTCTGGCTGCCGGGGGAGTGAGGCCCGTCGTGCGGTTCCCCCACCGGCTGGAAGCGGGACGCAGGCTCGGCGCCCGCCTGGAACACCTGCGCGGCCAGGACGTGGTGGTGCTGGGACTGCCACGCGGGGGAGTACCGGTGGCCGCCGAGGTCGCCGCGGCCCTGGACGCCCCGCTGGACGTGTGCCTCGTGCGCAAACTCGGGGTGCCGTACCAGCCCGAACTGGCGATGGGCGCGATCGGCGAGGACGGCGTGCGGGTGCTCAACGCGGACGTGCTGCGCGGCACCGGCGTGCGCGACGAGGAACTCGCGCGGGTCGAGGAGCGCGAGCGCCGGGTGCTCGCCGAGCGCGCCGAACGCTACCGGGGCGCATGCCCCTCCGTCCCGCTCGCCGGCCGCACCGCCGTGGTCGTGGACGACGGGGTGGCCACCGGCTCCACCGCCCGCGCCGCCTGCCAGGTGGCCCGCGCCCGCGGCGCCGCCCGCGTCGTGCTCGCGGTCCCCGTCGCCCCCCGCGACTTCGCCCACCGCCTCGGCGGCGACGCCGACGACCTGGTCAGCCTGCACACCCCGTGGGACTTCGCCGCCGTCGGGCAGTTCTACGACGACTTCGCGCAGACCGAGGACGCGGAGGTCACGGCGTGTCTGCGCCGGGCACGGCGGCGCCGTACGAACCCCGCACCGGAGGCCGCCGGACCCGCCGGCACCGCACGGGAGGTGACCGTGCCGGCCGGTGCCGTACGGCTGGGCGGCAGCCTGGCCGTGCCCGAGGGCGCCACCGGCGTCGTCGCCTTCGCGCACGGCAGCGGCAGCAGCCGGCACAGCCCCCGCAACCGGCACGTCGCCGAGGGCCTGCACCGTGCCGGGCTCGGCACCCTGCTGTTCGACCTGCTCACCGACGCGGAGGCACAGGAGCGGGACAACGTGTTCGACATCCCGCTGCTGGCCGGCCGGCTGCTCGCCGCCACCCGCTGGCTGCGCGCGGAGCCGGAGACCTCCGGCCTCGCCGTCGGCTACTTCGGCGCCAGCACCGGCGCGGCAGCCGCCCTGTGGGCCGCGGCCGAGGGGCACCCCGCCGCCGTCGTCTCCCGCGGCGGCCGCCCCGATCTGGCTGGATCCCGGCTGCCCGAGGTCACCGCGCCCACCCTGCTGATCGTCGGCGGCGCCGACCCGCTGGTCCTCGACCTCAACCGGGCGGCGCGGGCCCGGCTGCGCTGCGAGAACCGCCTGGAGACCGTCCCCGGCGCCACCCACCTCTTCGAGGAACCGGGCACGCTGGAACGGGTGACCGACCTGGCCCGCGACTGGTTCACGGACCACCTGGCACCCGCGCACGTCTAGGGTCTTCCGCTCCCTCGTCGTACGCACCGCTCCCCGAGACTCAGCGCCCGCCCTTGCGCAGAAACCGCCGCAGCCGGGTCAGCGGCCAGGTGTTGATCACCTCGTCCGGGGTCAGCCAGCCGCGCTGGGCGGTGCCGATGCCGTACCGCAGCTGCGCCAGATGCGGCACCGAATGCGCGTCGGTGTTCACCGCGAACCGCACCCCGTGCGCCCGCGCCCGCAGGATGTCCTCGTCCCCGAGGTCCAGCCGGTCCGGCTGAGCGTTGACCTCCAGCGCGGTCCCCGTGCGCGCGCAGGCCGCGAACACCTCGTCCCAGTCCGCGTCCACCCCCGGTCGGCGGCCGATCAGCCGGGTGGTGGGATGCCCGAGGACGTTCACGTACGGGTTCTCCACCGCCCGCACCAGCCGCCGTGTCATCGCCTTGCGCCCCAGGTCGAAGTGCGAGTGCAGCGAGGCCACGCACAGATCGAAACCGGCCAGGAACGCGTCCGGCCAGTCAAGGCCGCCGTCCGGCCCGATGTTCAGCTCCGTACCGTGCAGCAGCCGCATCCGGCGGTGCGCCCCGTCCAGCTCCCGCAGCCGCTCCCGCTGGGCGAGCACCTTCTCGTCCGTCATCCGCTGCATGGACAGGTCCGGCGCGTGATCGGTCACCGCGTAGTACGCGTATCCGCGCTCCGCCGCCGCCTCCACCATGGCGTACAGGGACGCGAGACCGTCCGTGAGATCCGTATGGGTGTGCAGGTCACCGCGGATGTCCCGCTCGGTCACCACCCGCGGCAGCTCACCGCGCAGCGCCGCCTCGATCTCCCCGCGGTCTTCCCGCAGCGTCGGCGGGATCCACGGCAGCCCGAGCCGCGCGTACACCTCCTCCTCGGTGCGCGACGCCACCGACTCCCCGGTCTCCGTGTCGAACACGCCGTACTCCGATAGCTTCAGCCCCCGGTGCACGGCGATCGTGCGAGTACGGATGTTGTGCGCCTTGGAACCCGTGAAGTACTGGAGTCCCGCGCCCCACGACTTCGGCGGCAGCACCCGCAGATCCACCTGGAGCCCCTTGCCGGTGCGCACCGATGTCTTCTTCGTGCCCCGCGCGATCACCTCGGCCGTGCCCGGAAGCTCGCACAGCGCCGCCATGAAGGGCGCCGACTTCCCCGCCGCCACCAGGATGTCCAGATCCCCGACGGTCTCCCGCATCCGCCGCAGCGACCCGGCGTACCCGCACCGCCGGCACCCGGTCACCTCGCCCAGCGCGCCCACCATCTCCTCGGCGGTGTCCAGCGCGAGCGACAGCGGCACCCGCGCCCCCGCCTGCCGCAGCAGCTCGATCCCGTGCCGGATGTTGTCCTGCGTCTTCTCCCCGAACCCCTTGAGATCGGCCAGCCGGTCCGCCTCGATCGCCGCGGCCAGCTCGCTCACCGAGGAGATGTGCAGGTCCTCGTACAGCCGCAGCGCCTTCTTCGGACCGAGCGTCGGGATGGTGATCAACTCCCGCACCCCGGCGGGAATCCGGGCCCGCCGCTCCTCGACGGCCGCCATCTTCCCGGTGCGCAGGTACTCGATCACCTTCTCGGCGATCGACCGCCCCACGTTCGGGATCTCCCGCAGCCCCTGTTCGTCCAGCTTCGAGACATCGGCCGGATACCCCCCGACGGCACGCGCCGCCTTCTCGTAGGCGCGCGCCTTGAACGCGTCGCCTCCGGTGATCGCGATGAGATCGGCGTACTCCCTGAGCACCGCCTCGACCTCGTCATTGACCCGGGCCACCCTCCAAGTCTAGGGACGACCCGCCCTTCGGGGAGATTCCGGACTCTTCGGCGACGGGCTTCGTGAAGGCCACCCGGATGCTGCGCCGGCCGGTACGCACCACCAGCCCGTTGACGAGTTCCGCGCCGCTCCTGCCCTGGGTCAGCCACAGGTTGACGGCCGCGCCCAGCAGCAAGGGGTCAAGTTCCGGTCGCGGCGCACCCCAGGAACGGACCGTGCGGGCCTCGAACAGGATGTCCCGCAGCCATACGACGGCGGACGTCTCGTCGATCCGCGCGACCAGCACCGCGGCGCCGGGCCTCCTCGGCGCCTCGCGCAGGCACCACTCTGCCGGTGCCGGCTCCGCGACGGCGACGGTGCGCGCGACCACGTCCGCGCTCTGCGACCACAGCGGGTGGGGCGACTCGGCCGCCACGGCGTAGAACCCGCGCTCCTGCCCCTGGCCGCCCGCCACCATGGGCCAGCGCCGCACCTCGACCGAGCCGTCGGACCCCACGGCCCCGGTCGCCTCGTACGCGGTGGGCGGCCGGTGCCGCTCCGGCTCCGGGTCCGGGACCGGCCGCGGCTCGGGCGGCTGCCGGGGCAGCCGTACACCACGGTGGGCCAGGAACTCGTACATCCGGCGCTGGGTCAGTTCCCCGGACTTGTCGATGTCGGCGAGCTGGCTGTCGATGACGGGCCGCAGCACGTCCGGGTCGTGCTCCCGTTCGGCCTTCAGCAGCTGCGCGTGCAGATCGCCCTCGGGATCGAGCCTGGGCGCGGTCCGCCCGAACGCCGCGGCGGGCGAGGCGGGGTCGAGTTCCTCCAGCCCGTCGGCCGCGAGGAGCGTGACACGCTCGGCGGCGGCGGAGTAGAAGGTGGTGCTTCCGTGATCGCCGATGACCCAGTCGCTGGCCACGACCGCCGCCCGCCACCCCTCCTGCGGAGGTATCACCATCAGCCCCGCCTCCATGGGCCCGCGCAGCCGCTCCAGCACCGACGACCAGGAGTGCCTGGCCCACACATTGGGGTGGAAGACGGCCGCCACCGCGAACTCGTCGGCGGGCAGGGCGGTGACGAGGTCGAGCGGCAGCCGCGGGTGCCGCCCCAGCAGCGAGTGCTCGCTCCAGGTGGAGTGGATCACCACCAGACGGCGCCCGTCGGCCACCCCCAACCGCGCGCGGTACCAATCGCGCTGTCCCTCGCTGTCCTTGATCCGCTGAAAGCACCAATCGCCGATCACCTCCGCCCGCGGCACGGCCTCCGGGCAGGTCCTGAACAACCTGGCGAGCTGGTCGTGGTGCGACAGGCCGATCGCGGCGGGCACCACCTTGCCGCGGTGCACCAGCTCCCTGCGGGACAGGCCCGCGGGCGAGGTGGCGTCCCCGGTCGACTCGCTGACCAGGCGGTTGTAGCCGGCGCCGTGCGGCATCACCATCAGGGGGGCGTCCAGTCGGCGCATCGACGGATGCACGGCACAGGCGACCGCCAGATGGAAGGAGCGGCGCGTGGCCTCCTCCCAGGTCAGCACGTTCTGGCCCACCACGGACGCCAGATACTCGTGCAGACCGTCGGCGAAGGCGGAACCGGGATTGACCGTGTAGTACTTGGCGATGCCGTCCTCGACGCGCAGCAGGTCCATGACGTCGAGCACACGGGTCGCCGAGGTGAGGGTGCGGGCGACCCCCAGCACCTCCGCCTTGGGCGGCGGCCAGGTGTTCCAACGCGAGTGGCCGCGTGGCTTGCGCGAGCGACGCATCAGGGGCAACGGTCCCTCCGGGGCTCAGATGATGGGGGTCGGAACGGGTACGCGAGGGCGGTCGATCTCCCCGGCCGGTACGAACGGCCCGGCCGGCCGCCTCGATCGGATCGGTCGCGTCGATCGCATCGGTCGCCTCGATCGGATCGGCCGCCTCGATCAGCTCGGTCGCGTCGATCGGATCGGTCGCCTCGATCGGCTCAGTCGTCTTCGGACGGCACTCCCACACCCCTGTGCAGTTCACGCAGCTTCGCCTCACAGGCGGCGCGGAGCGTCAGGTCGCTGGTGTCGGCGGCCAGTTGGGACAGCACCCCCAGCGCCTGGTCCAGCTTGGCGTACTGCTTGCGCTCGCTCGCCTGCTCCGCCGCGCGCATCGCCGCCTCGGCCGCCGGCCCGAGCCGGTTCAGCCCCCGCAGGGCCCTGGCCCGGACGATGTCGACGCGGGGCAGCATCGAGACGTCCCCACTGCCGACGGCCGCCGCCCTGGCCTCGTCCAGCACGTCGAGCGCGTCCTGCGCACGCCCGGCGGCGACGAGCGCCTGGCCCACGTTGTACGACTGCACCACGACTCCGTGCGTGTCGGCACGGGACGCGTTGGCCTCCAGCGCCCGGCCGAACAGGGCATAGGCGTCCTCGGGCCGTCCGGCGGCCAGGGCGACGAGCCCCTGCGTCTCATGGATCATGCCGCTCAGCCGGGCGTCCTCGACCCGGTCGAGCAGCGCCGCCGCGCGGTCCAGTTCGCGGCCGGCCTCCTCGTACGCCCCCAACTCATAGTGAGCGCGCGCCAGTTGGTTGCGCATGCGGACTTCGGCGTCCGTCCGCCCGCAGCGCCGGGCCGCCTCGATCCCCGCCGTATGTGCCTCGATGGAGTCCAGATGGTGCTTGCGGCTGTGGTACAGCGCCCACAGGGACTCGCACAGCTGCCACACCGGCTCGTCCCACCGCTCGTACGCCGCGGCCCGCAGCACGGCCAGCAGGTTGCCGCGCTCGGCGTCCAGCCACTCCAGCGCTTCCGCGCTGTCGGTGAACAGCCGCTCTTCCGGCGAGAGTTCCGCCAGCGACCGGGCCGGCGGCGCCTGGAGCCGGAAGCGCCCCGCACCGAGCACGAGAATGTCCGCATGGGCCGCGGCCGCCACGTAGAACTCGGCCGCGGCCCGCAGCACGGCGCGGCGCTCCGCCACGGGAAGGCCGCTCGCCTTCTGCCGGGCGTGCGCCCGCACGACCTCGTGCGGGCGGAAGCGGCGCGGCCTGTCACCGGAGCGGACGACGACCAGCAGATGGTCCGTGAGCAGTTCACCGACCGCGTCCTCGACGGCCGGCACGCCCGCCGCGGCCGCGAGAGCGGCCGTGACGGACGTACCCGGCAGACAGCCGAGAAGCAGGTAGAGCTGCCTGGCGTGGTCGGAAAGACCCGCATAGGTCATGTCCAGGACCGTGGTCACCGATGCCGTCCCGTCCTGTGGAGCCGGTAATCCGGTGGTGTCCAGGGCCCGTACCGCATCGGCCAGCCCCAACTGCGGGCGCTGCGCCAGCCATTCACCGACGGCACGAAGCGCCAGCGGCAGACCGCTGCACCGCCGGACCAGGGTGCGCGCCGCGTCGTCCGCGTCCGGGACGCGCCAGCTGTGCACGAGCTCGACCCCGGCCCGTTCGTCGAGCGGTTCCACCCCGATGGTCACCGCGCCGTCCATGGTCAGCGCGGGCAGACCGGTGCGGCTGATGGCCACGAGAAGACCGGAAGCGGGGACGAGCGGGCGGACCTCCGCCGCCTGCCGGGCGTTGTCGACGACCACGAGGGTGTGGCGTTCGGAGGTGACACTGCGGAACAGGGCGGTGCGCTCGCCCAGACCCGCCGGGACGAACTCCGGGTGCACCCCGAGAGAGCGCAGGAAGCCGGCCAGCACGCCGCTCACGTCGACGGCACCGTCGCGTCTGCCCTCTTCCAGATCGACGTAGAGGTGGCCGCCGGGGTACGACGGCTCGAGTGCCCGTGCCACCCACTGCGCCACCAGCTGTGTCTTGCCCACCCCCGAGAGCCCGGACAGGACCACGATCCCCGGCACCCGCGAGTCCCGCAGGGCGTCCGCGACCGACCGCAGGCGGTCGATCTCCTTCGTCCGGTTGACGAACGACGAAGCGGCCGGGGGAATCTGACGCGGCGCCACGCTCGGCGGAGCGGGCGCCATGATCAGTGACTCCACCCGGCCCGCCATCACGAGCGGACCGGTGATCACCGCGTTCCCCGAGACCGAGTTGTGCGTGGTCGCCGCCGCCCCCGCCTCGCGCTCGTCGTCCACGCCGATGCCCTCCGCCTTCTCGTCTCCAGGAAGTGTCAACGTACTACCCCTGACCGGCTGTTCCGAGGCCGCTCGCCCGTGGCAGCCGCGGTTCTCCGCGACATATCGTGGACGACCCTGGGCGAACCGGCCACAGGACGCGTACGAGGGGGCTCCATGGAAGCGGAACTGGTGACACTGGTCGGAACCGGAGCGACGACGGTGGTCGGCCTCATGGCCACCGAGGCGTGGGAGCAGGCGAAGCGGCGCCTGGTCCGGATCTTCGCGCGCGGCGGCGAGGCCGGCGCGGTGGCCGGGGAACTGGAGGAGTCCCGCACCGCCCTGGCCACGGCCGCCGGGACCGCCGACGAACAGGACCTCACCTCCGACCTGACGGCGTCGGTACGGCTCCGGCTGCGCCGCCTGCTGGAACAGAACCCCGACGCGGCGGCCGAACTCCGGCTCCTGGTGGAGGAGTTCGCCCCTCTCGTGCGGACCGGCCCGCCCGGCGCGGTGCACAACAGCATCACCGGCGGCACGCAGCACGGCCCGGTGATCCAGGGGCACACCTTCACGAACCTCACCTTCCACGCCTCCGGCCCGTCAACCGGCCCCGCACAAACGCCGTGAACGGCCGGACGGTCCCCCAACTCGGGGACGATGCGGAGGATGAGCGCAGAACAGACCATTCGCTGGCCGGAGAGTCCGGGGGAGGAGCGCCGCGCACGGTGGCGGTCGGTGAACGGGGCCCCGCCGGGACGCGTCGTGGTGGCCGATGACGGCATGAAGGCGGACACCGCCTTCCGCCTGGCGTGCGAGGGCACCGTGCTGCTATGGCACGGCGACTTCCACAACGCGCGCCAGTTACTGGACGCGATGGCCCGCCGCGCCGACCGGAAACAGCCGGGACCGGGGTCCTCCGTGACGCCGGACTTCCACCTCTGCCGGCAGGCTCGGTCACGTCGCGCGAGGATCCTCGGCATGCTGCTGGTACCGGTCGCGGCCGGGCATGTCCTCCCCCTGCGCAGGGCCCCCGACGTACGACTGGCCTGCGAGCGCGCGTACGGCAGCTCGGACGAGCCCTATGTCGTGCCCCTGCGCGAGCTGCAAGGGGTGATGGGGGCCGCGGAGTGGCGCAGGAAGGGCGTCCACGTCCCGGCGCTCGACGAGTCGATCACCCCGCACTACGGCGTGTTCTCCCCGGTGCGGGGCGAGTACGTCGACCTGGTGGCCGAGGCGCCGCTGCCCGCGCGGTCCACGGCCTTCGACATCGGGCACGGGCACCGGCGTCCTCGCCGCCGTGCCGGCCCGGCGCGGTGTCCAGCGGGTGCTGGCGACGGACTGCGACGCGCGGGCCCTCGCCTGCAGCCGTATGCTCCGCGGCTTCCTCGAAGGACTCCCGGCGCACCTGGAGCCGGGCGCGAGGGCTGGCTGATCATCTCCGACCTCGCCGAACACCTCGGCCTGCGCCCCCGCACGGAACTGCCCGCCCTCTTCGCCGAGGCCGGCCTCACCGTGCTGGACCGCCTCGACACCCGGCCACGCCACCCCCGCGCCGGCAACCGCGACGACCCACTGCATGCCGCGCGCCGCGCGGAAGTGACCTCCCTGTGGCGCCTCACGGCGACCACCCCCTGAAACCACCGGCGCCCGGCAGCCCGAAAAACAGAAAAACCCCAGATCAACTGGGGTTTTCGCTGGTGTCCGAGGGGGGACTTGAACCCCCACGCCCGATAAAGGGCACTAGCACCTCAAGCTAGCGCGTCTGCCATTCCGCCACCCGGACAAGGTGTCTGTCGTGCGCGGTTCTCCCTCGGCGGGGTTTCCCTCGCGGCGACAGGGAAAACATTACCAGGCTTTCCCGGGTGGCTGATCACCCCCCGGTCCGCGGCGGGCGGGCGTGAACGGCGTGTGACGGGCCGGGACCGGTCTTGGGCCCGGACCCGGCGCGGAGAGAGGATGAGGGGGACCCACCAGCAGGTAAGCGGGAGGAAGCAGCGTGAGCGAGAAGGACACGGCCCAGGGCGTCACCGGTGAAGACGAGGTCGTGGACCTCTGCCGCGACCTGATCCGGTTCGACACCAGCAACTACGGCGACCACTCCGGACCCGGCGAGCGCCAGGCCGCCGAGTGGGTCGCCGAGAAGCTGGCGGAGGTCGGCCTGGAGCCGAAGATCTACGAGTCCCACCCCGGCCGCGCCTCCACCGTGGCCCGCATCGAGGGGGAGGACCCCTCCCGGCCCGCCCTGCTCATCCACGGCCACCTCGACGTCGTACCGGCCAATGCCGACGACTGGACCCACCACCCCTTCTCCGGCGAGATCGCCGACGGATGCGTATGGGGCCGCGGGGCGGTCGACATGAAGGACATGGACGCCATGACCCTCGCGGTGGTGCGCGACCGGCTGCGCAGCGGGCGGCGGCCCCCGCGCGACATCGTCGTCGCCTTCCTCGCCGACGAGGAGGCGGGCGGCACCTTCGGCGCCCGCCACCTGGTCGACCACCACCCCGAGCTGTTCGAGGGCGTCACAGAGGCGATCAGCGAGGTCGGCGGCTTCTCCTTCACCGTGAACGAGCAGCGGCGCCTCTACCTGATCCAGACGGCCGAGAAGGGCATGCACTGGATGAAGCTCACCGTGGCCGGCACCGCCGGGCACGGCTCCATGATCCACCGGGACAACGCCATCACCGAGCTGTCCGAGGCGGTCGCCCGCGTCGGCCGGCACAAGTTCCCGGTCCGCGTCACCAAGACCACCCGCGCCTTCCTCGACGAGCTGGGCGACGCGCTCGGCACCGAGCTGGACCCCGAGGACATGGAGGCCACCATCGCCAGGCTCGGCGGCATCGCCAAGCTGATCGGCGCGACCCTGAGCAACACCGCCAACCCGACCCAGCTGAACGCCGGTTACAAGGTCAACGTCATCCCCGGCGAGGCCACCGCGCACATCGACGGCCGCTTCCTGCCCGGATACGAGGAGGAGTTCCTCGGCGACCTCGACCGGCTGCTCGGCCCGCATGTGCGCCGGGAGGACGTGCACGCCGACAAGGCGGTCGAAACCAGCTTCGACGGGGCGCTGGTCGAGGCCATGCAGTCCGCGCTGCTCGCCGAGGACCCCATCGCCAAGGCGGTCCCGTACATGCTCTCCGGCGGCACGGACGCCAAGTCCTTCGACGACCTCGGCATCCGCGGCTTCGGCTTCGCCCCGCTGAAGCTGCCGCCGGAGCTGGACTTCGCCGGCATGTTCCACGGCGTGGACGAGCGGGTGCCGGTGGACGGCCTCCAGTTCGGCGTGCGGGTGCTCGACCGGTTCATCGACGCCTCCTGAGCGGCCCCTGGGCGTTCGAGCCGGACCACCGGGGTTTCGGGCGCCCGTTCGAGATCGACTGAGAAGGGTGAATGCGACCATAAGCTCGTAGCTCCATTACTCCCTCCTCGTTACAGGTGATGCGACCCCGCACCTTGGGGCCGCATTGCCAACGAGGAGGAACAATGATCAAGAAGGTCGTCGCTGCCGCGGCTGCCACCGGTGGGCTGGTTCTCGCGGGCGCGGGCCTGGCCGTCGCCGACTCCGGTGCCCAGGGTGCCGCCCTGCACTCTCCGGGTGTCGTCTCCGGCAACGTCATCCAGGTGCCCGTGCACGTCCCGGTGAACGTGTGCGGCGACACGATCAACGTGATCGGGCTCCTGAACCCCGCCTTCGGCAACACCTGCGTCAACAGCTGACGCCGGTTCCCCGTAGGGGCTTTCCACCCCGAGGGGCGTCTTCTACCAGCCGTCGGCCTCGGAGCGCGCGCCATGCGCTCCGAGGCCGACCGGCCTTTTCCCAGACAGTGAAGGCAAGCGAAGGCAGGGGGGTACGCAGCGATGCGACAAGGAACCCGTAAGGGTCTGATGACCATGGCGGCGGCGACCGGGGTACTCGCCGCCGCGACCGGGATGGCACACGCGGACGCGGGCGCGTCCGGTGCCGCCACCGGCTCACCCGGCGTCCTGTCGGGCAATACCGTCCAGGCGCCGGTGCACGTGCCGGTGAACGTGTGCGGCAACACCGTCAATGTCGTCGGGCTCCTCAACCCGGCGGCGGGCAATGCCTGCGCCAACTCCGGCGGCGGTCACGGCCACGGCGGCTCCGGAGGCTCGGCCGCCGGCGGCCACACCTCCGGCTCGCCGGGCGTGGGATCGGGCAACACCGTCCAGGTGCCGATCGACGTCCCGGTGAACGTGTGCGGCAACAGCGTCGACGTCGTCGGCGTGGGCAACCCGGCCACGGGCAACGGCTGCGCCAACAGCGGCGGGACGCACGGCCGTCCACCGGGCGGCGGCCACACCAGCCCGCCGAGCCACCCCGGTCACCCTGGCCACCCGAGTCACCCCGGTCACCCGAGTCACCCTGGCCACCCGCGCCAGCCGTCTCAGCCGGGTAAGCCGAGCCAGCCGGGTAAGCCGTCTCAGCCGGGTAAGCCGAGCCAGCCGGGTAAGCCGGGCACCCCGGCGACCCCGCCCGCCCACCAGGTGCACGTTCCGCAGGGTCCCTCGGCGTCCTTGACCACGGGACAGCTCGCGCACACCGGCAGTGACCTCCCGCTGGGCCTGGCACTGCCGGCCGGCGCGGGCGCCCTGATCGCGGGTGCCGTGCTCTACCGCAAGGCACGCGCCAGGGCCTAGCCGCGGGCGATCATCGCGCGACGGACGGCGAACGGGGAGCGGGTCCGGCCAGACCGGCGGGCCCGCTCCGCGTCTTTCGCGCCCCCTTCGCCCTCAGCGGTCCCGTCTCACCAGGTGGCCCGCACCTGGCGGATGATCCGCCGCCGCAGCCGAACCTTGCGGCTGCCGTCGCGCAGCAGGCTCAGGCGGTCCAACTCCCAGTGTCCGTACTCGGCATGGTCCGTCAGCAGACGTGTGGTCTCCTTGCGGGACACCCCGCGAGGCACATACACGTCGACAAATTCGTATTCCGGCATCGCATCTATTGTGCGGGCTGGTGCCCGGTACGGATAGCGTCTGCACTATGTCTGATGCTGCGCAGCCCACCGCTGCCGAGGTACGTGCCGCCGCCGAGGCGATCAAGACCGCGCTCGACCGTCACCTGGCGGCGGTCGAACGCAGGTCAGGAGACGACGACCCGGCCGTTTTCGAGGCGTTCAACCAGCTGGCCGCGGCCGCCGAGGTGTACGACGAGCTGCTCTACGACCGCTACGACGAGGTCACTCCCTTCGAGATCCCCGGCGCCGAGGAGACGCTGCCCCCCTACGCGGGCCCCGAGGAACCCCATGCGATCAGCGTGCTGATCCGCCGCGACTACACCGTGGCGGAGCCCCAGCGGCTGCTGGCCCAGGCCGAGCGGGTCGAGGCCGCGGACGACTTCGAGGACCTGGCCGGCCTGGACGAGGACGCCGCGGGCACCGTCCCCGGCGCGCTCAGCCTGCTGTTCGGCGAGTTCGAACCCGACGAGATCGCCTCCCGGCACAAGGAGTTCGGCCTGGAGGAGGGCGACTCCACGCTCTGGGTCACCGCGGCCGAGGAGCCCCCGGAGGCCGGGGAATGGCTGGAGGCCCCCTTCGAGCACATCGGTCCGCAGGCGGTGGTGTGCAGGTTCGACGTCAGCGCGGTCTTCGACGACGAGGACGACGACGCCGACCCGGACGCCGAGGACGACGACATCGAGTTCGTGGACGACGAGGACCTGGACGAGGCCGACGACGAGCACGACGAGCACGATGACGGGGAGGCCGGCGGCGTGGGCGTCCGGGGCGCCGGCAGGTGACCCCCGGCGGCGGGGCCGTACCGGTGCGAAGCCGGTACGGCCCCGCCGCGGGGCGCCGCCACAGGTGATCGCCACCCCGGCGGCGCCGCGCCTCAGCCGGTCGGTGCCTGCGGGCGCAGCAGCGTCGCCAGCCGGGTCGTACGCGGCTTGGCCGGGACCTCCGCGACCGCCCGCGGCAGCGCGCCCTCCACCCCGTGCACCACGGACAGATGCCGCTCGCCCCGGCCGAACGCCGTGTACACCCAGGGCCTGCTGAGCGCCCCCGCGGCGTAGCCGGGCAGCACCACGACCGCCGCGGGCCAGCGCCCGCCCACCGCCTGGTGCGCGGTCAGCGCCCATCCGTGCCGCACACATCCCTCCACCCGCTCACGCGGTACGACCACGGGGGCGCCCGCGCAGGACAGGTGCAGCCCCTCGGCGTCGGCCCCCACCACCGTGCCCGGCAGCGTCCGGCCCGGTGCGGGGGAGTAGGCGATCCGGTCGCCGGGGTCGAAGCCGCCGAACCGGCCTGGGCCGGGGTTGAGGCGCTCCTTCAGCGCGGCGTTCAGGGCTCGGGTGCCGGCCGCGCCGCCATGGCCCGGCGTGATCACCACGGTCTGCTCCACGGGGACCTGGAAGGCCCGCGGCACCGACTCCGCGACCAGCTGCACCGTCCGGTGCACGGCCTCGCCCGCGTCCCGCACCGGCACGATCACGACCTCCTTACCGGGCGCCTCGACCTGGTTCAGCTCGCCGATGCCGATCCCGGAGACCAGCTCGCCGATCGGACCGGGGTCGGGCAGCCGGGAGACGATCTGGGGGCAGGCGCGGGCCGCGAGCAGATCGGCGAAGACCCGCCCCGGACCGGCCGACCACAGCAGTGCCGGATCCCCGCTGAGCACCAGCCGCGCCCCGTCGGGCAGCGACTCCACCAGCATCGCCGCGCCCTCCACGTCCAGCTGGGGCGCGTCCAGCACGATCAGCAGGTCCAGCTCCAGCGCTCCGTCCGCGTCCCGGCCGGGCCCCTCGGCACCGGCCAGCAGCCCGGCGACGGTGCCGATGCCCGCGCCCCCCGCCGGCGACAGTGCGGCGAGACGGTCGCGGCCCTCCGGGGTGTGGCACACGGCGAGGGCCCGCAGGCCGGCCTCCAGAGCGGCGGCGAGCAGGGCCGCCGGTTCGGCGCGGGCCGCCTCGCCACCGGTGTGCAGGACCAGGCCGTGCCCGGCGACCGCGCGGGCCAGCTCGGCGGCGCCGCCCGTCACCGCCGCGGCGACCGGCGCCCACGCGTGAGAGGTCTCCTGGGCCGGGGAGTTGGCCAACCGGGCCAGGCCGTCGGCGAGGCTCTCCTCGGCCAGGGCGTACCGCTCCAGGGCGATGAGCACCCGCACCGGGCGCTCCGCCGCCGCCTCCTCCTCGTCGTCCGCCGCCCGCACGGCCGGGACGCCCGACTCCTCCAGGGCGTCCTCGAACACCAGCGCCTCACCCTCGGCCAGGGTGGACTGCACGGCCTCGTCCGGGTCCGGCACGCCCCGTTGGGCCAGGGCCGCGGTGAGCGCGGGCAGCTCCAGGGCGGTGTGCCCGGCGAGGGCCGCCTGCTCCAGCAGCCAGACCGTCACCGCCCGCCCCCGCCGCTCGTCCGCCGGACCGCATCCGGCACCGAGCAGCGCCCGCGCGAACCCGTCCGCCTGCTCGGGCCGCACCCCCGGGACGCGCAGCAACTGCCAGGGATCCTCCCGCAGCACGTCCCCGGCGCCCTCGCCGAGCGCCACGGCCGCCTGCCTGCCCAGCGCCTCCGGCGCCCCACCCTCCGCGAGCACCCGGCGCACCGCGTCCACCGCCTGCTGCGAAGGACCGACCGGCGCGGAGGCGGGGACAGGCGCGGGCCGCTCCTGGCGCACCCGCTCCGGCTCGGGTACCGGACGCGTTGGAGCGGCCGCGGGGCCCGGCTGGGCCGCCCGCTCGGGCGCGGGCCGCGTGGACTCGGCGGACACCGCGGTCGCCGGCTTCTTGCCGCCCTCCACCGCGCGCACGGCGGCCAGCAGATCGGCCGCCTTCCCGCTCAGCTTGGCGCCGCTCTCGACGGGCGCCTTCCGCTCCGCCTTGCGCCGCTCGATCCGCTCCCGCTCGAGCCGCTGCGCCGCCAGCTCCGCCGCCGCCTCGGACAGCTCCGGCCCCCCGGCGGCACCATCGGCCGCCGGCTCCGGCCCCGAGACCTCCGAAGCCCCCTCAGTCGTCTGCTCGCCCGAGTCGTCGTCCGTCACATCGGCCCTCCCGGACGCACCGTCACCGCCGTCCGCCGTAAGACCATTCCCGGCCACCTCGTCCGGCGCCTCTGGCATCTCCGGCGTCCCCGGCCCCGTGTCCTCCGTGGTCTCCGGTTCCGTGCTCACAGCGTGCTCCAGTCGTGATCGGGATAACGGTGCAAGGGCGCCGACACATCGTCCAGCGCCCGGCAGATCTCGTCAGGAAGACTAAGCGCCTCCACTGACAACGCCGCCGTGAGCTGCTGCGCGGTGCGCGCGCCGACGATCGGGGCGGTGACGCCGGGGCGGTCGCGGACCCAGGCGAGGGCCACCTGGAGCGGGGTGACCGCGAGCCCGTCGGCGGCCGTCGTCACCGCGTCCACGATGCGCGTCGCCGTGTCGTCCAGATACGGCTCCACGAAGGGCGCCAGATGCTCGGAGGCACCGCGCGAGTCGGCGGGCGTGCCGTGCCGGTACTTTCCGGTCAGCACCCCCCGCCCGAGCGGGGAGGACGGCAGCAGGCCCACGCCCAGGTCCAGCGCGGCGGGCAGCACCTCCCGCTCCACGCCCCGCTGGAGCAGCGAGTACTCCATCTGCGTGCTGGCCAGCCGGGTGCGGGTGCCCGGCGCCGCGAGCTGCCAGGTGGCCGCCTTGGCGAGCTGCCAGCCGCAGAAGTTGGACACCCCCGCGTACCGGGCCCGGCCGCTGGCCACCGCTATGTCCAGGGCCTGGAGCGTCTCCTCCAGCGGGGTCTCGGCGTCCCACGCGTGGATGTGCCAGAGGTCCACATGGTCCGTGCCCAGGCGGTCGAGGGAGGCGTCCAGCGCGGCGAGAAGATGCCCGCGGGAGCCGTCGAAGCGGCGGCCGGGGTACGGGACGCTGCCCGCCTTCGTGGAGACGACCAGGTCACGGCGGGGCACGAGCCGCTCCATCAGCCGCCCGAGCAGGTACTCCGCCTCCCCGCCGCCGTACACGTCCGCGGTGTCGACGAGGGTGCCGCCGGCCTCCCAGAACGCCTTGAGCATGTCCGCGGCGTCATGTTCTTCGGTGTCCCGGCCCCAGGTGAGGGTGCCGAGTCCGATCCGGGACACGCGCAGGCCGGTACGGCCGAGATGCCTCTGCTCCATGACCGCGAGATTACTGGCCAGAACCAGTGCGGTGGGTTGCCTGTGGACAACTCGTCCGGGCCCGCGCGGGGCACCGCCCGCGCCCGCACGCTAAGGTCTGCGCCACAGGGACGTTACTCACGGGTAAGGGGAATCGGCCATGCAACTCGGACTCAACCTCGGCTACTGGGGTGCCGGAATGGACGGGGACAATCTGGCCGTGGCCCAGGAGGCCGACCGGCTGGGCTATGCCGTGTGCTGGGCCGCCGAGGCGTACGGCTCCGACGCGGCCACCGTGCTCAGCTGGGTCGCCGCCCAGACCGAGCGCATCGACGTGGGCTCCGCCATCTTCCAGATCCCGGCCCGTCAGCCCGCGATGACCGCGATGACCGCGGCCACCCTGGACACCCTCTCCGGCGGCCGCTTCCGGCTCGGTCTCGGCGTCTCCGGACCGCAGGTCTCCGAGGGCTGGTACGGCGTCACGTTCGACAAGCCGCTGGCCCGCACCCGCGAGTACGTGGAGATCGTCCGCAAGGCGATGACCCGTGAGCGGCTGTCGTACGAGGGCGAGCACTGGACGCTGCCGCTGCCGGGCGGTCCGGGCAAGCCGCTCAAACTGACCGTGCACCCGCAGCGCGAGCACATCCCGCTCTACATCGCCGCGATCGGCCCGAAGAACCTGGAGCAGACCGGCGAGATCGCCGACGGCGCCCTGCTGATCTTCCCCGCCGCCGAGCACCTGGAGGAGACCACCCTCACGCATCTGCGCGCGGGCCGGGAGAAGGCGGGCAAGACCCTCGACGGGTTCGACGTCTGCCCGACCCTGCCGATGGCCGTCGGCGACGACAAGGACGTGGCCGCGCTCGCCGACACCTTCCGCCCCTACACCGCGCTGTACGTCGGCGGCATGGGCAGCGCCAAGCAGAACTTCTACAACAAGCTCGCGCAGCGCATGGGTTACGAGCGGGAGGCCGCCGAGATCCAGCAGAAGTACCTGTCCGGGGACAAGCAGGGCGCGGCCGCCGCGATCCCGCAGGACCTCATCGACAAGACCACGCTGCTGGGCTCCGTCGACCGCATCGCCGACCGGATGAAGGCCTACGCCGAGGCCGGTGTCACCACCCTCAGCCTCGCCCCCGCCGGATTCACCCTCGAGGAGCGGCTCGCCTCGCTGCGCGCCGGCACCGAGGCCCTGGAGCGCGCCGGGCTCGCCTGAGCCGGGAGGACTTCCACGGCCGTGGTGGGGGCTCGGGGGAGGCTTCCCCGCCACGGCCGTCACCGGGAACAACGCGCCCGGCGACGAGCGGTTACGACTCTCCGGCGCCTTCTTCCGAGGCGCCCTGACCGCCGACGCGGCTCACAGCCACTCGCGCCGCTTGAACATCCGGTACAGGACCACCTCCAGCAGCGCCATCACCAGGATCACCGCCGGGTACGACCACAGCCAGTGCAGCTCGGGCATGTGGTCGAAGTTCATGCCGTAGATCCCGGCGATCATCGTGGGCACCGCCGCCATCGCCGCCCAGGCGGAGATCTTGCGCATGTCGTCGTTCTGCCGCACGCCCGTCTGCGCCAGATGCGCCGACAGCACGTCCGACACCAGCCGGTCCAACCCCTCCACCGACTCGTTGACACGGGACAGATGGTCACCCACGTCCCGGAAGAACGGCCGCGCCCGCTCATGCACGAACGGCACCCCGCCGCCCGAGCCGAGCGGCCCCGTCCCCGCCAGCCGGGACAGTGGCACCGCCAGCGGCACGGTCGCCCGGCGGAACTCCACGATCTGCCGCTTGAAGCCGTAGATCCGCGAGGCGGTGTTGCGCGCGCCGCCCACCTCCGGCCGGAACACCTCCGCCTCCACCTCCTCCAGATCCGTCTGGAGCTCGGTCGCCACCTCCAGGTACCGGTCCACGATGGCGTCGGCGATGGCGTACAGCACCGAGGTGGGCCCCTTGTCGAGCATCTCCGGCTCCTCCTCGAGCCGGTGCCGCACCGCCGCCAGCGGCGAGGCCTCGCCGTGCCGCACCGTCACCACGAAGCTGTCGCCGACGAACACCATCACCTCGCCCGCCGAGACCGTGTCGCTCTCCGCCTCGTAGGCGACCGGTTTCAGCACCACGAACAGCGAATCCTCGTACACCTCGAGTTTGGGGCGCTGATGCGCCTTGAGGGCGTCCTCCACCGCCAGTGGGTGCAGCCCGAACTCCCGGGTCACCAGGTCGAACTCCCGCTCGGACGGCTCGTACAGCCCGATCCACACGAACCCGCCCGCCGCCCGCGCCTCGGCGAGCGCGTCGGACAGGTCCTCCGGACCCTCGGTCCGCTGTCCGTGCCGGTAGATGGCACAGTCGACGATCACGGAGCGCATTCTCCCCTCATGAGATCACCGGCGCATCACCTGATGCGCCTACCCTGGTCCGCATGCCCACGCTGATCCTCGTAAGGCACGGACGTTCCACCGCCAACACCTCCGGCCTGCTCGCCGGCTGGACTCCCGGGGTCTCCCTGGACGAGCGGGGCACCGCCCAGGCCGCCGCCCTGCCCGACCGCCTCGCCGCCCTGCCCCTGGCCGAGGTCGTCACCAGCCCGCTCCAGCGCTGCCAGGAGACCCTGGCCCCCCTCCTCGCGGCCCGCCCCGGCCTGACCGCGCACACCGACGACCGGATCGGGGAGTGCCACTACGGCGACTGGTCCGGCCGCAAGCTCGCCGAACTCAAGGACGAGCCGCTGATGGAGGTCGTCCAGGCCCACCCCTCCGCCGCCGCCTTCCCCGGCGGGGAGTCCATGCGCGCCATGCAGACCCGCGCCGCCGAAGCCGTACGCGAGTGGAACGCGCGCGTCGAACGCAACCACGGCGCCGACGCCGTCTACCTCATGTGCTCGCACGGTGACATCATCAAATCCCTGGTCGCCGACGCCCTCGGCCTCCATCTCGACCTCTTCCAGCGGATCTCCGTGGAGCCGTGTTCCATCACCGCGATCCGCTACACCCGCCTGCGCCCCTTCCTCGTCCGCCTCGGCGACACCGGCGATCTCGCCTCGCTCGCCCCCCGCGAGGAGCACCCCGACGGCGACGCACCGGTCGGTGGTGGTGCGGGCGCACCGTGATCGTCGCCCGCAGTAGGGTGAAGCGATCCGCGCCGTCGCGTATCCGCAGCGGCCCGCACCCGCACCGCCGAAACTCTCGACCCCATGGAGACAGGACGTGTCCCGTCAGGTGTTCCTCTACGATCCGCCGGACCGCTTCGTGGCCGGCACGGTCGGACTGCCCGGACGCCGTACGTTCTTCCTCCAGGCCATCGCCGGCCCCCGGGTGACCAGCGTGGTCCTGGAGAAGACCCAGGTCGCCGCGCTCGCCGAGCGCATGGACGAACTCCTGGACGAAGTCGTGCGCCGCAGCGGCGGCAGCGCAGCCGTCCCGGCCATGGCGCCCAGCGAGATCGCCGACACCGCCCCGCTGGAGACCCCCGTCGAGGAGGAGTTCCGGGTCGGCACCATGGCACTGGCCTGGGACGCCGAGGAACAGCGCATGGTCGTGGAGGCGCAGGCCCTGGTGGAGCTGGACGCCGACACCGAGGAGGACCTCGCCGAGGCCGAGGAACGGCTGCTCCAGGACGAGGAGAACGGGCCCCCGATGCTGCGGGTCCGGCTGACCGGCGCGCAGGCCCGTGCCTTCGCCAAGCGCGCCCTCGACGTCGTCAACGCCGGGCGGCCGCCGTGCCCGCTGTGCAGCCTCCCGCTCGATCCGGAAGGACACGTATGCCCGCGCCAGAACGGATACCGCCGCGGGGCGTGAGGGCCGCCGATCCGGGCGCCGCCGAACTGCTCGCCCGCGGTGAGCTGACCGTGCGCGGCCGCATCCGCGACGCCTCGAACGCCGCCCTGTTCTGCACCGTCGCCCACGACGGCCGGGAAGCCACCTGCGTCTACAAGCCGGTGGCCGGCGAGCGCCCCCTGTGGGACTTCCCCGACGGCACCCTCGCCGCCCGCGAGGTCGCCGCCTACGAGGTCTCCGAGGCCACCGGCTGGGGCCTCGTCCCGCCCACCGTGCTGCGCGACGGCCCCTACGGCGAGGGCATGTGCCAGCTGTGGATCGAGGTGTCCCCGGAGCCCGAACTGCTCGCCCTGGTCGACGGCGAGGAGCCCGGGCCCGGCTGGAAGGCCATCGGCTTCGCCGAGGTCGGCGAGGGCCGCACCGCGCTGCTCGTGCACGCCGACGACGAGCGGCTGCGCCGGCTCGCCGTCCTCGACGCCGTGCTCAACAACGCCGACCGCAAGGGCGGCCACCTGCTGCCCACCGCCGACGGCCGGCTCTACGGCATCGACCACGGCGTCAGCTTCAACACCGAGGACAAACTCCGTACCCTGCTGTGGGGCTGGGCTGGTGAACCCCTCACCGCCGAGGCCGTCGAGGTCCTCAAGCGGCTCCGCGACGCCCTGGACGGCGACCTGGGCGCGCGCCTCGCCCCGCTGATCACCGCGGCGGAACTGGACGCCACCCGCGCCCGCGTCGCCGCCCTCCTCACCTCCGGAGTCCACCCGGAGCCCGGCGGGGACTGGCCGGCGATCCCCTGGCCGCCCGTGTGATCACAACCCGGCCGAAGTTACAAGAGCGCCCAACCGGCCATCCGACCCGATGCCGGTCGTGTGCCCGACGCGCGGCCGGTTAGGCTCATGTACATGCATGCCTGGCCCGCTTCCGAGGTCCCCGCCCTGCCTGGTCAGGGCCGCGACCTGAGGATCCACGACACCGCGACCGGCGGCCTGGTCACCCTCCAGCCCGGTCCCGTCGCCCGCATCTACGTCTGCGGCATCACCCCGTACGACGCGACCCACATGGGTCACGCGGCGACCTACAACGCGTTCGACCTCGTTCAGCGCGTGTGGCTCGACACCAAGCGGCAGGTCCACTACGTCCAGAACGTCACCGACGTCGACGACCCGCTCCTGGAGCGCGCGGAGCGCGACGGCGTCGACTGGGTCGCCCTCGCCGAGAAGGAGACCTCCCTCTTCCGCGAGGACATGACCGCCCTGCGGATGCTCCCGCCGCGGCACTACATAGGCGCCGTCGAGGCGATACCCGGCATCGTCCCGCTCGTGGAGCGGCTGCGCGACCTCGGCGCGGCCTACGAACTGGACGGCGACATCTACTTCTCCGTCGAGTCCGATCCGCACTTCGGCTCGGTCTCGCACCTCGACGCGGCCGCCATGCGGCTGCTGTCCGCCGAACGCGGCGGTGACCCGGACCGTCCGGGCAAGAAGAACCCGGTCGACCCGATGCTGTGGATGGCGGCCCGCGAGGGCGAGCCCAGCTGGGACGGCGCCTCCCTCGGCCCCGGCCGGCCCGGCTGGCACATCGAGTGCGTGGCCATCGCCCTCGACCACCTCGGCATGGGCTTCGACGTCCAGGGCGGCGGCTCCGACCTGGCCTTCCCGCACCACGAGATGGGCGCCTCGCACGCCCAGGTGCTCACCGGCGAGTTCCCGATGGCCAAGGCGTTCGTGCACGCCGGCATGGTCGCGCTCGACGGCGAGAAGATGTCCAAGTCCAAGGGCAACCTGGTCTTCGTCTCCCGGCTGCGCCGCGACGGCGTCGACCCGGCCGCGATCCGCCTCGCCCTGCTCGCCCACCACTACCGGGCCGACTGGGAGTGGACCGACCAGGTCCTCCAGGACGCCCTCGACCGCCTCGACCGCTGGCGCGCCGCGGTCTCCCGCCCCGACGGCCCCGCCGCCGACGCCCTGGTCGAGGAGATCCGCGATGCCCTCTCCCACGACCTGGACGCCCCCGCCGCGCTCGCCGCGGTGGACCGCTGGGCCGCCCGCCAGAACACCGAGGGCGGCCCGGACACGAGCGCTCCTGGCCTGGTCACCAGGGCGGTGGACGCCCTCCTGGGCGTCGCCCTGTAAGCACCGCCGGCCCCCGCGCCCCCGAGGGGCGCGGGGAACCGCGCGAGAACCCACGACGACGCGGCAGCCGCCCGACCACCTCAAGCGGCCCCCCGTAGCGCCTTCGACAACACGAAGAAGGGGCGGCCCCGATCCGGGACCGCCCCTTCGCCGTACCTCAGTCCTCCGCCCCGTCACCCTCGTCATCGCCGGCCGAACCGCCGGAGGCATCCGCATCCGGCTTGGGCGGACGCGCCTTGCCGCCCGGTGTGTCCCGCCGCCGCAGATACCGCTCGAACTCCCGCGCGATCGCCTCCCCGGACGCCTCCGGCAGCTCCGCGGTGTCGCGGGCCTCCTCCAGCGTCTGGACGTACTCCGCGACCTCGCTGTCCTCCGCGGCCAGCTGGTCCACGCCCACCTGCCAGGCCCGCGCGTCCTCCGGCAGCTCGCCCTGCGGGATCCGCAGGTCCAGCAGATCCTCGAGACGGTTGAGCAGCGCCAGCGTGGCCTTGGGGTTGGGCGGCTGGGATACGTAGTGCGGCACCGCCGCCCACAGCGACACCGCCGGCACCCCGGCATGCGCGCACGCCTCCTGGAGGACGCCGACGATGCCCGTCGGACCCTCGTACTTGGTCTCCTCCAGGTCCATCCGCTGGGCCAGCTCCGTGTCCGAGGTGACCCCGCTGACCGGTACCGGACGCGTGTGCGGGGTGTCCCCGAGCAGCGCGCCCATGACGACCACCAGCTCCACGCCCAGCTCGTGCGCGAAACCGAGCAGCTCGTTGCAGAACGAACGCCAGCGCATGGACGGCTCGATGCCCCGCACCAGCACCAGGTCGCGCGGCTTCTCCCCGCCGACGCGGACCACCGAGAGCCGGGTCGTCGGCCAGGTGATCTTGCGTACCCCGCCCTCCATGAACACCGTCGGCCGGTTCACCTGGAAGTCGTAGTAGTCCTCGGCGTCCAGCGCCGCGAACACCTCGCCCTTGAACTCGCGTTCCAGATGCGCGACCGCCGTGGAGGCGGCGTCACCGGCATCGTTCCAGCCCTCGAACGCGGCCACCATGACTGGGTCGATCAGCTCGGGAACCCCCTCCAGCTCGATCACCCAGTGCCTCCTTCCGACGTGCCCTCGCTTGACTCACCAACCTTACGGCGTCCGGCAAGGGCGTCCGCAGTCCCCGTACAGGGGCAGTGAACGGATCACTGCCCCACCCTCCCCGCTCGAACACCCCCGCGCCCCTGACAAACCCCGGACCCCGGGCCCGGACCGGACCCGGACCGGCGGGCGCGCGGAAGGGGCGGCCCGTGCGCACGGGCCGCCCCTTCCCCGGTCTCGGCGCCCGGCCGGGACTACTTCCCGCCGGACCTACTTCCCGCCGGTACTACTTCTCGTCGAGCAGACCCTGGACCTGCGCGCGGATCTCGTCCGTGGCCAGGCCGCGGATGGTGAGCGTGGTACGGCGGCGCAGCACGTCGTCCGCCGTCTCGGCCCACTCGTGGTCACGGGCCCACACGACCTGAGCCCATATCTCCGGCGCGTCCGGGTGCACCCGCCGCGCCAGCTCCGGGTTCTCGTTGGCCAGCCGGGCGATGTCGAACGCCAGCGAGCCGTAGTGGGTGGCCAGGTGCTTGGCGGTGTCGGCACCCATCCGGGGGCCGGGCGCCGGGCCGTCCACCAGCAGCCGGTGCGCGACCGCGCGCGGGTTGGCGACACCGGGCAGCGGCAGCTTCTTCGGCAGCGAGGAGATCGGCTCGAAGTCGTCGCCCAGCGGGTGGCCCGGCAGCGCCTCCAGCTTCTTCATGATCGTACGACCGATGTGGCGGAACGTGGTCCACTTGCCGCCCGCGACGGACAGCATGCCGCCCTTGCCCTCGGTCACCACCGTCTCGCGCTTGGCCTTCGCGGTGTCACCGGGGCCGCCCGGCAGCACCCGCAGACCGGCGAACGCGTACGTGATCAGGTCCTTCTTCAGCTGCTGGTCCCGGACGGAGAACGCCGCCTCGTCCAGGATCTGCGCTATGTCCTTGTCGTTGACCGAAACATCCGCCGGGTCGCCCTCGTACTCCTCGTCGGTGGTGCCGAGCAGCAGCATGTCCTCCCACGGGAGGGCGAAGGTGATCCGGTACTTGTCGATCGGGGTGGCCAGCGCGGCCTTCCACGGCGAGGTCCGCTTCAGGACCAGGTGCGCGCCCTTGGACAGCCGGATGGACGGCGCCGCGTTCGGGTCCTCCATCGTGCGCAGGTGGTCCACCCAGGGGCCGGTCGCGTTCAGCACCAGCCGGGCGTCGACCCCGAACTCGTCACCGGACATCCGGTCCTTCAGCTCCGCGCCCGTCACCCGGCCACGGGTGAAGCGCAGGCCGGTGACCTCGGCGTGGTTCAGCACGACCGCGCCCGCCTCGACGGCCGCGCGGACCGTCATCAGCGCCATGCGCGCGTCGTTCATCTGGTCGTCGCCGTACACGGCCACGGCCTTGAGGTTCTCGGTGCGCAGCTCCGGCACGTCCTGCGCCGCCTTGGCGGGGGAGAGCAGGTGGCCGACGCCGTCGCCGAACGCGGACAGCGCCGAGTAGGCGAAGACGCCCGCGCCGAGCTTCGCCGCGCCGTGCGGGCCGCCCTTGTACACGGGGAGGTAGAAGGTCAGCGGGTTCGCCAGGTGGGGGGCCACCTGACGGGACACCGCACGACGCTCGAAGTGGTTCTCCGCCACCAGCTTCACCGCGCCGGTCTGGAGGTAGCGCAGACCGCCGTGGAGCAGCTTGGAGGAGGCGGAGGACGTGGCACCGGCGAAGTCGCCGGCGTCGACCAGCGCCACCCTGAGCCCGGACTGCGCGGCGTGCCAGGCGGTGGAGATGCCCAGGATGCCGCCGCCGATCACAAGAAGGTCGTACGACGCCTTGGAGAGCTGCTCCCTGGTCTCGGCGCGACTCGGGTTGGAGCCGGAGGCCGGGTGCGTTCCCAGGGCAGGCACGGACTGCAGGGTGGACTGACTGGTCATGTGGGGTACTTACTCCTCGTCAGAGCGTTTGAGCCGAAAGGGGCCGCTCAGCTCTCGTCCTCGATCCAGCCCATGGTCCGGTCGACGGCCTTGAGCCAGTTCTTGTACTCGCGGTCGCGGGTCTCCGCGTCCATCTGGGGGGTCCACTCGGCGGCCCGGCGCCAGTTGGCGCGCAGCTCGTCGGTGCTGGACCAGAAGCCGACGGCGAGGCCGGCGGCGTAGGCGGCGCCGAGGCAGGTGGTCTCGGCGACCATCGGGCGCACCACGGGCGCGTCCAGGACGTCGGCGAGCGTCTGCATCAGCAGGTTGTTGGAGGTCATGCCGCCGTCGACCTTGAGGGCCACCAGCTCGTCACCGGAGTCCTTCACCATGGCGTCGGCGATCTCGCGGGTCTGCCAGGCGGTGGCCTCCAGGACGGCGCGCGCGAGGTGCGCCTTGGTGACGTACCGGGTCAGGCCGGCGATCACACCGCGGGCGTCGGAACGCCAGTGCGGGGCGAACAGGCCGGAGAAGGCCGGCACGAAGTAGGCGCCGCCGTTGTCCTCGACGGAGAGCGCGAGCGTCTCGATCTCGGCGGCGGTGGAGATGAGGCCCATCTGGTCGCGCATCCACTGCACCAGCGAACCGGTGACGGCGATCGAGCCCTCCAGCGCGTACACCGTGGGCTGGTCGCCGATCTTGTAGCCGACGGTGGTCAGCAGACCGGCGTACGAGTTGATGATCTTGTCGCCGGTGTTCATCACCATGAAGGTGCCGGTACCGTAGGTCGACTTGGTCTCGCCCTCGGAGAAACAGGTCTGGCCGAACAGGGCCGCCTGCTGGTCGCCGAGCGCGGAGGCGACCGGGATGCCGCCCAGCAGGTCGCCGAGCTTGCCGCCGGTGACCTCGCCGTAGACCTCGGCGGAGGAGCGGATCTCGGGCAGGATGCCCAGCGGCACACCGATCGACTCGGCGATCCGCTCGTCCCACCGCATCGTGTGCAGGTTCATGAGCATGGTGCGCGAGGCGTTGGTGACGTCGGTGACGTGCTTGCCGCCGTTGACACCGCCGGTCAGGTTCCAGATGACCCAGGTGTCCATGGTGCCGAAGAGGATGTCCCCGGCGGCGGCGCGCTCCTTGAGGCCGTCGACGTTGTCGAGCAGCCAGCGGGCCTTGGGGCCGGCGAAGTAGGAGGCCAGCGGCAGGCCGGTCTCGCGGCGGAAGCGGTCCTGGCCGACGTTGCGGCCCAGCTCCCGGCACAGGGCGTCGGTGCGGGTGTCCTGCCAGACGATGGCGTTGTGGACGGGCTCACCGGTGTTCTTGTCCCACAGCACGGTGGTCTCGCGCTGGTTGGTGATGCCGATGGCCTTGATGTCGTCGCGGGAGATGCCGGCCTTGGCGACGGCTCCGGCGACGACCTCCTGGACGTTGGTCCAGATCTCGTTGGCGTTGTGCTCGACCCAGCCCGGCTTCGGGAAGATCTGCTCGTGCTCCTTCTGGTCGACGGAGACGATGCGGCCGTCCCGGTCGAAGATGATGCAGCGCGAGGAGGTGGTGCCCTGGTCGATCGCCGCGATGAAGGGGCCTGCGGTGTGGGCGTCGGTCACTGTGTGCTCCTGAAAGGTCCGTGGTGTGAGGGGCTGAACGTACGGCGCGTGCGCGGAACCCTTGTGGGGGGTTTCGTCAGAAGGCGACGTTGTAGATACCCGCCGCGATGGCCGCGCCGATCAGCGGGCCGACCACCGGGATCCAGGCGTAGCTCCAGTCGGAGCCGCCCTTGTTGGGCAGCGGCAGCAGGGCGTGCACGATGCGCGGGCCGAGGTCACGGGCCGGGTTGATCGCGTAGCCCGTCGGGCCGCCGAGGGACAGGCCGATGGACACCACCACGAACGCGGTGACCAGACCGCCGACCTCGCTGAGGCCCTTGCCACTGTTGTTCAGTCCCTGCGTGAGGACCGCGAGGATCAGCACCATGGTGCCGATGATCTCCGTGGCGAGGTTCTGCGCCACGTTCCGGATCTCCGGACCGGTGGAGAAGATGCCGAGGACCGGTCCCGCGCCCTGCTCCTGGGCCTCGACCGCCTTCGCCGACGTGGCCTGGGCACCCGGACCGCCGACGATCTCCTTGTCGGTCAGGTGCGCGTGGAACTGGCCGTAGTAGGCGAGCCACACCAGGGCCGCACCGATCATGGCGCCGAGCAGCTGACCGGCGAGGTAGTACGGAACGTTGCTCCAGTCGCTGTCCTTGATGGCCACGGCGACGGTGACGGCCGGGTTCAGTTGGGCGCCGGAGAGCGGCGCCGAGATGTACACGGCCGTCATGACGGCGAAGCCCCACCCGAAGGCGATGGCGAGCCAACCGGCGTTACGGGCCTTGGAGGCCTTCAGCGTGACGGCGGCACACACACCGCCGCCGAGCAGGATGAGTATGGCGGTACCGAGGGTCTCGCCGATGAAGATGTCGGAGCTGGACACCCGCGACTCCTTTGTCCTTCGTCCAGGGGTGAGCGAACCCCGGTCCCACCGGGGGTTCTGGTGCCCTCGGGGTGAGAGCGATACCGGCCCTTGGCGTCGTCACACTCTAACGCGTATTACCGATAGGTGTTCGACAATGCCGACCGATGGACGGGAGTCTCGCTTCGGTGTTACGCGCGAGTCAAGAGTTCTCCTATCGAAAACCGGATCGTTATTGATCGTTGCCGGCTATCACTCTTCGCCACGCTATGTAGCTTTAGCCCCGCTTTGTCCACTTCAGCGTAGGCCGAGAGCCGGAACGCCGCCCGGCGTCCCGGTCATACCCACGACAGGGCGTGATCCCTCAGGGACCCTCAGAACCGCCCGGCGCCCAGATCCCTGGAGACCGCACGGGCGCAGTCGCGCACCGCCGCGATCAGCTCGGGCCGCAGCTCGCCGTCCCGGCACAGCCGCTCCACCGCCCCCGTGATGCCCACCGCCCCCACGGGCATCCGGCGCCGGTCGTGGACGGGCGCGGCGATCGACGCCACGCCCTCCCACGTCTCCTCCACGTCGGCCGCGTAGCCCCGCGCGCGCGTCAGGTCGAGGATCTGCTCGAACTCGCCCGCGTCGCACACCGTGCGGTCCGTGAACGCCTTGCGCTCCGTCTCCAGCGCCTCGCTGTGCGCCACCGGGTCGTACGCCGACAGCACCTTGCCCAGCGCCGTGCAGTGCAGCGGCTGCATCGCCCCGATCTCCAGCACCTGCCGGCTGTCGTCGGGCCGGAAGACGTGGTGCACGATCAGCACACCCTGCTGGTGCAGCACCCCCAGGTGGACGCTCTCGCCGCTGGAGCGGGCCAGGTCGTCCGTCCACACCAGGGCGCGCGCCCGCAGCTCGTGGACGTCCAGATAGGTGGTGCCCAGGCGCAGCAGCTCCGCCCCCAGCTGATAGCGGCCCGAGGCGTCGTCCTGCTCCACGAAGCCCTCCTGCTGGAGGGTGCGCAGGATGCCGTGCGCGGTGCCCTTGGCGAGGCCGAGCGAGGAGGCGATGTCCGACAGCCCGAGCCGTCGCTCGCCGCCCGCGAGCAGCCGCAGCATCGCGGCCGCGCGTTCGAGCGACTGGATGTTCCGTGCCATCGCCGTCCTGCCTCCGTCCCCTTCGACTGCCGAAACACATCTGTGGGCGGAGCGCCGCCGACTTCCTGCGCTTCGCTACCACCGTTCGGCAATGTCGAACACTACCGGTCCATGCCGACCTCCCGCTAATGGTCGGTCGACACCTGTTACATCACACGTGGCCCTCATGTGGCGCCGGGGCCATCCGCGTCCGCCTCGTGGACGCCTGTGCCCATCCAAGCCCACTCCCGGCTAGTCTGGCGCCGTGCGGCCCTCCCGCCCGTCGTGGGGGCACCGCATAGCCGACAGCCGTCGCACCTTCAGGGAGCCCTTACATGGCCTCGTTGCCAACGTCCCCTACCGCCGACAGCCGGGCCCGTGCGTCCGCGCTCCGAGAGGCGCTCGCCACCCGCGTGGTGGTCGCCGACGGAGCCATGGGCACCATGCTCCAGGCCCAGGAACCGACCCTGGACGACTTCCAGCAGCTCGAGGGCTGCAACGAGATCCTCAATCTCACCCGCCCCGACATCGTCCGCTCGGTCCATGACGCCTACTTCGCCGTCGGCGTCGACTGCGTCGAGACCAACACCTTCGGCGCCAACCACTCCGCCCTCGGTGAGTACGACATCTCCGACCGCGTCCACGAACTCTCCGAGGCCGGCGCCCGCGTCGCCCGCGAGAGCGCCGACGCGTTCACCGCCCGCGACGGCCGCCCCCGCTGGGTCCTCGGCTCCATGGGCCCCGGCACCAAGCTGCCCACCCTCGGCCACGCCCCCTACCGCACCCTGCGCGACGCCTACCAGGCGAACGCCGAGGGGCTGATCGAGGGCGGTGCCGACGCGCTCCTCGTGGAGACCACCCAGGACCTCCTCCAGACGAAGGCGTCCGTCATCGGCGCCCGCACCGCCCTGGACACCCTCGGCCTGGACCTCCCGGTGATCGTCTCGGTGACGGTCGAGACCACCGGCACGATGCTCCTCGGCTCCGAGATCGGCGCGGCCCTGACGGCCCTGGAGCCGCTGGGCATCGACATGATCGGCCTGAACTGCGCCACCGGCCCGGCCGAGATGAGCGAGCACCTGCGCTACCTCGCCCGCAACGCCCGCGTCCCGCTGTCCTGCATGCCCAACGCGGGCCTGCCCGTCCTCGGCAAGGAGGGCGCCCACTACCCGCTGACCGCCCCCGAGCTGGCGGACGCTCAGGAGACCTTCGTCCGCGAGTACGGCCTGTCGCTGGTCGGCGGCTGCTGCGGTACGACCCCCGAGCACCTGCGTCAGGTGGTGGAGCGTGTCCGGGGTCTGACCCCGCCGGCGCGTGACCCGCGCCCGGAGCCGGGCGCCGCGTCCCTGTACCAGTCGGTGCCGTTCCGGCAGGACACCTCGTACCTGGCGATCGGTGAGCGGACCAACGCGAACGGGTCGAAGAAGTTCCGCGAGGCCATGCTGGAGGGCCGCTGGGACGACTGTGTGGAGATGGCGCGGGAGCAGATCCGCGAGGGCGCGCACATGCTCGACCTGTGCGTGGACTACGTCGGCCGCGACGGCGTCGCCGACATGGCGGAGCTGGCCGGGCGCCTGGCGACCGCGTCGACGCTGCCGATCGTGCTGGACTCCACCGAGGTCAACGTGATCGAGGCCGGTCTGGAGCGCCTCGGCGGCCGCGCGGTGATCAACTCCGTGAACTACGAGGACGGCGACGGCCCCGACTCCCGGTTCGCGAAGGTCACGGCGCTGGCGCGGGAGCACGGCGCCGCGCTGATCGCGCTGACCATCGACGAGGAGGGCCAGGCCCGCACGGTCGGGAACAAGGTCGCCATCGCCGAGCGCCTGATCGCGGACCTGACCGGGAACTGGGGCATCCATGAGTCGGACATCCTGATCGACACCCTGACCTTCACGATCTGCACCGGCCAGGAGGAGTCCCGTGGGGACGGCATCGCCACGATCGAGGCGATCCGCGAGCTCAAGCGCCGCCACCCGGACGTGCAGACCACGCTCGGGTTGTCGAACATCTCCTTCGGTCTGAACCCGGCCGCCCGCATCCTGCTCAACAGTGTCTTCCTGGACGAGTGTGTCAAGGCGGGCCTGGACTCGGCGATCGTGCACGCCTCGAAGATCCTGCCCATCGCCCGGTTCAGCGAGGAAGAAGTCGCCACCGCCCTGGACCTGATCTACGACCGGCGCGCCGAGGGCTACGACCCGCTCCAGAAGCTCATGCAGCTGTTCGAGGGCGCGACCGCGAAGTCGCTCAAGGCGGGCAAGGCGCAGGAGCTGGCCGCGCTGCCGCTGGAGGAACGCCTCAAGCGGCGGATCATCGACGGTGAACGCAACGGTCTGGAGGCCGACCTCGACGCCGCGCTGCGGGAGCGTCCCGCGCTGGACATCGTCAACGAGACGCTGCTGGACGGGATGAAGGTCGTCGGGGAGCTGTTCGGGTCGGGGCAGATGCAGCTGCCGTTCGTGCTCCAGTCCGCCGAGGTGATGAAGGCGGCCGTCGCCCATCTCGAGCCGCACATGGAGAAGTCGGACGCGGAGGGCAAGGGCACCATCGTGCTGGCCACCGTGCGTGGCGACGTCCACGACATCGGCAAGAACCTGGTCGACATCATCCTGTCCAACAACGGCTACAACGTCGTCAACCTCGGGATCAAGCAGCCGGTCTCCGCGATCCTGGAGGCCGCCGAGGAACACCGCGCGGACGTGATCGGGATGTCCGGGCTGCTGGTGAAGTCCACGGTGATCATGAAGGAGAACCTGGAGGAACTCAACCAGCGCGACCTGGCCGGCAAGTACCCCGTCATCCTCGGCGGCGCCGCACTGACCAGGGCATACGTCGAACAGGACCTCCACGAGATCTACCAGGGCGAGGTCCGCTACGCCCGCGACGCCTTCGAGGGCCTGCGCCTGATGGACGCCCTGATCGGCGTCAAGCGCGGCGTACCCGGCGCGAAACTGCCCGAACTGAAGCAGCGCCGGGTCCGGGCCACGGCCGCCGTGGAGGTGGCCGAGCGACCGGAGGAGGGGCACGTCCGCTCCGACGTCGCCACCGACAACCCCGTACCCGAGCCCCCCTTCTGGGGCACCCGCGTCGTCAAGGGCATCCAGCTCAAGGAGTACGCCTCCTGGCTCGACGAGGGCGCCCTCTTCAAGGGCCAGTGGGGGCTCAAGCAGGTCCGCACCGGCGAGGGACCGTCGTACGAGGAACTGGTCGAGACCGAGGGCCGGCCCCGGCTGCGCGGACTGCTGGACCGGCTCCAGACGGAGAACCTCCTCGAAGCCGCCGTGGTCTACGGCTACTTCCCCTGCGTCTCCAAGGACGACGACCTGATCGTCCTGGACGAACAGGGCAACGAACGCACCCGGTTCACCTTCCCCCGCCAGCGCCGCGGCCGGCGCCTGTGCCTGGCCGACTTCTTCCGCCCGGAGGAGTCCGGCGAGCGGGACGTCGTCGGCTTCCAGGTCGTCACCGTCGGCTCCCGCATCGGCGAGGAGACCGCCAAGCTGTTCGAGGCCAACGCCTACCGCGACTACCTCGAACTGCACGGCCTGTCCGTCCAGTTGGCCGAGGCGCTCGCCGAGTACTGGCACGCCCGCGTGCGCACCGAACTCGGTTTCGGCGGCGAGGACCCCGCCGACATCGAGGACATGTTCGCCCTCAAGTACCGCGGCGCCCGCTTCTCCCTCGGCTACGGCGCCTGCCCGGACCTGGAGGACCGCGGCAAGATCGCGGCCTTGCTGGAGCCCGAGCGGATCGGCGTGCACCTCTCCGAGGAGTTCCAGCTCCACCCCGAGCAGTCCACGGACGCCATCGTGATCCACCACCCGGAGGCGAAGTACTTCAACGCCCGCTGAGGCCCCTGCCGAGGGCAGGAGGAAACGTCCTCCGGGCCACACCGGGGTGCCATCTGGCATACCCTCGGTGACAAGTGATAAACGAAGCGCTTCGCCGCGCGGAGTCGTAGACTGGTCGGTCCACCGCAGGCCGGTTTCCCGCACGGGAACCGGCCTGAACGTCCCTCAAGGAGGTGCGCCCGGATGACCAGCACGGTCCCCGCGCTCGGAACCCGTTCGGCCGAGGATTCCGCACTGCAAGCGGTCCTCCTCGACATGGACGGCACCCTGGTGGACACCGAGGGCTTCTGGTGGGACGTCGAGGTGGAGGTCTTCTCCGCCCTCGGCCACACCCTGGACGAGTCCTGGAAGCACGTCGTGGTCGGCGGCCCGATGACCCGCAGCGCCGGCTTCCTCATCGAGGCCACCGGCGCCGACATCACCCTCGCCGAACTCAGCGTCCTGCTCAACGACGGCTTCGAGGCCCGCATCAGCACCGGCCTGCCCCTCAAACCCGGCGCCGCCCGGCTGCTCGCCGAACTGCACCAGCACCGCATCCCCACCGCCCTCGTCTCCGCCTCCCACCGGCGCATCATCGACCGCGTCCTCGCCGTCCTCGGCCCGCACCACTTCGCCCTGTCCATCGCCGGCGACGAGGTCAGCCGCACCAAGCCCTTCCCCGACCCCTATCTCCTCGCCGCCGCCGGACTCGGCGCCCTCCCCGCCAGATGCGCCGTCGTCGAGGACACCGCCACCGGCGTCGCCGCCGCCGAGGCCGCCGGCTGCCGCGTCGTCGCCGTACCCTCCCTCGCCCCCATCGGCCCGGCCGAACGACGCACCGTCGTCCCCTCCCTGGAACACGTCGACCTCGCATTTCTGCGCGACCTGATGACGGAAATGCCCTAGCCGTTCACCCAGCGTGCAAAGGCCATTGATCGCGGCGGCCGAATATCCACGGAAGCGCATCCGGCGGAATTCACGGCACGCCCGCACGGTCGAATTCGGCTACCACCCCGGACAGTTGAAGATGTGACGTTCGCCACCCGGTGGGCCCTCGACAAGAGCTGACGAGTGTGCAGACCGGCCCGGTTCGGCCGAGCGTGACGGGACCTTGTGTCCCGATTGGTGAGACGCTGCACTAATCCTGCCGCTGTCGGGTTTTCGGTGCGTCCACACCCGGTTTCACAGCGTGATGAAGAGTCAACTCACGCGGCTGTGAACGCCCCACGGGGCGCGGACTAATCTCATCGCGAGAACATCGCCGAAGAAACCCCCGTGCTCCGCCGCGCGCCACCCATGCGCGCCGGAAACACGGACCCGAACAGCTCTGGAGAAACCCCCGCATGAACCGCAAGACTTTGGTGCTGCCGGCGGTGGCCGGCCTGCTCACCCCGGTCCTCGCCGCGTGCGGCGGATCGGGCAGCGGGAGCAAGGGCGGCGACGCCATCGTCGTCGGCACCACGGACCGGTTCACCGTCACCAAGGACGCCCCCGCGCCCATCGACCCGGCCTACGCCTACGACGTCGGCAGCTGGAACATCCTGCGCCAGACCGTCCAGACCCTCATGGCCGAGCCCAAGGGCGAGGGCGACCCGGTGCCGGACGCCGCCGAAAGCTGCGGTTTCACCGACAGCGGCAGCGAGCGCTACGTCTGCAAGCTCCGTGAGGGCCTCACGTTCGCCAACGGCGACCCGGTGACCGCCCAGGACGTCAAGTTCTCCATCGAACGCGCCCTGCACATCAAGGCCGACAGCGGTGTCTCCTCGCTGCTGAACACCATCGACACCATCGAGACGCAGGGCGACCGCGAGGTCGTCTTCCACCTCAAGACGGCCGACGCCACCTTCCCCTACAAGCTGTCCACCCCGGTCGCGGGCATCCTCGACCCCAAGGACTACCCCAAGGGCTCCCTGCGCGACGGCTTCCACCTCGACGGCTCCGGCCCGTACACCTTCCAGCCCGAGGTCAAGAACAACGCGATCGTCAGCATCACCTTCACCAAGAACCCCCACTACAAGGGGGCCCAGACGGTGAACAACGACAAGGTCGTGCTGCGCTCCTTCGCCGACGCCGACGCCATGGGCGCCGCCATCGACAAGGGTGACATCGACGTCATGACCCGCACCATGTCGCCCGCCCAGATCCAGAAGCTGGACTCCGGCAGCGACGACAACGTCGACCTCGTCGACATGCCGGGCCTCGAGATCCGCTACCTCGCCTTCAACACCAACGCCCCCACGGTGAAGTCCAAGGCCGTCCGCCAGGCCATGGCCCAGGTCATCAACCGCGGCGAACTCGTCTCCAAGGTCTACGGCACCGAGGCCGAACCGCTCTACTCGCTGGTCCCCGCCACCGTCACCGGGCACTCCAACTCGTTCTTCAACAAGTACGGCAACCCCAGCGCCGCCAAGGCCAAGGACCTGCTCACCAAGGCCGGCATCACCACCCCGGTGAAGCTGACCCTGCACTACACCACCGACCACTACGGCTCGGCCACCAAGCAGGAGTTCGAGATCCTGCAGAAGCAGCTCAACGACACGGGCCTGTTCGACGTCACCATCCAGGGCCACCCCTGGGCCACCTTCCGCCCCGCGGAGGAGAAGGGCCAGTACGACGTCTACGGCATGGGCTGGTTCCCCGACTTCCCCGACGCCGACAACTTCCTCGCGCCGTTCCTCGACAAGGACAACTTCCTCGGCTCGCCGTACTCCAACAGCGACATCCAGCGCACCCTGATCCCGCAGTCCCGCCGCGAAGCCAACCGGCTCTCCGCCGCGGACAGCCTCACCAAGATCCAGGACATCGTCGCCGACGACGTCCCGGTCCTCCCGCTGTGGCAGGGCAAGCAGTACATCGCCGCCCGCGACGACATCACCGGCGTCTCCTACGCCGTCAACTCCTCCTCCACGCTCCAGCTCTGGGAGCTCGGCCGGGGCGCCAGCGGCTGACACACCGACAGCGCCGGCGGCGACACCGGCAAGGCGGCAACGCCGACAACGGCGAAGGGCGCCCCTCTCCCGCGAGGAGGAGAGGGGCGCCCTTCGCCGTCGTACGGAACCGGGCAACGCGCCGTCGGCAACCGGCCGTCGGGACGCACCGCGGCCTACTGCGCGCCGGGGCGCACCAGACCGCTCTCGTACGCGTACACCGCCGCCTGCACCCGGTCCCGCAGGCCCAGCTTGGTCAGCACGTGCCCGACATGCGTCTTGACGGTCGTCTCGCTGACGAACAGATCCGCCGCGATCTCCGCGTTGGACAGCCCCCGCGCCACCAGCTTCAGCACCTCCACCTCACGGTCCGTGAGCGTGTGCAGGGTGTCCGGAACCGGCTCCTCACCCGAGGGCAGATGCGTCGCGTACTTGTCCAGCAGCCGGCGCGTGACGCTCGGCGCCAGCATCGCCTCGCCGTTCGCCACCACCCGGATCGCCTGCACCAGCTCGTCCGCCGGGGCGTCCTTGAGCAGGAAACCGCTGGCACCGGCGCGCAGCGCCTCCACCACGTACTCGTCCAGATCAAAAGTGGTCAGCACCAGCACCTTCGCCGGGCCGTCCCGGTCCGGACCACTGATCTGGCGGGTCGCCTCCACCCCGTCCATCCGCGGCATACGGATGTCCATCAGCACGACGTCCGGTTGCAGGGCCCGCACCTGATCGAGAGCCTGGAGGCCGTCACCGGCCTCGCCCACGACCGCGAGATCCCGCTCGGCCTCCAGGATCATCCGGAAACCCGTACGCAGCAGGGGCTGGTCGTCGACCAGTAGGACGCGGATGGCCACGTTGACACTCCTTCGCTAGTCCGCGCCCATTCTGCCCTGCGGTCCACCACCCGACTCCCGGGCCCTCACCGGCAGCGGATACGGCGGGGGAGTGCCCCCGAACTCCGGGCAGTGCGCCTGGTGATCGCACCAACCGCACAGCTTCGTCGGCCGCGGCCGCCACTCCCCGCTCTCCGTGGCCTCCCGGATGGCATCCCACAGCGCGCGCAGCCTGCGCTCCATCCGCTCCAGATCGGCGAGCACCGGATCGTACGTCCGCACCTCGCCGCTGCCGAGATACACCAGCTGGAGCCGGCGCGGCACGATTCCCTTCAGCCGCCACACCACCAGCGCGTAGAACTTCATCTGGAACAGCGCGCCCTCGGCGTACTCCGGCCGCGGCGCCTTGCCCGTCTTGTAGTCGACGATCCGGACCTCGCCGGTCGGCGCCACGTCCACCCGGTCGATGATGCCGCGCAGCCGGGGCCCCGACTCCAGCTCGGCCTCCACGAACAGCTCCCGCTCGGCCGGCTCCAGCCGCGTCGGGTCCTCCAGCGTGAACCAGCGCTCCACCAGCCGCTCCGCCTCGCCCAGCCAGCGCGCCAGCCGCTGCCCGTCCGGATCGTCCGCGAACAGCCCGGCCAGCTCCGGGCGGCTCTCGCGCAGCCGCTCCCACTGGCCCGGCACCAGCGCCCTGGCCCGCGGCGCGGTCCGCTCCCCGGCGGGCACGTCGAACAACCGCTCCAGCACCGCGTGCACCAGCGTGCCCCGCGTCGCCGCCTCGCTCGGCTTCTCCGGCAGCCGGTCGATCACCCGGAACCGGTACAGCAACGGACACTGCATGAAGTCGCCGGCGCGGGAGGGGGAGAGCGAGGTGGGCGGCGCGGCGGGACGGGGGGCGGGGACCGCGGAGGACACGGCGGCGGCTTCGGCGGCGCCACCGGTACCGGTGACCACCGTGGCTTCGCCGGTGCCGGCAGCTTCGGCAGCTTCGGTGGCCTCCGTGGGTGCCGGGCTCGGCGCGGCTACGTCATCCGGCGCGGTCGAGGGGCCCGGCACGGCCGGGACGGCGGGCGGCTCCACGATCACGGCGCCCGCGTCCACGGCCACGGCGTCCGTCGCCACGGCTGTCGTCGCGTCCGCCGCGGGCGGATCCGCCGGCTCGGGACCGCACGCCGCGGCTCCCGCCTCCTCGAAGCTGGTGTCCATGTCCACAGACCATACGGCCCACCACTGACAGTGACCCGCGCCACGGCCGTACCGGGCGCCCGACCACGGGGCGAACACCAGGGGTGCCGGGGCGAAACGTGCCACCACGGCCGCATACCATCGATCAGAGACCCTTCCGCCCCAGGAGGCGCGGAAGACGCTTCGAACGAGGGGACACCGTGGACGTGAGCGGCGCGAGCGGGCAGCCGCGGTCCGGCGACGATCAGCCGACCGACCACCCCGCAGTCCCAACGCCCCCGCCGCCGGCCCCCGAGGCCCCGGCACCGACGCAGGACGGCCCGGACACCGCCGGGAAGGCCGCGCCGGACACCGGCACGCACGGAGGCGGGGCGGACGAGGCCGAGTCGGACGAGGCCGAGGCCGCCGCGGGCACCCAGGACGCCGACGCACCCCGCAGCGCCGCCCCCGGCGACGACGCCCCTCGCGACGACGCCCCCGGCGACCACGCGCCCCACCCCACCCCCGAAACCCACCGCACCCTCGCCCACACCGAACCCCACCCCGGCCCCCCCACCGGCCCCGGCATCGCCAAGGGCGCGCCCCCGCGGCCGCCCAAGGAACCCGGCGGCGGCATCCTCATGGGCCGCCCCTTCGGCGTGCCCGTCTACGTCGCCCCCAGCTGGTTCCTCGTCGCCGCCCTGATCACCTGGGTCTTCGGCGGACAACTCGACCGCGTACTGCCCGAACTCGGCGCCGCCCGCTACCTGGTCTCCCTGTTCTTCGCGGTCGCCTTCTACGCCTCCGTACTCGTCCACGAACTCGCCCACACCGTCGCCGCGATCCGCTTCAAACTCCCCGTCCGCCGCATCCAGCTCCAGTTCTTCGGCGGCGTCTCCGAGATCGAGAAGGAAGCCGAGACACCCGGCCGGGAATTCGTCCTGGCCTTCGTCGGCCCCCTGCTCTCCCTCGTCCTCGCCGGACTCTTCTACCTCGCCATGAAGCCCGTGCAGCCCGGCACCGTCCCCGGCGTCCTCCTCGCCGGCCTCATGGTCTCCAACCTCATCGTCGCCGTCTTCAACCTCCTGCCCGGCCTCCCCCTCGACGGTGGCCGCATGCTCCGCGCCGTCGTCTGGAAGATCACCGGCAAACCCATGAGCGGCACCATCGCCGCCGCCTGGGTCGGCCGCGCCCTCGCCGTCGCCGTCCTCATCGGACTGCCCCTGCTCAACTCCTCCGGCGCCCTCGGCGGCGGCACCGAGGACACCGGCGGCATGGACACCGTCACCGACGCCCTGCTCGCCGCCATCCTCGCCGCGATCATCTGGACCGGCGCCGGAAACAGCCTGCGCATGGCCAGGCTCCGCGAACACCTCCCCGAACTGCGCGCCCGCACCCTCACCCGCCGCGCCGTACCCGTCGAGACCGACACCCCCCTCTCCGAAGCCCTGCGCCGCGCCAACGCCGCCGGCGCCCGCGCCCTCGTCGTCGTCGACGCCGACGGCCACCCCCTCTCCCTCGTCCGCGAATCCGCCATCGTCGGCGTACCCGAACACCGCCGCCCCTGGGTCCCCGTCAGCAGCCTCGCCCAGGACCTCACCGACGACATGCGCGTCTCCGCCGAACTCGCCGGCGAAGAGCTCCTCGACGCCCTGCGCGCCGCCCCCGCCACCGAATACCTCGTCGTCGAGAACACCGGCGAGATCTACGGCGTCCTCTCCGCCGCCGACGTCGAACGCGCCTTCGTCAAGGCCATGGCCCGCCCCGCCTGACCCGCCCGCGGCCCCCACCCCCGCGGCCGGTCAAGGCCCCGGCGGGAACCCGGTAGTCTGGTCACATGTCCGAACCGACCGGTGCCGCCCGCAGGCGCGGGCCCTTCAAGGTCGGGGACCAGGTACAGCTGACCGACCCCAAGGGCCGCCACTACACGTTCACGCTCGAAGCCGGAAAGAACTTCCACACCCACAAGGGTTCCTTCCCGCACGACGAACTGATCGGTGCTCCCGAGGGCAGCGTTGTCCGCACCACCGGCAACGTGGCCTACCTCGCGCTGCGCCCCCTGCTCCCCGACTACGTCCTGTCCATGCCCCGCGGGGCAGCCGTCGTCTACCCGAAGGACGCGGGACAGATCCTCGCCTTCGCCGACATCTTCCCCGGCGCCCGCGTCGTGGAAGCCGGCGTCGGCTCCGGCTCCCTCAGCAGCTTCCTGCTGCGGGCCATCGGCGACCAGGGCATGCTGCACTCCTACGAGCGCCGCGACGACTTCGCCGACATCGCCCGGCAAAACGTCGAACGCTACTTCGGCGGCCCCCACCCCGCCTGGCAGCTCACCGTCGGCGACCTCCAGGACAACCTGTCCGACACCGACGTCGACCGTGTCATCCTCGACATGCTCGCCCCCTGGGAATGCCTGGAAGCCGTCTCCAAGGCACTCGTCCCCGGCGGCATCCTGTGCTGCTACGTGGCCACCACCACCCAGCTCGCGCGCACCGTGGAATCCATCCGCGAGATCGGCTGCTTCAACGAGCCGACCGCCTGGGAGACCATGATCCGCAACTGGCACATCGAGGGCCTCGCCGTCCGCCCCGACCACCGCATGATCGGCCACACCGGCTTCCTGCTCACCGCCCGCCGCCTCGCCGACGGCGTCGAGCCCCCCATGCGCCGCCGCCGCCCCGCCAAGGGCGCCTACGGCGAGGACTACGCCGGACCCAACGCCGACGGCGGCACCGCCCGCTGACCCACCCCACCCCGCACAACACCACGGCGCCGTGCCCCAGTTCCCCGACCGACCCGGGAACTCGGACACGGCGCCCACGCGTTGACAGGGCACCAGGCTCCCGGAACACCGGCGACCCGCCCCCGCGGGCCCGCCACCACCGGGAATCGGCACCCCCCCCGTTCCCACGCCCTGTGACGTGTGGCACCATGCAGGCCACACCCCCCCGGCACAGCCCTCACAGGAGACACTCCTCGTGCAGCAATCCGCCGTTCCGGAGCTCGCTCACACCCACACCCGCCCCATCCACTGGCTCGCCACAGCCACCGCGCTCGCCGGCGTCGTCGCCCTCTCCTCTCTCGTACGACCCGGACCGGCCACCGCCGCCCAGCCCCCCACCCACAGCGCGGCCGCCCCCGCCCCCGGAACCGCCGCCGCACCCCCCGCCACCACCGGCGTCACCTTCCCCCTCGCCTGCGGACCCGAGAAGGCCATCGTCGTCAAAAAGGCCACCGGCGACCTCGACGGCGACGGCCGCCCCGAAACCACCGCCGTCGTCCACTGCGACAGCGCCATGGGCACCCCACCCGACGGTGTCTACGTCCTCACCCGCGCCGCCGACGGCCACACCCCCCGCGTCGTCGCCACCCTCGTCGACCCCAAGGACCACCTCACCGTCACCGACCTCGCGATACACACCGGCACCGTCAGCGCCACCCTCCTCGGCTACTCCTCCGACGCCGTACCCCGCTGCTGCCCGGACACGAAAACCCCGGCCGCATGGCACTGGGACGGCAAAGCCTTCCTGCGCACCACCCCGGCCGGGGCCCACAGCGTCTGACGACGCGATGTCCGAAAAACGCGGCTCACCCCGCGTCGGGACCGTAAACCTCCACCCTGTCCGAAACCCTCCGCACATGGATGCACTCACCAGGACACTCCCTGGCCGAATCCACCACATCCGTGAGCAACGGCAACGGCACCGGAGCCACCGCCCCCGCCTCCTGGAGCAGCTCGTCGTCCGCGCCCTTCACATAGGCCAGACCGTCGATGTCCAGCTCGAACACCTCCGGGGCGTACTGGGCACAGATCCCGTCGCCGGTACACAGGTCCTGGTCGATCCAGACCTCCAGCGCCTCCCCGGCCGGGGCCTCCTGCTGCACGGTCACCTCTCCTGACATCAGTACGCCGCACCCCGGCACGGCACACACCGGCCGGGACCACACCAGCGGCAGTCGAACACGCCCGACCCTACCCCCGCCCCCGCAACCGGCCACCTCCGGCCACCAACGGGTTTCCACCCCAGGCGGCTCGGGTACGAGCGCTCGACCAGAGCCAGCACACCCCAGACCCCGGACGCACACTTCCAGCCACCCGCACGATGACACCACCCCACCACGCCGTCGCTCTACGTGATGACCGCTCGAGCGGCCCCCGACCTGCCCAAGAACCCGCCCACCCGGCCCGGAGCCGACAACTCCGGCCACTCCCGAAGGGTTTCGACCACGCCAACCAAGGAACAACCCGCTTCCCCATCACGTTGAGTGGGTATCCCCTCCGTGCGAGGGAGTGCGCACCGGGTGACCGACGACACACCTTGACAGTCAATGTGATCTAGGGGTTTCAATCGACACCCACCCAGGTAGGGTCTGGAAGCGTCCAGCTCCCCTTGGAGGAGGTGAGGACCGTGGCAGCCAACGACGACGACATGAACCGCGGCATCCGCCCGGGACGCGGGTCCGACGACCCGGCCGGGCAGATCGCCTACCTTGAGCAGGAGATCGCCGTCCTGCGACGTAAGCTCGCCGACTCTCCGCGGCACACGAGGATTCTCGAAGAGCGGATCGTCGAGCTACAGACCAACCTGGCCGGCGTGTCCGCCCAGAACGAACGACTGGCCAACACACTCCGCGAGGCCCGCGACCAGATCGTGGCCCTCAAGGAAGAAGTCGACCGGCTCGCCCAGCCGCCGGCCGGCTTCGGAGTCTTCCTGCAAGCCAACGAGGACGGCACCGCCGACATCTTCACCGGCGGCCGCAAACTCCGCGTGAACGTCAGCCCCAGCGTCGACCTCGACGACATGCGACGCGGCCAGGAAGTCATGCTCAACGAAGCGCTCAACGTGGTCGAGGCCATGGCATTCGAGCGCGTCGGCGACATCGTCACCCTCAAGGAGATCCTCGAGGACGGCGAACGCGCCCTCGTCCTCGGACACACCGACGAAGAACGAGTGGTCCGCCTCGCCGAACCCCTCCTCGACGTCACCATCCGACCCGGCGACGCCCTCCTGCTCGAACCCCGCTCCGGATACGTCTACGAAGTCGTCCCCAAGAGCGAGGTCGAGGAACTCGTCCTCGAAGAAGTCCCCGACATCGGCTACGAAGCCATCGGCGGCCTCGGCAACCAGATCGAAGCCATCCGCGACGCCGTCGAACTTCCCTACCTCTACCCCGACCTCTTCAAGGAGCACGAGCTGCGCCCGCCCAAGGGCGTCCTGCTCTACGGCCCCCCCGGCTGCGGCAAGACACTCATCGCCAAGGCCGTCGCCAACTCCCTCGCCAAGAAGGTCGCCGAAGTCACCGGCCAGGCCGCCGGCAAGAGCTTCTTCCTCAACATCAAGGGCCCCGAGCTCCTCAACAAGTACGTCGGCGAAACCGAACGCCAGATCCGCCTCGTCTTCCAGCGCGCCCGCGAGAAGGCCAGCGAAGGAACCCCCGTCATCGTCTTCTTCGACGAGATGGAATCCCTCTTCCGCACCCGCGGCTCCGGCGTCAGCTCCGACGTCGAGAACACCATCGTCCCCCAGCTCCTCGCCGAGATCGACGGCGTCGAAGGCCTCCAGAACGTGGTCGTCATCGGCGCCTCCAACCGCGAGGACATGATCGACCCCGCCATCCTGCGCCCCGGCCGCCTCGACGTGAAGATCAAGATCGAACGTCCCGACGCCGAGGCCGCCAAGGACATCTTCGGCAAGTACCTCACCGAGCGACTCCCCCTCCACACGGACGACCTCGGCGAGCACAGCGGCGACAAGAACGCCACGGTCCAGGCCATGATCCAGACCGCGGTCGAGCAGATGTACGCCGAATCCGAGGAAAACCGCTTCCTGGAAGTCACCTACGCCAACGGAGACAAGGAAGTCCTCTACTTCAAGGACTTCAACTCCGGCGCCATGATCGAGAACATCGTCGGCCGCGCCAAGAAAATGGCCATCAAGGACTTCCTCGAAAAGAACCAGAAGGGCCTCCGCGTCTCCCACCTCCTCCAGGCCTGCGTGGACGAGTTCAAGGAGAACGAAGACCTGCCCAACACCACCAACCCCGACGACTGGGCCCGAATCTCCGGAAAGAAGGGCGAACGGATCGTCTACATCCGCACCCTCATCACCGGAAAGCAGGGCGCGGACACCGGACGCTCCATCGACACGGTGGCCAACACCGGTCAGTACCTGTAAAAGCGGGGCGGCTGCGGGTGCCCACGGCGGGTACCCGCAGCCGACTGCTTTTCCGGCCACGACCGGAGCAGGCAATGACGCAAATGATCTCCCCACCAGCGCAAAGGCGTTCTAGGCTCTTTCCTACCGCCGAGTCGCGCAGTGCGGGCACGGGCACCGCACACGCACCGGAGCGCCAGCGGTACGTGAGCGGCGCCCATCACCGAGGGCGCCGCCGGGCAAGGAGGGCCGCATGACCGTACGGCGAGTAATGGGCATCGAGACGGAGTACGGCATCTCCGTCCCCGGCCACCCCAACGCCAATGCCATGCTCACCTCGTCCCAGATCGTCAACGCCTACGCGGCGGCGATGCACCGGGCCCGCCGGGCCCGCTGGGACTTCGAGGAGGAGAACCCGCTACGCGACGCACGGGGCTTCGACCTCGCGCGGGAGGCCGCCGACGCCAGCCAGCTCACCGACGAGGACATCGGCCTCGCCAACGTGATCCTCACCAACGGCGCCCGGCTCTACGTGGACCACGCCCACCCCGAATACAGCGCCCCCGAGGTCACCAACCCCCGCGACGCCGTCCTGTGGGACAAGGCCGGCGAACGCATCATGGCCGAGGCAGCCGAACGAGCCGCCCAGCTCCCCGGCGCCCAGCCCATCCACCTCTACAAGAACAACACCGACAACAAGGGCGCCTCCTACGGCACCCACGAGAACTACCTCATGCGGCGCGAGACCCCGTTCTCGGACATCGTGCGCCACCTGACGCCGTTCTTCGTCTCCCGCCAGGTCTTCGCCGGCGCGGGCCGCGTCGGCATCGGCCAGGACGGCCACGAACACGGCTTCCAGCTCAGCCAGCGCGCCGACTACTTCGAGGTCGAGGTGGGCCTGGAGACCACCCTCAAGCGCCCGATCATCAACACTCGCGACGAGCCCCACGCGGACGCCGAGAAATACCGCCGCCTCCATGTGATCATCGGCGACGCCAACCTCTCGGAGATCTCCACCTACCTCAAACTCGGCACCACCTCCCTGGTCCTCGCCATGATCGAGGACGGCTTCATCGCCGTCGACCTGGCCGTCGACCAGCCCGTCCGCACCCTCCACCAGGTCTCCCACGACCCCAGCCTCAAGCATCTGGTCACCCTCCGCAGCGGCCGCACCCTCACCGCCGTACAGCTCCAGATGGAGTACTACGAGCTGGCCCGCAAGTACGTCGAGGAACGCCACGGAGCCGATGCCGACGACCAGACCAGGGACGTCCTCAGCCGCTGGGAGGACACCCTCACCCGGCTCGAGAACGACCCCATGAGCCTGGCCGGGGAACTGGACTGGGTCGCCAAGCGCGAACTCATGGAGGGCTACCGGCGCCGCGACGGACTCGACTGGGACGCCGCCCGGCTGCACCTGGTCGACCTCCAGTACGCGGACGTACGGCCCGAGAAGGGCCTCTACAACCGCCTGGCGGCCCGCGGGCGGATGAAGCGGCTGCTGGACGAGTCCGAGGTCGAGCGGGCGCGTACGAAGCCTCCGGAGGACACGCGGGCGTACTTCCGCGGCCGCTGCCTGGAGCAGTACGCCGACGACGTCGCCGCGGCCAGCTGGGACTCGGTCATCTTCGACCTCCCCGGCCGGGACTCCCTCCAGCGCGTCCCAACCCTGGAACCGCTACGCGGAACGCGAAATCACGTCAAGGAGCTACTGGACCGCTGCCGTACCGCGGAAGACCTGGTCAGGGTGCTGTCGGGCGGGTGAGCGGAGCCAGGGGGGTACTCGGTGCGGTCCGCGGCGGCGGGTGGAAATCCCGCCGTCCGGGAATCATCGAGATGGCCCCCGTACGTTGCGGAAACTGCGGGGCCGATGTCGGACCCGGCTTGTAGGGTCTGATCATCACCGATCGGCAGGCTAACTGAGCGGGGTGAGGTTATGGCAACCAAGGACACCGGCGGCGGCCAGCAGAAGGCCACACGGTCCACCGAAGAGGTCGAGGAACAGGCACAGGACGCCCAGGCCTCGGAGGACCTCAAGGAACGACAGGAGAAGCTGTCGGACGACGTGGACTCCGTCCTGGACGAAATCGATGATGTGCTCGAGGAGAATGCCGAGGACTTCGTGAGGTCCTTCGTTCAGAAGGGTGGGCAGTAGGCTTCGCCTTTTAAGTGAAGGCATTCCGGGGGATTGGCTTGGGAAGTGAAGAGGGCGTGAAGCGTTGCTCGCGGTGCAAGCAGTACAGGCCGCGGGCAGCGTTCGCGCGGAACAGGGCGATGCGAGACGGGCTTCAGTGCTACTGCCGGGAATGCGCGGCCGAGTATCACCAAGCCCGCCAACTGGCCAGGGGCAAGAACGTCCGCCCTCGGGTCGTGGCGCCCGAAGGGCACAAGTTCTGCCGTCGCTGCGGAGAAAACAAGCCGCACGGTGAATGGCATCGCAACGCGAGGGCGTCCGACGGCCTCTCGACGAGCTGCAAGGCCTGTCGGGCGGTCAAGGGGCGCGCGGACCACCTGAAGCGCCAGTACGGCCTCACCGAAGCCGAGCGGGACGCGATGGTTGCCTCGCAGCGGGGGCTGTGCGTGATCTGCCTGAAGGCTCCGGCCGCGCATGTGGATCACTGTCACAAGACGGGTAAGGTCCGTGGCGTACTGTGCTTCAACTGCAATTCGGCCATCGGCAAGTTGGGAGACGATCCCGACGCCGTACGCCGGGCCGCCGCCTATCTGGAAGGAATCTCGTGGAAGCCAATACTCGTGGCACCGGGCGTCTACCAGCTGCCTTCCTGACGCCAGGATCCTCCTCCTTCATGGATTTCCTCGCCGGGCACCAGCCGGAGATGCTGCCGGGGAACCGGCAGCTGCCGCCGACGCAGGGGGTGATCGAGGCGCCGCACGGCACCACCATCGTGGCGGCGACCTTCCCCGGCGGCGTGGTGCTCGCCGGTGACCGCCGGGCGACCATGGGCAACATGATCGCGCAGCGGGACATCGAGAAGGTGTTCCCGGCGGACGAGTACTCCGCCGTGGGTATCGCGGGCACCGCAGGTCTCGCCGTGGAGATGGTCAAGCTCTTCCAGCTGGAGCTGGAGCACTTCGAGAAGGTCGAGGGCGCCCAGCTTTCCCTGGAGGGCAAGGCCAACCGGCTGTCGACGATGATCCGCTCCAACCTCGGCATGGCCATGCAGGGCCTCGCCGTGGTCCCCCTGTTCGCGGGGTACGACGTGGACCGGGCCAAGGGCCGGATCTTCTCGTACGACGTGACGGGCGGCCGTTCCGAGGAGCACCACTTCGCTGCGACGGGCTCGGGCTCGATCTTCGCCCGTGGCGCGATGAAGAAGCTGTTCCGTGACGACCTGACGGAGGAGCAGGCCACGACGCTGGTGGTCCAGGCCCTCTATGACGCGGCTGACGACGACTCGGCGACCGGTGGTCCCGATGTCGCCCGCCGGATCTACCCGATCATCACCGTGATCACCGAGGACGGTTTCCGCCGGCTCACCGGGGACGAGGCCTCCGAGATCTCGCGTTCGGTGCTCCAGCGCCGCCTGGAGGAGCCGGACGGTCCCAAGGCCGCTCTGCTCTGAGCGCGGCCCGGTTCTTGACAAGGTGATCACAGTGACCATGACAGAAAGGGACGGATAACCGGTGTCGACGCCGTTCTATGTCTCACCTCAGCAGGCGATGGCCGACCGGGCGGAGTACGCCCGTAAGGGCATCGCGCGTGGCCGCAGTCTGGTGGTCATGCAGTATGCCGACGGCATCGTGTTCGTCGGCGAGAACCCGTCCCGCGCGCTGCACAAGTTCAGCGAGATCTACGACCGGATCGGCTTCGCGGCGGCCGGTAAGTACAACGAGTACGAGAATCTGCGCATCGGCGGTGTCCGTTACGCCGATCTGCGCGGCTACACCTATGACCGGGACGATGTGACGGCCCGCGGTCTGGCCAATGTGTACGCCCAGACGCTGGGCACCATCTTCTCCTCGGCGGCCGAGAAGCCGTACGAGGTGGAGCTGGTGGTGGCGGAGGTGGGGGAGACCCCGGAGGGCGATCAGATCTACCGGCTGCCGCATGACGGTTCCATCGTGGACGAGCATGGTTCGGTCGCGGTGGGTGGCAATGCCGAACAGATCAGCAACTTCCTGGACCAGCGGCACCGGGACGGGATGAGCCTGGCCGAGGCGCTGAAGCTGGCGGTGCAGGCGCTGTCGCGGGACACGAACGGCGGCGAGCGGGAGATTCCGGCCGAGCGGCTGGAGGTCGCGGTGCTGGATCGTACGCGTCCGCAGAAGCGGAAGTTCAAGCGGATCGCCGGTCGTCAGCTGGCGCGTCTGCTGGAGGCGGACGGTGCGGCCGCGGCGTCGGACGGCTCGGAGGAGTCCGACGACGCGGAGTAGTCCGCCGTCCTCCCGTCTTCGTGAGTGCCCCGGCCGTTTCGGCCGGGGCACTGCGCGTTCAGTCGCGGTGGGGGCGTGGGGGCGCCGTGGAGCCGCGTAGGACGAGGTGGACCGGGATGTCGTCGCCGGTGGGCCGGTGGCCTTCGAGGACCGCGAGCAGGGCGTGCATGCCGCGTTCGCCGAAGAGTTCGGCGTCGAGGTGGACGGTGGTGAGTTCGGGGTCGAGGGCGGTGGCGAGGGCGAGGTCGTCGAGGCCGGTGACGGAGAGGTCGTCGGGGATGCGCAGACCGAGGCGGCGGGCGGCTTTGTAGGCGCCGGCGGCGAGTTTGTCGTCGTCGCAGACGATGGCGGTGGGGCGGGGTCCGGGGGCGGTGAGGGCGGATTCGGTGGCGGTGCGGGCGCCGTCGATGGAGATGGGTGCGCGGGCGGTGCGCAGTTCGGTGCCGGGTGTGGCGGCGAGGCGGGTGTGGAGTGCGTGGGCGCGGGCTTCGAAGGTCCAGGAGGGTACGTCGGCGGCGAGGTGCAGGATGCGGCGGTGGCCGAGGCCGAGGAGGTGGTCGGCGACCTGGCGGATGCCGTCGGCGATGTCGAGGTTGACGGTGGCGGCGCCGGGGCCGGCGGTGGGGTCGCTGTCGAGCATGACGAGGGGGAGGCGGTCGCCGCGGATGGCGGTGAGGGCGTCGGCGGCCATGGAGGAGGCGAGGACGCCATCGAGGGCGGCCTGGGCGGAGGCGAAGGGGTCGCGGGCCGGGCCGATGCCTTCGGGGGAGGGGTAGAGGACGACGCCGAAGCCGTGCTGGGCGGCGACGCGGGCGGCGCCGGTGTAGACGCCGGCGAAGAATTCGGTGGTGAGGGCGGGGACGACGAGGAGGACGGTGCGGGTGCGGCCGAGGCGGAGGTTGCGGGCGGCGAGGTTGGGCCGGTAGTCGAGGGCGCGGGCGGCCTGGCGGACGCGTTCGGCGGTGGCCTCGGAGACGCGGCCGCGCCATTTGTCGCCGAGGACGAGGGAGACGGCGGCCTGGGAGACGCCGGCGGCGTGGGCCACGTCGCGGCTGGTGGGTCGGGTGCTGCTGCGTGCCACGGGTGGGCCTGCTCCTTCGCCTGGACGCCTGAACAGCGCACATGGTACGTATGGGAGCGGAAGTTATACGTAACACTTGGGGCGTCGAGGCGCCCGGTACGAGCCAGGGAGGCGCCGCGAGATGGCCACGGGTTATCTGGAGATACTCCGGGCGCGGCATGCGCTGCGGCTGCTGACGGGCACGTTGGTGGGCCGGCTGCCCAATGCGACGGCCCCGATCGCCCTGGTGCTGTTCGTGCGCGCCTCGGGCGGGACGTACAGCCTGGCCGGTGCGCTGGCGGCGGTGTACGGCGTGGCGAACGCGGTGGGGCAGCCGGTGCTGGGCCGGCTGGTGGATCTGTTCGGGCAGCCGCGGGTGCAGTTGCCCGCGGCGGTGCTGGCCGCGCTGTCGATGACGGTGTTCGCGTGCGCGGGCACGAGTCCGCTGCCGCTGGCATATGCGGCGGTGGCGGCGGCGGGGCTGTGGGCGCCGCCGCTGGAGGGCGGGTTGCGGGCGTTGTGGCCGTCGGTGCTGCGGGGCGAGGAGCAGGTGCACTCGGCGTACGCGATGGACGCGGTGGCCCAGGAGGTCATGTTCACGGTGGGGCCGTTGCTGGTGACGGTGTGCGCGGCGGTGTGGGACGCGCGGGCGGCGTTGCTGGTGCCGAACGCGCTGGGGGTGCTGGGCGCGCTGTCGGTGGTGGTGTCGGCGCCGTCGCGGGCGTGGCGGTCGGCGCCGCGGGAGGCGCACTGGCTGGGTGCGTTGCGTTCGCCGGGGCTGCTGGTGCTGCTGGGCGCGTTCCTGTTCGTGGGGATCGCGCTGGGCTCGATCACGGTGGCGTCGGTGTCGTACGCGGACGGTCATGGCGGGGATGTGGTGTACGGCTGGCTGATGGCGGGGCTGGGGCTGGGCGCGCTGGTGGGTGGTTCGGTGTACGGGGCGCGGCGGTGGGCGGGGGCGCCGGAGCGGCGACTGCGGGTGCTGGTGGCGCTTCTGGCGGTGTGTTATCTGCCGTTGATGCTGGTGCCGGGTGCGGTGGCGATGGTGGTGCTGTCGGTGGTGGCGGGGGTGTTCCTGGCGCCGTGTCTCGCGTGTGCGTTCATCCTGGTGGACCGGTATGCGCCGCGGGGGACGGTCACGGAGGCTTTTTCGTGGCTGGTGACGACGTTCACGGTGGGTGCGTCGGTGGGGACGGGCCTTGCGGGGCCGGTGGTGCAGGCCGGTGGCACGGTGTGGGGTTTCGCGGTGCCGGGTGCGGCGGGGGTGGTGTCGTTGCTGGTGTTGCTGGCGACGGGGCGGGTCCTCGCAGCTCCTGTGCGGGGGGCGGTGGTTGCGGCTTCATCGGAAAATGATCCAAATCGTGCTGTCGAACCCCGTTTCAGCTCAACGGATCAGGCGTAATGTTCCCTCATGGACCGCCGCATTTTCGGGCTGGAGAACGAGTACGGCGTCACGTGCACGTTCAGGGGACAGCGCCGCCTGTCGCCTGACGAGGTGGCGCGGTACCTCTTCCGCCGTGTCGTGTCATGGGGCCGCAGCAGCAATGTCTTTCTGCGGAACGGCGCCCGGCTGTATCTCGACGTGGGTTCACATCCGGAATACGCGACACCCGAGTGTGACAATGTGATCGAACTGGTCACCCACGACAAGGCCGGCGAGCGCATTCTCGAGGGACTCCTGGTGGACGCGGAACGACGCCTGCACGAGGAGGGAATCGCGGGCGACGTCTACCTGTTCAAGAACAACACCGATTCGGCGGGTAACTCGTACGGCTGCCATGAGAACTATCTGGTGGCGCGGCACGGCGAGTTCTCCCGTCTCGCGGACATTCTGATCCCGTTCCTGGTCACGCGGCAGTTGCTGTGCGGCGCGGGCAAGGTGCTTCAGACGCCGCGGGGTGCCGTGTACTGCGTGAGTCAGCGTGCCGAGCACATCTGGGAGGGTGTGTCGTCGGCGACGACGCGTTCCAGGCCGATCATCAACACCCGTGACGAGCCGCACGCGGACGCGGAGCGCTACCGCCGGCTGCATGTGATCGTGGGCGACTCGAACATGTCGGAGACGACGATGCTGCTGAAGGTCGGCGCGACCGACCTGGTGCTGCGGATGATCGAGGCGGGGACGGTGATGCGGGATCTGACGCTGGAGAACCCGATCCGGGCGATCCGTGAGGTCAGTCACGACATCACGGGGCGGCGCAAGGTGCGGCTGGCCAGTGGCCGGGAGGCGTCGGCGCTGGAGGTGCAGCGCGAGTACTTCGACAAGGCCGTGGACTTCTGCGAGCGCCGCGGGATTCGTACGGGTACGGTCGCGCGGGTCCTGGAGTTGTGGGGCCGCACCCTGGACGCGATCGAGACGGAGGAGCTGGACCGGATCGAGACCGAGATCGACTGGGTGATGAAGTACAAGCTCATCGAGCGGTACCGGGCCAAGCACAACATGACGATGTCGCATCCGCGGGTCGCGCAGATAGACCTCGCGTATCACGACATCCACCGCCGGCGTGGGTTGTACTACCTGCTGGAGAAGAAGGGGCAGGCCGCGCGGGTCTGCAATGACGTGCGGATCTTCGAGGGCAAGTCGGTTCCGCCGCAGACGACTCGGGCGCGGTTGCGCGGTGACTTCATCCGGCGGGCGCAGGAGCAGCGCCGGGACTTCACGGTGGACTGGGTGCATCTGAAGCTCAACGACCAGGCGCAGCGCACCGTGTTGTGCAAGGACCCGTTCCGTTCGGTGGACGACCGGGTGGAGAAGCTGATCGCCGGAATGTAGTCGTCGGGCGGGTTTCGACGGGTGTGGCGTCGCGGTGGTGGAGTGCCGTGGCGCCACACGCGTGTCGTGCGTTTCGTGTGCGGCGCCCGTGTCGGTCGTAGAGTTGCGCGCACGTCATCCGCAAGACCGACCGATTACGAGGCTTCCGTGCGCCGACGTTCGCTTGTTCTCGCCGCCGTTCCCGCTGGACTGGTCACGCTCGCCGGGTGTGGTGGCTCGTCCGGTTCGAGCCGGGCCGGTGCGTCTCCGTCACCGTCGGCGTCGAGCGCGCCGCCGCCCAAGATCGTGGACGGTCCGTTGCCGGCGATCACGGCGGGTAGGCGGTTCGGTGAGAAGCCGACCGTGGCGAAGGGGCCGGGGGCGCCGTCGAAGAATCTGGCGGTGCGGACGCTGATTCCGGGGACGGGTCGTACGGTCGCGGAGAACGACTTCGTCCAGGCGAACTATCTGGGTCAGATCTGGGACACCGGCAAGGTGTTCGACAATTCGTACGACCGGCATGCGCCGCTGGTGATGCAGTTGGCGCAGGGCAGTCTGATCGATGGCTGGCGGTATGCGCTGGCCGGGAAGAAGACGGGCAGCCGGGTGCTGATCGCGGTGCCGCCGACCTGGGGGTATGGCAAGTCGGGCAATCCGCAGGCGGGGATCAAGGGGACGGACACGCTGGTGTTCGTGATCGATCTGATCGATTCGTTCAACTCGAAGAGTTCGGCGCGCGGCCGGGCCGTCCCGCAGAACGACCCGGCGCTGCCGAAGGTCTCCACGGTCACCAATGGCACGGTTCCGGCGGTGACGGTGCCGCATTCGAGCCCGCCGGACAAGCTGGTCTCCACGTATGTGCTGGAGGGCGACGGCCCGGAGCTGAAGGCGGACCAGACGGTGCTGTGCCAGTTCCAGGGGCTGGTGTGGGAGGGCGGCAAGACGTTCCAGCGCACCTATGGTTCGGGGCGGCTGAGCCAGTTCTCGCTGACGCAGATGCAGGACACGGTCAAGGGTCTGGCCCAGGGGCTGGTCGGCAAGAAGGTGGGCAGCCGGGTGCTGGTCGTGGTGCCGCCGCGGCTGGGGTACGGCGACAATCCGCCGAGCGGCGGCCCGATCGGCAAGGGGGCGACGCTGGTGTTCACGGTGGACATCCTGGCCGCGATGTAGTGGGGGCCGGTGTCGGGCGGTTGGCGTGCGGAGATGACAGACTGTGCGTGTTTCGTGTCGTACCTACGCAGGAGCTTTTGACGTGAACATCGAGAAGCCCGAGATCGACTTCCCCGAGGGCGAGGCCCCGAAGGACCTTGAGATCAAGGACATCTGGGAGGGCGACGGGCCGGTCGCGCAGTCGGGTCAGATGGTGACCGTGCACTACGTCGGCGTGGCCTTCAGCACCGGCGAGGAGTTCGACGCCAGCTGGAACCGGGGCACCCCGTTCCGCTTCCCGCTGGGTGGCGGCCGGGTCATCGCGGGCTGGGACCGCGGTGTGCAGGGCATGAAGGTCGGCGGCCGTCGCCAGCTGACCATTCCGGCGCACCTCGCCTACGGCGACCAGAGCCCGACCCCGGCGATCAAGCCGGGCGAGACGCTGATCTTCGTCGTGGACCTGCTCGCGGTCTGAGCCGTACCCGAGCCATCGGCCGTTTCCGACCGGATCCGACCGTCTGGGGCCCATGCCTGTCCGGGCATGGGCCCTCGGCTTTTGCCACGCCGCCCGGGAGCGGTACGGTCGACGGTCGGAAGCACACAACAGAAGGTGAAGGGCGTCGATGGCCATTGCCAAGGCCGAGCGGCTGATGAACCTCGCGCTGTGCCTGCTCGGCGCACGGCGGCCGCTCAGCAAGCGCGAGCTGCGCGACTCCATCGAGGCGTACGTCGAAGCGGCACGGCCCGACAAGGGTGCCACCGGCAGCGACGACTCCTTCAACCGGATGTTCGAGCGCGACAAGGACGATCTGCGCGAGCTGGGCCTGGTCATCGAGACCGTCGAGAACCTGGACGGCGAGGTGGGCTATCTCGCCCGCCGCGACAGCAACCGGCTGCCGCCCATCACCCTGGACGCCGAGGAGGCCGCCGCGCTGGGCCTGGCCGCCAAGGTCTGGCAGCAGGCCCGGCTCGCCGGTGCCGCCAGCGGCGCCCTCCAGAAGCTGCGCGCCGCCGGGCTGCCCGAGGAGGTCGACCCGTACGAGGGGCATGCCGCGCTGGAGCCGCGCATCCCGGTGCACGAGGCCGCCTTCGAACCGCTGATGCTGGCCTGCCGCGACCGCCGCCCGGTCCTGTTCGACTACCGCAAGGCCTCCGCCGTCCACCCCGAGCCCCGGCATGTCGAGCCGTGGGCGCTGGAGTGCTGGCGCGGCCACTGGTACCTGGCCGGTTTCGACCGGGGCCGGGGCGCCGAGCGCGTCTTCCGGCTGTCCCGGATCACCGGCAAGGTCCGCTCGCGCGGCACGGGCTTCACCGCGCCCGTGCCCGACGTGGTCACCGTGCGCGAGACCGTGGCGGGCTGGGCCGGCGAGACCGCCGACCGCTCGGCGCTGATCCGGCTGCGCTCCGGCGCCGGGTACCCGCTGCGCGCGAAGGCCGCCAAGGTCCGGGAACTCGGGGACGGCTGGGACGAGTTGGAGATCCCGTACGGCCACGGTCTGGACGCCTGGCTGGTGGAGTTCGGGCCCGATGTGGTGGTCGTGGAGCCGGCCGAGCTACGGGCCGACGTGGTGGACCGGCTGCGTGCCGTGGCCAAGGGCTGAGGGGGAGGACTGTGGCAGGCAAACCGGTCAGAACCGTCAACGCGATCGACCAGACCCGGCGGATGCTCTCCCTGGTGACGTATCTGCGCGAGCGGCCCGGCGCCCGGATCGCGGACGTGGCCCGCGCGTTCGGGATCACCGAGGACGAGCTGGTCGCCGACCTCGACCTGCTGCCGATGTGCGGCACCAGCTTCCGCGGCGGTGATCTGCTGGACATCGACACCGACGGCGAGCGCATCTGGTGGCACAACCCGGCCGCGCTCGGCGAGGAGGCCGCCGAGCCGCTGCGGCTGGCCGCCGACGAGGCCACCGCCCTGTTGGTGGCGGCCCGCGCGGTCGCCACCCTGCCGGGGCTGCGCGAGGGCGACCGGCAGGCGCTGCTGCGGGCCACCGCCAAGGTGGAGACCGCGGCGGGCGAGGCCGCGGGCGCCAGCTCCCGGCTGTCGGTGACCTTCGAGTCCGAGGGCGGCGTCTTCGCGGACGTGGACCGCGCCATCTCCGAGCGCCGCCGGCTGTGGATCCGCTACTACTCGCCGGCCCGCGACGAGGTCACCGAGCGCGAGATCGATCCCATCCGCCTGGTCAGCGTCGGCCACACGTACGTCGAGGCCTGGTGCCGGCGCTCCGAGGCCCGGCGCACCTTCCGGCTGGACCGGGTCGCCGAGATCCGCATCCTGGACGAGCCGTCCGCGCCGCCCGAGGTGGAGCTGCGCGACCTGTCCGAGGCGCTGGTGCAGCCGGCCGCCGAGGACCCCGAGGTGGTCGTCGAGGTCGGGCCCGGCGGACGCTGGGTCGCCGAGTACTACCCGCACGACAGCGCCGAGGAACTGCCCGACGGCGGGCTGCGCATCACCCTGCGCACCCCCGAGCCGGCCTCGCTGCGCCGCCTGGCGCTGCGGCTGGGCCGGGACGGCCGGATCGTCTCCCCGCCCGAGCTGGCCGACAGCGCCCGCCGGGCGGCGGCCGAGGCGCTGGCGGCGTACGACGTCCCGTCGGACCCGGCGCCGGACGCCGCGGGGGTGCGCGGATGAACCGCCGGGCGAGGGGGCCCGCCCGCTCCTTAGGGCGTGCCCGCGGTGCGTGGCCGGGTCGGCTGGAACACGGGCGAGCGGCGGCCCGGCCCGCGGGCAGGCCGCTGGCCCGGCTCATGGACCGGTCGGCGGCCCGGCTGATGGATCGGGTCTCGGACCGGTCAGCGGATCGGCTGGTGGATCGGCTCATGGACCGGTCGGCGGATCGGCCGGTGGAGCGACCGGCGGAAGGGGAGTGACGGCTGTGAACGAGTCCGCGGTGTCCGGTGCGAGCGGGACGACGGTGTCCGGTGCGAGCGGGATGACGGTGGCGACCGCGTTCGCGGGGATGCGGGGGGTGGCCCCCGTGGTGTTCCGGGCCGGCTGCCCGGACTGCCGGGGCCGCTTCGAGCTGGCCGCGAGCGCGCTGCGGCTGGCCATCGGCGCGAGCCACCGCACCACGTTCTACTCCTTCACCTGCCCCGACTGCGGCGCCTCGGTCCGCAAACCGGCCGGCGAGCGCATCGTGGAACTGCTCACGGGGGGCGGGGTGCGGACCCTGCGGCTCCACTCGACCGTGTAGCCGGCCGCCGCCCCCGGTGCGGCCGGGTGCGGACCGGGCCGCCGGACGGTCTAGGCTCGACGTCATGTTCTGGCCGATGCTCGCCGTAGCCATGGGGTTTTTGGGCCTCGCCGTCCTGGGAGTGCTCGCCGTCCGGGTGTTCGTGGAGGCGCGGCGCCTCGGGCGACAGGTCGCGGAGTCCGCGCAGCGCATCAACCGGGCCGCCGAGGACCTGGAGCGGTCGGCGGTGAGCGCGGCACGGGCCGTGGACGCCCTGTGATGTCGTCTTGTGATGCGCTTTGGGTCACTTCGCCCTGTCACCTTGCCGCTCCGGGCAGGTACGCTGCTGGTCGCGGCCCGAAGAACGAGGCGCGGTCCGCAGAGCTGGAGTACGCACGGGGTGTGTCCCACGTTCACCCCCGGACGATACGATCGCTGCCGGCACGATGGTCGGACACCTGTCCGATCGGTCGGACAAGCCGTCGCCCCGCCTCAGTGAGAAGGTGAAGACTTATGTTCCGCAACGCACTTGAGCCGTGGCACCTGGTGCTTCTGGTGCTGGTCATCGTCCTTGTGTTCGGTTCCAAGAAGCTCCCGGACATGGCCCGTTCCCTCGGCAAGTCCGCTCGTATCCTCAAGAGCGAGGCCAAGGCGATGAAGGACGACGGCGGCAAGCAGAACGCCACCTCCGCCCAGCCCGCGGAGGAGCCGGCTCCCGCGCAGCGCACCATCCAGGCCGCGCCCGGCGATGTGACCAGCTCCCGCCCGGTCAACGAGCCGACCGACTCCACCCAGCGCTGACGCGAGGGCCGGGGCCCCGGTCCGCTGCACGAGATGAGGATGTGGGTTGCTCAAGTCCGCCCGCACGGAGAGGGACCCCGAGGGGCGCATGCCACTCGGGGATCACTTGCGTGAGCTGCGCAACCGGCTCACCAAGGGTGTCCTGGCGATCGTCGTCGTCACGATCGTCTCCGCCTTCTTCTACAAGGACATCATCGACTTCATCACCGCGCCGCTGCTGCGCTCGGTGGGCTGCCACCAGTCCTTCGGCGAACTGTCGAAGGCCAGCAAGGACACCCACTGCGCGCACATCACCATCGGTGACCTGCTGGGCCCGTTCACACTGGCGCTGAAGGCGTCGCTGACCGCCGGCGTGGTGCTGGCCTCCCCGGTCTGGCTCTACCAGCTGTGGGCATTCGTCGCGCCGGGCCTGCACCGGCACGAGAAGAAGTACGCGTACGCGTTCGTCGGCTTCGGCGTGCCGCTGTTCCTCGGCGGCGGCTTCCTCGCGTACCACGTACTGCCCGTCACGGCGAAGGTGATGATCGACCTCACCCCGTCCGGGGTGGAGAACCTGCTGTCGCTGGACAAGCTGCTCGACCTGGTGACGCGCATGGTGGTGGTCTTCGGCCTCGCCTTCGAGATGCCGCTGCTGCTGGTGATGCTCAATCTGACGGGCATCCTGTCCGGCAAGCGCATGCTCGGCTGGTGGCGGGCCATGGTCGTCGGTATCGCCGCCTTCGCGGCGGTGGCCACGCCCGGCGCGGACCCGATGTCGATGCTGGCGCTGGCGACGCCGATCTGGGCGCTGTTCTTCATCGCGGTGGCCTTCTCGCTGGTCAACGACCGGCGTCGGGCCCGCCGCGCGGGTGACGGGCTGTCCGACGACGAGGCATCGGAGCTGGACCTCACGCCCGAGGCGGTCGGCGAGGTGGAGGCCGTGAGCGCGAGCCCGGCCCCCGAGCTGCCGGGCAAGGACCACGTCAACGGCTACGACGACGTGACCTGACCCACGCCACAGGCGAGGCGACCCGCCCCCGGCACCGGGCTCTCCCGTGCCGGGGGCATTTCTCTGCTCAGCGCACGTTCCGGATAATGATCGTCCTGTTGTCGGTCGGGCCCGGTACGCTCGAAAGCACGATGACAGAGGACCTCTCACCGGCCGAGCGGTACGCGGCGGCCCGCCAGCGGGCAGCCGAGCAGGCCACCGCACTCGCGTCCTTCCGCGAGATGTACGACTTCGGCCTCGACCCCTTCCAGATCGAGGCCTGCCAGGCACTCGAAGCCGGAAAAGGAGTGCTGGTGGCCGCCCCCACCGGCTCCGGCAAGACGATCGTCGGCGAGTTCGCCGTCCACCTCGCCCTGCTCCAGGGCAAGAAGTGCTTCTACACGACACCCATCAAGGCGCTGTCGAACCAGAAGTACGCCGACCTGTGCCGCCGCTACGGCGCGGACAAGGTCGGCCTGCTCACCGGCGACAACAGCGTGAACTCCGAGGCACCGGTGGTCGTGATGACCACCGAGGTGCTCAGGAACATGCTGTACGCGGGCTCCCAGACCCTGCTGGGCCTCGGCCATGTGGTCATGGACGAGGTGCACTACCTCTCCGACCGCTTCCGCGGCGCCGTCTGGGAGGAGGTGATCATCCACCTGCCCGCCTCGGTGACCCTGGTGTCACTGTCGGCGACCGTGTCGAACGCGGAGGAGTTCGGCGACTGGCTGGACACCGTCCGCGGCGACACCGAGGTGATCGTCTCCGAGCACCGGCCCGTGCCGCTGTTCCAGCATGTGCTGGCCGGGCGGCGGATGTACGACCTGTTCGAGGAGGGCGAGGGCCACAAGAAGGCCGTCAACCCCGACCTGGTGCGCCTCGCTCGGATGGAGGCGACCCGGCCGTCGTACCAGGACCGTCGCCGGGGGCGGGCGATGCGGGAGGCCGACCGGGAGCGGGAGCGCAGGCAGCGCTCGCGGATGTGGACGCCGGGCCGGCCCGAGGTCATCGAGCGGCTGGACGCCGAGGGACTGCTGCCGGCCATCACCTTCATCTTCAGCCGCGCCGGCTGCGAGGCCGCCGTACAGCAGTGCCTGTACGCGGGACTCAGGCTGAACGACGAGGAGGCGCGGGACCGGGTCCGGGCCCTGGTCGAGGAGCGCACCGCCCACATCGCCTCCGAGGACCTGCACGTCCTCGGGTACTACGAGTGGCTGGAGGGCCTGGAGCGGGGCATCGCCGCCCATCACGCGGGCATGCTGCCGACCTTCAAGGAGGTCGTGGAGGAGCTGTTCGTGCGCGGTCTGGTCAAGGCCGTGTTCGCGACCGAGACCCTCGCGCTCGGCATCAACATGCCCGCCCGCTCGGTGGTGCTGGAGAAGCTCGTCAAGTGGAACGGCGAGCAGCACGCGGACATCACGCCGGGCGAGTACACGCAGCTGACGGGACGGGCGGGCCGGCGGGGCATCGACGTCGAGGGCCACGCGGTGGTGCTCTGGCAGCGAGGGATGAGCCCCGAGCACCTGGCCGGGCTCGCGGGCACCCGTACGTATCCGCTGCGCTCCAGCTTCCGGCCGTCGTACAACATGGCGGTCAACCTGGTCGAGCAGTTCGGGCGGCACCGCTCGCGCGAGCTGCTGGAGACGTCGTTCGCGCAGTTCCAGGCGGACCGTTCGGTGGTCGGTATCTCCCGGCAGGTGCAGCGCAACGAGGAGGGGCTGGCCGGTTACCGGGCGTCCATGACCTGTCACCTCGGCGACTTCGAGGAGTACGCGCGGCTGCGGCGCGAGCTGAAGGACCGGGAGACCGAGCTTGCCCGGCAGGGCGCCCACCAGCGGCGCGCCGAGGCGGCCGCGGCCCTGGAGAAGCTCAGGCCGGGCGATGTCATCCATGTGCCCACGGGCAAGTACGCGGGGCTCGCGCTGGTGCTGGATCCGGGTCTGCCGGCCGGCCGGTCCAACGGGCATCGCGGCTTCGACCACCAGGACGGGCCGCGCCCGCTGGTGCTGACGGCCGAGCGGCAGGTCAAACGGCTGGCGTCGATGGACTTCCCGGTTCCGGTCGAACCGCTGGACCGGATGCGGATCCCGAAGACGTTCAACGCGCGTTCGCCGCAGTCGCGCCGTGACCTGGCGTCCGCGCTGCGCTCCAAGGCCGGGCACATCCCGCCGGAGCGGGCCCGCAAGAAGCGCTCGCAGGCGGCCGACGACCGGGAGATCGCCCGGCTGCGCACCGCCCTGCGCGCGCACCCCTGTCATGGGTGCGACGACCGTGAGGACCACGCCCGCTGGGCCGAGCGCTACCACCGGCTGCTGCGTGACACCTCGCAGCTGGAGCGCCGGATCGAGGGCCGCACGAACACCATCGCGCGGACCTTCGACCGGATCGTCGCCCTGCTGACCGAGCTGGACTACCTGCGGGGCGACGAGGTCACCGAGCACGGCCGGCGGCTCGCCCGGCTGTACGGCGAACTGGACCTGCTGGCCAGCGAATGCCTGCGCGAGGGCGTCTGGGAGGGCCTCGCGCCCGCCGAACTCGCCGCGTGCGTCTCGGCGTTGGTGTACGAAGCGCGGCTCAGCGACGACGCCGTGGCGCCCAAGCTGCCCTCCGGCAAGGCGAAGGCCGCGCTGGGGGAGATGGTGCGGATCTGGGGCCGGCTCGACGGTCTGGAGGAGGACTTCCGGATCAGCCAGACCGAGGGCGTGGGCCAGCGCGAGCCCGATCTCGGCTTCGCCTGGGCCGCCTACATGTGGGCATCCGGCAAGGGCCTGGACGAGGTGCTGCGGGAGGCGGAGATGCCGGCGGGCGACTTCGTGCGCTGGTGCAAGCAGGTGATCGACGTCCTGGGGCAGATCTCGGCGGCGGCGCCCGGCGAGGGCTCGACCGTGGCCAAGGCGGCGCGCAAGGCCGTCGACCAACTGCTGCGGGGCGTGGTGGCCTACTCGTCGGTGGCCTGACCGGCACCCGGCCATTGACCGGCTCACCCTTCGGGGTGGGCCGGTTTTCGTATGCCTGTACGCCATGACCGAATGTGTTCGAACAGAAGCGCAGCGTGTAAATGGGGTCGAGCGTACTCCTGGTGCCGGGGTGATTTCAGGCGGTCGCTGAATATGACACGGCGATGATCCGGTCGGACTAAGCTCGCCCGCGGCGCACCACGTTGAGCTGATTCGCGCGCCTGTTCCCAAACATGCCGAAGATCCGGTCTGTGCCATGAATCTTCCCCCCGAAAACCCTCCCGACACCCAGCCGATCCGTCCCAGAAGGCATCCATGGTGAGTGTTCCGAAGCCGCCCGGTCGCCGGGAACGTCCCTACGCCCGCGTCCTGTTGCCGCCCGCCATAGTGATGGCCGTGGCGAGCGGGGCCGCCGCCGCCCTGGTGCCGGAGCCGGCCCGCGTCGCCGTCGCCCTGTGCGGGGCCCTCGCCGTACTCCTCGTCCTGGTCACCGGCGCCGAGGCCGCCCGGCGCGGCCGGCGGCTCCGCGAGGAGCAGGCCGCGCACGCCCGCGACAGCGCCTACCTGGAGCAGCGGCTCGCCGAACACCAGGCGCTGGTCCACCGCTTCGCCAAGGACATCCTGCCGTGGGGCTTCGCCCGGCTCGCCCGCGGCGAGATGCTCCGCGACGTCCTCGCGAACGTCTACGACGCCGACCCCGACCTGCGGGTCCTGCCCGACGTCTACCGCGAGCTGACCCATGTCGCGCTGCGTGGCGCCGACCACGAGATCACCATGCGGATCGCCACCGAGCGCTCCTTCGTCAGCATCGCCCGCCGCGTCCAGGCCATCGTCCACCAACAGGCCGTGGAACTACGGGAGATGGAGGAGGACCACGGCCGCAACCCGGAGGTCTTCGACGACCTGCTGCGCCTGGACCACGGCAGCTCGCTGATCGGCCGGCTCGCCGACACCATCGGCGTCCTCGGCGGCGGCCGGCCCGGCCGCCAGTGGCCGCTGCCGGTGTCCCTCTACAGCACCCTGCGCGGCGCCATGTCCCGGATCCTGGACTACCACCGCATCCACCTGGCGTCCATCTGCAACATCAACATCAAGGGCACCGCGGTCGAACCGGTCATCCACGCCGCGGCCGAACTCTTCGACAACGCCACCCGCTACTCGCCGCCCACCACCAAGGTGCACGTCACCGCCGTGGAGGTGCAGACGGGCATCGTCATCGAGATCGAGGACGCCGGGGTCAGCCTCAACGAGGAGTCCCGGATCCGCATCGAGAAGATGATCGAGGACGCCAAGAACGGCGATGACGCGCACAACCTCGGCGACAACCCGCGCCTCGGGCTCGCCGTCGTCGGCCGGCTGTGCAAGCAGTTCGACATGGAGGTCTCGCTGCGCACCTCCGCCTACGGCGGGCTGCGCGCGATCCTCATCGTGCCGCGCGTGATGACCACCACCGAGCCCGGCGTCGGCGTCGCCCACGGCATCGGCGCGACCGGTATTCCGATGCCCGAACTCGGCGCCGTCGAGGGCCCCAAGCGGCGGCCGAAGACGCGCCGCCCCACCAGCCCCAAGATCCCCGCCGGGATCTCCATGGAGGACGACGTCCCCGAGGTCACCGAGTGGACGGCGGGCGGCCTGCCGCAGCGCCGCAGCCGGGTGAAGGTCCCGCTGAGCCAGCGCTGGGCCGAGGAGGCCGCCATCGAGCGGGCCGAACGCGAGGGCCGGCCCACGATCTGGTCCCAGACCCGCCAGGAACCCGAGCCCGAGCCGGAGATGGACCCCGAGCGCAAGAAGCTCATCGAACGGCCGCCGGGCATGTGGATCGACGACTTCTTCGACGGGCTGCGCAAGGGCATGCCGGAGGGCGCCACCGCCCCCGAGCTGACCGACTTCACGCTCAACCCCACCAAGTACCTGCACCTGATCGATGACTCGGCCGCCCCCACCGAGGCCGACGACGAGGGGACCGTCCAGTGATCCAGCAGCGAGGCAACTTCGACTGGATGCTCAAGCAGCTCAACGACGGAGTGCCGGGCATCGAGATGATCGTGGTGCTGTCCTCCGACGGACTGCGCATCGCCCGCTACGGCGGCGATCCCGACGCCGCCGACCGGGTGGCCGCCGCCTGCGCGGGCGTGCAGAGCCTGGCCGGCGCCATCATCCAGGAGATCCCCGGCGCCGGCGAGATGAAGGTCGTCGTCGTGGAGATCGAGGGCGGCTACTTCTACCTGATGAACGCGGGCGCCAACGCCTATCTCGCCGTGCTCGCCGACGTCACCTGCGAACCGGGCCGGATGAGCGGCATGATGCGCGACCTCGTGGTGCGGATCGGCGCCCACCTCACCAGTCCGCCCCGGCGGGACGGGCAGACCGTATGACCCCTCCACGACGACAGCGGCGCCTGCCGAACCCGCCCAGCTCGCCGTCACCGTCCCCCTCCTCACCGCGGTTACGGCCCCCTCCGCACGCCGGAGTGGCGGACGGCCGTACCCCGCGCGGCGCCGCGGACGGACCGCACGCACACGGCGCCGCGGACGGACCGCACGCACACGGCACCCCGGACGGCCAGCCGCCGCCCCGCAACCCCGAGCGGCTCTACGCGGTCACCGGGACCGCCGACGGCGGGCGCGCCGAACTCGACCTCGTGACCCTGATCGTGGCCCGCCGGACCCCGCCGCCCGGCGCCTCGCCGGAACACACGGCGGTGCTCGAACTGTGCACCGCCCCGCTGTCCCTGGCCGAGCTGTCGGCCTACCTCTCCCTGCCGTTCAGCGCGATGACGGTACTGATCACGGAGATGATCACGGCCGAACTGGTGCAGGCGCGCGCCCCGGTCACCCGCCGCACGGCCCCCGACCGTTCCCTCCTCGAAGCGGTGATGCATGGACTTCAAAGGCTCTGACACGATCCCCGGACCGCGCGCCGCGGACCAGCTGCCGCACACCGCCCAGGCCGCGGTGAAGATCGTGATCGTGGGCGGCTTCGGTGTCGGCAAGACCACCATGGTCGGCTCCGTCAGCGAGATCAAACCGCTGACCACCGAGGAGACCATGACGCAGGCCGGCATCGGGATCGACGACAACTACGGCTCCGAGTCCAAGACGGCCACCACCGTCGCCATGGACTTCGGCCGGATCAGCATCACCGACAAGCTGGTGCTCTACCTGTTCGGCACCCCCGGCCAGGAGCGCTTCTGGTTCCTGTGGAACGGCCTGTTCGAGGGGGCGCTCGGCGCGGTCGTCCTCGTCGACACCCGGCGCCTGGAGGTCAGCTTCGACGTCATGGGCCGCCTGGAGGAACGCGGCGTGCCCTTCGTGGTGGCCGTCAACTCCTTCCCGGACGCGCCCCGTTACCCCCTGGAGGAACTGCGCACCGCACTCGACCTGACCCCGGACATCCCGATCATCGAATGCGATGTGCGCCGCCGGGCCTCCAGCAAGGACGTGTTGCTCACCCTGATGCGGTTCCTGCACTCGCTCGCCCTCTCCGGCGCCCTCACCTGACTCACCCGCACACTTTTTCCGTTCCGGAGCGATCATTGTGACGCCTGAACCCCAGCCTCCGACCGCCCTCTCGGCCCCCGACGCCCCCCTGTCCGGCCCGCCGCCCGGCTGCCCCGCGCACGGCCTCGGCCCCGGCGGACTGCACCGGCTCTACGGCGCGGGCGCGGAGGACCTGGACGACCTCTACGAACGGCTGCGCGAACAGTACGGCGCGGTCGCCCCCGTACTGCTGCACGACGACGTACCGATGTGGGTGGTGCTCGGGCACGCCGAGAACCTCCAGGTGGTGCGCAGCCCCTCGCAGTACACCCGCGACAGCCGGATCTGGGCTCCGCTGCTCGACGGCCGGGTCAAGCCGGACCACCCGCTGATGCCGCACATCGCCTGGCAGCCCATCTGCTCCCACGTCGAGGGCGACGAACACCTGCGGCTGCGCAACGCGGTCACCTCCGCCATGGCCACCATCGACCACCGCAGCGTCCGCCGGCACATCGGCGGCCACACCCAGCACCTGGTCAACGGCTTCTGCGAGCGCGGCCGCGCCGACCTGGTCGCGCAGTTCGCCGAGCATCTGCCGATGGCGGTGCTGTGCGAGATCCTCGGCATGCCCGAGGAGTACAACGACCGGATGGTGCAGGCCGCCCGCGACGCCCTCAAGGGCACCGAGACCGCCATCCAGAGCCACGCCTACGTCATGGACGCGCTGAACCGGCTCACCCTGCGCCGCCGCGCCCGGCCCGAGGACGACTTCACCAGCCACCTCGTCCTGCACGAGGCCGGGCTCACCGACGACGAGGTCCGCGAACACCTGCGGCTCGTCCTGTTCGCCGCCTACGAGGCCACCGCCAACCTGCTCGCCAACGCGCTGCGCATGGTGCTGACCGAGCCCGGCTTCCGCGCCCGGCTCAACGGCGGGCAGATGACCGTGCCGGAGGCGATCGAGCAGTCGCTGTGGGACGAGCCGCCGTTCAGCACCGTCTTCGGCTACTACGCCAAGCAGGACACCGAACTGGGCGGGCAGCGCATCACCAAGGGCGACGGGCTGCTGTTCGCGCCCGCGCCGGGCAACATCGACCCGCGGGTACGGCCCGATCTGGCCGCGAGCATGCAGGGCAACCGCTCCCACCTCGCCTTCGGCGGCGGCCCGCACGAGTGTCCGGGGCAGGACATCGGGCGCGCCATCGCCGACGTCGGCGTCGACGCCCTGCTGACCCGGCTGCCGGACGTGCAGCTGGCCTGCGCCGAGGAGGACCTGCGCTGGCGCTCCTCCATCGCCTCCCGGCACCTGGTGGCGCTGCCGGTGCGGTTCGAACCCAAGCCGCAGCAGGACACGGACATGCCGCCGCGCGCCTACGCGGGCGCAGGGCTCCCCGCCGACCTGCGGCTGCCCGCCGAGCGCCGGGAGGCACAGGGCGCGGCGCTCCCCGCCGCCGTGCCGCAGGCCCGGCCCCTTCCGCCGCCGGTCCCGGTCCCGGTCCCGGTACCGGCGCGGGGGCTCTGGCAGCGGCTGCTGCGCTGGTGGCGCGGGGAGTGAGCGGGCCGGGTCAGTCCGCCGCCCACTCGGCGTAGGCGGACCAGGCCTGGAGGGTGCGCCCGCTGGTGAAGGTGTGCGCGACGCCGGTGACCGGATCGGTGAACTCCAGCCCCCGGGCGAGCAGTTGCAGGGGGCGGCGGAAGTCGCCGGGCGGCACCGGGGCGGTCACCAGCGGGTAGAGCGGGTCGCCGAGGATGGGCACGCCGAGCGCGTTCAGGTGCACCCGCAGCTGGTGGGTCTGCCCGGTGCGTGGCAGCAGCCGGTACCGGCCGAGCCCGCCGCGCCGCTCCGCCAGCTCCACCCGTGTCTCGGCGTTGGGCTCGCCCTCGACCTCGCGTGCCGCGTGCACCCCGCGTTCCTTGAGGATCCGGCTGCGCACGGTCCGTGGCAGGGCGAGCGAGGCGTCGTACGGGGCGACGGCCTCGTACTCCTTGGTCACCCGGCGTTCGCCGAACAGCCGCTGGTACGCGCCGCGTTCCTCGGGCCGCACCGTGAACAGCACCAGCCCGGCGGTGAGCCGGTCCAGGCGGTGGGCGGCGGTCAGGGTCGGGACGCCCAGGGTGTGGCGGAGCCGGGCGAGCGCGGTCTGGGCGACATGGCCGCCGCGCGGGGTGGTGGCGAGGAAGTGCGGCTTGTCGGCCACCACGATGTGCTCGTCCCGGTACACCACCGGCAGCGGGAACGGCACCGGCACCTCGGCGGGCAGCTCGCGGTGGAACCACACGAACATTCCCGGCCGGTACGGCGCGTCCGCCGGCACCGGCCGCCCGTCGGCCCCCACGATCAGCCCGGCCGCGAACATCGCCTCGATCACACCGGGCCCGGCGCCGGTGAGCCGCGCCACCAGGTGTTCGCGCACGGTGGCCCACGCGCCGTCCGCGGGCAGCCGCACCCGTACGGGATCGACCCCGTCGCGCTGGGGGAGCGGGGCGGGCGGGGGTGGCGTACGGCGTCTCACCTGGTCAAGGGTACGAGGGGGTCGGGGGAGCGGGGGTGAGCGGCCGGGGGCGGCCCAGGACGGCGGGCGGGGTGAGCGGTCGGGGGCGGGCAGGGCGGCGGGTGGGGTGACGGGGGGTGACGGTCAGGGGTGCGAGGGGTGGTCGTCGTAGATCGGCCGGGGGAGCGGGGCGCGGGGGCGGCAGTATGGGGATCATGCCCCTTCTCACCCGCCCGGTGCTGACCCCCGGCGCCCTCGCCCGTACCGAGCAGCCCGTCATTCCCACCGGTGACGGTCTGCTGCTGCGCCCCTGGCAGGAGGAGGACGCGCCCGCCGTGCACGCGGCGTTCCAGGACCCGCTGATGCACCGCTTCCACGGCAGGTCCTGCGAGTCGGAGGCGGAGGCCGCCGAATGGATCACGCGGTGGCGGCGGGCGTGGGCTGGGGAGCGGGAGCCGCAGTGGGCGGTCGTGGCGGAGGGCACCGGGCTGCTGATGGGCCGGGTGGCGCTGCGGCAGATCGAGCTGGCCGACGGGCTGGCCGAACTCGCCTACTGGACCGTGGCGCAGGCCCGCGGCCGCAGTGTGGCGACCCGGTCGGCCGCCGCGCTGACGCACTGGGCGTTCGAGGAGATCGGGTTCCACCGGCTGGAGTTGATGCACTCCACCGCCAACGAGGCCTCCTGCCGGGTCGCCGTCAAGGCCGGCTTCGCCGCGGAGGGCACCCGGCGCAAGGCGTACCTGCACCTCGACGGCTGGCACGACATGCATCTGCACGCACGGGTGCGCGGGGACTGAACCCGAGCCGGCGGCACGCCGTTGTGCCGGCGCGGGCCGGTGTGAAGATGGGCGCATGCCTGCCTATGACCTCGCGAACCGGCTCGTCGTCGGCGTCGCCTCCAGCGCCCTGTTCGATCTGCGGGAATCCGACGCGGTGTTCAGGGAGCAGGGCGAGGAGGCCTACCGGGCCTACCAGGAGGAGAAGCGGGACGACACGCTGCGTCCCGGAGTGGCGTTCGCGTTCATCCGCAGGCTGCTGTCGCTCAACGACCTCGGGGAGCCGGGCGATCCGCTGGTCGAGGTCATCATCCTCTCCCGCAACGACCCCGACACCGGGCTGCGGGTCATGCGCTCGATACAGGCCCGTGAACTGCCCATCAGCCGGGCCGTGTTCATGCAGGGCCGCTCCCCGTACAGGTTCATGCCGGCGCTGAACATGTCGCTGTTCCTGTCGGCGAACGGCGACGACGTACGCGAGGCGGTCGCGGCGGGGCTGCCCGCGGGGCATGTGCTGGGGGCGGCGTATCCGGACGACGCCGCGGACCGGGAGCTGCGGATCGCGTTCGACTTCGACGGGGTGCTGGCCGGCGACGCGGCCGAACAGGTCTACCAGTCGCAGGGGTTGGAGGAGTTCCGGGCGCACGAGGCGCGCAACGCGGCGACCCCGCACGACGCGGGGCCGCTGCGCGACTTCCTTGCCGGGGTGAACCGGATCCAGAGCCGGGAGGAGGAACGGCGCGGGGCGGACCCGGAGTACGAGCCGCGGGTCCATGTCTCCATCGTGACCGCGCGCAACGCCCCGGCGCACGAGCGGGCCGTGAACAGCCTCAAGCAGTGGGGCGTGCGGGTCAACGGCGCGTTCTTCCTGGGCGGCGTGGACAAGGGCGCCGTGATGAAGGTGCTGGATCCGCACATCTTCTTCGACGACCAGGTGACGCAGCTGGAGAGCACGGCGCGGACCACGCCGAGCGTGCATGTGCCGTTCGGCAGGATCAACGCGCGCTGAGGCCCGCCCGGACGGACGGGCTCGCCGGCGCGGGGCTCAGGCGGCCCGCGCGCCGCCCTCCTGCTCCGCCTCGATCCGGGCGTTCCACTCCCGCTTGGACGCCTGCCAGCCGTCCTCGTTGTGACCGAGGCGCCAGTAGCCGGAGATCGAGAGGTCCTCGCGCGGGATCCGCAGGTCGACCCGGAGCAGCCGGCGCAGCTCCTTCACGAACCCGGCCTCGCCGTGCACGAAGGCGTGCGGGCGGCCCTCGGGGAACTCCAGGGCGCGTACGGCCGCCAGCAGGGCGGTGCCGACCGGGCGGTCCCCGCGGTGCACCCAGACGATCTCCGCGGCGGAGTCGATCTTCTGCTCCTCCTCGGGCCCGGAGACCTCCACGAAGGCGTGCGCCGGGGCGCCGGCGGGCAGGGACTCCAGGGCGCGGGCGATGGCGGGCAGCGCGCTCTCGTCGCCGACGAGCAGATGCCAGTCGGCGTCCGGGTCGGGGGCGTAGGCGCCGCCGGGGCCCATGAAGCGCAGGGTGTCGCCGGGCTGGGCCCGCAGCGCCCAGGGGCCGGCCAGGCCCTCGTCGCCGTGGATCACGAAGTCCAGGGTCAGCTCGCGGTGTTCGGCGTCCCAGTCGCGCACGGTGTAGGTGCGGGTCACCGGCCACTGCTCGCGCGGGAACTCGGCGCGGATCCGCTCCAGGTCGAAGGGCTCCGGATAGGTCACGTCCGGCGGGCCGAACAGGAGCTTCACGTAGTGATCGGTGCAGGTGTCCGCCGCGAACCCGGCGAGTTCGTCGCCGCCGACCACCACGCGCTGCATGTGCGGGGTCAGCCGCTCGGTGCGCACCACGCGGGCCACGTGGACCTTGCGCGGCTTTCGTTCCGGACGCTCTGCCATCACGGCCTCCTGCGAACTGGGTAAGGTATACCTAAGTTAACATCTCTTCCGTCGGCCCGATCTTCCCTTGTGATTCAACGGCCGCCCTTTGCTGGAATATTGCCGACCTGACGGCCCCGTTTCCGCGGCTTCTAGGCGCTCAGCGTGGCCAGCAGCCGCTGGAGCGAACCGCCCAGGCCCCAGCGGGCGGCCAGTCCCTCCAGGACCGCCGGATCGCGGGGGGTGCCCGGCAGTGCGGTGTCCACCTGCGGCAGCGGCACGTCACCGGCCACCCGCACCACCTTCGGCGCCACCGCGAGATACGGCCGCGCCTCGGTCAGCCGCCGCCGCTGCGAGGGCGTGAGCTTCGCCTCCGGGTCGTCCACGGCCGCCATGATCCCGGCCAGGTCGCCGAACTCGGCGAGCAGCTTGGCGGCCGTCTTCTCGCCGATCCCGGCCACGCCCGGCAGTCCGTCGCTCGGGTCACCGCGCAGCAGCGCCAGGTCCGCGTACCCCCGTCCGTCGACGCCGTACTTCTCGCGCAGCACCGCCTCGTCGGTCACCTGGAGGGTGCCCACGCCCTTGAGCGGGTACAGCACCCGCACCCCGCGTCCGTCGTCCACCAGCTGGTACAGATCGCGGTCGCCCGTGACGATGTCCACCGGGCCGGTGGCGCGGGCGGTGAAGGTGCCGATCACGTCGTCCGCCTCGTAGCCGGCGACTCCGACGCGGGCGATGCCGAGCGCGTCCAGCACGGACTCGATGACGGGCACCTGCGGGGCGAGGGTGTCCGGCACCTCCTCCGCGTCCGGGGCGCCGGTGTGCTCCTCGGCGACCCGGTGCGCCTTGTAGGTGGGGATCAGCTCGACCCGCCACTTCGGCCGCCAGTCGGCGTCCATGCAGGCCACCAGGCGGGTGGGCCGGTGGTCCCTGACCAGGCGGTCGATGAAGTCCAGCAGCCCGCGCACGGCGTTCACCGGGGTGCCGTCCGGCGCCCGCACGGAGTCGGGCACACCGAAGTAGGCGCGGAAGTACAGCGAGGCGGTGTCGAGGAGCATCAGTCGTCCGGTCACGCTTCGCATCATGCCGTACGCCACTGACAGTCATCCCCCGTCACCTCGCGCACCTTTCGTCCTGGAACGCGTTGCGCGATGCGCATCGCGGTGAGCCCGGCCACCTCTGAGTTTGCCTCGGCTTGACCTGGGCAGGGGCGCCGTCAGGAGCGAAGTAGTGCGCTTTTCAACCGGTCGGTGGCCTTTGTCACCGGCCTTCCGACGGTCGCCGGGCCTTCGTCTCCTGTTCCCTGTTCCCGAGACAAGAGGTTCGCGTGCAAGCCAGGCTTGAGGCGGAGCACCTGTTCAAGGTGTTCGGCAGACGACCGGACGACGCAGTGGAGCGCCTGCGGAAGGGCGCCGACCGGGAGGAGCTGCGCGCCGACGGCACCACCGCCGCCGTGATCGACGCCTCCTTCCGGGTCGAGGCGGGGGAGATCTTCGTCGTCATGGGCCTGTCGGGCTCCGGCAAGTCCACCCTGCTGCGGATGCTCAACGGTCTGCTGGAGCCGACCGCCGGCAGCGTGCGCTTCGACGGCGCGGAGCTGACCGCGCTCGGCGACCGCGGCCTGCGCGAACTGCGTGCGACAAAGATCAGCATGGTCTTCCAGCACTTCGCGCTGTTCCCGCACCGCAGTGTCCGCGACAACGCCGCCTACGGCCTGGAAGTGCAGGGCGTGCCCCGCGCCGAGCGCGAACGCCGCGCCGACGAGGCGCTCGCCCTGTGCGGCCTGGCCGGCTGGGAGAAGTCCTGGCCCGACGAGCTGTCCGGCGGCATGCAGCAGCGCGTCGGCCTCGCCCGCGCCCTGGCCACCGACGCCGATCTGCTGCTCATGGACGAGTCCTTCAGCGCCCTGGACCCGCTGATCCGGCGCGACATGCAGGACCAGCTCCTGGAGCTCCAGAAGACGCTGAAGAAGACCATCGTCTTCATCACCCACGACCTCAACGAGGCCATGCGTCTGGGCGACCGGATCGCCGTCATGCGCGACGGCCGCATCGTGCAGACCGGCACCGCCGAGGACATCCTGCTGCGCCCCGAGAACGACTACGTGGCGTCCTTCATCCAGGACGTCGACCGCTCGCGGGTGCTCACCGCCGCCGCCGTCATGGACACCGACCCGCGCGGCGACGAGGCCGACTGCGGCTGCGAGACGGCGACGCCGGACACGCCGTTCACCGAGCTGTGCGCGATCAGCGCCCGGCTGCCGCACCCGGTCGCCGTCCTGGACGCCGACCGCACCCTCGTCGGCGTGGTGCCCCGGCAGCGCCTGGTGGGATTCCTCGGCGACGAACAGGGCGAGCCCGCCGCCTGCGACGGCTTCGCCGAGGACGGGAAGAAGGTGATCGGCCGTGCCTAGGCTGCCCCTCGGCAACTGGGTCGACTCCGGTGTGAACTGGCTGGTCGGCCACCTCGCCTGGCTTTTCGACGCCATCAAGGCCGTCATGGAGGGCATGTACAACGGCATCGACGCCGTCCTCGGCGCCCCCACGCCGCTGCTCATGGCCGGCATCCTCGCCGTTCTCGCCTGGTGGCTGCGCGGCCTGCTCGCCGGTGTCCTCGCCTTCGCCGGATTCGCCCTGGTCGACTCGCTCCAGCTGTGGGACCAGGCGATGTCCACGCTCGCCCTGGTTCTCGTGGCCACTGTGATCGCCCTGGTGATCTCGATCCCGCTGGGCATCTGGGCGGCCCGCTCCAAGGCGGTCGGCGCCGCCGTACGGCCCGTCCTGGACCTGCTCCAGACGATGCCCTCGATGGTCCTGCTGATCCCGGCCATGCTGTTCTTCGGGCTCGGCACCGCGGCCGGCGTCGTGGCCACCCTGATCTTCGCGCTCGCCCCCGGTGTCCGCATGACCGAGCTGGGCATCCGCCAGGTCGACCCCGAACTGGTCGAGGCCGCCGAGGCGTTCGGCACCAGCCCGCGCGACATCCTGTGGCGGGTCCAGCTGCCGCTCGCCCTGCCGACCATCATGGCCGGCGTCAACCAGGTGATCATGCTGGGCCTGTCCATGGTCGTCATCGCCGGCATGGTCGGCACCGGCGGCCTCGGCGGCGCCGTGAACGAGGCCATCGGCCAGCTCGACATCGGGTACGGCTTCGAGGCCGGCGTCGGCATCGTCGTCCTCGCCATCTACCTGGACCGCATCACCGGCGCCCTGGGCACCCAGCTCTCCCCGTCCGGGCGCAGGGCCGCCGCCAAGGCGCCCCGGCGCGCGTGGTCGTGCCGGCCGCGCCCGGTCGTCGCGGTCGCCGGGATCGTCGTCCTGGTGCTCGCCGCGGGCGCGATCGGCGTGTTCGGTCCCAACGGCACCACCTCCGAGGCCTCCGGCGCCGACGTCGGCAAGGGCAAGGAGATCAAGATCGGCTACATCCCCTGGGACGAGGGCATCGCCTCCACCTACCTGTGGAAGGAGATCCTCCAGGAGCGCGGCTTCAAGGTCACCACCACCCAGTACGCGGCCGGCCCCCTCTACACCGGCCTCGCCACCGGGCAGATCGACTTCGAGACCGACTCCTGGCTGCCGACCACGCACGCCGAGTACTGGAAGAAGTACGGCAAGCAGCTCGACGACCTCGGCAAGTGGTACGGCCCCACCTCCCTGGAGCTGACCGTGCCCTCCTACGTGAAGGACGTCGATTCCCTGGCCGACCTCAAGGCGCACGCGTCCGAGTTCGGCGGGAAGATCGTCGGCATCGAGCCCAGCGCCGGCGAGATGAGCCTGCTCAAGTCGAAGGTCCTCAAGGAGTACGGGCTCGACGGCACCTACCAGGTGATCGACGGCTCGACCCCGGCCATGCTCGCCGAGCTCAAGCGCGCCTACGCCCGCAAGCAGCCGGTCCTCGTCACTCTGTGGTCCCCGCACTGGGCCTACAGCAGCTACGACCTGAAGAAGCTCAAGGACCCGAAGGGCGCCTGGGGCAAGGGCGACGGCGTGCACACCCTGTCCCGCAAGGGGTTCGCGGGGGACAACCCGCAGGTCGCCCGCTGGCTGAAGGACTTCTCCATGACCGAGAAGCAGCTCACCGGCCTGGAGGCGAAGATCCAGGGGGCCGGCAAGGGCAAGGAGCAGGACGCGGTCCGCGCCTGGCTGCGGGAGAACCCCGGCCTGGTCGACAAGTGGGCGCCGGTCTCCGGCGAGCACGCCCAGAGCCAGGCGGCCGGGTGACCCGCTGCCAGACGGCCGGATGAACCACCGCCGGGCGACCGGGTGACCTGACCGGCCCGGACCGCCGCCCGAGGGGCGGACGGCACCGTACGACGATGGAGTACGGAGCCGTCCGCCCCTCGCGGTTTTCCCCCTCAGGGCAGGGAAACCGCGTCCCTTACGGGAAGAATCCGGCCAATCACCCAGCGTGATGACTGCGGTCGCAGGGCATGTTCATCCCCACGGAGGAAGTCACGGGAGGAGCCCTCCGGGACGCCGACGCCTGGCGAGAACGCGAGGGTAGGGGGTATTCGGTGAGACGGGGATGTGACACGCGCATGTAACCGTTTGCCGAACATGCGTAGGGTGCAGTGAAGCCATTCACGAGACGCACGACGAGCACGACGAGCGAGGGAGGGAGCCGGAGCGATGGGCGACCACAAAGAGCAGCAGCCCGTACGGGTGGGCGCGGCGGTCCGGCGGCGTCGGCGTGCCCTGGAGTTGACCCTCGCGGTCGTCGCCGAGCGCACCGGCCTGTCCGTGCCCTTCCTCAGCCAGGTGGAGAACGACCGGGCCCGGCCGAGCAGCACCTCCCTGGAGAAGCTGGCCGACGCGCTGCGCACCACCGCCGTCGAACTCCTCGCCGCGGCGGACCCGGCGGCCAGCGTCGACCTGGTGCGCGCCGAGCCGCTCACCGAGGACGACTTCACCCCCCGCACCCGCAACCTGGTCCGCGGCCACCACCAGCTGCACGCCTCCGAGTTCACCGGCGACCACGACGCGGGCCGCGAGTTCCAGCACCGCAACGACGAATTGATGTACGTGGCCGACGGCGCGGTCGAGATCGAGGCCGAGGGCCGCGCCTACCGCCTCGGCCGGGGCGACACGCTCTATCTCACCGGCGGGGTCAGACACCGCTGGCGGGCGACCGTGCCGGACACCCGGATCGTCGTGGTGGCGGTGGCCGAGCACATCGAGGCCGTGCAGGACCGGACCCGGTGAGGCGCGTCGTCTCCCTGGTCCCCTCGCTCACCGAGGCCGTGGCCGAGACGCTGCCCGGCGCGCTCGTCGGCGCCACGGACTGGTGCAGTCATCCGGGGGAGCTGGACGTCGTCCGGATCGGCGGGACGAAGAACCCCAAGGTGGACCGCGTCGTCGAGCTCGCGCCGGACGTGGTGATCGCCAACGAGGAGGAGAACCGCGTCCCGGACCTCGACGCGCTGCGTGCGGCGGGGCTGGAGGTGCTGGTCACCGAGGTGCGTACCGTGCCCCAGGCCTTCACGGAGCTGGCGCGGGTGCTGGCGGCGTGCGGGGCGCCCGAGCGGCCGGGCTGGCTGCGGGAGGCCGAGACGGCATGGGGCGCGCTGCCGGAGCCGGCGGAGCGCCGCACCGCGGTCGTGCCGATCTGGCGCAGGCCCTGGATGGTCGTCGGCCGCGACACCTTCGCGGGCGATGTGCTGGCCCGCCTCGGCATCGACCACCTGTACGCGGACCACCCGGAGCGCTACCCCCGCATACCCCTGGACGAGCTGCGGACGGCGGCCCCCGACGTGGTCGTCCTCCCGGACGAGCCCTACCGCTTCACCGCCGACGACGGCCCGGAGGCCTTCCCCGGACTGGCCTGCGCCCTGGTCAGCGGGCGGGATCTGACGTGGTACGGCCCGTCTCTGGCGTGGGCGCCGCAGACGCTGGGCGAGGCCCTGCGAGCAGCTCACCGCTGAGCAGCCCGCGCACCGTGCCGTGCCCCGCCGCGAGCCAGGCCCCCACGAGCAGGACGTACAGCGCGACGGACAGCGCCTGCAACGCGGTGAGGGAGGTGTGCCGGGCGAGGGCGGCCGCGCCGGTGACGCAGGTGCCCACCGGGAAGGTGGCGCCCCACCAGGTCATCGCGAACCCCATGCCCCGGCGGCGGGCCCGCACCAGATGGGCCAGGGACAGCGCCAGCCACATCAGCGCGAAGCCCATCACCGGCACGCCGTACAGCACGGAGAACACCGTGAGGCCGTGCGCGTAGGAGGCCGGTACGACGCCGGGGGCGGCGTTCGCGATCGAGCCGAGGGCGGTGGTGGACTGCCCGAGCGGGCCGAGGACCAGGAGCAGCGTCGGGGTGAGCGCGAGCGGCAGCGGGCCCGAGGTGATCAGCCGGCCGAGGACCAGCGGCAGCACCAGCAGCGTGGCGAACAGGCTCAGCCCGAACATCGCGAGACAGGCCAGCAGCAGGGTCGCACGGGGCTGGCCCGGCGGCAGATGCGGCACCAGCAGCGGACCGAGCGCGGCCGACACCATCGGCGCGACCAGCGGCAGCAGCCACACCGGGGAGGCCTGGGAGGGCTCGATGCGGTGCCGTACGGACATCAGGTACGGCACGGCCACGGCCGCCGCCAGCCCGATCGCCGTGCCCGCCGTGTACAGCACGCCGTCCAAGGCGACGGCCGTGCTCATGCCGAGCCAGTCGCGGCCCGCGGTCGGCGCGCCGCCGCCCACGGCCAGCAGGGCCATGGAGACACAGCCGTAGAACGGGGCCATCGCCGGGTCGAGGAGGTGGGCGCGGGCCTGGTCGCGGTGGTGGAGCCAGTGCAGGGTGCGGGCCGCCAGCAAGGTCACCAGCATCAGCAGCGACAGCGCCCACACCGCCGCGAGGAGCGTGTGCACGCCGGGCGGCAGGCTCACCGGCAGCGCGGTGCCGGCCGTGCCGACGGCGGCGGTGCCCATGACGGAGGCGTACCAGTTGGGTCCGAGGTGGCGGACCAGGGCGGCGCGGGGTGCGCGCGTGACGGGGAGGGGCGGGGCGGCGGTGACCATGGCATCACCGTGCCTTCACGCATCGTCCCTGACCAGGGAGTTCCCCTCTATGAGGGCATAAGCTGGTCTTATGAGCGAGGCGGAGGGGTCCGGAGGAGAGCGCGAGGGCACGGGGTCGTTGGCGCACCGGGTGCCGGATCTGGCGGCGCTCGAGCTGCTGCTCGCGGTGGCGCGGCTGGGGAGCCTCGGCGCGGCGGCGCGGGAGGTCGGGATCACGCAGCCGGCGGCGAGCAGCCGCGTCCGGTCGATGGAACGGCAGCTGGGGGTCGCGCTGGTGGACCGTTCGCCGCGGGGGTCCCGGCTGACCGACGCGGGCGTGCTGGTGACGGACTGGGCGCGGCGGGTGGTGGAGGCGGCGGCGGCGTTCGACGCGGGGGCGCGGGCACTGCGGGACCGGCGGGACTCGCGGCTGCGGGTGGCGGCGAGCATGACCATCGCCGAGTACCTGCTGCCGGGCTGGCTGCTCGCGCTGCACGCGGAGCGTCCCGATACGGCGGTGTCGCTGCTGGCCGGGAACTCGGCGAGGGTGGCGGAGCTGCTGCTGGCCGGCGAGGCGGACCTGGGGTTCGTGGAGGGGCTGTCCGTGCCCTCGGGGCTCGACGCGGTGGTGATCGGGCGCGACCGGCTGATCGTGGTGACGGCGCCGGGGCATCCCTGGGCGCGGCGCCGTCGGCCGCTGTCGCCGGAGGAGCTGGGGCGGACGCCGCTGATCCTGCGGGAGCGGGGGTCGGGGACGCGGCAGGTGCTGGACGCGGCGCTCGGGGGGCTGGCCCGGCCGTTGATCGAGCTGTCCTCGACGACGGCGGTGAAGGCGTCGGCGGTGAGCGGGGCGGGGCCGTCGGTGCTCAGTGAACTGGCGGTGCGGGAGGAACTGGCGCTGCGGCGGCTGGTGGCGGTGCCGGTGGAAGGGGTGTCGCTACGGCGGGACTTGCGGGCGGTGTGGCCGACGGGTCACCGGCCGACGGGTCCCGCGCGGGATCTGCTGGCATTGACGCGGGCCTGAGCCGGGGCGGGACGCGGCTGGGGCGCCCTGAAGGGGCGCGGGGTCCTGCGCGAGCGGTCACATGCGGCCCGCAGCCGTCCACCGGGCCTGGCTTTCGGTGGCGGTTTCCAGCCGGCCCCGTGGCTGAGGCGCCTGAAGGGGCGCGGGGAACTTCGCGAGCGGCCGTGGCGGGCCCGCAGCCGCCCCCCGGGGCCCGGGGCTTTCGGTGGCGGTTTCCGGCCGGCCCAGCGGCTGGGGCGCCCTGAAGGGGCGCGGTGCCCGGCGCGAGCGGCCACATGCGGCCCGCAGCCGCCCACTGTTTCCAGCCGGCCTCGTGGCTGGGGCGCCTTGAAGGGACGCGAGGCCCTACGCGAGTGGCCATGGCGGGCCCGCGGTCGGCCACCGGCCCGGCCCCCGCGGCGCGGACGAATCAACCCGCCGCCCGCACCAACCCCTCCATCACCCGCAGATCCTCCCCCATCTCCGGATGCCATTGCACCCCCAGCGCCCACCCACGCTCGGCCGGCAGTTCCACCGCCTCCACCGTGCCGTCCTCCGCGAAAGCCGACGGCAGGAGACCGCGGCCGAGGCGGGACACGCACTGGTGGTGGTACGTGGGGACGGACACCGTCTCCGGGACCAGGGAGGCGTACCGCGTGCCCGGCACCGGTTCCACCGGGTGCCCGCCGAAGACGCCCACCACCTCCGCGTGCCCCTCCATGTGCTGGACCAGCGTCCCGCCGAGCGCCACGTTCAGCAGCTGCATCCCCCGGCAGATGCCCAGCAGCGGCGTGCCGGCGGCCAGCGCCGCGTGGATCAGGGCGAGTTCCCAGGCATCGCGGGCCGGGGCCGGCGGGCCGGTGCGGGGATCGCGCTCGGCGCCGTAGTGCACCGGGTCCACGTCCGGGCCGCCCGCGACGACCACGCCGTCGAGCCGGGCGACCGCCGCCGCGGCCAGCTCGGGCGCGTCCGGCGGCAGCATGCACGCGAGGCCCCCGGCCCGCTGGACCAGCCGGGGGTACGAGGCCGGCAGCAGCGCGGCCTCCAGCTCCCAGACCCCCCAGCGGGCCCCGGCCTCCAGATACGTGCTCACACCGATCAGCGGTCGTCCGCCCATGCCAGCCTCCCCGAAAGGTATACAGTCATACCTTTGCAGAATCCGCGTGCGCCGGGAAGCCCCGCACTCACGTCAGGAAGCCCCGCAGCAGCGCCGCCGTCCCCGCGCAGTGCTCCCGCATCATCTCCCGCGCGCCGTCGGCGTCCCCGTCGAGCACCGCCTCCACCAGCGCGGTGTGCTGCCGCTGGGAGTGCTCCAGATTGCGCACCAGCAGCGGGATGCAGTCCAGCAGCTCGTTGACCTGCGCCCGTACCGCCGCGTACTGGGCGGTCAGGGAGGGCGAGCCGCACAGCTCGGCCAGGGTCAGGTGCAACAGCGTGTCCAGGCGCCGGTAGTCGGCCAGCGGCGCCTCGTGCGTCTCGGCCAGCGCCGTACGCAGCCGCTCGGCCTGGTCGCCCGTCAGCCCGTGCGCCGCGCACAGCCCGGCCGCGCCCACCTCCAGCACCTCGCGGAAGCGCAGCACGTCCTCGACGTCGACCGCCGCGATCCGCCGCCGCAGCTCGTCCTCGCCGGCGGCGTCCGCGCGGGGCAGCACGAACGTTCCGCCGTACCGCCCGCGCCGCGCCTCCACCAGGCCCTGGTCCTGGAGCACCTTCAGCACCTCGCGCAGCGTCACCCGGCTGATCCCCAGCCGCTCCGCCAACTCCCGCTCCGCGGGCAGTCGTTCGCCGCCCGGTACCAGACCGAGCCGTACCACCTGGAGGATCTGCTCCAGGGCCTCCTCGAAGCCGTTGCCCGCCCGCACCGGCCGCAGCACCGGGGCGAGCCGGTCGCCCACCCCGTGCCACTCTGTCCGAGACGACATCCGCCGTACCCCCTTCCCAAGCAATGGTTCTGAGCAATACCTTATGGCTCCCGGCCCGGCCGAAGAAGCGCGAAGGCGCCCAAGGAGGCTTTTCCGTGGCAGACCGCACAGCCCCGCTCCCCGTCGACGAACTCCGTGCCCTCGTGGAAAGCGGTGAGATCGACACTGTCGTCCTGGCGTTCCCCGATATGCAAGGGCGCCTCCAGGGCAAGCGGTTCGCCGCCCGCTTCTTCCTCGACGAGGTCCTGGAACACGGCACCGAGGGCTGCAACTACCTGCTCGCCGTCGACCCCGAGATGAACACCGTCGACGGCTACGCGATGTCCTCCTGGGAGCGCGGCTACGGCGACTTCGCCATGCGCCCCGACACCGCCACCCTGCGCCGCATCCCCTGGCACCCCGGCACCGCCCTGCTCGTCGCCGACCTCGCCTGGAACGACGGCGCCCCGGTCGTCGCCGCCCCCCGGCAGATCCTGCGCCGCCAGCTCGACCGGCTCGCGGAACTCGGCTACACCGCCCAGGTCGGCACCGAGCTGGAGTTCATCGTCTTCAAGGACAGCTACGAGCAGGCGTGGGACGCGGGGTACCGGGGGCTGACCCCGGCCAACCAGTACAACATCGACTACTCCATCCTCGGCACCGGCCGCATCGAGCCCCTGCTGCGCCGGCTGCGCAACGACATGGCCGGTGCCGGGCTCACCGTCGAGTCCGCCAAGGGCGAGTGCAATCCCGGCCAGCACGAGATCGTCTTCCGCTACGACGAGGCGCTCACCACCTGCGACCAGCACGCCCTGTACAAGACCGGCGCCAAGGAGATCGCCGCCCAGGAGGGCGTCTCGATCACCTTCATGGCCAAGTACAACGAGCGCGAGGGCAACTCCTGCCACATCCATCTCTCGCTCACCGACGCCGACGGCACCAACGTCATGGCCGGGCCCGACGGGATGTCCCCGGTGATGCGGCACTTCCTCGCCGGACAGCTCGCCGCGCTGCGCGACTTCTCGCTCCTGTACGCGCCGAACATCAACTCCTACAAGCGGTTCCAGCCCGGCTCCTTCGCCCCCACCGCCGTCGCCTGGGGCCACGACAACCGCACCTGCGCCCTGCGCGTGGTCGGCCACGGCCGCTCCACACGCTTCGAGAACCGCCTGCCGGGCGGCGATGTGAACCCCTACCTCGCCGTCGCCGGACTGGTCGCCGCCGGCCTGTACGGCATCGAGAACCAGCTCGAACTCCCCGAGCCCTGCCCCGGCAACGCCTACACCGCGGGTTTCGCGCACGTGCCCACCAGCCTGCGCGAGGCCGCCGAGCTGTGGGAGAACAGCCCCATCGCCAAGGCCGCCTTCGGCGCCGAGGTCGTGGACCACTACCGCAACATGGCCCGCGTCGAGCTGGCGGCCTTCGACGCCGCGGTCACCGACTGGGAGCTGCGCCGCTCCTTCGAACGCCTGTGAGCACGCCCGCGTCCGGTCCGCCCAGCCGCCCACCCAGCCGTCCGCTCACCCGCCCCTTCGCCCGCCCGTGAAAGGCCGATCCGTGTCCGACCCCGACGAGCTGAAGATCCTCAACCCCGCTACGGAAGAGGTCCTCGCCACCGTCCCCGCCGCCACCGCCGAGGACATCGACGCCGCCGTCGTACGGGCCGTCCGCGCCCAGAGCCGGTGGGCCGCGCTCGCGCCCGCCGACCGGGCCCGGCTGCTGCGCCGCTTCGCCGACACCGTCGACGCACACCTGGAGGAACTCGCCCGCCTGGAGGTCCGCGAGGCCGGGCACACCCTCGGCAACGCCCGCTGGGAGGCCGGCAACGCCCGCGACCTGCTGGAGTACGCGGCCGGCGGGGTCGAACGCCTCCTGGGCAAGCAGATCCCGGTACCCGGCGGCTGGAACATCACCTTCCCCGAACCCCTGGGCGTGGTCGGGGTGATCGCCCCCTGGAACTTCCCCCTGCCGATCGCCGCCTGGGGCTCCTTCCCGGCGCTCGCCGCGGGCAACGCCGTCGTCCTCAAACCCGCCGAGACCACCCCGCTCACCGCCCTGCGCCTGGCCGAACTCGCCCTGTCCGCGGGCCTGCCCGAGCACCTCTTCCAGGTGCTGCCGGGCCACGGCCACACCGCAGGACGCGCCCTGGTGGACCACCCCGACATCGCCAAGATCGTGTTCACCGGGTCCACCCGTACCGGCCGCGAGATCATGGAGCGCTGCGCCCGGCTGGTCAAACCGGTCACCCTGGAACTCGGCGGCAAGAGCCCCAACATCGTCTTCGCCGACGCCGACCTGAGGTCCGCCCTCGACCCGTTCTCCTTCCTGGACAACTCCGGGCAGGACTGCTGCGCCCGCACCCGGATCCTCGTCCAGGAAGCCGTCCTCGACGAGGCCCGCGACTTCCTCGCCGACGCGCTGGCCGCCGTCGTCGTGGGCGACCCGGCCGACGAGAAGACGCAGATGGGCCCGCTGATCTCGGCGGCGCAGCGCGAACGCGTACGGTCGTACGTCCCCGCGGGCGCCCCCGCCCTGCGCGGCAGCGCCCCCGACGGGCCCGGCTTCTGGTTCCCGCCGACCGTCCTCACGGGGGAGCGGCACGACAGCCCGGCCGCCCGCGAGGAGATCTTCGGACCCGTCGCCGTCCTGCTCCCCTTCTCCGACGAACGGGACGCGGTCCGCCTGGCCAACGACACCCCCTACGGGCTGTCCGGGTCCGTCTGGACCCGCGACCTCGGCCGCGCCCTGCGCGTCAGCGAGGGCGTACGCGCGGGCAACCTGTCCGTCAACTCCCACTCCAGCGTCCGCTACTGGACCCCGTTCGGCGGCTACAAGCAGTCCGGTCTCGGCCGGGAACTGGGCCCCGACGCCCTGACCGCCTTCACCGAAACCAAGAACGTCTTCATCAGCACGGAGGGCCCCGCACAGTGACCGACAACAGTGTTTGCCGCCGCCTGGTCGGCCGTACCGCCGTCGTGACCGGAGCCGGCAGCGGCATCGGCCTCGCCACCGCCCGCCGCCTCGCCGCCGAGGGCGCCCACGTCGTCTGCGCGGACGTGGACGAGATCCGCGGCAAGGCCGCCGCCGACGAGGTGGGCGGACTCTTCGTGAAGGTCGACGTCACCGACCCCGAGCAGGTCGAGGCGCTGTTCCGGACGGCGTACGACACCTACGGCAGCGTCGACATCGCCTTCAACAACGCGGGCATCTCGCCGCCCGACGACGACTCCATCCTGGAGACCGGCCTGGAGGCGTGGAAGCGCGTCCAGGAGGTCAACCTCACCTCCGTGTACCTGTGCTGCAAGGCCGCGATCCCCTACATGCGGCGCCAGGGCAAGGGCTCCATCATCAACACCGCGTCCTTCGTGGCCCGGATGGGCGCCGCCACCTCCCAGATCTCGTACACGGCCTCCAAGGGCGGCGTCCTCGCCATGTCCCGGGAACTGGGCGTGCAGTTCGCGCGGGAGGGCATCCGGGTCAACGCGCTGTGCCCCGGACCCGTCAACACCCCGCTGCTCCAGGAGCTGTTCGCCAAGGACCCGGAGCGGGCCGCCCGCCGGCTCGTGCACATCCCGGTGGGCCGGTTCGCCGAGGCCGAGGAGATCGCCGCCGCGGTCGCCTTCCTGGCCAGCGACGACTCCTCCTTCGTCAACGCCACCGACTTCCTGGTGGACGGGGGCATCGCGGGCGCGTACGTCACGCCCCTGTAGGCCCGCCTCCGCGTAGGCTCAGAGGAAGGTGTGCCCCTCACCCCGGTACGTGGGCACGGTCGCCGTCACCTCGTCGCCCTCGACGAGGTGCAGCGACGCGAACCGTTCGCACAGCTCGCCCGCCTTGGCGTGCCGGAACCACACCCGGTCGCCGATCAGCAGATCGTCGGCGGGCGAGCCGAGCAGCGGGGTCTGCACCTCGCCGGCGCCCTCCTGCGGGTCGTACCTCAGCCCCTCCGGCAGGTACGGCACCGGCGAGCGGTCGGGGCCCGCCGCGCCGGAGGCCGGATAGCCGCCGCCGAGCACGGTGACGACGCCCACACCCGGCCGCCGTACCACCGGCAGCGCGAAGAGGGCAGCCGGGCGGCCGCTGAACGACGTGTAGTTGTCGAAAAGACGCGGCACGTACAGCCCGGAGCCGGCCGCGATCTCGGTGACCGCGGACTCGGCCGCGGTGTGCTGCACACTGCCGGTACCGCCCCCGTTGACGAACTCCAGGCCCGGCGCGACGGCCCGCACCGCGCGCACGGCCGCCGCGCGCCGCTCGGCCAGCTCCCGGCGCGCGGCGGACTGCATCAGCCGGATCGCCCGCGAGCGCAGCGGCCGCCCGGCGACGGCGTCACCGACGCCCGCGATATGGCCCTCGTACGCCATGAGCCCGACCAGCCGGAAGCCGGGACGTCCGGTCACCACCCGTGCTGTCTCGGCGAGTTGGTCGGGGGAGTGCAGCGGGGAGCGGCGGGCGCCGACCCGCACGAGACCGCCGAACAGCCGCAGCGAGGTGTCCAACTCCAGACAGACGCGCACCACTTCACGTCCGCCGTCGCGGGCGGCGTCGATGAGGTCGAGCTGCGCGGGGTCGTCCACCATCACGGTGACGGCGGCGGCGAGCTTGGGATCCGCGGTGAGTTCGGCGAACCCGGAGCGGTCGGCGGAGGGATAGGCGAGCAGGATGTCGTCGAAGCCCGAACGCGCCAGCCACAGCGACTCGGCGAGGGTGAACGACATGACGCCCTGGAAGCCGTCCATGGCCAGCACCCGCTCCAGCAGGGCACGGCAGCGCAGGGACTTGCTCGCGACCCGTACCGGCTTGCCGCCGGAGCGGCGGACCAGATCGGCCGCGTTGGCGTCGAAGGCATCCAGGTCCACGAGCGCCAGCGGCGCTTCGAGATGGGCGGTGGCCCGGTCGTACCGGGCCCGGTCGGCGGCACGCGCAGTCATGCCGGAAGCCTGCCAGAACGGATTACCGCAGGGTAGAGGGACGTTCCGGGCAAGTGCCCCGGCCTGCCGTACCGGTTCCGCCCCGGCCCCCGGCAACCCGTAGAGTGACGCGCACGTACGGCGGACCCGCCCTGGGATGCGGGCCCGGTCGCACGGGTACGAGGAGACGGCCCGGGTCGCGAGGAAACGGGGAACGCATGACCACGGAAGCACGCCACTCCTCCGTACCGCCAAGCCCTTCGCACTCCTCCGGCCCCGGCGCGGGACGCGCCGAGGGGACGCGGGCCGCCGCCGCGCGCGCGGACATGCCTGCGGGGGAGGACCCCGGCGACGAGCCGTCCGTCTTCACCCGGCGCGCGCCGGGCGGTGGCACGGGCCCGGCGAGCGGGACGCCCCGGCGCGTTCCCGTCCCCGAGGCCACCGGCCCGGTGAGCCCCCCGCCGCCCCCCGCGTCGGCCCGCTTCCCCGACGCCCCGCCCCGCACGGCGCGCACGGGCACGGGCACACCACGCCTCGCGCACACCGAGGAGACGACCGGGGGCGGCGCCGGGTCCGCCGACGGGGGGAGTGCGGGGACGCGGGGTAGCGGCACCGGCTCCGGCGGTGCCGCCGGAGCGGACGGTTCCGCACCGTCGGACCGCCGGCCGGGACATCCGGTCCCCGGCGCTTCCGCGCGCCCTCCGGCGAGCGCGCCCTCGCAGGCGACGCGGCCCGCCACCCGGTGGCAGCACCAGCCGCCCGCCCCGCCCGCGTTCGGCCCGGTCCACTCCCGGCCGGGTGCCGCGCGGCCCCGTGTCACGTTCGGGGAACCCGACCTGTTCCGGACGCGCAGACGGGGGCGGGCCGTCGCCGCCGGGGTCTGCCTTGTGCTGGGGATCGGGCTCATCGGCGGTGCCGTGGCCGGGAGTTGGCTCACCGGGGAGCACGAGGACAGCGCCGCGCGCGGGTTCGCCGCGGCCGCGCCCGCGTGGCACAGCGTGCCCGTCGACTCGCTGTTCCCGCCCGTCGTGAAGGGCGCGGGGGAGGGGCCCGGAGGGGCGGACCGGACCTGGACACGGGTCGCCGTCGCCCCGGACAGCGGCTGCGCCGACGCGTTCGACCCGCTGCTGTGGCAGGTCCTCGCCGGCACCGGCTGCCGACGGCTGCTGCGCGCCACCTACACGGACGCCACCCAGAGCTATGTCACCACCGTCGGCCTGCTGTTCACCAAGGCCGACCCCGCCCAAATGGCCGCGCTCGCCACCCGCTTCCGCACCCAGCACCTCGCCGGACGCACCGACCTGATGCCCCGTCCGTATGCCGCGGGGGACACCCCCGCGGCCGGCTTCGGCGACGACCAGCGCGCCACCTGGACCATCTCCGTGCGCACCGACGCCCCCGTGGTCGTGTACGCCGTCTCCGGCTGGGCGGACGGCCGGGGCGTGGACACCCCCCAGCCCGCCGCCGACGCGGTACAGGCCGGAGCCACCACCGCGCAGGCCCAGTCCGGCCTCGGCAATGAGGCACTGGGACTGTCCGGACAGATAACACGGCGGCTGCGCCAGGCCGTCGGATCCGCCGCGACGAACGCCCCGGACACCCCGGACACCCCGAACGCGCCGAACGCCACGAAGAGTCCCTCATGAAGCGTGCCTCCGGGGCCGCGGTGAGCGCCCTGCTCGCCGGTGCCCTCACCCTGCTGCCCACCGCCGCCGCCCACGCCGACGGCATCCGCGCCCAGCAGTGGGGCCTGTCCGCCCTCCGCCTCGACGAGGCATGGCAGACCACCAGGGGCCAGGGCGTCACCGTCGCCGTCCTCGACACCGGCGTCCAGGAGGACCACCCCGACCTGGTCGGCAATGTGCTGCCCGCCAAGGACATGATCGGCTTCGGTGCCCGGCCCGGCGACCGCACCTGGGGCCGGCACGGCACCGCCATGGCCGGCATCATCGCCGGACACGGCCACGGCCCCGGCGACTCCGACGGCGTCATGGGCGTCGCCCCCGACGCGAAGATCCTTCCCGTACGGGTGATCCTTGAGGACAGCGACCCCGCCCGCGCCAGGGCCCGCACCACCCGCGGCACCGCCCTCGCCGATGGCATCCGCTGGGCCGCCGACCACGGCGCCGACGTCATCAACCTCTCCCTCGGCGACGACTCCGCCTCCGCCCACCCCGAACCCGGTGAGGACGAGGCCGTGCAGTACGCCCTGAAGAAGGGCGTGGTCGTCGTCGCCTCCGCGGGCAACGGCGGCGACAAGGGCGATCACGTCTCCTACCCGGCCGCCTACCCCGGCGTCATCGTGGCCACCGCCGTGGACCGCTACGGCACCCGCGCCGCCTTCTCCACCCGCCGCTGGTACGCCGCCGTCAGCGCGCCCGGCGTCGACGTCGTCATCGCCGACCCCGACCACAAGTACTACGAGGGCTGGGGCACCTCCGCCGCCTCGGCCTACGTCTCGGGCGTGGCCGCCCTGATCAAGTCGGCCCATCCGGGGCTGAGCCCGGCCCAGATCAAGACGCTCCTGGAGGACACCGCCGACGACCCGCCGGCCGGGGGCCGCGACGACTCCCGCGGCTACGGCACCATCGACCCGGTGGCCGCCCTCGCCGCGGCCGACCGGCTCAGACCGCGGAAGCTCAGCCCGGCGTCGTACCCCCGACAGTACTTCGGCCCCGGACCGGACGCCCCCAAGGCCACCGGCTCCGCCGCCGACTGGGCGGCGCCCCTCGCGGGCAGCGTCGGCGGAGTGCTGCTGGTGGCGGGCGTGATCCTGTGGCGCGGCCGCCGGCAGCCCTTCTGAGACGGGCCGGGGTGGTTCTGGCGCGGCTGCCGGCCGGGCCGGGTGAGCGCGTGGCGCGGCTGCCGGCAACCCTGCCGGGGCGAGCCCCGGCCCGCCGCTTCGCCGGGTGGTTTCCCCCGATAGGGTCGGTGACCGTGGCGAACAAGAACATCCCCGACCCCGGCTACTCCGACGACGACGGCTCCGCCGACCCCCGGCTCGGCGCCGCGCTCGCCGCGTGGGCCGAGGACCGCACCGCCGTCGGACCGGTCCTCCAGGCACTGAAGGGCGCCCGGCTGCTGGTGCCCGTCGTCGCCGTACTGGGCGAGGTCGAGGAGGACGAGAACGGGCTGCGCCGCGAGAAGACCAGCGACATGGCCGTACCCACCCTGAAGGCCGGCCGCCGTACCGCGCTGCCCGCGTTCACCTCCACCGACTCCCTCGCCCGCTGGGACCCCGAGGCCCGCCCGGTCGCCGTGCCCCTGCACCAGGCGCTCCAGGCCGCCGCGCACGAGAAGGCCGACACGGTGGTGCTGGACCTCGCCGGGCCGGTGCCGTTCGAGCTGACCGGGCCCGCGCTGCTCGCCCTCGCCGAGGGCCGCACCAGCACCGACCCGCTCACCGATCCGGCCGTGACGGAGGCCGTGCGCACGGCGGTGGCGGCGGAGCCCGCCGTGCGGAGCGCCCACCTCGTCCCCGGTCCGGCCGACGGCACCCTCGCCCTCGTCCTCGACCCGTCCGCGCCGGCCGCCGAGACCGCGCGGGCGATCGCGGGCCGGCTCGCCGCCGACGAGGCACTGAGGGCCCGCCTGGTGCGCGGCCTCGACCTGGCACTGCTGCCGGCCGGGACGACGCCTCCGGGCGAGCCCTTGTACGTGCGGGGATGAATCGAGCGCCCTGCCGAGGGGCGCCTGGCCTATGTGCCTAGCCGTAGACGGGGCCGGTGTACTTCTCGCCCGGTCCCTGGCCCGGCTCGTCCGGGACGATCGAGGCCTCGCGGAAGGCCAGCTGGAGCGACTTCAGGCCGTCGCGCAGCGGGGCGGCGTGGAAGGAGCTGATCTCGGTCGCGCCGCCGTCCAGCAGGCCGGCCAGGGCGGTGATCAGCTTGCGGGCCTCGTCGAGGTCCTTGTACTTGTCCCCCTCCTCGCTGAGCCCGAGCTTCACGGCCGCGGCGCTCATCAGGTTGACGGCGACCGTCACGATCACCTCGACGGCGGGGACCTCGGCGATATCGCGGGTCAGCGCGTCGAAGTCGGGGTTCTCGGCAGGGGTCTCACTCATGTCCCACACCCTAAGCGGCGTGCCGCCCTCCCGGTGACGCCGCCCGACCGGCCCTCGGCGGGCGGCCTCCGATTAGCCCTTGACTGGTCACCCTGCTAGTCTTGTGTGCGACCGGCCGGATCCGCCATGTGTGAGTTCGGCCCACAAGTGGAGGCTCCGATCTCCCACCCGCTCCGTCCTCCGGGACGGCGGGTCTCCGGTCAGGCGGCCGCCATCGTTCCGTACGGACGATGGAGCCGCCCGATTCGCGCCCCGCGTTCACGCGGCGGTGTTCCGGTAGTCAGGAGCCCCGCCTGTGATCGTCCGGGGCATTTTTTGTGCTTCGGCGCGGTTGGTCTGACGAACACAGACGTTACGCGGCAGTCCGCCAGGCCGTCGCGTGGTGCTACCGAGGAGGATCCATCAGCGCCGAGCCCCGCATCAACGACCGGATTCGCGTTCCCGAGGTGCGACTTGTCGGTCCCAGTGGCGAGCAGGTCGGCATCGTGCCGCTCGCGAAGGCACTGGAGCTTGCGCAGGAGTACGACCTCGACCTGGTCGAGGTGGCGGCGACCGCCCGTCCGCCCGTGTGCAAGCTCATGGACTACGGGAAGTTCAAGTACGAGTCGGCCATGAAGGCCCGTGAGGCGCGCAAGAACCAGGCGCACACGGTCATCAAGGAGATGAAGCTCCGGCCGAAGATCGACCCGCACGACTATGACACCAAGAAGGGTCACGTCGTCCGGTTCCTCAAGCAGGGCGACAAGGTCAAGATCACGATCATGTTCCGTGGTCGTGAGCAGTCCCGGCCCGAGCTGGGCTACCGACTGCTCCAGCGTCTCGCGGAGGACGTCCAGGACCTCGGGTTCGTCGAGTCGAACCCGAAGCAGGACGGCCGAAACATGATCATGGTCCTCGGTCCGCACAAGAAGAAGACCGAGGCGATGGCCGAGGCCCGTCAGGCGCAGGAGGCCCGCAAGGCCGACGCGAAGGCGAACCCCGGCAAGTCGCAGAACCCGGCCGAGGCATCGTCCGAGGTACCGGCCGAGGCCGAGGCGTCGTCCGAGGAACGCGCCGAGGCGTGATTCCGGGGAGCCGTACGGCTCCCGAGGATGTAACCGAAACAAGAGCGACGCTCCACCGTGCCCGGTTTTCGTGACCGGGCACCGGAGCGCCACCGACGAGGAGAGAACGGCGCTATGCCGAAGAACAAGTCGCACAGCGGTGCCAGCAAGCGCTTCAAGGTCACCGGCTCCGGCAAGGTGCTCCGCGAGCGCGCCGGCAAGCGCCACCTGCTCGAGCACAAGTCGTCCCGCGTGACGCGTCGCCTCACCGGCAACGCCGAGATGGCCCCGGGCGACGCCGCGAAGATCAAGAAGCTTCTCGGCAAGTGACGCCCCGGCGCTCACCGAGCGCCGCGCGTCTGAACCGGGACCCAATCGTTTCCGGGTCGTGTGAGGACACCCACGACCCCGCTACAAGGAGTTAAAAAGTGGCACGCGTCAAGCGGGCAGTCAACGCCCACAAGAAGCGCCGGGCGATCCTGGAGCAGGCCTCCGGCTACCGCGGTCAGCGTTCGCGCCTGTACCGCAAGGCCAAGGAGCAGGTCACCCACTCGCTGGTCTACAACTACAACGACCGCAAGAAGCGCAAGGGCGACTTCCGTCAGCTGTGGATCCAGCGCATCAACGCCGCTGCCCGCGCCAACGGCATGACCTACAACCGCTTCATCCAGGGTCTGAAGGCCGCCAACGTCGAGGTCGACCGCAAGATCCTGGCCGAGCTGGCCGTCAACGACGTGAACGCGTTCGCCGCGCTCGTCGAGGTCGCGCAGAAGGCGCTGCCGTCGGACGTCAACGCGCCGAAGGCCGCGTGACGCCGCGCTGGCTTCAGCCGACATAACACCGGGACCCGCAGGCTGTATGGCTTGCGGGTCCTGCTGTTGAGGCCCCTCGGTGCGTGTCCGGCCGCGGATGCGTCGTGGTCGCTCGCGCCCACGCGGCGCCGCCGCAGATCAAGCACAGCCCCGTGCCCCTTCGGGCGCGACACCAACAAGACTCTCCGGAAAGCGAAGACGAGCATGGTCCCCGTCGGCCCCGAGCTGATCTCTCCCCGTTCCGCACGCGTCGCCGCCGCACGCCGGCTCGCCAAGCGGAACTTCCGGGGGAAGGAGCGGCTGTTCCTCGCGGAGGGGCCGCAGGCCGTGCGGGAGGCGGCGGCGCACCAGGGGGGCGGGCTCGTCGAGCTGTTCGCCACGGTCGAGGCCGCGGAGCGGTACGCCGACATCGTCGGTGAGGCCCGTGCCGTCGGCGCCCGGGTGCACCTCGCCGCCGAGGACGTCATCGCCGACATCTCGACCACCGTCACCCCGCAGGGGCTGGTCGGCGTCTGCCGCTTCCTGGACACCCCGTTCGAGGACATCCTCGCCGCCCGCCCCAAGCTGGTCGCCGTGCTCGCGCACGTCCGCGACCCCGGCAACGCGGGCACCGTGCTGCGCTGCGCCGACGCCGCCGGCGCCGAGGCCGTCGTCCTCACCGACGCCTCCGTGGACCTGTACAACCCCAAGGCCGTACGCGCCTCCGTCGGCTCCCTTTTCCACCTCCCGGTCGCCGTCGGCGTCCCCGTGGAGGAGGCCATCGAGCGGCTCAAGGGCGCCGGGGTGCGCATCCTGGCCGCCGACGGCGCCGGCGACCACGACCTGGACGAGGAGCTGGACGAGGGCACCATGGGCGGCCCCACCGCCTGGGTGTTCGGCAACGAGGCATGGGGGCTGCCGGAGGAGACCCGCGCCCTAGCCGACGCCGTCGTGCGCGTGCCCATCCACGGCAGGGCCGAGAGCCTGAACCTGGCCACGGCCGCCGCCGTCTGCCTGTACGCCTCGGCCCGCGCCCAGCGCGCCCGCGGAGGGTGTCGTTCCGTCACCCAGAGCTAGTAGGGTGGCCAGCTCGGGGCCGTGCGCCGTATGAGAGGTGGGGTACGGGGATGAGTGTGGCCGGCACGAGCACCGGGCCGAAGGGGCGGGACGCGCGCGGCGCCCCCGCGTCCTGGGGCGGTGCGGGCGGGCTCGATCCCGACCAGCTCCCCGACGGACTGGTGGTCGCCGACGAGCGGGGCCGCGTCGTCGGGTTCAACGCGGCGGCGGAGCGCATCACCGCCGTACCCGCTGCCGAGGCCCTCGGGCAGCCGCTGGAGAAGGCGCTGCCGTTAGAGGACCTGGAGGGGCGCCGCTGGTGGCAGCTCACCGACCCCTACGGGGGCCTGGCCACCAGGACCCGGCAGCCCGAGCGCAATCTGCTGCTGCCCGGCGGCCGCGAGGTGCTCGTCACCGCCCGCTACGTCCGCACCGCGCCCCTCGGCCCCCTGCACCGTCTGATCGTCTCCCTGCGGGACACCGAGGCCCGCCGCCGCACCGAGCGCAGCCACGCCGAGCTGATCGCCACCGTCGCCCACGAGCTGCGCTCCCCGCTGACCTCCGTCAAAGGGTTCACCGCGACGCTGCTCGCCAAGTGGGCGCGGTTCACCGACGACCAGAAGCGGCTGATGCTGGAGACCGTCGACGCGGACGCCGACCGGGTCACCCGGCTCATCGCCGAGCTGCTGGACATCTCCCGGATCGACTCCGGGCGCCTGGAGGTGCGCAGGCAGCCCGTCGACATAGGGGCCGCCGTCTCCCGCCACATCCAGGCGTACGTCGCCGCCGGGCAGAGCGCCGGGCGCTTCCTGCTGCGCATCGAGCAGCCGCTGCCCGATCTGTGGGCCGACCCCGACAAGATCGACCAGGTGCTCAGCAACCTGCTGGAAAATGCCGTGCGGCACGGCGCGGGAACCGTCACCATCGACATCACGCCCACGGCGTCCCCCCGCGAGGGCGAGGAAGCCGGCACATCGGTCACGGTGAGCGACGAGGGGCCCGGCATCCCGGAGGAGTCCATGAACCGCGTCTTCACCCGCTTCTGGCGGGGCAGCAAGCGCGGCGGCACCGGGCTCGGGCTGTACATCGTCAAGGGCATCGTGGAGGCCCACGGCGGTACGATCACGGTCGGCCGCGCCCGCGGCGGCGGCGCCGAGTTCCGATTTACGTTGCCCGTGAGCGCGCCGGCGTATCTCGCCTAGCGGCCCACGGGCCCTTCGCCCCCCGCCACCCCGTTAGACTCGGCCTTTGGCACCGTTGTGTCCTTCACGCGGCCCTCGCGAGTCGGTGACGGGGACCATCCGCCAGCCAATCGGAAGCACGGGAAGAGATGTCGGCACCCAATAAGTCGTACGACCCTGTCGAGGTCGAGGCGTTGAAACCGGAAGAGATCGAGCGCATGCGGGACGAGGCGCTCGCCGCCTTCGCCGCCGCGGACTCCCTCGACGCGCTGCACGAGGCCAAGGTCGCCCACACCGGTCCGGCGTCCCCACTGTCCCTCGCCAACCGCGAGATCGGCGCCCTGCCCCCGCACGCCAAGGCCGAGGCCGGCAAGCGCGTCGGCATGGCCCGCGGCGCCGTCAACAAGGCCCTCGCCGCCCGGCAGAGCGAGCTGGAGGCCGAGCGCGACGCGCGGGTGCTGGTCGAGGAGGACGTCGACGTCACGCTGCCGTACGACCGCGTCCCGGCCGGTGCCCGCCACCCGCTGACCACGCTGTCGGAGCGCATCGAGGACATCTTCGTGGCCATGGGCTACGAGGTCGCCGAAGGCCCCCAGGTCGAGGCCGAGTGGTTCAACTTCGACGCCCTGAACATCGGCCCGGACCACCCGGCCCGCGGCGAGGCCGACACGTTCTTCGTCGAGGGCCCGGACGGCAGCGCCGATTCGGGTGTGGTCCTGCGCACCCACACCTCGCCCGTGCAGATCCGCTCGCTACTCGACCGCGACCTGCCGGTCTACGTGATCTGCCCCGGCCGCGTCTACCGCACCGACGAGCTGGACGCCACGCACACGCCGGTCTTCCACCAGGTCGAGCTGCTCGCCGTGGACGAGGGCCTGACCATGGCCGACCTCAAGGGCACCCTGGACCACATGGTCCAGTCGCTGTTCGGCGCGGGCATGAAGACCCGGCTGCGCCCGAACTTCTTCCCCTTCACCGAGCCGAGCGCCGAGATGGACATGCTCTGCTACGTGTGCAAGGGCGAGTCCGTCGGCAACCCCGACCGCCCCTGCCGCACCTGCTCCAGCGAGGGCTGGATCGAGCTGGGCGGCTGCGGCATGGTCAACCCGCGGGTGCTCACCGCCTGCGGCGTCGACCCGGAGAAGTACAGCGGCTTCGCCTTCGGGTTCGGCATCGAGCGGATGCTGATGTTCCGCCACAACGTCGAAGACATGCGAGACATGGTCGAGGGTGACGTCCGGTTCACCCGGCCCTTCGGGATGGAGATCTGATGCGGGTCCCGCTTTCTTGGCTGCGGGAGTACGTCGACCTGCCGGCCACCGAGACCGGCCGTGACGTCCAGGCCAAGCTCATTTCGGCCGGTCTGGAGGTCGAGACCGTCGAACAGCTCGGCGCCGACCTCAAGGGCCCCCTGGTCGTCGGCCAGGTGCTGACCATCGAGGAGCTGGAGGGCTTCAAGAAGCCGATCCGCTTCTGCACGGTCGACGTCGGCCAGGCCAACGGCACCGGTGAGCCCCAGGAGATCGTCTGCGGCGCCCGCAACTTCGCGGTCGGCGACAAGGTCGTCGTGGTGCTGCCCGGCGCCACCCTGCCCGGCGGCTTCTCCATCGCCGCCCGCAAGACCTACGGCAAGGTCTCGCACGGCATGATCTGCTCCAGCGACGAGCTGGGCATGGGCGAGGACACCACCCACGGCATCATCGTGCTGCCGCCGGAGACCGAGGTCGGCAAGGACGCCATCGAGCTCCTGGAGCTGGTGGACGAGGTCCTGGACATCGCCGTCACCGCCAACCGCGGCGACTGCCTGTCCATCCGCGGCGTCGCCCGCGAGACCGCCATCGCCTACGGCCTGCCGCTGCGCGACCCCGCCCTGATCGACGTGCCCGCGCCGAACGCGTACGGCTACCCGGTCCAGGTCTCCGACCCGTTCGGCTGCGACCGCTTCACCGCGCGCACCGTCAGCGGCCTGCGCCCCGAGGCCCGCTCCCCGATCTGGCTCCAGCGCCGGCTCCAGAAGGTCGGCATGCGCCCGATCTCGCTGGCCGTCGACATCACCAACTACGTGATGATGGAGCTGGGCCAGCCGCTGCACGCCTACGACCGCGCCTCGGTCCAGGGCACCATCGGCGTGCGCCGCGCCCGGGAGGGCGAGAAGCTCGTCACCCTGGACGGCGTCGAGCGGGCGCTGCACGCCGAGGACCTGGTCATCACCGACGACCGCGGCCCGATCGGCCTGGCCGGTGTGATGGGCGGCGCCAACACCGAGATCGCCGACCACGGCGAGGACCCGGAGCACGCGACCACCGATGTCGTCATCGAGGCGGCCCACTTCCACGCGGTCTCGATCGCGCGCACGGCCCGCCGCCACAAGCTGCTGTCCGAGGCCTCCCGCCGCTTCGAGCGCGGGGTGGACCCGGCCGCCGCTGCGGCCGCCGCGCAGCGCACCGTGGACCTGCTGGTGCTGCTCGCGGGCGGCACCGCCGAGGCCGGCGTCACCGAGGTCATCGCGCCCTCCGCGCCGCACACCATCACCATCCCGGCGGACCACCCGGACAAGGTCGCGGGTGTCACCTACGGCCGCGAGACCGTCGTACGCCGCCTCCAGGAGGTCGGCTGCGACGTCTACGGGCAGGACGAGCTGATCGTCACCGTCCCGTCCTGGCGGCCCGACCTGACCGACCCGAACGACCTCGCCGAAGAGGTCATCCGCCTCGAGGGCTACGAGGGCCTGCCGTCCCGGCTGCCCCGGCCGCGGGCGGGCCACGGCCTGACCGGCCGCCAGCGGCTGCACCGCCGCATCGGCCGCGCGCTGGCCGGCGCCGGTTACGTCGAGGCGCTGAACTACCCCTTCCTCGGCGAGCAGGTCTTCGACCAGCTCGGCCTGGACGCGGACGACCCGGCCCGCCGTGTGGTGAAGCTGCTCAACCCGCTCAGCGACGAGGAGCCCGCGCTCCGTACGACGCTGCTGCCGGGCCTGCTGGGCGCGCTGCGGCGCAACACCGGCCGCGGCGCGCACGACCTGGCCCTGTTCGAGACCGGGCTGGTCTTCCACCCGCGGGCCGAGCGCGCTGTCGCCGGGCACCTGCCGGTGGACCGCCGTCCCACCGACGAGGAGATCGCCCGGCTGAACGCGGCGCTGCCCGAGCAGCCGCGGCACGCCGCGGTCGTCCTCGCGGGCGCCCGCGAGCAGGCCGGCTGGTGGGGCAAGGGCCGCCCGGCCGACTGGGCCGACGCGATCGAGGCCGCGCGTACCGTGGCCCGTGAGGTGGGTGCCGAACTCGTCGTACGCAAGGGCCAGTACGGCCCCTGGCACCCGGGCCGCTGCGCCGAGCTGCTGGTCGTCGTGGACGGCGCCGAGCGGGTCGTGGGCCACGCGGGCGAGCTGCACCCGCGCGTCGTCAAGGCGCTGGGCCTGCCCGAGCGCACCTGTGCGATGGAGCTGGACCTGGACGCCCTGGAGGAGGCCGGCGACGGCATCCCCATGGCGCCGGCCATCTCCTCCTTCCCGGTCGCCACGCAGGACGTCGCCCTCGTGGTCGACAAGCCGGTGCCGGCGGCCGAGGTCGAGGCCGCGCTGCGCGCCGGTGCCGGTGAACTGCTTGAGTCCATCCGGCTGTTCGACGTCTACGAGAACGCCGAGCAGCTGGGCGAGGGCCGCAAGTCGCTGGCGTACGCGCTGCGCTTCCGCGCCCCCGACCGGACGCTGACGGTGGACGAGGCGTCGGCGGCCCGTGACGCGGCCGTCGCCCTCGCGGGCGAGCGCACCGGAGCCGTGCTGCGCGGCTGACGGTCGGAGCGAACGGGGCGCGCCCGGTCACGGACTTCCGTGGCCGGGCGCGCTTCGTGTGGGCCGGAGAAAGGTCCTGACGCCGCGTCACCTCCTGCATAAATGCACTCCCACCTGCGTCTTCTCACTCGTTCGAGTGGTCATCGGAGGCGAACCAGTTCTCGCGGTCCATGCCGTCGACAGAATCGGACCGGCCTTTCGGGGTCGGTCCGGCTGCTCTGTCAGGGACTCTCCATGGGGGACAGAGGCATGATCCGCATCAAGGCACGGGCACCCACCGCGCGCGGCGCCGTGCTTCCCACGCTCTGGGGCGCGCTCGCGGTCGCCTACAAGTTCGGCTGCCCGCTCGCCACCCAGGAGCGGCTCGGCGCCCGCATCGCCGCCTGCGTCGTGTTCTTCGGCGTGGGCATCGGGCTGCTGGCCCATGTGCGGCGCGCCCTGCTGCGGGAGTTACGGCTCGCCCGGCGGGCGGCGCGGGTCGCCCAGGGTGTCGTACTGCGGCCGCCGCCCCCGCGGCTCGACGGGCTCGGCGTCGCCGCCGCCCAGCTCTCCGCGGACCGGGGCGCGAGCGTCGGGGGCGATCTGTACGAGGCCATCGCCACCGAGCACGGGGTGCGGGTGGTGATGGGGGACGTCCGCGGGCACGGGCTGGCCGCCCTCGGCACCGTCGCCGCCCTCCTCGGCAGCTTCCGCGAGGCCGCCCATGACGAGGCCCGGCTCGACGGAGTGCTGCGCAGGCTGGAGCGGGCGCTCGCCCGGCACCTGCGCGAACGCGCCCGCGCCGAACACCCCTCCACCGGGTGCCCGGCGGACCCCGACCACCCCGTCGCCGAGGAGTTCGTCACCGTCCTGCTGCTGGAGATCGGCCGGGACGGCACGCTGGGCGTCCTCAACTGCGGGCACCCCTGGCCCTACCGGCTCACCGGCACCGCCGTCGAACCCCTCACCCGCGCCGAACCGCTGCCCCCGCTGGGCCCGTTCCCGCTCCCGGCGGACCTCGCCCCGCGCCACTGCCCGCCGCTGCGGCCCGCCGAGTCGCTGGTCCTGTTCACCGACGGCGCCGAGGACGCGCGGGACGCACGGGGCCGGTTCTTCGCCCTGCCCGACGCGCTGCGCACCGCCGTACGCGATCAACCCGCCACTCCCCAGCGGGTGTTGCGAACCCTCTTCTCCGCCCTGCTGCGGCACACCGGCGGCACCCCCACCGACGACGTGGCCCTCCTGGTGCTGCGCAACGAGCGGGGAGCGGCACCGAAGGCGCGGGAGCCGGCCCGGCCCGCCACCACCACGCACGGCTGATGGTTCCCGCCAGACCACCGCTGTAGGACGGGGAGCCGGTGGCCTGGCGGGCCTCGCGAGGAGGACCACCAGTGAAGCGGCCCGGCCACGCTCCGCGACAGCGCGCGGACGCCCCGGATACGGGCATTCCGTTCACACCCCGTGTGAAGGCGCAGCCACTACGCTGACGGCATCAGGCACTCGGGGGTCATCCCATGCAGCCCAACACGCTCCTTGACGCCATCCTGGACGAGGCGGGGATCTCGCACGCCGGTCTTGCCGCCCATGTGAACCAGGCGGGGCGCCGCCGGGGCCTCGCGCTCCGCTACGAACACACCGCCGTGGCCCGGTGGTTGAAGGGCCAGCGGCCACGCGGCCAGGTGCCCGACCTGATCTGCGAGGTGCTGGCCGCCCGGCTGCACCGCCCGGTCACCCTGGACGACATCGGCCTCGGCGTGCCCGGCCGGCCCGGCAGCGCGGCCGCCGGCACGCTGTCCGGCTTCGTGGAGCGGGCCACCGCCCTGTGGCGCTCCGACGAACAGCAGCGCCCGCATGTGCTGGGCGCCCCGGCCGTCACCGGCACGCCCGCCGTGATGCCCGTATGGGAGTGGGAGAACCCGCCGGAGGACACCGATGTCTCCCGCGGCGGCAGACACCTGGTCACGGCGGCCGACATCGAGACGCTGCGCGCGGCCCGCGCCCACTACGAGCAGATGTACCGCAAGGCCGGCGGCATCGCGACCCGCGCCCGCATCGTCGGCTTCCTCAACGCGGAGGCGGCGCCGCTGCTGCGCGGCAGCTACACCGACGCCACCGGCCGCCAACTGCACCGGGCCACCGGCGGGTTGGTCGCCGTCGCCGGGATCTGCGCGTACGACTCCGACGCGCACGGACTCGCCCAGCGCTACTTCCACCAGGCGCTGCGGCTGGCAAAGGCCAGCGGGGACCGGGGTCTCGGCGCCTACGTCATAGCGCTGCTGGTCAACCAGTCCCTGTTCATGCGGGAGTTCCGGCAGGCGGTGGCCTTCGCGGAGGCCGCGCTGCGCACCGCGGGCCGGCACATCACCCCCGCGCTCGCCTCCGACCTGTACGCGATGCAGGCCAAGGCGTACGCGCATCTGGGCGACGCGGCCGGCGCGCTCGCCTGCATCCGGCGCGCGGAGAGCGCCGCCGAACGCATCCGGCGCGGCCATGAACCCGACGAGACCGGCTATGTGCAGCCCGGCCTGGTCAATGTGCAGGTCGCCGAGGCGCTGCTCAGCCTGGGTGAACTCGCCGCCGCGCGGGAGCACGCGGCGGCCGCCGTGGACAACCCCGCGCACGACCGGGGGCGGGTGCACCGGCTGGCCATGCTCAGCACCATCGAACTGCGCCAGGGCAACGCGGAGAAAGCCGTGGTCACCGCCGTGCGGATGGCCGAGCAGGTGCGCGGCATGGAGTCCCAGCGGCTGCGCGACCGGCTGCGCGTGGTGCGCGAACACCTGGCGCGCTGCGGGTCGCCCGGCACCACCGAGGCCGCCGAACTCATCGACGAAGTGCTGCGCGTGCCCCTGTAGGCGCCCTGTGGGCGCGCCGTCACTGCTGCGATATTGCCACCTACCTCCCGAAAGGTGGCAGAACCGTGCAGTGGACGAAACAGAGCGAACAAAAGGTGTATGCAAACCGCTGGTTCAGCGTCAATCTCGCGGATGTCGAGCTGCCCGACGGCCGGCATCTGGACCACTTCCTCATCCGGATGCGGCCGGTCGCCGTCGCCACGGTCGTCAACGAGGCCAACGAGGTCCTGCTGCTGTGGCGGCACCGCTTCATCACCGACAGCTGGGGCTGGGAACTGCCCGCGGGCGTCGTCGAGGACGGCGAGGACATCGCGCGCGCGGCCGCCAGGGAACTGGAGGAGGAGACCGGCTGGCGGCCGGGGCCCCTGCACCACCTGATGACGGTGGAGCCGTCCAACGGCCTCACCGACGCCCGGCACCACATCTACTGGTCCGACCGGGGCGAGTACCTCGGGCACCCCGTGGACGACTTCGAGTCGGACCGCCGGGAGTGGGTGCCCCTCAAGCTCGTCCCCGACCTGATCGCCCGTGGGGAGGTCCCGGCCGCCAACATGGCGGCCGCGTTACTGCTGCTGCACCACCTCAGGCTCGCCGAGGGCTAATGGGCGCGCACGGCCGACCAGATGGTCACCACGAGCGCGCCGAGCGCGGTCAGCGCGGCGAGCGAGGGCAGCGGCCAGCGCGCGTGTTCCAGCGAGACCATGCGGGAGTTCAGCTCGTCCAGCTCCTTGGCGGTCTCCTCGGTGCGGTGACCGAGCAGTGCGAGACCGCCCTCGACGCGGGCGTAGGCCACGTCCAGTCGGCGCCGTAACTCTGCGAGTTCTCCATGGACCACGGGATGCTCCGGATCGCCGGTCACGGGTCCACTCCTTTCCGTAGTCGAACGGGGGGTTCCGCACCCCCTTGCATGTGCATGAAGAGTGAACTCGCCTGGTGGTCGCGTGGGGAGCGTGTGCGGTGGACGTCTGCGGGCCCGGCGCGCACACGGTGTGTGAAACGGATGTGCCCGGCACCGATTGCGGTGCCGGGCACGTCTGTCGGTAGCTGAGGGTGATCAGCCGTAGGTGTAGAAGCCCGAGCCGGTCTTGCGGCCGAGCCGGCCCGCCTCGACCATGCGCTGGAGCAGCGGGGGAGCGGCGTACAGCGGCTCCTTGTACTCGGCGTACATCGAGTTGGCGATGGAGACGATGGTGTCCAGGCCGATCAGGTCGGACAGCTTCAGCGGGCCCATCGGGTGGGCGCAGCCCATCTCCATGCCGTTGTCGATGTCCTCGCGGCTGGCGATGCCCGACTCGAACATCCGGATCGCGGAGAGCAGATAGGGCACGAGCAGCGCGTTCACCACGAAGCCGGAGCGGTCCTGCGCGCGGATGGCGTGCTTGCCGAGCGTCTTCTCGGCGAAGACCTGGGCCCGGCTGAGAGTGCCCTCGGAGGTGGTGAGCGCGGGGATCAGCTCGACCAGCTGCTGCACCGGGGCCGGGTTGAAGAAGTGGATGCCGACGACGTGGTCCGGGCGCGAGGTGGCGACCGCGAGCTTCACCAGCGGGATGGAGGAGGTGTTGGAGGCCAGGATCGCGTCCGGCCGGGTCACCACCTGGTCGAGGACCTGGAAGATCTCCGTCTTCACGGCCTCGCTCTCCACGACCGCCTCGATCACCAGGTCGCGGTCGGCGAACTCGCCGAGGTCCGTGGTGAAGCTGAGCCGCGCCTGGGTGGCGTCCCGCTCCTCGTCGGAGATCTTGCCGCGCTCGGCCGCCTTGGACAGGGAGTTGTACAGCCGGGTGCGGCCGATCTCCAGAGCCTCGCCGGTGGTCTCGGCGACCTTCACGTCCAGTCCCGCGCGGGCGCACACCTCGGCGATGCCCGCGCCCATCTGGCCGCAGCCCACGACTCCGACGCGCGCGATATCGCCCGATGGGATGCCTGTCACATCGTCCCCTTCGCTGTTCTCCGGCTTGGCTGGCAGACCTCCGGGTTTCGGCGCCTGCTCCGATCGTGCACGTTACCGCGAAGTATCGATGATCGATCGTGTGGGTGCGGGCATTCTTGGCCACGGAGACCTTCCGTGACCGAGCGGATCCGCAACGTAAGGGAAAGTGGCCGAAATGGGACCCCTCTCACGCCGGGATTTCGCCCTGGCGACGCTGTCCGCGCTGACCACGGCCGGGTGCGGTGCGGCGGCGACCGGGACCGCGGAGATCAAGCGGGGTGGGGGTGAGCGGTCGGACGGCGGCCGGTCCGGGGGCGGGCGGTCCGGGACCAAGGGCGCCACCGGCGCGCCCGGCGCCCGTGCGGTCACCGAGATGCGGGGCGTGTGGATGGCGACCGTCGAGAACCGGGACTGGCCCTCGCGGACCGGGTTGAGCGCCGCCGAGCAGGAGAAGGAGCTGATCGCCCACCTCGACCGGGCGGTGCGCGACCGGCTGAACACCGTGATCCTCCAGGTGCGGCCCACCGCTGACGCGCTGTGGCCCTCGCCGTACGAGCCCTGGTCGCAGTTCCTCACCGGCACCCAGGGGCGCGACCCCGGCTGGGACCCGCTGGGCACCGCCGTGCGCGAGGCCCACGCGCGGGGGCTCCAGCTGCACGCATGGTTCAACCCGTACCGGATCGCGAACCACACCGACCCCGGTCTCCTCACGCCCGCCCACCCGGCGCGCGTCCACCCCGACTGGGCGGTGCCGTACGGCGGCAAGCTCTACTACAACCCCGGCCTGCCCGCCGTACGCGCCTTCGTGCAGCGGGCGATGCTCGACGCGGTCGCCCGCTACCCGGTGGACGCGGTCCACTTCGACGACTACTTCTACCCCTACCCCGAGGACGGGGCGGCCTTCGCGGACGACGAGGCGTACGAGCGCTACCGCGGCGCCTTCACCAGCCGGGCCGACTGGCGCAGGGACAACATCGACCGGCTGGTCAGGGAGATGGCGGCCGGCATCAAGCGGGTGCGGCCCGGCACCCGGTTCGGGATCAGCCCCTTCGGGGTGTGGCGCAACGCGTCGACCGACCCGCGCGGCTCCGACACGGACGCGGGCGCCCAGACGTACGACGACCTGTACGCCGACACCCGCACCTGGGTCCGGGAGAACTGGATCGACTACATCGCGCCCCAGCTGTACTGGGAGATCGGCGCGAGCGGCGCGGACTACGGGACGCTGCTGGACTGGTGGGCGGGGGTCGCCGAGGGCAGCGGGACGCGGCTGTACATCGGCGAGGCGCTGTACCGGGCCGGGGCCGCGGGCGCGGACGGCCGGCCCGAGGCGTGGCAGGACCCGGCGGAGCTGTCCCGGCACCTCACGCTCGCCGCCCGCCGTCCGCAGGTGGGCGGGCACATCTTCTTCGCCGCCGGGGACGTGGCGAACGATCCGATCGGGGCGATGCGCCGCGTGGTCGCGGACCACTACACGCGCCCGGCGAGCCCGCCCCGCTGAACCGGCGGAGGACCTATTCCGACCGCTCGGCCGGCGGTAAACCGATGCGGCGGCGCCTACCGCTGCCGGTCCTCCTGGTGCTTGACCTGGCAGTCGGGTCCCGGCAACATGATCGCCTCGTGCCCGTCCTCGAAACGGACCCGGTAGGGCGGACTGCCCTCCTGCCCCATCACCTCGACGACTTCGGACTCCTGGTCGTGTTGGCCGACCACCCTGCCGTGCTGGACAAGCCGGTCGCCCTTGGATGCGCGCATCTCCAGGCCCCTCTCAACGATCACGACCGCTGGGTGACGGCGATGCACACGAGCACGGCGACAGCGGTCAGGGGAGCGGCCGCCGTGAAGTGCTCGCCCAGCAGCAGCGCCGACCACACCAGTGTGAGCAGGGGCTGGGCCAACTGCAACTGGCTCGCCCTGGGCACTCCGATGGCCGCCATGCCCCGGTACCAGACGACCAGACCGAGGAACTGCGAACCCAGCGCCACCCAGAGCAGACCGGCGACCCCGTGCGCGGTCACCGTGAACGGCTCGTACGACAGCGCCAGCGCGGCGGCCGGCAGCGTGAGCGGCAGGCACAGCACCAGCGCCCAGCCGATGACCTGCCAGCCCGGCATCTCGCGGGCCAGCAGCCCGCCCTCGGTGTATCCGGCCGCGCACACCAGCAGGGCCGCGAACAGACAGCCGTCGGCCGCGGTGAGCGCGCCCCCGCTCTGCAGGGCCGTGAACGCCAGCACCGCCGCCGCGCCCGCCACCGCCGCGAGCCAGAACCGGCGGGAGGGGCGGTGGCCGGTGCGCAGCGCCGAGCAGACGGCCGTGGTCAGCGGCAGCAGGCCGACCACGACGGCCGCGTGCGCGGTGGTGGAGGTGCGCAGCGCGAGCGTGGTCAGCGTCGGGAAGCCGAGCACCACGCCGAGCGCGACGACCGCGAGGCCACGCAACTGGCGCCGCTCGGGCGGCCGTACCTTCAGGGCCAGCAGGGCGCCGCCCGCGACCAGGGCGGCCAGGGCGCTGCGCACGGTCACCAGCGTCCAGGGGCCGAAGCCCTCCAGGCCCCAGGCGGTGGCCGGGAAGGTGAGGGAGAAGGCGGCGACGCCGAGCGCGGCGAGCGCGGTGCCAAACGCCCGGCGCTCCGCCGGGGGAGCGGGGACCGCTATCGGGCCGGAATCGATAGCGCTACTCTGAGTCTTCATGCAAGAGCGTAGCAGCGTGGGAGAACTGGCGGAACAGCTGCGGCGAGAGCTGGACCGCTACTCACCAGGGGGAAAGCTGCCATCGAGCCGGGCGCTGGTCGAGCGGTTCCGGGTGAGCCCGGTGACGGTCTCGCGGGCGCTCGCCCAGCTGGCCGCCGAGGGCCTTGTCGTCACCCGGCCCGGCGCCGGCGCCTTCCGGGCCAGGCCACGCACCCCCGAGGCGCCGGCCGGGGACACCTCCTGGCAGGAGGTCGCGCTGAGCGTCGACGGCGCCGCCGACCTCGTACCGCGCACCGTGGACGCCACCGGGGTCACCGTCTCGCTGGCCGCTCCGCCGCCCGGCGTGCTGGAGTTCAACGGCGGTTATCCGCATCCCTCGCTCCAGCCCGAGCGGGCCATGGCGGCGGCGCTCGCCCGCGCGGGGCGGCGGCCCGGCGCCTGGGGGCGGCCACCGCTGGAGGGGCTGCCGGAGCTGCGCGAGTGGTTCGCCCGCGAGATCGGCGGCGCGGTCACCGCGGCCGGGGTGCTGATCGCGGCCGGCGGCCAGTCCGCGCTGGCCACCGCCCTGCGTGCGCTCGCCCCGCCGGGCGCCCCCGTGCTGGTCGAGTCGCCCACCTACCCCGGCATGCTGGCCCTCGCCCGCGCGGGCGGACTGCGCCCGGTCCCGGTGCCGGTGGACCGCGACGGCGTCCGGCCCGAGCTGCTCGCGGACGCCTTCCGGGCCACCGGCGCCCGGCTGTTCGTCTGCCAGCCCCTCTTCCAGAACCCGACCGGCGCGGTCCTCGCCCCCGACCGGCGCGCCGAGGTGCTGGCCATCGCCCGCGCGGCCGGCGCCTTCGTGGTGGAGGACGACTTCGTACGACGCCTCGTGCACGCCGACGCGGGTCCGCTGCCCCGCCCGCTGGCCGCCGACGACCCCGACGGCGTGGTGGTGCACGTCGGCTCGCTGACCAAGGCGACCTCGCCCAGCTTCCGGGTGAGCGCCCTGGCCGCGCAGGGCCCGGTTCTCGAACGGCTGCGCGCGATCCAGGTGGTGGACTCCTTCTTCGTGCCCCGCCCGCTCCAGGAGGCCGCCCTCGAACTGGTCGGCTCACCGGCCTGGCCCCGCCATCTGCGTTCCCTGTCGGGGGAGTTGAAGGAGCGCCGGGACGCCATGACGAGCGCGCTCGCGCTGCGCCTGCCCGAACTCGCCCTGCCGCACGTCCCGTCCGGGGGCTACCACCTGTGGGCGCGGCTTCCGGAGGGCACCGACGACGACGCGTTCAGCGCGGCGGCCCTGCGCGCGGGCGTGGCCCTCACTCCGGGCCGCCCCTACTTCAGCGCCGAACCCCCGGCGCCCTACGTCCGGCTGAGCTTCGCGGCGGTGGCGGGCCTCGGGGAGATCACGGAGGGGGTACGGCGGCTGCGGGCGGCCTGCGACGAGGTGCTGTAGCCGAACCCCCGTGCGCCGTACGGGAGTCGACGGCTCGCCTCCACGCCCCGCAGCTGCGACGATCAAGGGATGAGTGACACCTCCCGCCTCCGGCTCCCCGACGGCTACGAGTTCTCCGCCGACACCGACCGCGTCGATGTGGACCTGGTCCACCGCTGGCTGTCGGCCGACGCCTACTGGGCGAAGGGCCGCACCCGGCAGAAGCACGAGGAGGCCATGGCGTCCTCGATCAACTTCGGGGTCTACGACACGGCCTCCGGCGCGCAGGTCGCCTACGCGCGCGGGGTCACCGACCGGGCGCTGTTCGCCTGGCTCGCCGATGTGTACGTCGACCCCTCGGTGCGCGGCAAGGGCGTGGGCACCGCCTTCGTCGCCGCCGTCCGCGACCACCTGGCGGCGTTCGGCGTGCGCCGCATCCTGCTGTGCACCGAGGACGCGCACGGGGTGTACGAGACGGCCGGCTTCACACCGCTGGAACGCCCCGGCACCTGGATGATCCACCGCTTCGAGTGAGCGGCCGCTCACCAACGGTAGCGCCCCGGCGGGAGACCTTGACCCGCGTTCCGTGCGGCCCCACCATCACCGCATGCCACTGAGGGTGACGTTCGTCGCCGCGGCGCGCAGCACTCCGCTGCTCGCCGAGCGGTTCGACGACGACCGGCCGCTGGACCAGGCCGGCTGGGACGCGGTGCGGTGCGCCGCCGCCGGGCTGGTGCCGCTGGCCGCCGCCGAGCTGCGCTACTGCTCGCCGACCCGGCGCAGCCGCGCCACCGGCGACGCTCTGGGCTATGCCCCGCTGGCCCAGCTCGCGCTGCGCGACTGCGACATGGGGCGCTGGTGCGGGCTGACGCTGGGCGAGGCGATGGCGCGGGAGCCGGCGCCGGTGGACGCCTGGCTCGCCGATCCGCGCGCCACCCCGCACGGCGGCGAGCCCCTGCTCGCCTTCATCTCCCGCGTCGGCGGTTGGCTGGAGACCCGCCCCGCCGACGACGGCGCCCGGATCGTCGCGGTCGCCGAGCCTGCGGTGATCCGCGCGGCCCTCGTCTATGCCCTGAAGGCTCCGCCCGCCACCTACTGGAACCTCGACATCCGCCCCCTGTCCACCACCACCCTCACCGGCCGCGGCGGCCACTGGAACCTCCGCTTCGAAAGCCCGACCGCACATCAGGCCCTGCCCTGAGGCCCGCGTCACGTCGTCCTGGCGATCAACACCGCAGCACCCAGGAAACCGAGCCCCATGAACTCAGCACCGTGAAAACACCTTTGAATAACGCGCAGGAAAGGTCGTGTTTCCCGGCCGGACATCATATCCCCGATTTCCGGCCGGTGTTCGCCCGATAGCGCATCAACTTCCGTTGAGGGCACAACCGATCGGAATGCTCTCCCGTCTAAGTCGGCGAAATCCGAGGTGAATTCACGGGGGGCCTGCCGACCGATGGACCGTTCGACCGTGCCGCATGCCGGGCGCCGGGCCGCCGCGCTTCTCGCCGCCCTCCTCGCGGGCGTGGGGCTGTGCGCCGGCGATCTGCTGGCCGGCAGCTATCCCTTCGGCTCCCGCACCCGCAGCGTCAACGACCTGGGCAACCAGTACGTACCCCTGCACGCCCACCTGTGGGACCTGCTGCACGGCAGGGCGGACGGCGGGCTGCTGGTCAACTGGCAGTCGGGATACGGCTCCAGCTTCCTGCCCGACCTCGGCACCTACCTCTCCAGCCCGTTCGCGCCGCTCGTCGCGGTCTTCCCCCGCGACCGGATCGACCTCGCGGTCTATGTGATCACCATCCTGAAGATCGCGTGCGCTGCGGCCGCCATGGCCTGGCTGCTGCTGTGCCTGCGGCCCGGCCGCTGGTGGGCGGCGGGGCTGCTCGGGGCGTCGTACGCGCTGTGCGGCTGGACCCTCGCCGCGGACTACAACCCGATGTGGCTCGACGGGCTGATCGCGCTGCCGCTGCTGTGCCTGGCCGGCGAATGGGCCCTCGCCGGGCGGTGCCGGATCCTCGGCGTGCTCCTCGTCGCGCTCGCCTGGAGCGCCAACTTCTACACCGCCTACATGGCCACCCTCGGCGCCGGACTCGTCCTGCTCGCACGGCTGCTGATCACCGGCCCGCCGCTCGGACAGGCCCTGCGCAGAGCCGGCCGCGCCGCGCTCACCGCCGCCCTCGGCATGGGCCTCGCCGCTCCGCTGCTCGCCGTCGTCTACCTCGGCACCAAGCACGCCTACCCCGGCCGCCTCGCGCGGTTCCACCCGGTCCCGGCCGAGAACCTGCTCGCCCGGCTGCTGCCCGCGACGTACGACTACAGCTCCCCGGCTCTCTACGTCGGGACCACCGCCCTGCTCCTCGCCCTCGCCCTGCCCTTCCACCGCGCCGTCCCCGGCCGCGTCCGCGCCTGCTGGACCGCGCTGGTGCTCGCGGTGGCCCTCTCCCTGCAATGGGCGCCCACCAGCCTCGCCTGGCACGCCTTCGCCATCCCTCAGGGCAGCTCCTACCGGCAGGCCTTCGTCCTGTGCGGGCTGCTGGTCATCGCCGCCTGGCACACGCTGTCGTACGGCCCGCCGGGCCTGCCCGCCCTCGGCGCGGCTGGTGCCCTGCTCGCCGTGGCCGCCGCCGGCGCGAGCCGCACCGACCTGGTGCACGCGCACACCTGGCCCGTGCTGCTGCTCGGCACCGGCGGCGCGCTCACCGGGCTCGCCCTGCTGCGCCGCAGCGGGCAGCGGGGTCGGCTCGCCGTGCTGGCCGTGCTGGTGCTGCTCGGCGCGCAGGCGGGGGAGAGCGCGGCCAGCGCCGCCGTCGCGAGCGGGCTGCGCCTCAAGCACCTGGACGACTACGCGCCCTGGGGCGAGCGGCAAAGGCTTCAGGCCGCCGCGATCGCCCGCGCCGACGGCTGGCCCCGCTACCGCACCGACCCCGGCCGCGAACAGACCGTCGCCAACGACCCGTTGGCGGTCGGCGGCCAGGGCGCCGCCTACTACAGCAGCCTCACCTCCGACGTCCTGACCCGCACCATCACCGCCCTCGGCGGCGGCTGGACCTCGGGCGGCCGGGGCGTGCAGAGCCTCGACAACGCCGTCACGGACGTGATCTTCTCCGTCGGCGCACGGGTGCACAGCCCGCCCGACCCGCACCAGACCCGGCTGCCCGGTGACACCGCCGCGCCGACCGTCACCCGGCGGGGCGTGCCGCCCCTGGTGACCGTGCGGACCGCCCCCGACGCCACGCCCTTCGGCACGTCGCCGTACCGCAACCAGGAACTGCTGCTCGGCAGCCGCGTCTACACCGTGCCCCGCATCAGCGTGCGCGGCGACGACGGAACGCCGGTCCCCGGCCGCCGGGTCGGCACCGGGAACGCGCTGACCGGGCCGGTGATCACCGCCCGCTGCCCGGCCGGCACCCAGGTGTACCTGGCCGCCCCGGACTTCTCCGGCACCGCGCGGCTGGACGGCGGCACGGACACTCCGGCCCGGTTCCACGCCGACCGCGGGCGTGCCCTGGCCGCCATGGCGCCGCTGGGCCGCGCCCCCGGCTCCGGGCGGGTACGGATCGACCTGGTCCCCGACCGGCCCGGCCGCATTCCGCCCGGCGCCGTCGGCTGCCTGGACACCGCCCGGCTGGGCGCCGCCGCCGCTCGCCTCAAGGCCACCGGCGCCACCTCCGTCACCGTCGCGGACGGCACCGTACGCGCCAGGCTCCCCGACCGCAGCAAGGGACTCGCCGTCCTCGCCGCGCCCCGGATCGCCGGCTGGCGCTGCGCCGCCGGGGACGGCCCCGCCCGCCCCGCCCGCCAGTACCACGGCCTGGTCGCCGTCCCCCTGGATGGCACCGAGACCACCCTGACCTGCACCTTCCGCCCGCCCGGCCTCCGGCTGGGCACGGCCGTCGGCCTCGCCTCGCTCGCGGCGCTCCTGCTGCTCACCGCCGCGACCGCCGTCCGCCGCCGACGCACTGCGCAGCCCGCCCCGACCACACCACCGGCACCGCGCGCGTGCGTGCCCGCCGCGTCCTGACCGCGATTCTGGGGGACATCCGTCATGCTGATATCGATCGTCGCACCCTGCTACAACGAGGAAGCCGTCCTGGAACGCTTCCACGAAGCCGTCCAGAAGGCCGCCGACGAACTGCTGCCGCTCGGCCACGACATGGAGTTCGTGTACGTCGACGACGGCAGCCGCGACCGCACCCTCGCCCTGCTGGAAGACCTCGCCGGCCGCGACCCGCGGGTGCGTTACGTCTCCTTCAGCCGCAACTTCGGCAAGGAAGCGGCCCTGCTGGCCGGACTGCGGCACGCCTCCGGCGACTCGGTCGTCGTCATGGACGCCGACCTCCAGCACCCGCCCGAGCTGATCGCCCGCATGGTCCGGCTGCGCGAACAGGGCTACGACCAGGTCCTGGCCCGCCGCACCCGCACCGGCGACCGCCGCACCCGGGCCCTCACCGCCCGCCTCTACTACCGTCTCGTCAACCGCCTGGTCGACGTCGAACTCGTGGACGGCGTGGGCGACTTCCGGCTGCTGTCCCGCCGGGTGGTGGACGCGGTGCTCGGCCTGACCGAGTACAACCGCTTCTCCAAGGGCCTGTTCGCCTGGGTCGGCTTCCCCAGCACCACCTTCGCGTACGAGAACGCGGTGCGCGAGGCCGGCAGCAGCTCCTGGAGCCTGCGCGGACTGCTCGACTACGGCCTCGACGGCGTCCTCTCCTTCAACAACCGCCCGCTGCGCGCCGCCCTCTGGCTCGGCGTCGGCCTGCTGCTGTGCGCCGGCGTCTACACCGCCTGGATCGTGGTCGCCGCGCTGCTGCACGGGGTGCAGACGCCCGGCTATGTCACCATCATCACCGCGGTCACCGCCCTCGCCGGTGTACAGATGGTCATGCTGGGCGTGATCGGGGAGTACACCGGACGCATCTACTACGAGGTGAAGGGCCGCCCGCACTTCCTGGTGAAGGCGACCAATGTCGAACGGACGAAAGACCTCATCCCTTGATAGCGCGACAGATCATCACCTTCGCCGTGGTCGGCGTGCTCAACACGGCCGTCTATTACGGCCTTTACCTGCTGTTCCTCATCCGGCTGCCCTATCTCGCCGCGCATGTTCTCGCCTTCGCGCTGAGCATGGTCGGTTCCTTTTTCCTCAATGCGCGGTTCACCTACCGCATCCGCCCGACCTGGCGGAAATTCCTGCTCTTTCCGCTGACCAACGCCGCGAATTTCGTGATCACCACGGCGGGGGTGTACGTGATCGTGGACGTGCTGCACGCCGGAAGCCGTTTCGCCCCCCTGCTCGCCTCGGCGGCGGCGATCCCCGTCACCTTCGTGCTCTCCCGCTGGATCATGCTGCCGGGCACCGCGCCGCGGGTGGCGGTGGAGGAGTGAGCGACCACCGCACTCTCGAGGCCATCGCGTGGAAGTACCGCACCAACTCGCCCTGGCGGGACCTTCCCGACGAGCTCGGCTCGTTCCGGACCGCTCACAAGCGGCTGATCAGGTGGGCCGTCGACGGCACCTGGGAGATGATCCTTGCCGCAGTCCTGGCGGCGGACGCCGACGACGACATCGACTGGACGGTGTCGGTGGACTCCACGGTCGTCCGGGCTCACCAGCACGCTGCCGGGGCGCTCAAAAGGGGGCGGTCCGCTCCGGCGGGCCCGCCGATCACGCGCTCGGACGCTCCCGCGGCGGGCTGAGCACCAAGGTCCACCTGGCCGCAGACGGCCGCGCACGGCCCCTCGCCTTCACCGTCACCGCGGGCCAGGCAGGCGCTGCACCCGCGTTCGAGACGGTGATGTCCCGCATCCGCGTGCCCCGCACTGGTCCGGGCAGGCCCCGGACCAGGCCCCCGGCCGTTCTGGCCGACCGCGCGTACTCCTCACGTGCCATCCGCAGCCACCTGCGGCGCCGGGGTATCCGTGCGGTGATCCCGCAGCTGTCCGACCAAGTCGGCCACCGCCTGCGGCGAGGCCGGCTCGGTGGCCGTCCGCCCGGCTTCGACAGCGAGGCGTACAAGCAGCGGAACACTGTCGAGCGGTGCATCAACCGCCTCGAGCAGTGGCGCGGCCTGGCCACACGAACCGACAAGCTCGCGATCGCCTACCAAGCCGCACTCCACCTCGCGGGCATCCTCATCTGGGTTGGAAGCTGACCAAAGAGACAGAACCTAGTCGAGGGTCGGTTCCCCGGCCATCGAGCCGCTGCGCAGCGCGCCGTCCTCGTCGAGGTAGACGTGTCCGTCGACCGGCCAGGCCCAGTCCATGAGCACCATGACGGTGTTGGCCGACGGCGGCACGCACAGGTGGTAGACGCGGTCGGGATCTCACCCACCGCGGCCCTGGCTGGAGCACGCGGGCGCAGAACTGCCCGTCCGCCACGGCACGTCGGCGCGGGTGCGGGTCGAGCGCCTGCAGGGCGATCGCGACCCGAAACCGGTCAGGCTGTGGTGCTCGGCCGCCGCCGCGACCCCGGTGGACGTGGCCGCTGGTGACGGTCCTTCAAGGAACACCAAGCCCGCCGAGGACAAACGCCAAGCTGGGCGGAGCGGCCGGTGATAGGCGCCGCGTCGCTGGTAGGGTCGGCCCGGCCAGCGCGGAGACCATGAACAAGAAGTGGGTGAGAAGCCATGAGCGCTTCCACTTGCCATGTCAGCGAAGACGTCTGGGCGGAGCTACGACTCGCCCCGGACCGGATCCACGCGGACTGCGCCCGGATCGAGCGGGAGGCTCATTGTTGGGCAGTGGAGCACGGGGTGTGCGCGCCGCAGAGCGAAGCGACCTTGCTGCGCGCTCACTTCCCGCGTCTCGCGGCCCGGATATATCACGACGCCCCGGTCGAACGCGTAGTCACCGTCGCCCGGTGGCTGATCGTACTCTTCGCCCTCGATGACCGCTTCGATCGCCATGATGCCCGGCCAGACGATGTAAGAGGGCTGTACCGCGAGCTGGCGGACGCTCTGACACGTGACAGGGCCGCGATGCGTGATCCACTCACTCGCGCCGTGGAGCCGTTGTGGCAAGGGACCGCGGCCGGGATGTCCGAGGCGTGGCGTGACCGTTTCGTTCGCAACCTGGTGCGCCACGGCGAGGCTCTGGAGTGGGAAGCGACACTGCGCCGTGATGCCCACGCACCCACTGTCGCGGGCTACTTCGACCTGCGCCCGTGGGCCAACGGCATGTTCATGTGGGACCTCGTCGAGCCGACCCGTGGTCAGGAGGTCCCGGTCGAGTTGTCCGTCACCTATCAGTGGCACTGTCTGACCACGTGTTCCAACGAGATCACGGCGTGGCGGAACGACCTCGTGTCAGCGGCACGGGAAGCCATCGAGGGCAATCCCAACAACCAGCTCAGCGTCATGACTCACGCTTTGGGATGCGACGAGGCCCAGGCGAATCGATTCGTCGAGCAGCACATCAGCGGGCGCGTGCGCGAACTCCGCGCGCACGCGCGGAGCCTGCTCGCCCTGGACGCAGGCCGGACCCCGCGACTGGCCGAGATCACCGGCACCATGCTGTCCCTGACCGCCGCGCATGCCCGATGGGTGATCGAGTCCGGCCGCTACCCGAATCCCTGACCTTCCGCCCTCCCCGGCACGACGCGGGCCGGCGCGGTGCCGGGGAGTCTCCCGCCGTCTCCACAGGGAGTCAGCGGAAGATCGGGGTGGGCTCCGAAGGGCGTTACCAACGGTGCGGCAGCCTCGCCGCACCGCCTTTTGGCTGCCGTCCGTCGGACGCCGACCGGAGACGGGTGGCCGGGGCAGGGAGCGTACTCAGGCGTCGCGCTCCACGCACAACGCGGCAAGGGCCCGCAGGTGCTTGGCGGATGACGGCGGGATCGGCGCGGCGTCCAGGACGGCCAGCGCCTGCGCGTACCGCTCGGCGATCATGCTTTCCACGGTCGCGACCGCGCCGGTGGCGGCGATGACGTCGAGAGCGTCTTGAGCGTCCCGCTCATTCAGCCGGCTGTCGCCCACGCAACGCTCGAGCAGCGCGCGTTGCGAAGCGGTGGCCTCGCGTGCGGCGAGCGCGAGAACAACAGTGCGCTTTCCCTCGCGCAGGTCGTCGAATATCGGTTTACCCGTGGTGGCCGGGTTGCCGTACAGACCGAGTACGTCGTCGCGCAGCTGGAACGCGTCGCCGAGCGGCAGCGCGAAACCGCTGAGAACGTCCAGCAGTCCCGTTCCCGCTCCGGCAAGTATCGCTCCGATGTGCAACGGACGTTCGATCGTGTACTTGGCTGTTTTATAACGGATCACCGTCATCGAGGTGCGCTGGTCGTCGATGGGGCCGAGGGTGCTCGTGAGATCGAGGTACTGGCCGTAGTGCATCTCCTCGCGCATCGCGTTGATGACGCCGGCCAGGGGGGCCTGTCGTTCGGCGAGAACGGCGGTGGCGAGGAGCTCGTCGGACCATGTCAGCGCCATGTTACCGACCATGATGGCGACGCTCTCGCCAAGGTGCCGCGGGTCGGAGGCGGCGGTGTAGCGGTCGGCGAGCTCCCGGTGGACAGTGGGGCGGGACCGGCGTGTGGCGCTCTTGTCCATGACGTCGTCATGGATCAACGCGAATGCCTGGTAGAGCTCAAGCGCCGCCGCGACCTGGATCAGCGTGTCGGGCGTTTCCTCTTTTCCGCAAGCCAGCCATCCGGCCACGCACATCAGTGGCCGGATGCGCTTTCCTCCGGCAATGACGAAGTCCTTGACGATTTCGGCTACGGTCGGCGGGAGGTCCAGCTTGATCGCCTGTCGGATCTTGTCGTCGAGGAATTCGACGAGACACGCTGTGACTCGCTCTCGGGCCCAGTCGAGCGCCGTTTCGGTTGGGCTGGCAGTCACTGCTTCTGAACTCACGGGTGAGTCGCTTTCTATGGTCGGGATTTCGCGGCCCGCACTGCGGTTGGGCTTTTCGTAGATGCAGGGAACAAGGGTTGGTCAAGATGTCGTGTGCGCCCGCGCCGGAACGTTGTGGGCTGTGGCTCCGGTCCCGCGGCAGCGTCTTCGGCTCCTGGCACCGATGCCTGAGCCCGGAGCCGTTGAACAAGCCGCGCGAGCGGGATCTCGGCCTCGTCCCTCCTCACGGGACCGTCGGGGGTGCGACCGCGTCCGTGATGCCGGGGCGACTGTCCGGCCAGGCACCCGCCGGCCGGCGTGGACCTCCGTGTCCTCAGCGACCCGGGCGGCGAGGTGGGCGGATTCGTCCGCCCGGCCGGGACGTACCAGAGGTCAGTTGGCGTAGTAGGGGGTGAGCATCCAGGAGTTGCCGCTTCATCCTCGATGCAGGCGAAGCCCGCGATCGTGCCGTTGGCCTGCAGGGCGTTGCCCCAGTTGGTGCAGTCCTGGAGGGTGCCCTTGCCGGGGATGTCCGCGCCTGGCGCGGTGTGGCCTGGGCCACGCCGGCGGTGATGCCGGAGAATCCAGCACGCCGGCACCGACGACCACGGTCTTCTTGAGGATCTTGCGCATTCTTCGCTCCAACTCGTCTGATGACAGGTGCGTCGGGAACCCGTGGTCGCTGGGTGGGGCGGGCGTGAGCCACGAGGCGATCGCAGTACCTCGAACCGCTGTGAGGCGGGCGCTGCAAGGCACAGCGTGTGCACATCTCGCAGCCGGTGCGGCCGCGCGTTCACGACCGCACACCCCACTGGCGCGCGAGGCGGCTCCTGAGGCATTCGCAGTTCATCACACCGGCAACTCTCCCCCCAGGGGTCACAGAGGCTTGTTACACACCTCTGACACTCCGTCGGGAAGGACAGAAGCCCAGCAGGGGCACCGTCCACCTTTCCGCCTGCGCACACCTCTCACACAGGCGCGATCTACCCCTGCCCCTACCGCCTGTTCGACGTGGACGACCTGCTCTTCAACACCGCGGGAGCGCTACTCGGCCGGTGCGGCCGGACCGCTGGCCCAGTGGGAGCAGCTGAACGACGAGCAGCGGCGCAGGCTCGCCGCGCTGGGCGTCACCCCCCGCGCCCCGACCTGCGAAGACGCCTGCGCGGACCGCTGAGCACCCCGCGCGCGGCGGGCAGGCACCGGTGAGGGTCAAGGGCTCCCAGGCATTCCAGCGGGACCTGGAGGCGCTGCGACAGTTCGTAGAGCGGGAGGGGCACGTGAAGGTGCCGCGGCAGCACACCGAACCCCTCCCGCCCACGGCGGCCGGGACCAGGGAGGGCGCCGGCAGGCCCAAGCAGCAGGGCAGGGAGGGCGTCCCCGTCCGGCTGGGCGTGTTCCTCTCCAACACCCGGCAACGCCGGGACCGCCTCACCGACGAGCAGCGCGCCACCCGCGCCGACCTCGGGGTGGAGTGGGCGGCCACGGAAGGAGCGGCGTCATGAGCGCGAGCGACCAGGAGGCCGAGGAGCAGCAGGTGCAGGACGACGTGCGGCGGCACGCCCGCACCAGGGCCTTCGCGGAGGCGGAGGACGTCTCTCGGCTGTGCTGTCCGACCCGGGGGTGCAGGCGGCGCGGGAGCGGGTGGAGGCGACGGAGACGGAGCTATGTTCTGTCTCTTTGGTCAGCTTCCAACCCAGATGAGGATGCCCGCGAGGTGGAGTGCGGCTTGGTAGGCGATCGCGAGCTTGTCGGTTCGTGTGGCCAGGCCGCGCCACTGCTCGAGGCGGTTGATGCACCGCTCGACAGTGTTCCGCTGCTTGTACGCCTCGCTGTCGAAGCCGGGCGGACGGCCACCGAGCCGGCCTCGCCGCAGGCGGTGGCCGACTTGGTCGGACAGCTGCGGGATCACCGCACGGATACCCCGGCGCCGCAGGTGGCTGCGGATGGCACGTGAGGAGTACGCGCGGTCGGCCAGAACGGCCGGGGGCCTGGTCCGGGGCCTGCCCGGACCAGTGCGGGGCACGCGGATGCGGGACATCACCGTCTCGAACGCGGGTGCAGCGCCTGCCTGGCCCGCGGTGACGGTGAAGGCGAGGGGCCGTGCGCGGCCGTCTGCGGCCAGGTGGACCTTGGTGCTCAGCCCGCCGCGGGAGCGTCCGAGCGCGTGATCGGCGGGCCCGCCGGAGCGGACCGCCCCCTTTTGAGCGCCCCGGCAGCGTGCTGGTGAGCCCGGACGACCGTGGAGTCCACCGACACCGTCCAGTCGATGTCGTCGTCGGCGTCCGCCGCCAGGACTGCGGCAAGGATCATCTCCCAGGTGCCGTCGACGGCCCACCTGATCAGCCGCTTGTGAGCGGTCCGGAACGAGCCGAGCTCGTCGGGAAGGTCCCGCCAGGGCGAGTTGGTGCGGTACTTCCACGCGATGGCCTCAAGAGTGCGGCGGTGGTCGGCCCATCGCGTCCCGCCGACCGGATCGGCAGGCATCAGCGGCTCGATCCGGTCCCACATCGCATCGGTGATCACTAATCGGACGGACACATCCGACCAACTGATCAACCCATCAAAGAGACACGCTCTAGCCGGGCGAGTCGAGCACGCAGAACTCGTGGTCCTCCGGGTCCGTCAGGCACGTCCAGGGGACGTCGCCCTGGCCGAGGTCGAGGTCGGTGGCACCGAGGGAGCGCAGCCGGGTCACCTCCGCCGCCCTGTCGTCGCCGGGGTAGGGCAGCAGGTCGAGGTGGACGCGGTCCGGGGCGGTCTTACCGCCGGGCGTGCGGAGGAACTCCAGGTAGGGGCCGGTGTCCTCGGGGGAGCGCAGTACCGCGAGATCGTCGGTCACCCGGTGCGTGACCCAGTCGGTCGCCTCGCCCCAGAACCGGGCCATGGCGCCCGGATCGGCGCAGTCGACCACCACCGCGGCGATCGGCCCGGTGTCCCGGTAGACCTCGCGGGGCTCCAGCACGCAGAACTCGTTGCCCTCCGGGTCGGCGAGGCACCGCCACGGCACCTCGCCCTGGCCCACGTCGACGGGTGTCGCGCCGAGGGCCGTGAGGCGCCCGACCAGGTCCGTCTGGTGGGCCGGTGAGGTGGTGGCGAGATCGAGGTGCACCCGGTTCTTCACCGCCGCGCCGGGCTCCGGGACGGGCACGATGTCGATGCCGAGGGCGACCGGGTCCGGCCAGACGAGGCCGCCCTCGGGTCCGACATAGGTGGTCACGCCGGGGTGATAGGCGCTCCAGCCGAGCGCCGCCGCCCAGAACCGGCCGACCGCCTGGGGATCGAGGGCCTTGATGTTCACCTGGACGGGACGCAGTGGCATGCCGGTGAGTCTAGCCAGCCGCCCTACTCGGTCGTGTGCGTCGGGTAGACCTCGACGTCGGTGTAGGCGCCCTTGATCGGTCCCGCGCCCGCCGGCCACTTCAGGGTCACGGTGTGGTTCTCGTTCGGGGGCGTCACCAGGATGCCGGTCGGGGACGTGAGGCTGTGGCCGGTGGCGTCGATGTCGTAGGCGAGGTCGAAGACGGCGGCGTCGCCGGGCTTCAGGACGGTGACGCGCGGCTGGGCGTGGCCGCGTTCGACGGGGCTCGACGTGTGGTCGGCGTCCTTGATGTCGACCCCCGCGAAGCCCGTCGCCGAGCAGGTGGCCGAACCCCGGTTGACCATGGTGATGTCGATCCTGCCGGAGCTCTTGTCGGGCGCGGCGTCCCTGGCGTCGATGGCCAGGTCCGCCGTCTTGCAGAACGTGATCTTGCCGCTGGTCTTCGCCGAGCCGTCCGCGGCCTGGCCGCCGTCACCGGGGGGCGCCGCCGCCGAGCCACCGGAGCCCGAGCCGCCCGCCGGCTTCGAGTCACTGTCCGCCGGCTTCGAGCCACTGGCCGACGGTGTGGAGGACGAGGCCGGCAGGGAGCCCGTGGCGGACGGGTCGTTCCCGGCTTTCCCGGAGCCGCCGTTGCCGCAGGCGGTGAGCGAGAGGGTGACGGCGACGCCGATGGCGGCGAGTGCGGTGATGCGAGTGGACTTCAAGGTGCTTCCCCCAGGTCGAGGCCGAATCGCCGCGGATCGAGTCCGGCACGAGCGCTGTCCGTGCGGTCGGAAGTATTTGTATCTCGCAGCCAGTTACGGGCGGTTCTCCGGGATGTCCTCGTTCCGTCACGGGCGCGGAGCGGCCCCGCCCCGACGCCCGCACTCCTGCATAGTCATTGCATAAACGTGCAAGGATGCGTATAGTCATGCCATCCAGAGGAGGACGGACATGGCGGTACGTGCGGCGGTTGCCGGAGCGAGTGGGTACGCGGGCGGAGAGGTCCTGCGGCTGCTCCTCGCGCACCCCGAGGTCGAGATCGGAACCCTGACCGCGAACTCCAACGCCGGGCAGCGGCTCGGCGCGCTCCAGCCGCACCTGTGGCCGCTGGCCGACCGGGTGCTGGCCGCGACCACGGCCGACGCCCTCGCCGGGCACGACGTGGTCTTCCTCGCGCTGCCGCACGGCCAGTCCGCCGCCGTCGCCGAACAGCTCGGCCCGGACGTGCTGGTGATCGACATGGGCGCCGACTTCCGGCTCGCGGACGCGGCCGACTGGGAGAAGTTCTACGGCTCCCCGCACGCCGGCACCTGGCCCTACGGCCTGCCCGAGCTCCCCGGCGCCCGCGCCGCCCTCACCGGCACCAGGCGGATCGCCGTACCCGGCTGCTACCCCACCGCCGCGACCCTCGCACTCTTCCCGGCGTACGCCGCGCGGATCGCCGAGCCCGAGGCCGTGATCGTCGCCGCCTCCGGCACCTCCGGCGCGGGCAAGGCACCCAAGCCGCACCTGCTGGGCAGCGAGGTCATGGGCAGCATGTCGCCGTACGGCGTCGGCGGCGGCCACCGGCACACCCCCGAGATGATCCAGAACCTCGGCGCGGTCGCGGGGGAGCCGGTCACCGTCTCCTTCACCCCGACCCTCGCCCCGATGCCCCGCGGCATCCTCGCCACGTGCAGCGCCAGGGCCCGCGACGGAGTGGGCGCGCAGGCGGTGCGCGCCGCGTACGAGAAGGCGTACGCCGAGGAGCCCTTCGTCCGCCTGCTGCCCGAGGGCCAGTGGCCCGCGACAGCCGCCGTCCACGGTTCCAACGCCGTTCAGGTGCAGGTCGCGTACGACGAGGCCGCGGGCCGCATCATCGCCATCAGCGCCATCGACAACCTGACCAAGGGCACCGCCGGCGGTGCCGTCCAGAGCATGAACCTCGCCCTCGGTCTCGCCGAGACCACCGGGCTTTCCACGATCGGAGTCGCACCGTGAGCGTCACGGCAGCCAAGGGATTCCGGGCGGCGGGCATCGCCGCCGGGATCAAGCAGAACGGCAACCCCGACCTGGCCCTGGTGGTCAACGACGGGCCCCGCCGGGCCGCCGCCGGCGTCTTCACCGCCAACCGCGTCAAGGCCGCGCCGGTGCTGTGGTCCGAGCAGGTCATGAAGGGCGGCCAGGTCTCCGCCGTCGTCCTCAACTCCGGCGGCGCCAACGCCTGTACGGGCCCCAAGGGCTTCCAGGACACCCACGCCACCGCCGAGAAGGCGGGCGAGGTGCTGGGCCGCGGCGCCATCGAGGTCGCCGTCTGCTCCACCGGCCTCATCGGCGTCCCGCTGCCCATGGACAAGCTGCTCCCCGGCATCGGGACCGCCGCCGCGCAGCTGTCCGAGCACGGCGGCGAGAAGGCCGCCATCGCCATCAAGACCACCGACACCGTGCACAAGACCTCCGTGGTGACCGGGGACGGCTGGACCGTCGGCGGCATGGCCAAGGGCGCCGGCATGCTCGCCCCCGGCCTCGCCACCATGCTGGTCGTGCTCACCACCGACGCCGACGCGGACGACGCCACCCTGGACAAGGCCCTGCGCGCCGCCACCAGGGTCACCTTCGACCGCGTCGACTCCGACGGCTGCATGTCCACCAACGACACCGTGCTGCTGCTCTCCTCCGGCGCCGCCGGCGTCACCCCCGAGTTCGACGCCTTCGCCGAGGCCGTACGGCAGGTCTGCGCGGACCTCGGCCGTCAGCTCATCGGCGACGCCGAGGGCGCCAGCAAGGACATCAAGGTCGAGGTGGTGGGCGCGGCCAGCGAGGCGGACGCCGTCGAGGTGGGCCGCTCCATCGCCCGCAACAACCTCCTCAAGTGCGCCATCCACGGCGAGGACCCCAACTGGGGCCGCGTCCTGTCCGCGATCGGCACCACGAGCGCCGCCTTCGAGCCCGACCAGCTGAACGTCGCCATCAACGGCGTCTGGGTGTGCAAGAACGGCTCCGTCGGCGAGGACCGCGACCTGGTCGACATGCGCTACCGCGAGGTCCACATCGTGGCCGACCTCGCCGCCGGCACCGAGACCGCGACGATCTGGACCAACGACCTGACCGCCGACTACGTCCACGAGAACAGCGCCTACTCCTCATGACCACGACCCGTAAGCACACGGCCCTGCCCAAGGCGCAGATCCTCGTCGAGGCGCTGCCCTGGCTGACCCGGCACCACGGAAAGATCGTCGTCATCAAGTTCGGCGGCAACGCCATGGTGGACGAGGAGCTGAAGGCCGCCTTCGCCCAGGACGTCGTCTTCCTGCGGCACGCCGGGCTCAAGCCGGTCGTGGTGCACGGCGGCGGCCCCCAGATCAGCGCCGCCCTCGACCGGCACGGCATCGTCAGCGAGTTCAAGGCCGGCCTGCGGGTGACCACCGCCGAGGCCATGGACGTCGTACGGATGGTGCTGGCCGGACAGGTGCAGCGCGAACTGGTCGGCCTGCTCAACCAGCACGGCCCGCTCGCCGTCGGCCTCACCGGCGAGGACGCCCACACCATCACAGCCACCCGTCATCGGCCCGAGATCGACGGGGAGTTGGTCGACATCGGGCGCGTCGGCGAGATCACCGCGATCGACACCGGCGCCATCGAGGCCCTGCTCGCCGACGGCCGCATCCCGGTCGTCTCCTCCATCGCCCGGAGCCAGGACGACGGTCATGTCTACAACGTCAATGCTGATACGGCGGCTGCGGCACTCGCTGCGGCCCTTGGCGCCGAAACCCTCATGGTTCTCACCGATGTCGAGGGCCTCTACGAGGACTGGCCGCACTCCGACGAGGTGATCAGCCGCCTCACCGCCACCCAACTGGAGAAGTTGCTCCCGGAGTTGAGCTCCGGCATGGTCCCGAAGATGCAGGGCTGCCTGCACGCCGTGCGGGGCGGCGTGCACACGGCCCGCGTCATCGACGGCCGGGTGCAGCACTCCATCCTGCTGGAGATCTTCACCGACGAGGGCATCGGCACCATGGTCGTGCCCGACGAGCCCGCAAAGGACGCATCGTGACGGGGAATCAGACGGGTAACCGGACGGGTAATCAGGACCTGGCGCAGCGCTGGCAGGGCGCGCTCATGAACAACTACGGCACCCCCCGCCTGCCGCTCGTGCGCGGCGCGGGAGCCACCGTGTGGGACGCCGAGGGCCGCGCGTACACCGACTTCGTCGGCGGCATCGCCACCAACGCGCTCGGGCACGCCCACCCGGCGATCGTGGCCGCCGTCGGCAGGCAGATCGCCTCCCTCGGCCATGTCTCCAACCTGTTCATGGCGGAGCCGCCCATCGCGCTGGCCGAACGGCTGCTCCAGTTGTTCGGCCGCGAGGGCCGGGTGTTCTTCTGCAACTCCGGCGCCGAGGCCAACGAGGCCGCCTTCAAGATCGGCCGACTCACCGGGCGCACCCATGTCGTCGCCACCGAGGGCGGCTTCCACGGCCGTACGATGGGCGCCCTCGCGCTCACCGGGCAGCCCGCCAAGCAGGACCCCTTCCGCCCGCTGCCCGGCGAGGTCACCCACGTCCCCTACGGCGACGCCCAGGCCCTGGCCGCGGCCGTCACCGCGGACACCGCCCTGGTGATCATCGAGCCGATCCAGGGGGAGAACGGCGTCGTGGTACCCCCGCCCGGCTATCTCAAGGCGGCCCGCGCCATCACCGCCGCCACCGGCGCCCTGCTGGTCCTGGACGAGGTGCAGACCGGGGTCGGCCGCACCGGCACCTGGTTCGCCTACCAGGCCCACGAGGGCGTGCTGCCCGATGTGGTCACCCTCGCCAAGCAGCTCGGCGGCGGCCTCCCGCTCGGCGCCACCGTCGCCTTCGGCCGCGCCGCCGACCTGCTCCAGCCCGGCCAGCACGGCACGACCTTCGGCGGCAACCCGGTCGCCTGTGCCGCCGGTCTCGCCGTCCTCGACACCATCGAGGGCGAGGGACTGCTGGAGAACGTGAAGCGGCAGGGCGAGCGGCTGCGCGCCGGCATCGAGGCGCTGGGCCACCCCCTGGTCGACCATGTCCGGGGCGGGGGCCTGCTCCTGGGTATCGTGCTCACCGGGCCGCGCGCGCACCAGGTGCAGCAGGCGGCCCAGGAGGCCGGGTTCCTGGTGAACGCCCCCGCCCCCGACGTCGTACGGCTCATGCCCCCGCTGAACCTGCGCGACGACGAGGCGGGTGCCTTGCTCCAGGCGCTGCCTGGCATCCTCGACGCAGGCGGGGACGGACGATCCGGAGAATGAGACGACGATGAGCCAGGCGCAGGAGCACGAGCAGCAGACAGGTGCCGGGCCCGCCGTACCGCAGACCCGCACCGCACGGCACCGCCGGATCGTGGACATCCTCAACCGGGAACCGGTCCGCTCGCAGAGCCAGCTCGCCAAGCTGCTCGCCGACGACGGGCTCAGCGTCACCCAGGCGACGCTGAGCCGGGACCTCGACGAGCTGAACGCGGTCAAGATCCGCAACAACGACGGCGACCTCATCTACGCCGTGCCCAGCGAAGGCGGCTTCCGCACCCCGCGCGCACCGCTCGGCGAGTCCGCCAAGGAGGAGCGGATGCGGCGCCTGTCCCAGGAGCTGCTGATCTCCGCGGAGGCCTCGGCCAACCTGGTGGTGCTGCGCACCCCACCGGGCGCCGCCCAGTTCCTCGCCTCGGCCATCGACCAGGCCGAACTGCACGACATCCTCGGCACCATCGCGGGCGACGACACCCTGCTGCTGATCAGCCGCGATCCCACCGGCGGCCAGGCGCTCGCGGACCATCTGCTCAAGCTCGCGCAGAACGGCCACTGAGCCGGGCCCCGACCGGCATGCGGGGCCGGGCCTCCCGGCGGAGAATGGAAGCGGCAATCTCCCCGTGGCCGTCGGCCGTATGAAGAGGTGTGTCGGGTTTGCGGTTCCCCGTGGGTCGCCTCCCGGACGAGGCTCTGCTGTCCGGGCTGGCCACCGGAGACCAGGAGCTGGCCGTCGTCTTCGTACGGCGTTTCCAGCACCGGGTCTTCGGCGTCGCCATGGCCGTCACCGGGGACCGTCAGCTCGCCGAGGACGTCGCCCAGCAGACGTTCGAGCGCGCGTGGCGGCACGCGCAGATCTACGACTCGCGCCGGGGTTCGGTCACCACCTGGCTGACCACCATCGCGCACAACCTGGCCATCGACGCCGTCCGCGCCCGGCGCACCGAGCCGGTGGCCCCCGAGGACCTCGACGCCCTGCTCGGCACCGTCACCGAGACCCCCGAGCGCTGGGCGCTGGCCGACGAGGCCTCCGCCCGGCTGCGGGCCGCCGTCTCCCGGCTGCCCCGCGAACAGGCGCGGGCCCTGATGATGGCCGGCATCTACGGAATGACCGCCCAGCAGGTCGCCGACACCGAACAGATCCCGCTGGGCACCGCCAAGACCCGCATCAGGGCGGCGATGGGCAAACTGCGCACCACACTGTCGGCCCCGGAGCGAGGCGGCCATGTCCAGTGACGCGAACTGCGAGAAGACGCGCGAGATCGGCGCCGAGCTGGCGCTGGGCGTGCTGCCCGGACGCGAGCGCGCGGAGGCGATCGCCCATCTGGACACCTGCGCGGACTGCCGGGAGTTCGTCCGCCAGCTGACCCTGGTCGGCGACCGGCTGATCGGACTGCTGCCCTGCCAGGAGCCGCCGCTTGGCTTCGAGACGAGGGTGGCGCGCAGCCTCGCCCAGCAGGCGGCCGCGTACGGGCGCGCCACGCGCGCCCCGGCCTTCCCGGTCCTGCGCGGGCGGGCGCGCCGGTCCCGGATCCGGCTCGGGGCGGCCGCGGCCGGACTCGCGGTGGTCGCCGGGTTCGCCGGCTGGGGCATCGGCACCGCCGTGGAGACGGTCACCGCCTCGCCCCCGCGCACCATGGAGTCCGAGCCCATGCTGGTCGGGGACATGACCGCGAACTCGGCCGGCGGGTCGTCCATCGGCGAGGTCTACGCCCATCCCGGCAGCCCCGGCTGGATCTTCGTCTCCGTCGACCTGGCCGGACACGGCAGCGCGTACACCGGCCGGGTCAGCTGTGTGCTGGAGCGCTCCGACGGCACGACCGTGCGGGTGGGTGACTTCACCGTGCGCGACGGGCAGGGGCACTGGGGAGCGCAGGTGCCCGTCGACGCGGACGCGATCTCAGGTGCCCGGCTGACCTCCGCCGACGGCACGGTCCTCGCCCGTGCCCACCTCCAGACCGGGCATGTGCTGACGCGGGAGCCCCATGTGCCGTCCCAGCTGACGTGACGGCCGACCGGGCTACGAGAGCACCGTGCCGGTGCTCAGCCGGTGCAGCCGGGCGTACGTCCCGTCGCGCACCAGCAGATCGCCGTGGGCGCCGTCCTCCACGACCCGGCCCCGGTCGAGCACCACGATCCGGGTGGCGTCGCGCACGGTGAGCAGGTTGTGCGAGATGACGATGGTCGTCCGACCGGCCATCAGCCGGCGCAGCGGTTCCATGATCCGCCGTCCGGAATCCGCGTCGAGCCCGGTGGTCGGCTCGTCGAGCAGCAGCACGGGCGCGTCCCTGACCATCGCGCGGGCGATCGCGAGGCGCTGGCTCTGGCCGCCGGACAGGGTGCGGCCGCGCTGGCCGACGAGGGTGTCGTAGCCGTCCGGGAGCCGTGCGATGAACTCGTGCGCGTCCGCCGCCCGTGCCGCCGCGACGATCTCCGCCTCGGACGCCTCCGGGCGGCCGTAGGCGATGTTCTCCCGGACGGTGCCGTGGAAGACCAGGGTCTCCTGGAGCACCACCGCGACGTTCTCCCGCACATCGGCCAGGCGCAGCTCGCGCAGATCGGTGCCGTCGAGCCGGATCGCGCCCCGGTCTGGGTCGTAGAACCGCAGCTGGAGGCGCGCGGCCGTGGACTTGCCCGCGCCGCTCGCCCCGACCAGCGCCAGCGTCTCGCCGGGCGCCACCCGGAACGACACGCCGGAGAGGGCCCAGGGGCTGGTACCGGGGTAGCGGAACCAGACCCCGTCGAACTCCACCGCCCCGCGCGCCCGGCCGACGGGACGGGCGCCGGCCCGCTCGGTGACCTGCGGCCGCTGGTCCAGCAGCTCGATGATCCGCTCGGCCGAGGCGGCGGCGGTGTAGAAGGTGGTGCCGAGCCCGGACAGGCCGTGCACGGGGCTGTACATCTTGCCGATCAGGGCGAGGAAGACCAGCAGCCCGCCCAGGGTGAGCTGGCCCTGGGAGAGCTTCCAGGTGCCGAGGCCCAGCACCGCGAGCCCGCCCGCCACCTCGATGATCTCCACCAGGGGGGCGTACAGGGACCTGATCCGCGTCGAGGCCATCACCGCCCGGAACCGGCCCACGTTCTCCCGCTCGAACCGGCGCGCCTCCCAGCCCTGCCGGTTGTACGCCTGCACGAGGGCGACATTGCCGAGCACTTCCTCGGCGATCGCGCTGAGCGAGCCGGTGCGCCGTCTGCGCTCCCGCGAGGCGTCCTTGATCAGCCGCGAGAAGTGCCGGGCGGCGCCCCAGAACAGCGGCACGATGACCAGCGCGAGCAGGGTCAGATCCCAGCTCAGATAGAACAACAGGCCGACGAACACGGCCAGTTGGAGCAGGTAGTACAGGGCGTCCGCCACGCCCGAGAGCAGGAAGGTCTCGACCGCGTCCACGTCGCCCGTGACGCGGGAGAGCACGTCGCCGAGCCGGCGGCGTTCGAAGAAGCCGAGGGACAGGCCCTGCACATGCCGGAAGACATCGCAGCGCAGCGAGAGCAGGAAGCGTTCGCCGACCCAGGTGGAGGTCATCTCGTCGGCGAACCCGAGGGTGCCGGAGCACAGCATCAGCCCCAGGTAGGCCGGGGCGATCCACAGAAAGGGGCCCAGGTCCCGGGGGACCAGCACCTGGTCCACGACGCTCTTGAACAGCCACAGTTCACCGGCGTCGATGACCGGTCCGGTCAGGCTGAGCAGCAGCAACGGGACGAGCCAGCGCCGGTTGCCGCGGGTGTAGGGCCAGAACCGGCGGAAGACCGCGCGCGGTGAGAGGACGGGCGCGGCGGCGACGACATCGCCGGAGGCTTCGGGGGTGCCGGAGGAGGGGTCTTCGGGGTCCCCCCAGGACAGCAGACGCCGCAGGACTCGCGCCATGGGATCCGTTCCTCGGACAGCGGCTTTGCGGACCGGGTCCTCCGGGCCCCGGTCCGCTCAGCCTGTGTGGGGTGGGTCAGTAGCCGCCGTGGCCGCCGTGGCCGCCGTGGCCGTGACCGTGGCCGCCATGACCGTGGCCGTGACGGTCGCCGTGCCGGTCCCCGTGGCGGTCGAAGCGGTCGAACGCGTCGAAGCGGTCGTCATCGTCGTGGTCGCGGCCGTGACCCCGGCCGTGGCCTCCGTGGCCGCCGCCCTGGGGCAGCAGACTGCTGAAGATGGACATAACGTTCCTCCCGGAAATTTTCTGCACAGGGGGTACGTCCGAGAACGGAACTGGGATGGCTCCTGGGCGAAGAAATTTTCCTTTCAACCCGTTTTTCACTCTATGTGCGCGGCCAGTCCCGTGGTGTGGAGCACCCCGCCGTCCGCCGTCAGCAGCAGTCCCTCGGCGTCGGGCAGCGACTCCAGCCAGCTGAGCCCCGGCCGCGAGCCCCGCGCGAACGCGGCCGTGGCCCAGCAGTCCGCCCAGGTCAACTGGGGTGCCACTACGGTCACCGACACCAGGTCCGTCACCGCGGGCTCTCCCGTTCGCGGGTCCACGATGTGCGCACCCCGCTCGGCCGTGCCCGACGTGGCCACCGCCAGCTCGCCCGCCCCCGACACCACCGCGGCCAGCCCGCCCGGCCGCAGCGGGTCCGCGATCCCCACCCGCCAGGGCCGCCCCGGCTCCGGCGCACCCAGCGACTGCACGTCCCCGCCGCCGCTGACACCGACCCCGGTCACCCCCTCCACGCCGGCCAGCCGCCGCGCGGCCCGCTCCGCCGACCAGCCCTTGACGATCCCGGTGGGATCCAGCACCCCCCGGTACCGCGCGCTGAACCACCCCCCGCTCACCCGCTCCGCCCGCGCCGCCAGCTCCAGCACCTCCGCGACCTCGGGCACGCACCGCTCCACATCCGTCTCGCCGCGGGCCAGCCGCGACACCTCGCTGTCCTCCCGGTAGGTGCTGAACACCGCGTCGACGCCGTGCAGTGCGGCCACGACCTCCCCGAGCACCGCCCGCACCGCACCGGGCTCCCCGCCCCGCACGTCGAAGGAGAACACGGTCCCCATGACCTCCTCCGCGTGCCGCACCGCCTCACCCACGGGCCTGGTCCAGCGCGGACTGGAGGGACTGCTGGTAGCCGGTGCTGGTGTACGTCGCGCCCGAGACCATGTCGATCTGCGCGCTCTGCGCGGCCAGCGCCTCGCGCCGCAGCTGGGGGAGGGCGTAGCCGGCGATCTCCTGGTCGCGCGGGTTGGCCGTGGGGTACTGGAGGGCCGTGACGTCGGTGAGCTTGCCGTCCTTGATGGTCACCCGTACCTGGACCGGGCCCCAGCGGGTCTGCTCGGTCTCTCCGGTGACGGTCTTCGAGGCACCTCCGGCGGCCGGGGTGCCACCGGGCGCCGGAGAACTCCCGGACGACGACGGCGCGCTCGCGCCGCTCTGCGGGACCGAAGCCGACGCGCCCATGGCGAGACCGGGACTGGTGTGCGGCTTCAAGGACAGCAGCAGCACCACGGCGGAGACCGTCGTGGCGCTCGCCAGCACGACGCGGCGCAGCGGGCGGTTCTTCCTCAATGCGTGCATGACCTGGGCCTCACAACTCTCACAGCTCGAACGACTCGTGATGGATGCGGCGGTCCCGCGCACCCGCCGCGCGCAGGGTCTCGTACACATCCCGCGCGAACCCGTGGGGCCCGCAGATGTACACGTCGCGGGCCCGCAGATCGGGGAACCGCGCGCGCAGCGACTCCGCGGTGATGCGGGGACGCTCGCCGTGCGGCCCGTTCAGCGCGTACAGCACCTCGGCGCCGCGCCACCGCGCAATCGCCTCCAGCTCGGCGCCCAGCGCCAGGTCCTCGGCCGAACGCGCCCGGTACAGCAGGGTGACCTCGCCGGGCAGCGTCTCGAACAGGGCCCGCAGCGGGGTGATGCCGACACCGGCCGCGATCAGCAGGGACCGCCCGCCGGTGGCCCGGTCGGCGGTCAGCGCGCCGTAGGGGCCCTCCGCCCATACGCGGGTGCCGGGACGGAGCGTGGATATCGCCGCGCTGTGGTCGCCCAGCGCCTTCACCGTGATCCGCAGCCGGTCCGGGCGCGGCGGCGCCGACAGGGAGTACGGCGTGGACGTCCAGGCCATGCCCTCGGCGAGGAACCGCCACCGGAAGAACTGCCCGGAGCGCGCGCCCAGCCGGTCCAGATCCCGGCCGCGCACCACGACCGAGAACACTCCCGGCGCCTCCTGCCGCACCGACTCCACCCGCAGCCGGTGGCGCCGGTTGAGCCGGATCGGCGCGAGCACCCGGAACCACACCACGAGCGCCGCGACCCCGAGGTAGAGCGCGTACCAGGCGGCGGTCGCCACCGGATCGCCGTTGAACTGCTCGCCCAGCGACACCTGGTGGAAGAAGGCCAGGAACACGGCCGCGTACGTCAGCAGATGGACGTAGTACCAGAACTCGTGCCGGATCCGCCGCCGGGCCGCCCGCGCCGAGGTGATGCCCACCGCGAACAGGATCAGCGTGCCGGCGGTGGCCTTCAGCATGTCCGGGTAGTCCAGCACCACGGTGACCGTCTCGTGCCACAGCGACGCCCGGTCCTGCGCCGCGTACCCGGCGAGGATCAGCCCGATGTGCGCCACCAGCAGGCACACCGTGTACCGCCCGGCCATCGCGTGCCAGCGGGCCACCCGGTCCGAGCCCACCCGGTTCTCCAGCGCCGGCACCCGCGCCATCAGGCCGACCAGCACCGCGCAGGCGTACCCGCACAGCAGCCCGGCGATCCGTCCTGCACCGGTCAGCCAGCCCGCCGCGCCGACCACGGAGGCGGTGTCCGCCCACCACAGCGCGACCACGGCCGCCGCACCCGCCCACAGCACGGCCAGCAACGGCCCCGCGGGGGAGCGCCGCGCGACCCCCGGCCGGGGCGGCGCCGCCCGTCTCATGTCCACGGCTGTCATCAGTGCCGTCCCTTCGTCCGCCGACCGGGCCCCGGCCGGCGGAGCCACTGTGCGGGACCCACCTCTGAGGCACCTCTGAGAAAGGGCCCGCGCCCAGATCTCTGAGCGCTTTCTCACAGAGGTCTCAGAGACCTCTCACAAACCGCCCCTGACCAGCGGGTATGACACCCCGCCGAGCGGACTCAGAGGAAACTCAGAGCCCCCGCGGCGACCGTCCGCCGCGCGCACCGGAGATGCTGGGAGGCGCGATGACTACGACCCGTTCCGGCCGACCGGCCCTCACCCGCCCCGACGGCACCGCGCTGCGCGTCCTCGTCGTGGACGACGACCCCGACCTCGCCGAGGTGCTCACCGGCGCCCTGCGCTACGAGGGCTGGCAGGTGCGCGCGGCCCCCGACGGCGCCGCCGCCCTCGCCGCCGCGCGCGAGCTGGAGCCCGACGCCGTCGTGCTGGACGTGATGCTCCCCGACATGGACGGCTTCACGGTGCTGCGCCGGCTGCACGAGACCCAGCCCGAGGTGTGCGTCCTCTTCCTCACCGCGCGGGACGCGGTCGAGGACCGGATCGCCGGACTCACCGCGGGCGGCGACGACTACGTCACCAAGCCCTTCAGCCTGGAGGAGGTCGTGGCCCGGCTGCGCGGACTGCTGCGCCGCGCCGGCATGGCCCGCCGCCCGGAGCCGGAGGAGGACCCCGGACTCGTCGTCGGCGATCTGGTGATGGACGAGGACGCCCGCGAGGTGACCCGGTCCGGCGAGCTGATCGAGCTCTCGCCGACCGAGTTCGAGCTGCTGCGCTTCCTGATGCGCAATCCCCGCCGCGTCCTCAGCAAGGCGCAGATCCTCGACCGGGTCTGGTCCTACGACTTCGGCGGCCGCGCCCATGTGGTCGAGCTGTACATCTCCTACCTCCGCAAGAAGATCGACGCCGGCCGCGAGCCCATGATCCACACGGTGCGCGGGGCGGGGTACGTGCTGAAACCGGTGACCGGGTGAGGCCGTGGAACCGGGGGAAGACCGCTCGCGGTGCGGAGGAGGGCGGCCGGGTGGGAGCCGGTGGCGCCACGCAGGACGGCGGGCAGGTGGGAGCCGGTGACCGTGCGGGCAAGGGTGACCGGAGGAGAGCCGGTGGGGGTGCGGACCGGGGCGGGCGGGGGAGGGCCGGTGGCCGGGGGAGGGCCGGTGGCCGGGGGAGGGCCGGGGGGATCCTCCGCCGGCTGCCCCGTTTCCGCACCCTGCGTGCACGGATCACCTTCGGTCTGGTGGTGCTGCTCGCGGTGAGCTGCGCCGCGGTCGGGGTGGCCGCCGTGGTCGAGCTGAACGGCTTCCTCACCCAGCGCCTGGACGAACAGCTCGCCCAGGTCGGCACCCGGTTCCCGGAGAGCCTGGAGCACCACGGCAGGCTGCCCGACGACCACGACGGCGACGAGGACGCCGACACCCGCCGGATGGCCACCGGCACCTTCGGCGCCTGCCTGCGGCAGGGCACCGTCGCGGACAAGGGCCTCATCCGGTCCGGTGACCTCAATGTCGACCTGGACATCACCCTGACCGCGCGGGACGCCGAACGGCTCGCCCGGATCCCGGCCGACGGCCACCCGCACACCGTCGAACTCTCCGCCCTGGGCCACTACCGGGTCGTCGCCACCCCCGGCCGCGACGGCGACGTGCTGATGGCGGGGCTCCCGCTGAAGCCCGTCGAGGCGGCGGTCCACCGCCTGGAGCTGGTCGCCGGGGTCGTCTTCGGCCTCGCCCTGGCGACGGCCGGAGTGACCGGCGCCCTCTGGGTCCGCTGGTCCCTGCGCCCCCTCGGCCGGGTCACCGCCACCGCCGCACGGGTCAGCCGGCTCCCGCTCGCCAGCGGTGCGGTCGCGCTGCCCCCGCGCGCCCCCGTCACCGACCCGCACAGCGAGGTCGGCCAGGTCGCCGCGGCCCTCAACGGCATGCTCGGCCATGTCGAGGACGCGCTCACCAAACGGCACGCCAGCGAGGAGCGGCTGCGCCGGTTCGCCGCCGACGCCAGCCATGAGCTGCGCACCCCGGTCGCCTCGGTGCGCGGCCACGCCGAGCTGGGCCTGCTGCATCCCGGACCGGTGCCGCCGGAGGTCACCCGCGCCCTGGAGCGCATCGCCGCCGAGTCCTCGCGGATGGGCCTGATGGTGGACGACCTGCTGCTGCTCGCCCGCCTCGACGCGGGCCGCCCGCTGGAGCGCGGCCCGGTCGACCTGACCCGGCTGGTCCTGGACGCGGTCACCGACGCCCGCGCCGCCGGTCCCGGCCACGGCTGGGCCCTGGACCTCCCCGAGGACCCGGTCACGGTCACCGGCGACGCTCACCGCCTCCACCAGGTGGTGGCCAACCTGTTGGCCAACGCACGTTTGCACACGCCCGTCGGCACCAAGGTCACCCTGACCCTGGACCCCGGCCCCGGCGCCGTCCTCCTCCGCGTCCACGACGACGGCCCCGGCATCCCCGAGGACCTCCGCTCCGCCGTCTTCGAACGCTTCACCCGCGCCGACCACCGCCGCCACGGCGACTCCTCCGCCACGGGCGCGGGCCTCGGCCTGTCGATCGTGGCCGCGGTGGTGGAGGCGCACGGCGGCACGGTGGACGTGCAGAGCGCACCGGGCTCCACGACCTTCCGGGTCAGCTTGCCCGCTTGAGGGGCGCGGGGCCGCGACGACCTGCGGTCCCGCCGCGACGGACGCACGGCGAACTCAGTACCGGGTAACCCCTGTGACGCCGCCCTCGGTGCCGATGGCGATCCGCGGCTCCGCCCCCGGCACCACCCACCGCAGAATCCGCCGCATGGCATCCTCCGGCACCGACACACAACCGGCCGTCGCCCCCGCCCCGTTGACATGCAGGAAGATCCCGGCCCCCCGCCCCCGCACCGGCCGGTGGTAGTTGAACCCCACGATGAGCCCGTACGCGTACGGCACCCGATACGCGCCCAGCCGCTCCGACTCCGCGGCACGGCAGTCGGCCGGCAGCGGATCCGTCCAGCGGTTGTACGACGACGACGCGTTGTCCTCGCACCACCAGGAACTCTCCGTCACCGCCCGGTAGGAGATCCGCGTGCCGGCCGGCGCCGCCTTGATGCCGAACGCGAACGGAAGGTCGTACAGCCCGGTCGGCGTCGTCTGCGTCCCCTGGGCGCGCGCGTTCCCCTCGACCAGCCCCTTGGCCCCGAACCGCGCGGGCACGGAGCCGGCCTGCGTCCAGGTGCCGTCGCGCAGGTCCCACCAGGTGACCGTGCCCGTCGTGGACGACGTGTCCGGCGCCTGCGCGACGATCAGCTGGGTGCCGCCACCGGTGTCCGCGAGGCGCGCGGGGAGCGGCACCGGTCCCGGTGCGCGCGGCACCGGGGCAGGCGCGGCCCCGAGCAGGCCGAGCACGGAGACGGACACGAGGCTGGCGACGACACCGGGGCGCATGCTCCGACGCTAAACGGGGCCAGTGGCGACGGCAGCCCGGACGGTCCGTCCGGAATCACCTCTCCGGCCATGTCACCCGGAGGGGTGATTGACGAATCATGCGGACTTCTGCATACTCATGCATGTCAGCGAATGCACTGTGAGGAGAAACCCGTGACCGAGCGCGTCGTACTCGCCTACTCAGGCGGTCTGGACACCTCCGTCGCCATCGGCTGGATCGCCGAGGAGACGGGCGCCGAGGTCATCGCCGTTGCGGTCGACGTCGGCCAGGGCGGCGAGGACCTGGACGTCATCCGCAAGCGCGCCCTCGCGTGCGGCGCGGTCGAGGCCGAGGTCGCCGACGCCAAGGACGAGTTCGCCGACGAGTACTGCCTCCCGGCGATCAAGGCCAACGCCCTGTACATGGACCGCTACCCGCTGGTCTCCGCCCTCTCCCGGCCGACGATCGTCAAGCACCTCGTCGCCGCCGCCAAGAAGCACGGCGCCACCACGGTCGCCCACGGCTGCACCGGCAAGGGCAACGACCAGGTCCGCTTCGAGGCCGGCATCGTCGCCCTCGCCCCCGACCTGAAGTGCATCGCCCCGGTCCGCGACTACGCGATGACCCGCGACAAGGCGATCGCCTTCTGCGAGGCCAAGCAGCTCCCGATCGCCACCACCAAGAAGTCCCCGTACTCCATCGACCAGAACGTCTTCGGACGCGCCGTCGAGACGGGCTTCCTGGAGGACATCTGGAACGCCCCGATCGAGGACATCTACGAGTACACCTCCAACCCCGCCACCCCGCGCGAGGCCGACGAGGTCGTCATCAGCTTCAAGCAGGGCGTCCCGGTCGCGATCGACGGCAAGCCCGTCACCGTCCTCCAGGCCATCCAGCAGCTCAACGAGCGCGCGGGCGGCCAGGGCATCGGCCGGATCGACATGGTCGAAGACCGCCTGGTCGGCATCAAGTCCCGCGAGGTCTACGAGGCTCCGGGTGCCATCGCCCTGATCACCGCCCACCAGGAGCTGGAGAACGTCACGGTCGAGCGCGAGCTGGCCCGCTACAAGCGCCAGGTCGAGCAGCGCTGGGGCGAGCTGGTCTACGACGGCCAGTGGTTCTCCCCGCTCAAGCGCGCCCTGGACGGCTTCATCGACGAGGCGAGCCAGCACGTCAACGGCGACATCCGGATGACCCTGCACGGCGGCCGCGCGGTCGTCACCGGCCGGCGCTCCGAGTCGTCCCTGTACGACTTCAACCTCGCCACGTACGACACCGGCGACACCTTCGACCAGGCGGCGGCCAAGGGCTTCATCGACATCTACAGCCTGTCGTCGAAGATCGCCGCCAAGCGGGACCTCGCGTAACCCCGCGATCCCTTACGGGGTCCACCTCGCACGCGCATCACACTGACGGCCGCCTCCCCACCCGCAAGGGCGGGGAGGCGGTGGCACAGAGACATCTCCCGAGGAGCAACGCAGTGAGCAGCAACAGCGGTGACGTACGGCTCTGGGGCGGCCGTTTCGCCGACGGTCCCGCCGAGGCCCTGGCGAAGCTGTCCGCGTCCGTCCACTTCGACTGGCGGCTCGCGCCCTACGACATCGCCGGCTCGCGCGCCCACGCCCGCGTGCTGCACCGGGCCGGACTGCTCACCGAGGACGAGCTGACCCGCATGCTCGCCGGCCTCGACCGGCTGGAGGCGGACGTCGCCGACGGCTCCTTCACCGGCACCATCGCCGACGAGGACGTGCACACCGCCCTGGAGCGTGGCCTGCTGGAGCGCCTCGGCCCGGACCTCGGTGGCAAACTCCGCGCCGGCCGTTCCCGGAACGACCAGGTGGCCACCCTCTTCCGGATGTACCTCAGGGACCACGCCCGGATCATCGGCGGCCTGATCGCCGACCTCCAGGACGCCCTGATCGGCCTGGCGGAGGCCCACCCGGACGTGGCGATGCCCGGCCGCACCCACCTCCAGCACGCCCAGCCGGTGCTGTTCGCCCACCACGTCCTCGCCCACGTCCAGTCCCTGTCCCGTGACGCCGAGCGGCTGCGCCAGTGGGACGAGCGCACGGCCGTGTCGCCGTACGGCTCGGGCGCCCTCGCCGGCTCCTCGCTGGGCCTTGACCCGGAGGCGGTGGCCGCGGACCTCGGCTTCGAGCACGGCAGCGCCGCCAACTCCATCGACGGCACGGCCTCGCGGGACTTCGTCGCGGAGTTCGCCTTCATCACCGCGATGATCGGCGTGAACCTCTCCCGGATCGCCGAGGAGATCATCATCTGGAACACGAAGGAGTTCTCCTTCGTCACCCTCCACGACGCGTTCTCCACCGGCTCCTCGATCATGCCGCAGAAGAAGAACCCGGACATCGCGGAGCTGGCCCGCGGTAAGTCCGGCCGCCTGATCGGCAACCTGACCGGTCTGCTCGCCACCCTCAAGGCCCTGCCGCTCGCCTACAACCGCGACCTCCAGGAGGACAAGGAGCCGGTCTTCGACTCCTGCGACCAACTGGAGGTCCTGCTGCCCGCGTTCACCGGGATGATGGCCACCCTCACCGTCCACCGCGAGCGGATGGAGGAACTGGCCCCGGCCGGCTTCTCCCTCGCCACGGACATCGCCGAGTGGCTGGTCCGCCAGGGCGTCCCCTTCCGGGTGGCGCACGAGGTCGCGGGGGAGTGCGTCAAGGCCGCCGAGGCCGAGGGCAAGGAACTGGACGAGCTGACGGACGAGCAGTTCGCCAAGATCTCCGCCCACCTCACCCCCGAGGTCCGCACCGTCCTGAACGTCCCTGGCGCCCTCGCCTCCCGCAACGCCCGCGGCGGCACCGCCCCGAGCGCGGTGGCGGTGCAGCTGGCGGAGGTCAAGGCGGACGTGGCCCGGCAGCACCACTGGGCGGAGGCGAAAAAGCCCCGTTAGGGGCGCGGGGCTGTGCCGATATGCGGCTGCCGCCGCGTGGGCGCGGGCAACCCGGACGCACTCGCACGCGCGCACCCACCGCACGAGCCACGCTCCTGGGCGGAGCCACTCGCGGGTTACGTTGGTCGGGAACCGACCGAACCGGAGCCCGCGATGCCGTTCGCCCGCCTCGCCCACGCGACCACCCCGACGTGCCACATCGGCCTCGGTCTCGCCGCCGTCGGCCGCCCCGGCTACATCAACCTCGGCCGCGACGAGGACCTCGGCGCGGACCGCAGCGTCGACGCCCTGCGCACCCGCACCCATGAACTCCTCGACGCCGCTTACGCCCAGGGCGTCCGCTACTTCGACGCCGCCCGCTCCTACGGCCGTTCGGAGGAGTTCCTCGCCGGGTGGCTGACGGAGCACCCCGGCGTCGACGACGTCGTCGTCGGCAGCAAGTGGGGTTACACCTACACCGCCGACTGGTCCACCGACGCCGAGCGGCACGAGGTCAAGGACCACACCCTGGCGACGTACGAGCGCCAGCGCGCCGAGACCGACGCGCTGCTCGGCGACCGGCTCGACCTCTACCAGATCCACTCGCTCACCCCGGACAGCCCGGCCCTCACCGACAAGGAACTCCACGCGAGGCTCGCGGAGGCCGCCGCCGGGGGAGTGACGATCGGCTTCTCCACCAGCGGCCCCCGGCAGGCGGACACCGTCCGTGCCGCCCTGGAGGTGACGGTCGGCGACGCGCCCCTGTTCCGTACCGTCCAGTCGACGTACAACATCCTGGAGCACTCGGCCGCCCCCGCCCTCGCCGAGGCCCATGACGCCGGGCTGACCGTGATCGTCAAGGAGGGCATGGCCAACGGCCGGCTCGCCGGCCCGCACGCCCCCGAGATCCTCAAGGCGATCGCCGCCGAGGAGGGGCTGGGCTGCGACGCCGTCGCCCTCGCCTGGATCCTGCGCCGGCCCTGGGTGGGCGTCGTCCTCTCCGGCGCCGCCACCCTCGCCCAGCTCGCCTCCAACCTGCACGCCCCCGCCGTCGACCTGGACGCGGACCGGATGACCCGCCTCGCCACGCTCACGGAGGAGCCGGACGCCTACTGGGCGCGGCGCGGAGAGCTGCCCTGGCACTGACCGCAAGGTCTCGCTGAGGCCCCCCGCTGACCCCGCTGAACAGCGGTTGACCTGCGGCGATGAGCCGTGCATGCCCGCGATGAGACAGTCATGTCTCACTTGGGCTACTCTTGTCTCATGGCCCTGGACCGAGACCATGTGCTGCGCGCCGCCGCCGCCCTGCTGACCCGTAAATCCACCGCGACCATGGACGAGGTCGCCAAGGCCGCCGGGATCAGCCGGGCCACGCTGCACCGGCACTTCGCCGGACGCGACGCGCTCGTGCGGGCGCTGGAGGCGCTCGGCATCGCGGAGTGCGAGGCGGCGCTGGACCGGGCCCGCCCGGAGGAGGGGTCCGCGACCGACGCCGTACGCAGGCTGGTCCGCGAGATCCAGCCGGCCGCGGGACTGCTCGCCTTCCTGTACGGCGAGAGCCAGCTGTGGGAGGGCGACCGGCAGAACGACGGCTGGCAGCGCCTCGACGGCCGGATCGGCGCCCTGTTCCAGCGCGGGCAGCAGGCCGGCGAGTTCCGCATCGATCTCAGCCCCGTCTGGCTCACCGAGGCGCTGTACGGCCTGACCGCCTCCTGCGCCTGGGCCACCCTGGACGGCCGCGTGGCCGCCCGTGACTTCCCGACCATGGTCGCCGAGCTGCTGCTCGGCGGCGCGCTACGGAGAGAGGAACCATGACCAGCACCGTGCAGCAGGCAAGCGTGGCGGAGGTGGAGAAGCGTCCGGGCCGCTGGCTCGCGCTCTGCGTCCTCGTCCTGGCCGTGCTGCTGGTGGCCGTCGACGCCACCGTCCTCGGCCTGGCCACCCCCTACATCAGCGAGGACCTGCACCCCTCGGGCACCCAGCTGCTGTGGATCGGTGACGTCTACTCCTTCGTCATCGCGGGCCTGCTGGTGTCCATGGGCAGCCTCGGCGACCGGATCGGCCGCAAGCGGATCCTGCTCTGCGGAGCCACCGCGTTCGGTGCGGTCTCCGTGCTCAACGCCTATGCGACCACACCGGAGTTGATGATCCTGGCGCGGGCGCTGCTCGGCGTCGCGGGCGCGACCCTGATGCCGGCCACCCTCGCCCTGATCCGCAACCTCTTCCACGACCCGCGCGAGCGCAGCCTCGCCGTCGGCATCTGGGGCGCGACGGCCTCGGCCGGTACGGCGGTCGGTCCCATCGCCGGCGGCTTCCTGCTGGAGCACTTCTGGTGGGGCTCGGTCTTCCTGATCAACCTGCCGGTGATGGCGGTCCTCGTCCTGGTCGGCATCCGCACCCTGCCCGAGTCCCGCAACCCGGAGCCGGGCCCCTGGGACCTGGCCAGCGTGCTGCTGTCGCTCGTCGGCATGATCGGCGTCGTCTACGCCGTCAAGGAGGCGGCCACCCACGGCTTCTCCTGGCCCACGCTCGCCGCCGGTCTGCTGGGCGCGGGCGCGCTGTACGGGTTCGTGCGCCGCCAGCTGACCATGCCGGCCCCGCTGCTGGACATGCGGCTGTTCCGGCATCGCGGCTTCAGCGGCGCGGTCCTCGCCGACCTGCTGACCGTGCTCGGCATGTCCGGCCTGGTCTTCTTCCTCTCCCAGTACCTTCAACTCGTCCAGTCCAGGCGGCCGTTCGAGGCGGGCCTCGCCGAACTGCCCGCCGCCGTCGGCGCGGTGGTGGCCGGACTGCTCGCGGGCAGCGCCGCCCGGCGCTTCTCCGTCCGCTCGGTGGTCTCGGCCGGCCTCGCCGCGGTCGGCCTGTCCCTGGCCGCGCTGACCTCGCTCGGCCAGAGCACGGGCTACCCGCTGCTCGGCGCCGCCCTGCTGGTGGTGGGCGTCGGCGCGGGCCTGTCCTTCACGGTCACCGCCGACGTCATCCTCTCCAGCGTCCCCAAGGAGCAGGCGGGCGCCGCCTCCGCGGTTTCCGAGACGGCCTACGAACTGGGCGCCGCCCTGGGCATCGCCCTCCTCGGCTCCATCGTGACCGCCGTCTACGGCGGCTTCCGGGGCCCGGCCGGCACCCCGCCGGGCGCCCACGACTCCCTGGGCGCGGCGGTGGAGGCGGCGGCCCACCTGCCCGGCCGGACGGCCGGGCCCATGCTGGACGCGGCCCGCGACGCCTTCGTCCACGGCCTCCACCTGGCCTCGGGCGCGGGCGCGGCGGTCCTGCTGGGCACGGCGGTCGCGGCGTGGTTCCTGCTGAAGGGGCAGAAGCTGGAGAACACCGGGTGAGCCCGGCTCGCCCGGCGTCTCCTCACCGCTTGTAGCCGAGGATCGTCATCATCCCGCTCTCCGAGTGGTACTGGTTGTGGCAGTGCACCATCCACAGACCGGGGTTGTCCGCGTCGAATTCCACCACCAGCTTGCGGTGCGGCAGCACCAGCGCCGTGTCCTTGCGCGCCCCCACCGCGTCCAGTCCCGTCATGGCGAAGGTGTGGCCGTGCAGGTGCATCGGGTGCCACATGTCCGTCGCGTTGATGAGCGTGAGCCGCACCCGCTCCCCGGCGTGGATCTCGTGCCGCTGCCGGACGTCGTACGGCTTGTGGTCGAAGCCCCAGTCGAACCTGCGCATGCTGCCGGTGATCTTGATGCGCAGCTGGCGGTCGGGGTGCCGCTCGGGCAGGGCCACCGAGTCGGCCGGCTCCAGCCGCCGCGCCGGCACGCACTCGCCGTCCAGCTCCTTGGGGCGGACGTCCGGTGCCGGAAGGTTTCTGCCCTTGTCGGTGCGCAGGACGGCGAGCGCGTTGCCCTTCTTGCCCTCGGCCAAGGCGACCAGCGGGAAGCAGCCGTCCTTGGCGGTCACCAGCACGTCGTACCGCTCGGACATGCCGATGAGCAGGGCGTCGGTCTCCTTGTGCCGCACGGGGTAGCCGTCGGTGTGCGTGACCGTCATGGCGTGGCCGCCGAGCGAGACCCGGAAGGCCGTCTCCGAGCCCGCGTTGACGAAGCGCACCCGGATCCGGTCGCCGGGGCGGCAGCGGAACTCCTGGGGGTCGTGCGGCAGCCGTCCGTTGGCGAGGTAGTAGGGGTAGTCGACGCTGCCGCCGTCGCCGTGGAGCATCCGGCTGTGGGAGTCGTGCAGCACCCGGTCGGGCCCGCCGCCCCTGGCCTTCGCGGACGGCGACGCCTTCGCCCCGGCCGGCCGGCTCGCGCTCGGGGCGGGGCTCCCGCTCGCGTGCGGGCGCTCGGGGCCCATGCCCATGTTGGCCATCCCGGAGCCGCCCGGCTTGAGCTGTTCGAGCACGCTGTCGGGGGTGGAGCCGTCCACGCCGTCGAGCCAGTCGTCCAGGACGACGATCCACTCCTTGTCGTAGCCGAGCGTCTCCTTGGGGTCGTCCACGACCAGCGGTGCGTACAGGGCGCGGTCCGGCTGCATCCCGACGTGGGAGTGGAGCAGATACGTGCCGGGGTGCTTCACGTTGAACCGGTAGCGGAAGTCCGTACCGGCCGGAATCGGTCGCTGCGTCAGGTCCGGGACGCCGTCCATGTCGCAGCGCAGCCGCACCCCGTGGGAGTGCAGGGTGGTGGTGGTCGGCAGCCGGTTGGCGAGCGTCAGGTCCAGGATGTCGCCCGCGGTCACCCGGACCAGCGGCCCCGGCACCGTGTCGTTGTACGCCCAGGTGTGCACCGAGCGCCCGCCCAGGTCCAGCTTGGCCTCCGCGGCGGTGAACCGGTACGTGCGCACCCGCCCCGCCCCCCGCTTGCGCTCGGTGGCGAGGACCTCCGGGTCCGACGGGTTGACGTACCCCTTGGGTCCCGCCGGTACGAAGGTCCCCCCGACGCCCGTCCCGAGGGGACCGGTGTCCGCGTGGTGCGGGCCGGAGCGGCTCTCGGGTCCTGAACCGGAGCCGCAAGCCGCCAGGAAACCCGCGCCGACGGCTGCGATCGGGACACGGAGGAGGGTTCGCCGCGAAGGTGTATCCATGCCTGAATCAGACATGTTCGGTGGATCATGCGCTCGGGGGCGTAGGCCGAATGCCCCTTCGGACGGGGCAGATTCACACCGGCAGACGGACGAACGCGGGCCGCCCCGGTACAACCGGAACGGCCCGCGTCCATCTGCCGCCTCAGGCTCAGGCGGCCTTCGCCTTGGTGGCGTAGATGTCGACGTACTCCTGCCCCGACAGCCGCATGACCTCGGCCATCACGGAGTCGGTGACGGCGCGCAGCACATAGCGGTCGCGGTCCATGCCCTCGTAGCGGGAGAACTCCATCGCCGGGCCGAACCGGACGGTGACCTTGCCGGGTCGCGGCATGCCCTTGCCGCCGGGCTGGAGCTTGTCGGTGCCGATCATGGCGAACGGCACCACCGGCGCGCCGGTCATCAGGGTCAGCCGGGCGATGCCCGTGCGCCCCCGGTACAGGCGGCCGTCGGGGGAGCGGGTGCCCTCCGGGTAGATCCCGAAGACCTTCCCCTCCTCCAGGACCCGCCGCCCCGTCATGAGCGCCGCCACTCCGCCGTTCGCGCCGTCCCGGTCCACCGGGATCATGCCGACCCCGGTGAAGAACCACGCCATGAGCCGGCCCTTGAAGCCCTTGCCGGTGACGTACTCGTCCTTGCCGATGAACAGCACCTGACGCTTCGTGACGACCGGCAGCACGATCGAGTCGATGAAGGTGAGGTGGTTTCCGGCCAGAATCACCGGGCCGTCCCCCGGAATGTGCTCCGCGCCCTCCACCTGTGGGCGGAACATCAGGCGCATGATCGGTCCGAGCACTGCCTTGATGAGGCGGAAGCGGGACAACGGGTCCTCCGATGTCAGGGGGAGCGATATGAGTCTGTGCAGGTGAGGACATTACTCGCGGCCTCGGCGCGAACGCACATCGGGAACGAGCGGTTCACCGAGGTCTTACGAAGTGTTGACGCGGGTTTACCTGCGGTGACGCCCGGCGGACGGCGGGTGACGCACCGGTGCCGATGTGACGGACATCGCTCGCTTCGTCCCCTGGCGACACCTCGTCAGGTGCCCGCACACAGGGGCCATACACAGGCACCCGCGAGTTCGACGCGAAGCCGCCCTTCTGTCATATGCGCGCCCCTACGATCTCCCGGACTGATGACCATCGGACTGATGAGCGAAGAAGACGGACGACGGCAGGAGGCCGCCATGGGAACCGAGCGCAGGGACGAGACGCAGCCGCAGGTCACGGGACGGCGGGCGCTCCTCGGCGCCGCGATGTTGGGCGCGGGCGGCGCCGTCCTCGGCCTGTCCGGCACCGCCAGGGCCGCCGAGGCACCGGCGGCGAGGCGCACCGCGCGCGGGCTCAAGGGCCTGCCGGTGCCCACCATCGTCGGCCACCGCGGCGCCAGCGGCTACCGCCCCGAGCACACCTTCGGCTCGTACGAGCTGGCCCTCGACCTCGGCGCCGACATCGTGGAGGCCGGCGACCTGTGCCCCACCAAGGACGGCCATCTGGTCTGCCGGCACGAACCGGAGATCGGCGGCACCACCGATGTCGCGGACCACCCCGAGTTCGCCGTCCGCAAGACCACCAAGGTGCTCGACGGCGTCCCCACCACCGGCTGGTTCACCGAGGACTTCACCCTCGCCGAGCTGAAGACGCTGCGCGCGATCGAGCGCATCCCGGGCAACCGGCCGCACAACACCCTCTACAACGGCCGCTGGGAGATCCCCACCTTCGAGGAAGTCCTGAAGTGGCAGGACGAGCAGACCCGCAAGCGCGGCAAGCAGGTCTGGATCTACCCCGAGACCAAGCACCCCACCTACTTCCGCGAACTTGGCCTCCCGCTGGAGGAACGGGTGGCCAAGCTGCTGCACAAGTACGGCAAGGACGCCCGCAACTCCCCGATGATCCTCCAGTCGTTCGAGCCCACCAGCATCCAGCGGCTCAACCGGCTCGTCGACAACCCGCTCGTGGTGTTGCTGTCCACGGCCGACAGCCGCCCCTGGGACTTCGTGGCGGCGGGCGACCCGCGCACCGTCGCCGACCTGATCACCCCCAAGGGCCTGCGGGAGATCGCCGGTTACGCCCAGGGCATCGGCCCCACCCTGGACCTCGTCATCCCCAGGAAGGCGGACGGCTCCCTCGGCCAGCCCTCCACCCTGGTCTCCGACGCGCACCGGGTCGGCCTGATCCTGCACCCCTACACGATGCGCAACGAAAACCCCTTCCTGCCCGCCGAGTTCCGCAAGGGCAGCGCGGCCGACGGGTACGGCGACCCCTTCGGCGCCTTCAAGGCGTACTTCGCGACCGGCATCGACGGCGTCTTCACCGACAACGCCGACACCGGCGTCCTCGCCCGCGCCGACTTCCTGCGCTGACCCGCGCCTCCCGCCGCGCCGGACTCCCCGCGTCCTCCCGGAATGCCCCGGGCCGCCGCCGGATCGCGGGGAGTTGGCTATGTCACAGGGCATCCCCGCGCGACGAAGGTTGCTTCCCGCCGGGCGCGGGGATAGGAGTGTGGGGGACGACAGTGATCAGGTGAGCGGGAGGCATGCGCACATGGGCATGAGCGTGACCATCTCGGTGGCGACCGACGAGGACGCGGAGGATGTCTTCCGCCTCCAGTACCTGTGCTTCCAGAGCGAGGCGCAGCTGTACGGCAACTACCGCATCGACCCGCTCGTCGAGACCCTCGACGCCATCCGCCGGGAGATCGGCGTCGACTCCGTCTTCGTCGCCCGGCTCGGCGACGAGGTGGTGGGCGCCGTACGCGGCAGGATCGCGGAGGACGGCTCCGCCGCCATCACCCGCCTGTGCGTGCACCCCCGCCTCCAAGGCCACGGCATCGGCGCCCGCCTGCTGCGCGCCGCCGAGGCCGAGCTGGCCGGGCAGCGCGGCGCCACCCTCTTCCGCCTCCAGACCGGCCACCGCAGCGAGGGCAACCTCCGCCTCTACCGCCGCGCCGGCTACGAGCCGGTGGGCAGGGTGTGGGGCACGGACGGGGTCGAGCTGATCGTTCTGGAGAAGTCGGCGGCGACTTATGTGGCCACGGCGTGACCAACGCGTATCGCGATGATCAACCAGCCCCCTGCGACCGCGCCTTCCGCAACCAGTACATCGCGGAAACGGGAAGCAGCACGGGAATGAACACGTACCCCATCCCGTAGTCGGACCACACCGTGGCGTCGGGGAACGCGGAGCTGTCGACCACCGTCCACGTGCCGACGAGCAGCACACCGGCCAACTCGACCCCGCAGCAGACCAGCGCCGCCCGCCGCGCCGTCTCCCCGCCCCGCACGAGCGTGTACGTGATGAACGCGTACACCAGTCCGGCCACCGCGGAGAGCGAATAGGCGAGCGGCGCCCGCCCGAAGTCCGTCGCGATCTGGAACGCGGAACGCGACACCGCGCCGACGACCATCACGCCGTAGAACCACACCAGCAGCATGCCCGGCCCGCTGATCAACCGGGCCGGCTTCTCCTCGACGGTCGTCATCCTCAGCCTCCCCAGATGTCAAAGAGCCGGACCTGAAGCACGGCCAGCACCACTCCGCCTGCCGCGGCCGTCACCGAACCCCAGCGGGTCCGCTCGGCCAGCGACATGAACCCCGCGGCCGGCACGCACGCGAACGCGCCCAGCAGATACGCCACGAAGATCGTGGTCCCCTGCGCCGGCTCCTCGCCCCGCGCCAGCTGCACGATCCCGATCACCAGCTGGATCGCGGCCAGCAGCGACACCACGGCCATGCCGATGAGGTGCCAGTCCTTCGTCGGCTGGTCACGATAGGCGGCCCAGCCGCACCACGCGGCGAGCAGCAGCGCGGCGACCCCGGTCACCAGCGTCAGGACAGTGAGCATGCGGTGACCTTATTACGGCGGAATCGGGGCAACGCCCCCGACCCCGCCGTACGCCCGCCGTACACCCGGGGTCCGGCACGCGGACCGTGGCGTTGGCCACAACCCGCAGGGGTGAAGAAGGGGACGTCGGTCTCGTCGAGGACGGCCGCGCGGCCTTGCGCGCACTGGTCACCGGCGGGGGAGCGCAGGTCACCGGCCGCGTCCGGGCCGACCTCGAGGTGTCCGCCGCTGTCCACTATGCGGACAGCGGCCACCGGCCCCCGGCGCGCTTCTGCTTTACTGGGCCGCATGACCACGACGAGCAGCCGCATCCCTGCGACCGGGGCGCCCATGACGCCCGGTGCTGTTTGTCTGTGTCCGTGTCGAATGTGCGCCTTCTAGAGGGCCCCCGCACCACCTGAGCCTCGCGCCCCGAAGCGAGAGCCGCGACCCGTCCCGCGCCCGTCCCAGGGCGTGTGCGACCGAGGGCCGCCGCGCGCACACGACGTTCTCCCCGCTGCACCGCCACCCCGGGAACCGTGCCGCGTACCCCATGAACGCACGCAACGCACCCGTGTCCGGGCACACCCGCGCCCGCGCACTCGACAGTGACGGAAATCCTGTGATCACCACATCGGGCCTCACCAAGGTCTACCGCTCCCGCGGCCGCGAGGTCACCGCCCTCGACGGCGTCGATCTCCACGTCCGCGAAGGCGAGGTCTACGGCGTCATCGGCCAGTCCGGCGCCGGCAAGTCCTCGCTCATCCGCTGCGTCAACCTGCTGGAGCGCCCCACCTCCGGCACCGTGACCGTCGCCGGCCAGGACCTCACCGCCCTGGCCGGGCGCGGACCGCGCGCGGGCCGGGAGCTGCGCCAGGCGCGCAGCCGGATCGGCATGGTCTTCCAGCACTTCAACCTGCTGTCCTCGCGGACCGTGCAGGACAACGTCGAGCTGCCGCTGGAGATCCTCGGAAAGTCCGGGAAGGAGCGCTCCCGCAAGGCGCTCGAACTGCTCGACCTGGTCGGCCTCGCCGACAAGGCCAGGAGCTACCCCGCCCAGCTCTCCGGCGGCCAGAAGCAGCGCGTCGGCATCGCCCGCGCCCTGGCCGGCGACCCCAAGGTTCTGCTCTCCGACGAGGCCACCAGCGCCCTCGACCCGGAGACCACCCGCTCCATCCTCCAGCTGCTGCGCGACCTGAACCGGCAGCTCGGCCTCACCGTCCTGCTCATCACCCACGAGATGGACGTGGTCAAGTCGATCTGCGACTCCGCCGCCCTGATGGAGAAGGGCCGGATCGTGGAGTCCGGCACGGTCAGCGAGCTGCTGGCGACCCCCGGCTCCCAGCTGGCCGCCGCGCTGTTCCCGGTGAGCGGCGAGCGCACCGGCACCGAGCGCACCGTCCTCGACGTCACCTTCCACGGCGAGGCCGCGACCCAGCCGGTCATCTCCCAGCTCTCGCGCACCTACAACATCGACATCTCGATCCTCGGCGCCGCCATCGACACCGTCGGCGGCCTCCAGATCGGCCGGATGCGCATCGAGCTGCCCGGCCACTACGAGGACAACGTGGTGCCCATCGGCTTCCTGCGCGAGCAGGGACTCCAGATCGACGTCGTGGGCCAGGAGCCCGTACTGGTCAAGGAAGGTGCCAAGTGACCTGGTCCGAGATGCGGCCGCTGCTGACGGACGCGTGTTCCCAGACGTTCGACATGGTGCTCTGGTCCACCCTGATCGCCGTCGTCGTGGGCCTCCCGCTCGGCCTCCTCCTCGTCCTCACGGACCGCGGGGGCCTGCTCCAGAACGTCTTCGCCAACAAGGTGATCGGCCAGATCGTGAACGTCGGCCGCTCGCTGCCGTTCATCATCCTGATGGTCGCCCTGATGAACTTCACCCGCTGGGTCACCGGGACCACGATCGGCACCGCCGCCGCGGTCGTGCCGCTCGCCATCGGCGGCATCCCGTTCTTCGCCCGCCTGGTCGAGACGGCCGTGCGCGAGGTGGACGGCGGGCTCGTGGAGGCCGTGCAGTCCATGGGCGGCAACACCTGGACCATCGTCCGCAAGGTGCTCGTCCCCGAGTCCCTGCCCTCCCTGATCGCCAGCACCACCACCACGGTCATCGCCCTCATCGGCTACTCCGCCATGGCCGGCACGGTCGGCGGCGGCGGTCTCGGGGACCTCGCCGTCCGTTACGGCTACCAGCGCTTCGAGACCGAGCTGATGTGGATCACCGTCGGGATCCTCGCCGTCGTCATCTCCCTCATCCAGTTCGCCGGCGACTTCACGGCCCGCGCCCTGCACCGCCGCGGCGGCCGCTCGGGCCCCGCGCCCAAGCTGCGGCTGCTGAAGGCCAAGGGCGACGAGAAGCCGGACCCGGCCGAGGTCACCAAGGCCGCCTAGGCACCGGCCAGGTCGCGCAAGCACCGGCCAGGCCGAGGGGAAACGTTTCTTCCGAGCGGCCGCCCACCCGTCACCCGACCACCACCCCTCAACGAGGCGCTTCGCGCCGCACCCCCTGATGCGGGGTCGCACCACCATAAGGAAAGGCACTTTTCGTGCGTAACACCGCCAAGCTCACCACCGCCGTCCTCGCCGCCGGAGCCCTCACCTTCGGGCTGACCGCCTGCGGCTCAGGCAACTCCTCCGCCTCCCACGACTACAGCGGCCCGCTGGTCGTCGCCGCCAGCCCGGTCCCGCACGCCGAGATCCTGAACTTCGTCGAGAAGAACCTCGCGAAGAAGGCCGGGCTCGACCTCCAGGTCAAGGAGTTCACCGACTACATCACGCCGAACACGGCGACCGAGGACGGCTCGGTGGACGCCAACTACTTCCAGAACCAGCCGTACCTGGACGACTTCAACAAGAAGCGCGGCACCCACATCGTGCCCGTCGTCACGGTGCACCTGGAGCCCCTCGGCCTGTACTCCCACAAGGTCAAGAAGGCGGGCGACCTCAAGAACGGTGCGACCGTCGCCGTCCCCAACGACGCCGTCAACGAGGGCCGCGCGCTGAAGCTGCTCGCCGACAACGGGCTCATCACCCTCAAGTCCGGCGCCGGCAACGAGGCCACGCCCGAGGACATCGCCAAGAACCCCAGGCACCTCCAGTTCAAGGAGGTCGAGGCGGCCCAGACCCCGCGCTCCCTGGACGACGTGGACGCGGCGGTCATCAACGGCAATTACGCCATCTCCGCGGGCCTCAAGCCCGCCAAGGACGCCCTCGTCCTGGAGTCCGCGAAGAACAACCCCTACGGCAACTTCCTCGCCGTGAAGAAGGGCAACGAGAACGACCCGCGGGTCAAGAAGCTCGCCAAGCTCCTCACCTCGCCCCAGGTCAAGAAGTTCATCGAGGACAAGTACCAGGGCTCGGTCATCCCGTCCTTCTGATTCCGGCCACCGGCACGCACCGCGTCGCGACCCACGGGGTCCACTCCCTCACCGGGTGTGGACCCCGTCGTGCGGTTCAGTGGTTTCATGCTGCATGCTGGGCAGTTCAGCAGGACCGTGCCACGGCGGCTGCTGGCACTCGAGTTCTCCCCGAAGGTTACGGAGCGGCGCATGACGAGCACCTTCCCCAACATCTCCATCAGCACGGAGCGGTTGGTGCTGCGCCCCCTCGACGAGGACGACGTGCCCGCCCTGGCCGAGATGATGAACGACGAGCAGGTCGCCGCTTGGACCGACGTGCCCCAGCCGTTCACCGAGGCCGGCGCCCGGCGCTGGATCACCGAGCACGCGCCCGCCGAACGCGCCGCCGGCCGCGGACTCGACCTCGCCGTCACCGAGTTCCTCACCCAGCGTCTGGTCGGCATCGTCCAGCTGACCCGGACCAACTGGCACGTCCGCGCCACCGAGTTGTCGTACATCATCGCTCCCTGGGCCCGCGGCGAGGGGTACGCCTGCGAGGCGGCGCTCGCCACCGCCCGCTGGCTCTTCGGCGACCAGCGCTTCGAGCGCGTCGAGCTGCGCACCGCCGCCGACAACACCGCCTCCCAGCAGGTCGCCCAGAAGATCGGCTGCATCAGCGAGGGGGTGCTGCGCAACGCGTGCATAGTCCATGTGCGCACCGAGGACGGCGGCTGGGCCGATCTGCGCACCGACTTCATCGTGTGGAGCCTGCTGCCGGAGGACCTGGAAGGCGCCGACGAGCAGCTCGCCGACACCGGCGGCTTCACCTCGTACGGCGACTGGAACTGACCCCGCCGCCGCGTCCCGCCACCCGCGACATCGCGCGACCGGGTACCCTCACGGAGCCCGCCCACGGGCCACGCACCCCTGACGACCTGCGAAAACCTGGAGATGGACGACGATGGCCGACCGGGTCACGGTGATCGGCTGGGACGGCTCGCCGCTGACCGACGCGGCACGCTCCGCCCTCGGCGCCGCCACCCTCGTGGCAGGCGCGGCCCACCACCTGGCACTGCCCGAGATCCCGCCCTCCGCCGAACGCATCCGCCTCGGCAGCGTCGCGCTCGCCGCCCGCCGCATCGCCGGCCACCGCGGCACCGCGGTGGTGCTCGCCGACGGCGACCCCGGCTTCTTCGGCGTCGTACGCACCCTGCGCGCCCCCGAGTTCGGCCTGGAGGTGGAGGTCGTCCCCGGCGTCTCCTCCGTCGCCGCCGCCTTCGCGCGGGCCGGCATGCCCTGGGACGACGCCCAGGTCGTCGTCGCCCACCCGCGCACCCTGCGCCGGGCCGTGAACGTCTGCCGCGCCCACACCAAGGTGGCCGTCCTCACCGCACCGGGCGCGGGCCCCGCCGAACTCGGCCTCCTCCTCGCGGGCGTCCACCGCACCTTCGTCGTCTGCGAGGAACTGGGCACCGACCGCGAACAGGTCTCCATCGTCACCTCCGACAAGGCCGCCGACCACACCTGGCGCGACCCCAACGTCGTCATCGTCATCGGGGGTCCCGCGAACGCCACGGAGGGCGGCGGCTGGATCGCCGGCCGCGATCCGGGCACCGGCCCGCGCGGCTGGGTCCAGCCCGACGAGGCGTACGGCGACGGCACCGCCCTCGGCGAGGGCGAGACCGAGCTGCTGCGCGCCGCCCAACTCGCCCGCCTCGGGCCGCGGGTCGGCGACCTCGTCTGGGACATCGGCTGCGGCTCCGGCGCCTTCGCCACCGAGGCCGCGCGCGCCGGTGCCGCCGTCATCGCCGTCGACCAGGACCCGGCCGCCTGCGCCCGCACCGACGGCGCCGCACGCCGCTACGGCGTCCAGCTCCAGGTGGTGCACGGCAGCGCCCCGCACGTCCTGGAGGACCTGCCCGAACCCGATGTGGTCCGGGTCGGCGGCGGGGGAGCGGCCGTGGTCTCGGCGGTCGCCGACCGGCGCCCGCAGCGCATCGTCACCCACGCCGCGACCCGCGACGCGGCCGAACTCGTCGGCCGCGACCTGACCGAGCACGGATACCGCGTCGAGTGCGCCCTGCTCCAGTCCGTCGAACTCGACACCCGCGCCTGGCGGGAGACCGAGCGGAACGTCGCGTTCCTGCTCAGCGGCATACTGTCCGATCGCCCCGTGATCCGGTAGTCGTACCGCGCGCGGTAGGCTGGCCGATCGTTGTACCGCACCGGTGGCCCGGAACTTCGTTCGCCAATGTCCGGAACGCACGCCCGTTTTGGGGTGGGTGTGGTACGGCGAACCCGTGGACGCGCAACGTGGCGTAGTCCACAGCGGCCTGTCGCGGATCATGCTGTCGCGACGAGGCAACGACCGGGACAATGCCACTGAATGGCTTTGTCGCCTTTTCCGGCGGGTCGTTCGTGCCGCTGGGCACGCACGCTCGTTCTTCACTACGGGGCGGTCGGTGTGCCGTTCCGGGTGAGCTGGTCGCAGGAGCACTAACCGATTGGGCGAGGGGTACGCATGACCGACACCGGCCAGGTCCCGGGCGAGGGGCAGCCGGAGAGCGCAGGCATGGTGGAGCAGCCGGGCGTCACCGCGCACGGCGCGTACACCTACCTCTCCGAGGCCCCCGCCGAGGACGAAGACCTGCTGCTGCCGGGCGCCCAGGGCGCATGGGGCAACGAGGTGCCGCCGCCCGCCCCGGAGCCGGTGGTCGAGGCCGTCCACGAAGCCTCCGGCCGCGACACGGGGTCCGTGGACCTCAACGGCGTACGCCTGCCGTCCGCGCAGGAGACCACGGCGCCGCGCCGTCCGCTGCATCTCGGCCCGCCCATCCCCAGCGCCTCCGCGGGACCGGTCCGCTCCCTCGCCGACCGCGGCCCCGAGTACCTCGACGCCCAGCCGCTCCGGGAGATGGGCCCGCAGAGCGCGGCCCCCTGGGGCGCGGCCCCGGCGGGTACGGCGGTGGCGGCGCCGGTGGCCGGACAGGTACCGGACGCGGCGGAGACCGCGCCGGTCGCCGCCGGGATTCCGGACGCCGCGCCGGTCGCGGCGGAGGTGTCCCAGGCGCCGGTCGCGGAGCAGGTGCCGGGTGCGGAAACGGTTGATCCGGCGGTCGCCGGTACGGCGGAGGCCGCCGCCGGCGAGGCCGTCGCGCAGGTACCCGCACCCGAGGTTTCCCAGCAGATGGTGACCGAAGGCGCGGCGGCGCCGGTGGCCGGTCAGAACGTGCCGGTCGCCGCGGAGCCCGTGCAGGCACCGGACGACCAGGTCGCCGAGGTCACGGAAGCGAGCGCGCCCGTGCCGCAGGTCCAGGAGGCGCAGGTCGCCGAGGCCCCGGCGCCCGTGGACGGCATGCCGGAGGCCGGTGCGCCCGCGCAGGCCGAGGTCCAGACTCCCGGTGCCGCCGTGCCGGTCGCCGAGGCCGCTCAGCAGGTCGAGCCGGTCGCTGCCGAGCCCGTACCGGCCACCTCGCCCGTCGCCGTCGAGCCCGTACCGGAGGCCGCCCAGGCGCCCCAGCCGGTCGAGGCCGTCGCCGCCCCCGTGTCGGACGCCCAGCAGGCCCCCGACGCCGTAGCCCCCGACGCGGTGGCCCCTGTCGTCGAGGCCGCCCAGCAGACCGAGCCGATCGCGGTCGAGGCCGTCGAGGTCGCGCAGGCCGCCGCGCCGGTCGAGCCCGTCGCCGCCGAACCCGCCCAGGTGGTCCAGCCGGTCGAGCCCGTCGCCGCCGAGGCCGCCGAGGCCGCCCAGCCGGTCGGCCCCGCCGAGCCCGTGGCCGTCCCGGTCGAGCAGGCCGCGCCGGTCGAAGCGGTCGAGGTTTCCGCCGCCCCCGCGCCGGACGCGCAGCAGGTCCAGGGCCCGCAGCCGGTGGAGCCCGTGGTCCAGGACGCCCCGGTGGCCCCGCCCGCGCCCAGCGCCCCGCAGCCGCAGCAGCCCGCGCAGCCGGAGCCCCCGGCCGAGGCGCAGGCGCAGCCGGCGGCTCAGGACCCGACGGGCCAGGCGGTTCCGGCCGCCGAGCCCGTCCCGGCGAGCGACCCCGCCGTACCCGCCGCCCCCCAGCAGCCCGCGGACGCCACCCCGGCGCCGGTCGCCGCCGTGGCGACCGACCCGCAGGCGGACGCCGTCACCGCGGAGGCCACGCAGCCGCAGGCCGCCGAACCGGCCCCCGCAGCCGCCCCGGTACAGCCGCAGGCCGTCGAACCGGCCCCCGCCGAAGCGCCCGCACACCCGCAGGCCCCCGCCGCCCCCATCCAGCCGCAGGCCGAAGCTCCGGCGCCCGCCGAAGCCCCGGTCCCGCAGGCCCCCGAGCCGGTGGACACCGCCGTGCCCGCGCCCGCCGTTCCCCTGGAGCAGGCTCCCGAGGAGCCGGCCGGGGAGTCCGTGCCGGTGGAGGGGCAGGTGCCGAACGCGCCGCAGCTCGCGCCGACCCCGCCGCACCCGCTCGCCCTGCCCGTGCAGGGCGCCGCGCCGCAGGCCACCGTGCCCGCGCCGCGCGAGGCCGAGGCCGTACCGCGGGCCGAGGCCCCGGAGCCCGCCGTCGAGCAGGGCGAGACCCCGGCCGAGGCGGCACCGGCGCCCGCGCCGCAGGCCACCGGCCCCGCCGCCCCCGGCTACGACGAGGCCGAGCGAGAGGCCGTGCTGAAGGTGATGCGCGAGCGCCGCGACATCCGCAACGGCTTCCGCGGCGACCCCATCCCGCACGAGGTGCTGCTCCGCGTCCTGGAGGCCGCGCACACCGCGCCCTCCGTCGGCCACTCGCAGCCCTGGGACTTCGTCGTCATCCGGTCCGCCGACACCCGGCGCACCATGCACGAACTGGCCATGCGCCAGCGCGAGGCGTACGCGAAGTCGCTGCCCAAGGGCCGGGCGAAGCAGTTCAAGGAACTGAAGATCGAGGCCATCCTCGACACCCCGGTGAACATCGTCGTCACCGCCGACCCCACCCGCGGCGGCCGGCACACCCTGGGCCGCTACACCCAGCCCCAGATGGCGCCGTACTCCGCCGCGCTCGCCGTGGAGAACCTCTGGCTCGCCGCCCGCGCCGAGGGCCTCGGCGTAGGCTGGGTCAGCTTCTTCGACGAGCGCGAGATGGTGCGCGCGCTCGGCCTGCCCGAGCATCTGGAGGTCATCGCCTACCTGTGCGTCGGGTACGTCGACGAATTCCCGGACGAGCCCGAGCTGATGCAGGCCGGCTGGTCCAAGCGACGCCCCCTGTCCTGGGTGGTGCACGAAGAGACGTACGGCCGCCGTGCGCTGCCCGGAGAGGAACCCCACGACCTGCTTGCCGAGACCGTCGCCCAGATCCGCCCGCTCGACGCCAAGGCCCTCGGTGAGGCCTGGGAGCGTCAGAAGCGCATGACCAAGCCGGCCGGCGCGCTCGGCATGCTGGAGATCATCTCCGCACAGCTGTCGGGCCTGTCCCGGCAGTGCCCGCCGCCGATCCCGGAGCCCGCCGCCGTCGCCATCTTCGCGGGCGACCACGGCGTGCACGCCCAGGGCGTCACCCCCTGGCCCCAGGAGGTCACCGGCCAGATGGTGGCCAACTTCCTGGGCGGGGGCGCGGTCTGCAACGCCTTCGCCGCCCAGGTCGGCGCCGAGGTGTGCGTCGTGGACGTCGGTGTCGCCGCCGAGCTGCCCGCCACCCCCGGCCTGCTGCCCCGCAAGATCCGCGGCGGCACCTCCGACATGACCGCCGGGCCCGCGATGAGCCGCGAGGAGGCCAAGGCCGCCATCGAGGTCGGCATCGAGACCGCCCGCGATCTGGTCGCGGCCGGCAACAAGGCGCTGCTCACCGGTGAGATGGGCATCGCCAACACCACCGCGTCCGCCGCGCTGATCTCCGTCTTCACCGCCACCGACCCGGCCGAGGTCACCGGCCGCGGCACCGGCATCAACGACGAGACGCTGGCTCGCAAGACCGAGGTGGTCCGCCGCGCCCTGGAACTCCACCAGCCGGACCCGGCCGACCCCATCGGCGTCCTCGCGGCCCTCGGCGGCTTCGAGCACGCGGCGATGGTCGGCCTGCTGCTCGGCGGCGCGTCCCTGCGGACGCCGGTCGTCCTGGACGGCGTGAGCGCGGGTGCCGCGGCCCTCGTGGCCCGCGCCATCGCCCCCGAGGTCCTCGCGGCCTGCATCGCCGGGCACCGCAGCGCCGAGCCGGGCCATGTCGCGGCCCTCAACAAGCTCGGCCTGCGCCCCCTGATCGACCTCGACCTCCGGCTCGGCGAGGGCACCGGTGCCCTGCTCGCCCTGCCGCTGGTGCAGAGCGCGGCGAGAGCGATGCACGAGGTGGCCACGTTCGACTCGGCGGGGGTCACCGAGAAGTAGGTGCCACGGCACCGCGGTCCCGGACGCGGCCCGGCGGGTGCGGCCCGGTGGTTGTACCCGTCCACCGGGCCGCACCGCTCACCCTCGGACACCCGTCCACCGGGCCGCACCGCCCACCCTCGGACACCCGTCCACCAGGGCCGCACCCGCCCACCCCCAGATACCGTCCACCGGGCCGCACCCGCCCATCCCGGACCCCTGTCCCACCGGGCCGCGCCTGCCCACCCCCCGGACACCCGTCCCGTCCGCGCCCTCCGGGACCGTAAAATCCGCACGTCAGGGCCACCCAACGCCCCCGGAGGAGCCATGGCCGAACACCCCGCCTACCCCGTAGGGCTGCGCCTGTCCGGCCGCCGCGTGGTCGTCCTCGGCGGCGGACAGGTCGCCCAGCGCCGCCTGCCCGCCCTGATCGCGGCCGGCGCGGACATCGTCCTCGTCTCTCCCGAGGCGACCCCCTCGGTCGAGGCGATGGCGGACGCCGGCGAGCTGACCTGGCACCGGCGGCGGTACGAGGACGGCGACCTCGCCGACGCCTGGTACGCCCTCATCGCCACCAGCGACCCCGCCGCCAACGCCGCCGCCTCCGCCGAGGCCGAGCGGCACCGCGTCTGGTGCGTCCGCTCCGACGACGCCGACCGGGCCACCGCCTGGACCCCCGCCACCGGCACCAGCGAGGGCGTGACCGTCGCCGTCCTCACCACGGACGCCCGCGGCCGCGACCCCCGGCACACCGCCGCCATCCGTGACGCGGTCGTCGAGGGCCTGCGCGACGGCACCCTCGTCGCCCCCCACCACCGCACCCGCGCCCCCGGCGTCGCCCTGGTCGGCGGCGGGCCCGGCGACCCCGACCTGATCACGGTCCGCGGGCGCCGGCTGCTCGCCGAGGCGGACGTCGTGATCGCCGACCGGCTCGGCCCGCGCGACCTGCTCGCCGAACTCCCGCCGCACATCGAGGTGATCGATGCGGCGAAGATCCCGTACGGCCGCTACATGGCCCAGGAGGCCATCAACAACGCGCTGATCGAGCACGCCAGGCAGGGCAAGTCGGTCGTGCGGCTCAAGGGCGGCGACCCCTTCGTCTTCGGCCGGGGCATGGAAGAGGTCCAGGCGCTCGCCGAGGCCGGCATCCCCTGCACCGTCGTACCGGGCATCTCCAGCTCCATCTCGGTGCCGGGCGCGGCCGGTATCCCGGTCACCCACCGGGGCGTCGCCCACGAGTTCACGGTCGTCAGCGGCCATGTCGCCCCCGACGACGCGCGTTCGCTGGTCGACTGGGCCGCCCTGGCCAGGCTCACCGGCACGCTGGTGATCCTGATGGGCGTCGACAAGATCGGGAAGATCGCCGAGACGCTCGTCGCGCACGGCAAGTCCCCGAAGACCCCCGTCGCCCTGGTGCAGGAGGGCACGACGGCCGCGCAGCGCCGGGTCGACGCCACCCTCGCCACGGTCGCCGAGGCCGTCCGCGCCGAGGACGTGAAGCCCCCGGCGGTCATCGTGATCGGCGAGGTCGTGACGCAGGGCCCCGCGCCGGCCGGCTGACCGAATACCCCCCGGTCACCGGCCGATCCCCCGTGAACACGCGTAACCTCGGGTAACGCACCTCTACCCAGCCGTTGGCACCCCACCAGGACAAGGCAGTATCACCCCGTGGCCGATCTCATCACCGTCGAGGACCCCGACGACCCGCGCCTGTCGGACTACACGGACCTGACCGACGTCGAGCTGCGCCGCAAGCGCGAGCCCGCCGAGGGACTGTTCATCGCCGAGGGCGAGAAGGTCATCCGCCGGGCCAGGGACGCCGGCTACGAGATGCGCTCCATGCTGCTCTCGGCCAAGTGGATCGACGTCATGCGCGATGTCATCGACGAGTTGTCCGTCCCCGTCTACGCCGTGAGCCCGGAACTCGCCGAGCGCGTCACCGGCTACCACGTGCACCGCGGCGCCCTCGCCTCCATGCAGCGCAAGCCGCTGCCGACCGCCGCCGCACTGCTCGGCTCCGCCCGCCGCGTGGTGGTCATGGAGTCGGTCAACGACCACACCAACATCGGCGCCATCTTCCGCTCCGCCGCCGCCCTCGGCATGGACGCGGTCCTGCTCTCGCCCGACTGCGCCGACCCGCTGTACCGGCGCAGCGTCAAGGTGTCGATGGGTGCGGTGTTCTCGGTGCCGTACGCCCGCCTGGAGAACTGGCCGAAGGGACTGGAGCAGGTCCGCGAGGCCGGCTTCACCCTGCTCGCCCTCACCCCGGACGAGAAGGCCCGCAGCCTGGACGAGGCCGCCCCGCACACCATGGACAGGGTCGCGCTGATGCTGGGCGCCGAGGGCGACGGCCTGTCCCGGCAGGCGCTGGTCGCCGCCGACGAATGGGTCCGCATCCCGATGTCCCACGGCGTCGACTCGCTCAACGTGGGCGCGGCGGCCGCGGTCGCCTTCTACGCGGTGGCGACGGGACGCCCGCAGGGCTGAGCGGGACTCTCTCCTACGCTCCGGCGCCGGGGCGGGTAAGGGAGGACCCGTACGGGTCGTCGTACGGCCGCGCCTGCCCGGCCGCCCCCGCGCGCTCGACCGGCATCTGCCACGACTGCCGTACGTCCGTCACGCCGTTCCCGCCGGACACACCCCCGAACCCGCCGCCCAGGCCCCGAGCCGGGCCCTGGCAGCCCTGGGCCAGGGCGATGCCGAGGGCCACGAGCAGGGTCACCACGAAGAAGACGGTGAGGCGCTGACGCAGCAGCCGGGGGTTGGCGGGGCGCAGCCCGGTCTTCGTGGTGCGCGGGGCCGGGCGCCGGGCGCCGCCACGGGTGCCGGGGCGGGCGCCGCCGGTGGGACGGGGGCCGGCGCCCCGCTGCTCGGGGGGCCGCGGCGCACCCGGACGCCCGGAGGTTCCGCCACCACGCCCGCCGCCCCGCGAGGGCATCCCGCCCCGGGGCGCGGCACCGCGCGGCGGAGTGCCGGGGGCCGGGCGGCGCGCGGCGCGCTGCGGTTCCGGGTAGGTGTCGACGAGCCTCCCAGTGGGCCGGTCCGCCTCCGCCGCGCGCGGGGAGGGCGGCCGTACTTCGGTCAGGCCCTGGGCCTCACGGGCCGCGATCTCCTTGAGCCGCAGCGACAGTTGGAGCGTGCTGGGCCGGTCCTCGGGGTCCTTGGCGAGGCAGGCCCGGATCAGCGGGGCGAGCGCGTCGGGCACGCCCTGAAGATGCGGCTCCTCGTGCACCACCCGGTACAGCATCACCTCCGAACTGCCGTGCCCGAAGGGGGAGTCGCCGGTCGAGGCGTAGGCGAGGGTCGCGCCCAGCGAGAAGACGTCGGTGGCCGGGGTGACGGCCGCGCCGCGCACCTGCTCGGGGGCGAGGAAGCCGGGGGAGCCCACCGCGGTGCCCACATGGGTGAGCGTGGAGGCACCGGTGGACCAGGCGATGCCGAAGTCGATGATCCGCGGCCCCTTGGGGGACAGCAGGATGTTGGAGGGCTTCAGGTCCCGGTGGACCACCCCGGCCTCGTGCACCGCGACCAGGCCCTCGGACAGCGCCGCGCCGATCGCCGCCGCGTCGGCCGCGAGGAGCGCGCCCTCGTCGGCGACCCGGTCGTGCAGCGAGGGTCCGGGGACGTACTGGGTGGCGAACCAGGGGCGCTCGGCCTCCAGGTCGGCGGCCACCAGCCGGGCCGTGCAACCACCCCGGATACGACGCGCCGCGGAGACCTCGCGCGCGAAACGCGAGCGGAACTCCTGATCCTCGGCGAGATCAGGCCGGATCACCTTCAGGGCGACCCGCTGGCCCTTCTTGTCGGAGCCGAGGTAGACCACGCCCATCCCGCCCGCGCCGAGCCGTCGGTGAAGCCTGAACGAGCCGACGACGCGCGGGTCCTCGCGCCTCAGGCGCATCATCGCCATGTTCATCCCCGCTGCCCGGTCCCTCTGACGTGGCACAGCTTACGTTTCCCGAGCCGCGTGCGCGCAGAGGCCGCGCCCTCTGGGCACGACGGATTGTGCGCGCCACGCCGGTGAGGTGAAACGCGGTCAGGACCCCAGCACCTCGACTCCTCTTGACCGACCGTCACCGTCAACCGGGCGCGTCCGAAAGGAGGTTGATCCCACCGCGACCAGCGGCCACCTCCCTCCCCGCCCTTCCGGCGACCCGCCGCCCACGCCCCGCCGCGCCCGTCGCCGACCGGTGCCCGCACCGCGCCCGGCCCCCGCCCCGTGACCGCCCCGAGTGATCGAAGTCACGCGTTCGGGGACGCCGCCCGCGTCCGACATGCCCGACACGGCGGGCGACCCCTCAGGGAAGACCCCGATACGTGGGGCCCGCTCTCCACCCTGGGGAGTAGACCGCGGCCGGCGGCTCATCCTCCGGGAGGCCCGGCAATCGGTACGAGGGCATGACGCCCGGTTCGCGCCCCGCGCCTAGATTTGAGGTCAAGCGGCGGGTGCAGCGCTCGTCCCCCGAGGTCGGACACTCGCCGCCGTAGGACAACACGAGACGGTCAGGAGAGGGACCATGGCCCACCCGGCACCGCGACGCCCCGCGTTCGCACCCCGCCGCGCGGGCCGCCGCCACCCCTTGGTGGCGACGCTCATGGCCCTTCCCCTGGCGGCCCTGCTCCTGCTCGTCTTCGACGGCTGGGAGACGGTGGCCACACAGGCGTCGTCCGTGGGTGCGATGCTGGGGCGCTGAGCGGCGACCCCAGGCCCGAAAGAGCGGTTCGGGCGGGGACATCGACCCATGAAACCCCGTGGGGACGGGGGTGCGGCGGACGGCACACATGCCGGCGCAGCTGGGGAGCTGCGCCGGCATCGCCGTTCCCTGCGGGTGCCCTGCGGGTGCTCGGTCGGACGCCTGCTCGCCGTTGCGGCTACGGCCGTCGCGCGGGTGCGGCCCCGCCGTGGCTTGTCGCGCAGTTCCCCGCGCCCCCGGGTGCACTGCCGTTGCCTGCGTGGCGCCGCTGCCCGGCACCCCGTCAGCGCGGGCGAGCGAAACCCACCCCCGCCCAGCCAAAGCACCCCCTTACCGCAACCAGCATCCCCACCCCACCGTCGTAACCCTCACCCCACCCCCGACCTCCCGAGGCCCCGTGACCATCCTCCCCGTGCTCACGGCACACGTCCGCGCCGCCGGCACCGGCACTCCCACCACCCTCGCCGACCGCCCCGACGCCACCGTCCTCCGTCTCGGGGACACCGTCGTCAAGGCCCACGCCCCCGGCACCGACCCCGCCCACCTGGCCCGCCGCCTCGAAACGGCCGCCAAGCTCCCCGGCGTCCTCCTGCCCCCGCTCACCCCCACCACGGAAGAACTGCGCGACCGCCTGGTCACCACCTGGCCGTACGGCGCCCCGGTGGACCCCGACGCCCCCGCCGCCGCCCCCTGGGAAGCCGTGGCCGCCCTCCTCGCCCGGCTGCACCGCAGCACCCCTCACCCGGCGCTCCCCCCGATGCGCGGCCCCGCCAAGGCCGCCCGCGCCGTCACCCGGCTCCGCGCCGCCCTGGCCGGGCGCCCCCACCCCGCCGCCCGCCCCGTCCTCGCGGCCTGGGCCGCCCTCCCCGCGTGGGCCCGTGCCGAGGCCCCGATGCCAGGGCCCGCCGTCCTCTGCCACGGCGACCTCCACCTCGGCCAGCTCGTCCGGCACCCCGCCCCCGACGGCCCCTGGCGGCTGATCGACGTGGACGACCTGGGGCTCGGCGTCCCCGCCTGGGACCTCGCCCGCCCCGCCGCCTGGTACGCCTGCGGCCTCCTCCCGCCCGAGCAGTGGACCCGCTTCCTCACCGCCTACCGGGAGGCCGGGGGGCCGGCCGTCCCCGTGACCGGCGACCCCTGGCCCGCCCTGGACATCCCGGCCCGCGCCCTCACCGTGCAGACGGCCGCCCTGGCGATCACCAAGGCGCTGGCGGCGGACCGCCCGCTGGACGAGGTCGAGCAGTCCGTCGCCGACGCCTGCGCCCGCATGCCCGCCCGGTGACCCAGGAGGCTTCGGTAAGACGGTGCAACCACGCGCGGCGAAACGGAGTCTGTGCAGGGGAAACACCAAGCAGTACCGACCGGCGAGGAGTTGAGCCGACGATGCAGTGTCCGAAGTGCCACGCACCCATGCAGACGTACAACCGCAGCGGCGTCCAGATCGAGCAGTGCGGCGGGTGCCGCGGCATCTTCCTCGACTACGGCGAGCTGGAGGCGCTGACCCAGCTGGAGTCCCAGTGGTCCAAGCCCGCCCCGCCGGCCCCGCCCGCCGCCCCGCAGGGGTACCCGGCCCCGTCCGCGCCCGCCTGGGGCGCCCCGTACGGCGGCCACGGCGGTGGTCACTACGAGCACGGGCACCACGGTCATCACGGCCACCACGACCGTCACCACCGGAGCTTCACGCACATGCTGTTCTCCAGCTGAGGACACGCGGAAGCCCCCGGCCGTGGAAACGGCCGGGGGCTTCTCGGTGTGTGGACGATACTGGGATTGAACCAGTGACCTCTTCCGTGTCAGGGAAGCGCTCTCCCGCTGAGCTAATCGTCCGCGGACGGTGATCCGGGGATCACAGCCAGTGCGCGATACTGGGATTGAACCAGTGACCTCTTCCGTGTCAGGGAAGCGCTCTCCCGCTGAGCTAATCGCGCAGGATGGATCTTCGACAGACCCGCGGACCTCCGGACGGACCGGGGATCCAGTGGACGATACTGGGATTGAACCAGTGACCTCTTCCGTGTCAGGGAAGCGCTCTCCCGCTGAGCTAATCGTCCTTGGAGGTGGAGACGGGATTTGAACCCGTGTAGACGGCTTTGCAGGCCGTTGCCTCGCCTCTCGGCCACTCCACCAGGAGTGTAGGGGATCGGGATGACCCCTTCTTCCTTCGAGCGGACGACGAGGCTCGAACTCGCGACCTCAACCTTGGCAAGGTTGCGCTCTACCAACTGAGCTACGTCCGCTTGTCGTTTCGGTCCGCTTCCGCGTCCCGGCGACGTGTTGAACTCTAGCGGATTCCCGGGCCAGTACAAAAACGCGTTTGCGCAGCGTGCTGCGGTGCGCCCGGCGGACCCGGTGGTCAGGGCCCCCTCCGGGACATCCCGGAGTCACCTCCACGACACCCACCTAGACTCGGGCACGTGCTCCACCATGCTCCCGGCCTTCCCCCGCTGGCCCGTTTCGGCGACCGTCTCGCCACCGGCCTCCTCGACGTCACCAGCGATCCCGCCGCCCTGGATTCCACCGGCTTCTGGGCCGTCTGCGCGGACTTCGAGGGCAGGCTGACCTGCGCACGCTTCGCGGACGTACGGCACGCCCCGGTGCCCGCCCCGGCGCCCGGCGCCTGGCACGGACCCGCGGTGGGGGACTGGACCAGCTCCCTGGACCGCGCCGCCTACACCGCGGCCGTCCGCCGCATCCGCGCCCACATAGCGGCCGGCGAGGTCTACCAGGCCAACCTCTGCCGGGTGCTCAGCGCGCCGATCGCCCCCGACGCCGACGTGGACGCCCTGACCGCCCTGCTGGCCCGCGGCAACCCGGCGCCGTTCGCAGGAACGATTCGCCTGCCCGCGCACGGCGTGGAGATCGCCACCGCCTCCCCGGAGCTGTTCCTGCGCCGCGCCGGGCGCACCGTGGAGTCCGGGCCCATCAAGGGCACCGGCCGCACCGAGGCGGACCTGCTGGAGAAGGACTACGCCGAGAACGTGATGATCGTGGACCTGGTCCGCAACGACATCGGGCGTGTCTGCGCCACCGGCACCGTCACCGTGCCCGACCTGTGCGTGGTGGAGAAACACCCCGGTCTGGTCCACCTCGTCTCCACCGTCCGCGGCGAGCTGCGCACCGGGGCCGGCTGGCCCGAGCTGCTCGGCGCCGCCTTCCCGCCCGGCTCGGTCACCGGCGCGCCCAAGTCCAGCGCCCTGCGAATCATCGAGGCCCTGGAACCGGTACCGCGCGGCCCCTACTGCGGGGGCATCGGCTGGGTGGACGCCGACCGGGGCACCGCCGAGCTGGCCGTGGGTATCCGTACCTTCTGGATCGACCGCGCCGAGGGCGTCCTGCGCTTCGGCTCCGGCGCCGGCATCACCTGGGGGTCGGACCCGGAGGGGGAATGGCGGGAGACCGAACTGAAGGCGTCCCGGCTACTCGCGGTAGCGTCGGGGTCGTACGAGGCGAGTGGAGAGGCATGCGCATGAAGATCTGGCTGGACGGCGGGCTCCGGGACGCGGATGCCGCCCGCGTCTCCGTGTTCGACCACGGGCTGACCGTCGGCGACGGCGTCTTCGAGACGGTGAAGGCGACCGACGGGCGCACGTTCGCGCTCACCCGGCACCTCGACCGGCTGACCCGCTCGGCGCGCGGCCTCGGGCTGCCCGACCCCGACCACGACGAGATCCGCGAGGCGTGCGCCGCCGTGCTCGGGGCCAACCCGATGCCGCTCGGCCGACTGAGGATCACCTACACCGGCGGCCACGGCCCCCTCGGCTCCGACCGCGGCGCGCACGGCCCGACCCTCGTGGTCGCCCTCGGCGAGACCACCCGCCGCCCCGACAGCACGGCCGTGATCACCGTCCCCTGGACCCGCAACGAGCGCGGCGCGCTGACCGGCCTGAAGACCACCTCCTACGCCGAGAACGTCGTCGCCCTCGCCCGCGCCCACGAACAGGGCGCCTCCGAGGCCCTGTTCGCCAACACCTCGGACCACCTGTGCGAGGGCACCGGCTCGAACGTCTTCGTCGTCCTGAACGGCGAGATCCACACCCCGCCGGTCGCCTCCGGCTGCCTCCCCGGCATCACCCGCGCCCTCGCCGTCGAATGGACCGGCGCCCAGGAGACCGATCTGCCGCTCGACGTGCTGGACCGCGCCGACGAGATCTTCCTGACCTCCACCCTGCGCGACATCCAGGCGGTGCACCGGGTGGACGACCGGGAACTCGCCGCCGCGCCGGGGCCGGTGACCGCCAAGGCGATGCGGATCTTCGAGGAGCGGGCGGCCGGGGACCTCGACCCGCGGTGACGCCCGCGGTGCGGTGATCACGGCGATCGCGGTGCCGCGGGGCGGGTAGAACAGTCGCGATGACCACGACTCTGCGGCCGGCCGAGCCGCTTCAGGAGCACCCCGACGGCACGCGCTCGCGCCGCTACCAGGTGTGCGTGAACAGCCGCCCCGCCGGTGAGATCCGCATCGGCACCTCGCCGGCCCTCGGCGACACGGTGGCCCGCATCGACGAGCTGCGGATCGCCGAGGCCGACCGCCGCCGCGGCCGGGGGACGATCGCCGCGCTCGCCGCGGAGGAGGTGGCGCGCGGCTGGGGCTGCCGGCAGATCGAGACGGTCGTACCGGCGGCCTCGGCGGACGCCGCGCTGCGGCTGTTCGACGCCCTCGGCTACACGCTGCGCAACCGGGGCATGGAGAAGCACCTCGCCGCCGCGCCGCCCGCGCTGCCGCCGGACCTCCGCGAACGCCCCATGAGCGAGGCGGAGTTCACGGCATGGCAGGCCCGCGAGCACGAGCGGTACGTCCGCACCTGGGCCGAGCGGGGCCTCGCCGAGGAGACCGCCCGCGCCAAGGCCCGCGCCGACCACGCCCGGCTGCTGCCGCGGGGGCTCGCGACCGGGGACATGGTCTTCAGCGTCCTGGAGCGCGCGGGAACCCGGGTCGGCACACTGTGGCTGGCCTTGCGGGAGAACACGGCGTACGTGTACGACGTCGAGACCGAGCCGGCCGAGCGCGGCCGGGGGTACGGCCGGGCCCTGATGCTCCTCGCGGAACACCAGTCCCTGACCGCCGGCCGCCCCCTCCTCGCCCTCAACGTGTTCACGGGCAACACCCCGGCGGAACGGCTGTACGCGTCACTCGGCTACGAAACGGTGACGTACTCCTTGTCGAAGCCGCTGGTGTAGGCGGGGGCGGGGGCGGGGGCGGGGCGGCGTGGTGGCCGGGGCTGGTGACGTGTGCCATGGGGGTGGTGGCTGAGGCGTGGCCCCGCGGGACGGCCGATGCCCCAGTGCCGCGCGGCGGGGTGCTGGGGCTTGGTGCCGTGGGCCAGGTGGCGGGTTGGCCGGGGGCCTGGGGCCCGGTGCGGTGCGGTGCGGCGTGGTGGCCGGGCATAGTGCCGTGGTCCCGGCGCCCAGCCCCTGGGGTGCGGTGCGGCTTGGTGTCCAGTGCCGTGCAGCGTACGGCGGGAGGGCCGAGGACTGGTGCCGTGCGCCCGGCCTTCGGCGCCCCACGCCCAGCCCCCAGTGTCCGGTGCAGCCCGATACCCGGCACCCGGCGGTACCCGATGCAGCGGGCTGCCCAATGCCGGTGTCCGGTGTCCGGTGTCCGGTGTCCGGCGGCCGATCCGGCGCCCGGCTTCGGCCCCGGTCGCGGAGCGGCTGCCTGGCCTCGCGGCTCGGGGCTCGGCGCCCTCAGGGCCCGGCGGACTCACCGCTCCCTGGACTCACCGCTCCGCGGGATCGCGGTTCGGCGGTGTTCTCAGGCGCCCTGCTCACCCAGCAGCCGGTCCGCGATCTCCTCGATCCGCTCGCGCAGCCCCTCCTGGCTCTTGCCGCCGTCCAGCCGCTCGCCGCCGATGACGTACGTCGGGGTGCCGGTCACGCCGATCGCCTTGCCCTCGGCCTGGTCGGCGTCGACGATCAGGATGTGCCGTCCGTCGATCAGCGCGGTGTCGAACTCCTCGGCGTCCAGGCCGAGTTCACGGGCCACCTCGACCAGGAAGGACTCTCCCTCGCGGTCCAGCCTCTCGACCCGCTCCAGGACGGCCTCCACGTACGGCCAGCCGGCCCCCTGCGCCAGCGCCTCCTCGGCGGCCTGCGCTGCGGCGAAGGCATGCTTGTGCCGCTCCAGCGGGAAGTGCCGCAGCCGCACGTCCAGCCGGTCGCCGTAACGGGCCCGCAGGGCGCGCACGTCGTCGAGGGCGGTACGGCAGTCGGGGCACTGGAGTTCGCACCAGACGTCGAGGACGACGGCGTCGGCGCGCACGGGGGAGGAGTCGCTCATACCCCCAGTCTTCCAGGCCACCCACGCCCGCCCCAATCGGACCTCGGCGCGGCCGGCCCCGCAGTGGTCCTCAGGGACAGCGGCCCACCACGGCACCGGCACCGCACCTGCACCGAAGGAGGAGGCGACCCGGAGATCACCCTGATCTGTGCTCCGGACCGTGGCCCCGCACGCGCCGGGCGGTGCAGGATGGAAGGGACGAAGCGCCGCACGTCGGCCATGCCGCTGTGCCCGCCACCACCGCGCACCGACCTGCCACCCGACCGAGCCCGCCCTGGAGGACCGGATGATTGCCGAGACCGTCTGCTCCGCCGTGTCCGCGGCGGGCCTGGGCATCGCGGTGGTCACGGCCTACCGCAGACGTTTCCTGTCGGCGGCCCGCATCGCGGCCTACGCCCTGGTGCCCGTCGGCCTCGTGCTGACCGGCGTCGTGGGCTGGCTCGCGCACACCGCCTTCAGCCCCGCCGCCTGGGCGGGCTTCGGCGTCCTGGCCGCGGCCTGGCTGCTGTTCGCCGGCACCCGCGCGGTCGAGCGCCGCAGGGCGGCAGCGCAAGGCGGGGCTGCGGCCGACGCCGGGGCGATACGCGCGGGCACCACGGCACCCGCGTCCTCCACACCGGCGCTGCGCCAGGGCCAGGGCAGGTCGCGGAGACAGGGGCAGGGACAGGCCGCGAGCCCGGCGTCCGGGGACGATTTCAGCGACATCGAGGCCATCCTCAAGAAGCACGGCATATGACAGTCACATGACTCGCCGGAGCGTCACAGTGAGTCCGAGGATGTCCGGAATCGTTCATCAGCCGAAGCGAGCCGGAAGCAAGATCGCGGGATTCGGCGAACTCCCGCAAGATCGTGAGTCCTGATCGCGTACCGGCTGGTCCGTGCGCCATCATCGGCCGCGAGATGCTGGATACGACACAGAGCGAGGCCGCGCCGCCGAAGGACGAGCCGCGCGGGTGCCTCTTCGCCCTCTCCCAGCCACCGCTGATGATCTTCCTTGCGGTGATCGGGTGTCTGATCCTCATGGCTGCGCTGCACGATCTGCTGTTGCTGTGAGCCGTACACGTCCGTCCCGGCGCCACCCGCCGGGACCGACGTCGCCCGAGAACCGCCGCCGCTCCCTCGACCCGGACAGCGGGCACCGATCCGGCCGGATCTCACCCGCTCGGGTGGACGGCTCAGCCGGTCGCTTCCTTGCGGCGCGCCCGGTACGCGGCCACATGCAGGCGGTTGCCGCAGGTGCGGCTGTCGCAGTAGCGGCGGGAGCGATTGCGGGACAGGTCCACGAAGGCGCGGCGGCAGTCCGGGGCCTCGCAGCGGCGCAGCCGCTCCTCCTCGCCGGCCACGACGAAGAAGGCCAGGGCCATGCCGCAGTCGGCGGCGAGGTGGTCGGCCACGGACGCGCCGGGGGCGAAGTAGTGGACGTGCCAGTCGTAGCCGTCGTGGTCGGTCAGCCGCGGGGTGGTGCCCGCCGCCGCGACCAACTCGTTGATCAGCCCGGCGGCGCTCCTGGCGTCCGGGGCCGCGAAGATCGCCGCGAACCGCGACCGCACCGCCCGCACGGCCGAGAGATCGGCCGACGAGACCACGCCGACATCGCTGATCTCGTGGGTCCGGACGAACTCCGCGAGGGTGGGGACATCGGGCAGCCCGTCCGGCGCCGTCTCGTCCTCCGGCGCGGTGTTCACCAGATCCACCACGGTGTCGAGGGCGCACCGGGTGTCATGGGTGATCAGCACGTAATCGCTCCCTGGCCTGAGGGTCGGGCAGGCGCCCGCCGATGCTGGCCGATGGTAGCGACAACGCCCGCCGCACGGGCTCCGTCCGGTCCCGACTGCCCGTGGAACGCCGCGGTGGGCCAGGGGTTCCCGGAAGCCGCCGTACGCCCGCTCCGGGCCCGCCTGAGCGGCAAGGGGGCGCGCAGGGACGGACCGACGCCGTTCCGTGAGCGCTCACGGTGACGGCGCCGGCCCGTGCCGTATGCGGTTGGCCTGGCCCGAGCCGTCTCCCCGAGTGGACGGCGCCGGGCTGCTTGGAAGGGCGGCGGGCTAGCTTTCCGCCAGGATGTGCGAGAGCTCTTGATCCAGATCGAAGTGCCGGTGCTCCGTACCGGGCGGCACGGCGGCGTCGGTTCGCTTCAGGAAGGACTCCAGGGCCCGCGCGGGCGCCTCGAGCAGGGCCTCCCCCTCAGGGGAGCTGAGGGCGATGCAGACAACGCCCTGACCATGGCTGCGGGACGGCCAGACGCGGACGTCTCCGGTTCCGGTGGGCCGGTGCAGCCCCTCGGCGAGGAGGTCGCGGGCGAACACCCACTCGACGGTCTCCTCGGCTCCGGTGTGGAAGGTGGCGTGCACGGCGTAGGGGTCGGCCGTGTCGTACCGCAGGCCTGCGGGGACAGGCAGGGAGGACTCGCTCGACACAACGAGGCGCAGGTGCAGCTCGCAGCTGACCGTGGTGTTCATAAGCGCCAGGGCCTTTCGCTCAGTGTGCGCTCGGGGATTCGCACGTCGGCGAAATCGACATGCCACCTACGGTGCCGTTGTAAACCCCTCTGAGGGTTTTGCGTGTGTTTACGACACTCTTACGGCCGAGAACTCGTACCGGATCTACGACCATTCCGGTGAGGTGAATCACTCGGGTAGCGTTGTCGGTATGAATACGGGGAGTGACGAAGCGGGGCTCGGGTCCCGCGCGCCGGAATTCGTCAAGGCGCGCAGGCTGCTGCACCGCGGCTGGCAGGCCGGCGTCTTCGTGATCGGCCTCGCGGTCGTGGTCGCCGGTGTCGCCATGCTCCCGCTGCCCGGACCCGGCTGGGTGGTGATCTTCGCCGGCATGGCGATCTGGGCGACCGAGTTCGTCTGGGCCCAGGTCGTGCTCCGCTGGACCAAACGCAAGGTCACCGAGGCGGCACAGCGTGCCCTCGAACCCGAGGTGCGCCGCCGCAACATCGCGCTGACCGTGACCGGAGCCGTGATCATCGTGGTGCTGGGCGCGATCTATCTCTGGCGGTTCGGCCTCGTGCCGCCCTGGAAGATCAACGGCCGGTGAGCCGCTCGCGCCGTGCCGCCCGCCCGCCGGCCCGGTGCTGGTCGAAGGCACCGGCTGACATGGGGTAATGTTCTTCCTGCGCCCGGGCGATTAGCTCAGTGGGAGAGCGCTTCGTTCACACCGAAGAGGTCACTGGTTCGAACCCAGTATCGCCCACCCCGGACCGACGGCCCATCCGCGAAAGAGCGGATGGGCCGTCGTCGTATTCATGAGCCGTGACGAACCGTCACCCGGCGGTTCGAGTTCCGCTCCCGCGCAACCGGCCGAAAGTACCCTGCGTTTTCCGGAAAGCCGCGGATTTTCCCGGCCGCCGCGCCGGGAGGGGGAAATTCCGCCCGGCGTCAACGCCCTGCGGCAGTACGTAATCTGAGCCCGAATCAGCCCGCGGCACGGACGGCCGCCCCGCCGCGGGCAGACTCGGCGCATGGACTGGAACCACTACCGCTTCCACAGCCCCTGGCGCCTGCCCGCCGCGCCGGCCGCCGTCTACGCCGTGCTGGAACGGCCCGAGGACTACCCCCACTGGTGGCCCCAGGTGCGCTCGGTGACCCGGCTCGACGACACCACCGGCATCCTCACCATCCGCTCGGCTCTGCCGTACGCCATGACCTTCACCGCGCACGAGCGGCGCCGCGACCCGGTCGCCGGGATCCTGGAGATCGCCATGAGCGGTGACATCGAGGGCTGGGCGCGCTGGACGGTCACCGCCGAGGGCACCGGGACGCTCGCCGTCTACGAGCAGGAAGTCGACGTCCGCAAGCCCCTGCTCCGGCACCTCGCCGTGCCCTGTCGCCCGGTCTTCCGCGCCAACCACCGCCTGATGATGCGGGCCGGCCGGCGCGGACTGCTGCGCCACCTGGGAGCGGTTTGAAGGATCGGCGTCGGGACCTGTATTGTTCAGTGCGTTCCCGGGCGATTAGCTCAGTGGGAGAGCGCTTCGTTCACACCGAAGAGGTCACTGGTTCGAACCCAGTATCGCCCACCGGGAAAGAGCCGGTCCGCAATAGCGGACCGGCTCTTTTGATGCCAGGGGGGCGTCATGGACAAGGAACAGGGCGGGCCACGCGGCGGGGACGGACCGAGACCCGGCGCACGGATGCGCGCGACGCGCGTCCGCAGTCTGATCGCGATCTTCTTCCTCGTACTGGTGCCGGGCTTCGCCGTGCTGCTGGCCCAGATCACCTTCAACACCGAACGCGTCACCACGATGTGGGTCGGGGCGCGGATCGCCGCCGACGGCAGCGCACGGATCACCGAGGTCATCGACTACGACTTCGGCTACCCGGACCAGGACCGGCACGGCATCTACCGCGACCTGCCGGACCTGCCCGACGACGAGGACCAGGCCCGCGTCACCGCCACCATGGACGGCCACCGCGTCCCCTGGGACCTCACGGCGGGCGACGAATACCTGGAAGCGGACGGCGAACGGGACAACGCCACCCGCATCGAGATCGGCGACCCGGACCGGGCCGTCACCGGGGTGCACCGCTACCGCGTCCAGTACACGCTCCAGGACGTGGTGAAGAACGGCCGGCTGGCCTGGGACGCGGTCGGCACCGGCTGGCGGGTCGACCGCTCCCGCGTCGAAGATCCATGTCGCCACCCCGTACCCGCTCGCCGTCCCGCGCTGTGTGCACGGCACCGACGGCTCCGAGCGGCCCTGCCCGGTGGAGCACCCCGGACCCGGCGAACTCACCGTCAGGCTGGGCCGGCTCAAGGGCAAGGAAGGGGTCACCCTCTACGCCGGACGCGGACACGGCGCCCCAAAGGCCGCGGCCCGACTGCCCGCGCCGCCCGCAGGCAAGGCCGTCGGCACCACACTGACCCACCCGCTGCGCAGCGCCGCCGACGCCATGGGCCTCGCCTTCGCCACCGCGCTGATCGTGATCGGGCTGCTGCGCCTCGCCGGCCGCGACCGCCCCGCGCCACCGGACACCGACCCCGGAACGCCCGGCCCCACACCGCCACCAGGACTGAACGCCGCCCAGGGCGGGCTCCTGCTCACCGAACGGATCGAGCCCCGGCAGCAGACCGCGTGGCTGCTCGACGCCGTCGCCGCCGGCCGTCTCGACCTCACCGGCGAGCAGCACGCGCCGAAGCTGCGCCGCCGCAGCGCCGGCCCCGGCACGTACGACCCGGTCACCAGGGACGTCTTCCAGCGCGTCTTCGCCGGCCGCCGCGAGGTCGTCCTCGGGGCGTACGACCCCGCGTTCCGGGCGGGCTGGGAGGCACTCGCCGGTCATCTGGCCCGGTGGCAGGCCGAGTCGGGCCTGTGGGAGGCGGCCTCGGTGCGCCGCGCCCGGATCGGCCGGTACGCCGGCCTCGCCGCGTGCCCGCTCGGCTTCGCCCTCGCCGTGGTGGGCGCGGCCCTCGGCGGCGGCCGCCATACGGTGGGCGGCCCCCTCCTCGTCACCGGCGCGGCCGTCTTCGGCGCGGGCCTCGCACTGGCCCGGCGCGCCTGGGAACTCCAGCGGCGCACCGCCGAGGGCAGCGCCCAGCGGCTACGGGCCGAGATGTTCCGGCGCTACCTCGCCGACCCCGGCGCCTTCCCCGACGTCGAACCCCTCGACCGCGACCGGATACGGCACTGCACCGCCTGGGCCGTCTCCTTCGGCCTCGCCGACCACTGGCGCGCGGCCGTGGCAGCCGCCACCGTCCCCACCCGTCAGCCCTCCCACCGCCCCGTCCGCCCGGACACCCTGCTCGCCCTCGCCCTCCTCGACCGTGCGAGGGCCTCCTCCAGAGCCCCGTCGTCCAGCGGTGGCTCCGGCGGCGGTTCGGGCGGCGGCGGCAGCTCCTCCTCTTCGGGTGTCGGCGGCGGCGCGGGGGGCGGCGGAGGCGGCTCCTGGTGAAGCGGCACCGCCGCGCCGCCGGGTGTCAGCCCGTGTCAGCGCCGGGCGCGACGACGTCGGGCGAGGCGGTGAGCGCGCGGCCTGACCGGCCGTCCGGCATCCCCTCCGCAACCCCCGTCCGCCACGCCGCAACCCCCGTTCCCTACGCCGCGGCCGGCAGTTCCGGTCGCAGGGGCCACTCCGTGCTGACCGTCTCCTCCGAGCCGTTGCGGGCGAACCAGGACTGGAGGCCGCGGGCCTGGGCGGCATGCCAGTCGGCCTGGAGGGCGTGCAGCTCGGCGGGGGAGAGCCGTTCGAGGCGGGTGGCGAAGCGGCGGCCCAGCGCCCGGACCACCTCCAGCGCGGCCAGCGCGTCCGCCGCCGCGTCATGCGCCCCTGCCAGCTCCACCCCGTAGTGCCCGCACAGGTCCGTCAGCGTGCGGCGCCCCTTGCGATAGCGGTCCAGATGCTTGTCCAGCACCCGCGGATCCAGCACCCGCAGCGGCACCGAGGGGAACCAGCGCTCCAGCGACGACGCCCGGTGCCGGCGCAACTCCCGGTCCAGCAGCGTCAGATCGAACGGCGCGTTCATCACGACCAGCGGACGCCCCCGCGCCGCGTGCTCCGCCAGCTGCTCGGCTATCTCGAACACCACCGGCGCCGGCCAGCGCCCGTTGCGCTGGAGGTGCTCCTCCGTCAGCCCGTGCACCGCCGTCGCCTCCGCCGGCACCGGCACCCCCGGATTCACCAGCCAGCGCGAGACGCGGGGCAGGGTCTCCGGTGCGTCCTGGACCACGACCGCGGCCGACACGATCCGGTCGGTCTCGACGTCCACACCCGTGGTCTCCGTGTCGAAGGCGGCCAACGGCCCTTCGTACCAGTACGTCATCCCAACCCAACTCCTCGTTCACCCACGGCAGATGACGTCCCGTCTTCTGCCCGTTTGGTGATACCCGCGCCGTTTGCGCCGTACGCCGCGAGGAGACAACAGGAGTACGGGTCTTTGCAGTTCAGCAGCCCGCAGCGGGGAAACCCTTGGTTTGGAAGGCTGTTCGTCATGGTCACTGTGCAGCCCGAGCGGAGCGGGCTGCTGCCCGAGCGCTCGGGCACCGTCCGCGGCTCGCTCGCCACCACCGCCTGCATGGAGACACTGCAGGTCGGCTACCTGCACGCGGTCGCCGCCGCGGCCGGCTGCTCGCTGTCCCAGCCCTTCCCGGACAACGGCATCGACTGGCACGTCAGCCACAGCGCGCCCGGCCACACCGTCGACGACGAGGTCACCATCAAGGTCCAGCTGAAGGCCACGTACCAGATACCGCCCCACCCGCCGGGCCGCACCTTCTCCTTCACCCTCGACAACGACCATCTGCGCAAGCTCGCCCGCACCCCCGTCTCGGTGCACAAGATCCTCGTCGTGATGCTGGTCCCGCGCACCCAGGACGACTGGCTGCGCGCCGGCCACGACCGCCTCGACCTGCGGCACTGCTGCTACTGGGTCAACCTGGCCGGCCACCCCCTCACCGGCCGGCACCGGACCACCGTGCGCATACCGACCACACGCATCTTCGACGACCGGGCGCTGTGCGAGATCATGACCCGCGTCGGGACGGGAGGCAGACCATGAGGATCCGTCCCCACGAGGAGCCGGCGGAGCGGCCGGACCCCGGTGCCCTCCCCTGGCACCGCGCACCCCGCCCCGCCGACGTCGACCCCACCGTGCTCGCCGCCCTGCTGCGCCGGCACGGCTGGCAGCGGCGTGGCGGCGCCACCGGACGCTACGGCCGCTGGACCCCGCCCGGACCCGGCGGCACCGCCACCAGTCTCCTGGTCCCGGAGAGCCGCGACTTCCCCGACAGCGACGACCTCCTCGCCGAAGCCCTGGACGCCCTCGCCCGCAGCGACACCCCCGCCGCCCGCGAGATGCTGATCTGCCTCGCCGTACCCAGCGACGAGATCCACTGGTGGCGCGACGCCCCGGACGGCCCGGCCGGCGTCGCCTCCTGGGGCCGCGACGAGCAACTACGCGACGCCGGACGCCAGTTGCTGCTCGCCGCCGCGCTCGCCACCCACGCCCGCGCCGGCTACCACGGCGCCCGCCACCGCCGCGCCGCCACCGCCCTCCTCGACGACGTCCTCGTCGGCCCCACCGCGGACGACGGCCGGCTGACCGCCTTCGCCCCCGTGGCCGTCGCCCGCCCGCTCGCCGTCCGCCTCCACCAGGCGCTGTACGCCGCCCGCGAGGCCATCGACTACCGGCGCGCCACCGGCGGCATGGACGCCTTCGACGGTGCCGTCGAGGCCGGCGTCAGCCGCGAACTCACCGAGGCGATCGGGGCGCTGGTACGGGGCACCGAGGGAGCCGGGGTCGCCGTCGCCTGGGCACCCGCCGCCGGGGTCCCCGAGGGCTGCGCGCCCGGCGCCGAACCCGTCGAGTTCTCCCCCGGCGACCTGCCCGTGCTGCGCGAGGCCGCGGCCCGGTATCTGCACGCCGAGCCCTCCGTGCCCGTGCGGATCACCGGCGCGGTGGTGCGCCTGCGCCGCTCGGGCCCCCGCGGCGAGGGCACCGTACGGCTGCGCGTCCTCGCCGGCGCCGAGGTGCCGCACGTCCGCGTCACCCTGGACGAGGAGGACTACCGCATCGCGGGCCACGCCCATCTCGTCGGCCTCCCGGTGCGGGTGCACGGCCGGCTGGAGCGGCGCGGCGGCTTCCGCAGGCTCACCGGCGCCTCCGGGGTCGTACCCGTGCAGGTGGACGACGCCGAGCGGGACCGGCTGATGAAGTCCCTCCAGGAGAACCTGGACTTCTTCGAGGAGGCCTGCGGGGAGGCGTGAGGGTGCGGGGACCGACCGTGACCGTTTCGCGGTCGGTGCCCTCGGGTCGGTACGATCGCCTGTGCGCGCGCTCCTGGTATGGCGCCGCACCCACCTTCAGTCAGGAGAGACCGGTGTCAGACGTCCGTGTGATCATCCAACGCGATTCCGAGCGGGAAGAACGCGTGGTGACGACGGGCACTACGGCCGCCGACCTCTTCGCGGGCGAGCGCTCGATCATCGCCGCGCGCGTGGGCGGCGAGCTGAAGGACCTCGCGTACGAACTGTCCGACGGCGACGAGGTCGAGGCCGTCGAGATCACCTCCGAGGACGGCCTGAACATCCTGCGCCACTCCACCGCGCACGTCATGGCGCAGGCCGTGCAGGAGCTGTTCCCCGAGGCCAAGCTGGGCATCGGCCCGCCGGTCAAGGACGGTTTCTACTACGACTTCGACGTCGAGAAGCCGTTCACGCCCGAGGATCTCAAGGCCATCGAGAAGAAGATGCAGGAGATCCAGAAGCGCGGGCAGAAGTTCGCCCGCCGCGTCGTCACCGACGAGGCCGCCCGCGAGGAGCTGGCCGACGAGCCGTACAAGCTGGAGCTGATCGGCCTCAAGGGCTCCGCGTCGCACGACGACGGCGCGGACGTCGAGGTCGGCGCCGGCGAGCTGACGATCTACGACAACCTGGACGCCAAGACCGGCGAGCTGTGCTGGAAGGACCTCTGCCGCGGTCCCCACCTGCCCTCCACCCGCCTCATCCCGGCGTTCAAGCTGATGCGCAACGCGGCCGCCTACTGGCGCGGCAGCGAGAAGAACCCCATGCTCCAGCGCATCTACGGCACCGCCTGGCCGTCCAAGGACGAGCTGAAGGCGTACCTGGAGTTCCTCGCCGAGGCCGAGAAGCGCGACCACCGCAAGCTCGGCGCCGAGCTGGACCTCTTCTCCATCCCCGAGCAGATCGGCTCCGGCCTCGCCGTCTTCCACCCCAAGGGCGGCATCATCCGCCGCACCATGGAGGACTACTCGCGGCGCCGCCACGAGGAAGAGGGCTACGAGTTCGTCTACACCCCGCACGCGACGAAGGGGAAACTCTTCGAGACCTCGGGCCACCTGGACTGGTACGCCGACGGCATGTACCCGCCCATGCAGCTCGACGAGGGCGTGGACTACTACCTCAAGCCCATGAACTGCCCGATGCACAACCTGATCTTCGACGCGCGCGGCCGGTCGTACCGTGAGCTGCCGCTGCGCCTCTTCGAGTTCGGGACCGTGTACCGGTACGAGAAGTCGGGCGTCGTGCACGGCCTCACCCGCGCCCGCGGCTTCACGCAGGACGACGCGCACATCTACTGCACCCGTGAGCAGATGTCCGAGGAACTGGACAAGACGCTCACCTTCGTCCTCGGCCTGCTGCGGGACTACGGCCTGACCGACTTCTACCTGGAGCTGTCCACCAAGGACGAGACGAAGTTCGTCGGTTCGGACGAGGCGTGGGAGGAGGCCACCGAGACCCTGCGGCAGGTCGCCGAGAAGCAGGGCCTGCCCCTGGTCCCCGATCCGGGCGGCGCCGCGTTCTACGGCCCGAAGATCTCCGTGCAGGCCAAGGACGCCATCGGCCGCACCTGGCAGATGTCGACCATCCAGCTCGACTTCAACCTGCCCGAGCGCTTCAACCTGGAGTTCACCGGCTCCGACGGCTCCAAGCAGCGCCCGGTCATGATCCACCGTGCGCTGTTCGGCTCCATCGAGCGCTTCTTCGCGGTCCTCCTGGAGCACTACGCGGGCGCCTTCCCGGCGTGGCTGGCGCCGGTGCAGGCGGTCGGCATCCCGATCGGTGACGCCCACGTCGAGTACCTGGAGAAGTTCGCCGTGGCGGCCCGCAAGCAGGGCCTGCGCGTCGAGGTGGACTCCTCCTCGGACCGCATGCAGAAGAAGATCCGCAACGCGCAGAAGCAGAAGGTGCCCTTCATGGTCATCGCGGGCGACGAGGACATGTCGAACGGCTCGGTGTCCTTCCGCTACCGCGACGGTTCCCAGGAGAACGGCATCCCGGTCGACGAGGCCATCGCCAAGATCGCCAAGATCGTGGCGGAGCGCGCCCAGGTCTGACCCCGGCCGAGAAGGGCCCCCGGCGGACGTGCGTCTCCGGGGGCCCTGGCCTGTCCCGATGCCTTACGCCATATGCTGCATGGCATGACCAGTGAGCCGGAGCAGCAGATCGGCGTGGGGACGCAGGACGCGTTCCAGCGCCTGTGGACGCCTCATCGGATGGCCTACATCCAGGGCGAGAACAAGCCGAGCGGCCCGGATGCCGGAGACGGCTGTCCCTTCTGCTCGATTCCGGCCAAGCCCGACGAGGACGGCCTGATCGTCAGGCGCGGCGAGCAGGTGTACGCGGTGCTCAACCTGTACCCGTACAACGGCGGTCACCTCATGGTCGTGCCCTACCGCCACGTGGCCGACTACACGGACCTCACCGGTCCGGAGACCGCCGAGCTGGCGGAGCTGACCAAGCAGGCGATGACCGCCCTGCGCACCGCCTCCGGGGCGCACGGCTTCAACATCGGCATGAACCAGGGCGCGGTGGCGGGCGCCGGCATCGCCGCCCATCTGCACCAGCACGTCGTGCCCCGCTGGGGTGGCGACACCAATTTCATGCCGGTGGTGGGCCACACCAAGGTCCTCCCGCAGCTCCTCGCCGACACCCGCAAGATGCTGGCGGACGCCTGGCCCGCCTAGACCGGTACGCCGCGCACAAGAGGGCGCCCCCCTTGCTCAGGGGGGGCGCCCTCTTCAGGTTCCGGACGCGTCACGCGTCATACAGGTCCGCCTTGCGCGGGGACGGGTCCTGGACCAGTCCGCTGAGCACCGAGGAGCGGTTGCCGAACTTCTCCGTGTCGACGCCGTGTTCCCTGAGGACCTTGATCGCGGCCGCGTGCACGACCCTGAGCACCGGGGTGGCCGCGCGCAGCGCGTCGTCGGCCATGAAGCGGTGCTTCCACGGCTGGTCCGCCCAGGCGTGCCGCAGTCCGAACGGCTCGGGCAGGCCCAGGGAGCCGCCGAGCCAGTTGAGCAGCGGCGGGTACCAGGCCAGCGGGGCGCGCACGGCGAGCCGTACGACCTCGTCGGTGGTCATCAGGGGCAGGTTGATCTTGCGGGTCTCCCAGGGCTTGAAGGTCTTGGCGACCTCCTTGGACGGCGCCTCCGGCTTGCTCCAGAACAGCCCGTTGACCGGGCCGAGCGCATGGCCGGTGACCTCGATGCGCAGCGTTTCGTGCAGCACGGTGACCGTGATCATCATGGTGATCACCAGCTGGCCGTCCCACAGCGTCCACTGCACGCCCAGGTAGTGCCGGTCGCCCTTGCCGAACTGCTGCTTGTTGCAGATCTCCTGTATGGCGTGCGGCTTGACCTGGAAGGCCTCCACGTCGGTGCCCTCGGGGCGGGAGACGGCCGCCGCGCCCTCGGGGATCGGGGTGACGATCCAGTGCTTGACGGACGGCTTGGGGAAGCCCCCGGTGTTCAGCGGGCCGCGCTCCAGCAGGGCCAGCTGGTCGTGGATCGCGCGGATGACGTCCCAGCTGCGGAACGGGTGGATCTCGCGGCCGGGGTCGGCGGAGACCAGTTCCTCGGCGAGCTGCCAGGAGCCCCAGCGGGTGCCCATGCCGAGTATGCCCTTGGGGCCCGCGTAGAAGACCGAGTTGGACTGCTGTTCGGCGCTGAGCCGGGCCAGCGACTCGCGCAGCGCGTCGGCGGCGCTCTGGTTCGGGCCGCGCGGCACCGCCTCGGGCACCTTGATGCCGACGCTGCTGCCCGACAGCAGGCCGTCCCAGCGGGCGCGCAGATCCTGGGCGGTGCGCTCGCAGATCCGCTTGGCCAGGTACCAGCCGATGACGGGCAGCACCACGGCCGCCCGTGCGTACCATCCCCAGAAGCCGCCGAACGGCATCTTCCACAGGAACAGCGCGGCCAGCAGGCCCACGCCGAGGAGCAGGGTGGTGGCGAGGGTGCCGGCCCGTTTGTCGTCCCGTCTGGCGACGAAGGCGCGCAGCTGGAAGACGAGCAGCCAGCCGATCAGGCCCGGCAGGAAGATCAGGCCGCACAGGACCGTCACGAGGGTCAGCCGGTTGTCGCGCTCGCGGCGGATGTTGTTGGCCGCCAGGCAGTGCTCGACCACGAACTGGGGTTCGGAGCCGAAGGACTGGATGAGCGGCTTGCGGCCGGGTCCGAGCATGCGGTCCACGACGGCGCGGGAGAACGCCTCACCGAGATTGGGCCTGAACAGCCGGACCCTGCCGCCCTTGACGGTGGACTGGTGCCATTCGTTGTCGGCGTCCTTGATCTTGTCGACCGGGCCGTCCCGGTAGGCCGCGGAGGCCAGCGCGGCCGTCGCCGCCTGCTGGCCGTCGCCGGAGACGGGCACCTGGGGCCCGTCCCACTCCGTTCCAAACGACATTCCCGCCCCCATCGCCGCCGGTGTCGCTTCTGCGGCCTTCCCGACTTCCCTGCCCCGCACACCTTTTGGGCCCGTCGTCGTACCGGAACCGGACGGCCGGCGCGGGACGTGCCCTGGGTGATCAGGGTATCCGCCGGTACCGACAGTCGGGGGGCGGACGGCGGAAGCCGTCCGCCCCGAACCGGTGAACCACCCGCCGAACTACCCCTCGTCCCCGCCCTGTTCGCGGATGCGTTCGGCGATCTGCGCGGGCATCGGCTCGTGCCGTGCGTACGCCCGGTCGAAGCGGGCCGTGCCGTGGGAGAGCGAGCGCAGGTCGACGGCGTAGCGGCCGATCTCGAACTCGGGGACCTCGGCCCGGATCAGGGTGCGGCCGGCGCCCACCTGTTCGGTGCCGAGCAGCCGGCCGCGGCGGCCCGAGAGGTCGCTCATCACGGCGCCCACGTAGTCGTCGGGGACCAGGACGCCGACCTCGGCGACGGGCTCCAGGAGATGGATCTTCGCGTCGGCGGCGGCCTCGCGCAGGGCGAGCGCGCCCGCGGTCTGGAAGGCGGCGTCGGAGGAGTCCACCGAGTGCGCCTTGCCGTCGACCAGGGTGACCCGTACGTCCACGAGGGGATGTCCGGCGGCGACGCCCTTGGCGGCCTGGGCGCGGATCCCCTTCTCCACGGAGGGGATGAACTGGCGCGGCACCGCCCCGCCGACCACCTTGTCCACGAACTCGATGCCGGAGCCGCCGGGCAGCGGTTCGACCTCGATCTCGCAGATGGCGTACTGGCCGTGGCCGCCGGACTGCTTGACGTGCCGGCCGCGCCCGGTGGCCTTGCCGGCGAACGTCTCGCGCAGGGAGACCTTGTGCGGTACGACGTCGACCTGGACGCCGTAGCGGCTGCGCAGCCGTTCCAGCGCGACGTCCGCGTGCGCCTCGCCGAGGCACCACAGCACCACCTGGTGGGTGTCCTGGTTCTGCTCCAGGCGCATCGTCGGGTCCTCGGCGACCAGCCGGGACAGCCCTTGCGAGAGTTTGTCCTCGTCGGCCTTGCTGTGCGCCTGGATGGCGACGGGGAGCAGCGGGTCCGGCATCCGCCAGGGTTCCATCAGCAGCGGGTCGTCCTTGGCGGAGAGGGTGTCCCCGGTCTCGGCGCGGGCGAGTTTGGCGACGCACACCAGGTCGCCGGCGACGGCCTGGGTGACCGGTCGCTGCTGTTTGCCGAAGGGCATGGACAGGGGGCCGACCTTCTCGTCGACGTCGTGGTCCTCGTGGCCCCGGTCGGTCAGGCCGTGTCCGGAGACGTGCACCGGCTGGTCGGGGCGCAGGGTGCCGGAGAAGACGCGGACCAGGGAGAGGCGGCCGACGTAGGGGTCCGAGGCGGTCTTGACGACCTCTGCGGCCAGCGGTCCCCCGGTGTCGCACGGTTTGAGCTCGCGGGGCTTGCCGTCGATGGTGGTCACGCCGGGCACGGGGTGTTCGAAGGGGGTCGGGAACCCGCCGGTGACCAGGTCGAGCAGTTCCACGGTGCCGAGGCCCTGGCGGGCGCCGTCGGCGGCGGGGGCGGCGGCCAGCACCGGGAAGAAGCTGCCGCGGGCCACGGCCCGTTCGAGGTCCTGGACGAGGGTCTTCAGCTCGACCTGTTCGCCGCCGAGGTAGCGGTCCATGAGGGTCTCGTCCTCGCTCTCGGCGATGATCCCCTCGATGAGCCGGTCGCGGGCCTCGTCCAGGTCGGGCAGCTGATCGGGGCCGGGTTCGGACTCCTTGCGTTCGCCGGTCGAGTAGTCGAACAGCTTGCGGGTGAGCAGTCCCACCAGGCCGGTGACGGGCGCGTGCCCGTCGGGTCCCTCGGGTCCGCGCAGCGGCAGGTAGAGGGGGAGTACGGCGTCGGGGTCGTCGCCGCCGAAGGCCTCGGCGCAGATCCGGGTCGTCTCCTCGAAGTCGGCGCGGGCCGCCTCCAGGTGGGTGATCACGATCGCGCGGGGCATCCCGACGGCCGCGCACTCCTCCCACACCATGCGGGTGGAGCCGTCCACGCCGTCCGCGGCCGAGACGACGAAGAGGGCCGCGTCCGCGGCGCGCAGACCGGCCCGCAGCTCCCCGACGAAGTCGGCGTAGCCGGGGGTGTCCAAAATGTTGATCTTGATGCCGTCCCAGGCGACCGGCACCAGGGACAGCTGGACGGAGCGCTGCTGGCGGTGCTCGATCTCGTCGTAGTCGGAGAGGGAGCCGCCGTCCTCCACGCGGCCCGCCCGGTTCACCGCCCCGGCGGTCAGCGCGAGGGCCTCCACCAGGGTCGTCTTGCCCGATCCGGAGGGGCCGACCAGCACCACGTTCCGTATGGACGCGGGTTGGTCGGCCGTCAGAGCCCTGCCGGCGGCTCCGGGGTGTGTCTGAGTCTTGTCGCCCATGATCCTGCCTCCCGTGCACGGTGAGGTCATCGGGGCGCGGACACGCGAACCGCGTGCTGCGGCGGCTTCGGCGACGCCCGCGGTTATTCGAGCTTTCCACTCCCGTCACGTGGCGTCCATACGACGGCCCCGATCCCGCCGCCCGCGAGGTCCCGCGGTGGCCGCCGCCCGTTCTCCGTGCGGGGCCGCCCGGTTCTCCAGCCCGGCGCCCCGCGCGGGGTCGTACGGGCCGCTCGCGGGGCGCTGTGCGCGAGCCCGGCGCACCACCTCGGCGCACGGGCCGCGGGTGCCCGCCCGCCACGCGTGCGCGCGCGTGGCTACGATGGGCCAGCCGACGGCCATCAGGGCCGCGGCGACACCGACCGTCGGGAAGGCCATGCTGAACAAGTACGCGCGTGCATTCTTCACGCGTGTCCTCACACCGTTCGCCGCGTTTCTCATCCGGCGGGGGGTGAGCCCCGACACGGTCACGCTGCTCGGCACGGCGGGCGTGGTGGCGGGCGCGCTGGTCTTCTATCCCCGGGGCGAGTTCTTCTGGGGCACGGTCGTGATCACCCTGTTCGTCTTCTCCGACCTGGTCGACGGCAACATGGCCCGCCAGCTGGGCCGCTCCAGCCGCTGGGGTGCCTTCCTGGACTCCACCCTGGACCGGGTCGCGGACGGCGCGATCTTCGGCGGCTTCGCGCTCTGGTACGCGGGGCGGGGCGACGACAACATGATGTGCGCGGTATCCATCTTCTGCCTGGCCAGCGGCCAGGTGGTGTCGTACACCAAGGCGCGCGGCGAGTCGATCGGGCTCCCGGTCGCCGTCAACGGGCTGGTCGAGCGCGCCGAGCGGCTGGTGATCTCGCTGGTCGCGGCCGGTTTCGCGGGCCTGCACAAATTCGGGGTGCCGGGCATCCAGTGGCTGCTGCCCATCGCCCTGTGGATCGTGGCCGCGGGCAGCCTGGTCACCCTGGTCCAGCGGGTCGTCACCGTGCGCCGGGAGTCCGCGGAGGCCGAGGCGGCCGCGCGGCAGGACGCGAGCGGAGCGGCGCAGTGAGCCTCGCCGACCGGCTCAGCGACGGGCTGTACGGCGCGGGCTGGAGCACCGTCAAGAAGCTCCCGGAGCCCGTCGCCGCCCGCCTCGGACGCTCCATCGCCGACGTCGCCTGGAAGAAGCGCGGCAAGGGCGTGCTGCGCCTGGAGGCGAACTACGCGCGGGTGGTGCCCGGCGCCACCCCCGAGCGGCTCGCGGAACTCTCCCGCCAGGGCATGCGCTCCTACCTGCGCTACTGGATGGAGTCCTTCCGGCTGCCCGCGTGGAGCCCGGAGCGGATCAAGGCGGGCTTCGACCCCAAGGACGTCCATCACCTGACCGAGGGCCTCGACGCCGGCAAGGGCGTGATCCTCGCCCTGCCGCACCTGGCCAACTGGGACCTGGCCGGCGCCTGGGTGACCACGGCGCTGGGCACCCCGTTCACCACCGTCGCCGAACGCCTCAAGCCCGAGACGCTCTACGACCGCTTCGTCGCCTACCGGGAGGGCCTCGGCATGGAGGTGCTGCCGCACAGCGGGGGCTCCGCCTTCGGCACCCTGGCCCGCAGGCTGCGCGACGGCGGTCTGGTCTGCCTGGTCGCGGACCGGGACCTCTCCGCCTCCGGCGTCGAGGTCGACTTCTTCGGCGAGAAGGCCCGGATGCCCGCCGGCCCCGCCCTGCTCGCCCAGCACACCGGCGCCCTGCTGCTGCCGGTCACCCTCTGGTACGACGACTCGCCGGTCATGCGGGGCCGGGTCCATGCCCCGCTCGAAGTGCCCGCGTCGGGCACCCGTGCCGAGAAGACGTCCGTCATGACCCAGGCCCTGGCCGACGCCTTCGCCACCGGGATCGCCGAGCACCCGGAGGACTGGCACATGCTCCAGCGGCTGTGGCTCGCCGACCTCGACCCCGCGAAGGGACCCGCGTGAGAATCGGGATCGTCTGCCCGTACTCCTGGGACGTGCCCGGTGGCGTCCAGTTCCACATCCGCGACCTCGCCGAGTACTTCATCCGCCTCGGCCACGAGGTCTCGGTGCTGGCCCCGGCCGACGACGACACCCCGCTGCCGCCGTACGTCGTCTCGGCGGGCCGCGCGGTCCCGGTGCCGTACAACGGCTCGGTGGCCCGGCTGAACTTCGGCTTCCTGTCGGCCGCGCGGGTGCGGCGCTGGCTGCACGACGGCGCCTTCGACGTGGTGCACATCCACGAGCCGACCTCGCCCTCGCTGGGCCTGCTCACCTGCTGGGCGGCGCAGGGCCCGATCGTGGCCACCTTCCACACCTCCAACCCGCGCTCGCGGGCGATGATCGCCGCGTACTCGATCCTCCAGGCCGCCCTGGAGAAGATCAGCGCCCGGATCGCGGTGAGCGAGTACGCCCGGCGCACGCTGGTGGAGCACCTGGGCGGGGACGCGGTGGTCATCCCGAACGGGGTCGACGTCGACTTCTTCGCCAGGGCCGAGCTGAAACCCGAGTGGCAGGGGGAGACGATCGGCTTCATCGGCCGTATCGACGAGCCCCGCAAGGGCCTGCCCGTGCTGATGCGGGCCCTGCCGAAGATCCTGGCCGCGCGGCCCGGCGCACGGCTGCTGGTCGCGGGCCGCGGCGACGAGGAGGCGGCCGTCGAGAACCTGCCCGCGCCACTGCGCTCGCGGGTGGAGTTCCTCGGCATGGTCAGCGACGAGGACAAGGCCCGCCTGCTGCGCAGCGTGGACGTGTACGTGGCGCCCAACACCGGCGGCGAGAGCTTCGGCATCATCTTGGTCGAGGCCATGTCGGCGGGCGCCCCTGTGCTCGCCTCCGACCTCGACGCCTTCGTGCAGGTCCTCGACGAGGGCCGGGCGGGCGAGATCTTCGCCAACGAGGACGCCGACGCGCTCGCCGACGCCGCCGTACGGCTGCTCGCCGACCCGCAGCGCCGGGCCGCGCTGCGCGCCCGCGGCAGCGCCCACGTGCGGCGCTTCGACTGGTCCACGGTCGGCGCGGACATCCTCTCCGTCTACGAGACGGTCACGGACGGCACCACGGCGGTCGCGGCGGACGAACGGTCGACGGGACTGCGGGCGCGATTCGGACTGGCACGGGACTGAGGCTCCTAGGCGCCGGCTCAGCTCTCGTCCGGGGCCGAAACCTCCGCGCGGGACCGAGGCTCCTGGCCGAGGCCAGCACCCCCTGGGCGGGGCTGGCGCCCCCTGGGCGCCCTGGGCGAGACCGCGACCTCTGGGCAGGTCTGACGCCACGAGGCGAACCTTCATCCCTGGGCGGCACTTCGAACTCGTCCGGGGCCGAAACCCCGTGCGCGGGTGAAACAGGTGCCGTCCAGGCGCGCGTCCGGTGGGCCGACGGGCTGCCGATAGCCTTCCCGCGTGACCGCAACCCTCATCTGGATCCTCGTCGCCCTCCTCGCGATCGGCGTCTACCTGAGCTGGACCGCAGGCCGCCTGGACCGGCTGCACGTACGGATGGACGCGGCCCGCGCAGCGCTCGACGCCCAGTTGCTGCGCCGCGCCTCCGTCGCCCAGGAACTCGCCACCTCCGGCGTGCTCGACCCGGCCGCCTCGATCGTGCTGTACGAGGCCGCGCACGCCGCCCGGCAGGCCGAGGAGGAGCAGCGGGAGGTGGCCGAGAGCGAGCTGAGCCAGGCGCTGCGCGCGGTGTTCGCGGAACCCGCCCAGGTGGAGGCCCTGCGCGAGGCGCCCGGCGGCGAGGACGCCGCCCATGAGCTGGCCGAGGCCGTGCGCCGGGTCCCGATGGCCCGCCGCTTCCACAACGACGCCGTGGGCGCCGCCCGCCGGCTGCGCGAGCACCGCAAGGTCCGCTGGTTCCGGCTGGCCGGCCACGCCCCCTTCCCACTGGCCTTCGAGATGGACGACGAGCCGCCCGCCGCCCTGGTGGAACGGGTCGCCTGACCGCCACTCACCTGGCATTCCCAGCGAAAACGAGCCACCGGCTTTCCATTGGCCCTTGCTGTGGCCTGGTCCGCTCGCGTTTCCTCGGTGCAGCAGAGAACCCTCTTTCACTTCAGTGAGGTCACCCGTGTCCACCACCGAGAACCAGGCTCCCGAGACCGGTACCGCCCGCGTGAAGCGCGGCATGGCCGAGCAGCTCAAGGGCGGCGTCATCATGGACGTCGTCACCCCGGAGCAGGCGAAGATCGCCGAGGACGCGGGCGCCGTCGCCGTCATGGCCCTGGAGCGGGTCCCGGCTGACATCCGCAAGGACGGCGGCGTGGCCCGGATGTCCGACCCGGACATGATCGAGGGCATCATCGACGCCGTCTCCATCCCGGTCATGGCCAAGTCCCGCATCGGCCACTTCGTCGAGGCCCAGGTCCTCCAGTCCCTCGGCGTCGACTACATCGACGAGTCCGAGGTCCTCACCCCGGCCGACGAGGTCAACCACTCCGACAAGTGGGCGTTCACCACCCCGTTCGTGTGCGGCGCCACCAACCTGGGCGAGGCCCTGCGCCGCATCGCCGAGGGTGCCGCGATGATCCGCTCCAAGGGCGAGGCCGGCACCGGCAACGTCGTGGAGGCCGTCCGCCACCTGCGCCAGATCAAGGGCGAGATCGCCAAGCTGCGCGGCTGCGACAACAACGAGCTGTACGCCGCCGCCAAGGAGCTGCGCGCCCCCTACGAGCTGGTCAAGGAGGTCGCCGAGCTGGGCAAGCTCCCCGTGGTGCTGTTCTCCGCCGGCGGCGTGGCCACCCCGGCCGACGCGGCCCTGATGCGCCAGCTCGGCGCCGAGGGCGTGTTCGTCGGCTCCGGCATCTTCAAGTCCGGCGACCCGGCCAAGCGCGCCGCCGCCATCGTGAAGGCCACCACCTTCTACGACGACCCGAAGATCATCGCGGACGCGTCGCGCAACCTCGGCGAGGCCATGGTCGGCATCAACTGCGACACCCTCCCCGAGACCGAGCGCTACGCGAACCGCGGCTGGTAAGCACCGGACCACAGGTATCCGAATCCCATGAACACTCCTGTCATCGGTGTCCTGGCACTCCAGGGCGACGTACGGGAGCACCTCATCGCCCTGGCCGCGGCGGACGCCGTGGCCAGGCCGGTGCGGCGCCCCGAGGAACTCGCCGAGGTCGACGCGCTCGTCCTGCCCGGCGGCGAGTCCACCACCATATCCAAGCTGGCCGTGCTGTTCGGCGTGATGGAGCCGCTGCGCGCGCGGGTGCGCGCCGGCATGCCCGTCTACGGCACCTGCGCGGGCATGATCATGCTGGCCGACAAGATCCTCGACCCGCGCTCGGGCCAGGAGACCATCGGCGGCATCGACATGATCGTGCGCCGTAACGCCTTCGGACGCCAGAACGAGTCCTTCGAGGCCGCGGTCGACGTGCGCGGCGTCGCGGGCGATCCCGTGGAGGGCGTCTTCATCCGCGCTCCCTGGGTGGAGTCCGTGGGCGCGGGCGCCGAGGTGCTCGCCGAGCACGGCGGGCACATCGTCGCCGTCCGCCAGGGCAACGCGCTCGCCACGTCCTTCCACCCGGAACTGACGGGCGACCACCGTGTGCACGCCCTGTTCGTGGACATGGTGCGCGCCAACGCCACCGCGGAGTCCTTGTAGGATCTCAGGCGTTCGTTCATAGATGGGTAACGCGAAGGAGACAGGCAGATGTCCGGCCACTCTAAATGGGCTACGACGAAGCACAAGAAGGCCGTGATCGACGCCAAGCGCGGCAAGCTCTTCGCGAAGCTGATCAAGAACATCGAGGTTGCCGCGCGCATGGGCGGCGTGGACCTCGACGGTAACCCGACGCTCTACGACGCCGTCCAGAAGGCCAAGAAGCAGTCGGTCCCGAACAAGAACATCGACTCCGCGATCAAGCGCGGTGGCGGTCTCGAGGCCGGCGGCGCCGACTACGAGACGATCATGTACGAGGGCTACGGCCCGAACGGTGTCGCGGTCCTCATCGAGTGCCTCACCGACAACCGCAACCGCGCCGCCTCCGACGTGCGCGTCGCCATGACCCGCAACGGCGGCAACATGGCCGACCCCGGCTCGGTGTCGTACCTCTTCAACCGCAAGGGCGTCATCATCGTCCCCAAGGGCGAGCTGACCGAGGACGACGTGCTCGCCGCCGTCCTGGACGCCGGCGCCGAGGAGGTCAACGACCTCGGCGAGTCCTTCGAGGTGCTCAGCGAGGCCACCGACCTGGTCGCGGTCCGCACCGCCCTCCAGGAGGCCGGTATCGACTACGACTCCGCCGAGGCCAACTTCGTCCCGACCATGCAGGTCGAGCTGGACGAGGAGGGCGCCAAGAAGATCTTCAAGCTGATCGACGCCCTGGAGGACAGCGACGACGTGCAGAACGTCTTCGCCAACTTCGACGTGAGCGACGAGGTCATGGAGAAGGTCGACGCGTAACGCGCGGAGCATCGCGAACGGGCCGACGGGACACACCCCGTCGGCCCGTCGCGTTGTCAGAGGCACCCGATAGCCTGCACAAACAGGTGATCGAGCAGTCGCAGGGAGGGGGACCCGGTGCGGGTACTGGGGGTGGACCCGGGGTTGACCCGGTGCGGGGTCGGCGTGGTGGAGGGAGTCGCGGGGCGCCCGCTCACCATGATCGGCGTCGGTGTCGTCCGCACCCCCGCGGACGCCGAGCTCAGCCACCGGCTGCTCGCCGTCGAGCGGGGCATCGAGCAGTGGCTGGACGAACACCGGCCGGAGTTCGTCGCCGTGGAGCGCGTCTTCAGCCAGCACAATGTGCGCACCGTGATGGGCACCGCCCAGGCCAGCGCCGTCGCCATGCTGTGCGCCGCCCGCCGCGGCATCCCCGTCGCGCTGCACACCCCGAGCGAGGTCAAGGCCGCCGTCACCGGCTCGGGCCGCGCCGACAAGGCCCAGGTCGGCGCCATGGTCACCCGGCTGCTCCGGCTCGCCGCGCCCCCCAAGCCCGCCGACGCCGCCGACGCCCTCGCCCTCGCCATCTGCCACATCTGGCGCGCTCCCGCCCAGAACCGGCTCCAGCAGGCCGTCGCCCTGCACACCGCACACGCGCCGAAGGGCCGGTGACACGAGAAGAGGGCCGCCGGTCCTTGATCATCGGGGCGTGCGCGGTGCTGTCGGTGCCACCGCATAACCTGGCCCAGCAACCCCACCCACACGACGAAAGGCCGTACGGCATGATCGCCTCCGTCAGCGGCACGGTCACCGCGCTCACCCCCGACACCGCGGTGGTGGAGGTCGGCGGCGTCGGCATGGCCGTCCGGTGCACGCCGGACACCCTGGCCACGCTCCGCGTCGGACAGCCCGCGCGGCTGCACACCTCGCTGGTCGTCCGCGAGGACTCGCTGACCCTGTACGGCTTCGCCGACGACGACACGCGCCAGGTCTTCGAACTGCTCCAGACGGCCAGCGGGGTCGGCCCCCGGCTCGCCCAGGCCATGCTCGCCGTGCACACTCCGGATGCCCTGCGCCGCGCCGTCGCCGGCGCGGACGAGAAGGCGCTCACCGCGGTCCCCGGCATCGGCAAGAGGGGCGCCCAGAAGCTGCTCCTCGAACTCAAGGACCGCCTCGGCGCTCCCACCGGCACCGCCCCCGCCGTCGGCACCCCGGTCACCCAGGGCTGGCGCGATCAGCTGCACGCGGCCCTCATCGGCCTCGGCTACGCCACCCGCGAGGCCGACGAGGCCGTGACCGCCGTGGCCCCGCAGGCCGAGGCGGCGGGCGGCACCCCGCAGGTCGGCCCGCTCCTGAAGGCCGCCCTCCAGACCCTGAACCGCGCCCGCTGACCCCCACCCCTGTTGAGGCACACCACATGAACTGGGACGACACGGCCGACACACCCGACGCCGAGCGGCTGGTGGGCTCCGTCGCCGACCGCGAGGACCAGGCCGTCGAGGCCGCCCTGCGCCCCAAGGACCTCGGCGAGTTCATCGGGCAGGAGAAGGTCCGCGAACAGCTCGACCTGGTGCTGCGGGCGGCCCGCGCGCGCGGCGCCACCGCCGACCACGTACTGCTCTCCGGTGCGCCCGGCCTCGGCAAGACCACCCTGTCGATGATCATCGCGGCCGAGATGGGCGCCCCCATCCGCATCACCTCGGGCCCCGCCATCCAGCACGCCGGCGACCTCGCCGCGGTCCTCTCCTCCCTCCAGGAGGGCGAGGTCCTCTTCCTGGACGAGATCCACCGCATGTCCCGGCCCGCCGAGGAGATGCTCTACATGGCGATGGAGGACTTCCGCGTCGACGTCATCGTCGGCAAGGGCCCCGGCGCCACCGCCATCCCCCTCGAACTGCCCCCGTTCACCCTGGTCGGCGCCACCACCCGCGCCGGTCTGCTGCCGCCCCCGCTGCGCGACCGCTTCGGGTTCACCGCGCACATGGAGTTCTACGAGCCGCGTGAACTGGAGCGCGTCGTACACCGCTCCGCGCAGCTCCTGGACGTGGGCATCGACACCGAGGGCGCCGCCGAGATCGCGGGCCGCTCCCGCGGCACCCCCCGCATCGCCAACCGCCTGCTGCGCCGCGTCCGCGACTACGCGCAGGTCAAGGCGGACGGCGTGATCACCAGGGAGATCGCCGCGGCCGCCCTCGCCGTCTACGAGGTCGACGCGCGGGGCCTGGACCGGCTGGACCGCGCCGTCCTGGAGGCTTTGCTGAAGCTTTTCGCCGGCGGCCCGGTCGGCCTGTCCACCCTGGCCGTCGCGGTGGGGGAGGAGCGGGAGACCGTCGAGGAGGTGGCGGAACCCTTCCTGGTCCGCGAGGGACTGCTGGCCCGCACCCCGCGCGGCCGCGTCGCCACGCCCGCCGCATGGACACACCTCGGTCTCACGCCGCCCGGCTCCGCCGCGCCGGGAAACGGACAACAGGACCTGTTCGGGACGTGACACCACCGGCGCCGGGCGCCCCTCCGCTTCGGCAGTGGCCCGGTGCGGAACCCAGGTGCCATGCTGGGCGTTGTTCCATGTGCGCGGACTCGCTTAGACTCCGCCGATGCCGCCCTTGTGGGCGGTGCCGACACACCCCCATCCCCGAAAAGGCCGCTCTCCGTCGCGGTCGCGCGAAGGAAATCCCGTCCCGTGAACCCGTATACCCTCCTCCCGTTCATCGTGCTCATCGCGGCCATGTTCCTGATGACGCGCTCTGCCAAGAAGAAGCAGCAGCAGGCCGCGCAGATGCGCAATGAGATGCAGCCCGGATCCGGTGTCCGCACGATCGGGGGAATGTACGCGACGGTCAAGGAGATCAACGAGGACACCGTCCTCCTCGACGCCGCCCCCGGCGTGGAGCTCCTCTTCGCGAAGAACGCGATCGGCGCCGTCCTCACCGACGACGAGTACAACCGCATCGTGCACGGCATCGAGCACGACCTGAAGTCCGACGCCGACATCGTCCCGGACGACGCCTCCTCCCTCACCGAGACCGACGAGACCGACGGATCTGCCGCCGCTGCCGCCGCCTCCGACGACAAGATCGACCTCGGTAAGAAGGACGCCGACGAGGACACCGCCGGCGAGTCCGGGGCCGCCGAGGCGACGACGGAGGACCAGCCGAAGAAGACCGACGGCGACTCCGACGCGAAGTAGTCACGCCCCGGTGGTGCGCGAGACGGCATAATCACGCCCCGCGCACCACCGGGCGCGTCTGTTTCCCGCACGGGGAGCCCGACACCATGTCATGGCCGCCGAGCGCCGACCGGGCGCGGGGCGGCCCGAGAGGGAGTACGAGAAGGTGGCAGCACCTAAGAAGGGCCGGAGCTCGAGCGCCCAGGGCAAACCAGGGCGCTCACTGGCCCTGATCCTGATCGCCATCGTGGCGCTCACCGGCGGAATGTTCGCCTCAGGGCACACCACCCCCCGTCTCGGTATCGACCTTGCCGGCGGCACCAGCATCACGCTGACGGCGGTCAACCAGCCGGGCCAGCCCAACGCGATCAACAAGACCAACATGGACACCGCGGTCGACATCATGAACCGCCGTGTCAACGGTCTTGGCGTGTCGGAGGCGGAAGTCCAGACCCAGGGCGATCGCAACATCATCGTCAACATTCCGCGGGGCACGAACTCCAAGGAGGCGCAGCAGCAGGTCGGCACCACCGCCAAGCTGTACTTCCGCCCCGTCCTTCAGCGTGAGGCCCAGGGCGCCACCGGGCAGCCCAGCCCGAGCGCCACCAAGGGCGGCACCCCGTCTCCGGGCGCCTCCACCAGCCCCTCGCCGAGCGCGTCCAAGGGCTCGCAGAAGGCCACCGGGTCGAGCAGCCCCTCGTCGTCCGCGACCACTCAGGGCCGCGCCGTCACCGACGCGCTGAAGAAGACGTCCCCGTCGCCGTCCGCGACCGGCTCCACGACCCCCGGCGCCAGCACCTCGCCCTCGCCGTCCCCCTCCGGGAACAAGGGCTCCTCCGACCTCCAGGCGCGCTACGCGGCCCTCGACTGCACCAAGCCCTCCGCGCAGAACAGCGCGGGGCAGGGCGCCAAGCCCGGTGAGTCGACCGTCGCCTGCGGCAAGGACGGCAAGATCTGGAGCAAGTTCCTGCTCGGCCCCGTCGCCGTCGACGGCCAGGAGGTGAAGAAGGCGCAGGCCGTCTTCGACACCCAGGGCGCGAGCGGTTGGCAGGTCCAGATGACCTTCGACTCCAAGGGCGCCAAGAAGTTCGCCGACATCACCGGCCAGCTGACGCAGAAGACCACCCCGCAGAACGAGTTCGCGATCGTCCTCGACGACCAGGTCGTCTCCCACCCGTACGTCCAGACCGCCATCACCGGCGGCCAGGCCGAGATCTCGGGCAGCTTCAACCAGCAGGACGCCCAGAGCCTCGCCAACATGCTGTCGTACGGCGCGCTCCCGCTGTCCTTCAAGGAGTCGAGCGTCACCACGGTGACCGCCGCGCTCGGCGGCCAGCAGCTGCACGCCGGTCTGCTCGCCGGCGCGATCGGCCTCGCCCTCGTGATCATCTACCTGGTGTTCTACTACCGCGGGCTGTCGCTCATCGCCGTGGCGTCCCTGATGGTCTCCGCGATCCTCACCTACGTGATCATGTCGCTGCTGGGCCCGACCATCCACTTCGCGCTGAACCTGCCGGCCGTCTGCGGTGCCATCGTCGCCATCGGCATCACAGCCGACTCGTTCATCGTCTACTTCGAACGCATCCGGGACGAGATCCGCGAGGGCCGCTCGCTGCGCCCCGCCGTCGAGCGCGCCTGGCCGCGCGCCCGGCGCACCGTCCTGGTCTCCGACTTCGTGTCCTTCCTCGCCGCCGCCGTCCTGTTCATCGTGACCGTCGGCAAGGTCCAGGGCTTCGCGTTCACGCTGGGCCTGACCACCCTGCTCGACGTGGTCGTGGTCTTCCTGTTCACCAAGCCGCTGATGACGCTGCTCGCCCGCCGCAAGTTCTTCGCGGGCGGCAACAAGTGGTCCGGACTCGACCCGAAGAGTCTCGGCGTCAATCCGCCGCTGCGCCGCACCCGCCGTCCCGCCGGTCCGGCCGGCCCTGTCGACCCGAAGGAGGCGTGAGCGATGTCGAAACTCGGCAACATCGGCGCCCGGCTGCACCGCGGCGAGATCAGCTACGACTTCATCGGCAAGCGCAAGATCTGGTACGGCGTCTCCATCCTGATCACCATCACGGCCATCCTCGGCCTGGCGGTGCGCGGCCTGAACATGAGCATCGACTTCCAGGGCGGTGCCGTCTTCACCACGCCGACCAGCATGAACGTCTCGGTCGCCCAGGCGGAGACGTACGCCAAGGACGCCTCGGGCCACGAGGCCGTCGTGCAGAAGCTCGGCAACGGCAGCCTGCGCATCCAGGTCGCCGGCCTGGACACCGCGAAGTCCGACCAGGTCAAGCAGAGCCTGGCCAAGGACCTGAAGCTCGACCCCGAGAAGCTCGCCGCCGACCTGGTCGGCCCGAGCTGGGGCCAGGAGATCGCCGACAAGGCCTGGGAGGGCCTGGCGATCTTCATGGTGCTCGTCGTGATCTACCTGGCCATCGCCTTCGAATGGCGCATGGCCGTCGCGGCCCTGGTCGCCCTGATCCACGACATCACCATCACGACCGGTATCTACGCCCTGGTCGGCTTCGAGGTCTCGCCCGGCACCATCATCGGTCTGCTCACCATCCTCGGTTACTCGCTCTACGACACGGTCGTCGTCTTCGACAGCCTCAAGGAGCAGACGAAGGACATCACCAAGCAGACCCGCTTCACCTACAGCGAGATCGCCAACCGGTCGATCAACGGCACCCTGGTCCGCTCCATCAACACCACGGTCGTCGCCCTGCTGCCGGTCGCCGGCCTGCTGTTCATCGGCGGCGGCTTCCTCGGCGCCGGTGACCTCAACGACATCTCGCTGTCGCTGTTCGTCGGCCTCGCGGCCGGTGCGTACTCCTCGATCTTCATCGCCACCCCGCTCGTCGCCGACCTCAAGGAGCGCGAGCCCGCGATGAAGGCGCTCACCAAGCGGATCATGGCCAAGCGTGCCCAGGCCGCTTCGGAGGCCGGTCCCGCCACCGCGGGCGGCGACGCCGAGGACGCCGCGCCCGCCGTGGTCGGCCCGCGCAACCAGCCCTCCTCCCGCGGCCGGGGCCGCGGCCGGCAGGCGGGCAAGCGCCGATGACCGACATTCAGGAGCTGCTGCTCAGCCGCATCCGCGATGTCGCGGACTACCCGGAGCCGGGCGTGATGTTCAAGGACATCACCCCGCTGCTCGCGGATCCCTCTGCGTTCACCGCCCTCACCGACGCGCTCGCCGGCATCGCCACGAGCACCGGCGCCACGAAGATCGTCGGCTTGGAGGCCCGCGGCTTCATCCTCGGCGCCCCGGTCGCCGTCCGCGCGGGCCTGGGCTTCATCCCGGTCCGCAAGGCCGGCAAGCTGCCCGGCGCCACCCTGCGCCAGGCCTACGACCTGGAGTACGGCTCGGCCGAGATCGAGGTGCACGCCGAGGACCTCGCCAGTGGCGACCGCGTCCTGATCGTGGACGACGTGCTGGCCACCGGTGGCACCGCCGAGGCGGCGATCCACCTCATCCAGCGCGCCGGTGCCGAGGTCGCGGGCCTCGCGGTCCTGATGGAGCTGGGCTTCCTGGGCGCCCGCACCCGCCTGGAGCCGACCCTCGCCGGAGCCCCCCTGGAGGCCCTCCTCCAGGTCTGAGCGAGCCCCACCGGCCCCACCGTACGGCCGCCCCGGCACCCCGCCGAGGCGGCCGTACGGCCGGACATCACCGCCCGGCCACCTCCCGGAATCCCCCGCGCACCCCTGGCGTTACAGGGGGTACTCGGTCCCTGCGTTCCGCCTGCGGGCGATCCGCGGCGGCGGGATCGCTACCATGGGGTCTCCGGAGCCTGACCGGGGGACCCGGAACGCGCACGAGGAGCCCTCTTGCCAGACGAGGCCCAGCCACTGACCGCCGCCAAGCCCGAGCCCGCCTCGGCGCCCGCGGCCAAGTCCGCGCCGAACGTGTCGACCGCCACGAACGACACCCGCGGGGCGGTCGAGCACGCCCCGTCCGCGCCCGTGGAGAAGTCCGCGGAGTCCTCGCGCCCCAAACCGGCGACCCCCGCCGAGCGCCCTGCCCAGCCCCCCGTGGTGCGCCCGCCCGCCGTGCAGCCCGGCCGCTCCGGCTCCTCCAACCGCGTCCGCGCCCGCCTCGCCCGCCTCGGCGTCCAGCGCGCGAACCCGTACAACCCGGTCCTGGAGCCGCTGCTGCGGATAGTGCGCAGCAACGATCCGAAGATCGAGAACTCCACCCTCCGCCAGATCGAGCGCGCCTACCAGGTCGCCGAGCGCTGGCACCGCGGCCAGAAGCGCAAGAGCGGCGACCCGTACATCACGCACCCGCTCGCGGTCACCACCATCCTCGCCGAGCTGGGCATGGACCCGGCCACGCTGATGGCGGGCCTGCTGCACGACACGGTCGAGGACACCGAGTACGGCCTGGAGGACCTGCGCCGCGACTTCGGCGACGTCGTCGCCCTGCTCGTGGACGGCGTCACCAAGCTCGACAAGGTCAAGTTCGGCGAGGCCGCGCAGGCCGAGACCGTGCGCAAGATGGTCGTCGCCATGGCCAAGGACCCCCGCGTCCTGGTCATCAAGCTCGCCGACCGCCTGCACAACATGCGCACCATGCGCTACCTCAAGCGCGAGAAGCAGGAGAAGAAGGCGCGCGAGACCCTGGAGATCTACGCGCCGCTCGCCCACCGCCTGGGCATGAACACCATCAAGTGGGAACTGGAGGACCTCGCCTTCGCGATCCTCTACCCCAAGATGTACGACGAGATCGTCCGGCTGGTGGCCGAGCGGGCGCCCAAGCGCGACGAGTACCTGGCCATAGTGACCGACGAGGTCCAGTCCGACCTGCGCGCCGCCCGCATCAAGGCGACCGTCACCGGCCGCCCGAAGCACTACTACAGCGTCTACCAGAAGATGATCGTCCGCGGCCGCGACTTCGCGGAGATCTACGACCTGGTGGGCATCCGTGTCCTCGTCGACACGGTCCGCGACTGCTACGCCGCCCTCGGCACCGTGCACGCGCGATGGAACCCGGTCCCCGGCCGGTTCAAGGACTACATCGCGATGCCCAAGTTCAACATGTACCAGTCGCTGCACACCACGGTGATCGGCCCCAACGGCAAGCCCGTCGAACTCCAGATCCGCACCTTCGACATGCACCGCCGCGCCGAGTACGGCATCGCCGCGCACTGGAAGTACAAGCAGGAGGCCGTCGCCGGCGCCTCCAAGGTGCGCACCGACGCGCCCAGGACGACCGGCAAGGACAAGGACGCCATCAACGACATGGCGTGGCTGCGGCAGTTGCTCGACTGGCAGAAGGAGACGGAGGACCCCGGCGAGTTCCTGGAGTCCCTGCGCTTCGACCTGTCGCGCAACGAGGTCTTCGTCTTCACGCCCAAGGGCGACGTCATAGCGCTCCCGGCCGGCGCCACCCCGGTGGACTTCGCCTACGCGGTGCACACCGAGGTCGGCCACCGCACCATAGGAGCGCGGGTCAACGGCCGCCTCGTACCGCTGGAATCCACCCTGGACAACGGCGACCTGGTCGAGGTCTTCACCTCAAAGGCGCCCGGCGCCGCGCCCTCCCGTGACTGGCTCGGCTTCGTCAAGTCGCCGCGGGCGCGCAACAAGATCCGCGCCTGGTTCTCCAAGGAGCGCCGGGACGAGGCGATCGAGCAGGGCAAGGACGCCATCGTGCGGGCCATGCGCAAGCAGAACCTGCCGATCCAGCGCATCCTCAACGGCGACTCCCTGATCACGCTCGCGCACGAGATGCGCTACTCCGACATCTCCGCGCTGTACGCGGCGATAGGCGAGGGCCATGTCTCCGCGCAGAACATCGTGCAGAAGCTGGTGCAGGCCCTCGGCGGTGAGGAGGCCGCCACCGAGGAGATCGACGAGTCGGTCCCGCCGTCCCGCGGTCGGCGCAAGCGCCGCTCCAGCGCCGACCCCGGTGTCGTGGTCAAGGGCGTCGACGACGTGTGGGTCAAGCTGGCCCGCTGCTGCACGCCCGTGCCCGGCGATCCGATCATCGGCTTCGTCACCCGCGGCAGCGGCGTCTCCGTGCACCGCAGCGACTGCCTCAACGTGGAGTCGCTCTCCCGCGAGCCCGAGCGCATCCTCGACGTCGAGTGGGCGCCCACCCAGTCCTCGGTCTTCCTGGTCGCCATCCAGGTCGAGGCCCTGGACCGCTCCCGGCTGCTCTCGGACGTCACGCGCGTGCTGTCCGACCAGCACGTCAACATCCTGTCGGCCGCCGTCCAGACCTCCCGCGACCGCGTCGCCACCTCCCGCTTCACCTTCGAGATGGGCGACCCCAAGCACCTCGGCCACGTCCTGAAGGCCGTGCGCGGCGTGGAGGGCGTGTACGACGTGTACCGCGTGACCTCGGGACGCACCCGGTCGTAGCAACCGCGGCCACCGCGCCGTAAGCACCGGAAAGGGCCCCGTACGCGCGTACGGGGCCCTTTCACACCGGCAACGGGGGAGTTCAGCCGCCGAACTCCTGGAGGCCCTTCAGCGCCTGGTCCAGGAGCGCCTGGCGGCCCTCCAGCTCCTTCTGGAGCTTGTCGGCCCTCGCGTTGTTGCCCTGGGCACGGGCCTGCTCGATCTGCGCGCGGAGCTTGTCCACGGCGGCCTGGAGCTGACCGGTCAGACCCTCGGCGCGCGCCCGCGCCTCCGGGTTCGTCCGGCGCCACTCGGCCTCCTCGGCCTCCTGGATCGCCCGCTCGACCGCGTGCATCCGGCCCTCGACCTTCGGGCGCGCGTCGCGCGGGACGTGACCGATGGCCTCCCAGCGCTCGTTGATCGAACGGAAGGCGGCACGGGCGGCCTTCAGATCGCCGATCGGCAGCAGCTTCTCGGCCTCCTCGGCCAGCTCCTCCTTGAGCTTCAGGTTCTCCGCCTGCTCCGCGTCCCGCTCGGCGAACACCGAGCTGCGGGCCGCGAAGAACACGTCCTGGGCGCCGCGGAAGCGGTTCCACAGGTCGTCCTCGTGCTCGCGCTGGGCGCGCCCCGCGGCCTTCCACTCCGCCATCAGATCGCGGTAGCGGGCCGCCGTCGGACCCCAGTCCGTGGACCCGGACAGCGACTCGGCCTCGGCGACCAGCCGCTCCTTGATCCGGCGGGCGTCCTCGCGCTGCGCGTCCAGCTGCGCGAAGTGCGCCTTGCGACGCTTGGAGAACGCCGACCGGGCGTGCGAGAAGCGGTGCCACAGCTCGTCGTCGGACTTGCGGTCCAGACGCGGCAGCCCCTTCCAGGTGTCCACCAGCGCCCGCAGCCGCTCACCCGCGGCCCGCCACTGGTCGGACTGCGCCAGCCGCTCCGCCTCGGCGACCAGGTCCTCCTTGGCCTTGCGGGCCTCGTCGGACTGCTTGGCCCGCTGGACCTTGCGCTCCTCGCGGCGCGCCTCGACCGTCTCCACGAGCTTGTCGAGGCGGCCGCGCAGCGCGTCCAGATCGCCGACCGCGTGGTGCGCGTCCACCTGCTCGCGCAGATGGTCGATGGCGGCCTGGGCGTCCTTCGCCGACAGGTCGGTGGTCCGCACTCGCTTCTCGAGGAGGCCGATCTCGACAACCAGGCCCTCGTACTTGCGCTCGAAGTAGGCCAGCGCCTCCTCAGGGGAGCCGGCCGCCCAGGATCCGACGACCTGCTCGCCGTCGGCCGTACGCACGTACACGGTCCCCGTCTCGTCGACGCGGCCCCACGGGTCGCTGCTCACAGCGCCTCCTCCACATGATGCCTGCGGGGTGCCTCAGCGCCCCCGGACATCCACCACAGTTTCGTCACGGCCAACATAGGCGACCAGCGGGTTCCCTGTCCGCATCCAGCGCGACCGAAATTGCGCCGACAGCCCTGGCGGGCCTCAGGACTTGGTGACCGTCGCCTTGTTGATCACAACGGTCGCGTTGGGGGCACCGTCACCCTGGCCGGTGCTCTCGCCCGCCGCCGCGATCTTGCTCAGCACCTTCATGCCGGACGCGGAGATCGTGCCGAACGGCGTGTACTTGGGCGGCAGCGGACTGTCCTTGTAGACCAGGAAGAACTGGCTGCCGCCGGTGTGCTTCTGGCCGGTGTTGGCCATCGCCACCGTGCCCGCCGGGTAGGTGTTCTTCTTCAGGCTGGCGTCCTTCAGGTTCTCGTCCGGCAGCGTGTAGCCGGGACCGCCCATGCCGGTGCCCTGCGGGTCGCCGCACTGGAGCACGTAGATGCCCTGCGTGGTCAGGCGGTGGCACTTGGTGTGGTCGAAGAAGCCCTTGCCCGCGAGGAAGTCGAAGGAGTTGACCGTGTGCGGGGCGGCCGACGTCTTCAGCGTGATCGGGATGTCACCGCACGTCGTCGCGAGGTTCATCGTGTACTTCGCCGACGTGTCGATCGTCATCGCCGGCTCCTTCTTCCAGCTGAGCTTCTTCACCGAGCCCGCCGCCGGCTTCTGGCACGGGTCCGGCGCCTTGCTCGGCTTGGAGGACGCGCTCGGCGTCGTCTTGGCACCGGCGTCGGTCTTCTTGCCGTCGCCGCCCAGCGCATGGGTCGTGTAGAGCACCACACTGCCGATCACGATCACGCCCACTACCGACGCGATCGCGGAGTTGCGCACGCGGGCCTTGCGCCGTGACTCGGTGCGTCGCTGCTGCTGCCGCAAGAACTTCTCCCGGGCGAGCTGACGCCGCCGCTGCTCCTGGCTGACCACCGGGTTCTCTCCTCATGCGTGTCGTGTGTCGAGCGGTACGCGTGCGTCCTCGTGGGCCGACCACTGCGTGTAGCCCCGTACCGTATATGGGTTCGCTGAGGAAACGGCAGCGCCGGTAGGCTCTGAGTGCGGCCGAGGCCGCCTTGTCACCGCCTGCCGACCGATGAAACGAAGGACGATCGTGCTGATTGCCGGGTTCCCCGCCGGGGCCTGGGGGACGAACTGCTATCTCGTCGCCCCCGCCGCCGGTGAGGAGTGCGTGATCATCGACCCCGGCCACCAGGCCGCCGAGGGAGTCGAGGAAGCGCTGAAGAAGCATCGGCTCAAGCCCGTCGCCGTCGTCCTCACCCATGGCCACATCGACCACGTGGCCTCGGTCGTCCCCGTGTGCGGCGCCCATGACGTGCCCGCCTGGATCCACCCCGCGGACCGCTACATGATGAGCGACCCGGAGAAGGCGCTCGGCCGCTCCATCGGCATGCCCCTCATGGGCGAGCTGACCGTGGGCGAGCCCGACGACGTCCGGGAACTGGCCGACGGGGCGAAGCTGGACCTGGCCGGCCTGGAGTTCTCCGTCGCGCACGCGCCGGGCCATACCAAGGGGTCGGTGACCTTCCGGATGCCCGAGAGCGCCGACGTACCGTCGGTGTTCTTCTCCGGGGATCTGCTGTTCGCCGGCTCCATCGGACGCACCGACCTGCCGGGCGGCTCCATGGCGGACATGCTCGGGTCGCTGGCACGCGTGTGCCTGCCGCTCGACGACTCCACCGTGGTCCTGTCCGGCCACGGCCCCCAGACGACCATCGGCCGTGAGCGCGCCACCAACCCCTATCTGCGGGAAGTGGCCGCCGGCCAGGGAGCCCCCGCGGCTCCCCGACGAGGAATGTGACGAGAGAGCTTCCGTGAGCACCTTCCAGGCCCCCAAGGGCACCTACGACCTGATCCCGCCGGATTCCGCGACGTACCTGGCGGTCCGCGAGGCGATCGCCGCCCCGCTGCGCGGCTCCGGCTACGGCTACATCGAGACGCCCGGCTTCGAGAACGTCGAGTTGTTCGCGCGCGGTGTCGGCGAGTCCACCGACATCGTCACCAAGGAGATGTACGCCTTCGAGACCAAGGGCGGCGACAAGCTCGCCCTGCGCCCCGAGGGCACGGCCTCCGTGCTGCGCGCGGCCCTGGAGGCCAACCTGCACAAGACCGGCAACCTCCCGGTCAAGCTCTGGTACTCCGGCTCGTACTACCGCTACGAGCGCCCGCAGAAGGGCCGTTACCGCCACTTCTCCCAGGTCGGGGCCGAGGCGATCGGCGCGGAGGACCCGGCGCTGGACGCCGAGCTGATCATCCTGGCCGACCAGGCGTACCGCTCGCTGGGCCTGCGGAATTTCCGCATCCTGCTCAACAGCCTGGGCGACAAGGAGTGCCGGCCGGTGTACCGGGCCGCGCTCCAGGACTTCCTGCGCGGCCTCGACCTCGACGAGGACACGCTGCGGCGCGCCGAGATCAACCCGCTGCGCGTCCTGGACGACAAGCGCGAGTCGGTGCAGAAGCAGCTCACCGGCGCCCCGCTGCTGCGCGACTACCTGTGCGACGCCTGCAAGGCGTACCACGAGGAGGTCCGCGAGCTGATCACGGCGGCCGGCGTGGCCTTCGAGGACGACCCGAAGCTGGTCCGCGGCCTGGACTACTACACGCGCACCACCTTCGAGTTCGTGCACGACGGACTCGGCTCGCAGTCCGCGGTGGGCGGCGGCGGTCGGTACGACGGCCTGTCCGAGATGATCGGCGGCCCCGCGCTGCCCTCCGTCGGCTGGGCCCTCGGCGTCGACCGCACGGTCCTCGCGCTGGAGGCCGAGGGCGTCCGGCTGGACCTCCCGTCCACCACCTCGGTGTATGCCGTCCCGCTCGGCGAGGAGGCCCGCCGCGTGCTGTTCGCCAAGGTCACCGAGTTGCGCAAGGTGGGCATCGCGGCGGACTTCGCGTTCGGCGGCAAGGGGCTCAAGGGCGCGATGAAGAACGCCAACCGCTCGGGCGCCCGCTACACCCTCGTCGCCGGCGAGCGCGACCTCGCCGAGGGCGTCGTCCAGCTCAAGGACATGGAGTCCGGCGAGCAGACCGCGATCGGCGTCAACGAGATCGTGGCGGAACTGGAGTCGCGGCTCGGCTAGCCGCCGGCAGTCGATGAGCGGGGCGCCGGGGGCATCCCCGGCGCCCCGCTCATTGGTCCCGCGGACATCGGCGAGTCGACGGTGAAGGCCGCGTCTGCCGCGGATCTCCGGCACGCTGGAGGCGGGAGACCGGACGGCGGCGGACCGGACGGCGGTGGTCACGGGCGCGCTGGTCTCGGCGACCGTCAACCCGGCAGGTGCCGATTCGTCCTGCCGGACGATTCCGGCCCGTGATCGCCCGGCGGGGCTGCCGGTCGCCGGGTCCGCGCCGGGCACCGCGACCTCGCCCGCGTCCCGTGGCCGGTTGCCCTGGGAAACCTCCACCGCGGTGCCCTTGCCCGCGCCAGCGGGCCCGAGCAGGCCGAACACCCCGCCGCGCCGGACGCCGTGCCGGAGGCCGAGGTCCAGGCCGCCCGCCGTGGTCACGTCCCGGTACCGCTCGCGCGGCCCCGTACGTTCACCGCGAATTCGTTCGCGTGTGCTGTCATGGCCTTGATGTTCCGGCCAAAACCGTGCGGTCCGTGACCACCGGGCGGACTTTCTTATGTCCATCGAACGGTGGACACACACAGGGGTGCGGCACAATGGCCGGTGCCCGAAGATGGTCCAACTCTCAAGTGACGGAATCGGCGTGATGAGCAAGACGACAGTCAACGACGTCTCCGCGGTGTCCGGCCCCGACCGCGCCGCCGACGGCCGCTCGGTGGGCGGCAGCCGCGCCTTCGCCCTGCTCCTGGTCATCACCGGCGCGGCCGGACTGCTGGCCGCCTGGGTGATCACGCTCGACAAGTTCAAGATCCTTGAGTACAAGGTCGCGGGCAAGACCTTCACCCCCGGTTGCAGCATGAACCCGGTGGTCTCCTGCGGCAGCGTGATGGAGAGCAAACAGGCCGCCGCCTTCGGCTTCCCCAACCCGATGCTCGGCCTGGTCTGCTACGGCATCGTGATCTGCGTCGGCATGAGCCTGCTGGCCCACGCCCGCTTCCCGCGCTGGTACTGGCTGACCTTCAACTTCGGCTGCCTCTTCGGCGTCTGCTTCGTCACCTGGCTCCAGTTCGAGTCCCTCTACCGGATCAACGCGCTGTGCCTGTGGTGCTCGCTGGCCTGGGTCGCCACGATCACCATGTTCTGGTACGTCACCTCGTTCAACGTCCGCAACGCCTTCCTGCCCGCCCCGCGCTGGCTGCGCTCCTTCTTCGGCGAGTTCGCCTGGGTGCTGCCGGTCACCCACTGCGGCATCATCGCCATGCTGATCCTGACCCGCTGGGGCAGCGCCCTCTGGGCCTGACCCGGCCCGCCCACCGCCTTCGGCCCGGTCCCGGCAAGGGGCCGGGCCGCATTGTCAGTGCCGTGTCTTAGGGTTTCAGCGTGGAACCCGACCTCTTCACCGCCGCAGCCGAGGAACGCCAGGAGAAGGACCCGGCGGCCAGTCCCCTGGCGGTGCGCATGCGCCCGCGCACCCTGGACGAGGTCGTGGGCCAGCAGCACCTGCTCAGGCCCGGCTCGCCGCTGCGCCGCCTGGTCGGCGAGGGCTCCGGCGGCCCCGCCGGACCGTCCTCGGTGATCCTGTGGGGCCCTCCCGGCACCGGCAAGACTACCCTCGCGTACGTGGTCTCCAAGGCCACCAACAAGCGCTTCGTGGAGCTGTCCGCGATCACCGCGGGCGTCAAGGAGGTGCGCGCGGTCATCGACGGCGCCCGCCGCGCCACCGGCGGCTTCGGCACCGAGACCGTCCTCTTCCTGGACGAGATCCACCGCTTCAGCAAGGCCCAGCAGGACTCCCTGCTCCCCGCGGTCGAGAACCGCTGGGTGACCCTGATCGCGGCCACCACCGAGAACCCCTACTTCTCGGTAATCTCCCCGCTGCTGTCCCGCTCCCTGCTGCTCACCCTCGAACCCCTCACCGACGACGACATCCGCGGCCTGCTCCGTCGCGCCCTGACCGCCGAGCGCGGCCTGAAGGGCGCGGTCACCCTCCCCGAGGACACCGAGGAGCACCTGCTGCGCATCGCGGGCGGCGACGCCCGGCGCGCCCTGACCGCCCTGGAGGCCGCCGCCGGCGCCGCCCTCGACCAAGGCGAGAGCGAGGTCTCCCTGGCCACGCTGGAGCAGACCGTGGACCGGGCGGCGGTGAAGTACGACCGCGACGGCGACCAGCACTACGACGTCGCCAGCGCCCTCATCAAGTCCATCCGCGGCTCCGACGTGGACGCCGCCCTGCACTACCTCGCCCGCATGATCGAGGCCGGCGAGGACCCCCGGTTCATCGCCCGGCGGCTGATGATCTCCGCCAGCGAGGACATCGGCTTGGCCGACCCGAACGCGCTGCCCATCGCGGTCGCCGCCGCCCAGGCCGTCGCCATGATCGGCTTCCCCGAGGCGGCCCTCACCCTCAGCCACGCCACCATCGCCCTCGCGCTCGCTCCCAAGTCCAACTCCGCGACGACCGCGATAGGCGCCGCCCTGGAGGACGTCCGCAAGGGCCTGGCCGGCGCCGTCCCGCCGCATCTGCGCGACAGCCACTACAAGGGCGCCGCCAAACTCGGCCACGCGCAGGGCTATGTCTATCCGCACGACCTGCCCGAGGGCATCGCCGAGCAGCAGTACGCCCCGGACGTGATCAAGGACCGCGAGTACTACGCGCCGACCCGGCACGGCGCCGAGGCGCGCTACGCGGACGCGGTCGACTGGACCCGCAAGCACCTCGGTCGCAGGCGGTCCTGAGCAGCCTGTAGACTGCTGCGAAGCGCCCAGTCCCGTGCCGTCAGAGCGGGACAGCGGGCCGGAGACCCCGTCCTCCGGGACGGACTCCAGGAGCGTCGCGCACCGTCGAACGGTGTCGCGGGCAGCCCACCACCACCCGGAGTTCCGGAGCGGTCGGTGGGCCACTCGCGTGCTGCACGTATGTGCCCAGACCAGGGAAGCGGCTGCCCAGCGGGTCCCCAGCGGACCGGCGGGTCTTCCCGGCTGCGGATGCGACCTCCCGAAACATCTGGCAAGCCGAACACTACGAAACGAGATTGAGACAGTGGCGAACCAGTCCCGCCCCAAGGTCAAGAAGTCGCGTGCCCTCGGTATCGCGCTGACCCCGAAGGCCGTCAAGTACTTCGAGGCCCGCCCCTACCCGCCGGGTGAGCACGGCCGCGGCCGCAAGCAGAACTCGGACTACAAGGTCCGTCTGCTGGAGAAGCAGCGCCTGCGCGCGCAGTACGACGTGTCCGAGCGCCAGCTCGTCCGCGCCTACGAGCGTGCCTCCAAGGTTCAGGGCAAGACCGGTGAGGCCCTGATCATCGAGCTGGAGCGCCGCCTCGACGCGCTGGTCCTGCGTTCGGGCCTGGCCCGCACGATCTACCAGGCCCGCCAGATGGTCGTCCACGGCCACATCCAGGTCAACGGCCAGAAGGTCGACAAGCCGTCCTTCCGTGTCCGTCCGGACGACGTCGTGCAGGTCCGCGACCGCTCCAAGGACAAGACGCTGTTCCAGATCGCCCGTGAGGGTGGCTTCGCCGCGGACGGCGAGACCCCGCGCTACCTCCAGGTGAACCTCAAGGCCCTGGCGTTCCGCCTGGACCGCGAGCCGAACCGCAAGGAGATCCCGGTGATCTGCGACGAGCAGCTCGTCGTCGAGTACTACGCCCGCTGATCCCAGCCCCGGCGCAGCACCGCACTCCGGCCCGCCGTCTCCCGCCCGCGAGGGCAGGGGGCGGCGGGTACGCGTTTTCCGGGCCCGCGCGCCGCGCGAGGCGTCCAGGGCGCGCCGCGCACCCCTCCCACCGGCGCTGCCGGACCTACCTGCCCTTCCCCGCCTCGCGGCCCCCGCCCGTCCGCACCGCGTCCCGCCGTCCCGCCCCGCGCGGAGCCGGCACCGCGGCCGCGGCCCGTGCCCCCGGCGCGCCCAGCGCCCGGCGCACCGCCGCCTCCCGGTCCAGACGCCCGCCGCGCCGGGCGCACTCCTCGTACCGGACATCGCCGAGCGCGCCGCGGGCGGCCGACTCGCACTGCGCGTGCGGCGCGTTGTAGTGCGCCGAACCGAACAGGGGCAGCCCCACCGAGGGCCACAGCCGGGCGGCCGCGCCCTGGAGGACGGCCGCCTCGGCGTGATCGCCCTCGGTCGCCGTCACCAGCGCGAGCAGTTCCAGGGCCAGGACCGAGCCGAGCAGATCGTCGAAGGCGTGCGCGTGGCCCAGGCACTCGGTCAGCAGCTCCCGCGTCCGCGCCGGGGCGCCCTCCCGCCAGGCCGCGTACGCCAGGACGTACAGCGCGTACGACCGCGCCCAGCGCTCCCCGTGCTCCTCGCACACCCGGCGCACGTCCTCGCACAGTCCCACCGCCTCCGGCAGATCCCCCTGGAAGGCGCGCGCCATCGCCAGCTCGACCCGCCCCATCAGCACATTGCTGTTCAGCTCGCCCAGCTCCCGGTAGCGCGCCAGCGCCGAGCGCAGCAGCGTTTCTGCACGCGGCAGATCGTCCGTGACCAGCGCCAGACAGCCGGTGCGGTGCTCCGCGTACGCCAGCGCCAGCGCGTCCCCCGACCGCCGCGCCCGCTCCCGGCACCCGCGCAGCACCCGGAGCGCCGGCCCGCTGTCGCCCTGGAGCACCGCCACATAGCCGAGCACCCACAGCGCCTTCAGCCGGGACCGCTCGTAACCCGACTCCAGCGCCAGGCTCCGCTCCAGCCAGCGCCGCCCCTCCGCCAGCCGCCCGCAGCCCACCCAGCAGAACCACAGCGACCCCGCCAGGTACTGCCCCAGATGCGCCTCCGCGGGCTCGGTGAGGCAGAACTCCAGCGCGGCCCGCAGGCTGGGCAGCTCCACCGCCACCCGCGCGGCCACCTCCCGCTGCTGGGGTGAGAACCACTCCAGCTCGCACCAGGTCGCCAGGCCCAGGTACCAGTCCCGGTGCCGCCGCCGCAGCCGCGCCGCGTCCCCGGTCGCTTCCAGCCAGTCGGCGCCGTAGGCCCGCACGGTGTCCAGCATCCGGTAGCGCGCACCCGCCCCGGTCTCCTCGCGGGCGATCACCGACTGGGCCAGCAGCTCCGAGAGCACGTCCAGGATGTCCGCCTCGGGGAGCCCGTCCCCGCTGCACACGTATTCGACCGCCTCCAGGTCGAAGCTCCCCGCGAACACCGTCAGCCGCGCCCACAGCAGCCGCTCGGGTCCGGTGCACAGCTCATGGCTCCAGCCGATCGCCGTGCGCAGCGTCCGGTGCCGCGGCGGCACACCGCGCCCGCCGCCGGTCAGCAGCCGGAACCGGTCGTCGAGGCGGTCCAGCAACTGCGCGGGGGACAGGGCCCGCAGTCGCCCCGCCGCCAGCTCCAGCGCCAGCGGGATGCCGTCCAGCCGGCGGCACAGCTCCCGCACCTCGGGGCCGTCGGACACCGTGATCCCGTGCTCCCCGGCCCGCTCGACGAGCAGCTCGGCCGCCTCGTCCGCGCCGAGCGGCGCCAGCGGGAACAGCCGCTCGCCCGCGAGGCCCAGCGGGCGCCGGCCCACCGCCAGCACCCGCAGCTCGGGCAGCCCGCGCAGCAGGTGCGCGACCAGCTCGGCGGTGGCCGCCACCAGATGCTCGAACCCGTCGAGGACCAGCAGCAGCGGGCGTGCGGCCAGTTGCTCCGGCACCGTCTCGCGCGGCGGCCGGGTGGTGTGGTCGGTCAGCCCGAGGGCCTCCGCCACCGCGTACTCCACGAACTCCCCGTCGTGCACGGACGCCAGCTCCACCCAGCCGTACGCGGTCTCCCAGCCGGCGACGACGCGCGCGGCCAGCCGGGACTTGCCCACTCCGCCGGCCCCGGTCACCGTCACCAGGCGGGCCGACCGCAGCGCCGCGGCGAGCTCCGCCGCCTGCGCCGTCCGTCCGACGAATCCGGTCAGTTCAAGGGGCGGCTCGCCATCGGCGAAAGGTTCTGGGCACTGAGGACCTCGCATGGGACACGGAGCGTACTGAACCGTGTTCATTCCGTACAATCGCTTCCTGTAACTCCACCGTTTCCGCCGGTAATCCGGTACGGAGCGTCCGCCCCGGCGCGATAGGCTCGGGACACGACTTTTCCGATGCTCAGGCACGTTTCAGGGAGCGGGTGCGCACAGTGTCCGGTGGCGAGGTGGCCGGAATCCTGGTGGCCGTCTTCTGGGCGATCCTGGTCTCCTTCCTCGCGGTGGCTCTCGCGAGGGTGGCCCAGACGCTCAAGGCGACCACCAAGCTCGTGGCGGACGTGACCGACCAGGCCGTCCCGCTGCTCGCGGACGCCTCCCAGGCGGTGCGCTCCGCGCAGACCCAGATCGACCGGGTCGACGCGATCGCCAGCGACGTCCAGGAGGTCACCTCCAACGCCTCCGCCCTGTCCACCACCGTCGCCTCCACCTTCGGCGGCCCGCTGGTCAAGGTCGCGGCCTTCGGCTACGGCGTCCGCAGGGCGCTCGGCGGCCGCAAGGAGGAGGACGTGGCCGGGACATCGGACCGGCGTACCGTGATCGTGGGCCGCACGGTCCCCGCCGCACGACGCAAGCGCAACCTCCGCGGGAAGAGGGACTGAGAGCGAGCCATGTTCCGTCGTACCTTCTGGTTCACCACCGGTGTCGCCGCCGGCGTCTGGGCCACCACCAAGGTCAACCGCAAGCTGAGGCAGCTGACCCCCGAAAGCCTGGCCGCCACCGCGGCCAACAAGGCCCTGGAGACCGGGCAGCGCCTGAAGGACCGCGCGGTCGGCTTCGCGCTCGACGTCCGCGACAACATGGCCCAGCGGGAGGACGAACTCCAGGAGGCCCTCGGCATCCAGGGCGACGCGCTCCCCGCCCCCCGGCGGCTCACCGCCATCGAGTACGCACCGAACACCAACCGCACCAACCCGAAGTACATCGAATCCCCGATGCACTCGTACAACCGGAATGAGGACCACTGATGGAGTCGGCCGAGATTCGCCGCCGCTGGCTGAGCTTCTTCGAGGAGCGCGGGCACACCGTCGTCCCTTCGGCGTCGCTCATCGCGGACGACCCGACTCTGCTCCTCGTCCCCGCCGGCATGGTGCCCTTCAAGCCCTACTTCCTGGGTGAGGTCAAGCCGCCCTTCCAGCGCGCCACCAGCGTGCAGAAGTGCGTGCGCACCCCCGACATCGAAGAGGTCGGCAAGACCACCCGCCACGGCACGTTCTTCCAGATGTGCGGCAACTTCTCCTTCGGCGACTACTTCAAGGAAGGCGCCATCAAGTACGCCTGGGAGCTGCTCACCAGCGACCGGGACAAGGGCGGTTACGGCCTCGACCCCGAGCGCCTGTGGATCACCGTCTACCAGGACGACGACGAGGCCGAGCAGATCTGGCACGAGGTCGTCGGCGTGCCCAAGGAGCGCATCCAGCGCCTGGGCAAGAAGGACAACTTCTGGTCCATGGGCGTCCCCGGCCCCTGCGGACCCTGCTCCGAGATCAACTACGACCGCGGCCCCGAGTTCGGCGCCGAGGGCGGCCCGGCCGTCAACGACGAGCGGTACGTGGAGATCTGGAACCTCGTCTTCATGCAGTACGAGCGGGGCGAGGGCACCGGCAAGGACGACTTCGAGATCCTCGGTGACCTGCCCAGCAAGAACATCGACACCGGCCTCGGCCTCGAACGTCTCGCCATGATCCTTCAGGGCGTGCAGAACATGTACGAGATCGACACCTCGATGGCCGTCATCGAGAAGGCCACCGAGCTGACCGGCGTCCGCTACGGCGACGCCCACGACTCGGACGTCTCCCTGCGCGTGGTCACCGACCACATGCGCACCTCCGTGATGCTCATCGGCGACGGCGTCACTCCGGGCAACGAGGGCCGCGGCTACGTGCTGCGCCGCATCATGCGCCGCGCCATCCGCAACATGCGGCTCCTGGGCGCCACGGGTCCGGTCGTCAAGGACCTGATCGACACCGTGATCGCCATGATGGGTCAGCAGTACCCGGAGCTGCTCACCGACCGCGAGCGCATCGAGAAGGTCGCCCTCGCCGAGGAGAACGCCTTCCTGAAGACGCTGAAGGCCGGCACCAACATCCTGGACACCGCCGTCACCGAGACCAAGCAGTCCGGTGGCCGCGTCCTGTCCGGGGAGAAGGCCTTCCTGCTCCACGACACCTGGGGCTTCCCGATCGACCTCACCCTGGAGATGGCCGCCGAGCAGGGCCTGTCCGTGGACGAGGAGGGCTTCCGCCGCCTGATGAAGGAGCAGCGGGAGCGCGCCAAGGCCGACGCCCAGGCCAAGAAGACCGGCCACGCCGATCTCGGTGCCTACCGTGAGATCGCCGACAGCGCCGGTGCCACCGACTTCATCGGCTACACCGACACCGAGGGCGAGTCCATCATCGTGGGCCTGCTGGTCGACGGCGTCTCCTCCCCGGCCGCCTCCGAGGGCGACGAGGTCGAGGTCGTCCTGGACCGCACCCCGTTCTACGCCGAGGGCGGCGGCCAGATCGGCGACACCGGCCGGATCAGGGTCGACTCCGGTGCCGTGATCGAGATCCGCGACTGCCAGAAGCCGGTTCCGGGTGTCTATGTGCACAAGGGCGTCGTCCAGGTCGGCGAGGTGACGGTCGGCGCCAAGGCCCACGCCGCCATCGACAACCGCCGCCGCAAGGCCATCGCCCGCGCCCACTCGGCCACCCACCTCACCCACCAGGCCCTGCGCGACGCCCTCGGCCCGACGGCCGCCCAGGCCGGTTCCGAGAACCAGCCCGGCCGCTTCCGCTTCGACTTCGGCTCGCCGTCCGCCGTGCCGACGGCCGTGATGACCGACGTCGAGCAGAAGATCAACGAGGTCCTCGCCCGCGATCTCGACGTGCACGCCGAGGTCATGGGCATCGACCAGGCCAAGAAGCAGGGCGCCATCGCCGAGTTCGGCGAGAAGTACGGCGAGCGGGTCCGGGTGGTGACCATCGGCGACTTCTCCAAGGAGCTGTGCGGCGGCACCCATGTGCACAACACCGCCCAGCTGGGCCTGGTGAAGCTGCTCGGCGAGTCCTCCATCGGCTCCGGTGTGCGCCGTATCGAAGCCCTGGTCGGCGTGGACGCCTACAACTTCCTCGCCCGTGAGCACACGGTCGTCAACCAGCTGACCGAACTGCTCAAGGGCCGCTCCGAGGAACTGCCGGAGAAGGTCTCCGCCATGCTAGGCAAGCTGAAGGACGCCGAGAAGGAGATCGAGAAGTTCCGCGCCGAGAAGGTGCTCCAGGCCGCCGGCGGTCTCGCCGACTCGGCCAAGGACGTGCGGGGCATCGCCCTGGTCACCGGGCAAGTGCCGGACGGCACCACGCCGGACGACCTGCGCAAGCTGGTCCTCGACGTGCGCGGCCGTATCCAGGGCGGCCGGCCCGCCGTGGTCGCCCTGTTCACGGTGAACAACGGCAAGCCGCTGACGGTCATCGCCACCAACGAGGCCGCCCGCGAGCGCGGTCTGAAGGCCGGCGACCTGGTGCGCACGGCCGCCAAGACCCTCGGCGGCGGCGGTGGCGGCAAGCCGGACGTGGCCCAGGGCGGCGGTCAGAACCCGGCCGCCGTCGGCGAGGCCGTCGAGGCCGTCGAGCGTCTCGTCGCCGAGACCGCCAAGTGACAGTGGCCGAGACCGCCAAGTGATAGCCGAGTAAGGAAACGGTCGGAAATGCGCAGAGGACGTCGGCTTTCGATCGACGTCGGGGACGCCCGGATCGGGGTCGCCTCGTGCGACCCCGATGGGATCCTCGCCACACCGGTGGAGACGGTCCCCGGCCGGGACATCCCCGCCGCCCACCGCCGGTTGCGTCAACTGGTGGCGGAGTATGAGCCGATCGAGGTAGTCGTAGGTCTCCCCCGCTCCCTCAAGGGGGGCGAGGGCCCGGCCGCCGTCAAGGTCCGCGCGTTCACCCAGGAACTCGCCAAGGGCATCAAGCCGGTGCCGGTCCGCCTCGTGGACGAGCGGATGACGACCGTGACGGCCACCCAGGGTCTGCGGGCCTCGGGCGTGAAGTCCAAGAAGGGCCGGGCCGTCATCGATCAGGCCGCCGCTGTGATCATCCTCCAGCAGGCACTCGAATCCGAACGGGTGTCAGGTAAGCCACCCGGCGAGGGCGTCGAAGTGGTCATCTGATCGCGATACGGTAACGTTCCGCGCGATGCGGCGGCGTTCGAATAGCCGCCGCACAGCAAGAGGCGGAGCGGAAGCCGGCCCCCGGCCGCGTGACCGTCGGCCTCGCGGCTCTAGGGGATCGATGACCGAGTATGGCCGGGGCCCGGGCTCCGAACCGTGGCATCCGCAGGACCCGTTGTACGGGGACGGCGGATGGGAAGGGCAGCAGGCGTACGCCGCGCACCAGGCTGCCTACGGCGGCCCGTCGCAGCAGCAGTACCCGCAGCAGCCGCAGCAGTACGGCGGTGACTGGTCGCAGAACCGGCAGCACGGGTACGACGGTCAGCAGTATTCGGACTACGGCAACCAGGGTCATCCCCAGTTCGACCCCCAGTACCAGGGCCAGTACCCGCAGCAGCCGGAGCACCCCGGTCACCAGGGCTCCGGTCACCAGGGCGGCTGGGACGCGACCGGCACCCACGGCCAGGTGCCCTACGCGGCCGACCCCGGCGACCCCTACGGGCAGCAGCCCGTGGCGTACGGGGCCGAGCAGCCCGACCTCTACGGCACCGAGGACGCCTACCCGCCGCCGGAGCCCCCCGGCCGCAGACGCCCCGAGGCCGAACCCGAGCCGGACGCGCCCGCCGGTGACCAGGAGGAGCACGCCTTCTTCGCGGGCGGCGCCGATGATGACGAGGACGGCGAGGAGCACGAGCGGGCCGGCCGCCGGGAGCGGCGCGGTGGCAAGGTCCGGAAACCCGTCAAGAGCAAGAAACGGCGCACCGGCTGCGCCTGCATGGTCGTCGTCCTGGTCTTCGGCGGCGGCCTCGGCGGAGTCGGCTACTACGGCTACAAGTTCTACCAAAATCGTTTCGCCCCGGCCCCGGACTACGCGGGCGACGGCATCGGCGAGCCGGTGACCGTGGAGATCCCCAAGGGCGCCGGCGGCTGGGACATCGGGCGGCGGCTGAAGGAAGCCGGTGTCGTCAAGAGCGCCGAGGCCTTCGTGCACGCCCAGGGCACCACACCGGGTGGCGACTCGATCCAGGCGGGCGCCTATCTCCTGAAGAAGGAGATGTCCGCCGCGAGCGCGGTGCGGATGATGCTGGACCCGAAGAGTCAGAACAATGTGGTCGTGACGCCGGGCGAGCGCAATGCCGGTGTCTACCAGAACATCGACAAGAAACTCGAACTGGCCTCCGGAACGACCCAGAAGGTCGCCGCGAAGGAATACCGGACCTTCGGCCTGCCGGCCTGGGTGTCGACGAACAGCAATATCAAGGACCCGCTGGAAGGCTTCCTCTTCCCGGGCAGCTACGCGGCCGCCAAGGGTATGAAGCCGGACGCGATCCTCAAGCAGATGGTGGCCCAGGCCAAGGAGCGGTACGCCGCCTACGGCCTGGACGCGAAGGCCAAGTCGCTCGGCCTGCACGACGCGTTCGAGCTGGTCACGGTCGCGAGCCTGGTCCAGGCCGAGGGCAAGACGCACGAGGACTTCCGCAAGATGGCCGAGGTGGTCTACAACCGCCTGAAGCCCACCAACACCGAGACGAATCAGCTCCTCCAGTTCGACTCGACGTACAACTACGCCAAGGGCACCAGCAATATCCATATCTCCGAGAAGGAGATCAACAGTAACCAGAGCCCGTACAACACGTACACCCACAAGGGCCTGCCGCCCGGTCCGATCGGAAACCCCGGCGAAGACGCGCTCAAGGCGGCGCTGAATCCGACCCACGACGGCTGGATCTATTTCGTGGCGACCGACGGTACGACGAATACCGAATTCGCCAAGACATACGAAGAATTCAAGCAGCTCAAGGACAAGTTCAATGCCACCTCGGGCAACTGACGCCCGCCGGGCCGCCGTGCTCGGAAAGCCCATCGCCCACTCGCTCTCCCCGGTGCTGCACCGGGCCGCCTACGCCGAACTCGGGCTCACCGGCTGGTCGTACGACCGGTTCGAGGTCGACGAGGCGGCCCTGCCCGGCTTCTTCGAGAAGCTCGGGCCCGAGTGGGCGGGGCTGTCGCTGACCATGCCGCTGAAGCGGGCGGTCATCGAGCTGCTGGACGAGGTCAGCGAGACCGCCGCCTCGGTGGACGCGGTCAACACCGTCGTGTTCGACGCGGACGGCCGCACACGCGGGGACAACACCGACGTCCCCGGCATGGTGGCCGCGCTGCGCGAACACGGCATCGAACAGGTCGAGTCCGCCGCGATCCTCGGCGCCGGCGCCACCGCCTCCTCCGCCCTCGCCGCCCTGTCCCGCGTCTGCACTGGGGAGATCGTCGCCTATGTGCGCAGCGAGCCCCGCGCCGCCGAGATGCGCCAGTGGGGCCGCCGCCTGGACGTGGACGTCCGTACGGCCGACTGGTCGGACGCCGCCGAGGCCCTGCGCGCCCCGCTGGTGATCGCCACCACCCCGGCCGGCACCACCGACGCCCTCGCCGCCGCCGTGCCCGAGCGCCCCGTCACCCTCTTCGACGTGCTCTACGAGCCCTGGCCCACCGAGCTGGCGGCCCGCTGGTCCATGTACGGCGGGGCCGTGGTCGGCGGGCTCGACCTGCTGGTCCACCAGGCCGTCCTCCAGGTCGAGCAGATGACGGGACGCGCCCCCGCGCCGCTGGAGGCCATGCGCCGGGCCGGGGAAGCGGCGCTCGCCGCCCGCTGAGCCGCCGTACCGGCACCCGCCGGCCGGACCTGCCGTGCCCGCCGGTCGGGCCGCGCCGTGCCCGCCGGCCGGACCTGCCGTGCCCGCCGGTCGGGCCGCGCCGTGCCCGCCGGCCGGACCTGCCGTGCCCGCCGGTCGGGCCGCGCCGTGCCCGCTGGCCGGGCCTGCCGTGCCCGCCGGTCGGTCCGCGCCGCGCCGCGCCGGTCGGTCCGCCCCGCGTCCGGCTGTCGGCCCGCGCCGCGCCCGTCGGCCGGGCCTGCCCCGACCGTCGGTCGGCCCGCGCCGCGTTCGCCGGTCGGCCTCCGCCGCGTCCGTCGGCCGTCCACCGTTCCGTCCGCTTGCTGGACCGGACACCGGACACCCGCCCCGGACGTGGGAGGATCGGACATGGCGGGCCGGGGTCGCGCATCCGGTCACGCCGTCGGCGTCCGCACGAACGCGTGGGCCGGGCAGTACCGGGCGCGAACACTGAGGAGCACCGTTGAGCAGGCTGCGTTGGCTGACCGCGGGGGAGTCCCACGGTCCCGCACTTGTGGCGACGCTGGAGGGCCTTCCCGCCGGCGTACCGATCACCACGGAGATGGTGGCGGACCACCTCGCGCGGCGGCGGCTCGGCTATGGCCGCGGTGCGCGGATGAAGTTCGAGCGGGACGAGGTCACCTTTCTGGGTGGCGTCCGGCACGGACTGACCCTCGGCTCGCCGGTCGCGATCATGGTCGGCAACACCGAGTGGCCGAAGTGGGAGCAGGTCATGGCGGCCGATCCGGTCGACGCCGAGATCCTCGACGGGCTCGCCCGCAACGCGCCGCTGACCCGGCCCCGGCCCGGCCACGCCGACCTGGCGGGCATGCAGAAGTACGGCTTCGACGAGGCCCGCCCGATCCTGGAGCGCGCCTCCGCCCGCGAGACGGCCGCGCGGGTGGCGCTGGGCGCGGTGGCCCGGTCGTACCTGAAGGAGACGGCCGGGATCGAGATCGTCTCCCACGTGGTCGAGCTGTGCTCGGTGAAGGCCCCGGCCGGGGTGTACCCGACGCCGGCCGATGTGGAGAAGCTGGACGCGGGCCCGCTGCGCTGCCTGGACGCGGACGCGTCGAGGGCGATGGTCGAGGAGGTCGACCGGGCCCACAAGGACGGCGACACGCTGGGCGGTGTGGTCGAGGTGCTGGCCTACGGCGTGCCGGTCGGTCTGGGCTCGCATGTGCACTGGGACCGCAAGCTGGACGCGCGGCTCGCCGGTGCCCTGATGGGCATCCAGGCGATCAAGGGCGTGGAGATCGGTGACGGCTTCGAGCTGGCGCGGGTGCCGGGCTCGCAGGCGCACGACGAGATCGTGGGCACTCCGGAGGGCATCCGGCGGGTCTCCGGCCGCGCGGGCGGCACCGAGGGTGGTCTGTCCACCGGTGAGCTGCTGCGGGTGCGGGCCGCGATGAAGCCGATCGCCACGGTGCCGCGCGCGCTGCGCACCGTGGACGTGACCACCGGCGAGGCCGCGCAGGCCCACCACCAGCGCTCCGACGTCTCCGCGGTGCCGGCCGCGGGCATCGTGGCCGAGGCGATGGTCGCGCTGGTGCTGGCCGACGCGGTCGCGGAGAAGTTCGGCGGCGACTCGGTGGCCGAGACCCGCCGGAACGTGCGGTCGTACCTCGACAACCTGCGGATCCGATGAGCGGGCCGCGTCTGGTCCTCGTCGGCCCGATGGGCGTCGGCAAGTCCACCGTGGGCCGGCTGCTGGCCGAGCGGCTGGGCACCGGCTACCGGGACACCGACGACGACATCGTGGCCACCGAGGGCCGGGAGATCTCCGCGATCTTCGTGGACGAGGGCGAGGAGCACTTCCGGGCGCTGGAGAAGGCGGCCGTGGCCACCGCGCTCGCCGACCACGAGGGCGTCCTCGCGCTCGGCGGTGGCGCGGTCCTCGACGCGGACACCCGCGCCCTGCTCGCCGGGCACCCGGTGGTCTACCTCTCCATGGACGTGGAGGAGGCGGTGCGGCGCACCGGTCTGAACGTGGCCCGCCCGCTGCTCGCGGTCAATCCGCGCAAGCAGTGGCGCGAGCTGATGGAGGCGCGGCGCCACTTGTACGAGGAGGTCGCCACCGCCGTCGTACCGACGGACGGCCGCACCCCCGAAGAGGTCGCGCAAGCGGCGCTGGACGCAGTGGAGTTGAAGAAGGCATGAGCGAGGCAGTCACCCGGATCCAGGTCGCGGGCACCGCGGGCACCGACCCGTACGAGGTGCTGGTCGGCCGCCAACTCCTGGGCGAACTGGCCGGGTTGATCGGCCCCAAGGCCAAGCGGGTGGCCGTGGTCCACCCCGAGGCGCTGGCCGAGACCGGGGACGCGCTCCGCGCCGACCTGGCCGAGCAGGGCTACGAGGCGATCGCCATCCAGGTGCCCAACGCCGAGGAGGCAAAGACGGCCGAGGTCGCCGCCTACTGCTGGAAGGCGCTCGGCCAGTCCCACTTCACCCGTACCGATGTCATCGTCGGCGTGGGCGGCGGCGCGACCACCGACCTCGCCGGGTTCGTGGCCGCGACCTGGCTGCGCGGGGTGCGCTGGATCGCCGTACCGACCACCGTGCTCGCCATGGTGGACGCGGCGGTCGGCGGCAAGACCGGCATCAACACCGCCGAGGGCAAGAACCTGGTGGGCGCCTTCCACCCGCCGGCCGGCGTGCTGTGCGACCTGGCCGCACTGGACTCTCTGCCGGTCAACGACTACGTCTCCGGGCTCGCCGAGATCATCAAGGCCGGCTTCATCGCCGACCCGGTGATCCTCGACCTGATCGAGGCCGACCCCGGGGCCGCGCGCGGTCCGCAGGGCCCGCACACGGCCGAGTTGATCGAACGCTCGATCCGGGTGAAGGCCGAGGTCGTCTCCTCGGACCTGAAGGAGTCCGGCCGCCGCGAGATCCTCAACTACGGCCACACGCTCGGCCACGCCATCGAGAAGAACGAGCGCTACAAGTGGCGGCACGGCGCCGCGGTCGCGGTTGGCATGCACTTCGCCGCCGAACTCGGCCGCCTCGCGGGCCGGCTGGACGACGCGACGGCCGACCGCCACCGCGCGATCCTCGAATCCGTCGGCCTGCCGCTGCACTACCGCTACGACCAGTGGCCCAAGCTGGTCGAGAACATGAAGGTCGACAAGAAGTCCCGCGGCGATCTGCTGCGCTTCATCGTCCTGGACGGGCTGGCCAAGCCGACCGTCCTGGAGGGCCCCGACCCGGCCGTCCTGCTGGCCGCCTACGGGGAAGTCGGCGAGTAGCCCCGCCGTTCTCGCAGGCCGCGCCATCTTTCCCGGCGCACCGGGCACTTCGGGCCGCCCCCGGCCGTTTCACCGAACGACGGCCGGGGACGGTACCGTTCGCGCAGGAGCGGGGCCCGCCCCCCGCCGCCTGCACCCCCAACTGCCTGTACGAGACGGAGTGGCAACGGATGCAGCACGCAGTGGGATCTCCGCTGCCGCCGCCCCACCAGCCGGGGCACCGGCCGGACACCGGCTGGCCATCGGCCGCACAACCCCCCGGCGAACCCCCCACGCAGGGCTCCGCCGCCCCGCCCCCGGCCTTCCCGCCCCCATCACCACGGGTCCCGGCGAGCCGGCAGCAGGTCCCTCCGGGCCAGCAGCCGCCGCCGTCCCTGCCCGTCCCTTCGGGACAACAGCCGCCGGTCCCTCCGGGCCGGCAGCCGTCCCCGGTTCCGCCCGCGCCGGCGCCGCCGGGTAATCCGCACCCGCACGCGCGGCCCCCGGCCCCTGCCCAGCCCCCGGCTCCCGCCGCTCCGGCGCACCCGCAGCCCCCGGCCCCCGAGAGCACCGGTCATGTGCACCTGCCACCGGGCGCCCCCTTCGGCGTGCCGACCCCGGCGCCCACCGCCACCGCGGTGCCCGATCCGACGACCACCACGCTGGCCGTCCTGCTGATCGGTCCCGCCGGCGCGGGCAAGACCAGCGTGGCGAAGTACTGGGCGGACCACCGGCGCGTGCCCACGGCCCACATCAGCCTGGACGACGTCCGCGAGTGGGTCCGCTCCGGCTTCGCCGACCCCCAGTCCGGCTGGAACGACCATTCCGAGGCCCAGTACCGCCTGGCCCGCCGTACCTGCGGCTTCGCCGCGCGCAACTTCCTGGCCAACGGCATCTCCTGCATCCTGGACGACGCGGTCTTCCCGGACCGCCCCGTCGTCGGCCTCGGCGGCTGGAAGCGCCATGTCGGTCCCGGCCTGCTCCCGGTCGTCCTGCTGCCCGGCCTGGACATCGTCCTGGAGCGCAACGCGAAGCGCACCGGCAACCGCCGCCTCACCGACGAGGAGGTCGCCCGCATCCACGGCCGCATGGCCGGCTGGTACGGCTCGGGCCTGCCGATCATCGACAACTCCCAACTGGACGTACCGGGCACGGCGAGGGTCCTGGACGAGGTCCTGGCGAGAGCGATAGCGAGCCCACCGAGCTGGTGATCACGGGGTGCCCGGCCCCACGAACCCCACTCGGCCCCCAAAAATCGGCACAAACGACATAAAACTCCTACGCTCATCTCATGTCAGAGGTGTACGCGAACCGCCGATCCCGCCTCCGGGACCACTTCAACGCGGCCGGCACCGCGGCAGCGCTCGTCACCCGTCCCGCCAACGTGCGCTACCTCGCGGCCGCCGCCCCGCACGGCGCCGTCCTGCTCCTCGGCAGCCGCGAGGACCTCCTGGTGTGCGCCGTCCCGCCCGACGAGCGCCCCTTCGAGGGCCGGCCGGACGACACCCTGCGGGTGCACGTCCTGCCCGCGCGGGGCGGCGACACCGCCGTCACCGCCGCCGGCCTCGCCCGGAACCAGGGCGCGGACTCCCTCGCCGTCGAGGAACACCATCTGACGGTCGCCCGGCACCGGGCCATCGCCGCCGTCGCCCCGGCCCTGCGCCTCGCCGACGTCGGCTGCGCCGTGGAGCAGCTCAGGGTCGTCAAGGACGAGGAGGAGATCTCCTGCCTGCGCATCGGCGCGGAGATCGCCGACCAGGCCCTCGGTGAGCTGCTGGAGTCCATCCTCGTCGGCCGCACCGAACGGCACCTCGCCCTGGAGCTGGAGCGCCGCCTGGTCGACCACGGCGCCGACGGCCCGGCCTTCCCCACCTCCGTCGCCACCGGCCCGAACTCCGGCCGCCGCGGTCACCGGCCCACCGACCGTCGGGTGGAGGAGGGAGACTTCCTCTCCGTCTGCCTCGGCGCGACCTACCGCGGCTACCGCTGCGAGATCGGCCGTACGTTCGTCATCGGCACCTCCCCGGCGGACTGGCAGATCCAGCTGTACGACCTGGTTTTCTCCGCCCAGCGCGCCGGCCGCGAGGCCCTCGCCCCCGGCGCCGCCTGCCGTGACGTGGACCGCGCGGCGCGCCAGGTGCTGGACTCGGCGGGCTACGCGGAGGCCCTGCCGCCGCTCACCGGGCACGGCGTCGGACTCGAAATCGACGAGGACCCGCAGCTCGCCCCCGCGGCCATGGGTAAACTGGACGCTTGCGTGCCGGTCACCGTCGAACCGGGGGTCCACCTCCCGGGCCGGGGCGGTGTCCGGATCGATGACACGCTCGTCGTGCGCCCCGAGGCGGACGGCGGACCCGAGCTACTCACCATCACGACCAAGGAGCTGCTCGCGCTGTAGCGCGTGACCCGGGGTCGTACGTCAGTCCAGGAGATTCCGCAACCGTGGCTTCCACGAACGACCTCAAGAACGGCCTGGTGCTCAAGCTCGAAGGCGGCCAGCTCTGGTCCGTCGTCGAGTTCCAGCACGTCAAGCCCGGCAAGGGCCCGGCCTTCGTGCGCACCAAGCTCAAGAACGTGCTCTCCGGCAAGGTCGTCGACAAGACCTTCAACGCCGGTGTCAAGGTCGAGACCGCCACTGTCGACAAGCGCGACATGCAGTTCTCGTACATGGACGGCGACTACTTCGTCTTCATGGACATGGAGACCTACGACCAGCTGATGGTCGACCGCAAGGCCGTCGGCGACGCCGCCAACTTCCTGGTGGAGGGCTTCACCGCCACCGTCGCCACGCACGAGGGCGAGGTGCTCTTCGTCGAGCTGCCCGCCGCCGTCGAGCTGACCATCCAGGAGACCGAGCCGGGCGTCCAGGGCGACCGCTCCACCGGCGGCACCAAGCCCGCCATCCTGGAGACCGGCCACCAGATCCAGGTCCCGCTCTTCATCACCACCGGTGAGAAGATCAAGGTCGACACCCGTACGAGCGACTACCTCGGCCGGGTGAACAGCTAACCGTGGCTGCCCGCAACACGGCCCGCAAGCGCGCCTTCCAGATCCTCTTCGAGGGCGACCAGCGCGGCGCCGACGTCCTGACGGTCCTCGCCGACTGGGTCCGGCTGTCCCGCTCCGACACCCGGCAGCCGCCGGTCAGCGAGTACACGATGCAGCTGGTCGAGGGCTACGCCGAGCACGCGCGGCGCATCGACGAGCTGATCGCCCAGTACGCGGTCGGGTGGACGCTCGACCGGATGCCGGTCGTGGACCGCAACATCCTGCGGCTGGGCGCGTACGAGCTGATCTGGGTGGACGAGACCCCGGACGCCGTCGTGCTGGACGAGATGGTGCAGCTGGCGAAGGAGTTCTCGACCGATGAGTCGCCCTCGTTCGTCAACGGTCTGCTGGGGCGGCTCAAGGAGCTGAAGCCGTCGCTCCGCCGGGCCTGACCGAAAAGACCCCCCTCAGGGGCGCCGGGCGACGAGCCTCGCGCCCCCGAGACGCGCCCCCGGTCACCGGCACCGAGAAGTCAGCCCGGGAAGCCGCATCCAAAACGCCGCCGGGGTGGCCCGAACCGTCTGGTTCGGGCCACCCCGGCGTCACGTTTCTGCAAAATCCCTACGCCGTCACGCCTCTTCGTGCGTGGCCACCGCGCGGCGCGCGTCCGCGTCCAGGACGCCCCAGCTGATCAGCTGCTCGGTGAGGACCGAGGGGGACTGGTCGTAGATGACGGCGAGTGTGCGCAGGTCGTCCTGGCGGATGGACAGCACCTTGCCGTTGTAATCGCCGCGCTGGGACTGGATCGTCGCCGCGTAGCGCTGGAGGGGGCCCGCCTTCTCGGCCGGCACCGTGGCCAGCCGCTCCAGGTCGAGGACCAGCTTCGGCGGCGGCTCGGCGGCGCCGCCAGGAGTGGTGCCCGGCAGAAGCTCCTGCACCGGGACGCCATAGAAATCGGCCAGCTCGGCAAGGCGCTGTACGGTCACGGCACGGTCGCCGCGCTCGTACGAGCCCACCACCACGGCCTTCCAGCGACCCTGGGACTTCTCCTCGACACCGTGGAGGGAAAGGCCCTGCTGGGTGCGGATGGCCCGGAGCTTGGCCCCGAGCTGTTTGGCGTATTCGCTGGACATATAGCTCCCCGGACACTGTGTCGACGCGGCCGGCTGTCTTCCCGCCGCGCGCTTTGGTAACTCACTGTGAGGTTACGCAGCGTGATTCTTCTGCGTCAAGCCGAATGGGCCACCCCGACGCTTCCGTGGTAGTGCCGACGCGTTGCGCCAAGGGGGTGAACGCGAGCGGTCCCCGCGACCTGCTACCGTGGTTGGCGCAAATCCGACGTCCTTTAAGGTCCGTCCCGTGAGGCGGAGAAGGAGGTCCGTTTTCTATGGACACGCACGCCCATCCGCAGGCAGCCGATGCCCGGCCCGTTCTCGAGGGCCCCGACATCGCGCGGGTGCTGACCCGTATCGCCCACGAGATCGTCGAGCGCGCCAAGGGCGCCGACGACGTGGTGCTGCTCGGCATTCCCACGCGGGGCGTCTTCCTCGCCCGCCGGCTGGCCGCCAAGCTCGAGCAGATCACCGACCGCGCCGTTCCGGTCGGCTCCCTCGACATCACCATGTACCGCGACGACCTGCGCATGCACCCGCCGCGTGCGCTGGCCCGCACCGAGATCCCCGGTGACGGTCTCGACGGCAGGCTGGTCGTCCTCGTGGACGACGTGCTGTTCTCCGGCCGCACCATCCGCGCCGCCCTCGACGCCCTGAACGACCTCGGGCGCCCGCGCGCGGTGCAGCTCGCGGTCCTGGTCGACCGCGGCCACCGGGAACTGCCGATCCGTGCCGACTACGTCGGCAAGAACCTCCCCACGTCGCTGCGGGAGACGGTCAAGGTCCAGCTCGCCGAGGAGGACGGCCGCGACACCGTACTGCTCGGTGTGAAGCCGGCCGGCCAGTAGCGAACCCCGGCGCACCAAGGTCGCTTCGGCGTACCCGCCCGCGCCCGAGTTCGCCCCAATCCTCCCGAACTGCCTTACGGAGCCTGACAGATGCAGCGTCATCTCATCTCGGCCGCCGACCTCTCCCGCGACGACGCCGTCCTGATCCTCGACACCGCCGAGGAGATGGCACGGGTCGCCGACCGGCCGATCAAGAAACTCCCGACCCTGCGCGGCCGTACCATCGTGAACCTCTTCTTCGAGGACTCTACGCGCACCCGGATCTCCTTCGAGGCCGCCGAGAAGCGCCTGTCCGCGGACGTCATCAACTTCACCGCCAAGGGATCGAGCGTGTCCAAGGGCGAGTCCCTGAAGGACACCGCCCAGACCCTGGAGGCGATGGGCGTCGACGCCGTCGTCATCCGGCACGGCGCCTCCGGCGCGCCCTACCGGCTCGCCACCTCCGGCTGGATCGACGCCGCCGTGATCAACGCCGGTGACGGCACCCACCAGCACCCCACCCAGGCGCTTCTGGACGCCTTCACCATGCGCCGCCGCCTGGTCGGGCGCGACGCCGGGATCGGCCAGGACCTGGCCGGCAAGCGCGTCACCCTCGTCGGCGACGTCCTGCACAGCCGGGTCGCCCGCTCCAACGTCGACCTGCTGCACACCCTCGGCGCCGAGGTCACCCTGGTCGCCCCGCCCACCCTGCTGCCGGTCGGCGTCGAGTCCTGGCCCTGCGAGGTGTCGTACGACCTCGACAGAACGCTGCCCAAGTGCGACGCGGTGATGATGCTGCGCGTGCAGCGCGAGCGGATGAACGCCGCCTTCTTCCCGACCGAGCGCGAGTACTCCCGGCGCTACGGCCTAGACGGCGACCGCATGGCCAGGCTGCCCGAGCACGCCATCGTGATGCACCCCGGCCCGATGGTGCGCGGCATGGAGATCACCGCCGAGGTCGCCGACTCCGGCCGCTGCACCGCCGTCGAGCAGGTCGCCAACGGCGTGTCCATCCGGATGGCCGTCCTGTACCTGCTGCTCGGCGGCAACGAGCCCGCCGCCGCCCCCCTGCGCACTGAGGAGAAGTAAGAACATGAGCAAGATCCTGATCCGCGGTGCGAAGGTGCTCGGCGGCGAGCAGCGGGACGTGCTGATCGACGGCGAGACCATCGCCGAGGTGGGTACCGGCCTCGGCGCCGAGGGCGCCGAGGTGATCGAGGCCGGCGGCAAGGTGCTGCTGCCGGGCCTGGTCGACCTGCACACCCATCTGCGCGAGCCCGGCCGCGAGGACTCCGAGACCGTCCTCACCGGCACCCGCGCGGCCGCCGGCGGCGGCTACACCGCCGTGTTCGCCATGGCCAACACCTTCCCCGTCGCCGACACCGCCGGCGTGGTCGAGCAGGTCTGGCGGCTCGGCAAGGAGCACGGCTACTGCGACGTCCAGCCCATCGGCGCCGTCACCGTCGGCCTGGAGGGCAGGAAGCTGGCCGAACTCGGCGCCATGCACGAGTCCGCCGCCGGGGTCACCGTCTTCTCGGACGACGGCAAGTGTGTGGACGACGCGGTGATCATGCGCCGCGCCCTGGAGTACGTGAAGGCGTTCGGTGGCGTCGTCGCCCAGCACGCGCAGGAGCCCCGGCTGACCGAGGGCGCCCAGATGAACGAGGGCGTCGTCTCCGCCGAACTGGGTCTCGGCGGCTGGCCGGCCGTCGCCGAGGAGTCGATCATCGCCCGCGACGTCCTGCTCGCCGAGCACGTCGGCTCCCGCGTCCACATCTGCCACCTGTCGACCGCCGGCTCCGTCGAGATCGTCCGCTGGGCCAAGTCCCGCGGCATCCAGGTCACCGCCGAGGTCACCCCGCACCACCTGCTGCTCACCGACGAACTGGTGCGCACCTACAACCCCGTCTACAAGGTCAACCCGCCGCTGCGCACCGAACGCGACGTCATGGCGCTGCGCGAGGCGCTCGCCGACGGCACGATCGACATCGTCGCCACCGACCACGCCCCGCACCCGCACGAGGACAAGGACTGCGAGTGGGCCGCGGCCGCCATGGGCATGGTGGGCCTGGAGACCGCGCTGTCGGTGGTGCAGGAGACCATGGTCGACACGGGCCTGCTGGACTGGGCCGGCGTCGCCGACCGCATGTCCGTCAAGCCCGCGCGGATCGGACAGGCCACCGGACACGGCCGTCCCGTCTCGGCCGGTGAGCCTGCCAACCTCACCCTGGTGGACACGGCATACCGTGGCCAGGTGGACCCCGCGGGCTTCGCCTCGCGCAGCCGCAACACCCCGTACGAGGGACGCGAGCTGCCGGGCCGTGTGACGCACACCTGGCTCCGGGGCAAGGCCACGCTCGTCGACGGGAAGCTCACGTGACACCTGCAATCCTCCTGGCCGCGGCCGAGAAGTCGGCCCCGGTCACCGACTGGCCGGCCCGCATCGGCTGGCTCGCCGGACTCCTGCTGTTCATCGCGCTCGTCTACTGGCTGATGCGCGAGGGCTGGAAGTGGCGCGCCACCCTCCAGAGCGACATCCCGGAACTCCCCGGCGTGCCCGAGGAGACCGGCCCGGTGAAACTGAGCATGAGCGGCCGCTACCACGGCTCGACCACCGCGGGACAGTGGCTGGACCGCATCGTGGCCCACGGCCTGGGCACCCGCAGTCTGGCCGAGCTCACCCTCACCGACGCGGGCCTTCGGGTCGAGCGCCCCGGCGCGGACGACTTCTTCATCCCCGCCGCCGCGCTGCGCGGGGCCCGGCTCGACAAGGGCATCGCGGGCAAGGTCCTCACCGAGGGCGGACTGCTCGTGGTGACCTGGGCGCACGCCGACAAACTGATCGACTCCGGCTTCCGCTCCGACCACGCGGCCGAGCACCCCGAATGGGTCGACACGCTCAACCACATGATCAACGACACGGAAGGCGCACGATGACGACCTCCACCAGGGGAGCCGCGAAGACTCCCGCCGTACTCGTCCTGGAGGACGGCCGCACCTTCCGCGGCCGCGCCTACGGGGCCGTGGGGGAGACCTTCGGCGAGGCCGTGTTCTCCACCGGCATGACCGGCTACCAGGAGACCCTGACCGACCCGTCGTACGACCGCCAGATCGTCGTCGCCACCGCCCCGCAGATCGGGAACACCGGCTGGAACGACGAGGACGACGAGTCGGGCCGCATCTGGGTCTCCGGCTACGTGGTCCGCGACCCCGCGCGCGTGCCGTCCAACTGGCGGGCCAAGCGCTCCCTGGACGACGAGCTGGAGCGCCAGGGCGTCGTCGGGATCTCCGGCATCGACACCCGTGCCCTCACCCGCCACCTGCGCGAGCGCGGCTCCATGCGCGCCGGCATCTTCTCCGGCGAGGCCGTCGCCGGGGACGCCGAACTCCTCGCCCGTGTGCAGGCCCAGCCGCACATGAAGGGCGCGAGCCTCTACGAGGAGGTCGCGACCAAGGAGGCGTACGTCGTCCCCGCGGTGGGCGAGAAGAGGTTCACCGTCGCCGCCATCGACCTCGGCATCAAGGGCATGACCCCGCACCGCATGGCCGAGCGCGGCATCGAGGTGCACGTCCTGCCCGCCACCGCCACCGCCGACGAGATCTACGCGGTGAACCCGGACGGCGTGTTCTTCTCCAACGGCCCCGGCGACCCCGCCACCGCAGACGGCCCGGTCGCCCTGATGACCGCCGTCCTGGAGCGCCGGACGCCGCTGTTCGGCATCTGTTTCGGCAACCAGATCCTCGGCCGCGCCCTCGGCTTCGGCACCTACAAGCTGAAGTACGGCCACCGGGGCATCAACCAGCCGGTCCAGGACCGTACGACCGGCAAGGTCGAGGTCACCGCGCACAACCACGGCTTCGCCGTCGACGCGCCCCTGGACAAGGTCAGCGACACCAAGTTCGGCCGCGCCGAGGTCTCGCACGTCTGTCTGAACGACGACGTCGTGGAGGGGCTCCAGCTGCTCGACCAGCCCGCCTTCTCCGTCCAGTACCACCCCGAAGCGGCGGCCGGTCCGCACGACGCCGCCTACCTGTTCGACCGCTTCGTTTCCCTGATGGAGGGCCAGCGTGCCTAAGCGCACCGATATCCAGTCCGTCCTGGTCATCGGCTCCGGCCCGATCGTCATCGGCCAGGCCGCCGAGTTCGACTACTCCGGCACCCAGGCGTGCCGCGTGCTCAAGGCCGAGGGCCTGCGCGTCATCCTCGTCAACTCCAACCCGGCGACGATCATGACCGACCCGGAGATCGCCGACGCCACGTACGTCGAGCCGATCACCCCCGAGTTCGTCGAGAAGATCATCGCCAAGGAGCGCCCCGACGCCCTGCTGCCCACCCTGGGCGGCCAGACGGCCCTGAACACCGCCATCTCGCTGCACGAGAACGGCGTCCTGGCCAAGTACGGCGTCGAGCTGATCGGCGCCAAGCCCGAGGCCATCCACAAGGGCGAGGACCGCGACCTGTTCAAGGGCGTGGTGGAGGAGGTCCGCCGCAAGATCGGGTACGGCGAGTCCGCCCGCTCGGTGATCTGCCACTCCATGGACGACGTCCTCAAGGGCGTCGAGACGCTCGGCGGCTACCCGGTCGTCGTGCGCCCCTCCTTCACCATGGGCGGCGCCGGCTCCGGCTTCGCGCACGACGAGGAGGAACTGCGCCGCATCGCCGGCCAGGGCCTCACCCTCTCGCCGACCACCGAGGTGCTCCTGGAGGAGTCCATCCTCGGCTGGAAGGAGTACGAGCTGGAGCTGATGCGCGACAAGAACGACAACGTCGTGGTCGTCTGCTCCATCGAGAACTTCGACCCCATGGGCGTGCACACCGGTGACTCCATCACCGTCGCGCCCGCGATGACGCTCACCGACCGCGAGTACCAGATCCTGCGCGATGTCGGCATCGCCGTGATCCGCGAGGTCGGCGTCGACACCGGCGGCTGCAACATCCAGTTCGCGGTCGACCCCGTGGACGGCCGGGTGATCGTCATCGAGATGAACCCGCGCGTGTCACGTTCCTCCGCCCTCGCGTCCAAGGCGACCGGCTTCCCGATCGCGAAGATCGCCGCGAAGCTGGCTGTCGGCTACACCCTGGACGAGATCCCGAACGACATCACGCAGGAGACCCCGGCGTCCTTCGAGCCCACGCTCGACTACGTGGTCGTCAAGGCGCCCCGATTCGCGTTCGAGAAGTTCCCGCAGGCCGACTCCACGCTGACCACCACCATGAAGTCGGTCGGCGAGGCCATGGCCATCGGCCGCAACTTCCCCGAGGCCTTCCAGAAGGCGCTGCGCTCGCTGGAGAAGAAGGGCAGCCAGTTCGCCTTCACCGGTGAGCCCGGCGACAAGGAGGCGCTGCTGCGCGAGGCGGTGCGGCCCACCGACGGCCGGATCAATACCGTCATGCAGGCCATCCGGGCCGGCGCCACCCCCGAGGAGGTCTTCGAGTACACGAAGATCGACCCCTGGTTCGTGGACCAGCTGTTCCTCATCAAGGAGATCGCGGACGAGCTGGCCGAGGCCCCCGAGCTGACCGGCGAACTGCTCGGCGACGCCAAGCGGCACGGCTTCTCCGACCAGCAGATCGCCGAGATCCGCGGCCTGCGCGAGGACGTCGTCCGCGAGGTGCGGCACGCCCTCGGCATCCGCCCGGTCTACAAGACGGTCGACACCTGCGCCGCCGAGTTCGCCGCGAAGACGCCGTACTTCTACTCCTCCTACGACGAGGAGTCCGAGGTCGCCCCGCGCGAGAAGCCGGCCGTCATCATCCTCGGCTCCGGCCCCAACCGCATCGGCCAGGGCATCGAGTTCGACTACTCCTGCGTCCACGCCTCCTTCGCGCTGTCCGACGCCGGGTACGAGACCGTGATGGTCAACTGCAACCCGGAGACCGTCTCCACCGACTACGACACCTCCGACCGGCTGTACTTCGAGCCGCTCACCCTGGAGGACGTCCTGGAGATCGTGCACGCCGAGCAGCAGGCGGGCCCGGTCGCCGGCGTGATCGTCCAGCTCGGCGGCCAGACCCCGCTCGGCCTCTCGCAGGCCCTCAAGGACAACGGCGTGCCGGTCGTGGGCACCTCCCCGGAGGCGATCCACGCCGCCGAGGACCGCGGCGCCTTCGGCCGGGTCCTCGCGGAGGCCGGCCTGCCCGCGCCCAAGCACGGCACCGCCACCACCTTCGCGGGCGCCAAGGCCATCGCCGACGAGATCGGCTACCCGGTCCTGGTCCGGCCCTCGTACGTGCTCGGCGGGCGCGGCATGGAGATCGTCTACGACGAGACCCGCCTCGCCGCCTACATCGCCGAGTCCACCGAGATCAGCCCGTCCCGGCCGGTCCTCGTCGACCGCTTCCTGGACGACGCCATCGAGATCGACGTCGACGCGCTCTACGACGGCGAGGAGCTGTACCTCGGCGGCGTCATGGAGCACATCGAGGAGGCCGGCATCCACTCCGGCGACTCGGCGTGCGCGCTGCCCCCGATCACTCTCGGCGGCTTCGACATCAAGCGGCTGCGCGCCTCCACCGAGGCCATCGCCAAGGGCGTCGGCGTGCGCGGTCTGATCAACATCCAGTTCGCGATGGCCGGCGACATCCTCTACGTCCTGGAGGCCAACCCGCGCGCCTCCCGTACGGTCCCCTTCACCTCGAAGGCGACCGCGGTGCCGCTCGCCAAGGCCGCCGCCCGGATCTCGCTGGGCGCGACCATCGCCGAGCTGCGCGCCGAGGGGCTGCTGCCGAAGAACGGCGACGGCGGCGAGCTGCCGCTGGACGCGCCGATCTCCGTCAAGGAGGCCGTGATGCCCTGGTCGCGCTTCCGCGACATCCAGGGCCGCGGCGTGGACACCGTGCTCGGCCCGGAGATGCGCTCCACCGGCGAGGTCATGGGCATCGACTCCGTCTTCGGCACGGCCTACGCCAAGTCGCAGGCGGGCGCCTACGGACCGCTGCCCACCAAGGGCCGCGCGTTCATCTCGGTCGCCAACCGCGACAAGCGTTCGATGATCTTCCCGGCCCGTGAGCTGGTCGCCCACGGCTTCGAGCTGCTGGCCACCTCCGGCACCGCCGAGGTCCTCAAGCGCAACGGCATCAACGCCACCGTGGTGCGCAAGCAGTCCGAGGGCACCGGCCCGAACGGCGAGAAGACCATCGTCCAGCTCATCCACGACGGCGAGGTCGACCTCATCGTCAACACGCCGTACGGCACCGGCGGCCGCCTCGACGGCTACGACATCCGCACGGCCGCCGTAGCCCGCTCCGTGCCGTGCCTGACGACCGTCCAGGCGCTCGCCGCGGCCGTCCAGGGCATCGACGCCCTCAACCACGGCGACGTGGGCGTGCGCTCCCTCCAGGAGCACGCGGAACACCTGACCGCGTCCCGCGACTAGCGAGACACGGGACCCCAGCCGCCCAAGAGGGGGGACTCCGGAAACGGCGTCCCCCCTCGGTGTGAGGACACGTGATGTATCACCTCTTCTTCCGTCTGATCTTCAAACGGATGGACCCCGAGAAGGCCCACCACCTCGCCTTCCGCTGGATCCGGCTCGCCGTCCGCGTGCCCGTGCTGCGCACCTTCGCCGCGGCGGCCCTCGCGCCCCGGTACAAGGAGCTGCGGACCGAGGCGTTCGGGCTGCGGATGCACGGCCCGTTCGGGCTCGCCGCCGGATTCGACAAGAACGCCGTCGCGATCGACGGCATGTCGATGCTGGGCTTCGACCACGTCGAGATCGGCACGGTCACCGGCGAGCCGCAGCCCGGCAACCCCAGAAAGCGGCTGTTCCGGCTCGTCGCGGACCGCGCGCTGATCAACCGCATGGGCTTCAACAACGACGGCTCGCTGGCCGTGGCGGCCCGCCTGGCCACCCGCGAGCCCGTCTTCAAGACCGTGGTCGGCGTCAACATCGGCAAGACCAAGGTCGTCCCGGAGGCGGAGGCCGTCGCCGACTACGTGAAGTCCGCCGAGCGCCTCGCGCCGTACGCCGACTACCTGGTCGTCAACGTGTCCTCGCCGAACACGCCCGGCCTGCGCAACCTCCAGGCCGTCGACCACCTGCGCCCGCTGCTGACCGCCGTCCGCGAGGCCGCCGACCGTGTGGTGGCCGGCCGCCGCGTCCCGCTCCTGGTGAAGATCGCCCCGGACCTCGCCGACGAGGACGTGGACGCCGTCGCCGACCTGGCCGTGGAACTCGGCCTGGACGGCATCATCGCCACCAACACCACCATCGCCCGCGACGGCCTGGGCCTGAAGTCCCCGGCCGCGCTGACCGGGGAGACCGGCGGCCTGTCCGGCGCGCCCCTCAAGGCCCGCTCCCTGGAGGTCCTGCGCCGCCTGTACGCGCGCGTGGGCGACCGGATCACCCTGGTGGGCGTCGGCGGCATCGAGACCGCCGAGGACGCCTGGCAGCGCATCCTGGCCGGTGCCACGCTGGTCCAGGGCTACAGCGCCTTCATCTACGAGGGCCCCTTCTGGTGCCGCGCGATCCACAAGGGCCTCGCGGCCCGCCTGCGCACCAGCCCCTACGCCACCCTCGCCGACGCGGTCGGCGCCGATGTGAGGAAGCCCGCATGACTTCGCCCGAGCCCTTCGGCGCCCGGCTGCGCCGCGCCATGGACGAGCGCGGCCCGCTGTGCGTCGGCATCGACCCGCACGCCTCCCTGCTCGCCGAGTGGGGCCTGAACGACGACGTGGCGGGCCTGGAGCGGTTCAGCCGCACCGTCGTCGAGGCCATGGCCGACCGGGTGGCCGTCCTGAAGCCGCAGAGCGCGTTCTTCGAGCGGTTCGGCTCGCGGGGCGTCGCCGTCCTGGAGAAGTCGGTCCAGGAGGCGCGCGCGGCCGGCGCCCTGGTCGTGATGGACGCCAAGCGCGGCGACATCGGCTCCACCATGGCCGCCTACGCGGAGGCCTTCCTGCACCGGGACGCGCCGCTGTTCTCCGACGCGCTGACCGTCTCGCCGTACCTCGGCTACGGCTCGCTGAGCCCGGCCGTGGAGCTGGCCAGGCGAAACGGCGCCGGACTGTTCGTGCTGGCGCTGACCTCGAATCCGGAGGGCGGCGAGGTGCAGCACGCGGTGCGCGCCGACGGCCGTGGCGTGGGCGCGACCATGCTGGCCCACCTGGCGGCCGAGAACGCGGGAGCGGAGCCGCTGGGCTCCTTCGGGGCGGTCGTCGGCGCCACGCTCGGCGACCTGTCCTCGTACGACCTGGACATCAACGGCCCGCTGCTCGCGCCCGGCATCGGCGCCCAGGGCGCGACCCCGGCCGACCTTCCTGGGGTCTTCGGGGCGGCCGTACGCAATGTCGTGCCGAACGTCAGCCGGGGCGTGCTGCGGCACGGACCCGACGTCGGGGCGCTGCGCGCGGCGGCCGGGCGCTTCGCGGAGGAGATCGGGGCGGCCGTCGCCGGGGGCTGAGCCCCGCCGTCAGGCGCTCGCCTGAGCGGACCGGCGCCGAATTGAGTGTGAATACATCCTCAAATCGTGGGCAGTATGTCTGAAATGTCCGGCCTGACGGAGGCTGACCAGGACTTTTCCGCTGTTCTCGCTGACTCTGGCGGAGTTGGCCGCTAGTCTCCGAGCGAGGGTGAACGGGCAAGCGTGTTGCTCGTGGCTCCCCAGGTGTGGGGCGACTAGGTTCCTCACCGGTCCGTATCCGACAGTTCGACATCCGAGGTGACGTAGGCGTGGCTCTACCGCCCCTTACCCCTGAACAGCGCGCAGCCGCGCTCGAAAAGGCCGCCGCGGCTCGCCGGGAGCGGGCCGAGGTCAAGAATCGACTCAAGCACTCCGGCGCCTCCCTGCACGAGGTGATCAAGCAGGGCCAGGAGAACGACGTCATCGGCAAGATGAAGGTCTCCGCGCTGCTCGAGTCCATGCCGGGCGTGGGCAAGGTCCGCGCCAAGCAGATCATGGAGCGTCTGGGCATCTCCGAGAGCCGCCGTGTGCGGGGCCTCGGCTCCAACCAGATCGCCTCCCTGGAGCGTGAGTTCGGCAGCACCGGCGCCTGAGTCCGGCCCCGCACCGGACCGGGAGTCCCGGGCACTCCGGGATTGCTGGAATAATCGCTGCATGAGTGAACGTCCGCGGCTGACCGTGCTCTCCGGCCCCTCGGGGGTCGGCAAGAGCACGGTCGTCGCCCATATGCGCAAGGAACACCCCGAGGTCTGGCTCTCGGTGTCGGCGACGACCCGCAAGCCGCGCCCCGGTGAGCAGCACGGAGTCCACTACTTCTTCGTCACCGACGACGAGATGGACAAGCTGATCGCCAACGGCGAGCTGCTGGAATGGGCCGAGTTCGCCGGCAACCGGTACGGCACGCCCCGCGCGGCCGTCCTGGAGCGGCTGGAGAGGGGCGAGCCCGTCCTGCTGGAGATCGACCTCCAGGGCGCCCGCCAGGTCCGTGAGTCCATGTCCGACGCACGGTTGGTGTTCCTGGCTCCGCCCTCCTGGGAGGAGCTGGTGCGCAGGCTCACCGGCCGGGGCACCGAGTCGCCCGAGGTCATCGAGCGCCGCCTGGAGGCGGCCAGGACCGAGCTGGCGGCCGAGCCGGAGTTCGACGAGACCCTGGTCAACACCTCCGTCGAGGACGTGGCCCGTGAGCTGCTAGCCTTGATGGACGTTGTGTAATCGTGACTGTGATCACGATCATTGATTCTTTTCCATCCATCGGAAGGTAGAGCGTGTCCTCTTCCATCACCGCGCCCGAGGGCATCATCAACCCGCCGATCGACGAGCTCCTCGAGGCAACCGACTCGAAGTACAGCCTCGTGATCTACGCGGCCAAGCGTGCTCGCCAGATCAACGCGTACTACTCGCAGCTCGGCGAGGGCCTCCTCGAGTACGTGGGTCCGCTCGTCGACACCCACGTCCACGAGAAGCCGCTCTCGATCGCCCTGCGCGAGATCAACGCCGGTCTGCTGACCTCCGAGGCCATCGAGGGCCCGGTGCAGTAGTACTTTCAGATCGCAGATGGGTTTATCCACAGGCCCGGCAGCACGCTGCCGGGCCTGTGGTGTGTCATGGGTGTTGCACGTTTTCCGGACCGAGGAGACATGGTGGACAAGCCGAGGGTGGTACTGGGCGTCAGCGGTGGCATCGCCGCCTACAAGGCCTGCGAGCTGCTGAGAAGGTTCACCGAGTCGGGCCATGACGTGCGCGTGGTGCCGACCGCCGCCGCGCTGAACTTCGTCGGCGCCGCCACCTTCTCCGCCCTGTCCGGCAACCCCGTCGCCACCGATGTCTGGGACTCGGTGCACGAGGTGCCGCACGTCCGCATCGGCCAGCACGCCGACCTCGTCGTGGTCGCCCCCGCCACCGCCGACATGCTCGCCAAGGCCGCCCACGGACTCGCCGACGACCTGCTCACCAACACCCTTCTGACGGCCCGCTGCCCGGTGGTCTTCGCCCCGGCCATGCACACCGAGATGTGGGAGCACCCCGCCACCCGGGAGAACGTGGCCACGCTGCGCCGCCGCGGCGCCGTCGTCATCGAGCCCGCCGTCGGCCGCCTCACCGGCGTCGACACCGGCAAGGGCCGGCTGCCCGATCCGGGCGAGATCTTCGAGGTCTGCCGCCGGGTGCTCGCCCGCGGTGTCCAGGAGCCCGACCTGCGCGGCCGCCATGTGGTGGTCTCCGCGGGCGGCACCCGCGAGCCCCTGGACCCGGTGCGCTTCCTCGGCAACCGCTCCTCCGGCAAGCAGGGCTACGCCCTCGCCCGCACCGCGGCCGCCCGCGGCGCGCGGGTGACGCTGATCGCGGCCAACACCCAGCTGCCCGACCCCGCGGGCGTGGACGTCGTACAGGTCGGCACCGCGGTCCAGCTGCGCGAGGCCGTGCTGAAGGCCACGGCGGACGCCGACGCCGTCGTCATGGCCGCGGCCGTCGCCGACTTCCGGCCCGCCGCCTACGCCACCGGCAAGATCAAGAAGAAGGACGGCAAGGAGCCCGAGCCCATCGTCCTGGTGCGCAATCCGGACATCCTGGCCGAGGTCTCGGCCGAACGGGCCAGGGCCGGACAGGTGATCGTGGGCTTCGCCGCCGAGACCGACGACGTGCTCGCCAACGGCCGCGCCAAGCTCGCCCGCAAGGGCTGCGACCTGCTCGTCGTCAACGAGGTGGGGGAGCGCAAGACCTTCGGCTCCGAGGAGAACGAGGCCGTCGTGCTGGGCGCCGACGGCAGCGAGAACCCCGTGCCGCACGGGCCCAAGGAGGCCCTCGCCGACATCGTCTGGGACCTGGTCGTGGACCGCCTCGACTGACGCCGGCGCGGCCGGCCGGGCGAACCCGGTGACCGGTTCAGGCCAAGCTCGGTTCGGGGACCGATACCCTGGCCAAGGTCGCCGGGCATTGTGCACAATGCCCGTGCCGCAGGTCACAGCGCTCCCGAGAGGCGAGACAGTGGCCCATCGGCCGAGCGCGACCGATAAACTGTTGAAGGCCGACCGGGCGCAGCCCCGCGTCGACTGCAAATGATCAGCCAGCAGCCGCTGCAACCACAGGGAGCGTTGTGTCCCGTCGCCTGTTCACCTCGGAGTCCGTGACCGAGGGTCACCCCGACAAGATCGCTGACCAGATCAGCGACACCATTCTCGACGCGCTTCTGCGCGAGGACCCGTCTTCGCGGGTCGCCGTGGAGACGCTCATCACCACCGGCCTGGTGCACGTGGCCGGCGAGGTGACCACCAAGGCGTACGCGGACATCGCGACCCTGGTCCGCGGAAAGATCCTGGAGATCGGCTACGACTCCTCGAAGAAGGGCTTCGACGGCGCCTCCTGCGGCGTGTCGGTGTCCATCGGCGCGCAGTCCCCGGACATCGCGCAGGGCGTCGACACGGCGTACGAGTCCCGTGTCGAGGGCGATGAGGACGAGCTGGACAAGCAGGGCGCGGGCGACCAGGGCCTGATGTTCGGTTACGCGTCCGACGAGACGCCGACCTTGATGCCGCTGCCCATCTTCCTGGCGCACCGCCTGTCGAAGCGGCTGTCGGACGTGCGCAAGAACGGCACCATCCCGTACCTGCGCCCCGACGGCAAGACGCAGGTGACCATCGAGTACGACGGCGACAAGGCCGTCCGCCTCGACACGGTCGTCGTCTCCTCGCAGCACGCCTCCGACATCGACCTGGAGTCGCTGCTGGCCCCGGACATCCGCGAGTTCGTGGTGGAGCCGGAGCTGAAGGCGCTGCTGGAGGACGGCATCAAGCTGGACACCGAGAACTACCGCCTCCTGGTCAACCCGACGGGCCGGTTCGAGATCGGTGGCCCGATGGGTGACGCGGGCCTGACCGGCCGCAAGATCATCATCGACACGTACGGCGGCATGGCCCGGCACGGCGGCGGCGCGTTCTCGGGCAAGGACCCGTCCAAGGTGGACCGTTCGGCCGCGTACGCGATGCGCTGGGTCGCCAAGAACGTGGTGGCCGCGGGCCTGGCCTCGCGCTGCGAGGTGCAGGTGGCGTACGCGATCGGCAAGGCCGAGCCGGTGGGTCTGTTCGTGGAGACCTTCGGCACCCACAAGGTCGACACCGACCGGATCGAGAAGGCCATCGACGAGGTCTTCGACCTCCGCCCGGCCGCGATCATCCGCGACCTCGACCTGCTCCGCCCGATCTACGCCCAGACGGCCGCCTACGGCCACTTCGGCCGTGAGCTTCCCGACTTCACCTGGGAGCGCACGGACCGCGTGGACGCCCTGCGCAAGGCCGCGGGCGTCTGATCCCGCACGGCACGACGAGGCCCGGCTTCCCTTCGGGGAGCCGGGCCTCGCCGCCTTCCGTGCCGGGCCTCAGCCGGCGAGCCCCAGCCGGACCCGCCGCCGCCCGTGGTCGACCTCCAGAACCCTGACCCGGAGCTCCTGCCCCACCTCGGCGCTCCGCCCGGCCAGCTCGTCGGAGTGCACCAGGCCCTCCACGAACGGGTCCACGCGGACGAAGACCCCGAAGGGGACGACCATGGTCACCGGCCCGGCCAGGACGTCCCCGGCGCCGACGGTCAGTCGGTCCCAGGGGTCGTCCTGGAGCGCCTTGAGGGACAGCGCGACCTGGCCCCGCCGGGTGTCCGGGTCGAGCACCTCCGCGCGGATCCGCTGTCCCGGCGCCACCACATCCGCCGGATCCTCGAACCGGGACCACGAAAGCTGCGGGACATTGATGAACCCGGTTCCCGCGTAGACCGGATGCGCGGGCTCGCCGTCGATCCGTACGAAGACCCCGAAGCGGTGCACGGAGGACACGGTCCCCTCGATGACGTCCCCGCGCCCGAGGCCGAGGAGGAAGCGGTGCAGCGCCTCGTCCTCGCAGGCTCGCGCGGACAGCAGGGTCCGGCCGGCGGGTCCGCCGCGCATCGTCACCTCCGCGCGGATCCGCTGCCCCACCGTGAGCACGTCCGACGGGTGCCGGACGCGGCGCCAGGTCAGTTCGTGCTGGGGGACACGACCGGAGGGGAGTCCGGGCGCGTCGCCGTCCAGCAGCACCAGCGCATCGCCCCCGTCGAACCCGGCGACGGCGCCGGTCAGCACCTCTCCGGGGGCGACGAGGCATTTTCTCAGGCGGTCCAGCGGGTCCGGTGTCGGTTCGGTCATGGGGGCGAGCGTAGGCGGAGCGCCGGGCGGGTCGGTAACGAATTGAGTGGAGTGCGGAGACGGAGAGTGGTTACGGTGAGGATGTTGGTGCTCGTCCGGTGCGCGGGTCGCGGCTACTTCTGGGCGTTCGACGTCCTCGCGGGTTCGAATCCCGCCGCCGCTCCGGGGACGGTGCGGTGTGGCCGAGGGGTCTATGGCGGAAGCGCCGTACGGCGCGCCCGCGGCCGGGATGATCTCGGACGGGCACCGGCGACTCGGGCCGTTGTCAGTCGGGTTTGGTAAGAATGCAGGCGTGAGCAGCGAGAACGGGGGGCCCCGGGCGGACGGGGAGGGCGGCGCCGAAGGGGCGCCGCCGGAGCAGCTCGCGCTCATCCGGGAGAGCGTGCGCGAGGCCAGGGCGCCCCGCGCCAAACCGCGGACCTGGCGGGGCGCCGCGCTCGCCGAGCATCTGCCGGTCGCGCGGGTGCTGGTCGACAAGGGCGTCCTGCACCTCGACCGGTACTTCGACTACGCGGTCCCCGCCGAGCTGGACGAACAGGCACAGCCCGGCGTAAGGGTGCGCGTGCGCTTCGGCGCCGGACGGCACCGGGTGCGCGAGGGCCGCCGCGAGGGCGGCGGCCTCATCGACGGCTTCCTGATCGAACGGCGGGCCGAGTCCGACTACTCCGGCCCCCTCGCCGCGCTCGCCCAGGTCGTGTCCCCCGAACCCGTGCTCGGCGAGGAACTGCTCGGCCTCGCCCGCGCCGTCGCCGACCGGTACGCGGGCAGCCTCGCCGACGTCCTCCAGCTCGCCGTACCGCCCCGCAACGCCCGCGCCGAACAGCGCACCTCGCCCGCACCCCTGCCACCCCCCGAGGCCCCCGACCCCGGCCCCTGGACGCGGTACGAACAGGGCGGCGCCTACCTGCGGACCCTGGCCGACGGCGGCGCCCCCCGCGCCGTGTGGCACGCGCTGCCGGGCCCGCAGTGGAGCGAGGAACTGGCCCGCGCCGTCGCCGCCACGCTCGCCTCGGGGCGTGGCGCGCTCGTCGTCGTACCCGACGGACGGTCCGCCGCACGCGTCGACGCCGCCCTGACCGCCCTGCTCGGCCAAGGGCACCATGCCCTGCTCACCGCCGACGCCGGGCCCGAGAAGCGGTACGCGCAGTGGCTCGCGGTACGGCGCGGATCCGTGCGCGCGGTCGTCGGCACCCGCGCCGCCATGTTCGCGCCCGTTCGGGACCTCGGCCTGGTCGCGATCTGGGACGACGGCGACGACAGCCACAGCGAACAGCACGCCCCCCAGCCGCACGCCCGCGATGTCCTGCTGCTGCGCGCCACCCTCGACAAGTGCGCCTTCCTGCTGGGCGGATTCTCCTGCACCGTGGAAGCGGCCCAACTGGTCGAGACCGGCTGGGCGCGCCCCCTGATCGCCGGCCGGGAGCAGCTACGGCGGTCCGCGCCCCTCGTCCGCACCGTCGGGGACCAGGACCTCGCCCGCGACGAGGCCGCCCGCGCCGCCCGGCTGCCCACCCTCGCCTGGCAGACGGCCCGCGAGGGGCTGCGGCACGGGCCGGTGCTGGTCCAGGTGCCGCGCCGCGGATACGCCCCGCGCATGGCCTGCGACCGGTGCCGGGCCCCGGCGCGCTGCGTGCACTGCTCCGGCCCGCTCCAGGGCCAGGACGCGGGCCTGCTGCGCTGCGGCTGGTGCGGGCGCGCGGAGGGCGCCTGGCACTGCCCCGAGTGCGGCGGCTTCCGGCTGCGCGCCCAGGTGGTGGGCGCCCGGCGCACCGCCGAGGAACTGGGCCGGGCCTTTCCCGCCGTACCGGTGCGCACCTCGGGCCGCGAACATGTACTGGACACCGTGCCGGGCACCCCCGCGCTGGTGGTGAGCACGCCGGGCGCCGAACCGGTCGCCGAGGGCGGCTACGCGGCGGCATTGCTGCTCGACGGCTGGGCCATGCTCGTACGACCCGATCTGCGGGCCGGTGAGGACGCGCTGCGCCGGTGGATCGCGGCGGGGGCGCTGGTCCGGCCACAGGGCGAGGGCGGCACAGTGGTCGTGGTGGCCGAGCCGACCCTGCGGCCCGTACAGGCGCTGGTGCGCTGGGACCCCGTCGGGCATGCGCTGCGGGAGCTGTCCGAGCGGGCGGAGCTGGGCTTCCCGCCGGTGTCCCGGATGGCGGCCGTGTCCGGGACACCGGCGGCGGTCGCCGAGTTTCTCGCCGCGGTCGAACTGCCGTCGGACGCCGAGGTGTTGGGCCCGGTGCCGCTGCCGCCCGCGCCGCCCGGCGGGCCCCGCAGGCCGGGGGCGCCGCCGCCCGGCGAGCACTGGGAGCGGGCCCTGGTGCGGGTCCCGCCGGGCAGCGGCTCGGCACTGGCCGCCGCGCTGAAGTCCGCGCAGGCCGCGCGGATGGCGCGGGGGAGCGGTGAGGCGGCGCGGGTGCGGGTGCGGATCGATCCGCCGGACATCGGGTGAGGCCCGGGAAGCCGGCGGTGCCGGAGGACCGGCCCGCTCCCGGAATTTCCCGAGGCTTCCGGGAGGGCGGGAGCGGTCAGCCGTTGCGCGGGCCGGGGAAGGCCGTCGGGCGGGCGTCCTCCCGGAGCGTCGGGCTGCCCGCGGTCGGCTGGGTGGGCATGGAACGGGCGGCGGGGACCGTCGGCACCGGCACCGCGGGCAGGCCGGAGTTCACATTGAGCGTGCGGGTGCCCGACGGCTCCGGGGTCCGCTCGGCCTCGGCCGCCGCCTGGGCGGCGGCGCGGCGGGCGCCGTAACGGCGGTGCACCGCCTGCTTGGTGACCCCGAGCGCCGACCCCACCGCGTCCCAGGAGAAGCCCAGCGAGCGGTCGAAGTCCACGGCGGCCGTGACCAGGGTCTCGACGCTGTCCCGGAGTTCCTGGGCGAGGCGGACGGTCGGGGCGGGGGCGCGGCCGTAGACGACGAAGCCCGTGGACGGGCCGGTGCGGCGCGGACGGTAGACGTTGCCCAACTGGGCGGTGAGCGTGCGCAGTGCGTCCACCTGCCGGCGGACCCGCTCGATGTCCCGCACCAGCAAGTGCAGGCTGGCCCGAGCCTGGGCGTCGTGGGTTGCATGGTCGGCCATGAACAAGCCTCTCGAACCGGCGTTGAAAGGAATCGGGCGGCCGAAGCGGCCCTATGTGGTCAACTCTCTCTTGACCAACGCGTCTGCGCTCCGCTGGTCACGGGGTGGGGGCGTACGGGCATATGCGTACGCCGTCGCACCACCCGCGCGCCGCCCGTTTCCAGTGGGCCCGCGCGCCGGGCGAGTTGACCGCGGCCGTGCACCGCGCGGTGCCGGACGCCGGGCGGTCATAGACTGGTGCGCCGCCCGTCCGATCCCCGCCCGAGAGGCCCGATCCCGCCCATGAAGCTCGTCTTCGCCGGAACCCCCGAGGTCGCCGTACCCGCCCTGGACGCCCTGCTCGCCTCCGGGCGGCACGAAGTGGCCGCCGTCGTCACCCGGCCCGACGCCCCCGCGGGCCGGGGCCGCAGGCTGGTCGCGTCGCCCGTGGCCGAGCGCGCGGAGGAGGCCGGCATCGAGGTGCTCAAGCCGGCCAAGCCGCGGGACCCCGAGTTCCTGGCGCGGCTCACGGAGATCGCCCCGGACTGCTGCCCGGTCGTCGCCTACGGCGCCCTGCTGCCCCGCGCCGCCCTCGACATCCCGGTCCACGGCTGGGTCAACCTGCACTTCTCGCTGCTGCCCGCCTGGCGCGGCGCGGCGCCCGTGCAGCACGCGCTGATGGCGGGCGACGAGATCACGGGCGCGTCCACCTTCCTCATCGAGGAGGGCCTGGACTCGGGACCGGTGTACGGGACGGTGACCGAGGAGATCCGGCCCACCGACACCAGCGGCGACCTGCTCACCCGGCTGGCCTTCGCCGGGGCCGGGCTGCTCGCGGCCACCATGGACGGCATCGAGGACGGCACCCTGAAGGCCGTGCCGCAGCCGGCCGAGGGCATCACCCTCGCGCCGAAGATCAACGTCGAGGACGCCGAGGTGGACTGGGCGGCGCCCGCGCTCCGCGTCGACCGGGTCGTGCGCGGCTGCACCCCGGCGCCCGGCGCCTGGACCACCTTCCGGGGCGAACGGCTCAAGCTCATCCAGGTCGCCCCGGTGCCCGAGCGCACCGACCTCGCGCCGGGCCACCTCGCCGTCGGCAAGAACAGCGTCCACGTGGGCACCGGCTCGCACGCCGTCGAACTCCTCTGGGTCCAGGCCCAGGGCAAGAAGCCGATGCGCGCCGCGGACTGGGCCCGAGGAGCCCGGATCGGCGAGGGGGAGACGCTGGGCGGATGAGTTCCGGGGTGAGTCCGGGCGCCTGTCCGGCCGGGTCCGCACGGGCACGCTCGGCCGGCCCGGGGAGCGGACGCCGGTGAGGGGGCGGGCGCCGGCCCGGCTTCTTGCTCCGGGACCGCCGTACGCCGAGTGCGAACGGCGCCCGAGACCGGTGCCGGCGGGGTGACGAGCCCGGTCCGCCCCACCCGCACGCCCCCGCTCGCCCCCCTCGACGTACGCTTGCCCACATACCCCTTTTCACCACCGGAGCACCTTTTTCGTGAGCGAGCAGTCGCGGCGGGGTCGTAAGCCCGCCAAGCCCTACCGGCGTCCCAAGAAGGACCCCGTCCGCATCCTGGCCTTCGAGGCGCTGCGGGCGGTGGACGAGCGGGACGCGTACGCCAACCTGGTGCTGCCCCCGCTGCTGCGCAAGGCGCGGGAGAAGGACGACTTCGACGCGCGGGACGCCGCGCTCGCGACCGAGCTGGTGTACGGGACGCTGCGCCGGCAGGGGACGTACGACGCCGTCATCGCCGCCTGCGTGGACCGCCCGCTGCGCGAGGTCGACCCGCCCGTGCTGGACGTGCTGAGCCTCGGCGCGCACCAATTGCTCGGCACCCGGATTCCGACGCACGCCGCGGTGTCCGCCACCGTGGAGCTCGCCCGTGTCGTCCTCGGCGACGGACGCGCCAAGTTCGTCAACGCGGTGCTGCGCAAGATCGCCCAGGACGATCTGGACGGCTGGATCGGCAAGGTCGCGCCGCCCTACGAGGAGGACCCCGAGGACCACCTCGCCGTCGTGCACTCCCACCCCCGCTGGATCGTCTCCGCGCTGTGGGACTCCCTGGGCGGCGGGCGTGCCGGGATCGAGGAGTTGCTCGCGGCCGACAACGAGCGGCCGCGGGTGACGCTGGTCGCGCGGCCGGGCCGGGCCACCGCCGAGGAACTGCTGAGCGAGGACGCCGCGGAGGCCGGGCGCTGGTCGCCGTACGCCGTGCGGCTGGCCGAGGGCGGCGAGCCGGGTGCGGTCGAGGCGGTGCGCGAGGGCCGCGCCGGGGTGCAGGACGAGGGCAGCCAGCTGGTCGCCCTCGCGCTGGCCAACGCGCCCCTGGAGGGGCCGGACACCAAGTGGCTCGACGGCTGTGCCGGACCCGGGGGCAAGGCGGCCCTGCTGGGGGCGCTCGCGGCCGAGCGGGGTGCCGTGCTCCTCGCGTCGGAGAAGCAGCCGCACCGGGCCGGTCTGGTGGCCAAGGCGCTGGCCGGCAATCCGGGGCCGTACCAGGTCATCGCGGCGGACGGCACGCGGCCGCCGTGGCGGCCGGGCAGTTTCGACCGGGTGCTGGTGGACGTGCCCTGCACCGGGCTCGGCGCGCTGCGCCGGCGGCCCGAGGCACGCTGGCGCCGGCGTCCTGAGGACCTGGACAATTTCGCTCCCCTCCAGCGCGCCCTGCTGCGCACCGCGCTCGACTCGGTGCGCGTCGGCGGCGTGGTCGGCTATGCCACCTGCTCTCCGCACCTCGCCGAGACGCGGGTCGTCGTCGCCGATGTGCTCAAGCAGTACCCGGACGCCGAACTCGTCGACGCCCGGCCGCTGCTGCCCGGCGTCCCCGCGCTCGGGGACGGCCCGGACATCCAGCTGTGGCCGCATGTGCACGGCACCGACGCGATGTACCTCGCGCTGATCCGCAGGACCGCCGGCTGACGGTCGCGGATCGGCTGCGCGGTTCTCGTTCACCGCATGCGTCGGCTTCGTCGCCCTCGGTTATCCACAGGGACGGAAACACCATCCGACAAACAACGGATCGGTACGATGAACGGTCTCACCTGTGGACGGACGGGAACATCAGTGCCTCGGACATGGCAGTCTTGGGGCATGGCAGCGCAGATCAACCCCAGCATCCTGTCCGCCGACTTCGCCCGCCTGGCGGAGGAGGCCAAGGCTGTCCAGGGCGCCGACTTCCTTCACGTCGACGTCATGGACAACCACTTCGTCCCCAACCTCACGCTCGGCGTGCCGGTGGTGGAGTCCCTGGCCCGTGCGACGGACACCCCGCTGGACTGCCATCTGATGATCGAGGACCCCGACCGCTGGGCTCCTCAGTACGTGGAGGCGGGCGCCTCGTCCGTCACCTTCCATGTGGAGGCGGCCGCCGCCCCGGTCCGCCTCGCCCGCGAGATCCGTGCCAAGGGTGCGCGCGCCTCCATGGCGCTCAAGCCCGCGACGCCGATCGAGCCGTACGAGGACCTGCTGCCGGAACTCGACATGCTGCTGATCATGACCGTCGAGCCGGGCTTCGGCGGCCAGGCCTTCCTCGACATCATGCTGCCGAAGATCCGCCGCACCCGTGAGCTGATCGCCAAGCACGGCCTCCAGCTCTGGCTCCAGGTCGACGGCGGCGTCTCCGAGTCCACCATCGAGCGGTGCGCGGAGGCGGGCGCCGACGTGTTCGTGGCGGGCTCGGCGGTCTATGGGGCGAAGGACCCGGCGGAGGCGGTGCGTGCCCTGCGCGTCCGTGCGGAGGCGGCCACGGCCAAGGCCTCCTGGGCATGCGACCACTGAGCCACGGCTACGTGAACGGTTGAGAGAACGCCGCCCATCAGGGCTAATCAGTCGCGCCGGATCTGCAAGGATGAACGGCGAATCCAGAGTGTGAACAGCAGTGAGGAGATCGCCGTGTCGGGTATGTCGGCGGGCCGGTCAGCCATGCGGATGGGACCCGCTGAGCTGGTCCAGGCGGCGGCCATGGCCCGCCGCTTCTACCTCGAGGGCAAGTCCAAGATCCAGATCGCGGAGGAGTTCGGCGTCAGCCGCTTCAAGGTGGCACGGGTCCTGGAGACCGCTCTCGAACGGGATCTCGTGCGTATCGAGATCCGCGTACCGGCCGAGCTGGACGCGGAGCGCTCCGACGCGCTCCGCGCCCGCTACGGCCTGCGGCACGCCGTCGTGGTCGAGTCCCCGGCCGAGGCCGAGGAGACCCCCGACCCCGAGAACCTCGGCGAGGTCGCCGCGGACCTGCTCGGCGAACTGGTCAACGAGGGGGACGTGCTCGGCCTCGCCTGGGGCCGCTCCACCATCCACATGGCGGCGGCGCTGGACCGGCTGCCGCCGTGCACCGTGGTGCAGCTGACGGGTGTGTACGACGCCGGTACCTCCGAGCGCGGCTCGGTCGAGGCCGTGCGCCGTGCCGCCCAGGTGTCGGGCGGCGACGCCCACCCGATCTACGCGCCGATGCTGCTGCCGGACGTGGCCACCGCGGCGGCCCTGCGCAACCAGACCGGGATCGCCCGCGCCTTCGAGTACTTCGACAAGGTCACGGTCGCCTGCGTCTCCATCGGTTCCTGGGAACCGGGCATCTCGACGGTGCACGACATGCTCAGCGACGAGGAGCGGGCGCACTACGCCTCGCTCGGTGTCGCCGCCGAGATGGCCGCGCACCTCTTCGACGCCGAGGGGCGCCGGATCGGGCGGGACCTCGGGGAGCGGTGCATCACGGTCAAGGCCGACCAGCTGCGCCGTATCCCGGAGGTCGTCGCGATCGCCGGCGGCCAGCGCAAGGCGGCCGCGATCGACGCGGTGCTCCGCTCCGGGCTGGTCACCAGCCTGGTCACGGACACCTCGGCCGCGGACTACCTGATGACGGCGGGCCCGACGCCGAAGGCCGCCCTGAGCCGCCAGGACCCCGACGGGCAGTGAGGGGACCGGAGGCGAGGCAGTCCGCGGCGGGGCGTGCGGTCGGCGGTACGGCCGCGGTGCCGCCGGGGTGACGACGGCGGCCCGATGGCAGGGTGGCTGAAGGGTTGCCGGACCGGACTTCACGGATCGGCGGGCGGCTACGGCCGGTGATCGCGCGGCGTGGTGTGGGGCTCTGGCCTGAAGTTCCGGTCCGGAGTCTCTGGGCCCGAGGTCCCGGTTCGGAGCCCCGGCCGGACTCCGCTGCCGCCTCGCCGCCGCCCCTCGGCCCCGCGGTGCCGCCGGGGTGACGACGGCGGCCCGATGGCAGGGTGGCTGCAGGGTTGCCGGACCGGACTTCACGGATCGGCGGGCGGCTACGGCCGGTGATCGCGCGGCGTGGTGCGGGGTTCTGGGCTGAAGTCCTGGTTTGGAGTCTCTGGGCCCGAGGTCCCGGTTCGGAGCCCCGGTCCGGATTCCGCCGCCGTCCCGCTGCCGCCCCCGGCCCCCGCGCCGTCGGCCCCTCCCGTCGGCGGCTCGTGGCGTCCTCGTACCCGCGACGTACCCGCGACCGCCATGGCAGCATCGTCCGCATGCTGTCCTTGTCCCGCCCCTCGCCCCCGGCATCCGAACGGCCCCGTACCCGGCCGCCCGGCCGACCGCTGTCCCGCCCCCTGTCCCGGCTGCTCGCGGGGCTGCTCGTCGTCCTCGCCGTGCTGCTCGCCGGGTGCTCGCCGAAGGTGTCGACGGGTGACGGCACGACGGGGTCGCGTACCGGCTCGGCCTCCAGCTCTGCCGCCACGCCCGGCTGGGCCAGGGGCATGGCGACCGTACCGGCGTCGCGGTTGCCGGCCGAGGCACGGCGGACGCTGGCGCTCATCGACCGGGGCGGCCCTTATCCCTACACACGGGACGGGATCGTCTTCGGGAACTTCGAGCGGCATCTGCCCAAGCACCAGCGCGGCTACTACCACGAGTACACCGTGCCGACACCGAGATCACGCGACCGCGGGGCCCGGCGCATCATCACCGGACAAGGCGGGGAGTTCTACTACACCGATGATCACTACAACTCGTTCCGGGCGGTGCTGAGATGACCGGGGACCTCGCGGACCGCCGGATCGTCACCCTGGACCTCACCGGGGTGGCGGACAAGTCCGGCCTGATGGACGCCGTGGCGCGGGCCCTCGGCCTGCCCGACTGGTTCGGCCGGAACTGGGACGCGCTCCTCGACAGCCTCGGCGACCCCTCGGTCTGGCCGGCCGAGGCGGCCGGGCGCGGGCTGCTGCTCGTCGTCACGGAGTGGGAGCCGTACGCGCAGGCACGGCCCGACGAATGGCGGGTGGCCCGCGAGGTCTTCACCGAGGCGAGCGAGCGCACCGCCCCGCTCACGGTGGCCCTCGCACTGGCCTGACATCCCTCGCCCGGACGCGCGGCCCGGCCGCGGCGGGATCACCGAGAAGGCCGGGCCGTCCCACCGGTGACCAGCCCCTTCGGCGGATCATCCGAAGGTGGGGCGGCCGCGCTGGAGGTTCCGCCCGGAGACGGGCGGGGGCGGGGCATGGGAGAATGAAGTACGTGCTCTTTTCCCCCTGGCGCACCCGTCGGGGGGTCACCTCTGAACGACTGGGATGTGCGGCACGTGCGTTTCCTCAATGACATCCGGCCCACGTACGACCTGACGTACGACGACGTGTTCATGGTGCCGAGCCGCTCCGCCGTGGGCTCGCGGCAGGGTGTGGACCTCAGCTCGCCGGACGGCACGGGAACGACCATCCCGCTCGTCGTCGCCAACATGACCGCCATCGCCGGGCGCCGCATGGCCGAGACCGTGGCCCGCCGCGGCGGCCTCGTGGTCATCCCGCAGGACATCCCGAACGATGTGATCATCGACGTGGTCTCCTGGGTCAAGAGCCGCCACCTGGTGCTGGACACCCCCATCGTGCTGGCCCCGCACCAGACCGTCGCCGACGCCCTCGCACTGCTGCCCAAGCGGTCGCACAACGCGGGCGTGGTGGTGGACGGCGAGCGGCGGCCCATCGGTGTCGTCACCGACGCGGACCTCACCGGCGTCGACCGCTTCACCCAGCTCGAAGTGGTCATGTCCAAGGACCTGCTCCTGCTGGACGCGGACATCGACCCGCGTGAGGCCTTCAACACCCTCGACGCGCACAACCGCCGTTACGCCCCCGCCGTCGACAAGGACGGCAGGCTGGCCGGCATCCTCACCCGCAAGGGCGCCCTGCGCGCCACGCTGTACACCCCGGCCGTGGACGCGAAGGGCAGGCTGCGCATCGCCGCCGCCGTCGGCATCAACGGCGATGTGGCCGGCAAGGCCAAGGAACTGCTCGACGCGGGCGTCGACACCCTCGTCATCGACACCGCGCACGGCCACCAGGAGTCGATGATCAGCGCGATCAAGGTGGTGCGCGCACTCGACCCGCAGGTGCCCATCGTCGCGGGCAACATCGTCTCCGCCGAGGGCGTCAAGGACCTGATCGACGCGGGCGCGGACATCATCAAGGTCGGGGTCGGCCCCGGCGCCATGTGCACCACCCGCATGATGACCGGCGTGGGCCGGCCGCAGTTCTCCGCCGTGCTGGAGTGCGCTGCCGAGGCGAAGAAGTACGGCAAGCACGTGTGGGCCGACGGCGGTGTCCGCCACCCGCGCGACGTGGCCATGGCGCTCGCCGCCGGCGCCTCGAACGTGATGGTGGGCTCCTGGTTCGCCGGTACGTACGAGTCTCCGGGCGACCTCCAGCACGACGCCAACGGCCGCCCGTACAAGGAGTCGTTCGGCATGGCCTCCGCCCGCGCGGTGCGCAACCGCACGTCGGAGGAGTCGGCGTACGACCGCGCCCGCAAGGCGCTGTTCGAGGAGGGCATCTCCACCTCGCGGATGTTCCTCGACCCGGCCCGTCCGGGTGTCGAGGACCTGATCGACTCGATCATCGCGGGCGTCCGCTCCTCCTGCACCTACGCCGGTGCCGGTTCGCTGGAGGAGTTCGCCGAGCGTGCCATCGTCGGCGTCCAGAGCGCGGCCGGATACGCCGAGGGCAAGCCGCTGCACGCCAGCTGGAGCTGATCCCGCGCCCTTCGGCCCCCGCCGCGACCGGCGGGGGCCGAAGGCGTCCGGTGACCGGAGCGCGGCGTTCCGTCACGTGTCGTACCGTGGATGGCGATGATCACGCGTCAGCAGCCGCCCGCGGGCCCCGGTGCGCGCCTGATGCGCCGCAAGCCCGTGGAGCTCCTGGTCGCCGAGGGCGGTCAGGGCGAGGGCGGCACGCTGCGGCGCTCCCTCGGGCTGTGGCAGCTGACCATGATCAGCATCGGGGCCACGCTCGGCACCGGCATCTTCGTGGTCCTCGGCGAGGCCGTCCCCAAGGCGGGCCCCGCCGTCATCCTCTCCTTCGTGCTCGCCGGACTCACCGCGCTGTTCTCGGCCCTGTCCTACGCCGAACTCGCGGGCACCATCCCGGTCGCCGGCTCCTCCTACTCGTACGCCTACGCCACCATGGGCGAGCTGATCGCCTGGGTCTGCGGCTGGTGTTTGCTGCTGGAGTACGGCGTCTCGGTCGCCGCGGTGGCGGTCGGCTGGGGCCAGTACCTGAACGAGCTGCTGGACGGCACCGTCGGCTTCGCCTTCCCGGCCGCCCTGTCCGCCCCGCCGGGCCACGGCGGCGTCTTCAACCTGCCCGCCCTGATCGTCGTACTTCTCGCCATGGTGTTCCTGCTCGGCGGGGCCAGGGAGTCCGCACGGGTCAACACCGTGATGGTGTGCGTGAAGATCGCCGCGCTGATCCTGTTCTGCGCGGTCGGCCTCATGGGCGTCAGGGCCGGGAACTACACGCCCTTCATGCCGCTCGGCATGGCCGGGGTCAGCGCGGCGGGCGGCACGCTGTTCTTCTCCTACATCGGCTTCGACGCGGCCTCCACCGCGGGGGAGGAGGCGAAGGACGCGCCGCGTGACCTGCCGCGCGCGATCATGCTGTCGCTGGTCATCGTGACGGCCCTGTACGTGCTGGTCGCGGCCGTCGCGGTCGGCGCCCGGCCCTGGCGCTCCTTCAGCGGCTCCGAGGCCGCGCTCGCCCAGATCATGCGGGACGTCACCGGACAGCGCTTCTGGGCGACGCTGCTGGCCTTCTGCGCGGTCATCGCCATCGCGAGCGTGGTGCTGACCGTGCTCTACGGCCAGACGCGCATCCTGTTCGCCATGTCCCGCGACGGCCTGATGCCGAGGATCTTCGAGCGGGTGCACCCGGGGAGCGGCACCCCGCGGGCCAACACCGTCATCGTGTCCCTGTTCTGCGGCATCCTCGCCGCGGCGGTGCCGCTGGGGCAGCTGGCCGACGCCACCAGCATCGGCACGCTGTTCGCCTTCGCGCTCGTCAATGTGGCGGTCGTGGTGCTGCGCCGGACGCGGCCGGGGATGCGGCGCACGTTCCGGGTGCCGCTGTCGCCGCTGCTGCCCGCGCTCGGCTTCTTCCTCTGCGTCTGGCTCATGGGCAGCCTGTCCGCCGTGACGTGGACGGTGTTCGGTGTCTGGCTGGCGGTCGGGCTCGTGTTCTACTTCGTATACGGCTTCCGCCGGTCCCGTCTCGCTGAAGAAGTACTCGCAAAGAAGTAAGTGAACCACCTGCTGTGCTGAACGATCTCGACGAACGCATCGTGCACGCCCTCGCCGAGGACGCCCGCCGCTCCTTCGCGGACATCGGGCAACTGGTCGGACTGTCCGCGCCCGCGGTGAAACGCCGCGTCGACCGGTTGCGGGCCACCGGGGCGATCACCGGTTTCACCGTACGGGTGGATCCGGCGGCGCTCGGCTGGGAGACCGAGGGGTACATCGAGATCTACTGCCGCAGCAACACGTCGCCGGAGACGATCCTGCGGGGTCTGGAGCGGTACCAGGAGGTCGTGTCGGCGTCGACGGTCACCGGGGACGCCGACGCCATCGCGCAGGTCTTCGCGTCGGACATGCGCCACTTCGAGCGGGTGCTGGAGCGGATCGCGGGGGAGCCGTTCGTGGAGCGGACGAAGTCCGTGCTGGTGCTGTCACCGCTGCTGCGGAGGTTTTCCTCGGGGGCGCCTGGATAGAGGCGGATTCCGGGTCGGGGGTCCGGTCCGGATGCCGGGTGCGGGGAACTGCGCGAGACACCACGACGAACCCGCGCCCGGCACCCGCACAGAACCCCCCGATACCTACCCCGCCGCCTTCCGCGCCAGCGCGTTGTTGCCGATCGAGTTGTGCACGCTGAACGTCACCGCATCCGGCCGGTACCGGTCGTCCGACCACTCCACCGGCCGGCCCTCCCGCGTCGTCGTCACGCGGCGCACCCGCAGCAGCGGGCTCGTGCGGCGCACCCGCAGCAGTTCGGCGTCGCGCGCGCCGCAGGCGACGGCGTCGATGATGTGCTCGCCGTAGGCGAAGACCAGGCCGGTGTCGTCGTACAGGCGCTGGGTGACGGAGGGGCAGTCGGGCTCGATGGACTCGACGGCGGGGGAGATCCAGTCGGCGTAGACCGTGCGTTCGAGCAGCACCGGGTCGCCGTCCAGGCCGCGCAGCCGCAGTACATGCAACACCGGCGTGCGCAAGGGGAGTTGGAGGCGGACGGCGTCCTCGTGGGCGGCCGGGCGATAGGTCTGCTCGACCACGTGCCCGGTCGCCTCGCGGCCCATCGCGCGGGCCCACTGGGCGAAGCTGCGCAGTTCCTCGAAGCTCTGGCTGCGGCGGCTCGCGAGGACCACGCGGCGGGCGCCCTGGCGGGAGCCGATCAGCCCCTCCGCGGTGAGCGCGGCGACGGCCTGGCGGACCGTGCCGCGCGAGACGCCGTAGTGGGCGGCCAGCTCCGACTCCGAGGGCAGCCGGCTGCCGACCGTGTACTGCTCGTGGTCGATCGCGCGGCGCAGCTCGTCGGCGATCTCCTCGTGTCGCGCCGTCATGCTTCCCCTCTGCGTAGGCGGCTGTGCACAGCGTGACCAGCCTAATCGACGTTTCACAGTCTTCCGGGTGAGCCGTAACTGTGCAGGGAAACGGCGGCTTCTGTTCCCTCCTTGTTCACGGACAGGACACCGAAGGCGGGCGTACTGAGGCCGACTTGTTCAGACAAGTTTGTCGAGCGGGTCCACAAACCCCCGTAGCGCCTCGCCCCCGTGCTTCCCCTGGAGAGACCGTGAAGTTGTCCCTGCCGAGAAACGCCGTGCTCGGCGGCTCCCTCGCCGTCGTCGCCGCGCTCGCGCTGAGCGCCTGCGGCGCCGCCCCCGACAACGCGTCGACCACCACCAAGGACGGCAAGAGCGCCGCCACCGCCACCTCCGCGGCCGACTTCGGCGGCATGGACGCCCTGGTCAAGGCGGCCAGGAAGGAAGGGTCGCTGCACATCATCGCGGTGCCCCGCGACTGGGCCAACTACGGCGCGATCATCGACGCCTTCCAGAAGAAGTACGGCATCAAGATCCAGGACGAGAGCCCCGACGGCTCCAGCCAGGACGAGATCAACGCCGTCACCTCCCGCAAGGGCCAGGACCGCGCCCCCGACGTCCTCGACCTCGGCAGCTCCTTCGCCCTCAGCGCCGCCCAGCAGGGCCTGCTCGCCCCCTACAAGGTGACCTCCTTCGGTGACATCCCGGCCGGCCAGAGGGACCCGCAGGCCCGCTGGTACAACGACTACGGCGGATACATCTCCATCGGCTGCGACGCGGGGCGCGTCAAGGTGTGCCCGACCACCTTCAAGGACCTGCTCAAGCCCCAGTACAAGGGCCAGGTCGCGCTCAACGGCAACCCCACCAAGTCCGGCTCGGCCTTCGGCGGCGTCTACGCGGCGGCGCTCGCGAACGGCGGCTCCTTCGACGACATCCAGCCCGGCCTGGGCTTCTTCGCCAAGCTGAGGAAGAGCGGCAACTACACGCCGGTCGAGTCCACCCCGGCCACCGTGGAGAAGGGCGAGACCCCGATCTCCATCGACTGGGACTACCTGAACGCCGGTTACGCCGACGAGTTCAAGTCCAAGGGCCTCGACTGGAAGGTCGTCGTCCCGAGCGACGGCCAGTACGCCCAGTACTACTCCCAGGCCATCACCAAGGACGCCCCGCACCCCGCGGCCGCCCGCCTGTGGCAGGAGTTCCTGTACAGCACCGAGGGTCAGAACCTGTGGCTCAAGGGCTACGCCCGCCCGGCCCTGATGACCTCCATGGAGTCGGCCGGCACCCTCGACAAGACCGCCGCCGCCAAGCTGCCCGAGGTCACCGGGACGGCGTCCTTCCCGACCGAGGCCGAGCAGAGCAAGGCCAAGACGGTCATCGCCCAGGGCTGGGGTAAGGCCGTCTCCGGATGACCACCGCCCTGCCCCGTACGGACGTGGTGCCCGTCGCTTCGGCGAAGCGGCGGCGCCGCGCCCCCGGCTGGCTGGCCGTGCTGCCGCTGCTGGTGTTCACCGCCATCGCCTTCGGCCTGCCCGCCCTCGCGATCCTCGACGGCGCCTTCACCTCGAAGGACCCCACCACCGGCGCCACCTCCTACACCGGCGCCAACATGACGGCCTCGCTGCACGGTGCGTACCTCACCGCCCTGCTCGGCAGCGTCAAGCTGTCCGCGGTCTCCGCCGTGCTCGGTGCCCTGTTCGGGCTGCCGCTCGCCCAGGCCGTGGCGAGCTCCCGCTCCCGCGCGCTGCGCGAGGCCGTGCTGACCGCCTCCGGGGTGCTCGCCAACTTCGGCGGCGTCCCGCTCGCCTTCGCCTTCGTCGCCACCCTCGGCAACGCGGGCGTGCTCACCCTGCACCTCGGCCTCAAGGACAGCGGCTGGGACCTGTACAGCTTCTGGGGCCTGGTCCTCGTCTACCTGTACTTCCTCGTCCCGCTGATGGTCCTCACCATCACCCCCGCCCTCGACGGCCTGCGCGCCCAGTGGCGGGAAGCCGCGCTGAACAACGGCGCCACCGGCGTGCAGTACTGGCGGCACGTGGCCCTGCCCGTGCTCGCGCCCTCCCTGCTCGGCGGATTCGTGCTGCTGTTCGGCAGCGCCTTCGCCGCCTACGCCACCGCCGCCGCGATGGTCGGCAGCGCGGTACCGCTGGTCACCCTCCAGATCGCCGACGCCCTGTCCGGCAACGTCCTGGTCGGCCAGGAGAACGTCGCCCTCGCCCTCAGCCTCGACATGGTCCTGGTGGCCGGCCTGGTGATGGCCGTGTACCTGCCCCTGCAACGCCGGAGCGCCCGATGGCTCGACGCCTGACCCCCTGGCGGTGGGCCGTCCTCGGCCTCGCCGCCCTGTACTTCCTGGTCCCGCTCGCCGCCTCCGTGGTCTTCACGGTGGACGACCCCGACGGCATCAGCTTCGACGCCTACACCAAGATCCTCTCCACCGGCGGCTTCGTCTCCAGCCTGCTGCTGTCGCTGGAACTGGCCGTGGCCACCATCGTGGTCGTGCTGCTGCTGATGGTGCCCGCCGTGGTCGCCCTGCGGCTCGGCGCGCCCCGGCTGCGGCCGGTGGTCGAGGTGGTCTGCTCGCTGCCGCTGGTGGTGCCGCCCATCGCGTTCGTCGCGGGCATCGTCACCGTGCTCAAGTGGGGCCCGGACCATTTGTCCCGGACCCCGCTGTTCCAGACCTTCGTGGCGATCCAGAACCCCAGCTTCCCCGTCGTCCTGGTCCTCGCCTACGTCGTGATGGCGCTGCCCTTCGTGTACCGGGCGCTGGACGCGGGCCTGCGCGCCATCGACGTGCGCACCCTGGTGGAGGCCGCCCGCAGCTGCGGCGCCTCCTGGCCCAAGGCGCTGGTGCGGGCCGTCCTGCCCAATCTGCGCGGGGCCCTGCTGAACGCGGCCTTCCTCACGCTGGCGCTGGTCCTCGGCGAGTTCACCGTCGCCCAGCTGCTCGGCTACCAGCCCTTCGCCGTATGGATCTACAACGCCGGCAGCGACCAGGCCCAGATGTCCGTCGCCGTGTCCGTGCTCAGCCTGCTCGTCACCTGGGCCCTGCTCCTCGCGCTCGCCGGCGTCGGCGGCGGACGCAACCGAACCGCTCCTTCCCGGGGATGACCAACACACCATGACCGCCACCACACTTGAGAAGCCCGCCACCGAGCAGGCCGCGACCGTCGAATTCCGGGGCCTGCGCCGCGAGTTCGGCGCCACCGTCGCCCTCGACGGACTCGACCTCACCGTCCGCCCCGGCGAGTTCCTGGCCCTGCTCGGCCCCTCCGGCTGCGGCAAGACCACCGCCCTGCGCATGCTCGCCGGGTTCGAACACCCCGACTCCGGCGCGGTACTGGTCGACGGCCGGGACATCACCCGGGTGCCGGCCCACCGCCGCGACGCCGGGATGGTCTTCCAGTCGTACAGCCTCTTCCCGCATCTGAACGCCGTCGACAACGTGGCCTTCGGGCTGCGGATGCGGGGCGTCCGTACGGCCGAACGCCGGGCCACAGCCGCCGAGTTGCTGGAACTGGTCGGCCTCGGCGACAAGGGGGAGCGCTTCCCGCACCAGCTCTCCGGCGGCCAGCAGCAGCGCATCGCGCTCGCCCGCGCCCTCGCCCTGCGCCCCCGCGTGCTGCTGCTCGACGAGCCGCTGTCCGCCCTTGACGCCAAGGTGCGGCTGAGCCTGCGCGAGGAGATCCGCCGGCTCCAGCAGGAACTCGGCATCACCACCCTCTTCGTCACCCACGACCAGGAGGAGGCCCTGTCGATCGCCGACCGGGTCGCCGTGATGCGTGCCGGCCGGCTCGAACAGTGCGCGGAGCCCGCCGAGTTGTACGGCCGCCCCGCCACCGCCTTCGTCGCCGAGTTCGTCGGCACCATGAGCCGCGTCCCCGGCGAGCTGAAGGACGGCACCGTCGAGGTGCTCGGGCAGCGCCTGCCCGCCGACGGCGACGCGCCGGACGGCACGGTGGACGTCCTGGTACGGCCCGAGAACCTGCGGGTACGCGCCGACGAGCAGGGCGGCGGCCGGGTCGTCGCCACCGCCTTCCTCGGCGCGGTCGTCCGGCTCACCGTCCAGCTCGCCGACGGCACCGAGGCCAAGGCCGACCTGCCCGCGCACGAGGCCACGGGCCTGGGCGCCGGCGCCGCCGTCACCGCCTCGCTGCCGGAACGACCCGTGCTCGTGGCCCCCCGCACCGAGAACTGAGGACAGACACCCACGTGACCACCCCCCACACCTCCCAAATCCCGCTCCAGGCAGTCCTGTTCGACATGGACGGCACGCTCGTGGACACCGAGCACCTGTGGTGGGAGGCGGTTGCGGCGGTCGCCGGCCGGCCGCTGACCGAGGCCGACCAGCCGGACGTCCTCGGCCGCCCGGTGGAACACACCGCCGACTGGCTCGCCCGCACCACCGGGCGGCCGGCCGCGGACCTCGCCGCCGGGCTCCACCGCGCGTTCGCCGACCGGGTCCGCACCGAGATCGTGCCCCGCCCCGGCGCCCTCGCCCTGCTGGACGCGCTCGCCGCCGAGGGCGTCCCGGCCGCGCTGGTCACCGCGTCCCCGCGCGCCGTCGCCGACCTCGTCATCGAGGCCCTCGGCGCGCACCGGTTCGCCCTCTCCATCACGGCCGACGACACCGCCCGCACCAAGCCCGACCCCGAGCCCTACCTCGCCGCCTGCCGCGCCCTCGGCGTCCAGCCGGCCGCCTGCGTGGCCGTCGAGGACACCGCGACCGGAGTGGCCTCCGCCGAGGCCGCCGGGTGCGCCGTGCTCGCCGTGCCCTCCCTCGCCCCGATCGGCGCCGCGCCCGGCCGTACCGTGCGGGACAGCCTCGCCGGGGTCACCGTCGGGGAGCTGACCGCCATGACCGCGCCCGCGCTGACCGTCCTGAGCTGGAACCTGTGGCTCGGCGGCGCGAAGATCGACGACCACCGGGCCAAGCAGGTCAGGGTGATCCGGGACAGCGGCGCCGACGTCGTCGGGCTCCAGGAGACCGCCGGCACCGCCGCCCAGGAGTTGGCCGAGGCCCTCGGCTGGCACCACCACCGGGCCGGGGAGAACCTCGGCATCATCAGCCGCCACCCGATCACCGCCCGCTTCGGCGACCCGGACGTCGGCTTCTACGGCGCTGCGGGCGTCCGCGTCCAGGTCGCCCCGGGCCGCGCGGTCGACGTATGGACCGCGCATCTGCACTACACCCCGTACGGGCCCTACGAGTCCGCCTTCGACGGACTCCCGGCGGCCGGGCTGATCGCCCACGAGGAGCTGCGGCTGGCCCAGATGCGGGACGCGCTGGAGCGGATCGGGAAGGCGTCCGAGGCGGGCGTCCCGGTCGTCCTCACCGGCGACTTCAACTGCCCCTCCCACCTGGACTGGCCCGACGTGACCTGGCCGGTGACCAGGGCCGCCGAGCAGGCGGGACTCGCCGACGCCTACCGGCAGGCCCATCCCGATCCCGTCGCGGCCCCCGGACACACCTGGTCGCCGATCCACCCGGTGCACGAGGACGGCAGCGGCCGGGCCGAGCCGCAGGACCGGATCGACTACGTGCTGCACCGGGGCCTGACCGTCCGGGACGCGCGCACCATCGTCACGGGGAACCCCCGCCCCTGGCCGGACGTGGCCGGAAACGAGTGGCCCTCCGACCATGCGGCGGTCCTCGCGCGCTTTGTGTTTCCTGTGAGCTGACCTGGGGTTACCGGCGGTCGCCGTTGCGGTTCGAGGTGACCGTCCCGTAGGTTGTGCGGGCTCTCTACTGACTGGTAATACCGGTAGGTCCTCCCATGCGCTGGCCCCTTGGCCGTCCCACCACCGTCCGCACCCGGATCGTGGCGCTCGCGCTCGCACCGGCCATCGCCCTGATGGCCCTGTGGGGCTTCGCCATGGTGTCCGACACCGCGGAGCTGCGCGCGCTGATCCGGGTCCAGGGGGTGTACCACGACTTCGGCAGCCCCGTGGACACCGCCGTCGGGCAGATCCAGATCGAACGCCGGCTGTCCGCCGCCTACCTGGGCGCCGACGGCCGGGACGCCGCGGGGGCGGGCCGGCTGCTCGGCCAGCAGCGCCGTACCGATCAGGCGGTCGACGCCATGCGGCAGGCGATCCGCGGCGGCGACCGGAGCCGGCTCACGGCGCGCCAGCGGCAGTCGCTGGACGCCATGGTCACGGCCACCGGCGAGCTGGACGGGCTGCGCCAGCGCGTGCTCACCCGGCAGATCCGCTGGGACCAGGCCGTCGAGCAGTACAGCGCGCTGGTGGAGCCCGCCTTCGATGTGCAGACCACGCTGACCGCGCTCCAGGCCGGTCAGCTCGCCCGCGAGTCCGGGACCGTCGTCGAGCTGGTCCGGGTGCGCGAGTTCGTCTCCCGCGAGGACGCGCTGGTCGCCGGGGCGCGGGCGGCGGGCACCGCGCTGACTCCCGGCCAGTACACCGCGCTCACCCAGACCATCGAGGACCGGCGGGTCTTCCAGCAGACCTATGTGCCCGACCTGCCCGCCGACTCGCGCGCCCTGTTCGAGAAGTTCCAGCAGGGCGCCCCGTACCGCTCGCTGAACCAGGGCGAGGACGCGCTGCTGCGGGCGGGGGCGGGCGGCGCGGCGCGTGCGGTCGAGGCGAACAGCTGGCGCTCGACCGTGGACCGGATCGTGCGGCAGTACCGCGACCTGTGCGTCGCGGCCGCCGACGACTCCGCCGCGCGCGGACGGGCGTTCGCCTACCAGGAGCTGACCCGCGCGGCGATCGCGGGTGGCGCGGGACTGGTCGTCGCGGGGCTGTCGCTGTGGTTCGCGGTGCGCGGCGCCCGGCGCATCTCGCGCCGCCTGGAGGCCCTGCGGGACGCCGCCGATGTGCTGGCCGCCCGGCAACTCCCCGACGTGATGCGCCGCCTGAGCGCCGGTGAGGAGGTGGACGCGGCGGCCGAGGCGCCGCCGCTCGCCGCCGCCGGGGGCCGCGACGACGAGATCGGGCAGGTCGGTCGGTCCTTCAACGCCGCACGGCTGGCCGCGGTCGAGGCCGCGGTGCAGCAGGCGACGCTGCGCCGGGGGCTGTTCGCGGTGCTCCTCAACATCGCGCGCCGCAACCAGGCGCTGGTGCACCGGCAGTTGAAGCTCGTGGACACGCTGGAGCGGCGCACCGAGGACCCCGACATCCTGCGCGAGCTGTTCCGCATCGACCATCTCACCACCCGGATGCGGCGGCACGCGGAGAGCCTGATCATCCTCTCCGGCGCGGCGCCCGGCCGCCGTTGGCGCCGCCCGGTGCCCATCGCGCAGGTCGTCGCCTCGGCGGTCGGCGAGATCGAGGACTACGCGCGGGTGGTCGTGCCGCCGATGCCGGACACCGGGATCGCGGCGGACGCGGTCGCCGACGTCGTCCACCTCTTCGCCGAACTCCTGGAGAACGCCACGGTGTTCTCGCCGCCGCACACCGGGGTGACGCTGCGCACCGGGCGGGCCGGCGGCGGATTCGTGCTGGAGATCGACGACCGCGGGCTCGGCCTGGACGCCGAGGCCCGTGCCCACGCCGAGCGCACCCTCACCGACCCGGACGCCTTCGACCCCACCCGCCACGACCGCCTCGGCCTCTATGTGGTCGGCCGCCTCGCCGCCCGCCACGGCATCGACGTCAGCCTCCGGGACTCCCCGTACGGGGGTACGACGGCGGTGGTGCTGCTGCCGGACACGATTTTGGCGGCGACCGGCGGGACAGACCCGCGCCCGGCGCCCGAACCGGCGGCCGCGCCGGCGGGGGCACGGTCCGGGCACGGCGGAGTCCGCGTCCCGCCGCCGTCCGAGGAGCACGGCGGGGTACGGCCGCTGCCGCCCGAGGCGCGCAGTGAAGTACGGTCGCTGCCGCACAGTGAGCACGGCGGGGTACGGCCGCTGCCGTCCCGGCGCAGGAACGGTTCTGCGGGGAGCGGCGCGGCGGCATCCGGCCCGCGGTCGACCGGGGGGTCCGGCGCGTCCGGGGCCGACGCCGGCCGGCAGAAGCCGTCCGAGCAGCCGGGTTGGCATGGGTCCGGTGCCGCGTGGGACGTGCCGTCCGCGTCCCTGCCGTCGACCAAGAGGCCGGGCACGACCGAGTCCGGCGCCGGGCCGGGGGTGTCGTCGTCCGAGGCCGAAGACTCCCGGCAGGCTCCGTCGGATGCCGGGACCCCGTGGCCGATGTCCTCCCGAGCCGGCGGCCCCGCGCACACGCCCTCGCCGCCGGATGCCCCCGCGCAGGCCGGTCTCTCCCGGTCCGCGCGGCCCGAGCCCTTGCCTCCCCGGAGGCCCGGCCCGTCCGAGTCCGCCACCCCCTGGCAGGCACCGCACGTCTCCGCGCCCACCTCCCTGCCCGGCACCCCCGCACCCCCGCCCGCCGACGCCCCCGCGACCCCCCAGCCTCCACCCCTCCCGACGAGGCGCCCCGCCACCCACGAGGGCAACGCCCCGCGCGAGGCCACCGCCCCGCACGGGACCGGGGCCCCTCGCGAGGCCACCGCCCCGCACGAGACCGGCGCCAGCCCCGTAACCGGCACCCCCCACGAGACCGGTGCCCCGCATGGCATCTCCGTCCCCGCCCTCCCCACCCGCGTCCGTCAGGCCTCCCTCGCCCGGCAGTTGCGGGAGGAGCCGCGGGAGCAGGCGGAGGGCGGGCGGCGGGAGGTGGATGCCGAGGAGATGCGGGCGATCTTCGGGGCCTTTCAGCGGGGGCTCGACCAGGGGCGCAAGGGGATGCCCGCGAGTCCCGGCGACCATGCCGACGACACCGTGAACACCGTGAACACCCACGTCGACGAAGGGACGGACACCGACGATGCACGGTGACGACCAGATGCCTGACCGGCCCGCCGCACCCGCCGCACCCGCCGGAACCCCCGGCACGGACCTCGGCTGGCTGCTGGACGACCTCGTGGCGCGCACCGACCACGTCCGCCAGGCCGTGCTGCTCACCGCCGACGGCCTCGCGCTGAGCAGCTCCGAGGGCATGCCCCGGCAGGACATCGAGCACCTGGCCGCCGTCTGCTCCGGCTTCCACGGCCTCGCCCGTTCCGCGGGGGAGCGGTTCGCCGCCGGCCGGGTGCGCCAGACCATGGTCATGCTGGACGAGGCATACCTGTTCATCACCCCGGCCGGACACGGCAGCCGGCTCGCCGTGCTCAGCGAGGCCGGCACCGACGTCGGCCAACTCGCCCACGAGATGGCCCTGCTGGTCCGCCGCCTCGGCAGCCACCTGGACGCGGCAGCCCGTGCCACCCCATGATCCCGCCGTGAGCGACGAGCACTGGTACGAGGACGAGACCGGGTCGATGGTGCGGCCGTACACCGTGACCCGAGGCCGTACCCGGCCCTCGGACCGGCATTCCATCGACCTGATGTCGCGGGTCACCGCCCTGGAGCCGGCGGACGCCGCCGCGGCCGGCGTCGATCACGCGAGCGCCGCCCTGCTGGACCTGGTACGGCGCGGCCCGCGCCCGGTCGCCGAGCTGGCCGCCGACGCCGACCTGCCCCTGACCGTGGTGCGGGTGCTGCTCGGCGACCTGGCCGAGGCGGGCCTGCTCCGCATCACCGCGCCCCGCCGCGACCCGGCCGGCGGCCCCACCGCCGATCCCGCACTGCTGCGGGAGATCGTCGACCGGCTGCGCGACTTCTAGTCTTTGTAACAGCCATGTAGGGGACCGGTGCAGGCCGGAACTCCCGTTCCACCCCGCCTGTCTCAGAGAACAGCACGTCAGCCGTACCTCTTAAGGGGAATCATGCGCGTCCAGAAGATCTCGCTGCTCGTCGTCGCCCTCGCCGCGGGCCTGTCGCTCACCGCGTGCGGGAGCAGCGACAACAACTCCGGCGGCGGCGACTCCTCCTCGCCGGGCAGCGCCGCCTCGGACACCTCGGGCACCCAGGGCTCCGGCGGCAGCGGCAGCGGCGGCTCGACGGGCTCCACCGGCTCCGGCTCCACCGGCCAGAACGGTGGCCAGTCCAGCTCCGCGCACGGCCCCACCGGCTCCGGCCGCGCCTCCGGTGCCGGCTGCACCACTGCCCACCTCTCCTTCAGCACCTCCGGCGGGATGGGCGAGGGCGAGCTGATCGTCAACATGAAGAACACCGGCTCGGCCAACTGCACCCTGCACGGCTTCCCGGGCGTCGACCTGAAGAGCAAGGACGGCACGGTCAGCGCCTCCCGCAGCAAGCTCGCCGCCCCCACCGTCACCCTCCAGCCGGGCGCCGAGACCCGCTTCACCCTGCACTACCAGCCGAACAACTCCGGCGGCTCCGGCGAGACCTTCACCCAGCTCGTCGTCACCCCGCCGAACGAGACCCACTCCACGACCCTGAACGCCGGCATCAACGTCCCCGTCACCGAGAGCGGCCCCGACATCACCGTCGACCCGGTCGGCACCGGCAAGTAACGCGGGCCCCGACGCGCACCGGGGGCGCCCGCACAGCGCTCCCGGACCGCACCCCGCCGGGGGCACGCAACGAATCGCCGCCGCATCCTCCGCGCACGCAACGAACCGCGCACCGGCGCGCAACGGCTGCTCCTTGTCCCGCCGCGCGCACCGACCGTACCGTCTATCTGACCCCGAACCCCCTCCGTGACCGGTGAGGTAGACGCATGCGCACCGCCCTGCTCCAGAGCTCCGGCCGCCCCGGCTCCGTCGCCGAGAACCTCCGGGTTCTGGACGAGGCCGCGGGCCGGGCCGCGGCCGCGGGCGCCGCACTGCTGACCGCGCCCGAGATGTTCCTCACCGGCTACGCGATCGGCGACGACATCGGCCGCCTCGCCGAGCCCACCGACGGCGCCTGCGCCGCCGCGATCAGCAAGACCGCCGTCCGGCACGGCCTCGCCATCGCCTACGGCTACCCCGAGCGCGACGGCGACACCGTCTACAACTCCGCCCAGCTGATCTCCGCCGACGGCACCCGGCTCGCGAACTACCGCAAGACCCACCTCTTCGGCTGCTTCGAGCGCGACCACTTCACGCCGGGCGAGCGCCAGGTCGTCCAGGCAGAGCTGAACGGCCTCACCGTCGGCCTGCTGATCTGCTACGACGTCGAGTTCCCGGAGAACGTCCGGGCCCACGCCCTGGCCGGCACCGACCTGCTGCTGGTCCCGACCGCACAGATGCACCCGTACCAGTTCGTCGCCGAGTCGATGATCCCGGTGCGTGCCTTCGAGAACCAGATGTACGTCGCGTACGTCAACCGGGTCGGCCAGGAAGGGGAGTTCGAGTTCGTCGGCCTCTCCGTCCTCGCCGACCCCGACGGCGTCGCCCGGACCCGCGCGGGCCGCGCCGAGCAGCTGGTGTTCGCCGACGCCGACCCGGCCTTCCTGGCCGCCTCCCGCGCGGCCAACCCCTACCTGGCGGACCGTCGTCCGGGCCTCTACGGCTCGCTGACCTGACGCGTCGCCGACTCGCCTGACTTCACCCTCAGTTCTTCCGCGCAAGGAGTCCGTACCCCATGACGTCCACGGTGCCCACCGCCGTCGAGCACACCGACGGGCAGCAGCCGCCGATCACCATGTTCGGCCCGGACTTCCCCTACGCCTACGACGACTACCTCGCCCACCCGGCGGGCCTCGGCCAGATCCCGGCGACCGAGCACGGCACCGAGGTCGCCGTCATCGGCGGCGGTCTCTCCGGTCTCGTCGCCGCCTACGAGCTGATGAAGATGGGCCTCAAGCCCGTCGTCTACGAGGCCGACCAGCTCGGCGGCCGGCTGCGCACCGTCGGCTTCGAGGGCTGCGACGAGGAACTGAACTGCGAGCTGGGCGCGATGCGCTTCCCGCCCTCCTCCACCGCCCTCCAGCACTACATCGACCTGGTCGGCCTCACCACCCGGCCGTTCCCCAACCCGCTGGCCGAGGCGACCCCGTCGACCGTCGTGGACCTCAAGGGCGAGTCGCACTACGCCGTCACCGTCGACGACCTGCCCCAGGTGTACCGGGACGTCGCCGACGCCTGGAACAGGTGCCTCGAAGAGGGCGCCGACTTCTCCGACATGAACCGCGCCATGCGCGAGCGGGACGTGCCGCGCATCCGCGAGATCTGGGCGAAGCTGGTCGAGAAGCTCGACAACCAGACCTTCTACGGCTTCCTGTGCGACTCCGAGGGCTTCAAGTCCTTCCGGCACCGCGAGATCTTCGGCCAGGTCGGCTTCGGCACCGGCGGCTGGGACACCGACTTCCCGAACTCCATCCTGGAGATCCTGCGCGTCGTCTACACCGAGGCCGACGACCACCACCGCGGCATCGTCGGCGGCTCCCAGCAGCTGCCGCTGCGCCTGTGGGAGCGCGAGCCGGAGAAGATCGTCCACTGGCCTTACGGCACCTCGCTCAGCTCCCTGCACGCGAACGGCGAACCGCGCCCGGCCGTGACCCGGCTGCACCGCACCGCGGGCAACCAGATCACCGTGACGGACGCGGGCGGCGACATCCGCACCTACAAGGCGGCGATCTTCACCGCCCAGTCCTGGATGCTGCTGTCCAAGATCGCCTGCGACGACTCGCTGTTCCCGATCGACCACTGGACCGCGATCGAGCGCACCCACTACATGGAGTCCAGCAAGCTGTTCGTCCCCGTGGACCGGCCGTTCTGGCTGGACAAGGACGAGCGGACCGGCCGGGACGTCATGTCGATGACCCTCACCGACCGGATGACACGCGGGACCTACCTGCTCGACAACGGTCCGGACAAGCCCGCCGTGATCTGCCTGTCGTACACCTGGTGCGACGACAGCCTGAAGTGGCTGCCGCTGTCCGCGAACGAGCGGATGGAGGTCATGCTGAACTCGCTCGGCGAGATCTACCCGAACGTCCACATCCGCAAGCACATCATCGGCAACCCGGTGACCGTCTCCTGGGAGAACGAGCCCTACTTCATGGGCGCGTTCAAGGCCAACCTGCCCGGCCACTACCGCTACCAGCGGCGCCTGTTCACGCACTTCATGCAGGACCGGCTGCCCGTCGACAAGCGGGGCATCTTCCTCGCCGGCGACGACATCTCCTGGACGGCCGGCTGGGCCGAGGGCGCCGTCCAGACCGCGCTGAACGCGGTCTGGGGCGTCATGCGCCACTTCGGCGGCGAGACCGACCCGACCAACCCCGGTCCGGGCGACGTCTACGACGAGATCGCCCCGGTGGAGCTGCCGGAGGACTGACCGGGCACGAGCCCAGGGCGGCGCGGCGCGGGCGGCCGGTCAGATTCCGGCCGCCCGCGCCTTCTCGAACACCTCGGCGGCGACGTCCGTCAGCTCCGCCGCGTCCCGCGCGGTGCCCTGGAGGTCGAGCAGGATCTCCGCCAGGCCGATCTCCGCCCTGGAAGGGTCGGCGGTCGGCGCCCTCGTACGGCTTGCGGCACGGCTCGGCGTTCACCCGCAGCACTGTGCGGATCGGCTCCGTACGGCCCCGCTCCTCGGTCAGTTCGCGCAGCCGCCGTCACTGCTCGGCCACCCGAACGCCGCCCATGGCCACCGGCAGCCAGCCGTCGGCCTTGTCGACCAGGCGCCGCCAGGAGCGCGGGTTGCCCGCGGCCAGCAGGATCGGGATCGGGCGGGCCGGCTTGGGCCCGACCACGGCCGGCGCGATCTTCGCCAGGGGGCCGTCGTGGACGACCGGGTCCGGGCCCCACACCGCGCGGCACACGTCGATGACCTCCTCCAGCACCGCCCCGCGCTCCGCGAAGGGCCGGGCGCCGGAGGCCGCGTACTCGTCCAGCGACCAGCCGGTGCCGAGGCCCGCCAGCACCCGGCCGCCGCTCGCCGTGTCGAGCGAGGCCAGCGCCTTGGCCAGCTGGAACGGCAGATGCAGCGGCGCCACCAGCACGCTGGTGCCCAGCTCCGCGCGCTCGGTGGCCGCCGCCGCCAGGGTGAGGGTGACCAGCGGCTCCGCCACCGACCGGTACTGGTCGGGCCAGGGCAGGCCGTCGATGCCGTACAAGCCCTGGGTGGCGGGCTCCGGGAACAGGGCCCGCTCGAAGACCCACAGGCTGTCGTAGCCGATCCGCTCCGCGGCGCGGGCCACCTCCGGGACGTCCTTGCCGATCGAGAACTGCCGCATCTGGGGAAGACCGAGTCCGAGCCGGGTCGCCATGGCGTAGCTCCTTCGTAGCCGGGATCTTTCCGTGCCGGGATCATTCAGTGCGTGAGCGGCGTCAGCAGCATCCTGCCCGCGAACCCCACCGCCGCGTCCAGCCGTACGGCGAACTCCTCGGCGATGTCCGGGCTGTGCCGCAGCGCCCACAGGGCCCGCGCCGCCGCCCAGGCCGCGTCGCGGGCGCGCTCCAGGCTCCAGGCGCTCAGCAGATGGGTGAGCGGGTCGGCGAGCTGGAGCAGGTCGGGGCCCGGCATCAGATCCTCGCGGACCCGTTCCTCCAGGGCCGTGAGGACCTCGCCGACCTGGTCGAACTCGTCGGCAAGATCGGCGGGTTCGCAGCCGACGGTGTGGCAGGCGTCCACCACGGAGAGCGCGAGGTCGTGCCCGATATGGGCGTTGACTCCGGCGAGCGCGAACTGGAGCGGGCGTACCTGGGGATGGCGGCGCAGCTGGAACAGCGGCCGCCAGCAGGCGGGCGGTCTCCGGTCCGCCTCGGCGGCGTCGACCGCGGAGAGGTACCGCTCGGCGAAGCGCACGTCCAGCGCCACGGCCGCCCGCGGATCGGGGAACTGCCCGGCGCCCAGGCGGCGGTCGATCTCCTCGGTGACGGTGAGGTACACGCGGTTGAACACGGCGACGCCGTCCCGCGCGGGCAGGACGGCGGCCAGGGCCCGCATCCGGGAGACCACGGTGTCGACGGGACCGGTGGTGCCGGCGGGGCCGATGACGGAGGACGACTGCGACATGGGGGAAGGGTCGCAGCCCGGAACCGGCCGGGGTGCCGACCGGCCTGGTGCGTCGCCGGAACGGGGGAACGGGTCCTCACGATCCGGTGGGAAAAGGGGACTTACGGCTGCGCGGGCGGGGAGTCCGGGTCGTAGCTGGAGGTGCCCTCGTCCAGCAGCGGCTGCTGCTTCTTGAGGTGGGCCGGGGCGAAGGCGCGCAGCGCGTGGTAGCCGGTGATGACGACCAGGGTGCCCAGCGCGATGCCGCTGAGCGAGAAGTTGCTGGTGAACTTCATGCTGACGTTGCCCACGCCGATGATGATGCCCGCGGCGGCCGGCACCAGGTTCAGCGGATTGCGCAGGTCCACCTTGGCGTTGAGCCAGATCTGCGCGCCGAGCAGGCCGATCATGCCGTAGAGGATGACCGTGATGCCGCCGAGGACCCCGCCCGGAATGGCGGCCACGATCGCGCCGAACTTCGGGCACAGGCCGAACAGCAGGGCGAAGCCGGCCGCCGCCCAGTACGCGGCGGTGGAGTACACGCGGGTCGCGGCCATCACGCCGATGTTCTCGGAGTAGGTGGTGTTCGGCGGGCCGCCCACCGCGGTGGACAGCATGGAGGCGACGCCGTCGGCCGAGATCGCCGTGCCCAGCTTGTCGTCCAGCGGGTCGCCGGTCATCTCGCCGACCGCCTTGACATGGCCCGCGTTCTCCGCGACCAGCGCGATGACGACCGGCAGCGCGACCAGGATCGCCGACCACTGGAAGGACGGGCCGTGGAAGTGCGGCAGACCGATCCAGTCGGCCTTGGCCACGCCCGAGAGGTCCAGACGCCAGTGGTCGGTCAGCTTGCCGTCGCCGCCCACGGAGTGGATCTTGCCGAAGATCCGGTCGAAGACCCAGGAGATGCCGTAGCCGAAGACCAGCCCGAGGAAGATCGCGATCCGGGACCAGAAGCCGCGCAGACACACCACCGCGAGCCCGGTGAACAGCATCACGAGCAGCGCCGTCCACTGGTCCTGCGGCCAGTAGGTGGAGGCGGTCACCGGAGCCAGGTTGAAGCCGATCAGCATCACGACCGCGCCGGTCACGATGGGCGGCATGGCCGCGTGGATGATCCGCGCCCCGAACCGCTGCACCGCGAGACCCACCAGGAACAGCACGACACCGACGCACAGGGTGGCGCCGGTCACCGTGGCGCTCGTACCGCCCTGCGCCCGGATGACCGCGGCCACGCCCACGAAGGACAGCGAGCAGCCGAGGTAGCTGGGCACCCGGCCGCGGGTGGCGAGCAGGAAGATGACCGTGGCGACGCCGGACATCATGATCGCCAGGTTGGGGTCCAGGCCCATCAGTACCGGCGCCACGAAGGAGGCGCCGAACATCGCGACCACGTGCTGGGCGCCGAGGCCCACCGTCCGGGGCCAGGTCAGCCGTTCGTCGGGCCGTACCACTGCTCCGGGCGCGGGGGTCTTCCCGTCACCGTGCAGTTTCCAGCGCACGCCGAGGTCCATGGTGGGGTTTCGCTTTCTGTGTTGCGTCCGGGCAGCCGAGGGGGCCGGGGGACAGGGGGTATCCGCACCATTGTCGCTGGTCGTCGGCGCGGACCGCGCACACCGCCCGCGCGGGGGTGTCCCGGAGGGCGTGCTGAGCGGTCGCTTAGTATGGAGGGCCGTACCTGCCGGGGACCGCCCCCGGCCCCTGCCCAGGAGCCCCGCCGTGACCGCCGAAGCCCCCTCCGCACCCGCCCTCGCCCACGGCCGGCTGATCCCCGTCACCGTCCACTTCGACGACCTCGACGCGCTCGGCCTGCTGCACAACGCCCGCTATCCACTGCTGGTCGAGCGCGCCTGGACCGAGCTGTGGCACGAGCACGGCATCCGCTTCGACGGCGACTGGGCGGCGGCCGGGGACGCCTGCAACGCGGTGCGCGAACTGCGCATCGGCTACGAGGCGCCCGTGACGAGCCCCGGCCGTTACGCCGTCCACCTCTGGCTGGACCGGCTCGCCACCACCGGCCTGACCTACGGTTTCCGCTTCTGCTCGGCCGACGGCTCCACGACCTACGCACAAGGCGCGCGGGTGCTGGTGCGCCTCGACGCGACCACCCTGCGCCCGGCCCCCTGGAGCGACGGCTTCAGGGCCGCGGCCCGGGAACTGCTGCGGCCCGCGGACTGACCTCCCGGCCGGCCCCGCGCTCGGCGGAGCGCAGCACCCCGGCGCACCCCGCGAGCCCGCACGCGAGCGCCGTCACCACGCCGAACGAGACCACCAGGCTGGTCGCCTGCGCCACCCCGCCGATCAGGCTCGGCGCGATCAGCCCCGAGGTGTAGGTGATGGTCGCCACCCCCGCGATCGCCTGACTCGGGTTGGGCCCGGCGTGCCCGGCGGCGGCGAAGCACAGCGGTACGACGACCGCGATGCCGAGCCCCATCAGGGCGAAGCCGCCCATCGCGACCACGGGCTGCCCGGCGAGCACGACCAGCAGACCGCCGAGGACGGCCAGGACACCGCCGGCCCGGACCGTGCGCACCGCCCCGAACCGGTTCACCACCGCGTCCCCGGCGATCCGGGCCACGGCCATCGTCAGCATGAAGGCGGTGGTCGACGCCGCCGCGAGGCCGGCCGAGCTGCCCAGCCGGTCCCGCAGGAACACCGCCGACCAGTCGAGGCTCGCGCCCTCCGCGAACACCGCGCAGAAGCCGACCATGCCGATCAGCAGCGCGGAGCGGGGCGGCAGCGCGAACCGGGGCGGCGGCTCCTCGTCCGCGGCGGGCTGTAGGTCCAGCACCCAGGCGCAAGAGAGCACGCCGAGCACGGTCAGGACGGCCGAGGCCAGCAGGAAGTGGGTGCGCGCGTCGGCGCCGAGATGGGCGGCGAGCGTACCGGCGGCGGAGCCGGCCAGGGCGCCCGCGCTCCACATCCCGTGCAGCCCGGACATCACCGACCTGCCGAGCCGCCGCTCGACCTCGACGCCGAGCGCGTTCATCGCCACGTCCGCCATGCCCGCGCAGGCGCCGTAGGTGAACATCGCCAGGCACAGGGTCGGCAGGTTCGGCGCGAGGGCGGGCAGCACGAGGGAGAGGGTCCACAGCGCGATCAGCCCGCGCAGGGCGTTGCGGCTGCCGAAGCGGTGGCTGATCCGGCCCGCGAGCGGCATCGCGCAGGAGGCGCCGAGCGCGGTGAAGGCGAGCGCGAAGCCCAGCCGGCCCGCGCCGAGCGAGGCGTGGTCCTGGACCCAGGGCACGCGGGTCGCGAAGGAGCCGGTCACGGCGCCGTGGACGGCGAACACGGCCGCGACGGCGCCTCGCGCGCGCCGCACCTCGCTCAGATCCCCCATGCCCACGCTCCTCCCCGGCGGCCGGTGCGCCGTAAACTATCAGGGACCCTGCCTGTTAGACAGCGCCGGAACGAGCCGCGATGGCCTGCCGGCCGAGCGCGGTGACTTGCCGTCCGACCGTGGTGGCTTGTCGGCTGGACACGGTGGTCCTCCCTCCCGCCGGCCGCGACGGGTGGTCGGCAGGCTTCGGGGGCTGGTTCGCCGAGTGCGGGGGCTGGGTCCGCCGGCTGTGGGGCCGGTCGGTTGGCTGCCGGGGTCGTTCCGCCGGGGGCCGGTCTGCCGACCGCCGGTCGCCGCCCCGCCGACCGCGGGGGCTGGGCGTTCGATGTGGAAGGATCCCCGCCATGCCCGCATCACCGAGTACCGCACGGGCCATCAACGACCGCCTGGCCCTGGGACTCCTCCAGGACCAAGGCCCCCTGACGGCAGGGCAGTTGAAGCAGCTGACCGGGCTGTCCCGGCCGACGGTCGCCGACCTCGTCGAGCGGCTCGGCGCCGCCGGGCTGATCACCGTCGTGGGGGAGTCCGGCGCGGCCCGCCGGGGACCGAACGCCCGGCTCTACGGCATCGCCGCCGACCGCGCCCATCTGGCGGCGCTGGATGTGCGTACCGAGGGGGTCGCCGTGCTCGTCGCCGACCTGGTGGGGCGGGTGCTCGCCGAGGCGTCCGTGCCGATCGAGGGGGACACCGGGACCGGGCCCGCGGTGCAGCGGGTGGTGGCGGCGGTGGCGGGCGCCATCGCGCGGGCCGGCGTGGACGGGCCGTACACGGTCGGCATCGGCGCGCCGGGCCTCATCGACCCGGCCACCGGTGATCTGCGCGATTGCGCGGGTCTGCCCGCCTGGCACCGCAGCCTGGCCGCCGCCCTCCAGGAACGGCTGCCCGGCGCCCGCGTCACCGTGGAGAACGAGACCAACCTCGCCGCCCTCGCCGAACAGCGCGAGGGCGCCGCCCGCGACCGCGACACCTTCGTCCTCCTCTGGCTCGGCCACGGCACCGGCGCGGCGGTCGTCCTCGACGGCACCCTGCGCCGCGGCGCCTCCGGCGGCACCGGCGAGATCGGCTTCCTCCCGGTGCCGGGCACGGGCGACCTGCCCTCGGCCACGGACTGCGCGGGCGGCTTCCACGCACTGGCGGGCGCGGCGGCGGTCGTGTCCCTGGCGGCGGAACACGGCCTGCCGGTTCCCCCGGTGGCCGACGGTCCGGGAGCGGCGGGCGTGGTGCGGGCAGCGGTGGAGCGGCTGCGGTCGGGGTCCGGTGGACCGAAGGCGCCGGGGCGGGGATGGGGACCGGCGACTCGGGGGCGGGTGTTCGAGGTGGAGGAGCCGGGGCGGGGGTCCGGTGGACCGGAGGCACCGGACCGGGGGTGCGGGCCGGAGGCGGCGGGTCGGGGAATTGAGCCGGAGGGGGCGGGTCGGGAGTTGGGGCCGGAGGTGCCGGGGCCGGAGCTCAGGCCGGAGGTGCCGGGGCCGGGGTTCGAGTCGGAGGTGTCGGGAGCCGGTGCCGAAGGCCGCTTCCTCTCCGCCCTCGCCGGCCGTCTCGCCATCGGAGCCGCCTCCGTCGTCGCCGTGCTGGATCCCGGCTGCGTGGTCCTCGGCGGAGAGGTCGGCCGGGCCGGGGGCGAGGTCCTCGCCGATCTGGTGGCGGAGCGGCTGCGCCGGATGTCGCCGCTGCCCACCGAGGTGCGCGCCAGTGGCCTCGGCGGTTCCGCCGTCCTGCGGGGCGCCCTGCTGACGGCCCGCGACCGCGCCCAGGACGAGCTGTGGTCCGCCCCGCTCCGATCGCCCGTCCCGTCGTAGCCACCGGGGCTCCCGCCCGTCGCAGCCGCCGGGCCCCCGCCTCCCCGAACCGGGCCCCCGCCTACTCGAACCGGCCCCCGCCTCCCCGAACCGAGCCCCCTACCCGAACCGCCGCTCCAGATACTCCTCGAACGTGCCCTTGCCCACCGCCCGTCGTGGGGTCAGATGCTCGCCCCGGCGGAAGGCGCGGTACGTCGCGCCGCACAGGGGGAGGGTGGTCACCGCGCGGCGGCGGCCCGTGGCGCGCAGGTAGGCGTGGGCCAGGTAGGCGAGCGGGCGCACCTCGGGGCCGCCCATGTCGGGGACCCGGCCCGCAGGCGTGGCGCGGGCCAATCCGGCCAGTCGGTCGGCGACTTCGGCCACCTCCACCGGCTGGTCGTACACGCGCGCCGGCACGTGCCGGTGCCGCCGGTGACCAGAATCGTGGCCATGCTGCTTCCGTCCCTCCGGACCGGGACGCCCCCCGCTGGGACGTCCTCGCCAAAGAGGACCGGCCGACCGCCCGGACCTGTGACATCGCCCCGGTCCGGACCGCTGGCGACCCGGCGGCGGGCAAGGGCCGTCGTCACCGCCGCCGGGCCCGATCGGCACCCTAAAAGGACTAGACCAATAAGGTCAATGGGGGTGGAGGGGTCAACGTGCTCGGTGGTAGGGGGAGTTGATTCCGGCCGTCGTGGGGTGCGGGCGCGGCGACACGCGCTGTGAGCGAGCCCACACGGACCCCCTGTCGGCGCGGCCACCCGGCGTGGCACACTGGCCGTGTACCAGAAGCAGCGCACTCCGGGGTCGGTGAAAGTCCGAACCGGCGGTTACAGTCCGCGACCCGGTCGCCTCCAGCGACCGGTTGACCAGGTGAAATTCCTGGACCGACGGTTAAAGTCCGGATGGGAGGCAGTGCGCGGCGGGCGGGCATGCGTTCCGTGTGCGCGCCGCCGTCTCCGGTCTCGTCCGTATCCGGACGGGCCTCTTCGGCGACGTCCCGACTCGTGTGCTCATCCGTAGACTCTGTCGTCATCGACAGGCCCCGGAGTCCGTGCCCCATGAGGCAGGAGGACCCGGGAAGTGTTCACCGGAATCGTCGAAGAACTGGGTGAAGTCACCGCCGTCGAGAACCTCGGCGATGCCTCCCGCTTCCGGCTCCGCGGCCCCGTCGTCACCGACGGCGCCCGGCACGGCGACTCCATCGCCGTGAACGGGGTCTGTCTCACCGTCGTCGACCACGAGGGCGACGAGTTCACCGCCGACGTCATGGCCGAGACCCTGAACCGCTCCAGCCTGGGCGCGCTCACCACCGGCTCCCGCGTCAACCTCGAACGCCCCACCGCCGTCGGCGCCCGCCTCGGCGGCCACATCGTGCAGGGCCATGTCGACGGCACCGGCGAGATCCTGGAGCGCAAGCCCTCCGAGCACTGGGAGATCGTGAAGATCTCCCTGCCCGCCCACCTCGCCCGCTACGTGGTCGAGAAGGGCTCCATCACGGTCGACGGCATCAGCCTCACCGTCGTGGACGCGGGCCCCGACTACTTCACCGTCAGCCTCATCCCCACCACCCTCGCCCTGACCACGCTCGGCGTGAAGCAGCCCGGCGACCCGGTCAACCTGGAGGTGGACGTGATCGCCAAGTACGTGGAGCGGCTGCTCGCGGCCGGTCAGGGGGCCGGCCGGTGAACTCGCTCAACACCGTGGCGTTCACCCTCTTCGGGCAGCACATCCTGTGGTCCGACATGACCGGCAACATCCTCGGCCTGATCGGCCTCGTCCTCGGCTGGCGCCGCTCCCTGTGGAGCTGGCCGGTGCAGTTCGCCTCCGGCCTCGTCCTCTTCGCCGCCTTCTACGGCCACCTCACCGGCAGCGCCGGCAAGCAGGCCGTCGTCATGGTGGTCGCCCTCTACGGCTTCTGGCAGTGGAACCGCGGCCGGGGCCAGGCCGGCGACGGCCACATCGCCCCCCGCTTCGCCACCTGGCGCGAGCGCGCCGCGCTGCTCGGCGCCGCCGCGATCGGCACCGTCGCCGTGGCCCTGCTGTTCACCGCGTTCCCGGCGCTGTCCTGGGACCCCTGGCCGGACGCCTACATCTTCGTCGGCACCGTCGTCGCGATGTACGCCCAGGCCAAGGGCATGGTCGAGTTCTGGTTCGCCTGGCTGCTGGTCGACCTCGTCGGCGTCCCCCTCAACTTCGCCAACGGCTACGCCTTCTCCGGCTTCGTCTACGTCATCTACGGCGCACTCGTCCTGTGGGGCATGCGCGACTGGTGGCTGCGCTCCCGCAAGAGCCCGCGGCCCGTTCTGGAAGGAGCACCGGCATGACCCCGGCCACCCCGCTCTACGACCCCTACGCCTACTCCTACGACGGTGACGGCATCGAGGAGTTCACCCTCGACCCCGTCGAGCAGGCCGTCTCCGACATCGCCGCCGGACGCCCCGTGATCGTCGTCGACGACGAGGACCGGGAGAACGAGGGCGACCTCGTCATCGCCGCCGAGAAGGTGACCCCCGAGATCGTCGCCTTCATGATGAGCGAGTGCCGGGGCCTGGTCTGCGCCCCGATGGAGGCCGCGGAACTGGACCGGCTGCGGCTGCCGCAGATGGTCGAGGACAACACCGAGTCGATGAAGACAGCCTTCACCGTCTCCGTGGACGCCTCCGGCGCGCACGGCGTGACCACCGGCATCTCCGCCGCCGACCGCGCCACCACGCTCCAGCTGCTCGCGAGCGGCACCGCCGGGCCCGCCGACTTCGTGCGCCCCGGCCATGTCTTCCCGCTGCGCGCCCGGCCCGGCGGCGTCCTGGAGCGCAACGGCCACACCGAGGCCGCCGTCGACCTCGCCCGGCTCGCGGGGCTGCGCCCGGCCGGCGCCATCGTGGAGATCGCCGGTGAGGACGGCCGGATGCTGCGGCTGCCCGAGCTGATCCCGTTCGCCCGCAAGCACGGCCTGACGATCATCTCCATCGAGGACCTGATCGCCTACCGCCGCGGCACCGAGCCCACCGTCCGCCGCGAGGCCGAGACCCTGCTGCCCACCCGGCACGGCACCTTCACCGCGCACGGCTACCGCTCCACCGTCGACGGCGTCGAACACGTCGCCCTCGTCCACGGCGACCTCGGCACCGGCGAGGACGTCCTGGTCCGGGTGCACTCCGAGTGCCTCACCGGCGACGTCTTCGGCTCGCTGCGCTGCGACTGCGGCCCCCAGCTGGACGACTCGCTGGCCCGCATCCAGGAGGAGGGCCGCGGTGTCGTGGTCTACCTGCGCGGGCACGAGGGCCGCGGCATCGGTCTGCTGTCCAAGCTGCGCGCCTACGAGCTCCAGGAACAGGGCCGCGACACGCTTGACGCCAACCTGGAACTGGGCCTGCCCGCCGACGCCCGCGACTACGGGGCCGGCGCCCAGATCCTCGCCGACCTCGGCGTGCACAGCGTCCGGCTGATGACCAACAACCCCGACAAGGCCGACGCGCTGGAGCGGCACGGGGTCGAGGTCGCCGCGCGCGAGCCGATGCCGGTCCGGGCGGGCGAGCACAACCTGCGCTACCTGCGCACCAAGCGGGATCGCATGGGCCACGACCTGCCCTGGCTGGACACCCCGGCCACCTGCCCGAACCAGTAGGCCACAACCAGCGAACAAGCAACGCCAGTCGAGTCAGAAGGCACTTAGGAGAGACGTGAGCGGCAAGGGTGCACCGGAACTGTCCGTACGCAACGCGGGCGACCTCAGGGTCGCCGTCATCGCGGCGCAGTGGCACGAGAAGGTGATGGACGGTCTGGTGAACGGCGCCCTGCGCGCCCTCGGCGACCTGGGGATCGACGAGCCGACCCTGATCCGGGTGCCGGGCAGCTTCGAGCTCCCGGTCGCCGCCAAGGTGCTGGCCGCGCGCGGCTACGACGCGGTGGTCGCCCTCGGCGTCGTCATCCGCGGCGGCACCCCCCACTTCGACTACGTGTGCCAGGGCGTCACCCAGGGCCTCACCCAGGTCTCCGTGGAGACCGGCGTCCCGGTCGGCTTCGGCGTGCTCACCTGCGACACCGAGGAGCAGGCCCTGGACCGGGCCGGCATCGAGGGCTCCAGCGAGGACAAGGGCCACGAGGCGGTGATCGCGGCGGTCGCCACGGCCGCGACGCTGCGTTCGGTATCCGAACCCTGGCACTGAGGCGCCGGCCGGAGCGCGTAGGGTAAGGACCACCATGTCCAAGAAGACGTTCGAGGAGCTTTTCACCGAGCTCCAGCACAAGGCCGCCCACGGCGATCCCGCCACCTCCCGCACCGCCGAACTGGTCGGCAAGGGGGTCCATGCCATCGGCAAGAAGGTCGTCGAAGAGGCCGCCGAGGTCTGGATGGCCGCCGAGTACGAGGGCAAGGAGGCGGCAGCCGAGGAGATCTCCCAGCTGCTGTACCACGTCCAGGTGATGATGGTCGCCCGCGGGATCTCCCTGGACGACGTCTACGCCCACCTCTGACCGAGACGCCGTACCGCCGCGCCCTGCCGCGGCACACCGCACCAACCCCCTTCACCGCAAAGGAAGCCGTCCTCATGCTGCGCATCGCCGTCCCCAACAAGGGTTCCCTGTCCGGCCCTGCGGCGGACATGCTGCATGAGGCCGGCTACCGGCAGCGCCGCGAGTCCAAGGAACTGCGGATCGTCGACCCGGGCAACGAGGTCGAGTTCTTCTACCTCCGCCCCCGCGACATCGCGATCTACGTCTCCTCCGGCCGCCTCGACATCGGCATCACCGGCCGCGACCTGCTGGTCGACTCCGGCGCGGACGCCGAGGAGATCCTCCCGCTGGGCTTCGCCCGCTCCACCTTCCGCTTCGCCGGGAAGCCGGGCACCGCGAACGGCGTCGAGGACCTGAAGGGCCGTACGGTCGCCACCTCGTACGAGGGCATCGTCGCCCGGCACCTCGCCGACAGCGGCGTCGACGCCTCCGTCGTGCACCTGGACGGCGCCGTGGAGACCGCGATCGAGCTGGGCGTCGCCGAGGTCATCGCCGACGTCGTGGAGACCGGCACCAGCCTGCGCAACGCGGGCCTGGAGGTCTTCGGCGAGCCGATCATGAAGTCCGAGGCGATCGTGATCCGCCGCACCGGCGCGGACGCCGGGGAGCCCAAGGTGCAGCAGTTCCTGCGCCGCCTCCAGGGCGTCCTGGTCGCCCGGACGTACGTGATGATGGACTACGACTGCCGGGTCGAGCAGCTGGAGAAGGCCGTCGCCCTCACCCCCGGCCTGGAGTCCCCGACCGTCTCCCCGCTGCACAACGAGGGCTGGGTCGCGGTCCGCGCCATGGTGCCCGCCAAGGACGCGCAGCGGATCATGGACGACCTCTACGCCATCGGCGCCCGCGCCATCCTCACCACGGCCATCCACGCCTGCCGCCTCTGAGGGGTATGTGATGTCCGACCTGCCCACCCTGCCGGTCACCTTCCGGCCGGGCCACACCCGCGTGATCCTGCTCACCGCCGCCGTGGCGATCTTCCTCACCATCTCGGCGGTCGCCCTGTTCCTCGACGGCCTCGGTCCGGGGGAGCGGATGAGCTTCGTGGTCACCGGGGCGCTGATCTTCTGGGTGCTCGCCCAGCTGGCCCGGATCAAGGTCGTCGCCGACGAGAGCGGCGTGACCGTCGTGAACATCGTCAGCAAGCGGCGCCTGGACTGGGCGGAGATCCTTCAGGTGAACCTCCGTCCGGGGGATCCCTGGGTGTTCCTCAACCTCAGTGACGGCACCAGCCTGCCCGCGCTCGGCATCCAGCCGGGCATGGCCAAGCGGCGCGCGATCGCCGACGCCAGGGCGCTGCGGGCGCTCGCCGAGGCCCACTCGGCCGCCCGCCTGGGGGAAGATCAGGGCTGACTCGGGGCCGACTGCGGGTCGCCCACCCTGCCCGCCCGGCCCCGTCTTGATTAATCTGGGTGGCGGAGGCCGCGCCGATCGCGCCTCCGCCCCTGTGTGCCGCCCCGGCGCCAGGGGTTCCTGCGACCCGAGGAGTGAATCCCCCCGGCGATGGACGGATCGTCCTGTAGTACCTGCGCCGCCCCCACCCGACATACCGGGAAGGCGGCGGCATCATGACCACCCCCCTGTTGCTCCTCGCAGCCGCGTTCCTGCTGATCCTGGCCAACGGATTCTTCGTGGCGGCCGAGTTCGGCCTGGTGACGGTCGAGCGCCCCGAGGCCGAGAAGGCCGCCGCCGACGGCGACAGGCGCGCCCGTACGGTCGTGGAGTCGCTGAAGGAGCTCTCCTTCCAGCTCTCCGGCACCCAGCTCGGCATCACCATCACCTCCCTGGTCGTCGGCATGCTCGCCGAACCCGCCCTGGGCCGGCTGCTGGGCGCCCCGTTCGCCGCGCTCGGCCTGCCGTCCGGTGTCGCCTCGGGTGCCGCCGTGCTCGTCGGCATGCTGCTGGCCTCCGCGATCCAGATGGTGATCGGCGAACTGGTGCCCAAGAACTGGGCGGTCTCCCGGCCGCTCCAGGTCGCGCGCTTCGTCGCCGGCCCCCAGCACCACTTCTCCCGGCTGTTCCGGCCGGTGATCGCCGCGCTCAACACGGTCGCCAACCGGCTGGTCCGCGCCCTCGGCGTCGAACCCGCCGACGAACTGGCCTCCGCCCGCACCCCCGGCGAACTGGTCTCCCTGGCCCGGCACTCGGCCCTGGCCGGCGCCCTGGAACAGGACACCGCCGACCTGTTCGTCCGCACCCTGTCACTGGGCGAGCTGACCGCCCAGCACGTCATGACCCCGCGCGTGAAGGTCAGCGCGCTCCAGGACTCGGCCACCGCCGAGGACGTGGTCAACCTCACCCGCGCCACCGGCCTGTCCCGCTTCCCCGTCTACCGGGAGAAGATCGACGAGATCGTCGGCATGGCCCACCTCAAGGACGCCCTCGCCGTCCCGGCGCACGACCGGCTGCGCACCCCGGTCGGCCGCATCGCCCGCCCCGCGCTGCTGGTCCCCGAGACCCTGCCCGTCCAGCCCCTGCTGGCCCGGCTGCGCAGCGAACAGCCCATCGCGGTCGTGGTGGACGAGTACGGCGGCACGGCCGGCGTGGTCACCCTGGAGGACATCGTCGAGGAACTGGTCGGCGAGGTCCGCGACGAGCACGACGCCAAGGACGTGCCCGAGCTGGCCGCCGCCCCGCCCGAGGACGGCAGGCCCGCCTGGGACGTGGCCGGCAGCTGCCGGGTCGACATCCTCCAGCGCATAGGCCTGGAGGTGCCCGAGGGGCCGTACGAGACGGTCGCCGGACTCGTCGCCGACCTGCTCGGCCGCATCCCGGCCCCCGGCGACCGGGCCGAACTGCCCGGCTGGCGGCTCGCGGTCCGCCAGGTCGGCCACTACCGCGCCGAACGGGTCCGCCTGGTGCGGACCGCCCCGGCGGCGAACCTCGCGGAGGCCTCGCGATGAGCGTGCTCCAACTGGTCCTCGCCGCCCTGCTGGTGCTGGCCAACGGCTTCTTCGTGGGCGCCGAGTTCGCGCTCGTCTCCGTGCGCCGCAGCCAGATCGAACCGCTCGGCACCGCCCGCGCCCGGCAGGTGCTGTACGGCCTGGAGCGGCTGCCGCAGATGATGGCCGCCGCCCAGTTCGGGATCACCGTGTGCTCCCTGACGCTCGGCGCGGTCGCCGAACCGACCGTGGCGCATCTGCTGGAGCCGGCGTTCGCGGCGCTGCACCTCCCGGACGGCGTGATCCATCCGCTCGGCTATGTCATCGCGCTGGCCGCGGTGGTCTTCTTCCACCTGGTCATCGGCGAGATGGTGCCGAAGAACCTCGCCATGGCGGCGCCCGAGAAGGCGGCGCTGTGGCTCAGTCCGGGCCTGGTCTGGTTCGCCCGCGTGTGCAAGCCGATCACCGTGTCCCTCGGGGCCGTCGCCCAGGCCGTGCTGCGGCTGTTCCGCGTCGAACCCAAGGACGAGGTGGAGGCCGTCGTCACCAGCGAGCAGCTCAACCGGCTCCTGGAGGACTCCGGGCAGGCGGGTCTGCTCGACCCGGAGGAGAGGGAGCGCCTGGAGGACGCCCTGGAACTGGGCTCCCGCCCGGTCACCGACGTCCTGCTGCGCCGTGAGTCCCTGGTCACGGTGACGCCCGCGGTCACCTCGGGGGAGATCGTGCGGCTCACCGCGCGCACGGGGTACTCCCGCTTCCCGGTCGCGGCCACCGAGAAGGGCGCATTCATGGGGTACGTGCACGTCAAGGACGTACTCGACCTGGAGGACTCCGAGCGGGCGGTGCCGCAGAACATCTGGCGGCCGATGACGACCCTGCGGGCCGAGCTGCCCCTGGACGACGCCCTCACGGTCATGCGCCGCGCCGCGACGCACCTGGCCCAGGTGGCGGACGCGTCCGGGAAGGTGCTGGGGCTGGTGGCGCTGGAGGACGTCCTGGAGATGCTGGTGGGCGAGGTGCGGGACCCGGCGCACCGGGGAAGCGCCGACATGCGGCTGACGGAGCCGAGGGTGAGCGGCGAGTCGGAACAGGCGCTCGCCACGTAGGCGCGGTGCGGGGGAGCCGTGCGGTCGCGGCCCGGTGGCGGGTCGCTCGCGCGGCTCCCCGCGCCTTTCGGGGGGCCTACGCTGGGGACGGGTCCTGCGGTCCCCGGCCCGACAGGACCTCCCCGTACGCCTGCATCAGGTCGGCCAGCCGCAGCGTCGCCAGGTCCTCACGGGACAGCGACCCCGCGTACGCCGACAGCCGCAGGTCCCGGTACGCGCAGCTCTTCTCGTACAGCGTGCGCAGGAACCGCCCGTTGCCCAGCTCGTCGATCCACCCCTGGTCGACCACGTGCCCGGCGATCGACCGCAGCTCCTCCAGTGCCTCCTCGTCCCACTGGTCCCCGTTCTCCGCGGCCAGCACCTTCCCGATCTCGGTGAGTTCACCGGGCCGGTACGAGGGGAAGTCGACCCGGCTGGTGAAGCGGGACGACAGACCGGGGTTCGCCGCGAGCAGCCGGTCCATCCCCTCGGGATACCCCGCGAGGATCACCACGAGGTGGTCCCGGTTGTCCTCGGCCCGCTTCAGCAGCACCTGGAGCGCCTCGTCCCCGTACGCGTCCCCCTTGCCGTACCCGGAGTTGGAGAGCGAGTACGCCTCGTCCACGAACAGCACCCCGCCGATCGCGGAATCGATCAGCTCATTCGCCTTCACCGCGGTCTGCCCGAGGTACTCGCCGACCAGATCGGCCCGCTGCGCCTCGACGAGATGGTCCCCGCCGAGCAGCCCGAGGGCGTAGAACACCCGCCCGAGGATGCGGGCCACCGTCGTCTTGCCGGTCCCGGAGGGCCCGGAGAAGACGAAGTGCCGCTTCGGCGGCTGCACGGGCAGCCCCTGCCCGGCCCGCAACCGCGCCATGTTCAACTGCGCGGACAGCGCCTTCACCTGGCGCTTGACCGGTTCGAGCCCGACCATCCGCTCCAGCTCGGCGAGCGCCTGTTCGAGCAGCGCGGGATCGGTCGGACCGGTGGGCAGGGGCGAGCCGGGTGCCCCGGCCCGGTCGCGGACCCCCGGCTCGGCGACGCCCGGCAGCGGCCCGGCCGGCGGCTCCGGCTCCGGCAGCCGCAGATCGCGCCCCTCGGTGCCGAAGAACGGATCGAAGCCGTCCGGCCCGTCCACCGTGTCCTGCCCGGCGCCGGTCAGCGTGATCGCGGCGAGGCCGGCCGCGTCGTCGTAGCCGTCCCCCTCGGCGATCGCCGCGAGCCGGGCCGAGGTGTCCATGAAGGCGGGGTCGACCCGGTGCACGGCCCGGTAGAGGGGGAGCGCGGCGGCGGAGCGGCCGGTGCCCTCGTGCGCCCGCGCCAGCCAGTAGCGCAGTTCCTTGCGCTGCGGCTGCTCGCTGCGGCAGCGCATCAGCGCCGCCGACAGCAGCGGTTCGGCCTGCCCGTACATCTCCAGGCGCACCCGCGCCATGCCGCCGAACAGCCCCGCCTCTATGCCGAGCAGGGGATCGTCCAGCAGCGGGTCGGTGTGCCGTACCAGCTGCTCCCAGTCCTTGACCAGGTAGGAGCGGCAGGCGTGTAGGAAGCGGACCTGGGGATCGGTGTCGACGGGGGGCAGCCCGGCCAGCGCCCGGTCCAGCTCGGGCACGTGCCGGCCGTCCAGCCAGTGCGAGGCGTGCGCGAGCAGCAGATCGCGTGGGCTCTCCAGCACCGGCTGCACCCACCAGCCAAGCCAGTACCAGGAGTTGATCGGACGGCGGTGCCGGGCGCGCTGTTCGCCGAAACGCTCGCGGTGCCGGAACATCCGCAGCAGCGCGGTGGTGGTGTCGACCCGGAGCGCGTGCAGCCCCAGCCAGCCGTCCGCCATGCCCGGATCCATCCGTACCGCGGCCCGGAACTCCTCTTCCGCCTGTGGATAGGCGCCCATGGTGTAGGCGTCGACCCCGCGCAGCCAGGCGAGGTCGGCCGGGGCCTCCGGGCCCTGCGTGCCGAAGTCCATCACGTCCCCCACAGACCGTGCCCCCGTGGTTCACCGCCGGACGGTCGCCCGGCGGCCGCCGCGGCCGAACCGCCGTGCCGCGGACCGGAGTTGCAGGTGCGCGAGGCTGTTGCCGAAGCTCGCACCAAGGGCATCGTACCCGCGCGGGTACCGCGTGCCGAAGGGTGCGGCACAGGCCGATCGGCGCGGTGGGAGCGGACGGAATCCGGTCGCTTCAGTGACCGAGGGTGATCGCAAGGGGGCGCAAACGACCTGGAAAGGGGTGCGCGGGCAGAACGAAGCCCCCGATCACGGGGGAACAACCGGGGGCTTCGCGTCTGTTGGCGGCTTCGTATCGCCGCACATTGAGAACGTAAGACCTGTACGGCCCCCCGGTCAAGCGAAGTTGGGGCACTTCGGGAAGTTGGCCGACAAGAGTCTTCACCGTTTCACCACATGGGGGTGGGGTCGTCACTCAGGGTCACTCCTTGGCCCGATCCCCGGGGTCGCGCTGGCCCCGGCAGCACCTCGTACCCCTCATCCCTCTGGCGCACCAGCAGCCCGGCGTGGGGGCGGGTCGGGTCCCCGGCGAAGTGCGCGCGCTCGGCCTCGACCCAGCCGTCCCAGAACTCCCGCTGCGCCGCCCCGTCCCGCCGCCGGCCGCGCGCCCACGCCTCCTCGCGGGGCAGTTCCATCCACAGCAGTTCGGCGAGAAACGGCCGTAGCGCACGCCGGCCCGCGCCCACGCCCTCCAGCAGGACCACCGGCGCGGGCGGCAGCGGGCGCGCCGGGCCGAACGCGCGGGTGTTCCAGTCGTAGGGGAGGTAGGCGGCGGCCTCGCCGCGGGACAGCGGCTCGATCACCTGCGTCCGCAGCCGGTCGGTCCAGGCGAACAGCCGCTCATGGCTGGCGATGTCGTCGAGGTGGAGCACCGGTGCCCCGCCCAGCGCGGCGGCCAGCCGCCCGGCGAAGGTGGACTTCCCGGAGCCGGCGTGCCCGTCGACGGCGACCAGCCGGACCGGTCCGAGGGAGGGCGGCAGGGCGCGCAGCCGGACGGCGAGATGCTGAATGACGATTCCCGAAGGTGTGATGCGGTGTGGGGGGTTTTCCGGGAAGAGTCTAGTAGCGGCGCATAGCGGGCGGGCCGCCGAGGGCCCGCACGAAAGTAAGTTACTCCTTGAACTACCGCTGGTCGGGGTCTCCTCGCTCACCTTCGATAAACATTCTCGAATCCCTGACCGATATGTCGAATTCGGCGTTCCGGGTCTCCTCCGTGCTGAGTAAGGTGCCTCCTGTGCTACCGCGGGAAGCGGTGGCCGGGGGACACGGCGCGTGAACAAGGCAGGGGACATGGCCGCGGAGTTATTCGAAGGGCAGTATGTGTGGCACCCGGCTGCCGACGACCGAGTCCTGGCCGGCGTTTGCGTCGATGTCCGCGCCGGGCGATATCGGCACGCGTACGAGGCGCTGGCCGAGACGCGCGACGACTTCGCCCTGCGCGCCCACCGCTCCCTGGTCCTCGCCTCCGAGGCGGCCGGCACCGACCTGGTCGAACGCTGGCTGGCCGAGGAGCCCTCGCCCGAGGCGGCCCTCATGTGGGCCCGTGTCGCCGTCCAGCGCGCCCTGCGCGCCGCCGACGGGCACGACGACCGCGCCGAGGCCCTGGAGCGCATAGCGCTCACCGCCTGCGAACGGGCCGCCGCGCTGGCCCCGCGGGACCCCACCCCGTGGGTGGCCAAGCTCGCCATGGCCCGGCTGCACCGGCTGCGCGACCCCGCCCCGCAGGGCCTGCTCACCTCACCGCCCGGCCCCTGGCGGCTGTTCGCGCACATCCTCACCCTGGACCCCTGGCACCGGGAGGCCCACCACCGCTTCCTCTCCGCCTTCTTCGCCCGGCACGGCGGCTCGGTCAACGCCGCCTGGGACGTGGCCGCCTTCCTCAGCCAGCGCGCGCCCGCCGACTCGGCGCTGCGCCTGCTGCCGCTGGTCGCCCTGGTGGAGAGCTACAACCCGACCCAACTGCTCGCCGATCGCGTCTGGGAGCAGCCCCAGTGGCGCGCCACCGCGCTCGCGATCTACCACAACTGGCTTCCCACGGTGCCCGATTACCGCTTCACGCCGGTGCTCGACCTGGCCTACCTCGCGCACGCGCTGGTCATGGGCCAGCGCGAGTTCGAGGCCCGCGCGGTCTTCGCGGCGATGGGCCCGTACGCCTCGCGCATGCCCTGGAGCGCCTTCGGCGACCCCGCCGAACAGCTCTCCCGGGCACGCCGGGCCTGCGGGCTGCCCGTCCCCGGACCCGCGTGACCCCCCTTTGCTCGTCACCCGTCCCCCCTCGTCGAGCGCCCCCGAGCGTTCGAGAGGCACGAGAGAAAGGCCGATCTGTGTCAGAACGGATGTCTGCTCCCCGGGCCAAGTCCCGCGGCCGAGAAGACGCGGTCGTGCTCGACGACGACGCGACCCTGCACGCGATGGGTTATCCGCGGAAACTCACCCGCCGTTTCCAGGCGTTCGACAATTTCGCGATCTCCTTCACCATCATCAATATCCTGTCGGGTATCTTCTCGTCCTTCGGATTCGGTATGAACGCGGGCGGCCCGCGCATTCTCGTGTTCGGGTGGATCGGTGTCTCGCTCATGGTGCTGCTCATCGGCGCGGCCATGGGCGAGGTCGCCTCCGCGTATCCGACGAGCGGTGCCCTCTATTTCTCCGCCGGTAAACTCGCCAAGCGCCACAAGGGCGCCTGGTCCTGGTACACGGGCTGGTTGAATTTCGTCGGACAGATCGGCGGCACCGCCGCCACCGGCTATGCGGCGGCCACCTTCATCCAGGCCTTCGTGCAACTCCAGTGGCCCTCCTACCAGCCGACCGTCCACCAGACGGTGCTGATCACGGCCCTGATCATCGTGCTCCAGGGGCTCGCCAATACCTACACGGTCCAGCTTGTCGCCGTCCTCAACCGCATTTCCGTGTGGTGGCTACTGATCGGACTCGTGGTGATCGTGGGCGCACTCATAGTGATACCGGATCACCACCAGTCGGCGTCCTTCGTCACGCATTTCGAGAACAACACCGGCTTCACGAGCGGCCTTTACGGCGGCATGCTCGGACTGCTGGTCACCAGCTGGACGTTCACCGGCTTCGACGGCAGCTTCCACATGTCCGAGGAAACGGTGCAAGCCACGGTCAACGCGCCCAAGGGGATCACCCGCGCCATCGGGTATTCGGCGATCACCGGGCTCATCCTGATGCTTGCACTGGTCTACAGCATTAAGGACTACGCCAAGGAAGCCGCCAACGGTGCGCCGCCCGTGCAGATCCTGATCGACGGCCTCGGCCTGACCACCGCCAAGGTCATGCTGCTCATCGTCATCGGCGCGATGCTTTTCTGCGGTCTCGCCAACCTCACCAGCAACACCCGGCAGATCTTCGCCTTCTCCCGCGACGGCGCCATGCCCGGTTCCCGCCTGTGGCACTCGGTCTCGCCGCGCACCCGTACCCCCGTCAAGGCGGTCTGGCTCGCGGTGGCCTGCTCGCTCGCCCTCATCGTGCCCGGCTGGTGGTCGCACACGGCCTTCACCGCGATCGTCAGCGTCAACGTGGTCGGCCTGTTCCTCGCCTACGCCGTCCCGATCTTCCTGCGGCTGCGGCTCGGTGACGCCTTCGAGTCCGGCCCGTGGAACCTGGGCCGCTGGAGCAAGCCGGTCGGCTGGCTCGCCGTGATCTGGATCGTGCTCAGCAGCATCCTGTTCATGCTGCCGCAGGCGTCCCCGATCACCGTGGACTCCTTCAACTACGCGCCGATCGCCCTCGTCGTCGTGCTGCTGGTGGCCACCATCTGGTGGTTCGCCACCGCCCGCCGCCGCTTCCAGGGCCCGATCAGCTACGGCCGCCCCGACGAGATCGCGGCCATGGACCTCGTCTGAACCACGCGCGACCGGGCCCCGGCCCCGGCACCGCCACCCGCGGTACCGGGGCCGGGGCCTTTGTCCGTCCTGTGCCGGCGCCGTCACCGGATCAGACCAATGTTCATGGCGCGGCATCGCCCCAAGTGCTGGCAGGGACCCCGCGGCTGCCCCATAGTTGGCGCACGACGTGCACATGATCCAGCCCCGACTCCGGACACCTGGGGGTAGTCGCGCCCATGAGCAGAGCCCAACAGCCGTCCCGCAGAAGCGTCCTGACCGTCGCGGTCGCCGCCGCGGTGGCCACCGCCGCCACGCCCGCCGCGGCCGCCGCCCGGCGGGGCACCGCCACCGCGCGGGCACCCCTCGCCACCAAGGAGACCGGCCTGGCGGAGGCCCGCCCCATCGACTACCACGCCTGGACCACGTACAGCGAGTGGCGCACCGGCACCGTCCGGGGCGCCCGCCCGGTCTCCGGCGACCGCCCCGGCGTGGTCATCGGCGCCCCCGCGGGCTCCGTCGACTACACCGACCCCCACACCGGCACCACCGCGACCTGGGAGTACGCCACCTGGACCGCCCCGCGCCACCGGCTCACCGTCCCGGCCACCGAGGTCGTCGCCTCCTGGAACGCGCACACCCCCGACGGCACCTGGATCCAGGTCGAGTTGAGCGGCACGTACTCGGACGGCGGCGACACGCCCTGGTACGTGATGGGCCGCTGGGCGGCCGGGGACCAGGACATCAAGCGGACCTCGGTGGACGGCCAGAGCGACGGCAAGAGCAGCGTCTGGACCGACACCTTCGCCATCGACGACGCCTCCACCGGGCTGCGCCTCGTCTCGTACCGGCTGCGCCTGACCCTCTACCGCAAGCCGGGCACACGGCTCACCCCGACCGTGTGGCGGCTCGGCGCGATGGGCTCCGACATCCCCGACCGCTTCACCGTCCCGGCCTCCACGCCCGGCCTCGCGCAGGAACTGGTGGTGCCGCGCTACTCGCAGGAGATCCACAAGGGCCAGTACCCGCAGTACGACAACGGCGGCGAGGCGTGGTGCAGCCCGACCTCCTCGCAGATGATCGTGGAGTACTGGGGCGGCCGGCTCACGGCCGGGCAACTGTCCTGGATCGACCCGTCCTACGCTGACCCGCAGGTCGACGCGGCCGCCCGTTTCACGTACGACTACCAGTACCAGGGCTGCGGCAACTGGCCGTTCAACGCGGCCTACGCGGCGACCTTCGACGGCCTCCAGGGCGTCGTCACCCGGCTCGCCTCGCTGACGGACCTGGAGACGCTGATCGCGGCCGGCATCCCGGCCATAACGTCCCAGTCGTTCCTGAGCACCGAGCTGACCGGGGCGGGCTACGGCACCTCCGGGCACCTCATGACCGTGATCGGCTTCACCGCGGACGGCGATGTGATCGCCAACGACCCGGCCTCGCCCAACGACGACGCGGTACGACGGGTTTACAAGCGCCGGGAGTTCGAGAACATCTGGCTGCGGACGAAGCGCTACAACGCCTCCGGCGCGGTCGCCTCCGGCAGCGGCGGGGTCTGCTACCTCTACTTCCCGGCGCATCCGAGCGCCCACCAGCTCAAGGCCCTGGCCGCGGTGGGTGTGCGCTGACCATGTGAGCAAGCTCATCGCCGCGCGGGCCGTCGCGGGTGGCAAGGTGGACGGACGGTGGGGGAGACCGCTTCGTACGTCCGACCTCTGTGAGTACCAGCATGACCGCACACTCCGCCACCGCCGCCCGCGTCCGCACGGGCGGCCCCCGCGACGACGGGCCCAAGATCCTCGAACACGTGGTGGGCTGGGTGCTCGTCGTGGTCACCGCGATGCTGGTCACCCAGCTCGGCCTGCTCTGAACCGGGCCCTACTCCAGGGACTTGATCAACCCCGGCGCACTGCTGTGCTGGACGCTCCCGTCCCCGCCGCCGCTGACGGCCCCCGCCCCGACCAGCAACCCGGCACCGATCACGGCCGCACACACCGCCGAGACCAGCGTCCGCACCCGAAACCGCTGAGAATGCCGCATCGTGCCTCCTCGCATCCGTGAGCGAATCACCCGCACGCGCTGACGCGTCGGTCAAGGACCGTAGGAGGACTAGACCAGTAGGTCAACGGCGGGGGAACGGTTTCCGGCCGCGCGGACCGTGTGCCGGCCGCGTTCCCACCCGTCCCGCGGACCCCTCCACGACACCCCCCGGCGAGCCCCCGGCTGGAATGTTGGAGTGAGCGGTCGTTAACTGGTGACGGGAGTCCGATGTTCGGGCATACTCAGCGCAGCCGCTGGTCAGCGGGCTTCCGTGATCCGGGGGTGCGCACCGTGGCCGTAACGGAACGATCAGGCGGAGCCGCCCTGACCCGTGGGCCGTGCCGCCGGTTCCCCACCAGGGAGGAGACCGACGCCATGTCCGACCGCGACCCGCAGCCGGTGGAGCGTCAACTGCCGACGGACGAGGCGAGGGACCTGCTCACCCTCGTCCGGGAGATAGCCCGGCGTGAGATCGCCCCGAAGGCCGCCGAGGAGGAGGACGCGGGCCGCTTCCCGCGCGAGGTCTTCACCCTGCTCTCGGAATCGGGCCTGCTCGGCCTGCCGTACGACACGGAGCACGGCGGCGGCGACCAGCCGTACGAGGTCTACCTCCAGGTGCTGGAGGAACTCGCCGCGGCCCGTCTCACCGTCGGCCTCGGCCTCAGCGTGCACACCCTCGCCTCCTACGCGCTCGCCACCTACGGCACCAAGCAGCAGCGGGTCGAGCACCTGCCCGCGATGCTCGGCGGCGGGCTCCTCGGCGCCTACTGCCTCTCCGAGCCCTCCTCCGGTTCCGACGCCGCGTCCATGCGCACCAGGGCCGTGCGGGACGGCGACGACTGGGTGATCACCGGCACCAAGGCATGGATCACCCACGGCGGCATCGCCGACTTCTACACCGTCATGGCCCGCACCGGCGAGGACGGCCCCCGCGGCATCACCGCCTTCCTCGTGCCCGGCGACGCGCCGGGCCTCAGCGCCGCCGCGCCCGAGAAGAAGATGGGCATGAAGGGCTCACCCACCGCCCAGGTCCACTTCGACGGCGTCCGCGTCGGTGACGACCGCCGCATCGGCGACGAGGGCCAGGGCTTCACCATCGCCCTCTCCGCCCTCGACTCCGGCCGCCTCGGCATTGCCGCCTGCGCCATCGGCGTCGCCCAGGCCGCGCTGGACGAGGCGGTCGGCTACGCCACCGGGCGACGGCAGTTCGGCCGGCCCATCGCCGACTTCCAGGGCCTGCGCTTCATGATCGCCGACATGGCCACGCAGATCGAGGCGGGCCGCGCCCTGTACCTCGCCGCGGCGCGGCTGCGCGACGCCGGCAAGCCGTTCGCCAAGCAGGCGGCCATGGCCAAGCTGCACTGCACCGACACCGCCATGAAGGTCACCACGGACGCCGTACAGATCCTCGGCGGGTACGGCTACACCGCCGACTTCCCGGCCGAGCGCTATATGCGTGAGGCCAAGGTGCTCCAGATCGTGGAGGGCACCAACCAGATCCAGCGGATCGTCATCGCCCGTCATGTGGCGGGACCCGAAGCCCGCTGAGCAGGCCCGGGCCGAACGGGTCGGAAGCGAACCGGCCCGGACCGAACTGGCCCGCGCTGAACTGGCCCGTACGCACCGTCGGCGCCGCCAGCCGCACCCACTCCGGGTCCTGGCGGCCCGGCAGGGTGCGGCCGCGGTCGGCCCAGGCACGCAGCAGCTCGCGGTAGATGGGCGGGTCCTGCACAGCGGCGGACCGGTCCGGCACCGCGGGGCGCGGGACGAGGATGCGGAGCCGGCGCCCGGTGGCCGAGTGCGGGGATGTCATACCCATGAGAACGCGGCACCGGGCGGGCAGGTCACCGCCCGCCCGAATCGGGCGTCAGTCCAGGGACGTCCGGCGAGGCGCCGGGGCCGGGGCGCGGGGCGGGCGGGGCTCAGGCGGCCCGGCGGCGCATCTCCGGCACCCGCATCGGGCGCGAGCCCGGACCGCCGACGTGCGAGAAGGGCTGCGTCCGCCAGTCGAGACCCTGGGGGAGCGTCAGCAGCAGCGCGGTGTCCTGCTCCTGCGGGACGACGGACTCGTCCGCGGGGCGGGCGTCGGCGGCCGAACGGCCGGTGCCCGCGCACACCGTGAGCCCGAACGGGTTCCACGGCGAGGCGCACAGCGCGTGCTCCGGCAGGACCCTCTCGTCCGCCAGCAGCGCGATCGGCTGTGCGCAGTCCGGGCAGATCACCCGGTACATCTCCAAGGTGTCGTAGGCGTCCAGCTCCTCCTCGAAGGCGTCGGGTTCGACGCCCTCCGGCTCGGGCTCGACGACCGGCTGCTGCCGCTTGGACGCGGATCGACCAGGGCGCTTGACACTCTGCATGGGATTCTCCCCCTAAGGCTGGGCCGTGAAAGGCTCGTCGGCCACGACCACAGCAAGCACTTCCCGCCCGCTCTCGGTGGTAATCACGAGAACATCACGGAGCCTGTTCGAACGGTGTGGCGTTCGTCACATGCCGCGTGCAGATGACCATACTGCCGTCCATGGAGGGCCGTCGGCTGTCCGAGAAGATCGAACGCCCTGTAGGTTTTGGCGCCATGGAGGAGCTGGACCGTCAGATCGTGCAGCTGCTCGTCAAGGACGGGCGGATGAGCTACACAGACCTGGGCAAGGCCACGGGCCTGTCCACGTCGGCCGTGCACCAGCGGGTGCGCCGGCTCGAACAGCGTGGCGTCATCCGCGGCTACGCCGCGGTGGTCGACCCGGAGGCGGTCGGGCTGCCCCTCACCGCGTTCATCTCGGTGAAGCCGTTCGACCCCAGCGCCCCCGACGACATCGCCGACCGCCTCGCCGGCGTGCCCGAGATCGAGGCCTGTCACAGCGTTGCCGGCGACGAGAACTACATCCTCAAGGTCCGCGTGGCCACCCCCCACGAACTGGAGGAACTCCTGGCCCGGCTGCGCAGTCTGGCCGGAGTGTCGACCCGTACGACGGTCGTCCTCTCCACCCCCTACGAGGCCCGCCCCCCGCAGATCTGACGGCACCGCCGGACTCCCCGCGCCCCTCCGCCGGCAGCCGGCCCGCCACCGCGTTCCCGCCCCACATGCAACGCCACCCACCATCCGAGGGAAACTGTCGCCTATGAGCGACCGCACCCTCCTCCTGCGCAACGGCGATGTACACAGCCCCGCCGATCCCTTCGCCACCGCGATGGTCGTGGAGGCCGGCCATATCGCCTGGGTCGGGTCCGAGGGCGCGGCGGACGCCTTCGCCGACGGGGTGGGCGAGGTGATCGATCTCGACGGGGCCCTGGTCACGCCGGCCTTCACCGACGCCCATGTGCACACCACCGCCACCGGCCTCGCCCTGACCGGCCTCGATCTGTCCGCCGCCCCCTCCCTGGACGCCGCCCTCGCGCTGGTCCGGGAATTCGCCGCCGCCCGTCCGGCGGACCGCGTGCTGCTGGGTCACGGCTGGGACGCCGCCCGCTGGCCCGGTGGCCGGCCGCCGACGCGTGCGGAGCTGGACGAGGCCACCGGCGGACGCCCGCTGTACCTCTCCCGCATCGACGCGCACTCGGCCGTCGTCACCACCGCCCTGCTGGACATGGTCGGCGGCGACCTGCCCCGCGCCGACGCCCCCCTGACCAAGGACGCCCACCACGCCGTACGCGCGGCCGCCTTCGCCGCCATCACCCCCGCCCAGCGCGAGGAGGCCCAGCGCACCGCGCTGACCCACGCCGCCTCCCTCGGCATCGGCTCGGTGCACGAGTGCGGCGGACCGCAGATCTCCTCCGAGGACGACTTCACCGGCCTGCTCCAGCTCGCCGCCGCCCTGCCCGGCCCCCGCGTCCTCGGCTACTGGGCCGAGCAGGACGTCGACAAGGCCCGTGAGCTGGGCGCGATCGGCGCCGCGGGCGACCTCTTCGCCGACGGCGCCCTCGGCTCGCACACCGCCTGCCTGCACGCGCCGTACGCCGACGCCGACCACAGCGGCACCGCCTACCTCGACACCGACGCCATCGCCGCTCATGTGATCGCCTGCACCGAGGCGGGCCTCCAGGCGGGCTTCCACGCGATCGGGGACGCCGCCGTGACCTCCGTGGTCGACGGGGTGCGCGCCGCCGCCGAGAAGGTCGGCCTCGCCCGCGTCCGGGCCGCCCGGCACCGGGTCGAGCACGCCGAGATGCTCACTCCCGAGACCGTGGCCGGCTTCGCCGAGCTGGGCCTGATCGCCTCCGTGCAGCCCGCCTTCGACGCGCTGTGGGGCGGCGAGGGCGGCATGTACGCCCGCCGCCTCGGCGCCGAGCGGGCCCGCACCCTCAACCCGTATGCCGCCCTGCTGCGCTCCGGCGTCCCGCTGGCCTTCGGCTCCGACAGCCCTGTCACCCCGCTCGACCCCTGGGGCACGGTCCGCGCCGCCGCCTTCCACCACACCCCCGAGCACCGCGTCTCCGTGCGCGCCGCCTTCACCGCGCACACCCGCGGCGGCTGGCGGGCGATCGGCCGGGACGACGCGGGCGTCCTGGTGCCCGGCGCCCCTGCCGACTTCGCCGTGTGGCGCACCGGCGAGCTGGTCGTGCAGGCCCCCGACGACCGGGTGGCCCGCTGGTCGACCGACCCCCGCTCCGGCACCCCCGGACTGCCCGACCTCACCCCGGGCGCCGAGCTGCCCCGCTGCCTGCGCACCGTGGTGGGCGGCCGGACGGTCTTCGTACGGCCGGGCGAGTGATCTCCGGGGGCGGCGCGACGGCCGCCGTGTGACCGCGCCTTGGCGCGCGACCTGCGCATCCTCCGCACCGCTTCCCGAGCGGCGTCGAGAACACGCAGGTCAGAGCGCTGTTGACAGTCGGGCGCGGAAGGCCGGTAGGTTCGTCCGAGTCCACCACCGGACGCCCGACCGGGAAGCGTTCGCGCATCTTTCCGCCGCGCCGCTGGGTCAGGGGACGGCGCCCCGCACCGGGGTGCCGCCACTGGCAGCCAGGCTCAGCGCCCGCGCCGGCGGGGGAGCGTTCCAGCCGGTCGGCCAGGTGTGACCCCGGATGGGGCCCGGCCTCAGTAGACAACGGCTCTCGGTCGATCCGCAGCCAGCGGGTCCCAGGTCGGCCCGAAGGGCGCCGGGCCCCCATCCGCAGCACGGTGGAGGCAACCCATCCGGGTTCGGAACCCTCCGAACAGTCGGAAGAGGAAAAGAACGTGGCGCGAACGGGCCGAGAACATCCCGAAACACACGTTCTTACCCCACTCTTGTGCAATCGACACCACCATAGGAACGAGCTGTCACGTCTACCCAGGCGGCGGCCACTATGGTGGACGCCTGCGTACGACCAGAAGGGGCAGCAGTGAACGACGGCGACGGGACCCTCGCGGCCAAGGCCCAGGGGAGGCAGTTCGGTCCGCTCGGCACGGCCTTGGTGATCATCCCGACCTACAACGAGGCGGAGAACATCAAGACCATCGTCGGCCGGGTGCGCAAGGCCGTCCCCGAGGCGCACGTGCTGATCGCGGACGACAACAGCCCCGACGGCACCGGCAAGCTCGCTGACGAGCTGGCCGCCGCGGACGACCACGTCCAGGTCATGCACCGCAAGGGCAAGGAGGGCCTGGGCGCCGCCTACCTCGCGGGCTTCCGCTGGGGCCTGGAGCGCGACTACGGCGTGCTGGTCGAGATGGACGCCGACGGCTCCCACCAGCCCGAGGAGCTGCCCCGGCTGCTCACCGCCCTCAAGAGCGCCGATCTGGTGCTCGGCTCCCGCTGGGTGCCCGGCGGCCGGGTGGTCAACTGGCCCAAGTCCCGCGAGTTCATCTCCCGCGGCGGCAGCCTCTACTCCCGGCTCGCCCTCGATCTGCCGCTGCGCGACATCACCGGCGGCTACCGCGCCTTCCGCGCCGAGACCCTCAAGGGCCTGGGCCTGGACGAGGTCGCCTCGCAGGGCTACTGCTTCCAGGTCGACCTCGCCCGCCGCGCGGTCAAGGCCGGCTACCACGTGATCGAGGTCCCGATCACCTTCGTGGAGCGCGAGCTGGGCGACTCCAAGATGAGCAAGGACATCCTGGTCGAGGCGCTGTGGCGGGTCACCGCCTGGGGCGCGGGGGACCGCGTCGCCAGGCTCACCGGCAAGGACAAGCGCACCTCCTAGCCCCTTATCCGGCGCTGAGCCGGCGCCAGGCACACTGGGGGTATGACGACTGGCGCTCCGACCTCCCCGTACACCGCCCGGCCCCGGCGCTCCCGGCTGCGCAGGTATCTGCCGCTGGGCGTCGCCGCGTGGCTGGTGCTGGAGATCTGGCTGCTGACCCTGGTCGCGGGCGCGGCGGGCGGCGAGACCGTGTTCCTGCTGCTCGTGGCCGGAGTGGTCGCCGGCTCGGTGGTGATCAAGCGGGCGGGCCGGCGGGCCTTCCAGAACCTGAACGAGGCGCTCCAGCGGGGCGGTTCCCCCAAGCGCGGCGGGGGCAACGGGCTGACGATGCTCGGCGGCCTGCTGCTGATCATTCCGGGCATGGTCTCCGACGCCCTCGGCCTGCTCCTGCTGCTGCCGCCGGTGCAGAAGGCCGTGAGCCGGCTCGCGGAGAACACCGTCGGGAAGCGGCTGCGGGCCGCCGCGCCGGGCAGCCTGGGCGACGCCTTCCAGCAGGCCCGGATGCACCGGCCCGACGGCAAGGTGGTGCAGGGCGAGGTCATCCGGGAGGAGCGCGCCGAGGGCCCGGACCCGGACGAGCGGCGCCCGCCGCTGACCCGCTGAGACGCCCGCCGCTGGCCGGCCGGGAGCCCCGCGGCGGCCCCGGGACACACAGACGGAAAACACAGACCGCGGGCGCCGTACGTCCCTGAAGAACGTACGGCGCCCGCGGCCTCGTGTCTGTGCGCTTGCGGCGTGCCCGCTATGCCGACTTGCGGCTGTCCCGGGGGTGCACGGCGATGTTCATCGCCCCCGACCGCAGCACCGCCAGGCGCTCCTCGAGGACCTCTTCGAGTTCCTCGCGGGTGCGCCGCTCCATCAGCATGTCCCAATGGGTGCGCGCGGGCTTGGCCTTCTTCTCCTCCGGGCCGTCGCCGTCCACCAGGAGTGCCTGGGCCCCGCAGACCTTGCACTCCCACTCCGGCGGGATCTCCGCCTCGACCGAGAAGGGCATCTCGAAGCGATGACCCTTCTCACATGCGTACTCCACGGCCTGGCGCGGGGCCAGGTCGATGCCGCGGTCCGTCTCGTAGCTGGTCACCACGAGGCGCGTACCGCGAAGAGCTCGCTCACTCATGAATCGTGCCTCCCGGGCTTGTCGCCCACAGGACAGGTGTCGCTGTCGTCGTCATCCGGTCAACGTCCGGTCGGCGGTAAAGATTCCCGTTCCGGGTCATGCGTCGCCGTCGTAGCCGCCCCTTGTTCTACCCACAGGCGCCCGGTTTGTCACATCTGCTGGCAGATGTCACCCAGCGTTTCGGCATCTTTGACGCGCAGTAACGGTACGCCTGGCAGGCCAAACGCGTACACTACCGCCCTTTCGCGCCGAGCGCTAAATCGGCGCTAGATCTTCTCCGGTACCGGGTTCCCCGCCGCGGCGATCGCACGCCGCACCGGAACCCGTGCGAGCAGCGCGAACCCGATGACGAAGAAGGCCACCAGGGAGATGATCGCCGAGCGGTAGCTGCCGGTCAGCTGGTACGTCACGCCGAACAGCATCGGGCCGAGCCAGCTCATCCCGCGGTCGCTGAGCTCGTACGCCGAGAAGTACTCGGCCTCCTTGCCCGGCGGCACCAGATGGGAGAACAGCGACCGGGACAGCGCCTGGCTGCCGCCGAGGACCATGCCGATGCCGGCGGCCAGCAGGAAGAAGAACACCGGGGCCTTCGCGGGCAGGAAGTACCCGGCGGCGAGCGTGACCGTCCAGGCCACCAGCGAGCCGAGGATGGTGCGCTGGGCGCCGTACGTGCGCGCGAGCCGCCCCATCGCCAGCGCCCCCGCCACGGCCAGCACCTGCACCAGCAGCACCGCCACGATCAGTGTGGACTGCCCGAGCCCCAGCTCCTGGGAGCCGTAGACGGACGCCTGCGAGATGACGGTCTGGATGCCGTCGTTGTAGATCAGGTACGCCAGCAGGAAGGACAGCGTCAGCGGATGCCGGCGCATGTCCCGCACCGTCGCCGCGAGCTGCCGGGGCCCCGTCGACGGGACCCCCTTGGTCAGGGCGTCCGGCGCCCCCGCCGCCCGCACCCGCCGGTCGCGCAGCAGCCGCAGCGGTACGACGGTGAAGGCGCCCCACCACAGGCCCGCCGAGGCCAGGCAGATGCGCACCGCCTGACCCTGGCTCAGGCCGAAGGAGTCGTGCGCCGAGTACAGCACCAGGTTGGCGACGAGGACCATGGCGCCCGCGCCGTAGCCGAACGCCCAGCCGCGGGAGGAGACCGCGTCGCGCTCCTCGGGCGGGGCGATCTGCGGCAGATAGGAGTTGTAGAGCATCCCGCCGACGGCCGCCGAGGCATTGGCCACGACGAGCAGCACCCCGCCCAGCAGATACCGGTCGCCGTCCAGGAAGAACATGCCCGTGGTCGCCGCCGCGCCGGTGTACGCCGCCGCCGCGAGCAGCGGCTTCTTGCGGCCCGTGTGGTCGGCCGCGCTGCCCACCAGCGGCATCGCCACCACGGCCAGGATCACCGACAGGGACACCGCGTACGCGAAGTACGACCCCGCACGCACCGGTATGCCCAGCGGGTGCACATAGCCGCCGGAGTCCGCCGCGTGCTCGGCGACCGAGGTGAGGTAGGGGCCGATGAAAACGGTCAGGACGCTCGCCGAATAGACGGAGTACGCCCAGTCGTAGAAGTACCAGCCTCTTTGCTGGCGCCGGAGGTCGGCGGTCTCGTCCGCCGCCCCCGGGCGCACGGTGTCGATCCCCATCGTGCCCTCGCTTCCGCTCCCCTGCGAAGGCAAGGGCGGGCGGTGCCCGGTCGGCTCAGACCCAGACCCCGCGCTCCTCCATGACCTTGCGCAACGTGTCGATGTGATCGGTCATGATGCCATCCACACCCAGGTCCAGCAGCCGGTGCATGCGCTCCGGTTCGTTGATCGTCCAGACGTGGACGTGCAGCCCGCGCGCGTGGGCGGCGCGGACGAAACGGTGGTCGACCACCGGGACGCCAGACTGGGCCTCCGGTACCTGCGCCGCCACCGCCGAGCGGCGCAGCGCGGCCGGCAGCCCCCAGGAGCGCAGCCGCAGGCCCAGCACCCCGCGGGTGCCGAAGGAGGTGGCCAGGCGCGGCCCGGCCAGCCGCTGCGCGCGCAGCACCCGCGCCTCGGAGAACGAGCCCACGCAGACCCGGTCCCAGGCGTTCGCGCGCTCCAGCAGCTCCAGCAGGGGCCGCAGCGCCGGCTCCGCCTTGATGTCGACGTTCCAGCGGACCTCGGGGAAGGTCTCCAGCAACTCCTCGAACAGCGGCACCGGTTCGCGGCCGCCCACCCGCGCCCGCCGGACCTCGGACCAGGGCAGGTCGGCGATGCGGCCGGCGCCGTCGGTCACCCGGTCCAGGGTCGAGTCGTGGAAGGCCACGAGCCGGCCGTCCGCCGTGGCGTGCACATCGGTCTCGATGTACCGGTAGCCCAGTTCCACGGCGCGGCGGAACTGTGCCACGGTGTTCTCCACCCCGTCGGCGGCTCCGCCGCGATGGGCGAAGGCGAGGGGGCCCGGATGGTCGAGGTAGGGGTGGCGTATCGCGGTGGTCACCGACGCAGTATCGCCCCCCGGGGTGTCCCTTCGGCAACGATCGTGCTGCCGCCCGGTGCCGCCGGCAGGGCGAACACCCGCAGGAAGAACTGGGCCAGCGGGCCGATGGACAGGGCGTACAGCACGGTGCCCACGCCGATGGTGCCGCCCAGCACGAACCCGGTGGCCACCACCGTCACCTCGATCACCGTGCGCATCAGCCGGATCGAGCGCCCGGTGCGCTGGTGCAGGCCCGTCATCAGCCCGTCGCGCGGGCCCGGTCCGAAGCGCGCCGCGATGTACAGGCCGGTCGCCGCGCCGTTGAGCAGGACCCCGGCGAGCATCAGCGGGACGCGGACGGGCAGCGAGTGCGCCGGGGGCAGCAGCGCGAGCGTCCCGTCCAGGGCCAGGCCGATGAGGAAGACGTTGGAGACGGTGCCGAGGCCCGGGCGCAGCCGCAGCGGGATCCACAGCAGCAGCACCGCCGCGCCGACGACGATCGACACCTCGCCGATGCTCAGCCCGGTCCGCCGCGCGAGCCCCTGGTGCAGCACCCCCCAGGGCTCCAGCCCGAGGTCCGAGGCGACGAGCAGCGCGGAACTGACGCCGTAGAGCGTGAGCCCGGCGTAGAGCTGGACCAATCGGCGTCCTATATGTCCGGGAGTGGACACAACATACCCCCCTGGGTAGTGAGAGTGGCCTGACGCATGACACTCTGTGGCGTGGAAGGAAGCTCCATCCATGGCCAATCCGGGGAAGGTGGACTGATCTCATGGCACAGTGGACCTCGGCGGTGGGAGCCGCACAGCTCGCCCGGCTGCTCACCTCCCAGCAGGAACGCCCCGCCGGACCCGGCAGCCGCCGTCCGCCCGCCTACCGGGCGCTGGCCGACGGCATCCGGCTGCTGGTCCTTGAGGGGCGCGTCCCGGTCGCCGCCCGGCTGCCCGCCGAACGCGAACTCGCCCTCTCCCTCTCGGTGAGCCGCACCACCGTCGCGGCCGCCTACGAGGCGCTGCGCGGCGAGGGGTTCCTGGAATCCCGGCGCGGCGCGGGGAGTTGGACCGCGGTGCCGGCCGGGAATCCGGTGCCCGCGCGCGGCCTGGAGCCGCTGCCCCCGGAGGCCCTCGGCTCGATGATCGACCTGGGCTGCGCCTCCCTGCCCGCGCCCGAGCCCTGGCTGACCCGCGCGGTGCAGGGCGCGCTGGAGGAACTGCCGCCGTACGCGCACACGCACGGCGACTATCCGGCCGGGCTGCCCGCCCTGCGCGCGATGATCGCCGAGCGCTACACCGCGCGCGGGATCCCCACCATGCCGGAGCAGATCATGGTGACGACCGGCGCGATGGGCGCCATCGACGCGATCTGCCATCTCTTCGCGGGCCGCGGCGAGCGCATCGCCGTGGAGTCCCCCTCCTACGCCAACATCCTCCAGCTGATGCGGGAGGCGGGCGCCCGGCTGGTGCCGGTCGCGATGGCCGAGGGGCTCGCGGGCTGGGACATGGACCGCTGGCGCCAGGTCCTGCGGGAGGCGGCGCCGCGACTCGCCTATGTGGTCGCCGACTTCCACAATCCCACCGGGGCGCTGGCCGACGAGGACCAGCGGCGCCGCCTGGTGGACGCGGCGCGCGCGGCCGGCACGGTGCTCGTCGCCGACGAGACGATGAGCGAGCTGTGGCTGGATGACGAGCTGGCGCAGGAGCGGATGCCGCGCCGGGTGTGCGCGTTCGACCCCGCGGGCTCCACGGTGATCACGGTGGGCTCGGCCAGCAAGGCGTTCTGGGCCGGGATGCGGATCGGGTGGGTGCGGGCGGCGCCGGACATCGTGCGCAGTCTGGTCGCGGCGCGGGCGTACGCGGATCTGGGGACGCCGGTGCTGGAGCAGCTTGCCGTCAACTGGCTGTTCAGCACCGGGGGTTGGGAGCAAGCGGTGGCGCTGCGGCGGGCGCAGGCGGGGGAGAACCGGGACGCGCTCGTCGCGGCGCTCCGCCGTGAGCTGCCGGAGTGGGAGTTCTCCGTCCCGCGGGGCGGCCTGACCCTCTGGGTCCGCGCGGGCGGCCTCTCCGGCTCCCGCCTCGCGGAGATGGGCGAACGCACGGGCGTCCGCGTCCCCTCCGGCCCGCGCTTCGGCGTGGACGGTGCGTTCGAGGGCTACGTCCGGCTGCCGTTCACCGTGGGCGGAGCGGTGGCGGAGGAGGCGGCGGTACGACTGGCCGCGGCGGCGCGGCTGGTGGAGACCGGGGGGACGGGGGCGGCGGCGGAATCACCGCGGACGTTCGTGGCGTGACGCGGGGGCGGGGGCCGGGGGTTCTCTGGCTGCGGGCCGGCGGGGGCTGGTCGCGCAGTTCCCCGCCCCCCTTGCGGGGCGCTGTGGAATCGGGGCCGCGGCCACGATTCCGGTGCGGGTGATCCCCGAGTGTGCGTCCGCCTGCCCGGCTTCGCTCGCGCGGGCGGTGCGATGCGGGCGACGGGACGGCGGTTCCCCAGGGGCGCGGGGAACTGCGCGCCCGGCCACGTCGTGCCCGCGCTCGGAGAAGCGGTCGGTCGTCTACTCGGCCGGTACCGGTTCCGGTTTCGTCAGGTCGATCAGGTCGGACCGGCGGGCCGGTTCCTGGCGAGGGGGGAGGAGGTCCAGCACCGCCCGCCGGTCCCCTTCGCTCGTCGCGTCGTCGTACGGGTCCGGCGTCCGCGGCACCTGGAGCCGGTGCACCGGGCCGTGGCCCAGCCGGGCGTACCCCCGCCCCGGCGGCACCTGCGCCGGCGGCGTCGTGCGCGGCGCGGCCCCCAGCACCGCCTCCAGTTGCGTCACCGACGCGGGCCCGAGGGCGACGCGGGCCCGCGTGTGCTGCCATACCGCCTCGCTCAGCGCGTCGAGGCCGTCGTACTGCTCGGCGACCACGACGGTCACGTTCGCCGCCCGCCCGTGCCGCAGCGGCACCTGGAGCAGGGTCTGCGGATCCTCGCGGCCGTCCACCCCGGCGAGGTGCGCGAAGACGCTCGGCCGGTCGAGGAGGAGCCACAGGGGGCGCCGGGTGTCGCCGGGCGGCGGGTCGCCCGCCTGCCGGGCGAGGTTGATCGCGACGAGCCGCCGCTCGGTCTCCCGCGCGGCCCACTCCAGGCTGGTCAGCGCCCCCGGCAGCGCGCACTCCACGGCCAGCACCCCGTCCCGGCCGGTCAGGCACGCGTACTCGCCGGTGCCCCCGCCGTCCACGATGAGGACATCGCCGTACTGGAGCGCCTGGAGGGCGAGGGAGCGCAGCAGGGTGGACGTGCCGCTGCCGGGCTGGCCGACCGCCAGCAGGTGCGGCTCGGTGGAGCGGGTGCCGGTGCGCCAGACGACCGGCGGGACGTCGCGCGCTTCCTCGTACGAGTCTCCGTAATCCCCGAAGGAGAGGGGGAGGGTGCGCTGCACCTCGCCGGGGTCGGTGAAGCCGAGCACGCTCTCGCCGGGCGCGGTCACGAACCGCTGGGCCACGATGTCGGCGGGCAGCGGCGGCAGGGCGGTCACGGTGAGCTGATTGCCCTCCTCGTCCCACCCGAAGCGGTACTCCCGCCCGCGGCCCGCCTTCGCGCTGAGCACCCGCTCGATCCGGGCGCGGGCCTCGGGCTCGCCGTCCGGGAAATACGCGGGGTAACGCAGCACCAGCTGCCCGACCCGCCCCGCGCCGTCGAACTCGTGCGCGGAGAAGGCCGTGTCCCACTCACCGCCGGGCGCGTACAGCGGCGCGGGGTCCTCGGGGACGGAGAAGTACGGCACCAGCGCCTCGTACAGCGCCCGCAGCCGCTCGGTCTGGGACTCGTCGGGGCCCCCCTCGGGCGCGGGCGGGGTGCGGTCGCGGCCCAGCCAGGCCGCCGCCGCCATCACGGTGATGACGGCGAGCAGCGGCCCGTAGGGTGCCAGCGCCACGGCCAGGACCACGCAGGCCACCAGGAACAGCAGGGGCCCGCGCCGGTCCTTGGGGGTGGCGGCCCATCTCTGCCGCCCCGCCGCGGCGAGCAGGCGCAGCCCGCGCGAGAGGGTGATCAGCGGATGCAGCACGTCGGTGGCGCTGTCGGCCGCCGTCCGGGCCAGCTCCCGGCTCCTGGCCAGCTGCGTCCGGGCGAGCTGCGCGCCGTCCTTGCTCAGAATGCGGGGGAGGGGGCGCCGGGCCACTGCTGTCTCCTGGTGGTGCGTACGGGCGGGGCGTCGTGCGGGACCGGTGTCAGAACTTGATGCCGCCCAGGAGGCTGGCCAGGCTCTCCCCGCCCGCCTTGATGCTCGGCGCGATGGCCGTGCTCGACAGGTAGAACCCGAACAGGGTCGAGACGCAGGCGTGCGAGCCCTTGAGGCCGTCCTTGCGGAAGTAGAGGAACATGACGGTGCCGAGCAGGACGACGCCTGACATGGAGAGGATCATTGGGGTGCCTCCTGGTGTCGAGGGGGACAGTCACCATCAGTGCTTCCAGGATCACAGAATGTGCCTATACGACAAAGAGTGCAAGCGGGTGGATACCGTGACTATTCGCCCGAGCGGTGGAGCCGGTACGGTGCCCACGAGCAGGGCACTTGCGTCCGAGGCCGCCCGTAGCGATCTTTACGTCGGGCACAACGGGTCATGTGAGGCACGAGCCAGTACCCTTGCGGTTCACCTGAACGGTTGTAATGAGAGGCGGTCCGGCCGATGAGCGAAGCCCCCGACCCCGAGGTCGTGGAGCTGGCGACCAAGATCTTCGATCTGGCCCGGCAGGGGCAGACCGAGGCACTCGTGGCGTACGTCGACGCGGGCGTTCCGGCCAACCTCACCAACGACCGCGGGGACTCCCTGGTGATGCTCGCCGCGTACCACGGCCACGCCGACACGGTGCGCGCGCTGCTCGCCCGCGGCGCCGAGGCGAACCGCGTCAACGACCGGGGTCAGACCCCCCTCGCGGGCGCGGTCTTCAAGGGGGAGACGGAGGTCGTCAAGGCTCTCCTGGAGGGCGGCGCCGACCCCGCCGAGGGCACGCCCTCGGCCATCGACACCGCCCGGATGTTCGAGCGGACCGACGTCCTCGAACTGTTCGGCACCAGCTGACGCAGGGCTTCTGACCAGCTAAGACACGGAAAACGGGGGAGGCGGTACAGGGCCGCCGGAAATACGGTCGCGGCAGCACACACCGCGGGTCATCATGACGACGTGATTCACGGTCGCGATGGCTGGGCAGGTGTTGCCGCACCGCGCGGGCCGTGATGCGGTCCGCATGGGCCACCGACGAGAGGCAGAGAGAAATGGGTTGCAGCAAGCAAGAGACGGCGGGCGCTCCGACGTTGTGTCACGCGGCCAGGTAATGCGTGTTCCCCGGTTGCGTCGACGCTTGATGTGAGGCTGTTTCCCATGTTCGATCCGGTCATAGCGCCCAGCGGTACGCTGCTCGGCCTGCTCCAGCGGGGCCGCGGCGACGGCACGCTGCACGCGCTCACCGCCCCCCGCGCGGAAGCGCTCGCGGCCCTGAACGACTGTGTGCTGCGCGATCCCCGCCACGACTGGCAGGTGGAGAACCGCTCCCTTTACTACGCCCGCCTCTTTCTCGACCTGAACGGCGAACTGGACGCCGTCGAGGCGCACCTCTTCGACCCCGAGGACCACCTCGACACGGACGAGTCCCGCACCGGGCTGGCCCTCGCGGTCCTCGGCCACCTCGCCTCCTACGGCCGCCGGGACGCCCTCGATCTGCTGCGCCGGTACGCGGCCCAGGGCGCCAACTGGGCCTGGGCGCTGGACGAACTGGCCCTGCGTGACGACGACGCGGGACTGCGCGCCCTCGCCGCCCCGGTGCTCGCCCGTTTCCCCGCCGACCCCGAGGGCGACGCCGAGCTGGCCGCCACCGTGCGCGACGCCTTCGAACCCCGGCCCTGGCGGCTGTGGGCCGAGGACCCGCGCGACGGCATCGGCGGCCGGGTGCGGGCCGCCCACGAGACCGGATGTTTCGACCGCTGGCAGCGGCAGATGCGGCCGGCCGGGCCCCGCCCCGGCTGGAGCGTGCGCGCCGTCTTCGAATGGGCCCAGCAGGGCCTCGACCGGGGCACCGCCCGCCATGTGCCCGCCGCCCGCTGTCTGGTCGCCGTGGCCGGACCCGAGGACCGGCCGGAGATCCTGCTGGCCGCCCGCGCCGGCACCGACGGGGCCCGCTGCACCGCCCTGCGCTATCTCGCCGACAGCAACGATCCCGAGGCGCTCGACCTCCTTGAGGCCGCGGTCGCCGACGGCACCGCGATCGTCGTGGAGGCCGCCGTCGACGTCTTCGAACGGATGCGCAGTATCGCGGCCGTGGACCGCGCGCGCCGCTGGGCGCAGCGCCCCGACGTGCTCGGCGCCGCCGCCGGCCGTGTCCTCGCCTGCCGCGGCGGGGCCCAGGACAGCCCGCTCGTGCTCGGCGCCCTACGCGAGGCCGTACGCGGCGAGGGCCCCGACGCGCCCACGCTGTGGACTCTGGTCGACGGCGCCGGCCGCCTCGGCATCGCCTGCGCGGCCCCGGTGCTGCGCCACGTCTACCGGGAGACCGCCTCCTCCCACCTGCGCGGCCGCGCCGCCCGCGCCCTCGCCGCCACCGACCCCTCCTTCGCCACCGGCTTCGCCGTCGAATGCCTCTGGGACTGCGAGGAGACCACCCGCGAACTCGCCGCCCGCCACGCCGAGACCGGTGACAACCGGGTCGTCGAACGCCTCCGCCGCCTCGCCGCCGACCCGGCCGAGGAGGACGAGGTCCAGACGGCGGTCCGCAGCCGCTTCGGACCGGACATGACGGCGGGCTGACGAGGGTGCCGGGGCGGCCCGCGTACGACGCCACGAGCGGTCGTACCCCCACGAGCCGCTGTACGTCACGACGGGCCCGCATGCGCGGCGCACGCCGGCGCGCGACCGGCGCGGCCGGTGCCGGTCTGAACGCCGAAGGCCCTGGATGAACACCGGGTGACCCCCGGACCAGCGCCCCATGGCCGCCGCCCGGGCGCGGAGCGCAACGCTCATGGGACGTTCCCCGTGCGGAAAGATCGACGTTGACGCGGCCACGTCCGGCGCGGCGACAACACCCGTATGCGTGTCGTCATCGTGACCGAATCCTTTCCCCCCGATGTGAACGGCGTGGCCCACTGCGCGCTCCAGACCGCCCGGCACCTCGCAGACCGCGGTCACCAGCCACTCGTCGTCGCCCCCGCCCCCTCCCCCTTGTTCTCGGCTTCGCTCGAACAGGGAGGTGCCCCCACCGGCACCAGACCGGACACGGACGCCCCCTGTCCGGTCGTCCGGATCCCCTCCCTCCCGCTCCCCGGCTACCCCCAGGTCCGCGTCGCCCTCCCCAGCCGGCGCCTGGCCGCGGCCCTCGTCACGCACCGGCCCGATGTGGTGCACCTCGCCAGTCCCTTCGTCCTCGGCGCCCGCGGGATGGCGGCGGCCGCCCGGCTCGGCCTGCCCGCCGTGGCCGTCTACCAGACCGACCTCGCCGGGTACGCCCGCACGTACATGGGCGCCGGAGAGGCCGCCGCCTGGCGCCGGATCCGCTCCGTGCACGGCGCCGCCGACCGCACCCTCGCCCCCTCCAGCGCCGCCCTGGGCGATCTGGAGACGCACGGCGTGCCGCGGGTGCGGCTGTGGCCGCGGGGGGTGGACACCGTACGTTTTCGGCCGGACCGCCGGGACGAGGAGCTGCGCCGGGAACTCGCCCCGGACGGTGAGCTGATCGTCGGCTACGTCGGTCGGCTCGCCCCCGAGAAGCACGTCGAACTGCTCGCCGGCGTCTGCGCGTTGGACGGTGTCCGGCTCGTCGTCGTCGGCGACGGGCCCAGCCACGCCCACCTGGCCGAGGCGCTGCCCGGCGCCGCCTTCCTGGGCCGCCGTACCGGCGACGACCTGGCGCGGATCTTCGCCTCGCTGGACGTGTTCGCGCACACCGGCCCGTTCGAGACCTTCTGCCAGACCGTGCAGGAGGCCATGGCCAGCGGCGTTCCCGTCGTCGCGCCGGCCGTCGGCGGGCCGCTGGACCTGGTCGACCACGGCCGTACCGGACTGCTGGTGCCGCCGCGCGACGCGGAGGCCGTCCGGGACGCCGTGCGCTCCCTGGCCGGCGACCCCGAGCGCCGCGCCGCGTTCGGCGCCGCCGCCCGCGCCCTGGTCGAGGACCGCACCTGGGCCGCCGTCGGCGACCGGCTGATCGGACACTACGAGGACGTGCTCGCCGGGCGCCGGACGGCGGTGGCGGCATGAGCGGCACGACCGGTACCACAGGGGCGAGTGGCGCGACCGGTGCCAACGGTGTGACCGGGGCGAGTGGCGTGGCCGGGGCGAACCGTGTGACTGGGGCGACCGGTATGACTGGTGCGACCGCCCGACCGCTGCGTATCGTCCGGCTCGCCAACTTCGTCGCGCCCGCCTCCGGTGGTCTGCGCACCGCCCTGCGCGAGCTGGGCAAGGGCTTCCTGGCGGCGGGCCACGAGCCGGTGCTGATCGTGCCCGGTGCCCGGCACACCGACACCGACACCGAGCAGGGCCGCGTGATCACCCTGCCCGGACCGCTGCTCCCCGGCACCGGCGGCTACCGCGTGCTGACCGACAAGCGCCGCCTCACCGCCCTCCTGGAGCATCTCGCCCCCGACCGGCTGGAGGTCTCCGACCGGACCACCCTGCGCTGGACCGGCCGCTGGGCGCGCCGCGCGCGGGTGCCCGCCGTGATGGTCTCCCACGAGACCGCCGACGGCGTGCTGCGCACCTGGGGCCTGCCCGAGCACCTGTCCCGGCGGGCCGCGGACGCCCTCAACACCCGTACCGCGCACGTCTATTCGCGCGTGGTGTGCACCACCGAGTACGCCGAGCGCGAGTTCGTCCGCATCGGCGCGCGCAACGTCGTACGCGCCCCCCTCGGCGTCGACCTGATGGCCCGGCATCCCGCGCTGCGCGACCCCGGCGCCCGCGCCCGGCACGCGCGAGAGGGAGAGGCGCTGCTGGTGATGTGCTCCCGGCTGTCCGTGGAGAAGCGTCCCGGCACCGCCCTCGACACCCTGGAGGCGCTGCTGCGGCGCGGACGGCGCGTGGTGCTGGTGGTCGCGGGGGACGGGCCGCTGCGGGGCCGCCTGGAGCAGCGCGCCCGCGAACGGGGGCTGCCGGTGACCTTCCTCGGGCACGTCTCCGACCGGGCCGCACTCGGCGCGCTCCAGGCCGGTGCCGATCTCGCGCTCGCCCCCGGACCCGCCGAGACCTTCGGGCTCGCCGCCCTGGAGGCGATGGCCTGCGGCACGCCCGTGGTGGCCAGCTCCTCCTCCGCGCTGCCCGAGGTCATCGGGTCCGCAGGGGCGAGCGCGGCCGACCACGGGGAGGCGTTCGCCGACGCCGTCGAACTGCTGCTGGACCGGCCCGAGGCCGAGCGCCGGGAGGCGGCACGCGCGCGGGCCGAGTGCTTCGGCTGGGGCGCGGCGGTGGAGGCGTTCCTCGCCGCCCACGACGCGGAGGTGCTGGACCGCGTCCCGGACCGTCCGGACCGGCCGTACCGCCCGGACGGCCGGGGCGGCACCCGGCGGGGCGTCCCGGGGGGCGTGGCATGAGAGCCGTCCGGTTCGTCGCCCTCGGGGACTCGCTGACCGCGGGCGTGGGCGACTTCACCGAGGACGGCCCGCGGGGCTGGGCCGCGCTGCTCGCACCCTCGCTCGGCGCGGGCACGCGGTTCACCAACCTCGCGGTCAGCGGCGCGCAGACCCGTGACGTGCTGGAGCGGCAGACCCCGGCCGCCCTCGCGCTGCGCCCCGACCTGGCGGCGGTGGTCGTCGGCGTCAACGACACCCTGCGCCACACCTTCGACATCCACGCGGTGGCCGCCCGCCTCGACCAGATCTACGCGGCCTGCACCCGCGAGGGCGCCACCCTGCTCACCGCATGCCTGCCCGACCCCGGCGCGATGCTCGGCCTGCCGAGCGCCCTGGCCGCACCGCTGGCCCGCCGCCAGCGGGCGGTCAACGCGGTGGTGCACGCCCTGTCCGACCGGTACGGGGCGGTCCATCTGCACGCGTGCGACGGCGGCTGGATCGCCGACCGGGCCCTGTGGAGCGCGGACCGGCTGCACCCCGGTGAACGCGGCCACCGCCGGCTGGCCGTCCGCTTCCACGCCCTGCTCGCCGAAGCCGGCCACGCCACCGGCCAACCCCCCTGTCCCGAACCGGAGTTCCCGGCGCCCACCCGTGCGGCGAGCCTGCTGTGGCTGGCCACCGCGGGCACCGCGTGGGTCGCCCGCCGCTGCCGGGACCTGCTGCCCCAGCTCCTGTCCCTGGCCGCCGAGGAACTGCGTCACTGCGCCCATGGCACCGGCGCCGAGCTCGACGCGACCGCGTCCGCCGCGGTCGCCGCCGCCCTGGCCGCGCTTCCGCAGCGGCGCCCGGCCCCGGCACCGGCCGGGGCAGCCGCCCTGACCGGCCTCCCGCCGTGTGCCGCGCTGCCCACGCCCGGACCGCTCGACCTGGGGGTCGGTATCGGCTGACCCCGGTCCCGGCAGCCGGGGGTCGGGCGCCGTCCGGCTCGGTGACCGGTACCCCCGCGCGCTGGCCGGGCCTGCCGCTCTCCGGGGAGGACCCGCCCTCGTCCCGCCGGTGCGTCAGCGTCGTCGTACCGGTACGAAACGGACCGGGGTGCCCGGAGGGGACTGGGCGGCGGCGGGGAGGTCGGCGGGGTGGACGACGGCGATCACCGGGTAGCCGCCGGTCGTGGGATGGTCGGCCAGGAAGACCACCGGGCGGCCGTCCGGCGGGACCTGTACGGCGCCCAGCACCATGCCCTCGCTGGGCAGTTCGCCCGCGCGGACGCGTTCCAGCGCGGGGCCCTCGGTGCGCAGGCCGATGCGGTTGCTCGCCGGGGACACCCGGTAGGCGCGCGCGGTCAGGTCGTACCGGCCGCGTGCCGTGAACCAGTCCGCGCGCGGGCCCGGCGTCACCCGGAGCACGAGTTCGGCCGGCGGGCCCGGCTGCGGGGCGGTGTCCACGCGCGCGGGCGGCCCGGCCGGGCGGCCCAGCGGCAGCACCGTGCCCTCGGCGAGCGGCGCCGGGCCGAGGCCGGACAGCAGGTCCGTGGCGCGGCTGCCGAGCACCGGCTCGACGGCGATGCCACCGCCCACGGCGACGTAGCCGCGCACGCCCGCCGTCACCGCGCCCACCTCCAGGAGTTCACCGGCGGGCACCACCACGGGCGCGCCCCACGCCGCGGGACGGCCGCCGACCGCCACCGGGCAGGGTGCCCCGCCGACCGCCACGGTCACCGTCGAACGGGGGCGCAGCGCACACCCGTCGAGCGTCGTCTCCAGCACCGCCGCGTCCGGCGGATTCCCGGCCAGCCGGTTGACGAGCGCCGCGGCGGGCGGGTCCAGCGCCCCGGAGCGGGGCACCCCGAGGTGGGCGTATCCGCGCCGCCCGAGGTCCTGCACGGTGGTCAGGAGGCCGGGGCGTACGACGACGAGCGCGCGGTCGGTCATGGCACCTCCACCGGCGCGGTGCCCTCCACCGGCACGAACCGCACCCGCGTGCCCGGCGACAGCAGCGCGGCCGGTTCACGGGTGTGGTCCCACAGCACCGCGTCCGTGGCGCCGATCAGCTGCCAGCCGCCCGGCGAGGTGCGCGGGTACACGCCGGTGTACGGCCCGGCGAGCGCGACCGCGCCGGGCGGGACCGCCGTGCGCGGGGTGGCCCGGCGCGGGACGGCGTAGCGGGCCGGGAGCCCGGTGAGATAGCCGAAGCCGGGCGCGAACCCGCAGAACGCCACGGTGAATTCGGTGCCCGCGTGGATACGGGCCACCTCCTGCTCGGACACCCGCCAATGCGCGGCGACGACGGAGAGATCGGGGCCGTCGTAGCGCACCGGGACCTCGACCAGGGAGCGCGCCGGGGGCTCGGGCAACTCCCCTTCCAGCGCCTCCAGTTCCGCTGCCCAGCGGGTCGGGTCGGGCAGGCCGTCCAGCAGGACCGTGCGCGCGGCCGGCACGATCTCGCGGACGGTCAGCGTGCCCTGCGCGCGGCGCCGCAGCAGCGCCGCGTGCAGGGCCCCCGCCTCCTCCGCCGAGCCCACCTCGATGAGCAGCGCGTCCGCGCCGACCGGCAGCGCCCTCATGCGAAGGCCTCCACCCGCACGCCGGCCGCGAGAAGCCGCGCCCGCACCTGCCGGGCCAGCTCCACCGCGCCGGGTGTATCGCCGTGCAGGCACAGCGAGCGGGCGCGCACCCGGACGCGCGCGCCGGAGTGCGCGGTGACCACGCCGGAGCGGGCGAGCCCGACCGAGCGCCGTACGACCGCCTCCGGATCGCTCACCACCGCGCCCTCTTGGCCGCGCGGCACCAGCGTGCCCGCGTCGGTGTACGCCCGGTCCGCGAACGCCTCCGGCACGGCCGGCAGGCCCGCCTTGCCCGCGAGCTCCAGCAGCCGGGAGCCGGGCAGGCCGAGGACCGGCAGCGCGGGGTGGGCGAGGAGTACCCCGTCGATCACCGCGGCCGCCTGCTCCTCGTCGTGCACGACCCGGTTGTAGAGCGCGCCGTGCGGTTTGACGTACGCCACCCGCGCCCCGGCGGCACGCGCGAACACCTCCAAGGCGCCGATCTGGTAGGCCACTTCGGCCGACAGTTCCGCGGCGGGCACGTCCATCGCGCGCCGCCCGAACCCGGCGAGGTCCCGGTAGGAGACCTGCGCGCCGATCGTCACCCCGCGGGCGGCGGCCAGTTCGCACACCCGGCGCATGGTGGCCGCGTCCCCGGCGTGGAAGCCGCAGGCCACGTTGGCGCTGGTGACGACGGACAGCAGCTGTTCGTCCTCGGTGAGCCGCCAGCGGCCGAAGCCCTCGCCGAGGTCGGCGTTCAGATCGATCGCGGTCATGGTCTCTCCCGTCTCTCCCGGTTCGTCGGGTCGTGGGCTTGCCGGTTCGGTGTCCGTACGGCGTGTCAGTCCACGCGGACCAGCCGGTACTGCTCGTCGCGGGCGTCCGTCAGGAACATCTGGCCGGGCGCGTGGGTGATGGCGAACGGCGGCCGGGAGGCCATCACCGCCGCCTGCGGGGTCACCCCGCACGCCCAAAACACCGGGATGTCGCCGTCCTGGAGGGCCACCGGGTCGCCGAAGTCCGGCCGGTCGAGGTCCGCGATGCCGAGCCCGGCCGGGTCCCCGCAGTGCACGGGCCCGCCGTGCACGGCCGGCAGCAGACTGCTCTCCCGGATCGCCGCCCCCACCCGCTCGGGCGGAACCGGGCGCATGGACACCACCATCGGACCGCTCAGCCGGCCCGCCGGGCGGCACGGGCGCCCGGTGACGTACATCGGCACATTGCGGCCCTGTTCGACATGGCGGATCGGCACGCCCGCCCGGCTCAGCGCCCATTCGAAGGTGAAACTGCAGCCGAGCAGGAACGCCACCAGGTCCCCGCGCCAGTACGGCCGCGCGTCGGTCGGCTCCGCGACCAGCTCGCCGTCCCGCCACACCCGGTAGCGCGGCAGGTCGGTGCGCAGATCGGCGCCCTCGGCGAGCACCGTCGTCGTGGAGCCGGCGTCGGTGACGTCGAGCACCGGACAGGGCCTCGGGTTGCGCTGGCAGAACAGCAGCATGTCGTAGGCCCAGTCGGCGGGCACCGCGATCAGGTTGGCCTGGGTGTGCCCGGCCGCGACCCCGGCCGTGGGACCGGCCAGCCCCGCGCGGAACCGGGCCCGCGCGGTCCGCGGGCTCCAGCCGGGCGCCCGCTCGTCGAGCGTGGTGACGGGACGGTCCTCGGCGCGCCGCGACCCTGTCATGCCAGTTCCTTCCCGCGCGTCTCGGGCAGCCCGAGCAGCGCCAGTGCCGCGATGCCGTAGCCGACCGCGCCGAAGACCAGCGCGCCGCCGACGCCCCAGCCCTCGGCCAGGAAGCCGACCAGCGTGGGGAAGACCGCGCCCACCGCGCGGCCCGTGTTGTAGGTGAAGCCCTGTCCGGTACCGCGCACCGCCGTCGGATACAGCTCGCTGAGATAGGAGCCGAAGCCGCTGAAGATGGCCGACATGCAGAACCCGAGCGGGAAGCCGAGGACCAGGAGCACCGTGTTCGCCCCCTGCGGGATGTGCGCGTACGCCAGCACGCACACCGCCGACAGCAGCGCGAACAGCCAGATGGTCGCGCGCCGGCCGAGCCGGTCGGTGAGGTGGCCGCCGGTCAGATAGCCGAGGAACGCGCCGGAGACGAGGAAGGCGAGGTAGCCGCCGGTGCCGACGACCGACAGACCCCGGTCGGACTTCAGGTACGTCGGCACCCAGGTGGCCAGCGTGTAATAGCCGCCCTGCACGCCCGTGGACAGCAGGCTGGCCAGCAGCGTGGTGCGCAGCAGACCGGGGGCGCCGACGCGGCCCGGCCGGAAGATCGCGGTGAACGAGCCCCGGCGTGGGTCCTGTTCGCGGGTGGCGAGGGCCACCGGCGCGTCGTGCACCCGGCGGCGCAGCCACAGCACGAGCAGCGCGGGCAGCGCGCCGGTCCAGAACATCACCCGCCAGGCCAGGTCGTCGCCCGCGAGGGAGAAGACCAGCGTGTAGACGACGGCGGCCAGCGCCCAGCCGACCGCCCAGGAGCTCTGGACCGCGCCGAGGGTACGGCCCCGGTGGCGGGCGGAGGCGTACTCGGCCACCAGGATCGCGCCGACCGCCCACTCGCCGCCGAAGCCGAGGCCCTGGAGCGCCCGGAAGGCCAGCAGCGTCTCGAAGTCCGGCGCGAAACCGCAGGCCACGGTGAAGACCGCGTAGGTGAGCACCGTGATCACCAGCGCCCGGACCCGGCCCACCCGGTCGGCGAACACGCCCGCCAGGGCGCCGCCGACCGCCGAGACCACCAGCGTGACGGTGGTGAACAGACCGGTCTGGCCGCTGTCCAGGCCGAAATACGCAGAGAGCGCCACCATGCTCAGCGGCAGCGTGAAGTAGTCGTAGGAATCCAGGGCATATCCGCCGAAAGCCCCGGCGAACGCGCGCCGCCCGTGCGGGCCGAGGTCGCGCAGCCAGCCGAACGCGCCGTCCTGGGCGGTGTGTTCGGGCGCGGCGGCGGTGGCGGAGGGAGGAGGGGTCGTGCTCATGGGCACCTCGCAGAAGGGGACGGAGGGTGCGGTGGAGTGAGCCGTGCCGAGCACCGTAGAGGATTGTTCAACGATCCCTCAATACCCATGTTGTTTCGTCCCGCCGGCTGCGGTTGAATTCCGGGCATGGCAGAGCAGCTGGCGGGACTGGCCGACGACCGCGCCCTCCTGGGCCGTACGAGCACGGCGGAGCGGGTTTCGGACATCCTCCGCAGCCGTGTCGCGGACGGGTACTTCCCGCCCGGCACCCGGCTGTCCGAGGACAGCATCGGCGGGGCGCTCGGCGTCTCCCGCAACACCCTGCGCGAGGCGTTCCGGCTGCTCACGCACGAACGCCTGCTGGTCCACGAGCTCAACCGGGGCGTGTTCGTACGGGTCCTGACCGTCGAGGACGTCGAGGACATCTACCGCACCCGCGCCCTCGTCGAGTGCGCCGTCGTCCGCGGCCTCGGCGAGCCGCCGCACCCCCTGCGCGGGCTGTCCGGCGCGGTCGCCCAGGGCGAGGCGGCGGCCGCCGAGGACGACTGGAAAACGGTGGGTACGGCCAACATCCACTTCCACCAGGAACTGGTCGCCCTCGCCCGCAGCGCCCGCACGGACGAGCTGATGCGCAGCGTCTTCGCCGAACTCCGCCTGGCCTTCCACCTGGTGGACGAGCCGCGCCGGCTGCACGAGCCGTACCTGACGCGCAACAGGGAGATCCTGGGCGCGCTGGAGGCGGGGGAGCGGGGCACGGCGGAGGTGTTGCTGGAGACCTACCTGGCGGATTCGCTGGAGCGGGTGGTGGAGGCGTACCGCCGCAGAGTCGGCGAGGACAGCGCCCCGTAAGGACACGACGGACCGGCAGTCGAAAAGCGACGATCCGTACTCCCGCGGCTTCCCGTTTGGGTAGATGTCAGACCAAGGACCTACTCTGTGCACCGTGACTTCCGACCCCGCCAAGCCGCAGCTCAGCACCGCGCAGCGTCCCGCGCAGGGACCCGCGGCCGACGAGGGCCTCGCCCGCCGGCTGCGCGCGCTCGCGTGCACCGCGCCGCTGCATGACCTGGACGCCCGCAAGGGCAGCCTCGCGGGCGAGTACTCGGTCTACGGAATGGCCGAGGTGGCCCTCGCCGCCATCGACCTCGTCACACTGAACATGGACTTCGACACCGGCGCCGACCACGAACAGATCGTCGCCCGGCTGATCCCCCGCATCGCCGCCCAGGCCCCGCACCGCCCCACCGCCGAGCACGAACGGGTGGCCCGCTGGGTCCTGGAGAACCTGATCAACGTCGGCAGCGTGGACCGCGGCTTCCGCGCCGTCTACGGCACCTTCACGGCGGACGGCACGTATGTCCGCCGCGACTACGACTTCAAGCTGATCGAAGAGGTTCCGGGCCCCGGCGGCACGGTGTACCTGCGCACCACCGACGAGGCGGTCAACGTCCTGGTCGGAGCCCTCGACACCGACGTGACCAGCGCCCAGATCGCCGCCGAGGTCAAGCTGGAGGTGCTGATCAACCGGGGCCGGCTCGCCGACGCCCAGCTCGCCGCCGAGCAGGCCCGCTACCGCACGGTGCAGTACTCCGAGACCCTGCGCCGCGCCCTGGAGGCCACCCGGCGCAACGTCCGCGCGGTCGACTGGCTCAACGCCGTGCCCGACATGATCGCCGAGGCCCTGGACCACGTGGCCGACCGGTACCGCCACGAGAACGCGATCCTCACCAACATCCGCAAGGCCCGCGACGAGACCGAGGAGCCCGAGCACAAGCGGCGCGCCGCCGAGCTGGTCGACATCGTCAAGGACTGCATCCGCCGGCACACCCAGCTCCAGTCCCGGCTGCTGGAGGCGGGCCCGCTGTTCCGCGCCGAACAGGACCGGCAGGCCTTCGCCGCGCCCGCGAGCACCGCCGGGATAGACCTGTACGGCCATCTGGTCGCCCCGGTGCTGACCCTCCCCGTCGAGCGGGCCAGCCGGGTCACCGACGCCTTCTTCGCCCGCGGCACCGGCCCCCGCACCCCCGTCTCGGTGCGGGTCGCCGACCTCGTGGACATCCTGCTGACCCCGCCCGTGGAGCGCGAGCACCTGGGCGCGGAGATGCCCGAGCCGGACCTGATCGCGACGCCGGACGACAGCCGGTTCAGCGAGGAGCAGCTGGCCGCCGCCATGGAGCTGCTCGACCTGCCCGCCGACGCCCCGCGCAGGCTCTCCGGGCTGCTCGCCGAGGCCCGGCGCACCGGCGACCCCGATCTGGCGTACCTGGTCGCCCTGCTCGCGGTGCACGCGGCCAGCCCCGCCGTCGGCACCGCCTACCGGCAGGGCGAGGAGAAGCTGCTGTTCGCCGTGGACGACGGCACCGAGCTGGACGACCCGGAGTTCGGCGGCGCCGATCTGATCGTCGGCATGGCGCTGCTGGACGCGGCCGGCATGGCGGCGGACCGAGCGGCATGAGAGCGGGCCGCGGTGAGTGTCCGCACGCAGCATGAGCAAGACAGAGAGCGACAAGGAGTCAAAGCCGTGAGCGAGCACGTCGAGTGGAGTGACACCGAGGCCCCGGCCCCGCCGGCCACCGCCGCCGTCACCCCCGCAGACGCCGCCGACGCGGCGCGGCTCGTCGCCTACGGGCTCCAGCCCAAGCTCCAGCCCGCCCGCGACCAGGACTACACCGAACTGCTGCGCCGCTACCGCGAGGACCCGGCGTTCGCCCGGCTCGCCGACGCCGTCGCCACCGGCCTCGGACTCGTCGTCCTGGAGGTGTCCCCGCGCGCCGGCATGGCCGTGACCGCCGCCGAGGACTCGGTGTTCGCCGTCCGCATGGGCGACTACGCGCGCCGCACCACCGCCGACTCCGGCGACCGCTTCCTGCACGGCCTGGCCCATCTCGCCGTCGCCGCCCTCGCCTTCCCGCGTCCCGAGGACCTCGCCGACGACGGTTACATCGGCCGGGTCACGGTCAACGGCGTCGACGCGTTCGTCCGCCAGGCCTGCCGCCGCCTGGAGGAGCGCGCCGAGGAACAGGGCGAGAACACCGACCCGGCCACCGACGCGCCCGGCCTGGAGGCCGCCTGGCGGATCTGGGCCAGACGCAGCGCCACCGGCGCCACCAAGGACGCCCGCCGGCCCGCCTCCTCCACCACCGGCATCGTCGCCAAGGCCCTAGCCTTCCTCACCGACTCCGGCTTCCTCCAGCGCACCGGCGACGAGGGCGGCGGCACCTACCGCACCACCGCCCGCTACCAGCTCCAGGTCCGCGACCTGGCCGGCACCGCCGCCATGGCCGAACTGATCGAGCTGGGCGTGGTCCCGGTGACCGACGGCACCGCCAGCCTGCTGCCCGCCGAGGACACCGACGACCTGGACCTGGTGGCCGACGCGGGCCTCCCTTTCCACTCCTGACCCACCCCGCGCCCCCGAACGACCGCACCTTTCACCAGACTTACGAGAGTCCGCCATGTACGAGCTGTCCCGGGTCCGCCTCTACTCCATCGGGCCCGCCGGTGCGCGCTACGCCGACACCGTGCTTGACCTGCGGGGCGTCGGCGAGCCCGTGCCCGACCCGGCGCCCACCCAGGCGGAGTTCTTCGCGGAGGAGCCGTCCGGCCCGCCGCGCCGCCCCGCGCCCGCGGGCGTGCTGTTCCTGGAGAACGGCGGCGGCAAGTCCGTCCTGCTCAAGCTGATCTTCTCGGTGATGCTCCCCGGCCACCGCAACACCCTCGGCGGCGCCAGCTCCGGCGTACTGCGCAAGTTCCTGCTCGCCGACGACTGCGGCCACGTCGCCCTGGAGTGGCAGCACGTGCAGACCGGCGAGTGCGTGGTCGTCGGCAAGGTCAGCGAATGGCGCGGCCGCCAGGTCTCCAACGACCCGCGCAAGTTCGCCGAGGCCTGGTACTCCTTCCGGCCCGGCCCCGGACTGAGCCTGGACAACCTCCCGGTGGCCGAGTCCACCGCGGTGCGGGCCGCCACCGAGGGCGTGTCCGGCGCGCAGGGCCGCCGCCGCACCATGAAGGGCTTCCGCGACGCCCTCATGGAGGCCGGCAAGGCATACCCGCACCTGGAGGTGCACTGGGAGGAGATCCACGAACGCTGGACCGAACACCTCGGCGAGCTCGGCCTCGACCCCGAACTCTTCCGCTACCAGCGGGAGATGAACGCCGACGAGGGCGAGGCGGCCGGCCTGTTCGCGGTCAAGAAGGACTCCGACTTCACCGACCTGCTGCTGCGCGCGGTCACCGACACCCGCGACACCGACGGCCTCGCCGACCTGGTCAGCGGCTTCGGCAACAAGCTCGGCCGGCGCGCCGAGCTGATCGCCGAACGCGACTTCACGGCCGGCTCGGTCGACCTGCTCGGCCGGATCGTGGAGGCCGCCGACACCCGCGCCCGCGCCCGTGACATCCACGCCGGCGCCGAGCGCCGCACCCGTACCCTCGCCCGGCGGCTGTCCGCGCGCGCCGTCCAGGAGCGGGTCCGGGCCGCCGACCTCGCCCAGCGGGTCACCGCCGCCGCGTACGCCGTCACCCACTCCGAGGGCGCCCGCGAGCGCAGCTCCCTGATCGCCGCCGAACTCGCCTACCGGCACGCCTCGCTGGCCCTCGCCGCCGCCGAGAAGGCCGCCGCCGCGCAGAAGCGCGAGCTGGCCGACGCCCGCACCCTGCACTCCGCCTGGCAGGCCGCCGAGGCCGTGCTGCGCCACCGCGCCGCCGCCGACCGCGTCGCCCGCGTCTCCGCCGCCATCCAGGAGGCCGAACGGGACGCGGCCCCCGCCCTCGCCGCCCGCGCCAGGGCCGCCGTGGACCTCGTACGGGCCCTGCACGCGGCCGCCGGAAGCGCCGAGGACCTGGCCAACGAGGAGGAGGAGCGCTCCGCCGCCCTCCAGGAGGCCGGCGACGCCGCCTACCGCGACTCCACCGCCGCCGCCACCGAGGCCCAGCGCGCCCGCAGCGAGGCCGGACACCTGCGCCAGCGGCTCACCGAGGTCGAGCAGGAGACCGCCGAGGCGGTCCGCGCCGGCTGGCTCGACGACAGCGCCCCCGACGCCGACCCGGCCCGCGCCGCGCTCGCCGCCGCCGACGCCGAGAAGACCACCGTCGCCGCCTGGGACACCGCCCGCGAGGCCGCCCGCACGGCCACCGAGCACGCCCGCGAGGCGGCCGCCGCCGAGTCCCGCGCCGAGCTGACCGCGGCCCGCGCCGCCGACGCCGCGACCGCCGCCGAACGCGCCCACGACGCCGAACGGCGCCTCGCGGACGCGCTGGCCGCCGAGGAACGCCTCGCCGAACTCCTCGGCCTGCCCGGTACGGCACCCCGCGCGGGCCTGCCCGCCCAGCGCACCGACGAGAGCCCCGGCGCCCCGCGCACCGGCCAGGACGGCCCGCCCGCCGGCCCGCTCACCGCCGCCGAACTCGACCGCTGCGCCGACGAACTGCGCGAACTCCTCGACGACGCGGTCACCACCGCCGAACGCCAGCTTTTCGACCTGCGCACGGCCGCCGCCGACGACGCCCGCATCCTCGGCGCGCTCGGCGACGGCGGGCTGCTGCCGCCCGGCCCCGACGTCCTCGCCGCCGTCGAGTTCCTCGGCGAGCACGGCATCCCCGCACTGCCCGGCTGGCGCTATCTCGCCCAGGCCGTCGACCCCGCCGACCACGCACGGGTGCTCGCCGCCCGGCCCGAACTGGTCGACGGCGTCATCATCACCGACCCCGACACCCACGCACGGGCCCGCGAGGCGCTGGCCGACGCCGCCCTGCTGCCCCGCTCCGCCGTCGCCGTCGGCACCGCCGCCGCCCTGCTCGCCCCGACCCCGGCCGAAGGCACCGCCACGGACGGCGTGTTCCTGGTGCCGCCGAACCCGGCCATGCACGACGAGCACGCCGCCGACGAGGAGCGCCAGGCCCTGCGCGCCCGCGCCACCGAGCGCGACGAGGAGATCCGGGCGCTGGCCGCCCGGCTCGGCAAGGACCGCGAACTCGCCGCCCGGCTCGCCTCCTGGCGCACCGGCTGCCCCGCGGGCCGGCTGGCCGAACTCGCCCGCGCCGCCGAGGAGGCCCGCGCCTTCGCCGAGGAGGCCGAGGCCGAACTCGCCGAGGCCCGCGCCCTGCGCACGGAGGCCGAGGAGGGCGCCGCCGAGGCCGTCCGGATCCGCGACGAACGCCAGGAGGCCGCCCAGAAGGCCCGGCGCGCCGCCGACGCCCTCGCCGGACTCGCCTTCCGGCTGCGCGAACGCGCCGGCTGGCAGGCCCGGCTACGCGAACTCGCCGACGAGGCCGCCGAGTCCGAGGCCCGCGCCCAGAGCTGCCTGGCGCGCGCCCGCGCCGCCGACGAGGACCGTCGCGCCGCCCAGCGCGCCGCCGACGACGCCCGCCGCACCGCCCGCGCCCTGCGCGCCGAACGCGCCGAGATCGCCGGCGCCCCCGACGACGTACCGGTCGAGGAGACCGGCACGCCCGAGGCGTCACTGCCCGCCCTGCGCGAGGCGTACCGGGCCGCGTCCCAGGTGTACGAGAAGGTCGGCGTCGGCGCCGACCTGCGCGCCGAGCAGGCCCGCGCGGAGAGCGACGAGAGCGCCGCCCGTGCCGAACTGGACCGGCTCAGCAACAAGGTCCGCACCCGCGCCGAGCAGCTCCTCCAGTCGCCCGACGGCTCCGACGGGCCGTCCCGGCAGGCGGCCGCCGCCCGCGCCGAGGAGCTGGTGCAGCTCCTGGAGACCCGCATGTCCACCGCGAGCGAGCAGCTCGGCCGGCTGCGCGGCGAGGCCGAGCGGCACGCCCCCGAGGACGGCGAGGCCCACACCGAACTGCCCGCGGAACTGGTGCCGCGCGACGCCGAGCACGCCCAGGCGCTGCTGCGCACCGCGACCACCGAACTCGCCGCCCGCGCCGAGGCACTGGCCCGGGCCCGCGACGCGCACGGCGAGCTGCTGGCCGCCCACCGCGCCGCCGAGGACGCGGCCGGCGGCTTCGACGAGATCGCCGCGATGCTCCGCGACCTGCTGCGCGAACAGGCCGGCGAGGAGGAGCAGGAGGAGACCGAACCCTATCCGGGCGGCCTGGAGGAGGCACGGCAGTCCGCCGCCGAGGCCCGCCGCTCGCTGCGCGGCTGCGCCGCCGACCTGTCCGCCGCCGAGACCGGGGTGCGCGAGGCGAGCGACGTACTGGTCCGGCACGCCAACTCCACGCGCTACGAGCAGGTCCGCACCCCCGCCCGGCAGCAGATCCGCGAGCTGCCCGCCGCCGCGCTGCCCGAGCACGCCCAGAAGTGGGCGGACGCCTTCGCGCCCCGGCTGCGGGTCCTCACCGACGAGCTGGCGCAGCTGGAGCGCAACCGCGACTCGATCGTGGACCGGCTGCGCGGCCTCGTGGAGTCGGCCCTCGCCACCCTGCGCTCCGCCCAGCGGCTGTCCCGGCTGGCCGAGGGGCTCGGCGAGTGGTCCGGCCAGGAGTTCCTGCGCATCCGCTTCGAGGAGCCCGACCAGGCCACGCTCACCGAACGGCTCGGCGAGGTCATCGACGACGCCACCCGCGCCGCCGTCAAGAAGAACTCCGACCTGCGGCGCGACGGCATGTCCCTGCTGCTGCGCGGCGTCGCGGCGGCCCTGGAGCCCAAGGGCGTGGCCGTGGAGATCCTCAAGCCCGACGCCGTGCTGCGCGCCGAGCGGGTCCCGGTCGGGCAGATGGGTGACGTCTTCTCCGGCGGCCAGCTGCTCACCGCCGCCATCGCGCTGTACTGCACGATGGCCGCGCTCCGCTCGAACGACCGGGGCCGCGACAAGCACCGGCACGCGGGCACGCTGTTCCTGGACAACCCCATCGGCCGTGCCAACGCGACCTACCTCCTGGAACTCCAGCGCGCCGTCTCCGATGCCCTCGGCGTCCAGCTCCTCTACACCACGGGCCTGTTCGACACCACGGCCCTGGCCGAGTTCCCGCTGGTCATCCGGCTGCGCAACGACGCGGACCTCAGGGCGGGACTGAAGTACATCAGCGTCGAGGAACACCTGCGCCCCGGCCTGCCCCAGCAGCCGGAGGCGGAGGAGGCGGTGCACAGCGAGATCACCGCGACACGGATGTTCAAGAAGCCGACGGTGAACGCGTAGGGGGAGCGGGGGCCGCGCGCCGGGGCGTGGCCCCACCAGTGGTGTGAGGCCGACGCCGCGCGGTCCTGTCACCGGCGTGCGCCCCGATCGGCGACGTACGGCCTGACCGGCGCCGCGCGGTCCTGCCGTCGCCGCGCGGCCCCGTCGCTGGCCTGCGGTCTCGTCCGTGGCATGTGGCCCTATCGGCGGGCATACGCCCTACCGGCGGCATTACGGCCTCACCGTCGCCGCGCGGCCCCGCCGGAAGCGCAGGCTTCCCCCGCCGCCGTTCAGAAGCCGTACCCCATGCGGCGGGACAGCTCCGTCGCCGCCGCGACCGTGCGGCGGGCCGTCTCCGCCAGCCGGTCGGGGTTCAGCCGGTACACCGGTCCGGAGACGCTGATCGCCGCGATCACCTCGCCGTCGTGCGCCCGCACCGGCGCGGCCACCGCGGCGAGGCCCGGTTCCAGTTCCTCGACCGTCACGCCGTAGCCCCGCTCGACCACGGTGGCCAGTTCGTCCCGCAGCCTCGCGGCGTCGGTGACGGTGCGTTCGGTGAACCGGTGCAGGGGCCGCGCCAGCAGGCTCTCGCGCGCGGCGGGCGGCAGATGCGCGAGCAGCACCTTGCCGCTGGAGGTGGCGTGCAGCGGGGTGCGCCGGCCCAGCCAGTTCTGCGCGGCCACCGACGCCGTGCCGCGGGCCTGCATGATGTTGACGGCGGCGTCTTCGTCGGGCACCGCGATGTTCACCGTTTCGCCCAGCTCGTCGGCGACCTCACGGCAGACCGGCACGCCCTCCTGGGAGATGTCCAGCCGCACCGCCGCCGCCCCCGCCAGGCGCAGCACACCGGCCCCGAGGTAGTACTTGCCGCGGTCCTTCGCCTGTGCGACCAGGCCCCGGTTCTCCAGGACGCCGAGCAGCCGGAACGCCGTGGACTTGTGCACGTCCAGCTCGGTGGCGATCTCGGTGACGCCCGCCTCCCCGTCGCGGGCCAGAATCTCCAGCACGCTCACGGCGCGGTCCACCGACTGCACCGCTCCGGCCGTCTGCTGCTTGCGCGCGTGGGCCATGGCTCGGCTCCCACCACCTGTCGGCCGGTCCGGAATCTGTCGCGCAGGGCGCTCATGCCCGCGCCGTACGCGACGTCATCGTACCGAAGTGGCCGAATCAAGCTGGTGGGCCGGCCGGTTCACCGGGCGGGTGCGGCTCGCGGTCCGGCTCAGGGGTGCGAGAGCTGCCCCGCGCCGCCCCGCCGCCGTATCCGCTCCTGCTCCCGCAGCGCCCGCCGCTCCGCGCGCCGGCGCGCCCGGCGCTCGCGGCGCAGCGCGCGGGCCGTGCTGCTGGGCTCGGAGATCACGCCGTACCGCTGGTTCCACACCTGGCGGGTGACCCAGACGTCGACCACGGCCCAGGTGGCCGCCACGGTGCTCAACACGCTGCTGATCACCAGGGGGAACGCCGGCCAGGACTCGGCCATGGTGCACAGGAACGCCACCATCGCCTCTATCAGCGTGATCGCGATGATGAGCAGCGCGCGCACCGCCGCCGTCCGCACCGGATCGGGCAGCGGGTGCCGCCGCGCGGGCTCCTCGACCCACAACGGCCGGCGGTCCCGCTGTATCCCGTCCCGCTCCGCAGTGCCCTTCACCGTGTCACTCACTCCCCACCGCCCAAGGACCCCACGCCCCGGTACCCGAAGCCCCGACTCCCCACTAGCTGCCTGGCATGCGCGGATTTACGCGGCCGGGGTGCGAGGCGGGGCTTCCCTGGCCCGATCCGCCCCCGACTCCCGTGGAGAAGGACGAACAACACGCCACGAAGATTCCCGCCTTGGGAATAATTCCAGCCAACCGCCGACCCCCGTCCTGCCGTCCGGCCCCGGAGTACCCGCCGGATCGCGGTGGCAATCTCCCGCAATGCCCGGACAACTCGCCCCGCACCGCCGCCGCTACGGAAGTTCACCTTCCGGACAGGCCTTCGAGTTACCTGTAGGGCGGTAGTAGGCTCGCGCCGTTTGTTGACGCACATGCGCACCCCCGGCCGGGGGTCGAGCTGGGGGAGGCCATGCGCTTTCGCGGGAAGTCGATCCGCCGGAAGATCGTGGCGCTGCTTCTCGTGCCGCTGCTGTCGCTGACCGCCATCTGGGGTTTCGCCACGGTCGTCACCGGCCGTGACGTGGCCCAGCTCTTCCGGGTGTCCGATGTCATGCAGAACATCGGCTATCCCACCGAGGACACGGTCCACGTCCTCGAACAGGAGCGCCGCCAGACCCTCGTCTACCTCGCCGACCCACGCGCCTCCGACTCCCTGTCGGCGCTCCAGCGCACCCGCACCGCCAGCGACCGTGCGATCGCGAAGGTCCGCGAGAACGCGCAGCGGCGCCATCTGCGCCACGCCCTCGGCTCCCAGGGCGGCGAACACCTCACCGCCGTCCTGGACGCCTTCAGCGGCCTGGACTCGTTGCGCCACAGCGTCGAGGGCGGCACCATCAGCCGCGCCCAGGCACTGGACCTCTACGACCGCCTGATCGACCCCTGTTACGCGCTGCTCGCCGGTCTCGACGGCATCGACGACGTCGAGATGGACCAGCAGGCGCACGCCCTGGTCAACCTCACCCGCGCCCGCGAACTGCTCTCCCGCGAGGACGCCCTGCTCGGCTCCTCGCTCGTGGTGGGCCGGCTCACCCGCGAGGAGATCCGCCAGATCTCCGACCTCGTCGCCCAGCGCACCCTGCTGTACGACATCAGTCTGCCGCTGCTGCCCGCGGCCGAACGCGAGCGCTACGAGCGGTTCTGGAACAACGCCGGTACCGCCCCGCTGCGTTCGGCCGAGGAGTCCGTCATTGCGCATGGCTCCGGCACCCCCGGCGGGGTCACCGCCAGGAGCTGGGACTCCGCCGCCGGCAGCGCCCTGGCCGACCTCGGCACCCTGGACGACCAGGCGGGCGACCGCTTCCAGGCCCGTATGCACCCCGTCGCCATGCGGGTCATCGCGCAGGGCGTCGTCGCGGGCCTGCTCGGTCTGATCGCCGTGGTCTTCTCCCTCGTCCTGTCCGTCCGGATCGGCCGCGGCCTCATCCGCGACCTGCGCCGGCTGCGCCTGGAGGCGCACGAGGCGTCCGGCGTCCGGCTGCCCGGCGTGATGCGCCGCCTGTCGGCCGGCGAACAGGTCGACGTGGAGACCGAGGTGCCGCGCCTGGAGTACGACAAGAACGAGATTGGTGAGGTCGGACAGGCCCTCAACACCCTTCAGCGCGCCGCCGTCGAGGCCGCCGTCAAACAGTCCGAACTGCGCGCCGGCGTCTCCGAGGTCTTCGTCAACCTCGCCCGCCGCAGCCAGGTGCTGCTGCACAAGCAGCTCACCCTGCTCGACACCATGGAACGCCGCACCGAGGACACCGACGAACTCGCCGACCTCTTCCGCCTGGACCACCTCACCACCCGGATGCGCCGGCACGCCGAGGGCCTGGTGATCCTCTCCGGCGCGGCGCCCTCCCGGCAGTGGCGCCGCCCGGTGCAGCTGATGGACGTGGTCCGCGCCGCCGTCGCCGAGGTCGAGGACTACGAGCGGGTCGAGGTACGGCGGTTGCCCAGGGTCGCCGTGACCGGCCCGGCCGTCGCCGACCTCACCCACCTCGTGGCCGAACTCCTGGAGAACGCCACGGTGTTCTCGCCCCCGCACACCGCCGTCCAGGTCATCGGCGAGCGGGTCGCCAACGGCTTCACCCTGGAGATACACGACCGGGGACTCGGCATGACCCCCGAGGCGCTGCTGGACAACAACCTGCGCCTCGCCGAGACCCCGGAGTTCGAGCTCTCCGACACCGACCGGCTCGGCCTGTTCGTGGTCAGCCGCCTCGCCCAGCGCCAGAACGTCCGCGTCTCCCTCCAGCCGTCGCCCTACGGCGGCACCACCGCGATCGTCTTCATCCCCGACGCGCTGCTCAGCGACGAGGTCCCGGACACCAACGGCATCGGCTTCCGCCTCGACCGGGAGCGCACGGCGAAGAGCTCCGGGCGCGCCTCGGGCGGTTCCCGCGCGGCGCTGCCCGGCGTGCCCACCACCGTCCTGGACGGCCCGGTGGAACTGGAGGCGCCCGTCGACCTCGACGCCCTGGACGACTTCCCCGGCGCCCTGCCGGACGAGGACAGCGAGCGCGGCGGGATCTTCCGCCACCGCCGCGCCCTGAACCGGGGCGACGGCCCCGCGCGGGAACCGGGGGAAGAGCGCCCGGCAGGGGCGGAGACCGGCGCGCCCGGACTCGTACCGCTGCCGCGCCGCCAGACGCCCAAGCTGGTCAGCTCGCACGGCAGGCCGGTCACCGACCAGCGCCCCCACCGCCGCGACCCGGCGGACGCGGACCTCGCCACCGGGGACGCGCACGGTTCGGGTCGGAAGGGGTACGACAGCGACGCGCACGGCTCCGACCGGGACTCGTACGGCTCCGACCGCGAGCCCCAGCGCGCCGACCGCGAACCGCGCCGGGGCGGCCCGGCCCCCCTGCCGCGCCGGAGGACGGCCGCCCTGCGCCCGGCGGAACCGGCCGACCGCGCCGGTACGGGCGAGGCGACACCTCCGCCCACCGGCCCCACCGGCGGCCCCGCCCGCCCCGGCACCCCCGCACTACCCCGGCGCACCCGCCCCTCCGCGAGCGCCTCCGACGGCCCGGACGCCCTCGGCGGCCCCGCCGACACCCCCCGCGACGGCGGCCCCACCCGCACCCCCCACGACGGCGACCCCGCCGCCGGACCCGGCGACGGCGCCCTGCCCCGGCGTGTGCGGCAGGCCAGCCTCGCCCCCCAGCTCAGGCAGGACCCCGAACGGCGGTCCGGGCGCACCGAGGCGCCCGCCGACCGGGACGCCGACGAGGTCCGCAGCCGGATGGCCTCGCTCCAGCGCGGCTGGCAGCGCGGCCGGGAGGAGAATGCCACGGGCGAGACTGCCCGCACCGGCACAGCACAAGGAACCACTAAGGGGGACGGTCGATGACCGCACCGAAGGCGACCGACCACACGGCGACGGGCAACGGGGAGCTGAACTGGCTCCTGGACGACCTGGTCGACCGCGTCGCCAGCATCCGCAAGGCCGTCATTCTCTCCGGCGACGGACTGCCCACCGGCGTGTCCAAGGACCTGACCAGAGAGGACGGCGAACACCTGGCCGCCGTGGCCTCCGGCTTCCACAGCCTCGCCAAGGGCGTGGGCCGCCACTTCGACGCGGGCGGCGTCCGCCAGACCGTCGTCGAACTGGAGGACGCCTTCCTGTTCGTCACCGCCGCCGGCGACGGCAGCTGCCTGGCCGTCCTGTCCGACGCCGACTCCGACGTCGGCCAGGTCGCCTACGAGATGACGCTCCTGGTCAAGCGGGTCGGTGTGCACCTGGGCACCGCCCCGCGCACGGGCCTGCCCACGGGCGGGTAGTGGGATGACATGAGCGAAGACGGTCAGGTGAGCAGCCACTGGTTCGACGACGACGCCGGACCGGTCGTCCGCCCCTACGCCATGACGCGCGGCCGTACCACCAGTACGGCCCAGCACCGCCTGGATCTGATCGCGGTGGTCGTCACGGAGCCCGCCGCCGGGGACCCGGAGACGGATCCGACGCTCTCGCCCGAGCACGTGGACATCGTGGACCTGTGCCGCGGCACCCCGCAGTCGGTCGCCGAACTGGCCGCGGAACTCGACCTGCCCATCGGCGTCGTCCGGGTCCTCGTCGGCGACCTCGTGCACGCGGAACTCGTCCATGTCACCCGGCCGGTGCCCCCGGCCGAGCTGCCGGACGAGAGTATTCTGCGCGACGTGATCAACGGCCTGCGGGCGCTGTGACCGGCGCGGAAGCGGAGTACTGACGTGACAGGCTGGCAGTTCTGGGTCGACCGAGGCGGCACCTTCACCGACATCGTCGCGCGTCGCCCGGACGGCCGCCTGCTCACGCACAAGGTCCTCTCCGACCACCCGGCGAGCCCCGAGCCCGGCGCCGGAACCGGCCGGCACGACCACCGCCCCGCCCCCGACGCCGCCGTCTCCGGCATCCGCGCCCTCCTCGGTGACTCCGCGGAGCCCGTCGAGGCCGTCCGCATGGGCACCACAGTCGCCACCAACGCCCTCCTGGAACGCGCTGGCGAACCCACTCTCCTCGTCATCACCCGCGGCTTCCGCGACGCCCTGCGCATCGCCTACCAGAACCGGCCGCGCATCTTCGCCCGCCGCATCGAGCTGCCCGAACCGCTCTACGTCCGCGTGATCGAGGCCGACGAGCGCATCGCCGCCGACGGCACCGTGCTGCGCGCCCCCGACCTGGACGCGCTCGCGCCCGCACTCCAGCAGGCGTACGACGACGGGATCCGCGCCGTCGCCGTCGTCTGCCTGCACAGCCACCTGCACCCCGCCCACGAACGCGCCATCGGTGAACTCGCCGCCCGCACCGGCTTCCCGCAGATCTCGCTGTCCAGCGAGGTCAGCCCGCTGATGAAGCTGGTCCCGCGCGGCGACACCGCCGTGGCCGACGCCTACCTCTCACCGGTACTGCACCGCCATGTCCGCCAGGTGGCCGGCGAACTGCGCGGGGTGCGGCTGATGTTCATGCAATCCAACGGCGGACTCACCGAGGCGGGACAGTTCCGCGGCAAGGACGCCGTCCTGTCCGGACCGGCCGGCGGCATCGTCGGCATGGCCCGGATGTCCCAGCGCGCGGGCTACGACCGGGTCATCGGCTTCGACATGGGCGGCACCTCCACCGACGTCTCGCACTTCGCCGGCGCCTATGAGCGGGTCTTCGACACGCAGGTCGCGGGCGTGCGGCTGCGCGCGCCGATGCTCGACATCCACACCGTGGCCGCGGGCGGCGGCTCCGTGCTGCACTTCGACGGCTCCCGCTACCGCGTCGGCCCCGACTCGGCCGGCGCCACCCCCGGCCCCGCCTGCTACCGGGCCGGCGGCCCGCTCACCGTCACCGACGCCAATGTGATGCTCGGCCGGATCCAACCCGCCCACTTCCCGGCCGTGTTCGGGGCCGACGGCGACCAGCGGCTGGACGCCGCTCTCGTCCGCGACCGGTTCACCGGCCTCGCCCGCGAGATCCACCGCGCCACCGGCGACGACCGCACCCCCGAGCAGGTGGCCGAGGGCTACCTGGACATCGCCGTCGCCAACATCGCCAACGCGATCAAGCGAATCTCCGTCCAGAAGGGCCACGACGTCACCCGCTACGCGCTGACCACCTTCGGTGGCGCGGGCGGCCAGCACGCGTGCCGGGTCGCCGAGTCGCTCGGCATCCGCACCGTCCTCGTACCCCCCATGGCCGGGGTCCTCTCCGCGCTCGGCATCGGCCTCGCCGACACCACCGCCATGCGCGAACAGTCCGTCGAGGCCCCCCTGGAGCAGGCCGCCATGCCCGGCGTCCGCGAGGCCGCCGCCGGCCTGGAGGCCGCCGCCCGCGCCGAACTCCTGGCCGAGGACGTCCCCGAGGACCGCATCCGGGTCACCCACCGCGCCCAGCTCCGCTACGACGGCACCGACACCGCCCTCACCGTCGACCTGGCCGAACCCGACGCCATGCGCGGCGCGTTCGAACAGCGCCATCGCGCCACCTACTCCTTCACCCTCGACCGCCCGATCGTCGTGGAAGCTCTCTCCGTCGAGGCCACCGGCATCACCCAACCCCCCGATCTGACCGCCCTCGCGCCGTACGAGGGACGGACCGCCGCGGCCGGGACCGTCCGCCTGCACACCGGCGGCTCCTGGCGCGACGTACCCCTGCACCGCCGCGAGGCCCTTCCTCCCGGCGAGACCGTCACCGGCCCGGCGATCATCACCGAGGCCGGTGCGACGACCGTCGTGGACGACGGCTGGCGGGCCACCGCCACCGACGACGGGCATCTGCGCATGGAACGCACCGCCGGCACGCGGAGTTCCCGGCCGAGCACGGAAGCCGATCCGGTGCTCCTGGAGGTCTTCAACAACCTCTTCATGTCGATCGCCGAACAGATGGGCGCCCGGCTGGAGTCCACCGCCCAGTCCGTCAACATCAAGGAACGCCTCGACTTCTCCTGCGCCCTGTTCGACCCGGACGGCAACCTGGTGGCCAACGCCCCCCACATCCCCGTCCACCTGGGCTCCATGGGCACCAGCGTCAAGGAGGTCATCCGCCGCCGGGGCGCCTCGATGCGGCCGGGCGACACCTACGCCGTCAACGACCCGTACCACGGCGGCACCCACCTGCCCGACGTCACCGTGATCACCCCGGTGTTCGACACCGACGCCCCGGCGGACACGGAGCGCGAGCCCCGGATCCTCTTCTACGTCGCCTCCCGCGGCCACCACGCCGAGATCGGCGGCATCGCCCCCGGCTCCATGCCCGCCCACAGCCGCACCATCGAGGAGGAGGGCGTCCTCTTCGACAACTGGCCGCTCACCGAGGGGGGCCGCTTCCGCGAGGAGGAGACCCGGCGCCTGCTCACCGAGGCCACCTACCCCTCCCGCAACCCCCGCACCAACCTCGCCGACCTGCGCGCCCAGATGGCCGCCAACCAGAAGGGCGTCGACGAAGTGCGCCGCATGATCGGCGAGTTCGGCCTCGACGTCGTACAGGCATACATGCGGCACGTCCAGGACAACGCGGAGGAATCCGTCCGCCGCGTCATCGACGCCCTGGACGACGGGGCGTACGCGTACGAGACCGACTCCGGCGCCGTCATCCGCGTCCAGGTCCGGGTCGACCGGGCCGAGCGCCGCGCCACCATCGACTTCACCGGCACCTCCGGGCAGCTCCCCACGAACTTCAACGCGCCCCTCGCCGTCGTCAACGCGGCCGTCCTGTACGTCTTCCGCACCCTCGTCGCCGACGACATCCCGCTCAACGACGGCTGCCTGCGCCCCCTGGACATCGTCGTACCGCCCGGCTCCCTGCTCGCCCCCGAGCCGCCCGCCGCCGTCGTCGCGGGCAACGTGGAGACCTCCCAGGCCATCACCGGCGCCCTGTACGCCGCCCTCGGTGTCCAGGCCGAGGGCTCCGGCACGATGAACAACGTCACCTTCGGCAACGAACGCCACCAGTACTACGAGACCGTGGCCTCCGGGTCCGGCGCGGGTGACGGCTTCCCCGGCGCCGACGTCGTGCAGACCCATATGACCAACTCCCGGCTCACCGACCCCGAGATCCTGGAGTGGCGGCTGCCCGTCCGCCTGGAGGAGTTCGCCGTCCGCCGCGGCAGCGGCGGCGCCGGCACCTGGCGCGGCGGCGACGGCGCGCTGCGCCGGATCCGCTTCCTGGAACCCATGACCGTCTCCACCCTCTCCCAGCACCGCCGCGTCCCCCCGTACGGCATGGCGGGCGGTGCCCCCGGCGCGCTCGGCGCCAACCGGGTCGAGCGGGCGGACGGCAGTGTCACCGATCTCGGCGGCAACGGCTCCGCGGACGTCGGCCCCGGCGACGTACTCGTCATCGAAACCCCCGGTGGCGGCGGCTACGGCCGCCCGTCGCCCGAACCCCGGCAAGCAGGAGAAGTGAACGATGGTCCCTGGGCGTACTGAGCACGGCGATTCCCCGGTCGAGCCCGTCACGCTCAAGATCCTGGTGGCGGGCGGCTTCGGGGTGGGCAAGACCACCCTGGTCGGCGCGATCAGCGAGATCCGGCCGCTGCGCACCGAGGAGCAGCTCACCGAGGCCGGGCGCCCGGTCGACGACACCAGCGGGGTGGAGGCCAAGAGCACCACCACCGTGGCCATGGACTTCGGCCGGATCACCCTGCGCGAGGACCTGGTCCTGTACCTGTTCGGCACGCCCGGACAGGAGCGGTTCTGGTTCATGTGGGACGAGCTGTCCGAGGGCGCGCTCGGCGCCGTCGTGCTCGCCGACACCCGCCGCCTGGAGGACTGCTTCGCCGCCGTCGACTACTTCGAGCGGCGCTCCATCCCCTTCCTGGTCGCCGTCAACTGCTTCGACGGCGCCGCCCGTTACCCCGCCGACTCGGTCCGCCAGGCGCTCGACCTGGACCCCGGAGTGCCCGTGCTGCTCTGCGACGCCCGCGACCGGGAGTCGGCCAAGGACGTGCTCATCGACCTCATCCAGCACGCCATGCGGTACTCGGCCGCGCACCGCCAGCCCGTCGGCAGCTGAGCCACGGGCCGGCCCAAGTCGCCTGCCGGCGGCGGTCGTTCCTCACCGAGGCTCGACGGCCGCCGCCCGCACCGCGGCCACCGCCCCACCACCCCGCCGCACCTCGTGGCCGGCGAGCCCCGCGCGGCCGAGCACCCAGCTCGCCCCGCCGAGCGCCTTGGCCGCCTGCTTCAGCGGGACCAGCTGGGCGGCGGCCTGGCGGTGGTCGTGCACGCTGCCCGGCCCGCACACCACGGTCGCCAGCGACAGCGTGACCGGCCGCCCGCCAGCCGACCAGGGCGCGTCCAGCACCGCCGCGACCAGCGGCCCCAGCGTCTCCTCGTCGGCCAGCACCAGGAAGTCGTCCCCGCCGATGTGCCCCACCCGCGCCTGCCCGGCGACCGCCTGCGTCAGCGCCCGCCCCACCGACCGGATCAGCTCGTCGCCCGCGGCGAACCCGGCCCCGTCGTTCACCTTCTTGAAGTGGTCGATGTCCAGCCAGCTCAGCGCGAACGGCCGCCCGGCCGCGATCCACCGGTCCACCTCACCGGTGATCGCGTCCGAACCCGGAAGCCTGGTCAGCGGATTGAGCCCGGCCGCCTCCTCCACCCGGCTCTCGGCCAGCGCCCGCACCAGATCCGCGAGCCGTACGCCCCCCACGCACCGCCCGTGCGGGTCGACCACCGCCACATCGTCGCTGGTGCGGTCCCGGCCGCCGATCGCCACCACGTCCAGCACCTCCCAGGCGGTGGCGTCCACCCCGACCGTGCGCGGGGCGTCCCCGAGCCGCGCGGCGGGACGGTCGGCGTACAGCGCGTGCCCGTAGCGCCCGGACATCGACAGCAGGAACCGCGAGCGGTGCACCGACCGCACCGGCCGGCCCGCCGGGTCCACCAGCAGCACCCCGGAGACGTCCGGCGAGCCGGTCAGCAGGGCCCGCACCTGCCCCGCCGACGCGGTCGACGGCAGTACGGCGGCCGGGCGCACGAACTCCCGCACCGACGGCCCGGTCGCGGGCACGCAGGGCGCGGCGGGGGAGGGGGACGGCACATAGACGTGCGCCGCGGGGATCCGGGCCGGCGGCGCGAACAACTCGCCCTGCGCCAGTTGCGCCCCCGCCGACACCGCCGCCGCGTACTGCCCCTCGGTCTCCACTCCCTCCACCACGACCAGTGCGGCCAACTCCTCGCACAGCGTGCGCATCGCCCGTACCGCGGCCGGCCGGGCCAGCAGCGAGGCGTCCAGCTTGATCAGGTCGGGACAGAGATCGGTGAGCAGCCGCAGCGGCACATCGCCGTCCCCGACCCCGTCCGCGCTGATCCGGAACCCCTGCTCCCGCAGCGCCGCCACCGCCTCCAGCAACGCCCGGTGCGGCACATGCGTGTACGACGGTACGACGTCCAGCGTCACCTCCCAGGGCCCCCGCCCCGCCGCGCGCACCGCGTCGTGCAGCGGGGTGAGGCCGCCGAGGTCGGCGAGCGTGGCCGCGAACACGTTCACGTGCAGGGGCAGCAGCCGCTCCCGGTGCATGGCCGCGCGCAACGCCAGCACGGCCAGCGCGCCGTCCAGTTCGGGGTCACGGCGGGCCTCGGCCAGGATGTCACCGGTCTCCGGGCGGGCGAATGCCTCCAGTGCGGCGACCGCGCCCGTCCTCAGGTTGACCAGCGGCTGGAAGGCGAAGCGGAGAGTGTCCGTCCAGGAGTGCACGCCAGCATGATGGCGCCGCACGCGTGCCCCCAGGCCCAGTTCATGAGACGTTCACACAGCATTCCGGACCGATCACAGAGCGTGGAAACGAACAGCGCCCGGAAACCTGCGCGGTGGGGAGAGCGAAGACCAGGTCCTGATCACCTGCGGGTAGTCTCGGGCCATGACCGGTGACTGGCGAATGGACCGGATCGGGTCTGCTCTGCGGGGCCGGAATCCGACGGTGTTGCGGCGGCTCGAGTCCGGCTTCGCGGTGATCGGCGACGTTCAGTTCCTGCCCGGATACTCGGTTCTCCTCGCGGACGACCCGGATGTGCAACGGCTGTCCGACCTGCCCAGGGCCAAGCGACTGTCGTTCCTGTCGGACATGGACCGGCTCGCAGAAGCGGTCGAGCGGGCCTGCCGCCGGCTGGACCCCGGCTTCCGCCGGGTCAACCTGGAGATCCTCGGCAACACCGACCCGTTCTTGCATGCCCATGTCTGGCCGCGATTCGAATGGGAGCCGGCCGAGCTGGTGGGCAGGCCGGTGTGGCTGTATCCGCGTGACCGGTGGAGTGACGAGCGGTTCAGGCTCGGCCCGCGACACGATGCGCTGCGGGAGGCGATCAGCGGCGAACTGGACCGGCAGCCCGCGACTTGCTGAGACGGCCGCGGCGGACAGGGTCGGTGCGGACCGCGAGACGCGGATCCCACGTCGTCGATCCGGAAAGCCGGATGGGCGTGCGAGGCCGGTCCGGCGGTAGCGTGCCCGGCATGACGGCTGAGGGCGAGGCGCTGGGTCGGTGGGATGGCGAACGCGGGCGCGGTCGTGCGCCGTGGTGCGCTGGCCGAGCGCCCGGCGCCGCGCAACGCGCACGCCCTGCACGCCCATCTCCTCGCGCTGAAGGAGCACGGCTTCGACGCGGCTCCGACCCCTGTCGGTCTCACCGCGGACGGCCGTGAGCGACTGACCTTCATCCCCGGCGACGTGCCCCTGCCGCCCTTCCCTGCCTGGGCGATGACGAGGGCCGCCCTCGCATCGGTGGGAAGACTGCTGCGGCGGCTGCGGGAGACCAGCGCGGCCGCCGCGGTCGACACCCGCGCCGCGTGGCCCCCCGACCTGGCCGACCCGGAGGGGGAACGATGCTGTGCCACAACGACGTGTGCCCGGAGAACGCCGTCTTCCGCGACGGCCGCGCCGTTGCCCTGATCGATTTCGACCTGGCGGCTCCGGGCCGCCCCCTCTGGGACAATCGCGATGACCGCCCGCTAGTGGGTGCCCATGCTCGATCCCGTGTCCGCGGCCGCCCTCCACCCCACCGGGCTGGACGCGCCCGCACGGCTGCGGGCCCCGGACGCTTCGCCGCCCACCGGAGCAAGAGCCGAGGACGTGGCCCACGGCCGACGGAAAACGGGCCGGACCGTGCCCGTACCGGACAACACCACTTACGGAAGACGTCGTTCCCGTGATCGGATACAGTCCGCGCGTGTCCGAAAATCAGCAATCAACTGCCAACTCCGCGCCGGGATCGCACTGTTCCGCCTGCGGGGTGCCCTATGGAGAGGGCGTCACCGGCTGGCCGCGCACCTGCCCGTCCTGCGGCACCGTCGCCTACCGCAACCCGCTGCCCGTGGCGATCGCGCTCCAGCCCGTATACGACACCGAGGGCACCGCCCTGGTCGTCATCACCCGTACCGTCGCCCCCGCCCGCGGCGGCACCGCCCTGCCCGGCGGCTACGTGGACGACCGCGAGGACTGGAAGCAGGCCGTCGTCCGCGAACTCAAGGAGGAGACCGGCATCGACGCCGCCGCCCGCGACGTCCGCCTCGTCGACGCCATGAGCGCCCCCGACGGCCACCTGCTCCTCTTCGGCCTCCTCCCCGAACGCCCGGCCGACGCCCTCCCCCCGTCCGGCCCCACCCCCGAGACCGAGGGCTGGCACCTCCTGCGCCGCCCCGCGGACCTCGCCTTCCCCCTCCACAGCGCCGCCGTCCGCGCCTGGTTCGAGGGCCGCTACTGACCAACCACCCGAGCCGGGCATCCCCACGTGCCCGGCTCATACGCCCTCCGCGCCCCTGACGCAGCCCCGGCCACCCGCACGCGCGCCTCACCCGGCCCCGCCGGGCACCCCCGCCACCTCACGCACCCGACTCACAGGGCGCGCCCCCCAACTCACCGCGCCCGAGCCCCCACACCGTCACCCCACCCCACCCCGCTCTACCCCAACCCCCTCACCCGCACCGGCCACTCCGGCGCACCCGCCCCGGTCTCGTCCTCCCGAGTCACCACCACCGCCTCACCCTCCCACCGCGCCGCATACCGCTCCATCTCCGGTATGTCCCAGCCGTCGCCCGCGTCCCGGATCAGCAGACCGCCCCCGTTCCGCCCGGGGGCCGGCGCCCAGGTCTCCAGTTCCAGACCCTCGTCGCCCCGCACCGGCACCACCGCGCCCGCTCGGGCGAACACCGGTATCCGGGACAGCGGCGCGTCCACCAGGACCCGGGCGGGGCCCTCGTACGCCCGTTCCGTCACCGTGTCGTACCACCGCCCCCGCGGCAGCCGCACCACCCGCCGCTCCGCGCCCGGTTCCAGCACCGGTGCCACCAGCAGGCTGTCACCCAGCAGAAACGTGTCCTCACAGTCGCGCAGGGCCCGGTCCTCCGGTGCGCTCCACCACACCGGCCGTACATAGGGCGCGCCGGTGCGCCGGGCCAGATGGGCGAGCGTCACCAAGTACGGCAGCAGCCGCCGGCGTTCGAGCAGCGCCGCCCGCGCGTGCTCCAGCACCTCGGGCCCGAACTCCCACGGCTCACGCCGCCCGGCCCGGGGGCTCGCGTGGGTGCGGAACAGCGGCAGATACGCCCCGAGCTGGAACCACCGCAGGTACAACTCCGGTGCCGGGCTGCCGTCGAAGCCACCGACATCCGGGCCCGAGTAGGGCACCCCGCACAGGCCGAGCCCCAACACCAGCGACAGGGTGGCCCGCAGCCCCGGCCAGCCCGTCGCCACAGCGCCCGACCACGTGCCGCCGTAGCGCTGCATGCCCGCCCAGCCCGACCGCGAGAACACGAACGGCCGCTGCTGGGGCGCGAGTTCGCGCAGCCCCTCGTAGCCCGCGCGGGCCATGCACAGCCCGTACACGTTGTGCGCCTCGCGATGGTCCCCGCCGCGCCCCTCCAGCGCGTGCCGGGCCGAGCGCGGCAGCGTCGGCTCGCCGAAGGCGTTGAAGGACACCGGCTCGTTCATGTCGTGCCAGAACCCCGCGAACCCCTGCTCCAGCCGCTCCTCGTACAGCCCGCCCCACCACCGGCGCACCCGCGGATGCGTGAAGTCCGGGTACACGGACTCACCGGCCCACACCACCCCCCGCACCGGCCGCCCCGAGGCGTCCCGCACGAACGCGTCCACCGCCGCACCGCCGTCGTACACCGCGTCGCCCGGCGCCGCCCGCACCGCCGGATCGACCACCGACACCAGCCGGATCCCGTCCCGGCGCAGCTCCTCCGCGAGCACCGGCAGCTTCGGGAAACGCTCCCGGTCGACCGTGAACACCCGGTGCTCGTCGTAGTGGTCGATGTCCAGGTGGACGGCGTCCAGGGGCAGCCCGCGCTCCTGATAGCCCGCCACGATCCGGCGCACCTCCTGCTCGTCGCCGAACCCCCACCGCGCGTGCTGGTGACCGAGCGCCCAGGCGGGCGGCAGCGCGGGCGCCCCCGTCAGCGAGGCCCAGGTGAGCAGCACCCGCGCCGGCGGGCCCACCATCACCCAGCAGCGCAGCGGCCCGCCGTCCATCCGCAGCTCGCAGCGCCCCGCCCGGTCGTGCCCGGACCCCGCGCCCTCCTCGCCCTCGCGCAGCACCACCGTGCCGTCCCACGTGCTGTCGTAGAACATCAGGTGCGTCCCCGCGTCCGCCACCACCAGCTGCACCGGCATCGTCAGGTACAGCGGATCGTCACCCGGTCGGAACGCACCGCCGGGATCGGTGTTCCACAGCCGGTACGACCCGTCGCGCAGCCGCGGCCCCGACGCGCGGCCGCCGAGCCCGAAGAACCGGGCGTCCGCCGCCACCTCCGAGCGCTGCATCCACCGCGCCTCGCCCCCGCCGACCGGCTCCCACCAGCGCGGCGGCAGCTCCCGGCGCAGCACTACACCGCCCGGCGTGCACACCTCCACCGCGCCGTGCCGGGAGACGACGACCGTCACCCGCTCGGCCACCACCCGCCAGCCGCCGTCCTTGTCCGGCTCCAGGACTGCCCGCGGATCCGGCTCCGGGCCGCTGCCCGCCAGCGCGTACGACGGCTGCGGCGCCGCCCCGTCCCAGCCCCAGAACACCGCGCCGTTCACCGCGACCGTGACCCGCAGCTCCGAGCGGCTGAACCGGATCACCCCGCCGCCGGGCCCCGGCTCCACGCTCTCCACCCGCCCCGGCACCCGCGCCCGCTCCGCGCCCCGTCGCGGCAGCCCGGCGGCGTCGATCCGCCGTCTGCGCCACGCCGCACGCACCCCCCGCGCAGCCCGTCCCGAACCGATCACACGCATCGAACGCACCAGGTCACGACCGTCCATGCTGCTCACCCTGCCACCGAGCGCCCCCGACGGGCGTGCCGTTCAATTTCCGTTCACCTCTGCCGGGCCCGCCGTTTCACCAGACGGATGATATGAAGCTCACCCTGGTGTGGAAGTCGATCACATGGCATCGTCCCTGTCAGCCCGCGTCACGCGCACACCCTGCCGTGCGCGGACCGACGCACACGACGCGTACAGTCCGGGAGCCGCCCATGTCGACCGCGAACCCCCAGCCGCTCTGGCAGCCAGATCCCACGCGGATCGCCCAGGCACGCATCACCGCGTTCCAGGCGTGGGCCGCCGCCCACCACGGGGCCCCGGCCGGCGGCGGCTACGCCGCGCTGCACCGCTGGTCCGTCGACCACCTGGACGCCTTCTGGAAGGCCGTCACCGAGTGGTTCGACGTCCGTTTCTCCACCCCGTACACCCAGGTGCTCGGCGACCGCACGATGCCCGGCGCCCAGTGGTTCCCCGGCGCCACCCTCAACTACGCCGAACACGCCCTGCGCGCCGCCGCGGACCGCCCCGACGAGCCCGCGCTGCTGCACGTGGACGAGACCCACGAACCGCGCCCCGTCACCTGGGCCGAACTGCGCGGCCAGGTCGGCTCCCTCGCCGCCGAACTGCGCGCCCTCGGCGTACGCCCCGGCGACCGCGTCAGCGGCTACCTGCCCAACATCCCGCAGGCCGTCGTCGCCCTGCTCGCCACCGCGGCCGTCGGCGCCGTGTGGACCTCCTGCGCCCCTGACTTCGGCGCCCGCAGCGTCCTCGACCGCTTCCAGCAGGTCGAACCCGTCGTCCTGTTCACCGTCGACGGTTACCGCTACGGCGGCAAGGAGCACGACCGCCGCGCGACCGTCGCCGAACTGCGCCGCGAACTGCCCACCCTGCGCGCCGTCGTGCACATCCCCCTGCTCGGCACCGAGGCACCCGAGGGCGCCCTCGAATGGTCCGCCGTGACCTCCGGCGACACCGCGCCCGTCTTCGAACAGGTCCCCTTCGACCACCCGCTGTGGGTGCTCTACTCCTCCGGCACGACCGGCCTGCCCAAGGCCATCGTCCAGTCCCAGGGCGGCATCCTGGTCGAACACCTCAAGCAGCTGGGCCTGCACTGCGACCTCGGCCCCGAGGACCGCTTCTTCTGGTACACCTCGACCGGCTGGATGATGTGGAACTTCCTCGTCTCCGGCCTGCTCACGGGCACGACGATCATCCTGTACGACGGAAGCCCTGGCTACCCCGACACCGGCGCCCAGTGGAAGGTCGCCGAACGCACCGGAGCCACCCTCTACGGCACCTCCGCCGCCTACGTCATGGCCTGCCGCAAAGCCGGCGTCCACCCGTCCCGCGACTACGACGTCTCCCGCGTCAAATGCGTCGCCACCACCGGCTCCCCGCTGCCGCCCGACGGCTTCCGCTGGCTGCACGACGAGGTCCGCGAGGACCTGTGGATCGCCTCCGTCAGCGGCGGCACCGACGTCTGCTCCTGCTTCGCGGGCGGCGTCCCCACCCTGCCCGTCCACACCGGCGAACTCCAGGCCGCCGCCCTCGGCACCGACCTCCAGGCCTGGGACCCCATGGGCAAGCCCCTCGTGGACGAGGTGGGCGAACTCGTCGTCACCAAGCCCATGCCGTCCATGCCGATCCGCTTCTGGAACGACCCCGACGGCAGCCGGTACCACGACAGCTACTTCGACACCTACCCCGGCGTCTGGCGCCACGGCGACTGGATCACCCTCACCTCGCGCGGCACCGTGATCATCCACGGCCGCTCCGACTCCACCCTCAACCGGCAGGGCGTCCGCATGGGCTCCGCCGACATCTACGAGGTGGTCGAGCGCCTGCCCGAGATCAAGGAATCCCTGGTCATCGGCATCGAACAGCCCGACGGCGGCTACTGGATGCCGCTGTTCGTGCACCTCGCCCCCGGCGCCGAGCTGGACGACGCGCTGCTCGACAAGATCAAGCGGGCCATCCGCGAACAGCTCTCGCCCCGCCATATCCCCGACGAGATCATCGAGGTGCCCGGCGTCCCGCACACCCTCACCGGCAAGCGCATCGAGGTCCCGGTCAAGCGCCTCCTCCAGGGCACCCCGCTGGAGAAGGCGGTCAACCCCGGCTCCATCGACGACCTCACGCTGCTCGCCTTCTACGAGGAACTGGCCCGCAAGCGCGGCTGACGCGCCTCCACCCGAACGGCCCCGGACCCCCTGTCGTCCGGGGCCGACCCATGTCCGGTAAACCCGCAGGTCAAAGGGGCCTCATCCGGCATTGTCAGTGCCGACAGTTACGGTGAGTGAGCATTGATCGACCGCGCACACATGGGGGAAACATGGCGCACACCGACGACCGGACCATGCGCAGCGTCCTGCGCCGCGAGATCGCCGGCACCATCGGCCTGCTCGCCGACGAACACGACTTCCGCGCCATGCGGCGCTACCGCAGCTTCACCTTCGACGACCACCCGACCTACCTCCGCCAGGTCGAGGACGTCCTGAAGAACCGCGCCGCGTACGGCGGCCACACCACCCTCGCCCTGTTCGACCCCGAGGACTACGCCGCCTACTGCGCCGAGACCGGCCTGGACCCCGACCTGCCCGCGAGCCGCACCCGGTTCACCGCTGAACTCGCCGCCACCGGCCCCACCGTCCCCTACGACGGCGGCCCGCTCGCAGCGCTCGTCCCCACCCTCGTCGACGCGGCCGTACGCCGGGCCACCTGGGAGTACGCCACCACCCTGCTGACCCGCCTCGGCCCCTGCCCCACCTGCGGCGAGGACATCGGCCGGGCCGCCTTCACCCGCGCCTCCGACCTCGTGGTCCGCATCCTCGACACCGCCCCGCCCGGCGAGCGGCACCTCGTGTGCACCGTCTCGGGCGCACCGGAAACCCTCGTCTCCGTCCTGCACGGCGAGGAGGACGCCCACGGCGCCACCCGCCTGGACGAGGCCGAGGCCCTGGAGTTCACCAGCGTCCTCGCCCTCGGCCTCGCCACCCGCAGCCCCGGCGGGCTCGTCCTGCGCACCAGCGCCCCCGGCACCGCCGACCGCGTCCACGGCTGGCGGCTGCGCGCCGGCGCCCTCGAACCGCTCACCGCGGCCGAGGTGTTCGACGCCTACTGCACCGACGCCGAGTCCGGCGACCTCATCGCCCCCGAACCGGGCGTCGACTACTGCGCACCACCGGACCTGGGGGAGGAGAGCGGCGGAGCGGACCACCGCCACTGACCGGAGCGGAACACCGGAGAGGACGACCGGGAACGCGACGAACGCGACGAAGGGGCGGCGCCCCTGACACGTCCGGGACCCGTCTGGGACGCGTCAGGGGCGCCCCACCCGAAGGCGGGACGCCCCTGCACACCCGGCTGCCGGCCGCCCGGTGACTACTCGCCGGACAGCACTCCCTGAGCCGCGCTCCGCGCCTCTTCGGCACTGTCCGCCGCGCGCGCCGCCGCCGCGGCCCGCTCGCACTGCGCCAGCGTGAACTTCGCCAGCGTCGCCCGGACATACGGCAGCGACGCCGCACCCATGGACAAGGAGGTGACACCCAGACCGGTCAGCACACACGCCAGCAGCGGATCGGACGCCGCCTCACCGCACACACCACAGCTCTTGCCCTCGGCACGGGCCGCCTCCGCGGACAGCGCGACCAGGTCGAGCAACGCCGGCTGCCACGGGTCCTGCAACCGCGACACCGCGCCCACCTGCCGGTCCGCCGCGAAGGTGTACTGCGCGAGGTCATTGGTGCCCAGCGACAGGAACTCGACCTCCTGGAGGATCGACCGCGCCCGCAGCGCCGCCGACGGGATCTCCACCATGGCCCCGAACTTCGCCCGCAGCCCCGCCGCACGGCAGGCGTCAGCGAAGGCCTTCGCGTCCGCGCGGTCCGCCACCATGGGCGCCATCACCTCAAGGTGGACGGGCAGCCCCTCGGCGGCCTTCGCCAGCGCCGTCAGCTGGGTGCGCAGCACCTCGGGATGGTCCAGCAGCGTCCGCAGCCCGCGCACGCCCAGCGCCGGGTTCGGCTCGTCCGCCGGGGTCAGGAACGCCAGCGGCTTGTCCGCGCCCGCGTCCAGCACCCGTACGACCACCCGGCCCTCGGGGAACGCCTCCAGCACCTGCCGGTACGCCGCGATCTGCTTCTCCTCGGAAGGAGCGTTCTCACTGTCGTCCAGGAACAGGAACTCGGTACGGAACAGACCGACACCCTCGGCCCCGGCCGCCACCGCCGCCGGCACATCCGCCGGACCGCCCACATTGGCCAGCAGCGGCACCTGGTGACCGTCCGCCGTCACACCCGGACCGGTCGAGGCGGCCAGCGCGGCCCGGCGCTCGGCGGCCGCCGCCGTCAGCCGCGCCTTGCGCTCCTCGTCCGGGTCCACGAACACCTCGCCCGTGCTGCCGTCCACCGCGACCACCGTGCCCTCGCCCAGCTCGACCGCGCCGGGCAGCGCCACCACGGCCGGCACCCCGAGCGCCCGCGCCAGGATCGCGCTGTGACTGGTGGGCCCGCCCTCCTCGGTCACGAAGCCGAGCACGAGGGAGGGGTCGAGCAGCGCCGTGTCGGCGGGCGCCAGGTCCCGCGCCACCAGTACATAGGGGTGGTCGCTGTCCGGAACACCCGGCATGGGCACACCCAGCAGCCGGGCGACGATACGGTTGCGCACGTCGTCGAGGTCGGCCACCCGGCCGGCCAGGTACTCGCCCGCTCCGGCCAGCAGCTCCCGGTACGCCGCGAACGCGTCGTACACCGCGCGCTCGGCCGTGCTGCCGACGGCGATCCGCCGGTCCACGTCCGCCATCAGCTCGGGGTCCTGGGCCATCATGGCCTGTGCCTCGAGCACCGCCTGGGCCTCGCCACCGGCCAGATTGCCGCGCGCCATGAGATCGGCGGCCACGGCGTCGACCGCCTGACGGGCGCGGCCCTGCTCGCGCCCCGCCTCCTGCGCCGGGATCTGCTTGGCCGGCGGCTCCAGCACCGCCGTGCCCATGTGCCGGACCTCGCCGATCGCCACGCCATGGCTCACGCCGACGCCTCGCAGCGTTGTCTCCATCTCACCCGTCTCCGGATAGTGCGGCGGGCCCCGCCGCCGCGGTGGTCGTCCTGTACGCCGTCCTCTATGACGGCACGTGTGTCAGTTCCAGGAGAAGAGGTCGGCGCCGACCGCCACGGCGCCGCTCTCGCGGACATCGGAGAGGGCGTCGGCCGTGGCCTCCAGCGCGACGACGGGGCACACCGGGGACTTGCCGGCCTCCTCCACCGCCGCGGGGTTCCAGCGCACGATGGCCTGACCGCGGGTCACGGTGTCGCCCTTGTTCACGAGAACCTCGAAGCCCTCGCCGTTGAGCTGCACGGTGTCGATGCCGAGGTGGGTGAGCACGCCGTGCCCGCTGTCGTCGACCACGACGAAGGCGTGCGGGTGCAGGGAAACGATCACACCGTCCACGGGCGACACGGCCTCGGAGGGCGCACGCTCCGGGTCGATCGCGGTGCCGGGACCGACCATCGCCCCGGAGAAGACGGGGTCCGGCACGGCGGCCAGTCCGATGGCACGTCCGGCGAGAGGGGACGTCACGGTGGTCATGGGAGCCTCCCAGAAGTGGAGCTGCTCGCGGGCCTGAGCAGCAGGGTATGTCATTGGAAGTGGCGGTTCCGGATGAAAGCTAGCAGCTAGTGGTCTAGACCACCAACCCGGCGGATTTGCGTGCCGTTCCGGGCCCCCTGTACAGTCGTACTCCTGCTCGGGACGGAGCGACGCGAAAGTGTCCTCGCTCGAACAGAAAACAAACTCGTCGGATCCTGACTCTGGATCTCCTTCCGCATGCTCGCGGAACGGTGGTCAGAGAGACGGAAAAAGCCTGATAGAGTTTGAAACACCGAAGGGAAGCCCGGAGGAAAGCCCGAGAGGGTGAGTACAAAGGAAGCGACCGTTCCTTGAGAACTCAACAGCGTGCCAAAAGTCAACGCCAGATATGTTGATACCCCGTCTCCGGTCATCATGATCGGGACGTGGTTCCTTTGAAGTAAACACAGCGAGGACGCTGTGAACGGTCGGACTATTCCTCCGATCGTTCCGCTCTCGTGGTGCTCACCGGATTACCGGTAAACATTCACGGAGAGTTTGATCCTGGCTCAGGACGAACGCTGGCGGCGTGCTTAACACATGCAAGTCGAACGATGAAGCCCTTCGGGGTGGATTAGTGGCGAACGGGTGAGTAACACGTGGGCAATCTGCCCTGCACTCTGGGACAAGCCCTGGAAACGGGGTCTAATACCGGATATGACCGTCTTGGGCATCCTTGACGGTGTAAAGCTCCGGCGGTGCAGGATGAGCCCGCGGCCTATCAGCTTGTTGGTGAGGTAACGGCTCACCAAGGCGACGACGGGTAGCCGGCCTGAGAGGGCGACCGGCCACACTGGGACTGAGACACGGCCCAGACTCCTACGGGAGGCAGCAGTGGGGAATATTGCACAATGGGCGAAAGCCTGATGCAGCGACGCCGCGTGAGGGATGACGGCCTTCGGGTTGTAAACCTCTTTCAGCAGGGAAGAAGCGAGAGTGACGGTACCTGCAGAAGAAGCGCCGGCTAACTACGTGCCAGCAGCCGCGGTAATACGTAGGGCGCAAGCGTTGTCCGGAATTATTGGGCGTAAAGAGCTCGTAGGCGGCTTGTCACGTCGGTTGTGAAAGCCCGGGGCTTAACCCCGGGTCTGCAGTCGATACGGGCAGGCTAGAGTTCGGTAGGGGAGATCGGAATTCCTGGTGTAGCGGTGAAATGCGCAGATATCAGGAGGAACACCGGTGGCGAAGGCGGATCTCTGGGCCGATACTGACGCTGAGGAGCGAAAGCGTGGGGAGCGAACAGGATTAGATACCCTGGTAGTCCACGCCGTAAACGGTGGGCACTAGGTGTGGGCAACATTCCACGTTGTCCGTGCCGCAGCTAACGCATTAAGTGCCCCGCCTGGGGAGTACGGCCGCAAGGCTAAAACTCAAAGGAATTGACGGGGGCCCGCACAAGCGGCGGAGCATGTGGCTTAATTCGACGCAACGCGAAGAACCTTACCAAGGCTTGACATACACCGGAAAGCATTAGAGATAGTGCCCCCCTTGTGGTCGGTGTACAGGTGGTGCATGGCTGTCGTCAGCTCGTGTCGTGAGATGTTGGGTTAAGTCCCGCAACGAGCGCAACCCTTGTCCCGTGTTGCCAGCAGGCCCTTGTGGTGCTGGGGACTCACGGGAGACCGCCGGGGTCAACTCGGAGGAAGGTGGGGACGACGTCAAGTCATCATGCCCCTTATGTCTTGGGCTGCACACGTGCTACAATGGCCGGTACAATGAGCTGCGATACCGTGAGGTGGAGCGAATCTCAAAAAGCCGGTCTCAGTTCGGATTGGGGTCTGCAACTCGACCCCATGAAGTCGGAGTCGCTAGTAATCGCAGATCAGCATTGCTGCGGTGAATACGTTCCCGGGCCTTGTACACACCGCCCGTCACGTCACGAAAGTCGGTAACACCCGAAGCCGGTGGCCCAACCCCTTGTGGGAGGGAGCTGTCGAAGGTGGGACCAGCGATTGGGACGAAGTCGTAACAAGGTAGCCGTACCGGAAGGTGCGGCTGGATCACCTCCTTTCTAAGGAGCAATAGCCGACTGCAAGCAAGTGTCTTGCACGGTTGCTCATGGGTGGAACGTTGACTACTCGGCACGGTCCAGGATGGATCAGGCGCTAGTACTGCCCCTCGGGGTGTGGAACGCTGATCTGATCGGCTGGTCGTGTCGGGCACGCTGTTGGGTGTCTGAGGGAATGATCTTTTCCTCAGTCGCCGGCCCCAGTGCACTCACTAGTTTCTGCTGGTGGGGTGATGGGTGGCTGGTCGTTGTTTGAGAACTGCACAGTGGACGCGAGCATCTGTGGCCAAGTTTTTAAGGGCGCACGGTGGATGCCTTGGCACCAGGAACCGATGAAGGACGTGGGAGGCCGCGATAGTCCCCGGGGAGTCGTCAACCAGGCTTTGATCCGGGGGTTTCCGAATGGGGAAACCCGGCAGTCGTCATGGGCTGTCACCCTTGCCTGAACACATAGGGCAAGTGGAGGGAACGAGGGGAAGTGAAACATCTCAGTACCCTCAGGAAGAGAAAACAACCGTGATTCCGGGAGTAGTGGCGAGCGAAACCGGATGAGGCCAAACCGTATGCGTGTGAGACCCGGCAGGGGTTGCGTGTGCGGGGTTGTGGGATCTCTCTTCTACGGTCTGCCGGCCGTGGGGCGAGTTATAAACCGTTGATGTAGACGAAGGACATGCGAAAGGTCCGGCGTAGAGGGTAAGACCCCCGTAGTTGAAATGTCAGCGGCTTGCTTGAGAGACACCCAAGTAGCACGGGGCCCGAGAAATCCCGTGTGAATCTGGCGGGACCACCCGCTAAGCCTAAATATTCCCTGGTGACCGATAGCGGATAGTACCGTGAGGGAATGGTGAAAAGTACCCCGGGAGGGGAGTGAAATAGTACCTGAAACCGTGTGCCTACAAGCCGTGGGAGCGTCGGAATGTGCTTGCACATTCTCGTGACTGCGTGCCTTTTGAAGAATGAGCCTGCGAGTTTGCGGTGTGTTGCGAGGTTAACCCGTGTGGGGAAGCCGTAGCGAAAGCGAGTCCGAATAGGGCGGTTGAGTAGCACGCTCAAGACCCGAAGCGGAGTGATCTAGCCATGGGCAGGTTGAAGCGGAGGTAAGACTTCGTGGAGGACCGAACCCACCAGGGTTGAAAACCTGGGGGATGACCTGTGGTTAGGGGTGAAAGGCCAATCAAACTCCGTGATAGCTGGTTCTCCCCGAAATGCATTTAGGTGCAGCGTCGTGTGTTTCTTGCCGGAGGTAGAGCACTGGATAGGCGATGGGCCCTACCGGGTTACTGACCTTAGCCAAACTCCGAATGCCGGTAAGTGAGAGCGCGGCAGTGAGACTGTGGGGGATAAGCTCCATGGTCGAGAGGGAAACAGCCCAGAGCATCGACTAAGGCCCCTAAGCGTACGCTAAGTGGGAAAGGATGTGGAGTCGCACAGACAACCAGGAGGTTGGCTTAGAAGCAGCCACCCTTGAAAGAGTGCGTAATAGCTCACTGGTCTAGTGATTCCGCGCCGACAATGTAGCGGGGCTCAAGCGTACCGCCGAAGTCGTGTCATTGCAGCATATAGCCCTAACGGGTGTTGTGATGGGTAGGGGAGCGTCGTCTGCCGGGTGAAGCAGCACCGGAAGGTAGTTGTGGACGGTTGACGAGTGAGAATGCAGGCATGAGTAGCGATTCACACGTGAGAAACGTGTGCGCCGATTGACTAAGGGTTCCTGGGTCAAGCTGATCTGCCCAGGGTAAGTCGGGACCTAAGGCGAGGCCGACAGGCGTAGTCGATGGATAACCGGTTGATATTCCGGTACCCGCTGTGAAGCGTCAAACATCGAGCATCGTGATGCTAAGGCCGTGAAGCCGCCCCGGAGCCTTCGGGCAAAGGGGAGTGGTGGAGCCGCCGGACCAAGCGGTTAGTAGGTGAGTGATGGGGTGACGCAGGAAGGTAGTCCATCCCGGGCGGTGGTTGTCCCGGGGTAAGGGTGTAGGCCGCAAGGTAGGTAAATCCGCCTTGCATAACGGCTGAGACCTGATGCCGAGCCGATTGTGGTGAAGTGGATGATCCTATGCTGTCGAGAAAAGCCTCTAGCGAGTTTCATGGCGGCCCGTACCCTAAACCGACTCAGGTGGTCAGGTAGAGAATACCGAGGCGTTCGGGTGAACTATGGTTAAGGAACTCGGCAAAATGCCCCCGTAACTTCGGGAGAAGGGGGGCCACACCTGGTGACGATCTTTACGGTCTGAGCTGGGGGTGGCCGCAGAGACCAGCGAGAAGCGACTGTTTACTAAAAACACAGGTCCGTGCGAAGCCGTAAGGCGATGTATACGGACTGACGCCTGCCCGGTGCTGGAACGTTAAGGGGACCGGTTAGCTTGGATTCGTCCAGGCGAAGCTGAGAACTTAAGCGCCAGTAAACGGCGGTGGTAACTATAACCATCCTAAGGTAGCGAAATTCCTTGTCGGGTAAGTTCCGACCTGCACGAATGGCGTAACGACTTCTCGACTGTCTCAACCATAGGCCCGGTGAAATTGCACTACGAGTAAAGATGCTCGTTTCGCGCAGCAGGACGGAAAGACCCCGGGACCTTTACTACAGTTTGATATTGGTGTTCGGTTCGGCTTGTGTAGGATAGCTGGGAGACTGTGAAGCTCATACGCCAGTGTGGGTGGAGTCGTCGTTGAAATACCAGTCTGGTCGTGCTGGATGTCTAACCTGGGTCCGTGATCCGGATCAGGGACAGTGTCTGATGGGTAGTTTAACTGGGGCGGTTGCCTCCTAAAGGGTAACGGAGGCGCCCAAAGGTTCCCTCAGCCTGGTTGGTAATCAGGTGTTGAGTGTAAGTGCACAAGGGAGCTTGACTGTGAGACCGACGGGTCGAGCAGGGACGAAAGTCGGGACTAGTGATCCGGCGGTGGCTTGTGGAAGCGCCGTCGCTCAACGGATAAAAGGTACCCCGGGGATAACAGGCTGATCTTCCCCAAGAGTCCATATCGACGGGATGGTTTGGCACCTCGATGTCGGCTCGTCGCATCCTGGGGCTGGAGTCGGTCCCAAGGGTTGGGCTGTTCGCCCATTAAAGCGGTACGCGAGCTGGGTTTAGAACGTCGTGAGACAGTTCGGTCCCTATCCGCTGTGCGCGTAGGAGTCTTGAGAAGGGCTGTCCCTAGTACGAGAGGACCGGGACGGACGAACCTCTGGTGTGCCAGTTGTTCTGCCAAGGGCATGGCTGGTTGGCTACGTTCGGGAGGGATAACCGCTGAAAGCATCTAAGCGGGAAGCCTGCTTCGAGATGAGGACTCCCACCCACTTGATGGGGTAAGGCTCCCAGTAGACGACTGGGTTGATAGGCCGGATCTGGAAGCCAGGTGACTGGTGGAGGTGACCGGTACTAATAGGCCGAGGGCTTGTCCTCAGTTGCTCGCGTCCACTGTGTTGGTTCTGAAACCACGAACAACCAAAAGTGCCGGTTGTTGATAGTTTCATAGTGTTTCGGTGGTTATAGCGTTAGGGAAACGCCCGGTTACATTCCGAACCCGGAAGCTAAGCCTTTCAGCGCCGATGGTACTGCAGGGGGGACCCTGTGGGAGAGTAGGACGCCGCCGAACTCCTTTTACAGCTCCGGTTCTTGGGCGCCAGCCCGAGAGCCGGAGCTTTTTTGCGTTGGGGTAAAGTCAGGGAGCATCGTTGGCTCGTTTTCCCACAGGAGGCCCCCGGGTGGAGGTCCAGGAGACCCGTGTCCAGACAGACCGGGTCCTCACCATCCCCAACATCCTCAGCATGGCGCGGCTCGTCGGCGTGCCCCTGTTCCTGTGGCTGATCCTCAGGCCGGAGTTCGGGGGCCCCAAGAGCGACGGATGGGCCCTGCTCGTGCTGGCCTTCAGCGGAGTCAGCGACTACCTGGACGGCAAGCTCGCCCGGCGCTGGAACCAGATCAGCAGCCTGGGCCGGCTCCTCGACCCGGCCGCCGACCGGCTCTACGTGCTCTCCACGCTGGTCGGCCTCACCTGGCGGGAGATCCTGCCCCTCTGGCTGACCGGCCTGCTGCTCGCGCGGGAGCTGATGCTCCTGGTGATGGTGGGCATCCTCCGCCGGCACGGCTACCCGCCGCCCCAGGTCAACTTCCTCGGGAAGGCAGCCACGTTCAACCTCATGTACGCCTTCCCGCTCCTGCTCCTCAGCGACGGCCACGGTTGGATCGCGTCACTGGCCGCTGTTTTCGGATGGGCGTTCGCCGGATGGGGTACAACGCTCTATTGGTGGGCAGGAGTGCTCTACGTGGTACAAGTCCGCCGATTGGTTCGCGCGGATGCCATGGCCGATTGAGCTCGGCGATTGTCCTGACGTAACGCCTCGATGGCCCGCGGCAGAAAAGTGCGGGACAATCTGGACGGGTGAAGTCGGCTAAGACCGTCGTCTCTCAGAGGAGGACGCTTCCGACATGAAGGCCGTCGTGATGGCCGGAGGCGAAGGCACCCGCCTTCGCCCTATGACCTCAAGCATGCCCAAGCCGCTCCTGCCGGTGGTGAACCGCCCGATCATGGAGCATGTGCTACGGCTGCTCAAAAGGCACGGGCTCACCGAGACCGTCGTCACCGTGCAGTTCCTTGCCTCGCTCGTCAAGAACTACTTCGGTGACGGCGAAGAACTCGGTATGGAGCTCACCTACGCCAATGAGGAGAAGCCACTCGGTACCGCCGGAAGCGTCAAGAACGCCGAAGAGGCATTGAAGGACGATGCCTTCCTCGTCATCTCCGGCGACGCCCTGACCGACTTCGACCTCACGGAGCTGATCAATTTCCACAAGGAGAAGGGCGCGCTCGTCACGGTCTGCCTGACCCGCGTGCCCAACCCCCTGGAATTCGGCATCACCATCGTGGACGAGGAAGGCAAGGTCGAGCGCTTCCTGGAGAAGCCGACCTGGGGGCAGGTCTTCTCCGACACCGTCAACACGGGCATCTACGTGATGGAGCCCGAAGTCTTCAACTACGTAGAGCCCGATGTTCCGGTCGACTGGTCCGGCGATGTCTTCCCGCAGCTGATGAAGGAGGGCAAGCCGATCTACGGCTTCGTCGCCGAGGGCTACTGGGAGGACGTCGGCACGCACGAGAGCTACGTCAAGGCCCAGGCCGACGTCCTCGAAGGCAAGGTCAACGTCGACATCGACGGATTCGAGATCTCCCCCGGCGTATGGGTGGCCGAGGGCGCCGAGGTGCATCCCGACGCCGTCCTGCGCGGACCGCTCTACATCGGCGACTACGCCAAGGTGGAGGCCGGCGCCGAGATACGCGAGGACTCCGTCGTCGGCTCGAACGTCGTCGTCAAGAGCGGCGCCTTCCTGCACAAGGCGGTCGTCCACGACAACGTCTATGTGGGCCAGCACAGCAATCTGCGCGGCTGCGTCGTCGGCAAGAACACCGACATCATGCGGGCCGCCCGGATCGAGGACGGCGCGGTCATCGGCGATGAATGCCTGATCGGCGAAGAATCGATCGTGCAGGGGAATGTGCGGGTCTACCCGTTCAAGACCATCGAGGCCGGCGCCTTCGTCAACACCTCGGTCATCTGGGAATCCAGGGGCCAGGCGCACCTCTTCGGCGCCCGCGGGGTCTCCGGCATCCTGAACGTGGAGATCACACCCGAGCTCGCCGTACGCCTCGCCGGCGCTTACGCGACCACGCTCAAGAAGGGCTCCACGGTCACCACGGCCCGCGACCACTCCCGAGGCGCCCGAGCGCTCAAGCGCGCGGTGATCTCGGCATTGCAGGCGAGCGCCATCGACGTACGCGACCTGGAGAACGTGCCGCTGCCCGTGGCCCGGCAGCAGACCGCGCGGGGCAGCGCCGGCGGCATCATGATCCGTACCACGCCCGGCGTCCCGGACTCGGTCGACATCATGTTCTTCGACGGACAGGGCGCCGACCTGTCCCAAGGCGGCCAGCGCAAGCTGGACCGGGTGTTCGCGCGCCAGGAGTACCGGCGGGCGTTCCCCGGCGAGATCGGGGACCTGTACTTCCCCTCCAGCGTCTTCGACTCGTACACCGGGTCGCTGCTGCGCAATGTCGACACCAGCGGGATCGCCGAGTCCGGCATGAAGGTCGTCGTGGACGCCTCCAACGGCAGCGCGGGCCTGGTGCTGCCCAGCCTGCTGGGCAAGCTCGGAGTGGACTCGCTGACCATCAACCCGGGTCTGGACGAGTCCAGGCCCACCGAGACCGCCGAGATGCGGCGCAGCGGTCTGGTGCGCCTCGGCGAGATCGTCGCGTCCTCGGGCGCCGCGTTCGGCGTGCGCTTCGACCCCGTCGGCGAGCGGCTGTCGCTCGTGGACGAGAAGGGCCGGATCATCGAGGACGACCGGGCGCTGCTGGTGATGCTGGACCTGGTGGCCGCGGAGCGGCGCAGTGGCCGGGTGGCACTGCCCGTCACCACGACCCGCATCGCCGAACAGGTGGCCGCCTACCACGGCACCCAGGTCGAGTGGACGACGACCTCGCCCGACGACCTCACTCGTGTGGGTGGTGCGGAAGGCACGATCTTCGGCGGCGACGGCAAGGGCGGGTTCATCGTCCCCGAGTTCGGCAGCGTGTTCGACGGTACGGCCGCGTTCGTCCGGCTGATCGGGCTCGTGGCGCGCACCCAGCTCACGCTGAGCCAGATCGACGCGCGGATCCCGCGGGCGCACGTCCTCAAGCGAGACCTGGCGACGCCGTGGGCCGTCAAGGGGCTCGTGATGCGCCGGGTGGTCGAGGCGGCCGGGGACCGCTCGGTCGACACCACCGACGGGGTGCGGGTCGTGGAGGCCGACGGGCGCTGGGTGATGGTGCTGCCCGACCCGGCCGAGGCGGTCACCCATCTGTGGGCCGAGGGCCCGGACGACGCCTCCGCGCAGGCCCTGCTGGACGAGTGGTCCGGGGTCGTGGACAGCGCCGGCCGGTAAGCCGCACGGCCGCGGCCCGCGCGACGGGGCGGGTCCGCGGAACCGCCCACGCGCGCGTGCCGGACAGGTCTCCCCCGAGGGGACCTGTCCGGCACGTCGGTGGGGCCATTCGGAGTATCGGGCGCGACATGCGACGATGTGCGGCATGCCGCAGCAACCCCCCGATCGGAGCAGCGCCGCGCGGCCGCGCCGCCCGGACGCCTCCATGTCGTTGATCACCAACGTCATGGACCACAGCCTCGACGACGGGTACGCCGAGGCCGCCGCCCGGAAGAAGTCCTGGGGCGAGGGCGGCCTGCCGAAGACCCTCAGGGCGAAGCTCGGCCTCGCGGGCGGCCTCGTCCTCGCCGCGCTGGTCGTGACCGTCGGGGCGGCACAGGCACGGGTGGCGGCCCCCGTGGTGGCCAAGGAGCGCCAGGAACTGATCGACCGCGTCGACAAGGAGACCGCCGACGCGGACCAGCTCCAGGGCGGCGTCGACAAGCTGCGTGACGATGTCAGCGCGCGCCAGCGGGCGGCGCTGCGGTCGAGCGGCGGCAGTGCCCAGGCCGACCTGGTGAGCATGCTCTCGGGCGCCACCGAGGTACACGGTCCGGGCGTCAAACTCGTGGTGAACGACGCCAAGGAGGCCAGCACCGGCGGCGACGGCACCAACCCGCGGGAGACCGCCGGATTCTCCGACACCGGCAGGGTGCGCGACCGTGATCTCCAGCGCGTGGTCAACGGGCTGTGGGCGTCCGGCGCCGAGGCCGTCTCCGTCAACGGGCAGCGGCTGACCGCCCTGTCGGCGATCAGGGCCGCCGGAGACGCGATCCTGGTCGACAACAGGCCACTCGTACCGCCGTACACCGTGCTGGCCGTGGGGGACGGGCCCCGGCTGAGCAGCGACTTCCAGAACAGTGGCGACGGACTGTATCTGCACGCCCTGGAGCAGAACTACGGCATCCGCGCCACCATCTCCACCGAGCACGACGTCCGGTTGCCCGCCGCGCCGAGTGTGATCGTACGCACGGCGCAGCCGGTTCCCGAGACGGCCGACGCCAAGAACACCGAGAACAGCAAGAACGCCAAGCACACCGAGAACAACGAGAAGACGGAGAAGGGCACATCGTGATCGCCGTACTGGGCCTCGTCGTGGGAGTCGTGGCCGGCCTGTTGGTCCGGCCCGAGGTTCCGGCGGTCGTGGAGCCTTATCTGCCGATCGCCGTCGTGGCGGCGCTGGACGCCGTCTTCGGTGGTCTGCGGGCCATGCTGGACGGCATTTTCGACGACAAGGTCTTCGTGGTGTCCTTCCTGTCGAACGTGGTCGTGGCGGCCCTGATCGTGTTCCTGGGCGACAAGTTGGGCGTGGGCGCGCAGCTGTCCACGGGCGTCGTGGTCGTCCTCGGTATCCGCATCTTCTCCAACGCCGCGGCGATCCGGCGGCACATCTTCCGGGCTTGAGGCGATGAGCGACAACCAGCACCCCGACGACGAGCAGCACGGCCACACGCACCACGGCCACGCGCACGGTGAGCACGCCGCCCGGCCGGAGAACCGGCTGCGCAAGGAGCTGCCCGCCGAGGTGCCCGCCGCGGTGCCCGGTGCCGGTCAGCGGCCCGTGCCACGCCCCGACGCGTCGCTGACCGGCCGTCAGCGGCTCGTCAAGGGGCTGTGGCCGCCGCGCCTGACCCGGCCCCAACTCATCGTCGCCGTTCTCCTGTTCGGGCTCGGCTTCGGTCTGGCCGTCCAGGTGGCGTCCAACAGCGACACCGACAGCGCGCTGCGCGGCGCACGTCAGGAAGATCTTGTTCGCATCCTGGATGAACTGGACTCGCGTACTCAGCGTCTTGAGGACGAGAAGCAGGGACTCGAAAAGCAGCGGTCGGAGCTCCAGAGCAGCTCCGACCGGGCCGCGGAGGCACGCAGGCAGACCGCCGAGAAGGAACGGCAACTCGGCATCCTGGCGGGCACCGTGGCGGCCCAGGGTCCCGGCATCACCATGACGATCGAGGACACGAAGGGGACGGTCCAGTCGGACATGCTGCTCGACACGATCCAGGAGCTGCGCGCGGCCGGCGCGGAGGCGATCCAGGTCAACGGCGTGCGCGTGGTGGCCAACACCTACTTCGCGGACGCGGGCAAGAGCGTGAGCGTGGACGGGAACAAGATCAACGCCCCTTATCGTTTCAAGGTCATCGGCAAACCGCAGGATCTCGAGCCGGCGCTGAACATTCCGGGAGGCGTGGTGCAGACTCTGGAGAAGGAGCAGGCCAAGGTCTCCGTCGCACAGTCGGGCAAGATCGTCGTGGACGCCTTGCGACAGGCGAAGCAGCCTGACTACGCTCGGTCGTCCTCCCGGTGAACCGGCGGTGCATGGCGGCGGTCCGGCAGGGGCATGAGGTTGCGGGGGGTCGGCGCACCGACGAGGTGGCGCGTGGTGGAAACTGTCTGGTGGGCGCGGACGTTGTGAGGGTGTCCGGGTCGGCCGGTGTCGGCAATCAGGGTTCGTCCTGCCCCACGGGCGGGTCTGTTTCGGTCAAGGGGAATCGCCCGTGAAGTTGTTTGCGAAGTGGTTCGGCAAGAGCGCGCGAGAGGGCGGCGACAACGCGACCGCTCGTCATCGCGCACAGCCTGACGCACAGGGTCAGCGGCCGCTGTTCCGGGACCAGGTGGCTGGTCCGGGCGGTGACATTTCGGGAGGCCAGGGCGCGCCGTCAGTTGACCCTGCCCACTCCGGCGGCATAGGTTTCGGGCAACCGTCAACCTCAAGTACGGGTGGAGACTTTGGTCCCGGCCCGTACGCGTCCAACGCCCCGGCGGGGCAGCCGCGGCAGGAGGATCCGTCCATGTCGGTCCTGGTGTGTACGAGGTGCGGTAACCGCAACGCGGAGAACGCCCGCTTCTGTTCCAACTGCGGTGCGCCGCTGCGTCCCGGAGCCGTGCCCGAGCGCGCGTCCGAGACGACGTCCACGATCTCGATCTCCGGACTCGAGGCCTACGACGCGGAGGCGACCGGCCAGACGCCGATCCCGTCGCTGTCGCCGGAGGCGCAGGCCGCGGTGGAGGCGCTGCCGGCGGGCTCGGCCCTGCTGGTGGTGCGCCGGGGCCCGAACTCGGGCAGCCGCTTCCTGCTCGACGGCGACCTGACCACGGCGGGCCGTCATCCGCAGAGCGACATCTTCCTGGACGACGTGACCGTCTCGCGCCGCCATGTGGAGTTCCGCCGCTCGCCGGACGGTTCGTTCACCGTCGCCGACGTCGGCAGCCTGAACGGCACGTACGTCAACCGCGAGCCGATCGACCAGGTCGCCCTGCACAGCGGTGACGAGGTGCAGATCGGCAAGTACCGGCTGGTGTTCTACCCGAGCCGGCAGGGCTTCTGACCCGCCCCCGGACACGTTCCGGGGGTAACCCAGGGAAGGTCCATGCCTCACACACCGAGCGGCGGTGCCAGAAGCGGCACCGCCGCCAGGGACAGCGGGTTGCTGAGCATCGGCGCGGTGCTGAACGCGCTGCGCGAGGAGTTCCCCGAAGTCACCATCTCCAAGATCCGTTTCCTGGAGGCCGAGGGGCTCATCGAGCCGCAGCGGACCCCTTCGGGGTACCGCAAGTTCAGCCCCGGTGACCTTGAGCGCCTGGGTCACGTCCTGAGAATGCAGCGGGACCACTATCTGCCGCTCAAGGTGATCCGTGAGCATCTGGACGCCATGGAGCGGGGCGAGGCCGTCCCACTGCCCGTGGTCGGGCGCCAGCGCACCGGGGACGACGTCCTGGAGGTGCAGGAGGGGCCCACCGTGGCCAGGGTGGGCCGGTCCGAGCTGCTGGCCGCCGCGGACATCGGGGAGGCCGAGCTGGCGGAGTGGGAGTCGTACGGCCTCCTGGTGCCGCTGGCGGACGGTACGTACGACGTGGAGGCGGTCACCGTCGCCTCCCTCGTCGCCGAACTGGGGCGCTTCGGGATCGAGCCCCGCCACCTGCGGGTGATGAAGGCGGCCGCCGACCGGGAGGCCGGCCTGGTGGAGCAGGTGGTGGCCCCGCTCAAACGCCACCGCAACCCGCAGACCAGAGCGCTCGCCGAGGCCCGGACGAAGGAGCTGGCGGCGCTCACCATGAAACTGCACGCGGCCCTCGTGAAGACCGCCCTCGGGGTGCGTCTTCCCTGATCCGGGGTGGCCCGCCGGGGACCGGTTGAGCAGCGCTCCCGGCCCCGACTACCCAAACGTCCGGGGCACGGCCTAGGGTTGCTGTGTGAACGAGCTCGATGTCGTAGGTGTCCGGGTCGAAATGCCCTCCAACCAACCGATCGTGCTCCTGCGCGAAGTGGGAGGCGACCGTTACCTCCCCATCTGGATCGGGCCGGGGGAGGCGACGGCGATCGCCTTCGCCCAGCAGGGCATGGCCCCGGCCAGACCGCTGACCCACGACCTGTTCAAGGACGTGCTGGAGGCCGTCGGCCAGGAGCTGACCGAAGTACGCATCACCGACCTGCGGGAAGGCGTCTTCTACGCGGAGCTGGTCTTCGCCAGCGGGGTCGAGGTCAGCGCCCGTCCGTCCGACGCCATAGCGCTCGCCCTGCGCACCGGTACGCCGATCTACGGCAGCGACACGGTGCTGGACGACGCGGGGATCGCTATCCCGGACGAGCAGGAGGACGAGGTGGAGAAGTTCCGCGAGTTCCTCGACCAGATCTCGCCCGAGGACTTCGGCACCAGCAGCCAGTGAGGCCGTCGGCGCGTCCGAGTGGCGCGTAGGTGCCCTGGCCTGCGCGGCCGGGGCATTCGGGGGACGGTCCGCCATCCGGCGCGGCCGGTTCCCGCGGCAATTGCCACCGGCGATTGAGAGCGTCCTACGGGTTCCCGCGAGGGCATTCGGCTAGCCTTTCCCCGCGGTGGGACACGGGAAACCACTCCTTGGGTGATTATCACTCGGCGTGCCGAGTGTGGCGATCGTTGACGCACCCTTGGTGACTGCCTACCGTCGAGAAGGCAGGTCGAGGACGGAGGTCGGCGTGAGAACCAGCGGCGACGGTACGGCTGGGGGTGCTCCCGTGCGCGGTTTCGGGGAGAGCGGTCCGTACCCGGTTCACAGCAGCGCGGTGGATCACGCTCCGCAACGGCCGACGGCGGTGCCGGACGGCGAAGGGGCGGCGTCCATGACGTCCGAGGAGATCGGCTACCGGGGGCCCACGGCCTGTGCGGCGGCCGGCATCACGTATCGACAGCTCGACTACTGGGCGCGCACGGGCCTGGTCGAGCCGAGTGTGCGGCCCGCGTACGGGTCGGGGACCCAGCGGCTGTACAGCTTCCGGGACGTCGTCGTCCTGAAGATCGTCAAGCGGTTCCTGGACACCGGGGTCTCGCTCCAGAACATCCGTTCCGCCGTGCAGCACCTCCGGGAACGTGGTTTCTGCGACCTGGAGCGCATGACGCTCATGAGCGACGGCGCGACCGTCTACGAGTGCACCTCGCCGGACGAGGTGCACGCGCTCCTCCAAGGGGGCCAGGGCATCTTCGGGATCGCGGTCGGCGTGGTGTGGCGGGACGTGGAGAACGCGCTGTCCCAGCTGCACGGCGAGCGCGTCGACACCGGCGAGACGCTGGTCGGGCACAACCCGGCGGACGAACTGGCGCGCCGCCGCAACCGGGCGGTCTGAAACCGGCGGCCGAACCGATGGGCCGCCGGGCGCCCGCGGATTGTCAGTGCCGTGGTGCAGCATCGGAGATGTGAGAAACGCGCCCACGATCCTGCATCTCGACATGGATGCCTTCTACGCCTCGGTGGAGCAGGCATCCAAGCCGAGCCTGCGCGGGAAAGCGGTCGTGGTGGGCGGGCTCGGACCGCGCGGGGTGGTGGCCACGGCGTCGTACGAGGCGCGGGCCTTCGGGGTGCACTCGGCGATGCCCATGGCCCAGGCCCGGCGGCTCGCGCCCCACGCGGCGTATCTGGTGCCGCGCTTCAGTCTGTACCGGTCGGTCAGCGAGCAGGTGATGACGCTGCTGCGGGCGCTGTCGCCGCTGGTGGAACCGCTGAGCCTGGACGAGGCGTTCGTGGACCTCGCGGCCTCGGGCGCGGCGACGGACGCGGAGTCGGCGCGGCGCACGGGAGCGCGGCTGCGTGCGGACATCCGTGCCGTCACCGGGCTCACCGGGTCGGTGGGGCTCGCCGCGTCCAAGATGCTCGCGAAGATCGCGTCCGAGCGGGCCAAGCCGGACGGCCTGGTGCTCATCGAGCCGGGCACCGAGCGGGCGCTGCTGGGCCCGCTGCCGGTGCGGACCCTGCCGGGGGTGGGGCCGGCCACCGGCGACCATCTGCGGCGCGCCGGGATCACCACGGTCGGGGAACTGGCCGAGGCGGGCGAGGACGAACTCGTACGCCTGCTCGGCAAGGCCCAAGGAGGGGCGCTGTACGCCATGGCGCTGGCGCACGACGAGCGGCCGGTGGTGGCCGAGCGGGAGGCCAAGTCCGTGTCGGTCGAGGACACGTACGACGTGGACATCCACGACCGGCCGCGCATCGGCCTCGAGGTGCGGCGGCTGGCGGACCGGTGCGTGCGGCGGCTGCGCGAGGCGGGACTGTCCGGGCGGACGATCGTACTGAAGGTGCGGCGGTACGACTTCTCGACGCTGACCCGCTCCGAGACGCTGCGCGGGCCCACGGACGATCCGGCGGTGGTGCGGGAGGCCGCCGAGCGGTTGCTGGACTCCGTGGACACGACGGGCGGGGTGCGCCTGCTCGGCGTCGGCGTCTCCGGACTCGCCGACTACACCCAGGAGGACCTGTTCGCCCAGGCGTCCTCGCGGGCGGAGCCGGCGCCGGAAGAGGCCGCGGCCGAGCCGGTCGCCGTCCCCCGCGAGCCGGTCCTGCCGCACTGGCGGGCCGGCCAGGACGTACGGCACGCCGAGCACGGACACGGATGGGTGCAGGGGAGCGGGGTGGGCCGGGTGACGGTGCGCTTCGAGACCCCGCAGTCTCCGCCGGGACGGATACGGACGTTCCTCGTCACGGACCCCGCACTGGAGCCCGCGGACCCACTGCCCCTGGTCCCGACGGCCCCCGCCCCCTCACCCACCCCCGGCCTTCCGGCCACGCCGTGATCACGGGCCCGCTACGTCTCCTCCGAACCCGCCAGCTTGCCGAAGGTGTGGTCCGGGGTGGGGTCCGGGGTCACGTCGAGGCCGTAGTGGTGGTAGAGCTGGAGTTCCTGTTCGGGGGAGAGGTGGCGGCCGACGCCGAAGTCGGGGGCGTCCTTGATCAGGGAGCGGTCGAAGGGGACATGGAGAGTGCCCTCGACGAGTTCGCTGGGCTCCAGGGGGACGAAGGCGTCGCGGGAGAACAGGCCGGTGCGTATGGCCGCCCACTCGGGGACGCCGGTGGCGTCGTCCAGGTACACCTCGTCAATGGTGCCGATCTTGGTGCCACTGCGGTCGAACGCCTTGCGGCCGATCAGGTTGCGAGGATCGATGTCGCTCTGCACGGTCCCTCTCCCTCCAATTGGTCGCAACTCATCCGTAAGCACTACGAAAGAGCACATTCACTGCGGCGGCCACTTGAGAATCCGGCTGTTGACCTCGCTGGTAGGCTGATTACGGCTGCTGACCCCGTGCGGGAGAGTCCTCCGACCCACCTCGGAGGCGCCGAAGGAGCAAATCCTCCCCGGAATCTCTCAGGCTCACGTACCGCACGGACGAGGTCACTCTGGAAAGCAGGGCGGGTGTCGACGGCTTCCGCTCTCACCGACGGTGAAAGCCGGCGCCGCGAGGTGCCTGGTGAAGCTCTCAGGTTGAGATGACAGAGGGGGAGGCCGTCCGGGCACCCGCGCCGTGGTGCCCTTCGAAGGTCGTCAGACCAGGAGGCCTCCGCAATGACCGCCCATCGCATTCCGCTCTCCGAGCTCGAAGCGGGCATCCCCTTCGAACAGCGCCACATCGGGCCCGACCAGGAGGCGCGGGCCAAGATGCTCGCACAGGTCGGCTACGGCTCCCTGGACGAGCTGACCGCCGCCGCGGTCCCGGATGTGATCAAGAACGCCGACGCCCTCGACCTGCCGGGCGCCCGCACCGAGGCCGAGGTACTGGCCGAGCTGCGCGCGCTCGCCGACCGCAACCAGGTCCTCGGCTCCATGATCGGCCTGGGGTACTACGGCACCTTCACGCCGCCGGTCATCCTGCGCAACGTCCTGGAGAACCCGGCCTGGTACACGGCGTACACGCCCTACCAGCCGGAGATCTCCCAGGGCCGCCTGGAGGCCCTGCTGAACTTCCAGACCATGGTCGCCGACCTCACCGGTCTGCCCACCTCCGGCGCCTCCTTGCTGGACGAGGGCACCGCCGCCGCCGAGGCGATGGCCCTGTCCCGGCGCATGGGCAAGAACAAGAAGGGCCTCTTCCTGATCGACGCGGACGCCCTGCCGCAGACCATCGCCGTCATCCAGACCCGCGCCGAGCCGACCGGCGTCGAGGTCGTCGTCGCCGACCTGAGCGCGGGCATCCCGGCCGACATCGCCGCCCGTGACATCAACGGCGTGCTCGTCCAGTACCCCGGCGCCTCCGGTGCCGTACGCGACATCAAGCCGGTGATCGAGCAGGCGCACGAGCTGGGCGCCCTCGTCACCGTCGCCGCCGACCTGCTCGCCCTCACCCTGCTGACCTCGCCGGGCGAGCTGGGCGCCGACATCGCGATCGGCACCACCCAGCGCTTCGGCGTCCCGATGGGCTTCGGCGGCCCGCACGCCGGCTACATGGCGGTGCACGAGAAGTTCGCCCGCAGCCTGCCCGGCCGCCTGGTCGGCGTGTCCGTCGACGCCGACGGCAACAAGGCCTACCGGCTGGCCCTCCAGACCCGCGAGCAGCACATCCGCCGCGAGAAGGCCACCAGCAACATCTGCACCGCGCAGGTGCTGCTCGCCGTCATGGCCGGCATGTACGCCGTCTACCACGGCCCCGAGGGCCTGAAGACCATCGCCCGGCGCACCCACCGCTACGCGACGCTCCTCGCCGAGGGCCTGAAGGCCGGCGGCGTCGAGATCACGCACGGCGCCTTCTTCGACACCGTCACCGCGCGGGTGCCCGGCGAGGCCGCCGGGATCGTCGCCGCCGCCCGTGACAAGGGCGTCAACCTGCGCCTGGTCGACGCCGACCACGTCTCCGCCGCCTGCGACGAGACCACCACGCGGGCCCAGCTGGAGAGCGTCTGGTCCGCCTTCGGCGTCGAGGCCGACCTGGAGGCGCTGGACGCGGCCGCCGGTGACGCGCTGCCCGAGGCCCTGCTGCGCGGCGACGACTTCCTCGCCCACCCGGTCTTCGACCAGCACCGCTCCGAGACCGCGATGCTGCGCTACCTGCGCAAGCTGTCCGACCGCGACTACGCGCTCGACCGCGGCATGATCCCGCTGGGCTCCTGCACCATGAAGCTCAACGCGACCACCGAGATGGAGCCCATCACCTGGCCCGAGTTCGGCGCGCTGCACCCCTTCGCGCCCGCCGAGCAGGCCGCCGGCTTCCTCACGCTCATCCACGAGCTGGAGGACCGCCTCGCCGAGGTCACCGGCTACGACAAGGTCTCCCTCCAGCCGAACGCCGGCTCCCAGGGCGAGCTGGCCGGTCTGCTGGCGGTGCGCGGCTACCACCGCGCCAACGGCGACGAGCAGCGCACCGTCTGCCTCATCCCGTCCTCCGCGCACGGCACCAACGCGGCCAGCGCCGTGATGGCCGGCATGAAGGTCGTCGTCGTCAAGACGTCCGACGACGGCGAGATCGACGCCGAGGACCTGCGGGCCAAGATCGAGCAGCACCGCGACCAGCTGGCCGTGCTGATGATCACCTACCCGTCCACGCACGGCGTGTTCGAGGAGCACGTCGCCGACATCTGCGCCCGGGTGCACGAGGCCGGCGGGCAGGTGTACGTCGACGGCGCCAACCTGAACGCCCTGGTCGGGCTCGCCAAGCCGGGCCACTTCGGCGGCGACGTCTCGCACCTGAACCTGCACAAGACCTTCTGCATCCCGCACGGCGGTGGCGGCCCCGGCGTCGGCCCGGTCGCGGTGCGCTCGCACCTCGCGCCGTACCTGCCCAACCACCCGCTCCAGCCGGCGGCCGGCCCGGAGACGGGCGTCGGCCCGGTCTCGGCGGCGCCGTGGGGATCGGCGGGCATCCTGCCGATCTCCTGGGCGTACGTCCGGCTGATGGGCGGCGAGGGCCTCAAGCGGGCCACCCAGGTGGCCGTGCTCTCCGCGAACTACATCGCCAAGCGCTTGGAGCCGCACTTCCCGGTGCTCTACACCGGCCCCGGCGGCCTGGTCGCGCACGAGTGCATCATCGATCTGCGCCCGCTGACCAAGGCGACCGGCGTCAGCGTGGACGACGTGGCCAAGCGCCTGATCGACTACGGCTTCCACGCCCCGACCATGTCGTTCCCGGTGGCCGGCACGCTGATGATCGAGCCGACCGAGTCGGAGGACATCACCGAGCTGGACCGGTTCTGCGACGCGATGATCGCCATCCGCGCGGAGATCGATAAGGTCGGCTCCGGCGTGTGGCCCGCCGAGGACAACCCGCTGCACAACGCCCCGCACACCGCCGCCGCGCTCGGCGGCGAGTGGACGCACGCCTACAGCCGCGAGGAGGCCGTCTTCCCCGCCGGGGTCTCGGTGGCCGACAAGTACTGGCCGCCGGTGCGCCGCATCGACCAGGCCTTCGGCGACCGCAACCTGGTCTGCTCCTGCCCGCCGCTGGACGCGTACGAGGACTGACCGCGCAGCCGTGCCCCGAGGGCCCCGTCCGGATCGCCGGGCGGGGCCCTGCCCGTACCGTCCGCCGGTCAGCCGGTGGCCAGCGACACCTCGGTCGCCTTGATCAGGGCCACCACGTCGGAGCCCACGAACAGACCCAGCTGAACGGCCGCCTCCCTGGTGATGGCGGCGGTCAGCTCGCCGCCCGGCACCGAGATCCGCACGGCCGCCATGACGGCACCGGTGGTCAGGCCGACCACCGTGCCGGGCAACTGGTTGCGGATCGACAGGCCCTCCACCTGACGCGTGGCCACGGAGACCTCGGTCGCCTTCACCAGGGCGCGCACCGGGGTGCCGGGGGAGAGGGCCAGATCTTCGGCGGCGGCCAGGGTGATGGCCGCGGTGAGGTGCTGGCCGCCCTCCAGCCGGACCTCGACGGTGGCCATGGCCTCGCCCGGACGGACCGCCGTGACGGTGCCGGAGAGCTGATTGCGGATGCTCAGGGTCATGAGCACCCACCGTAGAGTGCCCGCCGACTCAGGCGGGGTATGCATGGGTCTGGGTCGCTTTGACTGTCGCCCAGACCGGTGCACCGGGCTGGAGTTCCAGCTCGGCGGCGGAGACCGTGGTGAGATCGGCGGCGAGCGGGAGCTCACCGGTGAGCTCGGCGCGGATCTGGTCGCCGTGCGTCTCCAGCCCGGCCACCTCGCACCGCCACAGATTGCGGGCGCTGGCCCCTGCGGGCCGCTCCCTGAAGAGGGTCACGGCCGAGGGCGGGAAGGCCACGAAGGCCGGTCCGGACAGCTCCTCGGTCGTGGTGATCGAGGGCCCCGCGTCCAGTCGTACGGTGTGGCCCGTGGCCTCGCCCCGGTAGAGGTTGAGGCCGACGAGCTGGGCGATGTAGTCCGTGCGCGGGCGGCGGGCGATGTCGGCGGGGGCGCCCTCCTGGACGATCCGGCCGTGCTCCACCACCACCAGGCGGTCCGCGAGCACCATGGCGTCCAGCGGGTCGTGCGTCACGAGCACCGCGACCGCCTCGAACTCCGCCAGGTGGCGGCGGAGTTGGGCCCGCACCTCCAGCCGGGTACGGGCGTCCAGCGCGGCCAGCGGCTCGTCGAGCAGCAGCAGCCGGGGCCGGGTGGCCAGGGCGCGGGCGAGGGCGACGCGCTGGGCCTGGCCGCCGGACAGCCGACGCGGCTTGGCGCCCGCGTGCTCGGCGAGCCCCATGCGCTCCAGCCAGGCCGCGGCCAGCGCACGGGCCTCCGCCTTGCCCTGCCCCTGGCAGCGCGGCCCGAACGCCACGTTGTCCAGTGCGGACAGGTGCGGGAAGAGGAGGTAGTCCTGGAAGACGACGCCGACCGGGCGGGACTCCGGCGGGACGCGCTCCAACGGGACGCCGTCCAGGCGCAGATGGCCGTCGCCGAGCGGCACCAGACCGGCGAGGGCGCGCAGCGCGGTGGTCTTGCCCGCGCCGTTGGGACCCAGCAGCGCGACCACGTCACCGGGCGCCGCCCGCAGCGATACGTCCAGCCGGAAGCCGCGCCGGTCCACCACGAGCCGGGCGTCGAGCCCCTGCCGGTCCGCGCTCCGCGGGTCCGATGCGTCGAGGTCCGGTGCGTCGGTCATGCGTACGGGGTCCTTCGGCCGGGGCTGCTCGGTGGGTGTCGTCCGCCATCCTCCCGTCATGTCACACCCCTGTCAGCCATCGGTCGCGCAGCCCCGCCAGCACCGCGATGGAGACGGCCAGCAGGACCAGGCTCAGCGAGATCGCGGCCTGAGGGTCGTTCTGGAGGGCGAGGTAGACCGCGAGGGGCATGGTCTGGGTACGGCCGGGGAAGTTGCCCGCGAAGGTGATCGTCGCGCCGAACTCGCCGAGCGCCCGCGCCCAGGCCAGCACGGCGCCCGCCGCGACACCGGGCGCGATCAGCGGCAGCGTGACCCGGCGGAACGCGGTGAAGCGGGAGGCGCCGAGCGTGGTGGCCGCCTCCTCGAAACGCGGGTCGGCGGCGCGCAGGGTGCCCTCCACGCTGATGACCAGGAACGGCATCGCGACGAACGCCTCCGCGAGCACGACCCCGGTGGTGGTGAACGGCAGCGTGATCCCGAACCAGGCGTCGAGCCACTTTCCGATGACGCCGTTGCGGCCCAGCGCCAGCAGCAGGGCGACACCGCCGACGACCGGCGGCAGCACCAGCGGCAGCGTCACCAGGGCGCGCAGCAGACCGCGGCCAGGGAAGTCCGTGCGGGCCAGCAGCCAGGCCAGCGGCACGCCGAGGACGACGCTGACGGCGGTCGCCAGGGTGGCGCTGACCAGCGACAACTGGAGCGCCTGCCACACCTCGGCGCTGGTCAGCTGGTGCGGCAGGCTCCGCCAGGGGGCGCGGACGAGCAGCGCGAGCAGGGGCAGCAGGAGGAAGGCGAGGGCCAGGACGCCGGGCAGCAGGAGGGGCAGCGGGACACCGCGGCGGCCGCTCATGCCGGGGCGGCGGGGCGTGCCGGGGTGGCGGGTCGTGCCGGGCTGGCGGTTGGTGCCGGTGTGACGGGTCGTGCCGGGGCGGCGGGTCGTCGTACCCCCCGTCGTACACCCCTCCGCGGCCCCGCCGACACGGCGGCGCCGCGGCCGGTCCGTGCGGGGACCGGTCGCGGCGCCGGGCTCATCGGGTGAGGTCACGGCTTGAGGAACCCGGCCTCGCCCAGCACCTTCTGGCCCTCGGCGGACCGGACGAGGGCGATGAACGCCTTGGCCGTCCCGGCGTTCTTGGCGTTCTTCAGCAGGGCGATCGGGTAGTCGTTGATGGCCGTGGCGGACTCGGGGAACTCCACGCCCTCCACCTTGTCACCCGCGGCGTGCACATCGGTCTTGTACACCACCGCCGCGTCCGCCTCCTTCAGCTCGACCTTGTTCAGGGCGCTCTTGACGTCCTGCTCGTCGGAGACCGGGGTGAGCTTGAGGTGGCTGGCGGTGAGCGCCTTCTGCGCGGCGGCGCCGCACGGCACGGTCTTGTCGCACAGGACGACCTTCAGACCGGGCTTGGTGAGGTCCTTCAGAGAGGCGACCTTGTCGGGGTTGCCGGGCAGGGTGGCGATCTCCAGCTGGTTGCGGACGAAGGTGACCGGGGCACCGGCCGCGTCCTTGGCGTCCGTCACGGTCGCCATGGTCTTGGGGCTGGCGGCGGCGAAGACATCGGCCGGGGCACCGCCGGTGATGCTCGCGGCGAGGGTGTCGCTGCCGCCGAAACTGAAGGTGACCTTGGTGCCCGGATGCTGCTTCTCGAACTCCTTGCCGAGGGCGGTGAAGCTCTCCTGGAGCGAGGCGGCGGCGAACACGGTGACCGTGCCGGACAGCTTGGGGGAACCCGAGGTGTCCGACGCCGGCTTCGACGACCCGGAGGACGAGGAGCAGGCGCTGAGGGTCAACAGGGCGGCGGCTCCCACGCCGGCCAGCTGAAGCATCCGCCGGGTCCGGCGCACGGAAGGGGTCATCACGGTTCTGCTCCTCGCGTTGTGCAAAACGACTGTCGCGCCCTGGTACGGCCGTACGAACCTGCCGTCCCGCGATGATACTGCCGCATCTGCCAGCTGTAAGTCCCTTGTCGCATCGCATGAGCTGGGATCCTGCGCGGTGTGGCTGGCATGTGCGTTTGTACGGTGCTCCGCCGCGGGTACCGTCCTGCCGGAGGTGGTCGCAGGTGACGCTCGCCCGACTCGCCCTGAGCGGAGATCTCGTACGTCCTTCCCGGCTCACCGTGCCGGATCTGCTGCGCTGGCCACAGCACCGGGTGGCCGTCAGCTTCGAGTGCGCGACCAGCGGCATGCAGCACCACCGCTTCACGGGGCCGCGGCTGTACGACGTCCTCGCCGACGTCGGCCCCGGCTTCGACCCGGTCCGCCGCAAGGACCGGCTGCGCTTCCTGATCGGCGTCACCGGCACCGACGGCCACCACGCGCTGCTGTCCTGGGCCGAGATCGACCCGGACTTCGCCGACGCGCCCGTCCTGCTGGGCGTCAGCATCGACGACACCCCGCTGGACGCGACCGGCCCCCAACTGGTCCTGCCCCAGGACCGCTGCGGGGCCCGGCACATCAGCGGGATCACGGCGATCCGGGTGGACGGGGGGTACCGGTGCGCGCCGGTGGAGGTGGCGGCGGTTCCCTGAGGGGCGTCACGGGGGCCGAGGAGGGGTCGAGCGGGTGTCACGGGGGCCGAGGAGGGGCCGGAGCGGTCAGACCCGGTCGATATGGACGTTTGTCGACTTCACCCGTGCCGTGGCCTCCACCCCGACCTCCAGGCCGAGTTCCTCGACCGCCTCGCGGGTCAGCAGGGACACCAGCCGGTGCGGGCCCGCCTGGATCTCCACCTGGGCGGCGACGTCGCCGAGCTTGATGGCGGTGACGATGCCGGGGAAGGCGTTGCGCACGGAGGTGTAGGAGGTCTCCTCCTCGCCGCCCTTGGCCAGTTCGACGGAGAACGCGGCCAGGTCCCGGCCGTCGATCAGCCGCCGTCCCGCCTCGTCGCGATGGGTGGCCACCCGGCCCGCGTCGGCCCAGCGGCGGGCGGTGTCGGGGCTGACGCCGAGCAGCCGCGCCGCCTGGCCGATCGTGTAGGACTGCATGCCGGAAACGATAGGGCGCCGCTCAGCCCGTGTGCACACGCGGCCTGCGGTCCCGGTTCGGCTCCGCCTCGCGCAGCACCTCGCGGGTGACCGGCGCGACCTCGCCCTGGCCGAACAGGAAGAAGCGCAGGAAGTTGGCGAACGGGCTGCCCTCGGTCCACTCGAAGTAGATGTGCGGGGTGCAGCCGGTGACATCGCGGACGTGCAGCAGCAGCGCGGCCAGGGCGTTCGGGATGGACGCCGACTCCAGCGTCAGCACCCGGTAGCGCCCGTGCAGGACCTCGCCGCGCACGGTCAGGCCCGCCTCGAACTCGGACGGGTCGGTGACCGTGACCTCGACGAAGACGAAGTCCTCCTGCTCCGGCATGTCGTTGTCGGCGCGGATCTGCTCGATCTTGTCGCGGTACTCGGCCTTGTCCCGGTGGCCGGGCTCGTTGGCGATGAACCGCATCTTGCGGCTGGCCATGTCCCTGATGAAACGTTCCGCCAGCGGATCGAGCGTCACGCTGGTCACACGCAGCTCGAAGGCGCGGGCCAGCCGGGACAGCAGCGAGACCAGGATGATGCCGACGATGAAGCAGGCACCGATCTTCACACCGTCGGGACGCTCGATGACGTTGACGACCGTGGTGTACAGGAACACCACCGAGATCACGGCGAAGCCGATCGTCCAGTGGCGCTGGCCCGCCTTGCGCGCCGCGATGGTCACCGCGATCGCCGCGGAGCTGATCAGTACCAGCACACCCGTGGCGTAGGCGCCGCCCTGCTTGTCCACGTTGGCGTCGAAGATCCAGGTCACCAGGAACGCGACCAGCGTGAAGACGATGACCATCGGGCGCACCGCGCGCGCCCAGTGCGGGGCCATGCCGTAGCGGGGCAGATAGCGCGGCATCAGATTGAGCAGGCCTGCCATGGCGGAGGCGCCGGCGAACCACAGGATGGCGATGGTCGAGACGTCGTAGACCGTGCCGAACGCGCCGCCGAGGTACTGGTGCGCGAGGTAGGCGAGGGCACGACCGTTGGCCGGACCGCCCGGCTGGAAGTCCTTCTCCGGGATCAGCAGGGTGGTGATGAAGCTACTGGTGATCAGGAAGCAGCTCATGATGACGGCGGCGGTCGTCAGCAGCTTCTTGGTGTCCCGGATGCGTCCGGTCGGGTGCTCCTCGGTGTCGCCCGCGTCGCCCTTGACGTGCGGCATGACGGCGACGCCCGTCTCGAACCCGGACAGACCGAGGGCGAGCTTCGGGAAGACGATCAGGGCCACGCCGATCATCACGAAGACGTTCCCGTGCTGCACGGTCAGCGCGTTGGTCCAGTCGGTGACCACGTGCTCGGCGGTGATGACGTGGTACAGACCGACGATCACGACGACCATGTTGAGCGCCAGATACACGCCCACCAGGGCGAACGCGACGCCGATCGCCTCCAGGAAGCCCTTGAGGAACACCGCGCCGAGCAGCGCCACGAGCAGCAGCGTGATCAGCATCTGCTTGCCCTGGAGGGCGCTCGTCAGATGCGGGTTCTCCACCAGGTGGGTGGAGGCGTCGGCGGCGGACAGGGTGATGGTGATCAGGAAGTCGGTGGCCGCGAACCCGAGCAGGGTCAGCACGAACAGCTTGCCCTTCCAGAAGGACAGCAGCCGCTCCAGCATCGCGATGGAGCCCTCGCCGTGCGGGCTCTCCTCGGCCACCCGCCGGTAGACCGGCAGCGCGCCCGCCAGGGTGACGATCACGAGCACGATGGTCGCGATGGGGGAGACCAGACCGGCCGCGAGCGCGGCGATGCCCGGCTGATAGCCGAGGGTGGAGAAGTAGTCGACACCCGTCAGGCACATCACCCGCCACCAGCGCTGCCCCTTGTGCGGGGGCTCCGGCTGGGCGTGCGGCCCGGTGTGGCCACCGCTCTTGCCCATGTCGGACAGGCCCTCCAGCATCCAGGCGCGCAGGCGACTGGTACTGGGAGGGTGTTCGGTCGTGGCCATCGGGGCGCTCCTGATGTGGGGCTCAGCTCTTTTCAGCCATCACACGGACGGCGGCACCAGCGTATGCAGAGCGTGACGCCTGGGCCTCCGGATCGGGGGCGGGGAGGCGTCAATCTTGCGTTAAGAATGGCGGGCCGCGGTCAGGGCCGCATCAAGAGGCTGAGGCAGGAGCGGGTGGCCGGGAGCTGGGCCGAACGAGTGGCGGGGTGCACCTCCGGGGAATCGGCGGCCACCGAGCGTCATCGTGCGTGGTGCCGTCGGGGGCCTGGTCGCTGCGCGCGGGCCGTGCGGGGCGTGGCGTTCGTGGGGCCGGGCGAACCGTGGTCGCTGTGCGTGGGGCCGACCGGGCCACGGTCGCTGTGCGTGGCTGCGGTCACTGTTCGGCGGGCTGCCTGGCCCGTGGTTGCTGTGCGTGGGGCCGATGGGGCTGCGGTCACTGTTCGGAGGGCCGCCTGGGCCGTGGTCACTGTGCGTGGTGTGGTCCGGGCCGTGGTCGCGGTGCGCGGTGCCGTCCGGCGCCCTCACTCCAGTCCGGATGCCCGGAAGACCGCCAGGGCCGTCTCGCGGTCGAGCCGGTGGGCGAGCTGGTCGAGGGCGGTGGTGCCGCAGCGCAGGGTGCCGCCGGCCAGGGCGTGACGGGCGCCGTCGTCGAGCCGGTGCCACAGGGCGGGGTTGCGCACCAGCACCTCCGGGTCGATCTCCACCCGGTTCCCCAGGAGGTCGCGCAGCACCAGGCGCCGTGTGATGCCGTCCAGCGGGCGGACGGCGACCAGCAGATCGGTACGCACCCGGCGGGTGCGCAGCAGCCGCCTGCTGGCCAGCCAGCCGTCACCGGCCGACACCCTGGCCGGATACAGGACGAGGAACAGGAGCAGGGCCAGGGCGCACCACAGCAGGCCCCGCGCCCAGGTGAGGGAGCCGGCCGCGCCGTCGATGCACAGCAGCAGCGCGAACAGCGCGGCGGCGCAGCGCGCGGCGGTACGCACCTCGCCCGCCCACTCGCGGTCGTACGCGGTGGGCAGGGCGGCCGGCGGCCGTGGGCTCGTCAGCCGGGGGCGGGTGTCGTCGCTGTGCTCCATGACATCGACGGTAATCAGTCGGGGCGGGGGCGGCGCGACGCTTGACGGCGCCCTGACGCGCCCGGCCCGGTTCTTGACGGGGCTCCTACGCGCTCGCTGCGGCGGAGATCACAGCCCCCGGGTGTCCAGGGGCAGGTGCCAGGCGTTGCGCCGGTGGACGGCGAGCAACTGGGACTCCAGCGGGGACGGCGGTACGGCGAGGACCGGGCAGTCGGCGTGGGCGAGGCAGTAGCGGCGGACCCGGCCGCAGAAGGCCCGCGGCAGACCGCGCCGGCCGGTGCCGACGACCAGCAGATCGTCCTCGCGGTCCGCGAGCGTCACCAGCGCCCGGCCCGGACTGCCGCGCACGACGAGGGCGTGCACCGGCACGCCGGGCCCCCGCTCCCCGAACACCTCCGCGAGCACCGCGACCAGCCGGCCCCCGGCCAGCCGCTGCCACTCCTCGTCCGGCACACCCGCGGCGGGCGAGCGGCGGGTGGCCGGTTCGCCGCCCGGCGGCTCCCAGGCCAGCACCGGCCACAGCTCGGCTCCCAGCCGACGGGCGAGCGCGCCCGCCCGCCGCAGGGCCGTGACGCTGCCGGGGGAGCCGCTCACACCGACCACCACACGTGCGCCCGCCGGGGCGTCGTAACCGGACATGACTCACCGTTCCTCACCGGTGTCCCGCGCCGTCTCCTTCCATCCCACCCCCGCGGCGCGGCTACGACCAGCCGGACACGCGTCGGGGCCGGTCGCACCGGGTGGGTGCGGCCGACCCCTTCGGTCCTCGCCGTCCTCGCGGCGCCGCCGCGGTCAGGCGGCGGTCACCACCTGGTCCGCGCCGAGCGGGCGGTGCGGGACGATGACGCGGCCGTCGGGCAGCAGCTCACCGGTGTCCTCGAAGAACAGGACGCCGTTGCACAGCAGGCTCCATCCCTGTTCCGGGTGGTGCGCCACGAGGCGGGCGGACTCCCGGTCGGCGGACTCGGCTGACGGGCAGGGTGGCTGGTGCTGGCACATGGATGGGATCTCTCGCTCTGTCGTGGTCATGGCGTCCCCCGTCATGCAGTCGTTCGGAGCCAGTCTTGCCCCACGGGCGTCGTTCCGCAGGGATTTCGAGGCACCGCTTCCCACAAGGTTGAGGACGCGTCACCCGCGCGGACGGTTCAGCCCAACTACCCTGTCCCTTCAGGTGGTTCGCCCTGGCCGAGGTGGACTAGTCCGTCCGGGGCCCGTGTGTCAGGCGGCCGACGAGCCGAGCAGGGGGAGCCGGGTCGCCCGCAGGGTCAGCACCGGGAGCAGATCGGCCACCGGGTGCGGCAGGTGCGCCGCGATGCCGGGCGGCGCCGGGGCGAGCGGCACCAGCAGATCGCTGGCGGCGGGATGTCCCTCGGCGCCGTCGACGGCGGTGTCGCCGTGCAGCCACAGGGTGAGCATGTAGAGGCCGGGCACCGACAACAGCCTTGGCTGGTAAGGCTGTTGAAGCGACTCGGCCTGCTTCAGGGCCAGTTCGGTGGAGGCGACGTACGGGCCCTCGAAGAAGTGCGAGAAGGCCCAGCCGTCGGGGGTGAGCATGGTCTCGGCCGCGGCCGGCGTCCGGTCGCCGCAGCGGATCAGGAAGCGCCAGCCCGCCAGCCGGGTGGCGGACAGGCCCTGCGGCGTGATCCGGTCCAACACATGGACGGGCAAAGGGAGTTCGGGGGTCACGGGGCCCTGCGCGGCACGCAGGGAGGGGGTGCGGGCCTCACGGACCGCGGTCGGTGAGCTCAGGGCGGTGAGGACGGAGCGCAGGGCGGGCGCGGGGGCAGGGGCAACGTGAAGCGGCATGGTGGGTCGCCTCTCATTCGACAGGCGCGGGGCGCGAGGGAGGGTGGGGCGGACGGCGCTGTCTGCTCACAAAAGGCGGAGAGGTGGGGGCCGGTCGGTGGAGAACGAGGGTGCGGCGCGCTCCGCCGCCCGTCAACCAGAGCGGCAGGAATGCGGCAGGACCCGGACCGAGGGCGCCACCCTCCCGCCTTGTGGACGAAGTTTATACGACATGTGTTCAGGCGGTGTTTCATCTAACCCATTGCCGTGGGTCCCACAAGGCAGGAATAGGCCGCCGATTCGCGGAAATCCTCCCGGTTTACGGGCGGTCACGGCGCGTCGACCTCGCCTTACGCTCCGTTCGCGGACGGCCGAAAGTCATCGGCGTTTTTCACGAGGCGTTCGGGGCACCCGTAGGTGCGCTCGCGACATGCCCCGTGAATGTGCCGCAGGGAACATTCCGACAGCGTAGCGGGCGTCCGGGTGGCGCGGGACGTTATCGATCGCTTTCACTGGGCATTACTCCACCTGACTCTGGGAGCCCCGGCGGCCGGAACGCGGACCGCCCATCCGAGGAGGGACACTTCGATGGGGGAGAAGGTCGTGGCAGGGCAGTTCGACCTGTCCGATCGCCAGCGCTATCGCGAAAAGCTCCAGAAGTGCTTGACGGGGCTGGAGCGGCTGCTGGTCGAGAAGCGATTCGACCGCCCCAGGAACCTCATGGGCGTCGAGATCGAATTGAATCTCGCCGGTCCGGACGGCATGCCGAAAATGTTGAACGGCCAAGTGCTGGAGCGTATCGCCAGCCGTGACTTCCAGACGGAACTCGCGATGTTCAACCTGGAGGTGAACATAGCGCCGCACCGGCTCGGCGGCCGGGTCTTCGACCGCCTCGCCGAGGAGCTGCGGGCCTCGCTCGCCTATGCCGACCGCAAGGCCGGGGAGGTCGACGCGGGCATCGTGATGACCGGCATCCTGCCCACGCTCGGCCGGGACGACCTGGTCTCCTCCAACCTCTCCGAGGTCGACCGCTACACCCTGCTCAACGACCAGATCGTGGCCGCGCGCGGGGAGGACTTCCGGCTCGACATCGAGGGCGTGGAGCACCTGGTCTGCACCGCCAAGTCCATCGTCCCGGAGGCCGCGTGCACCTCCGTGCAGCTGCACCTCCAGGTGACCCCGGGGCGGTTCGCGGACGTGTGGAACGCGGCGCAGGCGGCGAGCGCCGCGCAGATCGCCGTGGGTGCGAACTCCCCGTTCCTGTTCGGCCACGAACTGTGGCGGGAGTCGCGGCCACCGCTCTTCCTCCAGTCCACCGACACCCGGCCGCCCGAACTCCAGGCGCAGGGCGTACGGCCGCGCACCTGGTTCGGCGAGCGGTGGGTCTCCTCGGCGTACGAGCTGTTCGAGGAGAACCTGCGCTACTTCCCGGCCCTGCTGCCGATCTGCGACGACGAGGAGCCGCTGGAGGTCATCGCGGCCGGCGGCACCCCGAAGCTCGCCGAACTCGTGCTGCACAACGGCACCATCTACCGCTGGAACCGGCCGGTGTACGGCATCGCGGACGGCGTACCGCACCTGCGGGTGGAGAACCGGGTCCTGCCGGCCGGCCCCACCATCACCGACGTCATCGCCAACGCGGCGTTCTACTACGGCCTGGTGCGTGCCCTCGCCGAGGAGTCCCGGCCGGTCTGGACCCGGCTGCCGTTCGCCGCGGCCGAGGCCAACTTCGACGCGGCGTGCCGCCACGGCATCGACGCCCGCTTCGTCTGGCCCCGGCGCGGGCGGTACGGCGGCACGGGCGAGGTCGACGCGGTCACCCTGGTCCGCGACGAGCTGCTGCCGCTGGCCTCGGCGGGGCTGGACGCGTGGGGCGTCGAGGCGGCCGACCGCGATCTGTACCTCGGCGTCATCGAGGAGCGCTGCCGGCGCCGGATGAACGGCGCGTCCTGGCAGGCCGCGACCTTCCACCGGGCGCTGGAGGGGGGCCTGTCCCGGCAGGCCGCACTGGCCGCGACGACGCGGCGGTACGCCGAGCTGATGCATGTGGGGGAGCCGGTGCACATGTGGCCGGTGGGGTTGCCGGAGCCGGTGGCGATGGCGTGAGCGGGGCCTTCATGACGGGCGGTGCCGTTGGGGCGAGCGGGCGGTTCACGGCGGGCGGTGCCGACGGCGTGGGCGGGAGGTGCGTGGCTGGCGGTGTCGATGGCGTGAGCGGGAGGTTCGAGGCGGGCGAGTAGGGGCGGTGGGCGGTGTACCGTCCCCGGGTGGCCGGGTGGCCGGGTGGCCGGGTGGCCGGGTGGCCGGGTGGCCGGGTGGCCGGGTGGCCCGGTGCGCGGTTCTCCCAGGTGCTTCTGCGATCCTTGCGGGCAATGCGGCAGTCGCTCGTGAGGTGTGGGAGGCAGGGGTGAAGGTGGAGGCCGGATCGGCGGGCGGGCTGGAACAGCGGACGCGGCGGATCCTGCGCGACGAGACGATCCTCGTGCTCGCGCTGTCGCTGGGCGCGAGCGGGGTCTCCGCGCTGATCAGCTTCATCGGCTCAGTGACCAAGCCGGGCGGACTCAAGGACCAGGCCGCCACCCTCAACGCCTCCGCCGCGCCGGGCCGCCCCTGGCTCGACCTCGCCTGGCAGCTGTTCGGCATCGCCACCGCCCTGGTCCCGGTCGCCCTGGTCGCCCACTTCCTGCTCCGCGAGGGCAGGAGCCTGCGCACCCTCGGCTTCGACCGCACCCGGCCCTGGCCCGACCTCGGCCGGGGCGCGGCGGTCGCGGCGGTGATCGGCAGTACCGGGATCGCCTTCTACCTGGCCGCGCGGGGCCTCGGCTTCAACCTCACCGTCGTGCCCGAGGCGCTGCCCGACGTGTGGTGGAAGTTCCCGGTGCTGATCCTGTCCGCGGTGCAGAACGCGGTCCTCGAAGAGGTCATCGTCGTCGGCTATCTGCTGCGCAGGCTGGGCCAGTTGGGCTGGGCGCCGGGGACCGCGCTGGTCGCGAGCGCGGTCCTGCGCGGCTCGTACCACCTCTACCAGGGCATCGGCGGCTTTCTCGGCAACATGGCCATGGGCGTGGTGTTCGTCTGGCTCTACCGCCGCTGGGGACGGGTCGGCCCGCTGGTCGTCGCCCACTCGCTGCTCGACATCGGCGCGTTCGTCGGCTACGCGCTCCTCGCGGGCAAAGTGGGCTGGCTGCCGACGGCCTGAGGCGGTCGGCGGGTCATGCGTCCGGGCCGGCGTGCAGCTCGCCCTCGATGACGGTGACCGCGCGGCCGGTGAGCAGGGTGCGCTCGCCGCGGAGTGCCGTCCGCACCAGGCCGGTGCGGGGGGATGCCTGGAGGCCGGTGAGGTCGGTACGGCCGAGGCGGGCGGACCAGTGCGGGGCGAGCGCGGTGTGGGCGCTGCCGGTGACGGGGTCCTCGTCGATGCCGACGTTCGGGAAGAAGCAGCGGGAGAGGTAGTCGTAGCCCCCTGACGGGTCGTCGGCGCGGGCGGTGGCGATGATCCCGCGCGCGGAGTACGCGGCGAGCGCCTTGTGGTCGGGGGTGAGACCGCGGACCGTCTTCTCGTCCGCCAACTCCACCAGCAGGTCACCGACGTTCGCCCCGGTGTCGAGGACGGCGACCGGCTCCGCGCCCAGCGCCTCGGCGACGCCGTCCGGCACCGCGACGGGGGTGAGCGGCGCGGTGGGGAAGTCGAGGGTGATCGCGCCGTCCCCGGCGGGCGTGGCCACGAGCACCCCGCTGCGGGTGGCGAACCGCACGGGACCCTCGTGCGCGCCGGTCGTGTGCAGCACCTGCGCCGTGGCCAGCGTGGCGTGCCCGCACATGGCCACCTCGGTGACCGGCGTGAACCAGCGCAGCGCCCAGTCCGCGTCGCCGCCCGCGGGCAGCCGGTGCGCGAACGCCGTCTCGGCGTGATTGACCTCCATGGCGACGTTCTGCATCCAGCCGTCGGCCGGGAAGGCGTCGCCGTCCAGCAGCAGCACGCCGGCGGGGTTGCCCGCGAAGGGCCGGTCGGCGAAGGCGTCCACGATTCGAATCCGCATGCCCCGAAACTAGCGGCTGCGCCGACCGGCCGGCCAAGGCCAATTCCGGAGCGCTGGCCCGCTTTCCGAGCCACGTGATCGCGCCCAACCGCCCAGACGGAGGGAGCCGGCCGTGCCTGCCCGCCGCCGCACCGCGCTCGGGCGGCGCCGGGCAGTGTGATCCGATCGGTGAGGCGCTCCGCCTGTGAGCCGCCGGTTCGACCGGGGAACCCGGACCATGAACGTCTCCCCGCCCGATGAACTCATGACGATCATGCGCCGCCTGGCGGGCACCGCCTGACGAGGCGCGCCCGGAGTCACGCGCGTGCGAGATGCCTTGTCGTGGAGTTCCGTCGTCTCGGTTGATGTGGTCTGCCGCCGGCATCGCGGAGCGACCGCACGGCACCACGGTGAGCCAGGCTCGGTCATCCGTCCGCGAAACGTGCCGCCAAGTCCATGGCTTCCTGGGTGAGTTCGATGTGCAGGCCGGCGTCGTCCTGCGTGGCGAGCCGGGTGAACCGGCCCCCGTGCCACCAGAAGACCGAACGGCTCAGCGCACCCGGCGACTCCTCGAATCCCGCCGCGGCGAACCGAGCCATGGCGTGGAGCGAGGGGAACACGTCCCTGTCGCCGACGACGTGGAAGGCGAGTTGATGCCGGTGCGGCAGCGCGACCAGGATTCCGTGCGGCGCCGGTGAGTCCTTGGTGTAGCGGCGTACGACCTCGTCGAGGACCAGGGCGAGGCTCGCGATGAAGTACGAGCCGCCCGTCAGCACGTCGAAACGGGAACCGTCCTTGTCCCTGACCACCTTGTGCTTGTCGGCGCGGACGGCCCGGAGGTTCCGCATCGCGCGGTCCCGGAGGTCGGTGATCTCGCCCAGGTCGGAGAGGGAGTCCGCGGTCAGCATGTCGACGGTTTCCGGGAGGTCGAGCGCCAGCACCTCCAGCAGATCCGGCACCGACCGGGGCCCGTAACCGAAGGCCTTGAGGAGCGCGGGATCGCTGGGAATGAAGCGGGGGTAGAGCTGGGCCAGCAGCCGTTCGTGCGGCAGGACCCTGAGAGCCTGTGGTCCGGCCATCGAGCGGATGACCCGGTCGACGTGTTCGTCCACCAGCTTCCGCCAGCCCCGCGGTCCGCGGTCGTCCTTGTGGCATACGGCCGCGAGGTTGGAGAGGCCGAAGCGCCAACCCGAGTCCGTGGTCACGCGTCCTGGTTCGACCGTCACCTCGATGCCACGCTCCGCGAACGCCTCGCGGACGAACGTACGCAACCGGGCAGCCTCCGCCTCGGACAGAAACGCGAACTCCCGATCACGCGGCAGGTCCGCCCCGTCACGACGCTCTCCGCGCCGAAATATCCCCACCAGGTCCTCCATCGCATCGAAGGTGCGGATCATAGCCGCGACCGCCCCGGGCACCTTCGTCAGGTGCTCGCCGGCCCGTCTCAACGGAGTTTGACCAGTCTCAACGAAGTTTGATCGGTGCCCGCGGGGCAGGTTCGAGGATCACCGAAGTCATCGGAATCGCTCTTCGGGGCCCGCCGGGCCGGTAGCCCCGGCCCGAGCGGCGGCTGCCGCCTCCAGCGGGGACCGACCGTCGATCTCCACCACCCGCCTCCCCTCCGGCTGCCACCCCGCGGTCGACGCCGCGTCGAGGTACAGCGTGAGGACGGTCGTCAAACTTCGGTGAGACCGGTCAAGCCCGATGAGACAGCACACTCGCGCTCATCAGAAAGGGGCTTGGCAGGCGATCGGTTCCGATATATCGTTGAGGCATCGCGAACGATACGCGATGCAGATGTGACAGAGCAGCGATGGAATGGAGTGATCACCATGCGTGGACATGGATTCGAGCGGCACGAGGGTCACGGCCGACGTGGCATGGGCGGGTTCGAGGCGCGGCGCGCCGCGTTCGGGCCGTTCGGGCCCGGTGGCCCGGGTGGGCCGGGGTTCGGCCCTGGGTTCGGGCCCTGGGGGCATCGGGGGCGCGGCGGTCCCAGGGGGCGGGCGCGGCGCGGTGATGTGCGGGCGTCGATCCTGGCCCTGCTGAAGGAACGCCCGATGCACGGCTACGAGATGATCCAGGAGATCGCCGAGCGCAGCGGCGGCGCGTGGAAGCCCAGCCCCGGCTCGGTCTACCCCACACTCCAGATGCTGGAGGACGAGGGCCTGATCGTCAGCGAGAGCGAGGGCGGCAAGAAGCTGTTCTCCCTCACCGACAGCGGTCGCGGTGTCGCCGAAGAGGGTCCGGAGGCGCCCTGGGAGGAGGCCTCGCGCGGGGTCGACTGGGAGGCGCTGGGCGAGGTCCGGCAGGCCGGCATGGGCCTGATGGAAGCCTTCGGGCAGGTCTGGAAGACCGGGACCAAGGAGCAGCGCGAGAAGGCGCTGGCCGTCGTCAACGAGGCCCGCAAGAAGCTGTACCTCATCCTCGCCGACGAGGATTGAGGGCCGTAGCGGTAAGGCGGGAAGACGGCAAGGGGGTGCCCCGTGGCGCGAGAGCGCGGGGCACCTTCCCCGTTCCGCCACCCGCGAGACGTCCACGGGGATGAGAGCGCCGGCTTCCGTACGGGCGCGCGCACGGCGCTGATCGTCATGGCAGTGCCACGCCTGCCAGAACAGGTCGGCGGCAGCGCGTCCCGCGGCGCGCAGACCCGTACACGTACTCCTTGCCGTAGATCGCCCGCAGCGCCACGAGCCGACAGCCGCCCCCGCCTTCCACGCCCTGGGTGACGTACGGCGGTTGCCCGGCCGGTGGTGTGCAAACCGGCGCGCGCCCCCGGAGGCGGAACGGCCGAAATCTCCTCCCCAAGGATGAGATCGCCGATGACGATGTCCACTCTGCGCGGGACGCCCAAATGGTTCCGCTCGGGGATGACTCGGCCGGTTGCGGCTGATGGGGTGGGGTCGTGCAATCCCGTACCGCCCGCCCGACCGCCCCCGCGTCCTCGGGGGCGCACCCGTGCCAGGACGCCGCGGCGCTCGGTGCCGAGCTCGCGACGGTGGTCGCCGGTGCCCGCCGCCGGGCCGTACGGGACGGCGACCGGCAGGTCGACACCGCCCACTTGCTGCACTCGCTCCTCGAACAGGACCCCGAGGTGCGCTCCGCCGTCGGCGGCCCGCCCCAACTCGCCCGGCTCCTCGGCTATCTGGTGCAGCGCAGCATCGGCTACGGCCTGCGCTGGCAGGGCAGCGTCGAGGATTCGGGCGCCATCCCCGTCGTACCCCGTCCGGCCGCCGGTGACGCGGGCGACTGGTCCCCGGCGGCGGCCGCCGCCCTGCACGGTGCCCGAGAGCGGGCGCGGCGGCGCGGCGGGCACACGGCCGGCGCGACCGATCTGTTCGCCGCGCTCGTCGCCGACCCGGACTCGCGTGCCGTCGAGGTCCTGGAGCGCGCGGGCATCGACGCGCGCGAGCTGTCCGACCGGATCGAGGCCACCGGCTCCGGGGGTCCCGGCGCGGGCGGTCATGGGGAGTTCGCGCAGGACGCGGATTTCTGAGAGCCGGGCCCGGGCCCGGGTCCGGGGGCAGCCCCGCCCGCCGTCCACCCCGCCCCGCGGGCCTCCGTCCGCCGTCGATCTCCGCCCCGGCGGACCCCCGTCTGCCGTCCGTCCCCGTCCGGCGGGCCTCCGTCCGCCGTCCGTCCGCGCCCCGGCGAGAGCCCCGTCTGCCGTCGATCTCTGCCCGACGGACCCCCGTCCGTCCATGCCCCGTGGCCCCCCGTCCGCCGTCGATCCCCGCCTCAGCGCCCCCCGCCCGCGTCCGTCTCCGCCCCCGTCCGTCCCCGCCCCGCGGCCCCCATCCGCCGTCCGTCCCCGCCCCGCTGCCCCCGTCTGCCGTCCGTCCCCGCCCCGGCGGCCCCCCGTCCGCCGTCCATCCCCTGAGACAGGTGTCAACGAGGATGACGCTCCTGTCGTCGCCTGTCATCATGTGCCGGTGCGTACCTCTGAGAGCAGTGAAACCGGCGGCAGAGGCGTCGGTCTGGGCCTCGCGCTCGCCTCCGCGCTGGCCTTCGGCGGGTCCGGAGTGGCCGCCAAGCCGCTGATCGAGTCGGGAATCGACCCACTGCATGTGGTGTGGCTGCGGGTGACCGGCGCCGCCCTGGTCATGCTGCCGATCGCCTGGCGCCATCGCGCCCTGCTGCGCCGCCGCCCCGCGCTGCTCCTCGGGTTCGGGTTGTTCGCCGTCGCCGGCGTCCAGGCCTGCTACTTCGCGGCCCTGTCCCGCATTCCCGTGGGCGTGGCGCTGCTCATCGAGTACCTGGCGCCCGCGCTGGTGCTCGGCTGGGTGCGGTTCGTGCAGCGGCGGTCCGTCACCCGCGCCGCCGCGCTCGGTGTCGTCCTCGCGGCCGGGGGTCTCGCCTGTGTGGTGGAGGTCTGGTCGGGGCTGAGCTTCGACGCGCTGGGCCTGGCGTTCGCGCTCGCCGCCGCCTGCTGCCAGGTCGGCTACTTCATCCTCTCCGACCAGGGCGGCGACGCGGGCGAACACGCGCCGGACCCGCTCGGCGTCATCGCGTACGGCCTGCTCGTGGGCGCCCTCGTGCTCACCGCCGTGGCCCGCCCCTGGGAGCTCCACTGGGCCGCGCTCACCGGTTCGGCGCGGATGAACGGCACCGCCGTACCCGCCCCCGCCCTGCTCGCCTGGCTCGTGCTCGCCGCCACGGTGGTCGCCTACATCACCGGAGTGCTGTCGGTACGACGGCTGTCCCCGCAGGTCGCCGGGGTCGTGGCCTGTCTGGAGGCGGTGATCGCGACGGTGCTGGCCTGGGTGCTGCTCGGCGAGCGCCTGTCCGCGCCGCAGGTCCTCGGCGGCGTCATCGTCCTGGCCGGCGCGTTCATCGCCCAGTCCGCGACGCCCGCCAAGGGGTCGCCGGAACCGGTCGTCCCCGGCGGCCCGGAAAGGGCGTTGTCGGGGCACCGCACCTCCGCCTAAAGTGCTGGTCATGCCGTCCACGCTCGTACTTCCGCCCCCGGCCGCCTGAGGCGGGCCTCCGGGACACCCGCCCGGCGCGATCGGCGCCGGGCCGGACGGTGCTGCCCGCAGACGAAGTCCGCGCGACCCGATCGATCGGGCCGCCCCCGAACTTCCGCACCCCTCGGGTGCGTTCCTGCGGAGAAACTCCCTTGTCAGACGCGACATCGAACTCGAACTCGACCTCGAACCCGAACACTTCCACCGGCCTGCCCGTAGGGCGCGGCCTGCTGTATCTGATCGTCACCGGTGCCGCCTGGGGCACCGCGGGCGCTGCCGCCTCCCTGGTCTACCGGACCAGTGACATGGGCGCCTTCGGCCTTTCCTTCTGGCGCTGCGCGCTGGGCCTCCTGCTGCTGCTCGCCGGCCGCGGTCTGCGCCCGCGGACCCGGCGGGGCGCGGCCGAACCGGTGGCGCGCCGGGTGCTGAAGGCCCTCGCCACCGGCCTCGGACTCGCGGTGTTCCAGACCGCCTACTTCGCGGCCGTGGCGGCCACCGGACTCGCCGTGGCCACCGTCGTCACCCTCGGCGCGGGCCCCGTGCTCATCGCGCTCGGCGCCCGGATCCTGCTCGGCGAACGGCTCGGCGCGGGCGGCGTCCTGTCGGTGGCCGGCGCCCTCGCCGGACTCGCCGTGCTGACCTTCGGCGACTCGGGCGCGGCCGTCCGCCCCGCGGGGGTGCTGCTCGCGCTGCTGTCGGCCGCGGGCTACGGCGCCATGACCCTGCTGACCCGCCGGTGGGGCCGGGACGGCGGCGCCGATGCGTCCGAGACCACCGTGTGGGCCTTCGCGGTGACCACCCTGTGCCTGCTGCCGTTCGCGCTGCACGAAGGACTGCTCCCGCACACCGGCCACCCGGCCCGGCTGCTGTGGCTCCTGTGCTACATCGCCGCCGTGCCCACGGCCCTCGCGTACGCCCTGTACTTCGCGGGCGCGGCCGTCGTACGGTCCGCCACCGTCTCCGTGATCATGCTGCTGGAGCCGGTGACCGCGGCCGTGCTCGCCGTGCTGCTGCTCGGCGAGCGGCTCACGGCCACCACCGTGATCGGCACCCTGCTGATGCTCACGGCGGTCGCGGGCCTGACCGTGAGCGAGGCGACCGGACGCGGTGGTGGCGGGCGCCCGGCGGGACCCGGCGACAACCCGGCGGAGTCGAAGGGGAGTTACTCCCCGGCGAGGTAGTCCGGCAGCTCGGTCCCGGGCGCCAGGTCGGCGTTCGGGACCGGGGCGTCGTACCCCTTGCGGAGCGGGACGACACCGGCCCAGTGCGGGAGGGCGAGGTCCTCGGGCTCGTCGTTGGCGCCGCCGGTGCGCAGCTTCGCGGAGACCTCGTCCAGGTCGAGGCGGATCACCGCGGTGGCGGCCAGCTCCTTCTTGTTCGCGGGCCGGGAGTCGGCGGCGCGCCCCGGCACGACGTGGTCCACCAGGGCGTCCAGCGCGCGGCGCCGCTCCTCGGGGTCGGTGACCTCGTGCGCGATGCCGTGCACCACCACCGAGCGGTAGTTGATCGAGTGGTGGAAGGCGGAGCGGGCCAGCACCAGGCCGTCCACGAGGGTCACGGTCAGGCACACCGGCAGACCCGGATCGGCGGCGCCGGTCATCCGCAGCGGACGCGAACCCGTCGAGCCGTGGATGTAGAGCCGCTCGCCCACCCGGCCGTACAGCGTGGGCAGCACCACGGGCGCGCCGTCGCGGACGAAGCCCAGGTGGCAGACGTACCCCTCGTCCAATATCGCGTGCACCAGCTCCTTGTCGTACGACGCCCGGTCCGCGCTGCGGGTGGGAACGGTGCGGTCGGTCGGTGTGTAGACGGTGGGCTGGGTTTCCGCGGTGGTGCCCGGCATGACGGTCCCTCCAAGGCGAAGCCGACAGGCGATTCGCATTTGTACTAGTGCATAATGAGTTTTGTGCTAGGAGACTATCGGATCGAGGGCCGGGGCGCAGCAGAGATCGCGGCCGACGTCGAACGCGCGGTGGGCACCGGGGAGCTGCGCCCCGGCCAACCGCTGCCGCCCATGCGGGAGTTGGCGGCCCGGCTGGGGGTGAATCCGAACACCGTCGCGGCCGCCTACCGCACGCTGCGCGAGCGCGGGGTGATCGAGACCGCCGGGCGGCGCGGCAGTCGGGTGCGGCCCAAGCCGGTCACCACCGGACGCGCTCAGCTGCGGGTGGAGGTGCCGCCGGGCGCCCGCGACCTGTCCACCGGCAACCCGGACCCGGCCCTGCTGCCGTCCCTCGCCCCGGCGCTCGCCGCGGCGGCCGAGGCGGGGGACCGGCGGGCCGTCCTCTACGGCGACGACCCCGTCGACCCCGGCCTGGCCCGCGTCGCCCGCGCCGAACTCGACGCGGACGGCGTCCCCGCGGGGGCCCTCACCGTCACCTCCGGCTCGCTCGACGCCATCGAGCGCGTCCTCGCCGCCCACCTCAGGCCCGGTGACGCGGTCGCTGTCGAGGACCCCGGCTGGGGCAGCGTCCTCGATCTGCTGCCGGCGCTGGGCCTGCGCACGGTCCCGGTGAGCGTGGACGACGACGGGCCGTCCCCCGAGGAACTGGCCCGCGCCTTGGCCGACGGGGCCCGCGCGGTGATCGTCACCGCCCGCGCGCAGAACCCGACCGGCGCAGCCGTGTCCGCCGCCCGCGCGCGTGACCTGCGCGCGGTGCTGCGCGCGCATCCGAACGCCCTGCTGATCGAGGACGACCACGGCCACGGCATCGTGGACCTGCCCCCGCACCCCCTCGCGGGCGCCACCCGGCACTGGGCCTTCGCGCGCTCCGCAGCCAAGACGTACGGGCCCGATCTGCGCCTCGCCGTCCTTGCGGGCGACCCGGTGACCGTCGACCGGGTCCGCGGCCGGCTGCGCCTCGGGCCCGGCTGGGTGAGCCTGCTGCTCCAGCGGGCGGTGGCCCATCTGTGGATCGAGGGCGCGGTGGACCGGACGGCGGTGGCGGAGTCGTACCGCTCCCGGCGGCAGCCCCTGATCGAGGCGCTGGCCGCCCGTGGCATCGAGGCGCGTGGGCGTACCGGCATGAACGTCTGGGTCCCGGTCCCCGACGAGACGGCCACCGTCGCCCGCCTTCTTCAGTCCGGGTGGGGCGTCGCTCCGGGCGCCCGCTTCCGCCTGTCCAGCCCCCCGGCCGTCCGCATCACGGTGTCCCCGCTGACCCCCCGGGACATCGAACCGCTGGCGGAGGCGGTCGAGGCGGCGGTACGACCGTCACCGGCACGTACCTATGGCTGACGGCGCGTCACGCGGGGTCGTGGCGCGCCTCCCTGTATCGCAACGACCGATCCAGAACTTGCCGACGTGGGGTGCGGCGGGGCGGCGCGGGCCGCGGCGGGGTGGTCCAAAAGCAGCCGGTCTACGAGCGTGTGGCGCCCTTCTTCCCCCGCACCTGTGTGAGCGCCGCCCCCGCGAGCACGATCACCGCCCCCACGGGCGTGTTCCAGCGCAGCGACTCCCCGAGGATCGCCACCCCCGCCGCGGTCGCGATCACCGGAATGAAGTACGTGACCATCTGCGCCGTCGTGGGCCCGACTTCGGCGACGAGACCGTACTGGAGGAGCACCGCGAGTCCCGTCCCGAGCGCGCCCAGCGCGGCGACGGCCAGCAGTGGCACCAGGGCGAAGTGCTTCGGCATGCCGGTGAACAGCGGTGTCACCACGGCCAGTTGCACCGTGGCCAGCAGCAACTGGCCGCCGGTCATCGACAGATGGGAGTTACCGGTGCCCGCGAGCGTCCGCCGGACGTAGATCCAGCCCACCGGGTAGCTCAGCGAGGCGAGCAGGGCCATCGCCGTGCCGGTGGCGTCGAGGCCGTGGAAGCCCTGCCAGGCGCCGAGCACCGTCAGCACCCCGAGGAAGCCGAGCCCCAGTCCGGCGACCCGGATGCGGGTGGGCCGGTCCTCGGAGAGCGCGACGACGGACAGCGCCATGCCCCACAGCGGCGACGTGGCGTTGCAGATGCCGGCCAGCGTGGACGGGATGGTCAGCTCGGAGTAGGCGAAGAGGGAGAACGGCAGGGCGTTCAGGAAGAACGCGGCGACCGCCATGTGCGCCCACAGCCGGCCCCCGCGCGGCAGCCGCTCCCGCTTGACGGCCATCGCCGCCACCAGCACCGCCGTACCGAAGACCAGCCGGCCGAGGGTGACCTGGAACGGCGCGTACCCGCCGGTACCCACCTTGATCAGCAGAAAGCTGAAGCCCCAGATCAGGGACAGGGCGCCGAAGCGCAGCCGCCAGTCGAGGCGGGGGCGGGACGGTGACAGGTCCGGGGTGGTGCGGGACTGGGTTCGGGATGTGGTGACCGTGCTCATGACGACAACGATGCGGGATCAAACTTCTTAGCACAATCGAGAAATCTCACCGGGTATCTCGTAGGATCGCTTATATGTTGAACTTGGAGCGCCTGCGCACCCTGGACGCCCTGGCCCGGCACGGCTCGGTCAGCGCCGCCGCCGACGCGCTGCACGTCACTACGTCCGCCGTCTCCCAGCAGCTGGGCAAGCTGGAACGCGAGATCAACCAGCAACTCCTCGCGAAGAACGGCCGGGGCGTACGGCTCACCGACGCCGGCCGGCTGCTCTCGGAGCACGCGGCACGGATCCTCTCGCAGGTGGAACTGGCCGAGTCGGATCTGGAGGCGCACCGCGGGCAGGTCGTCGGGGAGCTGCGGCTGTCCGCGTTCCCCACCGCCGCCCGCGGCCTGTTCCCGGTGGCGCTGCGGGCGCTGCGCGCCGAGCATCCGGGGCTGCGGGTGCGCTCCAGCGAGCTGGAACCGGAGCAGGGCATCGCCGCCGTGGTGCGCGGCGACCTCGATCTCGCGGTGGTCCTGGACTGGTACAACAAGCCGATGCCGGTCCCCGACGGACTGGTCAAGGCGCCGCTCCTGGACGACCCGGCCGAGGTCGCCATGCCCGCGGGACACCGGCTCGCCGGCCGCGCCGAGGTGGACCTCGCCGAGTTCGCCGAGGACGAGTGGATCACCTGGGGCGAGGGGGAGTTCTGCCACGAGTGGCTGATGTTCACCCTGCGCTCCAAGGGCGTCGAGCCGATCGTCGGCCACCGCGCGGGCGAGACGCACACCCAACTCCAGCTGGTGGCCGCCGGATTGGGGGTGTGCATCGCGCCGCTGCTGGGCCGCCATCCGGTGCCGGACGGCGTGGTCCTCGTACCCCTCACCCAGCGTGTGCGCCGGCACGTCTACGTCATCTGGCGCGCCGACGCCGACCGCCGCCCCTCCATCCGCGCGGCGGTCGAGGCGCTGCGCACGGCCGCGCGGAAGGTCGACTGATCCTGCGGCCCGGCCCGCGGGACGACGGACATGCGCCCCGTTGTCGTACGGCGCCCCGCCGCGCGGAACCGGCGGCGACGCGCTGCCGCGCGACCTCGGCTGCCGCCGAGGCGCCCGGCCGCCTCCGGCCCCGCGTCGCGGGCGGCCCCAGTAACCTGGGGCGATGCTCAAGGAAGTCACCGCGACCCGCTACATCACGCCGCTGCGTGAGGGCGGCTCGCTGCCGGGGCTCGTCGAGGCCGACGACTCCGGGACCTACGTCATGAAGTTCACCGGAGCCGGACAGGGCCGCAAGACCCTGGTCGCGGAGGTGGTGTGCGGCGAACTCGCCCGGCGCCTCGGCCTCCGGGCGCCCCGCCTGGTCACCGTCGAGCTGGACGCGGTGCTCGGGCTCGGCGAACCGGAGCCGCAGGTACAGGAGTTGCTACGGGGCAGCGGCGGCACCAACCTCGGCATGGACTTCCTCTCCGGCGCCCTCGGCTACGACCCGCTCGCCTTCGCGGTGAGCCCCGAGGAGGCCGGGCGGATCATCTGGTTCGACGCGCTGATCAACAACGTGGACCGCTCCTGGCGCAACCCCAACCTCCTGGTCCACCGGGGCGAGCTGTGGCTGATCGACCACGGCGCCACCATGATCTGGCACCACAACTGGCCCGCCGCCGAGAAATCCGCGGCCCGCCCCTACGACGCCGCCGAGCACGCCCTCGCCGGCTTCGCCCCGGACCTCGCGGCGGCCGCCGCCGACCTCGCGCCCCGCGTCACCGAGGACCTGCTCGCCGAGGTCACCGCCGAGATCCCGGACGCCTGGCTCACCGGCGAACCCGGCTTCGGCACTCCGGACGAACTGCGCCGGGCCTACGCGCGCCCGCTGCTCGCCCGCGCCGCCGTCATCGCCGACCGCATCACCGGCACCGGCCCCCAGGAGGACAAGTGAGCGAGACCCACATCCACATGGCCGGCCATGTCACCGAGCGCCACATCACCCGAGCCGGCCAGGGCGGCGACCGGGACGTCTTCGAATACGCGCTGATCAGGGTCGTACCCCGGATCGAGCGCGGGGAGTGTCTCAACGCGGGCGTGGCCGTCTACTGCCGCGCGCAGGGCTACGTCGGTGCCCGCACCCATCTGGACGAGGACCGGCTGCGCGCCCTGGACCCGGCGGCCGACGCGGCCGCCATCCGGGCGGCGCTCACCGCGATCGAGCGGCACTGCGCGGGCGGCGCGGCGGCCGGACAGGCGGCCGGAGACGACGCCGGGCGGCGCTTCCGCTGGCTGATCGCGCCCCGCTCCACCGTGGTCCAGCCCGGCCCGGTGCACACCGGCCTGACCGCCGACCCGGCCGCCGAGACGGAGCGATTGCTGGACCTCCTGGTGAGGTAATGGATCACAACGGCCGGATGAGCCGTTGACACCGGGTGCCAGGGCTTCTAGCGTCGTGTGGGCTGAAGATACTAAGCGGTCGCTCACCGCACCGGAAGGCCCTCGCGAAGGGTCGTACGGGATCTCTCAAGGGCGAGGAGAAGCAGCACATGTCCACCACTGAACAGCGGGTCGCGGTCGTCACCGGCGCGGCGCGCGGCATCGGCGCCGCCACCGCCGTACGGCTGGCCGCCGAGGGCCGCGCGGTCGCCGTGATCGACCTGGACGAGGCCGCCTGCAAGGACACCGTCGAGAAGATCACCGCGGCCGGCGGCAAGGCCATCGCGGTCGGCGCCGACGTCTCCGACGAGGCGCAGGTCGAGGCCGCCGTCGCCCGGATCGTCGCGGAGCTGGGCGCCCCGACGATCCTGGTCAACAACGCGGGCGTGCTGCGCGACAACCTGCTGTTCAAGATGAGCGTCTCCGACTGGGACACCGTCCTGAACGTGCATCTGCGCGGCTCGTTCCTGATGACCAAGGCCGTGCAGAAGCACATGGTCGACGCCGGCTTCGGCCGGATCGTCAACCTGTCCTCCTCCTCGGCGCTCGGCAACCGCGGCCAGGCCAACTACTCGGCCGCCAAGGCGGGCCTCCAGGGCTTCACCAAGACCCTCGCCATCGAGCTGGGCAAGTTCGGCATCACCGCCAACGCCGTCGCCCCCGGATTCATCGCCACCGAGATGACCAAGGCCACCGCCGAGCGCGTCGGCATGGGCTTCGAGGACTTCAAGAAGGCCGCCGCGGGTGCCATCCCGGTGCAGCGCGTCGGCGAGCCCGAGGACATCGCCAACGCCATCGCCTTCTTCACCGGCGAGGCGGCCGGATTCGTCTCTGGCCAGGTGCTGTACGTCGCCGGCGGACCGCTCGACTAGGGGACGGCGCACATGACTTCCGCAGAACTCCCGCCCCTGTCCGGCAAGGTCGCCCTCGTCACCGGCGCCAGCCGCGGCATCGGGTACGGCGTCGCCGAGGCCCTCGTCGCGCGCGGCGACCGGGTGTGCATCACCGGCCGCAACGAGGACGCGCTCAAGGAGGCCGTCGACAAGCTCGGCGCCGAGCGGGTCATCGGCGTGGCAGGCAAGGCGCACGACCTCGACCACCAGAGCGAGGCCGTCGAGCGCACCATGGAGGCCTTCGGCCGCCTGGACCACCTGGTCAACAACGCGGGCACCAACCCGGTCTTCGGGCCCATCGCGGACCTGGACCTGAACGTCGCCCGCAAGGTCTTCGAGACCAATGTGATCTCCGCGCTCGGCTTCGCCCAGAAGACCTGGCACGCCTGGCAGAAGGACAACGGCGGCGCGATCGTCAACATCGCCTCGATCGCGGGCCTCGCGCCCTCGCCGTTCATCGGCGCCTACGGCGTCAGCAAGGCCGCGATGATCAACCTGACCCAGCAGCTGGCGCACGAGTTCGCGCCCAGGGTGCGGGTCAACGCGATCGCCCCGGCCGTGGTCAAGACGAAGTTCGCCCAGGCCCTGTACGAGGGCCGCGAGGAGGAGGCGGCCGCCGCCTACCCGCTGGGCCGGCTCGGCGTGCCGTCCGACATCGGCGGCGCCGCGGCCTTCCTCACCTCCGAGCAGTCCGACTGGGTCACCGGTCAGACCCTCGTCGTGGACGGTGGACTCTTCCTCAACGCCGGGGTGTGAAACCACCTTCCGGGCGCCGGAATCCGGACGGACCGGCGCTCGGAACACCGCACAGCGAACACCAAGACGGATGACAACGTCGTCATCGCTTTTCGATCAAGTGGCCATGTTCCAGGGGAGGTTGGGCGCACTGACGCTGAGGTAAGGTCTGCCGACCCAGGTAGGCGGATCGAGGAGCGTGCGCGTTGTCCAACCGGAACCGATTCCTGCGGTCAGTCACGGCCATCGTGTCCGTGTCGCTGGCCGCCGGCGGCTGCGGACTGCTGTCCGACGGGGACTCGGGCAGCGGGGACCCGATCGTGGTCGGCACCACCAGCGCGCCCAGCACCCTCGACCCGGCCGGCGCCTGGGACGGTTCCTGGGAGCTGTACCGGAACATCTACCAGACGCTCCTCGCCTACCCGAACGGCGCGACGACCCCCCAGCCCGACGCAGCTCAGAGCTGCGCCTTCACCGACTCCTCCAGCCGCACCTACCGCTGCACGCTGCGCTCGGGCCTGAAATTCGCCGACGGCGACCCGGTCGACGCCCGCGCGGTCAAGTACTCCGTCGACCGCATCCGCGCCATCAACGCCCCGGCCGGCCCCGCCGGGCTCCTTGGCAGCCTCGACCGGGTGGACACCTCCGGCGACCGCGGAATCGTGTTCCACCTGGGCAAGTCCGACGCCACCTTCCCGTTCGTGCTCGCCACCCCGGCCCTGTCGATCGTGGACCCGAAGGACTACCCGGCCCGCGCCCTGCGCAAGGGCGCCGGGGCCGACGGCTCGGGGCCGTACAAGCTCACCTCGTACCAGGAGGGCCGGCAGGCCGTCCTGACCGGCAACGGCAATTACCACGGCTTCGCCCGGCGGCAGAACGACGCGGTGACCATCCGCTACTTCCAGGACTCCGCCGGCATGGTCAAGGCGCTGCGTGACAAGCGGATCGACGTCACCTACCGGGGTCTCGGCGCCGACGACATCCTCACGCTCCAGCAGCAGGGCAACTCCGACCTCCAGCTCGTGGACGGCGCCGGCACGGACATCAGCTACCTGGTGTTCGACCCCAAGGACCCTTGGGCCGGGCGGCCCGCCGTGCGCAAGGCGATCGCCCAGCTCGTGGACCGGGGCGCCATCGCCCACAAGGTCTACAAGGACACCGTCGACCCGCTGTACTCGATGGTCCCCAAGGGCCTCGTCGGCCACACCACCGCCTTCTTCGACGAGTACGGCGACCCGAGCAGCACCAAGGCCCGCACGACCCTCCAGGACGCGGGCATCCACCAGAAGGTCCCGCTGACCCTCTGGTACACCACCGACCGCTACGGCTCCGAGACCGCCCTGATGTTCAAGGAGCTCAAGCGGCAGCTGGAGGGCTCCGGACTGTTCACGGTCACCCTCAGGAGCCGCCCCTGGAAGACGTATGTGGTCGGCTACCAGAAGGGCGAGTACCCGGTGTTCGGCCGCGGCTGGTCGCCGGACTTCCCCGACGCGGACAACTTCATCGCGCCCTTCACCGGCGAGCACAACGCGCTCGGCACGCCCTACCCGGCCAAGGAGATCACCGACCGGCTGCTGCCGCACTCGCGCGCCCAGAGCGACCGCGCCAGGACGGTCGGCGACATGGAGCGGGCCCAGCGGATCATCGCGAGCGACGCCCAACTGCTGCCGCTGTGGCAGGGCCGGCAGTACGTGGCGGCTAGCGACGACATATCCGGCGGCGAGCAGGCCCTCGACCCCTCGACGATCATGATGATGTGGACGCTGCACCGTAAAACGAGCTGGTGAGCGGCGGGGAGCGGGCCTGCGGGGGAGCGCTGTCAGTGGTCGCCTGTAGGTTCTGAATCCTGAAGTGACCGCACGCGGTAATTGATCGACATCGTGAGGACGTTGACGTGACCGACATCGCCATGCTGCCCGAGTCCTGGCGCGGGGTTCTGGGCGACGAACTGGAGCAGCCCTACTTCAAGGAGCTGACCGAGTTCGTCGAGGAGGAGCGGGCGAAGGGCCCCGTCTACCCGCCGCGCGAGGAGGTCTTCGCCGCGCTGGACGCCACGCCGTACGACAAGGTGAAGGTCCTCGTCCTCGGCCAGGACCCGTACCACGGCGAGGGCCAGGGCCATGGCCTGTGCTTCTCGGTCCGGCCGGGCGTGAAGACCCCGCCCTCGCTGCGCAACATCTACAAGGAGATGCAGGACGAACTGGGCCTCCCGGTCCCGGACAACGGCTATCTGATGCCGTGGGCCCGGCAGGGCGTGCTGCTGCTCAACGCGGTCCTCACCGTGCGGGCCGGCGAGGCCAACTCGCACAAGGGCAAGGGCTGGGAGAAGTTCACCGACGCCGTGATCCGCGCGGTGGACGCCCGTCCCGACCCGGCCGTGTTCGTGCTGTGGGGCAACTACGCGCAGAAGAAGCTCCCGCTGATCGACGAGGGCCGGCATGTGGTGGTCAAGGGCGCGCACCCCTCCCCGCTGTCCGCGAGGAAGTTCTTCGGCTCCCGCCCCTTCACCCAGATCAACGAGGCGATCGCCCGCCAGGGCCACGAGCCGATCGACTGGCGCATCCCGGACCTGGGCTGATGGAGGAGTCGGCGCCGCCTGACCGGGAATCCGGGCGGCGCCGGTTAGCGTCGGTGCACGACAGCGGACGATCGCCGGAGGACGCGGTGGCGGAGCGACGGGAACAGACGGCCCTAGACGAGGTGCTGACGCGGATCGGCCAGGTCGTGATGCTGCACCACGCCGGCGACCGCGAGGAGGCCCGCGGCCGCTTCCTCGACCTGTGGACGGAGATCGGCGAGGACGGCGATCCGCTGCACCGCTGCACCCTGGCGCACTACCTCGCCGACACCCAGGACGACCCCGAGGACGAACTCGCCTGGGACCTGCGGGCGTTGGCGGCGGTCCGCGAACTCCCCGACGGCGACCCGCGGGGCGTGCCGGGCTTCTTCCCCTCCCTCCACCTCAACCTGGCCGCGGACTACGTGAAGCTGGGCCGCACCGAGGCCGCCCGCACCCACCTCGACCACGCCCGCACCACCGCGGACGCCCTCGCGGACGACGGGTACGGCGAGGAAGTCCGGGCGGCGATCGGCCGGCTCGAACTGAGGCTGGAGGAGGGTCCGTCGGGCGGTGGGCCCTGGGGGCCGCCTCGGCAGCGACCCAGCTGAGGGGACGGTGCGGGGCCGGGGGTGCTGACTTCTGCTGGCGCCGGCGACGAGGGGGCCGCCGTCGGAGGGGCCGGTCGACGGGGGACCGGGATGCCGGGTCGTTCAGTGGTGGCCGTACGTCCGCTCGCAGATCTCCGACTCCGGGCTGTTGCCGCGCCAGCCGCCGTACTCGCGGCCCAGGTCGCAGACGTCCGCGGGGACCCGCTGGGAGGTGCGCGGGGGTGCCTGCGGGAGGCGGTGCGCACGGGGTGGCTGGGGGCGCGGGGGAGCGGGCGGGTGCGTGGGCGGCGGGGCGGCCGGACTTCCGTGCGGGGCGGCCGTGGGGGCGGGTGCCGGGCCCTTGGACGGGCCGACCATCTCCAGTGCCTCCCGCGCCGGTGCCTGCACCACCCGTGGTGACGCGCTGCCGTCCGTGCGGGGCGCCGGCTGGAGCGAGGGCGCGGCACCCGGAGGCGGTCCCGGTGCCGCCGTGTGCCGTACCGTCACACAGCCGGTGAGGGCCGAGACGGCGACGGTGACCAGAAGCGCTGCGGTGGTCGTCGTTCGATGCACTCGGGCAACGATGCTGGCTTTGGACCCGTTTGGCATCAAAGAAGCGAGTCGGATGCCCCCGTTCGGGTGAACTCCCGCACCGAACGAGGGGTCTCCACGGCCTGGGGCTGACGCCTCAGACGCCGGCGGCGCCGTCGATCCGCTCCCGGAGCAGATCGGCGTGGCCGTTGTGCCGGGCGTACTCCTCGATCATGTGGGTGTAGATCCAGCGGAGACTGAAGGGTTCCTCGCTGAACCGGCTCTTCCCCCGGGAGAGTTCGTCCAGCTCCCGCCCGGCCGCGATCCGCCCGGCCGCCTCGACCTCCGCCTGCCAGGTGGCGTGGGCCTCCTGCCAGGTGTCAGCCTCGGTGGCGTGGAAGTCGCCGTCCACGTCCGCATCGGAGCAGTAGATCGAGCCGGCGTCCTCGCCCGCCATCACCTTGCGGAACCAGGCCCGCTCCACCTCGGCCATGTGCCGCACCAGCCCCATCAGGGTCAGCTCCGAGGGCGGCACCGAGGCGGTGCGCAGCTGCTCGTCGGTCAGTCCCTCGCACTTCGCGATCAGGGTCCGGCGGTGGAAGTCCAGCCAGCCCTCCAGCATCTCGCGTTCTCCGGCGTTCAGGGCGGGTTCGTTGCGTTCGCTCGTCATGGCCCCATCCTCGCCGGTCAAGTGCGGCGGATTCCAGGGGATTTCAGTGGCCCAGCATCCCCACGAGCAGCTCCCGCACTCCCGCCCGGATCGTCGCCCGGTCCGGCACCTGCGTGCTGAACGACCCCGCCGCGCACGCGAACATCAGGCCGTCCGCCCAGGCGATGAGCGACAGCACATGCCGGTCCGGGTCGGCGGAGCCGGCGGCCGTGAGCAGCGCGGCCAGCTGTTCCTTGAAGACGGCGCCGGCGCGGTCGTAGTAGGCGCGCAGCTCGGGGCGGCGGGTGGCCTCCAGGGCGAGTTCGTAGCGGGCGATCAGCAGCGCGCGGCCCTGCGTGAGCGAGCGGTGCACGGCGAGGGCGAGCCCGTCGGCCAGCGCGTCGAGGTCGCCGACCGGGCCGGACGGTTCGGCCGGGGCGAGGAGCCGCGCCTCGCGCTCGGCGTGCCGTCGTACCGCGAGTTCCAGCAGCGCCTGCCGGGTGCGGGCCACGTTCGAGGTCGAGCCCGGCGGAAGTCCGGCGGCCTCGTCCACGGCCCGGTGGGTCAGCCCGCGCATCCCGCGCTCGGCGAGCAGGGCGAGCGCGGTGTCGGCGACGAGGCCGGCGCGGGACGGGCCGGGGGTGGTGCGTGCGGGCATGGGGAGACCCTATCCGTCGCACTACGGCTGTAGTAGCGTGGTGGGCACTACAGTTGTAGTGAGAAAGGGGAGAGCCATGGCAGGGTCGGCGCGTGCGGTCGTCATCGGCGGCGGGATCGGGGGCCTGGCGGCGGCCGCGGCCCTGCACCGGCGCGGCTGGGAGGTGACCGTGCTGGAGCGGGCCCGCTCACTGGCGCCGGTCGGCGCCGCGATCTCCCTCGCCCCCAATGCGCTGCGCACCCTCGACGTCCTCGGCATCGGCGACGAGATCCGCGACCTGGCCGCCTGGCAGGGCGACGGCGGCCTGCGCGCCCCGTCCGGCCGCTGGCTCTCGCGCGGCGACGCCGCCGCCGCGACCGCCCGCTTCGGCGACCCGCTGGTGCTGCTGCCCCGAGCCACCCTGATCGGCCGCCTCGCCGCGCTGCTCCCGGCCGGCAGCGTGCGCACGGCAACCCTGGCCACCGTCGTCGAACCGGGCGACGGGACACGGCCCGCGCGGGTGCGCACCCGGCCCGCCGATCCCGGCGACCCCGCCGCCGGTGAGGAACTGGAGGCCGAGCTGGCCGTCGGTGCGGACGGCGTCAACTCCCGTGTCCGCGCCGCCCTGTTCCCCGCCCATCCGGGGCCGGTGTACGCCGGGTTCACCACCTGGCGGGTCCTGATCCCGTTGCCCGGCGTCGAGTTCGCCTCCCATGAGACCTGGGGGCGGGGGCGGTTGTGGGGGACGCATCCGCTGCGGGACGGCCGGGTGTACGCCTACGCCGCGGCCGTCACCCCGCCGGGCGGCCGCGCCCCGGACGACGAACGCGCCGAACTCCTGCGCCGCTACGGCGATTGGCACCACCCCGTCCCCGCCGTGCTCGCCGCCACCCGGCCCGAGGACGTCCTGCGGCACGACGTCCACCACATCGCGACCCCGCCGCCCGCCTACCACGCGGGCCGCGTCGCCCTCCTCGGCGACGCCGCGCACGCCATGCCGCCCACCCTCGGCCAGGGCGGCAACCAGGCCATCGAGGACGCCGTCGTCCTCGCCCACCATGCCGGTGACCTCGCCGCCTACACCGCCGCCCGGCTCCCGCGCACGACCGCCGTCGCCCGCCAGGCCGTCAGGATCGCCCGCGTCAACATGGCCGGCGGTCGCGTGGCCGTCGCCGTACGGGACTCCGCGATGGCCGCCCTGTCCAGGTTCGGCCCCGCCCTCTTCCTGCGCGGCTTCGACGGCATCGCCGACTGGCGGCCCCCGTATGCTGCCGAGGACGTACAGGTGGGCGAACCGCAGGGGAGAGACACGTGAAGGTCGGCTGCATCGGACTCGGGGACATCGCGCGGAAGGCGTATCTGCCGGTGCTGGGCGCGCTGCCCGAGGTCGACCTCCATCTGCACACCCGCACCCCCGCCACCCTCGCGCGGGTCGCCGACGGACTGCACCTGCCCGCCGGGCAGCGGCACGACAGCCTCGACTCGCTGCTCGCCGCCGGGCTCGACGCGGCCTTCGTACACGCCCCCACCGCCGCCCACCCCGAGATCGTCACCCGGCTGCTGACGGCGGGCGTCCCGACGTACGTCGACAAGCCGCTCGCCTTCCGGCTCGCGGACTCCGAGCGGCTGGTGGAGCTGGCCGAGGAGCGCGGTGTCTCCCTCTTCGTCGGCTTCAACCGGCGCTACGCCCCCGGTTACGCCCAGTGCCTGGAACACCCGCGCGAGCTGATCCTGCTCCAGAAGAACCGGGTCGGGCTGCCCGAGGAGCCGCGCTCGATGATCCTGGACGACTTCGTGCACGTCGTCGACACCCTGCGCTTCCTGGTGCCGGGCCCGGTCGACGAGGTCACGGTCCGCGGCCGGGTCCGGGACGGGCTGCTGCACCACGTGGTGCTCCAGCTCGGCGGCGACGGCTTCACCGCGCTCGGCGTGATGAACCGGCTCAGCGGCTCCACGGAGGAGATCCTGGAGGTCTCCGGGCAGGACGCCAAGCGCCAGGTGATCAACCTCGCCGAGGTGATCGACCACAAGGGCCAGCCGACCCTGCGCCGGCGCGGCGACTGGGTGCCGGTGGCCCGGCAGCGCGGCATCGAACAGGCGGTCCACACGTTTCTGGACGCGGTGCGCGCCGGGCACCTGCTCAGCGGCCGGGACGCGCTGGCGACCCATGAGCTGTGCGAGCGGGTGGTACGAGCGGTTCAGGACCTCCCCGGCGCGGCCTGAGCGCCCGCACCCCCTCGCCGGCGCACAGCGCGGTCAGCACCAGCAGCGCGGCGTGCACCGGCCAGTCGCCGTAGCGGACGTACGGCGTGATGCCGTGCGCGAGCGGCACGTCGTACACGCGTGCGGTGCTCGCATCGGTCCCCAGCCAGGGGCCGAGCCGCTGTCCGCCGGGTCCGTACGCGGCGGAGACGCCGGTGAGGGTCGCGTGCACCATCGGGCGGCCGGTCTCGGCGGCACGCAGCGCGGCCAGCGAGGCGTGCTGCTCCGGCGCCCAGCTGTGCTGGAAGGTGGAGGTGGCGGACTGGCCCAGGAGCACGTCCGCGCCGTCCTCGGCGAGATGCCGGCTCATGTCGGGGAACGCGGTCTCGAAGCAGATCAGCGGGCCGATCCGCAGTCCGTGCCCCACGTTCATCACGACCTGCTCGGTGCCGCGCCTGCGGTCCTCGCCGGCCGCCTTGCCCACCGAGGTGGCCCAGCCGAGCAGGGAACGGGCGGGTATGTACTCGCCGAACGGGACGAGGCGCATCTTGTCGTACCGGTCGCCGGTGGGGCCGTTGGGGCCGATCAGCACCGAACTCTTGTAGATGCCGGGGCGGTCGGAGCGGCGGGCGTCCACGTTCACCAGGACGTCGGCGCCGGTCGCGCGGGACAGCGCGGCGATCCGCCGGGCCAGGTCGGGCCGGTCGGCGAGGTCGTAGCCGACGCTGGACTCGCCCCACACCACCAGGTCGACGTCCTGCCCGGCGAGCCGCCGGGTCAGCCGCTCCTCCCGGTCGAAACGCAGCTCCGGGCTGTCCCGCCCGGTCACGACGCCCGGCTGTACGACGGCGATCCGCGTCCGGCCGTCGATCTGCGGCCGGGGCGCCCATGCCCAGGCGGCGGTGGTCGCGGCGGCGGTGGCGAGCACCGTGGCCACCGCGGGCAGCCGGGCGCCGCGCACCGCGAACAGCACGGCCGCCGCCACGTTCACGGCCACCACCAGGAAGCTCAGCAGCCATATCCCGCCGACGGAGGCCAGCCGCAGCGCCGGCGCCACCTGCCACTGGCTGGCGCCCAGGATGCCCCAGGGTCCGCCGAGCCCCTGCCAGGAGCGGACCAGTTCCACCAGCAGCCAGCCCGAGGGCAGCACGAGGAGCGCGACGGCGCACCGGCCGGGGGCGGGGGTGCCGCCCAGATACCGGCGCACCAGCCAGCCCCAGGGCATCCAGAGCAGTCCGAGCAGCGCGCCTATCAGGAAGATGAACACATGCAGGCTCGGCAGCAGCCAGTGGTGCACCGCCACCAGATAGCCGAAGCCGCCGCACCAGCCGTCGTACGCGGCCCGCCGCCCGGTCGGCGCCGAGCGGGCCAGCAGCAGCCATGGGACCAGGGCGACGTACGCGAACCACCACAGCGACGGCGCTGGGAACGCCAGGACGGGCAGGGCGCCCGCGAGGGCGACGACGACGGAGCGACGCCAGGGAATGGCCAGCCAGCGTCCGATCGTCGTCATGCGGAGCCTCCCTACCCCAGGGCTCCAGTGTGCGCGTCGCAAGCGATCTACGACAGGGGGCCTGCCGGTGTCTCCGACGGGGGCCTGCCGGCCCCTGCGGCGGGGGCCCGCCGACCGCTACAGCGGGGCCTGCCAGCCGCTACAGCGGGGGGCTGTCGGTTCCGCCGGTCCCTGTTTCGGGACCGTCACATCCCGGCCCCGGAACCCGGCGATCAGACGCCCTCAGCGCTCCTCGGCCGTCCTCCGCCACTTCTCCGTGACCACGACCTCGCCGATCCGCCAGCCGTCCGGCGTGCGCAGCAGCCCGAAGTCGTACCGGCCGCCGCACTCCAGATCCGGCGGGGCCGGGTGGGCCCCGCCGGTGCGGCGCATCGGGTTGAGATAGTCGGCCCGCACTCGCGCGGTGTCCCCGGTGTCATGCTCCAGGACCCCGAACCGCACCCGCCGGTTGACGATCAGGTGCTGCCGTACGGCGAACCCGCCCATGTTCTCGGCGAGCCACCCGGCGACCTGTCCGGCCTCACCCTCGATCCCACCGGACGAGCGGTAGTCGGCCCTCCCGTCGGGCGTGAACAGGGCCGGGTACGCCGGCCAGTCGCCGTCGTCCACCGTCACCGCGTACGCGGTCACCAACTCGTCCACGGCCAGCCGGTCCAGTACGGTCGCGAGTTCCGCGCGCTGCGTCATCGGCTCAGTCTTGGCCACGGCAGGTGCGGAGCCAAGGGGCATGCGGGGAAATTCGGCGGTTCGGGCGAGCGGGAAGACCGGGGGCGGGGCCGCGCCTGTCCGGCGGCGCGTGGATCATGGCCGGGTGACGCAGCGGACGAAGAACGAACCACCGCTCGGGCGGCCGGACGGCGAACCGGAGCTGTCCCCGTACCAGCGGGAGATCCGGCAAAGGCTCCTCGCGGCCCCGGTGGTACCGGCGCCCGATCCCTGGCGGCGCATCGCCTGCGCCCCGGTCGGCGGGCTGCTCGGGATCGGCTTCGCGACGCATCCCGGCGACGGCCGCGACCTGGTGATGGTCGTCTCGGGCGACGGCCATGGTCTCTTCGACGCCGTCACGGGGGAGCGGATCGCCCGTGACCGCGACCCCGACCCGGCGGACGAGACCCCCGACGCGACCGCCGACCTGACCTGTCCGGGCCTGGGCCCGGTCGGCGGCCGCAGGGTGCACATCGCCGGGCTTTTCGGCGGCGGCCTGCACGCCACCACCGGGGACGGCTGGACCGTGAAGGTGGTGGCGCCGGCCTGGCCACACGACCGTGTCCTGCTGTCCCGCGGCAGCGGCTTCCCCACTCCAGCCCGCACGGCGAGCGCTGGTGGCACATCTTCCACGCCGACTACTCCGAATTCCGCGCCGCCGGCTTTTCCCCCTCCGGCCGCACCCTCGCCGTCGCGACGAGCAGCGACCTGTCCCTGTGGACCCGAGGCGCGGACGCCCGATGATTCCGGTCGGCCGCGTGGGGGCAACGGCCCGCTGGTCAGGCGGCCCTGATGATCTCCTCGCGGACGGCCCTGGCCCACTCCACGACCAGCAGTTCGTACTCCGTGCGTTCCTCGGCCGAGAGGGCGCCGCCGGTGCGCAGCCACAGTGCCCGGATCTGCTCGTTCACCTCGGCGGCAGACCGTGCGGAACCAGGGGGCGAGGGATGGGGGGACATGCGGGACAGCCTAGGGGCAAGGGCTGACACTGCGCTACCGCGCCACTACGCAGAAGGTATGTGGTTGGTCACCGGCGCCCCCGGCCACGTCTCGTGGTCGGCCCAGTTCAGATGGCATATGCCCGATCGGGTTGACGCCGGGGTGTGGCCATGAGTTGGCCGAAACGAGGGCCCGGACGCCCGGTGAGCCCAGTTGTGCATGGGGCAACTGCCGTGCGTGGCGCGGGAGTTCAGGATGCTTTCACGGGGCCCCGCACCGTCCAGCCCGGCGCCTGCGGGTGGGCCGTCAGATCGTCGTGATGGACGGGGGAGCCGCAGGCGCGGCAGGTGACCACCGGGACCAGTTCGTGGCCGCAGCTGTGCTCCACGGCCATGGGCAGGTCCGTGTTGTGGCGCAGATGGCGGTCGCCCCACTCCTTGAGGGTCATCAGGACCGGTTCCAGTTCCAGTCCCGCCTCGGTCGGTCGGTAGTCGAAGCGCTGGGGGTGCTCGCTGTAGGCGCGCTTGGTCAGCACCCCGGCGTCCACGAGCCGGCGCAGCCGGGCGGCCAGGATGTCGCGCGGGGCGCCGATGTTGCGCACCAGCTGGTCGAACCGGCCGTTGCCCAGGCACACCTCCCGCAGTACGAGCAGGGAGTACTTCTCGCCCACCACCGCGAGCGTGTCGGCGATGGAGCAGGGGCGCGGGTCCTTCGGTGCGGCCATGCGGCCCAGCTTAGGCGAGAGTTTGGATTTCCAATCATTGCGGGCGGTATGGGCGGGCGCATATTGGAGTGTGAGTTTGATTTTCCAACCCGCCGCGTTATGGTGAGTCCGGATTTCCTACTTACCGGTAACCATGCTCGTGAACGAGCCCGCCGCAGGAGGCCGCACCATGCGAGACGCAGTGATCGTCGAGGCCGTACGCACCCCGATCGGCAAGGGCAAGCCCACCGGCGCCCTCGCACAGGTCCACCCCGTCCAGTTGCTCGCCCATACGCTGAAGTCCCTCGTCGAGCGCTCCGGCATCGACCCGGCGCTGATCGACGACGTGATCGGCGGCACCGTCGACCAGGTCGGCGAGCAGGCCATGAACACCACCCGGTACGCCGTGCTCGCCGCCGGTCTGCCCGAGACGGTCCCGGCCACCACGGTGGACCGCCAGTGCGGCTCCTCGCAGCAGGCCGTGCACTTCGCCGCGCAGGGGGTGATCGCCAGCGCGTACGACATCGTCGTCGCCTGCGGTGTGGAGTCGATGAGCCGCGTGCCGATGTGGTCCAACGTGCCCGCGGGCAAAGACCCCTTCGGGCCCGGCGTCGCCGCGCGCTACCCCGAGGGCCTGCTGCCGCAGGGCATCAGCGCCGAGCTGATCTCCGCCAAGTGGTCGCTGACCCGCGCGCAGCTGGACGCCTTCGCCGTCTCCTCCCACCGCAAGGCCGCCGCGGCCTGGGAGGCCGGGCTGTTCGACGCCGAGACCGCGCCCCTGGAGGGCCTCACCCGCGACGAGTGCGTACGGCCCGGCAGCACCCCGGAGATCCTCGCCGGCCTCAGGCCCGCCTACCACGATCCGGTCTTCGCCGAGCGGTTCCCGGAGATCGAGTGGAACATCACCGCGGGCAACACCAGCCCGCTCAACGACGGCGCCTCCGCCGTCCTGATCACCTCCGGCGAGACCGCCGCCCGGCTCGGCCTGCGCCCGCTCGCCCGGCTGCACAGCTTCGCGGTCACCGGCTCCGACCCGCTGCTGATGCTCACCGGGGTCGTCCCGGCCACCGAGAAGGTGCTCGCCCGCGCCGGCCTCTCCCTCGGCGACATCGACCTGTTCGAGGTCAACGAGGCGTTCGCCAGCGTCGTCCTCGCCTGGCAGCAGGAGACCGGCGCCGACCTGGACAAGGTCAATGTCAAGGGCGGCGCCATCGCCCTCGGCCACCCGCTCGGTGCCAGCGGCACCCGGCTGACCACCAGCCTGGTGCACGCCATGCGCGAACGGGACGCCCGCTATGGCCTCCAGACGATGTGCGAGGCGGGCGGCCTCGCCAACGCGATGATCCTCGAAGCCCTCTGACCGGGCGTCACCGGACCCCCGTCACCTGCCGCGCAGCCGGTGCCGCTGCCGCCACGCCACCACCGTGCCCACGAGGGCCGGTACGGCGATGCAGGCCATCGCGAGCAGGAAGGCGGGCGATGTCGGCGTCGAGGCGCGGGCGCCGGCGACCGCGTAGGCGGCGGTGTTCGGGACCGACCCGAGCGCCGTCGCCAGCAGGAACGGCGACCAGCCCATCCGGGAGACCGCCGCGCAGTAGTTCGCCGCCCAGAACGGGACGACCGGAAAGAGCCGCGCGGCCAGCATGGACCGGAACCCGTGCCGGCTCAGCTGCCCGTCCGCCGCCCGCAGCAACCGGCCGCGCAGCAAGGGGCGCAGCGCGTCCTGCCCGAGCAGCCGACCGAGCCCGAAGGCCAGGCCGGCCCCGAACACCGTCCCGGCGAGCGCCGTCCCGAGGCCCAGCTGGGAGCCGAACAGCGCGCCGGCCGCGAGGTTCAGCAGGGGGCGCGGCACGAACGCCACCGTGCACAGCCCGTAACCCGCCCCGAACCCCAGCGCCGCGAGCAGCCCGCCTGCCTGCGGCGGCCAGCCTCGGGTCAGCAGTCGCTGCGGATCGAACAGCAGCACCAGCGCGCCCGCGGCCGCCAGCAGCACCAGCAGCAGGGTCAACCGCGCCCACGGCGACAGCAGCGCACGGGTGCAGCGGGCCGTGAACCCCGCGCGGGGCACGGGCGGCGCGGGGACGGTGGTGGCATCGAGCACGTGACCCCCTGGAAGACTTCGACGGCCGACGCCGATGATAGAGGGCGACCCGGACGGCCTCGTCGTACGCACGGAGCGGTGCGGCCGCCCGCCGGTGGACCCGCACGGGCCTCCCGGCTCGGCGCGGCGGCCCCTCGTCGGCCTGAAGGCCGGTACACGGGGCGGGCGGTGGCGGTGACGGCGGCGTCATCGTGTGCCGGATCACCAACATCGCGCAGGCGGGTGCGTCCGACCCGCAGGGCGCCACCCCTGGGCGGGGGCGGCGCCGGTCGCCTCGGCGGGCGTGGTGCGGGTGAACCGGCGGAAAACCATTCGACGCCGGACATCCCGTCGGCGATGATCGACCTCATGTTCCGGTACGCCTTCCACCTCGCAGCATCCGCGGTCGCGGATGTGCCGAAGGCTGCCGTTCCCACGCTCGCGGCCGCTGTCGACGGCGCCCGAAGCTGACCCTCCCCGGATCGCCCGGCGGACCCCGCAGGGGGAGGGTCGGCCACTCCTGGGGGTCCTCAACTTCCGTACGACAGCGAAGGCTTCGAGGTACAGCCATGTCCAAAACCGCCTACGTGCGCACCAAGCCGCACCTGAACATCGGCACCATGGGTCATGTCGACCACGGCAAGACCACCCTGACCGCCGCCATCACCAAGGTCCTCGCCGAGCGCGGCACCGGCACCTTCGTGCCCTTCGACCGCATCGACCGCGCCCCCGAGGAGGCCGCGCGCGGCATCACCATCAACATCGCGCACGTCGAGTACGAGACCGACACCCGCCACTACGCCCATGTGGACATGCCAGGTCACGCCGACTACGTGAAGAACATGGTCACCGGCGCCGCGCAGCTCGACGGGGCGATCCTCGTGGTCTCCGCGCTCGACGGGATCATGCCGCAGACCGCGGAGCACGTCCTGCTCGCCCGGCAGGTCGGCGTCGACCACATCGTCGTCGCCCTCAACAAGGCGGACGGCGCGGCCGACGAGGAACTGGTCGACCTGGTCGAGCTGGAGGTCCGCGACCTGCTCACCGCGCAGGGCTACGCGGGCGACGCGGTGCCCGTGGTACGCGTCTCGGGGCTGCGGGCGCTCGCGGGCGACCCGCGCTGGACGGCGTCCATCGAGGCGCTGCTCGACGCGGTGGACACGTACGTGCCGATGCCCGAGCGGTATCTGGACGCGCCGTTCCTGATGCCGGTGGAGAACGTCCTCACCATCACCGGGCGGGGCACGGTCGTCACCGGCGCCGTGGAGCGCGGCACGCTCAGGCTCGGGGACCGCGTCGCGGTGCTCGGCGCGGACGGCGTGGAGAGTGTCGTCACCGGCCTGGAGACCTTCGGCAAGCCGATGCCGCAGGCGCATGCCGGGGACAACGTGGCATTGCTGCTGCGGGGCGTGCCCCGGAACGCGGTGCGGCGGGGGCATGTCGTGGCGGCGCCGGGCAGCGTGGTGCCGGCGCGGCGGTTCACGGCGCGGGTGTACGTGCTGTCGGGGCGCGAGGGGGGTCGTACGACACCGATCGCGACCGGGTACCGGCCGCAGTTCTACATCCGTACCGCGGACGTGGCCGGGGCCGTCGACCTCGGCGCGGCGGCCGTGGCCCGGCCCGGTGAGACGGTGGAGATGACCGTCGAGCTGGGGCGGGAGGTGCCGCTGGAGCCGGGACTCGGCTTCGCCATCCGCGAGGGCGGCCGGACGGTCGGCGCGGGCACGGTGGTCTCCGTCGGTTCGTAGGGCCCTCGCGGGGCGCGTCACAATGAACCTGTGACCGAGCAGATACCCGTCTTCCGCACCACCGACCACGGCGCCGCCAAGCTCATGCCCGATGTGGACCGGGAGCGGGCCTGGCTGCTGACGGTCGACGGGGCGCCGCAGTCGTACGTCGACCTGGACGAGCCGACGTACCTCGAGTTCGAGTACGCGCGCCGGCTCGGGCACGCGCTGGACACGGTGGCCCCCGAGGGCCGGGCGCTGGACGTGCTGCACCTGGGCGGGGGAGCGCTGACCCTGCCCCGGTACGTCGCGGCGACCCGGCCCGGTTCCCGGCAGGACGTCGTGGAGGCCGACCGGGGGCTGCTGGAGCTGGTCGCCGAGTATCTGCCGCTGCCCGAGGGCGCGGGCGTCGCGGTGCACGCCGCCGACGCCCGCGCCTGGCTCCGGTCCGCGCCGGACGACGCGGCCGACGTGCTGATCGCGGACGTCTTCGGCGGTTCCCGCGTCCCGGCGCATCTCACCGCCCTCGCCTACGCCCGCGAGGCCGAGCGGGTGCTGCGGCCCCGCGGGACGTATCTCGCCAACCTCGCGGACGCGGCGCCGTTCGCCTTCCTGCGCTCCCAACTGGCCACGTTCGCCGAGGTTTTCGAGGAGCTGGCGGTGGTCGCCGAGCCGGGGGTGCTGCGCGGGCGGCGGTTCGGCAACGCGGTGCTCGTCGCCGCGCACCGGCCGCCGGACATCGCCGCGCTGGCCCGCCGGGTGGCGGCGGACGTCTTCCCCGCGCGGGTCGAGCACGGCACGGCCCTACGGGAGTTCATCGGCACCGCGCGGCCGGTCGGGGACGCGGACGCGGTGCCCTCGCCGGTGCCGCCGGGCGGGTCGTTCGGCATCGGCTGAACGCCGGGCGCGCGGGGCACGTCCCGCCTCCGCACCCGCGCCCCGCGTCAGTCGGAGGTGGGGGTGCCGTGCAGCCGGACGGAGCCGAGGATCTTCATCACCGTGGCGTTCGGGACCTCGTCCTTGACGCCCTTGGCGCCGTAGAAGTTGAACGACACGTAGTCGTGCGCCGAGTTCTGGAAGCCGAAGGTGAGGGCCTTGCCGTCGCTCGCGCACTTGCCCTTCTGCGGGGTGCCGCTCGACCTCGCCCACGCGTAACTGCCCTTGATCCCGGACGTGGTGGTGAAGGGGGTCGCCTTCTTGTCGAAGGTGACGCTCTTCTTGTCCGGCTGGGTGTAGCCGCCGTAGACCCACCACGCCGGGGTGTTGACGGCGATCTGGTCGGTGCTTTTCGCGCCGCTGGCACCCTTGGAACCCACCACGGCGAGCGGGGTGTCGTCGGTGCGGCCGTCCTTGTCGTCGTCGGACGTGCACCACTTGGGCTCGTCCTCGGCCGTGCCCGACATCACGATCAGCGGCTTGCCGCTGGTGGACTTGTTGTCCTCGAAGCCCACCTCCAGGTCGGGCGCCTGGGCCTGCCAGTCCGAGGGCACGTCGTAGGCTATGCCCCATTTGGGGTTGACCACGACCTTCCAGCCCGGCACGGTCGGCTTCTCGCTCTCCGCGGCGCGCGGGTTGTCGGTCGAGGCGGGGCTGGACGAAGCGCCTGTCGGCGCCTGGCTGGTGTGCGTGTCCTTGCCGTCCGCCTTGGTGTCCTTGCCGTCCTTGCCGCCGCCGAGGACCAGCACGCCGGTCACACAGGCGGCGACGACCACGGCCGCGGCCGCCACGATCGCGATCAGCTTCGTACGGTTGCCGCCGCCGTCGCCGCCGCCCTGCGGGGGCTGCTGGATCGGCACGGTGGGCGGCTGCTGGCCCCACTGCGGCTGCTGCCCGTAGAGGCCGGGGGCCTGCGGGTACGGGCCGGGGGCCTGCGGGTACTGGCCGGGGCCCGGCTGCTGACCGGCCGCCGGCTGCTGACCGGCACCGGGGTGCTGGCCCCCCTGCGGGTACTGCTGGTAGCCCGGCTGCTGATACGGATTCGGCTGCTGCTGGTAACCCGGCTGCTGGTACGGGTTCTGCTGCGGGTTCTGCGCGCCCCCGGGCGGCTGCTGATCTGGCCACATGGCCGACAACACTAGTGCGGCGGCGGCACGGTTCGGTCACGGGATCTCGTCAGGGCCGTAGCGAAGCGGTGTGAAGGTCGTGCGGAGCGGATGCGGACCACGCTGGTCAGCAGGCTCTACTCGCCGGTAACATCGAGCCCATGACTGTTGACAGCGCCTCGATGGGCGAGATGCTTGCCACCGCGGTCCCGATGGTGCGGACCCTGAATCTGGAGTTCGTCGAGGTGACCGCGGAGCGCGCCGTGCTGCGGCTCCCGGATCAGCCGGACTACCACAACCACATCGGCGGCCCCCACGCCGGCGCCATGTTCACGCTGGCCGAGTCCGCCAGCGGCGCCATCGTGCTCACGGCCTTCGGCGACCAGCTCTCGCGCGCGGTGCCGCTCGCGGTCCGGGCCGAGATCGGCTACAAGAAGCTGGCCAAGGGCCCGGTGACGGCGACGGCCACCCTGGGCCGCCCGGCCGCCGAGGTCGTCGCCGAGCTGGACGCGGGCGGCCGGCCGGAGTTCCCGGTCGCCATCGCCATCCAGCGCGAGGACGGTGCCGTCACCGGGGAGATGACGGTGGTGTGGACCCTGCGGCCGAACGGCTGAGGGATCCTTGGGAAGACCGGTGAGGGCCGGGCCCCCGACGTGTGTCGGGGGCCCGGCCTTGTTCATTTCGTGGAGTCGGGGGCATTTCAGGTCTTGTGGCGCTTTCCGGCCCGTGCGCATCCCCGCCAGGGGTCAAAGGTCATGCGGAATTTACAGACACGGTCCCGGTGTCACGGCGCGTTGCCGGTGGGTGAGTGAAGGGTGAAGCGGGAGAGCGCTTTGACGGGCTTGTGGCGATGTGGCGCACCGGCTCGGGTGAGCGGGTGCCCGCACCGATGACCCACAAGCTCCGATTTCTCGGCGCTTGCGGGGAATTTGGCGGCCTGGCCGGATCATGGCCACGGCGGGCGCCCGCCGGCCGGCGTTGTTGACCCGCGAGTAGCCCCTCGCTAGTTTCCGGTGCCCTCGCACCGACGAGTTCCGCCGCACAAACCCCCACCGTGCTCTTCGCCGATTGTGTCGGAGTCTCATGACCTCCCCTGTGCGCGCCCATGACCTGATCCTGTGCCTCACCCCGTTCGGAGAACCCGACGCGGGCCTCGCCGCGGCCGCCACCGGCGCCGGCGCGCTCGGCGTCCTCGATCTCGGCGACGGCGACCGAAGATGTCGGCAGGAGCTGTCCCGGCTGAGAAGATCGGCGCCGGGCCCGTACGGCGTCCGGGTGACCGCCCGGTGCGCCCTCACCCCGGCCGACCTGCCCGACGGCCCCGGCCTGGTCGTCCTCGCGTCGGACCTGACGGCCCCGGAAACGCCCTGGAGCTTCGCCGAACTGGCCTCGGATCACCGCGTGTTGGCCGAGGTCGCCGATCTCGCGCAGGCGCGGGCCGCCGTCCGGGCCGGTGCCCGGGGGCTGATCGCCCGAGGCGCCGAGAGCGGCGGCAGGATCGGCGAGCTGAGCACCTTCGTGCTGCTGCAACAGCTGCTGGCGGACGAGGAGTTGACCGGCACGCCCGTCTGGGCCTGCGGCGGCATCGGCCCGCGGACGGCGGCCGCGGCCATGGCGGGTGGCGCCGCCGGTGTCGTCCTCGACAGCCAGCTCGCGCTGCTGCCCGAGTCCCGGCTGCCGGAGGAGCTGCGGGCGGTGCTGCGGTCCCTGGACGGCGCGGAAACGGTGGTGATCGGCGGTCACCGGGTGCTGCGCCGCCGCGGCCCCGACGCGCCGTCGCTGCCCGCCGACGACCCCGCGGCGGTCGCCGCCCTTCTCGGCGCCCGCGACCCGGCCCGCCAACTGCTCCCCCTCGGCCAGGACGGCTTCCTCGCCGCCCGGTTCGCCGAGCGCTTCGGTGACGTACGGGGCGTGGTGCGGGGGATGACGGCGGCGATGCGGCCGGAGCAAGAGCCCGACTCGGGGCGGGCGTTGCGGCCCGGATCGGCGATGAGCCGGGCGCTCGGCACGCGGTTGCCGGTGGCGCAGGGGCCGATGACGCGGGTCAGCGACCAGGCCGGATTCGCCGCCGCCGTCGCCGCGGACGGCGCGCTGCCCTTCCTCGCGCTGGCGCTCGCCGACGGCGTGCGGACCCGGACGATGCTGACCGAGGCACGGGCCGTCCTGGACGGACGGCCCTGGGGCGTCGGCGTGCTCGGCTTCGCGCCCGAGGAGATCAGGAACGCCCAGCTGGAGGTCGTACGGCAGCTGCGACCCACGCACGCGATCATCGCGGGCGGGCGGCCCGCACAGGCCGAGGCGCTGGAGCGGGCCGGGATCCGCGCCTTCCTGCACGTGCCCTCGCCGGGGCTGCTGCGGCAGTTCCTCCAGGCCGGTGCGCGCCGGTTCGTCTTCGAGGGTTCGGAGTGCGGCGGGCATGTCGGGCCCAGGGCGTCGTTCCCGCTGTGGGAGGCGCAACTCGCCGTATTGGACGACTACTTGGCCGATGCCGAACCCGAGGCGGCGGCTCAGGTGGAGGTGTTCTTCGCGGGCGGCGTGCACGACGAACGGTCCGCCGCGATGGTCGCAGCGCTCGCCGCGCCGCTCACCGCACGGGGCGCCGCGGTCGGGATCCTCATGGGCACCGCCTACCTGTTCACCGAGGAGGCCGTCGCCCACGGCGCCATCCGGCCGGTCTTCCAGGAACAGGTCCGCACCGCCACCGCGACCGCCCTGCTGGAGACCGCGCCCGGCCACGCCACCCGCTGCGTGCCCAGCCCGTTCACCGACGACTACCGGCACCGCGAACGCCGGTTGCGGACCGGCGGACTGCCCGACCGCGAGGTGTGGGAGACGCTGGAACGCCTCAACGTGGGGCGACTGCGGATCGCCAGCAAGGGCGTGGAGCGCGCCGAAGACGGCGAGTTGCGCGCGGTCGACGAGCAACGGCAGCTCGCCGACGGGATGTTCATGGCCGGAGAGGTCGCCGTCCTGCGCACGGCGACGACGACCATGGTGGCCCTGCACCACTCGGTGACCGACGGCGCCGCCGACTTCCTCGCCGCCCGCGGCCGGCCCGCGGCCACCGAGTGGGAGCCGGCGCCGCCCGCACCGCTCGACGTCGCGATCGTCGGCATGGCCTGCATGTTCCCCCAGGCCCCCGACCTCGCCGCCTACTGGGCGAACATCGTCGCCGGGCGGGACTCGGTGACCGAGGTGCCGGCCGAGCGCTGGGACCCGGAAGTGCACCACACCGCCGGGCACACCGCCTCGAAATGGGGCGGCTTCCTGCCCCGCATCCCCTTCGACCCGCTGCGCTACGGCATCCCGCCCACGTCCCTCGGCAGCATCGAGCCCGTGCAGCTGCTGTCCCTGGAGGCGGCCCGGTGCGCCCTGGAGGACGCCGGATACGGCGAGCGGGGTCGGGAGTTCGACCGCTCGCGCACCGCCGTCGTCTTCGGCGCGGAGGCGGGCAGCGACCTGTCCAACGCGGCGACCCTGCGAGCCGTACTCCCGTCGTACTACGGCAAGGTCCCCGACGCACTCGACGGCCAACTGCCCCGGCTGACCGAGGACTCCTTCCCCGGCATGCTCGCCAACGTCATCTCCGGGCGCATCGCCAACCGCCTCGACCTCGGCGGCGCCAACTTCACCGTCGACGCCGCCTGCGCCTCCTCCCTCGCCGCGCTCGACGTGGCCTGCAAGGAACTCGTCTCCGGCACCAGCGACGTGGTGCTGTGCGGCGGCGCCGACCTGCACAACGGCGTCAACGACTACGTCCTGTTCTCCTCCGTCCACGCCCTCTCCCCGACCGGCCGTTCCCGCGCCTTCGACGCCGGGGCCGACGGCATCGCGCTCGGTGAGGGAGTGGCGTGCGTGGTGCTCAAGCGGCTCGCGGACGCCGAACGCGACGGCGACCGGATCTACGGGGTCGTCAAGGGCCTCGGCTCCGCCAGCGACGGCCGCTCCCTCGGCCTGACCGCGCCCCGCCCCGAGGGCCAGCGGGCCGCGCTGGAGCGGGCGTACCGCAACGCGGGTGTCTCGCCCGCGCAGGTCGGCCTGGTGGAGGCGCACGGTACCGGCACCGTGGTGGGCGACCGCACCGAACTCACCATCCTCGGCGAGGTGTTCAGCGAGGCGGGCGCCCGCACCGGCGGTTGCGCACTCGGCTCGGTCAAGTCGCAGATCGGGCACACCAAGTGCGCCGCCGGACTCGCCGGACTGATCAAGACGGCCCTCGCCCTCTACACCGGGATCACACCGCCCACCCTGCACCTGCGGCGCCCCAACCCGGCCTGGACCGAGGACGCCGGCCCCTTCGCCTTCCACACCGCCGCCCGGCCCTGGACCCGGCCCGCGGGCGAACGCTACGCCGGAGTCAGCGCGTTCGGGTTCGGCGGCACCAACTTCCATGCCGTGCTGGCCGCGTACGGGGACGCGGCGCCGCCCCGGCAGACCCTGGACGAGTGGCCCGCCGAACTGTTCCTGTTCCGCGGCCGGGACGAGCGGGCCGCGCACCGGCAGATGGCCGAACTCCTCCAGGCCGCCGAGGCCGAGGGACGGCCCTGGCGGCTGCGCGACCTCGCCCGCGCCGCGGCCCACCGCGCCGACACCTCGCGGGAGCCGGTCCACGTGGCCTTCGTCGCACGCGACGTGGCGCAGCTGACCGAGCGGCTGCGGGCGGTCCTCGACGGGCAGGGGGACGCGGAGGTCCACCGCGCGGACCCGGCTGGCGGCAAGGTCGCCTTCCTCTTCCCCGGACAGGGCAGCCAGCGCACCGGCATGCTGGCCGAACTCCTCGTCCTCCTGCCTGAATTGCGTGACCATCTCCACCCGGACCAGGCCGCCGTCGTCTATCCGCCGGCCGCCTTCGACGACACCGTGCGCGAGCGCCGCCGGGCCGCCCTGACCGACACGCGGGCCGCCCAGCCCGCCCTGGGCGCCACGGGCCTGGCCGCCCACGCCTTCCTCACCGCGGCGGGCGTCCACCCGGACCTGGCCGCCGGACACAGCTACGGCGAACTGGTCGCCCTCGCCGCCGCCGGCGCCCTCGACCCGGACACCCTGCCCCGGCTCAGCACCGAACGGGCCGCCGCCATCTTGGCGGCGGCGGGCGACGAACCCGGCTCGATGGCGGCGGTGGGCGCACCCGCCGAGGACGTCCTCGGCGCCCTGCACGACGCCGGGGCACCGGAGGCCGTCGTCGTCGCCAACCTCAACTCGCCTGCACAGACGGTGATTTCCGGACCGGCCCCGGACATCGATACCGCCGTACGGCTGCTGCGCGCGGCCGGACTCGGCGCCCAGCGGATCCCGGTCGCCTGCGCCTTCCACAGCCCGCTGGTCGCCGGGGCCGGAACGCGGTTCGCCGAGGCCCTCGCCGACCAGCCGGTGCGGGCGCCCGAGTTCCCCGTCTGGGCCAACCGCACCGCGGCACCTTATCCGCGGGACCCGGACGGGGTGCGCGCCGAACTCGCCGCCCAGATCGGGGCGCCGGTCGCGTTCGCCGCGCAGATCGAGGCCATGTACGAGGCCGGTGCGCGGATCTTCGTCGAGGCGGGCCCCGGTACGGTCCTCACCCGGCTCGTCGGGCAGATCCTCGGTGACCGCCCGCACCGCGCCATCGCCCCCGAACCCCGGCCCGAGGGCGGGCTGCCCGGCTGGCTGGACGCCCTCGCCCGGCTCGCCGCCGCGGGCGTCCCCGTGCGCACCGCCTGGCTCCTCCAGGGCCGTGACGCCGTCGACGCGCTGCGTGCCCCGGCCCCCGCCCGGCCCGGCTGGACGGTCGACGGACACCTGGTCCGCACCGCCGACGGAGCCCCGCTCGCCGGTGCCCTCGCACCGGCCCGACGCGTCGTGGAGACGACTGTGACCACCGACCAGCCCGACGGCACCCCGGTCGACCGGGACGCGCTCATCACCGAATTCCTGCGGAGCGGACGGGAGATGATCGCCGCGCAACGTGACGTGCTGCTCACCTACTTCGGAGGGACGGGGACACCACCGGCTCCCGTGGCCCCGGACGCGTCCGTCGTGCCGGTCGCCCCGCAGGCGTTGCCGGCCGCCGAACCCGCTCCCGTGTCCCCGGAGTTGGCCGCTCCGGCAGCGCGGGAGGAGGTGGTGGCCGCGTCCGGTGCGGACGTGGGGCGGATCGTGCTGGAGATCATCAGCGAACGCACCGGATACCCCGTCGACATGATCGAGCCCGATCTCGATCTGGAGGCGGACCTGAGCATCGACTCCATCAAGCGCGCCGAGATCGCGGGCGAGCTGGCCAAGCGGCTGGGGATCGCCGGGGGCGCGGAGCTGCTGGCCGATGCCGAGCTGGAGGAACTGACCAAGGCGCGTACGGCGGCGGCGGTCACGGCGTGGCTGGCGGCGCGGGTCGGCGGCGGTACGGACTCCGGTCAACCGGCGGAACCGCTCCCGGAGCCGGACGCGGCGCCGCTCGGTGTGGCGCCCCGGCGCTTCGAGATACGGGCGGTCGCACTGCCCGACACCGAGCCGGAGACCGCGTCCGCCTTCGTCGGGCAGCGGGTCTTCCTGCTGGGTGACGGCGGGGGAGCGGCGGCGGAGGTGGCGGCACGGCTCGACGCGGGGGGCGCGGAGGTCGTCCTGCTCGACCGGGGGCATGCCCTCGGGGCGGCCGACGGGAGGGCGGACGCGGTCGTGTACCTGGGCGCGCTGCCTGGACCGGACCTGCCGGTGCTGCCGGACGCCTTCCCCGTGGTCAAGGCGGCGCTGACGCAGGGTGCGGGCCGGCTGCTGGCCGTGCGCGCCGCGCAGGGCCCCGACGCCGTACGGGCGGCTGGGCTCGACGGGCTGTTCCGCACGGTCGGGCGGGAGTACCCGGAGGTGGTCGCGCGGGTGCTGGCCGTCGAGGACACCGGCCCGGCGGCGGTGGCGGAGGCGGTGCTGGCGGAGCTGTGCGCACCGGCACGGGCGACAGCGCGGGCGCGGACAGGGGCAGGAGCCTCGGTAGGGGAAGGGGCGGCGGGAGAGGCTGAGGCGGAGGAAGGGGGCGGGGCTCCCGCCCCGCTCTCCGTCGTCCTCCGCTCCGCCGACGGCACCCGCCGGGCGCTGGACCTCCGCCCCGTCCCCCTCGGCTCGCTCGGCAGCATCGGTGCGGGCCCCGCCGGGGCCGGCGCCGCGGAGACCGCCGCGCTCGGGCTCGACCGGGACTCCGTCGTCCTGCTGGTCGGGGGCGCCCGCGGCATCACCGCCCGGTTCGCGGCGACGCTGGCCGCCGCCTGCGGCTGCCGGATCGAACTGCTCGGCCGCACTCCCGCCCCGACCGCCCCCGAATCCCCGGCGACGCGGGCCGCCCGCACCCCGGTCGAACTGCGCGCGGCACTCGCGTCCGCGCCCGGCGCACCGAAGCCCGCCGAGATCAACCGGACCGCTGAACTCCTGCTGGCCCAGCGGGAGATCACCGCGACGCTCGGCGAACTCACCGCGCTGGGCAGCGCCGCCCGCTACCGCGCGGTGGACTTCCGGGACCGGGACGCGGTGCTCCAGACGGTCAAGGAGATCCACGCCGAGCACGACCGCCTCGACGGCGTCGTGTTCGCGGCCGGGGTGATCGAGGACCGGCTGATCGCCGACAAGACCCCCGACTCCTTCCAGCGGGTCTACGGCACCAAGACAGCGGGCGCCACCGCGCTGTTCGCCGCCCTGGACGACCTGCCCGGCGCACCCGCGTTCACCGTGCTGTTCGGCAGCATCGCCGCCGTCCTCGGCAATCGCGGTCAGTGCGACTACGCCGCCGCCAACGACGCCCTGGAGACGCTCGGCGCCGACTGGGCCGCCCGCACCGGGCACCGCGCGCTCACCGTGCACTGGGGCCCCTGGGCGCCGTCCGGCAGCCACACCGGCATGGTCGGCGCGGAACTCGGCCGCGAGTACGCCCGCCGCGGCGTGGCGATGATCGACCCCGACGAGGGCACCGCGGCCCTGCTCCGGGAACTCGCCTGGGGCGACCCGGCCGCCCGTGCCGTCGTCTACACCGCCTCGGGCTGGTGAGATGACGAATCGTCAACCCTCCATCGCCATAGTCGGGATGGCGGTGCTCCTGCCGGGCGCGCGCGGACTCGACACCTACTGGCGCAACCTGCGGGACGGCGTCGACGCGATCGGCGAAGTGCCCGCGGGCCGCTGGGACGCCGACTACTACCGCCCGCTCGCGCCCGGCGCCGGACCCGCCGCCCCCGACCAGGTGTACTGCCGGCGCGGCGGCTTCGTGGACGCCCTGGCCGAGGTGGAGGTCACCCGGTACGGCATCATGCCCGCCGCCGTCCCCGGCACCGAACCCGACCAGCTGATCGCCCTCGACGTGGCCGCCGCCGCGCTCGCCGACGCGGGCGGCGAGCGCGGACTGCCCGCGCGGGACCGGATCGGCGTGATCCTCGGCCGGGGCGGCTACCTCACCCCCGGCCTCGCCCGGCTGGACCAGCGCGTCCGCACGGCGAGCCAACTCGTCCGTACTCTAGGCGAGTTGGTCCCCGACCTATCGGCGGACCAACTCGACCGCGTCCGGACGGCGTTCACCGAACGGCTCGGCCCGGACCGCCCCGAGTCCGCGATCGGCCTCGTCCCCAACCTCGCCGCCTCCCGCATCGCCAACCGGCTCGATCTGCGCGGACCCGCCTACACCGTCGACGCGGCCTGCGCCTCCTCACTGGTCGCCGTCGACCAGGCGGTCGCCGAACTCGGCGCCCACCGCTGCGACATGATGCTGGCCGGGGGAGTGCACCACTGCCACGACATCACCCTGTGGAGCGTCTTCTCCCAGCTGCGCGCCCTGTCCCCGAGCGAGCGCATCCGGCCCTTCCACCGGGACGCCGACGGCATCCTCATCGGCGAGGGCACCGGGGTCGTCGTACTGAAACGGCTCGCGGACGCCGAACGTGACGGCGACCGCGTCTACGCCGTCATCCGTGGCACCGGCGTCGCCGGTGACGGCCGTACCGCGGGCCTCGTCAGCCCCGACCCCGGCGGGCAGACCCGCGCCGTGCGCCAGGCCTGGCGGGCCGCCGGACTCGACCCCGCCGCACCCCACTCCCTAGGCCTGCTGGAGGCCCACGGCACCGCCACCCCCGCGGGTGACGGCGCCGAACTCACCACGCTGGTCCAGGCGTTCGGGCCCGGAGCGGGCCTGGACGACGAGGAGCGGCCGGTCCTCGGCTCCGTGAAGTCCATGATCGGCCACACCATGCCGGCCGCCGGGGTCGCGGGCCTGGTCAAGGCCGCCCTCGCCCTGCACCACGGCACCCTGCTGCCCACCCTGCACTGCGAGGACCCCCACCCCCGCCTCGGCGCCACCCGCTTCCGCACCCTGGCGCGGGCCCGCCCCTGGGACCGGCACCCCGACGAGCCGACCCGCCGGGCCGCCGTCAACGCCTTCGGCTTCGGGGGGATCAACGCGCATGTGGTGCTGGAGGAGGCACCGGCCACCCGGCGCACGGTCGCCCTCGCCCCCGGACACGCCCCCGTCCTCGGACGCATTCCCGACCCCGGACACACCCCCGCTCCCACCCCCGCCCCGGCCGCCCGCGTCGCCGAACCCGAGCGCATCCTCCTTCTCGCGGCCGACTCCGTGCAGCACCTCGCCGCCATGCTTGACGCCGACGACTCCGCCGTCCTGGCCGCCGGGCTCGATCCGGCCTCCGCGCACACCGGGGCGGGACCGGCCAGGCTCGGGATCGTGGCACCTGATGCCAAGCGGCTCGCGCTCGCGCGGCGGGCGGCCGAGAAGGGCCGGCCCTGGCAGGGGCGCGGCGACGTGTGGCTGCGGCCGACCCCACTGCTGGGCGGGCCGGGGGACCGGCTGGCGTTCGTCTTCCCCGGTCTGGAGGGCGAGTTCACCCCGCCGCG
>NZ_JBIQWN010000002.1:0-1115193 GCF_044327085.1 Streptomyces sp. AM6-12
GTCGGCGTGGGCCGGCTGCTGGACCGGGCGCTGCGCGCGATGGGCGTCGTACCGGACGCGGTCGCCGGGCACAGCGTCGGCGAGTGGACGGCCATGGCGGCGGCCGGAATCTACTCCCCGGACCAAGTCGACGCCTTCATGGCGGAGTTCGACCCGGACGCGCTGACCGTCCCCGGCCTCGCCTTCGCCGCGATCGGCACCTCCGCCGCACAGGTGGGCACGGCGCTCGCCGACGCCTGGGCGGGCTCCGGGATCGTGCTCTCCCACGACAACGCGCCCCGCCAGTCGATGGTCTGCGGGCCGGACTCGGCGGTCGAGGACCTCGTACGGTCCTTCCGCGCGCAGGGCGTGATCTGCCAGGTGCTGCCCTTCCGCTCCGGCTTCCACACCCCGATGCTCGAACCGTACCTCGCCCCCATCCAGGATGCCGCCGACCGCTTCCGGCTGCACCCGCCGGGCGTCCCGGTGTGGTCCGGCACGATCGCGCGGCCGTTCCCGGCGGCCGAGTCGGCCGTGCGCGCGCTGTTCGTGCGGCACCTGCTCGAACCCGTCCGCTTCCGCGAACTGACCGAGGCCCTCTATGCCGCCGGACACCGCGTCTTCGTCCAGCCCGGCCCCGGCCGCCTCACCTCGCTGATCGACGACACCCTCGGGGACCGTGACCACCTCGCGGTCCCCGCGTGCTCGCCGCACCACGACGGCGTACCCCAACTCCGGCGAGTGGCAACGGCCTTGTGGGCGGCGGGGGCGGCGGTGGCACCGGCCCTGAGGGCGGCCGCCGCGACGGGGAGGGCCACGGCGGCGCCCGCGATCCTGGTGAACCCCGCGGGCGCCGACCGGCCGCCGGTCCGGCTCGACCTCGGCGGCGCGCTGGTGTCGCTCGACGGCGGCGTACTGGCAGAGCTGCGCGCGGAGCTGCGGCCCCCCGCGACACGTCCCGCCGACCCCACCCTGGCTGGCCGGGCGGCCGCCCTCGACGGTCTCGCGCCCCCGATCTCACCCGCCCTCGACACGCTCGCCGCCCGCTTCCCGGTCGCCGCCGAACTGTCCGCCCTGTTGTGGGACACCGCGGACACGGCGGCCGAGGTGATGGCGGCGGCGGGGGGTCGTACTCCGGCCGTACCCCGCCGTACCCCGGCCACGCACCAGCGCACGCCCCGCGCGACGACACCCGCACCCGCAGCCGCGACGGGCGCCCCTGGCCGCCCCGCACCCGCAGCTACGACGCGCACCCCCACCCACCCCGCACCGACAGCCGCGACGCGCACCCCCACCCGCCCCACACCCGAAACCCCCGTGCCACCCACCTCACCCCCCACGACCACCACCCTCCACATCTCCCCCCACTCCATGCCCCACCTCCTCGACCACTGCTTCTTCCCCCAACGTCCCGACTGGCCCGATATCGAGGACCGCTGGCCGGTCGTACCCGCGACCACGATCGTGCGGCACATGATGGACGCGGCGGAGGCGGCCGCGCCCGGAATGCGGGCGGTGGCGGTGCACGAGGCAAGGTTCGACCGGTGGCTGACCGCCGTACCCGCCGTGGACGTGCCGATCACGGTCACCCCGGTCACCGGACGCCCGCACCGCCTCGCCGTCGCCTTCGGCCCCACCGCCCGCGCCGTGATCGAACTCGCCGCCCACCACCCGGCACCGCCCCCGCCGGGGCCCCGCCCGGACGCCCCCGAGCGCCGCCCCGAGCACACCGCCGCGCAGCTCTACCGCGAGCGCTGGATGTTCCACGGCCCGGGCTTCCAGGGCCTGACCGAACTGTCCGCGATCGGCGAGCGGCACGTCCGCGGGGTGATCACCGCGCCTGCCGCCCCCGGCGCCCTGCTGGACAACGTGGGCCAGTTGCTCGGCTACTGGATCATGGCGACCCGTACCGAGCGGACCGTCGTCTTCCCCGTGCGGATGCGGCGGATGACGTTCCACGGGCCGCAACCGGGACCCGGCACGCGGATCGACTGCCTGGTGCGGATCACTTCCCTCACCGACACCCTCCTCGAAGCCGACGCGCAGCTCACCGCCGGCGGCCGGGTGTGGGCCGTGCTCGACGGCTGGCAGGACCGCCGCTTCGACAACGACCCCACGACCCGCCCCGTCGAACGCTTCCCCGAGCGCCACACCCTCTCCGCGCCGCAGCCCGGCGGCTGGACGCTGCTGCACGAGCGCTGGCCCGACCTCGCCTCCCGCGAGCTGATCATGCGCAACTCGCTGGGCAGCGCCGAGCGTTCGCAGTACGCCGCCCATCCGCCCCGCGGGCGCCGCCAGTGGCTGCTGGGCCGGATCGCGGTCAAGGACGCGGTACGGCGCTGGCTGTGGGAGCAGGGCGAGGGGCCCGTCTTCCCGGCCGAGATCCGGGTCCACAACGACGCGGCCGGCCGCCCCCGCGTCACCGGTGTGCACGGCCGGACCCTGCCCCCGCTGGACGTCTCCCTCGCCCACCGGGCCGAGGCGGGCGTCGCGATCGTACGACCGCGCGACCCGCACAGCGGCTCCGGCTCCGGCTCCAGCTCCGGCATCGGCATCGACATCGAGGAGGTCGCCGAACGCGAGCCCGCCACCCTCGCCACCGCGCTCGGACCGGACGAACTCCGGCTGCTTCGGGCGCAGTCGGGCCCGGAGGCCGAGTGGTTCACCCGGTTCTGGGCCGCCAAGGAAGCCGTCGCCAAGGCCGAGGGCACCGGATTCGGCGGCCGGCCACGGGACTTCAGGGTCCTGGAGGCCACCCCCGACGGCAGCCGGCTGCTCGTCGCCGGCCGGCTCGCTCCCGCCTACCCCGTCCACTGCGCCCATGCGGCCAACCCGCTCACGCTGGCGCCCCGCGCGTACGTCGTGGCCTGGACCACCGGGCCCACCACCGAACCCACCGCGGTCAGTACCCGGCCCACCCCCGAAGCCGCCGCATTCCACGATCCCGCAGCCGAGGAGACCCCCCGATGAATCCCCCGCTCATCCCCACCCAGCCGGCCCCCGAGGCCGTCCTCGCCGACATCACCGGCATGCTCCGCGAGGTCCTGGCCGAGTACGGCGACGACGACACGGTCATCGGCATGTCCACCACCTTCAACCGCGATCTGGAACTGGAGAGCATCGACCTGGTCACCCTGGCCGGGCTCATGGAGGAGCGGTACGGCGGGCGGGTCAACCTCGCCGAGTTCCTGGCCGGGATGGAGTTCGACGAGATCATCGAGCTGACCGTCGGCAGGCTCGTGGAGTACGTGGTGTGGAGCCTGCGCACCGCGCAGGCGGACTGAGCCATGGCGATGGTCGACGCCAACGGCATCCGGCTGCACGTCCAGCGCATGGCCCCCGCGGGGGGCGGCACCCCGCACGGCACGGTCGTACTGGTGCACGGGCTGCTCACGGACAGCCTGGCCAGCTACTACTTCACCGTCGCCCCCGCATTCGCCGCGGCCGGGCTGGACGTGGTCATGTACGACCTGCGCGGCCACGGCCGCAGCGAACGCCCGCGCGAGGGTTACACGTTGGACCACAACATCGACGACCTCACCGCTCTCCTCGACCGCCTCGGCATCACCGGTCCCGTGCATCTCGTCGGCAACTCCTACGGCGGGACCGTCGCGTTCGGCTACGCGGCGCGTGACCCCGAGCGCGTCGCCACCCTCACCCTCGTGGAGTCCGAACCCGCCACCCCAGCCTGGGCGAGCAAACTCGGCGGCATCCTGCACCGCGTGGTCACCCAGCTCGCGCACAACGAGCGGGACGCGATCGCCTGGATCACCGCCCACCGCGGCCACAACACCGCGCGCCTCGCCAAGGGCGCCGCCCGGCTCGCGCGGGAGACCAGCCTCGGCCGGGACATCCCCGCCAGCCGGGTGCACACCGACGCCGAGATCGCCGCCGTACGCTGCCCGGTCCTCGGGGTGTACGGCGGCGACTCCGACCTCGCGGACCTGATCCCGCTGCACGAGGCCCGGCTGCCGGACTTCCGCCCGGTGGTGCTGCCGGGCCACGAGCACTCGGTGCTGGTGGAGGCGCCCGGCGTGGTCGGCGGGCACATCCTGGACCTGATCCGGGCCGGCGCGGGTGCCGTGCGGTGAGCGGTTTCCTCTTCGTCGTACCGCCGCTGACCGGCCACATCAACCCGGCCGCCGGGGTCGCCGACCGGCTCGCCGCGCGCGGCCACCGGGTGGCCTGGGCCTGCGCCGATCCGGGCCTGGTGCACCGGCTCGCGGGCCCCGGCGCCCCGGTGTTCGGCTGCGCGGGCCCGGTGCCGGGCGCCGACGGCGTCGTACGGCCTCCGGACCTGCGCGGCGCGGAGGCGCTGAAGTTCCTGTGGGAGCGGTACCTGCTGCCGCTCGCCGAGGCGATGGCGCCCGGAGTGCGCGCGGCCGTCGAGGAGTTCCGCCCGGACGTGGTGGTCGCCGACCAACAGGCCTTCGCCGGGGCCCTGGTGGCCGAGCGGCTGGGTCTGCCCTGGGCCACCTCCGCGACCACCTCGGCCGAATTCAGCGGCGCCTACGACGGGTTGCCCAAGGTCGCCGAATGGCTGCGGCGGCGGCTGGCCGAGCTGCGCGACCGCCTCGGCGATCCCTCGGGCACCGCCGACCCGCGCGCCTCGCCCCACCTCCTGCTGATCTTCAGCAGCCCCGGACTCGTCGGCCCCCAAGCCCCCTCGGGGCCGCACATCCACTATGTCGGCCCCTCCCTCGCCGGCCGCCCGCACCGCCCCGGCTTCCCCTGGGAGTGGCTGACTCCCGGCCGCGCGGAGGTCCTGGTCACCCTCGGCACCGCCAACGCCGACGCCGGAGGCCGCTTCCTCGCCGCCTGCCGGGAGGCGCTGCGCGACCGCGCCGACCGGGTGCAGGCGGTGCTGGTCGATCCGGGCGGCGTGCTGCCCGCCGAGGACGGCGGCAAGGACGTGCTGATCCTGCCCTCCGTGCCCCAACTCGCCCTGCTGGAACGGATGGACGCGGTGATCTGTCACTCGGGCCACAACACCGTGTGCGAGGCGCTGTGGCACGGCGTCCCGCTCGTCGTCGCCCCCATCCGGGACGACCAGCCGGTGATCGCCGCGCAGGTCGTGGACGCGGGGGCCGGGCTCCGGGTCAAGTTCGGCCGGGTCACCGCGGACCGGCTGGGCAGCGCCCTCGACACCGTGCTGCACGACCCCGCCCACCGGGCCGCCGCCGCCCGCGTCCGCACCGCCTTCCGCGCGGCCGGCGGCGCCCCCGCCGCGGCCGACCACCTGGAACGACTCGCAACGGAGAGCCGATGAGCGACCCCAGCGACAAGCGGGCGAAGGCCGAACGCGTCGCCGCCCTGCGCCCTGCCTACCGAGCCGACCTCGCCTCCGGCGCCGCCCGCTTCCTCGGCGCCCGCCGCACCACCTGTCCCTGGTGCGGCTCGGACCGGCTGGACAACCGGCTGCGCACCACCGACCTGCTCCAGCACAAGCCCGGCCGCTTCACCCTGGACCGCTGCGCCGGCTGCGGGCACATCTTCCAGAACCCCCAACTCACCGAAGCCGGGCTGGAGTTCTACTACCGGGACTTCTACGACGGACTCGGCGAGCAGCGGATGAGCGGCACCTTCGGCGGGCGCACCGCCATGTACGAGGGCCGCGCCCGCGCCATGCTGCCGTACGACCCCGCGCCGAAGACCTGGCTGGACGTCGGCACCGGACACGGCCACTTCTGCGCGAGCGCCCGCAGCGTGCTGCCCGGCACCTCCTTCGAGGGGCTGGACTTCACCGACGGCGTCGAACTCGCCGCCCGCGAGGGTCGGATCGACCGCGCCCACCGCGGCGCCTTCCCCGACCTCGCCCCCGAACTCACCGCCCGCTACGACGTGGTGAGCATGTTCCACTACCTGGAGCACAGCACCGACCCCGACCGCGAACTGCGCGCCGCCCACCAGGCCGTACGCCCCGGCGGCCACCTCCTCATCGAGGTCCCCGACCCGGACAGCCGCTACGCCCGCCTCCTCGGCCGCTGGTGGCTGCCCTGGCTCCAGCCGCAGCACCTGCACTTCGTCCCGGTCGGCAATCTGCGCCGCCGGCTCACCGAACTCGGCTTCACCGTACTCGCCGAGCAGCACGCCGAGCCGCACGACCCGGTCGATCTGCTCGCCGCCGTCTGGCTGGCCCTGGACCACACTGCGCCCCGAGAGGACGCCCCCTGGCTGCCCGAGCCCCCCGGCGCGGCGCGCCGCGCCCTGCGCACCACGCTCCTGCTCGCCGGGGTGCCCGCCCTGCTCACCGCCACCCTCCTCGACCGCCTCGCCATCCGCCCGCTCGCCCACCGACTCCACCTCGCCAACGCCTACCGCCTGGTGGCCCGCCGGGAGTGAACGCGCCCCGGCTCACAGCACCTTGGACCGGATCAGCGCCGACAGCACCAGCGCGCCCGGCAGCAGCGGCAGCCAGTCCGTCACCACCCGGTAGCCGATCACGGTCGCCGTGGCGGGGGCGGGCTCCGCGCCGAAGGCGACCAGCGTCCACACCAGCGCCGCGTCCACCGCCACCCCGCCGGGCACCGGGGCCGCGCCCACCGCCGTGCCGGCCGCCAGGAACGCCAGCGCCACCTCCGCCCAGGACAGTCCGAGCCCGAGCGCGGCCCCGACGCAGCCGAGCGCGCCCGCTGCACCAGCGGCATCGCCACCGCCCCGCCCCACAGCGCCAGCGCCCGGCAGGGCCGCGCGTGCACCACCCGGACATCGGCGAGCGCGGTGCGCACCAGGGCGGTCACCGGCCGCCGCAACGGCCGTACGACCGTCAGCAGCACCCCCGCCCCGGCGACCACCCCGCACGCGACCGCCGCCACCGGCACCAGCTCCGTGCCGTCCGGCACCAGAGCGGCCAGGCGCCGCAAGGCCGGCGAGAGGGCCAGGAACACCAGCAGCACCAGGGTCTTCGACACGCCTTTGACCAGCGAGTACAGGCCGATCGACGCGGTGGCCCGGTCCAGCGGCACCCCGCGCGCCCGCAGGAAGCGCACGGTCACGGCATGCGCGCCGAGCCCGCCGGGCAGCGCGTGGTTCGCGGCACCCGCGGCGAACTGCGAGGCCAGCAGGAGCCCCGCCGGCAGCCGGTCGGGCAGCGCGCCCTGCCGTACACAGGAGGCCGCCACCCAGGTCAGGCACGTACAGCCGACCCCGGCCAGCAGCCAGCCGGGATCGGCCGCGACGAGCCGCGGTACCCCCTCGTACACCACGGGCCGGTTCGCGACGGCCCAGCACAGCGCGATCAGCAGCGGGGCCAGACACAGGGCGAGGCGCAGGGTCCGGCCGGAGATCGAGGGGGCGGCGATCCGGGCCGGAGCCTCGGGTACAGGAGCGGTGACGAGAGGAGACGGTACGGACACGGGGACGTCGTCCTTCCGCGGCGGGGCCCGGCGGGCGGGCGGTGCGGTCCAGACCGGGGGGAGCCTTCCCGCGCCGGATGACACCGGGATGTCCGAGAACCCAACGCTCGGGGGCGGACCGGTGCCGTACGCCGCGCGGCCGGTCACCGCCGACCGGGTAGCCTTTCTTGGGGAGCGCTTTACACAGCGCTGCCCGCCAAGGTCAGCGGCAGGGGAGGATCCCGCGGTGCACGTCCAGGAATGGCTCGACTCGGTCCCGGCGGTAGCCGTCTACGCCGTGGTGGCCCTGGTGATCGGCGTCGAGAGCCTCGGCATCCCGCTGCCCGGCGAGATCGTCCTCGTGTCGGCGGCGCTGATGTCCTCCCAGCACTCCCACATCAACCCGCTGATCCTCGGCGCGTGCGCCACCGCGGGCGCGGTGATCGGCGACTCCATCGGCTACGCCATCGGCCGCAAGGGCGGCCGGCCGCTGCTGGCCTGGCTGGGCGGGAAGTTCCCGAGGCACTTCGGCGAGGCCCATGTGGCGACCGCCGAGCGCTCCTTCCAGAAGTGGGGCATGTGGGCCGTCTTCTTCGGCCGCTTCATCGCCCTCCTGCGCATCTTCGCGGGCCCCCTCGCCGGCGTCCTGCACATGCCCTACTGGAAGTTCCTGATCGCCAACATCCTCGGCGGCGTCTGCTGGGCCGGCGGCACCACCGCCGCCGTGTACTACGTGGGCGTCGTCGCCGAGGGCTGGCTGAAGAAGTTCTCCTACGTGGGCCTGGCCGCCGCCGTCGTCATCGGTCTCGCCACGATGCTGATCGTCAGGCGCAAGACCAAGCGGACCCAGCAGGAACTGTCCGAGCGGGAACCTGTCAACGCCGGCGAGTGACAGCGCCCCCATCCCGATCAGGCAGTCGTCCCCGACCGCGGCCCGTGCACGACCGCGCCGTACCAGACACTCGCCCCCGCGCCCAGCGTCACGTCGCCGATCACCGAGGCCGTCGGCGCCGCGAACGCCTCCGCGTCGACCCGCGGCTCCTTGCCGCCGCAGGACAGAGGGTGGGGCAAAGATCACAGCGGTCCGGCCTCTCGCCGGACGCAACCCGTGAGTAACGTGACCCCGTGCCGAAGCGCAAGAACACGTTCTCATCCTGGCGCCATGGCCTGGCCCAGCGTGCCGTCCACGCGGCCTGGGCCTGGGCCCAGCGGGCCGGCTCCGTCACGGCGGAGCATCCCGGATGCCTCCGCTTCGGCGCCATCGGCGAGGCCACCCGGCTCGCCTTCCCGCTCGGCACGGTCTTCGGCGAACCCTGGATCCGCCTCGGCTCCCACTGCATCATCGCCGAACAGGTCACCCTGACCGCCGGTCTGATGCCCGACCTGGACCTCGGCCCGGACCCGATCCTGCGCATCGGCGACGGCGTGGTGCTCGGCCGCGGCAGCCACGTCATCGCGGACACCACGGTGACCATCGGCCGCGACTGCTACTTCGGGCCGTACGTCTACGTCACCTCCACCAACCACTCCTACGACGACCCGCACGAGCCCATCGGCCGGCAGTGGCCCCGCATGGAGCCCGTGGAGATCGGCCCCGGCTGCTGGATCGGCACCGGCGCGGTGATCCTGCCGGGCGCGCGGATCGGCCGGAACGTCGTGGTCGCCGCCGGTGCCGTGGTGCGCGGCACGGTGCCCGACCACGCCGTGGTGGCCGGCGCTCCCGCCAGGGTCGTACGGCGCTGGACGCCCGAGGACGGCTGGCAGCCGCCGCTGCGGACCCCCGCCCCGATGCCGGTCCCGGACGGGGCGACCCCGGCGCAGCTGCGGGCGCTGGCCGGTCTCGACGAGTCCGCGGTGGCCCGGCTCGCCGAGCTGGAGACCGAGGGCTGAGCCCTCAGCCGGTGGCCAGCAGCACCGTGCCCAGCAGGGCGAGGCCCGCGCCCGCCGCCTGGACGGCGCGCAGCCGCTCGCTGAGGAAGCCGCGGGCGGCCAGCGCGGTCACCACCGGGTAGAGCGAGGCGAGGACGGCGGCCACGGTGACCGGGCCGTGCTGGGCGGCGATGGCGTAGGTGCCGTTGGCCGCCACATCGGCGAGACCCACGAAGGCCAGCGCGGGCAGCGAGCGGTAGGGGAAGCCGCCCTGTGGCAGGGCGGTGCCGCCGCGCCGCAGGGAGACGGCGAGCACCGCTCCGCCCACCGCGACATTGGTCAGCCGCTGTACGAACAACGCGAGGCACAGGCCGGTGACCGTGGTGGACGCCTCGGCGATCAGGGCGAACACCGTGCCGAAGCCGAGCGCCGCGACCAGCGTCAGCAGGACCGTGCGCCGCTCCACCGGCGCGCCGCGCAGCTGGGGTCCGCCCGCGAGGACGACACCGCCGACGGCGACCGCGATGCCCGCGAACTGGAGCAGCCCCGGACGCTCGCCGAGGATCAGGCCCACGCCGACCGGTACGACGACGCTCAGCGTGGCGAGCGGCGAGACGACGCCCATCGGGCCGAGTGCCAGGGCCTTGTAGAAGGCGAGCAGGGCGATCGGACCGACCAGGCCCGCCGCGAACGCGAACCACAGCCGGGGCCCGGCCGCGCCCCAGGCGCCCGTGGCGGTGACGATCGCGCCGAGTACGGCCGCCGCGATGGCCTGCGAGACGACGACCACGGTGAGCGCCGGCGTCCTTCGTGTCAGCAGCCCGCCGCCGAAGTCGGCCAGCCCCCACAGCAGGCTGGTGGTCAGGGCGAAGAACGCCGTCACGATACCTCGCAGTACAGTTTGTTGGACGAACGGGTGCGCTCCACCGTAGTTCAGTCAACTGGACCGCGTCATCCAAGGAAGTGAACCATCTCGGATATCGGACGGAACGTGTCGGACCTCGAATTGCTCACCCAGTCCCTGGCGCGCAACGTCAGGCACTGGCGTTCGGTGCGCGGTTTCACCCTGGACGTGCTCGCCGCCCGCGCGGGGGTCAGCCGCGGCATGCTGATCCAGATCGAGCAGGCCCGCACCAACCCGAGCATCGGCACCATCGTCAAGATCGGCGACGCGCTCGGCGTCAGCGTCACCACCCTGCTCGACTACGAGCGCGGGCCCCGCGTCCGCATCGTCCCCGCCGAACGGGCGGTGCGGCTGTGGCGCACCGCCGCCGGCAGCTACAACCGGCTGCTCGCGGGCACCGAGGCGCCCGGCCCGCTGGAGATGTGGGACTGGAGGCTGATGCCCGGCGACGAGAGCCCGGCGGAGCCGCACCCGCCCGGCACGGTGGAACTGGTCCATGTCACGGCGGGTGAGCTGACCCTCACGGTCGACGGCGAGGACCACCTCGTGCCGACCGGCGCCAGCGCCACCTTCGAGGCCGGTGTCCCGCATGTCTACGCCAACCGCGGCGAGGTCCCGATGGAGATGATGATGGCCGTCTCGGTGCCGCCCGTGCAGTGATCTCCGCGCCCGCCCGTGCACTGAGATGCCCCTGCGCCGTCCCGCCGCGCCTTGTTAGCGTGCGGCCATGCGCGCACCCATCGGAGACTTCGAGACCGCGACCCCGGTGACCGACTGCCTGGCCGAGCTGACCGAGCCGGTGGCGTGGGCGGTGCGGAACTGGACCGCCGGGATGCCCGCCGACCGCGTCCTGTACGTAGACACCGACCCGGAGTGGGCGGACACCGCCGTCTTCGTGCAGCACTACGGCAGCGATCTGCCCGAGCGGTCGGCGAACTGCGTGGTGGTCGCCGCCAAGCGGGCCGGCGAGACCACGCTCGCCGCGTGCCTGGTGCTGTCCACCACCCGAGCCGACGTCAACGGCACGGTCCGCCGCCGACTGGGCGCCCGCAAGGCGTCGTTCGCCCCGATGGACACGGCGACGGGGCTGACCGGGATGGAGTACGGCGGCATCACCCCGATCGGACTGCCCGCCGACTGGCCCCTGCTGGTGGACTCTGCCGTCGTGGACCTGCCCTACGTCCTGGTCGGCAGCGGCCGCCGACGCGGCAAACTGCTGGTACCGGGCAAGGTCTTCGCGGAGCTGCCGGGGGCGGTGGTACTGGAGGGGCTGGGTGTGGCCTGACCCAGAACCCCGACGCGACGGTGCCCCGTCAGCCGCGGACGGCCGACGGGGCACCAGGACGGGCTCCGGCTCAGTGCGCCGGCGCGTCCGTCACGACGACCTCGTCGATGCTGCGCTCGATCGCCTCCGTGCTGGAGGCGGCGGCCTTGGCCCAGTAGTAGATGCCGAGAGAGAAGACCGTGATGACCAGGATGTCCCAGTACAGCTTGATGTGGCCCTGGCTGCCCACGCCGAAGCTGCCCTGCCAGGAGATCAGGCCGATGCCCAGCAAGTAAACCGGCAGCCACTGCGCGGCCTTGAAGTCCATCCGGGGGGCGTCGGGCCGGCCCTTGTGGTTGGCCCACAGGGCGTAGGAGCCCATCAGCACGTAGCCGAGCAGGATGGCGAAGGCCAGCCGCCACAGCGTGTCCCAGCCGCTCCAATAGATGATCAGGTTGGCGACAACGAAGGACACGGGCGAGATGATCTTGCCGAAGGGCAGCCGGTAGGGGCGCTCGAAGTGCGGCAGGCGGTCGGCGAACACGCCGTAGGCCAGCGGGGCACCGGCGTACATGAGCACGCTCGCCGAGGTGATGAAGCTGACCAGCCTGTGCCAGCTCGGGAACGGCAGGAAGCAGAGGATGCCGGTGACGAAGGTGACGATCAGGCCGATCCACGGCACGCCGCGCTTGTCGGTCTTGGTGAGCGCCTTCGGGGCGTAGCCGTTCTTGGCCAGCCCGTAGGAGACGCGGGAGGTGGCGGTGGTGTAGATCAGGCCGGTGCCACCGGGGGAGATGATCGCGTCGACGTAGAGCACCCAGCCCAGCCAGCCGAGGCCGACCAGGGTCGCGAGGCCCGCCCAGGGGCCGCTGATGCCGGCGTATGCCAGCTTCCCCCAGCCGTGCGCGAAGGAGGCGTGCGGCAGCGCGGCGACGAACACGATCTGGAGCAGGATGTAGATGCCGGCGCCGATGGCGACCGAGCCGAGCGTGGCGCGAGGCAGGTCACGCTTCGGGTTGCGGCTCTCACCGGCCAGCTGGATCGCCTGCTCGAAGCCGAGCAGCGCGAAGATGATGCCGCTGGAGCTGATCGCGCCCAGCATGCCCTTGACGCCGAACGGGGCGAAGCCCTCCGAGGTGAAGTTGGCGACGTGGAAGTTGCCGACGGCGATGATGAAGATCGCGGCGAGCGGGATCGCGATCTTCCACCAGGTGGCGGCGCTGTTGGTGTGCGCCAGGGCGCGGACGCCGAAGAAGTTGACGCCCACGAAGACGGCCATGAGCACGACTGCAGTAACGATTCCGCTGGTGGTCAGCGTCTGGTCGGCGTTCTCCAGCCCCTGCGCGAACTTCCAGTGACCGGCGTAACCGATCATCGCCTCGACCTCGATGGGGGCGACGGTGGCCGCCTGGAGCCAGGAGAACCAGCCGAAGGACATGCCGGCCAGGCCGCCGAAGGCGTAGTGCGGGTAGCGCGCCGTACCGCCCGCCACCGGGAACATGCCGCCCAGCTCGGCGTGCACGAGCGCCAGCAGGACGATGGCCACCGTGCCGATCACCCACGAGATGATCGCCGCGGGGCCGGCCACGACGACGGCCTGCTCGGCGCCGTAGAGCCAGCCGGAGCCGATGATGGACCCCACGGAGGCCCACATCAGGCCGATGAGTCCGACGTCGCGGCGCAGACCCCCGGACTCACTCGTGGCTACCGGTGCAGCCTGATCGACTTTCGTCATGCAAGTGGCCTCTCAGATCGTAAACGCAGTTTTAACGGGGAGGGAGGCCACAGGCTAGGAACGGTTTCCTCGTCGGCAAAAGACTGCTTACCAAAACTTGACCCAGGATCTTGTCCGCCTTGGGGACAGGGTTTTCACAGCTCAGAGGCTACAGCCGAATGTCAATATTCACCACTGAATTGTGATGAAGAAGTTCTGACACTAGGGCAGGCGTGGAATTTCGATCGCCGGACAGCGGTCCATGACCATGTCCAGACCGGCCGCACGGGTGCGATCGCAAGCTGCTTCGTCGACGACGCCGAGCTGGAACCAGACCGCCTTCGCACCCTTCGCCACCGCCTCGTCGGCCACCACGCCCGCCAGCGCACTGTTGACGAAGACGTCCACCACGTCGACGTCGAAGGGGATGTCCGCGAGGGAGGCGTAGCCCTGCTCGCCGTGCACCGTCTCCGCCTTCGGGTGCACCGGCACGATCCGCTTGCCGTACCGCTGGAGCACCTGGGCCACGCCGTACGCGGGCCGGGCGGAATTGCCGGACAGACCGACCACCGCCCAGGTATCGCCCCGTTCGGTCAGAATCCTGCGAATCGCCGCCTCTTCGTCGTACACGTCCGCCTCCTGTGTGGTGATTTCCGATGCCGTCAACCGGCCTCCGAAAGCGCTGATTCCCGTCCCCCTACCCCTCCACGGTGACCGGAATCGGCGCGCGGTGCCAGCGCACGGGCCCGCGCGCGCCTACGCTCGGCCCGTGCTGCGCATCCTCGACGCCCGAACCGGCGAGTCCGTCGCCGCCACGCCCGCCCGCCGCGGCCTGACCCGCGTCGAGGCCCGTGCCCCCGGTCCCGATCTCACGTCCCTGCGGGTGCTGCTGACCGCCGACCTCCTTGCCCGCGCCCTCGAACTGAACGGGCTCCAGGCCTGGCCGACCGCCCCCGGCCAGGCACCGGAACTGCGCACCGCCGCCGACGCCCTCGCCGTCCGCCCCTTCGAGGAGGCGCACGGGCCGGGGCTCGCCGAGGCGGGCGTCGTGCGGGTGACGGCGGGGGAGGTGGACCCGGCCGCCGCGGAGGGGCCGGTGGTGGCCGTGGCGCCGGTGGTGTGGGCGGGCGAGCCGGGGGCCCCGCTGTCGGACCTGCTCACCGACCCGACCGCCCTGCGCCTCGCCCTGCTCTCCGTCCCCCACGGGGAGACCGTCACGCTGGACGAGGCCGCCCTGAGCCGGGCCGCCGAGCGGCTGGCCGGATGGCGGCGGGACGTGGCCGGATGGGCGCGCCGGCCCTCGCGGCCCGTGCCGGAGGCGGTGCGCGAGCGGCTCACCGAGGCGTGGGAGGACGACCTGGACATGCCGGGCGTGCTGGAGGCGCTGGTGCAGGCCGCGGCCGATCCCGCGGTGGCCGACGGCGCCCGGTTCGAGACGTTCGCCTACGCCGACCGGCTGCTCGCCCTCGAACTCACCCGCGACCTCGGGACCCTCGGGTGAGCGACCGCGCGGGCACCGGTCCGCTGCGCCGGCTCGTCGTGCTCAGACACGCCAAGTCGGCCTGGCCCCAGGGCGTGCCCGACCACCGCAGGCCGCTGGCGCCGCGCGGCCTGCGCGACGCCCCCGCCGCCGGGCGTGCCCTCGCCGGGGCCGACCTGCTGCCCGACCTCGCCCTGTGCTCCACCGCCGTACGCGCCCGCCAGACCTGGCAGCTCGCCTCCGGCGAATGGGGCACCCCGCCGCGGGTGCGCTACGAACCCCGCCTGTACGAGGCCGGCGTACCGGCCCTGCTGGAGGTCGTACGCGAGAGTCCGCCCGAGGTGAAGACGCTGCTCGTCGTCGGGCACAATCCGGGCCTGGAGGACCTCGTCCTGGCGCTGGCCGGGGACGGCCTGGACGACAGCCTGGAGCGGGTCCGCGCCAAGTTCCCCACCTCCGCGCTCGCCGTCCTCGCCTGGCACGGCGCCGGCTGGGCCGCCCTCGCACCGGGCGCCGCCCTGCTGACCTGGTTCACGGTGCCCCGCGGCAGGACCCACGCCCGGGGTGGGCCCGGCGCCTGCGCATAGGGCTGGCGGCGCCTGCGCATAGGCTGGCGGGATGCAGGACGAGTACCGCACAGTGGCCCACGCGGGCGTGCACGAGACCGAGATCAACCGTTCCCGCTTCCTGTGCGCCCTCGCCCCGGCCGCCACCGAGCAGGAGGCGCAGGACTTCATCGCGGCCGTCCGCAAGGAACACGCCGACGCCACCCACAACTGCTGGGCGTACGTCATCGGCGCCGACGCCTCCGTGCAGAAGGCCAGCGACGACGGCGAACCGGGCGGCACGGCCGGCGTCCCCATGCTCCAGATGCTGCTGCGCCGCGACATGCGGTACGTCGTCGCCGTCGTCACCCGCTACTACGGCGGTGTCAAGCTCGGCGCCGGCGGGCTCATCCGCGCCTACGGCGGCGCCGTGGGCGAGGCCCTGGACACCCTCGGCACCCGCACCCGGCGCCGCTTCCGGCTGGCCACGGTCACCGTCGACCACCAGCGCGCGGGAAAGCTCCAGAACGAACTGCGCGCCACCGGCCGCGAGGTCCGCGACGTCCGCTACGGCGAGGCCGTTGCCCTGGAGATCGGCCTGCCGGACGCCGACGTGGAGGCCTTCCGGGGGTGGCTCGCCGACGCGACGGCGGGCGCGGCCGCCTTCGAGCTGGGCGGCGAGGCGTACGGGGATGCCTGAGGGGCGGGTGCTCGGGGGCACCGGACGGGACGGACAAAAGGGGCGTAACGCCCTTATGGTGCGCCGGGTATGACGGGTGGTACGGCAGAGGCCGGCCGCGTTGTCACACCCGGCCGATACTCTCGGGAGCCATGAGACTCCTGCACACGTCCGACTGGCATCTCGGCCGGGCCTTCCACCGGGTGAGCATGCTCGGGGCCCAGGCCGCGTTCATCGGACACCTCGTGGCCACCGTGCGCGAGCGCGAGGTGGACGCGGTGGTCGTGTCGGGAGACGTGTACGACCGGGCGGTGCCCCCGCTGGCCGCCGTCGAGCTGTTCGACGACGCCCTGCACCGCCTCGCCGAGCTGGGCGTGCCCACGGTGATGATCTCGGGCAACCACGACTCGGCCCGCCGCCTCGGCGTCGGCGCCGGACTCATCGACCGCGCCGGCATCCACCTGCGCACCGAGCCGTCCGCCGTCGCCACCCCGGTGCTGCTCGCCGACGCCCACGGCGAGGTCGCCTTCTACGGGCTGCCGTACCTGGAACCCGCCCTGGTGAAGGACGAGTTCGGGGTCGCGAAGGCCGGACACGAGGCCGTCCTCGCCGCCGCCATGGACCGGGTCCGCGCCGACCTCGCGACCCGCCCCGCCGGCACCCGCAGCGTCGTCCTCGCGCACGCCTTCGTCACCGGCGGCCGGGCCAGCGACAGCGAGCGCGACATCACCGTCGGCGGGGTCGCCGCCGTACCGGCCGGGATCTTCGACGGCGCCGACTATGTCGCCCTCGGTCATCTACACGGCTGCCAGACCCTCACCGAGCGGGTCCGCTACTCCGGCTCCCCGCTCGCCTACTCCTTCTCCGAGGCCGACCACCGCAAGAGCATGTGGCTGATCGACCTCGCCGCCGACGGCGCCGTCACCGCCGAACGCATCGACTGCCCGGTGCCCCGCCCGCTGGCCCGCGTCCGCGGCACCCTGGAGGAGCTGCTCGCCGACCCGGACCTGGAGCGCCACGCCGACGCCTGGGTCGAGGCCACCCTCACCGACGCCGTCCGCCCGCCCGAGCCGATGGCCAGGCTCACCGAGCGCTTCCCGCACACCCTGAGCCTGGTCTTCGCCCCCGAACGCGCTCCCGACGACCCCCGGCACTCCTACGCCCGGCGCCTCGCGGGCCGCAGCGACCAGCAGATCGCCCAGGACTTCGTCGCCCACGTCCGGGGCGCCGGGCCCGACGAGCGGGAGGCGGCCGTGCTGCGCGAGGCGTTCGACGCCGTCCGCGCCGACGCCGCCGTCCGGGAGGTGGCCAAGTGAGGCTGCACCGGCTCGACATCACCGCCTTCGGGCCCTTCGGCAACGCCCAGAGCATCGACTTCGACGCCCTGTCCGCCGCCGGGCTCTTTCTGCTGCACGGCCCCACCGGCGCGGGCAAGACCTCCGTCCTGGACGCCGTCTGCTACGCGCTGTACGGCTCCGTCCCCGGCGCCCGCCAGAGCGCCGCGGGCCAGGGCATGAACCTGCGCAGCGACCACGCCGACCCCCGCACCCGTACCGAGGTCCGCCTCGAACTCACCGTCGCCGGGCGCCGGTTGGAGGTCACCCGGCAGCCGCCCTGGGAGCGGCCCAAGCTGCGCGGCAAGGGCACCACCGTCGACAAGGCCCAGACCTGGCTGCGCGAGTACGACGCCACGGCGGGCGCCTGGAAGGACCTCAGCCGCTCGCATCAGGAGATCGGTGCCGAGTTCGAGCAGCTGCTCGGCATGAGCCGCGAGCAGTTCTGCCAGGTCGTGCTGTTGCCCCAGGGGGACTTCGCCCGCTTCCTGCGCGCCGACGCCGAGGCGCGCGGGCGGCTGCTGGGCCGCCTCTTCGACACCCAGCGCTTCGCCGACGTGGAGAAGCGGCTCGCCGAACGCCGCCGCGCCGCCGAGGCACGGGTGCGCGAGGGCGACGCGGCCCTGCTCGCCGACGCGCACCGCATGCAGCAGGAGGCCGGCGACGCCATGGAACTGCCCGAGCTGGCGCCGGGCGAGCCCGGCCTGGCCGAGGCCGTGCTCGGCGCCGCCGCCGTCGCCCGCAGCACCGCCAGGGAACGCCTCGCCGGCGCCGAGAGCCGCCTCACCGCCGCCGAGTCCGCCCACACCGCGGCCCGCCGCACCCTGGACGGCATCCGCGAACTCGCCCGCCTCCAGAACCGGTTCGCCGAGGCGCGGCGACGAGCCGAACGCCTCCGGGAGCGGGCCGCCGAGCACCATGCCGACCAGGAGCGCATGGACCGCTCCCGCAAGGCCGAGGCGGTCGCGCCCGCGCTGGAGCTGCGCGAGGAGGCCGAGCGGGAACACCGCGCGGCCACCGCCGCGGAGGCCCGCGCCCGCGGTCCGCTGCCCCCGTCCCTCGCCGGCGCCGACGCGGGCGGACTCGCCGCCGCCGCGCGCCGCGCCGCCGAGGAGCTGGGCGGCCTCGACGCCGCCCGGCGCGCCGAGCGACGCCTCGCCGAACTGGCCGTGGAGCGCGCCGCGCTGGACCGGCAGGAACGCGCCGACGAGGACGCGCTGCGCGAGGCCGAGGCCTGGCTGGAGGGCTGGGAGGACATGCGTGCGGCGCTCCAGGCGCGCATCGACACCGCCCAGGAAGCAGCCACCCGCGCCGAACAACTCGCCGTCCGCCGCGAGCCGATGCGGCGCCGCCTGGCCGCGGCCCGCACCCGCGACACCCTCACCGGCGACCTGGAGACGGCCCGGCGACGTGCCCGGGAGGCCGCGCAGCGGGCCCTGGACGCCCGCGCCCACTGGCTCGACCTGAAGGAGCAGCGCCTCGACGGCATCGCCGCCGAACTCGCTGCCCACCTCACCGACGGCGCGCCCTGCGCGGTCTGCGGCGCCACCGAACACCCCGCGCCCGCCCGCAAAGACGCCGGACACGTGGACCGCGCGGCCGAGGAACGCGCCCACGCCGCCTCCCGGGAGGCCGACCGGCAGCACGCCGACGAGGAGCGGCGGGCGGGCGAGGTCGGCAAGGCCCTGGCCGTCGCCGTCGCCGAGGCCGGCGAGACACCCGCCGCGCAACTCGAAGTGGAAGCAGCGGAGTTGGAGCAGGAGTACGCCAGCGCCCACCGCGCCGCCTCCGCCCTGCACGCCGCCCGCGAGGAGCTGCGGCGCGCCGAGCAGGAGCGCGAACGGCGCCTCGGCGACCGGCAGCAGGGCGGCGTCCGGGCCGCCTCGCGCCTCACCCGGCGCGAGGCACTGGAGCGCGAACAGGACCAACTGCAAGCCGGGTTGGCGCAGGCGCGCGGCACCGCCGACAGCGTGGCCGCGCGCGCCGCCCAGCTGGAGCGGCGGGCGGTCCTGCTCACCGAGGCCGCCGACGCGGTACGCGCCGCCGAGGACGCCGCACAGCGCCTCAAGACCGCCGACGCCCGGCTCGCGGACGCCGCCTACCGGGCCGGTTTCGCAACGCCCCAGGAGGCGGCCGACGCCCTGCTCACCGATGCGGCCCACCGCGAACTCCAGCACCGGCTGGACGCCCGGCAGTCGGAGGAGGCCGCCGTACGCGCCGTACTGGCCGAGCCCGACACCGCGGCCGCGGCCCGGCGCCCGCCCGCCGAACCGGCCGACGCCGAGCGGGCCGCCGCCGCGGCCGAGCACCGGCTGCGGACGGCCGCCTCCGCCCGCGACGCCGCCGCCCGCTGCTGCGCCGAACTGGACCGCCTCTCCGCCCGCGCGACCGCGGCCGTGCGCCAACTGGCCCCGCTGCGCGAGGAGTACGACGGCATCGCCCGGCTGGCCGCCCTCACCGCGGGCACCTCCGCCGACAACGAGCGCAAGATGCGCCTGGAGTCGTACGTGCTCGCCGCCCGCCTGGAACAGGTCGCCGCCGCCGCGACCGCCCGGCTCCAGCGGATGTCCTCCGGGCGTTACACCCTCGTGCACTCGGACGACCGCAGCGGGCGAGGTCGCAGCGGGCTCGGGCTGCATGTCGTGGACGCCTGGACCGGGCGCGAGCGGGACACCGCCACCCTGTCCGGCGGCGAGACCTTCTTCGCCTCCCTCGCGCTCGCCCTCGGCCTCGCCGATGTCGTCACCGACGAGGCCGGCGGGGTGCGCCTGGACACCCTCTTCATCGACGAGGGCTTCGGCAGCCTGGACGACCAGACCCTGGACGAGGTCCTCGACGTCCTCGACGGCCTGCGCGAACGCGACCGCAGCGTCGGCATCGTCAGCCACGTCCCCGACCTGCGCCGCCGCGTCCACGCCCAACTGGAGGTCCTCAAGGGCCGGACGGGTTCGACGCTGCGGACGCGGGGAGTCTGAGCGGGGCGGCGCCACACATTCAAGCCTTCGCGCGCGAACTGCTCGAACTCGACGGCGCGTCCGTGCACACACTGCCCGCGGCGATCGTCAAAGCCTCCGCGGTGCTGGGTGCGGCCTGATCGCCTCGCCCAACCACCGCCCGTCTGGGGCTAGTTCGGCGGTTGTCGTGCGGGCGTGTAGGTTCTTCGCCCATGGCTCGGTTTGAAGATCGCGGAGTGCTGGAGTGGGTGGAGTCGGGCGGCGGCCCCCTGATCGCCGTTCCGGAGGTGGTCCTGCCGTTCTGGGCGGGCGCCGACAGCGAGGAGCTGGACACGGACTACGACCGGGCCTGTGAGGTCCCCGGCTACGCCGGGCTGCTCCCGGTCGGCGACAGCGCGGCCCTCGTCCTCGGCGACGAACCGGCCGCCACCTCCTACCTGCCGGAGCACACCACCTTCGTCCGCTGGTCCGCCGCGGACTCCGAGCGCGACCTGCTGGCCCGGGTCCCCGCCGCGCTGGAGACGGCGGTGTGGGAGCACGAGCTGCGCTGGGAAGTGCCGGGCCCCGTGGTCCTGTTCGACTCCGCCTGGCCGGGCGCCGAGGCGGACCGGCAGGAGCACCTGCGGGTGCCGCTCGCCGCGGGCTCGTACACCGTGCGCGCCGCCTACACCCAGCCGGGCCCGGAAACCTGGGTGGGACTGGTCCGGCTGGGCAGGCTCGCCTAGTGAGCTGGTCTGGAGATCCTGTCGCAGTAGCGGCAGATCCGGTCGATGATCTGGTCCGCGGACTTGGTCCATCTGAAGGGCCGGGCCTGCTCGTTCCAGGTTTTGATCCAGTCATCGAGCGCGGTCTTCAGCTCGTCGAGTGAGCAGAACACGCCGCGCTCCAGACACCGCCGCTGCAATTCGGCGAACCACCGCTCGACCTGGTTGATCCAGGACGAGTAGGTGGGGGTGAAGTGCAGCTCGAACCGAGGATGGGCCAGAAGCCACTTCTGCACCACCGGCGCCTTGTGGGCGCAGAGGTTGTCGCAGATCTCGTGGACCGCCAGGCGGGGATCGCTCTGGCGGTCGATGTCATCGAGAAAGTCGCGGAAGTCCACCGCCCGATGCGTCGCCGACAGCTTCCCGATCACCTTGCCGGTGGCGGTGTTCAGGGCGGCGAACAGGTCCACGGTGCCGTGCCGGACATAGTCGAAGCTGCGCCGTTCAGGGGTGCCGGGCGCCATGGGCAGCACCGGGGCGGTCCGCTCAAGAGCCTGGATCTGCGGCTTCTCGTCCACCGCGAAAACTGCCGCGTTCGCCGGCGGGGCGAGATACAGCCCGACCACGTCGCGGATCTTGTCGATCAGCAGCGGGTCCGGGGAGATCTTGAAGTTCTCCGTTCGCCAAGGCTGCAGCCCGAACGCCCGCCAGATCCGCAGCACACTCGTCGGAGAGATCCCCACTCGCTTCGCCAGCTCCCGCTTCGACCAGTGGGTGGCACCCTCGGGCACCTCTTCGAGAGTGCGCACCACCACCTCTTCCACCTGGGCGTCGGTGATGGTGCGGGGCACACCGGGACGTGGCTCGTCGGACAGCCCGTCAAGCCGGCATCGGAGAAATCTGGTCCGCCACCGGCGTACGGTCGCGCGATCGGTGTCCAGCCGTGCGGCCACCGCGGTGTTGTTTCGGGCTGGGGCGTGCCGATGATCCGCCCCCGCTTGGTCCAGGTGACACCGTCGTCGGTGGACGTCGCGAGGCCGGTGGAGTTCCACTCGCCGTAGCCGCCGTCCGCGAACACGTGGTGCTCGGCGTGGTAGAAGCCGTAGATCGTGCCCTTGGGGTCGTGCGGGTCCCGCTGCGCCGACGACAGCCATGCGCCGTTGCCGTCGAACGTCCCGCGGGGGCCGGCCGTCAGCACGGGCGTGGTGGGACTGATCGGGCCCATGGTGTCCAGGCTCCGCCCGGTGCTGCGGTAGTCGTCGCCGTCGACCCAGAACGTGAGGTTCGCCGTTCCCTGCGCGTTGGGCAGGTAGGGGAAGGTCGAGTCGTTCGCGTACCACCGGACCGGGTTGTCGGGGACGGGCACCACCTGTGGGGTCCCGAGCGTGGTGGTCGGGGTGAGGGTCGCCTCGTGCGCGGCCGACGCGGTCGCGGGGGCCAGCAGCACGGCGGCGGTGGCCGCGACCGCGGCCCATACCGTGCGGTTCCTCGGGGATCGGTGGCTCAGTCGCATGTCAGCTTCGCTCCTGCCCAGTCGCCGTGATCGTTTCCATTGCCGTCACCGGCGTCGCCGACCGACAGGTCGAGGACCTGGCCGCCGGTCACCGGGACGTCGATGGCGACCGGGGCCGAGTCGCCCTTGAGGACCGGGGTGGTGGTCAGCACCTTGCCGTCCAGCCCGACGCTGAAGGTGACGGTGCCGGGATCGCCGTTGTCGACGCCGGCCGTGGCGGTGAACCTGCTGCACTTCCCGCCGAGATAGACGGCCACGTCACTGGGCGAGTTGGTGCCCAGGCCCTTGGCGTAGACGGTGCCGCCGAGTTTCAGCGGAGTGCCGTCGCCGCTCGCGGTGCCGCCGACGCTCTGGTCGCGTTCGACGGGTCCCCAGCCGTTGCTCGCCGACAGGAACTCCAGATCGCTGACCTGCCGGGTGCCGGTCGGCGCTCGCGGTACGGCACCCGGTGTGCGTTCGTCGGACGCCGTGGTGCGGCTGCCGCCCTGCGTCTGGTGGGTGACGACGCGCAGGGCGCTCGTCCTCGGCACGGTCGCCGGGGCGGTGACCTCCCAGCTGAGGGTGGCCGAGGAGCCACCGTGGACGCTGCGCACGACCGGTGGTGTGGAGGTGCCGCTCGCCTTCCAGCCGTCCGGCAGGTCGAGTCGGGCCGTCACGTCCCGCGCGGTGGGCTTGCCCGCCGGCACGCCGACGGTGGCGGTCGCGGTGAACTTCTGGCCCCCGCCGATCACGCCGGGCACGTGCAGGGCGACCGTCGCCGGCGGAGCCTTCGGCATGGCGTAACGCCTCTTGTCGTAGCCGGGGCCGTCGTTCTGCGCGACCTTCAGCGAGGAGGCGTAACTGCCGTAGTTCACCAGGCTGACCTTGCCCAGGCCGCCGGTGCTGCCGTCGAGGTTCCAGACCGCGATGGCGATCTTGTTACGGCCGTGCGGGTTCAGCACCCCGTTCGGTACGGGGAAACTGCGCTGCGGACCGAGGTAGTTGACGTAGTTGCCCATGTCCCAGCCGTTGACGTAGATCTCGGCGCGGTACTTGCGGGAGGGGTTGTCGTCGAGCCGCACGCCCACGGAGGTGTCCTGGCCCTCGGGCAGTTGGAGGGAGACGTCGGTGGTGTACCAGGAGACGCCCGGAGTGGGGTCGGTGGCGGGCAGGGTGACGGGCTTCCAGACGGCCGTGGGGTAGCCCGGCAGCATGTAGCCGGCCCGCTCCCCGTACAGCCCGCCCGTGGCCAGCGGACCGCGCACCGGGTCGACCGGGCTCTCCCCGCCGCGCACTCCCTGGAGCCGCCAGGTGAGGCTGTTGAAGGCGGTACCCAGCAGGGTGGCGCCGGTCAGGCCCCGTGCGGCCTTGTTGCCGCTGTGCGGGGTGTAGTCCTCCTCGTGGCCCATGTCGACCGTCAGCACCGACACGACGTTGTCCGCGCCGTTCTTCACCACCCCTTCGGGGAAGGTGTAGGTCTGCTGGCCGTCCTTGGTGGAACTGCCCAGGAAGACGCCGTTGAGCCAGACCGAGGAGGCCGCCGTACCCCCGCCGCTCTGCGTGGAAAGGGTGATGCCGGTCTCCTTGCCGGTGCCGGTGAAGCGGCCCCGGTACCAGGTGCTTCCGGTGTGGAAACCGTAGTCGTCGGCGAACAGTACCGGGCCGTTCGAACCCGGAGTGGTGATGCTGTGGGTGGTGGTCTTGTCGGCGACCTGCCAGGTGGAGTCGTCGAATCCGGGCCGCGCCTCGGGTGACTCCTCGGTGTGCTTCCAGTTCGTCAGCGCGGGCAGGGTGACGGGCTCGGCGGTCGGCAGGGTGCCCGCCCGGCTGCCGGTGCCGGTCGGCCGGGTGGCGATCGGGGTGCCGTTCCAGGTGATCGAGGTGGCGTCGCTGAACACCTCGACGGCTCCGTCGTCGCCGGTGTCACCGGTCAGGTCGAGCCGGTCCCCGTGCGTGGAGGCGCCGCGCACCAGGTGGGTGCCGCGCACCAGCACTGGCCCGCTGGAGGTGTCCTGCCGCCAGAACGTCTTGGCCGTGCCGGTGTCGGCGAGCAGCAGGAGCAGCGGGTGGCCGCCGCCGCTGATCCGGACCCGCGTGAGCCCGGTGTGCCGGTAGTCGAGCCGCAGGTCGCCCGTCGCCGGGTCCCAGGTCGATCCCACCGTGCCGCCGGCCGAGGTGACCTCGGGCCGGGTGCGGTAGTTGAGCACCGTCTCGCCGTCAGAGCCTTTGTCACCGTAGAGCACGGCGACCTCGCGGTCGCCGATGAGCGCGTCGGTCATGATCTCGGAGGTGGAGTACTGGAGCTTGTTCCCGCCGAGGTCGTAGTCCGCGACGATGGTCTTCGAGGCCCGGCCGTCGAGGGTGAGGGCGGTGCCCGGCTTCTGCGGGACGGTGTAGACGGGGGCGGTGGGCGTGGTGCCGGTGCGGACGTCGATGGCGTCGACGGGCACGAACCCGTTCCCGGCGACGACGATCTTCAGCGTGTGCGGGCCGGACGTGAGCCCGCTCACCTGGTAGGCGACGTACTGGCTCCGGCCCGTCGCCCCGTACAGGTCGACGGTCTTGACCTTGGTGCCGTCCAGGTAGACGTCGGCCTTGCCGTGGTTGGCGGCGAGGTTGCTGATGAACTTCACGCCGGTTCCGGTGAAGTCGACGCTCGCGCTGTCGCCCGCGGTGTCGGAGAAGGATTCGGTGTGCTGGTAGTCGCCACCGGTGTACGACTGCTCCGCACCGACGTGCGACCAACTGCCCTGGTAGGTGAGCGCTTTGTCGCGGTCGTCGTAGGTGTAGCGGGAGCGCGCGCCGAGGTCGAGGGTGAGGTGCGTGGAGTCCTTGTCGTTCGACGTGGAGTCGGAGTGGCGCAGCACATGGAACTGGGTGCCGGTGTCCGGGTTGCCGCGGGCGGTGTCCACGATCTTCGCGTTGTCGGTGGGCGCCGGGGCCAGCGGGTCGGTCTTGGTCAGCGGGGTGAGCGCCTGTGTGAAGTACCCGATCAGCTTGTCCGTGGAGTACTTGGGATCCAGCTGCCGGTTCTCGCGGATGGCCGCCCCGTAGTCGTACGAGGTGTAGTTCTGCGGCATGCCCAGCCAGCCCCAGTTGGTGCCGCCGTAGGTCATGTAGAAGTTCTGCTCGGTCGCGCCGACCGCGATGTTGTGCTTGTAGAAGACGTCGGCGAACTTGTCGTTGATGAGCTGGGCGCACTTGTCGTAGCCGGGGCCGCCCCACGGGTCGAAGGCGCCGCCCTGGAACTCCGGTGCGATCAGCGGCTTCTTCGGCGGGTGGTCGTAGGAGATGTCGGGCACGCCGCTCCACCGGCTGGGATCGGAGCAGTTGAAGCCCTGCGGGTAGGAGTCGGCGCCGTCGACGTCCAGGGCGGCGTCCCCGGCGTTGAACGTGCCGTTGTCGTTGCCGACCAGCGGCACGGTGATGCCGTCGGCGGTGGCCTTGTCCTCCAGGTGCTTCATGTACGTCCGGCCGGCGGCGCTGCCGTTGTAGTACTCGTTCTCCACCTGGTACTGGATCACGGACCCGGTGCCGTTGGTGAGTTGGTGCCGGGCGATGATCCGGTCGATCCGGGTCTGCCACTCGTCGGAGTACTTCAGGTAGTCGGGATCGCTGGTGCGGGTGCTGCCGGGTTTCGCCGACAGCCAGCCGGGGAAGCCGCCGCCGTCCACCTCGGCATTGATGTACGGGCCGGGCCGTGCGATCACGTACAGGCCCAACTCGTCGGCCATGTCGAGGAGTTTGTCCACGTCACGGATGCCCGTGAAGTCGTAGACGCCCGGAGCCGGCGAGTGGTAGCCCCAGTCGAAGTAGAGCGAGACGGAGTTGAAGCCGGCCGCCTTCATCTTCTCCAGTACATCCCGCCACAGGTCCTGGCTCGGCAGCCGGAAGTAGTGGAACTCCCCGGACCACAGATAGGTCCGCTTGCCGTCGATCATGAACGAATAGCCGTCATAGGTGACCGAGTGCGCCGTGCGCACATTCCCGGCCGCGGCGCTCCTGGCCGCCGCGGCCGGCGGCGCCGCGCTCGCGGCAGAACCGGTACCGAGGGCCAGCCCGACCGTCAGCACGACGGCTGCGCACACTGCGAGGAGTCTCCGGATCATCCCCACCTCCATTGCGGCAACCGGCCTGACCACAAACGGTGTTGAGGTCTGTTGCCATATGTTTGATTGGGTGGCTTCGCGTTCGGCAGTGTGGCACTCGGCTGTGCGGAACGCAACGGATGTCACACGGCGGGCGACCTTTTCGGGCACCTGGGCGGTGTTTCCACCACAACCCGACACGACTGCTCAAGTCCGTTACGAGAGGTCGGCCGAGTCGGCGCCGCCTGGTGCGGTCGGCTCCGGAAGGGGCGGCCCGGGCCGCGAACTGCTCACCGCAGCCGCGCGATTCGGTCGTGCGCCCGCGCGTGCTCGGCCCGACCCGGAAAGACGGCGCAGAGAGGTTTCAGGGCCGGACGCCGTCGAAGGCGATCCGCAGGTGTCGGGGTCCGCGCAGTACCGCGTTCTCCCGGTAGGGCGGCGGGTCCTGGACCAAGCGGGGGTTGTCCAGGCGCCGGGCCAGCTCGGTCAGGGCGATCTGGGTCTCCAGGCGGGCCAGCGGTGCGCCGAAGCAGATGTGGATGCCGCTGCCGAAGCCGAGGTGCTGGATGTCCTCGCGGTCCGGGTCGAACCGGTCGGGGTCCTCGAACCGCTCCGGGTCCCGGTTGCCCGCGGCCAGCACCAGCCAGATCCGCGACCCCTTGGGGATCGTCACCCCGCGCACCTCGATGTCGGTGATGCAGGTGCGCTGCGGCACCAGCTGCACCGGCGGCTCGTAGCGCAGCAGTTCCTCCACCAGTCGCGGCGCCAGCTCCGGCTCATGGCGCAGCCGCTCCAGCACGTCCGGGTGGCGCAGCAGCGTGAGCATGCCGTTGGTGATCAGGTTGACGGTCGTCTCGTGACCCGCGATCAGCAGCAGGACCGAGGTGCTGAGCACCTCCATCATCGTCATGGCGCCGTCCGGGCCATGGCTGTTCACCAGGTCGGACAGCAGATCGTCGCGCGGCTCCTTGGCCCGCTCCTCGGCCAGCCCGGCCAGATACATGCCGAGCTGCATCCGGGCCTCGCGCGCGGTCCTGGCGAAGTCCTCGTCCGCCTCCTGCCGCGTCCCCGGATCGAGGCTCGCGACCAGCGGATCGACCCAGGCGCGAAAGCGCGGCTCGTCCTCACGGGGCACCCCGAGCAGCCGGCAGATCACCGTCACCGGGAACGGGTACGCGAACTGGTCCACCAGATCGATCTCCCGCTCCTCGCCGAAGTCGTCGATCAGACCCCTGACGATCTCCCGCAACTCGCCCCGCATGCCGTCGATCCGGCGCGGCCGGTGCGGGGGCCCGAAGGCGCTGTTGGCGATCCGCCGCAGCCGGTCGTGCTCCGGCGGGTCCAGGCGCAGGAACGACGGCGGCAGCCCGCCCGTCTCCTCCGACTGGAGCAGGACATCCTCCCCGGCCGCCGCCAGATTCGCCGCGTCGGAGCTGATCCGCGGATCGTGCAGCAGCGCCTCGATGTCCCAGTAGGAGCTGATGACGTAGGGGCCGCCCTCCTCCTCGTGCAGCACCGGTGTCCCGCGCAGCTCCCGGTACACCGGGTACGGGTCGGCGCGGTTGGCGAAGTCGGTGATCCGGCGCACGATCGAGTCTTGCGTCATGGGGCTTCCTCGGGGCGGTTCCGGCACGCGGGGCGCCGGTCAGTGGCGGGCGGGGTGGAAGACGAGCTGGGTATCGGCGGGCGAGTAGCCGCTCAGGGTCACCATCGGGCCGTGGGTCGGCAGGGACGGGTCGGGGAAGTCGGCCGGCACCGGGCGCCGGTTCTCGGACCGCCGGTCCATCGTCGGGTACTCCACCGGGAACGGCGCGCCCCGCTCGATCGCCCGCTGGTAGAACTCCAGCCACCGCGTGTTGTCGAAGCTCACCGCGGCCACCACCCGGCCCTTGTGGCCGTAGACCCCGACGAACCGGCGCTCCGCCGTCGAACCCTGGGTGATCATCAGCTCCTCGCCCATCGGGGGCACCCCGACCGACTTGATGTTCACCCCGAACTGCGAGGACCAGAACGCCGGCATCCACAGGTGCGGGCGCCGGTCCGCGCCGTCGCAGATCATGTTGTGCGCGGCCGTCTCCGCCTGCGCCACCGCGTTGCCCCAGTGTTCGAGCGAGAGGAACTGGTACTCGAACAGCGCGTGCGGGGAGCGCGCCACATCACCCGCCACGAACACGTCGTCGGTGACGATCCCCCGGAAGTCGAAGGCCCGGCAGCCCGCGTCACAGGCGATGCCGCGCGGCCCCGCGCCGAGCCCCGACCCCTGGAGCCACTCGGTGTTGCGCTGCGAGCCCAGCGAGACCACGACCACGTCCGCCTCGACCACGCTCTCGTCGGACAGATGGACCGCCCGCACCCGCCCGGCCGCGTCGCCCTCAAGGGCCGTCACCGTCACACGGGTCCGCAGATCCACGCCGTGCTCGCGCATCAGATCCGCGGCCACCGCGCCGATCACCCCGCCGAGCGCGCCCACCAGCGGCGCGCCCGCCCGTTCCGCGACCGTCACCGCGATGCCCTGCTCCCGGCACGCGGAGGCGACCTCGCAGCCCGCGAACCCGGCGCCGATCACGAACACCCGGCGCGGCCCCGCGCGCAGCCGCTGGTACAGCCCGGCCGCGTCGTCCCGCGTGCGCAGCAGGAAGACGCCGTCCAGCCGGGCCTCCGGCTCCTTCGGCCAGGGCCGGGCGCGCACCCCGGTGGCGATGAGCAGCCGGTCGTACTCCACCTCGTCCCCGTCGGCCAGCCGCACCCGCCCGGCCGTCAGGTCCAGGCCGGTGGCCGCCGTGCCGAGCCGCCACTTGGCGTCGATCTCCCGGCGCCGGGGCAGCCCGGTGCGGTGCGGGTCCGCCCGGCCGAGCAGGACCGCCTTGGACAGCGGCGGGCGGTCGTACGGCTCGTACGGCTCGTCGCCGATCAGCGTCAGCTCCCCGGCGAAGCCCTCCGCGCGCAGCGTCTCGGCCGCCCGCAGCCCCGCCAGCGAGGCCCCCACGATCACGATCCGGCCCTCGCGGCGGAGCCGGTCCATGTGGTCAGCGGCCATCGTCCGCGCTCCGGGAAGCGCCGGCCACCCCGTCGGCCGTGATCGCCTGCACCGGGCAGGCGGCCACGGCCCGCGCCAGTCGCTCGCGCTGCTCCGGGTCGGGCTGCGGGTCGTAGACCAGCGATTCCTCGCCGTGCATGGCGAAGACGTCCGGCGCGAGGAACGCGCACTGCGCGTACCCCTGACACTTGTTGAGATCGACGACGAGCCTCATCGACGCCCTTCCGGTGGTCAGGGTCCGCGGCGCGCCCCACGCGGCTGACGCGTGCGGCGGCCCGGACGGCGGTCGTCCCCCGTTCGCCAGCATGGGAGCGAAGCCGGGGGGCCCGCGCGCCGGGCACGCCGATCGAGTGAGTCGGCCCTCAGAGCGCGGCCAGCTCGTCCACCAGGTCGTCCAGGCCCAGCGAGCCCTGGGAGAGGGCCGCCATGTGCCACGCCTTCAGGTCGAACGACGCGCCGTGCCGCTCGCCGGCCCGCTTCCGGCCCAGCAGCCAGGCACGCTCCCCGAGCTTGTAGCCGATGGCCTGGCCGGGCATGGTCAGGTAGCGGGTCAGCTCGCTCTCCACGAAGTCCGCCGGGCGGCTGCTGTGCGCCCCGAAGAACTCCTGCGCCAGCTCCGGCGTCCAGCGCTCGCCGGGGTGGAACGGCGAGTCCGCCGGGATCTCCAGCTCCAGGTGCATGCCGATGTCCACGATCACCCGCACCGCCCGCATCATCTGCGCGTCCAGGTAGCCGAGCCGCTCCTCCGCGTCGCCGAGGTAGCCCAGCTCGTCCATCAGCCGCTCCGCGTACAGCGCCCACCCCTCGGCGTTGGCGCTGACGATGCCCACCGTCGCCTGGTAGCGGGAGAGGTCCTCGGCCACGTGCGCCCACTGCGCGAGCTGGAGGTGGTGGCCGGGCACGCCCTCGTGGTACCAGGTGGACACCAGGTCGTAGACCGGGAAGCGGTCCTGGCCCATGGTGGGCAGCCAGGTGCGGCCGGGCCGGGAGAAGTCCTCCGAGGGGCCCGTGTAGTACGGCGCCGCCGCGCCGCCGGGCGGGGCGATCCGCGACTCCACCCGGCGTACCCGCTCGGCCAGTTCGAAGTGCGTGCCGTCCAGGTCCGCGATCGCCCGGTCCATCAGGCCCTGGAGCCAGCCCTGGACCTCGTCCACGCCGATGTGCCGGCCGTGCTCGTCCAGGTGCGCCAGCGCCACCCAGGGGGTCTCGGCGCCGGGCAGGATCTTCTCCGCCTCGCGCTTCATCTCGCCGAGGATGCGGTGGAACTCGGACCAGCCGTACGCGTACGCCTCGTCCAGGTCCAGGTCGGTGCCGTTGAAGTACCGCGCGAGGCGCGCGTACCGCTCCCGGCCCACCACGTTCGGGGCGCCCTCGACGGCCGGCGCGTACACCTCGCGCAGCCAGTCGCGCAGTTCCACCAGGGCGGCGGTGGCGGTGCGGGCCGCCTCGTCCAGCTCGGCGCGCAGCGCGTCGGGGCCGGCGGCGGCGAACTCCTCGTACCAGCCGCGGCCCTTGCCGTCCGTGTCGATCCACTCGCCGAGCTGCCCGATGAAGGTCTCGGTCGGCCGGGGCGCCGCGAACAGCTTGCGGTCCAGGCCCAGTTGGAGCGACTCGCGGTAGCCGGCGAGCGCCCCCGGCACCGCGCGCAGCCGCTCGGCGATCGCCGCCCAGTCCTCCTCGGTCTCCGCCGGCATCACCGTGAAGATGTCCCGCACCGAGTGGCCGGGGGTGTGCATGTTGCCGACGGCGCGCAGGTGCTCCTGCGCCTCGTGCACGGCGAGTTCGGCAGTCAGCCGCTCCCGCAGCAGCCGTCCGCAGCGCCGCTCCACGCCGCTGTCGGCGCCGGGCCCGCGCTCCGCCTCGTCCAGCCTGGCGAGGGTGGTCCGGGCCAGCTCCGCGAGGGCCTCCTGGCCCGCGGGCGAGTAGTCGGGCAGCGTGCGCGAACTCTCCGGCACGCCGAGGTAGGTGCCGGTCACCGGGTCGAGGGCGATCAGGTCGTCCACGTACGCGTCGGCGACCTGGCGGGGCAACGGGGTGTTGATCTCAGACATGCCGCCCATCCTCGTACGGGAGGGATCCCCGCGTCACCAGCGTCGGCCGGGATTCAGCTGTCGGCGTGGCCGGGCGGCAGCAGCGGGCCGCACTCCCACTGCTGGAAGATCAACCGGGTCTCCACGCGGGCGACTTCGCGGTGTGCCGTGAACTCGTCCAGGACCAGCCGCTGGAGATCGGCCATGTCCGCCACGGCCACATGCACCAGATAGTCGTCGGGGCCGGTCAGATGGAAGACCGAGCGGGCCTCCGGCAGGGCGCGCACCCGCTCCACGAAGGGCCCCACCAGCTCCCTGCGGTGCGGCCTGACCTGCACCGAGAGCAGCGCCTGCAATCCGCGGCCGAGCTTGGCCGGATCAAGTCGCAGCCGATGACCGAGGATCACACCGCAGCGGCGCAGCCGGGTCACCCGGTCCAGACAGGTCGACGGCGCCACCCCGACCTGGGCGGCGAGATCGCGGTAGGTGATCCGGGCGTCGTTCTGCAACAGCCGCAGCAGTTCGAGATCCACCGGATCCAGTACGACGGAATCGGCCATCGGCCGAACGTAGCACGGACTTCGGCCCCGGTAACCCGTTCGATGTTCACCCTTTTCCGTCATGGACACAGCGACGATGGGCGCCTACGACGACGTACGCCCCGCACCGAGAGCCCTCGCGACCGAGGCCGTGCACGCCGGCCGCGACGATCTCGCCCGCCAGGGACTGCACGCCCCGCCGATCGACCTGTCCACGACCTACCCCTCCTACGACAGCCGGGGCGAGGCCGCGCGCATCGACGCCTTCGCCACCGACGGTGCCGACCCGGTGGGCCCCCCGGTCTACGGCCGGCTGGGCAACCCGACCGTCGCCCGCTTCGAGACCGCGCTGGCCCGCCTGGAGGGCACCGAGTCCGCGGTCGCGTTCGCCAGCGGCATGGCGGCCCTCAGCGCGGTGCTGCTGGCCCGCTCGGCGACGGGCCTGCGCCATGTCGTCGCGGTACGGCCGCTCTACGGGTGCAGCGACCATCTCCTCACCGCCGGGCTGCTCGGCACAGAGGTGACCTGGACCGACCCGGCCGGCGTCACCGACGCGCTGCGCCCGGACACCGGCCTGGTGATGGTCGAGTCCCCGGCCAACCCGACCCTCGCCGAACTGGATCTGCGGGCCGTAGCGCACGCGTGCGGTTCGGTGCCGCTGCTGGTCGACAACACCTTCGCCACACCGGTGCTCCAGCGCCCGGCCGAGCAGGGCGCGCGGCTGGTGCTGCACAGCGCGACGAAGTACCTCGGCGGGCACGGGGACGTGCTGGCCGGGGTCGTGGCCTGCGACGAGGAGCTGGCGGGCCGGCTGCGCCAGATCCGCTTCGCCACCGGCGGCGTCCTGCACCCGCTGGCCGGCTACCTCCTGCTGCGCGGCCTGTCCACCCTGCCGGTCCGGGTCCGGGCGGCCTCCGCGAGCGCCGCGGAGCTGGTCCGCCGCCTCGCCGCGGACCCGCGGGTGACCCGCGTGCACTATCCGCGGATCGGCGGCGCGATGATCGCCTTCGAGGTGAAGGGCGATCCGCACGAGCTGATCTCCCGGGTACGGCTGGTCACCCCGGCGGTGAGCCTGGGCAGCGTGGACACCCTGATCCAGCACCCCGCGTCCATCAGCCACCGCATCGTGGACGCGGACGACCGCCGGGGCGCCGGGGTCGGCGACAAGTTGCTGCGGCTGTCGGTGGGGCTGGAGGACGTGGACGACCTCTGGGCCGACCTGGACCAGGCGCTGGGCGAGCCGACCAAGGTGCGGGTGCGGACGGCGGAGGCGGCGCGGACGGCACAGAGGGTCCGGACGGCGGACCCGGTGGGCTGACGGACCGGTGACCGGTAACGCCTCTCCCGGTGCCTCGGGGGGACCGGGAGAGGCGACCTCACCGGACCTCACCGCCGGAGTCCGCCGGCCACACCGGCCACTGCCGGAGTCCGCCGGCCGCAACGGCCACTACCGGAGTCCGCCGCCCACCGCCGGCCACACCGGCCACCGCCGGAGTCCGCCGGCCACACCGGCCACCACCGGAGTCCACCGGCCACCGCCGACCTCACCGGACCTCACCGCCGGAGTCCACCGGCCACCGTCGGAGTCCGCCGGAGTCCGCCGGCCCCCACCAGGCCCCGGCATCCACCGGCCCCCACCGGACCCCGCCAGGTCCCGGCATCCACCGGTCCACCGGCTCCCACCGACGTCAGTCCCTGCGCGCCCTGTCATACGTCGGCCGGAGCGGTGAGGGCTCCGCCGCCAGGCGTGCCGTGATCACCAGCGTGCCCTCCTCCACCTGGTAGTCCAGCGGCAGCCCCAGGCCCCGCATCGCCGCGACCATCCCCGTGTTGGACGCCTGCGTCACCGCGTACACGCTGTCGCAGCGGGCCTGGCGGGCCATCCCCACCAGCCGCCGCAGCAGCTCCGCGCCGACGCCCCGCCGCTGCCAGTCGTCCTCGACCAGAAGCGCCACCTCCGTCTCGTCGCCGTCCCACAGCAGATGCCCGAGACCGACGATCCGCCCACCGGCCGTCTGCGCGGCGAGCGTCCGCCCGAAGCGGGGGCTGAGCAGATGGTTGAGGTAGCGGTCGGCGTCCCCGACGGGCCCGTGGTAGCGCAGCATCAGCGTGCGGTCCGAGCACCGCTCGTGCATCGCCCTCGCCGCCGCCAGGTCACCGGTGTCGATCCGCCGTACGGCGATGTCGTCGCCCTCGGGCAGCGTCAGCACGTCCTGCCCGTCCGGGAGCCGCGGACCCAGTCGCGCGTCCAGCTCCACCAGCGCCCGCGCCCGCGCGAACTCCGTGGGGGTGAACGGGAGATACGGCCGCTCCACGGTGAGCACGCCGCCCTCCGACGCCCGCAGCCGCATGACCGTATCCTCCAACACCCCTTCCACCGGCACCGGTTCCCGGTCACCGCCCCGGCCGGGCACCGAACGGATCGTGCACCGGCCGAGCAACTGCCGCAGCGCCAGCGGAAGTTCCGCCGCGTCCAGCGCCGTACGGGTGGCCAGGCCCAGCACCCGCGTCGGAGCGTCGACCAGATCGTGGGCGTCGGCCCGCTCGATGTACGTGGAGCCGCCCCCGGCCGCCGCCACCGCCCGCGTCAGCTCGGCCGCGCCCAGCGCGCCGGGCGCCCGCAGCAGGAACTCGTCCACCGTGCCCTCGGCCAGCGGGTGCGTCTGGAGGCTCAGGATGTCCACCCGGTGTTCCGCCAGCGCCGTGCACAGCGCGGCCAGTGAGCCGGGTTCGTCCCTGACCGTCGTCCGCATCCGCCACAGCGTGCTGGGCCCGCTCGGCCCGGCGGCGCCGTCGCCCGGCCCGGCCGGCCGCGCCACGGCGGCCGGCCGGGCACCGGTATCACCAGCCGGGGACGGAGGCGGCGCATGGCCGTGCCGCCGCGCCCACCAGGTGTGGAAGCCCGCCGTCGCGGCCAGAGCGAGCGCCGAGATCATCAGCAGGGCGGGCCCGTCGGGGCCGTGCCCGATCAGGTTCGCCACCCCGTCGGCCACGGCGACGGCGGTGAATAGGGCGGCCAGTTCCACCAGGTCCCGCCGCCAGTGGTGCACGGGCCGGCCGTGCCGGGCGCGGGTCACATCAGACATGTCCGGAGTCATACAAGCACTGTGAAGGAAGCGTGTTGCCTGATCGCGAACTGTTTGTGACCGACAGGTAAAGCATGCTCCGCCCCATTTGTTCCATCTTCTACGACCACTCGTGGCCGGCTCCTGGCCGGAGTCGCCCGGAACAGGGCAAAGCCCGCGCTCAGCGCGCGAGTTGAGGGGTCGCGCGCCGGGGGATGACGCCGGCGCGCGACATGGCTCGAAGCGTACGGGAACCGGCCGGGAAACCGTCGATTACTGGCCGACCCGGCGGGGCTGGAGCGTCCTGGTGAACAGCACCGTACCGTCGTACTCCCGCAGCCGTACCGTCAGCTCGCCGCTCGCGCCGTCGATGTCGACCTCGCCGAAGAACTGGTAGCCCTCGGCGGGCGAGACGTTGGAGGCGGCCGGAGCCTTGACGAACACCCGGTCCGGGCCGAAGGGGGCCGCGCGGCGCGCACACGAACCGGAGGTGAACAACCGTACATGCCGGTACGGGACTTGGGCGCGGCGCGGCGCTCGGTGCCCGCGACGGTGAAGCGTCGTCCGCCGATCGGGTGAACCGGGCGGGAACGGACGGAACGGGGCGGCGTCCGCGCGATAGCTGTGGGGCGAGCCCGCGTCCGGAGCGGGAGTGTCAACGGTGAAGGATGATCGTGCGAGCAAAGGCAGTTCTGGTTTCCCTGGCCGCGGCGGCCTGTTCGGTGCTGGGCCTCGCGGGGTCCGCGCAGGCCGCGTCGGGAGACGTCGTCGTCTTCTCCACCGAGGTCCAGCCCCTGGACGTCTATCACGACCCGGTGGGCTGCCACCGGCTGCCCGCGCTCGCCCACGTCCTGTCGAACCTCTCGGATGAGCCGGTGCGGATCTACGGCAACCCCTTCTGCCTCGGCCCCTCACTGGCCGTGCAGCCCGGCTACGGAACGCATGTACCGGGCGGCGCGGGGTCGTTCTCCGCCTAAACCCCCTCCGGCACCCCGCCCCCGCTGCCGTCCAGGATCACCCGTGCCACCAGTGCCGGATCGTCGCTCATCGGGCAGTGCCCGCAGCCGGGGAGGCGGATCAGGCGGGCGTGCGGGATGGTCTGCTTGGCGCGGACGCCCTGGCGGCGCAGGAGGAGGCGGTCCCGGCTGCCCCAGGCGACCGTGACCGGCAGGCCCGGCAGCGGGTCGGTGAAGCGGACGGTGTTGCCGGACCGCAGGGTCGCCGTGAAGCCCGTGGCCTCCACCAGCGCACGGGTCTCGGCGACCACGGCCGCGGGGTCGCGGCGGGCGGGGCGGGCGTAGATCGTGCTCGTCAGCGCCGTGCGGCCCGCCGCGCTGCGGCTGAGCCGTTCCACCAGGGGCGCCGGCAGCCGCTGGGCGACGCCCCGCATCGCGAGCAGCGTCGCGAAGGCGTACCGCCGCTCCGCCTCCGTCCAGAACCCGGCGGGGGAGAAGGCCGTGACGGACCGTACGAGCTTCTCGCGGCCCAGCTCCAGCGCGAGCAGGCCGCCCAGCGAGTTGCCCGCGATGTGCGGGCGGTCCAGGTCCAGCGTCTCGAACAGGGCGCCCAGCACGGCGTTGGTCGTGGGCAGGTCGTAGGCGAGGGCGGGCGGCAGTGCCGGGGACGCGCCGAAGCCCGGCAGGTCGACCGCGATCACCTCGCGCTCGGTGGCGAGGATGTCCACCACCGGGTCCCAGGCCTGCCGGTGGTGCCCGATGCCGTGCAGCAGCACCAGCGGCTCGCCGCGCCCCACTCGCGCGTAGGACACGGCCACCTCTTCGGGGCCGCGCGGGGTCGATACGGTGAAGGAGGCGGTGGCGGACATGGGTGCTCCTCGGCTCGACTGCTGACAGACGCCGTAGACAGCTTGTCAGCAATTACTACCGACGGGTAGCCCCAGGGGTGCCGTCAGAACCGAACCGGCGTCAACCCGCCCGCCGCACCTCGATGTTGACGTCCGCGTGCCCGAACACCCGCGACATCCGCAGCCACAGCGGCAGATACATCTCCGTGGCCCGTGCCGCCGTGATACCCCCCAGATCCAGCACCCGCCCGGCCGGCCACCCGAAGTCGCCCAGCCACGCCGTCACCCGCTCCTTCGCCTCCGCGTCCTCCCCGCACACGAACAGATGGTGCTCGCCCGGCACCCGCGCCGGATCGACCATCACCGTGACGTTGACGGTGTTCAGCGTCTTGACCACCCGCGCTCCGGGAAACGCCCGCTGGATCCGCTCGCCCATGCTGTCCGACTCCACCGGGTCGAGCCGCGGCAGCCCGTCCTCGAAGGACAGCGGGTTGCACACGTCCACCAGGATCTTGCCGTCCAGGTGCGCGGCGCCCGCCGCCCGCAGCGCGTCCAGCGCCACCCGCCCGCTCACCGCGTTGATCACCGCCTCGCCCGCCTCCGCGGCCTGCGCGAACGTCCCCGCATGCGCCCGCCCGGCCGCCGCCGTCGCCCACTCCCGCGCCACCGGATTGTCCGCGGTGCGCGAGCCCAGCGTCACCTCGTGCCCCAGCTCCACCAGCCGCCCCGCCAGCGTCCGGCCCACCTCGCCCGTGCCCAGCACCCCGTACCGCATCGCACACCTCCGGCTCCCGGCCACCGGCGCCCGGCGGTCCGCGCGGTCATTGTGGTCCGGCACGCCCACGCACGGCCTGATTCCGAGTGGACAGCGCGGGGGCGTGTCGGATGGGATGAGGGCATGACCGCCGACCCCGCGACCGACGTCTTCGAGGAGCACCGGAGCCTGCTCACCGGCGTCGCCTACCGCATGCTCGGCCGGGTCGCCGACGCCGAGGACGTGGTCCAGGACGCCTGGCTGCGCTGGTCCCGCGCCGACCGCGGGGAGGTCCGCGAACCCCGCGCCTACCTGGTGCGGATCACCACCCGGCTGGCCATCGACCGGCTGCGCCAGGTGCAGTCGCGCGCCGAGTCGTACGTCGGACCCTGGCTGCCCGAGCCGTACGTCACCGAGTACGGCGACACCGCACCCGACGCCGCGGACCGGGCCGTCCTCGCCGACACCGTCTCGATGGCCGTACTGGTCGTCCTGGAATCGCTCTCGCCCCTGGAACGCGCCGTGTTCGTGCTGCGGGAGGCGTTCGGCTTCCCGTTCGCCGAGATCGCCGCCCTGCTCGACCGCGGCGAACCGGCGGTACGGCAACTCGCCGCACGGGCCCGCCGGCATGTGCAGGAACGGCGTCCGCGCTACGACGTCGATCCCGGCCGGCGCCGCGAGTTGACGGAGCGTTTCCTGCACGCCGCGTCCGGGGGAGACCTGGACGGGCTGATGTCGGTGCTCGCCCCGGACGTGCGGCTGGTCTCCGACGGTGGGGGCAAGGTCAGGGCGGCCCTGCGGATCCTGCACAGCGCGGACAAGGTGGCCCGCTTCGTGGCCGCCGTCGCCCCCGCCGTGGGATCCGACCCCGCCCTGCGGCTGCTGGAGGTCAACGGTGGTCCCGCCGTCCTGGTCCTGTCCGGCGGCAAACCCGACAGCCTCTTCCAACTGGACGTCACGGAGGGCCGCGTGACCTCGGTCTACATCCAGCGCAACCCCGACAAGCTGCGCCACCTGGCCGACCACTGAACCGCATGCGGACCCGAGCCCCCGTCCCGCGACGGGGGCTTTGCCGTGATGTCACCCGGATCACCGCGTACGAACGCCTCGTGAACGCTGCGCTGCGGCCCTCCTCGGCGTTCGTCCGGGGAACGAGGATTGGTCTTGACCAAGGGTGTCGGCCGTCCTATGGTCGGCAGAGAAGTGCAACAACCTTTAATAAACAAGGGCGCTAAAAACCGCCGCACCACGGCTCTTGCGGAGGACAGGGTGGGGACCACGCAGCTGGATTCGGTGCAGGAACCGAAGTACTGGCATCTCAGGACCGTGCTCAGCGAGGCGCTCGACTCCGAGTTCTCGGTCGGCGAGATCCTGCCCAACGAGCGCGATCTGGCCGCCCGCTTCGGCGTGGCCCGCGCCACGCTCCGCCAGGCCCTCGAACAACTGGAGCTGGAGGGCCGGTTGCAGCGCCGCCGGGGCGTCGGCACCACTGTCGCGCCGCCGCGCGTGGGCGTGGCCGTCGGCGGCGAACAGCACGCCTGGCCCGGCGTCGCCGGGGACGCCTGGCAGGCCGTCGACTGCGTCCAGGAGATCCCGCCCGCGGCCGTCGCCGCCGCGCTGGAGACCGGCGCGGACGAGCCCGTGCACACCGTGCGCCGCTCCCGGATGTCGGGCGGCCAGCTGGTCGCCACCGAACTCCTCCACATCCCGGCCGCGTCGGTGCCCGGCCTCACCGCGATCGACGCGCCCTCCGGCGCGGCCCGCGCGCGTGCGGTGCTGCGGGAGCTGCACCACCTGGACCTGGAGGGCCAGGACCGGGCCGTCGAACTGGGCTCGGCCCGCGCGGACGACGCCCGTGAGCTGGACCGGCTCCCCGGCTCGCCGGTCCTCGTCGTCACCACCCGCTTCACCGCCCTCGGCCGCACCGCCGCCCTCTCCGTGGCGACCTACCGCGCCGACACCTGCCGGCTGACCTTCGGCGACAGCGCGGGCGTGGAAATCCACCACGACCCGGCCCGGCGGGCCTCCTGATCCGTCCGGGCAGTTCCTCGCCGCGCGTGCGCCCCTGAGCTCCACCGGGCCGCACCGGTGCGGGCGGTCGGCGCCATGTCGCCGGCCGCGTGCCGCTCCTATGATTCCGGCGACCACACAACGCGAGGAGGCCGTTCCGCCGATGAGCCGAATCCCGCCCGCGGCACAGGTACCGGCGTACGAGGAGCTGCGCGTCCCCGTGCGCGGCGGTGAACTGGCCGTACTGCGCTGGCCCGCCGCCGACCCCGGCGCCCCCGTGGTGCTGGCCCTGCACGGCATCACCGCCAACGGCCTGTCCTGGGCGCGGGTCGCCCACCACCTCGCCGGCCGCGTCACCCTGCTCGCCCCGGACCTGCGCGGCCGGGCCCACAGCCGCGACCTGCCGGGCCCGTACGGCATCGCCGCGCACACAGACGACATGGCCGCCGTGGCCGCCCGGCTGGCCCCCGGCCCCGTGGTGCTCACCGGCCACTCCATGGGCGCCTTCACCGCCGCGCTGACCGCCGGGCGCCACCCCGCCCTGCCCCGCGCCCTGCTGCTCGTCGACGGCGGCGTGCCCTTCCCCGTGCCGGCCGAACCGGACCCCGACGAGCTGATCGCCGCCGTCCTCGGCCCGGCCATGGCCCGGCTGTCGATGACGTTCGAGGACCGGGCCGCCTACCGTGCGTTCTGGCAGCGGCATCCGGGCTTCGCCGCCGCCTGGTCGCCCTGGGTGGACGCCTACATCCAGCGCGATCTCGTGGGCGTCGAGCCCGAGTTGCGCTCGTCCTGCGCGATCGAGGCGGTCCGCGCCGACGGCATCGACCAGCTCGGCGGCGAGGTGGCCGAGGCGATCCACCGGCTGCCGCTGCCCGCGCGACTGCTCTGGGCGGAACGCGGCCTGATGGACGAGCCCCAGGGCCTGTACGACGACGACCGCCTCGCCGCCGCCGAGCTCGACCCCGGCCGGGTCAAGGCCCGGCGCGTCCCCGGCACCAACCACTACACGATCCTCGTCGGCGACACCGGCGCCCGGATCGTCGCGGACCAGCTGCTGGCCGAGGCGGGCGTCGCGGCGCCGTAGCGGGAGCGGTAGTACGGTTCCCGTCAGCGGCGCGCCGTCACCGTGCCCTCCACCGCGAACAGCTGCTCCTCCACATGGTCCAGGGCCAGCCGCAGCGCCCCCGTGGCCACGGCCGCCTCGCCCAGCACGGACAGCGCCACGCGGGGCGGCCGCAGGCAGTAGCGGGCCAGTTCGCGGCGCAGCGGTTCCAGGACACCGTCCAGCCCGGCCGCCCAGCCGCCGATCACGACCAGCTCCGGATCGAGCGCGAGGACCAGCGCGGCCACGTCGTGCACCAGCCGCTGGATGAACCGCTCCACCGCCGCGCGCGCCCGCAGATCGCCCTCCCGCGCCAGCGCGAACACCTCGGCCACCGCCTGCTCGTCCAGCGGGTGCAACGGCTCGTCGGTGGTGGACAGCAGCGTCTCCGGGGTGGCCTCCCGGCCCAGCAGGTGCAGCGCCCCGATCTCCCCGGCCGCCCCGCCGAAGCCGCGGTGCAGCCGGCCGCCGATCAGCGCGCCCGCTCCGGGGCTCAGCCCGGCCAGCACGAACACCACGTCGTCGGTCTCGTCCGCCGCGCCCTTCCAGTGCTCGGCGACCGCCGCCGCGTTGGCGTCGTTCTCCACCAGCACCGGGCACTTGAAGGAACGGCTCAGCCGCTCGCCGAGGCCGAGGCCCGTCCACTGCGGCAACGCCGTGCTCAGCCGCACCGTGCCGTCGGCCGCCACGATGCCCGGCGTGCCCACGCCCACCGCGCGCAGCGAGCCGCGGGGAACCCCGCAGCGCCGCAGCAGCTCGGCGACCGTGCCCCGCAGCCGGTCCAGGCGCTCGTCCGCGGGTGCCGTCTCGGTGACCTCCTTGGCCTGCCGGCCCAGCACCCGCCCGTCCAGGTCGGACAGCAGCGCGGCGACCCGGTGCGGGCCGATCTCCAGGCCCAGCAGATGCCCCGCCTCGGCCCGGAACCGGAACCTCCGGGCCGGGCGCCCCTGCCTGCGCACGATCCCCTCGTCGGCGGCCCGCTCCACCACGAGCCCGGCCTCGATCAGCTGCTCCACCACGCCCTCGACCGTGGGCCGGGACAGCCCGGTGACCCGCGCGATCTCGCTGAGCGTCGCGCAGTCCGTGGCCCGCAGCGCGTGCAGCACCACCGCGGAGTTGATCCTTCGCAGCAGCGAGGGATCGCCGCCGGTCAGCTGCCCCACCGTCCGTCCTCCCAGCTCGCGGGCGTGTTGGCCGGATCGTACTCGTCCCACACCGCCCCGGCGAGCGCCGGGCTCGACGGAGCGTGGCAGCCCGCTCAGCGCGGCTCCACGAATCCCGACTCGTACGCCGCGATCACCGCCTGTGTGCGGTCACGGGCGCGGAGCTTGGCCAGTACGGCGCTCACATGCGACTTGACCGTCTCCGCGCCCACCACCAGCCGGGCGGCGATCTCCGCGTTGGACAGCCCGCGCGCCATCAGCCGCAGCACCTCCGCCTCCCGCTCGGTCAGCCGCGCCCGCCGCAGAGCGCTTTGCGCGGGCCGCCCCGCGCCGTCGCCGTACCGTTCGGCGAGCCGTCGTACCGAGCCGGGGAACAGCAGCGAATCGCCCTCGGCGACCAGCCGTACCGCGTGCACGATCTCGGCCGGCCGGGCCCGTTTCAGCAGGAACCTGTCGGCGCCCGCGCGCAGTGCCTCGTACACGTACTCGTCGTCCTCGAAGGTGGTCACCACGAGGATCTTCGGTGGGTCGGGGACCGTGCGCAGCACCGCGCGGGTGGCCTCGATGCCGTCCAGCAGCGGCATCCGCACGTCCATGGCGACGACATCGGGCCGCAGCCCGCGCACCAGCGGGACCACCGCCGCGCCGTCCGCGGCCTCGCCCACCACTTCGATGTCGGGCTGCGCCCCGAGCACGGCCCGCAGCCCCGCGCGGACCAGGGGCTCGTCGTCGACGAGGAGTACGGTGACCGGCATCCGGCCAGCCTAGATCACCCCCGACGCCCGTCAGGCCAGCGGGAGTTCGACCCGGACCAGCCACGCGTCCCGCTCCGGACCGGTGTGTGCGGTGCCGCCGAGCAGGGCGGCGCGCTCGCGGATGCCCCGCAGCCCGCTGCCGCGGCCCGGGCCGGGTATGGGTTCCGGTGGTTCCGGCAGGGCGTTACGCACCCGCAGCAGCAGCCGGTCGTCGGTGACCGCGACCCGGACCCGCACGGGCACGGCGCCCGCGTGCCGGACCACGTTCGTCAGCGATTCCTGGAGGGTGCGGTAGCCCTCGCGGGACACCGGCCCCGGGACCGCCGCGACCGGTCCCGACACCTCGGCGTCCACCGTCGCGCCCGAGGCCCGCGCCGACTCCAGCAGCCGGTCCGCCTCGGCCAGCGTGGGCCGGGAGCTCGCCGGCCGCCCGGACTCGCGCAGCACCCCCAGCACCCGCTCCAGATCGGCGAGCGCGGCCCGGCCGGTCTCCTCGATCGCGCCGAGCGCCCGGTCGGTGAACTCCGGATCGCCCGCCGCACGCGCCGCGCCCGCCTGCACCACCGCCACCGTCAACGCGTGCCCGATGGAGTCGTGCAACTCCCGTGCGATCCGGTTCCGTTCGAGCAGCAGCTCGGTGCGCTCCTCCAGCGCGGCCAGCCGCTCGGCGGCCGACGGCCCGAGCAGCCGGCGCGCGCACACCGTGACCAGCGCGCCCAGGCCGACGACCGCGCCGTACAGGACGAGCAGCGGGAGGGGTGACAGCAGGGCCCAGGCGGGCGCCGGCGACAACCGGTCCAGCAGGGGCGCCCCGGACGGCGCGTGGCCCCACGCACAGCGCGCCAGCTCGACCGTGGTGACGAGCGACCACACCGTGGCGAAGCAGGTGACCCAGCCGAGCACCCAGCGCAGCTCCAGCCAGCCCACCGTGCGCAGCCGGTCCCGCCAACTCGCCGCCGGGGCCTCGGATATGCCGGACTCCGGCGCGTCGGGCGTCAGCAGCAACCGCGCCTGCACGCCCTCGCCCCGGCGGACGGCGGGCAGCAGACCGAGCGGGACGAGCACCAGGGCGGGCACCCAGGGGCGCGCGGGGTCGATGAAGAGCCACAGACTCTCCATCAGCATCGGCACCCACAGATGCAGCAACCGTGTGTACGTCGTCCCGCGCAGCAACGGGCGCAGGAGGCGGACCATGGGCACATCGTCGCACCCGCCACTGACAACAAACCTCCCCCGCACGAGGGAGACGGTCCCCACCGGCGGGGGAGGCACCGACTCCCGTGCCCCGCCAGGCTGAGGCCATGACCAGCATCGACGTACGCGACCTCACCAAGGAGTACGGCGCACGGCGGGCCGTGGACGGCCTGAGTTTCAGCGTTCGCCCCGGCCGTGTCACCGGCTTCCTCGGCCCCAACGGCGCGGGCAAGTCCACCACCATGCGCCTCGTCCTCGGCCTCGACCGCCCCACCTCGGGCACCGCCACCATCGGCGGCCGGGAGTACGCCGCGCTGCGCGAGCCGCTGCGCCGGGTGGGCGCCCTGCTGGAGGCCGGGGCCGCGCACCGCTCGCGCACCGCACGCGACCATCTGCGGGCCCTCGCGGCGAGCAACCGCATCCCCGGCGCCCGCGTCGACGCGGTCCTCGAACAGACCGGCCTCGCCGAGGTGGCCCGGCGCCGGGTGGGCACCTACTCGCTCGGCATGCGCCAGCGGCTCGGCATCGCCGCGGCCCTGCTCGGCGACCCCGGGGTGATCCTGCTGGACGAGCCCGCCAACGGCCTCGATCCCGACGGCATCGTCTGGATCCGCACCCTGCTGCGCGGACTCGCCGCCCAAGGCCGCACCGTCCTGGTCTCCAGCCATCTGATGAACGAGACCGCCTGCTTCGCCGACCATCTGGTGATCCTCGGCCGCGGCCGCCTCCTCGCCGACACCCCGGTGCGGGAGTTCATCGACGCCCGCGTCCAGCCCGAGGTCACGGTCCGCAGCACCGACGCCGGCGCGCTCGGCGAGCTGCTCGCCCGGCACGGCCACGACGCCGTGCGGCACGCGGACGGCGCCTGGACGGTACGGCACGCCCGCGCCGAGGAACTCGGCCGTCTGCTCGCCTGGGAGGGCCTGCCCGTGCTGGAACTGACCACCCGCGAGGGCACCTTGGAGCAGGCGTACCTCGATCTGACCGCCGCCGGAGCCGAGTTCACCGCCCAGCCCCAGGAGGTCTGACCATGCCGTTCGTCCCGGTCCTGCGTGCCGAGCTGATCAAAATCCGCACCCTGCGCTCGCTCATCGGCTCGCTGGCCGCGGTCGTCCTGGTCACGGCCGCCTTCTCCGCGCTCGCCTCGGCCTCTCCCGACGAGAACGGCCCCGACCCGCTGTTCTCGGCGTTCTTCGGCATCGGCTTCGGCCAGATCGCCGCCATCGCCTTCGGTACGACGGCCGTGGCGGCGGAGTTCCGGGGCGGCGCGCTGCGGCTGACCCTGGCGGCCACCCCGGCCCGGCCGCGCTGGTTCGCCGCCAAGGCCACCGCGATCGCCCTGTCCGCGCTCGCCGCCGGACTGCTCACGGGAGCGGTGACGCTCCTGGTCGGCAAAGCCGTCCTCGGCGCCGACGGCCCTGCCTGGGCCGAGGGACTGCGCGGCGCTCTCGGCTGCGGCCTCCAGCTCACCCTGATGGCCCTGTTCGCCGCGGGCCTCACCGCCGTCCTGCGCAGCGGTGTCGCCACCCTCTCGATCCTGATCCCGTTCCTGCTGATCGTGTCCTTCGTGATCGGCGACATGTCGGCGGGCATCGCCGACTTCCTCCCCGACCGCGCGGGCCAGGTCGCCCTGCACCACACCTGGGACGGCCCGCTCGGCCCCTCGACCGGCCTCGGGGTGTGCGCCTTGTGGACGACGGCGGCTCTCCTGGCGGGCGCCTGGTCCGTCAGCCGCCGGGACGCCTGAACCGGGGGTCGCGGTGGACCGCGTCGACGTCGGCCTCCGCCGCCGCCCGCAACCGCCCGAACTCCTCCGCCATCGTCGCCGCCGTCCAATGCGCGTTCAGGCCACTGGGGTTGGGCAGGACCCATACTCGGGTGCCCCCGATGGTCCGCTCCTGCGGTCCTATCCGGGCGGTCCGGTCGGCGAAGGCGGCGCGGTAGGCGGTCACCCCGACCACCGCGAGCCAGCGCGGCGCGAGGTGCCGTACCTTCTCGGTCAGCAGCAGGCCACCCTCGGCGTACTCCTCGGCGGTCAGCTCGTCCGCCCGAGCGGTCGCGCGGGCCACGACATTGGTGATGCCGAGGCCGTACGACAGCAGCTCCCGCTGCTCGGCCGGTTTCAGCAGCCTCGGCGTGAAGCCGGACAGGTGCAGCACCGGCCAGAACCGGTTGCCGGGGCGGGCGAAGTGGTGGCCGGTGGCCGCCGTCATCAGGCCGGGATTGATACCACAGAAAAGCACCCGGAGGCCGCCCGCGACCACGTCCGGGACGAGACGGTCGCGGGCGGCCTCCAGGTCCGCCTGGGAAAGACGCGGGGTCAGAGGATCGCCCCCGGTGTGTAGCCGGCGGCCTCCGGGCGCTGCTTGACGATCTCCTCGATCCGGCCGACGACCACGGCGACCTGGTCGGCCGCGGCGCCGGTGAAGGACAGCTTGTCGGCCATCAGCGCGGCCAGCTGCTCGCGGTCCAGCGGGAGGCGCTCGTCGGCGGCGAGCTTGTCCAGCAGATCGTTGCGCTCGGCGCCCTGCTCGCGCATGGCGAGGGCGGTGGCGACGGCGTTCTCCTTGATCGCCTCGTGTGCGACCTCGCGGCCGACCCCGGCGCGCACCGCGCCCATCAGCACCTTGGTGGTGGCGAGGAACGGCAGGTAGCGGTCCAGCTCGCGGGCGATGACCGCCGGGAACGCGCCGAACTCGTCGAGCACCGTCAGGAAGGTCTCCAGCAGGCCGTCCAGCGCGAAGAACGCGTCCGGGAGCGCGACCCGGCGCACCACGGAGCAGGACACGTCACCCTCGTTCCACTGGTCGCCCGCCAGCTCGCCGGTCATCGACGCGTAGCCGCGCAGGATCACCATCAGGCCGTTGACGCGCTCGCAGGAGCGGGTGTTCATCTTGTGCGGCATCGCCGAGGAGCCGACCTGGCCGGGCTTGAAGCCCTCGGTGACCAGCTCGTTGCCGGCCATCAACCGGATCGTCCTGGCCAGCGAGGACGGCGCCGCCGCCAGCTGCACCAGCGCGGTGACGACCTCGTAGTCCAGCGAGCGCGGGTAGACCTGGCCGACCGAGGTGAACGCGTGGGAGAAGCCCAGGTGGCCGGCGATCCGCTGCTCCAGCTCGGCGAGCTTGGCCGCGTCGCCGCCCAGCAGGTCCAGCATGTCCTGCGCGGTGCCGACCGGGCCCTTGATGCCGCGCAGCGGGTAGCGGGCGAGCAGCTCCTCGATACGGCCGTAGGCCACGAGCAGCTCGTCGGCGGCGGTCGCGAAGCGCTTGCCGAGGGTGGTGGCCTGCGCGGCCACGTTGTGGGAGCGGCCGGCCATGACCAGCTCGGCGTACTCGCCGGCCAGCTTGCCGAGACGGGCGAGGACGGCCACACCGCGGTCGCGCATCAGCTCCAGGGAGAGCCGGATCTGGAGCTGCTCGACGTTCTCCGTGAGGTCACGGGAGGTCATGCCCTTGTGCACGTGCTCGTGCCCGGCGAGCGCGTTGAACTCCTCGATCCGCGCCTTCACATCGTGCCGGGTGACCTTCTCGCGCTCGGCGATCGAGGCCAGGTCGACGGTGTCGAGGACACGCTCGTAGTCGGCGAGCGCCTCGTCCGGCACCTCGATGCCGAGGTCCTTCTGGGCCCGCAGCACGGCGAGCCAGAGCTGCCGCTCCAGCTTCACCTTCTGCTCGGGCGACCAGAGCGTGGCGAGCTCGGCGGAGGCGTAGCGTCCGGCGAGGACGTTCGGGATGCGGGGCTTGGCGGGCGCTGAAGTCACGTGTCCAGAGTTTACAGTCCGTCCATACAGGGTCCGCACCGTCCAGGGACCGTAGAAAACTACAGGTCACCGGGCTCTCGTAGGGGGCATCACGTATCCGGTCCGGTCGGTCCGGGCGGTTTGTGGCTCACGGCGCGCGGGCCGGACCCTGCGAGCCGCACGCAGGAGGCAGGGTGGCTCTGGGTCCACCCCCGTGGGGGTGCTGGACCGCTGGTGGGCCGAACTGGCCGTTCATAGCGTGGTGTTCATGACGGATGACACGGACGGAACGCGAAAAAGCACCACCCGGCGGACGGCGCTGCGCGGGCTGGGACTCGCCGTGGTCGGCATGGCGCCGGCCACCGGACGCGGAACCTCGCCGGCCGCGGCGGCCCCGCGTCGCGGGCCGGTGACGTACGTGCTGGTGCACGGTACCCACAGCGCCGGCGCGTTCTGGATGCCGATCGCGCGGGAACTGGTGCTGCGCGGCCACCGCGTCGTCATGGTGGACCAGCCGCGGCACGGCGCGGAGGCCTTCGTGGCGGAGTCGTACCAGCGGCAGGACCTCACGGCGATGGCCGTCGAGCCCTCCCCGCTGAAGGGCCTCGGGCTGGACGACTACGAGGCGCGCGTCACGGGCATCGTGCGGCGGGCCGCACGGAACGGTCCGGTGGTACTGGTCGGGCACAGCCTGGGCGGCGTGTCGGTCAGCCGTGTCGGCGACGCCGTCCCGCACCTGCTTCGGCACCTCTGCTACATGGCGGCCTTCTGTCCCAGCCGCGTCCTGCCCACGGCGGACGCCTGCACGGCGGCACCCGAGAACGCGAACGCCGTCAGCCCGGTGGAACTGACGGTGGGCGACCCGGACCGGCTCGGGGTATTGCGGCTGAACTTCCGTACGGGTGTCAGCGGTGAGTTGGCCCTCCTGAAGGAGATGATCTGCGCGGACTACCCCGACGCCGGCTTCCGCCGGATACTGGCCGGCATGCAGATCGACGAGCCCGTCGCCGCCTATGCGGGCCGAGCGGTCGGCCGGGCCGGCACCTGGGGACGCGTTCCCCGCACCTACCTGCGTTTCGGCAGGGACCGCACGATCGCCACCGCGCTCCAGGACAGAATGATCGCGGAAGCCGACGCGTCCACACCCGGCAACAGCTTCCGCGTGCACGACTTCCCCGGCGCGTCACACGGGGGCCCTCTCGACCCCACCCCGGTCGCGGACGTCCTGGCCACGCTCGCAGGACAGGGAGGCCAGTAGGTCCTGTCCTGCGGATCACGTGTCCTGTGCCGGGGAGACCTAACGGAGCGCGCGCTTGTGCAGCCCCTCGTCCGTCTCAGGCGTCTCGTAGGGGAGCAGCTCCGGCCGCTTGGCCGGCAGGCCGTCGCCGGAGGAGCGGCCCGTCAGGCGTCTGCCGATCCAGGGGAGCAGGTGCTGCCGGGCGAAGCGGAGGTCCGCCGTGCGCCGGTGCAGCCAGGCCGGGGGTGCGGTGGCCGGCATCGGGACGTGCCACTCGGCGTCCTCGGGCGGGTAGCCGAGCGACTGCCAGACCGCCTCGGCCACCCGGCGGTGCCCCTCGGCCGTCAGATGCAGCCGGTCCACGTCCCACAGCCGGGGATCGCCGAGCGCGGGGGCGCCGTACAGGTCGACGACGACGGCGCTGTGCTTCGCGGCCAGCTCGTCCACGGTGGTGAACAGCTCCTCCATGCGCGGCCGGAACCGCTCCAGGACCGGTCCCTGGCGGGCGGGGCTGCGCATCAGCACCAGTCGCCGGCAGGAGGGGGCCAGCCGCTCCACCGCCTCGGTCAGCAGTCCGCGCACCCTGCCCATGTCGCACTTGGGCCGCAGGGTGTCGTTGAGCCCGCCGACCAGGGTCACCACATCGGCGTTCATGGCGGCGGCCCGGTCCACCTGCTCGTCGACGATCTGCCCGATCAGCTTGCCGCGCACGGCGAGGTTGGCGTACCGGAAGCCCGGTGTGCCCGCCGCCATCCGCGCGGCGAGCACATCCGCCCAGCCCCGGTAGGAGCCGTTAGGCAGCAGGTCCGACATGCCCTCGGTGAAGGAGTCGCCGATCGCGACCAGGCTGGAGTACGGGGGAGGCACGGGATTCGTCTGCATGGCGACAGCGATGGTATCCCGGCTCCATACCCAGCGGTCGGTCGGGGCGGCCGGCCCGCTCAGGCAGGCTGGCCGAACAGCTCCCGCAGCACGTCCTCCATGGTCACCAGCCCGGCGAGGCGCCCGTCGTCGCCGAGGACGGCCGCCACGTGATTGCGGCTGCCCCGCATCGCGGTGAGCACGTCGTCCAGCGGGGTGTCCGCCTTCACCCGCGCGATGGGCCGCATGTCGCGCAGCGCGAACGGCAGGTCTCGGGGCAGGGCGTCCAGCGCGTCCTTGACATGCAGATACCCGACGATGCGACGGCTCTCGTCGACCACCGGGAAGCGGGAGAAGCCCGACTCGGCCGACAGCCGCTCCAGCTGCTCCGGGGTGACGCCCACTCGCGCGTACACCACCCGCTCCAGGGGCACCACCACGTCCTGCACCGGTCGGCTGCCCAGCTCCAGGGCGTCGTGCAGCCGCTCCTGCGCCCGGCCGTCGATCAGGCCCGCCTCGCTCGCGTCCTTGACGATCTCGGCGAGTTCGGCGTCCGTGAAGGTGGCCGCGACCTCGTCCCTGGCCTCCACCCGCAGCAGCTTCAGCAGCCCGTTGGCGAACGCGTTCACCGTGAAGATCACCGGGCGCAGCGCGCGGGACAGCGCGACCAGCGGCGGCCCGAGCAGCAGCGCGGCGCGCACCGGCTCCGCGAGCGAGATGTTCTTGGGCACCATCTCGCCGAGCAGCATGTGCAGATAGGTCGCCAGGGTCAGCGCGATCACGAACGACACCACATGGCCCACGCCCAGCGGCACGCCCACCGCGTGGAACACCGGCTCCAGCAGATGCGCGATGGCCGGCTCGGCGACCACACCCAGGACCAGCGTGCACAGCGTGATGCCGAGCTGGGCGGCGGCCAGCAGCGCGGAGACGTGCTCCAGGCCCCACAGCACGCTCCTGGCCCGCCGGTCGCCCTCCTGCGCGAGCGGCTCGATCTGCGAGCGGCGCACCGAGATCAGCGCGAACTCACCGGCCACGAAGAAGGCGTTGACCACGAGGGTGGCCAGACCGATCAGCAGTTGTACGGCGGTCATCGCGCCCCCTCCGTGGTCCTGTTCCCGCGCTCGTCGTCCAGGGGTGCGTGCAGCAGCAGCCGGGCGGCGCGCCGGCCGGAGGCGTCCACCACGTCCAGGCGCCAGCCCGCGATCTCGACCCGGTCGCCCGCCTCGGGTATCCGGCCCAGCTCGGTGGCGACCAGTCCGGCCAGGGTCTCGTACGGCCCCTCGGGCACCCGCAGTCCGACGCGCGCGAGCTGGTCGGTGCGGGCGGCGCCGTCGGCCGAGTACAGGGCCCGGCCGCTCTCGTCCGCGCCGGCCGGGGCGAGGTCGGGCGTCTCGTGCGGGTCGTGTTCGTCGCGCACCTCGCCGACGACCTCCTCGACGATGTCCTCCAGGGTCGCCACGCCCGCCGTGCCGCCGTACTCGTCGATGACGACGGCCATGGTGCGGCGGCCGGAGAGCCGGTCGAGGAGCCGGTCGACGGTGAGGGACTCGGGCACCAGCAGCGGCTCCCGCATCAGATGTGAGATACGGCGGTGGCGGCGGTGCTCGGCGGGCACCGCGAGGAGGTCCTTGATGTGCACGGTGCCGACGACGGAGTCGAGGGTGCCGCGGAAGACCGGGAAGCGGGACAGGCCCGTCGCACGGGTCGCGTTCGCCACGTCCTCGCAGGTCGCCTGCTCCTCCAGGGCGATGACCTGGACGCGCGGGGTCATCACGTTCTCCGCGGTCAGGTCGGCCAGGTTCAGCGTCCGCACGAACAGCTCGGCGGTGTCCGCCTCCAGGGCGCCCTGCTTGGCGGAGTGCCGGGCGAGCGCGGCCAGCTCCTGCGGGCCGCGCGCGGAGGCCAGCTCCTCGGCGGGTTCGAGACCGAGCCGGCGTACGACATGGTTGGCCGTGCTGTTCAGCTGGGCGATGAAGGGCCGGAAGGCGGCGCTGAACCAGCGCTGCGGGGTGCCCACCCGTTTGGCGACGGCCAGCGGCGAGGAGATCGCCCAGTTCTTGGGCACCAGCTCGCCGACGACCATCAGGAACACCGTGGACAGCGCGGTGCCGAGCACCAGGGCCGCCGATTGCGCCGCACCGCCCGACAATCCCATGGCCCGGAACGGCCCGGCGAGCAGCTTGGCGATCGAGGGCTCGGCGAGCATGCCGACGACCAGGTTGGTGACGGTGATGCCGAGCTGGGCGCCGGACAGCTGGAACGTCAGGTTCCGGACGGCCTTCAGGGCGCCCGAGGCACCCCGCTCGCCGCGCTGCGCGGCCCGCTCCAGCTCACCGCGCTCGACCGTGGTCAGCGAGAACTCCGCGGCCACGAACGCGCCGCAGGCCACCGACAGCAGGATCGCCACCAACAGGAGCAGCACTTCGGTCATCGGGTCACCCCCGTCCCATGATCGGACAGGGGACGGCGGGACGCGCGGTGTCGCGGGCCGGGGGGCTCGTCCATGAGGGGACGCTCACTACCTTTCACAGAGGACCGAGTGCTCCCTCCATGGTAAAGGATGGGCAAAGTGTCGTCGGGGGCCTGTGGACAACCGCGGCGCTCAGCCGGTGAGCGGCTTCACCCAGCGCCGCCACTGCTCCTCGGGGCCGTACCCGGCCGAGCTCCACGCGTGCCGCGCCCGCTCATTGCGCACCAGCACCATCGCGTCGGCGCGCCGCCCGCCGAGGCGCACGAAGCGCTCCTCGGCGGCGGCCAGCAGGGCCGTGGCGACGCCCTGACGCCGTCGCTCGGGAGCCACCGCGAGCCGGTACAGATGGCAGCGCCAGCCGTCGAAGCCCGCGATCACGGTGCCGGCCAGCTCACCGCCCCGCTCGGCCAGGATCAGCGCCTGCGGGTCGCGCGCCACCAGGCGCTCCACCCCGGCGCGGTCGTCGCTGATGCTGGTGCCCTCGGCGGCCGTCCGCCAGAAGGCGAGCACGGTGTCCAGGTCATCGGGGGTGGCGGGCCGTATGCGCAACTCGTTCATACGGCCATCCTGATCACGGCCGTTACCCGGACGCCGGGGATTCCGTCATGCGGACTCGGCGCGCAGCCGCTCGATCACCGGCGCGAACGCCTCCATGTGGGCCTCCAGGACGGTGAGGTTGGTGAACCCGTACCGCTCGCGCTGCGCCCTGACCTTCGTCACGACCTCCTCCAGCGTGCCCACCAGCATGACGGGCAGCGCCAGCATGGCCTCCAGGGTCAGCTCCGGCCGCCGCTCCAGCACCGCCTTGAGCGCCGACTCGGGGTCGTCGGTGACGGCGACCTGCTGGATCAGCAGGTTCAGTTCCGCGGGCTCCGCCCGGCCGGCCGCCAACCCCTGGTAGCGCGACACCCGTTCGTCCAGCTCGTCGGCGTCGAGCGGTTCGAGCGAGCGCGTGTTCCCCGACCGGACGCCCGAGAAGGCCGCGATGTCGGCGTGCTCGGCGGTCAGCCGCAGCATCCGGTCGCCGTTGCCGCCGATCAACAGCGGTACCCGGGCCTGTTCCGGGCGCGGCCGGTACTCCGCGGAGCCGAGCAGCCGCGCCAACTCCTCGACGGTGCGCCGCAGATGGTCCACCCGCTCGCCCGGAGAGCCGAACGGCAGCCCGGCCGCCTCGTGCTCCTCCCGCACATAGCCGGTGCCCAGGCCGAGTTCGAGACGTCCGCCGGTGAGCGCGTCGGTGGTCGCGACCTCGCGGGCCAGCAACACGGGGTTGTAGAAACCCGCGTTGAGCACGAGCGTGCCGACGCCGGGCCGCTCGGTCGCCTCGGCGGCCGCGACCAGCGCCGGGAAGGGCGCCACCCAGCCGAGATGGTCGGGGACGAGGATCACGTCGTAGCCCAGTTCCTCGGCGCGACGGCACTTCGCGCGCCACTCGGCCGCGGAGGCGGGCGTGAGCAGATTGACCCCGAAGCGGAACGGACGCGGCATGAAGTCTCCCCGTTAAACGGTGAATTGACCTTGAGCAGACATACGATCACATCTCCTGGGCGGGATCACTCGTGGGCGATCGCGGCCAGCACGTTCATGCGTGACGCCCGTAGCGCGGGCAGCGCGGCGGCGACGACCCCCACCACCGCGGAGCCGACGACCACGGCCACGATCGTGCCCCAGGGGATCGCGAACGCCGTCAACCCGCGCAGCGCCAGCACCCGTTGCATGCACACGCCCCACACCAGGCCGAGGGCGAGACCGAGCACCGCGCCGAACACCGCGATCACCACCGACTCCAGCCGGATCATGCGCCGCAACTGCCGCCGCCCGAGCCCGATCGCCCGCAGCAGTCCGATCTCCCGCGTGCGCTCCACCACCGACAGGGCCAGGGTGTTGACCACCCCGAGCACCGCGATCACGATCGCCAGCGCCAGCAGCGCGTACACCAGGTACAGCAGCACCCCGATCTGGTCGTGGACCAGCCGCTTGTAGTCGCTCTGGTCACGCACCTGCACCTGCGGAAACGGCTTGAGCGCCCGTTCGAGGCGGGGCCGCAGGTCCCCCGGCGCGGTGCCGGGCGCGGCGTTCACGTACAGCGCGGAGTCCTGGCCGCCGGGCGCGTACCGCTCTAGCGTGCCGAGCCCGAAGAACACCCCGCCCTGATTGCCGAAGCCGTCGGTGGTGGACTGCTCGGTGAGCGCGCCGACCCTCAGGCCGGCCCGGCGGCCGCCCGGAAACTCCACCGGGAGCACACTGCCGAGCCGCACCCCGTGGTCCTGGGCGAAGCCCGCGTCCAGGGCGAGATGCCCCTCGGCCAGCGCGGCCGCCGAGCCGCCTCGCGCGTAGGAGAGGTGCACGACGTCGTCCAGACCCGGACCGTAGCCGACGGCGCCGGTCTCCACCCGGCGGCCGTCGGGCAGTCGTACGGCGATCCGTGTCAGCCGCTGCGCCACGACGAGCCCGGCGCCCCTGGTCGCGGCCACACGGTCGGCGATCTGCCGGGTGAACGGCGTGAAGTTGGCGCTCTGGACCGTGAAGTCCGCGCCGAGCCGCTTGTCGATCTGCTGGTCGAACGACGCCGACATGGACGCGCTCGCCACCGACATCCCGCCCACCAGGGCCAGGCCCACCATCAGCGCGGCGGCGGTGGCGCCGGTGCGGCGCGGATTGCGCAGGGCGTTGCGCTGGCTCATCCGGCCGACCGCTCCGAACAGCGCGGGGAAGCCCCCGCCCAGCACCCGGATCACCGGCCGCACCAGCAGCGGCCCGGCCACTACGGTCGCGATCAGCGTCAGCGCCACCCCGGCGCCCAGCAGCCCGGCGGCGGGACCGGTACGCGTGGCCGCCGCACACCCGGCCAGCGCCGCCGCGCCCACGGCCCCGACCGCCGCGCCGGCGATCGCGCGCGTCCGCAGCGGCTTGCCCACACCGGCGACCTCGGCGTCCGCGAGCGCCGCCATGGGGGAGACGGCCGCCGCGCGGCGGGCCGGGAGATAGGCGGCCACGAAGGTCACGCCGAGGCCGACCACGTACGCGGCGACGGGCGTGCCCCAGCCGATCACCATCTGGGCGGCGTTCAGGTTCGTCCCGAGCGTCCGCATCAGGCCGATGAGCCCGAACGCCAGCCCGATCCCGGCCGCCAGGCCGAACGTCGAGCCGACCAGACCGAGCAGCAGCGCCTCCGTCAGCACCGACCGGCGCACCTGCCGCCGGTCGGCGCCCAGCGCGCGCAGCAGCCCCAGCTCGCGGGTGCGCTGGGCGATCAGCATGGAGAAGGTGTTGACGATCAAAAACACGCCGACCAGGAGCGCGACCCCGGCGAAGCCCAGCATCACGTACTTGATCACGTCCAGGAAGCTGCCCAGGCTGGCCGCCGCCGACTTGGCCTGCTCGTTCGCCGTCTTCACGTCGTACGTTCCCGCGTGCGTGCCGAGCGCGGCGACGACCCGGTGCCGGAGCTGCTCGTCGGAGACACCCGGCGCCGCGTCCACCGAGATGCTGGTCGCCCGCGCCTCCGAGCCGAGCAGCCTGCGCCCGGCCACCGCCGGGTCCAGGTAGACCAGGGCGGTGCCCGGATTGGTCGTGGTGAAGGTGGCGATCCCGACGACCCGCACCCGGAACGTGCCGGGCTGGGCCTGCACGGTCAGCGTGTCGCCGATCCGTACGTGTCTCCTGCCCGCCGTGTCCGCGTCCAGTAGTACCTCGCCCGGACCGCGCGGGGCGTGCCCGGAGGTCAGCCGCACCGGGCTGTGCCGGGTCGGGTACCAGGAGCCGGCGAGGGTGGGCGCGCCGTTGGTCGGGCTGATGGAGCGGTCGCGGCGGTCGACCACCACGAGGTTCTGCACCTGCACATCGGCGCGCGCCGCCGCCACTCCGGCGGCCCTCGCCACCGTGTCGCGCAGCGTGGCGGGCAGCGTCTGCACCGCGCCGCTCGCCCGCGCGGACATCAGGTCGCGCTTCGGCTGCACGGTCACATCGGCGGCGGTGGAGGCGAACAGCCGGTCGAATGTGCGGGTCACGGTGTCGGAGAAGATCAGGCTGCCCGCCACGAACGCCACGGACAGCACCACGGCCAGCGCGGACAGCGCGAGCCGTCCCTTGTGCGCGAGGAAGCTCCGCAGGGTCGCCTTGAGCACCGGGTCAGCCCTCCCGCGCGGCATCCCGGCGGCGGGTCTCGCCGAGCCGATCCGCCCGCTCGCCGTCGAACCGTTTCATCCGCTCCAGGACCCGCTCCGCCGTCGGCCGGTCCAGCTCGTCCACGATCTGCCCGTCGGCGAGAAAGAGCACCAGGTCGGAGTGGGCGGCGGCGCCCGGATCGTGGGTGACCATGACGACGGTCTGCCCCAGCTCGTCCACGGCGCCCCGCAGAAAGCCCAGCACCTCCAGGCCGGCCCGCGAGTCGAGGTTTCCGGTCGGTTCGTCGGCGAAGATCAGCTCGGGCCGGGAGGCCAGCGCCCGCGCGCACGCCACCCGCTGCTGCTGACCGCCCGAGAGCTGACCGGGCCGGTGCGCGAGCCGCCCGCGCAGCCCGAGGGTGTCGATCACCTGATCGAGCCACGCCTGATCGGGTTTGCGGCCGGCGATATCCATCGGCAGGGTGATGTTCTCGGCGGCGGTCAGGGTCGGGATGAGGTTGAACGACTGGAACATGAACCCGATCCGGTCCCGCCGCAGCCGGGTCAGATCCCGCTCCCGCAGCCCGGTGATCTCGGTGTCGCCCAGCCACACCTGCCCGGCCGACACCGTGTCGAGCCCCGCCAGGCAGTGCATCAGGGTGGACTTGCCGGACCCCGAGGGCCCCATCACGGCGGTGAACCGGCCCCGCGCGATGTCCACGTCCACCGAGTCCAGCGCGAGAACGGCGGTCTCGCCCGCGCCGTACGCCTTGGTCAGCCCGCGGGCGCGGGCCGCGGTCCCCTCGCCCGGCGCGCGGCCGGGGGCGTGCTGTGCGGCTGCGGATGTCCCCAAGACCGCCTCCCGGTCACCGGTACGAGCTGTCGGGGCCGAGCCTAATGTGACCGGGCGTACAGGGGGAACCAACGACGGGCACGGCGGCGGGCCGGGGGGTGACGCAGCCCGGCGATGGGGGGTGAACCCGACCCCGGCCCCCACCGGACAACACCCCCGATCCGACGGCGGCCCGGCCCGACCCCGGCCCCGACCCGACCCCGGCCCCGATCAGGCATCGGCCTCAACCTGGCCCTGATCAGGCTCCGGCCCCAACCTGGCCCCGACCCGGCCCCTGGCCCGACCCGCCCCCTGCCCGCCGCCGGGGCGCGACCGTGCGCCCCCTCGTGCCCCCGGTTCCGCTTGCCCCTGCTAGCGTCCGGGCGCTAGCGTCGAGGCATGGCGAAAACCCAGTTGAACGTGCGCGTGGACGAGGGCACCGCCCGCGCGGCGCGCGAGCGCGCGCTGGCCCGCGGGATGAGCGTCAACCGCTACATCGAGGAACTGGTCAGACAGGACACCGGCGAAGTGGGCCGCACCTTCGTGGAGGCCGCCGCCGACTTCATGAAGCAGTACGAGTCCGTGTTCGCCGAGGAGTTCACCGAGGCGCGCGGCACCGCTCCGGGCGAAGGACGCAGTTGATCCCTTGAGCGATTCGCCGAACGGGCTGAGCATCGACCTCGCCTGGCTGCTCATGCTCGCCGAACAGAAGACGCCCGGAGACCCGCAGGTCACCGACTGGGGCGCGCTGATCGCCGCCGTCGCCCGGCACCGGGCGGAGATATTCGGCGTGCCGGTGTACGAGACGCCGTACACGCGCGCCGCCGCCCTCCTCCAGCTGCTCATCCACGTGCCGGCCCTCGAACGCGCCAACGCGCTGTTCGCCTCCGCGGTCGCCTACGCCTACCTGGTCGCCAGCGGCGCCAAGGTCGTCACCACCCCGGAACAGGTGCGCGACCTCGCCCGGCTGGTCAAGGACGGTGCGGCGAGCATCGAGGACATCGCCCGCGAGCTGCGCCGCTGGAGCCTGTGATCAGCGGGTGCCCGGCTCGCCGTCCGGGCGCCAGGCGGTCCCCAGCACGCAGTACGAGGCCAGCAGCCGAGGTCCGCCCTCCGGCAGCAGAAGACGGCGGTACGGGCCCAGTTCGAACCCGGCGCAGCGCAGTGCGGCCACCGGGTCGCGGCCCAGATGGCAGCCCCCGGCGAGCGCGGGCCACACCGTACGGTCGAGGGCACGCTGGGTCAGCCGCATCGCCCGCCCCCCACCGCGTCCGTGCTCGAAGAACCGCACCTGGCCGCCGGGCCTGAGCACCCGCCGCGCCTCCTCCAGCGCCCGCGCCACATCGCGCACGCTGCACAGCACCAGGGAGAGCACGACCGCGTCGAACGTCCCGCTCCGGGCGGGCAGCGCCTCCGCCGTGCCGGGCACCACGTCGACCGGCACCGGCGCACGCCGCGCCGCCTCCCGCGCCAGCCGGCCCAGCAGCGGCTCCGGTTCGACGGCGACGACCCGAGCGACGGCGGCGGGATAGCGGGCGAAGTTGAGCCCGTTGCCCGCGCCGACCTCGATCACCCGGCCGGTCAGCCCGGCGAGCAGCCGCCCCCGCACCCCGGCGAACCCGAGCCGCGCGTCCGCCCCGGCGCCGACCCGCGCGTAGTACCGGGCGAACACCGGATGCCGCACGGCACCCGGCCCCGCAGCCTCGGACCCCAACCGCACACCGACCTCCCGGACATCGCGGACCTGCGGGAAGTGTCCCTCCGCGAGTCCGGTGCTAAGCCCCCTCCCGCGCCCGGAACGCCTCCGCGTCCCATGTGCCGTCCAGCCGCGGGGACAGCCAGCCCGGAGCCATCGCCCTGAACTCGGCCGGGGGCAGGGCGCCCGCGCCCGCCGGGAGCGCGCCCAGCAGGGGCGTGGCGGAGACCTCCGGCAGGTCGGCGACATTGCAGCGGGTGGCCAGGTCGGGCTCGGCGGGCCAGCTGCCGATCACCACGCCGAACGGCTCCAGGCCACGGCCGCGCAGCTCACGCGCCGTCAGCTCCGTCGCGTTCAGCGTGCCCAGGCCCGCCTGGGCCACGATCAGCACCGGCGCGCCCAGCGACCGCGCCGCGTCGGCCAGCGTGCCGCCCGCCGCGTCGAACCGCACGAGCAGCCCGCCCGCCCCCTCGACCAGCACCAGATCGTGCTCGGCGGCCAGCTTGGCGGCCCGCTCGGCCACCTCCTGCGGATGCACCGGCGCCAGGCCGGCCCGCCGTGCCGCCGTGCCCGGCGCCAACGGCTCGGGATAGCGGGCGACTTCCTCGGCCGTGACGGCACCGGCGAGCCGGGCCACCTCGTCGGCGTCCCCGCGCTCCTCGGGCCGTACTCCCGTCTGGGCGGCCTTGAGGACGGCCACCGAACGGCCGGCCGCGAGCGCCGCCGCGGCGACGGCCGCCGTGGTGACGGTCTTGCCGACCTCCGTGCCCGTCCCCGTGATCACCAGTACCGGCATCTCATCCCTCCCGCGCCGCGGCGCACACCGCGCGCGCGATCCTCGTCACGTCCTCGTCGGAGGTGACGTACGGCGGCATCGTGTACACCAGATCGCGGAACGGGCGCAGCCACACGCCCTCCGCGACGGCTGCACGGGTGGCCGCGGCCATGTCGACCTCGTGGTCCAGCTGTACGACGCCGATGGCGCCCAGCACCCGTACGTCCCGCACGCCCGGCAGCCCGGCCGCCGGTGCGAGACCCGCGGTCAGGCCCGCCTCGATCCGCTTGACCTCGGCCAGCCAGTCCTGGCCCATCAGCAGGTCCAGCGAGGCGCAGGCCACGGCGGCCGCCAGCGGATTGCCCATGAAGGTCGGCCCGTGCGCCAGCACCGGTACCTCGCCCCGAGAGATCCCGTCGGCCACCCGCGTGGTGCAGAGCGTGGCCGCCATCGTCAGATAGCCGCCGGTCAGCGCCTTGCCCACGCACATCACATCCGGGGTGACGGCCGCGTGGTCCGCCGCGAACAGCGCGCCCGTACGCCCGAAACCGGTGGCGATCTCGTCGAACACCAGCAGCACGCCGTGCGCGTCGCACGCCTCGCGCAGCACCCGCAGATACGCGGGAGAGTGGAAGCGCATACCGCCCGCGCCCTGCACCACCGGCTCCACGATCACCGCGGCCAGTTCGTCGGCGTGCCGCCCGATCAGCTCGCGCAGATGCTCCGCGTACGACTCCTCGTACCCGGCCGGCGGCGCGTCCGCGAACACCTGGCGCGGCAGCACGCCGGACCACAGCTCGTGCATCCCGCCCTCGGGGTCGCACACCGACATCGGCTGCCAGGTGTCCCCGTGGTAGCCGCCCCGCCAGGTCAGCAGCCGCCGCTTGCCGGGCCGGCCGAGCGAACGCCAGTACTGGAGACACATCTTGACGGCGACCTCGACCGACACCGAGCCGGAGTCGGCCAGGAACACATGCTCCAGGCCCTCGGGCGACATGTCGACAAGGAGCTTCGCGAGCCGGACGGCGGGCTCGTGGGTGAGCCCGCCGAACATCACATGGCTCATGCGTCCCAGCTGCCCCCGGGCGGCCTCGTTGAGCACCGGGTGGTTGTAGCCGTGGATCGCCGACCACCACGAGGACATGCCGTCCACCAGCTCGCCCGAGCCGTCCGCGAGCCGCAGCCGGACCCCGCTCGCCGACTCCACGACGAGCGGTTCGGCGCGTCCGGGCATCGGGCCGTACGGATGCCAGACGTGCCGCCGGTCCAGCTCCAGCAGCTCGGGGACGCTCAGGTGGGGCAGGTCAGGCATTGGGCGCGAGATCCGTTCCGGCGCCCCGGCGGCGGACGGCGACCAGGTCGGTCCGGGGCTCGTTCGCGGCCACCGGCTCGGCGGCCGGCTCCGCGGGGACCGGACCGCAGACCCCGGCGCCCTCGTGGCAGCCGCCCGCGCCGCCCTCGTGGCAGCCGGCACCGGCGCCGTCATGGCAGCCGCCGCCCGCTCGGTGCTCCGGCAGGGTCACCTGGTCGGCGCCCTCCACCTCGAAACCGGCGTCGGCGATCATCTCCAGGTCGGCCTTGCCCGCCTGGCCCTCGCTGGTCAGGTAGTCGCCGAGGAAGATGGAGTTGGCGAGGTGCAGCGCGAGCGGCTGCATCGTGCGCAGGTGCACCTCACGGCCGCCCGCGATGCGCACCTCCACGTCCGGGCAGACGAAGCGGACCATCGCCAGGATCCGCAGACAGCGCTGCGGGGTGAGGTTCCACTCCTTGGCCAGCGGTGTGCCCTCGAACGGGATCAGGAAGTTCACCGGAACGGAGTCCGGGTCCAGCTCGCGCAGCGAGAAGACGACGTCCACCAGGTCCGCGTCGCTCTCGCCCATGCCGGCGATCAGACCGGAGCACGGCGACAGACCGGCCGCGTGCGCCTTCTGCACCGTGTCCACCCGGTCGGCGTACGTGTGGGTGGTGGTGATGTCCCCGTAGGTGGACTCGGAGGTGTTCAGGTTGTGGTTGTAGGCGTCCGCGCCCGCCTCGCGCAGCCGTTCGGCCTGGCCGTCGGAGAGCAGTCCGAGGCAGGCGCACACCTCGACGCCCTCGTTCTCCTCCTTGATGGCCTTGATGGTCCGCGAGACCCGGTCCACGTCCCGGTCGGTCGGGCCGCGCCCGCTCGCCACCAGGCAGACGCGCTTGGCGCCGCCCGCGAGCCCCGCGGCGGCCGCCTTCGACGCCTCGTCGGGCTTGAGCCAGGTGTACTTGAGGATGCCCGCCTCGGAGCCGAGCCGCTGGGAGCAGTAGGAGCAGTCCTCGGGGCACAGGCCGGACTTGAGGTTGACCAGGTAGTTGAGTTTCACGCGCCGGCCGAACCAGTGCCGGCGCACCTTGCCGGCCGCGGCCACCACGTCGAGCAGGTCGTCATCGGAGGTGGCCAGCACGGCGAGCGCTTCCTCGCGGGTCGGCAGCTCGCGCCGAAGCCCCTTGTCCACCAGCGTGTTCAGCAGGTCCATGAGGCCCGATCCTGTCTTACCGGACCGCCCCTGGCCAAGGAGAGTTCGCACAAGGAACACCGTTCACCGTGTGGGTATTGCCACACGGTGGGTGGCGGACGGGCCAGCTAGGGTCTGTGCGCTACCTACAAAACCTCCGGAGGACTCATGGCGTTCGGCTGGATCGAGGAGCAGGCCCGCGCGCGTCACCGGGCCGGGCTCGGGCGGCGCCTCAGCCCGCGCCCCGCCGACTCCCCGCTGCTGGATCTGGCGAGCAACGACTACCTGGGCCTCGCCCGGCACCCCGAGGTGACCGAGGGCGCGGCGCGGGCCGCCCGGACCTGGGGCGGCGGCGCCACCGGCTCCCGGCTGGTCACCGGCACCACCGAGCTGCACGCCGAACTGGAGCGGGAACTGGCCGCGTTCTGCGGCTTCGAGGCGGCCCTGGTCTTCTCCTCCGGGTACGCCGCGAACCTGGCCGCGGTCACCGCGCTCGGCCCGCACGGCTCGCTCGTCGTCTCCGACGCGGGCAACCACGCCTCGCTCATCGACGGCTGCCGGCTGGCACGGGGCGAGACCCAGGTCGTCGGGCACGCCGACCCGCAGGCGGTGCGCAAGGCCCTCGCGACCCACGAGGGGGCGGCGATCGTGGTCTCGGACACCGTGTTCTCGGTCGACGGGGACCGGGCGCCGCTGCCCGCGCTGGCCGAGGCGTGCCGGGAGCGCGGCGCGGGGCTCGTCGTGGACGACGCCCACGGCCTCGGCGTGCTGGGCGACGGGGGCCGCGGGGCGGCGCGGGCGGCCGGGCTCGCGGGCGCGCCGGACGTGGTGGTCACGGCCACCCTGTCCAAGTCGCTGGGCAGCCAGGGCGGGGTGGTGCTGGGCCCGGCGCAGGTGATCGACCATCTGGTCAACGCCGCCCGGACGTTCATCTTCGACACCGGTCTCGCGCCGGCGGCGGCCGGTGCGGCCCTCGCGGCCCTGCGGCTGCTCGCCAGGGAGCCCGCACGGGCGACGCGGGCCCGCGAGGTGGCGGGGGAACTGCACGCCCGGCTGACCGCCGCGGGTCTGGAGGCGGTGCGTCCGGACGCCGCGGTGGTCTCCGTACGGGCTCCGTCCCCGGAGCAGGCGGTGCGCTGGGCGGCCGACTGCCGGACGGCGGGGCTGGCCGTGGGCTGTTTCCGTCCTCCCTCCGTGCCCGACGGCATCTCACGGCTGCGGCTGACCGCCCGCGCGGACCTCTCCGGGGCCGAGATCGCACACGCGGTACGGGTGATCGTCGAATCGCGACCATGAGCCGGCGGACACGGCCGTGCTGCGCGGCGGGTGCGTCAACGGGTCCGGCGGGGTTGGGCGGGTCCGGCCAGCTTCGCCGGGTCCGGCGGGTTTCAGCGGAGCGCGGCCACGAAGCCGGCCCAGCTGCCGGCGGAGAAGACCAGCGCGGGCCCGGCGGGGTCCTTCGAGTCGCGCACGGCGAGCAGTCCGGACCAGGGACCGGAGCGCGGCCGGGCCGTCTCCACGCAGTTGTTGGCTCCCGTGCTGTAACTGCTGCGCAGCCAGCGCACGTCGTACAGGTCGGTACTGGCAGGGACGCTCCGAGGCAGAGCTGACAATGGTGCCTCCTTACGCGCCGTCACCTATCCCGGCGAGGTAGTCCAGCGAATCGTGCGGGGAAAGAGCGTGTTCCTGAAGGGTCTGGAAGGCCTCCGAGTACGCCCGGAGGTCTTCTTTCCGTTCCAGGTAGAGGCTACTCGTCAACTGGTCGAGAACAACAACATCGAGATCAGAAGTGCTCGGAAATGAGAAAATAACGAAAGGCCCGGTCAGGCCGACATGCGCGCCCGCCCCGAACGGCAGTACCTGGAGCCGCACTTGGGGCAGCCGGGCCGCGTCCATCAGCCGCTCCAGCTGGCGCGCCATCACCTCGGGGCCGCCGACCTCGCGCCGCAGCACCGCCTCGTCCAGGACCGCGCTCAGCTCCAGCGGCGGATTCGAGCGCAGCACGTCCTGACGGGCCAGGCGGACCTCCACCAGCGCGTCCAGGCGCTCCTCGTCCAGGTCCTTGACGGCCGCACGGGTCACCGCGCGGGCGTACTCGGCAGTCTGGAGCAGGCCGGGCACCACGGTGGTCTCCAGCGTGCGCATCGCGCGGGCCTGCGACTCCAGGCTGATGAAGTCCCGGTACGTCGGCGGGAGCACCCCGCGGTAGGCGTGCCACCAGCGGTTGCGGTCGCCGTCGCCGTCCTCGGAGCCGGCCAGCATCAGCAGCAGTTCGCGCAGCTGGGCGTCGCGCACGGCGTAGGCGTCCAGGAGTAATCGAAGATCGGCCGGTTTCACACCACTGGAGCCCGTCTCGATGCGGCTCACCTTCGACTGGTGCCAGCCGACGAGACGGGCCGCCTCCCCACTGGTGAGCCCCGCACCGGTGCGCAGCGTGCGCAGTTCGGCACCCAATTTGCGGCGGCGCACTGCCGGCCCGTTCTGCATGGGCTCCTCCTTACTCCTTACGGGCCGCCCGAATACGGTCTCCCGTCGCAGAGTTCACCGCATCGAGCGACAGATATATGCATATCTTGGTGGATCGCTCCCCGTGACCGGTTCGGTGGTGGCAGTCTGGCGAGGAAGCACCAGTCCGGGACCGTACTCGAACCATCCGCTCCATGGAGGACTCCGGTCCCGTGGGAAAGGGACGATGTCGCCATGGCAGACCACCTGGAAGCATCCGTCACTCTGCCGAGCGATCCCGCCTCGGTGGCCGCCGCGAGATCGTACGTGGTGGCGACCCTGGCGGAGTGGGGCCTGCCGTCGGACACCGAGGCGGCCGACACGGTGCGGCTCATCGTCTCGGAACTGGCCACCAACGCCGTGCAGCACACCTTCGGGCAGTCCCCGACCTTCACGGTCGACCTCGCGCTGGAGCGCGACGAACAGCTGCGCATCGGCGTCACGGACAGTCATCCGCGCTTCCCGAAGAGACTGCCCGCGGCCGTCCAGCAGGACAACGGCCGCGGGATGGTCATCATCCGCTGGCTCACCGCCGAGTGCGGCGGCAGGCTCCGCGTCCGCCCCACCCGTGAGGGCGGCAAGACGGTCTCCATCGAACTGCCCTGGACCGCCCCGGCCGAACCGGCGGCGACGGCGGGCCGTCAGGAGCCGTAGCGAGGGGCCCTCGCGCCCGGCCGCGAAACGTTCATCCGGCGAGCGCGGGACCCGTTCCGGACCGCCCCGAGGCTGGAGGCGGTGCCGGGTGAGGGGGGCACGAGGAGCGGCCCGTTGGCTGGAGTCGCTCCCGGTGCGCGGCCGGGTCAGCTGACCCGGCCGTACCAGACGCTCTTGGTCCAGATCTTCTCCAGCCGCACCACGGAACCGGTCTTGGGCGCGTGCCAGATCTTGTTGTGACCGGCGTAGATGCCGACGTGGTAGACGTTCGAGCCGTAGTGGAAGAACACCAGGTCACCGGCTCTGCGGTGGCCGGAGGAGATGTGGTGCGTCTTGTTGTACTGCTGCGCGGCGGTGCGCGGCAGCTTCTTGCCGGCCTTCTTGAACGAATAGAGCGTCAGACCCGAGCAGTCGAACCGTCGCGGCCCGGTGGCCCCCCACTGGTACGGGGCGCCCTTCTTGGACGCCGCGATGTTCAGGGCCTTCGTCGCCAGCGTCGCGGCCGAGGCATCGGCGGAGAGGCCCGGAACCGCGATCGAGCCGCCCACGGCGGCCAGGGTGAGGGCCGAGGCCGTACCGGCACGGGCCATCAGCGACGGGACACGATTGAGCGCAGTCATGCGCAACCCTTCGTCAGCCGCCTGTGAAGGATGACCTGTCGGATTCGGGCTGGCGAAGTAGCCCGGCCGCGTTGCCACGGCTTCACCCCAAGGGCCGCCCGAAGCGCCCGCCCGTCCGCTCACGCGGTCGGCCGACCGTTCCGGGGACCCGCCTTGCCTGGGTCCTCCACTCCTGCCGATCCACTCCTGTCGACCGGTCATCCGGGCGGCGGCAGGACTCGGCGTCCGCCCGGATCGCCCCGCCGCGGCGGCGGGGGCTTGTCGTCAGACAGGGATCTTGACCTACAGCTGTCCGAAAATCCCAACGGAATCGGGGATTTGTGGCGTTACTCACCACTCGCCCGTTCGGGTGGCGGGTGCTGTGTTCGATGTTCCGTCAGTTCCCGTGCTGAGCCCCGGACCTGGGAAAAGACGGCCGCGCGCGGAGCATGGGCGCGCCCCGCGCGCAACTCGGGAGAGCCGGAATCGGATCCGGATATACACCGGTCGGCGGTACGTCGTTCGGACCGTTTCGAACCCGGACCCGGCGGCCGCGCGGACGCCCCGCACCCGCCGGGTCCGGCGGCCGTCCGGATCAGCCGACGGCGTCCGGCGGGAGCGTGACGCGAGCGGCCCGGCGCTCGCCGTCGAGCACCCGCAGCGCCCGTGCCAGCGTGCCCCCGTACACCTCCCGCTCGCCCCGTTCGTGCATCAGCTCCAGCGCGTCGCGCAGCTCCTCCGCCCGGCGCACCAGCGCCTGCGCGGCGCGCAGCCCGCGATAGGTGTCCCCGTCGCGCGCCGGATTGATCCTGCCGAGCAGATCGACCACCGCGAGATAGTGGTCGACCACCGCGCCCTCGGCCTGCGTCAGCGCCGGCAGCGGCGGCAGCTCATCGGGCGGCACGGCCGGCTCACCGCCCGCCGGGGAGGCCCCGGCGGCTGGGCACCACGCCGTCCACCAGGCCGTACGACAGTGCGCCCGGCGCGTCCAGCATGAGGTCGCGCTCCAGGTCTTCGTGGACCTGCTCCGCGGTGCGCCCGGTGTGCCGGACCAGCATCTCCTCCATCAGGGCGCGCAGCCTGACCAGTTCGCCGGCCTGGATGAGCAGATCGCTCGGCTGGCCCTGCGCCGGCTCGGGCAGCTCGGGCTGGGAGAGCACCACGCGGGCGCCGGGCAGGGTGAACCGCTTGCCGGGGGTGCCGGCGGCCAGCAGCAGGGCGCCGACCGAGGCGGCCTGGCCCAGGCAGTAGGTGGCCACGTCGCAGGTGACGTACCGCATCGTGTCGTAGACCGCCGTCATGGCGTGGAAGGAGCCGCCGGGGCAGTTCAGGTACAGCGTGATGTCCCGGTCCGGTGCCAGGTGTTCGAGGTGCATGAACTGGGTGATCACATCGCTGGCCGCCGCCTCGTCCAGGGGCGTCCCGAGGAAGACGACCCGGCTCTCGAACAGCTTCGAGTAGGGATCGAGCCGCCGTTCCCCGAAGCTGGCGCGCTCGGTGAACTCGGGCAGGACGTAACGGGCGGACGGTCGGGACATCTGGGCACACCCCTCCTCACGGCGGAGACCGGCGATCTCCGACTTCTGTACAGAATGTACAGGACGTACCTGCCGTTATGATGGGGGTATGGCCTACGAGATTCCGGTGACACAAGCCAGGGCTGAGCTCGCCGACCTGATCAACCGGGTGGTGTACGGCGGCGAGCGCGTCGTCGTGACCCGGCACGGCAAGCCGCTGGCCGCGCTGGTCTCGGCCGCCGACCTGGAGCGACTCGAAGCCCTCGACGCAGCCGTGGCGGGTGAGGAGCGGGTGGCCAGCTCGGTGTCCCGCATCCGCGAGCCGGGCGTCCGTGAGGTGCCGTCCGCTCCCGGCGAACGCCAGCGCTTCGGCATCGCGGCGGAATACCGGGGACCGGGCGTGTCCTGAACCACCCCCTGCGCGCACGGCGGTTATCGCCGTTGCCATGCGGCGGTCATGAGCCACCCAAAGGCTGGTTAACGTCGTTGAAACTCCATCGAACTAGCCTGCCGTTCCATGCCACCGGAGGGTTTTTGTGCCCCCGTTGATCACGGTCGGTCCCTATTCGTCCGTGTGTTACACCTGACTCCCGTCGCGGTGGCTGCGGCACCCGGACCCCGTACGGTCCGGAGCGAGGACTGTGAGGTGGGACATGCAACTGACCCCGCACGAGCAAGAGCGACTGCTCATCCATGTGGCGGCCGATGTGGCCGAGAAGCGCAGGGCCCGTGGCCTCAGGCTCAACCACCCCGAAGCGGTCGCCCTCATCACCTCGCACATCCTGGAGGGCGCGCGCGACGGCCGCAGCGTCGCCGAGCTGATGTCCACCGGCCGCAAGCTCCTCACCAGGGACGACGTCATGGACGGCATCGCCGAGATGATTCACGACGTACAGGTCGAGGCGACCTTCCCGGACGGCACCAAGCTCGTCACCGTGCACGAGCCGATCGTCTGACGGGGGCCGCGATGATTCCCGGAGAGTTCCTGTTCGCGGACGACCCCGTGCGCGTCAACGAGGGCCGGCCCAGCACTCGGCTCACCGTGCTCAACGCCGCCGACCGGCCCGTCCAGGTCGGCTCCCACTACCACTTCGCCGAGGCCAACCCCGGCCTGGAGTTCGACCGCGCCGCCGCGCGCGGCAGGCGGCTGAACATCGCCGCCGGCACCGCCGTGCGCTTCGAGCCCGGCATCCCCGTCGAGGTCGAACTCGTCCCCCTCAGCGGCGCCCGGATCGTGCCGGGGCTGCGCGGCGAGACCGGGGGTGCCCTCGATGCCTGAGGTCTCCCGCGCCGCCTACGCCGACCTGTTCGGACCCACCACCGGCGACCGCATCCGGCTCGCCGACACCGATCTGCTGATCGAGATCGAGGAGGACCGCTCCGGCGGACCCGGCAGCTCCGGGGACGAGGCGGTCTTCGGCGGCGGCAAGGTCATCCGCGAGTCCATGGGCCAGTCCCGTGCCACCCGTGCCGACGGCACTCCCGACACCGTGATCACCGGGGCCGTGGTGGTGGACCACTGGGGCATCGTCAAGGCCGACGTCGGCATCCGCGACGGCCGTATCACCGCGCTCGGCAAGGCCGGCAACCCCGACACCATGGACGGTGTCCACCCCGACCTGGTGATCGGTCCCGAGACCGAGATCATCGCGGGCAACGGCCGGATCCTCACGGCCGGCGCCATCGACGCGCACGTCCACTTCATCTGCCCCCAGGTCGCCGACGAGGCACTGGCCTCCGGCATCACCACCCTGGTCGGCGGCGGCACCGGCCCCGCCGAGGGCTCCAAGGCGACCACCGTCACGCCCGGCCCCTGGCACCTCGCCCGGATGCTGGAGGCGATGGAGTCCTACCCCCTGAACATCGGCTTCCTCGGCAAAGGCAACACCGTCAGCCACGAGGCGATGCTGTCCCAGATCCGCGGCGGCGCCGTCGGCCTGAAGCTGCACGAGGACTGGGGCTCCACCCCCGCCGTCATCGACGCCGCGCTCACCGTCGCCGACCGCACCGGCATCCAGGTCGCGATCCACACCGACACCCTGAACGAGGCCGGGTTCGTCGGCGACACCCTCGCCGCGATCCGGGGCCGGGGCATCCACTCGTACCACACCGAGGGCGCGGGCGGCGGGCACGCGCCCGACATCATGACCGTGGTCTCGCAGCCCAACGTGCTGCCCAGCTCCACCAACCCGACCCGGCCGTTCACCGTCAACACCGCCGAGGAACACCTCGACATGCTGATGGTCTGCCACCACCTCAACCCGGCCGTCCCCGAGGACCTCGCCTTCGCCGAGTCCCGGATCCGGCCCTCCACCATCGGCGCCGAGGACATCCTGCACGACCTCGGCGCGATCTCGATCATCTCCTCCGACTCCCAGGCCATGGGCCGGGTCGGCGAGGTGATCCTGCGGACCTGGCAGACCGCCCACGTCATGAAGCGGCGCCGGGGCGCCCTGCCCGGCGATGGCCGCGCGGACAACCACCGGGTACGGCGCTATGTCGCCAAGTACACGATCAACCCGGCGCTCGCCCAGGGCCTCGCCACCGAGACCGGCTCCGTGGAGCAGGGCAAGCTCGCCGACTTGGTGCTGTGGGAGCCCGCGTTCTTCGGGGTGAAGCCGCTCCTCGTGCTCAAGGGCGGCCAGATCGCCTACGCGCAGATGGGCGACGCCAACGCCTCCATCCCCACTCCGCAGCCGATCCTGCCCCGCCCGATGTACGGCGCGATCGGCCGCGCCCCGGCCGCCAACTCCGTCAACTTCGTCTCCTCCCTCGCCCTGGAGGACGGGCTGCCGGAACGGCTCGGGCTCGGCAAACGGTTCGTGGCGATCGACTCCACGCGCGCGGTCACCAAGGCCGACATGCGGGAGAACGACGCCCGCCCCGACGTCCGGATCGACCCCGACAGCTTCGCCGTGCACATCGACGGCGACCTGGTCGAGGCGACCCCGGCCGCCGAACTGCCCATGGCCCAGCGCTACTTCCTCTTCTGACGGCCGACGGCACCGTGATGACACGCGCGGCACTGCTCGTCCTGGCCGACGGCCGCTTCCCCGCCGGAGGGCACGCCCACTCCGGCGGGGCCGAGGCCGCCGTCAAGGCGGGGCGCATCACCTGCGCCGCCGACCTGGAGGACTTCTGCCGGGGCCGGCTGCACACGGCCGGACTGGTCGCGGGAGCCCTCGCGGCGGCCGCCGCACTCGGCCTGGACCCCCGTGAACTGGACGCGGCGGCCGACGCCCGTACGCCCTCCCCGGCGCTCCGGCTCGCCGCCCGCCGGCTCGGCCGCCAGCTGCTGCGGGCCGCGCGGGCGAGCTGGCCGTGCGGCGAACTCGAGCAGCTCGCCCGGTGGTTCCCCAAGGGCGCCCACCAGCCCGTGGTCCTCGGACTCGCCGCCCGCGCGGCCGGGCTCGGGCCCACGGACGCTGCCTACTGCGCCCTGTACGAGAGCGTGAGCGGACCGGCCACGGCGACCGTACGACTGCTCAGCCTCGACCCCTTCGACGCGACCGGAGTACTGGCCCGGCTGGCACCGGAGCTGGACGCGGTCGCGCGGACGGCGGTGGACGCGGCGGGCAGAGCGGCGGCGGAAGGCCCCCACGCGCTGCCGGCGGCGTCCGGACCGCTGCTGGAGATCCTGGCCGAGGCCCACGCTGCATGGCCGGCCCGGCTGTTCGCGTCCTGACCCGCCCCGTCACCCGTCCGGCGTACGACCGTCCCGTACCACCCCCTGTGAACAAGCCCCCCGCCCCCCCAGGAGCCGTCCATGCACCTCGACCACTCCCACCACGGTCCCGCCGCCGTGAGCGCCGACGCCCACCGCCCGGACGGAACCCGCCGTGCCCTGCGCATCGGGCTCGGCGGACCCGTGGGATCGGGCAAGACCGCCACCGTGGCCGCACTCTGCCGGGAACTGCGGGACGAGCTGTCCCTCGCCGTCGTCACCAATGACATCTACACCCGTGAGGACGCCGAGTTCCTGCTGCGCGAGGCGGTGCTGCCGCCCGAGCGGATCACCGCCGTCGAGACGGGCGCCTGCCCGCACACCGCGATCCGGGACGACATCTCCGCCAATCTGGAGGCCGTCGAGGACCTGGAGGAGAGCGTCGGCCCGCTGGACCTGATCCTGGTGGAGTCCGGCGGCGACAACCTCACCGCGACCTTCTCCAAGGGGCTGGTGGACGCGCAGATCTTCGTCATCGACGTGGCCGGCGGCGACGACATCCCGCGCAAGGGCGGACCCGGCGTCACCACCGCCGACCTGCTGGTCGTCAACAAGACCGACCTCGCCCCCTACGTCGGCTCCGACCTCGCCCGGATGGCCGCCGACGCCAAGGCCCAGCGCGCCGAACTCCCCGTCGTCCTCCAGTCCCTGCGCGGCACCACGGGCGTCGCCGACGTGGCCGCCTGGGTCCGCGAGCGGCTCGCCGCGTGGACGGCATGACCCTCACCGGCGCCCCGACCGCCCCCCGGAACGGGACCCTGGCCGGCATCCGCCCCGGCGGCCCCGGCACGGCGCCCGCCCGGGTCCGCGCCGACGCCCGGATCGTGGCCCGAGCCGACGGCCGGGGCGGTACCGCGCTGCCCGTGCTGGACGGCTCGGGACCGCTGGCGCTGCGCCGCACGCGGGGGAGCGGGGCCGAGGCACGGGTGATGGTCGTCGGCGCGATGAGCGGCCCCCTCGGCGGCGACCGGTTCGCCCTCACCGCCCGAGCGGAGCGGGGCGCCCGGCTGCATGTCGGCTCCGCCGCCGCCACCCTCGCCCTGCCGGGCCAGACCCCCGGCGAGGCCCGCTACGACGTCCGGCTCGACGTGGCCGACGGCGCCGAACTGCACTGGCTGCCCGAGCAGCTGATCTCGGCCACCGGCAGCGACCTGCGCGTCACCACCCTGGCCGAACTCGCCACCGGCGCCCGGCTGGTGCTCCGTGAGGAACAGGTGCTCGGCCGGGCCGGGGAGCGGCCGGGCCTGCTCACCACCCGCCTCACCCTGCGCGTCGCCGGCCGCGCCGTCCTGGACCAGCAGCTGTCCTGCGGCCCCGGCGCCCCCGGCGGCTGGGACGGCCCCGCCACCCTCGCGGGCCACCGGGCGGTGGGCCAGCTCCTCGTGGTCCGTCCGGAGTTCGCCGAGCAGCCGCCCGCGCCCCGCATGCTGGGCGACCGCGCCGCCCTGATGCCGCTGGCCGGCCCGGCCGCTCTGGTCACCGCCCTCGCCCCGGACGCGCTGCGGCTGCGCCGGGTACTGGACGAGGGACTGGCCCTGCTCGGGTGACGAAGGAGGGGCGAGGGGCGGCGGACGGAGGGGCGGGGGCGGAGGGTGAATCTCAGCCGAGCGGTGCCTTCGGGAATCCGCGGTCCCTCGCCCTCCTCTCCGTGGGCTGCTGGGCCTTCGCCACGGCCGCGTACTGGTCGACGTACTCCTGCTCGGACAGGGTCAGGATGGCGTACATGATCTCGTCGGTGACGGCCCGCAGGATCGCCTTCTGCTGCTCCATGCCCGCGTAGCGGGAGAAGTCGAGGGGCTTGCCGAAGCGGATGGTGACGGGGCGGACGCGGGGGAGGGCCCTGCCAGGCGGCTGGGCCTCGAAGGTGCCGATCATGGCGCAGGGGATCACCGGGACGCCCGCCGTCAGGGCCATCACGGCGACCCCGACCTTGCCCTTGTACAGCCGGCCGTCGTGCGAGCGCGTGCCCTCCGGGTAGATGCCGAGCAGTTCGCCCTTGCGCAGTACCCCGAGGCCCTCGCGGATCGCGGCCTGACCCGCCTCCTTGCCCGAGCGGTCCACCGGGATCTGTCCGGCTCCGCGGAAGAAGAACGCGGTGAGCCGGCCCTTGATGCCCGGTCCGGTGAAGTACTCGGCCTTGGCGAGGAAGGTGATGCGGCGCTTGAGGATCGCCGGCATCAGGAAGTGGTCGGAGAACGAGAGATGGTTTCCGGCGACGATCGCCGGTCCCTCCGCCGGCACGTTCTCCAGGCCCTCGATCCGGGGCCGGAAGACCAGTCTGAGCAGGGGACCCAGCAGCACGTACTTCAGCAGGTAGTAGAACAAGGGGGTCGCTCCTCACTCCGGCGGCTCGGCTCGGCCGCGAGGACAGCGTGCTGCCACTCGCGCCCGGAGGCAACCGGACCGGAGAGCTTGACGCGATCGCCCGGCATGAGCCGAACGAGAGACGCTAGGGCCGCTCGCCGCCGGCGCCCCGCGGGTGCGGGCCGGGGGTGGTGGGGCGCAGCCGGGGTATGAGCGCCGGGACCCGCGACCGGTAGGCGTCGTACGCGGCGCCGAACTCGCCCGCCATCAGGGCGTCCTCGGCCCGGACCCGGAGCAGCAGCCAGGGGATCCCGGCGACCAGGAAGGCCGTCCAGGCGCCGAAGCCGCCGGTCAGCATGGCGCCGGTGACCAGGCCGATGATGCCGGTGTAGATGGGGTGGCGGACCAGCCGGTAGGGGCCGTCCGTGCGCAGCTCGTGGTGTTCCTGGAGGGAGGGGACGCTGTCCCACATCGTGCCGAGCACGCAGCGGGCCCACAGCAGCAGGGCGGTGGAGACGAGGGCGAGTAGGGCGCCGAGCAGCGCCAGTTCGGGCTGCCAGAACTGGAGGTGTTCCCAGAAGCCCCGCGTGTGCCGGACCACCACGAGGAACACCGCCACGCCCGCGATCAGCAGGATCCGGCGTGACGCCGAGGTGCGGGAGGCGCGCAGCCAGCCGCGGACGCCGCCGTGGGCTCTGATGCCGAAGTAGGCGGCACCGAGCAGCCAGGCGGCCGCGAAGACCAGGAAGCAGACACTGGTGAGGGTAACGAGTGCCGGACGCAGCGAATTCATGCCTCAAGGCTGCGCCCCGCACCCCACCGCTCACCAGCACCCACGGGTCGATGGAGGGCTCTCCACCCACGGATGGAGAGCCCCCTGACCACCCCCTCAGGAGCCCCTGAGCGACCCTCAGCCCAGCCCCGGTTCCCAGCCCAGCCCCGGTCCTCAGCCCAGCACCCGCTCCAGCGTCCCGAGGGCGGACCGCAGTTCCTCCGCCGTGATCGTCAGCGGCGGTGCCAGGCGGATCGTGGAGCCATGGGTGTCCTTCGCCAGGATCCCCTCCCGCATCAGGCGCTCGCTGATCTCGCGCCCGGTGCCGATCGCCGGGTCGATGTCCACGCCCGCCCACAGACCGCGGGCGCGGAAGCCCAGCACGCCCTTGCCCACCAGCTCGGTCAGCCCGTCCCGCAGGATCACGCCCAGCTCGGCGGCCCGCCGCTGGAACTCACCGGTCTCCAGCAGTTCGAGCACCGCGATGCCGACCGCCGCCGCGAGCGGGTTGCCGCCGAACGTCGAGCCGTGCTCGCCCGGATGCAGCACTCCCAGCACCTCGCGCCGGGCCACCACCGCCGACACCGGCACGATACCGCCGCCGAGCGCCTTGCCGAGCAGCAGCATGTCCGGCACCACGTCCTCGTGGTCGACGGCGAGCGTGCGGCCCGTGCGCCCGAGGCCCGACTGGATCTCGTCCGCGATGAACAGACAGCCCTTGCGCCGGGTCAGCTCGCGCACGCCCGTCAGATAGCCGTCGTCCGGGATGACCACCCCGGCCTCGCCCTGGACGGGCTCGATCAGCACCGCCGCCGTGTGCTCGTCGACGGCCTCCTCCAGCGCGGCCAGGTCGTTGTACGGCACGACCTTGAAGCCCGGCGTGAAGGGGCCGAAGCCCGTCCGTGCCGTCTCGTCGGTGGAGAAGCTGACGATCGTCGTCGTACGGCCGTGGAAGTTGTCCGCCGCGACCACGATCGTGGCCTGGCCGGCGGGGACGCCCTTGACGTCGTAGGCCCACTTGCGGGCCACCTTGATGCCGCTCTCCACCGCCTCCGCGCCGGTGTTCATCGGCAGCACCATGTCCAGGCCGGTCAGCGCCGCGAGCCGTTCGGCGAACTCGGCGAGCCGGTCGTTGTGGAACGCCCGCGAGGTGAGGGTGAGCTGGTCCAGCTGGCGGTGGGCGGCCTCGATCAGCGCCGGGTGGCGGTGGCCGAAGTTCAGCGCCGAGTACCCGGAGAGCATGTCCAGGTAGCGGCGGCCCTCCACGTCCTCCACCCAGGTGCCCTCCGCCCGTGCCACGACCACCGGGAGCGGGTGGTAGTTGTGCGCCAGGACCGGCTCCTCCGCGCGGATCAGGTCGGCGGACGTACGGGTGCGCGCGGGTGCGGTCATCAGCGGATCTCCTGGGTGCAGCACTTGATGCCACCGCCGGCCTTGTGGAACTCCGACAGGTCGACGGGGACGGGGACGTAACCGTGGTCGGCGAGGCGCTCGGACAGGGCCTCCGCCTGGGGCGCGATGAACACCTGCCGGCCGTCGGACACCGAGTTCAGGCCCCAGCTCATCGCGTCCTCGCGGGTGGCCTCCACCGCGTCGGGGTACAGCCGCCGCAGCACCTCGCGGCTGCCCGGCGAGAACGCCTCCGGGTAGTAGCAGACATTGGCGTCGTCCAGCACGAACAGCGCCGTGTCCAGATGGTAGAAGTACGGATCCACCAGTGTCAGGCCGATCACCGGGTGCCCCAGGAACTCCTGCGCCTCGCGGTGCGCCTCACGGGTGGTGCGGAACCCGGTGCCCGCCAGGATGTACCGGCCCGTCCACACCAGGTCGCCCTCGCCCTCGGACACCGACTCGGGGCGGTAGACGGTGTAGCCCGCCGCCTTGAACCAGGTGTCGTAGTGCAGCGACTCGGGGCGCCGCTCCGGCGCGTGGAACAGGGAGCCGAAGACCCGGCCGCCGACCACGCACGCCGCGTTGGCCGCGAACACCATGTCCGGCAGGCCGGGGACCGGCTCGACGGCGTCGACGGTATGCCCGTGGGCGCGATAGGTACGGATCAGCTCCTGCCACTGCTCGCGCGCCAGATCCACGTCAACCGGCCGGTCGGGGTTCATCCAGGGGTTGATCGCGTACTGCACCGCGAAGTGTCTGGGTTCACAGACGAGGAAGCGCCGGGGGCGCGATTCACGGCTTTCGGACACAGAGGGTTCCCTCCGGTTTCCGTCTGTCACTGATGGGTGACTCAACGGTAGGAAGGAACGGGGACGCGCGACAAGCGCAGAAAGCTGCGTGGACCTGCACTATCGCTGCGTTGTCCGGCTCGGTCACGCAGGCCTGCTGCGCATACTCCCGATCATTGTCCGCGGGTCATCTCCGGGTCATTCGGGGGCCGCCTGGGTGGCACCCGCCTCCGGGCTGTCGGGCAGGAGATGGGAGAGCACCATCACGCTGATCGTCTTCCGGATGAAGGGCACCGTGCGGATCCGCTCCAGCACCTCCTCGAAGTGGTCCACGTCCCGGGCCCGTACGTGCAGCAGCGCGTCCGCGCCGCCGGTCACCGTCATGGCCGCCGTGATCTCCGGATGGTTGCGGACGACCTCCGCGAGGCGCCGGGGCGGGGCCGCGCCCTCGCAGTAGACCTCGACGTACGCCTCCGTGCGCCAGCCGAGCGCGGAGGGCTCCACCGTCGCCGTGAACCCGGTGATCACCCCGGTCTCGCGCAGCCGGTCCACGCGCCGCTTGACCGCCGTCGCGGACAGCCCGATCGACGCCCCGATCTCGGCGAAGCTGCTCCTGGCGTTCGCCATCAGGGCGGTGATGATCTTGCGGTCGAGTTCGTCGAAGGACGCGGTCCTGCTGCTCATGCGGGCAATGTAATCAGCCGGGCGAGCGGGACGCCGGGGCGGCTACGCCTGGGTGACGGCCATGGCGAGGGTCAGCAGTCCCAGCACCACCCAGCCGAACCACAGCCAGCCGTCGCCGCCGAGCGCGACCGTGTAGGCGGTCACGGCGACGAAGGTGCTGGCCGTGAGCGCGCCCATCGCCTTGAGGGAGCCATGGGCGCGGCCGTGCGCAGAGCCATGGGTGGAACCGGTCATCGCGAGGCCCTCCTCCTGGTCCGTCCGACCATGGTGCCCCTCCGGCCGCCCGCAGGGGATACCCCGGACCCGGCTCCGGGGCGCGGCCGGGCTCAGCCCTGGCGTGTGTTCAGCGACGCCAGGTAGGCGTTGTAGTCCGCCAGCTCCTTGTCGCCGTCCCGGTCCGCCTGCCGGTCCTTGCGCTTGGCGTGCCGCTGCTCGGAGCTGTACCACTGGAACAGCAGCGCGATCAGCACCAGTACGGACGGCACCTCGCTGAACGCCCAGGCGATGCCGCCGGCGCTGTTCTGGTCGGAGAGGGGGTCGACGCCGAGCGAGGCGGGCGGGTGCAGGAAGGTGGTCACCATCGGCGTCGACGCCATCATCAGCGCGATGCCGAAGAAGGCGTGGAACGGCATGCCCGCGAACAGCTCCAGCATCCGCATCAGATGGCCCGGCCGGTGCGGGCCCGGGTCCACGCCGATGATCGGCCAGAAGAAGACGACACCGACCGCGAGGAAGTGCACCATCATCGCGATGTGCCCGGTCTTCGAGCCCATCAGGAAGTCGAACAGCGGGGTGAAGTAGAGCACGTACAGGCTCGCGATGAACATCGGGATGGTGAACAGCGGGTGGGTGATGACCCGCATGTACCGGCTGTGCAGCAGCATCAGCAGCAGCTCACGCGGGCCCTTGCGGCCGCGGGCCGCGGTCGGCAGCGCGCGCAGCGCCAGGGTGACCGGGGCGCCGAGCAGGATCAGGATCGGCGACAGCATGCTGATGATCATGTGCTGCACCATGTGCACGCTGAACATGACCATCCCGTAGTCGTTCAGCTTGGTGCACATCACCAGCAGGATGGTGAGCACACCGACGACGTACGAGAAGGTGCGGGCCACCGGCCACGCGTCGCCGCGCCGGCGCAGTCGTACGACCCCCCACGCGTACAGGCCGAGCCCGAGCAGGCAGGCGATCAGGAAGAAGGGCTCGGCCGAGAAGGCGAGCCCCCGCCCCAGCGTGAACGGCGGCAGATTCATCACCATGCCGTGTCCGCTGTGATCCATGTGTCCCATGTGATCCATGCGGCGGCTCCTGATTCATGGGGGTTGTACGTTTCTGTCCGCCCATAAGAGTAGGACCGCCCCCGATCATGCCGGTGACCGGGGGCGGGTAGTTCAGGACCGGACCAAAGGCGGACTAGAGCACGCACTCCGCCTCGTCGTACCGCTCCACCGGGACCGTCTTCAGGGTCTCCACGGCCTTGGCCAGCGACACCATCACGATGTCGGTGCCGCGCAGCGCCGTCATCATCCCGAACTCGCCCCGGTGCACCGCCTCCACGGCGTGCCAGCCGAAGCGGGTGGCCAGCACCCTGTCGTAGGCGGTCGGCGTGCCGCCGCGCTGCACATGCCCGAGGATGACCGGCCGGGCCTCCTTGCCGAGCCGCTGCTCCAGCTCGACGGAGAGCTGACGGGCGATGCCGGCGAAGCGCTCGTGGCCGTAGACGTCCGTGCCGCCCTCGTCGAACTCCATGGACCCGGCGCGGGGCTTGGCGCCCTCGGCGGCGACCACGATGGCGAACCGCTTGCCCGCCGCGAACCGCGCGCCGACCTTGCGGGTCAACTCCTCGATGTCGAAGGGCCGTTCCGGTACGACGACGGCGTGGGCGCCGGCCGCCATGCCGGAGTGCAGGGCGATCCAGCCGGTGTGCCGGCCCATGACCTCGACGATCAGCACCCGCTGGTGGGACTCGGCGGTGGTCTTCAGCCGGTCCAGGGCCTCGGTCGCCACGGTCACGGCGGTGTCGAAGCCGAAGGTGACATCGGTGACAGCGATGTCATTGTCGATCGTCTTGGGCACGCCCACGATGGGCAGCCCGTTGTCCGACAGCAGCCGGGCCGCCTTCAGGGTCCCCTCGCCGCCGATCGGGATGATCGCGTCCAGACCCAGCTCCGCGACATGCCCCCTGGCCCGCTCGACGCCGTCGCGCAGGTGCTCGGGGCGGACGCGGGAGGAGCCGAGGATGGTGCCGCCGCGGGCCAGGATGCCGCCCACCGCGTCGAGGTCGAGCTTCACGGAGTCGCACTCCAGGAGGCCCTTCCAGCCGTCCCGGAAACCGATGACCTCGTCGCCGTGGTCGGCGACCGCACGGTGCACGACGGACCGGATGACGGCGTTCAGACCCGGGCAGTCGCCGCCGGACGTGAGGACACCAATGCGCATAGCCCGAATTACCTTCTCGAACGTGGGCCGGGAGACCGGACCACGTTGTCCGGCGGATTCCCGGTCACCCTACCGGCGTGAGGGGGTGGCTCCGCAGTGGGCGTCCGCCTGCTGGACGCACCCGCCCAGATGAGCGGACGAGCCGTCAGGCGGGCCCGCCATGATCCTGCCGGAAGGCGCTGAGCGGCCCCTGACGCGCGGCTTACGCCGGGTCCCGCGCGGCCGGACCGGGGCCCGTGCAGCCGTATGCGCGCGGCTGTGCGAACCCCGGATCCCGGGGCGGCGTGCCGTGCCTAGGCGGGCTGCTGGGCCGCCGCGATGCGCTCCTCGCGCAGGGCGTCGTACCAGCGGTCGTCGATCGGCGGCAGCGCGTTGACGTCGAGCGCCAGCTTCAGCAGCAGGTCGGCGATGAGCGGGTTGCGGGCGAGGACCGGCCCGTGCATGTACGTGCCGAAGACGGTCCCGTTGTACGCGCCCTCCGTGCCGTCCCCGGTGCCGTTGCCCCGGCCGATCTTGGTCCGGGCGAAGGGGCGGGCGGTCGGCCCGAGGTGGGTGACGCCCTGGTGGTTCTCGAAGCCGGTCAGCGGGGGCAGCCCGAGCTGCGGGTCGATGTCGGCGAGCACGTCGCCGACGCACCGCTCGCCTTCGCCGCGCACCGAGACCACGTCGAGCAGGCCGAGGCCCGGCTCGCGCTGGCCGAGGTCGTTGATGAACTCGTGGCCGAGGATCTGGTAGCCGGCGCAGACGGAGAAGACGATGGCGCCGTTCTGCACGGCCCGCTGGAGGTGCCCGTCACGGCGCAGCCGCTCGGCGGCGAGCCGCTGCGGACGGTCCTCGCCGCCGCCGATCAGGTAGATGTCGCCGGAGGTCGGGATCGGCTGGTCGCTGCGCACGTCGAGCCGGGCCACGTCCAGGCCGCGCTGCCGGGCCCGGCGCTCCACGACGAGGGCGTTGCCCTGGTCGCCGTAGGTGCTCAGCAGGTCCGGGTAGATCCACACCAGCCGCAGTTGGTTGTCGCTCATGAGGTGATCGCCCTTCGAAGATCAGTTGCCGACGCGGCGGCGCAGGTCCTGGAACGCGGTGTAGTTCGCGATGACCTCGATCCGGCCCGGCGGGCACAGCTGGACGGCCTGGTCGAGGCTCTCACAGACCTGGAAGTGCTGGTTCGCGACCTCCAGACGCACCGCGAGGTCCAGCTTGCGGTCGCCGAGCACGAAGATCGGGTGACCGGTGAGCCGGGTGTAGTCGACGTCCCACAGCCAGGAGGTGTCGGTGCCGTCGGCCCCGCGGGCGTTCACGGAAAGGATCACCGGGGCGGGCGGCGGGTCGATCAGCGAGAAGGTCTCCAGCCAGCCGGCCGGGTTCTTGGCCAGCAGCAGGCGCAGGTCGCGGTTCTGGAACTGCACGACGTCGTACCGGCCGGCCACCGCCTGCACCTGGTACATCCGCTCCAGGGCGACCTGCGGCGGCACCCCGAAGACGGCGGCGACGGCGGCGGAGCTGGCCGCGTTCGCCTTGTTGGCGCGGCCCGGCAGCTGGAGGTGGATCGGCCAGGCGGAGCCGTGCGGGTCGAGGACGTGGTCCCCGGACAACGCCCAGCTGGGCGTGGGCCGGCGGAAGCCGCACTCGCCGCAGTACCAGTCGTCGCCGGGGCGCTGCATCACGCCGCCGCAGGACGGGCAGGACCAGGCGTCGTCCTTCCACATCTGGCCGGCCGCGACCCAGACCACGTTCGGGGACGAGGAGGCGGCCCACACCACCAGCGGGTCGTCGCAGTTGGCGACGACGACCGCCTTGGAGCCGGCCAGGCCCTCGCGCCAGTTCTCGGCGAGCATCCGGGTCTCGGCGGCCCGGTCGAGCTGGTCGCGGGAGAGGTTCAGCAGCGCGATGCACTTCGGGTCGGTGTCGCGGGCCACCCCGGCCAGGTACTTCTCGTCGACCTCGATGACGCCGAACTTGGCGTCCGAGCCGCCCGCCAGCGCGGAGGTGATACCGGCCGGCATGTTGGCGCCGAGCGCGTTCGACACGACCGGGCCCGCGGCGCGCAGCGCCTCCGCGATGAGCCGGGTGGTGGTGGTCTTGCCGTTGGTGGCGGACACCAGCACGACATCCAGGTTCTGGGCCAGCCGCGCCAGGAGGTCGGGGTCGAGCCGCAGCGCGACCTTCCCCCCGATCACCGACCCGCTGCCCCGTCCGGCGGCCCGCGATGCCGCCGCGACCGCCTTGCCCGCGGTCACGGCCAGCTTGGCCCGCGGCGTGAGCGGGTCCGAGTTGCCTGCCATCAGTTCTCGATCCTCCTTGCGTACGCGCCGCGCCTGGGGCCATCCGGCAACGTGGTGTGAACCCTCAGCCTATCGAGATCCATTCGCACACCCGAATCCGGTCCGCACCCACTGCGACGGGCATGAGCTGAACGAACCGTACCCTTGCCGCCATGCGACACGGTTCCATTCCGGGCGTCCACGGGCGCGTCCGGCCCCTCACCCTGCTCGGCGACCCCGCTCTGCGCGAACGCTGCGGGGACGTCACCGACTTCGGCCCCGAACTGGCGGCGCTCGTGCAGGACCTGTTCGCCACGATGTACGCGGCCCGCGGGGTGGGCCTGGCCGCGAATCAGATCGGGGTGCCGCTGCGGGTGTTCGTCTACGACTGCCCGGACGACGACGATGTCCGGCATCTCGGACATGTGGTGAACCCGCATCTGGTGGCGGCGGACGGGATCGTGCTGCGCGGCCCCGAGGGCTGCCTGTCCCTGCCGGGCCTGGAGGCGGGCACCGAGCGGTACGACCACGCGGTGGTCGAGGGTTTCACGGTCGCCGGTGAGCCCGTCACCGTCCACGGCACGGGCTTCTTCGCGCGCTGCCTCCAGCACGAGTGCGACCACCTGGAGGGCCGGGTCTACGCGGACCGGCTGACGGGGTGGCGCAGGCGCCGGCTGGAGCGGCGGATCGGGCGGGCCTCCTGGAGCCGGTGACCCGGACGGGACCGTGGGCGAGGCCGTGAGCGGGGCCGTGGACGGGGTCCCGGCGGCGGCTCAGAACCCCGGTCCGCCCACCCGGTCCCCGGCGGCCGCGAGCCGCCCCCACAGCAGGTCGGCCAGGGAGCGCACCAACTCGGCGCGGGAGCAGGGGCGTTCGCCGAGCCACCAGTCGCCGGCCGCGTGCATCATCCCGACGATGCCGTGCCCCCACACCCGCGCGAGCTGCTGGCTGCCGGGGCCGAGGTCCACCCGCTCCTCGATGACCTGGGCCAGCTCCTCGCCCATCCGCCGCAGCAGCGGGGCGCTGTGCTTGCCGACGTCGAAGCCCTGGTCGGCGCCGGTGCTGCCCTCGGAGGGGTGCATCAGGAACCGGTACACCTGGGGCCGTGCCTCGATGGCGGCGAGATAGGTGTCCAGCGTGGACTCCACCCGCTCGCGCCGGTCCGCCGGGGCGTCGAGCGCGGCGCGCAGGGAGGAGAGCAGGGCATCGGTGTGCCGCTTGGCGAGCGCGGCGTAGAGTCCGCCCTTGTCGCCGAAGTGCCGGTAGAGGATGGGCTTGGTGATCCCCGCCTCGGCGGCGATCGCGTTCATCGACGCCTGCGGGCCGTCGCGGAGCACCACCCGGTCGGCGGCCTCCAGCAGCTCGCGCCGGCGGCGGTCGGCGGACCGCTGCTGATCGGTCCGCTGTGTGGTGTCCATGAGTGCTCTCTCCCCACCCGTGTTGATTCGGTGACGCCTGCGCAAACTAGCACTCACCGGGCCGCTGACATCGAACGGGATACCGAGAGGTCAGTGCAGGTTGACTTTTTCTACCCGTCAGTAACAGACTCTGGTTACCGCAAGTAACACATCGTACCGCCGCTGGAGGGGACATGGCCGAGTTCACCATGGAGCTGAACGACGAGCAGAAGGAAGTCCGGGACTGGCTCCATGGCTTCGCCGCCGATGTGATCCGGCCCGCGGCCGCCGAGTGGGACGAGCGCGAGGAGACCCCCTGGCCGGTCATCCAGGAGGCGGCGAAGGTCGGCATCTACTCCCTCGACTTCTACGCGCAGCAGTACTTCGACCCCACCGGCCTCGGCATCCCGATGGCCATGGAGGAGCTGTTCTGGGGCGACGCGGGGATAGCCCTGTCCATCGTGGGCACCGGCCTGGCCGCGGTGGGCGTGCTCGCCAACGGCACCGAGGAGCAGATCGGCACCTGGATCCCGCAGATGTACGGCGACGCCACCGATGTCAAGGTCGCCGCGTTCTGCTCCTCCGAGCCCGACGCCGGCTCCGACGTGGCCTCCATGCGCACGCGCGCGGTGTACGACGAGGCCGGCGACGAATGGGTGATCAACGGCACGAAGACCTGGGCGACCAACGGCGGCATCGCCAACGTCCATGTCGTCGTCGCCAGCGTCGACCCGGAGCTGGGCTCCAAGGGACACGCCTCCTTCATCATTCCGCCGGGCACCAAGGGCCTCGCGCAGGGGCAGAAGTTCAAGAAGCACGGCATCCGCGCCTCGCACACCGCCGAGGTCGTGCTCGACGACGTGCGGGTGCCCGGCTCCTGCCTGCTCGGCGGCAAGGAGAAACTGGACGAACGGCTGGCGCGCGCCCGCGAGAAGGCGAAGGCCGCCGGCGGCGTGGGGGTACCCCCGGCCGAAGGCTGGGGGAGGGTGAAGAACGCGGCGATGGCCACGTTCGAGGCGTCCCGGCCGGCCGTCGGCGCGATGGCCGTGGGCACCGCTCGGGCCGCTTACGAGGTCGCGCTCGAATACGCCAGGTCCCGCGAGCAGTTCGGGCGGCCCATCATCGACAACCAGGGTGTCGCGTTCCAGCTCGCCGACATGCGCACGGCGATCGACGCGGCCCGGCTGCTGGTGTGGCGGGCGTCCTGGATGGCCATCAGCGGCAAGAAGTTCACGGCCGCCGAGGGCTCGATGTCGAAGCTGTTCGCCAGCGAGACCGCGAAGAAGGTGACCGCGCAGGCGATCCAGATCCTGGGCGGGAACGGGTACACGCGGGAGTATCCGGTGGAGCGGATGCACCGCGACGCGGCGATCTACACGATCTTCGAGGGGACGAGCGAGATTCAGCGGCTCGTCATCGCGCGGACGCTTTCGGGAATGCCGATCCGGTAGCGCCGTGCGGGGAACCGCGCGATCCCGGCTGGCCGCCGGCAGCGGCTGATCGCGCGGTTCCCCGCGCCCCTTCGCGGGGCGCTCGACTCACCTGTGCCGCAAAGGCGTGAGCTGCTCGATGTCGTACTTCAGGCGCAGCGCCTCGATGGCTTCCTGGTCGGGCGGGCCGCCGTCGCGGAGGATTTCGAGGAGTTCCTCGAAATAGCGCTCGTGGTCGGGCGGCGGGCTCGCCTGGAAGAACATCTTGGCGGGGGAGTCCGTCGGGTTCGCGAAGGCGTGCGGGCAGCCGGGGGGTACGACGATGACCGTGCCCGGAGTCGCCCGGACCACCCGGTTGCCCGAACTCGACTCCCACTTCTTCCAGTTGTCGGGGGTACGGATGCGAGGCTCGAAGGCGAGCACGTCCAGCTCGCCCTCCAGCACGTAGAACAACTCCTCGCTGCGGGTGTGCACATGGGCGCCGACGTCGAAGCCCGGCGGGACCTCCACCTCGAAGGTGGAGGCCATCCGCGAGTGCGTGCCGGTGACCTTGAACGTGACCCGCTGTGCGGGCGTCTCCACCACCCGGCCCTGTCCGGGCGGCACGAGCAGCCCGTCGACCGATGCCGATGTCAGCCCTTCGATCGTCGTCATCGCCGGCTCACCACATCACGGGCAGGGCCTCGGGACCGCGGATCAGCGCGCCCTTCTTGAAGGGCACCTCCGCGGGCGGTACGGCCAGCTTCAGCCCCGGAATCCGGTCCAGCAGCGCGTCGACCAGCAGCTCGGACTCCAGCCGGGCGAGCTGCCCGCCCGGACAGTAGTGCGGCCCGAAGCCGAAGGACACATGCGGGTTGGGGCAGCGGGAGAAGTCGATCTCCTCCGGGTCGGGGAAGACCTCCGGGTCGCGGTTCGCGGCCAGGTACGACACGTAGACCGCGTCGCCCGCGCGGATGCGCACGCCCCTGATCTCCACGTCCTCCAGGGCGATCCGGGACAGGCCGACCGCGTTGCGGTGCGGGATGTACCGCAGCAGCTCGTCGATCGCCCGCGGCCGGATCTCCGGTTCGGCGCGCAGTCGTTCGGCCAACTCCGGGCGAGTCAGCAGGAGATAGAACATCTGCCCGCTGTTGTTGGTGACCGCCTCGCCGCCGATCTGGAGCAGGACGGCGAGGCCGACGGCCTCCTCCAGGGTGACCTCGCCCCGGCTCACGGCGGCGCCCAGCAACGAGGTGACGTCCTCGCCCGTGCCGCTCCCGCGCGCCCCGATGAGGCCCGAGAAGTACGCGCTCATCTCACGCTTGGCCCGCTCGCTGACCTGCTTGCCGTGCGCGGAGGACAGGATCAGCTGGGTCCACTCGTGCATGTCGTGCCGGTCGGCGGCCGGGACGCCCATCAGCTCGCAGATCACCGCGATGGGGAACGGGCTGAGGATCGCCGCCGTCAGATCGGCCGGCGGACCGTCCGCCAGGAGCTGGTCGATCAGCTCGTCCAGCATGCCGCGCGCCTTCTCGCGCACCCGCTCCACGCCCTTGGCGGTGAACGCCGCGGTGACCGAGCGGCGCAACCGCGTGTGGTCGGGCGGGTCCAGGAAGCCGACCGCGCCGCGGTCCGGTATGAAGTGCGGGGCGAGCCGGGTGACCGGCTTGTCCATGACCGCCTCGCGGCCGAAGCGCGGGTCGTTGGTCACCATGCGCACGTCGTCGTACCGGGTGACCAGCCACGCCCAGCCCTCGCCGTTGGGCAGCTGGATGCGGGTGACCGGGCCCTCGCGCATCAGCTCGGCGAGCACCGGGTCGAAGTCGGTTCCGGTGAGGTCGAGCGCCGGCCACTGGCGGACCGGCGGCACGGCCTCGGTGAGCGTCGCCTCCTCGGTCTCCGTCATCGCCCGCCCCCGTCGCCGTCGGTCCAGCGGCCGACCGTCATCTCGGCGGTGATACCGGGGCCGAAGCCCGCGAGCAGTCCGCGCGCCTGCTCCTCGGCGCCGCCCTCGTCGAACAGCCGGCGCAGCGCGTCCAGGACGACGGCGCTCGCGATGTTGCCGTACTCGGTGAGCGTGGAGCGGCTGAAGCGGAACGCGTTCGGCTCGACCTCCAGGAACTTGCTGAGGTCGTCGAGGATGCGCGGGCCGCCGGCGTGGATGATGTAGAAGTCCAGGTCGGTGGCGTCCCAGCCGTGGTTGCCCGCCAGGTCCTTGAGGGCCGGGGCGAGCGGCTCCATGGTGGTCGGCACCCGCTTGTCCAGCAGGAAGTGGAAGCCGGTGGCCCGGACGTCGTAGGCGATCCAGTCCTCGGTCTTCGGGATCAGGTAGGAGCCGTTGCGCTCCAGCTTGACGCCCCGGCCGCCGCGTCCGCGCACCACGGCGGCGGCGATGCCGTCGCCGAACAGGCCGTTGGACAGCAGCGAGCCGACGCCCAGGTCGGTGGGCTGGTAGCACAGCGAGCAGAACTCGCAGGCCACGATCAGCGCGTTGGCGTTCGGGTACGCCGTGCAGAAGTCGTGGGCCCGGTTGATCGCCGCGCCGCCGGCCGCGCAGCCCAGCTGGGCGATGGGCAGCTGACGGGTGGTGCTGTCGAAGTCCATCTCGTTGATCAGCCAGGCCGTGAGCGAGGGCATCATGAAGCCCGTGCACGACACGTAGATGATCACGTCGATGTCGGTGGTGAGGAGTTCGGCGTCGTCCAGCGCCCGCTGGATCACCGCGGGGACGCGGGCCTTCGCCTCGGCCTCGTAGAGCTTGTTGCGGTCCTCGAAGCCGGGGTGCTTGAGGGTCTCCTCGATGGGCTGCACGATGTGCCGGGTCTTCACGCCGGTGTTCTCGATGAGCCTCAGTGCCAGCGCCAGTTGAGGGTGGTCCGCGTGGCGGGAACGCGCCAGCTCCAGCGTCTCCTCCATCGTGATCACGTGCTCCGGGACCGAAACCGAGGGTCTGCACAAAGTCGCCATGAACCGTCCCTGCTTTCCGCGTGTCCGGAGGGCCTTCACCCACCGGTCAGAAGGTGGTTCACCTCAGGAGGTGCTTCACCCACCGTCACCCGTGAGGACCACGATCTCGCGCTGGGTTACTCCGAATCGGGGATGCCGGGTCGGTCTCGGAGGAGGACTTCCGGCGCCGGACGGGGGAAAAATTCACGCCGACCGTTACCGCGAAAGCCCTGCTGGGGACGGCCGCCGGGGCCCTCGCCCCGGACCCGGCGGCCGGCCGTGTCGTGCCGCTCGCCGAACGGGGCACGGCGGCCGGGTGGAGCCGGGTCCGGCGGACGGTATTCCGGACGCGTCCGGGCTCGGCGGCGGGGCCTACGCCTTGGCGGCCCACCTGCCGCAGGTCGCCGGTGCTCCCCGCCCGGGGAGGGGTGCCGAGGGTGCTTCCCGGTCGGTGATCGGCGGGTGGCCGGCGTGTCCGCCGGCTGGATGGTGTCAGCGCTGGCGGCTGCGTCACTGCGGCGGGCCGTCCGGGGAGGGGTGCCGAGGGTGTGGCCCTGAGTACGGGCGGCGTGAGGGCCGGCACCGTTGTCGGCGCCCCCTCGGTGCGCCGCCCGCCGGGCACCCCGGCCCGTGGGACCGGGGCACCTTCCGGTTCCATCGGCGTGCTCCGCTGCGCCGCGAAGGGCAGCGGCTCCGGGGCGAGTTGCCGGGCACGCTCCCGCGGCGCGAGGCCGCTTCGGCGCTCGCCGCGCCGCCGCGGGCTACGGCGCTCCGCTGCTGTGCGCGATGCACGCCACGTCGATACGGTCGGCCAGTTTGGCGAGTTCGATGGTCAGCTCGGCCACCGTGTCCTCGTCCAGCCGCTGTTCACCGGTCTCGACCAGCCGCAGCCAGCGTCCGCCCACGGTCCGCAACAACTTGCTCACATCGGCGGCGGCCACCTGAAGGGTCCCGTGGTCGTCGACGATCAGAGGCAGAGTCACTTCGCGGTTCACAAAAGAAGATGGTAGCCGCGCATACCTCACGCACTCTGCCAAACCGTGGTGATGTTGCAGAACTCCCGCATTCCGTGCCCGGACAGCTCACGCCCGTACCCCGAGCGCTTCACACCGCCGAAGGGGAACGCCGGATGGGAGGCGGTCATCCCGTTGACGTACACCGCCCCGGCCTCCAGGTCCCGCGCGAACCGCTCGACTTCGCTCTCCTCGCGCGTCCACACATTCGAACTCAGTCCGAACGGGGAGTCGTTGGCGATGAGCAGTGCCTCGTCCAGGTCGTCGGCCCGGTACAGCGTGGCGACCGGGCCGAACGCCTCCTCCCGGTGGATGCGCATCTCGCGGGTGATCCCGGCGAGCACGGTCGGCGGGTAGTACCAGCCGGGCCCGTCGGGGCGGACGCCGCCGCACAGCACCTCGGCACCGCCGCGCCGCGCGTCGTCGACCAGCTCCTCCAGGTCCGCGCGGCCCTGCTCGCTGGAGAGCGGCCCGACCTCGGTGTCCTCCTCCAGCGGGTCGCCGACCTTGAGTGCCTTCATCCCGGCGACGAACCGCTCGGCGAACGTGTCGTAGACATCGCTGTGCACGATGAACCGCTTGGCGGCGATGCAGGACTGCCCGTTGTTCTGCACGCGCGCGGTCACCGCGACCTCGGCGGCCCGGTCGAGGTCGGCGGAGGGCATGACCACGAACGGGTCGCTGCCGCCCAGCTCCAGGACCGTCTTCTTGATCATCTCTCCGGCCGTGGAGGCCACCGCCCGGCCCGCGGGCTCGCTGCCGGTGAGGGTGGCCGCCTTGACCCGCTCGTCGCGCAGGATGTCGTCCACCGCGGCGGAGCCGATCAGCAGCGTCTGGAAACAGCCCTCCGTGAAGCCCGCCCGGTGGAACAGGTCCTCCAGGTAGAGGGCGGTCTGCGGGACGTTGGAGGCGTGCTTGAGCAGGCCCACGTTGCCCGCCATCAGCGCGGGCGCGGCGAACCGGATCACCTGCCAGAGCGGGAAGTTCCAGGGCATCACCGCGAGCACGGGGCCCAGCGGCCGGTAGCGGACCCGTACCCGCGTCGCCCCGGAGTCACGGACGTCCGCCTCGGCGGGCTCCTCGTCGGCGAGCAGGGCCTCGGCGTGCTCCGCGTACCAGCGCATGGCCTTGGCGCACTTGGCGGCCTCGGCGCGGGCCTGCTTGACCGGCTTGCCCATCTCGGTCGTCATGACCCTGCCGATCTCCTGCTGGTCCTCGTCCAGCAGATCGGCGGCCCTGTTCAGCAGCCGGGCGCGCTCGGCGAACGGGGTCGTCCGGTACGTGCGGAACGTGGCCTCGGCGAGCTGGAGCCGGCGTTCCAGCTCCTCCTCGCCCATGGCCTCGTACGTCTTGAGCGTCTCGCCGTTCGCCGGGTTCACCGTCGCGATGGGCATGGCTGACCTCCCTGGAAGCGGGCTGTGCTTCGACCTTCGCGCGCGGCCCGCCGGGGCGCAACGCCAGGTCGCCTGTTCAGCCCGAGTGCTCCGCCAGCCGGTCGAGAAACGCGGCCTGCGCCGTGATGATCACCTCGCGGGCCCGCGCCAGGCCGAGCCAGGCCACCCGGTCCAGCTCCGGGAAGCGCGCCTGCCGCCCCGAGCGCGGGGGCCACTCCATGGTGAAGGTGCCGGGGCTGAACCCGGACAGGTCCGGGTCGCCGCGCAGCGCCCAGGCCGTGACGACCTTGCCGTTCCTCTGCACGACCTCGCCGAGCGGTACGGCCTCCCCGTCGGGTGGCGAGAGGCCCAGCTCCTCCCGGAACTCCCGGCGGGCCGCCTCCCACGGGGGCTCGTCGCTCTCGTACTCGCCCTTGGGGACGGTCCAGGCGCCGGCCTCCTTCTTCGCCCACAGCGGGCCGCCCATGTGGCCGAGCAGCACCTGGAGACCGTCGCCGGTGTGCCGGTACACCAGCAGTCCCGCGCTGCGCTTCGTCGTACGCACCGTCACGGTGTGACCTCCGGGTGGGCCGCGAGCAGGGCCTCCACGGTATCGGCCTCGGCGGGGCTCTTGTCCGCGCGGTAGCGGATCACGCGGGCGAAGCGCAGGGTGACCCCGGCCGGATAGCGGGAGGAGCGCTGGAGGCCGTCGTAGGCGATCTCCACGACGAGTTCGGGTCGCACCCGGACCGTCCAGCCGTCGTCATCGACCGCCAGTTCTTTGAGGCGCTCGGTCTGCCAGGCGAGCAGCGCGTCCGTCATGCCCTTGAAGGTCTTGCCGAGCATCGCGAAGCCGCCGTCCGCGGCGCGGGCGCCGAGGTGCAGGTTGGAGAGCTTGCCGGTGCGCCTGCCGTGGCCCCACTCGGCTGCCAGCACCACCAGGTCGAGGGTGTGCACCGGCTTGACCTTGAGCCAGGCGGCGCCGCGCCGGCCCGCGCTGTAGGGGGCGGCCAGCGACTTCACCACCACGCCCTCGTGGCCGCGGGCCAGCGTGTCGGCGAGGAAGCGCTGCGCCGCTGGGATGTCCGCGGGGCCCTCGGCCAGGGTGCGCCGTACCCGCATCGGCTCGGGCACCAGCCGGGCCAGCTCCGCGTGCCGCTCGGCGAAGGGCAGGTCGAGCAGATCCCGGTCGCCGGCGGCGAGGACGTCGAAGAAGACGGGGGAGACGGGCACCGCCTCGGCCGCCCGCGCCACGTCCGTACGGGAGCCGACGCGGCCCGCGGTCTCCTGGAAGGACCGGGGCCGGCCGGCCGCGTCGAAGGAGATCACCTCGCCGTCCAGGATGAACCGGTCGCCGGTCAACTCCAGTGCGGCGGCCGTCACTTCGGGCAGCCGGGCGGTGATGTCGTCCAGGGTGCGGGTGTGCACGCGGACCGTCTCGCCGTCCCGGTGCACCTGCACCCTGATGCCGTCCAGCTTCTCCTCCACCGCGCACGCGCCCAGCTTCTCCACGGCCTCGGCGACGGAGGACGCGCTGTGCGCCAGCATCGGCAGCACCGGCCGGCCGACGGTGAGCCGGAACCGCTCGAGCGCGTCGGGTCCCTCGCCCAGCAGGGCCTGGGCGACGGTCTGGAGCGAGCCGGACAGCATCACCGCCCGGCGTACGTCCTGCGCCGCCGCGCCGGTCGCCCGCGCGAGGCCCTCCACCGCGACGGCGTCCAGGGCGCCCTGGCGGACCTCACCGGTGAGCAGGCCCAGCAGGAAGCGCTGCTCGGGCTCGGTGGCCGCGCCCATCAGGGCGCCGACGAGCCGGGCGCGCTCGGCCTGGGCACCGGCCCCGGACACCCGGCCCAGCTCGGTGAGGGCGGCGTCGACCTCGCGGACGGTGAGGGTAGGTTCGGCGGTCGGCGGCACCCGCTGTCCCAGCACCTTCCAGCCGACGCCGAGCCGCCCCTGCGGCAGCCGCCCGGCGAGATACGGGATCACGACCGGCACGTCCTCCGCGTCCGCCTCCCTGAACAACTCGGCGAGCAACGCGACCTTCCGCGACCGGGCCGCCGTCGCCGCCACCTCCCCCGAGACCTCCGCGAGCCGACTGAGCAACATGTCCTCAGGGTGCCGCAGGGCTCCGCCCGGCGCGCGGTGCGGGCGCGAGGTCCACGGGACGCGCCGCCGGTCGCCGGGCCCGTCGTGCCCGGTCGCGCGGTTCCCCGCACCCGTCGGAGTGGTCCTTCGGTTTGCGGGATTGACAACTCGGTGTGCCGAAATTGCAATGGCCGTATGAGCACCGAAGACGTCCTGGCCGCGGTGGGCCCCCGGCTGCGCCGGATCCGCAAGGAGCGGGAGGTGACCCTGGCGGCGCTGTCCCAGTCCACCGGCATCTCCGTGAGCACGCTGTCCCGGCTGGAGTCCGGGCTGCGCAGGCCCAGCCTGGAGCTGCTGCTGCCGATCGCCCAGGCCCACCAGGTCCCGCTGGACGAACTCGTCGGCGCGCCGCCCGTCGGCGACCCCCGCGTGCGCGCCGAGCCGCTGCGGCGAGGCGGCCGTACGTTCTGGCCGCTGACCCGCCAGCCCGGCGGCCTCCAGGCCTACAAGGTGCTCGAAACCAAGCGCGCCGGGGAACCCGAGCCGCGCACCCACGAGGGGTACGAGTGGCTGTACGTGCTGTCCGGCCGCCTGCGACTGGTGCTTGGCGAGCACGACGTCGTGCTGTCGGCGGGCGAGGCGGCCGAGTTCGACACCCGTGTGCCGCACTGGTTCGGGTCGGCGGGGCAGGGCCCCGTGGAATTCCTGAGCCTGTTCGGGCCGCAGGGGGAGCGGATGCATGTGCGGGCGCGCCCGGCCGCTCGCGCATGAGCCGTCCGGGGGGTGTTCCCTGATGGGCAAGCGACCGCTTAGTATGCGGACGGATCCGGTCGGACGATGCGGTCGCGTGGAGGCCCCGTATGCAGGCATGGCAGGTGCACGAGAACGGCGAGCCGAGCGAGGTGATGCGCCTCACCGAGACCGGGCGGCCCGTGCCGGGCGACGGCCAGGTGCTGCTGCGGGTGCGGGCGGCCAACGTCAACTTCCCCGACGCGCTGATGTGCCGGGGGCAGTATCAGGTGCGGCCCCCGCTGCCCTTCACGCCGGGCGTGGAGATCTGCGGCGAGACCGAGGACGGCCGCCGGGTGCTCGCCACCCCCGCGCTGCCGTACGGCGGTTTCGCCGAGTACGCCCTCGCGGACGCCGCCGCCCTGCTGCCCGCTCCCGAGGCGCTGGACGACGCCGAGGCCGCCGCGCTGCACATCGGCTACCAGACCGGCTGGTTCGGGCTGCATCGCCGGGCGCGCCTCGAAGCGGGCGAGACCCTGCTGGTGCATGCCGCGGCCGGCGGTGTGGGCAGCGCGGCCGTGCAGCTCGGCAAGGCGGCCGGCGCCACCGTGATCGGCGTGGTCGGCGGCGCCGAGAAGGCCGCCGTGGCACGCGAGCTGGGCTGCGACGTGGTCGTGGACCGGCGCGCCGAGGACGTCATCGCCACCGTGAAGGCGGCCACCGGCGGGCGCGGCGCCGATGTGATCTACGACCCTGTCGGCGGCGAGGCCTACGCCCAGTCCGCCAAGCTGGTCGCCTTCGAGGGCCGGATCGTGGTCGTCGGCTTCGCCAGTGGCACCATCCCGACCCCGGCGCTCAACCACGCCCTGGTGAAGAACTACTCGATCCTGGGTCTGCACTGGGGCCTGTACAACACCAAGAACCCCAAGCTGGTCCAGCACTGCCACGAGCAGCTGACCGAGCTGGCCGCGCGCGGCGCGATCAAGCCGCTGGTGAGCGAGCGGGTGTCGCTGGCCGGCGCCGCGGCGGCCGTACAGAAGGTGGCGGACGGCCGCAGCACCGGCCGGATCGCCGTGACGACGGAGGTGGCGGCGTGAGCGACGTCGGCGAACTGCGCGAACGCACACGGGAGTTCCTCGTCGCGAACCCGCCGGAGCGGACCGGGCGGCTGGACTTCCTGCGCGCCCGCTTCGACGCGGGCCTCGCCTGGGTGCACTACCCCGAGGGGCTGGGCGGCCTCGGCGCGCCGCGCTCCCTCCAGGCCGTCGTGGACGCCGAGCTGGAGGCGGCGGGCGCCCCCGACAACGACCCGCGGCGGATCGGCATCGGCCTCGGCATGGCCGCGCCGACGATCCTCCAGTACGGCACCGAGGAGCAGAAGCGGCGCCTGCTGCGGCCCCTGTGGACGGGCGAGGAGGTCTGGTGCCAGCTGTTCAGCGAGCCCGGCGCCGGGTCCGACCTGGCCGCGCTCGGCACCCGCGCGGTCCGGGAGGGCGAGGAGTGGGTGGTCGACGGGCAGAAGGTGTGGACCTCCAGCGCCCATCTCGCCCGCTGGGCCATCCTGATCGCCCGCACCGACCCGGACGTGCCCAAGCACCAGGGCATCACCTACTTCGTCTGCGACATGACCGACCCCGGTGTCGAGGTGCGGCCGCTGCGGCAGATCACCGGTGAGGCCGAGTTCAACGAGGTCTTCCTCACCGGCGTCCGCATCCCCGACAGCCGCCGCCTCGGCGCGGTCGGCGAGGGCTGGCGGGTCGCCCAGACCACCCTCAACAACGAACGCGTCGCCATCGGCGGCATGCGGCTGCCCCGCGAGGGCGGCATGATCGGCCCGGTCGCCGCGACCTGGCGGCAGCGCCCCGAGGTGCGCACCCACGACCTGCACCAACGGCTGCTGAGGCTGTGGGTGGAGGCGGAGGTCGCCCGGTTCACCGGCGAGCGGCTGCGCCAGCAGCTCGCCGCGGGCCAGCCCGGCCCCGAGGGCGCCGGCATGAAGCTCTCCTTCGCCCGCCTCAACCAGGAGATCAGCGGCCTGGAAGTGGAACTCCGGGGCGCGGAGGGCCTGTTGTACGACGACTGGACCATGCGCCGCCCCGAGCTGGTGGACTTCACCGGCCGGGACGCCGGATACCGCTATCTGCGGGCCAAGGGCAACAGCATCGAGGGCGGGACCAGCGAGGTCCTGCTGAACATCGTCGCCGAGCGCGTCCTCGGGCTGCCCGCCGAGCCGCGCACCGACAAGGACGTCGCCTGGAAGGACCTGGCCCGATGACCGACCTGCTGTACTCCGAGGAGGAAGACGCGCTGCGGGCGGCCGTGCGGGACCTGCTCACCGACCACTGCCCCGCGGCTGGTGTCCTCGCCCGCGCCGAGTCGGCGGCCCCGCACGACCTGGACCTGTGGAAGTCGCTCGCCCAGAGCATGGGCCTGGCCGGGCTGCTGATCCCCGAGGCGTACGGCGGTCAGGGCGCCACCCATCGCGAAGCCGCGGTCGTGCTTGAGGAGCTGGGCCGGGCGGTCGCCCCGGTGCCGTACCTCACCAGCGCGGTCGTGGCCACCGAGGCCCTGCTCGGCTGCGGCGACGCGGAGCTGCTGGCGAAGCTCGCGACCGGGCGCACCATCGGGGTGCTCGCCGTCGGGCTGCACCTCGGCCCGGGCGCCGCGGTACCGGTCGTACGGTTCGAAAGCGGCGCCCTGCACGGCGAGTTGACCGGCATCGCGGACGCGACCGCCGCCGATGTGCTGCTCGTACCGGCCGACGACGGCGGTCTGTACGCCGTGGCCGCCGACGCCGTCACCCGCACACCGCAGATCTCCCTGGACCTCACCCGGCCGCTCGCCACCGTCACCCTCGACGGGGCGCCCGGCCGCCGCGTCGGCGACGCCGAGCCCGCCGTACGACGGGCGCTGCGGGCCGCCGCCGGGCTGCTCACCTCCGAGCAACTGGGGCTCGCCGACTGGTCGTTGACCGAGACGGTGCGCTATCTCAAGGAGCGCAAGCAGTTCAACCGGCCGGTCGGCGGGTTCCAGGCGCTCAAGCACCGGCTCGCCCAGCTCTGGCTGGAGGTGGTGAACCTGCGGGCCGCCGCCCGCGCCGCCGCCGACGCCCTGGCCACCGGCGAGGACACCGACATCACGGTGGCCGTCGCCCAGGCGTACGCCGCCCCCGTCGCCGTCCGCGCCGCCGAGGAGGCGCTCCAGCTGCACGGCGGGATCGGCATGACCTGGGAGCACCCCGTGCACCTGTACCTGAAGCGGGCCAAGGCCGGCTCCCTCGCCTACGGCACCGCGGGCGCCCACCGCGAGGCCCTGGCCGAACTGGTCGACCTGCGGGCCCCTCGGAGCCGTATTACCTGAAACACCACACGATCGGAGGACATGTCAGCCGCCCTGCGCAACCCCCCGCTACGCCACACTTGCGGCCGAACGCCGCTCATGGGCGTGGCGGAGGAGGTTTCCGATGGCGATTTCCATCTCTGTGGTGCTGCTGCTCCTGATCCTGGCGGTGATCTTCATGCGCAACGGTTCGCTGAAGGTCTCCCACGGCCTGGTCTGCGTCATGCTCGGCTTCTACCTGGCGTGTTCGAGCATGGCGCCGACCATCCACAACGGGCTCGACGCGACGGCCGCCCTGGTGAGCAGCCTGCGGCCCTGAGCCGGTCAGCCCGTGGTGAAGACGCCGACCCCGTTCGCCACGGGCCGCTCGGCGCCGCCGCTCGGATGGTTGCGGACCGTCACGGCGCCCGCGCCGCTGTCGCGGGTGACCATCTCGGTGGAGCCGCCGCCGTCCAGGTTGAACGCGCCGGCGGCGCCCAACGACCGCATCGTGGCGGCCTCCTCCGCGATCGTCAGGCCGGACCGGTAGGCGACGGCGCCGTCCAGGGCCAGGATCAGCAGCCGTCGTCCGCTCGCGTCGAAGCCCACGGCGGTGCGCACCGCCGAGGTGGTGTCGTCCAGGCCGGACAGCGGCCTGCCGTCGCGCAGCACCGGGAAACCGCCGAGCGCGAAGGCGTAGGCGACCCTGGAGACGGCCGCGACCAGTTTGTGGGTGACGGACACCGCGTCCCCGACGGCGAGTTCGCGCAACCGTTCGGCGCCCTTCTCGCGGCCCACCAGGACCGTGGTGCCGGCCGGGATCGTGCCGCTGCCCGGAGCTTCGGAGACGGAGACCACCCGGCCGCGGCGCACTGTCACCTCGTACGTCTCGGAGCTGCAACCCGCCGCCCGGTTGGTGTCGGTGCCGCAGACCGCGCGCTCGCGCGAGGCGCTGCCCCAGCGGGAGGTGTAGGCGCCGACCGCGTTCTGCGGCAGTGCGTACTGGTTGAGGCCCTTCAGGGGCAGGGTGCCCCGGGGGGTGCGCACCGAGCCGGTCAGGGTGAGGCGGTCCAGGCGGGCCCGGCGGTCGGTGCCCACGCCGAGGACGTCCTCGGTGTCCGTGCCCGGCGGCAACGCGGGCCCGAACCGCTGGCCGTCCGGCACCGCGGCCTTGAGCACCCGGCCGTCCGCCACGGCCGGGCCGACGCTCGCACCGGTGGGGTCCACGCCCGGATGCTGGGTCTCCGTGATGTCGAAGAAGTCCCCGTTGACGCCCGCGACCGCCTTCGCCGCGTCCGCCATCCGGGAGACGGTGGCGCGGGCGGCCACCGCGCCCGGATCGAGCAGGCCGACGCGCACACGCGGATCACGGAGGTCGACCGTGAGCAGATGGGCGTGCGTGGTGCCCGCGGCCGCCGGGAGGTCGAACTGCCGGTAGGTGACGCCCGGCGCGATGGTGGTGCCCGCCGGAACGGCACCGGCCGGCGCCGCCCCCGCGAGGGCCGCGCCGGCCAGTACACCGAACGCCGTGACAACCGTGAGAACCGCTCTGCCCGCTGCCGAACGCCCGCGACGTCTGGTCACCGTGCCCCCTGATGTCTCGTCAACTGTCCCTGTGTGCAGGGGCAGTGCACCAGAAGAGGGCGGCCGGTGGGAGGACTAGGCGTCGACTACGCGAGAACGGGTGAGAAAACGCACCCCCTCGGGTGCCTCCAGGGAGAATCCGCTGCCCCGGCCCGGCACGACGTCCACGATGAGCCGGGTGTGGTTCCATGCCTCGTACTGGCTGCGCGACATCCAGAAGGTGACCGGCTCCGCCACCCCCGCCACGTCCAGCTCGGCCAGCAGCACGTCCGAGCCGCCGGTGCGGAACTCGCCCTCCGGATAGCACATGGGTGCGCTGCCGTCGCAGCAGCCGCCGGACTGGTGGAACATCAGCGGTCCGTGCACGGCGCGCAACCGGCGCACCAATTCCTGAGCGCGCTCGGTGAGTTGCACGCGCGGGACTTCCTCTTCCATGGCACCGTCCTGGAATCCGGGGGCGTCCGACCCGGCCAGTCTCACGGATGCGCCCGGCGCGGTCCAGAGCGCGCGGCGGCAGGCGTCAGCAGCGCGTAGGCGACGGCGGACACGACGAGGCCCGCCGGGAGGGCGAGGTCCACCCCGCCGAGGGCGGTGGCCAGCGGCCCGGTGTAGACCGTGTCGACGCACAGCGCGGAGGCGGCCACGCCCAGACAGAGGGCCAGCGATCCGCGCCAGTTGACGCCGCCGGTGAACCAGAAGGGGCCGGCCGGGGACTCGTCGGCGAGCCCGGGGCCGTCGTACCGGTTGCGGCGCAGCAGGATGTCGACGGCGAACACGGCCGTGCTGGGGCCGAGCAGGACCACGGTCAGTTGGAGCACATCGCCCACCGTGTCCAGGAAGTTGGAGACCAGCAACGCGTACAGGGTGAGCGCGACGGACACCGTGCCGTCGATCAGGACGCTGACCTGGCGGCGGATGCGCAGGCCGACCGCCTGGAGGGCGAGGCCGGCGCTGTAGGCGGTCAGCGCGTTGAGGGCGATGGTGCCGAGGACCAGCGCGAGCAGGAAGACGGGACGGAACCAGGCGGGCAGCAGCGGCTGGAGGGAGGACTCCGGGTCGTTCATGTCGACGGCGGTCGCGGCACACGCGCCGAGCCCGCACACCACCACACCGGGCAGGAATCCGCCCAGTGCCGTCCAGCCGGCCACCGCCCGCGCCGGGGTGGCGCGCGGCAGATAGCGGGAGAAGTCCGCGCTGGTGGTGTAGGAGAGGGGGTTCGAGGCGATCAGGGCGACACCGGCCAGGACGGTCGCCCACAGCGCGTTGCCGGTCAGCGGACGCTCCGGGACGTACCCGAACTCCGTGTGCCGCAGCACCACGACCCCGAGGACCGCGAACACGGCCGTCAGGGCGAGGGTGATCGGCAGGTAGAGCCGGACGATCGCGGCATGGCCGTAGACGCTGATCGCGAGGGTGATCGCGGCGATGAGCACCACCACGAGCGCCTTCACCGCCGTGTCCACCGGCAGACCGGTGTCGCCCACCAGGGAGAAGGCGGCGGTGGCCGCGGCGGCCAGGTTGAGCGCGAAGTAGCAGACCGAGATCAGCCAGCCGGTCACCGCGTTGTTGACCCGGTTGCCGCGCACCCCGTACAGCGTCCGCGTGATGACCTCGCTCGGCGCGCCCGCCGCGGGTCCCGGTATCGCGAGCAGCCCGGTGAGCAGCCAGAACAGATTGCCGACGACGATCACCGCGAGCGCCTGCCACAGGCTCAGGCCCATCAGCACCAGGGCCCCGCCCACCACCAGGCTCAGGTAGTTGACGTTGGCGGCGGCCCACACCGAGAACAACTCCCGTGGCCTGCCCCGGCGTTCGGAGTCCGGGATGTGGTCGATGCCGTGCGCCTCCATGCCGCCGGAGCCTTGGGGCGCGGGGGCGGTCTTCTCGGCGGACGTGGTCCGCGCGTCGGGACTCGGGTCGGGGAGCGTGGACGCCATGGGGCCCTCCGGAAGCGGCGGGAAGGGAGGCCGGCCGCTTATTGGGCAAGCGACCAGTTGCTTATTGGTCGGTCACTCAATAGCATCGCCGTCATGTCGTCAAGCGTTCAGCGCAAGCGAATCCGCAAGGATCCGGCCGCCCGGCGGGCCGAGATCGTGGACACGGCCGCCGCGATCGCGCTGGCCGAGGGCCTGGAGTGCATCACCCTGCGCCGGGTCGCCGAGGAGCTGGCGGTGCGGCCGGGGCTGATCAGCCACTACTTCCCCTCGGCCGAGGAACTGGTGGCGGAGGCGTTCGGCAGCGCGGCCACGGGGGAACTGGACCGCCTGCTGCCCGCCGGGCCGCACGACGGCACCCCGCTGGAGCGGCTGGCACGCTTCCTCGGCCACACCTCGGGGGAGGCGTACGACGCGATCAGCCGGCTCTGGCTCAACGCCCGCCACCTCAGCCGCTACCGGCCCCCGCTGCGCGACCGGGTCGCCCTCCAGGAGGCCGACTGGCGCGCCCGCCTCGAAGGACTGATCCAGGACGGCGTGGCCGCCGGTGAGTTCCGCACCGGGGACCCCCTCGCGGTCGCGCTCCAGATCCTCGTCGTCCTCGACGGGCTCAGCGTCGACGTCAACACCGTCAGCCCGGAACTCCCGGCCGCGGTGGTCCGCATGGCGCATCGCACCGCAGAGCATGAACTCGGCCTGGACGAGGGCGCGTTGACGCGCGCCGCCGTCACCGCCGGCTGACGTCCTCCATCTGCCGCGAAGCCCGAAACCCGAGCCTTGAAGCCCGCCCCCCGACGTTCGAAGCCCGACTCCCGAAGTCCGAAGGAGCCCCGTGCCCGCCGACCTCGTCCTGCTCTCCGCCCGGCTGCTCGACCCGGCCACCGGCGGCCTCCTGCCGCACACGGCGCTCGCCGCGCACGGCGGGCACATCGTCCTGCTCGGCGACGACCGGGAGGCCCGCGCGCTCGCCGGGCCGCGCAGCACCGTGCTGGACCTGCGCGGCGCGGTGGTCGTGCCGGGCCTGACCGACGGGCATCTGCACCCGGTCTCCGGCGCCGAGCGCACCATGGGCGTCGACCTCTCCGGCTGCCGCGACCTGGACGCCGTACGGGAAGCGCTCGCCGGGGCCGCACGGAAGCTGCCGCCCGGCGCCTGGCTGCGCGGCTGGGGCCTGGACCCCAACGCCTTCGGCACCGCCCCGGTCGGCCACGCCGCCCTCGCCCCCGTCCTCGACGGCATCCCCGCCCTCCTCGACCTCTTCGACGGCCACTCGCTGCTCGCCAGCGAGCGCGCCCTGGAACTGGCGGGCATCGACGGACCGCGCACGTTCGCACAGGGCTCGGAGATCGTGTGCGACGCCGAGGGCCGGCCCACCGGGCTGCTCCTGGAGGACGCCGCCTGTGAGCCGGCCGAGGCCGCCGCGCCCAAGCCGACCGAGGCCCAGATCCGGGCGCGGACCGCCGAGGTGCTGGGCGCCATGGCCGCGGCCGGCCTCACCGGTGGGCACGCCATGGACGGCACCGGCCTCGACGTCTACGCCGCGCTGGAGGACCGGGACGCGCTGCCCCTGCGGCTGCGGGTACACCCCTGGTGCCGCCCGGAGACGGACGACGACGCCCTCGCCGAGCTGATCAGGCTCCAGGGCACCGGCGGCGCGCTGTGGCGGGTGGCCGGGGTGAAGCTGTTCATGGACGGCACCATCGACAACGGCACCGCCTGGCTGGAGGACCCCGACCGGCACGGCGAGTCCGCCCGCGCCTTCTGGCCCGACCCGCGCCGCTACAGCCAGGTGATCGCCGCGCTGCACCGGGCCGGAGTGCCCACGGCCACCCACGCCATCGGCGACGCGGCCGTACGGCATGTGCTGGACTCCGTGGCAGAGGCACAGGCCGGGCACCCGAGCGGCGTCCGGCACCGCGTCGAGCACATCGAGACCGTGCCGGACGACACCGTACGGCGGTTCGGGCCGCTCGGGGTCGCCGCCTCCATGCAGCCCACGCACTGCTGCGAGTTCACCCGCGCCGACCACACCGACAACTGGTCGCGGCGGCTCGGCGAGGAGCGGGCGGCGCGCGCGTTCCGCTGCCGTGACCTGTGGGCGGCCGGGGCCACGGTGGTGCTCGGCTCCGACTGGCCCATCGCGCCGTACCCACCGCTCCAGGTCATGGCCGGCGCCCGGCACCGCCGCCCGGCCGACCTCTCCCTGCCCCCGCACGGCCCCGAGCAGGCCCTCACCGGCCTCCAGGCGCTGCGGGCGATGACGGTGAACGCCGCGTGGGCCGCGGGGGAGGAGGAGTGCGCGGGCCGGCTCGCCGTCGGGCACCGAGCCGACCTCACGGTGCTCGCGGAGGACCCCCTCGCGGTGGCCGACACCGAGCTGGCGGAGGTGCCGGTGGTGCTCACGGTGGTGGCGGGACGGGTGCGGCACCGGGCGGCGGGGGTGTAGGAGGGGCCGAGGGGGGCTTTGCTTTTCTTGCGAGGGGTTCCCTTATGAGGGCCTCCCTTGCGGGGCCTTCTCTTACGGGGCTTCGGGAGGGCCCCGCTCACTGGTCGCGCGGCTCCGACCGGTCGTACCGTTCCGACCGGTCGTACCGCTCGGGCTCGCCGGGCCGCTCGGACCCGTCGTCCTGCCCGGGCTCGGCGCGTCGCTCGGGCTGATGGCGCCGCTCCCGGTGGGTCCTGTAGGCCTCCACCAGCAGCGGCAGCATGGAGGCGACGACGACCACCGCGACCAGCGGCAGCAGGTAGTCGTCCACCTGGGGGACCGACGCGCCGAGGGTGAAACCCGCCAGGACCAGGGCCTGCGACCAGAGCACCCCGCCCACGGTCTGCCAGAGGGTGAACGGCCGGGCGGGCACCCCGAGCGCCCCCGCCACCGGATGCAGCACCGTGCGCAGCAACGGCACGAACCGGCCGATCACCAGCGCCTTGCCGTAGCCGTACCGCGCCAGCAGCCCCTCCGCGCGGGCCGCCGCGCCCTTCACCCGCTTACTGGAGGTGCGCGCGAGCAGTGCACGGCCGCCGTGCCGCCCGATCAGATAGCCGACCTGACCCCCGGCCACCGCGCCGATCGCCGCGCACAGCAGCACCTGCCACAGCGCGAGCCGCGGCGGCTGCCCGGTGCCGCCCGCGCACAGCACACCCGCCGGGAACAGCAGCGTGTCCCCCGGCAGGAAGAAGCCGAAGACGAGCAGCCCCGACTCCGCGAAGATCACCGCCAGCACCCCGAGCGCACCGAAGGCAGCCAGCACCGAGGCACTGTCCAGCGGGTTGACGGCGATCACCGGCCGCGCCTCCTGCCTCCCGGCCTCCTCGTGGGCTTCTCGCTCCAGCATCCTGCGCGGGAAGGACTTACGCCCGGTCTGTGGGAACGTACAGGCCGGACGGGACCGACATCTTCCGGTCACCCGTCGTACACCCTCCCGTACACCCCGCCGAGGCAGCGTGTCCTCGTGACGCACCGCCCGATCTCCTCCGTCGACGCGCTCATGGCCCTGCTGGCCGGGTGCGCCGGCGTCTGGGACAGGCCGGACCGCTCCGGCGACCCGGTGGACATCCTCGACCACGGCCTCCAGGTCGCCGCCCTGCTCGCGGTGAGCCGCCCCGGCGACGAGGAGGCGCAGGCCGCCGGGCTCGTCCACGACATCGGCCACCACCTGGTGCCCGGCGACGAGGCCGGACACGGCACCCATGCCGCGGCGGCCGTCGAGGGCCTGCTCGGACCCCGCGTCGCCCGCCTGGTCGCCCTGCACATTCCGGCCAAGCGCTACCTCGCCGCCACCGCTCCGCGGCTCACGCTGTCCCCGGAGAGCGCCCGCACCCTCGGCTGCCAGGGCGGCCCGATGACCCCGGCGGAGGCGGCCGCCTTCGAGGGCGGCCCGGACTTCGCGGCGGCGGTCGCGCTGCGCCGCGCCGACGACGCCGGGAAGGTCGTCGGCCTGCGGGTACCTTCCCTGGAGAGCTGGCGGCCGGTCCTGGACCGGGTCGCGGCCCGGCAGAGCCGGGAGGGCGCCGGCGGATGCTGAGGTGCTCATGGTGGGACGGTGCGGGTGTCCCCCTTTAAGGTGAGTCCTGTGGTGGATTGGTTTCAGCCGTTTCGCCAGTCTGCGGTCGACTCCGTCGAACACGGTCCCGCCGGGCCCGCCCCGGAAGCGGTGCCCGCGGGCCCGGCCGAGCTGCGCGCGGTGGCGGCCACGATCGGTACGACCCTCGACGAGGACACGACCTGCGCGGAGCTGACCCGCGCCGCCGTCGCCCAGGTGGGCGGCGCCGCGGCCGTGCTCCGCTGGGGCCGCGAGGCGGGCGTCGGCTACGAGGCGGTCGGCGGGAACCCGGCCCTGCTGCCCGAGGCCCGGCGGGTCGCCGCGGCCGCCCGCGTCGCCGCCGACCCGGACCGGGACCTGGCCGTCGCCGCGGAACCCGGAGACGAACGCTCCGCGCTCTGCGTACCGCTGGCCACCGGCGGCCGGAACTACGGCGTGCTGGTCTGCGCCCGCGACCGCGCGCCCTACGCGGCACCCGAGGCGGAGTTCCTGCGCTTCCTCACCGAGCGCGCCGCCTCCCACATCCGGGGCGCCCGCGAGCACGACGCGGTCAGTGGCATCGTCGGCAAGCTCCAGCGCGCCCTGCTGGTCGAACCCGGCCGCCCGCACCCGAATCTGGACGTCGCCATCCGCTACCTGCCCGTCGGGCACAGCGCGCTGGTCGGCGGCGACTGGTGCGAGACCGTACGACTGCACTTCGGCCGCACCCTGCTGGTCGTCGGCGACGTCATGGGACACGGTCTGGAAGCCGCCGTCGACATGACCGCCTACCGCTCCTCGCTGCGCTACATCGCCTCCGCCGACCTGCCCCCGCACCGGGTGCTGCGTCAGCTCGACGACATGGCCGCCGACGAACCCGAACGCAGGCCCGCCACCTGCCTGCTGGCGCAGATCGACCCCAACCGGGGCCTGGTGACGCTGGCCAGCGCCGGGCATCTGCCGCCGTTCGTGATCGACGCGGACGGCCGGGCGACCCCGCTGCCCGTGCCCGTAGGACCGCCGCTCGGCACCGGGCTCGGCGGCTATGAGCCGGCCACCTTCCGGCTGGCGCCGGGGCAGACCCTGATCCTGTTCACCGACGGGCTGGTCGAGCGGCGCGGCGAGGACATCGACCGCTCCCTGGACCGGCTCGGCGCGATCGACTTCGGGGCCGCGCCGGGTCTGGAGGACATCCTCGACACCGTGGTCACCCGGCTGGACGCCGGCGCCACCGAGGACGACGTCGCCGCCCTGGCCGCCCGGCTGCGGCCGCGGTCGCAGCCGGGCCCGGAGCGTCAACTCCCCTGATCCGGGGCGGGGTTCAGCTCCGCTGGAAGAACTCCACCTCCGCGACGGCGACATGGCGGCCGGCCGTCAGTCCGGTGACCGAGTGCAGCACCAGGCGCACCCGCACCACGTCGTCGATCCCGGTCTGCACCGTCTGCGGACCCGCCTTGTCGTTCAGCGAGATGGACTTGTGGTGCACGGTGCCGTCCGAGGACGTGACCTCCATGTCCATCTGGAGCGCACGGGCCTCGGTCGCGTACTGCTCCGGCGAGTCGGAGGCGCCGTTGGTGATGATGAGATCCACCAGCCGGAACGGCTTGCCGAAGGTGTACGTCACCGAGGCCCCCGGCCCCGGCGCGCCCCAATAGCGATTGCTCAGGCCGTCCTTGGTGTTCGACGCCGGATGGCCGGGCACGGCCGCGCTCGCCGTGACACGGGTCGCGGTGACGGCCTTGGTGCCGGCGAGCTTGTCGCGGGTGTCCTCGAACAGGGCGCGCCCGGCGGGCAGCAGCAGGAATCCGCCCACGCCCAGCGCGAGCACCACCAGCAGGATCACCAGGACCCGCACCCACCGCCCGGACCCGGCCCGCACCCGGCGCCGGAACGGCCACACCGTCCGCCACCAGGGCAGCGGCGCGGGGGCCGCCTGCGGGTTCAGCGGGGTGGCACAGCGCCGGCAGAACCTGCGCCCCGGCGGATTCGGCGTCCCGCACGCGGGGCACGGCGGCCCGACCACCTCGTCCCGCCGCTCCACCGGCCGCACGACCGGCCGCGGCGCGACCGGCTTCCCGGGTAGCACGGGGGCGGGCTGGTGGACCTCCGGCTCGACGGGCTCGGGAGCGCGGGGCGCCCGCGGGGCCGGGGCGGCGGGGGGAGTGCGGGGCGGGGGCGCGGCCGGGGCGGAGGGCGGCGAGGTGCGCGGTTCCGGAGAGGCCGGGGGTGTCGGCGTTGCCGGAGGTGTGCGCGGGGTCGTGGCCGCCGCCCGCTCGGGAGCCGTGCGGGGCGCCGGGGGAGCCGGGGGCGCGGGGGGTGTGCTGCGTGCGGGGGGTGCGCCGGACTCGCCGGACGCGGTGGGTGCCGTACCGCGGACCGGCGGAGCCTGGACCGGCCCGGCGTCGGTGTCGGTACGCGTCGTACGGCGCTCCTCCGCCCGGGACCGGGTGTCGGCCGCCGGCGAACCCGAACTCGCCGCGGCCGTCCGGCTGTTCGGGCGTGAGTCGATCTCCGGCGTAGCGGGGGGCGAACTCCCCTCGTCCGCAGGGGCGTTGCCGCCGCCCACCGGCGTCCGCGCGGCCCCTTCCGAGGACCAGCCCAGATACGCACCGCAGTTGCCGCAGAAGTCGTCGTCGGAGCCGTTGGACGCCCCGCACGCGGGACAGGCGCGCATGGCGTCACCTCCCTTCGTCGGCGGGCGGTCCGGACAGGACCTCGACCCGGCAGGGGACATGGACGGGACAGTGGGCGCGGACGATCTCGCGGACGCGGTCCGCGTCCACCACCGGCTCCCGGCCCGGCCACACCCGGACCAGCACCTCACCGGAGGGCGCGGGCGGCAGCGGGGCGCCCGGCGTGCTGGACCACACCGCGCCCCCGTCGCCGGTGACCTCGGCGTCCACCCCGAGCGTGAGCCGCAGCCGCTCCACGAGACCGCGCCGGGTGCCGCGCCAGCGGTGCAGCTCGACCGCCCGTACCACCGCCTCGCGGCGCAGCTCGTCCGGCCACTGCGGGTCGTCGGCCGCGCCCACCCAGGACGCCAGCCAGGCCACGAAGTCGGCCGGGGCGACGCGCGGGTCGAGATAGGCGGCCAGATTGTCGAGCGTGGCGAACACGGGGGCGAGGACGGTGTCCAGGCCCGCCGTGAACCGCTGCGCGAAGTCGTCGTCGGCGTACAGCGCGGGCAGCAGCCCGCCGATCGGATGCCGGCTCGGCAGACCGGGAACGGCGGCACGGCTCATGGGCGCCCCTCCGGCTCGATGGGCTGCACGACGACCTGGTGCTGGTAGGAGAAGACCAGCGCGCCCGGACCGACGTCGATACGGTCCACCGGCGCGCCGCGCCGCCCGGTGATCGGGTCGGCGGCGAACAGCCGGATGTCCTCCACCAGCGCGTTGCCGGTGGCCCGCTGGAGCACTCCGAACACCTCGCCGTACTGCACCGGACGCCCGAACGGCCAGCCGGTGCCGTCCGGGCCGCCGCGCAGCGGGTTGAGGTACCGGAACAGCGCGGCCAGCGCAGCGTCCCGCACCCGGTCGGTGTCGGCCGGCGCGGTGGCCAGCCGGGCGACCACGGTGACGCCCTGGTAGACCGGCGGCTCCACCACCAGCCGGGTGCCGATCAGACGCCGTTCGTCCAGGCTGCCGGTGATCGCGGTCAGCACCTGGTCGGACGGGATGAGCTGCTCGAAGCGGAGCCGGTCGTCGCCCTCGTCGGCGACCGCGTCCGGCACCACCAGCACCCGCACCGCACCCGGCCCGGCCCCGGCGTCCCCGGCGGGCAGACAGCGCACCCGGCGCACCGAGGGCGCCGCCTGCCGGGCGATGATCTCGTGGTCCTCGGCCGTGACCGCCCGCTCCTGCATGCGCAGCGCGTCCGGGGCACGCAGCTTGGCGTTGGCGACGGTCTCCCCGTCCACGCCGCCGCGCGCCGCCTCCCGGTTGACGACCCGCGCGATGTACGGCACCGAGCTGCGCAGCACCGAGATCGCGCCGCGGGCCACATTGCCGGCCGGGCCGCCGCCGGTGCGGTAGCGGGACACCCGGATGCGGGCGCCCTTCTCCGGCACCGCCCCGCACAGCCGCAGCGTGCCGTCCGGCTCGCGCAGCGCCGGCGGGAAGCTGAACTCGCCGGTGGTGGCGTCCACCCGCACATGCCGGTCGCCGGGGCCCGAGCGGCCGAAGTGCTCGACCACCTCCCAGCGCTGCCAGCCGTCGGCCGAGGAGACCTCCACCAGCGGCGGCCCGCCGTCCAGCAGCACCGGCGGGCGGCCGAGCCGGAACGTCTGGCCCGCGACCCCCTCCGAGGTGCCGAGCGGCACGTCCGTGACGGTCTCGGCGTGCTCGACCGCGGTGGTGCCGCCGACCGTGAACACCGTGGCCTCGCGCACCGTCGGGGACTCCGAGTAGAACGGCTGGCCCGCCTCCGGCTCGGTGACCCGGCAGCGCAGCCAGCCCGCGCGGGTGCCGCCGATGACGGACGCCGTGTGCCCGGTCGGCACGTACACGATCACCTCGCCGGGCCGGTTCAGACCGCCCGTGGTGTCCGTGCCGGTCTCGCACAGCCGCCAGCGGCCGCCGTCCCACGCCTCCCACACCAGCGGCGGCTGGCGCGGGTCCACGCCGACGCCCTCCACCCGGCTGTCCAGCCGGACCGCCACGATGCACCGCGGCACCGCCGTGGGCAGCCCGAACAGCAGCGCGTCACCCGGCTGCGGGGCCGCCTGGAAGCACCGCACGTCGCGGCCCTCGGCCAGCTCGCGCGTCCGGTCGGTCTGCTCACCGCCCCGCGGCGCGCTCACCAGCCGGGTCAACTCGCTGGGTACGATCCGCAGTTCGTCCTTGGTGGCGAACACCACGGGCTCCTCGGCCTCGCCGTCCGCAGTGGTCACCTCGGTGCCCGCGGGCAGCGTCACCGCGTCCTGCTGCGGCGCCGACAGCCAGAAGTCCACCTCGGCGCAGGCCGCCGCGGGCGGGAACAGCCGGATGCCCAACAGGTCGAGGAAAGCGGTGTAGTTCTTGTCCGGCACCCGGTTCAGCCGGTACAGCAGCTGGTCCACGATGTACGCGAACGTCTCGATCAGGGTGACGCCCGGATCGGAGACGTTGTGATCGGTCCACTCCGGAGCGCGCTGCTGCACATAGCGCTTCGCCTCGTCGACGAGCTGCTGGAAGCGCCGGTCGTCCAGATTGGGGGAGGGCAGGGCCATCAGTCCGCGACCGCTTCCTCGGTCCCCTCCTCGGAGGGGATCGTGTAGAAGGGAAACACCAGGTTGCGCCGGTCGTTGGTGGAACGGATCGTGTAGCGCACATCGATGTAGAGGGTGCCGTCGTCCACGGCGTCGAAGGCGACGACCACCTCGTCCACGCCGATCCGCGGCTCCCAGCGCTCCAGCGCCTCGCGCACCTGCTGCGCGATCCGGCCCGCGGTGGAGCCGTCGCCGGGCGCGAAGACGTAGTCGTGGATGCCGCAGCCGAACTCGGGCCGCATCGGCCGCTCGCCGGGCGCGGTGCCGAGGACCAGCCGGATGGCCTCCTCGATCTCCCGCTCCCGCTCCACCAGCGCGATCCCGCCGGTCGGGCCGACCCGCAGCGGGAACGCCCAGCCCCGGCCGATGAACCGCTCGCTCATCACACCCCTCCGACCTGCACGTTCAGGGCGCCGAGCAGGACGTTCGCGCCGCACGTGGTCGTGTCGCCCGCCCGTGCGGCCGGCAGCCCGCCGATCAGGACCAGGCCGGAGGTCAGCGCGGCCGGACTGGGCATGATCACATTGCCGGGGCCGAGGGCCGCGTGCGGGGGGATCGGGCAGGTGTGCAGGCTGCCCACCACGGCGGCGGGTTTGCCGCCGATCAGCACCCGCGCCACCGTCGCGGCGGCGCCGGGCGGCGGGGTGGCGACCACCCCGCCGTGGCTGGTGGAATCGCCGGTACGGGCTGCGCCGGGCATGTGGGGCTCCTCCTGGGAAGTGTCTGGTGCGGGTGGGTCAGTTGATGCGGACGAGGTCGGCCTTCAGCACCCCCAGCAGGCCGCCGTCCAGCGTGAGATCGGTCTGCCCGGAGACCGTCGCCGAACGGCCGGACACGGTCGCCGAGTTGGTGCCGTGGATGTCCACCGAGGCGCCCTTCACGGTGACCGTGCCGGTGCCCGCGTCCAGCGTGATGCCGTGCTCGTCCAGGCGCACCGAGGACAGCGCGCGCCGCCCGCCGGCCGCGTACACGGTCAGCGTGATCCGGTCCTGGCGGTCGTCGAGCAGCACCTCCATGCGCTCGTCGCCGGTGCGCAGCCGTACCCCGGAGGGCCCCGACCGCGGGTCCAGCAGCTCCACCCGGTGGCCCGAACGGGACACGATGGAACGCCGGTTGACCTTGCCACTGGTCCCGTCGATCAGCGGGACGTCGTGCTTGGACGGGGTGTCCACGCCGTTGTACAGGCCGCCGATGACGTACGGGCTGTCCAGCAGGCCCTGTTCGAAGCCGACCAGCACCTCGTCGTTGACCTCGGGGCTGACCACGCCCCCGCCGCCCTTGCCGCCCCACTGCACCGTGCGCACCCAGTCGGACACGTACGTGTCGTCCAGCCAGGGGAACTTGAGCCGCACCGCGCCGCTCTGCGCGCCGCCCGGTTCCCGCACGTCCGTCACCACACCGATCGCCAGGCCCGGAATGCGCGGGCCCCGGCCGGGCGCGTTGGCCCCGGTCGCCAGGCCCGCGAGCGACCGGTCCGGGCTGGCGCTGACCCACACCGTGGTCCGGTAGCCGCCGTGCGGATCGAGGCTGTGGTGCACGGCGGTCGCCGTGTACCGGCCGGAGAAGGCGGGCCCCACATTGCCGAGCGCCACCGGCACCCCGGCCCGCAGCCGCGGACTGCCCTCCACCACCACTTCCAACTCGGCGAACCCGGAAGCAACGTGCGCGGAGATCGCCGAGGCCGCCGCCGCCGTCTCGGCCTGCGTACGGTACGGGGTGTCGGTCACCGTCAGCTTGGCGCTCGCCCCGAACGCGGACGCCAGCGACGGGGAGAGCCCCGGCTGCACCGACTGGCTGGTCACCGACGGCTGCCGGGCCACCAGCGGCGTCTTGGTGGTGACGTCCCAGCCGCGCACCTCCACCTGGGACGCGCCGTCCGCGCCCGACAGGGCGGCCCGCAGCGCCAGCAGATTGCGCCCGTACTCCAGCACCATCGGGCTCTGCGTGGCCGGCGTCGACGGCGCGGGTGCCCCCGACGCCGGCTCGGGCCGGGTGAATTGGAGCACCCCCTTGTCGTCGACCCGCACCTGCGCACCGCTCTCGCCCGCCAGGTACTGGAGGAAGTCCCAGTCGGAGACGTTGGCCTGCGACAACTGCTGGTAGGTGACCGGCGCGGCCTCCACCTTCCCCACGGGCAGACCGGCGCCCGCGGCCACCTTGCGGACGATCGCGGCGGCCGTCATGTTCCGGTACGCCACCACCTTCCGGCCGCGCTGCAGCCGGTGCGCCTTGGAGTAGGCGCGCAACACGGTGAACGAGCCGGTGCCGTCCCGGTCGATCTCCACCGCCGTGACCTCGCCGTTGAACAACTGCTCGCGCGCCTGCCCGGCGACCGTCACCACCGACACCTTCAGCGGTGTGCCGAGCGTGACGCCGGTCGACTGGAGGAACTCGTTGTCCGGGTCGCGATAGGTGAGCACCGCCGTGTCCGGCAGCCCCACGTTCTCGTCCACCACACAACTCACCAGCTGCGCCGCCCAGATCTGCGGCAGCTCACCGGGCGCCTCCACGACGGGGTCCGCCGCGAACGACCGGCCGCCGCGCGCCTCGGGTGTCGTCACCGCTCCTCCTCACCGCCCGCGTCCCCGAGCGCCGGCACCACCAGTTCGGTGCCGGGCGCCAGGTCCATCGGGTCGTCGATCCCGTTCGCCTCCGCGATCACCCGCCAGGCCGTCGGGTTGCCGTACTCCCGCCAGGCCAGCAGCGCCAGGCTGTCCCCGGCCACGATCGTGTGCGTGCTGCGGGCGGTGCGCGCGCCCGAGGTGGGGTTCTGCCCCGCCGGGTCGACGCTCGCCTCCTCGATGGAGAGCGAACAGGTCGCCCGCAGCGGCTTGCCGTCCACGTCGAACAGCGTGTACGTCACCGAGAGCCCCGACATCACCCCGTCGAACGAGGTCGTGCGGGCCGTACCCCACTCGAACCGCACCCAGGGGCTCGCCGGCTTCTTGCGGGCGAGGCTCGCCGGGCTCGGCACGCAGGCCTTCATCAGCTTCTCCACCGCCTGCTCGACCGAGTCGTCGTGCGTCGAGGTCGCGTCGAGGAAGACCTCCAGGCTCAGCTCGCGCGGCCCGCTGCCCACGAACTCCGGCAGCGCCGACTGCCCGGCCATCCGCGAGGGGGTGCGCCGCCAGGTGGTGGACTTGCGCAGTTGCAGGGTGGACGGGTTGAACTGGAGATCGAGCCGCGCGATGGTCCCGCCGGGCTTCGCGCCGACCGCCGAAGGGGGTTCCTTCAGGGTCAGTTGGGCCCGGGCACGGCTGGTGCGGGGGGCGGCGGACATACCGGGGACTCCTTTCGTACGGATCGGGGTGACAGGGAGTGGCGCGGCGGGGTCAGGAGGGCCGCAGTCCCTCGTGGGCGATCTCCAGGGTCTCCACCGCCGGCTGCGAGTTGGCCGGGTCGAAGGACGGCCCCTCCCAGCGCACCGGGACGATGCCGAGCACCTGCCAGCCGACGATCCGCGACAGATTCGGCTTCAGCGCCACGATCTCCCCGTCCTTGGGCTCCACGCGGCGCAGCGTCTGGTCCAGCCAGCGGCCGATCTTCATCGTGTCGGCGGTGACCGGCCGGGTCAGCGTGATGTTCGACCAGGTGACCCGGCCCGGCAGCTGCCAGGTGAAGCCGTTGTTGCCGCCCTCCGCGTAGCTCTCCATCTCCACCTGCGCGCCCATGCCGGAGCACGTGTGGAAGGCGCCCAGATCGTTGCCGCCGATCTGGAGCCGGAAGAACACGCTCGTCGCGAAGATGTTGTCCGTCATCCGTGGGCCATCCGTTCCATGTCCGCTAGCGCCGTCCGTCGTAGGGGCGTCCGGCGCGTTCCCGTCCCCGCCGCATGTCGGCCCGCAGCAACCGGGCCAACGGGTCCAGCAGCCGCCGCGCCAGGTCCTCCAGGTCGACGCCCGGATCCTGCGGCGCGGCCTCCTTCCCGCCGGCCGTCGTGCCCGGCGCCCGGAAGGCGGCGGGGGCGGAGGCCGAACGGGGGCGGTCGGTCGCGGACTTCCCGGTGGCGGCCCCCTTCGCGTCCCGCTGGACGACGTCGACCTGAACGCCGCCCGGCAGCACGGGAGCCGGCTCCGCCGGCCGGGCCACCCGCACCACGGGCACGGGGAGCCCGCCGGGCGGCGTGAGCGACGCCGGTGCCGGGGAGGCCTGGAGCGGGGGCGCCTGCGCCTCGGTCAGCGGCAGGGCGGCTCCGGCTGCCGCCCGCTGGACGGGGGTGTCCGGGCGTACGACGGGGAGTGCGGGGCGAGTCGAAGCGGGTGCCCTCTGCACCTGGGGTGCGGCCTGCCGGGCCTCGGGCGCCGGTTCACGACGCCAGGAGGCGGCCACCACGGGGGGCTTGGCGGGCGCGCCGGGCGCGTCGGGGTGCGGCATGCCTTCAGGGGCACGGGTGCTGAGGGTGAGGGGGCGGGCGGAGAGGAGCGAGCGGGCCGTGGCGCGCACGGACCGGCGGGGCTCGGCGAGGGCACGGGCCACGACGACGGGAGTACGCCGTCCGGATGTCGCCGGTCCGGCGGACACCGCGCGCTGTACGACGCCGGGCGCGCCCGCGGCCGAGGGGGCGGGCTGGGCCACGGCACGGGTCACCAGGGGAGTGGCCGGTGCGGGCCCTTCGATGGGCGCCGAAACGGGCTTCTGTGCAGATGAGTTGGTCACCGTCCCGGGCGTCCCGGTGCTCGCCGCCGTTCCCAGGAGGGGGGAGTCCTGCCTGGCCGCCGCGCGCTGGACGGAGGGCTGGGCGGGACGGCCACCGGCATCGACCGGCCCACGCGGGGCGGCGGTCGGCGGGAGCGCGGAGAGGGGCGCGCCCAGACCACCACGGGCGCGGGCCCCGGACGGGCCGTGCCGCTCGGTACGGCGCGTGGGCGCGGGCCCTTCGGACCCGGCGCCTGGCCGTGTCGCCGGATCGGCCGTGGCGCCGGGCCGTGCGGAGGCGTCCGTCTGGCGTTGTACGTCGGGCAGCGCCGGTCCGGGCGCGGGCTCGGCGGCGGCAGCCGGTCGGGGAGCCGTGGCGGGAAGTTCCGCGCCGGTGGTGGCGGGAGCGTCCGCGTGGGGCCGTACTCCGGGGAGCAGCGGCTTGGCGGGGGCCCCGGTGCCGGGAGCCTCCGCCTGACGCTGGACGACGGGCAGCACCGGCCCGGCGGCGGCACGGGAAGCGGGGGTGCCGTCGTCGGCGGTCAGGCCGGACGCGTCAGGAGCGTCCACCCGGCGCTGAACTCCGGGAAGGAGCGGCGTGGTGGTCGGTCGGGCGGCTTCTGAGGCGTCCGCCCTGCGCTGGATGACGGGCGGCACCGGCTCGGAGCCTGGCCGTACGTCCGCGGCGTCCGTCTGGCGTTGTACGACCGGCAGTACCGGCCCTGCCGTCGGCTGAGCGTCGGCCGTGCGGGGAGTCTCGGCGGCCCCGGTCGCCGGCAGGTCCGGCGTGGCCGGTCGGGTGTCCGCAGCGGAGCCGGGAGTGACCAGCCGCTGCACGTCGGGAAGCAGCGGCCGGGAGGGCGCCGGAGCGTCGGCCGTGGCGGCGCGGGCGGGCTTGGGTGCCTCGGTGGCCGGCAGCTCGTGCCCGGCGGAGACAGGAGCCTCCGCCTGACGCTGTACGACGGGCAGCACCGGGTCGGCCGACGGCTGGACCTCGGCGGCGCGGGGCGCCTCGGGACCCTCGGCGGCACCGGTGTGCGCCTGGCGCCGCACCTCGGGAAGCAGCGGCCTGGACGCAGCCTGAGCACCGGCCGTACCGGAGCCGTCCGCCTGGCGCTGTACGACAGGGGCCTGCGCACCCGCGCCGGTCCGCGGGTCGGCCGTGACGGCACGCGGCGCCGCGACGGCCTCCCCGGCGGCGGCCTCGGGAGCGGCGGGAGCGTCCGCCCTGCGCTGCACGACCGGCAGCACCGGACCGCTCGGCGACCGGACTTCGGCCGTGACGGGACCGGACGGTCCGTCGGCGGCCAAGGGAGTGGCGGTGGACGGGAGTTCCGCCATCGGTGCGCCCAACTGGGCACGCCCAGGCGCCCGTCCGGGAGCGGGAGCGCGCTGAACGGCACCGGGAGCGGAACCCGAACTGGCCACCCCGGCACCGGAACCGGTACCGGTCACAGCGGCCCCGGCCTCCACACCGGCCCCCGGCACGGGTCGTACCGCCGTGACCCGGCGTACCGGCCGGGCCGCCACCCGCCGGGCGACGGTCAGCGAGGGGCCCAGCGGTCGCGGTCGTACGGCTTCCGCCCCGCCCGGCTCAACCGCCGTACTCCGGGGCGGGGTTCCGGTGCTCGGAGCATTCGGCACCACGGCGACCCGCCGTACCACCGGAAGCTCCGGTCCGCTCACCCGCCCCGCACGGTCACCGGCAACGGGCTCGGCAGGGGCGTGCGGACGTGCCGAGCCGGCCCGGCGCCGTACCGCTCCACCCGTCCGGCCCTCGGCCCGTACCACCCGCTGCACCTGCGCCGGCGCGGAGCCGGTGCCCTCGCCGTCCGCCGCCTCATCGCCACCGGGCTCCGGCAGCGAGCGCAGCAGCAGCGGGCCGCCGCCCCCGTACTCCGACCGCTGGACGGCGGGACGCGTCACGCCGTGCACCAGGCCCATCGGCGCCGAGGGCAGCAGCCCGTGGCCGAGGCCCGAGTCGAAGGCGGGGTTCTGCCAGGAGGCGAGGCCGTCGCGGAAGGTGAGGCCGTCGCTGACGCCGAGCGGCGCGCGGGCCACGGTCAGCGACGGCGGCGCGACCCGGCGCCAGCCGCCGTCCCATCCCTCGGGCACGGACGAAGACGCCCCCGCCGGCTCGGTGCCGGACGGACCCGACGGGGCCGCCGACGCGGTGTCGGCGGCCCGGTCCTCGCGGCGGCGTACCGCATTCCACCACGCCATGACCTCAACCACCCTCGTTCATACGGGCGTTGATACGGGCGATCTCGCCCACCCACTGTCGGCGCTCCGCGTGCGTGAGATCGAGGATCTCCTCGCGCTGCCAGTGGAAGTGATAGGCGATGTACGCGACTTCCTCCCGGAGCCGGGGAAGCGCGTACGTCACGATTCCCCCAGGCGCCCACCCGAGAGGTCGACCTCGAAGCCGCCCTCGCAGTGCGGACAGGTCACCGCCGCGCGGGTGTGACCCTCGCTGTTGACCCGGCGGTAGAAGTCCTGGAGGAAGGCGACGTCGGTGGCGTACATCCGCTCCACGATGCCCGCGTGCACATCGGTGATGGTGCCGAGCCGGGTGATCACCTGGCTCAGCAGCACCACACTGAGGTACGCGGGGTTCTCCTTGACCCGCAGGTCGATCTGCGGGCGCAACTCGTCGCGGGCCGTGGCGAGCCGCATCGACCCGCTGCGGTGCAGCGTGCCCGACTCGTCCACGTACCCGCGCGGCAGCTCGAACTCGAACTCGGTGCGCAGCCCGTGCTCGCGCGTGGCCGGGGGGCCGGACGGTGGCGCGGGGACCTGCGACTGCTCGGGGGCCGGGGCGGGCGCCGTCGCGTCGAGGATCTCCTCCAGGCTGCCCGCCGTCACCGTACGGCGCCTCATTCGACGACGATCTCCTCGAACACGATGGTCACCGTCTCGGTCGCCGCCGCGGACTCGCCCGCCTTGAGCGAGGGACCCTCCCAGCGGGAGGCCCAGCCCTGCATCAGCTGGATCCGGCGCACCGTCTCGCCCTTGGAGTCCTTGATCTCGATGGTCAGGTTCTGCCGGGCGGTGTCGACGGCCCCGTTGTTCAGGGTCTCCTTGATCCACTTGGTGAACTCGCTGGACTTGTCGAGTCCGCGGGTGATCGTGATCTCGCCCGCCTGCCGGGCGCCCGGCTGCTTGCGGATGATCTGCTTGCCCTCCGAGGTGACCTGTCGTACCTCGACGACCTCTTCCTCGACGGTCAGGCCGCTGATCTCCTGGATGGACTCCACCATGTAGCCGCCGAGCTGCACGCCGAAGACATGGGTGGAAAGAGCGTCGCCCTCTGCCATGACTGTTTCGTCACCTTTCCTAGACCGACCCGCGGGTCACTGGTCTCACTCGTCGATGAGGCTGGTGCTGTCCGAGAACTGGGCCAGCCGGAAGACCACGAACTCGGCGGGCTTGACCGGCGCGACACCGATCTCACACACGACCCGGCCCTGGTCGATGGACTCCTGCGGGTTGTTGCCGCGGTCGCACTTGACGTAGAACGCCTCCTCGGCGGTGCGCCCGAACAGCGCGCCCCGCCGCCATTCCTCGGTGAGGAACGCGGTGACATTGCGCCGGATGCTGGACCACAGCCGGTCGTCGTTCGGCTCGAAGACCACCCACTGGGTGCCCAGCAGGATGGACTCTTCGAGGTAGTTGAACAGCCGGCGCACGTTCAGGTAGCGCCAGGCCGGGTCGGAGGACAGGGTGCGGGCGCCCCAGATCCGGATGCCGCGGCCGGGGAAGGCCCGTACGCAGTTCACGCCGATCGGGTTCAGCAGGTCCTGCTCGCCCCTGCTCAGGCGCAGTTCGAGGTCGACCGCGCCGCGGATCACCTCGTTGGCGGGCGCCTTGTGCACGCCGCGCTCGGCGTCGCTGCGCGCCCACACGCCCGCGATGTGACCGCTCGGCGGGACCGTGGTGTTGCGGCCGGCCGCCGGGTCGAAGACCCGCACCCAGGGGTAGTAGAGGGTGGCGTACCGGGAGTCGTAGCCGGCCTCGTCGTTGCGCCAGGTGCGCACCTGCTGGGCGTTGAGGCCCGGCGGGGTGTCCAGGACGGCCACCCGGTCGCCCATCTGCTCGCAGTGCGAGATCACCGCGAGCTGGACCGTGCGCACGCCCTCCGCGTCGATGTCGCCGCGCTGGTAGGCGCCCATCAGGTCCGGGACCGCCACCATGGTGATCTCGTCGATGGCCTCCAGACCGCCGAACCCGGTGCGGGCGGCGGAGTCGCCGACGTACTCGGCGGGGTCGAGCCGGGCCACCTCACCGGCGGCGGGCGCCGCGGGGGCACCCGGCGCGTCGGGCAGGGCCACCGTCTGGGCGGCGGGCCGCGCCTGGGTGGCGTCGCGCTGCTCGGTGACCTCGATCAGCTTGGACGCCCGGACCTGGTTGACGACATAGCCCTTGACGTTCTTGCGGGTGGAGACGTCGTAGTTCTCCACCACCTGCTCGCCGCGCCGCACCAGCAGCCGGAAGCGGTCCTCGGGGTTGTTGTCGCCCTCCGGGTCGGCGATCTCCACCGACACCCCGGAGACGCCGGGCTTGGCCGCGACGAGGAAGCCGCCGACCGCCACCGGCTCGGGCGCCGGGGCCTGCCGGGGCACCGAATGGGCCGCCGGGGCGGCGGAGTCGCGGCCGGAGCCGCCGATGCGGACCACGTAGGCCGCGCCGCCGCCGTTGGCGAAGTAGCCGTACACGGCGTGTGCCAGATAGGTGCCCTCGGTGAAACCGCCGAACAGCTGGGTGTACTGATCCCAGTTGGTCACCAGGGTGGGCTCGTGGAAGGGTCCGGTCTGGGCGAAGCCGACGAACGCGGCGACGGCGGTGCCGACCCCTTCGATCGGTCGCGCACCGGACTGCACCTCCTCCACGTACACGCCCGGGGTGAGGTACGTCGGCATACTCGCTCCTTCGTGTGCCAAGGGTGTCACCTGCGTCGATACCGAGTCTCGGAGGCGGGTGCGGCATGGCGACAGGGGCGCGCGGACCTGGGCGAGGGCAAGTCGGCTGCCTTTCCGGGCGACCGCGACCGGCGCGGCCTTCCCTTTCGGGCAACGGACCCTGCCGTTAGGCCCCGGAACCGGTGAAAACCGCTGGCCGGAGGCCGGTTCAGGAGTCCGCCAGCATCTCCCTCGTCCACGTCCCGAACTCGCTCTCCAGGACCAGCCGGCCGAGCTTGCGGTACTCCTGGGCGACCGCCGTCATCAACTGCCGCATGCTCAGCGGACGTCCGGCCTCGGCGGCCAGATACGCGGCCGTCACCGCGCACGCCCGGATGGAACCGCCGGCCAGTTCGAAGCGGTCCGCGCAGAAGCCGAGATCGAGATCGCCGGCCCGCGGCAGGTGCCCGCCCAGGCACCGCTCCCACAGCGCGCGCCGCTGACCGGCGTCCGGCACCGGGAAGTCCGCGATCACATCGAGCCGCCGGGTGAACGCCTCGTCCAGATTGGCTCGCAGATTGGTGGTCAGTACGGCGATGCCGTCGAAGGACTCCATGCGCTGGAGCAGGTACGCCGACTCGATGTTGGCGTGCCGGTCGTGCGCGTCCTTGACCTGCGAGCGCTTGCCGAAGATCGCGTCGGCCTCGTCGAACAGCAGCACCGCGTTGACCGCGGACGCCTCGGTGAAGATCCGCTCCAGGTTCTTCTCGGTCTCGCCGACGTATTTGTCGACCACGGTGGACAGGTCCACCACGTACAGATCCATGCCCAGGTCGGCCGCGACCACCTCGGCTGACATGGTCTTGCCGGTGCCCGACTCGCCGGCGAACAGCGCGATCACGCCCCGCCCCCGGCCGCCGCCCGGCCGCATCCGCCACTGCCCGAGCACCTGCTCGCGATGCCGGGCGCGCACCGCGAGCTCCCGCAACCGGCGGTGGGTCGGCGCGGGCAGCACCAGGTCGTCCCATCCGACGGCCGGCTCCACCCGGCGGGCCAGCCGCGCGAGCCCCGCGCCGTTCTGCGCCCGTACGGCGGCCCGCAGATCGTCGGGCCGCACCGCGCGGTCGGCCAGCGCGGCCGTGCGCACCGCGGCGTCCGCGGCCCGGCGCAGCTGCCCGCCGTCCAGCCGGTGCGCGGCGACCGCCGAGGCGAGCGCCTCCGCGTCGGCCGGGGCGACGCCGTCGCAGCCGGCCCCTTCGAGCGCGTGCCGCCAGCGCGCGGCCTGCCGCTCGGGGGAGGGCGCAGTCACCGGCAGGACCACCGGGGTGTCGGCGGCCCAGGCCGGGTCCCAGCCGTCCGCGCCGTACACGAACAGCGGGAGGCCGCGCAGTGCCGTGGTCACGTCCCGTGTGATCCGGTCGCGCTGGGCGGGCTCGGGGGGCAGTGCCTCCAGCGGGCCGAGGACGACGCCCGCGCCGGACAGCCGGGCTTCCAGGGCGGCCACGCGGGCGAGCGCGGGCACTTCGGCGGGGCGCCGGGCGAGCGCCGCCGTGTCGAGCACCAGCGGTCGCAGCCCGGCCGCGTGCAGGGCCGCCACCGCGAGGCCGGGCGCGTCGCCCCCACGGTCCGGCACGTGCACCAGACCGGGGCCGGAGCGCGCCGCGGCCGCCGCTCGGGCCACGTCGGCGGGCTCGGCCGTGGGGTCGGCGGCGGCCTCGCCGAGCACGTCGGCGAGCCGCGCGTCCGGTTCCGTGCCGCCCAGCAGGTGCGCGCTCACCCGGTCCGGGACCGCCAGCACGCGGGACAGCGGCGGCCGTTCGGGCTCGGTGACCTCGATCAGGCCGCCTGCGGTCAGCGGCGCACCGGGAGAGAACCGGAAGCGTGCCGCCGACGCGGCGGGCACTCCGCACAGCTCAAGGGCGAGGGCGACCGTCGGCCTGCGACGCGTCAGGTCGTCGTTGAGGAAGCCGTACAGCCGCTCGAACCGGGGGTCCAGATCCGGCGCCAGGGCGATGAGGAGGAGATCCGTGTCCAGCGGCGAGAGCCCGAACCGCTCGGCCAGCACCCCGAGTCCGGACGTCGGCGGCACCGGCGGCGGCTCGTGCTCGGGCAGCCCAAGGCCGCCCTCCCCGTCGAGGATCCGCTGCACCGCCTCCGGGGTCAGATACTGGCCCCGGTACGGGTCGTCGGGATCCGGGTCGACGGCACGCCGCGCGGCCACCGCGTACCGCACCCGCTCCTCGATCAGCCGCAGCCGCGCCCACAGGACGTCGACCTCGGCCTCGGTGGCGTACATCAGGGCTGCCGCCTTCCCCTGCGGCGCCGGGCCGGCACCGCGGGCCGCGCACGCGGGCCGGCGAAGCCCTCCGCACCGGGGTCGCCCACCTCCTCGTACCGCAGCCGCCGTCCCGGCGCGGGCTCCTCGCCGGGTCCGAGCCCATTGGCCCGTACCACGAGCCCTTCGGTCACCGGCGGCGCGGCCGGGCGGGCCACGGCGGCCAGCGGCGCGCGCACCCGGACCCCGAGCGAGGGCTTGAGCTCGCCGTCCAGCGCCGACCACACATCGGACGCGGACGGCGCGTCGATCCCGCCCCCGGCGGTGTCCAGGGAGACGGTCAGCCCCAGCTCGGCGAGCGTGCCGGTGAGCAGCTCCTCCGGCAGCGCGTCCGTGCTCACCAGCGTGCCCAGCACCTGCGACAGCAGCCGGTGTTCGTCCTGCGGGCGGCTCGCCCACGCCGTGACCAGATACGTCAGCTCGAACCAGCGGGGCGGGGTGCGCCGCGCCACCACATATCCCTCGGCGTCGTGCACCTCACCGGCGCCGCTGCCGCGCCGGGTGGCGTCCTCCTGGATGTGGTACAGGAACACGCACACCGTGGGCGCGTTGCGGCGGGCCGCCCACTCGCGGGTCGGCGCGTCGAAGACCACCTCGACCCCGGACGCCTCCAGACCGGACCCGGCGAGCAGCGCGCGCAGCGCCTCGTCGACCTCGTGGATCATCGGCGGGTCACCTCGTCCGGCGGCTGCACACTGCCCAGCACCACCAGGAAGTCCGTCTTCACCGGGGAGAATCCGGGCCCCCGCGCGGTGATGGTGCGCGGTCCCGTCTGGTCCTTGGTGAGGATGAGCAACTGGCCGATGAAGGTGCCGTCCGGCTTGGGCACGGTCGGCGCGGCGGCCGCGGTGATCCCCGGCTTCCAGGCGAACCGCACCGGCACGCCCGGCGGGAAGTCCTTGCCGCGCACCGAGGTGACGAAGCCGGGCTTGCCGATCGGCGGCACCGCGATGATCTTCGGCTGGAGGATCCGCAGCTTCGTACTGGCCTTGTTGTCACGGGGATCGGCGTCCGTGCCGGTGGTGGTCAGCACGCCGGTGGCCCGGCCGGTCAGCGCGTGGTCGGGTGCGAGCACCACCCGTACGACGGTGCTCGCACCCGGCGACAGGTCCGGTAGCGCGCACAGCCAGGAGCTGTCGCAGCCCGGCGGCGGACCGCCGTTCGGGATCCCGGCGGGCAGCGCTACGCGCAGCCGCAGCCCGGTGGCCAGCGCGTTGCGGCCGTTGCGCACGGTGTACGTGACCACGACCCGGCCGCCGACATAGCCCGGATCGGGTTGGGCGGTCACGGTGACCCCCGGCCCCGCCTTGGGTGCGGGCGGTGTGGGCGGGGCGGGCGGCGGGGTGGGCGTGTGGGTGGGCGTCGGTGTGGGAGTGGGTGTCGGGGGCGGGGTCGGCGGCGCGGGCGGCTGCACCGGCACCACGGTCCGGGCGGAGTTGTCGCCGGGCTGCGGGTCGATCACGCTGCCGGTGACCGACCAGTCGATCGGCTGGTCGCCGGTCACGTTCCCGGTGACGGTCACGGTGACCGGGACCGTCGTACCGGGTGGCACCACCCCCAGGTCGCACTGGAGCGTGGCCGCGTCGCAACTGCCGCCGGGATAGGTCACCTTGGTGACGGTCACCCCGGCCGGCGGTGCCATGGTCAGCGTGGTGCCGGGCGAGGCGGCCGGGCCGTTGTTGACGACGTCCACCTTCAGGTCGGTGGACTTGCCGACGGTGACCGGGGGCGTCGTACCCGGAGCGTGCACCGCGAGGTCCACCGACTGCTCGACGCTGGGCTCCTTCTGACGGCCCGGCAGTTCGGTGGTGAGCGGGGTGACACGGCCGGTCGCCACGGTCAGCACGTACAGGTTCTCGGGGCAGTTGACCGGTGCGTCGTCCCGCGCGCTGAACACGATCTGGGTGCCGTCGGCCGTCCAGGCCGCGTCGCGCGGCTGGTGCGGTCCGGTGACCGTGGTGTCGGGCAGCTGCTGCCGGCAGGCGTCCGTGGTGCCCCGCGCGGCCGCGGGCAGCAGCACCTGGCAGCTGCCACCGGACACGGAGGTCAGCACCAGGCCGTTGCGCTCGTCGACGCGGCCGCCGCCGTTCTTGCGGTTGAAGGCGATCGTGCGCCCGTCGGGGGAGAACGCGGGGCTGTCGTCGATGACCGAGCAGTTGCCGGGGCAGTTCGCGGCGCTGAGGTCCTTCTGCGCGTTCAGGTCGTTGATCGGCACGGTCCAGATGTGCTTGTTGCCGCCGTTCCCGTCGATCACCTCGTTGCGGGTGAAGGCGAGCGTCGTGCCGTCCGGGGACCAGGTCGGCTGCGCGTCGCTGCCGTTTTGCTGACCGGCCGGCGGCACCACCTCGTGCACGATCGCGCCCGTGCCGGCGTCGGCGATCAGGATGCGGCCGGGACCGGACGCGGAGCCGACCCCGCCGGGTGAAGTCCGGGTGAACGCGAGGTACTTGCCGTCCGGTGAGAACGTCGGGTCGGTGTCCCAGTCCTGCGGCCCCCGCCCGGCCAGCGGCAGCGCCCGCGGGTTCTGGCCGTCGGCATCCGTCGTCCAGATCCGCTCGATCCGTCCCTGGCCACTCGGCGCGTTCTCGAACCGGGTCACCACGATCCCGCGGCCGTCCGGCGTGTAGTTCTGCCGCTCGGTCCAGGGGTCGTACCCGGCCGCCGGCTGGAACAACGGGTCCTTCGACGGATCGGTGTTGGTGCCGGCCGCCGGGTCCTCCTGGAGGACGGTCACCCCGAGATCGCGCGGGTCGGAGCCGTCCATCCGCACGTCCTGCAAGGTCGCCACCCGCTGGTCCGGCGTCGCGTTCTGGCCGTTCACCTGCGGCACGGGCTCCGAGAGCCGGTCCACCACCGGGTAGCCGCCGGTCAGCGGGCCGACCCAGGTCACCGAGGTGACATCGCGGTTCTCGCTGAGCACCAGCTCCGGGTCGGGATTCTGGCCGGGGTTCTGCGGGGCCCGCCACACATGGTTCCAGTCGCCCTCGCAACTGCACGTGTGGTTGGTGCTGAGGAACAGCACACCGTTGCCGTCGGGCAGCCAGGCCGCGCCGTGCGTCTGCCACTGTGCCGCCGTGCCCGCGAGCAGCGGCTGGTCCCCGTCCGGGCGGCCCAGCTCCCGCAGCTTCGGCCCGGTCTGGGAGTCGGCGGTGTACGTGTACGCGAGGAGGCCGCGGTGCGCGTCGTCGTTCACCGGGTTGAACACCGGCTCGGTCGCCTTGCCGCCGAGCGTCCCGGTGAGCGCGGTCGCGGTGCCCCCGGCCAGCGGGCGCACATAGATCTGCGGTCCGGCGCCCGCGTCCGGGTTCGCGCTGTAGGCCAGCCGCTGCCCGTCCGCCGACACGGTCGGGCTCTGCTCGTCGTACGGCGTGTCGGTCAGCCGGGTCAGACCGGTGCCGTCGGTGCGCACCAGCCACAGATCGCGCTGCTTCTTGCCGTCCGGACCGCCCGGCTCCGCCGAGTCGAACACCACCGCACCGCCGTCCGGGGTCAGCCGGGGATGCGCCGCGTCCCGGCCGCTGGTCAGCTTGCGCACCGAGCCGTCCGGCGCCCGCAGATAGATCTGCGGATGCTTGTCGTCGCGGCGGCTCGCGAACACGATCGTGTCCCCGAGCGCCGTCGCCTGTACGTCGTAGTGCGCCGGGCCCGAGCCGAACAGGGGGGCGCTGGAGTCGGTCTTCGTGACCCGGCCCAGGCTGCGGTGGTCGGTGCCCGCGTACGCCACGCGGGCGGGCGCGGTGGCGGCGGCCGTCGGCCGGACGGGGTCCGCGCCGCTCGGTCCCGAGGCCGCGGTCACCGCCAGAAGCGGGACCAGCAGCAGCGACGAGGCGCCGAATCTCCCCAGCCGGCGCTGCCCGCCGGGGCCAGCGGTGCCGTTCACGGTCCACCTCGCAGTCTCGGTACACATGGGTGCGCCCCGCCACTGTGCGGCACGGGCGGGGCCTGCGGCAGGGCGCCGGGGGCCCTTCCGGGGGAAGGGCCCGTTGCGCTTTCGGGCAATCGCCGGGTGTCCGGGGCACTCGGCCCGCGCCCGCTCCCTCGCCGAGCGCGCGGCGGCCGGCCGTCGGTGCGGCCGGCCGAGCCGTCGTCAGATCAGCCCGTTGCGCAGCGCGTATCCCACCGCGTGCGCCCGGTTGCGCAGCTGGAGCCGCGTGGTCACCTCGTGCAGCACGTTCTTGACGGTCCGTTCGGAGTACGAGGTCTTCTCCGCGATCTCCGAGGTGTCAAGGCCCTCCGCCACCAGGCGCAGCATGTCCGCCTCGCGCGCGGTCAGCGTGGACAGGGAAAGCCCGCGCGGGTCGAGCGCCGCCCGCTGGAGGCTGCCGACATGGCTGAGCAGCTTGCCGAGCAGATCGCCGGGGAGCACGCCCTCGCCGTTGGCCAGCGCCAGCACCAGATGCAGCAGCCGGTCCTGGTCGGCCTCCGAGCGGCGCAGCACCGCGCCCACCCCGCACTCGATCACCCTTTGCAGCGCCGCCGATTCGAAGGTGCCCACCACCAGGCCGGTGCGGGTGGCGGTGTTGCGCTGGAGCCGTTGCAGCAGGGCCGTCACCTCGTCGTCCACGGTGTCGACGACCACGAGCGAGATCTGCGCCCCGTCCGCGTCGGCGTCGGACAGCAACTCCAGCTCCGGCCGCTGGCGCAACTGCTGGACGATGCCGATGTGCAGGACGAGGTCCTGCGCGTAGACGGCCACGGTCACCCGGCCCGGGCGGCCGACGGAGGCGGGCTGGGTCCCGCCGGGCATCTGGACGATCATAAAGGGTACTTTCTTTCGCAAGGCCGGACATGGTGGCGTTGTTGAGGACGCGAGCCGGGCGACGACGGTGGCGTCCGGCGCGGTGGGATGGAGCACACGCCGCCTACGGCGTGTCAGCTCGTCTCCCCTTCAGTGGAGTTGACCTTGGCCGCTGCGGGCAAGTCGGCTGCCCGGAAGTTGCCCCAGCATCTCTCGTCGCCGTCCGGGTACGGCTCTACCGTCGTGGCGTGACGCCATCTGCACCCTCTTCCGGACCCGGCGCCCCCGGCCTCGACATCCCGGCCGTGACGGTGACGCCGGGCGGCACCGCCACCACCAGCCTGACCGTGCGCAACGACAGCGACATCGTCGAGGCGTACACGCTGGAGGTGGTGGGCGACTGTGCGCCCTGGGCGACCGTGGAACCCGCGCGTATCTCGCTCTACCCCGGCACTTCCGAGACGGTCACCATCACCCTGGCCCCACCCCGCTCGCCCGAGGTCCGGGCCGGCGATGTGCCGCTGGGCGTACGGGTGTTGCCGGCCGAGCACCCCGAGTCGGTCACCGTGCCCGAGACCACGGTGCACATCGAGGCGTTCCACGAGCTGCGCACCGAGATCCTCCCGCGGCGCCGGCGCGGCTGGCTGCGCGGCCGCTACCGGGTGGTGGTGCGCAACGAGGGCAACACCCCGACGCAGATCGCCTTCCGGCCCGAACAGGCCGGTGAGGAGCTGCGGTTCGGGTTCGTCCCGGCCAACCTGGAGCTGGCGCCCGGCGAGTCGGCGGAGACCCGGCTGCGGGTGCGCACCGGCAAACCGGTGTGGTTCGGCAAACCCGCCGTATGGCCGTTCACCGTGCACCCCACCGACAGCGCGGCCGAGGCGGAGGCGGAGGGCAGCGCCCGCCCCGCGACGTATGTACGGCCCCCGCTGGAGGCCGAGTTCGTCCAGATCCCCATCTTCCCGAAGTGGCTGCTGGCCCTGCTCGCGGCCATCCTCGCCCTGCTGCTCGCGTGGTTCGCGCTGGTGCGCCCCGCGGTGCGCAGCGCGGCCCGGCAGGCCGCCGACGAGGTGGTCCAGCCGCGCCCCACCCCCGGCGGCGACAAGAACGGGCAGTCGCCGGGCACCGGGAACGGCACCGGCGCCGGCACGGGCACCGGCAAGGAACAGGGCGGCACGGGAACCGGCGTGCCCGGCGGCGGCAGCCCCGGCGGCACCGGTCCCGGAAGCTCGGTGGGCGGCGGTGAGCAGAGCTCGACCACCATCGACGTCGAGACGGCCGGCGGACAGGACAAGACCGGCAGCTACACGGTGCCCAAGGGCAAGGTGTTCGGCGTCACGGACATCGTGGTCGCCAACTTCCAGGGCGACGAGGGGGTCATGACCATCACCTTCGGCGACCGGAAGATCACCACGATCGCGCTGGAGACCTTCCGCAACCAGGATTACCACTGGGTCACCCCCATCGAGATCCCCGCGAACGCCACCGTCACCGCGAAAGTCACCTGCGCGAAGCCGGGCACACCGGCCACGGGCCGGCAGGCACAGCAGTGCCATGAGGTCCTGAACGTGAGCGGTGAACTCGCGAACGTCGCCCAATGAGGTGGCTTTTCTGAAAATAGTTCGCCTGGTGTGGCCTATGAGGGAAGGGGCGCCTTTCACTCCGTCCGAAAACCGATTCCGGGCCGAACTGTGCAGGAAATGTGCAGGTCAACGCCGGTGGCCAGGGAATCCAAGGCCCGGCGGAAGCGGTGCCGGGGCCCACGGCGCGGCAGGGGCCGGACGGAATGGCCTATTCCCTACCGTTCATGTGGGGGACGGGTGCGGCAGGGTCCGCGCGGGCGTGCCCCCGAGCGCGGGGCGTACATGCCCTCCCGTACGGGGCGAAGCTGCCCCCTAGGACCCGGCGGGAGCGCCCTCGGGCACGGCATGGCGCTGCCCTCCGCGGCACCCCCGAGCCGCCCTTTCGCGCATGCCGAAGGGCGCCTATCGGGGCAACATCCCCGGTCAGGCGCCCTTCCTTGGCCGAGGCGCTACGGGCGGCGCCTGCGCTCCGACGTCCGGGGCGCGGACTCGACCTCCTCCGTCACGGAGTCCAGCCCCTCGTCCTCCAGGACGTGATCGCCGTACAGGTCCTGGAGCCAGTTGGTCTGGTAGACGGTGTCGAGGTAGCGCTCGCCCATGTCGGGCGCGATGGCGACCGCGGACAGGCCGCGGGCGTCGTGCCGGGCCAGCCAGTCGGTGGCCCCGCTGACGACGGTCCCGGTGGAGCCGCCGAACAGGAAGCCGCGGCGGGCCATGCGGTGGCACATGCGGATGGTGTCCGCCTCCTCCACCCGGATCACCTCGTCCACGACGGACTCGTCCAGCAGCGGCGGGCGCATGCTCATGCCCAGGCCCGGGATCATCCGGCGGCCCGGCTCGCCGCCGAAGGCCACCGAGCCCACGCTGTCCACGGCGACGATCCGCACCGGCCGGTGCCACTGCCGGAACCAGCGGGCGCAGCCCATCAGGGTGCCGGTGGTGCCGGCCCCGATGAACACCACGTCCAGGTCGGGGAACTCCTGGGCGATCTCCGGGGCCGTGGTGCGGTAGTGCGCCCGCCAGTTGCCCGCGTTGGTGTACTGGCTCAGCCAGACGTACCGTTCGTCGGACGCGCACAGCTGGCGCACGTACTCGATCCGCGTGCCCAGGAATCCGCCGTTGGAGTCCTGGTCGGCGATGACGTGCACCTCGCTGCCGAGCGCCTCCATCAGCAGTCTGGTGGACAGGTTGCAACGGGAGTCCGTCACACACAGGAACTGGTAGCCCTTGCTGGCGGCGATCATGCTGAGCGCCACGCCGAGGTTCCCGGAGGAGGACTCGACGAGGATGGACTCCGGCGTCAGGAGTCCGTCCCGCTCGGCGCTCTCCACCATCTCGTTCGCGGCCTTCAGCTTGATGGAGCCGGCGAAGTTGAAGCCCTCGCACTTGAGATGGAGGGGTTGTCCGCAGATCGACTCCAGGTCGACGAAGAGATGGCCCTCGTTGAAGGCATAGGGAGCGGTAATGACAGGCACGGCGGACCTCCTGGTGCCGGGCCGAGGACGGGCCTCAGCCGTACCGGCGCAGGTCGTGGAAGAAGTCGTCGATGAGGCGGAGGCTGCCCGCCCGGAGTACCTCGTCGTAGACGTACTTGCCGACGGCGAGATCGAGGACACCGAGTCCGAAGGGCGAGAAGATCACCGGACGGTCGGCCGGCGGAGCGGCCCGCCCGCACAGCACGTCGTTGAGCGTGCCGTTGAGGAAGTCGCGGTCCCCGGTGAGCTGTTCGACCAGGTGCGGTGAGGTGTCGGCCTTCAGACAGTGCTCGACGTCGTCGACGAAGTTGGCGGCGCCCAGCAGGACTTCGGGGGCCAGGTCCCGCAACGACACGTGCAGGACCAGAGGGTTGTGGTCGAACCACGCCGGATCGGTGACGTGCGGCTTGCCGGCGACGGTCGCGAAGACCACGAGATCGCTGCCGCGGATCAGGTCCTCGGCACGCTCGTGCACGGTGACCTGCCCGCCCGCGCCGCTCTGGCGCAGATAGCCGCGGAACCCCTCGGCGCTGTCGGCGGACACGTCGTGCACGCCGATCGCGTCGAACTCCCAGCCGGTGCCGGCCAGGAAGGTGTGGATGTACCGGGCGATCAGGCCCGTGCCGAAGAACCCGATCCGCGTGGGCCGGGTGTTCCGGCCGCGGCTGAGGCAGTCGGCGGCGAGCGCCGCGGACGCGGCGGTCCGGGTGGCGCTGATGATGGAGCTTTCCAGACAGGCGAACGGATAGCCGGTCTCCGGGTCGTTGAGGATCAGCACCGCGGAGGCCCGCGGCAGCCCCGAGCGCACGTTGTCCGGGAAGCTGGAGATCCACTTCAGGCCGTCCACGTGCACCGAACCGCCGATGGAGGCCGGCAGCGCGATGATCCGCGAGTCCGGACGGTCCGGGAAGCGCAGGAAGTACGACGGCGGGTTCACCGAGTCCCCGGCGCCGTGCAGCCGGTAGGTGGCCTCGACCAGCGCCACCAGCTCCCGCTCCCGGCCCGTGAGGGCCTGCTGCACCTGCTGCCCGGAGATCACCGAGAACGTCGGCACCGAGGGCCCGCCCGCCGCCTGTTCGGCGGTCGTCGTCAGCAGATCGGTCATCGCTCGCTCGCCTCCGGGGCCGGGCGGCCGTCGGCGAGCCGGCGCGGCTCGGCCATGCCCACCAGCACCTGCCGCTCGCCGCTGAACGGCTCCCGGCTGTGCGCGGTGGAGATGTTGTCCACGAGCAGCAGATCCCCGGCCTGCCAGGGCTCGCGCCGGGTGTGCGCCTCATAGGTGGAGTTGAGCAGTTCGACCACCTCCTCGCCGATCGGACTGCCGTCCCCGTACCGGGTGTTGAACGGCAGCCCGTCCTCGCCGTACATGTCCACGAGGTATTCGCGCACCTCCGGGGGCAGCGTCCACTCGTTGAGGAACGCGATCTGGTTGAACCAGCAGCGCCGGCCGGTGACCGGGTGCCGTACCACCGCGCTGCGCCGCTGCCGGGTGCACAGGGAGCCGTCCGGGCCCCAGGTGAACTCGATGGCGTGCGCCCGGCAGTAGCGCTCGATCTCCTCGCGGTCCTCGGTGCCGAACGACTCGGCGAGCGAGGCCCCGATCTCGTCGTTGTAGCTGCGGGTCAGCAGCCAGCCCTCGCGCTCGAACCGCTCGGTCAGCGAGGCGGGCAGCGCGCTGAGCACCTCCTCGGCGTCGGCCACCGCCGTCGCCCCGCCCTCCGTGGCCGCGGTCAGGCACGCGAACAGCATCAGGGAGGGCACGTCCAGCGTGTAACTCAGCTCGTGGTGCATGCACATCGGCTGGTTGGCCGGCCACGGAGTGGCGGAGTGCACGCCGGGCGCGACGGCCTCGCGCGGCGCGAACGCCTCGCGCTCTTGCATGAGTTCACCGGTGATCCGGGCGAAGACGGCACCGACCTGGTCCGCGTCCCGCAGTCCCAGACCACGGACCAGCAGCGCCCCGTGTTCGGTCACCAGGGCGCGCAGCGCCTCGCGGTGCTCGCCCGCCCAGGCCGGGGCGTCGCCCGGCGAGTCGACGCGCAGCAGCGCCGGTCTGTGCGGGCGCAGCTCCACCTCGAGCGGCGCTGCCAGGGATGAGAACGGCATCTCGGTTTCCTTTCGGTTGCCCGTCTGGAGGGGAGGCGTGGCTCAGGACGTGGCCAGGGGTACGGCGGCCCGCAGCACGGCACGCGCCGCCTCGGCCGGCCGGGTGCGGGGGAAGTAGTGGCCGCCGTCGGTGAGTTCGTGCAGCTCCACCCGGCCGGCCAGCAGCAGCCAGTCCCGGTGGCGTTCGGTGGCGCCCGCGGTGTGCGGGTCGTCGGCCGCGACGACCACGGTGAGCGGCGCGGCCAGCTTGGGGGGCGAGGGGGACTGGAGGGCCGCGCGGAAGTAGCGGTGCGCGGCCACGCAGTCGTGCCGGTAGGCGGCGCCGATGTGCTCGGCGTGCGCCTCGTTCAGCTCCGCCAGCTCGGTGTAGCCGCTGTCCGCGGTGAGCCGCGCCGCGATCTCGGCGTCCCCGAGCGCGGTCAACTCGGTGACCGCGGCCCCTCGTTCGTCCGCGGTGCCGAGGAGCTGGGCGCCGATGAACACCCGGCCGACCCGCACCCCCCGCTCGGCGAGCCGCCGGGCCGTCTCGATCGCGGGCGCCGCCCCCGAGGAGTGGCCCCACAGCATCACCCGCGTCAGCCCGCGCGCCACGATCTCCGCGGCGACCTGTTCGGCGACCTGCGCGATGGAGACGAACGGCTCCTGGTGCGCGGCCAGATCGTGTCCGGGCAGATCCACCGCGAGGACCGTGAGCCCGCTGTCGGCCAGCGCGCTCGCCATCGGCTGGAAGTTGACCGCGTTGCCCCCCGCGTACGGGAAGCAGACCAGCGCGCCCGCGTCCTCGCCGCCCCCCTCCGCGAGCGGCTGGAGCAGCTCCCCGTGCTGCGTGCCCGTGCCGTCCAGCAGCGCGGCAAGGTCCGCGAGGACCGGGTGCCGGGTGATGTCCTTGAGGGACACCGCCCGCTCCAGCGCGATGCTGAGCTTGACCGCGGTCAGCGAGGTGCCGCCGGAGTCGAAGAACTGGTCCGAGCGGCGCACCTGTTCGACCGGTACGCCCAGCACCCCGGCCCAGGCCGCGGCGAGCCGCCGTTCGGCGGGCCCGATCGGGACATCCGCCGCCGGGGTCTCCTCCGCGGCCGGCGCGGCCCGAGCCGCCAGCGCGGTCAGCGCCTTGCGGTCGATCTTCCCGTTGCCGGTCAGCGGCAGGGCGTCCTGCCAGTGGAAGGCGGAGGGAACCATATAGGCGGGCAGCACCGCGCCGAGCGCCTCGCGCAGCTCCGTCACCGGCCGGGGCGCGCCCGCGCAGAAGGCGATCAGATGTCTGCTGCCGCCACCCCGCTCGGTGACCACTACCGCCGCGTCCCGCACCCCGGCCACCCGCAGCAGCGCGTTCTCGATCTCGCCGATCTCGATGCGGAAGCCGCGGATCTTCACCTGGTTGTCCCGGCGGCCCAGGAACTCCAGCTTGCCGTCCGGGTGCCAGCGCCCCCAGTCACCGCCCAGGTACAGCCGCTCGCCGGGCCGGTACGGGTCCGTGCGGTACGCCTCACGGGTCCGCTCCGGATCGTTGACGTACCCCCGGCCCACACAGACACCGGAGAACGCGATCAGGCCGGGTGCGCCCAGCGGCACCAGCGAGAGCCGCTCGTCCACCACGTAGACGCGTACGTTGTTCACCGCGCGCCCCAGCAGCACCCGCTCCGGCACCCGGTCCAGGACCTCGTGGTTGGTGTCGTCCGAGGTCTCCGTCAGGCCGTAGGCGTTGAGCAGCTTGATGTCCGGCTCGATGGCGAACCAGCGCTGCACCAGCTCCCGCTTGAGCGCCTCGCCGGTCACCGACACACAGCGCAGGTCCGGCAGTTCACGCGGCCGCTGTTCCAGGTACGAGACCACGACCTCCAGATAGGAGGGCACCAGCTGCGCCACCGTGACCCGGCCGTCGACCAGCGTGCCGACGAAGCGCTCCACGTCCGTGATCTCGTCCTGCCCGACCAGCAGGGTCCGCCCGCCGACCATGAGCGCGGAGACCAGCTGCCACAAGGAGATGTCGAAACACTGCGGTGCCGTCTGCGCCACCACCGATCCCTCGCCGATGCCGAGGTCGTCGATCTTGGCGAAGAGGTGGTTGAGCAGGCCCGCGTGCTCGCACATCGCCCCCTTCGGCTCGCCGGTGGAGCCGGAGGTGAAGTAGATGTACGCCAACTGGTTTTCGTCCACGCGCAGTCGCAGGTCGTCCTCGGCGTGCGGCTGCGCGTACGCCTCCTCGACCAGCAGCCGCCGCGCCCCCGGCACCGCGGCCAGCGCCTCGTCCAGGGTGGCGGTGCTGCCGGACTCGGTCAGCACCAGCCGACAGCCCGCCCGCGACAGCGTCGCCGCGATCCGCCCGGCCGGGAAGTGCGGCTCGATCGGCAGGTAGACGGCGCCCGCCTTGAGCACCGCGAGCGTCGCCGCCGGCCAGTCGAGGCCGCGCTCCATGACGACGGCGACCACGTCCTCCCGGCCGACGCCCCGCTCGACGAGCGCCCGCGCCAGCCGGTTGGCCCGCCGGTTCAGCTCGTCGTACGTCCACTCCCGCTCGCCCTGGACGACCGCCACCGCGTCCGGACGCGTCCGCACCCGCTGCTCGAACAGCTCGTGCGCCCGCGCCTTCGGCAGCGGCCGGTGCGGTCCGGCCAGCCCCTCCAGCTGCTCGCGCACCTCGTCGTCGGTCAGCAGGCTCCGCGCGCCGTGGTCGGCGTCCGGGGCGGCGGTCAGAAGTCGGAGGGCGGTCAGGTGGTAGCCGCCGATCCGGGCCGCGGCCTCGGCGTCCAGGACGTCCTTGCGGTACCCGAGGCGCAGCAGCAGCCGACCGCCCCGCTCCGACCAGCGCACATGCAGTACACCGTCGTCGGCGTGGTTCTCGTCGGCCCCGATGGGCCCGAACACCACCTCGTACGGCGGCTCCGTCAGCCCGAGTTCGCGGCGCAGCTTCTCCACCGGGAACTCCCGGTGCGCCAGCACCTGCGCCTCCGCGTGCTCGGCCGCCGCCGCCAGCTCCCGCCAGGAGCCGGGGCGGACGGTCAGCCGGCAGGGCAGGGGCTCGCCGCGCACGCCGGTGGTGTAACCGGTGACCACCTCCGGCTCGCCGGACAGCGCGGCCAGCACCTTGGCGTGCGCCGCGAGCAGCAGTGCGCTGACCGGCACGCCCTGGCGTCCGACCAGTTCGCGCACCGCCCGCGCCACCTCGTCCGGCACCGGCATCTCGTGCTCGGCCGAGCCGGGAGCCGGCTCCCGCACCCAGCGCGGCACCGCGGTGACACCGCCGGCGGTCAGCACCCGCTGCCAGAACTCCCGGTCCGCTTCCACGCGCGTTCCCATCGAATGGCCTTCCTCAACTCACGGTCGCCGCAGGGGCGTTGGCTGTAGACGCGATCGGCAGGGGAGGGTCGGGCGGAGCCTCGGCCGCCGGCATCTCCACCGCCGGGTTGCCGCCCCACCGCGCGTGCGGGGGCACTTCCTCGCCCTTCATGAGGAAGGAGTCGGCGACCAGCTCCGAGCCCTCGCCCATCGTCACGCCGTAGTGGACATGGGCGGAGACGCCCAGCGTGGTGCCGGCGCCGAGCCTGATGAAGTCGGACTTGAAGGTGCCGTCCTCCTGCGAGTGGCACTGGACCTTGCTGCCCGCGTTGAGGGTGCAGCCGTCGCCGATGACCGCGAGGGTCCGGTCGGTGATGTAGCAGCCGTCGTCGAACACCATGCGGCCCACGCGCACGCCCATCAGCCGCCAGACCAGGCTCTTGAAGGGGGTTCCGTTGAAGATGTTCAGCCACTGCGACGGGACCTTCCACAGGCGCTCGATCCGCCAGAAGTCCCGGTCGTAGATGGAGCACAACTGGGGCCGCAGCCCGCGGAACCGGGTCATGCAGCGCTCCAGCACGATGTAGTACGCGGTGGAGAAGGCGAGGGTCAGCGCCAGATAGGCCGCTATCACCACATGGCCCGCCATGCCGTACAGATCGACCGTGGCGAGCGCGAACAGGGTGAGCACGAAGACGTGCAGCCAGCGGGCGAGCAGCCACCAGGCCATCGAGCGCAGGTTGTAGCGGTTCTTCGCGCGCAACCGGGTGCTCAGTTCCTCGCCCTCGCGCAGATGGTCGAAGCGGGCGTCCCGGTCGACCGAGCGCGGGATCTCGAAGCACGGCGAGCCGAGCAGTCCCACGCCCGTCCGGACCTCGCCGTCCAGCGGGATCATCACCTTGGTCGCGAGCAGGCAGTTCTCGCCCGTCCTGCCGCCCACCGGGTAGGCGATGTTGTTGCCGAGGAAGTTGCGCGGCCCGATCGACACCCGCGACAGCCGGAACGACGTGCTCGAATAGTCCGCGTTGAGCACGGACAGCCCGTCGGCGATCATGGTGCCGCTGCCGACCGACACCAACAGCGGCGTCTCGTGCTGCACTTCGGTGCCGAAGTTCGAGCCGGTCTGCTCGACGTGCGACAGGTCGTACCCGAGACCGCGCAGATAGTGCACGACGTACGAGCTGTCACCGAACAGCCAGGCGAAGAACTTGACGTTGGTCAGGCGGGCCGTCGCACGGTGCAGCGCGTAGTGGAAGCCGTACAGCGGGTAGACCCGGTCGGGCCGGACGACCAGCCGCAGCAGCCGGGGCAGCGTGTACAGGACGGCGAGTCCCACGACGACGAACCCGGCGAACAGCACCAGGGAGAGCAGCAGCGCGTCGGTGAGCAGCTGGCCGGGCGCCAGGTCGTCGGTGTCCGGATCGAGGCGCTCGCCGATCGCCGGTACCGCGGTGAACAGTATGTACATCCCGCCGATGGCCAACGGGATGTAAACGAAGAGGAGTTGGGCCAGCGTGCCGAGGCCGAACCAGGCCCGCCGCAGGGTGCCGCACCGGGCGGGCGGCACGCGCAGGTAGTCCGTCGACGCCGGTTCGGCGGGGGAGCCGTGCCAGCGCTCGCCGGCCGGGACCGCCTGACCGCGGTGCAGCGCCGAGGCGTGGCCGAGCTGTGCCCCGTCGCCCATCGAGGTGTCGATGTCCAGGGTGGTCTTCTCCCCGATGAACACGCCCTCGCCCAGGGTGATCCGGCCGGTCTGGATGCGGCCCGCGTGCGCCCGGTAGCCGAGGATGAAGGAGTCTTTGCGGATCACCGTCCCGGCGCCGATGGTCACCAGGTCGGGGCAGACGGGCAGGGTGTGCGACAGGATCGTGACCCCCTTGCCGATCCGCGCGCCCAGGGCCCGCAGGTACAGCACGTACAGCGGGGTCCCGGCGAGGAAGACCATCGGGTTCGCGTGCAGCAACACCTTCACGAGCCAGAAGCGCGCGTACGCGAGGCCCCAGACGGGGAACTCGACCGGTTTCCAGCGGCCGACCAGCAGCCACTTGGCCACGACCGGGAAGACGCACAGCGCGATGAACCCGGTGCCGCCGAAGGCCAGCGACCGTACGTAGATGTCGGCGATCCCGTTGCCGTCGGCGACCCACTCGTAGCCGGTGCCGGTGACCAGGCCGGAGACGAGCGAGTAGGCGAGGAAGGCCAGCAACTGGAAGGACCCGCACAGGAAGTGGGTCAGCCGGCTGGTGTGCGGCAGGGGGGCGGGTGCCGGTGCCGCGGGTGCCGCCGGGGTGGCCGGGGCCTCGTCAGGCGGGGGAGTGACCGGGGTGAGGGCCGCGGCCAGGTCGCGGATGGTGGGGTACCGGTAGATGTCCCGCATGGAGGGGGACGGCAGGTCGGGCCGCTTGCGCACGCGTGCGCAGAACTGCGCCATGACCAGGGAGTTGGCGCCGAGGTCGGTGAAGAAGTGGCTGTCCACCGGCACCTGCTCGGTGCCCACGACCTCGGCCAGCGCGTCCGCGAGTTTGCTCTCGGTCTCTGTTCTGTCCGGGCCGGTGCCGCTCACGGGGAGGGCGGGTGCGTCCGGCCCGCTTATATCGATCTCGGAGGACTGCTCCACCATTCGATCTCCTCGAGAACGTTCTGGATCGTTGATGCACATTCCTGATCACGAACCGCCAATTCAGTGTGGACAGGGCACCGTAAGCCTGTCACTTCGAACCAATCGCCCGACTCGCCGGAAATGCCCGCTGGGGCCCTGATCCTTGGGCGCGCGGGGCTGGCGGCCGCTGCGGATCACCCGTTTGGCGGTTCACTCGTGCGGCAGCGTCCGGGGTTCGGACGGGGGTCCGCGCGGTTCGTGTGTGCGGTCGGCGGGGGTGGAGGGGCCGCGGGATCGCGGAGAGGGGAGGCGGGCTGCGTGGAAAGGGGAGGCGGGCTGCGTGGAAAGGGAAGGCGTGGCGTCAGTACCGCAGGGCCGTGCCCACGTCCGCCCGTACCTCGCCGTGCAGCCTGCGGTTGCTGCGCGCGGTGCCGTGGCCGGAGGCGTGCGCGGCCACGTTCTTGACCGTCAGTACGACGACGTCGAGGAGATTGCCGTTGCCGTCCGTGAAGTTGACCTGCACGGCGAAGGACTTGGCGGAGGAGGCGGTGTTCCGCGCGGTCACCGTGGCGGTGGCCCGGCCGTCGCCGCCGACGGCGACGGCGCCGAGGCTCACCTGGTCCTTGGCGTTCACTCCGCCCTTGGCCTCGTCGAGTCTGCGGCCGGCCTCCGCCGAGGCCGAGGCGAGCGCGTCGCCGCCGCGGGCCGCGAGGGAGGCGGCGGCGGAGGCGGCCGAGGCGGCCTGCTCGGCCGGGGTGGGGGAGTTCGCGGAGCCGTCGCCGCAGCCGGCGGCCGGCAGCATGACCAGGGCCAGCACCGCGCCCGCCGTGCCTCGTCTCCAGTGCCCTGCCATGGGTGACTCCCGTGCCCTCGCAGCGAATCGTTTCCCTCAGTGAAGGGTGGGCGGCCGCACCCCGCACACCGGGTGCGACAGCCGGGCCACACAGGCACCCGAAAGGACCCCTGGGCGCCGCTGAACAGGCGATGCCCCCGGCATGGGCGCCCTCGCCGGGCGGGCCGGCGCACTCTGACGGATAGTGGTGGGGGGACCAGGTCCCCCGGCAGCACCCGCCTTGGCACAGGAGGCCCGATGCGCGCTTCACGGTCACTGGCCGCGCTCACCGGTTTCGCGTTGCTCGGCATCGCGCTCACCGCCTGCCAGGACCAGGCGTCCGGTCAGATCGTGGCACGGCACAACGGACGGATCGTCCAGACCCTCAATAACCCCCCGGTCAAGGGCTGCCACCGCCTCCCCGAGGGCATCACCCAGGTCACCAACCAGACCCAGAGCAGCCTGCTCCTCTACACGACCCCCGACTGCACCGTGCCCGCCGGTGGGGCGTCCAACTTCCTCGACATCGGCGCGACGGACCAGGCGGTCCGGGCCACCGGGCCGTGGAACAGCTTCTCGTTCGCACCGGAGTGAGGGCCGCGGGCAACCCCGTTTGACGGTCATCGGTACTTCGCCCGATGCGCGGCAAGGCGTTCACGGGCGTCGGCACCGCCTCGGTACGACATCCCGCTCACCCCCGGTCTGCCGGCGCCCCTCCGTGGAACGCGTCCGCGCGGCGCGCCCGGCCGGCGCTCCGCTCCCTGCGCTCGTCCACCCCCTTTGTCGTAGGCCGTCGCCGCGGACGAGGAGTGCGGGCACCCGCTGGGGCAGGCGTCCGCCCTGGAAGCCCTCGGGCTGCTGCGCCTCAAGCTGTGGCGTCACGACGAGGCACGGAGCGCCTTCGAGGAGGCCCAGCGGGTCCTCGGCCGTATCCGTGAGGGTGAGGAAGGATGGCGGGACGTGCCCCGCGCCACCGCGCTCCTCACGCACCACATCGGCCGGGTCCTCGCCCGCGAGGGCCGACTGCCCGCCGCCTACGAGCGGTTGAACGACGCGCTGGTCGGCTTCCGCACCCTGCCCGACGGCGCCGACACCTACAACGAGGGCCGTGTCTACATGAGCCTCGGCGAGGCCCACCTCGCGGGCGACCTCGAACTCGCCCTGGTCTGCCTGGACAGGGCCGCCGGGATCATGACGAGGGAGGGCGCGGGGCTCCAGCTCGCCGACGTGCTGGAGCAGCGCGCCGAGTGCCACGACCGCTCGGGCCGTCCGGCGCGGGCCGCGGAGGAACTCCGGGCCGCCGCCGCGCACTACGAGAAGCACGAGGACACCGTCGGCGCGCAACGGGCCCGCGCGCGCCTCGCCGCACTGGAGTCCTGAGAACCGGACTGACGGCCTGTCAGCTGCTAGGCCGGGGAGAGGCGTTCGACCGTCACCCGGCGCACCACCGCGCCGGTGCGCACCACGAGTTCGGGGACGGCCTCGCAGACCTTCCGGCCGCTCGCGACCCAGGCATGGAGCGCGGAGGCGTAGGCGGCCGGGTCGCACAGGTCCGGCCGGCCGTCCGGTCCCGGCGCCGCGGACAGGCGCAGCAGGTCGCCCTGGCGGGTGCGGACGACACAGCGGTCCGGTCCGTCGGCGTAGACCGCCAGCGCGCAGTACGGGTAGCGGGCCAGCGCCTCCGCCGTCCAGGCGGCGGGCGGCCCGAGCCGGGGGTCGTCCGCGGGCGCGTGCCGCAGGATGACGTCCGCGACGCGCAGCCTGCCGGCCTCCCGGGTCTCCTCGTCCACCGCCGTGTGCGCGAGCTCGGCCCGCGCCGCCAGTCCCTCCGCCGGGTCGGGGGCGTCGCCGGACACGGGGTGCCGTACGAGCGTGACCTCGGGCGTGGGCCCGTCGGCCACCTCGGCGAAGACCCGCACGGGCGTGGTACGGCGGGCCGGCTGGTGGGGCGGCAGCGGCAGCGGGTCGAGCAGCGCGGCGTGGCCGTCGGGCTCCGGCAGGCCCATGAGCCCGTAGAACAGCCGGCGCAGCAACCCGGCCGACTCGCCCGGCGACGAACTGGCCTGCTCCGCGAAGTGCGCGTAGCTGTCCGGCTCGTGGGCGGTGATCGCCGCGTCGATCTGCGCCCGCAGACTGCCTTGCCGGACCAGCCGGGGCGCCGTACGCCCGAGCGCGGCCACCGGTGAGTGCGGGTCGAGCGCGTCCTGCGGGAACGCCCCGAGCAGTACGGGGGCGCCGATGGCCGCCGCGTAGTACGTGACGCTGGAGTGGTCCCCGAGCACGCAGTCCGCCGCGATCAGGGCCTGCCGCCACCAGTCGAGCGGCGGTACGGCGTCCAGGCCGGCCCGGCGGGCGTGGTCGAGCCAGGACCTGACCTGCCCAGGACCGTGCCCGTACCAGATGTTGGGGTGCAGCACGGCGACGGAGCGGTACTCGTCGGCCGGCAGCTCCGTGGACAGCCGGGACAGCAGCCAGGGCAGCAGATCGTCCGCGTCGTCCGCCGCGCCCGACCCGGCCTCCAGGGCGCCGAACAGGGACCGCGACGACCAGGTGGAGCTGAGGACGACCAGCTTCTGTCCCGGCGCCACCCCGAGGGCGCGCCGGAAGAGTTCCCGCTGAGGGAGCCCGCCGATGAGCCGGTCGTAGCAGGGGTCCCCGGCCAGTACGGCGGTGGGCGCGGCCTGCGGGCAGGAGGCGCGCAAGCGCTCCAGTTGTTCGGGGTGCGACAGGACGGTGGCGGCGGCGAGGGGGCGGCCGCGGTGCAGCAGCCAGTCCGGGGAGAGCCCGAAGACCGGTGCGGACGAACGCCGTTCGGCGCCGGCGGGGGTGGCGAGCCGCTTGTTGTAGCCCATCCCATGGGACAGGATCACCAACTCGGCACGGATCTCGTCCAGTTCGCCGCCGTAGCTCGCGGAGACGGCGAGGTCGAACGTGGTCTCCTTCGCCTGCTCCCACGGCAGCACGGGCAGCCCCACCCCCGTCAGCAGCTCGGGCACGCCCGCGAGGAACGGTGAGGACCCCGTGCACGTGGCGAACAGCTGCAACCGCACATCGCCGCCGAACAGGGGCAGCACGTCCAACAGGCGGGTCGCGGAGGTCACGTTGTGCACGACGAGGAGGACACGGCGGCATCCGGCCCGCGTGACCCAGCGTTCCGCGTCCGCCCCCACCGGCACCCGCAGCCGTGCTGCCCCACCCATCACCACTGGCGCGTATCCCCGTCCCGGCCTGATCCATTCGGCGTTCTCCGGCTGTCGGCCCGATGCTATCGAGCCGTAACTCCGGGGACACGCACAGGGATCGGATGGACCGGCGCCCATGAGGACACAATCCGGCCTCGGCGCCGCCTCCGTCCGCCCGCGCCCCGGCGCGAGGAGCCGCCACGCCCGAGCGGACCGGCGCCGCGCCACCGTGCCGGCGGACGTCACGGCAGTGTGCCCCGGCCGGAAGAGGCGGAGCGGGGCGGGGCCCCGGCTGATGGCTTTCGGGCGACCGTGCGAGCGAGCGAGGAGGTGAGACCCATGACGGGGGTATCCGTGTGGGCGCTCCTCTCTTCGTCACGGTCCGGCGGCTGACGTACCTGCCGCGGGAGCGCCTCGCCGACCAGGCACTCCCGAGGGGCAACGCCCCATGCGGACATTGCGACTCACCGCTCACACGACGTCCGACGGCGTGATCGAGCGCGACTTCACCGTGAACGGCGTCCCCGGCGTCCTCTGGTCGCCCGCCTGCCCCACAGCGCGCCCCCCTCGTGTTCACGGGCCACGGCGGCGGCACGCACAAGAGGTGGCCCGCGATGACGGGCCGCGCACGGCACACGACGAGCAGGAGACCGCCGCGCTGTACCGGGCGCGGGCGGCGGGCGAGCCGGAGGGCCCGATCGGCGTCCGCTGCAACGCCGCTTCGCCGAACGCGCCGTCCCCGAGTGGCGGGCGGCCCTGGACGCCCTCCAGGAACTGCCCGGGATCGGCACCGGCGGTCCCGTCGGCTTCTTCGGACTGAACCTGGCCACCGCGATCGGCGTGCCGTTCCTGGCGGACGATCCCCGGGTCACCGCCGCGGTCTTCGGGCCGCACTGGCCCGACGCCCTGGCCGGGACCGCCCGGCGGATCACCGTCCCCGTCGAGTACGCCATGCAGTGGGACGACGAGCACATCCCGCGCGCGTCCGCGCCGGCCCTCTTCGACGCCTTCGCCTCGACGGAGAAGACGCCGCACGCCAACTCCGGCCGGCACAAGGAGCTGCCGCGGTTCGAGGCCGACAGCGCGGTCCGCTTCTTCGCCCGGCATCTGGGGGCGACGGCGGTGCGGGGGACCTGAGTCGGGCGGTGCCGGCGTTCCGGTTCGACAGGGCGCCGGCACGCAGGGCGACGGATATCCGGCCACCTCCGATAATGCTTCACCCCGGCAGCCGCAAGACGGAGGAAGCACAGGTGGCCGACACGTTCAAGCGCCGCGCCCCGAGCCAGTGGGGCGAGGGTGGCGCCCTGAAGGAGGAGATCCTGGCGGCCGCGGCCCGGCTGCTGGCCGAGTCGGGCCGCGAGGAGGCGCTGTCGCTGCGCGCGGTCGCCCGCGAGGTCGGCATCTCCGCGCCCAGCGTCTACCTGCACTTCAAGGACCGCTCCGAACTGGTCGCGACGGTGACCCGCCGGGCCTACGAGAAACTGGTCGCCGAACTGGGGGAGGCGCGCGACACCCGCACCCCGCACACCCCGGGCTCCGCCCTGCGGGCCATGGCTCACCGCTATTGCGCCTTTGCGCTGGAGAACCCCCGCCGCTACCGGCTGATGTTCGGCGTCGAGCGCATCGTCGGCCCCCGCGAAGACTCGCCCCGCCACCCGGTCTGGCTGGTCCTCGGCGCCTGGGAGGAGGCGCTGGCCGCGCTGCCCGCCGCCCGCTCGGCCCAGGTGGACGGCGCACGGGACGCCCTGCTGCTGTGGTCGGCGCTGCACGGCATCGTCACCATCGCGATGGCGCTGCCCTTCGAGGTCGACCGGCACGGCCTGGAGCGGCGCGCGGACGATCTGCTCGATCGCATCGTGGCCGGATAGCGACGGCGAACCCCTCGGCACCGTTGACGTGCCCGCCGCGATCCCTAAAGTTGCCTGAAGCACCTAACGCCGTTAGGGGTGTTGGATGCGCCCTCTTGCCGAGGAGGCAGCGATGACCGAGACAGTCGTGGACACGCCGACCGGGCTCCCCGAGCACCCCATGCCCCGCGCCGCCGGATGCCCCTTCGATCCGCCCCCCACCCTGAAGGAGCTCCAGAGCGAGCGGCCCGTGTCGCGGGTGCGCATCTGGGACGGCAGCAGCCCCTGGATGATCACCCGGCACGAGGATGTGCGCGCCCTGCTCGGCGATCCGCGCATCAGCGCCGACCCCCGGCGCCCCGGCTACCCCCACCGCAGCGCCGCCACGCGGGAGCGGGACCAGACCCGCAGCACCCTCCTCACCCTGGACGACCCCGAACACGCGCGCCTGCGCCGCATGGTGACGGCTCCGTTCACGATCAGGAAGGTCGAGGCGCTGCGGCCGGCCGTGCAGCGGATCGTGGACGACCTGATCGAGGAGATGCTGGCCGGGCCCAACCCCACCGACCTGGTGGAGGCGTTCGCGCTGCCCCTGCCCAGCCTGGTGATCTGCGCGCTGCTCGGCGTGCCGTACGAGCAGCACGACTTCTTCCAGCGCCACAGCCGCGTCCTGGTGCGCCGCACCTCCACCCGCGAGGAACTGCTCGCGGCGTCCGAGGCGCTCACCGGCTACCTGGACGACCTGCTGACCGCCAAGCTCGCGAACCCCGAGGACGACGTGCTCTCCGCGCTCGCCGTGCAGCGTGTGGCCACCGGCGAGTTGACGCAGCGCCAGGCCGCCGAGCTGGGCGTCCTGCTGCTCGTGGCCGGGCACGAGACCACCGCCAACATGATCGCGCTCGGCACTCTGGCCCTGCTGCGCGTCCCGGACCAACTCGCCCTGCTCCGCGACAGCGACGACCCCAAGACGGTCGCCTCGGCCGTCGAGGAACTGCTGCGCTACCTGACCATCGTCCACTCCGGGCGGCGGCGCGTGGCGCTGGAGGACATCGAGATCGGCGGCGAACTGATCCGCGCGGGCGACGGCGTCATCCTCGCCAACGACATCGCCAACCGGGACCCCGGAGCGTTCGCCGACCCCGACCGGCTCGACCTCACCCGCGACGCCCGGCGCCATGTCGCCTTCGGCTACGGCATCCACCAGTGCCTCGGTCAGCCGCTCGCTCGTGTCGAACTCCAGGTCGTCTACAGCACGCTTTACTCCCTTGTCCCTACCCTGGCGTTGGCCACCGACGTCGATCAACTGGAGTTCAAGCACGACGGCTTCGTCTACGGCGTCTATGAACTGCCGGTCACCTGGTAGCACTTCGCAGCACGCAGCACGCAGCACGCAGCACGCAGCACGCAGCACGCAGCACGCAGCACGCAGCACGCAGCACGCAGCACACAAACACACAGCCCGCATAGCTCACAGCACCACCGCGAACGAGGAAACGAGGAACCCATGCGCGTGGAAGTCGACCAGCCCAAATGTGTCGCCTCCGGACAGTGCGTCCTGGTCGCACCCCAGGTCTTCGACCAGGACGACGAGGGCGTCGTACAGCTGCTGGACGCCACCCCCGGCCCCGAACTCGCCGATGACGTGCGGGAGTCGGCCGCGATCTGCCCCGCCGCCGCGATCCGGCTGGTGGAGGCGTGACAAGCGCTCCGCCGCGCCGCATCGTGGTGGTGGGTGCCTCGGCGGCCGGCCTGACCGCTGCCGAGGCCCTGCGCCGTGCGGGCTACGACGGCTCGCTCACCCTTGTCGGCGGCGAACCGCTCCCGCCCTACGACCGCCCGCCGCTGTCCAAGCAGATCCTCACCGGCGCCTGGGAACCCGAGCGGGTGCACCTGCGCCGCCCGGCCGACCTCGACGCCCTCGCTCTCGACCTGCGCCTCGGCGTGCCCGCCGCCGCCCTCGCCCCGGCGACCCGCACCGTGACCCTCGCCGACGGCACGAGCCTGCCGTACGACGGCCTGATCATCGCCACCGGGGTCCGGCCGCGCCGGCTGCCCGAGTGCGGCACACCCGGCGTCCACGTCCTGCGGGAACTCGGGGACGCCCTCGCCCTGCGCGAGCGGCTGTCGGCCGGGGGCCGGCTGGTCGTGGTCGGCGCCGGGTTCCTCGGGGCCGAGGTCGCCGCCGCGGCCCGTACCCTCGGCGCCACCGTCACCCTCGTGGAACCCGCCCCCGTGCCCCTCGCGCACGCAGTCGGACAGCGGATGGGCGCCCATCTGGCGCAGGTCCACCGCGACCACGGCGTGGACCTGCGGACCGGGACCAAGGTCGCCGGGATCACCACCGGGGCGGGCCGGGCCACCGGCGTGCTGCTCAGCGACGGCACCACGATCCCGGCCGACGACGTGCTGATCGCCATCGGCTCCATACCCAACACCGACTGGCTCGACGGCAGCGGGCTGCGGCTGACCGACGGGGTGGTCTGCGACCGGTACAGCGCCGCCGCGCCCGGCATCTACGCCGCGGGCGACGTCGCCCGCTGGCACAACCCCCTCTTCGGCGCCGAAATGCGCGTGGAGCACCGTACGAACGCGGCCGAGCAGGGCATGGCCGCCGCCCGCAATCTCCTCGCCCCCGAGCAGGCCGAGCCGTTCGCCCCGGTGCCCTCCTTCTGGTCCGACCAGTACGACCTCAGGATCCAGGCGTTCGGACACCTGCGCGATCACGACGAGGCCCGCGTGGTGGACGGCGACCCGGCGGACGGCCGCTTCCTCGTCGCCTACCGCAGGGGGACGGCGCTCACCGGAGCGCTCGCCGTGGGCATGCCGCCCCGCGTCCTGCGCCCCTGGCGCGCGGCGCTCGCCACCGGCACCGAGTGGACGCGCGCGCTGGACGGCCCACCCGAAGCGGACCAGACTTGACATGAGGTAGCTCAAGTTTCATTCAGGCTCTGGAGGCACCCCGACGGGAGGCTCCGGAGGCACCCCGAGGGGCGCTCCGGAGGTGGCCCCGGGGGTCGCTCCGGAGGGGGCCCCGATAGACGAGGAGGACCGCGGGAACCCGGTGGGGGAGCAGCCGGCAAGGGAGGATTCACCATGGCGCGTTCGGTCGGAATCGACCTCGGGACGACGAACTCGGTGGTCTCGGTCCTGGAGGGCGGCGAACCCACCGTCATCACCAACACGGAGGGCGCGCGGACCACTCCGTCGGTCGTGGCGTTCGCCAAGAACGGCGAGGTGCTGGTCGGCGAGGTCGCCAAGCGGCAGGCCGTGACCAACGTGGAGCGCACCGCGCGCTCGGTCAAGCGGTACATGGGCGACCACTCCTGGCGCTTCCCCGACCAGGGCGACATCGACGGCAAGCGCTACACCGCCCAGGAGATCTCCGCGCGGGTGCTCCAGAAGCTGAAGCGGGACGCGGAGGCGTACCTCGGCGAGGACGTCACGGACGCGGTGATCACCGTCCCGGCCTACTTCGACGACTCCCAGCGGCAGGCGACGAAGGAGGCCGGGGAGATCGCCGGCCTGAACGTCATGCGGATCATCAACGAGCCGACCGCCGCCGCGCTCGCGTACGGCCTGGACAAGGAGAACGACCAGACGGTCCTCGTCTTCGACCTGGGCGGCGGCACCTTCGACGTGTCCCTGCTGGAGATGGGCGACGGCGTCATCGAGGTCAAGGCCACCAACGGCGACACCCATCTGGGCGGCGACGACTGGGACCAGCGCGTCGTGGACCACCTGGTGCAGCAGTTCAAGAACAACTACGGCATCGACCTGGGCAAGGACAAGATGGCCGTGCAGCGGCTGCGGGAGGCGGCCGAGAAGGCGAAGATCGAGCTGTCCAGCTCCTCGGAGACCACGATCAACCTCCCCTACATCACCGCCTCCGCGGAGGGCCCGCTGCACCTGGACGAGAAGATGACGCGCGCCCAGTTCGAGCAGCTGACCGCGGACCTGCTGGACCGCTGCAAGGCGCCGTTCCACAACGCCATCAAGGATGCCGGGATCAAGGTGTCCGACATCGACCATGTGGTGCTGGTGGGCGGCTCGACCCGGATGCCCGCCGTGACCGGCCTGGTGAAGGAGCTGACCGGCAAGGAGCCGCACAAGGGCGTCAACCCGGACGAGGTCGTCGCCATCGGCGCCTCGCTCCAGGCCGGTGTCCTCAAGGGCGAGGTCAAGGACGTCCTGCTGCTCGACGTCACCCCGCTGTCCCTCGGCATCGAGACCAAGGGCGGCATCATGACCAAGCTGATCGAGCGCAACACCACGATCCCCACCCGCCGTTCGGAGATCTTCACCACCGCAGAGGACAACCAGCCCTCGGTGTCCATCCAGGTCTTCCAGGGCGAGCGCGAGATCGCGGCCTACAACAAGAAGCTCGGCATGTTCGAGCTGACCGGCCTGCCGCCCGCGCCGCGCGGCGTCCCGCAGATCGAGGTCGCCTTCGACATCGACGCCAACGGGATCATGCATGTGTCCGCCAAGGACCTCGGCACCGGCAGGGAACAGAAGATGACCGTCACCGGCGGCTCCGCGCTGCCGAAGAACGACATCGACCGCATGGTCCACGAGGCCGAGCAGCACGCCGAGGAGGACCGGCAGCGCCGCGAGGCCGCCGAGACCCGCAACCAGGCCGAACAGCTCGTCTACCAGACCGAGAGGCTGATCAGCGACAACCCCGAACGGATCCCCGCCGAGGCGCGGCACGAGACGGAGGCCGCGCTCACCGAGCTGAAGGCGAAGCTCAAGGACGAGAACACGGACACCGCCGCCCTCCGCCAGGCCACCGAGCAAGTGGCCCGGTCCGCCCAGAAGATCGGCTCCGCGCTGTACGAGCAGTCGGGCACCCAGGGCGAACAGGCCGCGGGCACGGCCGGCTCCGGGGGAGCGGCGTCCGGCGGGTCCGCCCCTCAGGACGACGAGGTGGTGGACGCGGAGATCGTCGACGACGACCGGCCGGAGGCGGGCTGACCATGGACGAGGGCCGGCTCCCCGAGGCGGTGGACCCCGCGCGGCTGCGGTGCCTGGTCCAGGAGCGCACGGCCGACCTCCAGCGGGTGAAGGCGGAGTACGACAACTACCGCAAGCGGGTGCACAGGGACCGGATGGCCGTACGGGAGATCGCCGCCGCGAACATCCTGCGCACCCTCCTGCCCGTCGTGGACGCCGTCGAGCGCGCCTGCGCCCACGAGCCCCTGACGCCCGCCCTCGCGGACATCGCCGACACCCTGCGCACCCAACTCGGCGCCCTGGGCCTGGAGTCCTTCGGGCAGGAGGGCGAGCCGTTCGACCCCGATCGGCACGAGGCCCTGATCCATCATGTCGCCCCGGACGCGGACGAGTTGGCCTGCACCAGGATCCTGCGCCCCGGCTACCGCGCGGGCCCGCACCTGCTGCGCCCGGCCACCGTGGAGGTGACCGGCCCGCCACCGAGCTGATCCCGGCGCCGATCACGGCCTCCGGCCCGCTGGCAGGGGGCCGTTCCTCGCCGCCGTCCTGCCCGCGTGCCGCCAGGCGGACCGGCGCGCCGGTGGCTCGTGCCCGAGGAGGCACTATCCTCAACTCCGGCCTCCGAGCGGGGCCCTGAGGATGAGGGTGCCGCGAGCCGAGCCCCTTCGCGCACCCGGTGACCGCGGCGCCGCCCTGGAGGGACATGCTCGCCCCGTACCGCAGATTGTTCTCCGCCGAGGGGAGCGTCGGCTTCACCGCCACCGGATTCCTGGCCCGGCTCGCCCTGTCGATGTCCGGCGTCGGCACCGTGGTGATGGTCGCCTCGATGCGCCACTCCTACGCGCTGGCCGGCGCCGTGGGCGGCTCCTCGCTCGCCGCCACCCTGATCACCATCCCGCTCCTCGGTCGGCTGGTGGACCGCTACGGCCAGTCCCGTACGGCCGTCCCCGCGGCCATCTGGTCGGCGGCCATGTCGGCGGCCCTGGTCCTCTGCCTCGCCGCCCACGCGCCGACCTGGACCCTGTTCGTCACCAACGTCCTGTCTGCCACCGCGCCGAACGTCGGCGGCATGGCCCGCGCCCGCTGGGCCGAGATCTACTGCGCCGACGACGAACGCATGCATGTGGCCAACTCCTTCGAACAGGTCCTGGACGAGATGTGCTTCGTCCTCGGCCCCCTCGTCGTGGTGGGCCTGGCCACCGGTGTCGCCCCCGAGGCGGGCCGGGTGGCACCGCTGGTCCTGACCCTGGCCGGCACGGTCCTCTTCTCCCTCCAGCGCGGCACCGAACCCCCGGTCCAGCCCGCCGAACCCGCGCACTCGCGGACCCCGCTCACCAACCGGGGCCTCCAGGTGATGATGCTCGTCTTCCTCTTCACCGGCGCCCTGTTCGGCTCCCTCGAAGTGGTCACGATCGCCTTCACCGATTTCCTGCACCACAGATCCTCGGCCGGTCCGATCCTGGCCCTCCAGGCGGTCGGCTCCGCGCTCGCGGGCCTGGTCTTCGGGACGCTCACCCCGCGCGGCTCCAGCACCGGGCGCTTCCTGACGGGTGTCGGCGGCATGGCCCTACTGATGCTCCCGCTGACCCTCGCCGACGGCCTGTGGTCGCTCGTCCCGCTGATGTTCATCGCCGGCACGGCCACCTCACCGACCATGATCACCGGCATGGGGCTGGTCCAGGAGCTGATCCCGCGTGCCCAGCTCAACGAGGGCATGACCCTGGCCGTGACCAGTCTCCTCGGCGGCTCCTCCCTCGGCAGCGTGCTCGCCGGCTGGTCGGTGGAGCGCTTCGACGCCGGGAACGGCTATCTGCTCCCGGTCGGCGCCGCCACCCTGGCCCTGCTGACCGCGGCCGCCGGCCTCGGCCGCCTCCGCGCCGGCGTGTCCGCACCCGAGGCCCCGGCCCTGCCCGAGACCACGGCGGAACTCGGGCGGCAGTCCTCGTAACGCTCGTCGGCGTCCCCCGAGCCGGCCCCCGGGACGGACCAGCCCGCCCACGGCAGAGGTACGACCGCGCAGATCCTCCGGAGTGATCGCCCTCACTGCCGGAAAATCTTCCGCCAAGTGCCCTGTGGATGCGTAATCTTGCTGCGCCGAATCGCCCTTGAAGGACGGAGACCCCTCATGCCCGGTGCGCCGTTGCCGACGAGTGACCGCCGCGGACCGCTGCCCGACGGCGCTCCCCGAACGGGGCACGGCGCCGCCCGGACGATGAGCGCTCGGGGACCGGCACGGCCGACGCGCACGCTCCTCATCGACAACTACGACTCCTTCACCTACAACCTCCATCAGCTGCTGACCGAGGTGAACGGACGCGAACCGGTGGTCGTCCGCAACGACGCCGACTGGTCCGCGCTCGACCCGCGGGACTTCGACAACGTGGTGATCTCCCCCGGCCCCGGCCGCCCGGAACGGCACCAGGACTTCGGCATCGGCAGCCGGGCGATCCTGGAGTGGGACCTGCCGCTCCTCGGGGTGTGCCTGGGCCACCAGGGCATCTGCCAACTGCTGGGCGCCGAGGTACGGCACGCGCCCGAGCCGCGGCACGGCCGCCTCTCCCTCGTCACCCACACCGGCCGCGACCTCTTCGCCGGACTGCCCTCGCCGTTCGCCGTGGTGCGCTACCACTCGCTCGCCGTCACCGGGCTGCCCGCGGAACTGGAGGCGCTCGCCTGGTCCGAGGACGGCGTCCTGATGGGCGTCCGGCATCGCACCAGACCGCTGTGGGGTGTCCAGTTCCACCCGGAGTCCATCAGCACGGAGTACGGCCACGAGCTGCTCGCCAACTTCCGCGACCTCACGCACGCCTGGCACCGCCGCGCGCCCGCCCCGGCGCCGGACGACGAGCCGCCGTACCGGCTGCATGTCCGCCGTCTGCCCTGGGCGCCGGACCCGGAGGCCGCCTACGAGGAACTCTTCGCCGCCGCCCGGCACAGCTTCTGGCTGGACAGCGGCAGCGCGCCGCGGCAGGGGCGCTTCTCCCTCATGGGCGACGGCGCCGGGCCGCTCGGCGAGTACGTCACCTACCGGGCGGCGGAACAGGTCGTCCGGGTGGAGCCGGGCGGGCGGCGGGTCCGGGGCACCTTCCTGGAATACCTCGACTCCGAGCTGGCCGCGCGCCGCGTCGAGGGCGGCACCGACCTGCCCTTCGGGTTCCGGCTCGGCTACGTCGGCTACCTCGGCTACGAACTCAAGGCGGACCTCGGGGCGTTGACCACGCACACCGCCGAAACCCCGGACGCGGCGCTGGTCTTCGCCGACCGGGCTCTGGTGATCGACCACGCCGAGCACACCTGCTACCTGCTCCGGCTCAGCCGGCACCAGGACGACCCGGAGGTCGCCGCCTGGCTGGAGTCGGCCGGCGCACGCCTGTGCGCACTGCCCCGAACTCCCGTGTGCCCGCCGGAAGTCGAGGCGCCGGAAGCACCTCCAGTACCGGTCGAGCTGCGGCACAGCAGGGACGCCTACCTCCGCATGGTCGGCGAGTGCCTGGAGGAGCTGCGCCAGGGGGAGTCGTACGAGATCTGCCTGTCCAACATGGCGGTCGCCGAGACCGATGTCGATCCGCTGACCACCTACTCCGCCCTCAGACGCGTCAGCCCGGTCCCCTACGGGGCACTGCTCGACTTTCCCGGCGTGGCCGTGCTCAGCGCGTCCCCGGAACAGTTCCTGGCCGTCGGCCCCGGCGGAGCCGTCACCTCGAAGCCGATCAAGGGCACCCGGCCGCGCGGCGCCACCGATGCCGAGGACGCGCGGCTGAGGGACTCCCTGCTGGACAGCGAGAAGGACCGGGCCGAGAACCTGATGATCGTGGACCTCGTCCGCAACGACTTGGGCGTCGTCTGCCGGCCCGGCTCGGTCCACGTACCGGTGCTGTGCGCAGCGGAGACCTTCCCCCAGCTCCACCATCTCGTCTCCACCGTCCGCGGCGCCCTGCGCGAGGGGCGTTCGGCGGTCGACTGCGTACGGGCGGCCTTTCCGCCCGGCTCCATGACCGGCGCGCCCAAACTGCGCACCATGGAGATCATCGACCGCCTCGAACAGGGCCCGCGCGGCGTCTACTCGGGCGCGATCGGCTGGTTCTCCCTCGGCGGCGGCTGCGAACTCAGCGTCGTCAACCGCACCATCGTGGCCACGCCCGGCTGCGTCGGCTACGGCGTCGGCGGTGCCGTCGTCGCCCTGTCCGACCCGGTGGAGGAGTTCGCCGAGACCATGGTGAAGGCCCGCGCGATGGCGACGGCACTCGCCCTGAGCCGCCCCCAGCCGCGCCGCGCCCTCACCCCGGCGTGCCGGAAGTAGACGGCGAGCAGACTGCCGGTGGCCCGGCGACGCGGACGCGCCGCCGGGCGTCCGCCCCCTCGATTACCCCTGCTCCCGCAGCAGGTCGCCGACCGCGGCGATCCCCGCGGTGACCGCGCGTTCCCCGACGTTGCCGAAGCCGAGCACGAGCCGGGGCGGGGCCGGTGCCCGCGAGGTCCGGCAGGTGCTCATCCCGTACAGGCCGACCGAGCGGGCGCGGGCCGCTGCCACCAGGGCCCGTTCGTCCGCCGTCTCCCGCAGATGGGCCACCGCGTGGAACCCGGCGGCGAGACCCGTCACGGCGACGCCGGGCGCGTGTTCGGCGAGCGCGGCCACCAGCGCGGTGCGGCGGGCCGCGTAGGCGCCGCGCATCCGGCGCAGATGCCGGTCGAAGCGGCCCGACTCGATCAGCCGGGCGAGGGCCAGCTGGTCGAGGACGGGGGAGCCGCGGTCGCTGACGCGCTTGACCGACACCAGGGTGTCCGCGAGCGCCGGCGGGCACAGCAGCCAGCCGATGCGCAGCGCCGGTGCCAGGGACTTGCTGACCGTGCTGATGGAGACGACCCGGTCGGCGGCGAGCCCCTGGAGCGCGCCGACCGGCTCCCGGTCGTAGCGGAACTCGGCGTCGTAGTCGTCCTCGATCACCACCGCGTCGTGCGCGGCCGCCCACGCGATCAGGGCCAGCCGCCGCTCGGGCCCGAGCACCACCCCGGTCGGCCACTGGTGCGCCGGAGTGACCACGACCGCCCGCGCACCGGACGCCGTCAACTCGTCAACATCGATGCCCTGTTCGTCCACCGGCACGGGCACCGCCGCCAGCCCCGCCGCGGCCGCCGCCGCCCGGACGGAGACGGGCGAGCCGGGATCCTCGTAGGCGACCCGGCGCACCCCGGCGCGGGCGAGCGCGGCCAGGGTCAGGGTCAGGCCCTGGGCGTACCCCGAGCAGATCACGGTGTGTTCCGGGTCGGCCGCCGCCGCGCGTATCCGGCGCGCGTATCCGGCGACCACCTCGCGCAGCACCGCGCTGCCCCGTGGATCGCCGTAGTCCAGCTCCGCCACCGGCATCCGGCGCGCCGCCTCCCGCATCGCCCACAGCCAGTCCGACATCGGGAACGCCCCCAAGTCCGGTACGCCCCACCGGAAATCGGCCAGCAGCGGCGGCTGCCCGGCGGGCCGTCGGGGCACCGGCGGTACGGCGGGCGGGCAGGCACCGGCGGCCACCCGCGTGCCGGACCCGACCCGCGCCACCAGGTAGCCCTCGGCCAGCAGTTGGGCGTAGGCGTCCTGGACCAGTCCCCTGGACAGGCCGAGCGCGCCCGCGAGTTCCCGCGAGGGCGGCAGCCGTTCGCCCACCCGCAGCCGGCCGGTGCGGATCGCCTCGCGCACCTGGCGCTCCAACTGGGACCGCAGGGGCTCGCCGCTGTCACGGTCGATCGGCAGGAGCAGGTCCGAGGCCGCATTGGACCACTCGGAAGACATGGAATTGGAGCTTACCGGTGAGCTGATCGCTTCCTAGGGTGCGTCCATGACCACCACTGATCCGCGGAATCCGGCGTCGCCCACGACCGGGCCCCGGGACCGGCCCCCGCTGGTGTCGCGTCCGCTGCTGCTGCGCTTCGTGAGCGTGTTCGGCGCGTCGGCGAGCTTCTACCTGCTGCTGTCGGTCGTCCCGCTCTACGCCAAGCACTCGGGGGCCGGCGGCGACGGCGCGGGGGCGAGCACGGGCGCCCTGATGCTGGCCACGGTCGCCGGTGAGATCGTCTCGCCCCGCTTCATCGAACGCTTCGGCCAGCGGGCCACCCTGGGCGCGGGCCTGCTGCTGATGGGCGTGCCCTCGCTGGCGCTGACGCTGTTCTCCGGCGTCGCCTGGATCACGGTGGTCTGTCTGCTGCGCGGCGCGGGTTTCGCCCTCACCGTCGTCGCGGGCGGAGCGCTGACCGCGTCCTTCATCCCCTCCGAACGCCGGGGCGAGGGGCTGGCGTTGGTCGGCGTCGTCTCGGGCGTACCCTCGCTGCTGGGGCTGCCGCTCGGCGTCTGGCTGGTCTCCGAGGTGGGATACGCGCCGGTCGGGGTGGCCGCCGGTGTGTGTGCGCTGGCCCCGATCCTGTCGATACCCGCACTGCCGGAGAAGGAGTACATCGCCGGGCGGCGGATCGGCCTCCTCGACGGCGTCCGCGACCCCGCGATATCCCGGCCCGCCGTCCTGTTCGCGGTCACGGCGCTGGCCGCCGGGATCGTGGTGACCTTCCTGCCGCTCGCCGTGCCCTCGGCGTCCGCGGGGCTGGTGGCGGTGGCCCTGTTCGTGCAACCGGCCGGGGCGGCCGTGGCCCGCCTGGTGGCCGGCCGCCTGGGCGACCGCAAGGGCTCGGCCCGGCTGGTGTTCCCGGCGCTCGCGGTGTCCGCCGCGGGCATGTTCGTCACGGCGGCCACCCACAGCGCCGTCGCGGTCGTCGCCGGCGTCGCCGTGTTCGGCGTCGGCTTCGGCATCGCCCAGAACTCCACGATCACCCTGATGTACTCCCGCGTCCCCGCCTCCGGCTACGGCACCGTCAGCGCCCTGTGGAACATCGCCTACGACGCCGGGATGGGCGTCGGTGCCGTCTGCTTCGGCCTCCTCGCCCAACAGGTCGGCTACCCCTGGGGGTTCGTGTGCACCGCCGTTCTCATCGTCCTCGCCCTGCCCATGGCCTGGCGGGACCGGCCGGGCGCACGGGAGCGGGCGGCGGAGGGGCGGGCGGCTTGACGGCGGCGCTCGTCGAAGGGGTGGTACGCGTCGGGGGCCGGTGTCCGGGGCGTGCGCCCCGGCTCCGGGGCGGCCCCCGTGCGCGGCTTCCGGCCGCGCTCAGGGACGCCCGGAAGGCGGGTGTTCCCCGCTCCTGCGATCCGGTTCCGCCGAGAGCCGCGCCTGTTCGTCCTCCCAGACCTTCAGCAGGTTCTGCGCGTCGGCGCCGCAGGCGCGGGCGTACCGGAGGATGAAGCGGCGGGGCGGGAAGCGGGCGCCGACGAGGAAGTCGACGCCGACGCCGGTCCGGTGCGCCAGGAGCTCGTGCCGGATGCCCGCATGTCGGCGCACTCGTTCGAGAACGACGCGGATATGGGTCGGACCCGTCAGCGAGCGGTCGCGTGTATCGGACATTGCCGGGCTCCACTGAGCGCGCGCGGGCGCCGCACCCCGCCCGCGGGGACCCATGGTGCACAACCTCACGCCGCCCGGAGCCCGAATCACCGGAAAACCGGAAGCGGCACGGGAGTCCAGCCGCGAGCGCCCCTTACCCACACATCACCAGGAGAAGGCGAGCACGTCCGGGCGGTCAACTTCGCGACCCTTGGCGGGAGTTGGCGCGGACGCCGGTCGGCTGCTCCTCGCATTGACGGGCGGATGTTGGTCGGCTGCTCCTCGCATTGACGGGCGGACGGCCGTCGGTCGCTCCCCGCGGCGCCGGGCGCGGGCGCCGGTCGGTCGCTCCCCGCGGCGACGAAGGCCCGCGAACAGCCCGCCGAAGCCGCCCCGCGCCGATATTCGCGGGAGGCCGGCAGGGGTCCGGGGGTAGCCTCCCGCGGTGACCTCACCCGCCCAGCCCCTCGTGGCCGCCGATTTCGTCGTACCGGATCCGCCCGCCACCGACCGTTTCCGCCTGGAACCCCTCGGTCCCCGGCACAACGCCGCCGATCACGCCGCCTGGACCTCCAGCATCGCCCACATCCGGGCCGGCGCCGACTTCGCCGACGGCTCCTGGCCCCCTGCGGAGGGGATGCCCCTGGCGGCCAACCTCGACGACCTGCGGCGGCACGCCGAGGACTTCGACCGCCGCGTCGGCTTCACCTACACCGTCCTGTCGGTGCCCGGCGACGATGTCATCGGCTGCGTCTACATATACGGCTCACGTCGGGACCCCGGCGTCATCGACGTCCGCTCCTGGGTCCGCGCCGACCACGCCTTCCTCGACGCCGGCCTCCGCCGCGTCGTCAGCGACTGGCTGGCCCGCGCATGGCCCTTCGAGCGCGTGGCCTACGCCCCTCGCTGAGTCACCGCACCGTCTCGCCCAACTCCACGCGTGACACGTCGATTTCGGACCCACCGGAGGCCCGCCGTGCCCGCCGCGGCGGCGAGGAAGACGCCGCCCGCGATCCAGGCCACCACGCCGGTGCGGGATGCCCCGGTGGGGCGGGCTGCCGCCTGATCGGTGGGGCAGGCACTGCCGGCTGCGGTGGGTGCGGCGGAGGCGCCGGTTTTGGCGGTTGCGGCGGGGGCGACGCGCAGGCGCGCCCACGGCTTGCCCGGACCGCTCTGCCCGGCGTCGTGCCGGTAGACGACGTACAGGCCGGGCGCCGTCCCGCACCTGAGGGTGGTGGTGGCGGTCAGGACGGCTCGGGCGCCGCGCAGGACGGGGCGGTCGGCGAACGCGCGGGAGGTGAGGCTGATGTCCCCGTCCGCTCCCTCGTCGTCGTTGTCGGTGATGGTGATCCGGCTGCCGGCCCGGAAGGTCCGCACGTCCCATTCCGACTGGGGCCAGGTGTCGCCCGGAGCCCAGCGCTCCTCCAGGTCGGGCGCGGGCAGCCGCTTCACCTTGTCGCGACAGGCCCGGCGCGCGGCCTCGTCGGCCGGCTGGACGCGCACCCGCGCCCAGCGCAAGGGGTGTTCGTCCGGGCCCACGTCTCCGGCACCGCGCCGCACGACCGGGTAGGTGCCGGGCCGGGTGTCACAGGCGATGGTGACGGTGGCGGTCAGGAGCGGGTCCATCATGCGCAGCCTGCCCGTCGCGACGAACGCGGACGAGTGCAGGGTGTCGCCGTACGCGGCCTCGCCGTGCCGGGCCTCCACCGTCAGCGTGTCACCGGGCCGCACCGACCTGACACCGTTGTAAGTGAGCGGCGGCGATGACGGCGATGCCGAAGCCGGTCCGGCCGCCAGCAGGGGCAAGAGGAGAGGGAGCGCCACCCACGCGCTCTTGCGGAGACCGTCCATCGCCTGTGCCCTGTCTGTCTTTCCACGCGGTGTCAGACGGCGTCACCCGCCGCTCGATATGCTGATCTTCCTAGCGCCGAACATGTGTGCGACCTTGGTCTTCGGGTAGCGCGTACCGTTCGGCTTCCTCCAAGACGGAAAGAAACCGTGTTGCGTTCCAGGTACAGATGGGTTCCGGCGCTCACGCTCGGACTGTGCGCGGGCATACCCGGCGCCGTGCCGGCGTCCGCGGCCCCCGGCACGGCTCTCCCCGCGGCGTCGGAGCCGCACCCGCCCGCACTCCAGGCCGCGCACGCACCCGCACCCTCGGCGTCATCGGCCGCCGCCCCCTCGAACACCCCGGATCTCGGTGCCGAGGAGAAGTACTGGACGGCGGGCCGCATGGCCGACGCGGTCCCGTTCGGCGCCCCCTCGGGTCCGGCCGCTCCCCGGCGCGGCGCCCGCGCGCAGGGCGCCGCCGGCCACGCCTCACCGCCGCCCGGCACGCCCCAGCCCCAGCACTTCGGCGGCCACCCGATGATCGGCACCTTCTTCTTCGACGGCAAGCCGCTCGGCGGCAACACCTACTGCACGGGCAGTGTGGTGCACACGGCCGCCAAGGACATCGTGCTGACCGCCGGACACTGCGGCATCGGCCTGAGCAAGGCCACGCACCGCGTCTTCGTCCCGCAGTACCGCAGTGGCAAGGCCGCCGCCCAGCAGCCGTTCGGCGTGTTCCCGGTCCTCCAGGTCTACACGGACCCCCGCTACACGGCGAACACCAAGTCGGCGGCCTCCGACCTCGACCTGGCCTTCGCGCAGGTCGACGCCAACAACCACGGCAAGGTCGAGGATGTCACGGGCGCCCTCACCTTCACCCCCACCAGCGGCTACCGCCACAAGGTCACCGTCATCGGCTATCCCGGCTCCGGCAGTGTCAACCCCGGCCACACGCCGATCCGCTGCCCCGTCAGCACCTCCCAGCTGCCCGGATTCCGGCAGCTGCGGATGACCTGCAAGGGGTTCTACGGCGGCGTCTCCGGCGGCCCGTGGATCGAGGGCTACGACAGCGCCACGGGCAAGGGCAACGTCATCGGCAGCACCGGCGGATACAACGGCGGCGGCAACGACGCCAACGACGACTGGGTGACGTACGCCCCGGTCTATGGCAAGGACGCCGAGGATCTGTTCCAACAGGCGGCCACGCACCAGCAGTTGGGCCAGAAGCCGCCCTACACGGGGACGACGGACCCTCGGCTGCCCGGACCGGCGAGCACGTGGAAGAACGCCCGGCTGACGGCCTCCGGTGATTTCCGCGGCACCGGCCACAGCGACTTGCTCGTGGTCTGGACCGACGGCGAGGTCTCGCTCTACCCCGGCAACGGGCACGGCGGTTACGACGCCGAGCGGCAGCTCCTGCCCCCCAACAGCACCTGGAAGAACGCCAAGGCCATCACCGCGGGCGACTTCACCGGCACCGATCGGTTCGACCTGCTGGTCCGCTGGACGGACGGCGAGGTCACGCTGTACGGCGACGTCGGCACCAAGGGGCTGAAATGGGCCGGCACCCGGATGATCAAACCCAACGCCACCTGGAAGAACGCGACCCAGATCAGCGCCGGCCGCTTCGGCGGCTCGCGCTACGTCACCGACCTGATCGTGCGCTGGGCCGACGGCAGCCTCACCCTCTACACCAACGTCGGTGCCGGCACCTTCGGACAGCAGCACAAGCTCAAGGCGCCCAACGGCACGTGGAAGAACGCCACTTTGCTCACCAGTGGTGAGTTCTCCGGCAGCCAGAAATGGGACCTCATGGTCCGCTGGACCGACGGCGAACTCGACAACTACGCCGGCACCGGCACGTCAGGCCTCGGCGCCGAGCGGCGCATCCAGAACCCCAACGGGCGCTGGGCCCAGGTCGCCACCATGACCACCGGCGACTTCACCGAGAACGGCCGCACCGACGACCTCGTCATCCGCCGCTCCGACGGCGAGACCACCCTGTACACCGACACCCCGGCCAACACCCTGGGCACCGAACACGTGCTCGTCGCCTCGACCTCCTGAGCAACGGCACCACAACGGCGTCAACAGCAGCGTGTGTACGACACAGGCCCCGCCAGGCACGCCCTGGCGGGGCCTGCGTCGCACGACGGCCCCCGTGACTTCCGTGACAGGTGAGGCCGGCCGTGGCGCTGCCGCGGTGTCCCGAACTCTGGCGATTTCTCCCGCAGTCCGCCCCATCCACGTCCCCGATACTGCTGTCCATGAACGGAACGGCCGTTTCACGGCTCCTCGCCACATTCGCCGCCTGCGCCTTCCTGCTGGTGGGCGTCCATTCCACTCCGGCATCCGCGGAAACCTTCTGCGGCACCCACTCGGTCGACGGCGCCATCTGGACCGAGTACACCCAGACACCCGGGATGCAGCAGTCCCTCGGCTGCCCCACCAGTGACGAACTCGGCCTCCCCGACGGCGTCGGCCGCCGTCAGGTCTTCGAGAACGGCTCGATCTACTGGAGCCCCGGCACCGGGGCGCACGCCGTGTGGGGTCTCATCGGCCAGGAGTGGGCGCAGCACGGCTGGGAGGGCGGCTACATGGGATACCCGCTCACCGACGAGCTGAAGAACCCCGACGGGATCGGCGTCCGCCAGCAGTTCCAGAACGCCACGGTCTACTGGTCGCCCAGCACCGGAGCGCACGCGGTGCACGGCAACATCGGCTGGTGGTGGGGGCAGTACGGGTACGAAGCGGGGTCGTACGGCTATCCCACGAGCGACGAGTACGACGCCGGACACGTCGGCGGCAACGTCGATGACAACAACGGCGTACGGCAGGACTTCCAGTCGGGCAAGTACCTCTTGTGGAGCGGCGGTCAGTCCGACGCCTTCGAGTCATGCCAGACAGCGTGCATCGGCTACGGCGGCACGACCAACACCAAGTGGGTGACCAAGACCGAGGTCTACGTCAACTGGAGCGACAGCCGCCTGACGTCCGTCCACGTCACCCCGACCCCCGCCGCCTTCAAGACCGTCTCGGGGACCGACGACGCCGCCAGCGACCTCAATGAGGACTGGCGGCAGGTGTGGTCCAACACCCGCGTGTTCCCCGGCGCCACCCAGACGGAACTGAACTCGACCTTCCAGCAACTGATGTGCCACGCGGAGTTCTCCTACCCCAACACCAGCGGCGGCCACTTCGGCGGCCCCACCTGGGACCTGGAAACCTGGCGCCCCGAACTCACCGGCGACAACGACGCGAAGCTCAAGAAGATGCTCGCCTCCAAGTGCAACTGGGACACGGACTCATAGGCAGGCCGGCACGCCGGGCATCGGTTGGGCAAGTTCCCGCACGAGCGGATCGACGGCGCGGACAGGGAGCCGTACATCCCCCCGAGCGAGACGCGCCGCGTGCGGGTCCGGCGCTCAGATCGCGGAAGAGACCGTGATGAGTACCGGGCCCGAAAGTCCCGTCACCGCCCGGATGGAGTCCGCGCATACCTCCGTCATCCACGCGGCCACGTCCGTGGACCACTCGCGCACGTCGCAGCGGTAGGTGAGCACCTGGCGCAAGCCCTCGGCCTGCACCACACCGGCGAGATCCGCCGACGGCAGCGCGGAGACGGTGATCGTCAGAGAGGTCGCGCCGGCCGGATCCGCGAGGGCGAACCAGCTGGTCGCTTCAGCGGGTCGCCGGCACCTAAGGCGGCGGATCACCGTAAGCCTGCTCGGCCTCCTGGTAGCGCTCCACCAGGAGCGGGTCCATCACGGTGGACCCCGGTCCGAAGAACTTGCCGAACCGCTCCCGGTACTGCTGGAACCACTGCGGTCGCTCGGACAGGAAGAAGACGTCGTGCAGGGCGATGGCACGGATGGCGAACAGGGGCAAGGGTGCCTTGCTCACCGCGAAGCGGGGGTTGCGGGCGGCCGTCACCTCGCAGTTCTCGTGAAACTGGCCGATCATGAGCCCCTGTGCCACGAAGGCGTCCTTCACCCGGGCATGGGCCTGGTCGAGCAGTACGGTGTCCTCGCTGCGCAGGTCGGGAAGGGCGACCACCATGGCCCGCAGCATGGGATTGCGGCCCTGCCAGGTCGTCAGCTCGTACTCCCGCAGGCTGCTGAGGGCGATCTCCTCGACGAGGTCGAGGGTCGGCGCGTGACCGGCCAACCGCAGGCGGATTTCCATCGTCCGGTTCTTGCGCGAGGGGGCCACGAAGGGACAGATGGGCCCCGTGCGGCCGATCTCGGGATGGCTCGCTGAGATGTACTCGGTCAGCCATTCCTCGACGGTCTCCAGCGTGGACGCGAAGTCGACCAGGGACGCCGTGGACGTCATGACGCACCGGTCAGTTCGGCGACGCGGTCGACGGCGACACGTGCGAGCCGCTGGATCTCCGACTCATCCGGGACACGGGCGTTGACGAAGGTGAGAATGTCGTCCTTGGCGACGATCACCCAGGCGGTCTCGATGCGGAAGTGGTCGACGGTGGACAGCCACCGCACGAGAAAACCGCCGTCTCCCAGCTCGACAGGGCCCAGATCCACCCTTGAGATGTCCAGTTGCACGCCGTCGTTGAGTTCCATCCGGTACTGCGCGCAGGCGTGCACCGCGTCGAAGAGCTCCTGGTAGATCTGCCGGCAGGTCCCGTGGCCGAACTCGGCGACATGGTGGAACACCACCGATCCCACCACGTTCGTGAACAGCGCGGAGGCGTGGTGCACCGTCTCGGGATGCGTGCCGTGCGTGAGCATGTTGGTCAGGTCGACGATGACCCGCCCCGACTCGTCGCCGGAGACGTAGACGGGATCGTAGGCGGCGCTCGGCTCCTCGCCGAAGAACGACTCCTCGAGGTCCTCCTCCCGTAACAGCAGCTGCTGGAATGCGGCGTCGTCCATCGAGGTCTCCTATCGGCGCACGAGGCTCAGCGGGCGCATGTCGGTCCAGTGCTCTTCGACGTAGGCGAGGCAGGTCTGGCGGTCGCTCTGGCCGAACACGACGGTCCAGCCCGCGGGCACCTCGGCGAACGAGGGCCACAGCGAGTGCTGGCCCTCGTCGTTGACGAGCACCAGGAAGGTGCCGTCGGGGTTCTCGAAGGGGTTGCTCATCATCGCTCCCTGCGCAATGCCGTCGGATGGGGGGCCGAGTGTGCCGGTCAATGCTCCTGCGCGACCCTGGTCACGTAAGCGTGGATGCCGTCGATCGAGGTGAACTGGGCCATGTCGTCGAAGTGCGGCTCGATGACCACGCCGTGCCGCTCCTCCAGGACGTGCTGAAGGACCACCAGCGTGAAGGAGTCGATCACCAGTTCGGCGTCGTCGGTCAGTTCCTCGGGCGGCCCGAGTCCCGCGTTCTCGATCAATATCGCCCTGAGGTCGTCTTTCGAGATCATCGGTCCCCCTGCGCCCGCGAGGGCGATTCCGACAGGACGCGGCCGTGCATCAGCGCACGGTCGCGGATCAGCTTCCCCATGGAGTTCCGCGGCAGCAGCCGCGTGATGTGGAACCGCTTGGGGATCTTGACAGGGCTCAGCCGCTCCCGGCACCAGACCGTCAGCTCGTCCGCGTCGACGGCGGGGTCGGCGCTCACGAACGCCTCGATGACCTCTTGGTGCGTCACGACGGCCTCCGTCACCCGGTCGTGGGCCAGGAGGACGTTCTCCACTTCCGTGAGGTCGACCTTCAGTCCGCCGATCACGGCCAGCGAGTCGGCCCGCCCGAGCATGCTGAGCACCCCGGTCGCGGGGTCCTGCCGGACCCGGTCGAAGGTCCGCAGCCAGCCGTCCGTGTAGCGGTCGGAGTGCTCGCCGTACAGGTACGGCGAGCGGTCCATCCGCACATACAGCTCCTCGTCGACGACCTTGACCTCGGCCCCCGGAACGGGGAGCCCCAGCTGCGGAGGGACGGACGTGCCGGACAGGTCACCCGCGATCAGTCCGATCTCGGTCAGTCCGTAGACCGGGCTGATCGGCAGGCCGAAGCGCGCGCGGAAGTTCTCGTACGTCTCCTGCGGCACCCGCTCGCCGCCGGACACCGCGAGGCGCAATGCGGGCAGCCGGGGCCGGTCGGCGACGCGGGACAGCAGGTCGTAGTGAACGGGCGTCCCGTAGACGGCGGTCGTCCCGGTGGCCGCCATGAGCCGTACGACCTCGGCCGGGCGCAGCGTCGGCGGGATGATCAGTGTCGCCCCGGACGCGAGGGCGTGCAGCACGCCGCTGACTAGGCCCATGTTGTGCATGACCGAGTTCAGCAGCATCATTCGGTCGTCCGCGCCGGGGATTCCGGGGAGGGCGGCGTGCCGGTCGATCTCGGCCAGCACGGAGCCGGCGGGTCGGCCGATCACCTTGGGCCGGCCGGACGAGCCCGAACTGAACTGCACCAGTCGTATGCCGTCGACGGCGGGCCGGCCGTCCGGCAGCTGCTGGACCGTGAAGTCCGACTCCTGACGGAATCCGGCCACCGGCCCTCCGGCGTCGTCCGCGGCGACGAGGTACTGCGGACGCACCTGCTGTACCAGCGGTGCGTACTCGGCCGGCTTCAGCCGGAAGTCGACCAGGACCACCTGCGCCCCGCGGCTCCACAGGGCCAACAGCACCTGGATGTACGTGAAACTCGGCGTCATCCTCAGGAGAACCGAGCTCCCTTCGCCGATTCCCTGGTTCCGGAAACGCTCCGCGAACTCGGCCACCGCACTGCGTAACTGTCCCCGGGTGACCGAAGCGCTTGACACGGCCCACGGGTCGTCGTCCGCGCCGCGGTTCAGCAGATGACTCACCCACTGCGTTCTTGCCATACGGGTTTCCTTTTGTGAAACAGCCTCGGGAAACGTGCGATCGGCATTTGTGGAAATTGAAGCTAACACCGTCGATAAACGACGGGCAAGAGCCGTCGATCAAGGCGGGCCGCCCCGCGGGCGACGCGGGGGCCCTGACGCCGGCCGCCGCACCGACAGGGCGCCGCCTGTGAGAAGGGCGGTGCGTCCGGCGTGCGGCGGGCATCCGTCGTGTCCCGCCGTGAGCGCGCGTGGTGGGCCTCCACCATGCGATCCAGGGGGAGTTGGCCGCCGGACCGCATCGGCGGGCACCACGGCCGATGCCGGGCGTGCGCGCGGGTCCCGCCGGGTTGTCCCGTGTGTCCCGCCGGCGGGACAGGGCGCCGGACATGCACGTGGCATAGGTGATTGATCTCCTTGACCCTCCGGGTCTCCCAAGGTTAGGTTTCCCTCTGTCGTGTTTCCGAGCGGTTAAGTCCGGCTCCTGTACGCACACGGTGATCCGCATCGCTCCGACAGTGCGGAGTTCGCCGTCTCTCTTCTGCGCGATCGAATTTACGACGCGTTTTCCAGGACATTGTGAGTTTTTCATTCCTGTCTCTCCGGCCGTCCGTGCGGGGGAATTCTCGGAGGTGGAGACTTGTCCGTCAGTGCCGGTAGCACGCTGCCCCTCACGGCTGCGCAACGCGAAATATGGATCGCCGAGCAGCGGCTGGGGAGCGGCAATCGAGTCTTCCGGGTGGGGGAGTACCTGGAGATCCACGGAGGCGTGGACCCGGAGCTGTTCGCGCAAGCCCTGCGGCTGGTCGTCGGCGAGGCGGAGGCGCTGCACGTCCGCTTCGTCGAGGAAGGTGACGAGGTCCGGCAAGCCCTCCAAGAGCCTGCCGACTGGCCGCTCGCGGTCACCGACCTGAGCGCGGAGCCGGACCCCGAACAGGCCGCCCGCGACTGGATGGACGCCGCGGTCGCCCGGCCCATGAACCTGACCGAGGATCGGCTGTTCGAGTACGCGCTGCTGAAGGTCGGCGCAGACCGCTTCTGGTGGTACCAGGGCTACCACCACGCCGTGATGGACGCCTTCGGGGTCCTGCTGATCACACGCCGGGTCGCCGACGTCTACACCGCACTCGCCCGCGGCGGCCCGGTGGGAGCGAGCCCTTTCGGCACGCTGTCCGACCTGATCACGGCCGAACAGGCCTACCAGGCATCGGAGCACTTCGCCCAGGACAGGGCGTACTGGACGGAACGCCTCGCCGACCGTCCGCAACCGGCAGGCCTCGTCGGCACGCCGTCGACCACGCCGGAGCGCTATATCCGGCACACCACCGCATGGGAGCCGGCGGAACACACGGCGCTGCGCGACGCGGCCCGCCGGGCCCGCGCCCCCTGGTCGCATCTGGTCATCGCCGCCGCAGCCCTCCACGTCCACCGGACGACCGGCGCGGCCACCGTCGTCCTCGGCCTGCCGGTGACGGCACGCCTCACCCAGGTGGAGCGCCGCACTCCCGGCACGGCTGCCAATGTCCTACCGCTCCGGCTCACGCTACGACCGGAGCTGACACTCGGCGAACTCCTCACCCAGATCGGCGAGCGCGTGCGCGAACTGGGCAGCCACCAGCGGTACCGGGCCGAGGACATCCAGCGCGACCTCGCACTGCCCGGCCACATGGGGACGTGGTACGCACCCGTCGTCAACGTCATGTCCTTCGACTACGCGATCACGTTCGCCGGACTGCCGACCACCGCGCACAACCTCACCTCCGGTCTGGTGGGCGACCTCACCCTCGCCGTGTGGGACCGGCGTGACGGCGCCGGGCCGGTCGTCGACGTGAACGTCCACCCCGAACTGTGCACGCAGGACGAACTGGCCGTTCACCACCGGCGCCTGCTCACGGCTCTGCGAGCCGTCACGGCAACGGATTCCTCCCGGCCGATCGGGCGGATGGATCTGCTGTCCGCGCAGGAGCGGGCGGCTGTGTTGGCGGTGCCGGCTGCTGTGGTGTCGTCGCGGGTGACGTTGCCGGAGTTGTTCGAGGCGCGGGTGGTGGCTGCGCCGGGTGCGGCGGCGGTGGTGTGGGAGGGTTCCGCGCTGTCGTACGGGGAGTTGAACGAGCGGGCGAACCGGCTGGCTCATGTGCTGGTGGGGCGTGGTGTCGGTCCGGAGGACGTGGTGGCGGTGGCGCTGCCGCGCAGCGCGGACCTGGTCGTCGCGGTCTTGGCGGTGCTGAAGGCGGGCGCGGCCTATCTCCCTGTTGATCCGGCCTATCCGGCGGCTCGGGTGGGTCAGATGGTCGGCGATGCCCGGCCCGTCCTTGTGCTGACGGCGACCGGGCACCGTCCCCCGGCGGACGCTGTCGCCGCGACGCCGGTGCTGTTGCTGGACGCGCTCGACGTGACGGATCAGCCCTCGGGCAATCCCGTCACCGCACTCGCGCCGGATCACCCCGCGTACGTCATCTACACCTCAGGCTCCACCGGCCGACCCAAAGGCGTCGTCGTCGCCCACCGCAACGTGGTGCGGCTCTTCGACGCCACCCGGAAGTGGTTCGGCTTTGGTCCCGACGACGTCTGGACGCTGTTCCACTCGTACGCCTTCGACTTCTCCGTCTGGGAGCTATGGGGAGCGTTGCTGCACGGCGGCCGACTCGTCGTGGTGCCCTACGAGGTCAGCAGGACGCCGGGCGCCTTCCTCGATCTGCTGGCCGATCACGGCGTCACCGTCCTCAACCAGACGCCGTCGGCCTTCTACCAGTTGGCACAGGCCGACGCCGACGCCTCCTCGCAGGGCCGCGAACTCGCCCTGCGCATCGTGGTGTTCGGCGGTGAGGCACTCCAGCCGTCCCGCCTCGCCGACTGGTACCGGCGCCACCCCGGCGACACGCCGTCCCTGATCAACATGTACGGCATCACCGAGACCACGGTCCACGTGACGTACCAGCCGCTGACCCGGGAGCGAGCAACCGCGGCGGCGGCCAGCGTCATCGGCGTCGGTATCTCCGACCTGCGGACGTATGTGCTCGGTCCGGGGCTTGAGTTGGTGGCGCCCGGCGTGGTGGGGGAGCTGTACGTCGCGGGCGCCGGTGTCGCCCGCGGGTATCTGGGCAAGCCTGGCCTGACGGCCGAGCGGTTCGTGGCGGACCCGTACGCTGCCGAGCCCGGTGGGCGGATGTACCGCACCGGTGACCTCGTGCGCTGGAACCAGGACGGCGAGCTGGAGTTCGTCGGCCGCGCCGACCACCAGGTCAAGATCCGCGGCTTCCGCATCGAACCCGGCGAGATCGAGCACGTGCTGACCGACCACCCCGATGTCGCCGAGGCCGCGGTGGTGGTCCGGGAGGAACAGTCCGGCGACGCCCGCCTCATCGCCTACGTGGTGGCACGGGCAGCCCTCCGCGACGCCGACGTACGGGACTTCGCGCGGGACCGGCTGCCCGACCACATGGTGCCGGCGGCCGTCGTCGTACTGGACCGCATGCCGCTGACCGCCAACGGCAAGCTGGACAAGGCGGCGCTCCCGGAGCCGGACTTCACCGTGCCCAGGGCGGGGCGGGAGGCGCGCACGCCGCAGGAGCAGATCGTGTGTGGTCTGTTCGCGCAGGTGTTGGGGCTGCCGCGGGTCGGTGTCGCGGACGACTTCTTCGACCTGGGCGGGCACTCGCTGCTGGCCACTCGCCTCATCGCCCGGATCCGCGCCGCGTTCGGAGCCGAGCTGGAGTTGCGTGCGCTGTTCGAGGGTCCGACGCCGGCCGCGGTGGCGGCACTCCTCGACACCGCCGGACCCGCTCGGCCGCCCCTGACGGCGCGGGAACGCCCGCAGGCCCTTCCCCTCTCGTCCGCCCAGCGGCGGCTGTGGTTCCTGCACAAGATGGAGGGGCCGAGCGCCACCTACAACATCCCTCTCGTCGTACGACTGACCGGCACGTTGGACCGTGACGCGCTGCGGGCCGCCCTCGGTGACGTGGTGTCCCGGCACGAGAGCCTGCGGACGGTGTTCCCCGAGACTGACGGCACGCCGTACCAGCACGTCCTGGACAGCGTGAGCGTCGAGCTGCCCACCACGGACATTACCGAGACGGAACTGCCGGAGGCCCTGAAGTCAGCGGCCCGGCACGCCTTCGACCTGGCGGCCGAAATCCCCCTCCACGCCGAGCTCTTCGAACTCGCGGCGCAGGAGTACGTACTGCTGCTGGTTCTGCACCACATCGCGGGTGACGGGTGGTCGTTGGGCCCGTTGGCCGCCGATCTGACCCGTGCTTATACGGCGCGGGTGGAGGGGCGGGTGCCGGAGTGGTCTGCGTTGCCGGTGCAGTATGCGGACTACACGTTGTGGCAGAACGAACTGCTGGGTGATCAGAACGATCCGGACAGTCTGTTCGCGACGCAGATCGGTTACTGGACGCAGGCGTTGGCGGGTCTGCCGGATCAGTTGACGCTTCCCGTGGATCGTCCGCGTCCGGCCGTGATGACCTACCGGGGTGACTACCTCACGGTCGATGTCGACCCGGACCTGCACCGGCGGTTGGCCGATCTCGCGCGGGCGTCGGGTGCGAGTTTGTTCATGGTGCTGCAGGCCGGACTCGCTGCTCTGCTGACGCGGTTGGGGGCGGGTGAGGATGTTCCGGTGGGCAGTCCGGTGGCCGGTCGCACCGATCAGGCGCTGGATGAGTTGATCGGGTTCTTCGTGAACACGCTGGTGTTGCGCACGGACACGTCCGGTGACCCGACGTTCGCTGAGTTGATTGCTCGGGTGCGGGAGCGGAGTCTGGCTGCCTACGCGCACCAGGACGTCCCGTTCGAGTACCTGGTGGAGCTGCTCAACCCGACCCGCACCCTGTCGCACCATCCGCTGTTCCAGGTCATGCTGGCGCTCCAGAACGCCCCCGAGACCGAGCTGGAGCTTCCCGGACTGCGAGCCGGGGTCGAGCTGGGCAGGACGGGTACGGCGAAGTTCGATCTGTTTATCAGCCTTGCGGAGCGGCGTGGGGAGCGCGGTGAGCCCCAGGGCATCAGCGGTGCCGTCGAGTACTCCAGCGACATCTACGACGCGCCCACCGTGCAGGCACTGTTCGACCGCTTGCTGAGGCTGTTGAACGCGGCCGTGTCCGATCCCGACCGTCCTCTGGCGGACATCGACATTCTCACTCTCGAGGAGCACCGGCGTGCCGTGGTCGAGTTCAACGACACGGTGCATGCCGTACCGGATGTCTCCTTGGGCGAGCTGTTCGTCCGGCAGGTGGCTGAGAGGCCCGATGCCCCGGCGGTCACCGACGGCGCCGTCACGCTCACGTACGCACAGCTCGACGCGTTCGCGGACGAGTTCGCGCATGAGGTGATCGGCAGGGGAGTGCGGCCCGGTGACGCGGTCGGTGTCCTGCTGGAGCGTTCGATCGGGACGGTGAGCACGGTCCTGGGCCTGATGAAGGCCGGCGCCGTCTACGTGCCCCTCGACGCCCGCTATCCGGCCGACCGCATCCGCCATGTCCTGGCCGACACCGGCGCGCGCCTGCTGATCACCGACGAACGGTCGGTTCCGGAAACAAGTGCCGAGTCCGTGGAGTTGCTCCGCATCGAGTCTCCTCGGTCCCATGCGACCGACACTGGTGATCCCAGGGTGGGTGTGCGTCCGGGTGATGCGGCGTATGTGATGTACACCTCGGGTTCGACGGGTGCGCCCAAGGGGATCGTGGTGACGCATCGCAATGTCGCCGCCCTGGCTCTGGATCCGCGGTTCGACCGTTCGGCGCATGAGCGGGTGCTGCTGCATTCGCCGGCCGCGTTCGATGCGTCCACCTACGAGTTGTGGGTGCCGCTGCTGAGCGGCGGCACCGTTGTGGTGGCCCCGGCCGGTGATCTGGACGTCCCCGCTCTGCGCCAGGCCGTCACCAGCCGGCGTGTGACTGCGTTGTGGCTGACCAGTTCCCTGTTGAACGTGGTCACCGAGCACGCTGCGGACGCGTTGTCGGGCGTGCGGCAGGTGTGGAGTGGGGGCGAGGCCGTTTCCGGCGCCACGGTGCAGCGTCTGCACGAGGTCTGCCCGGGGCTGACCGTGGTGGACGGGTACGGGCCGACGGAGACGACCACGTTCGCCACCCACCACCGCGTCCCGCGCCCCTACAGCGGCCCGGCGACCGTGCCGATCGGCCGTCCGATGGCCAACACCCGTGTCTATGTGCTGGACGAGCGCCTGCGGCCGGTGCCGCCGCAGGTGACGGGTGAGCTGTATGTCGCCGGGGCAGGCCTGGCGCGCGGCTATCTGAACAAGCCCGGTATGACGGCGGAGCGGTTCGTCGCCGATCCCTTCGGTGTTGAGTGCGGTGGTCGGATGTATCGCACGGGTGACCTCGTGCGTGTCAACGCCGAAGGCGATCTGGAGTACATGGGCCGGGCCGACCACCAGGTCAAGGTCCGTGGTTTCCGGATCGAGCCGGGTGAGATCGAGATGGTCCTCACCGATCATCCCGAGGTCGGTCAGGCCGCCGTGGTCGCCCATCACGACCAGCCCGGCAGCACCCGCCTGATCGCCTACATCGTCCCCGACCCCGGCGGAACACTGGCAGATCTGCGGGAGTTCGTGCGGCAGCGGCTGCCCGAGTACATGGCGCCGTCCACGTACGTCACCCTGGACCGGCTGCCGTTGACGGCCAACGGCAAGCTCGACCGGGCCGCGCTGCCCGAACCCGATCGGGGCGCGCGGGCGGATGTGCCGCGCCGTGAACCGCGGACGGAGCGCGAGCGACTGCTGGGGACGCTGGTCGCGCAGGCCCTGGGCGTGGACAACGTCGGGCCCGACGACGACTTCTTCGCGCTCGGTGGCGACAGCATCGTCTCGATCCGGCTGGTCAGCCTCGCTCGCTCGGCGGGTGTCAAACTGGCGGTCCGGGACGTCTTCGAGCAGCGGACCGCGGCCGGACTGGCCGAGGTCGCCGAGGAACTGGCCGTGTCGGCACTCGATTCCGGCGACTCCGGCGTGGGAGGGCTGGAACCGACGCCGATCATGCGCTGGTTCGACGCGCGCGGTGGCGACATCGACGCGTTCTACCAGGCGATGCTGCTGGAGGTGCCGGCCGGGTTGCGCGAGGACCACCTCGTCGCGGCCGTGCAGGCGCTCGTGGACCACCACGACGCGCTGCGGTTGCACCGGAAACGAAGCGGTCAGGACAACGGGGCGTGGTCGCTTGAGGTGGGCCCGGTGGGGTCCGTGTCGGCCGCGGACATGGTGCATCGTGTCGACACCGCCGGTGCGGCCGTCGACGCGACGCTGGTACGCGCACAGGCGGAGGCGGCGTCCGATCGACTGTCGGCCGAGCGTGGCCTGCTGGTTCAGGTGGTCTGGTTCGACGCCGGACCGGCCGAACGGGGCAGGCTGCTGGTCGTCGTCAACCATCTCGTCGTCGACGGGGTGTCCTGGCGGATCCTGCTTCCCGATCTCATCGCCGCCTGCGAGGCCGTCGGGGGCGGCCGTCCCCCACGGCTGGACCCGGTGGGCACCTCCCTGCGCCGCTGGGCGAGTCTCCTCACGGTCGAGGCCCGGCAGCCGGCCCGCACCGCCGAGGCGGCGCTGTGGGCCGGACTGCTCACCGCGGCCGACCCACCGCTGACCACTGGCCGGCCCGATGCCGCGCGGGACACCGTGGGCCGGGCCCGTGCGCTCACGCTCTCCCTGCCGTCCGAGGTCACCACCCCGCTGCTGACGACGGTGCCCACGGCCTTCCACGCGAAGGTCGACGACGTTCTGCTCGCCGCGCTTGCCCTGGCGGTCGCCCAGTGGCGCCGGACCCATGCACGTGGGCGGCACACGGCTCTCCTCGTGGACGTGGAGGGACACGGGCGCGAGGAGATCGTCGAGGGCGTGGACCTCTCGCGCACCGTGGGATGGTTCACCTCGCTGTATCCCGTCCGCATCGACCCCGGCCCCCTGGCGTGGGAAGAGGTCGTCGGCGGCGGGCCGTCGCTCGGACAGGCACTGAAGCGGGTCAAGGAGCAGGTCCGCTCCCTGCCCGACCGGGGCATCGGCTACGGCCTGCTGCGGCACCTCAATCCCGGCACCGCGCCGGAGCTGGCCGGGCTCGCCGTACCGCAACTCGGATTCAACTACCTCGGCCGGTTCCCCTCGGCGGGCGCCCCGGTGGTCCCCGGCGGCCCGGAATGGACGGTGGCCGCCGAGACGGGCCTGCTGAGCGGCGCCGACCCGGCGACCGCCCTGGCACACGGGGTTGAGGTGAACAGCATGGTCCGCGACCTCCCGGACGGGCCGGAACTGGAGGCCGTCTGGACCTGGGCGCCGGATCTGTGGACCGAACGGCACGTCCGAGCCCTGGCCGACCACTGGTTCCGAGCGATCCGCGGACTGGTCCGGCACGGCGAGCGCTCCGGCACCGGCGGCCACAGCCCCTCGGACTTCCCCCTGACCGAACTCAGCCAGCACGACATCGAGCAGCTCGAAGCAGCGTGGAGGGTGCAGAAATGACGTCGTCGGGCCTGGAAGACATCCTCCCCCTCTCCCCGATGCAGGAGGGTCTGCTGTTCCACTCCCGCTACGAGCAGGACGGCGCGGACGTCTACGCGGTGCAGCACGTCTTCGCCATCGAGGGCGTCCTCGATGCGGCGCGGCTGCGGGCCGCCGTGCTCGCCCTCGTCCAACGGCACCCGAACCTGCGCGCCGGATTCCGGCAGGTGGACTCCGGCCGCACAGTACAGCTGATACCACGTCAGGTAGACGTTCCGTGGGACGAGTTCGACCTGTCGCCGCTTCCCGAGGCCGACGCGGAGGCGGAGCTGGCCCGGCTCGCCGCCAAGGAGCACGCCCGCCGGTTCGACCTGGCCGAGCCGCCCCTGCTGCGCTTCTCCCTGGTGCGCCTGGCCGCCGAAAGCCACCGCCTCATCATGACCACCCACCACATCCTGCTCGACGGCTGGTCGACGCCACTGCTCGTGCGCGAGCTGGCCACGCTGTACGACAGCCAGGGCGACACCACCGTGCTGCCCCGAGTGGCCCCCTACCGGCAGTACCTGGGGTGGCTCGCGCAGCAGGACCAGCCAGCGGCGGAGGCCGCCTGGCGGGAGGCGCTCGGCGGACTCGAACAGCCGACGCTGCTCGCCCCGGTGGACCCGGGCCGTCCCGGCCTGATGCCGGAGCGGATCACCGTGGAACTGGACGAGGACCGCACGGCAGCGCTGGCCGACTGGGCGCGCCGGCACGGGGTGACCCTGAACACCGTGCTCCAGGCGGCCTGGGGGCTTGTGCTGAGCCGGCGCACCGGCCACGACGACGTCGTGTTCGGGGCCGTCGTGGCCGGGCGCGACCCTCAACTACCCGGCGTCGAGAGCATGGTGGGGCTGCTCATCAACATGGTGCCGGTGCGGGTGTCCCTCAACCCGGCGCAGTCCCTGCTGACCACCGTCGAACAGGTGCAGAGCGCGCAGTCGCGGCTCACCGGGCACCACCACCTCGGACTCGCCCGCATCCAGCGACTGGCCGGTCTGGGCGACCTCTTCGACACCTCCCTGGTCTTCGAGAACTACCCGTGGGACGAACCCGGCGAGCGGCCGGAGACCGGGCTGCGGATCACCCCTGACCTGGGTCGCGGGCGGGACGCGACGCACTATCCCCTGACCCTGATCGCCGCCCCGGGTCGTCGTCTGTACCTCCGCCTGGACTACCGCGACGACCTGTTCGACCAGGCGACGGCCGCCGGGTTCATCGACCGGCTGATCCGGGTGCTCGACCTCGTCGTCACGGATTCCTCCCGGCTGATCGGGCGGATGGATCTGCTGTCCGCGCAGGAGCGGGCGGCTGTGTTGGCGGTGCCGGCTGCTGTGGTGTCGTCGCGGGTGACGTTGCCGGAGTTGTTCGAGGCGCGGGTGGTGGCTGCGCCGGGTGCGGCGGCGGTGGTGTGGGAGGGTTCCGCACTGTCGTACGGGGAGTTGAACGAGCGGGCGAACCGGCTGGCTCATGTGCTGGTGGGGCGTGGTGTCGGTCCGGAGGACGTGGTGGCGGTGGCGCTGCCGCGCAGCGCGGACCTGGTCGTCGCGGTCTTGGCGGTGCTGAAGGCGGGCGCGGCCTATCTTCCTGTTGATCCGGCCTATCCGGCGGCTCGGGTGGCTCAGATGGTCGGCGATGCCCGGCCCGTCCTTGTGCTGTCGGCGACCGGGCACCGTCCCCCGGCGGACGCTGTCGCCGCGGCGCCGGTGCTGTTGCTGGACGCGCTCGACGTGACGGATCAGCCCTCGGACAATCCCGTCACCGCACTCGCGCCGGATCACCCCGCGTACGTCATCTACACCTCAGGCTCCACCGGCCGACCCAAAGGCGTCGTCATGCCCGCGGGTGCGCTGGTGAACCTGCTGGAGTGGCACCACGAGGCGATCGGCGGCGAACCCGGCACGAGCACCGCGCAGTTCACGGCCATCAGCTTCGACGTCTCCGCGCAGGAGATGCTGTCGGCCCTGATGTTCGGCAAGACCCTGGTGATCCCGGACGAGGACGTCCGGCGGGACGCGGCCCGGTTCGTCGAGTGGCTGGACGAGCACGAAGTGGAGGAACTCTTTGCGCCCAACCTCGTCCTGGAGGCCGTCGCCGAGGCAGCCGTCGAGCAGGGACGTGCGCTGCCCCGGCTGCGGACCATCGCGCAGGCCGGCGAGGCCCTTACGCTGAGCCGCGTCGTCCGCGAGTTCCACACCTCGGCACCAGAACGCGTGCTGCACAACCACTACGGCCCCACCGAGACCCACGTGGTCACGGCCCACACCCTGAGCGACGACGCCGACAGCTGGCGGCTCACCGCGCCGATCGGCCGACCGATCGCCAACACGCGGGCCTACGTCCTGGGTTCGGGGCTTGAGTTGGTGGCGCCCGGCGTGGTGGGGGAGCTGTACGTCGCGGGGGCCGGTGTCGCCCGCGGGTATCTGGGCAAGCCCGGTATGACGGCCGAGCGGTTCGTGGCGGACCCGTACGCTGCCGAGCCGGGTGGGCGGATGTACCGCACCGGTGACCTCGTGCGCTGGAACCAGGACGGCGAGCTGGAGTTCGTCGGCCGCGCCGACCACCAGGTCAAGATCCGCGGCTTCCGCATCGAACCCGGCGAGATCGAGAACGTCATCACCGAGCACCCCCATATCGCCCAGGCCGCCGTAGTCGTCCGCGAGGACCAGCCCGGCAGGACCCGGCTGGTGGCCTATGTGGTGGCCCGGGAGGCCCTGCGGCCCGAGGAGTTACGGGAGTTCGTCCGTGAGCGGCTGCCCGAACACATGGTGCCCTCGGCCGTCACACTCCTGGACCGCCTGCCGCTGACCGCCAACGGCAAGCTGGACAAGGCGGCGCTCCCGGAGCCGCACATCGCCGTGCCCAGGGCGGGGCGGGAGGCGCGCACGCCGCAGGAGCAGATCATCTGCGATCTGTTCGCACAGGTGCTGGGGCTGCCCCTCGTCGGCGTGGACGACGACTTCTTCGAGCTCGGCGGCCACTCGCTGCTGGCCACCCGGCTGATCGCCCGCATCCGTGCCGCGTTCAGCGTCGAGATCGGCCTGCGCACGCTCTTCGAGGCACGGACCGCGGGGGCGGTCGCGGCCCGGCTCGACACCGCCGGGCCCGCACGGCTCGCCCTGACCAAGCAGCAACTGCCCGACGCCGTGCCTCTGTCGTTCGCCCAGCGGCGGCTGTGGTTCCTGCACAAGATGGAGGGGCCGAGCGCCACCTACAACATCCCTCTCGTCTTACGACTGACCGGCACGTTGGACCGTGACGCGCTGCGGGCCGCCCTCGGTGACGTGGTGTCCCGGCACGAGAGCCTGCGGACGGTGTTCCCCGAGACTGACGGCACGCCGTACCAGCACGTCCTCGACAGCGTGAACGTGGAGCTGCCCACCACGGACATTACCGAGAGGGAACTGCCGGAGGCCCTGAAGTCGGCGGCCCGCTACCCCTTCGACCTGGCAACCGAAACACCGCTGCGCGCCGAGCTGTTCCGACTCGCCCCCGACCGCCACGTCCTCGTCCTGGTTCTGCACCACATCGCGGGTGACGGGTGGTCGTTGGGCCCGTTGGCCGCCGATCTGACCCGTGCTTATACGGCGCGGGTGGAGGGGCGGGTGCCGGAGTGGTCTGCGTTGCCGGTGCAGTATGCGGACTACACGTTGTGGCAGAACGAACTGCTGGGTGATCAGAACGATCCGGACAGTCTGTTCGCGACGCAGATCGGTTACTGGACGCAGGCGTTGGCGGGTCTGCCGGATCAGTTGACGCTTCCCGTGGATCGTCCGCGTCCGGCCGTGATGACCTACCGGGGTGACTACCTCACGGTCGATGTCGACCCGGACCTGCACCGGCGGTTGGCCGATCTCGCGCGGGCGTCGGGTGCGAGTTTGTTCATGGTGCTGCAGGCCGGACTCGCTGCTCTGCTGACGCGGTTGGGGGCGGGTGAGGATGTTCCGGTGGGCAGTCCGGTGGCCGGTCGCACCGATCAGGCGCTGGATGAGTTGATCGGGTTCTTCGTGAACACGCTGGTGCTGCGTACGGACACGTCCGGTGACCCGACGTTCGCTGAGTTGATTGCTCGGGTGCGGGAGCGGAGTCTGGCTGCCTACGCGCACCAGGACGTCCCGTTCGAGTACCTGGTGGAACTGCTCAACCCGACCCGCACCCTCTCGCACCATCCGCTGTTCCAGGTCATGCTGGCGCTCCAGAACGCGCCCGAGGCGAGTTTCCGGCTTCCCGGTCTGACGATCGACGTCGCTCCCGGACGGACCGGTACCGCGAAGTTCGACCTGTTCTTCAGCCTCGCCGAGCAGCGCGGCGCCCATGGCGAGCCGCAGGGCATCAGCGGGGCGATCGAGTACTCCAGCGACATCTACGACGCGCCCACCGTGCGGGCCTTGTTCGAGCGGTGGCTGCACTTCCTCGACATCGCCACCACCCACCCCGACCAGCCCCTCAACCACATCGACATCCTCACCCCCGACGAACACCGGCAGTTGCTCGGCACCTGGCTGGAGACCGAGACCGAGGTCGGCGAGAAGCTGCTGCCGGTCCGCTTCGCCGAGCAGGCCGCCGCCACCCCTGACGCCGTGGCCGTGATCGCCGGGGACACCTCCCTGACGTATGCGGAGCTGGACCGCCGCGCCAACCGCCTCGCGCACGTCCTGCTGCGCCGGGGCGCGGGTCCGGACCGGGTGGTCGCGCTGGCGCTGCCGCGTTCGGCCGAGCTGGTGATCGCCCTGTTGGCCGTGCTCAAGAGCGGTGCCGCGTACCTGCCACTGGACCCGGACCACCCGGCCGGCCGCCTCGCCTACGTCCTCCAGGACGCACGGCCCGCCCTGTTGCTCACCACATTGGCGACCGACTCCCGGACGCCGGACGGTGGTTCGGCGGCACGACTGGTGCTGAACTCCCCGGACGTACACGCACTTCTGTCCGCCAGCCCCGACACCGACCCGGCCGAGACCGGACACGCAGCACCGCCGGCCCCCGAGGCCGCCGCGTACGTGATCTACACGTCAGGCTCGACCGGTCGCCCCAAGGGCGTGGTCGTACCGCACGCGGCGCTGCTCAACTTCCTGGAAGCGATGCGGCGCAAGGTCCCGCTCCGAACGGGGGAACGGCTGCTCGCGGTCACCACGGTGGCGTTCGACATCGCCGCGCTGGAGCTGTACCACCCGCTCCTGTCGGGCGCCACGGTCGTCCTCGCCCCCAAGGAGGCCGTCCCTCAACCGTCCGCGGTGCTCGACCTGATCGCCCGGCACGGCGTCACGGTCGTGCAGGGCACCCCCTCCCTGTGGCAGCTGCTCGTGGCGCACGAGCCGGAGGCGCTGCGGGGCCTGCGTGTGCTCGTCGGCGGTGAGGCGCTGCCCACTCCGCTCGCCGAGTCGATGCGCAGGCTCACCGACGACGTGACCAACCTGTACGGTCCCACCGAGACCACCATCTGGTCGACGGCCGCGGACCTCGGCGGCGGCGCGGGCACACCGCCCATCGGCCGGCCGATCGCCAACACGCGGGCCTACGTGCTGGGTTCGGGGCTTGAGTTGGTGGCGCCCGGTGTGGTGGGAGAGCTGTACATCGCAGGATCCGGTGTGGCCCGCGGCTACTTGGGCAAGCCCGGCTTGACGGCTGAGCGGTTCCTGGCGGACCCGTACGCTCCCGAGCCCGGTGGGCGGATGTACCGCACCGGTGACCTCGTGCGCTGGAACCAGGACGGCGAGCTGGAGTTCGTCGGGCGCGTCGACCACCAGATCAAGATCCGCGGTTTCCGCATCGAACTCGGCGAGATCGAGGAGGTCCTCACCGACCATACGGACATCGCGCAGGCAGCCGTCGTCGTCCGCGAGGACCAGCCCGGCGACACCCGACTCGTCGCCTACGTCGTCGCAGACACCTCGGCGCGCGACCACGACGAGGCTGTGGAGCAGGACCAGCTCAGCGAGTGGCAGAACCTGTACGACGCCGTGTACACCGCGGCGGAGCAGACGGCCTTCGGTGAGAACTTCGCCAGCTGGAACAGCAGTTACGACGGCCAGCCGATCCCACTGCCCGAGATGCGGGAGTGGCGGGACACGACCGTCGACCGCATCCGGTCCCTGAGGCCGCGCCGCGTCCTCGAAATCGGTGTCGGCAGCGGCCTGCTCCTGGCCCGACTGGCGCCCGAGTGCGAGGAGTACTGGGGCACCGACTTCTCCCGCACCGTCATCGACGAGCTTCGGCGGCACATCGACGCCGATCCCGTCCTGGCCACCCGGGTCCACCTGCGCACCCAGCCCGCCCACGACTTCGCCGACCTTCCGCAGGGCCACTTCGACACGATCGTGCTCAACTCCGTGGCCCAGTACTTCCCGAACGCCGGTTACCTGGAACAAGTCGTCCACCACGCGCTCCGCGCCCTCACCCCCGGTGGCGCGTTGTTCTTGGGCGACCTGCGCAATCCGCGGTTGCTGCGGACCTTCGCCTCGGGTGTGCAGACGGCGCGTGCCGAGGACCCTGGCGACACGGCCGCGATCCGCCGTGCCGTCGAGCAGAGCCTGGTCCTGGAAAAGGAACTCCTCGTCGACCCCGAGTACTTCAGCGCCCTCGCCCACCACGTCCCCGACCTGGCGGGCACCGACATCCAGCTCAAGCGCGGCACCGCCCACAACGAACTCACCCGCTACCGCTACGACGCCACCCTCTACAAGACCGGCATCACCACCCACCCCCTCGACGACGCTCCCGCCCGCCCCTGGCTCGCGCACGCCGACGCCCAAGCCAACCTCAACGATCTGAGGCAACAGCTGGCGGTCGACCGGCCCGCGGAAATCCGCCTGACCGGCGTCCCGAACCCCCGCCTCGTCCACGAACTCGCCGTGCGACAGGCCCTCGAAGACGGCGCACCGCTGCCCGACCGCCCCAGCGCCTCACCCATCGGCCTTGAGACCTTCCACACCCTGGGCGACGAGCACGGCTACTGGACCGGCATCACCTGGAACACCCAGGACACCGACGCCGTGGACGTCGTCTTCGTCGACCGGACCCGGCTGTCCGGCCGCGCCCCCGTCGGCACCTACGCCGCGCTCCCCACCAGCTCCGTCACCGCATCCCTTTCCACGTGGGCGACCAACCCCGCCGCCCGCCGCGGCACCGGTGCCCTGGTCGACAAGCTCCGTGAGCACACCCGCGACCGTCTGCCCGACTACATGGTCCCGTCGGCCATCGTTCCCCTCGACCGGCTCCCCCTGATGGCCAACGGCAAGCTGGACCGGGTGGCCCTGCCTGTGCCGGAGTTCGCGTCGGCCGGATCGGGCCGAGGGGCGCGCACGCCGCAGGAGCAGATCGTGTGTGATCTGTTCGCGCAGGTGCTGGGGCTGCCGCGGGTCGGTGTCGAGGACGACTTCTTCGACTTGGGCGGGCACTCACTGCTGGCCACTCGCCTCATCGCCCAGATCCGCGCCGCGTTCGGAGCCGAGCTGGAGTTGCGTGCGCTGTTCGAGGGTCCGACGCCGGCCGCGGTGGCGGCACTCCTCGACACCGCCGCCCCCGGACGCCTGGCTCTCACCGTCCGCAGGCGACCCGAGGTCATGCCGCTGTCCTTCGCCCAGCGCCGGCTGTGGTTCATCCACAAGATGGAGGGGCCGAGCGCCACCTACAACATCCCACTGGCCCTGCGGCTGAACGGCGAATTGGACCGTGACGCACTGCGGGCCGCCCTCGGTGACGTGGTGTCCCGGCACGAGAGTCTGCGGACCGTGTTCCCCGAGGCCGAGGGCGTCCCCTGCCAGCAGGTGCTGTCACCCGAGGCGGCCGTCCCGCACCTCACCGTCCACCCCACGACCGAGACGGAACTGCCGGATGCCCTGAAGGCGGCCGCCCGCTACCCCTTCGACCTGGCGACCGAGATACCGCTGCGCGCCGAGCTCTTCGAACTCGCGGCGCAGGAGTACGTACTGCTGCTGGTTCTGCACCACATCGCGGGTGACGGGTGGTCGTTGGGCCCGTTGGCCGCCGATCTGACCCGTGCTTATACGGCGCGGGTGGAGGGGCGGGTGCCGGAGTGGTCTGCGTTGCCGGTGCAGTATGCGGACTACACGTTGTGGCAGAACGAACTGCTGGGTGATCAGAACGATCCGGACAGTCTGTTCGCGACGCAGATCGGTTACTGGACGCAGGCGTTGGCGGGTCTGCCGGATCAGTTGACGCTTCCCGTGGATCGTCCGCGTCCGGCCGTGATGACCTACCGGGGTGACTACCTCACGGTCGATGTCGACCCGGACCTGCACCGGCGGTTGGCCGATCTCGCGCGGGCGTCGGGTGCGAGTTTGTTCATGGTGCTGCAGGCCGGACTCGCTGCTCTGCTGACGCGGTTGGGGGCGGGTGAGGATGTTCCGGTGGGCAGTCCGGTGGCCGGTCGCACCGATCAGGCGCTGGATGAGTTGATCGGGTTCTTCGTGAACACGCTGGTGCTGCGTACGGACACGTCCGGTGACCCGACGTTCGCTGAGTTGATTGCTCGGGTGCGGGAGCGGAGTCTGGCTGCCTACGCGCACCAGGACGTCCCGTTCGAGTACCTGGTGGAACTGCTCAACCCGACCCGCACCCTCTCGCACCATCCGCTGTTCCAGGTCATGCTGGCGCTCCAGAACGCGCCCGAGGCGAGTTTCCGGCTTCCCGGTCTGACGATCGACGTCGCTCCCGGACGGACCGGTACCGCGAAGTTCGACCTGTTCTTCAGCCTCGCCGAGCAGCGCGGCGCCCATGGCGAGCCGCAGGGCATCAGCGGGGCGATCGAGTACTCCAGCGACATCTACGACGCGCCCACCGTGCGGGCCTTGTTCGAGCGGTGGCTGCACTTCCTCGACATCGCCACCACCCACCCCGACCAGCCCCTCAACCACATCGACATCCTCACCCCCGACGAACACCGGCGTGCCGTGGTCGAGTTCAACGACACGGTGCATGCCGTACCGGATGTCTCCCTGGGCGAGCTGTTCGTCCGGCAGGTGGCTGAGAGGCCCGATGCCCCGGCGGTCACCGACGGCGCGGTCACGCTCACGTACGCACAGCTCGACGCGCTCGCGGACGAGTTCGCGCATGACGTGATCGGCAGGGGAGTGTGGCCCGGTGACGCGGTCGGTGTCCTGCTGGAGCGTTCGATCGGAACGGTGAGCACGGTCCTGGGCCTGATGAAAGCCGGCGCCGTCTACGTGCCCCTCGACGCCCGCTATCCGGCCGACCGCATCCGCCATGTCCTGGCCGACACCGGCGCCACGCTGGTGGTGACGGACGACGCGTCTCAGCCGCACCTCCCGGCCGATGCGGCAGACGTGTTCCTCATCGACTCCACACCCGGGGGAGAGGAACGGCGTGAAGCGCCTGGGGTGGGTGTGCGTTCGGGTGATGCGGCGTATGTGATGTACACCTCGGGTTCGACGGGTGCGCCCAAGGGGATCGTGGTGACGCATCGCAATGTCGCCGCCCTGGCTCTGGATCCGCGGTTCGACCGTTCGGCGCATGAGCGGGTGCTGCTGCATTCGCCGGCCGCGTTCGATGCGTCCACCTACGAGTTGTGGGTGCCGCTGCTGAGCGGCGGCACCGTTGTGGTGGCCCCGGCCGGTGATCTGGACGTCCCCGCTCTGCGCCAGGCCGTCACCAGCCGGCGTGTGACTGCGTTGTGGCTGACCAGTTCCCTGTTGAACGTGGTCGCCGAGCACGCTGCGGACGCGTTGTCGGGCGTGCGGCAGGTGTGGAGTGGGGGCGAGGCCGTTTCCGGCGCCACGGTGCAGCGTCTGCACGAGGTCTGCCCGGGGCTGACCGTGGTGGACGGGTACGGGCCGACGGAGACGACCACGTTCGCCACCCACCACCGCGTCCCGCGCCCCTACAGCGGCCCGGCGACCGTGCCGATCGGCCGTCCGATGGCCAACACCCGTGTCTATGTGCTGGACGAGCGCCTGCGGCCGGTGCCGCCGCAGGTGACGGGTGAGCTGTATGTCGCCGGGGCAGGCCTGGCGCGCGGCTATCTGAACAAGCCCGGTATGACGGCGGAGCGGTTCGTCGCCGATCCCTTCGGTGTTGAGTGCGGTGGTCGGATGTATCGCACGGGTGACCTCGTGCGTGTCAACGCCGAAGGCGATCTGGAGTACATGGGCCGGGCCGACCACCAGGTCAAGGTCCGTGGTTTCCGGATCGAGCCGGGTGAGATCGAGATGGTCCTCACCGATCATCCCGCGGTCGGTCAGGCCGCGGTGGTCGCCCATCACGACCAGCCCGGCAGCACCCGCCTGATCGCCTACGTCGTCCCCGACACCGGTGGACCGACGGGGGACGAGGAGGAGCGGGATCAGATCGGCGAGTGGCAGGATCTCTACGACTCCTTGTACTCGGCGCCCGGTTCGACGCTGGGGGAGGACTTCTCCGGCTGGAACAGCAGTTACGACGGCGAGCCGATCCCGCTGCCCGAGATGCGGGAGTGGCGTGCGGCCACGCTCGAACGGATCAGGGCGCTCAAGCCCGGCCGTGTCCTGGAGATCGGTGTCGGCACCGGTCTGCTGCTGTCCGGACTGGCGCCCGAGTGCGAGGAGTACTGGGGCACGGACTTCTCCCCGGTCGTCGTGGAGGAGTTGCGGCGCCATGTCGACGGTGACCCCGAGCTGGCCCGGCGGGTCAGGCTCCGGGTGCAGGCCGCCCATGAGCACGGCGACCTTCCGCAGGGGCACTTCGACACGATCGTGGTCAACTCCGTGGCCCAGTACTTCCCGAACGGCGGATATCTGACGCAGGTCGTCGAGCAGGCCTTCCGTCTGCTCGCGCCCGGTGGCGCGCTGTTCCTGGGCGACCTGCGCAATCCGCGGTTGCTGCGGACCTTCGCCTCGGGTGTGCAGACGGCGCGTGCCGAGGACCCTGGCGACACGGCCGCGATCCGCCGTGCCGTCGAGCAGAGCCTGGTCCTGGAAAAGGAACTCCTCGTCGACCCCGAGTACTTCAGCGCCCTCGCCCACCACGTCCCCGACCTGGCGGGCACCGACATCCAGCTCAAGCGCGGCACCGCCCACAACGAACTCACCCGCTACCGCTACGACGCCACCCTCTACAAGACCGGCATCACCACCCACCCCCTCGACGACGCTCCCACTCGACCCTGGACCCGTGACCTGGGTGCCCTCGCCGATCATCTGGGCAGCGCGCGGCCCGACCGGTTGCGCGTCACCGGGGTACCTCACGCGCGCATCGCGGCCGACCTCGCCGCACAGCGCGCGCTCGAATCCGGGACGGCACCGGAGTCCCGGGACACGGCCGGCGTCGATCCGGAGGACCTGCACCGCCTGGGCGGGAAGTACGGCTACTGGACGGCGATCAGCTGGAACGGGCACGAACCGGCCGCTCTCGACGTCACGTACGTCAAGCGCGAACTGCTCGGCGAGAAGGTGCCCGTCGGTGCCTACGCACCCACGGGCGCGGCCGGCCCCGGCACCCCGCTCTCGTCCTGGACCACCAGCCCGGCCACCCGCCGGAGCACTGGAGCCCTGCTCATGGCCGTACGGGAGCACCTGCGCCGTCGGCTGCCCGAGTACATGCGCCCCGCCGCCGTCGTTCCGCTCGACCGGCTGCCGCTCACCGCCAACGGCAAGCTCGACCGTGCGGCGCTGCCGACGCTCGAACCGGAGCGCGCCGACATTGGGCGGGCGCCTGCCACCCCGCAGGAGCAGGTGGTGTGCGAGCTGTTCGCGGAGGTCCTGGGCCGACCGGTGGTCGGTGTGAGCGAGGACTTCTTCGACCTGGGCGGGCACTCGCTGCTGGCCACCCGGCTGCTGGCCCGGCTGCGCGCGGCCTTCGGTGTCGAGCTGGGCGTGCGGAGCCTGTTCGAGGCGCCGACACCGGCGGGCATCGCGGCCCGGCTCGACGTCGACGACGCGGACGGCTCGTACGAGGTGATGCTGCCGCTGCGCACCGGAGGCAGCAGGCCGCCGCTGTTCTGTGTCCATCCGGGCGGGGGCATCAGCTGGTCGTACAGCGCGCTCATCAAGCACCTGGCGCCGCAGTATCCGCTCTACGGTATCCAGGCGCGCAGTCTGGCCCGGCCGGAACCCCGGCCCGCCAGCATGGAGGAGATGGCGGTGGATTACGCCGACCAGATCCAGCGGGTGCAGCCGCACGGGCCGTACCACCTGGCCGGCTGGTCGTTCGGCGGGCTGTGCGCGCACGCGCTGGCCGCGGAGTTCCAGCGGCGCGGCGAACCGGTGGCGCTGGTCGCGGTGCTCGATGTGATCCCGGACTGGCAGGGCCTCACCCACGCCGACGTGCCCGCCCCGGACGACCGGGTGATGCTGCTCTACCACGTCGGTCTCGTCGACGACGGCGACCACCACGACGACGGCGAGATGACCTTCGCCAGGGCGCGGGAGATCCTGCGCCGCCAGGGCAGTGTGCTGGCCAACCTGGAGGAGGACCGGCTCACGACGATCACCGAGATCTCGGCGAACAACACCCATCTGACCGTCGACTACCGGCCCGGCCAGATCGACGGGGACCTGCTGCTGATCGCCTGCTCGCAGGAGCAGGACCCGCCGGTGACCGCCGCGGCCTGGCAGCCGTATGTGCGCGGCTCCGTCGAGGCCCATGTGGTGCCCGGCGACCACGGGTCGATGCTGACCCGCCCGGACACGTTGGCCGAGATCGGCCGCATCCTCTCGGCCAAGCTCCACGACCTCACCGGCGACGAGTGACCTTCGCGGGCCGCCCACCAGGAACCCGCCGTCCGCTGTCCGCGAGGACCGACACCCGAGGACTGACACTGATGCTGACCGACGTGCTCTCCGTCGACGTGGCCAAGGCCCTGGCCGCCGTGGAGGAATGGCTGAGCGAGTACATCCGCCGACCCCACGGCGAACTCGGACGCACCGGCCCGGTGTGCCCGTTCGTCGAACCCGCCCAGCGTGCCGGCGCGCTGGAGATCCGCGTCAGGCTCGTCGGCCCCACCCCGAGCCAGGCCCTGCTCGACGAGATCGTCCGCTGCGGTCTCGACGAGTTCAGCGAGGTCGACTGGAAGTCCGGCAACCCGAATCTGCGCTCGCTGCTGCTGGTCCTGCCGGACCTTCCGGCCGAGCACCTGCACCTGCTGGACGCGGCGCACACCGCGCTGAAGCCGGAGAGTGTGCGGCGGGGGCTGATGATCGCCCAGTTCCACGAGAAGTGCGAGGAGAAGGCCGCGCGCAACCCGGCGTTCGAGGTGAGTCATGCCCCGGTGCCGATGATGGCGGTGCGGTCGATGGCGATCCACGACGTGCTGTTCCTGGCCGACCGGCGGGAGTGGTTCGAGGAGTACGCGAGCCGTTTCGGCGCCCGCTACCGCACCGGGTCGCACGGCATCGACCCGCTGCTGACCGAGATGTACGAGCGGGCCCGTGCCGACTACGCGCCGGGGAGCTGAGCGCATGCGCGACGCACCGCCGGCCGCGGGTGCCGTGTACCGGGGCATGAACCAGGCCACGCTGGACCGGCAGTACTCGCCGAGTTCGCGCGTGGCGAGCCTGGACGCCTACCTGCGCGCATACGAGCGGCTCAGCGAGGCCGCCCGCCGGGACCACCCGGTGCGGACCTCCCTCGCCTACGGCCCGCACCCGGCGGAGCGGCTCGACTACTTCCCCGGGCAGGCGGCCGGGCGGGCTCCGCTGCTGGTGTTCGTGCACGGCGGGAACTGGCAGGCACTGAGCCGCGCCGAATCGGCGTTCCCGGTGCCGCCGCTGCTGGCCGCCGGCGCGGCGGTCGCGGTGATCGAGTACGGGCTGGCGCCGGACGTCGGCCTGGACGCCATGGCGGGCATGGTGCGCCGGGCCGTGGACTGGCTGCTGCGGCACGCGGACGGGCTCGGGTTCGCCCCGGACCGCCTCCATCTGTGCGGCACCTCGGCCGGCGCGCACCTGGCCGCCATGGCCCTGCTGCCGGACGCGTCGGCCGGCCCGGACGTGACCGGCCGGATCGCCGGGGCGGTGCTGCTCAGCGGCATGTACGACCTGGAGCCGGTGCGCCTGTCCTACGTCAACGACGCGCTGCGGCTGGACGAGGCCGCGGCCCTGCGCAACAGCCCGATCCTTCGTCTGCCGGCGCGGCTGCCCCCGACGGTGGTCGCCCGCGGCGGGAACGAGACCGAGGAGTACGTCCGCCAGCACGACCGGATGGTGGCGGCGCTGCGCCCCCGGGCGGCGGTGACGGAGGTCGTCGCCGATCGGCGCGACCACTTCGACCTCCCCTACGACCTGGGCGTGCCGGGCACCGCACTGGGCGACGCGGTCCTGGCGCAGATGGGACTGGAAGGAACGACCGCATGACCACCGAACAGAGGACCGCGAGCCCCGCGTGCCCGTTGTCCGCCGGATCCTCGTCGGACACGACCCCGTACGCCCACTACGCGCGGATGGACGAGCTGCTGGGCTTGCAGCATCCGCTCAGTTCGGCCCGCACCGAGCCGGGGTTCATCATCATGAGCCAGGTCAAGGAGCTGCTGTTCAAGCTGCTGCACACCGAATTCAGCACTGCGCGCGACCAGTTGGCCGACGACCTGCTCGACGACGCGCTGTGGACGCTGCGCCGCGCCGCACGGGTGCAGCAGGTGCTGCTGGTGTCGTGGGAGACGTTCTCCGTGCTGTCCCCGGTGGAGTTCGCCGAGTTCCGGGACGTCCTGGGGTCGGCCTCCGGCTTCCAGTCGGCCGGCTACCGGCGCCTGGAGTTCCTGCTCGGCAACAAGAACCCGGCGATGGCCGCGCCGCACCGGAACACGGCGGGCTACGACGCGGTCGTCGGTCAGCTGCACGAGCCGAGCCTGTACGACGCCGCGCTCGCGCTGCTGGCACGCCGCGGACTGCTCACGCCGGACGACGCGACGAGCCGGGACGTCACCCGGCCGTACCGCGATGGCGCGGAGGTGGAGGAGGCCTGGCGGGCGGTCTACCGGGACCCCGTCCGCCATCGCGACCTGCATCTGCTCGCGGAGGCGCTGACGGACACCGCCGACCAGTTCGCCCGCTGGCGCTACACCCATCTGGTGACCGTGCAGCGGATGCTGGGCGCCAAGCCCGGGACCGGCGGCACCGAGGGGGTGGCCTGGCTCGCCCGGATCAGTGAGCACCGTTTCTTCCCGGAACTGTGGTCGGTGCGCTCCACGCTCTGACCGGACGCCCAGGGCCTGCCCGCGGACGGCGGGACACGCGGACACGCACGACACGAGACAGAAGGAGGGCCGATGGTGAGCGGGATCCCGCGCACGGTGGCCGAGGAACTGGACGCGGCCGATCCGCTCGCCGCGTTCCGCGAGCGGTTCGTCATCGCCGATCCGGAGCTGATCTACCTGGACGGCAACTCGCTGGGCCCGCTGCCCGCCGCCACGCCGGAGGTGCTGCGGGAGGTGGTCGAGGAGGGCTGGGGCGGCGGGCTGGTGCGGTCGTGGCAGGGCTGGATCGACTGGGGCGCCCGGCTCGGCGACCGCCTCGCCGAGCACGTGCTCGGCGCCGCGCCCGGCGAGGTGGTGATCTCCGACTCCACGTCGGTCAACCTCTACAAGCTGGCCGCCGCCGCCCTGGACGCGGCACCGGGGCGCGGCACCGTCGTGACGGACGCCGAGGACTTCCCCACCAACCGGTACATCGTCCAGGGCCTCGCCGAACAGCGCGGGCTGCGGCTGGTGCGGCTGCCGTCCGACCTCGACGGCGGCCTCGACCTCGACGTCCTGCGCTCGGCACTCAACGGTGACGTCGCGCTGGTGGTGCTGTCCCTGGTGTCCTACCGAAGCGGCGCGCTGCTGGACATGGCGCAGGTGAACGACCTGGCCCGGACGGTCGGCGCGCGGGTGCTGTGGGACGTGTCGCACGCCGCCGGAGCCGTCCCCGTGGACCTGGCCGGCACCGGCGCGGAGCTCGCCGTCGGCTGCACCTACAAGTACCTCAACGGCGGCCCGGGTTCACCCGCCTTCCTCTATGTGCGGCGCGATCTGCAGTCCCGGCTGCGGCAGCCGGTGTGGGGCTGGTACGGGCAGCGCGGACAGTTCGAGATGGGGCCCGACTACGACCCGGTGCCGGGCATCGAGCGGTTCCTTGTGAGCACCCCGCCGCTGGTGTCGCTGGCGGCGATCGATCCCGCTCTCGCCCTGGTCGAGGAGGCCGGGACGGCGCGGATCCGGGCCAAGGGGCTGCGGCTGGGCCGGCTGGCCGACGAGCTGGCGGACGCCTGGCTCACCCCGCTGGACTTCCGGCCCGCCTCGCCCCGCCCGCCCGAGCGGCGCGGTTCGCATCTGTCCCTGTACCACCCCGACGCCTGGCGGATCTGCCAGGCACTGGCCGCGGACGCGAAGGTGATCTGCGACTACCGGGTCCCGGACCGGCTGCGTATCGGTCTGTCCCCGCTGGTCACCCGGTTCACCGACGTCTGGGACGCGTTGGCCCGTATCCGCGACGTCGTGGCCGAGGGCTCCTACGCCTCCCGGCCCGCCGGCCTCGCCCGGGTGACCTGACCTCCGGCCTTCCCGCACACCACCCTTTCCGCCTCAGCCGATTCGGAGTGCCCATGGCTCACGCGTCCCCGCTCACCACCGACGGACTGGTACAGATCCTGTTCGGCTCCTCCGCCTTCCAGATGCTCCGCGCGGGCAGCGAACTGGGCCTCTTCACCCTGCTGCACCGGCGACCGGGCCTGACCCCGCCGGAGATCGGCCGGGAACTTGACCTGGAGGAGCGTCCGGTACAGATCCTGCTGCTCGGCACCACCGCCCTCGGACTGACAAGGCGTCAGGGCGAGGGTTACGAGAACGCCGACGTACTGAACGGCCTGTTCGCAGAGGGCACGTGGGAGATCATCGAGGATCTCGTCGAGTACGAGGAACGGATCGTCCGGCCTGCCGAGGTGGACTTCATCGCGTCGCTGCGCGAGAACACCAACGTCGGCCTGCGACGGATCAAGGGCTCGGGGGAGGACCTCTACCACCGGCTGTCCGCGGACCCCGAGCTGGAACAGCTGTTCTACCGCTGCATGCGGTCCTGGTCCCGGCTGTCCAACCCCGTACTGGTGGAGAAGGCCGACCTCAGCGGAGTGCGCCGCGTGCTCGACGTCGGCGGCGGCGACGGCGTCAACGCCCTCGCCCTCGCCCAGGCCAACCCCGGCGTCGAGTTCACCGTCCTGGACCTGCCCGGCACGGTGGAGATCGCCCGCAAGAAGATCGCCGAGCACGGCCTGTCCGACCGCATCTCCGTACGGGCCGCGGACATCTTCGCCGACACCTACCCGACCGGCCACGACTGCGTGCTCTTCGCCAACCAGCTCGTGATCTGGTCACCGCAGGAGAACATACGGCTGCTGCGCAAGGCACACGCGGCGCTGCCGGACGGCGGGCGGGTCCTGGTGTTCAACGCCATGTCCGACGACAGCGGGGACGGCCCGCTGTACGCGGCCCTGGACAACGTGTACTTCGCGACACTGCCGGCCGCCAGCAGCACGATCTACCGGTGGGGCCAGTACGAGGAGTGGTTCGGCGCGGCCGGGTTCGTCAAGCCCGAGCGGCTGCCCGGCGGTCGGTGGACGCCGCACGGCGTGATCAGCGCGGTCAAGTGACGCCCCAGCGAGTACCGGAGCCGACCATGTCTTCCACGTTCCCGGACGCCCCGCCGGCCGGTGCGGCAGCGGCGTGCCCCGCAGGCCCGCACATGATGGACCCCGATCTGCTCGCGGACCCCTTCGGCGGGTACGGCCGGCTGCGCGAGCAGGGCCCGGTCGTCCGCGGCCGGTTCGTCGACGGCACGCCGGTGTGGTTCGTGACCCGCTACGACGACGTCCGCGCCGTGCTGCGCGACCCACGGTTCGTCACCACCCCTTCGCACGTGCCCGGCGCACGGGGCGCCGATCCGCGTGAGGGGATGATGGAACTGCTCAACGTCCCCGAGCACTTACGGGTCTACCTGCTCGGCTCCCTCCTGGACAGCGACCCGCCGGACCATCCGCGGCTGCGCCGCCTGGTGACCCGGGCGTTCACGGCCCGCCGAATCCTCGATCTGCGTCCCGCCATCGAACAGATCGCCGACGGGCTGCTCGACGAGCTGCCTCACCGGGCGGTGCAGGACGGGTCGGTGGACCTGCTGGAGCACTACGCCTACCCCCTGTCCATCACGGTGATCTGCCGGCTCGTCGGAATTCCCGCGGTCGACCTCGAGCGGTGGCGGGAATGGGGCGGGGACCTCGTCTCGATGCGGCCCGAACGCCTCCAGCACTCCTTTCCCGTGATGATCGACTACTGCCATCAACTGATCGAGCAGCGTCGCGCCGCGCTCAGGGACGATCTGCTGAGCGAGCTGATCCGGGCGCAGGACGACGACGGCGGACGGCTCAGTGACACGGAGACGGTCACCATGGTGCTCACCCTGGTGCTGGCCGGCCACGAGACGAGCGCGCATCTGATCGGCAACGGCACCGCGGCCCTGCTCACCCATCCCGACGAGCTGGCACGGGTGAAGGAGAACCCGGCGCTGCTCCCGAGAGCGGTGCACGAGCTGATGCGCTGGTGCGGCTCGGTGCAGGTGGCTCGACTGCGCTACGCCACCGAGGATCTGGAGATCGCCGGTACGCGCGTCGCCCGCGGTGACGCGGTCCAACCGGTGCTGGTCTCCGCCAACTTCGACCCGCGGCACTACACCGACCCGGACCGGCTGCACCTGACCCGTCAGCCGGACGGGCAGGCCGAGAACCACGTGGGCTTCGGCCACGGCATCCACTACTGCCTGGGCGCGACGCTGGCCCGGCAGGAGGGCGAGGTGGCGCTCGCCCGGCTGCTGGGCCGCTACCCGGATCTCGCGCTCGCGGACGGCGATCCGGAGCGGGAACGCGCCCAGCTGCCCGGCAGTTGGCGGCTGCACGCGTTGCGCCTGCGGCTCGGCTCCTGAAGTGCACAGCCGAAATGAGCACAACCCTCTTCGGACCATGAGGTGAGCGGAGCACTGAGGGCTCCATGATCTGCACCATGGAGCCCTCAGCCCTGGGGGGTGGCGCGAGTCGCGTCGTCAGGCGTCGGGTGGTGCGTTCCCCACAGCGATCGCCTGGACGGGGCAGGACAGCGCGGCCTGGGTGACCTGCCGTGGGGTGGCCGTCCGCGCCCCCTCGGGCACGAGTGTGGCGTACCCGTCGTCGTCCTGGGTGAAGACGGCGGGTGCCGTCAGGGTGCACTGCCCGGACCCGATACAGGTGCGGTGGTCGATGCGGATCTCCATCTGGGGCGGTCTCCGGTGGTCGGGCGGGGTGTCATTGGCCGAGCTCGTGCGCGGTGGCACGGTCGAGCGTCAGCAGGACCCACTCCTCGAAGTCGCGGTCTCCTCTCGACGCGGCCTCCCGCCAGCGCTGGACGCGGTCGGAGGGGGCGCTGATCCGGAGCTGGCTGGCCCGCGGGGGCATGGCGGCCCGGTTTCCTCTGCGGCTCTCCCGCAGCCGCAGTCGGAGCTGGTTGCGCGACCAGCCGTGCTGCTCCGCCTGGTCGAGCCAGGTGTCGGCCTCCGCCGACGGCAGGGAGGCGACCTCGGCGTGGTGGCCGAAGCTCAGTGTCTCGCGTCGGCGCCAGAGCTCGAAGTTCCGTGCCACCCAGGCGTAGTTGCGCAGTGTCTGGTAGTCGAGGCCCGCGGCCTGGACTCCGGTCTGGTAGCGGTCTGCGTAGCGGTCCTGGCCGTAGACGAGCCAGTCGCCCAGGCACCAGGCGGAGGAGTCGGCGATCTTGAAGATGTGCTGCCCGGCCCTCTCCCATCGGTCGTAGGTGAGGCTGGTGGGCATCTTGAGGCCGACCCGGGTGGTGAAGATTCGTTCCTGCTCGCCGGGTCTGCGGGGGCAGGCCGCCTCGGTCGCTCGGCGGTCGACTGGCAATTGACGGTCACTCCGGTCGTACTTCGCGATGTGCTGCACCGGCTTTCTCCTGAAATCGGGGCATGATGCATCTCGCACCATTCATCGCACCCTCAAGTCATTAAGGGCGCAAGTTCGAAAAACGGTAGTCACCGTCCGAGATGCCGTCAATGAACATTTCCGGCCGGAGATGGCCGATGGGCGTCCAATCGGCTTCGAGACCGACCGCTTCGGAGGTGCCGCAGGTGCCGGATCGTGCGGGCCCGCCGCGGCCCGCACGACCCCGTCAGGGGGTGCCGGCCGAGGCGTGGAGCGTGCCGTCGGAGTCCGTCCGCACTGCCGCCTCGACGCCGTCGAGGATCAGGCCCAGGCCCACCCGGAACGCCTCTCCCGCCTCCCGCTCCATGTGTGACGCGACGCCGCCCGCCTCCGCCTCGGTCATGGCGGCGAGGCTCGCGGTCGACTCCAGGGCCGCGAGGGCGGGGAAGCGCTCGGTGAAATCGGGCGCGAACTCCGCGAGCAGCGCGGACCGCTGCGCCCACCACTCCTCGTCGGGCACCCCGGTCTCCGTCGCCGCCTGCCGGTGTTCCGACGCGACCAGGGCCATACTCCGCACGAACTGGGACAACATCGCGATGACCCGTCTGACGTGCAGGGGTTCCAGGCCGATTCCGCCCAGGATCCGCACCACCGCCTCCAGCCGGGCGTACTCGTTCGGCCCGAGCACGGGTCGGGCCTGCGAGACCTGAAGCACCCAGGGGTGGCGCAGATAGAACGCCCAGGCGTCGGCGGCCCAGTCGGTGATCGCCGGCCGCCATCCCGCGCTCGTGTCGTACTCCGTGGGCAGTTCGGCCAGGACCCGGTCGTGCATGAGGTCGACCAGTTCGCTCTTGCTCGGCACGTACGTGTAGAGCGCCATGGCGGTCCGCCCGAGCCGGGTCCCGACCGCCCGCATGGACAGGGCCGCCATGCCCTGTTCGTCCGCCACCGCGACACCCGCGGCCACGATCGTGTCCACGTCGAGTCCGGGTTTAGGGCCGGGTTTCGAGCCGGGTTTGGGGGCGGCCCCCCCGGATTCGGCCGATCGCCAGAGCAGGGCCATGGATCGGCGGGCATCGCCCTGTCCGGCGAAAACAACCACCTTGCAACTCCTTACCGCATAAAGTAACCTCACCGGCGTATCTCTTTACGCTGTAAGGATATCAGCTGGGCGGCCAGCCGCCCCGGTATGCCCGTACGTTCGTGGAAGGTTTCCGATGGCAGAGCTCCCCGTCACGTTCCTCCAGGTCACCGATATCACACGCATCACACCGCGGATGGCCCGCGTGACGTTCGAGGCCGACCACCTCGAAGACTCCGTCGGCCTGACCCCGGACCAGCAGCTCAAGCTCTGCTTCCCCCGGCCCGGCCAGGAGCGGCCCGTCCTGCCGGAGCAGAGCGACGACGCGACGGGCTGGTACCAGGCGTTTCTGGCCATCCCGGAGGACGAACGGCCATGGATGCGCAGCTTCACCCTGCGCCGGCGGGTGCCCTGGACGAACACCGTAGAGGTCGACTTCGTCCTGCACGGCGACAGCGGCCCCGCCGGCGCCTGGGCCGAGTCCGCCCGCCCCGGCGACCGGCTCGGCATGGTCGGCCCCTCCGCGCTCTATGCCGGACCGGTCTCCCTGACGGACTCGATCACCTCCGCCGACTGGCTGCTGATCGCTGGCGACGAGACGGCACTGCCCGCCATCGGCACCCTGCTGGAGGCCCTCCCCGAGCGGGCCCGCGCCGAGGTCTACATCGAGGTCACCGACCAGGCCGAGCAGCAGACCTTCCAGACGGCGGGCGACGTCACCCTGCACTGGCTGCACCGCGACGGAACCCCGGCCGGCCGCAGCGACGCCCTCATCGACGCCGTCCGCGGCGCCGAGTTCCCGCCCGGGCGCCCCTTCGCCTGGCTGGCCGGCGAGGCCGGCGTCATCCGGACCCTGCGCCGCCACCTGGTCAACGACCGGGGGCTCGACAAGCGCGCGATCGACTTCAGCGGCTACTGGCGCGTCAAGCTCACCCAGGACGACGCCCCGACCGCCGAGGACATGGCCGAGGCGCAGGAGCGCCTCGCCGAGTACCAGGCGGCGGCCGATGGCCAGTCCTGACGAGCCGCGCGCCGAAGCCGGCATCCCGGCCGGGCGCCGCGAGTCAGCCAGACGGCTGCCGGGCCGAGAGAGGGATTTCATGATCACAGTACGAGGTCTCGCCCGCCGGTTCACCGTGCGCGGCCGGGATGTCGAAGCGGTCAAAGGCATCGACTTCGACGTGGCGCCCGGGGAGGTGGTCGGCTTCCTCGGCCCCAACGGAGCGGGCAAGACCACGACCTTACGGATGCTCACGACCCTGCTGCGCCCCACCGGCGGAACCGGCACCGTGGCCGGCTGTGACCTGCTGAGGGACCCCCAGGGTGTGCGGCGCAGGATCGGCTGCGTCCACCAGGGCGGCGCCACCTGGCCCGAGTCCAGGGTCGGCGAGGAGATCGAACTCCAGGCCCGGCTCTACGGCCTGTCCCGCACCGAGGCCAAACGGCGCGGAGCCCTGCTTGCCGAGCGGCTCGACCTCGCCGGCCTGCACCAGCGGCCCGTCAAGACGCTCTCCGGCGGTCAGCGCCGCCGGCTCGACATCGCGCTCGGACTGGTCCACGAACCGACGCTCGTCTTCCTCGACGAGCCCACCACCGGCCTCGACCCGCAGAGCCGGGCCAACCTCTGGGACCACGTCCGTCGCCTGCGCTCCGAGCAGGCCACGACCGTCTTCCTCACCACCCACTACCTCGACGAGGCCGACGCGTTGTGCGACCGGATCCTCGTCACCGACCACGGCACGATCGTCGCCGAGGGAACCCCCGACGCGCTCAAGGCCCGGGTCGCCGGCGACGCGATCACCATCGAGGTGACCGACCAGGCCGCGGAGGCGGCCGACGTCGCCGGGCGGCTGACCGGCGCGAGCGAGGTGAGCGTCGACGGCGACATGGTCCGCTTCCGGGTGCCCCGCGGCGACGAGGCCCTGCCGGAGCTGCTGCGCGCGCTCGATGGACAGGGCATCTCCATGGCCTCCGTCAAGGTCAACCGGCCCACCCTGGACGACGTGTTCCTCAGCCTGACCGGACGCTCCCTGCGGGACGGCGAAGCCGCGCCCGGGGCCAGGGAGGCCGCCCATGCTGCGTGACACCCAACTGATCTTCGTCCGGGACATGAAGCTCGCGCTGCGCAGCCCGACCTGGCTGCTCATCGGGATCATGCAGCCGCTGCTGTACCTGTTCCTCTTCGGACCTCTGATGGTGTCCGTGGTCGACCACACCCCCGGCTTCCCGCCCGGCAGCGCGTGGGAGGTCCTCACCCCGGCCCTCATCGTCCAGACGGCGCTGTTCAGCGGCTCCTTCGCCGGGGTGGGGCTGCTCACCGAGTACCGGGTCGGCGTCGTCGACCGCTTCCGCGGCACGCCCGCGAGCAGGGCCGCCCTGCTGTTCGGCAAGGTCCTGGCCCAGGCCGTGCAGGCCACCGCGCAGTCCGTACTGATCGTGCTGGTGACGCTGCTCGTCTTCGGCCTCGACGTCTCAGCGACCGGGCTGCTGCTCAGCCTGGCGATCGCCGCGGTCCTGGCCATCACGCTGTCCTCGGGATCGTACGCACTGGCGATGGTCCTCAAGAGCGAGGCCGCGTTCCCCGCGCTGATGAACGCCGTGCTCCTGCCGTTGCTGCTGCTGTCCGGGGTGCTGCTGCCGGTCTCCGAGGAACTGGCCCCCGGCTGGCTGTACAACCTGGCCCGGATCAACCCTCTGACCCACGTGGTCGACGCCGAACGGGCCGCCTTCCGGGGGGACATGAGCGCCACGGGACTGCTGACCGGCTCCCTCGTGCTGCTGGTCATGGCCGTCCTCGCCCTGCTGTGGGGCACGCGGACCTTCCGCAAGGAAAACGCCTGACGGCACCGCCCGCAGGCCCACCCGAGACCGGGCTCCCCCCTCACATCCCCCGCAGGGGGGAGCCCACCCGCACCACCGAGGAGCACACGTGAGGACCGACGCCATCAAGGTGACCGGTGCCAGGGAGAACAACCTCAAGAACGTCTCGCTGCAGATCCCGAGACAGCAACTGACCGTCTTCACCGGCGTCTCGGGCTCGGGCAAGTCGTCCCTGGTGTTCGACACCCTCGCGGTCGAGGCCCAGCGGCAGCTCAACGAGACCTTCAGCGCGTTCGTCCGGACCTTCCTGCCCGACCACGGGCGTCCGGACATGGACGCCGTCGAGAACCTCTCCGCAGCCGTCGTCATCGACCAGAAGCGCTTGGGCGGCAACCCGCGCTCCACCGTCGGCACGGTCACCGACATCAACCCGCTGCTGCGTCTCCTGTTCTCCCGGGCCGGCGATCCCGCGGGCCTGCCACCGAGCGCGTTCTCCTTCAACGACCCCCAGGGCATGTGCCCCACCTGCGAGGGCCTCGGCACGACCGTCCGCCTCGACCTCGACGCGTTCCTCGACCGCGCCAGGTCCCTGAACCAGGGCGCGCTGCTGCACCCGGACTTCTCCACCGACAGCTGGTACTGGCTGAGCTATGTGGAGTCCGGCCTGTTCGACAACGACAAGCCGCTGGCTGACTTCACCGAGCGGGAATGGCAGCTGCTGCTGCACGGCGAACTGCCTGACAAACTCCGCCTCCTCTGGCAGGGCAACACCCTCAACGTCCGCTACGAGGGCCTCGTCGACAAGTTCACCCGGCTCTACGTCAAGAAGGAGGACATGTCCGAGCGCGGCCGCCGGGTGTTCCAGCGGTTCGCCCGCACCGCCTCCTGCCCCGACTGCGACGGCACCCGCCTCGCGCCCGCCGCGCTGGCCACCCGGATCGGCGGCCACCACATCGCGGATTTCACCGCGATGGAGGCCCAGCACCTCGCACGCGTCCTGGCGGAGCTGGAACTGCCGCGGGTGAAACCGGTCCTGGACGACCTGACCAGTCGTCTGCACCACCTGGTCGACATCGGACTCGGCTATCTGAGCCTCGACCGGGAGACCCGCACGCTCTCGGGTGGCGAGTCCCAGCGGATCAAGATGGTCCGGCATCTGTCCAGCAGTCTCACCGAGATGCTGTACGTGTTCGACGAGCCGAGCATCGGCCTGCACCCCCGGGACGTGCACCGGCTCAAAAAACTCCTCATCGCGTTGCGGGACAAGGGCAACACGGTGCTCGTGGTCGAGCACGACCCCGACATCATGGCCATCGCGGACCATGTGGTCGACATGGGCCCGAAAGCCGGGACGCTCGGCGGTGAAGTGGTTTTCGAGGGCAGCTTCGACGCACTCACCCGTGCCGACACCCTCACCGGGCACCACCTCAAGCACCGGCTGCCTCTCAAGACCGAGCCCCGGCGCGCCACCGGGACGCTCACCGTCACCGCCGCGACGAGCCACAACCTCAAGAACGTGACGGTCGGCTTCCCCACCGGCGTCCTGACGGTCGTCACCGGCGTGGCCGGATCGGGCAAGAGCACGCTGGTCAACCACGAGTTCCTCAGCCGGTACCCCGACGCGATCGTCATCGACCAGTCGGCGGTGACCACCAGCCGGCGCTCCAACACCGCCACCTACACCGGCCTGATGGACCCGATCCGCAAACTGTTCGCCAACGCCAACAACGTCAGCGCCTCCCTTTTCAGCGCCAACTCCAAGGGCGCCTGCCCCAATTGCCAGGGGCTCGGCGTCCTCTACACCGACCTGGCGTTCATGGACACGCTGAAGTCGGTGTGCGAGGTCTGCCGAGGCCGCCGCTTCTCCGAGGACGTCCTCGGCCACCACCTGCGGGGCAGGTCCATCAGCGACGTCCTGGAGATGACGACGGCCGAGGCGGCGGACTTCTTCACGGAGCCCAAGCTCCGTCCCGTCCTGCACGCCCTGAACGAGGTGGGGCTGGACTATCTTCGCCTCGGCCAGCCGCTCAGCGCCCTGTCCGGCGGCGAGTGCCAGCGCCTCAAGCTCGCGGCCGACCTGCACCGCGTCGGAAGCGTCTACGTCATGGACGAACCCACCACGGGTCTGCACATGTCGGATGTCCACCGCCTCCTCGGCACCATCGAGCGCCTTGTCGACCAGGGCAACACCTGCATCGTCATCGAGCACAACCTCGACGTCGTCAGGAGCGCCGACTGGATCATCGACCTCGGCCCCGAAGGGGGCAGCGGCGGCGGACGAATCCTGTTCGAAGGAACTCCGTCCGATCTTCTGAAGACGACCGACTCCCACACCGCCGCACACCTCCGGCAGGACCTCTCGCGTGCGGGCCGCGTCTGATCATCGGGGCCGTGGAGGCAACGTCGTGAGCCGACATGCTCGTCGCGCCGAATGAGGCCGTGCGGTGGCGCACGGTGCTGCACTGGTTGCTGAGCGTGCTTGTCGTGCTGGGTGGTCTGGAGAGCAACAGTGCCTTCAGACCACCCACTTGAAGGTCCTAGAAGAACCCGAGCTTCTGAGGGCTGTAAGAACAAAGAATGTTCTTCGTCTGCTGGTAGTGCTCCAGCATCATCTTGTGCGTCTCCCGGCCGATGCCGGACTGCTTGTAGCCGCCGAACGCCGCGTGCGCGGGGTAGGCGTGGTAGCAGTTGGTCCAGACGCGGCCCGCCTGGATCGCCCGGCCCGCGCGGTAGGCGGTGTTGGCGTCGCGCGTCCACACGCCCGCGCCGAGCCCGTACAGCGTGTCGTTGGCGATCTTGATGGCGTCGTCGAAGTCGTCGAAGGAAGCCACCGAGACGACCGGGCCGAAGATCTCCTCCTGGAAGACCCGCATCCGGTTGTCGCCCTCGAAGATGGTCGGCTGCACGTAGTAGCCGCCCTTCAACTCGCCGTCGTACTCGATGCGTTCCCCGCCCGTGAGGACCTTCGCGCCCTCCTGCCGGCCGATGTCCAGGTAGGAGAGGATCTTCTCCAGCTGGTCGTTGGACGCTTGTGCGCCGATCATCGTGTCGGTGTCGAGCGGGTGCCCCGGCTTGATCTGCCGGGTGCGCTCGACCGCGGCCGCCAGGAACTCCGCGTAGTGCCCGCGCTGGACGAGCGCCCGCGACGGGCACGTGCACACCTCGCCCTGGTTGAGCGCGAACATCGTGAAGCCTTCCAGCGCCTTGTCGCGGAAGTCGTCGTCGTGCGCCCACACGTCGTCGAAGAAGATGTTCGGCGACTTGCCGCCCAGTTCGAGCGTGACCGGCTTGATGTTCTCCGAGGCGTACTGCATGATCAGCCGCCCTGTCGTGGTCTCCCCGGTGAACGCCACCTTCGCCACCCGCGGGCTCGACGCCAGCGGCTTGCCCGCCTCGACACCGAAGCCGTTGACGATGTTCAGCACGCCCGGCGGCAGCAGATCCGCGATCAGGCTCACCCAGTAGTGGATGGAGGCCGGGGTCTGCTCGGCCGGCTTGAGCACCACCGCGTTGCCCGCGGCGAGCGCCGGCGCGAGCTTCCACGCGGCCATCAGGATCGGGAAGTTCCACGGGATGATCTGCGCGACGACCCCGAGCGGCTCGTGGAAGTGGTACGCCACCGTGTCGTCGTCGATCTCGCTCAGCGACCCCTCCTGCGCACGGATCGCCCCCGCGAAGTACCGGAAGTGGTCGATCGCCAGCGGGATGTCCGCCGCCAGCGTCTCCCGCACCGGCTTGCCGTTCTCCCAGCTCTCCGCCACCGCGAGGGCCTCTAGGTTGGCCTCCATCCGGTCGGCGATCTTCCGCAGGATGTCCGAGCGTTCCGTCACCGACGTACGGCCCCAGCCGGGGGCGGCCTCGTGCGCCGCGTCCAGTGCACGCTCCACGTCCTCCGCGGTGCCGCGCGCGATCTCGGTGAACGGCCGCCCGTTGACCGGTGACGGGTTCTCGAAGTACTGGCCGCGCACCGGCGGCACGTACTCGCCGCCGATGAAGTGGTCGTAGCGCGACTGGTAGGAGACGATCGCGCCCTCGGTGCCCGGCGCCGCGTAACGAGTCATCCTGGTGTGCCTCCCGGTGCAGCGCTGCCCGCCGTTGGGCAGCTCTGGGCGCGAGGCTAGGCGGGCGGACGTTGCAAGTACGTTGCACCGCGGGCCCAGCCCCCCTCCCGCGCCACCGGAACCGCCAACTCCGCCTCCAGCGCCGCCAGTCGGGCCCGCACCGATGCCGCCGGCCGTACCGTCGCGAGCGCCCGCCACACCTCGATGTCGTCCTCGCCCCAGGGCGCGTGCGCCCAGTCCGCCAGCAGATCGGGATCGCGGTGCGCGACCAACGCCGTCCGCAGCCCCCGCGCGAGCCGGTCCCGCAGCCGGGCGATCGCCGGCGCCTGCGAACCGGGCAGCAGCGGACCGGCGTACGCCTCGGCCGCCGCGGTGATCGCCCCCGACGCCAGCCGCCGCTCCACCACGGTCGCGTCCGCGTCGACCGCTGCGGTCAGCCGGTACGGCCGCGAGGCCAGCATCCCCGGCCTCAGCACCCGCCGCAGTCGCGCCAGTTCCGCGCGCAACGTCACCGGGGTCACCGACTCGTCCGCGTACAGCGCGCACAGCAACGCGTCACCCGTCAGCCCCTCGGGATGCCGCGACAGCAGCAGCACGATCTCGCTGTGCCGACGGCTCAGCCGCATCCGCCGTCCCTGTACAACGAGTTCGGCCTCGTCCCGGCCCAGCGCACGCAGCATCGGCGCGTCCGCGGTACATCGCGCCGGGGTGAGCAGCGCCAACTGAGCCTCCGCCGCTCGCGCCACGGCCTGCACGAACCCCAGGCTGTGCGGGTGCGCCAGCCCGTCCCCGCCGGTGACGTCCACGGCACCCAGCACCCGCCCGGTGCGCGGATCGTGCACCGGAGCGGCCACGCACGTCCAGGGCTGGACCCGCCGGGTGAAGTGCTCCGCGGCGAACACCTGCACCGGCCGGTCAAGCGCCACGGCGGTCCCCGGCGCGTTGGTGCCCACCGCCGTCTCCGACCAGCGCGCGCCCGGCACGAAGTTCATCGCGTCCGCCCGCCGCCGCGCCGCCGGATGCCCCTCGACCCACAAAAGCCTGCCCTGCGCGTCGCACACCGCGAGCAGTTGCTCGTCCTCGGCGGCGAAAGTGCCCAGGAGCTCCCGGAACAGGGGCATCACCCGTGCCAGCGGATGCTCCGCCCGGTAGGCACCGAGGTCGCCGTCGGACAGCTCCACGCTGGCCGTGCCGTCCGGTACGACGCCGGCCCGTGCGCTGCGCCGCCAAGACTCCGCCACCACCGACCGCACCGGGCGCGGCACCGCGCCCACCGTGGTGAACGTCTCGTGCGCGCGGCGCAGCACCCGGACCCGCTCGGCGGGATCGGCCCCCGGTTCCAGGGCCACCCACGGATCGGTCAACTCGGCCTCCCGGACGGTGTGACGGCGATGATCCGGCTGGCACCATCGTCACGTGCCGTGTCCGCGCAGACAACCGGTGTGACGCTGGTTCGGGACAGGTGCTAGGCGAAGTTGACGAGTCTGATGTAGCGGACCCAGTCCCAGTTGGGCCCCGGGTCGGTGTGGTCGGTGCCGGGTACCTGGTAGTGGCCGATGATGTGCTCCCTGTCCTTGGGGATGCCGTATCTGTCGCAGATGGAGGCCGTGAGCTTCGCGGACTGCTCGTAGAGGGCGTTGGTGAAGTAGGAGGGCTGGTCCACCCAGCCCTCGTGCTCGATGCCGACACTGCGGGTGTTGTAGCTCCAGTTCCCCGCGTGCCAGGCGATGTCGTGTTCGCGCACACACTGGGCGATGTGCCCGTCCGCCGACCGCACCAGGTAGTGCGCGGTCACCTGTTTCTCCGGGTTCTGGAAGATGGCCAGGGTGTTGGCGTACGTCTCCTGGGTCACATGGATGATGACCCGGTCGATGGCATAGCTGCCGGGCCGGTCGGAGGCCGTGTAGTTGGCGGTGCTGGCGGGCACCCACTCGGCGGCCGGGTAGTCGACGGAGCCGCTCGCGCCGGCGCGCGCTTCCGGCAGCAACGCGTACGGAACGGCGGCGAGCGCCGCGCCCTTGAGGATCCAACGTCTGCTCAGACGCGGTCTTTCCCGGTCCATGTCCATCGCGGGGTGCCTTTCTGGTGTGGGGGAGTCGGGGAGTGATGGGAGTACGGGGGAGGGTGGTGCGTCCTGCGTGTTCGGAGAGGGTGGCTCAGGGGGGACGGGGCCGGCGCAGGTGCGCTGATGCGCCGGGGCCGGAACGGGGAGTGGGGGGCCGATGCCGCATCCGTGTGCGCTGCCATGACCGGCCGTCAGCCGCGCAGGGATCGTGCGGCTTCCCGGTGCCGCGCGTGCGCACCGCGGTAGGTCTCCCACGCGGGCAGCCACTCCTCACGGAGTTGGCCGCACATGTGTCGTTCGTGTCGCACGCGTTCGCCGGCCACCGCGCCAGGTCCGCCTGCGATCTCTGGAACGCTTCCTCCAGCGACCGCGCCCAGCCGGTCGAGACGAAGGGGCTGTCCGACCTCAGCCGGGGCCACGGGGGCGTGACGCCCTTGAGGAGGTCCTCGATCACCACGGTGTTCATCGCGCACTCCACCGCCACCCCCGTCCGTCCGTTGCCGCCTGATCTGTGTGAATGCCGCTCGAAATCACGAGGTCCGTGCGGGCTCTGACGCCCCGGCAGCGCGTGCCTCGTGCGATTCACGGTACGGCGCGGGCGGCCCCGGCAGAAGGGTCCGCCACGGTTCCGTGGACAAGCGAAAGCCTGTGGATAACTTCGCCACCCCTTCGGGTGAGGACAATGCGCCGAAGGGTGGTGTGGCCGAGCCTGAGCCGTCGGCGGACCCCTGCCCGCCGATGCTTGACGAATCGTCAGGAACGTTTCGCCGCCGATGCCGGATCATCGAGCACGGCCCGGACGACGGAGTGCGCCGCGCCCAGCAGCGGTCCCTCGGGGCCGAGCGGCGACACCGCCACCGGGCAGGGCAGCCCTGACGTGCGGCCGACCAGTTCCGCCTCCAGCGAGGGCAGCAGCCAGGGGGAGAGCTCCGCCAGCGCGCCGCCCAGGACCACCGTCTCGGGGTCGAGCAGGTTCACCGCCCCGGTGAGTGCGATGCCGAGCGCCGTGCCCGCGTCCCGCAGCGCCACCCGCGCCCCTTCCTCGCCCTTCTCGGCATGTTCCGCGAGCAGGCCGACGAGATCCTCGCGCGGCCGGAGCCCCGCCGCGCGCAGCACCGCCTCCTGACCCGCGTACTGCTCCAGACAGCCGCGCCCGCCGCACGCACAGGACGGCCCGTCCGGTCGTACCGGCACATGGCCCAGCTCACCCGCGAACCCACGCGTGCCGCGCAGCAGTCGGCCGTCCACGACGATCGCCGCGCCGATGCCGATCTCGGCCGACACGTGCAGGAACTCGCGCGCGGTGCCGGCGCCGAGCCAGAGTTCCGCCAGCGCGCCGAAGTTGGCCTCGTTGTCCACGGCGAGCGGCCAGTCGCCGGGCAACAGGTCACCGAGGTCGGTGTCGTGCCATCCGAGGTTGGGTGCGCGGACGACCGTACGGCCGTCACGCGCCACCAGTCCGGGTACGGCGACCGCGAGCCCGGCGGGCCAGAGCTCCTCCCGCTCGGCCTCGGCGACCACCTGGCGGACCAGCGTCGTCAGCTCCGCGATCACCGGCTCGGGCGCCCGGCCGCGGTTGGCGCCCCGGCGCACAGCCCGCGCACGGACCGCGCCACGCAGGTCGACCGCGGACACCGCGAGGTGATCCACGCCGATCTCGGCCCCGATCCCGGCCGGGCCGCGGCCGCTCACCGCCAATGCCGATCCGGGCCGGCCCACGCGCCCCGGCCGCTCGGGGCCCAGTTCCTCCAGCAATCCCCAGCGGATCAGATCGTCCACCAGGGTCGACACCGCGGCCCGCGTCAGACCGATGCGCGAGGCCACCGCCGCCCGGGACAGCGAGCCCTCGGCGCTGACCGCGTGCAGCACCCGCGCGAGGTTGCGCCGGCGCATGCCCTGCTGGGTGTCCGGCAGGGCCCGGCCGACCCCCGCGGGTCGGGCCTCGTGCAGCGGTGCGGTCATGCCTGCGTCAATCCTCGTTCAAGGCCGGGCGGCTCGGCTCAGCGGTTTTCCCTGCCCCGTTCCAGCAGCGGGGCCGCGTCGGAGAGTACCCCGCCGATCCGGGCCAGCGTCTCCTCGTCCCGGTGCACGGGCTCCAGCACCGGCCCGGCCGCGGTGTTCCAGCGGCGAGCCACCGCCGCCGGGTCCTCACCGGTCAGCAGCCCGGCCGCCTGGGCCGCCGCACCCAGGGCGACCAATTCCTTGGCCGCGGGGATCTGGACTGGCCGCCCGGACAGCCGCCGCACGGTCTGCTGCCAGGCCCGGCCCCGCGCGCCGCCGCCGATCAGCAGCAGCGGCCCGTCCCGGTCCGCGTCCTCTTCGAGGACCAGGTCGAGGGCGCCGAGCAGCGAATGCACGGCGCCGTCGTACGCCGCCTGGAGCAGCTGGCCCGGCGTCGTGTCGTGGCGCAGCCCGTGCAGCAGCCCGGAGGCGTTCGGCAGGTTGGGGGTGCGCTCGCCGTCCAGGAACGGCAGCAGGGTCACGGAGCCGCCGGGCGCCACGGCCTCGCGGTCCAGGCCCAGCAGGGTCGCGACGCGGTCCACGGCGAGCGTGCAGTTCAGGGTGCAGGCCAGGGGCAGCCAGTCCCCGCGCGCGTCGGCGAAGCCCGCCACCGTGCCGGTGGGATCGGCCGGGCGGTGCCGGGAGACGGCGTACACCGTGCCGGACGTCCCGAGGCTCAGCACCGGGGTGCCGGGCAGCAGGCCGAGGCCCAGCGCGGCCGCCGCGTTGTCACCGGTGCCGGGGGCCACCAACGTGCCCCTCGAGAAGGGCAGTCCATGGCCGTCGCGCACGGTCCCGGCCACCTCACCCGGATGTACCACCCGTGGCAGCAGCGCCGGATCGAGTCCGATGTGCGCCAGGATCTCCTCGTCGTACCGCCCCGTGCCGGACGCCCACCAGCCGGTGCCGGAGGCATCGCCGCGATCGGTGACGGCCTGCCCGGTCAGGCGCTCGGTGAGGTAGTCGTGGGGGAGCCGTACGGCCCTGGTGGCGCGCGCCGCCTCCGGTTCGTGCTCGGCGAGCCACGCCCACTTGGTCACGGTGAACGACGCGCCGGGCACGCTGCCGGTGCGCTCCGCCCAGGCTTTCGGGCCGCCCAGCTCCTCCGCCAGCCGACGGGCCTGCGGCGCGGAACGGACGTCGTTCCAGAGCAGCGCCGGACGCACCGGCTCACCGTGCTCGTCCAGGGTGACCAGGCCGTGCTGCTGGCCGCCGATCGACACCGCGGCCGCCTCGTGCGCCGCGTCCCCGCATTGGCGCAGCGCTTCACCCAAGGCGTCCCACCACTGGCGCGGATCGCTCTCCCGGCCCGCGCCGCCGGTGACGGTGTGCGGCGCCTGGCCGCTCGCCACCACCCGCCCGGTGGCCGCGTCGACGACCAGGGCCTTCGTGGACTGGGTGGACGTGTCCACACCGACGACGAGCGGACCCTCCGCTGCTGACATGGGGTTCTCCCTCTTCCGCGGCTCACCGGGATGCGCTGTGGGGGCTTCCGGAGGACACCTCCGAGGGCACCCATGGAAGCCATCTGTCGAAGACACCTGGTGGTCGAAGACACCTTGTCTCTTCCCAGAAACGTGGTCGCATACTAATTTGTAAACGGCCATGACGAAATAGTCGTACGGAACAAGGAGCCGCGGCATGAGCTTCCAGCCCACCCCCGAGGACAGGTTCACCTTCGGTCTGTGGACCGTCGGCTGGCAGGGGAAGGACCCGTTCGGAGATGCCACCCGCCCGGCCCTCGACCCGGTCGAGACCGTGCAGCGCCTGGCCGAGCTGGGCGCCTACGGAGTGACCTTCCACGACGACGACCTGATCCCCTTCGGGTCCTCCGACACCGAGCGCGAGTCGCACATCAAGCGGTTCCGCCAGGCCCTGGACGCCACGGGCATGAAGGTGCCCATGGCCACCACGAACCTCTTCGCCCACCCTGTCTTCAAGGACGGCGGATTCACCGCCAACGACCGCGATGTGCGCCGGTACGCGCTGCGCAAGACGATCCGCAACATCGACCTGGCGGTCGAGCTGGGCGCCGAGACGTACGTCGCCTGGGGCGGCCGTGAGGGCGCCGAGTCCGGTGGCGCCAAGGACGTGCGCGACGCCCTCGACCGCATGAAGGAGGCGTTCGACCTCCTCGGCGAGTACGTCACCGCCCAGGGCTACGACCTCCGTTTCGCCATCGAGCCCAAGCCCAACGAGCCCCGCGGCGACATCCTGCTGCCCACCGTCGGCCACGCGCTGGCCTTCATCGAGCGCCTGGAGCGCCCCGAGCTGTACGGCGTCAACCCGGAGGTCGGCCACGAGCAGATGGCCGGCCTGAACTTCCCGCACGGCATCGCGCAGGCCCTGTGGGCGGGCAAGCTCTTCCACATCGACCTCAACGGCCAGTCCGGCATCAAGTACGACCAGGACCTGCGGTTCGGCGCCGGCGACCTACGGGCGGCGTTCTGGCTGGTCGACCTCCTGGAGAGCGCCGGTTACGAGGGTCCGCGGCACTTCGACTTCAAGCCGCCGCGCACCGAGGACTTCGACGGCGTGTGGGCCTCGGCCGCGGGCTGCATGCGCAACTACCTGATCCTCAAGGACCGCGCGGCCGCCTTCCGCGCCGACCCGGAGGTGCGGGAGGCGCTGCGTGCCGCGCGCCTGGACCAGTTGGCCCAGCCGACCGCGGCCGACGGCCTGGACGCCCTGCTCGCCGACCGGACCGCGTTCGAGGAGTTCGACGTCGAGGCCGCCGCCGCGCGCGGAATGGCGTTCGAACACCTCGACCAGCTGGCGATGGACCACCTGCTGGGCGCCCGCGACTGACGGCCGCACGCGCGAGGCGGGGACGGAAGGGAGGCCGGGGAGCACGGCGCATACGCGAGCCGCGCTCCCCGGCCGTTCCGTCGCGCACGGCATGGGGCTTTCTCGGGTAAACCTCCCGGCCGACCCACTAGGGGCGCACATCAGGGATGTCTCAGGGGTGAGGCCCGGAACCGCGGGGAGCGGGACGCCGTTCTCACAGCAGAGAACGGCAGTGGCCGTGAAGGAGGCGACGCTCATGTCGAGAAACGCGAAGATCGCCGCAGGGGGCGTGGCGGTCGGTCTGATACTGCTGCTCCTGGGACTGCCCTGGTGGGTGGCGCTCTTGGTCGTGGTGGGAGTCCCGGCCGCCGCCTATCTGGCGCTGGACCCGTCCCAGCGGCGCAGGCTCCGCAGGATCACCCGCAAGGAACTCGGCCGCTGAGACGGACACCGCGCCGCCTCTGATCACAGGGGCCGTACGGCCATCTTGTCGAGGGCGTCCAGCAGTCCGGGCAGCTCCGGGCCGCGACCGACCGGCAGGACCTCGCCCGGCTCGTCGTCGAGCAGGACGAAGGCGATGTCGTCGGTGCGCGCCACCATCGACCAGCCGGGGCCGTCCGCGCGCAGTGTGCGGGCGTCACCGGGGGCGAAGGTGGAGCGCACCCGGCCCAGCGGCGGCGGCGAGTCGACGTAGGCGCGCGCCTCCGCGAGCACCCGCCGTATCCCCTGGTGTCCGCCCCTCGGCGGTTCCGCGTCCCCTGGCCCCTTGCCCTCGGCCTGCGCCGGGGGCTCGGCAGCGGAGGACCGGCCGGCCGGTGCGGCGAACTCGTCGTCGTTGATCTGCTGCCGCCAGGCCGCCCACTGCAACGCGATCTCGTCGGCGCCCAGGCGCCGCTGAGCCGGGCCCCAGACACTGGTGTCCGGCGGCCGCAGCGGGGGCCGCTCACCCGTCTCGGGAGCGGGATCGTGCGGCGCGGGGACGCCGGGCGCCGCGACGGCGACCGCCAGCGGCCAGCCGGGCAGCGCGGTCACGATGGCGTGCTCCGCCGGCGACAGCTCGTACTCCAGCCCGCAGTCCCAGGACGCGATCGCCACCGCGACCAGCGAGACATCGTCGATGACGACCGTCCAGCGGGCGCCCTCGCCGTCCTGCCCGAGCACCAGGCCGTACCCATCGGCGCGGGGCGCGAGCCCCAGCGCCGCGCACGATTCCGGATAGTCGTCGCCCAGCACGCTCGGGAACTGCGCCGGCGTCAGCAGCACCGCCGTCAGCACATACAGCGCATCGTCCGCGGCGGCGACGGCCCCATCGTCCGTCCCGGCCATCCCTGCCTCCCAGTGGTTTGTCCAACCGCGCGCACCCTAATGCGGACGGAAGGCCCTTGTCACGACTCCTCACACCACGCGGACCTGCAACTTTCCCCCTGGACGGGGGCGAAACGACCACGGTCTCCACGGGACTTCCCCAGACCGGCCCCGTCCTCGGACCGCCAGGGCGCGAATCCCACCACACAAAGGTGCCCGCCCCGCTTCCGAGATGGGCAGATCGGTGATGGTTCATCTCCCCTGGCTCCGCATAGAGTTGGGTTCCGGCGACAGAAGGGGGATGGCGCGGTGAAGCGCTTCGAACGGCTGGAGCGGATCCGCCGGCTGGACCCGGTGGCAAACGCCCCGGAGATCTACCGGCTCAGCACCGCCTACGAATTCCCCTGGGACTACACACGCGCCCTCGAACTGGCCCTCTACCGCACCTACGCCGTCCCGAGCATCGGTCGGCTCCTGGCGCAGACCGCCGAGCTGACCGACCGCACCCAGAAGCGGTACGACGACACCGCGCTGCTTCTCGACACCGTCGTGGAGCACGGTTTCGCCGCCGCACAGGGGCGCACGGCCATCCGCCGCATCAACCAGATGCACCGCAGCTACGACATCAGCGACGACGACATGCGGTACGTGCTCAGCACCTTCGTCGTGGTGCCCAAACGCTGGATCGACACCTACGGCTGGCGCCGGCTGTCCCGGCACGAGATCGTCGCCGCCACCGAGTACTACCGGACCCTCGGTCGGCACATGGGCATCCCCGGTCTTCCCAAGAGCTACGAAGAGTTCGAGACCCTTCTCGACACCTACGAAGAGGCGCATTTCGGCTGGGACGAGAGGGGTCGGCGCGTCTCGGACGCCACCCTCGACCTGATGGCCTCCTGGTACGCGCGCCCCTTGGCGCCTCTGCTGCGCACGGGCGTGCTCGCCCTGCTCGACGAGCCGCTGCTGAACGCGTTCCGCTATGAGCGGCCCGGAGCGACCACCGTCGCCCTGGTACGCCGCGCCGTGCGGGCGCGTGGCCGGATCGTGCGGCTGCTGCCGCCGCGCCGGACGCCCCACTTCGCGCGCCAGAACCGGGAGATCAAGGGCTACCCGAACGGTTATCGCGTGGCCGACCTCGGCACCCGCCCGGTTCCGGGACTGCGTGGCTGCCCGGTGCGGCACCTGGACACCTCAGACTCCCCCGAGTGAGGCGAGGGTCGCGCGCAGCCAGCCGAGTTCGGCCCGGCTCGTGGCGCGCGCGATGGTGAGGATGCCCTGCCGGAAGGGGTCGTTCACTTCCTCGGCCCGGACCGGCCGGTCGCCGTCGTAGAAGAAACTCGTCGGTTCCTCCAGGAAGGCGAGCCGTCGCCTCAGCACCGCGGCCTGCGCGGTGGGGTCCGCCAGATGGCGCAGGAAGGCGAGCAGGACGAACCACTGGTTCTCGTCCGTGATCTCGCGCTGCCCGGGTTCGGCGAGCCGGCGCCACAGCTCCTTTCGGCCCTCCTCGGTCAGCCGCAGCACATGACGCGGCGCGGCCACGGCGCCCGGCTCGGTGGCCCGCACCAGTAGTCCGGCCTTCTCCAGCCGCTTGATCGCCGGATACAGCGTGCTCTCCGCGACGGGCCGCACATGCCCCGTGAGCGCCGCGATGTGCCGGCGCAGGACGTATCCGTGCAGGGGAGCCTCGTACAGGAATCCCAGGATGGCGAGTTCGAGCATGCCCGCATTCTTCCGTACGGCGGCGCGGTACAGCGACATGCTCATACTCTGTTGACGCCATACCTCGGTAGCGATGTATGGTGAGGTGGTGATCAAGAGCGACAGGGAGGGAGCCTTGCGGCAAGCCGTATTCGATGGCGAGGGAAGCCACATCCGCTGGACGGAGGTGTCGGGAGAGGGCCCCGCACGGGTCTACCTCCACGGTCTGGGGTCGATGTCCGCGCCCTATCACGCGCACATCGCGGCTCGCTCAGAACTCGCGGGAAGGCGCAGCCTGTTCATGGACCTGCCCGGCCACGGCCTCAGCGACCGGCCCCCGCACTTCGGCTACACGCTGGAGGAGCACGCCAACGCGGTGGCGGCCGCGCTGGACGCGGCGGGGATCGGCGGCGCGGAGCTGATCGCGCACAGTATGGGCGGTGCCGTCGCCATCGTGCTCGCACACCGGCGGCCCGAACTCGTCTCCCGGCTGGTGCTCTCCGAGGCCAACCTGGACGCGTTCCCGCCTCTGGCGGCGGGCAGTAGCGCGATCGCCACCTACGGGGAGGAAGAGTTCGTCGAGGAGGCGTACACGCGTGTCCTGGAGGCCGTCGGTCCGCTGTGGGCTGCCACCATGCGGCTGGCGGACCCGCGCGCCCTGTATCGCAGCGCCGTCGGCCTGCGCCGCGGCTCCGACCCTGTGATGCACAGGATCCTGGAGGGTCTGGACATCGACCGGGTGTATCTGCAAGGGGAGGCGAGCGGCGAACTCGAGGGCCGGGAGCGGCTGGCGGCGGCCGGCGTACGGGTGCTGACGGTGCCCGGCGCCGGGCACAATGTCATGTTCGACAACCCCGACGCTTTCGCGGCCGCCGTCGCCGCAAACATCTGACCCTTCGGACCTGGCGCATGACCCTTCAGGCCTCGCGCACGGCGAGGGCGAGGAAACGGGCGTCCTCGTCCACGTATGAGGTCATACGCCACCCCGAAGCGGACAGCAGGGAGCGGAGATTGGGCTCGGCGCGCAGGTCGTCCGGTGTGATCTGCCGGCCCTGCCGCGCCGCCAGGGCCGCGCGGCCGATGGGGTGGAAGAGGGCGAGCCGTCCACCGGGGCGTACCACGCGGGCGAGTTCGCGCAGGTTGTCCACCGGGCGCGGCAGGTGGGCGATCAACCCGGCCGCGAACACCGCGTCCAGGCTTGTCGAGCGCAGGGGCAGGGCGGCGACGTCCGCGAGCAGCAGTGCTCCCTCCCCGTCCCGGCCCGCCGTCACGGCGGCCGCGAGCATCGCCGGGGTCAGGTCGGCCCCGAGCACCACTCCGGTGGGGCCCACGGCGGCCCGCAGCGGGGGCAGTGCGCGCCCTGTTCCGCACCCCGCGTCCAGCACGCGGTCGCCAGCCCGCAATCCGAGGTCGGCCACCGCGGCCGCGTACGCGGGCCCGTCGTCGGGGAACTTGCGGTCCCAGTCGGCGGCCCGTGCGGTGAAGAACTCCTGGACATGCGCGTGGTCGTCACTCATGACCCGCATGATGCCCTGCTTCCACGGCCCTGTGCTGTCCGCGTTCCGCTGCGGTGGCGGGCGCACCGCGGCTGTCGGCAGGCCGGGCCGCCGCTCAGGCCGCCAGGTCCCGCACCGCCGCGACCTGTTCGACGGGAACGCGCACCAACAGCTCACCGGGAACTCCGTTGCGGGCCCCGAACTCCTCGGCGCGGTCCTCACCCATGTACCGGGCGGCGACCCGTGCGGCCCAGTGGCGCAGTTGCGCCGGATCCTCCGACAACCGGGCGCGGCCGCTGAGCACCACGAAATGGAACGGCGGCCGGTCGTCGTCCACACACAGGGCAACACGCCCGTCACGGACGAGATTGCGCCCTTTCACGGTCTCCCGGCCGGTGAGAAAGACCAGTTCGTCCCCGTCCAGCAGGAACCAGACCGGGGCCACATGCGGGCTCCCATCGGCGCGAACAGTGGACAGTTTGCCGGTGCGGGTGCCTTTTGAGACGAACGCCCGCCATTCGTCGTCGGTCATCTTCTGTGCCATGCGCCCATCCTGCTTGCCCGTACGCCGCACGTGGGGAAGGCTTGCGGAGGGTTCCTCCGGCCAGGGGGGAGAGATCACACGGGGAGACGGAAATGGCGCAGAACCAGGGACTCGGGTGGCTCCTGGACGACCTGACGGAACGTGTGGACGATGTACGGCACGCGCTGGTCCTGTCCAACGACGGACTGGTCACCGGCGCGAGCACCGGCCTACGCCGCGAGGACGCCGAACACCTCGCCGCCGTGGCGTCCGGACTGCACAGCCTGGCAAAGGGCTCGGGCCGCCACTTCGGCGCGGGCGCGGTGCGCCAGACGATGATCGAGTACGACGACGCCGTGCTGTTCGTGACCGCGGCCGGCCCCGGTAGCTGCCTGTGCGTGCTCAGCGGGGCGGAGGCCGACATCGGGCAGATCGCCTACGAGATGACCCTGCTCGTCAACCGGGTCGGCGAACATCTCGGCGTCGACGCCCGGAAACCCGAACGGGCACCTGACGCAGAGATCTGACCTGGGAGTTTGTGAAGTCCTGCGGAGTTATCCACAGGCTGACCACGCGCTGCGCCGATCCGGCTACGGTTTGTGCATGGCGAACGCACCGGGCGTGAGCCACCGACTCCATGGGGGAGTAAGACCATGTCGGCACACACCTTCGAACCAGTACGCACGGACATCTGCACACTGAGCCGGGCCGCTCGTGAACTGGGCGTCCTGCGCGGCGAGTTGGACCTCGCCGTCCAGCTCGGCCATGTGCGGACCGTGCCCGACGAGGGCGGGGGAGGGGGTCGGCTGGTGGAGCGCGCGGAGATCGCCCGGCTCCGGGCGCAGGACGGATTCCCGGACAAGCTCAAGGACCGGGTGCGCGTCGTGGGCACCACCGAGGGCGCCGAGCTGATGGAGATCTCGGCCGGCCGCTTCACCCGGCTCGCCCGCCTCGGCCTGCTCGTGCCCGCGAAGGTCTACGTCAACCGGTACGGCGCCGTGGTCTGGCTCTATCTCACCGAGGAGCTGAAGCACTTCGCGGCCGTCAGCGAGAACGCGCAGCTGCTCAAGGGGCGCACCCCCGAGACGCTGCGCGGTCAGCTCGCGGAGGGCGTGGACCTGCGCGCCCGCAACTGGCGCATGCGGCAGCTGGGATGCCTGCTGCGGCAGGCCGAGGACCCGTGGGCCCGAGCCGGGGCTCTGGCCGCCCTGCTCCCTCCCGTCGAGGTCGCCGACGTCGTCGAGGACCCGTACGAGCGCGCCTGGGTCAACCGATTGCGGCCCGCGCTCCCCGGCCAGACCCTGGCCGGAACCTCCTTCGCCCACCTCGCCGAGCGGATCACGACCGCGCAGGACGCGGACGAGATCGACTGGCTGCGCAGCGACCTCGCCCACTCGGTCGAGGAAGCACGGGCTCTCTCGCCGGCCCCACGCCCCGCCGTCCGCCGTGCCGGGCCGACGACGCGTCCGACGCCGCGGCCGATCCCACCCATGGCGCGCACGGTCACGGCGCCGGTGGCGCCGACACCGACCCCGGTGGAGCCGACGGAGACCACGGCCGTGCCGAGGCCGGCGACGTCCGGACCGATGGCGGAAGCCGCGGAGCCGACGGCGCGGACTGTCAAGCCGCGTCGAATCACCGGAGGGTGCGCGCCCGAGCCGCGACACGCACCCGAGCGACGTGCACCCGAACCGGACGCGCCCGAGCGGCGGCACGTGCCGCGTGTACGGCCCGCTCCGGCCCCCGTACCCCGCTTCCCCGGATCGGGACAGGCGCCACCGCGCTCCACGCGCCGTCTGCGCGCCTGGCTGCGGCGCGGACCGGCTCGGTCCGCGGCAGAGGTCCGGGTACCCGCGGTCGAGTCCGGTCGGCAGCCCGCTACAGGGACCTGAACAGTCCCTCCTGGACGACCGAGACGAGCAGTCGCCCCTCGATGTCGTAGATACGCCCGCGTGCCAGGCCCCGCCCGCCCGTGGCGATCGGCGACTCCTGGTCGTACAGGAACCACTCGTCGGCGCGGAACGGCCGGTGGAACCACATGGCGTGGTCCAGCGAGGCCATGTCGAAGTTCCTGCGGCCCCACAGGGGTTCGATGGGGATGCGCACCGCGTCCAGGAGCGTCATGTCGCTGGCGTAGGTCAGCGCGCAGGTGTGGACCAGCGGGTCGTCGCCCAGCGGGCCCACCGCGCGCATCCACACCGCGCTGCGCGGCTCGGCGCCCCTGATCTCCTCGTCGTTCCAGCGCAGCGGTTCGGCGTACCGGAGGTCGAAGGGCTGGCGGCGCGCCATCCGCTCCAACTGCTCCGGCAGCGTGCCCAGGTGCTTGCGTATCTCCTCGGCCACCGTCGGCAGCGACTCGGGATGCGCCAGCTCACGGGCCGGCGGCAGCTGGTGTTCGAACGGTCCTTCCTCGGGCTTGTGAAAGGAGGCGGTCAGATTGAAGATCGTGCGGCCCTGCTGCACCGCGGTGACGCGGCGCGTGGTGAACGAGCGCCCGTCGCGGACCCGCTCCACCTGGTACACGATCGGCACCCCCGGTCGGCCGGGGCGCAGGAAGTACGCGTGCAGTGAGTGCACCGGGCGGTCGCCGTCCGTGGTGCGGCCGGCGGCGACCAGTGCCTGGCCCGCCACCTGGCCGCCGAAGACCCGCTGCAAGGACTCCTGCGGGCTTCGGCCACGGAAGATGTTGACCTCGATCTGCTCCAGGTCGAGCAGATCGACCAGTCTTTCGGCCGGGTTCGTCGTCATGGGTGGAATTCTCCTGTGGTCACAGCTGGCCGACATCGGTGACGCGGACGACCGCACGGCCCTCGGCGTCCGAGGCCGCGAGATCGACCTCCGCGCTGATGCCCCAGTCGTGGTCCCCGCTCGGGTCGTCGAAGATCTGGCGGACCCGCCACAGCCCGTTCTCCGGCTCTTCCTTGATGACCAGCAACTTGGGGCCGCGGGCGTCGGGGCCGGTGCCGAGATCCTCGTACTCGTCCCAGTACTTGTCCATCGCCTCGCCCCAGGCGTCGGCGTCCCAGCCGGACTCCGCGTCCATCTCGCCCAGCTCCTCGACCTGGTCCAGCGCGGCCAGTTCCACGCGGCGGAACAGCGCGTTGCGGACCAGCACCCGGAAGGCGCGCGCGTTGGTGGTGACGGGCTTGACCTCGTCGGCCTTCTCCTGGGCCTGCTCGGCGGTCATCTCCTCGGGGTTCGCGAGCTGCTCCCACTCGTCCAGCAGGCTGGAGTCCACCTGGCGCACCATCTCGCCGAGCCACTCGATCAGGTCCTGGAGATCCTCGGACTTCAGGTCGTCCGGGATGGTGTGGTCGAGGGTCTTGTAGGCGCTGGCGAGGTAGCGCAGCACGATGCCCTCGGTGCGGGCCAGCTCGTAGAAGGACACCAACTCGGTGAAGGAAAGCGCCCGTTCGTACATGTCGCGGACGACCGACTTCGGCGACAGCGGATGGTCGCCGACCCAGGGGTGGCTCTTGCGGTAGGTGTTGTACGCGTGGAACAGCAGCTCTTCCAGCGGCTTCGGGTAGGAGACGTCCTGGAGGCGCTCCATGCGCTCCTCGTACTCGACACCATCGGCCTTCATCGCCGCCACCGCCTCGCCCCGCGCCTTGTTCTGCTGGGCGACCAGGATCTGCCGCGGGTCGTCCAGGGTGGACTCCACCACGGAGACCATGTCGAGGGCGTAGGACGGCGACTCGGGGTCGAGCAGTTCGAACGCGGCGAGGGCGAAGGTGGACAGCGGCTGGTTGAGCGCGAAGTCCTGCTGGAGGTCGACCGTGAGCCGCACGATGCGGCCTTCGGCGTCGGGCTTGTCGAGCTTCTCCACGATGCCGCCGTCGAGCAGCGAACGGTAGATCGCGATCGCCCGGCGGATGTGCCGCAGCTGCTGCTTGCGCGGCTCGTGGTTGTCCTCCAGGAGATGGCGCATCGCCTCGAAGGCGTTGCCCGGCCGGGCGATCACCGACAGCAGCATGGTGTGCGTCACGCGGAAACGCGACGTCAGCGGCTCCGGCTCCGAGTCGATCAGCTTCTGGAAGGTGTTCTCCGTCCAGCCGACAAAGCCCTCCGGCGCCTTCTTGCGCACCACCTTGCGCCGCTTCTTCGGGTCGTCGCCCGCCTTCGCCAGCGCCTTCTCGTTCTCGACGACGTGCTCCGGCGCTTGGGCGACGACAAGACCGGCCGTGTCGAAGCCGGCCCGGCCGGCCCGGCCCGCGATCTGGTGGAACTCACGTGCCCGCAGGGTCCGCACCCGGCTGCCGTCGTATTTCGTCAGCGCGGTGAACAGCACGGTGCGGATGGGCACGTTGACACCGACGCCGAGCGTGTCCGTGCCGCAGATGACCTTCAGGAGGCCGGCCTGGGCGAGCTTCTCCACCAGCCGCCGGTACTTGGGCAGCATGCCGGCGTGGTGCACACCGATGCCGTGCCGGACGTAACGGGAGAGGTTGCGGCCGAACTTCGTGGTGAAGCGGAAATTGCCGATCAGCTCGGCGATCTGGTCCTTCTCCTCGCGCGAGCACATGTTGATGCTCATCAGCGCCTGGGCCCGCTCCACGGCCTGCGCCTGGGTGAAGTGGACGATGTACACCGGCGCCTGCTTGGTCTCCAGCAGTTCGGTGAGCGTCTCGGTGAGCGGCGTCAGCTTGTACTCGTAGGAGAGCGGCACCGGACGGGTCGCCGAGCGGACCACCGCGGTGGGGCGGCCGGTGCGGCGGGTGAGGTCCTTCTCGAAGAAGGACACATCGCCCAAAGTGGCCGACATCAGAATGAACTGCGCCTGGGGCAGCTCCAGCAGTGGAATCTGCCAGGCCCAGCCGCGGTCGCCCTCCGCGTAGAAGTGGAACTCGTCCATGACGACCTGGCCCACATCCGCGTTCTTGCCGTCGCGCAGCGCGATCGAGGCCAGCACCTCGGCGGTGCAGCAGATCACGGGGGCGTCGGCGTTCACGGAGGCGTCGCCGGTGAGCATGCCGACGTTCTCGGTGCCGAACAGCTTGCACAGCTCGAAGAACTTCTCCGACACCAGTGCCTTGATCGGCGCCGTGTAGAAGGTGACCTCGTCGCGGGCCAGCGCCGCGAAGTGCGCGCCCGCGGCGATCATGCTCTTGCCGGAGCCGGTCGGGGTGGAGACGATCACGTTCGCCCCGGACACCGCTTCGATCAGCGCCTCTTCCTGGTGCGGGTAGAGGGTGAGGCCGCGCTCCTGGGTCCACGCCTCGAAGGCTTCGTACAGGGCGTCGGGGTCGGCGGTCGGCGGCAGCTGATCGATGAGGGTCACCCTCCCATCTTGCCTGTCCTCCTCCCCGATCGGGGAATCGGCTGGGGCCGGGAAGATCACGGCAGCTACGCTGTGTCGCCGACGGAGCGTCAGCGCACCGTGTCAACTGGACAGCGGTATCTGAGGAATGGGGCGGGAAGCGGCCATGATGGGACCAGCACACTCACTGTCGGGAGCCGCGGCCTGGCTCGGCGTCGGGGCGGCCGCCGCCGCGGCCGGGCACCCGATGCCCTGGCCGGTCCTGCTGGTCGGCGCCCTGATCTGCGCGGGCGCCGCGCTCGCACCGGATCTCGACCACAAGGCCGCCACCATCTCGCACGCCTTCGGGCCGATCTCCCACTGGCTCTGCGAGATCGTGGACAAGCTGTCCTACGCCGTCTACAAGGCGACCAGGAAGAAGGGCGACCCGCGCCGCTCCGGCGGCCATCGCACGCTGACGCACACCTGGCTGTGGGCGGTCCTGATCGGCGCCGGCGCATCGGCGGCGGCGATCACCGGGGGCCGCTGGGCGGTGCTGGCGATCCTGTTCGTGCACATGGTGCTGGCGATCGAGGGCCTGCTGTGGCGGGCGGCCCGCGGCTCCAGCAGCGACATACTGGTCTGGCTGCTGGCGGCGGCCTCCGCGTGGATCCTCGCGGGCGTGCTCGACAAGCCCGGCAACGGCTCGGACTGGCTGTTCACCGAGCCCGGACAGCAGTACCTGTGGCTGGGGCTGCCGATCGTGCTGGGCGCGCTGGTACACGACATCGGGGACGCGCTGACGGTCTCGGGCTGCCCGATCCTGTGGCCGATCCCGCTGGGCCGCAAGCGCTGGTACCCGGTGGGACCGCCGAAGGCGATCCGGTTCCGGGCGGGCAGCTGGGTCGAGCTGAAGGTGCTCATGCCTGTGTTCATGGTGCTCGGCGGAGTGGGCTGCGCGGCGGCCCTCAACGTGATCTGAGGGCGCCTTGCCGCTCAGGTGGCGTCGCCCGTGTCCGCCCCGCCGTAGCGGCGCTCGAAGCGCGCGATGCGGCCCTCGGTGTCGACCTGCCGGGCCTTGCCGGTGTAGAAGGGGTGGCTCTCCGAGGAGATCTCCACGTCGATCACCGGGTAGGTCTGGCCATCGTCCCAGTCGATGGTCTGCTCGCTTTGCGCCGTGGACCGGGTGAGGAACGCGTAGCCGGCGGCCCGGTCGCGGAAGACCACGGCGTGGTAGTCGGGGTGCTTGTCCTGCTGCATGGCGGCTCCTTGGACGGGGCGGTCGGGCAGGGCGCGGGCGGGACTGCCAGGGTGCGCGGGTCAGCCGGAGACGGAGTCCTCGTCCACGATGTGCATCGCGGCCTCCTCCGCGGAGGCGGCGGCGCCGTCGATACCGACGTCGCTGGCCACGAGGGCGGCTTCTTCGTCCTCGTGCGCCCCCTCGTCGGGCGCCACCAGGCGGCCGGAGCGCAGATCGCCGACCTCGTTGTCGAGAAGTTCCCCGTCGGTACCCGCGCAATCCCCGATGCCGTCGCCGTCCGGGGGGTCCCGGTCGGGGATCTCCTCGGCGAGGCGCTGGTCGAGGGTCTCGCCCGCTCGCCGCTCCGCCGCGGTCACGCCGTCGTGTTCCACCGCCCAGGGGCGCTCCGGAGGCGACCAGCCGCGGTCGAGGGGGTCGTCGACACCGTCGAAGTCCAGAGTGTCCTCGACGTCGAGCACCCCCGAGTCCTCCCGGACCTCCAGGGGATCGGGATCGGGCTGGTAGACGTCGTCCCCCCAGCTGTCGGCGCTGTCCACGACTACCTCCAGGTGGTGAGGACGGCCGGATACCGCCGAAGCGGGCGGCGGGCCGCCGGCACGGGCGGCACGGATGTCACACGGTGCGAACCGGGAGGTTCCCGGACGAAAACCGAGCCGGTTCCGTTTTCCAGCCTTCCACTGCTGCTCGCCACCGCGCAACGGCACGGAGCCCCGGCGGCCTCCGAGGAGGCCGCCCGAGCGGGACGCTCAGCCGTGCCAGGACCGCCACAGGGCCGCGTACGCGCCGTCCGCCGCGACCAGCTCGTCATGGCTGCCCAGCTCGCTGATCCGGCCGCTCTCCACCACGGCGATCACATCCGCGTCGTGGGCGGTGTGCAGCCGGTGGGCGATGGCGACGACCGTGCGGCCGTCGAGGACCCGGGCCAGGGACCGCTCCAGGTTACGGGCGGCGCGCGGGTCCAGGAGCGAGGTCGCCTCGTCCAGCACCAGCGTGTGCGGATCGGCCAGCACCAGCCGGGCCAGCGCGATCTGCTGGGCCTGCGCCGGGGTCAGCGTCAGGCCGCCGGATCCGACCTCGGTGTCCAGACCGGCGTCCAGCGCCCGAGCCCAGCCGTCGGCGTCCACGGCACCCAGGGCCGCCCACAGTTCCGCGTCGTCGGCGCCGTCGCGGGCCAGCAGGAGGTTGTCCCGCAGCGAGCCGACGAAGACGTGGTGCTCCTGGTTGACCAGGGCGACGTGCGAGCGGACGCGTTCGGCCGGCATCCGGGACAGCTCGGCCCCGCCGAGGGCGATCCGCCCGGCGCGGGGCGCGTAGATCCCGGCGAGCAGCCGGCCCAGGGTGGACTTGCCCGCGCCCGAGGGGCCGACCAGGGCGAGCCGGGTGCCGGGGGCGACCTGGAGGGACACCTCGCGCAGCACGTCGACGCCCTCCCGGTAGCCGAAGCGCACCCGGTCGGCGTGCACGTCCCGGCCCTCGGGCGCCACCGACGCGTCCCCGGCGCCCGGCTCGATCTCCCGGACCCCGACGAGGCGGGCGAGCGAGACCTGGGCCACCTGCACCTCGTCGTACCAGCGCAGGATGAGGTTCACCGGATCGACGAGCATCTGCGCCAGCAGCGCGCCCGTGATCAGCCGGCCCACCCCGAGCCAGCCGTGCAGGACGAGCGTTCCGCCCACCATCAGGACCGAGCCGAGGACGATGACATGGGTGGCGTTGATGACCGGAAACAGCACGGACCGCAGCCACAGCGTGTACCTCTCCCACGCGGTCCAGGATTCGATCCGCTGCTCGGACAGCGCGACCCGGCGGGCGCCCAGCCGGTGCGCCTCGATGGTGCGGCCCGCGTCCACGGTCTCGGCGAGCGCGGCGGCGACGGCCGCGTACCCGGCGGCCTCCGAGCGGTAGCCGGCGGGCGCCCGCTTGAAGTACCAGCGGCACCCGGCCACCAGCACCGGCAGGGCGAGCAGCACGGCGGCCGCGAGCGGCGGGGCCGTCACCACCAGCCCGCCGAGGAGCAGGAGGGCCCATACGACACCGATCGCGAGCTGCGGTACGGCCTCGCGCATGGCGTTGGCCAGGCGGTCGATGTCGGTGGTGATACGGGAGAGCAGGTCGCCGGTGCCCGCGCGTTCCAGCACGCCCGGCGGCAGGCCGACCGAGCGGACGAGGAAGTCCTCGCGCAGGTCGGCGAGCATCCGTTCGCCGAGCATGGCGCCGCGCAGCCGCACCTGCCGGACGAACACCGCCTGCACGGCGAGTGCCAGCAGGAACAGCCCCGTGGTGAGGCCGAGGTGCGGCTCCCGAGCCCCGTCCGACACCCGCTGGACCAGGTCGCCGAGCAGGTAGGGCCCGGCCATGGAGGCGATCACGGCCACCGTGTTCACGGTGATCAGCAGCAGGAAGGCCCGGCGGTGGCGGCGGAACAGCTCGGCGGCGTAGGCCCGTACGGTCGCGGTCGTGCCGACAGGCAGGGTGGTGGCGGTCGTCGGGGCCGCCGGGTCGTACTCCGGTGGTGCGACGCCGATCATGCGCTCTCCTCGATCTCTTCCAGCTCGCCGAGGGCGTCCAGCAGCGCGCCCTCGTCGGCGGTGGCCGGTTCGTCGTCCGTCTCCCGTGTCACCACGGCCCGGTACCGGGGTTCGCTCTCGAACAGCTCCCGGTGCGTGCCGGTCGCCACGACCGTGTCCTCGTGGACCAAGGCCACCCGGTCGGCGCGGTCCAGGAGCAGCGGCGAGGAGGTGAGCACGACCGTCGTGCGCCCCGAGCGCAGCAGGCGCAGCCCGTCGGCGATGCGGGCCTCGGTGTGCGAGTCGACCGCGGAGGTCGGTTCGTCCAGCACCAGGACCTCCGGATCGGTGACCAGCGACCGGGCCAGGGCGAGCCGTTGGCGCTGGCCGCCGGAGAGGGACCGGCCGCGCTCGGTGATGCGGGCGTCCATCGGGTCGGCGGCGACCAGGGAGCCCTGCACCAAGGCGTCCAGGACGTCCTCGCACCCCGCGGCCGCGAGCGCGTCGGCGGCCGTGACGGCGCCGGAAGCGGGTACGTCGAGCAGTTCGCGCAGGGTGCCGGAGAGCAGCACCGGGTCCTTGTCCTGGACGAGGACGGCGCTCCGGGCGAGGTCCAGGGGGAGTTCGTCCAGGGGCGTGCCGCCGAGCAGGACCGAGCGGCCCGGCTCCGTGGGGTGGCCGCCGAGCCGCTCCGCGAGCCGTCCGGCGGCGTCCGGGTCGCCGCACACCACCGCGGTGAGCCTTCCGGCGGGAGCGCTGAGACCGCTGGCGGGGTCGTACAGATCACCGCGGGGCACCGCCGGCCGGTCACCGCCCGCCGCCTCGCGAGCGCCGCCGCCTGTCGCCGCCGACCGTTCCAACGACAGCACCCGTGCGGCGCGCTCGGCCGAGGGGCGGGAGAAGGAGTAGGACATCGCGATCTCTTCGAAGTGCTGCAAGGGATAGCTGAGGACCATCACGGAGCTGTAGACGGTGACCAGTTCGCCGACGGCGATGCGGCCCTCGCGGACCAGGTGGACGCCGTACCAGACGACCGCGATCAGCAGCAGGCCCGGCAGCAGCACCTGCACGGCCGAGATCAGTGACCACATCCGGGCGCTGCGCACGGCCGCGTGCCGCACCTCCTGGGAGGCGTGGCGGTAGCGGGCGAGGAAGAGTTCCTCGCCGCCGATGCCGCGCAGTACCCGCAGTCCGGCGACGGTGTCCGAGGCCAGCTCGGTGGCGCGGCCCGCCTTCTCGCGCTGTAGGTCGGCGCGGCGGGTGGCGCGCGGCAGCAGCGGCAGTACGGCGAGTGCCACGACGGGCAGCCCGGCGGCCACGACCGTGCCGAGCGCGGGCTGGTAGACGAGGAGGCCGACACAGACGACGACCACGGTCAGCGCGGCGGCGGTGAAACGGGACACCGCCTCCACGAACCAGCCGATCTTCTCCACGTCGCCGGTGGACACGGCGACCACCTCGCCGGCGGCCACCCGCGGGGTCAGCGCCGAGCCGAGTGCCGCCGCCTTGCGGGCGAGGAGCTGCTGGACGCGGGCGGCAGCCGTGATCCAGTTGGTGACGGCGGCCCGGTGCAGGAAGGTGTCGCCCACCGCGACGGCCGTACCGCACAGCAGCACTGAAACGCCCGTCAGGGCCAGCCGGGTGCCGGACCGGTCCACGACGGCCTGTACGGCGAAGCCGACGCAGAAGGGGAGGGCGGAGACGGCGACGAAGTGGAGGAGGCCCCAGGCCAGCGCTTTGAGCTGGCCACCGAGCTGATTGCGCCAGAGCCACCACAGGAATCGGGGCCCCGAGCGTGCGTCGGGCACGCCGGGGTCGGGATAGGGAAGGTCGTGAATCTGCATGACGTCCAGACGGCTCGTGACAGCGTGTCAGGGAACGGCGGCAGCCGAGGGCGGCGGCGGACCGGGACAAGCCGTGACAGGGTCGCTTCACGCGGTCGGGAATTTCAAACGGTTTTCGCGTCAATGGGGCGTCATGTCAGCATGGCCCGGTGCGGATAGACAGTGTGCGGCGCTCGACGCGCTGGGCGGCGGCCCTCGGAACCCTGCTCCTGACGACCCTTACGGCCTGTGGCACGGGCTCGTCCGGCTCCCCGCCCGGCCACCACGGCCCGGCCGCGCCGACCGCCTCCCCTTCCGCGCCCGCCCCCGACCCGGCCCGCGTTCCGGGTGTCGGCAAACGTCTGTACGCACGGATACCCGGCCAGTCCCGCCAGGTCGTGGCCGTGTACGGCAAGGGCCGGAACTCGGCCGAGTCCGAAGTGGTGCTCTACGTGAGACAGGGCGGCGGCTGGCACCAGGAGGGCAGCTGGGCGGCGCACAACGGGCGCCGCGGCTGGACCCTCGACCACCACGAGGGCGACAAGCGCAGCCCGGTGGGCGTGTTCACGCTGACCGCCGCGGGTGGTACGTACGCCGATCCGGGGAGCAAGCTGCCGTACGACCACAACACCTACGCCTACGCCTCCCCGAAGGAGTGGCCCAAGGCGTACCAGCACGACTTCGGTTACGTCATCGCCATCGACTACAACCGCGTGCCGGGCACCCCGCCGCGCGACGGCACCCGCCCCTGGGGCGAGGCCAAGGGCGGCGGTATCTGGCTGCACCTGGACCACGGGAGCGGCACGTCGGCCTGCGTGAGCATGCCCAAGAGCGCCATGGAGACGCTGCTGCGCACGCTCGACCCGGCCCGGCACCCCGTGGTGGTGATGGGGGACCGGGCGGATCTCGGCGCCTGACGCCCGCGCGGCCCTCAGTTGACCGCCGAGCCGCCCTGAGGCGCCGAGGAAGGCCCCGCCGCGACGGCCGAGCCGATCACGTCCACATCGCTCGATCGGACGTACGCGATCCGGTGGTCGAACTGGATCTGGTAGTAGGTCTCGTCGCCCTTGACCACCGGCTCGGGCGTGTCGACGAAGGCCGAACGGGGCACGAAGGAGCTGTCGATGGTGCCCTCGGTGACGTACCGCTGGCCCGCCCGGAAGTGGTAGGGGAGCGGCGCCTCGGGCTCCTCGTCCACGCCCTCCGGGTAGGCGTCCTCCTCGGGCAGCGCGCGGCCGAAGACGGGAATCTCGTCCAGGCCCTCCTTGGGCGTCACCATCTTGCCGGCCGCGCCGACCGCCGTCGCCTGGTTCCTCGGGTTCTTGAACCAGGCCTTGCGGCCCTGGTACCAGACCGCCGTCCAGTCGCCGCGGCGTTCGGCGACGGCGAACGTCTGGCCGGCCGAGGCGCGCGCCCCGAGGTCGTCGACGTCCAGCGTGGAGACCCCGCCGTCCGGATGGCGGCCCGGGTCCTGGATCAGCGGTGCCTTCTCGTCCGGACGGGTGTACATGCGCACGGCGCTGGAGCCGTGCTTCGGGCACGGCGCGCCGGGCTTGAGGCAGCCCGTGAACTTGGGCGAGTGGGTGGCGTAGTCCGGCAGGATCGTCACCATGTCGCTGTTCGGCCCGGCGGTGGCCTTCAGGGGCGCCCCGAGCAGGTCGAAGTAGTGGCGCCAGTCCCAGAAGGGGCCCGGATCGTCGTGCATGTCGGGGATGGAGTCGCCGGTCGGCGAGGGCACGTTGTCGTGGCCGAAGACGTGCTGCCGGTCGAGCGGGATGTCGTACTTCTTGGCCAGATAGCGGACCAGGCGCGCCGAGGTCCTGTACATCTGTTCGGTGAACCAGGTGCCCGGCTGCCGCAGGAAGCCCTCGTGCTCGATGCCGATGGAGCGGGCGTTGACGTACTGGTTGCCGGAGTGCCAGGCCTCGTCCTTGGTCTGCACGTGCTGGGTGACGTGGCCGTCGCTGGAGCGGATCGAGTAGTGCCAGGACGCCTCGGTCGGGTCCTGCACCGTCTGGAACATGCTCGACAGTTTGGCCTCGGTGTCGTGGATGACGATGTACTCGATCTTCTGGTCGCGCGGCCGGTCGGCGAGGTCGTGGTTGCCGTAGTCGCCGTCGTCGTCGATCTCCTCGTAGGGCGCCGCGAGCCAGTCGCAGGACACCTCGGCCGGGCACTCCGTCCCCTTGGCGTGCCGGGCCTTCGCCGTGCGGACGGTGTGGGGGCGCACGGAGGGGCTCGCGGGCAGGGAGACCTCCTGGCCCTCGGCGGTGGTGCGGTGGGCGCCCTTGCGGATCACCGCGAAGACGTCGTTCGCGTACGTCGCCGCCGAGGTGACGTCAGGAGTGCCGGGGAAACGTTCCACCGCCTCCCACCAGTCCGCGGGATCGTCGCTCAGCGGCTTGCCCAGCTGCTGCTGAGTGGCCGCGAGCAGGGCGGCGCCGCCGCGCACATTGGCGGTGGCATCGGTGCGCAGGCGTCCGGCGGGGGCACCGGTCAGCCGGGCGGCGCGCTGGAGATCCGCAGGCTTCACGGACCGGCCGGCCGGCACACCGTCAGGCCGCGCGGCGGGCGCGCCCGCCGCCCCCGCGCTCGGCTGCAGCGCGCCACCGCCCTGGCCCGGAGAGGGCGACGCGGCCGGGAACTGGCCGGTGTCCACCAGATGCATCGGCCCGTAGCCGCCCGCGACGCTCGGGGAGCCCGGATGGGCGTCCCAGCGGGTCTGCACATACGACACGCTCATCAGCACACTGCGCGGCACATGGTAGTCGTGGGCGGCATCGGTGAAGGCGACCTGAAGGCGCTGCTCCGGCGCGTCGTCGTCGGTCATCGGGGTGAGCAGCAGCGGCGCCAGCAGGGCCGCCGATCCGATGGCACATGCGGTCAGGCGGCACACGCGACCATTGGGGACACGTGGGGAGGTGGGTCTTTTCATGGCACGGGTCTCCAAACATGTTCATCGCGCGCTTCGCAGCCAGGGCGAAGGAGTTGCCCCTGACAACCACCCCTTGTACGTTTCCGTGCCCCGCGTGTCCCGTCGCGCCAACCGTCACCGGGGTGGACCAGCGGCCCGGCAGAGGCCACCCGGTCGGCGGCAGCGGCACCGCTCCGACGGCCCGTCAGCGCGGGTGCCCCGGCGGGCCGGTGACCGAGGGCATCCGGCTCAGTCCTCGACCGGGTCGACCTGCCAGTCGGGGTGGCCCGGCATGGGCGGGGTGCGCGGCCCGTAGAGCCAGGCGTTCAGAAAGGGTTTCAGATCCTGTTGCGCGACCCGTGAGGCGAGGTCGACGAAGTCCCGTGTGCCCGCCGCGCGGCCCCGGTAGGTGCTCACCCAGGACTTCTCGATCCGCTCGAACGCCGCGGGGCCGACCTTCTCCCGCAGGGCGTACAGCACCAGGGCGGACCCGTCGTAGCGCATCACCTTGAACAGCGTGCCGGCGCCGGGTTCGGCGGGCGCGCCGTCGTCGTGGCGCCACTGGTCGTGCTGCGCGTAGGCGTCGCGCATCGCGTCGTCCAGGCTGACGCCGCCGTGCGATGCGGAGTAAAGCCGTTCGTAGAACCGGGCGTGACCCTCGCTCAGCCACAGGTCGGACCAGCGCCGGATGGCGACGCTGTCCCCGGTCCAATGGTGTGTCAGCTCGTGCACGAGATTGCGTTCGGCGTCGACCCGGTCACCGAGCAGATCGTCCTTCGGTACGACGGACAGCGACTGGGTCTCCAGCGCCACCGGCAGCTCGGTGTCCCCGACCAGCACGCCGTAGCGGCGGAACGGATACGGCCCGAGCCGCTGTTCCAGCCAGGCCAGATGTTCCGGGGTGAGCGAGCGGTACTCCTCGGTGTCGCCGACCAGATCGTCCGGGACCACGTCGCGGACCGGCAGCCCGCGCGGGCCGCTGCTGTTGACGACGCGGAACCTGCCGATCGCCAGCTGGACCAGCTGAGCCGCGATCGGCTGCTCGGAGTCGTAGGTCCGTTCGACGCGGCCACCGGGCCGTGCGGCCGTGCTGACGAGGCGTCCGTTGGCCACCGCGCCGATGTCCGCCGGGGTGGTGACGTGGAAGGTGACCGGTGCGCGCAGGCTCGGGTGGTCGTCCGCCGGGAAGATCATCTTGGCGCCGTCCGGCTGGGCGCAGACCACGGTGCCGTCGGGCGTGGGCACCCAGCCGTAGTCCCGGATCGCGTCGTCGCGGTGGCGCTGCTGGGTGGGGTCGGCGGTGTAGGCGACATGGACGGTGAAGGCGTGGCCGCGGGGGATCGGCCGGGCGGGGGTGACGACGAGTTCGTCGCCGTCGCGTACGGCCCTGGCCGGCGCGCCGTCGACCGCGACCCGGTGCAGCGTGTTGCCCGCGAAGTCGAGGTCGAAGCGGGACAGGGCCTGGGTGGCGTCGGCGCTGATGGTGGCGCCCGCCTCGAACGGCGTCAGGGGCGCCTGCCAGTCGAAGTCCAGGGTGTAACGGCGGACCGTGTACCCGCCGTTTCCGGCGAGCGGCATCAGCGGATCGCCGATGCCGGGAGCGCCGGGGGACGGGGGCGCGCCTCCCGCCCGCCCCGAGGCCGCGGTACGCCCCGGTGCGGCGGCCGGGCCGGGCGCGGGTGAGCCGTGGCTCTCGCGCGGGAACAGGTCGATGTAGAGGGCGGCGCCGGTGAGGGTGAGGGCACCGGCGAGGACGAGGGCCGTGCGGCGGGGACGCCGCATTCTCCGCCCCTCCCCGGCCTCCTCGCTCGGGGGCCCCGCCGGGCTGTCCGCGGGCATGATCTCCATGGACGCACTATGCCAGCGTAATCCGTTTATAGCACTAAATATCCGTCAGGGTGACGATGCGCCAGACGCACGCCGTGGTGCCGCTTCTCTCCTCGACGCCTCATTGCGGCCTCGCCCGACACCCCGTAGAACACCGCCCATGAGACAACGGATAGTCATGTCCATGCTTGCGATCGTGGCCCTCCTGGCCGGCGCCCTCTTCGGTGCCGGTACCGCGACCGCGCGGGCCGCCGACGTCCCCGCCGAGTTCGGCACCGACTGGCACGACCCGGTGACCGCCGCCCCGCCGGTCGCCCGGCCGCACACCAAGTCCTGTCAGGTCACCCTGGCCGACGCGCAGTTCCGCGACTTCACCCCCTACCGGGGCGCGTACACCCCGCCCAAAGGCTGCGGCGACCGCTGGAGCAAGGTCGTGCTCCGCCTGGACGGCGCGGTGAAGGGCCGTCAGTACGACCGGCTCGGCTATCTGCACGTCGGCGGGGTCGAGATCCTGCGCACCTCCACCCCCGAGCCCTCGCCGGACGGCATCGCCTGGCATGTCGAGAAGGACGTCACCCGCTACAGCGACACCTTCCGCAGCCCACGGGACGTCGAGATGCTGATCGGCAACGTGGTCGACGACACCTACACCGGCGTCATCGACGTCCACGTCACCCTGACGTTCTACGCGGGCCACCCCGCCGCGCGGACCCCGGACCGCGTGCTCACCCTCGCCGACACGCCCGGCGGCACGACGCTCACCACACCGCGCAACAGCGAGCGGATCGTCGCCGAGGTCTACGCGACCGGATCCGGCGGCGGCTGCGAGGAGTTCTGGTACCTGACGGTGGCCGACCCGGCGTCGTACTCCTGCAAGGCCGATCACGGCCCCTACCGCGAGGTGCAGATCAAGGTCGACGGGCGCACGGCGGGCATCGCCGCGCCCTATCCGAACGTGTGGACCGGCGGCTGGTCCGATCCGTTCCTCTGGTACGTCATCCCGGCGCCGGGCGCCTTCGACGTGCGGCCCATCGAGTACGACCTCACGCCCTTCGCCGGGCTGCTGGACGACGGCCGCCCGCACCGCGTCGAGGTCTCCGTCCTGGGCGTGCCGGCGGGCCAGGCCGGCTGGAGCACCCCGGTGAACGTGCTGGTCTGGCAGGACGCGCACCGCGACCACCTCACCGGCGGGGTCACCCGGGACACGGCGACCGACCTGGTCAACTCCTCAACCTACACACCGGGTTCGGAGAACCGGGTGGACACGAAGGCCGGGCACCGGCTCACCGTCAGCGGATACCTCGACACCTCCCACGGACGAGTGACCACCACCGTCACCCGGACCCTCGGCGACACGTCCGTCCACCGCTGGACCGACGGCGAGAACACCGACGGACTGGACGCGACCTGGACCGACGACCAGACCGTCACCACCGCCGGGGCCGGCCCCGCGCGGTCCGCGCACACGCTGCGGACGTACACCCTCGACGGCGTCACCACCATCGGCTCCGACAGCCGGCTGCGCACGGTGCTGACACTCGGCGACCGCGCCTCGGTGACCGAGCTGCGCGGCGGCCGGCGCACCGCGTGGTCGCGGCTGGACGACACCTACCGCGGCGACGCCTCATACATCCTCGACGCCCCGCGTGAGCAGCGGCACGCGGTCGGCACCTCGTCGGAGCGCTACCGGTCCTACGGCTCGGACGGCTGCTACGACCGCACGCTGGCCACCGCCCAGGGGGCGCTGACGCTGGACCGCAGGGGCTGCTAGCCCGGCGGGCGCCCGGTACGACGGGGTCAGCAGGGCTTGCCGGCGTCCCCGTCGACCAGGGTGTCCAGCAGCACGCCGAGCACCTCGCGCTCCTTCTCCGTCAGCGGGGCGAGTATCTCCTCGGCCGCCGAGCGGCGCGCGCCGCGCAGTTCGCGCAGGGCCGCGCGCCCCTCGTCGGTCAGCTCGATCCGGGTCACGCGCCGGTTCGCCGGATCCGCCGCCCGGCGCACCTTGCCGCTCGCCTCGAGCCCGTCGACCAGCGTCGTCACCGCGCGCGGCACGACTTCCAGGCGCTCGGCGAGGTCGGCCATGCGCGGCGGCGAGGGGTAGTGCGCGAGGGTGCGCAGCAGCCGGGACTGGGCGGGGGTGATGCCCAGTTCGCGCCGTTCCAGATGGTGCTTCTGGATGCGGTGCACCCGGCGGGTGAGCCGCAGCAACTGCTCGGCGAGCAGTCCGTCGGGATCGGGGGTGGTCATGCGGGAACAATATCAGGATGCGGTTCATTGTGAGTATAGGTAACAATGAGCTACGATCCGTTCCGTCATCGCCGGCAGCCCCGGCCGGCGCCCGCTTACCTCCGTAGGAGCCCATGCATCCCGACCGTGAAACCTCCTGGACCCCGCCCGCCGACGCCAAGGACCGGCCCCGGCAGTGGCGGCGGATCCTCGCGCTGTTCCGCCCCTATCGCGGGCGGCTCGCGATCGTCGGCCTGCTGGTCGGCGCCTCCTCGCTGGTCTCGGTGGCCACACCGTTCCTGCTCAAGGAGATCCTCGACGTCGCCATCCCGCGCGGCCGCACCGGCTTGCTGAGCCTGCTCGCGCTCGGCATGATCCTCAGCGCGGTCCTCTCCAGCGTCTTCGGTGTGCTCCAGACGCTGATCTCGACCACCGTCGGCCAGCGCGTCATGCACGACCTGCGCACCGCCGTGTACGGCCGGCTCCAGCGCATGTCGCTCGCGTTCTTCACCCGCACCCGCACCGGCGAGGTGCAGTCCCGCATAGCCAATGACATCGGCGGCATGCAGGCGACGGTCACCTCGACCGCCACCTCCCTGGTCTCCAACGCCACCAGCGTGGTCGCCACCGTCGTCGCGATGGTCGCCCTCGACTGGCGGCTCACCATCGTCTCGCTGCTCCTGCTGCCGGCCTTCGTCTGGATCAGCCGCCGCGTCGGCAATGAGCGCAAGAGGATCACCACCGAGCGCCAGAAGCAGATGGCCGCGATGGCCGCCACGGTCACCGAGTCCCTCTCGGTCAGCGGCATCCTGCTCGGCCGCACCATGGGCCGCACCGACTCGCTGACCGGCTCCTTCGCCGGGGAGTCCGAGCGGCTGGTCGACCTGGAGGTCCGGTCGAACATGGCCGGTCGCTGGCGCATGGCCGTGATCACCATCGTCATGGCCGCCATGCCCGCCGTCATCTACTGGACGGCCGGGCTGGCCCTCCAGTTCGGCGGCCCACGGGTCTCGCTCGGCACCATCGTCGCCTTCGTCTCGCTCCAGCAGGGCCTGTTCCGCCCGGCCGTGAGCCTGCTCGCCACCGGCGTCCAGATCCAGACCTCCCTCGCGCTGTTCCAGCGCATCTTCGAGTACCTGGACCTGCCCATCGACATCACCGAGCGCCCGCGCCCGGTCCATCTCGACCGGGTCAAGGGCGAAGTCCGCTTCGAGGACGTCGAGTTCCGCTACGACGGCAAGGGCGGCCCCGTCCTGGACGGCATCGACGTCACCGTCCCCGCCGGCGGCAGCCTCGCGGTCGTCGGCCCCACCGGCGCGGGCAAGTCCACGCTGGGCTATCTGGTGCCCCGGCTCTACGACGTCACCGGCGGCCGGGTCACCCTCGACGGGATCGACGTCCGCGACCTCGACTTCGACACCCTCGCCCGCGCGGTCGGCGTGGTCTCGCAGGAGACGTACCTCTTCCACGCCTCCGTCGCCGAGAACCTGCGCTTCGCCAAGCCGGACGCCACCGACGAGGAGTTGCACGCCGCGGCCCGTGCGGCGCAGATCCACGACCACATAGCGGCGCTGCCCGACGGCTACGACACGGTGGTGGGCGAGCGCGGCCACCGCTTCTCCGGCGGCGAGAAGCAGCGCCTCGCCATAGCCCGCACCATCCTGCGCGACCCGCCGGTCCTCATCCTGGACGAGGCGACCAGCGCCCTGGACACCCGGACCGAGGCCGCCGTGCAGGAGGCCATCGACGCCCTCTCGGCGAACCGTACGACGATCACCATCGCCCACCGGCTGTCCACCGTCCGCGGCGCCGACCAGATCGTGGCGCTGGACTCCGGACGGGTCGCCGAGCGCGGCACGCACGAGGAACTGCTGGAGCGCGACGGGCGGTATGCGGCCCTGGTGCGCCGGGACGCACAGCTGGAGCCGGCCGGGTGAGACGGCGGCCCGAAGGCAGCGGTCCCGGAGGGGTGGCCAGGGCGGCGGACCGGGACGGGCGACTGGGCCGACAAGCTGAATATATGTCGTGGTTGCGGTGATTCGCGTATTACGGTTCCCGCATGCTGACGCACATTCCGTCACGGAGCAGGATCCGACTGACACGCCGGGGCAGACTCGTCCTCGCCGCGGCCGGCGCCGTCATGGCCGGCACCGCCGTGGCGGTGCCGCTGCTGACGACGGCCGATCACCACGAAGTGCCCAGGGCCGCCACACTCGTCGTCCCGGAGGGCTGGCGCGCGAGCCAGGTCTACGACGCGATCGACAAGGCGCTGGCCCTGCCTTCGGGCAGCACCCGCACCTCGCTCGGCAAAGCCCGGCTGACCCTGCCCAAGGACGCCGGGGGGAACCCGGAGGGCTATCTCTTCCCGGCCTCCTACCCCCTGCGCAAGGGCGCGACCCCCGAGTCCGTGCTGCGCTCCATGGTGGACACCGCCCACCAGAAGTTCGACGGCGCACCGGTCGCGGCCGGGGCCCAGCGCAACTCGATGAACGTCTACCAGGCCCTCACCATCGCCAGCATCATCCAGGCCCAGGCGGTGCAGAAGGAGGACATGGGCAAGGTCGCCCGTGTCATCCTCAACCGGCTGGAACGCGGGATGCCGCTGCAACTGGATTCCACCCTCAGCTACGCGCTGGGCCGCGCGCGCACCACCGAGGACGACACCAGGAGCGACAGCCCCTACAACACCTATCAGCGCATGGGTCTGCCGCCGACGCCGATCGGCAACCCCGGCGAGGACGCGATGCGCGCCGCCCTCAATCCGACGCCGGGCGACTGGCTGTACTTCGTGACGGTCAAGCCCGGCGACACGCGCTTCACCGCCGACTACGACACACACCTGCGCAATGTGGCCGAGTACAACTCCCTTCAGCAGCAGGCCGGGCAGCAGCCGGGCCAGAGCCGGGGCCCGTCCCCGGTCCGCTCCTCCGCCTCCTCCGCGCCGCGGTCCGGCAAGACCGGCTGAGGCGGAACGGCTGGGCCAACACGGCGCGGCGGCCTGGCGGTTCAGGGGTTCGTCACGCGGCGGCCGGCCGGTCCTCGGCCAGCAGTCGCCTGATGTCCCGTACGGCCGCGCGGCCGGCCCGGTTGGCGCCGATGGTGCTGGCCGAGGGGCCGTAGCCGACGAGATGGATCCGGGGGTCGGCCACCGCGCGCGTCCCCTCCACCCGGATTCCGCCGCCCGGCGCGCGCAGCCGCAGCGGGGCGAGATGGCCGAGCGCCGCCCGGAAACCGGTCGCCCAGAGGATCACATCGGCGTCCACCCGGCTGCCGTCCCGCCACCGCACGCCGTCGGGGGTGATCCGGTCGAACATCGGCCGCCGGCGCAGGACCCCCTCCGCAAGCCCCCGGCGGATCGCGTCGTTCAGCGGCAACCCGGTGACCGAGACCACGCTGCGCGGCGGCAGTCCCTCGCGCACCCGTTCCGCCACCAGCGCGACGGCGGCCCGCCCCGCCTCCGCGTCGAACGGCCCCTCGCGGAAGACGGGCGGACGCCGGGTGACCCAGGTGGTCGCGGCGGCATAGGCGGCGAGTTCCAGCAGGTGCTGGGTGCCGGAGGCGCCGCCGCCTACGACCACCACCCGCCGGCCGGCGAACTCCTCGGGCCCCGCGTACTGCGCGGTGTGCAACTGCCGCCCGCCAAAGGTCTCCTGACCCGGATAACGAGGCCAGAACGGGTGGTCCCAGGTGCCGGTCGCATTGATCAGGGCGCGGGCCGACCAGATGCCGTCGGAGGTCTCCACGAGCAGCCGCCCGCCGTCCCCCTCGCGCACCGCCCGCACCTCGACCGGGCGCCGTACCCGCAGGTCGAAGGCGCGCTCGTAGCGGGCGAAGTACGCGCCGATCACCTCCGCCGAGGGGCGCGCCGGGTCGGCGTCCGTCAGCTCCATACCGGGCAGCGCGTGCATCCCGTGCACCTTGCCGTACGTCAGCGAGGGCCAGCGGAACTGCCAGGCGCCGCCCGGAGCGGGGGAGTGGTCGAGGACCACGAAGTCGCGGTTTGGCTCGAACCCGGCGCGGCGCAGGTGATAGGCGCCGGACAGCCCCGCCTGCCCGGCGCCCACGACGACCACCTCGACTTCACGCAATTCGTTCACGTTTCTACCAACAGCGTGCCGGACACGGATCATCCCGCGCGGTGTCGTACCCCTGCGCAGGGCCCGGTGTCGTACCCATGCGTCAGGATGGGAGGCATGCCAGATGCCTTCACCACCCGAATCCTGAACGTCTCCACGGGCTCCCGTGAGCGCGTGGCCGACCTGACCGGGGACTGCGCGGACTTCCTGCGGGAGGTGGCGGGCGGTCGCGACGGTCTGCTGAACATCTTCGTCCCGCACGCCACCGCCGGGATCGCCGTCATCGAGACCGGCGCGGGCAGTGACGACGACCTGCTCGCCGCGCTGCACACCCTGCTCCCGGCCGACGACCGCTGGCAGCACCGCCACGGGAGCCCCGGCCACGGCCGCGACCATGTGCTCCCGGCGCTGGTCCCGCCCCACGCGACCCTGCCGGTGATCGCCGGCCGGCTGGAACTCGGCACCTGGCAGTCGGTGTGCCTGGTGGACACCAACCGGGACAACCCCGACCGGCAGGTGCGGCTGTCGTTCCTCGGGTAGGTCCCGGCGCCGCCGCGGGGCCGTCCTGGACCGCCCGTTTCCGTCGTGGGGCGAACAAATGCTCAATCACGTACGGTGTGGTGGACGCAGCAAGCCGGGCTCGCCGCGACAGAAGTGGTTGCGCAGTACGCGGCAGTCCCGGTCCGTCCAGGCCGGGAGAGGAAGTATGAGCATACGCGTCCGGCAGCGGCCCAGGAGCCGCCGCACAGCCCTGCGCACCGGGGTTCCACTGGCCACGCTGGCACTCGCCGTCGCAGGCTGCGGCGCATCGGTCACGCCCGGCACGGAGACGACCTCCCTCCGGTCCTCCGCCGCCACCCAAGGCACCCGGACTCCGGGCACACCGCCCCCCGACTCCGCGAGCGCGACGCCGAGCCGCACCGGCACCGATGCCGCCACGGCCACCGCGCACACCACCCCGATGGCGACCGCCACCACCTGCACCGACCGGACCCTGTCCGGCATGACCACGGCTCAGCGGGTCGGGCAGCTCTTCATGGGGGGAATCTCCGCGGCCCACCCGGACCAGGCGCAGTTGCGCATCCTGCGCGACAACCACGTGGGATCGGTCATGCTGACTGGCCGCAGCACCGCCGGTACGGCGGCGACGCGGAAGATCGTCGATGGTTTCCGGGGGCAGGCGGACCGGGTCGGCGGCCGGCAGGTCGGCCTGCTGGTCGCGACCGACCAGGAGGGCGGCCGGGTACAGGTGCTCAACGGCCCCGGCTTCTCGGCCATGCCCAGCGGTGTGACGCAGGGCGGCAAGGCGCCCACGATGCTGCGCGCCGAGGCGACCATCTGGGCCCAGCAGCTCAAGCGCGCCGGGGTCAACCTGAACCTGGCACCGGTCGCCGACGTGGTCCCCTCCTCGCTGGGCACCCGCAACATCCCCATCGGCTCCTTCCAGCGCGAGTACGGCAACACGCCGGACGCCGTGACCTCCGGCACCGGTGCCTTCGCCGCCGGATTCAAGCAGGCGGGCGTGCTGACCACGCTCAAGCACTTCCCCGGACTGGGCCAGGTGATCGGCAACACCGACACCACCGCCAATGTCGTGGACTCGGTGACGACCAGCACCAGTGCCAACCTCGGCCCGTTCAAGTCCGGGATCCAGGCCGGGTCGCCCTTCGTGATGGTCTCGTCGGCCACCTACACCAAGATCGACGCCAAGCACATCGCGGCCTTCTCGCCCACGGTCATCGGCCAACTGCTGCGCGGCCAGCTGGGCTTCAAGGGCGTGGTCATCTCGGACGACATCGGGAACGCGGTCGCCGTGCGGTCCTTCACTCCCGCTCAGCGGGCCCTCGACTTCACCACGGCGGGCGGGGACATGATCCTCACCGTGCGGCCGGACGTCATACCCGCGATGGCGCAGGCCATCCAGACCCGGATGGGGCAGGACGCCTCGTACCGCGCCAAGGTGGACGACAGCGTGCGCCGGATACTCGACGCCAAGCAGAACGCGGGCGTGTTCAACTGCGGTTGAGGCCCTGACGGCGGATCAGATCCGGAGTCGACCACTGACAGCGCCCTCCGGCGAACGGAGGGCGCTGGGGCAAGGCCGTGGAGAAACGGGCGGTCAGCTCTGGGCCGAGCCCTTGTCCGACTCCTTCTGCTGCTTCAGGTTCTTGATCCGCGCCGCTTCCTTGCGGACCTCGACCTGGGTGGCCTGCTCCTTGAGGAGCCACTCGGGCCGCTCCTGCTTGAGCGCGTCGATCTGCTCCGTGGTCAGCGCCTCGGTGACGCCGCCGCGCGCCAGACCGGCGATGGACACGCCGAGCTTGGAGGCGACCACCGGACGCGGGTGCGGACCGTTGAGACGCAGCTCGCGCAGCCACTCGGGCGGATTGGCCTGGAGCTCGTTCAGCTCGGCACGCGAGACCACACCCTCCTGGAAGGAGGCGGGGGTGGCGGGGAGGTACACACCCAGCTTCTTCGCCGCGGTCGCGGGCTTCATCGTCTGGGTGCTCTGCTGCGACTTCATGAGGACAAGGGTATCGGCCATGCGTGCGGGAGCCGACCACGAGCCGGGCGGCGGGCCAGGGGGAATCACGGCCGGTGACCATGGGGGCCGCCGCGGCCGGTAACCTGGCCTGGTGACAGGCTCGGAGGAATCACCGTCGTTCCGGCTCGCGTACGTCCCCGGAGTGACGCCCGCCAAATGGGTGAAGGTCTGGCACGAACGCCTGCCTGACATCCCGCTCACCCTCACGCAGGTCCCCGCCGCCGAGGCGCCGGAGCTGCTGCGCACGGGTGAGGCCGACGCGGGTCTCGTACGGCTGCCCGTCGACCGTGACTTCTTCAGCGCGATCCCGCTCTACACCGAGACCAGTGTGGTCGTCGTCCCCAAGGACCACGTGATCACCGCCGTCGACGAGGTCACCCTGGCCGACCTCGCCGACGAGGTGGTCTTCCATCCCCTCGACGACGTCTTCGACTGGGACCGGCCGCCCGGCGAGGCCGCGTTCGAGCGGCCCGCGACGACGCAGGACGCGATCGAGCTGGTCGCGGCGAACGTCGGCCTCCTCGTCGTCCCGCAGTCGCTCGCCCGCCTCTACCACCGCCGCGACCTCACCTACCGCCCGGTCACCGACGCGCCCCAGTCCGGCGTCGCCCTGTCCTGGCCGGAAGAGGCCACCACGGACCTGGTCGAGGAGTTCATCGGCATCGTCCGGGGCCGCACGGTCAACAGCACGCGGGGGCGCGGGTCGGCGGGGCGCCCGGCGGACGGCGGTGCTTCGGAAGGCCGTACGGCCAAGTCGGGAGCCAAGGCGGCGGGCAAGCCCCAGGCCGACAAGAAGTCCCGCGGGGCCGGGCAGTCCGCTGCCCGGCAGAAGTCCGGTGCCGCCAAGTCGTCGGGTGGGCGGGGTCAGCGGGCCCGCGCGGGCGGGGCCAAGCCGGCGGCGAAGCGCGGGAAGCCGCGGAAGCGCTCGTAGCCGCGGAAGCGGCACGGGAACCGCACAGGGCCGTGGGAAAACGGCACGGGGCTGCGGAGACGCGTCACAGGGGTGCGGGAAAGCGTCACGGGGCTGCGGAGTGTCGTCCGTAGGGGTGCCGCGAAGAGCGCGCTCGTAGGGCGTCGAAGGCGGTCGGCGGCCTTGGCCCCCGGCGCCGTTTCGAACCCCTGTCGCGCAGTCGAGCCCCTATGTCCGCGAACGCGCCCCTCTGCCCCCGCCCTCTTCTCAAACCGCCCGGTCGTGTTCCTCCGGCCGGGCTGCCCCGCGCGCCGCGTCCACCGGCTCGGTCTGCCGCACCCGCAGGTCGGCCACCGCGAGGACCAGGGCGAGGGCGACGATGCCCACCGCCGTCAGCAGGCCCAGCTGGAGCGCGGTCGCCGGGTTGCCGTGGTTGGCCAGATGGGCGAAGTACACGGCGCCCACGGCCGCGATCCCGGCGGCGGAGCCGATGCGCTGGGCGGTCACCAGCACCCCGCCCGCCGCCCCCGCCCGCTGCACGGGCACGGTGGCCAGGGTGAGCGTGGTGTTGGGGGAGATGGTGACGCCCGAGCCGAGGCCCGCGATCAGCAGGGGCACGGCCGCCGCCCAGGCCACACCCTGACCCGGCACCAGCTGCACCGTCGCGATCACCGTGAGCAGGCCCAGTGCCACCACCGCCAGACCGGCGACCACCAGCTTGCGCCCGTGCCGTACGACGAGCCGGCCGCTCACGCTCGCGCCGATCGCCGAACCGCAGGCGAACGGCAGGGAGGAGAACCCGGCCGCGAGCGCGGTGTAGCCGACGCCGTTCTGGAGGAACAGCGTGTAGACGAAGAAAAGCGTGGTGAAACCCGCGAAGTAGACCAGATTCAGCAGCACCCCGAGCGAGAAGGACCGCTGAGCGAAGAGCCGCAGGTCCAGCAGCGGCGCCTGACCCCACCAGCTCTGCCACCGCTCCCACACCCAGAACCCCGCCAGCAGCAGCGCGGCTACCGGCAGCAGCGCCCACTTCAGCCGGCCCGTCCACTGCTGCTCCTGCACCAGGGGCAGCATCAGTGCCAGCACGCCCGTGCCGAGGAGCAGCACTCCGGTCAGGTCGATGTTCTCCCGTTTGCCGGTCGCGGGCGGGGTGCGGGGCAGCAGCCGCAGCGCCGCGCAGAAGGCGGCGACGCCGATCGGCAGGTTGACGTAGAACACCCAGCGCCAGCCGTCGTCGGTGCCGAACAGATGGATCAGCAGACCGCCGGCGGGCGGGCCGATCGCCGTGGACAGCCCGACGACGCTGCCCAGCATGCCGAACGCCCGCGCCCGCTCGGTGCCGCGGAACATCTGCTGGATCAGCCCCGTGGTCTGCGGCGCCAAAATGCCCGCGGCCACGCCCTGCGACAGCCGGAAGAACACCAGCCAGCCTGCGTCGGAGGCCAGCCCGCACGCCGCCGAGGCCAGCGTGAACAGGGCGAGCCCGTACAGGAAGACCGTCCGCCGCCCGCGCAGGTCCCCGAGCCGGCCGGCGGGCACCAGCGCGAGCCCGAAAGTGAGCGCGTAACCCGAGACGACCCAGGACAGGGCGGCCGTGTCGGCGCCGAGGCCGCGTTCCATCGAGGGGAGGGCGACGTTCACGATCGAGCTGTCGAGCAGCGTCATGAAGCCCGCCGTCAGACAGACCCAGAGCGCCTGCCAGCGGCGCCGGTCGTCGGCCGGCCGGGCCGTGTCCATGGTCATGGGGCCACGCTAAGCAGCGGCCGGGCCCTGAGCGCGGAAGACAGGAACATCCGGCGCGTCGGTGTTTGTCCTGGTATAAGGCGGCAAAGGGTGCGTCGTGTGTGCGGCGGCTCAGGTGCGGCCGGTCCCCCGGAGCCACGCGTACGCCGAGCGCGCCGTGAACTCCTTCTGCCCGCCGCGCAGCAGCAGGCTCGCCGTACGGAAGCCCGGATCGGCGGCCTGCTCGGCGACATACGGTACGGCGATACAGCGCATCCCCGCCGCGTGGGCGGCCGCCGCGCCCGGTGCGGCGTCCTCCAGGACCACGCAGTCGCGCGGCTCGGCGCCCAGCTGACGGGCGGCCTCCAGGAACGTGTCCGGCGCCGGCTTGCCGCGCGGCACGTCGGCCGACGAGACCACCACACAGACGAGGTTCCGCAGGCCGGTGCCGGTCAGGACCGCGTCCATGGCCTCCGGGGAGGAGCCCGAGGCCACCGCGGTCGGTACGCCGTCGGCGGCCAGCAGTTCCAGCAGCGCGCGCATCTCGGGATACACGCGCGTGTGGGCGCGGGCCAGCTCCAGATAGCGCCGGTCCGTCGCGGCCAGCAGTTCCGCGGCCGGTACGCGCAGCCCGTAGCGCTCCCGCCAGAGCAGGACCGTGTCCCGAGTGCTGACACCGACGTAGCTCGCGTGGTCCGCCCAGGTGTAGTCCGGCACGCCGTACTCGGCCAGGGCCAGGCGGCTGGCCTCGTAGTAGTTCGGCTCGCTGTCCACCAGCGTTCCGTCGAGATCGAAGACGACCGCGAGGGCGCCGAGATCGCTCATGCGCTCCAGCATGCCGGGATCAGGCGCGGGCGGCGCGGCCCACCGACTCCACCAGGGGGCCCAGCCGGTAGGCGACGCGTTCGCGCAGCGCCACCTCGGTGCGGGTGCGCACCACGCCCGGCAGGCTGATCAGCTTCTGGATGACGTCCTCCAGATGGGCGTTGTGCCGGGCCGCCACGCGGGCGAGCAGATCCCCGCCGCCCGTGATCGAGAACGCCTCCACGATCTCCGGCACCGCCGCCAGCGCGTCCCCCACGTCGTCCAGATGGCCCTGGGTGACCTCGATGTGCACGAACGCCAGCACCGGGTGGTCCAGCGCGGCGGGGGAGAGGGTCGGGCCCGTACCGGTGATCACACCGTCCCGCTCCATGCGGTCGAGGCGGGCCTGGAGCGTGCCGCGGGCGATGCCGAGAATGCGGGCGTACTCGCGCACGCTGGTGCGCGGCTGCTCCAGGAGCAGTCGCAGGATGCGGGTGTCGAGCTCGTCCACGGCCATGATGGACGACTGTACCAATGGCCCGGTGCCCGTCCGGACCCCGACCCGCTCGACCTGCGCCGTTGGTGCCGGGCGAGACCCGGTGCGGGGCCTCATGGTGGACCATTGGCCCACTGGAACCGGCATCGCTTGAGCCACTGCGGCGGGGATGCTCTTATAGACATGTCGATGGCGCTGCGGGTCCCCGCGGCGCCTTTTGTTTTCCGGTCTTCCTTGGTCTTCCAAGGTGTCCATGGGGAGGACAGCAGTGCTGAAGAAGATGTTCGTGGCTCCGGACCCGGGTCGGGCGCGACTGCGCTGGGCGTCTCGGGCCGTCCTCGGCATCGGGCTCGCCGTGGTGGTCTGCCTGCTCGTCGGACACTCCGTCGTCGGCGCGGTCACCGGCGGGCTCGCCGCGCTGCTCGCGCTGTTCACCGTCGCCGACCCCACCGTGCGCGGGCAGGCGGTCACCACCGCGCTGCTGCCGGCCGTGGGCCTGCCGGTGCTCGGCGCCGCGGCCGTGCTGCACCCGTACCCGTTGGCGCGGGACCTCGCCTTCCTCGCCGTCGTCGGCGCCGGGGTCTACGCCCGCCGCTGGGGGCCGCGCGGGCACAGCCTCGGCGTGTTCGCCTTCATGATGTTCTTCGCCGCCCAGTTCCTGCACGCCACCCCCGACCGGCTGCCCGAGCTGTCCGCCGCCGTGCTGCTGTCGGTGCTCAGCGCCGCCGCGGTCCGCTTCGGGGTGTGGTGCTACGAGCGCCGGCTGCCCCCGGCCACCGCCCCCGCACCCCTGTCCGCGGGCGCCCGGCTGGCCCGCGTGACCACGCGCCAAGCGGTCCAGGCGATGGCGGGCGGGGGCTTCGCGCTGGTCGTGGGCGAGCTGGTGTCCGGCCAGCGGTGGTACTGGGCGGTCGGCGCCACCTGGTGGGTCTTCGTCAACACCACCTCGCGCGGCGAGACCCTGGTACGGGGCTTCCGCCGGGTCCTCGGCACGCTGATCGGCGTCGGCCTGGGCTTCCTCGTCGCCGTCCCCCTGCACGGCGCGCCGGTACCGACGGCCGTGCTGCTCGCGGTCGCCGTCTTCGGCATCTTCTACTCCGCCGCCGTCTCCTACACCTGGATGATGCTCTGGGTGACGGTCCTCGCCGAGCTCCTGTACGGCCTGCTCGGCGTCCTCACCCCCGGACTGCTGGCGCTGCGGCTCGGGGAGACCGCGGTGGGGGCGCTCGGGGCGGCGCTCGCGGTGCTGCTCCTGCTGCCGGTGACCACGCACGCCACGACAGACGCGTGGATCCAGCGGGCCTTGCGGTGCGTGCACGCCTGCACCGCGGAGGCGGCGGCGCGGCTCGGGGGCTCGCCGACCGCCGACCCCGCGCCCCGCGTGGCCGAGCTGGAGCAGCTGCTCGGCCGGGTACGGCTGTCCGTGGCGCCGCTGGTGCATCCGCTGAACCCCTCGGCCGCGCGCAAGCTGCGGGCCCGCCGGGTGCTGGCGCTGCTCGACGACTGCGCGCGCGAGATCCGCGGCCTGGTAGCCGTCGCGGCGGATCCGGAGGCGTCGCACGACGCGCGTCTCGCGGCGGCGTGCGGTCGGGTGGAGAGGGCGGTCGAGGCGCTGACGGGAGGCTCCGCGGAGCCGGCGGCGGCCGCGGCCGAGGCTCCGGCGTCGCCGGCGCTGGCCCATCTGCATGGCCTCGAGCACGCGCTGGCCGCGCTCGCGGAGCCGCTGCGGGGGGCGGCGGGGTCGAGGCTGGTGGGGGCGTGACGTCTTCGGGGCGTGAGGTGTGTTCGAGGGCCTGTGGTGCAGGGAGGTTGGTGAGAGAGGGGGCTGGTGAGAGGGATGGCTGGTGGGAGACCTGCGGGTGCGGGCGCGTCGTGGCTGGTCGCGCAGGCTCCGCGCCCATGGGGAACTGCCGTCCCGCCGGTCGAGAAGCCGATGTGGCTCGGCCGGTCGTCTCCGGAGGATGCCGCACCGGAGTGAAGAACTCCCGCCCCACGCCGTCCCCTTGGTCTAGACCGAAGTGGGTCGGCTGCTACCGTCGGCGCGTGACGGGCTCGACCGAGAGGGGACAGCGGTGGCGCAGGGTGATGGCAGGTCGGGCGGACGGCGGGCGTTCATCGGCTCGTTCACGGCGGCGGGCGGGCCGGGGCTGGTGACCGCGGAGGTCGAGGCACAGGGCGGCGCCCTGACCCTCGTCGGCGCCGTCAACGACGTACCGGACCCCTCCTACCTGGCCCTCTCCCCGGACGGCGGCACCCTCTACGCGGTCGGCGAGACCGCCCAGGGCGTCGTCGCCGCCTTCCGCGTCGACGGCGGCCGTCCGGAACTCGCCGGGCCGCCCGTGCCCGTGGACGGCAGCGGCCCCACCCACCTGAGCCTGTACGCCGGGCACGTGCTCACCGCCAACTACGGCTGCGGCAGCGTCACCGCCGTACCGCTGCGCCCGGACGGCACCCTCGCCGCGAAACCCTCCGGCCGGCTCCAGCACACTGGCTCCGGGCCGCACGACCGCCGGCAGCGCGGTCCGCACGCCCACCAGGTACAGCCGGACCCGAGCGGCCGCTGGGCGGTGAGCGTCGACCTCGGCACCGACTCGGTGCGGGTCTGCACCCTGGAGGCCGGCGCCCCGGCCCTGCACCGCGAGTGCGCCCTGCGCCCCGGCTCCGGGCCCCGCCACCTGGCCTTCCACCCCGACGGCGAGCGCGCTTACGTCGTCAACGAACTCACCCCGACGGTGACCGTGTGCCGCTGGGACGCCTCGGCCGGCTCCCTGAAACCGCTCACCGAGGTCCCCCTGCTGCCGGGCGCCCCGGCAGGCGACGCCTACCCCTCCGGGATCGTGGTCGCCCCCGACGGCCGCTTCGTGTGGACCGCGACCCGCGGCGAGGACGTCCTGTCGGTGCTCGCCGTCGAGGGCGACGGCCTCAGGCCGCTCGGCACCGTGCCATGCGGCGGCCACTGGCCCCGCGCCCTGGCCGAGCGCGACGGCTTCCTGTACGTGGCCAACGAGCGCTCCGGCGACGTCAGCTGGTTCGCCGTGGACGAGGCCACGGGCATGCCGCGCTACGACGGCTCGGTGCAGGTCGCCGCGGCCTCCTGCGTCGTCTTCGGCTGAGCGGCGCGCGACACCTGATCCGGCCGCGACGCCTCGTCAGGCACGGCGGAGGGCCCGCCCCCCCCGAGGGAAGCGGGCCCTGCTCGTACGGTCCGGGTGCGGTCAGCGGACCGGGGCACCCTGCGCCTGCCGCGGCGCGATCCCCAGGGCCGTCGTGTACTTGGCGAGGGCCAGCTTGCCGATCGCCGGGTAGGCGCCCAGCGGCTCGGCCATCGAGCAGCCCGCCTCCTCGGCGGCGGCGGCCAGCAGCGTCGCGTCGATCTCCGGGCCGACCAGGTACGGCGCGAGCGCCAGCTGCTGCGAGCCGGCCGAACGCAGCTGCTCGGCGATCGAGGAGATGGAGCCCTCCTGGTCCAGGGCCGCCGCCATCACCGGCACGGCCAGGCGCGCGGCGAGCAGCATGCCGGTGATCCCGGCCGCCTGCACGGCCTCCTCGCCGCCCACGGAGGCCAGGACGATGCCGTCGGCGGCCGTGGCCACGGTGAACAGCCGGGCGCGGTCGGCACGGGCCAGACCCGCCTCGGACAGCCGTACGTGCAGCGCCTCGGCGAGCAGCGGGTGCGGGCCGAGGACATCGGTCAGCTCGGCCGCGACCCGGCTGTCGTTCACCGACTGGCGGATCTGCCGCAGCAGCGCGCTGTCCGGACCGGCCAGCAGCGGTACGACCACGGCGACCGGGCCGTCGGGCTCCCGCAGGCCCTCGGCACCGGCGGCGAGAGCCTGCTCGTAACGGGCCGTGCGCTCCTCGGCGGCGTGCGCCAGCACCCCACGCAGGGAGGGGAAGTCGGTGTCGTCACCGTCCAGGTAGCCGATCCGGGCGTCCAGGCCGGGCAGCTCGGAACGGGCGATGCTCACGACCTCCTCGGCGAGGCCACGCGTGGCAGCGCTGGGCACACCGGGCACCGCGAGGACGAGCGCGGGCGCGCCCTCGGGAGCCACCAGCGGTTCGGGCCGGCGGTGCCGTCCGGGCTGGCGGGGTCGCGGCATTCGTACTGGGAGGCCGGACTCGGGTCCAGTGGAGGAGCTCATGGCGCCGCATGTTACTGGTTTCGCGGATGGTCCTGTTCGGGGAGGGTGCAGGTGAGCGGTATCCGTCCGGTTTTGTCTGCCCGCTTACGGGTGGCGGCTGTGACGTGCAGCATCGTCGGATCACCCGGCAGCGTGGGCCGTCCGGCCGCGAGCTCGGCCGCGATCCGCACCGCGCCGTGCAACGGGTCGCCCTCGGGCGGCACCTGACGGGCGTGCGGCAGCCTGCGCGCCAACTCCTCGCGCAGCGGCACGAGCAGCGGATCGCCCATCCTGGACAGGCCACCGGTGAGCGCCACTTCGGGCGACCCGTCCGCCGGGCACACGGCCGCGGCGGAGTCGGCCATGTGCCGTGCCGCCGCCCGCAGGATGTCCGCCGCGACGGGGTCGTCCGCGGCACAATCGGCCACGCGGGGCGCGAACGAGGCGAGTACGGCGGCCCGGTCGGTCCGCGGATAGAGCCGGCGCGGCAGTTGGCGTATCGGCCCGAACTGCTCCCGCGCGCACTTCAGGAGCGCGCCCGAGCCGCCCTCGCGGCCGTCGTGGGCCCGCAGCGCCGCCTCCAGACCCGCCCGGCCGATCCATGCGCCGCCGCCGCAGTCGCCCAGCAGATGCCCCCAGCCGTCGGCCCGCCGCCAGCCGGCGAGGTCGGTGCCGATCGCGATCAGTCCGGTGCCCGCGGCGAGCACCGCGCCCGGTCGGAAGCCGAGGGCCCCGGCGTACGCGGTGACGGCGTCGGCGGCGAGCGCGACCCGTCGTACGCCCAGTTCGCGGGCGAGGGCGTCCGGCAGTTCGGCGCGCAGGGCGTCGCCCAGGGTGGCGAAACCGGCGGCGCCGACGACGGCCGTACCCAGCTCGTCCACCCCCGCCTGTGCCGCCAATTTGCTGGCCATCGGGGTGAGTTGGGATATCAGGTGGGCCGGGTCGACGCCCTGCGCGCCGGTGCGGACCGGTTCCCGGGTCTCCCACTGTGCCGAGGGTGCCCGCCCCGGCACGCCGACGGCGACCCGGAGGCCGGAACCGCCCGAGTCCACGGCGAGATACCCGGCGGCGGTCACGGCAGGCGCCAGTCCACGGGCTGTCCGCCCTGCTGGATCAGCAGGTCGTTGGCCCGGCTGAAGGGGCGCGAGCCGAAGAACCCGCGGTCGGCGGACATCGGCGAGGGATGCGCGGACTCCACCGCCGGCAGGCTCCCCAGCAGCGGGCGCAGGTTGCGCGCGTCACGGCCCCACAGGATGGACACCAGCGGCTTGCCGCGCGCCGCGAGCGCCCGGATCGCCTGCTCGGTGACCTCTTCCCAGCCCTTGCCGCGATGGGCGCCCGGACTGCGCGGTGCGGTGGTCAGCGCCCTGTTGAGCAGCAGGACACCCTGCTCGGTCCAGGGGGTGAGGTCGCCGTTGGACGGCTGGGGCAGCCCCAGGTCGCTGGTCAGCTCGCGGTAGATGTTGATCAGGCTGGGCGGCAGCGGCCGTACCTCGGGGGCGACCGAGAACGACAGGCCCACCGCGTGCCCCGGAGTCGGATAGGGGTCCTGACCGACGATCAGGACCCGTACCTCGTCGAAGGGTTGCTGGAAGGCCCGCAGGACGTTGCTCCCGGCCGGGAGGTACGTGCGTCCCGCGGCGATCTCCGCGCGCAGGAAGCCGCCCATCTCGGCGATCCGTCCGGACACGGGTTCCAGGGCCTTCGCCCAGCCCGCTTCGACGATTTCATGCAAGGGTCGTGGTGCCACGGGCGTCACCCTACTGCCGTACGGCCGCCGGTGATCAGCCGGTGGCCCGGACCCGGCCGGACGCCCCGCGCCCCCGGCCCCCCGGAACCCTGTTGTCCCTGCACTCGTCGCCCCCCTTTTCCCGTTCCGTCTCTCAGCTCACGACCGCGGCGCGCACGCACAGCACGTCCGGCAGATGTGCGGCCACCTGCCGCCAGCTGTCGCCGTCGTCCGCCGAGGCGAACACCTCTCCGTTGCGATTGCCGAAGTACACGCCCGCCGGGTCCGCGTCGTCGGTGCACAGGGCGTCCCGCAGCACCGTGCCGTAGTGGTCCCCGGCCGGCAGGCCACGGGACAGGGGTTCCCAGGACTTGCCCGCGTCGGCGGTGCGGAAGACCCGGCAGCGGCGGTCGGCGGGGACCCGGTCGATGTCCGCGGTGATCGGGAAGACGTACGCCGTGTCGCCGCGGCGCGGGTGGGCGGCGACCGCGAAGCCGAAGGTGGACGGCAGGTCCGCGCCGATGTCGCTCCAGTGCGCGCCCGCGTCGTCGCTGCGGTACACCCCCCAGTGGTTCTGGAGGTACAGCCGGTCCGGCACGGCCGCGTCACGGGCGACCTTGTGCACGCACTGGCCGAACTCCGGGTTCGGGTCTGGCAGGAACACCGCGGCCACCCCGGAGTTGGACGGCGCCCAGCTCGCCCCGCCGTCGGTGGTGCGGAACACCCCGGCGGTGGAGACGGCCACGGTCAGCGCCGCCTTGTCGCGCGCGTCCGTGAGCACCGTGTGCAGCCCCTCACCGCCGCCGCCCGGCACCCAGCGGGAGCGGGTGGGGTGCTCCCACAGCGGCCGCACCAGCTCGAAGCTCTCGCCGCGGTCCACCGAGCGGTACAGCGCGGCCGGTTCCGTGCCCGCGTACACCACGTCGGGCTCGGCGGCGGCCGGGTGCAGCTGCCAGACGCGCTCCAGGGAAGCCCCGGTGTCCTTGGGGAACCTGACGGCCGGCCGGGGCGGCTCGGTCCAGGTGCGGCCCAGGTCGTCGGAGTGGAACACCGACGGGCCCCAGTGCGTGCTGTCGCCGCCCGCGAGCAGGCGCGGCCGCGGTCCGCGGACGTCGATCGCGACCGAGTACACCGCCTGCGCGTTGAAGTACGGGTTCTCGTCGAACTCCCACGGGCCCTGCCCCCGCCGCCGTCCGATGAACAGGCCCTTGCGGGTGCCCACCGCCAGCAGTACCTCGGTCATGCCGATCACCTCCGGGGCGCCATTGCCCAGGGTTGCCGTCAGATATCGGCCAGTGTGCACCCCACCACTGACAGTCTCCCCTGGAGCGGTCATCGCCCCAGGTCAGCGGGGGTGTCGTCGGCTTTCGGCGGGGATCGGACGGGTGTGTTCCCCGATGCGGCTGCGCGAGGCGGCCCTCTCGTGCGAACGTCGGTGACGGCTTGTCGTGAGCAACGGAACGATCCCTCCCCGCGGGGAGGGCGGTCCGGCCGGTCTTTGCGGTCGCGAGGAGGGTGCCCTTGATGGCGTTCCGGGGTCCGAGGGTGTGGCTGTGGCGGTGGCGGCGCAATCCGCTCAGGCGACGGGCGGACGTCGTGGAGGGCTGGGTGGTGCTCGGCGTCTGGCTGCTGACGCTGCTGGCCGGGGTGCTCGCCGGGCTCATGGCCGCCCGGTCGGTGGCGCAGGGGCTGGCCCGCGAGCGCGCCGACTGGCGTCCCGTCGTCGCCCATGTCGTCGCCGGGGCCCCGGAGGCGTCGGCCGGGCACCGGCACGTGCGCGGCGGCGACCGGGGCTGGGCCGAGGTGCGCTGGCGGGTGGCCGACGGTTCCGTGCACACCGGCCGGGTGCGGGCGGTGCCCGACGTCGGCACCAGGGTCACCGTGTGGACCGACGCGCGGGGCCATCTCGTCGGCAGCCCCGTCACACCCGGCCAGGCCGCCTTCCGGGCCGACCTCATCGGAGCCCTGGCGGGGGTCGGCGCCGCACTCGTCCCCTTCACCGGCGGATCACTGCTGCGCGCCCGCCTGGAGCGCCGCCGGATGGCCGCCTGGGACACGGAATGGGCCCGGCTGGGGCCGCAGTGGGGACGCATGGTGTGAGCGGCCGTTCGACGGAGGAGTGTTGCGGAACGCGGGGAGCGAACGGGGTGTCGACGGCCAGCAGTTCGACGCCGTGGACCTGTCCGGGCGAGAACGACTCGGGCACGGTGACCGGCAGGGGGCGAGTGGCGTCGGGGCACGGAGAGGTGTCCGGCGCCGGGCGGGTCCGCCGGGCTCAGCCGCGCTCGGGCAGGGCGCGGTCCAGGATGGCGGTCAGGTCCGTACCGGAGGGCAGCGTCCCGAAGGAGTGGCCCCAGTCGCCGGCCAGGCGGGTGGCGCAGAAGGCGTCCGCGACCGGGTGCGGGGCGTGGCGGACCAGGAGGGACGCCTGGAGGGCGAGGGCCATGCGCTCGACCAGGCGGCGGGCGCCGAGCTGGTCCGCGCCCGGCAGCTCGGTCTTGAGGGCGGCCACGGTGGCGTCCAGGCGGGCGTCCGCGCCCTCGGCGAGGGCGAGTTCGCCGAACAGGGCGTCGGCGGCGCCCGGTTCACGGCCGAGGGCGCGCAGCACGTCCAGCGCGTTGACGTTGCCCGAGCCCTCCCAGATGGACAGCAGTGGGGCCTCCCGGTAGTGCCGGGGCATGCCGGAGTCCTCCACGTACCCGTTGCCGCCCAGGCACTCCAGGGCCTCGGCGGTGAACGCGGGCCCCCGTTTGGTGACCCAGTACTTGCCGACGGCCGTGGCGATCCGCCGGAAGGCGTGCTCCCCGGCGTCCCCGCGCACCGCGCGGTCCGCGGCCCCGGCCAGCCGCAGCGTGAGAGTGGTCGCCGCCTCCGACTCCAGCGCGAGGTCCGCCAACACGTTCCGCATCAGCGGCTGTTCGAGCAACCGGGCTCCGAACGCGCTGCGGTGGCGGGCGTGATGGCCGGCCTCGACCAGCGTCTTGCGCATCAGCGTGGCGGTGCCCATCACGCAGTCCAGACGCGTGCAGTTGACCATCTCGATGATGGTCTTCACGCCCCGCCCCTCGGGCCCCACCAGCCAGGCGACGGTCCCGTCGAACTCCGGCTCGGAGGAGGCGTTGGAACGGTTGCCCAGCTTGTTCTTCAGACGCTGGATGCGGAAGGTGTTGCGAGTGCCGTCCGGCAGCACCCGCGGCACCAGGAAGCAGGACAGCCCGCCGGGGGCCTGGGCCAGGACGAGGAAGACGTCGGACATGGGCGCCGACGTGAACCACTTGTGCCCGCGCAGGGTGTAGACGCCCGGCTCGCCGGTGGGCGTGGCCGTCGTGGTGTTCGTCCGCACGTCCGAGCCGCCCTGCTTCTCGGTCATGCCCATCCCGGCGATCAGTCCGGGCTTCCCGGTCGGCACGCGCAGCCCGGGCTCGTACTCCCGGCTGGTGAGCAACGGCTCGTAGACCTTGGCCAGTTCGGGCTCCGCGCGCAGGGCGGGTACGGCGGCGTACGTCATCGACGTCGGGCAGCCGTGCCCCGCCTCGGTGTGTCCCCACACCAACCCGCCGGCGGTACGGGCCACATGGGCGCCGGGCCGCTCGTCCGCCCAGGCCGAACCGGCGAGGCCCGCCTCGACCGCCGCCCGCATCAGGTGGTGCCAACTGGGGTGGAACTCCACCTCGTCGACGCGGTTGCCGTAGCGGTCGTGGGTGCGCAGCACCGGCTCGTGCGCGTTCGCCTGCTCGGCCCAGTCCTGCGCCCGGGCGCTGCCGGCGCGGGCGCCGAGCCGCCGGATCTCCTCCTCGGCCCACCCGGCGCCCTCGCGGCGCAGGCCCTCCAGGAGGGCGGTGTCGTCGGAGGAGTCGTAGGGGGCGAGGGGCGGGGGCTGGTTGGTGACGTCGTGGGTCGCGACCGGCGTCTGCGTGTCTGTCCGCGTGGAGGCCATACGCGTCATGTTGCACTTTCCCTGCGACTGTAGCAATAGTGCAACATGGCGGCGCACGTAGAGTACGTGCCCATGCGCGTGAACGTGTCGGCCGGGCCGGAGGCCGGCCTGCGGCCCCTGTCCGCCCGGTCGGTCGTCCTGAGCATGCTCCTGGCCGTGCACCCGCCCGAGCTGCCGGTGAAGGACCTGATACGACTGGTCGAACCCTTCGGCGTCGGCGGCTCCACCCTGCGGGCCGCGCTGAGCCGGATGGTGGCCGCGGGCGACCTGTGGCGCACCGACGCGGTCTACGGGCTCAGCGACCGGCTGCTGGCACGGCAGCGCCGTCAGGACGACGCGGTCCACCCCCGCACCCGCGCGTGGGGCGGCGACTGGGAGATGGTGGTCGTCACGGCGACGGGCCGCGGCGCCGCCGAACGCGCCGGGCTGCGCGCCCGACTGACCGCCCTGCGCCTGGCCGAACTGCGCGAGGGCGTCTGGCTGCGCCCCGCCAACCTCGACCGGCCGCTGCCGGACGGACTGCGCCAGGTGGCGGCGACGTACACCGCGCGCCCGGACGAACCCGCGCACGACCTCGTCACCCGCCTGTGGCCCCTGGACACCTGGGCGGCCACCGCCCGCGCCCTGCTCGCGCACGCCTTGGCCGCGCCCGGCCCCGCCGATCGCCTCACCGCCTTCGCCGCCATCGTCCGCCACCTCCTCGGCGACCCCGTCCTCCCGCCGGCCCTCCTCCCCCCGGCCTGGCCGGGCCCCGAACTGCGCACGGCGTACGCCGGGTACCAGCGGGAGGTGGCGGCGACCGCGGGGTGGCGGGAGGGCTGAGGGGCCGCTGACGGGGGGCAGGCCCGCCGTGCCGCCGCCTGGACGGCCGTACGGCGGACACCCCCGCGCCGGGTGACGCCCGCGCCGGCCGGGGCCGGAGGGCGTCCGCCGCGGTGCGCAGGGGCGGGCCGGGCCCCGAGCGGGTGGCGCCCGCGACGTACCGGGCGTTCCCTGGGAGACAGGAGGGTGACCCGCACGGTCGCGGGCACTCGGCGGGCAGTGGAGGACGATCTCACCCGAGGAGAGTCATGGCTGAGCAGAACGTGTCGTCGGCCCTCACGGCACCCCTGCGTGGCGCCGCCTCGGTGCTGCGCAGGGTGCCGGGTGCCACGACGGTGGGCCGCGTCGCTGAGGAAACCCTGGACAAGGTGGGCGCCGTCTCCCCGCGCGGGCGGCGCATCGCGGTGTACGCCGGAGCGGGTGTGCTCGGCGCGGCGGGCGTCGTGGAGTGGCCCGTGGCCCTGACCGGCGCGGCGGTGGCCTGGCTCACCCAGCCGCGGCCCGGCCATCAGGGCGACGGGACGGCGAAGGACCCGGCGGCTCCGCACGATCTGGGCACCGCCGCGCTCCGGTCCGGCGCGGACCCGCACTTCCACGGACCGCAGGAGGAGCCCCACCGGCACCACGGCGAACACGGACACGGACATAAGCACGGGCACAAGCACGGGCACCAGCCCGGACCGGTTCCTGTCGACGGCGCCGAGGAGACCACCCCGAAGACGGCGACCGGCCCCCTCGGGCCCACCGCCCGCCCCGACCGCACCACCCGCTGAGGAGGGCCCCCTTGCCAGGTCTGTTCACCGTGCCGCGGGCCACCCTCCGGCTGCTGCCCGCGGCACCACGCCTGCTCGCCCGCGCCACCGCGCCCGCGGTAGGGGTGGCCGCCGGCGCGGCCGCGGGGACGGCACGCGCCGGCGTGCGCGGCGCGGACGCCGCCATACGGGTCGCCCGCGTCGCCCGCAACACCCTTCCCGGCTCCGGCGACCACTGGCGTGCCGGCAGCCGCGCCCACCTCGCCCTGCGCCCCGTCGCACCCGCACCCGCGACCGACGCGACCGGCACGCAGGCCCCGCCTCCCGAGCCCCCGGCGAGCGGCACCGCCGTACCCCCGGCCCCCGGACCCGCGACCGGCCCCACGGACACGACGACACCCCCCGCCCCCGAGTCGGTGCCGGCCGGCACCGAGCCGCCGACCGGCACCCCACCCCCACCCCGTACCGGACCCACCGAACCCCCCGGCCACCGCGAGCGCACCGCCCCCATCGCCCGCCGCATCGCCCAGACCCTCGCCGACCGGCCCGACGTCCTCTTCGCCTACTGGGACGAGGGCCTCGCCCGGCTCGTCGTGACCGCGAGCGAGGAGGAGGCCACCGACGAGGTGGTCGAGCACGCCGCGCGACTCGCCGCCAGGCACGGGTTCGAGCTGGCCGCCGGCGACGTGGAGGAGACCACGCACCCGGCCGATCCCGCCGGGGTGCGCACCGCCGTGGCCACGCTCGGGGCCGATGTGCTGGGCACCGCCGTCGCGGTCACCGGGTACGCGCTGCGGCTGCCGCCCTCGCCCCGGCTGCTGACCGCCGTGGTGACGCTGCTGCGGGAGAACCCGAGGTTCCGCGGCTGGCTGCGCGCCCGCCTCGGCCCCGACCGGATGGACCTGGTGCTGGCCTGCGCCAACGCCGCCGCGCACGGGGCCGGGCAGACTCCCTCGTCCCTGTTGCTCGACGGCACCCTGCGCGGCTGCCAGGTCGCCGAGACGGTGGCCCGCGCGGCCGCCTTCGACGCGGTGCACGACGACCTGTGCGCTCCCGGCCGCATCAGCCTCGCCCCGGGCGGCGAGCCGCGGCCGCCGCTGCGCGAGTCGCCCGCCCAGGAATACGCCTCCCACGCCTCCGCGGGCAGCCTGCTGGGCGCCGCGGCCACCCTGCTGGTCAAGCACGACGGCACCGAGGCGGCCGAGGCGGTGCTCGCCGGTTCCCCCAAGGCGGCCCGCTACGGCCCCGCCGCCTTCCACGCCGTCCTCGGCGCCGCCCTGTCCCGCACCGGGGTGCTGGTGCGCGACCCGGAGCGGCTGCGCCGGCTCGACATGGCCGGGACCGTCGTCCTGCACGCCGGAGCGCTGCGCGGTCCGGACGGCGAGGCGGACCCGTGGGCCGAGCCCGTGCTGGACGCCGCCCGCCGGGCCGGACTGCGGGTGGTGCTGGTGGACGATCCCGCACTGGAGGACTTCACCGGCCTCGCCGATCAGGTCGTGGACGCCCGCCGGCCGCTGGACGACGTGGTCTACGAGGCGCGCGGCGAGACGGAGACCGTGCTCACCATCGCGCGCGTCCGCTCGGCCGAGGAGAGCGACGTGCTGGCCGCGCTGCGCGCCAGCGATGTCGCCGTCGCCCTCACCGACCGGGACGGCGCGGTGGTGTGGGGCGCGGATCTGCTGGCCCTGCACGGGCTGCCCGATGTGTGGCGGGTGCTGATCGCGATCCCAGCCGCCCGCGCGGTCGGCGGCCGGTCCCAGACCCTCGCCCGGTCCGGCGCGGCGCTGTCCGGGCTGATGGTGGCCGTCGGCGAGGCCAAGGGCGGCCGGGGGCGGCTCGCCATGCTGCCGGGGCTGCGGCACGCGCCCGTCGACGCGGGCGCCGCCCTGGCCCTGCTGTCCGGGATGCGCGCCGCGCTCGGCGTGGCGGTGGCCCGCGCCCCGCACCCCCGGCCGCGGGTGCACTGGCACGAACTGGACCCGGACCAGGCGAGGGACCGGCTGGAACACCAACCGGGCGACGGGGAGACGCCGTCGGGCGCGCTGGCCGACGGGCTGCGCCAGACGGCCCGCGGAATCTACCGGCATCCGCTCGTCTCCCCCGTGCGCTGGTCCTACCAGCTCGGCCAGGCCGTCCGCGGCGAACTCCACGACCCGCTCACCCCGGTCCTCGCGGTCGGCTCGGCCGCCTCCGCGATCCTCGGCTCGGCGGTGGACGCCCTGCTCGTCGTCGGCGCCCTGGATCTGAACGCCCTCGTCGGCGGGGTCCAACGGCTGCGTGCCGAACGGGCGTTGTCCGGTCTGGTCGCGGACCAGAAGCGCAAGGCGCGCCTGGTGCCGCAGGACGGGGAGGCACCGGCCGGCGGCACCCGCACGGTGGAGGCCGGCAAGCTCGCGCCCGGCGATGTGATCCAGCTCAAGGGCGACGACGTGGTGCCCGCCGACGCCCGGCTGCTGTGGCAGGAGGGCCTGGAGGTGGACGAGTCCGCGCTGACCGGTGAGTCCCTGCCGGTGGAGAAGGACACCGACCCCACCCCGCACGCCCCGGTCGCCGACCGCAGCTGCATGGTCTTCGAGGGCACGACCGTGGTGGCGGGCGAGGCCCGCGCCGTCGTGGTCGACACCGGCGAGCACACCGAGGCCGCCCGCGCCGTGCACCTGGCCGCGCGTACGCCCCCGGCGGCCGGCGTCCAGGCCCGGCTCCAGGAACTCACCCGCAAGGCGCTGCCGTTGACCCTGGCGGGCGGCGCCGCGGTGACCGGCCTCGCGCTGCTGCGCGGCACCCCGATCCGGGAGGCGGTCAGCGGCGGCGTGGCGGTCGCGGTGGCCGCCGTGCCGGAGGGGCTGCCGCTGGTGGCGACCGTCGCCCAGCTGGCCGCGGCCCGCCGGCTCAGCCGCGGTGGCGTCCTGGTGCGCACCCCGCGCACCCTGGAGGCGCTCGGCCGGATGGACACCATTTGCTTCGACAAGACCGGCACCCTCACCGAGAACCGGCTGCGCCTGGTGCGGGTCTCCGACGCCGAGGGCACCGTACGCGCCGTGGCCGACACCCGCTCCGCGGACACCGTGCGGGTCGCCGCCCGCGCCTGCCCCCGCTCCAACGGCGGCTCCGAGCGCCCGGTGCACGCCACCGACGAGGCCGTCCTGGACGCGGCCGGTCCCGACCCCGAGTGGACCCAGCTCGCCGGGCTGCCCTTCGAGGCCGGGCGCGGTTACGCGGCCGCCGTCGGACGGGCCGGAAAGGGCGCGCGCGTCCTCGTGGTCAAGGGCGCCCCCGAGACCGTACTGCCCGCCTGTACCGGACTGCCCGAGACGGCCGCCAACGCCGCCCAGGAGCTGGCCGGTTCGGGGCTGCGCGTCCTGGCGGTGGCCGAACGGCGCCTCGACGACGGGGAGGACGAGTCCGCAGTACTCGAACAGCAGCTCCAGAAGCTGGAGTTCGCCGGAGTGCTGGCGCTGTCCGACGTACCGCGCGACACCTCCACGGCGCTGGTGAAGGGACTGCTGGAGGCGGGCGTACGACCCGTCGTGCTCACCGGTGACCATCCGCAGACCGCGCGCGCCATCGCCGCCGAACTGGGCTGGCCGGAGGACACCGTGGTGGTCACCGGCGACGAACTGGCCGCCGCGGACCGGTCGGCGCGGGCCCGGATGCTGCGCGACGCGGGCGTGGTGGCCCGCGTGGCGCCCGAGCAGAAGCTCCAGGTGGTGGAGGCGCTCCGGGACGCGGGCCGGGTGGTCGGCATGGTCGGCGACGGCGCCAACGACGCGGCGGCCATCCGCGCCGCCGACATCGGGGTCGGCATCAGCGCCCGCGGCTCGGCCGCCGCGCGCAACGCCGCCGACATCGTGCTCACCGCCGACGACCTCACGGTCCTGATCGACGCGGTCGGCGAGGGCCGCGCCCTGTGGCACAGCGTCGCCGACGCCATCGCCATCCTCATCGGCGGCAACGCGGGCGAGGTCGGCTTCGGCCTGATCGGCACCCTGGTGTCCGGGCGGGCGCCGCTGTCCACCCGGCAGATGCTCATGGTGAACCTGTTCACCGACCTGTTCCCGTCGATGGCGGTCGCCGTCACGGAGAAGGAGGGCGAGGCGGACCTCGCCCATGTGGAGGAGGCCGCCGGTGTGCTGGGCGATCCGCTGCTGCGGCAGATCAGGCACCGGGCGCTGACCACCTGCCTGGGCGCGCTCACCGCCTGGCTGATCGGCCGGTTCACGCCGGGCACCGCCCGCCGCTCCAGCACCATGGCGCTGTGCGGGGTGGTCGGCACCCAGCTGGTGCAGACCCTCCTCGACCGGCGCGACAGCCGGCTGGTGCAGGTCACCTCGCTGGGCTCGGCCGCGGTGCTCGTCGCCGTCGTGCAGACCCCGGTGCTCAGCCAGGCCTTCGGCTGCACCCCGCTCGGCCCGTTCGCCTGGGCCGGTGTGGTCGCCGCCATCGGCCTCGCCCTGGCGGGACAGCGCGCGCTGCCCCGACTGGAGGAGACGGTCGTACGACTCCTGCCGGACTGAGGCTCATACCGAGCGCAGGTACTGCTCCGGCACCCGCACGTCGCCGCCCAGCTCCCGTGCGGTGTGCCGGGCCCAGGAGGGGTTGCGCAGCAGCTCGCGGCCGAGCAGGACGGCGTCGGCCTCGCCGTTCGCCACGATCTTCTGGGCCTGCTCGGCCTCGGTGATCAGCCCGACGGCCGCGACCGGGAGGCCGGTCTCGGCCTTCACCCGCGCCGCGAACGGGACCTGGTAGCCGGGCCCGGCCGGGATGCGCACGCCGGAGGCGTTGCCGCCGGTGGAGACGTCGAGGAGGTCGACGCCTTGGGCGCGCAGGTCGCGGGCGAGGCGGACCGTGTCGTCCGCGCTCCAGCCGCCCTCCTCCAGCCAGTCGGTGGCCGAGACGCGGAAGAACAGCGGCTTGTCCTCGGGCCACACCTCCCGTACGGCGTCCACGATTTCGAGCGCGAACCGGACCCGGTTCTCGTACGAGCCGCCGTAGGCGTCGGTGCGGTGGTTGGAGTGCGGGGAGAGGAACTCGTTGATCAAGTAGCCGTGGGCGCCGTGGAGTTCCACGATCTCGAAGCCCGCCGCCAGCGCCCGGCGCGCGGCCTGCGCGAACTGGCCGACGATCTCCCGGATCTGAGCGACCGTCAACTCGGTGGGGACCGGGTTCCCTTCGGCGAAGGGCAGCGGGCTCGGGGCGAGCGGCTGCCAGCCGTGCCGCTCCGGGCCGACCGGCTCGCCGCCCTTCCAGGGCCGCTCGGTGGAGGCCTTGCGGCCGCTGTGTCCGAGCTGGATGGCCGGCACCGTGCCCTGGGCGGTGAGGAAGCGGGTGATCCGGCGGAAGGCCTCCACCTGGGTGTCGTTCCACAGACCGAGGTCGTAGGGGGAGATCCGGCCCTCCGGGGAGACCGCGGTGGCCTCGACCACGATCAGACCGGTGCCGCCGGTCGCCCGCGCCCCGTAGTGCGCGACATGCCAGTCGTTCGGGGCGCCGGCGAGCGGCCCCTCCGGCTCGGCGGAGTACTGGCACATCGGGGGCATCCACACCCGGTTGGGGATGGTCACTTCGCGCAGGGTGACGGGCTCGAACAGCACACTCACGGGGGACTCCATTCGTCACGGACCGCAGGACTGTTCGTACGATAGACCTCGTAGTACGAGAGGTGTCAAACTACGATGGCTCTCGTACAATGCAGGAGACGTGAACGTTCCGTGATCCAGTGACGAGGTGGGCCGCCGTGACCGAGACCGCCGCTCCCGGCCGGGTGCTGCCGCACCCCGACCGGGCGGAGATCCGACTGGAGGCCGTGCTGCACGCGCTGTCCGACCCGGTGCGGCTGCGCATCGTGCGCGAACTGTCCACCGCCGCCGATGAGTTGGCCTGCTCCCGCTTCGACCTGCCGGTGACCAAGTCCACCACCACGCACCACTTCCGGGTGCTGCGCGAGAGTGGCGTCATCCGCCAGTGCTACCGGGGCACGGCCAAGGTGAGCGGCCTGCGCCGGGACGACCTCGACGACCTCTTCCCCGGCCTGCTCGACGCCCTCCTCGCCGCCGCCCGGCGCCAGCACGCCCGCCTCGGCGAGGACGCCTGAGCGCGCCCGCGGGGGGCTACGACGGCCGGGCCACCGCCAGCAGGGTGTCCCAGTCGGCCAGCTTGACCACGCCCCGGCCGAGGCGCGCGCCCAGCTCGGCCTCCGCCCGCTCGATCGCCAGCCAGCCGTCCCAGATCACCGGCTCCATCCCCGCCGCCAGCAGCGCGGGGACCGCGTCCCTGGGCACCTCGGCGCGCGCCAGCTCGGGGGCGTCCGCGAGCAGGGAGGCCACCGTCTCCTTGGCACAGGGCCGGTTGGTGCCGATCACCCCCGAAGGGCCCCGCTTGATCCACCCGGCGACGTACTCACCGGGCGAGACCGCGCCGCCGCGCGTCACCCGCCCCGCCGTGTGCGGGACGGTGCCGCTCGCCTCGTCGAACGGCAGCCCGTCCAGCGGCACCCCGCGATAGCCCACCGAGCGCAGCACCAGCTGCGCGGGTGTCTCCTCGTACTGCCCCGTTCCCGTGACCCCGCCCCGCCCGTCCGGCGCCGTGCGCTCGAAGCGGACCGCGCCCACCCGGCCGCCGTCCGCCAGCAGTTCCACAGGCCGCAGGAAGAACCGCAGCCGGATGTGCCGGCCGGCCTTCGAAGGGGGCCGCTCCGCCCAGCCGCGCAGCACATCGAGATTGCGCCGCTGCACCGCGGGCAGCGTCTCGGGATCGGCCGGATCGAGCGCCAAGTCGCCCGGTTCCACGACGACTTGGGCGCCAGGCAGGGTGCCCAGCTCCCGCAGTTCCTTGGTGGTGAAGCGGGCCTGCGCGGGACCGCGCCGCGCCACCATCCGCACCTCGCCGACCCCGCTCGCCGCCAGCGCCTCCAGCGCCCCCTGCGGCATGTCCGTCGGCCGCAGCTCGGCCGCGCCGCGCATCAGCATCCGGGTGACGTCCACCGCCACGTTGCCCGCGCCGATCACCACCGCCGAGCGCACACCGCGCAGAAAGCCCGCGTCGGCCGCGTCCGGGTGCGCGCTGTACCAGGCCACGAACTCGGTCGCCGACCAGCTGCCCGGCAGCTCCTCGCCGGGAATGCCGAGGTGGCGGTCGGTGGCGGCGCCCACGCAGTACACCACCGCGTGATACAGCCCGCGCAGCACCTTCACCGGCACCCCACCGGGCCCGCCCACCCGCACCCCGCCGAGGAACCGCACCCGCTCGTGCTCCAGCACCGTACGCAGGCTGGACTGAAGCGACTTGATCTTCTCGTGGTCCGGGGCGACGCCGTACCGGACCAGTCCGTACGGACACGGCAGCCGGTCCAGCACGTCCACGCGCACCTCGGGGTCCTGCTGCACGAGGTGCTGGGCGGTGTAGCACCCGCTCGGTCCGGATCCGACGACGGCGACTCGCAGCACGGTGGACTCCTGAGGGCGAGAGGAGAGTGCGCGGACGCCTCCAGGATCCCACCGGCGGGCCCGCGAAGGCAGGGCCCGCCGGGTGACGCGGGCGCGTGTCCCACCGGATGGAGGGCGGGCGCGCCGATACGTTGCGCAGGTGCTCGAAGCATCCTTTCTTGATCTTTCCGAGCGGAACGCGGAGGACGGCGCGCTGTCCGTGTGGCCCGCGTGGGAGCTGCGCGAGCACGGCGCCACCCTGTCCTGGCTGTACGCCCGGCTGGACTTCCCCGACGGCGCCGGAGTGGACGCCCTGGCCGTCGTGCGCGACGGGGGCAGCGTCTGCGTCGAGGAGATCCGGGCCTGCCCCGCGCTCTCCCTGGACGACCTCACCGTGCTCGCGGACTGGCTGGAGGAGCCGCTGCTGGAGGCGTTCTGGGCGGGGGAGCGGGCCGCGGGCCGGATGGTGGCACCGGCGGCCGTCCACGACGACTCCGGCACCGCGCCCGCGAGCCGGCGCCGGGCCCGCCCGGTCTGGCCGCGCGGCGCCGAGGGCCGGCTGCTGCTCGCCCGTGAGTACCGCGCCGCACAGGAGGCGGGTGCCGACCCGGTGCTCGCCGTGATGCGGGCCACCGGTCACGGTCGCCGTCGTGCCCTCGGCCTGATCGCCCGCGCTCGTGACGCGGGCCTGCTGACTCCGCGGCATGCCCGCCGCTAGCGACCTTCGTTCGGGCCAGGCCGGATCGAGCCGGACCAGGTCGGATCACGCCGGATCAGGCCGGATCAGGGCGGAGCGGGCCGCGGCGCCGGGGCCCGTGAGCTCGGCATGATCCAAACGAGAGGAGCCGGGAACGCCGCCCCGGCCGCGTCCCCAGCCCGCTACGACTCCTCCGCGCGCTCACCGGTCGCGAAGAACCGTGACAGATCGCGCCCCGCGGCCCCGTGCCCGGTGTCCCGCTCCGGCGGCACCCCCAGCTCCCAGTCGAGCCCGTAGTGCCGGAACAGTTCGGCGCGCAGGGCCGGGACCGGCATGGGCACGCCCGGAACCAGGGCCGCGTACACCGCGCCCATCAGCTGGGCCCGCAGCATCGGATAGTCGGCCCGCACGTCCGCGGAGCCGTAGCGGGCCACGGTGTCGCCGAGCAGTTCCGACAGCCGCCGCTGCTCCGGGCACTCCACGAAGCCCTCGGCCTGGAGCAGCCCCGCCATGTGCTGGCGCATCAGCACGGGATGGTCGCGGGTCAGCCCGAGGATCGCGTCGACGGCACGGGCCAGCCGCTCCCGGCCGTCCTCGCTGCGCGGCTCCCGCTCCAGCGCCTCCTCCAGCGTGCGGTGCATCAGCCGGTGCACGGCGGACTGCACGAGCTGGCGCTTGCCGGGGAAGTAGTACGACACCAGGCCGCGGGCGGAGCCAGCGCGGTCCGCGATGTCGCCGAGCGTCGTGGCCTCGAAGCCCCGCTCGGCCACCAGCTCCACGGCGGCCTGGAGCAGCCGTTCGCGGGAACGCCTTCGCAACTCTTCATTGACCGAGGCGCTGCGCGGGGACATGCTGGACTCCTGCGTTGACTGGCTGTCAGCCAACTATACTCAACGCATCCGGAACCGACCGTTCGGTTCCGGGCTGCCGTCCGCCGGGGTGACGCGGGGGATCACCTCGGCGGACGGTGCCGTTCCTCCTGTAACTCCTTTGCCGTTTCTTGAGGTTCTGACTCCGGCAGCCGAGGACGGTCGGATGGCGAGCCGAGGATGGCCGGGGGCGAGCAGACGGCGGCCGGGGGAGTCGAGCCGCGTCGCCCTCAGCCCAGTGCCCGCAGCCCCGGTACCAGGGTCAGCAGTACCGGGAGCGCCGGCACCAGCGCGGCGGTCGCCGTGAGGCGCAGCCGGTGCAGGGCGGGAAGGCGGCCGGGCGGGGTGAGCAGCCGGTCGACCCGCTGCGGCACATGCGCCTCGGGGGTCGGGCCGGGACCGAACACACCCCGCTCCTCGTTGAGTTCGACCAGGGCGAGCGCGGTCGTCAGCCGGCCGAAGCGCCGTGCGGCAGTGTCGTCTGCGGCCAGTTCCACCAGCCGGTGCATCTCGTCCCGGAACGCGGCGAAGACCGGCACCTGGGGGAACCCGCCCGCGAGCGCGGCCGAGCAGTGCAGCAGCCAGTCGTGCCGCGCCTGCGCGTGCCCTCTCTCGTGGGCCAGCAGCGCGTCCAGCTGACGCTCCTTCAGGCGCCGCAACGCGGCCGTCGTGACGACCAGTCGAGGCGTCGCACCGGCCAGCCACCAGGCGTCGGGGCGCCGGTCCTCCAGCACCACGAGCCGCCCCCCTCCCAGCTCCTCGCCCGGCAACAGCGGTGCGCGCACGAGGAGTTCGGCCCGCTGCGCCCGCCGCCGCGCGCGGGAACGTACGACCTCCCGCACCAGCATGGCCCCGCTCCACAGCCCCGCGCAGGCCAGCAGCACGGCGGTGGCGGCCGCCCAAAGGCTGGCGGAGCCGAGGGCGTACGCGTCCACGACCGCGCGCGGCGCCCGCGCGAACACCTGCCCGCGCACCGGCGCCCAGGCCGCGGCGGCGCTCAGCGTCATGGACAGCGCACAGCACAGCAGCACGGCCGCCACGACGCACTGCCACGCCCACAGGGCGACGACCGGTTCGCGGTCCGGCCAGTCGGCGCGCGCGAGCAGCCGCGGGCCGAGGACGGCGGTGAGGACGCCGAGCACCAACAGGGCCACCGGGACCATCATGGGCAGCACCTTATGAGCGCCGGGCCGCCCGGCGGTACGGTCCGTCACGCCGAAGTGACGCAGACAACGCGCACCGGCTCCGGAGAATACGGACAACTCGCCCCCGCGGTGGGCCTGCCCGGCGTTCACATCGTCAGCAGCATCGCCACCATTCCGATCGCCATCGACAGCCGGCACGCGCGGGCCAGTTCCGGGCGGTCGCCCCAGTGGGCGGGCGGCGGGGGGCCGCCGGCGGCGGCCGGGACCAGACGGGCGCCGGACAGCAGCGCGTAGCCCGTGAAGTACAGGAGCAGCGCGCCGGTCACCGCCGGGACCCCGGTGCCACCGTGCATGCCCTCCATGGACATGCCCTTCATGGAGTGGGCGGCGGGCGGGGCCAGGGCCATCGCGGCCGCCATGTAGACCATCGCCGCGGTGCCCACCAGGTGGTGCAGATGATGCCGGTCGCGGCGCGCGGCCCACAGGGCGCGCAGCGTGGCCAGGCCGAAGACGGCCGCGTACACCGGCCAGGCCCATCCCGGCGGGGAGAAGGCCGCCGCCGGGACGGCCATCGCGGCCATGCCGAAGCCCATCAGCGCCTCCCCGCCGGCCGACCGGCGCTGCTCCTCGACGGCGCTGCGCATCCGCAGCAGGCAGTAGGCCCCGGTCGCCGCGCAGAGCGCGACCAGCAACCAGGCGGCCGACACGGGTCCGTGCACGGGTACCTCCCCCGCTCGACGGTCGGTCGAGGGATGCGATGCCCAGCCGGGGCGGGGCGCATGCGGGCACACGGGGGAGCACGGGAGCGCGGGCCGGAGCACGGCCGCATATCTTTTACGGATAAAACACATGCTAAATTTGATGAATGAGCAGCGCGACCCGACCCCGTCTTCCCCTCGCCGGGATACTCCGCCTCGGCCGGCCCTCGGACATCTGGTTCAAGCCCGCCCTGAGCGCGGTCGTCGCGGTCGCCCCGCCCAACCTGATCCTGCTGGCGCTCGGCCGCCTCGACCTCGCCATGTACACGATGGCCGGCTCGCTGTGCGCCCTCTACGGCCACAACCGGCCCTACGCCGCGCGGGCGCGGCTCCTGGCCTGGGTGGTGCTCGGCATGCTGGCCGGTGTCGCCGTCGCCCTGCTCACCGCCTCGCTCACCTCCGACGCCGTCCTCCTCGTGACCGTCGGCGCCGTGCTCGCGGCGATCCAGAAGGCCGTGTGCGACGCCACCCGGATCGGGCCGCCGGCCAACGTGGTCTTCGCCTTCATCAGCTCGGCCTCCCTGTTCGCCCCGCAGACCCTCGGCCAGGTGCCGGGCCACCTCGGGCTGGTGCTCGCGGCGGGCGCCTGGTCCTGGCTGGTCGGCATGGCGCCCGGCCTCGTCCGCCCGCACGGCCCCGAGCGCCGGGCCACCGCGGGCGCCCTGGACGCCACCGCCGCCTACGCCGGCACCCGCGGCACCGGCGAGGGGCACGCCGCCGCCCGCGCCGCGAGCGCCGCCGCCATCCACGCCGCCTGGCAGTCGCTGCTCGCCGTCGGCGAGCGCACCGACCCCACCCGGCGCGCCCTGGAACGCCTCCTCGTCCGCGCCGAGGTCGCCCTCGCCGCCCCCGCCGACACCGACCCGGCACGGCTGCGCGCCTGGGCCCGGCAGCTGCGCGGCCCGCGCCGCACCCTGAGCCTCGACATCCCCGGCGAGCACGCCGACGAACTCCTCGGCCTGGACACCGAGCTGGCCCTGCCGCGCCCCTCGCTGCGCCACCGCCTCGCGCCGCTCGCCCCCCTCGCCACCCGCACCGCCCTCGGCTGCGCCCTCGCCGGGTACGCCTCCCTCGCCCTCGGCGTCGGCCGCCCCTACTGGGCCCTGGTCACCGCGGCCTCCCTCTACCAGGCCAACGTCACCCTCACCTGGCGCCGGGGCGTGCAGCGCGTCGTCGGCAACGTCCTCGGCGTCCTCGCCTTCGCCGTCCTCGCCCCGCTCGCCCACGTCAACGGGGTGGCCCTGGTGCTGTGCTGCGCCGCCCTCAACTTCGGCGCGGAGGCGCTGATGGCCCGCAACTACTGGCTCGGCAGCATCTGCGTCACCCCGATGGCCCTGCTCGTCACCGAGTTCGCGCGCGGCCAGGACGCCACCGAGCTGATGACCGACCGGGTCGTGGACACGCTCATCGGAGCCCTCGTCGGCGTCGTCGCGGCCGTCGCGGTCACCAACCGGCGCGCGGGCGACCGCCTGGGGCACGCGCTGACCGAGGCGGAACGCGTCCGCGAACACGCCGCCCGGCTGCTCGCCGAGGCGCACCCGGAGCCGCGCGCCCTGGACGGCGCCCGCCGCGGGCTCGCCGCGGCGCTGGTGGAGCTGCGCGCCACCGCCGACGCCGCGGCCGGCGAGTGGTGGCAGCGTGCCCTGCCCGAGGACCGGGTGGTGCTCGCCGAACAGTCCGGACACCGTACGCTCGCGGCGACAGTACGCCGCCAGGGGCTCGCCCCGCGCCGGCGCGACGCGGGTACGACGACGGAGGACATACGGCCATGACGGCGAGGAACGGCACACCGGCAGCCGGGGACGCGAGCGGCACGGCGGCGCGGCGCGAGGCGTCCACGGCCGACACGGTCGCCGCGGTCGTACGGCAGTGGCGGGCCGTCCATCCCGAGCTGGACACCGGGCCGATGGAGGTCATCGGGCGGATCAACAGGTGCGCGGCGCTGCTCCAGCAGGCCGAGGACGCGCCGCTGCGCCGGGCCGGGCTCAACCGCGCCGAGTTCGACCTGCTCGGCGCGCTGCGGCGCACCGGGCACGAGCTGACGCCGGGGGAGCTGGCGCGGGAGACGTTCTCCTCCGGGGCCGCGGTCACGAAGCGGATCAAGCAGCTGACCGAGCGGGGGCTCGTCGAACGGCGCGGCGACACCCGTGACCGGCGGGTGGCCCATGTCCGCCTCACCGACGCGGGGCGGGACCTGGTCGACGGGGTGCTGCCCGATCAGCTCGCCTACGAGACCGCGGTCCTCTCGGTGCTGGCCCCGGCCGGCCGCGAGGACCTGGCCGGTCTGCTGGCGGAGCTGCTGGGCCGGCTGGAGGGCCGGATGGGGGCGTTGCGGGCCGGGGCCGCGGGGTAGGGGAGCCGTAGGGAGAGCGCCGCGGGGGTGCGGGTCGTGGGCCGGGTGCGGGCGCGTCGTGGCTGGTCGCGCGGTTCCCCGCGCCCCTCGGTCGCCGTCGGCTGTGAGGGGCTGAATCCGGCGTCCGCTGTGCGCGGCCCCTGAGGGAACCGCGGTCGCCGTCGGCTGGGAGGCCTACCCCGGTGGCCGGGCCCCGCTAGATCCCGGCCCGGTGTCGCAGTGGATGGTCCGCCGGGACCTCCACCAGGACGATGCGTGTGCCGTCCGGGTCCGCGAGCCACATCTCGATCAGGCCCCACGGCTCCTTCACCGGCGGCCGGGTGATCTCGACGCCCCTCGCGCGGAGCTCCTCGTTCGCCGCCGTCACGTCCTCGACCTGCAACCACAGCACGACGGACGGCGACGGGGGAGCCGTACCCCGGCCCGAGAGCTCCAGGAAGCCGCCGCCGAGGAAGTACACCGTCCCCCGCTCCGGCCCCGTGCCGAACTCGCGGTAGACGGGCAGGCCCAGCCGCTCGCCGTAGAAGGCGCGGCTGCGCTCGGGGTCGGTGGGTCGCAGAAGTGTCCGGCTGCTCAGCACATGCACCATGCCCGCGCAGCCTAGTGGCACAGTTACCCTCGACCCAGCCCCAGCCACACCCGAGATCGGAGAACCGCCCCCATGCACAGCGCCGCCCCCGGCCTCACCTTCAGAGACGCCACCGACGCCGACGTCGACGCGCTGGTCGTGCTGATCGAGTCGGCGTACCGCGGCGACGCCAGCCGGGCCGGGTGGACCACGGAGGCGGACATCCTGGAGGGGCAGCGCACCGACCCCGAGGGCGTCCTCGAAGTGATCAAGTCGCCGGACAGCCGGCTGCTCACCGTCGAGCGCGACGGCCGCATCGTCGCCTGCTGCCAGCTCGAACACCGCGGTGAGCACGCCTACTTCGGCATGTTCGCGGTCAGCCCCACGCTCCAGGGGGCGGGCCTCGGCAAGACCGTCATCGCGGAGGCCGAGCGCCAGGCCCGCGCGGCGTGGGGCGTCACCGAGATGCACATGACGGTCATCTCCGTACGGGAGGACCTGATCGCCTGGTACGAACGCCGCGGCTACCGCCGTACGGGAAAGATGTCCCCGTTCCCGTACGGCGACGAGCGCTTCGGCATCCCGCAGCGCACCGACCTGGAGTTCGAGCTGCTGGTCAAGAAGCTCGGCTGAGCGCGGCCGGGGAGCGCGCCGCCTACGCCGTGAACCGGCCGGTGCGCTTGATCTCCGGGAAGTCCGTGGTCGCCCCGTCGAGCCCGAGCGCGCGGACCAGCCGCAGATGGTCCTGCGTGTTGACGGTCCAGCCGATGATCCGCAACCCGGCCGCCCGCGCGTGCTCGACCGTCTCCAGGGTGAGCCGGCGGATGTCCAGACACAGGGTCGGCGCACCCACGGCGAGCGCGCGCTCGACCACTTCGGGGCCGTAGCGCCCGGCGATCAGCGCGGTGCGCACGCCGGGCACCAGCCGCGCGATCTCGGCGACCGCCTCGTCGTGGAACGAGGACACCTCCACCCGCCCCACCAGGTCGCGCTCCAGCATCACCCGCGCCAGCTCGCGCGCCGCCGCCACGTCCTTGATCTCGGCCTGGAGCGGCGTGTCCACCGCGTCCAGCACCTCCTCGAACACCGGCACCCGCTCCCCGCGCCCCGCGTCCAGCGCGCGCAGCTCGGAGAGGGTCTTCTCGGCGATCGGCCCGGAGCCGTCGGTCGTGCGGTCCACCTCGGCGTCGTGCATGACGACGAGGGCGCCGTCCTTGCTGAGGTGCAGATCGAGTTCGATCAGGTCGAGGCCGGCCCGCTGCGCGGCGACGAAGGAACGAAGGGTGTTCTCGGGCTCCACGCCCATGACCCCGCGGTGACCGATGGTAAGGAAGTTCAAGGTTCGACTCGCTTCCGTCGACGGCGGCTCGGCACGCGCGGCGACGGGCGGACGCCGTCGTCCGTGCGGGCAGATGGCAGCCTAACGGCCCCGACCCGTGATGAACCCGCATGCGCGCGGACGATCTGGGCGCGCCCCGGACGGTGACTGGCTGCTACCCCCGCGCGGCTTCACCCGCGCGTGGGCGAGTCCCCGCGGGCTTGACAGGCCGGATATCACCCCTCCCTCGCCTCCGGCTTGACGGTTGAAAGTGAGCGCGGTCACGGTTTACGGCAGGAAAAATGTCGGTGACCATGTCTCTGGACAGCAAAATCTCCTGCGCCGCCTCTTGATGACGCAAACGGGGTATGCATACGGTGTCCATACGCGAGGTTCTGCCGTGGAGGATGGGAAATGACGGAAATTCTTGTGCAGTCGGGTGCGGAGGAGCAGGTTTCTTCGCAGGCCAGGGTGGTTGAGCACCCCGCCTGGCCCATGCTCAAGGATGCCGTGGAGCAGATCCGGCCATGGCAGTCGGCGGACGGCTCGATCGACTTCGACGCCGAGGGCGCGCCTGCCAAGACCGACGCGGAGGCTGCCGTGCGCCGTGTCGCCGAGGCCGTCGAGCAGCTCTCGCCGCTCCTGCCGCATGACGCCGCCTACCACGAGGCCTTGGTCGAGGACCTGCGCCGCTGGGCCGAGGGCGGCTTCGGAGTGCCGGACTTCCTCGACTCCCTGCTGGCCTTCCACCCCGCGGCGCGGCGCGTGGACGGACTCCAGCACCTGGTCGTCTTCCCGATGTACACGCAGAACGGCAACCTCGACCGCAACCTGGAGGCGGTCGTGCTGCGCATGGTCTGGCCCGAGTGGCTGGCCGAGCTGGAGCGCACCCGGTACGACAACCCGCTGTTCTGCGGCATCACCTTCGAGGACTTCACCTCGGGCTACGACACCAACTCGGCCGTCCTCTTCCCGGAGACCATCGCCGTCCGCGAGGCGCCGGAACGTTTCTCCTGGGGTGGCATCTTCTGCGACCGCGAGGCCGCGCGCTTCCGCCGCGTCACCGACGCAGCCGTCGGCATCCTGGGCCTGGAGCTGCCCGAGGACATCGCCGCGATGGTCCACGACCAGAAGCGCTGCGAAGAGGCGTTCGTGCTCTGGGACATGATCCACGACCGCACCCACAGCCACGGCGACCTGCCGTTCGACCCGTTCATGATCAAGCAGCGCCAGCCGTTCTGGATGTACGGCCTGGAGGAGCTGCGCTGCGACCTCACCGCCTTCAAGGAGGCCGTGAAGCTGGCGGCCGACGGCGTCCCGCAGGCCCGTGACGTGCAGTACGCGGTGCTGTTCGACCGCATGTTCCGCTTCCCCGTCACCGGCGACCGGGTGCGCAACTACGACGGTCTCGGCGGCCAGCTGCTCTTCGCCTACCTGCACAAGCACGACGTGGTGCGCTGGACCGACAACAAGCTCTCCATCGACTGGGAGCGCGCCCCGCAGGTCACCAACCAGCTGTGCGCCGACATAGAGAAGCTGTACCGGGACGGCATCGACCGCCCCAAGCTCGTGCACTGGTTCGCCGGCTACCAGCTGGTGTCCGAGTACCTCGCCCCGCACCCCGGCTCCAAGTGGGCCAAGGGTCCCGACGCCCTGGACCTGACCCTGCCGCCGCGCAAGCTGGTCGACGACGTGCTTCCGGACGAGTTTCCGCTGAGCATGTTCTTCGAGGCCCTGTCCAAGAAGCTGAAGAACGTGATCGCCTCCACCAAGGGCATCACGGCGGACAGCACCGAGCGGCTCGCCGCGTGACGGACGACGCGGCGACCACACACATCACTGCCACTGCCGAAGAGGGGAAGAACATGGGGAACGGGTCGAACGGGGCGCTCAGCGGCGCGGTGATCGCGGTGGCCGGCGCGGGCGGACCCGCCGGCCGGGCGACGCTGCTGCGCCTGGCCGAGGCCGGCGCGACCGTCGTCGGAGCGGACAACGACCCCCAGCGGCTGTCGGAGGCCGTGGACGCGGCCCGCTACGCCTCCGGCGGGGCCACGGTCACGGGCGACACCGTGGACCTGCTCGACCTCCAGTCCACCCGTGAGTGGGCCGAGCACGTCGAGAAGGACTTCGGGCGCGTCGACGGCCTGGTGCACCTGGTCGGCGGCTGGCGCGGCAGCGAGACCTTCACCAAGACCAGCCTCGATGACTGGGACTTCCTGGAGCTGCTGCTGGTGCGCACCGTGCAGCACACCTCGCTCGCCTTCCACGAGGCCCTCCAGCGCAGCGACCGCGGCCGCTACGTGCTGATCAGCGCGTCCGGCGCGTCCAAGCCCACCGCGGGCAACGCCGCCTACTCCGCGGCCAAGGCCGCCGCCGAGGCGTGGACGCTGGCCATGGCGGACTACTTCCGCAAGGCGGGCAAGGCGGAGGGCGCCGAGGGTCCGACGTCGGCGGCTACGATTTTGGTGGTCAAGGCGCTGGTGCACGACGCGATGCGCGCCGAACGCCCCAACGCGAAGTTCGCGGGCTTCACGGACGTCAAGGACCTGGCCGAGGCCATCGAGGGCGTCTGGAGCAAGTCCGCCGCCGAGTTGAACGGAAACCGTCTGTGGCTGACCGAGAAGCCGTGAACCCTCCCAAGACCGACGCGCGTCGCCATCACGACCCGGAGGTCCGCGGTTTCGCCAGTGACAACTACGCCGGGGCGCACCCGGAGGTGCTGGCCGCCCTGGCCCTGGCCAACGGCGGCCACCAGGTGGCCTACGGCGAGGACCAGTACACCGAGAACCTCCAGCGGATCATCCGCAGCCACTTCGGCGCCACCGCGGAGGCATTCCCGGTCTTCAACGGCACCGGCGCGAACGTGGTCGCACTCCAGGCGGTCACCGACCGCTGGGGCGCGGTGATCTGCGCCGAGAGCGCGCACATCAACGTGGACGAGGGCGGGGCGCCCGAGCGGATGGGCGGGCTCAAGCTGCTCACCGTGCCGACGCCGGACGGCAAGCTCACCCCCGAGCTGATCGACCGGCAGGCCTGGGGCTTCGAGGACGAGCACCGGGCGATGCCCCAGGTCGTCTCGATCACCCAGTCCACGGAGCTGGGCACGCTCTACACGCCCGACGAGATCCGCGCGATCTGCGAGCACGCCCACGCGCACGGCATGACGGTGCACCTGGACGGCTCCCGGATATCCAACGCGGCCGCCTCCCTGGACGTGCCGATGCGCACGTTCACCAGCGCGGTCGGCGTCGACATCCTCTCGCTCGGCGGCACGAAGAACGGCGCGGTGTTCGGCGAGGCGGTCGTGGTCCTCAACCAGGACGCCGTGCGCAAGATGAAGCACCTGCGCAAGCTGTCCATGCAGCTCGCCTCCAAGATGCGCTTCGTCTCGGTGCAGTTGGAGGCCTTGCTGGCCAAGGACCTGTGGCTGCGCAACGCCCGGCACGCCAACGAGATGGCCCAGCGGCTCGCCGAGGGCGTGCGCGCGGTGCACGGCGTGGAGATCCTCTACCCGGTGCAGGCCAACGGCGTCTTCGCGCAGCTCCCGCACGACGTGAGCGAGCGGCTCCAGAAGCGCTTCCGCTTCTACTTCTGGGACGAGGCCGCGGGCACAGTGCGCTGGATGTGCTCCTTCGACACCACGGAGGAGGACGTCGACGCCTTCGTGGCGGCGGTCAAGGAGGAGATGGCGCGCTGAACCAGGCGTCCCGAAGAATGCATAGGTATGCGGTCACCCGAAAAGTTTCATTGACGGTCGGGTGATCGCGTTCCTATGCTCTGCGGGCATGCAGCCGATCCAGGAAACCGCGGACCTCTCCGCCTACTTGGCCGCCGATGAGGTCATCGACCATCACCACCCGATGGTCCGGGAGACGGCCGCCCGGCTGGCCGCCGACGCGGCCGACTCGTATGCCTATGCGCGCCTCGCCTATGAGTTCGTGCGCGACACCATCCCGCACTCCGCCGACGCCGGCGACCCGCGCGTCACCTGGCGCGCCTCCGACGTGCTCGCGCGACGCACCGGCATCTGCCACGCCAAGGCACACGCGCTGACGGCCCTGCTGCGCGCCGAGGACATCCCGACGGCCCTGTGCTACCAGCGCCTGCGCGACGACGACGGCGCCGGGCACGTGCTGCACGGCCTGGTCGCCGTCCGCTTCCGCGGCGCCTGGCACCGCCAGGACCCGCGGGGAAACAGACCCGGCGTCGCCGCGCGGTTCTCGCTGACCGGCGAACGGCTCGCCTGGACCCCGGACCCCGCCGCGGGCGAGCTGGATCACCCGCTGCTGTACGCCGCCGCGCACCCGGCCGTCCTCGCCGCCCTGCGCACCGCCCCCGACCGTGAGGCCCTGGGCCGGGCACTGCCGTCCGTCCCGTGACACCCGCGTGAAGTGGCGGGCCTCCGCTGCGAGTTGCCGTACCGTGTGCCGCCGCCGCACATCGGCGGCACCGGCGCGTGCCTCAGTGGGCGTCGGCCGTCCGCAGCGCGTCCGCCGTCGGTGCCGTACCACCCAGGTGGGCCGGGAGCCACCAGGAGTCCTCGGGGCCCTTCGGGCGGCCCGGATAGGCGCGCTGGGCGGCGTCCAGCAGCTCCTGCACGCGCTCGCGCAGCCGGCGGGTGATCACCCCGGCGTACTGGTCGCGCGCCGCCTCCATGGCCTCGCCCACGCGGATGGTGACGGGCAGGTGGCTGCGCTTGAAGTCGCGCGGATGCCCCTTGGTCCACAGCCGCTGCGTGCCCCACACCGCCATCGGGACCAGCGGCACCCCGGCCTCCTGAGCGAGCCTGGCCGCACCCGACTTGAAGCCCTTGAGGGTGAACGACTGCGAGATGGTGGCCTCCGGGAAGACGCCGATGACCTCACCGGAACGCAGCGAGTCCAGCGCGTGCGCGTAGGCGGCCTCGCCCTGCCCGCGGTCCACCGGGATGTGCTTCATGCCGCGCATCAGCGGACCCGAGATCCGGTGCCGGAAGACGGACTCCTTCGCCATGAACCGCACCAGACGCTTCTGCGGCAGCGCGGCCAGGCCGTTGAAGATGAAGTCCAGATAGCTGATGTGATTGCTCACCAGCACGGCGCCGCCGGAGCGCGGGATGTTCGAGGAGCCCTGGCAGTCGATCTTCAGGTCCCAGACTTTGAACAGCGTCTTGGCGAATCCGATGACGGGACGGTAGACCAGCTCTGCCATGGGTGGGATGAACCCTTTCTGCTCTGCTCGGGAAAGGGGCTCCCGGCGGACAAGTTACGCGGCCGTAGGTTTACGGCGTCTCGCAGATCGTGCCCCAAGAACGTACGGGTGGCCAGTTCTGGTGCCCGGCCGCGGCGAGATCCTCGTCACGTCCGCACGGGATTCACCCGGACGCCGGGAATCTTGACGGCGCGCCGATTGTTTGACTCCGCACGCCCGCAGAAGCGGGCGCCCCTGGAGTGCCGCACCGGCGGCGGAGCGGGAGGGCACGGGTGAACGGGCGCGACGACGCCGGAACGGGCGGGCGCGAAGCCGGACGGAACGCGGCCGGGCTGGACGAGACCGAACTCGGTGGCCCGCTCGGCGAACGTGCCACCCTCGTCCAGTTCTCCAGCGCCTTCTGCGCGCCCTGCCGCGCCACCCGGCGCGTCCTGGGCGAGGTCGCCGCGATGGTGCCCGGCGTCGCCCATGTCGAGATCGACGCCGAGGCCCGCCTCGACCTCGTACGCGCCCTCGGGGTCCTGAAGACCCCCACCGTCCTGGTCCTGGACGCGCACGGCAGGGAAGTCCGGCGCGCCGCCGGGCAGCCCCGCAAGGCCGATGTCATCGCGGCGCTGGGGGAGGCGGTGTGAGGGGGTACTCAGCACCAGGTGAGAGAGATCCCAGTTCCCGGACCGCACTTGACTGTGCGCGCCACCTATCGTCAGCCTGACCGTATGCCGACCGAACTCCTTCTCCACGGGCGGGCCCACGTCGACCTCGCGCGCACCGCGAGCGCCTGCTGTCCGGGCCGCTGAGCAGCCACGGACCCGCTCGCCCTCCCGAACAGAAGGACAACTCCATGACGGCCCTGCCCCAACTCGGCACCCCCCAGCTCGCCTCTCCCGATCTGCTGCGCTCCACCTTCCGCCGGCACGCCGCCGGTGTCGCGGTGATCACCGCGCGCGGTGCCGCCGGACCGGTCGGCTTCACCGCCACCTCCCTCACCTCGGTCTCCGCCGAACCCCCGATGATCTCCTTCGGCATCGGCACCGGTGCCTCCAGCTGGCCTGCGATAGCCGAGGCCGGCCATATCGGCGTCCACGTACTCGGCGAGCACCAGGGCGAACTGGCCGCCACCTTCGCGCGCAGCGGCGCCGACCGGTTCGGCGCGCCCACCGTCTGGCACGACGGCCCCGAGGGCGTGCCCGTGCTCGACGACGTGCTCGCGTGGCTGGTCTGCCGGGTCGTCGCCCGCGTCCCGGCGGGCGACCACCGGATCGTGCTCGGCGAGGTCGTCCTCGGCGATCCCACGGGCGGCGGCCGTCCCCTCCTCTACCACCAGGGCCGCTTCACCGCGCTGCGCGACTGAGTGCGGCGCGGATCACGTCCCGTTCCCCTGCACGGCCGTCGAGTTCCGATTACGCTGCGTTGCGAAGGTCACAGTTCAAAGCGCTTGCTTAGCGGGGACGAACTGAGTGTACTGACGAGTAATATTCCGGACGGAGCGCGCTGACGCCCCGACCGGGATCGGCCGCTTCAGGCGCCTATGCTGCCTGCAAGAGGCAGCCAGGAAATCACGATGCAGTAGGAGAGCCGGCGTGAGCTTGAGGATCGTTGTCACTGTGAAGTACGTGCCCGACGCCACTGGCGACCGGCACTTCGCCGATGACCTGACCGTCGACCGCGACGACGTGGACGGTCTGCTCTCCGAGCTGGACGAGTACGCGGTCGAGCAGGCGCTCCAGATCGCCGAGGACGCGGACGACGCCGAGGTCACCGTGCTGACGGTCGGCCCCGAGGACGCCAAGGACGCGCTCCGCAAGGCGCTGTCGATGGGTGCCGACAAGGCCATCCACGTCGAGGACGACGATCTGCACGGCACCGACGCCATCGGCACTTCCCTGGTGCTGGCCAAGGCCATCGAGAAGGCCGGCTTCGACCTGGTCGTCTCCGGCATGGCCTCCACCGACGGCACCATGGGCGTCGTCCCGGCGCTGGTCGCCGAGCGCCTCGGTGTCCCGCAGGTCACCCTGCTCTCCGAGGTCTCGGTCGAGGACGGCACCGTCAAGGGCCGCCGCGACGGCGACGCCGCCTCGGAGCAGCTCGAGGCGCAGCTGCCGGCCCTGATCTCCGTGACCGACCAGTCCGGCGAGGCCCGCTACCCGTCCTTCAAGGGCATCATGGCGGCCAAGAAGAAGCCGGTGGAGTCCTGGGACCTGTCGGACCTCGACATCGAGGCGGAAGAGGTCGGCCTGGAGGGCGCGTTCACCAAGGTCGAGACCGCGGCCGCGCGTCCGGCCCGCACGGCCGGCACCATCGTCAAGGACGAGGGCGAGGGCGGCAAGCAGCTCGCTGAGTTCCTCGCGGGCCAGAAGTTCATCTAAGGGTTCGCGCCCGCCGACCGCCCCTCAACTTCGTTACGCAGGAGAGCAATCCCATGGCTGAAGTCCTCGTCTACGTCGACCACGTGGACGGTGCCGTCCGCAAGCCGACCCTCGAGCTGCTGACCCTGGCCCGCCGCCTCGGCGAGCCCGTCGCCGTCGCGCTGGGCAACGGCGCCGCCGACACCGCCGCCACCCTCGCCGAGCACGGCGCGGTGAAGATCCTCACCCACGACGCGTCCGAGTACGCCGACTACCTGGTCGTGCCGAAGGTGGACGCCCTCCAGGCCGCCTACGAGGCCGTCTCCCCGGCCGCCGTGCTGGTCCCGTCCTCCGCAGAGGGCAAGGAGATCGCCGCCCGCCTGGCGCTGCGCATCGGTTCCGGCATCATCACCGACGCCGTCGACCTGGAGGCCGGCGACGAGGGTCCGGTGGCCACCCAGTCGGTGTTCGCCGCGTCCTTCACCACCAAGTCCCGTGTCGTCAAGGGCACCCCGGTCATCACGGTCAAGCCGAACTCGGCCGCCGTGGAGGCCGCCCCGGCCGCGGGCGCGGTCGAGGCCCTCACCCTGACCTTCTCCGACAAGGCCACCGGCACCAAGGTCACCGCCCGCACCCCGCGCGAGTCCACGGGCCGCCCGGAGCTGACCGAGGCCGCGATCGTGGTCTCCGGCGGCCGCGGTGTCAACGGCGCCGAGAACTTCGCGATCATCGAGGCCCTCGCCGACCAGCTCGGCGCGGCCGTCGGCGCCTCGCGTGCCGCCGTGGACGCCGGCTGGTACCCGCACACCAACCAGGTCGGCCAGACCGGCAAGTCGGTCTCGCCGCAGCTGTACATCGCCAACGGCATCTCCGGCGCGATCCAGCACCGCGCCGGCATGCAGACCTCGAAGACCATCGTGGCCGTCAACAAGGACGCCGAGGCCCCGATCTTCGAGCTGGTCGACTACGGCGTCGTCGGCGACCTGTTCGACGTGGTGCCGCAGCTCACCGAGGAGATCAAGGCCCGCAAGGGCTGATCGCCGGTCGGCTGTCCGAGGCCCCCGTGACCCGCGCGGTCATGGGGGCCTCGGTGCATCCTGAAGGCGGCGCGGGGGTGTTGACCAGCCGGAAGGACGCCGGATAACTTCATTCTACGGATTGTTGATTCCGCACAGCGGAATTTCGGTGGATTCTTGGAGGGTGTGGGATGGGTCAGCAGGAGAAGGTGGCGACCAGCCTCGCGGGCGCCGTCGGCGAGGAGATCAGCGCCTCGCTCGCACCGGTCGACGCGGAACTGGCCCGCCGCTACCCCGGAGACCCCGGCACCCGGCAGCCCGTCCACACCGTCTACGTCCCCGGTGACGCCTTCACCGCCGGCACCGTCCGCTCCTGGGGCGACCAGGCCCTGGCCGTCCTGGACGAACACGCCCCGGACGCCGCCTCCTTCGCAGCCGTCCTCGGCCTCGCCGACGAGCTGGCCGAACCGGTGTACTCCCGCGTCCGCGCCAAGCTGGAGCGCGAGCCGATCGAAGACCTGCGGGTCGACTTCGAGGACGGCTACGGCCCCCGCCCCGACGCCGAGGAGGACGCCACCGCGGCCCGCGCGGCCCGGCTGATCGCCGAGGCGTACGAGAAGGGCACCGCGGCGCCGTACATGGGCATCCGCGTGAAGTGCATGGAGGCTCCGGTGCGCGCGCGGGGCATCCGCACCCTCGACGTCTTCCTCACCAGTCTGATGGCGGCGGGCGGGCTGCCCGAGGGGCTGGTGCTGACCCTGCCGAAGGTCACCTACCCCGAGCAGGTGACCGCCTTCGTACGGCTCCTGGAAGCGTTCGAGAAGGCGCACGGCCTGGACGCGGGACGGCTCGGCTTCGAGATACAGATCGAGACCAGCCAGGCCATCCTGGCGACCGACGGCACCGCGACCGTCGCCCGTATGATCCAGGCCGCCGAGGACCGTGCCACGGGGCTGCACTACGGCACCTTCGACTACAGCGCCTGCCTCGGTGTCTCCGCCGCCTACCAGGCGAGCGACCACCCGGCCGCCGACCACGCCAAGGCGGTCATGCAGGTCGCCGCCGCGGGCACCGGCGTCCGCGTCTCGGACGGCTCCACCAACGTCCTCCCGGTCGGCCCCTCCGAACAGGTCCACGCCGCCTGGCGGCTGCACTACGGCCTCACCCGGCGCGCCCTCGCCCGCGCCTACTACCAGGGCTGGGACATGCACCCGGCGCACATCCCGACCCGCTACGCGGCCGTCTTCGCCTTCTACCGCGAGGGTTTCGAGCAGGCCGCGGCCCGTCTCGCCCGCTACGCCAACCGCGCCTGCGGCGACGTCATGGACGAGCCCGCCACCGCCAAGGCCCTCAGCGGCTATCTGCTGCGCGGCCTGGACTGCGGCGCCCTCGACCCCGCCGAGGTGACCGAGCGCACGGGACTCGGCCGCACGGAGCTGGAGGGGTACGCGGGCCCCCGGCGCGGCGATCTGACCGCGTCCGCGCAGTAGCCTCTCCGACGGCAGGCCGCCCCGCCCCGGCAACCCCGGGCGGCTCAGCCGGCCGGGGGCAGCTCGCCCGAGCCGCGGGGGATCAGGCGGGTGGGCAGTTCGATCCGTTCCGGTGCGACGAGCCCGCCGTCCAGTTGCCGGAACAGCCGCTCCGCCGCCGTACGGCCGAGGGCCGCCGCGTCCTGGGCGACCACCGTGACGCCCGGCCGCAGCAGATCGGCCAGCTCGAAGTCGTCGAACCCGACGAGGGCCACCTGCCGGGACTGCTCGGCGAGGACCCGGACCACGGTGACCGTCACCCGGTTGTTGCCCGCGAAGACCGCGGTGACGGGCTCGGGTCCGCACAGCATCTCCTGGGCCGCCTTGCGCACCCGCTCCGGGCTCGTCACCCCGAGCGCCATCCAGCGGTCGTCGACCGGTATCCCCGCGTCCTCCATCGCCGTCCGGTAGCCGCGCAGCCGCTCCGCCGCGGTGTGGATGCGGGGCATGTCCCCGATGAAGCCGATCCTGCGGTGGCCGTGCGCGATCAGATGGGCCACTCCGTCCCGGGCCCCGCCGAAGTTGTCGGACAGCACCACGTCGGCGTCGATCCGCCCCGCCGGACGGTCCACGAACACGGTCGCCACGCCCGCCCGGATCTCCGGCTCCAGATAGCGGTGGTCGTCCCCGGCCGGGATCACCACCAGGCCGTCCACCCGCCGCGCGCACAGCGCAAGCGCCAACTCCCGCTCCCGCTCCGGGTCCTCGGCACTGGAGCCGTTGATCAGCAGGGCTCCGTGCGCGCGGGCGACCTCCTCCACCGCGCGGCTCAGCGGGCCGTAGAAGGGGTCGGCGAGATCCTCCAGGACGAGGCCGATGCTCGCCGTACGGCCCTTGCGCAGCACCCGCGCGCTGTCGTTGCGGCGGAAGCCCAGCGCGTCGATCGCCTCCTGCACCCGGCGCTCGGTGTCCGGGGTCACCCCCGGCTCGCCGTTGACCACGCGGGAGACCGTCTTCAGCCCCACCCCGGCCCGCGCCGCCACGTCCTTCATCGTCGGCCGGTTGCCGTACCGGTTCCCGGAATGGCGTTCCGCGCGGCGGGTGGTTTTGGGCACGATGCGCTGTCCTGTCCTGTCGTCCGTGGCCCCACGGGGTGTGCTGCGGGCGGCCCATGGGCTTGTATGAGGATGTGGCGTCGAGCATAGAGCCTGGACAACGTTGTCAGGTGCGCGAGAGACTGACGAGCGCTTTGCGCGGGACCGCGCCCCCAGCACCCGGCCGGCCCGCCCTGGCCCATGGATTTCATCGTTCGACGGGGAGACCAGACTCTGATGCGCACCGACCTCGTGGCAGCCCTGGACATCGGCGGCACCAAGATCGCCGGCGGTCTGGTGGACGGCCGCGGACTGATCCTGGAGCGGGCCCAGCGCGCCACGCCCGCCCGGCAGGACGGCGAGACGGTCATGCGCGCCGTCGAGGAGGTGCTCGGCGAACTCGCCGCCTCGTCCCGGTGGGGGCAGGTCCGCTCGGTCGGCATCGGCAGCGCGGGCCCGGTGGACGCGTCCGCGGGCACCGTGAGCCCGGTGAACGTGCCGGGCTGGCGGGACTTCCCGCTGGTCGAGCGGGTGCGGGCGGCGACCGGGGGACTGCCCGTCGAGCTGATCGGCGACGGCGTGGCGATCACCGCCGCCGAGCACTGGATGGGCGCCGCCCGCGGCCACGACAACGCGCTGTGCATGGTGGTCTCCACGGGCGTCGGCGGCGGCCTGGTCCTGAACGGCCGGCTGCATCCCGGCCCGACCGGCAACGCCGGGCACATCGGGCACATCAGCGTCGACCTCGACGGCGACCCCTGCCCGTGCGGCGCGCGCGGCTGCGTGGAGCGGATCGCCAGCGGCCCGAACCTCGCCCGCCGCGCCCTGGAAGGGGGGTGGCGGCCGGGCCCGGACGGCGACGCCTCGGCCGCCGCGGTGGCCGCCGCGGCACGGACGGGCGATCCGGTCGCCGTGGCCTCCTTCCGGCGGGCCGCACGGGCGCTCGCCGCCGGGATCGCGGCCACCGCGACCCTGGTCGAGATCGACATCGCGGTGATCGGCGGCGGGGTCGGCAAGGCGGGCGACGTCCTCTTCGCCCCCCTGCGCGAGGCGCTCGCGGACTACGCCACGCTGTCGTTCGTACGGCGGCTGACGGTGGTGCCCGCGCAGATGGGCACGGACGCGGGGCTGGTGGGGGCCGCGGCGGCAGCGCTGATCAGGGGGCCGGGGCTGGTGCGGCTCTAGCGGGCTGCTGCTGCGGCTCCAGCCGGGTGCCGGGACGGGGTGACCGTGCCGGTCGCGTCGGGAGGGTCGCGTCGGGGTGGCCGCCGGTGTGCCGCCACAGGAGTTCGAAGTGGTCGCCGGTGGGCCGTCACAGGCGTGGGGAAGGGCGCTACGGCCCGTACGCCCGGCGCCGTTCGGACGCATGCCCTCCGGGAGCCGCCCCGCCGTCGCCGGGGTGGCCACCGCTGGAATGGGGACGCTCTCTCAGGCTCGGCGGTAGCTGTCGACCGGGCCGCCCCAGCCGCCGGAGGGGCCGTCGAAGTCGATCGCGAGCGCGGAGCTGTCGGGCTTCATCTTCAGGTGCCCCGGTCCGCGGCCGCCGTCCTTGCCGCCCTGGCACTTGTAGGTGATGGTCGCGGACTCCTGGCCGTCCTCCTTCGCCGGCATGAGGGTGCCCGTGCACGAGAGCTTCGCGCCCTTGGCCGTGGCCTTGCCGTCCTTGATGACGAGCGTGTCCAGCGAACCGTCGGTGGGGGCGGTGATGCCCTTCCAGGTGCCGGCCGCCCGCTCGATGAGCGTGTCGTGAGACGGGGCCGTCCCGGCCGGCTCCTTCGTCGCGCCGGCGGTGACACTCGCCGTGCCGTCCGCAGCCTTCCCGCTCGTGCTCTCGCTACCGCACCCGGCGGTCATCGCGATCACGGCCAGTGTCGCGGCCGCTGTCCATCGCGCCTTGCGCACAACAACATCCGTTCTTTCCATGCTCCTTCGCGAAGCCATAAACCTAACAGGTGTCTGGGAGTCGGCTGTTCGTACTCTGCGCCGCTTTCGGCCGGTCCGGGGCGCCGAACCGGTGTCAGCCGGCGAGCAGCGCCGCCACCGTCGAGTGCGGGTCCCACTCGGGGTCGAGGCCGGTCAGCCGTTCGGCGACCCGGCGCCGGGCCGCCGGGTCCGTACCGAGCCCGGAGCGCACGCGGTCCGCGAGTACGGCACGGGCCTCGGCGGCCTCGGGCGGGGTGTCCGTGCGGCGGGCGGCGCTGCCCAGGTAGGCGAGCAGCCGCGGGGCCGGGGTCGCGAGGCGCACCAGGTCCGCGCGGTCCAGGGGGCCCGCCGTGAACAGCCCGTCGATCTGGGTGGACGGCGCGCAGTGGAACAGGCCGCACAGACCGTGCCGGGCCCGCTCCCGAGTGAGCCGCGCGCCGCCGGGCAGGCCGTCGGGGCCCGGCTCGGGCAGCAGGGCCGCGTGCCGCAGCCGTACGTCCTCGGGAACACCGTCCAGGCGCCGCGGGCGTCGCCGACCGCGACCAGCCGGGCGAGGACGCGGGTGTCGAGCCGGGGATGCCGGGCCAGGGCCGCTCGGGTACGGCTGTCGCCGTGGGTGACGACGGCGGTGACGAGGGCGGCACCCGGCAGCGGCCCGCCGGCGAGCAGCTCCTTGGACACCTGCTCGGGCAGGCGGCGAACGCGGCGGCGACATGGTGCGGCTCCGCGTGTCCGAGCAGCAGGCCGAGCGTGCGGTGGACGCTGCGGGGGGTGGGAGGACGGAGCGTGCCGTCGGAGGGCGGCACGCTCCGGCGGCGCGGCCAGCAACTCGGGCAGGGCGCCGCGGTGCCCTGCCAGCGCGTCGTGCAGCGCCCGCCACCGGCCCGCGTCCGCACCGAGGTGACGTACCGTCAATCCATAGATGAAGGAGGCGGTTTCGTCGTCCACTCCGCCGTGGCGGCCACCTTCGCCGCCACCGACCGCGCGGGCCGCGCCCGCTCCACGATCCGCAGCGCCGAACCCTCTCTCGGGGCCGCGCCCTTCGCCCCCCGGTCGGCGGCGACCATCTCGCGCAGCACCCGGCCGACCGCCCCCACCTGCGTGTTCGTCATGGCCGCCATGTTGGGCACGCCGCTGATGTCGGACCTCAGGGGGTGCGCGTCCGGAACGGCCGGCAGCGCGCGGCCGGAAACCGCACCCGTGCCGCGCGGCGGGGTGGCTCACCGGAAGGTGTGCACGACCTCGATCGGTCCCACGACATGGGCGTTGAACTCGTCCAACTCCTCGGCAGGCACCCACAGTTCCAGGATCGTCTCGCCGCCCGCCTGCCGGACCGGGTAGCGGCGGACGAAGTCGGTGTCGACCTCGAAGCGGGTCACGAAACCGGCGCCGTCGAGCCGTACGTTCCAGTCCCGCGCGGTCCGGATCGCGTAGTCCTCGTTGAGCACCGGGTAGAAGATGGGCTGCTCCGGCAGTCGGGGCGGCCAGGCCCGCCACCGTGACGCCCGTACCAGATCCAGCTCCTTGGGGCCGGTGGGGCGCCAGAGGGTGGTGGTGGGGCGGGTGCGGGGCATGATGTCGGTCCTCCGGGGGTCGTCGCCCCGGACGTTACCGGTGCTATCGGCGCCCCGGCGACGGAATTTCGCTGTTCCGGCGGTACCCGCGTGACCCCGGACCCCCTGGCGGAGTTGATCCCCGCATGAAGAAGCGCAGCATTCTCGCCCTCGCCTCCCTGGCCACCGGTTTCGTCGTGGCCGCCATCACCCCGTCCCACGCCGCGGACAAGGGGCCCCTGGACGGCCTCAACGTCTCCGGCACCCTGCACTCGGCCGGCGACCTGGTCAGCCACGACAGCCTGGCCCCCGCCGACGCCCCGACCGACGGTCAGGACTAGGACCCGGCGGAGGGCCAGGAGCAGGCCCCCCGCCCCCGCGTGCCGGTGTCCCGCCGCGAGGGGCACCGGCACCGCGCTTTACCGCACCCTCACCGCGGCGGGGTTTCCGTGGCAGGGTGGAGCGGGCAAGCCTCAGGGGGCCAACAGAAGAGGGGGAAGTCCGTGACCGTCGTCTGGATCAACGGCGCGTTCGGTGCGGGAAAGACCACGACCGCACGGGAGCTGATCGAACTGATCCCGCACAGCACGATCTTCGACCCCGAGATCATCGGCGGGTCGCTCACGCACCTGCTGCCGCCCAAGCACCTCGCCGAGGCCGGCGACTTCCAGGACCTGCCGATCTGGCGCAGACTCGTGGTCGACACCGCGGCCGCCATGCTCGCCGAGCTGGGCGGCACCCTCGTCGTGCCGATGACCCTGCTGCGCCAGGAGTACCGCGACGAGATCTTCGGCGGCCTCGCCGCCCGCCGGATTCCCGTACGACACGTGGTCCTCGCCCCGGCCGAAACGATCCTGCGCGCGCGAATAGCCGGGCGCGAGGTGCCGCCCGACCTGCCCGACGGGGAGATACGGGTGCGGCAGTGGTCGTACGACCACATCGAGCCCTACCACGCCGCCCTCGCCTCATGGCTCGCCGCCGACGCCCATCTGATCGACACCAGCGCGCTGACCCCGTACGAGACCGCCGTGCGGATCGCGGAGTCGGTCGGCAGCGGCGACTTCGCCCCCTGCGACATCGTGCAGACCCCCGAACCCACCGCCGAGACCCTCGCCGCCGGGGTGCTCCTCTTCGACGAGCAGGACCGGGTGCTGCTCGTGGACCCCACCTACAAGCCCGGCTGGGAGTTCCCCGGCGGTGTGGTGGAACGGGGTGAGGCGCCGGCCCGCGCGGGGATGCGGGAGGTCGCCGAGGAGACCGGGATACGGCTGAGCGAGGTGCCCCGGCTGCTGGTGGTGGACTGGGAGCGGCCCGTGCCGCCCGGCTACGGCGGGCTCCGGCTGCTCTTCGACGGCGGCCGGCTCCCCTCCGGCGAGGCCGCCCGAGTGGTGCTTCCGGGGCCGGAGTTGCGCGGCTGGCGGTTCGCCACCGAGCAGGAGGCCGCCGGGATGCTGCCCCCGGTCCGCTACGAGCGCCTGCGCTGGGCCCTGCGCGCCCGCGAGCGCGGCACCGCGCTGTATCTGGAGGCCGGCGTGCCGCTCGGCTGACGTCACCCTGCGGCCGCCCTGCGCAGTTCGGCGGCGGCGCCGCGCAGCACCGGGTCGCCATGGCCGAAGCACGCCACCTCGGCGCCGAGGTCCGCCAACTGCCGTACGGATGCGAGGAGCCGGGCCCTGTCGAGGTTGAACACGCCCGGAATCAGCGTGGGTTCGGCGGGCGCCGCTGTCACCGGGTCGCCGGGGGACAGCACGCCCTCGGGGGGCAGCGACGCCACGGTGTCCCCGGTGAACAGCACGGCTTCGGCGGGCAGGAAGACCGCGATGCTGCCGTCCGTGTGACCGGGCACGTGCACCACGTGCGCGCCGCCGCCGAAGTCGAGCACCTCGCCGTCGGTCACGTCCGTGACGGACGGCGGCGGCAGCGGGGTGCCCGCGGGCAGCCGCCGGGCGACGTCCGCCCGGATCGGCAGCTCCCACTCGGCGAGCCGTGGCGCCGGACCCGGGGCCTCACCCCGGACGAACGGCGCGTCGAGCCGATGGGCGAGCACCTCCGCACCGCTCAGCACGGCGAACTCGCCCGCTCCACCCGCGTGGTCCTCGTGGAAGTGGGTCAGTACGACGCGCCGTACATCCTCGGGCGCGCGCCCCAGCGCCCTGATCGCCCCGGCGATCACCGGGCCCGACCCGATCGTCCCCGCGTCGATCAGCGTCAACTCCTCGCCGTCCCGCCAGAGATACGCCTGACCGACCGGGAAGCGCAGCAGGTGCAGCCGGGGGAGAAGCTCGATCACGTCCATGCCCCGACCGTAGGCCGGGCCGGGACCGGGCGCGAGAGCGCTCAGCCCACGGCGGAACCCCTGCGCCCAGAGCGGAAACGGCCCGGCGGACAGCTACTCCCGGAGCAGTTCGGCAAGGTGCCGCTCGCCTGTACCCGGCAGGCCGGGCAAGGCGGAGGGCGAACGGGGCGGCCCGCACCGAGGGCCGCCCCGGCTGCCGCTCAGCCCGCGTAATTCCGCAGGAACAGTGCCTCCGCCACGGACAGGCGCTCCAGTTCCTCCGGCGCCACGCTCTCGTTCAGCGCGTGGATCTGGGCCTCCGGCTCGCTCAGGCCGATCAGCAGGATCTCCGCGTCCGGGTAGAGGCCGGCGAGGGTGTTGCACAGCGGGATGGAGCCGCCCTGGCCGGCGTACTGCATGGTCTCGCCCGGATAGGCGATCGCCATCGCGTCGGCCATCGCCTGGTAGGCCGGGCTGGAGACGTCGGCGCGGAACGGCTGGCCCTGGCCGACCTGCTCCACGGTGACCCGTGCGCCCCACGGGGTGTGCGTCTCGATGTGGGTCTGGAGCAGCTTGCTCGCCTCCGCCGCGTCCACACCCGGCGGCACCCGCAGGCTGACCAGCGCACGGGCACTGGCGTGCACCGAGGGGGTGGCGCCGACGACCGGCGGGCAGTCGATGCCGAGCACGGTGACCGCCGGACGCGCCCACAGGCGGTCGGCGACCGAGCCGGAGCCCATCAGCCCCACGCCGTCCAGCACCTTGGCGTCCGAGCGGAACTGCCCCTCGGTGTACTCCAGGCCGTCCCACACGGCCGACGCGTCGAGACCGTCCACCGTCGTGGAGCCGTCCTGCGCGCGCAGCGAGTCCAGCACCCGGATCAGCGCGGCCAGCGCGTCCGGCGCCGCGCCGCCGAACTGGCCCGAGTGCAGATTGCCCGCGAGGGTCTCGACACCCACCCGGACCAGCGTCATGCCGCGCAGGATCGTGGTCACCGTCGGCAGGCCCACCCGGAAGTTGCCCGCGTCACCGATGACGATGGTGTCCGCGGTCAGCAGCTCCGGGTGCTGCTCGGCGTACCGCTCCAGGCCGCCCGTGCCCTGCTCCTCGGAGCCCTCCACGATGATCTTGACGTTGACCGGGACGCCGCCGTTCGCCTTCAGCGCGCGCAGCGCGAGCAGGTGCATGATCACACCACCCTTGCAGTCCGCGCTGCCCCGGCCGTACCAGCGCCCGTCGCGCTCGGTCAGCTCGAACGGCGGAGTCGTCCAGCCGGCCTCGTCCAGCGGCGGCTGCACGTCGTAGTGGGCGTACAGGAGAACCGTTTTGGCGCCTTGCGGGCCCGGCAGGAAGCCGTACACCGACTGGGTGCCGTCGGGGGTGTCGAGCAGGGCGACGTCGGTGAATCCCTCGGCGCGCAGTGCGTCGGCGATCCAGTTCGCGGCGGCCTCGCTCTCACTCTTCGGGAACTGCGCGAAGTCCGCCACGGACCGGAAGGCGACGAGCTCGGCGAGCTCCGCCTTGGCCCTCGGCATCAGAGAGGCGACGGTCTCGGCGACCGGATTCGACGACATGGGCACGCTCCTCGTAGGTGCGACGTTGTCCTGCTGGGTGGATCGATCCTCCCACAGCGGCGCACGCGGCTCGCGGCCGTAGGATGCGTGATACATCGGTTACCCCTGCTCGCGGGATGTCGCGGGTGCGGGAGCGGCAGCGGCTTGATCGGAGCAGTAGACCATCGTGAGCGGCGAGAACTCTTCGGCGGACGACGTGCAGCGAGTGTGGGACGTCGTCGTGGTGGGTGCGGGACCCGCGGGGGCCTCGGCCGCCTACGCGGCGGCGGTCGCGGGGCGCCGCGTTCTGTTGCTGGAGAAGGCCGAGTTGCCCCGGTACAAAACCTGCGGCGGCGGCATCATCGGGCCCTCGCGCGACTCCCTGCCGCCGGGTTTCGAGCTGCCCCTGCGGGACCGGGTGCACGCGGTCACCTTCTCCCACAACGGGCGTTTCACCCGCACCCGCCGTTCCCGGCAGATGCTGTTCGGGCTGATCAACCGGCCCGAGTTCGACCAGCAGCTGGTCGAGCACGCCCAGAAGGCGGGCGCGGAGCTGCGTACGGGCGTGACCGTGCAGCGCGTCGAGCAGCACGGCTCGGCGGTCCCCGACCGGCGCACGGTCGCCGTCGTCCTCCAGGGCGGCGAGACGGTACTGGCCCGCGCGGTCGTCGGCGCCGACGGCAGCGCCAGCCGGATAGGTGCCCATGTGGGCGTGAAGATGGCCCAGGTGGACCTCGGCCTGGAGGCGGAGATTCCGGTCCCGGAGCCGGTAGCCGAGGACTGGAAGGGCCGGGTGCTCATCGACTGGGGCCCGCTTCCCGGCAGTTACGGCTGGGTGTTCCCCAAGGGCGACACGCTGACGGTCGGGGTGATCTCCGCCCGCGGCGAGGGCGCGGCGACCAAGCGCTACCTGGAGGACTTCATCGCCCGCCTCGGTCTCGCCGGTTTCGAACCGGCCGTCTCCTCCGGGCACTTGACCCGCTGCCGGGCCGACGACTCGCCGCTCTCCCGCGGCCGGGTCCTGGTCTGCGGCGACGCCGCCGGGCTCCTGGAGCCCTGGACCCGCGAGGGCATCTCCTTCGCGCTGCGCTCGGGCCGGCTGGCCGGCGAGTGGGCGGTGCGCATAGCGGAGGCGCACGACGCCGTCGACGCCCGCCGTCAGGCCCTGAACTACGCCTTCGCGGTCAAGGCGGGGCTCGGCGTCGAGATGAGCGTCGGCAGGCGCCTGCTCGCGGCGTTCGAGCGCCGCCCCGGCCTCTTCCACGCCGCCCTCACCGGGTTCCGTCCCGCCTGGAACGCGTTCCGCAACATCACTCGGGGCGCCACCACCCTCGGTGAGCTGGTCCGCTCCCACCCGCTGGCCCAGCGCGCCCTGACCATGCTCGATCCGGGCCCGGCGCGGGCCGCCGACGCCGCGGAGCCCGCCACGGCGCAGGAGGAGCCGGTCACTTCGTGACGGTGATCCGGAAGACGGGGTGGTCGCCGGCGCACGCGATGATCTCCTCGTCCGAGGAAGCGGCGGTCACCCCCGCGAAGTACTGGTTCACCTCCCAGCCCCACTTCTCCAGGTAGGTCCGCAGGACGGGGAGCTTCTCGGCGTCGGGAAGCTCCACCGCGGTGAAGGCGCGCACCTTGCGTCCGACGCGCAGCTCACCGCCGTGCGCGGCACGCATGTTGCGCACCCACTGCGAGTGGCCGCGCGCCGAGACCAGGTACTGCGCGCCCTCGTAGGTGTGCGGGTTGACCGGGATGCGCTGCATCACGCCGCTCTTGCGGCCCTTCACGGACAGCTCGGCGGTGCCCGCGAGGCTGATCCCGCGCCGGGCGAGCCAGCCGATCACGCTGTTCAGACGCACGTTCAGCGGGCTGCCCTTGAGGTAGTACGGCGAGGACGACGACATGGTGGACCTCCACGGTTCGGGAGAGCAGTGCTCTCGGTTGACACCAGCATGGGGGAGACCGGCGCTCCGGCGCAAGAGCACTGCTCTCTTCTGTGTGCGCTGCTCTCGCGCGTGGCAGAATGACGGGCATGAGCACCGCACAGGGCGCCCGCGCACGGGCCAGGAACGAGGTAACCGCGGCCATCAAGGAAGAGGCCCGCAGACAGCTCGCGGCCGAGGGCGCGGCCAAGCTCTCCCTGCGGGCCGTCGCCCGCGAACTGGGCATGGTCTCCTCCGCCCTCTACCGCTACTTCCCCAGCCGCGACGACCTGTTGACGGCTCTGATCATCGACGCGTACGACGCCGTGGGCGCGGCCGCGGAGCAGGCGCGGGACGCCGCCGGCGCCGCCGCGCCCGTGGCCCGCTTCACCGCGGTGTGCGAGGCGGTACGGGCCTGGGCGCTCGCCCATCCGCACGAGTACGCGCTGATCTACGGCTCGCCCGTGCCCGGCTACGCCGCCCCCGAGACCACCATCCCGGCCGCCGCCCGCGCCGCCATGGTCCTCATCGGCATCTTCCGTGACGCCGCGCGGAGCCCGGGCCTGGCGCTGGCCGAACTCCCGCTGCCCGCCGAACTGCGCCCCGAGGTCGAGCGGTTGACCGCCGAGATCGCCCCAGACCTGCCCCCCGAGGTGACCGCCGCCATGGTCGCCGCCTGGGCGCAGCTGTTCGGACTGGTGAGCTTCGAGCTGTTCGGCCAGTTCAACAACGTGATCGAGGACCGGGAGCGGTTCTTCCGGCACGCGGTGACGGGGCTCGCACACGGGGCCGGGCTGCGCTGACCGCCCGGAGCGCCCGAATCCGGCTTTCTTTACCCGCCCATGGGACTGCTACGGTGCGTCGATGACGTCGACGACGGACGAACGGGCACTCGTGGCGCAGTGGCGGGGCATCCTCGCCCTGCATGCCCGTACCCAGTGCGAACTGGACCGGACCCTGGGGGCCCACGGCTTGTGCGCCAGCGACTTCGAGGTCCTGGACCTGCTGGCCGAGCGCCGGGGGCCGCACGGCTGCGCCTACCGCGTCCAGGAGATCTCCGAGCGCGTCCACCTCACCCAGAGCGCGCTCTCCCGGCTCATCGGCCGCCTGGAGAAGGAGGGCCTGGTCGAGCGGGGCGCCTGCGCGGAGGACCGCCGGGGCGTCCGGGTCGCCCTCACCCCGAAGGGCCGGGCGCTGCACACCGAGGTGCGACCGGTGCAGCGCGCGGTGCTGGCCAGGATACTGAGGGGCGAAGAAGGAGATTGACGGGGGGTCAGATCGCCGAGGTGCGCTGCCACAGGGCGGCGAGCGACCGGTCGCCGGAGACGTGCGGGACGGGCACGCGGTTCCACAGGGCCAGGTACAACTGGTCTGCCGGGCCGGAGAATTCGGCATCGGCCTTGCCGTCTGCCTGACGTGACGTCACCGGAGGCCGCTCCGCGTCAAGTTGTACGGTCCACACCGCGTCCTCGCCCGCGTCCGTCGCCCGTACCCGCAGCGTCCTCGGCTCCGCCGTCCGCACCCGGCTCCTGGACCGCGCGTGGAAGCCGCGCAGCAACTCGTCGATGCCGTCCGCCGCGAGGCCGGCGGCGATCGGGGTGGTTGCTCCGCCGCGGGCGGTCTCGGCGTCGTACCGGTGCATGGTCGTCTCGTGCGCCTGCCGCCGCGTCCAGAACGCCAGCGGCGGGAGTTCGGGCAGCGGGAGGAAGGTCCAGCACTCCAGGTCGGCGGGGGCGGCGGACAGGGCCTCGACCAGCAGGCGGTGGCTGTCCCGGTACCAGGCCACCAGGTCGGCGCCGGAGAGGTCAGGCGCCTCGCCGATCGGCCGGGGCCCGGTGTGCCCCCCGGCGACGAAGCCCGCGGCCCACCGGTGGACCGCGCCGGTGTGCCGCAGCAGGTCCCGCACCCGCCACTCGGGACAGGCCGGCACCTCGGCGCCGGTACCGGCCCGTTCGGCGGCCGCGGCCAGCGACTGGCCTTCGCGGTCGAGGACCTGGAGGAATTCGGTGGTCTGCATGGGGCGATCCTGCCGGACCCGCCCGCGCGCCGCACCGGGGATTCGCTCGCGCGGCACCGGGGTCTGGCGTGCGCCAGGGGGATTCACGCGGGCCGCACCGGGGATTCAGTAGTCGCTGTTCATCGCGGCCCGCACTTCGGCGAGGGTGGCGTCGGCCACGGCGTTGGCCCGCTCGTTGCCCGCGCGCAGGATGCGCCGCAGCTCGCCGCGGTCGCGGGCGTACTCGGCGCGCCGGGCCCGGATCGGGGCCAGATACTCGTTGACCGCCTCCGTCACGGTCTTCTTCAGCGCCGCCGCGCCCGCGGAGCCGATGTCGTCGGCCACCTCCTCGGGGGTGCGGCCCTGGCAGAGCGCGGCCAGCAGGAGCAGGGACGAGACCTCGGGGCGGGTGGCCGGGTCGTAGGTGATGTGCCGCTCGGAGTCGGTCTTCGCGCCCTTGAGCAGCCGGGCCGTCTCGTCGGCGGTGGCGGCGAGGACGATGGAGTTGCCCCGGCTCTTGCTCATCTTGGTGCCGTCGGTGCCCAGCAGCAGCGGCACCTCGGACAGCAGCGCCTCGGGCCGGGGGAAGACCGGAGTGCCGTGCCCGTAGCGGTCGTTGAAGCGGCGGGCGATGGTCCGGGTGATCTCCAGGTGGGGCAGTTGGTCCTGGCCGACGGGGACCAGGTTGGCCTTGCAGAAGAGGATGTCGGCGGCCTGGTGCACGGGGTAGGTGAACATCAGCCCGCTGACGGCGGACTGACGGGAGTGCGCGATCTCGTCCTTGACCGTGGGGTTGCGGTTCAGCTCGGCGACGGAGACCAGGCTGAGGAAGGGCAGCATCAGCTGGTTGAGGGCGGGGACGGCGCTGTGCGTGAAGATCGTGCTGCGCTCGGGGTCCACGCCGATGGCGAGGTAGTCGAGGACCAGCTCGTCGACGTAGGACTGGAGGTCGTCCGCGACATCGCGGTCGGTCAGCACCTGGTAGTCCGCGATGATCACGAACAGTTCCACGCCGAGGTTCTGGAGCCGGACGCGGTTGTGGAGGGTGCCGAAGTAGTGCCCGAGGTGCAGTCTTCCGGTGGGCCGGTCGCCGGTGAGGATGCGGAACTCCCCCGGATCCTCGGCGATCAGCTTCTCCAGCTCCGCGCTGCGGGCCCGCGCGGCGGAGGTGCCGAGCGCGTCGGAAACGTCGGCGGCGGACGGCGCCCCGGACGGCACGGCCTGCGGGGTGGGGTTCATCTCGGTCTCCTGGTGTGGGTCGGGCGGGCCGTCGGGACGCCCCGCCCCTGCTTCCAGGAACACAGAAAAAGGGCCGTCCATCCGAACGGCCCGGTTCATGCCTGCGCGGCGGCCGCTCCTACGAGGAGCGCCACCAGCACGGACACGACGAAAGATGCATACGGCAATGATAGCGGGGCGGGGCGGCGAGCGGCCAACGGGTTTGGGCCGGCCATGTTCCTGCCGGCCCTCTACGGCGGTGCCGGAAGCCGTCAGCCGTTCAGGGCCCGGCGCGTCGCCACCCCGATCAGGGCGGCCACGGCGGCCAGCGCGGCCACGCTGGTGAGCGCGGTGGGCAGGGAGAACCAGTCGGCCATGAACCCGATTATGGGCGGACCGAGGAGCATGCCGCCGTACCCGAGCGTGGAGGCGATCGCGACGCCGGACGCCCCGGCCAGCGCGCCCGCCCGCTCGATGGCGACCGGGAAGATGTTGGCGAGTCCGAGCCCGGTGATCGCGAAACCGGCCAGCGCCATCCAGACCGACGGCGCGAGCGAGCCGAGCAGCATGCCCGCCGCCGCGACCGAGCCGCCGGCGATCACCGTACGGGCCCGGCCGAGTCGGCCCAGCAGGGCCGTACCCGAGAGCCGTCCCGCGGTCATGGCGAGCGCGAAGCAGGCGTACCCGGTCGCCGCCGTGCCCGCGGACGCCGTGAGGTCCTGCTTGAGGTGCAGCGCGCCCCAGTCGGCCATGGCCCCCTCGCCGTACGCGTCGCACAGCGCGACCAGCCCGAAGCCCACGACGAGCCAGCGCCCGGCGACGCGGGGCGCCCGGCCTCCGCCGGTCGCCGCGGGTCCCCGGTCGTCCGCGGGCGGTGCCGGGGGCTCGTGCCGCAGCAGGCTCGGCCCGGCGACGGCCGTCACGAGCAGCCCGATCACGGTGATCCCGAGCAGATGGCGGGTGGGGGAGAGGAAACCGGCGACCAGCCCGCCGGCGCCGGCGCCGACCATCCCGCCGAGGCTGAACGCGGCATGGAAACCGGGCATGATCGGCCGTCGTACGGCGGCGACGAGATCGACGGCGGCGGCGTTGAAGGCGACGTTCACGCCCCCGTACGCCGCGCCGAAGAGCAGCAGGACGGTGCCGAGCGCGGGTGCGGAGTGGGTGAGCGGGGGCAGGGCGACACTGAGGGAGAGAACGATCATCCAGGCCACGGTGACCGGGTGGCTGCCGTAGCGGCGGCACAGGCGGCCGGTGAGCATCATGGTCAGCACGGCCCCGGCGGACACGCCGAGCAGCGCGAGCCCGAGGGCTCCGGCGGAGGCGTGGGTCTGGTGCTTGATGTCCGGGATGCGCACGACCCATCCCGAGAAGATGAACCCGTCCAGTGCGAAGAACGCGGTGATCGCCACCCGCAGCCCGACGAGGTCCCGGCCCGGCACGACGGTGTGCGTTCGGGTTTTGTTTATGAGCGGCACAAAGTCAGCGTAGGGGGCGGCGGAGGGAGGGAGCAAGGGGATTTGCGGAGGGGGCCCTGGGCTCGGGGGCGATGAGGTCCGTCCCCTCGGGGGGCATGGGTGCGGCAGCCGTGCTGAACTTGATCGCCGGGTATGGCGAGTTGGCGGATCTGTGACGCGGACGCGATCCCGGCCACCGCGCCCCCGCATAGCAACAGGGACTACTTCCAGGCCGACGGTGACCGTCACCGACTCGCGGAATGGTGACCGATGAAGGTTCCAGCGTGTGGGGGGCCGTCGTCGGCGGCTTCTCCGTGACCGGGGCGCGGGGCGGCCGGCCCCAGCTGTCCGGCGGGGCCATGGGGGCCGCTGGGACCGTCCGGGCCGCCCGGACACGCGGGTCAGGACGGCCCGGACGGCAAAGACGGGCGTGACGGGCAGAACTGCCCCGACGGCTTCAGCCTCCAGACCCCCGCCTCCGACCCGGATGCGCTTGTCTGCCGGAGGGACAGCGCCCCCCCCAGCCGACCGACAGGGGCAGCACCACGCCCCAGGCCGGGCCCGGCCCTCAACGCCGCCAGTACTGAGCACCGAGCCCCCGCCGCAGGACTGCGGCGGGGGCCCTTCGGTATGCCCGTGGCCCCGCTCGCCAGCCTCGGGGAGGTAGCGGACGAGCGGGGCCGGTCAGGGGATTACAGGGTGATGGACCAGGCACCTCGAGACAGAGTGGTCTCTCCGTCTGGCGCGATGACGACCTGGGCACCGTAGACGGGGAGTCGGCCCTCCCGGTTGAGTCGATTGCGGATTCGTTCCAGGGCGTCCCACAGACGGCGCGGGCCACCCTGGTGCACCGTCGGTGGGTCGAGGAAACCCTTCGCCGTGGCACGAGCCCAGGAGCCGTCCGGGTGCAGCATCCACACCGTTCGCTCGTCATCGTCCTGCCGGACACGGTGGTCGATACCGGGTAGCTCCAGCTCCAGCATGGACATCTTCCTGCACCTTGCAGCAGATGAGGTTGACGAGCTTGCTGCCGGTCGCCGTGTCGACCGCTGCGGCGTGAGCCTCAGCGAGCGGCATCGCAGCGGGGCAGCGACCACCGAGCTGGCAGGCGGTGCAGTCCGCGACGTGCTCGGCCCATACAGCGAACGTCTTCACCTTCACGCCCCGCGCCTCGATGCACGGCGGGCAGGCGCGCGGCTGCCACACGGGCAGCATGCCGTTCAGAGGCCGCAATTCGGTCGGGTCGCCGGCCGAACACCACATGCACTGCTCCCCGGCATGTTGCTGTTCGCTCATCTCACCGGGTAACGGCCTCTCGTGAAGCAGGATGAGCCGATTGATCCAGGCCTTCTCCTCGGCCGGGTCGACGTCCGGCTCCGGCGGTTGTAGCTGTGCGGGGTCCATCGTTCCGTTCTCCTTCGTGGCGCGCACCCCGCCCAGGGTCTTCTGGGACTCCGGGCGGGGTGGCGGCCCGCCGCGCTCGTGGTGGAAGGCGAGCCGCTGCCTTCCGGCGGCGGGGCTGGTGGGGTGCGGCCCTGACCCGAGACGGCCGCCATGGGGGTGCGTCAGTGCGAGGGCAGGGGCGGTCACCGCGGCCACGTAGACGAGCACGCCGACGGTCACCTTCACGGCGCGGCGTTGCCCTCGAAGTGGTCGAGGAGCGCCCGCAGGATGCGCGCCAGGCGGCGGGCGTACTCCACCTCGCCGTCGGGGCGGGGCGCCGGCCGTGCCGCGAGCTTGCCGCGGGCCTCGCCGACGCACGCGCTCGCGCAGTACCGGCGGCTGCTCTCCTTCGGCAGCTGGGCGAGCTCCTTCTCCACCTCGGGGATGAGCATTTCCAGGTGGCCGCGCAGTTGGCCGATGAGGGTGTCGAGGGCCTCGGGCGCCGGGAGCGGCGCGTCGGTCTCGTCCTCGATACCGAGCGCCTGGGCGGCGGTTTCGCGCATGGTGGCGATGTCCACGGGATCGGTGTCGGTGGCGTGCTCCACGGGAGCGCTCATCGGGTCACCGGCCTTCCGAGGCGGCAGAGCGGGCACTGGCACGCCGGGTAGGAGTCGGCCAGGGGCAGCGGCGACACTTTGTCGTCGACGGCGACGGTGATCGTGCCGCGGTCCTGGGTGATCGTGCCGTGGCGGTCCATGGTGTAGACGCGCATCGTCATCCGGCCACCCCGTGCGTTTACCGGGGGTTGGGCGGTAGCGTTTGTCATGTCGGCGCTCCCTCGCTGGTTCGAGCGTTGGCCACGCCCGGCGGTCGTGTGCCCGCGGCCGCCGGGTCTTCGTGGCGTTTCTGTAGGGCTAGGCATCTCCCGGCGTTCCGCGTCGGCAGCCGCAACTTCGGATCTGCCAGACTCGGGTGGCGCCGCGGACGACGACTTCGCCCGCCGCGCGCAGAGGACGGTTCACGGCTCCGCAGTCGAAGCACGCCTCGCCATGAAGGCGGACGGCGCTCACACGACGGTCAACGACCGCCGGGGTGAGCGAATGTGCTTCCTGCATTTCCCGTGCCCGTCTTTGGCGCCTGCGCGTGGCACACATGTTGAGGGTGAGGAAGCGTCACAACTACCCCCGACAAGGGGTACTTGGGCATCGGTAGTGCTCAGGTGGCGGCGCACCACTCCGCGAAAGATGTCAGTGTCTCCGAGTCGGTGCGGCGCAGACGCCGCAGTGTCGAAGCGTCTTCCCGGACCCAGGGATGGTCACGAGTGTGCTGAGGTGCGATCTTGCGAGCAACCTTCAGCGACTCGAACGCGCTGTCTGGCATGCCCGCCCAAAGCTGGGCGCGCGCCAGCTCGATGTAGAAGCCCGAGCGGCGCTCTGCGGCAAGGCTGGTCGGAGGCTTCCACTCGTGTGTGACGTCCAGGGCAGTGCTCACATGGTCGCCGCCCAGGCTGACCGCGACCGACACCTGGTGAATCCGCACAGAGTCGGGCCCGAAGGCGGTGCCGTAGTACACGTCTTCTTTGACCTGTTCGGCCAGGCGCGCAGCGTCGCTCAAGTGCGCGACCGCAGCGTCCGCGTCCTTGGCACGGCCGGCGATGACGGCAGCCCTCATATGCAGGGCGCCGCGTGCGGCATGCTGTGCTGCCGTCGTCGGTGCGGGTGCCGCGTCGATGGCCTGCCTGAGTGCGCGTAAGCCTGCGGCGTGAGCGCGGGCCGCGAAGAAGGTCTCGGTGCGCACGTACGCCACGGATGCGGTCAGCAGGGGGTCCTCGGCCGCCGCCGCGGCCCACCGCATCAGTTCGATCAGGCGCGCCGAGAGATCGTGCGCGCCGAGCTTGTAGGCGGCCGCATCGGCGCAGCGGTAGGCGCTCACCAGCAACTGCGCCGGTTCGGTGCGGTCGCCGTCGGCTGCCGTGTGGTAGGCCCGTGTCAGCTCGGTCAGCAGGTCCGGGAGGTCGCGAACGATCCGCGTGTACTGCGCTGAGCCGCCACTTCACAGCCGCATCGACTGCATCGCGCAACTCGGACACCGGTCGGACGGGACCGTCGTCCGGGCAGTCGTACGAGGCGATGGCTGCCGACAGCGTCGGCAGGCCCTCCCGCGCCTGTGAATGAGCGGGCCCGCGATCGTGGCGCAGTCGTACCGGGTCTACCCCCAGTGCGTCGGCGAGGGCTTGGAGGGTATCGTCGCTTACTCCTCTTTCGCCGCGCTCGATTTTGCGGATCGTCCCCAGAGCGACGCAGGCGGCATTCGCCAGCTCCTGCTGGGTCATCTTGGGCCGGACGACGCTTCGGTAGTAGGCGATCCGTCGGCCTACTCCTCCGTCGGTGTTCGCGGGCATACTGTCTCCGTTCGGGCATCCACTCCGAACGGTACTGGCGGGAGACCGCGTCTGTACTGAAGCAGCCTCTCGCCAACTCGGTGGGACTACTCCCTTGTTGTCACCCCGCGAGGCTCACCAGCTCCATGAGGCCGTCGATGCGCCAGTCCGCTGCTGCCACGGTCTTCGGGTCATCGGCCCAGAGATGCCCCCAGGGCCCGCGCCGCAGGTGCGCGGTGCGCAGGCCGGCCGCCTTCGCGGGGTGGACATCGTTCGCTGGGTGATCCCCGACATAGACGGTGCGGGCTGGCGAGGCCTCGGCCACCTCGATGACGCTCTGGAAGAACTCCTGCTGAGGCTTGGCCACGCCCCACTCTGCCGATGTGGCGATCAGGTCGGCGGGCAGGTCCAGGCCGCGCAACAGCTGGCCCGCGCGGGCGGTCTGGTTCCCGGCGACGATGACACGGACGCCCGCCTGACGGAGAGCAGACAGAGCGGGCCGTACGTCGTCGTAGAGGTCGGCCTCATCGAGATGCTCGCCCCGGCCTGCTGCCTCACGGGCGCGGTACTCCGCGTCAAGGTCAATGCCAGGACGCAACAACCGGATCGCGTCCGCGTTGTCCTGGCCCCCGGACACGACGGCTCCGACGAGCGCGGATAGGGTGTGTCTCGGTACGTTGAGCCAGTCTGCCCACGACGCCCAATACCGATCGTCACGGATGATCGTCTCTCCGACATCGAACACGATGGTCTCAATCACCCATGCAGCGTACGTGCCTTCGTGGCGTAAGAATTCGACCACGTGCCTCGATCGGAACGTGGGATCGAGCACGGAGCTGAGGCTCGATTAAGAGTCGCTGGTGCCGGTCTGCATCAGCGCCGCCATGTCCTTGTTGAGGGCTGCGGCGATGCGGAGCCGGTGGCTGTAGCGGGGGTCGGTGTCGCCGACTCGATCATGGTCGGCGAGTGCGTATTGGCCATGCAGGTCAGCAGGCCCCCGTCGTAGGAGATGCTGACCTGCCGCCCCCGGTCGTACTCGTGCGCCGGGACGGGGATGGCCGCGGTGGAGGGCGCGGCTTGATGCCTTACTCTGTCGGCGTTGTGTTGGCGGTGATCCACTCCAGGCAGGCTTCGGAGCCCGCCTCGATCGGCACTGCCGCGACTTCTGGATTCTCCCACGGATGACGTTGCAGGAGATGGGCTTCCAGTTCGGGGTACCGGGCGGCAGTGGTCTTGAGCAGCAGTTGCCACTCCTCGCCTGTACCGAATTCCCCGTCGTGCCAGAAAGCGGAGATCACCGGGCCGATGATTTGAGCGCCTGCCGCCAGGCGACGACTGACGACGGTACGTGCCAGTGCAACAGCTTGTTCTCTCGTTGGAGTTGCCGTAGATACCTGGAAGTAGTCAGCCACGCCGCGAGCGTAGCTTGATCTCTGATCTCCGCGAAGACGGACCGGCAACTCCACACTGGCCCGATAACGAACACCGAGTAGGTCGCTGTAGCGGGAGGCGGGTCGCAGTTCACAGGTCACCCGTGCGTCCGCCCAACGCGCGACGTCGGGCGTGGTCTGGTCTGGTTCGTCGCGAGGCACTCGACACATTGCACTGGTCATGCGGCATGGCTGATGTCCGGGTGGGAGGTCCGGAATCGACTCCGCGAGCGCCCGCCCCACACTGGAAAGACCAGAGCGAGGCGGGCTTCTTGTGGGCTTCAGTCACACACAGCTCCAGGCGAGTGGTATCGCGGATGCTTACCAGGGCAGCGGGCCCGACGTGCCGAAGTAGCCGCCGGTCGGGCCGTCCGGGCCCAGTTGGGCCATCCGGACGATGATCTCGGCGCCCTGCTCGACGGTCTGTGTGCCCTCGTGCCGGTTCAGGTCGGTCGCGGTGTAGCCGGGCTCCACCGCGTTGATCCGCATCCGCGGGAATGCCTTGGCGTACTGCACGGTGAGCATGTTGACCGTGGTCTTGGAGGCCGGGTAGGCGGCCCCCGGATAACCCTTGCCGGCCAGGGCCAGTGAGGCCAGGCCGCTGCTGACGTTGACCACGACCGGCGCGGCGGAGCGTTCCAGCAGCGGCAGGAAGGCGTGGGTCACCCGGACCAGGCCGAAGACGTTGGTCTCGAACACCTCCCGCATCACGTCGGCGGTCAGCTCCGCGGCGCCGATGATGTCACCGCCGGGTGACCGGACCTCGATCCCGGCGTTGTTCACCAGGACGTCCAGGCCGCCCTCGGCCTCGATGGTGGCCGCCGCGGCGGTGACCGACGCGTCGTCGGTGACATCGAGCCGTACGAAGCGGGCGCCGAGCCCGGCCGCGGCCGCCGTGCCCCGCTCGGGGTCGCGTGCTCCCAGGTAGACGGTGTGGCCCGCGGCGATCAGGCGGCGGGCGGTCTCATGGCCGAGTCCCTTGTTGGCCCCGGTGACTAACGTTGTCGTCATGGGGCACAGCTTCCCTCCGGTCGCCGCGGTCGGCCACTGGATTACGGCGAGGACGCGTTCGCCGGACGTCAGACCTCCGCCCTGCGCCCACGGCCTCCCCGTCGGGAGGGATCACATCGCGGCCGGTACGGGCCGCCGATGTCGTGGCGGCAAATTCAGGGGATCTGCCCATGAAATGACGCCTGATTACAGGGTATTGGCCCGATGGTGGGCTGAATCCGCCTGGCGGGACGGTCGCCTTGGGGTCGCACGTGTGTCTGAAAGCGGCAACCCCGTCCGGACACAGGTCGGTTAATGCTTGCTCACGCGCTGGTTGCAACGGGGTGAGCGCGTCATGATGGGCCCATGACGTTGGCCTCGCACGCGTTCGCGCAACTGGCGACCTGGCCGGACCTGAGACAGGCCGTGCCGAGCTGCGGTCAGGGACAGGCGGTGGTCTCCGCCAAGGGTGAGATCGTCCATTTCCACTCCGGCCGCGATGTCGATCTGCGGCTGACCGACCGGGCCATCCGGCGGTTCGCCAGGGACCTCAAGCGCTCCGGCGCGATCAGGATCGTGCCCGGCTCGCCGTGGGTGACCCTGCGCCTCGACGCCGCGAGCGACGTCGATCTGCTGCTGACCCTGGTCAGCGTGGCCCTTCAGGCGCAGCAGTTCCCGCCCGGCCCGGTCGACAGGCCCCTGATCAGCTGCAACGACCAGCGCGGCGCGGGGTTCGTGAAGGCGGATCTCGGCGTCCTCTGGTAGGGCGGGCGGCTTCCCCGTCATACGGCGATGACGCGGGTCCCGGCCTCCTCGAAGCGCTGGACCGTCTCCGGGTCCACCGCCGTGTCCGTCACCAGGGTGTCCACCAGGTAGGCGGGGCAGATCCGGGCGAACGCCCGCTGGCCCAGCTTGCTGGAGTCCGCGGCGACCACGACCCGCTCGGCGCGCTCGCACAGCAGCCGGTTGATCGCCGCCTCGGCCTCGTCGTGCGCCGCCGCGCCGTGCACCACGTCGAAGGCGACCACTCCGAGCACCGCCACGTCCAGCCTGATCTGCCCGAGCACCCCGTCCGCGAGCGGCCCGACCAGCTCGTACGACTGCGGGCGGGCCACCCCACCGGTGACCACGATCTTGAACTGGGGCCGCACCGCCAGCTCGTTGGCGATGTTGAGCGCGTTGGTGACCACGGTCAGCACCGGGGAGCCGGTGGCCAGGTCGGCGCGGACGGCGAGGGCGCGGGCCACCTCCGTGGTCGTCGTACCCCCGGTCAGCCCCACCGCCTCGCCCGGCGCGACGAGATCGGCCACCGCGGTGGCGATGCGCTGCTTCTCGGAGGCACGGCGGGCCGTCTTGTAGCGCAGGGGAAGTTCGTACGACACCCCGTGCACCACCGCGCCGCCACGGGTGCGGACCAGCATCTGCTGCTCGGCGAGCCGGTCGAAGTCCCGGCGGATCGTCGCCGCCGACACCGCCAGCTCGGCCGCCGCCTCCTCGACGTCCAGCCGGCCCCGCTCCACGAGCAGTTCCAGCAGCGCCTTCCAGCGGGCGTCCCGCGACATCCGCGGCCTCCGATCCTCGGTCGTTCTCAGATCGGTGACCCTAGCGCACCCCCGAAGTGCGCCCCTCGTCCGCCAAAAATGCTTGATTGTGCTCGAAAGCTCGCTATATCTTGCAGGAACAATCAGCCAGGCCAGGGGAGGGTGTGGGCATGACCCATGTCGAGGACGAGCTGAACAGCCAGCCGGCGTGCTGGACGCGGGCCGCCGGGGAGGCGGCGCGGCACCGGGACGCGCTGCCGGCGGCGGGCGAGCGGGTCGCCGTGGTGGGCTGCGGGACCTCGTACTTCATGGCGCAGGCGGTGGCCGCGCTGCGCGAGGGCGCCGGGCAGGGCGAGACCGACGCCTTCGCCGCCTCGGAGTTCCCGTACGGACGGCCGTACGACCGGGTGGTCGCCCTCACCCGCTCCGGCACCACCACCGAAGTACTGGAGCTGCTGGGCCGGTTGCGCGGTACGGCGACCCGCACCACGGCCGTCACCGCCGACCCGGCCACGCCGGTGATGGGCGCCGCCGACGAGGTCGTGGTGCTGGACTTCGCCGACGAACGCTCTGTCGTCCAGACCCGGTTCGCCACCACCGCCCTCACCCTCCTGCGCGCCCATCTCGGCCTGCACACGGACTCCGTCGTCGCCGACGGCCGCACCGCGCTCACCACCCCTGTGCCCCAAAGCCTCGTCGAATGCACCCAGTTCACCTTCCTGGGGCGCGGCTGGACGGTCGGGCTCGCGAACGAGGCCGGGCTGAAGATGCGCGAGGCGTCCCTGTCCTGGACCGAGGCGTACCCGGCGATGGAGTACCGGCACGGCCCGATCAGCATCACCACGAAGGGCACCGCCACCTGGATGTTCGGCGAGGCGCCCGAGGGGCTCGCCGAACAGGTCCAGGGCACCGGCGGGCTGTGGCTCGCGGGCGGCCTCGACCCGCTCGCCGAACTCGTCCGCGCCCAGCGGCTCGCGGTCGCCGTCGCCGCCGCGCGCGGCCTCGACCCGGACCGGCCGCGCCACCTCACCCGCTCGGTGATCCTCACGGCGGACGCCTCCGCCCACGAGGCCGGGGCCGCCGGGATTCCCGGACCCCGCGACCCCCAGGCGCCCCACGACGCCTCCGAGAGCGCCGGCTCCGCCGACTCCGTCTGACACTTCCCGCCGTACCGCGCCCCGGAAGGACACCCGAAGTGCCTCTCGCGCCCACCGGCGAGCTGGTCGCCCGTGCCGTCGAAGCCCGCTCGGCCGTCGCCGCGTTCAACGTCATCACACTGGAACACATCGAGGCCGTCATCGCCGGCGCCGAGGCGGCCGACGCGCCCGTCATCCTCCAAGTCAGTGAGAACGCGGTCAAGTTCCGCTACGGACGGCTGCTGCCGCTCGCCCGCGCGGCCCGTGCCACCGCCGAACGGGCCGCCGTACCCGTCGCGTTGCACCTGGACCACGTACAGAGCGACGACCTGCTGCGCCAGGCGCCCGGCGCCGGGTTCAGCTCGGTGATGTACGACGCGGCCCGGCTGCCGTACACCGAGAACCTCGCCGCCACGCGGGCCGCCGCCGACTGGGCGCACTCCCAAGGGCTATACATCGAGGCCGAGTTGGGTCAGGTCGGCGGCAAGGGGGGGCAGCCCCCGCTGGACGCGCACGCGCCCGGCGCCCGTACCGACCCCGCGCAGGCGCGGGACTTCGTCGGCGGTACCGGGGTCGACGCCCTGGCCGTCGCCGTCGGCAGCGTGCACGCCATGACCACGCGCACCGCCGCCCTCGACCACGCCCTGCTCAAACGGCTGTCCGCCGCGCTGCCCGTCCCACTGGTGCTGCACGGCTCGTCCGGCGTACCGGACGACGGGCTGGTCGAGGCGGTCGCGGGCGGCATCGCCAAGGTCAACGTCGGCACCGCGCTCAACATCGCCATGACCGGCGCGATCCGGGAATTCCTGGCCACCCACCCGGAGGCCGTCGACTCCCGCACGTACCTCACCGTCGGCAGGGAGGCGATGGCGCGGCAGGTGCGGCACCTGATCTCGGTCGTCACCGGTGCCACCGGGCCCGCTACGCCGTCCTGACCGCCCGCTATGCCGTCCTGACCGCCTTCAGCAGCACGAACTTCGGGTCGCTCGCGACGAGTTCGCAGTTGCCGAACACCCGCTTCAGGGTGATGTGATAACCCAGGTGCCGGTTGCCGATCACCCACAGCTCGCCGCCCGGCCGCAGCGCGCGCCGCGCGCCGGTGAACATCCGCCGCGCGGTCGCGTCCGTCGTCGCCTGGTGGGAGTGGAACGGCGGATTGTTCAGGACGAGGTCCACGCTGCCCGGTGCCACCCCGGCGAGCCCGTCGCCGACCCGGAACTCGGCATGCCCCGGTACCCCGTTGGCCTTGTAGGTGGCCTCGGCGGAGGCCACCGCCTGGAACGACTCGTCCACGAACAGCACCTCCGCCGCCGGGTCGGCCAGCGCCACCGCCGTACCGACCACGCCGTTGCCGCAGCCGAGGTCCACCACGCGGGCCGGCCCCGGCCCGGGCAGGTGCTGGAGCAGGAAGCGGGTGCCGATGTCCAGCCGGTCGGCGCAGAAGACGCCCGCGTGGTTGACGACCGGGTGGCCGGAGATCGCGCCGACCCCGGCCGGGAGGTCGTAGCGGTACGGCCACGGGTTCGCGGGCCGCTCCATCGCCGGGTCCGGGGTGCAGAAGATCAGCCGGGCCTTCTGCCGGGCCAGCGAGGTCCGGGTCGGGCCGAGGATCCGCTCGAAGGTCCGGAGCGTGGAGGTGTGGATCTCCTTCACCATGCCGGTGCCGATCACCACCGTGTCCGGGTGCACGGCGGGCGCGAGCCGCAGCAGCTGGTCCTCCAGCAGCGCCAGACTTCTCGGCACCCGTACCAGCAGCACGTCCACCCGCTCGGGCGGCTCGTCCTGGGTGGTCAGCAGCGGTACGGCGCCCGGTTCGACACCGGCCCGCGCCAGATTGGCACGGCTCGCCTCCTGGCCCAGGAACGAGTCGGTGATCTGCGTCGGCCGGTGTTCCGCCAGCGCCGTCACCAGCGCTCCCCAGCGGTCCCCGAGCACCACCACCCGCCCGGTCAGCGGCACGTTCTCCGCCGCCAGATGGTGCAGCAGATACGCGTCGGAGGCGTCCCAGGCACGCAGCCGGTCGCGGGGATCCTCGGGGAAGCGGGCCAGCTCAACCTCGCCCCACGGTGTCGTCATACGGTCGCTCATCGCGCTCCAGGCTAGCGGAACCGCAGATCAGGGCCCGTACGACCGCGGACCCCCAGGGGAGTGGGCCCGAAGACCCGCAGGGGCTGGGCCGAAGACCCGTAGGGGTCCGGTCAGGGTTCCGGCCCTGACCGGACCGGTGCTCCGGCGGGTGGCGGGAGCGGTGCGGCAGGATGGGGGCGTGGACGCGGAACTGTTCCCCCGTGAGCGCGCGCGGATCGCGCCGGGTGCCGCGCATGTCCCGGACTGGCTGTCGGCCGGGCGGCAGCGTGAACTCCTCGCCGCCTGCCGTGACTGGGCGCGGCCCCCGGCCGGGCTGCGTACCGTGCGCACACCGGGCGGCGGCACCATGACCGCCCGCCAGGTCTGCCTCGGGCTGCACTGGGGCGTCGTACGCGCCTGCCCCGCCTGCGGACGGCCCGTACGGGACAGCCCCGACTGTCCCGGCCCGCATCAGTACCCTTACGCGTACACTCCTGCGGCCGCCGACGGCGACGGCGCCCCGGTCAAGCCCTTCCCGCAGTGGCTGGACGGGGTGGCCCGGCGCGCGGTGGCCGACGCGCTCGGACCGGCGGCCGTACCCGGTCCGTCGTACGACATCGCGCTGATCAACTTCTACGACGGCGCCGCCCGCATGGGCCTGCACCGCGACAGCGAGGAGCGTGTCGACGCCCCGGTCGTCTCGCTGAGCCTCGGCGACACCTGCGTCTTCCGGTTCGGCAACACGCGGACCCGGACGCGGCCGTACACCGATGTCGAGCTGCGCAGCGGCGATCTGTTCGTCTTCGGCGGCCCCGCCCGCGCCGCCTACCACGGCGTGCCCCGCGTCCACCCCGGCACGGCACCGCCCTGGCTGGGTCTGGCCGGACGGCTCAACATCACGCTGCGGGTGAGCGGGCTGTGACGGCGGCACGGGCCACGAGCGATGCGGATCATGGGAGACTCGCCCTCATGAGCGGCAAGGCGGAACCCCGGACGGCGGGGGAGAGGACCCCCACGAGGGCGCGGCTGGACCGGGGGCGGGGCGCGCTCGGGCCCGCGCTGGAACTGGTGCACACCGGGCGGGCACCGACCCGGGCCGTGCTCACCGCCGAACTCGGCGTCACCCGCGCGACGGCCGGCGCGGTCGCCGCCGAACTGGAGGCCCTCGGACTGATCCGGGTGGACGCCCGCCCCGCCGCGGCGGCCGGCTCCCAGGGCCGCCCCTCGCACCGGCTCGACGTCGCCGAGGAAGGACCGGTGGCGCTCGCCGCACAGGTGCACGCCGACGGCTTCCGGGCCGCGCTGGTCGGCCTCGGCGGCCGGATCGTGGCCACCGCGCCGGGCTGTGAGACCGTGGCCGCCGACCCGGCGAAGGTGATCGGCTCGGTGGTCGAGGCGGGCGCGGAACTGCTGCGCACCACCGGCCGCCGCTGTGTCGGCGCCGGGCTCGCCGTGCCCTCCGCCGTCGCCCAGCCCGAGGGCCTCGCCCTCAACCCGCTGCACCTCGCGTGGCCCGTCGGGGCGCCGGTCCGGCGGCTGTTCGAGGAGTGTGTGCGCGCGGCGGGCATCGACGGGCCCGCGTTCACCGGGAACGACGTCAACCTCGCGGCGCTCGCCGAACACCGGCACGGCGCGGGCCGGGGCGCCCGCGATCTGCTGTGCGTGGCCACCGGGCATCGCGGCGTCGGCGGCGCCCTGGTCCTCGACGGCCGTCTGCACACCGGCAGTTCGGGACTCGCCCTGGAGGTCGGCCACCTCACCGTCAACCCCGAGGGCCGCCCCTGCCACTGCGGCGGCCGGGGCTGTCTGGACGTCGAGGCCGACCCTCTGGCGCTGCTCGTGGAGGCCGGCCGCGAGCCGGGCCCGGAGGTCTCGCTCCTGAAGCAGGCCGACGACCTGCTGCGCACCCAGTACGACGAACCCGCGGTACGCCGGGCCGCCGAGGCCCTGATCGACCGGCTCGGCCTCGGCCTCGCCGGGCTGGTCAACATCCTCAACCCGGACCGCATCATCCTCGGCGGGCTGCACCGCAGCCTGCTGGACGCCGATCCGAGCCGGCTGCGCGCGGTCGTCGCCGACCGCAGCCTGTGGGGCCAGAGCGGCGGCGTCCCGATCCTGCCGTGCACCCTCGACCACAACAGCCTGGTCGGCGCCGCCGAACTGGCCTGGCAGCCGGTCCTGGACGACCCGCTGGCCGCCCTGCGCTGAACCCCTCGGGGAGGTCACGCCCGGCCGTATGCCAACGTCCGCGCGGGGATGGCTTGTCGATGTAGGCCGTCGGCCGGCATGTCGCGCCGCGCGTCACGCCCAGTCGACGGAGAACGCCCTCCGCGGGTGTTCGGTGAGGATCCGGTCGACCAGTTCCGGGCCCAACTCCGCCGCCAGGCGCGGGCGCAGGCGGCGCAGCAGATACGGCATTCCCGGACCGCCGTCGACCGAGCGCGCACCGGCGGTCACCGTGTCGCCGCCGAGCAGCAGCCGGTCGCCGAAGCCGGCCTCCGCGAGGGCGCGGGCACCGGCCGGCATCTGCCAGTCGGTGGCGTGGTGGGCGCGCGAGGGGCCGTCGAAGGCGAGCCAGCAGCCGGCGGCGGCGGCCTGCCGCTGCGTCACCGGATCGGGGAAGCGATTCAGGTGACCGAGGATCACCCGGTCACCGGGCACACCCAACTCGCCGCAGAGCAGGTCGAGTACGTCCAGGGCGCCGGTGCCCAGCTCCAGATGGACGGCGATGGGCGCGCCGGTCGCGTGGTGCGCCTCGGCCGCCGCCGCCATGGTCCAGCGGGCGTGCGCGTCGAGTGCGTGGAACCCGCCCGCCACCTTGATCAGCCCGGCCCGCACCCCGGTCGTGCCGATGCCCTCGGTCAGCTCGGCGACGAAGACCTCGGCCAGCCGGCCGCGCAGCCCCGCCAGCAACTCCGGTGCCACATGCGGGGCTTGGTGCAGGCCCGTCGCGCAGACCAGGTGCACTCCGGTGGCGCGGGACAGGGCCGCGAGGTCGGCCGCGCGGCGGCCCATGCCGTGCGGCGTCCACTGCACGACGGCGGCACCGCCCGCCGCCCGGAACGCCTCCAGTTCGGCCCGCGCGGCGGCCACGTCGTCCAGCTCCCTGCCCGGCAACTGCCTGCTGCGCAGGAAGAGATGGTCGTGCGCGTCGCACACCCCCAGCTCCTGCGGGCGGATGTCGCCGAGGACGGTACGGATCACCAGTGCCGCCCGCGCGCAAGCCGGTCGAGGCCGGGGGCGGACAGGTGCAGCACCCGGAAGAGGTCGCACTCGGCCTTCGGGGTGTCGTGCTCCCAGAGGGAGAAGTGGACCAGCTCCCAGCGGTACGGATCGGCGGCGGTCGCGGCCAGCACGGCACCGTCCTCGGCGGCCAACTGCTCGGTCGTACCTGCCGCTTCCTCCATCAGGCGTGCCAAGTCGGCGCCCTCCGGCACCGGTTGCCGACGCCGCAGCGCGAACGCGGCACGGGTGCCGGTGCCCTCCGCGTAACCGAGCCCGGTCCACTGGCGTACGGCCGGACGCCCGAAGTCGTCGGCCAGACGCTGGAACCCGCCGCCCCACAGGAAGCGGTTCATGCCCTCGACCGTGTGCCACAGATAGAACGGAGCGTACTGGTTCACCGGCGAACCATGGACGCCGCGTTCGCGCAGCAGATACGCCTTGAGGCCGAGCCCTTCCCAGTCGTCCAGCAGCTGCCCGACGCGGTTCACACGGGCGCGGATGATGTCCGTGTCGTAGTCCGCGGGCAGCGTCACCTCGTACTGCATGGCGTGCATCAAGTGGCCCCTTCCCTCAGGCGGCGGTTCGGGGCGCGAGGAGGGCCAGCAGCCCGTCGACGGCCGCGTCGAAGGTGGCGGGGGAGCCGGCGGCACGGGCCAGCACATAGCCGCCCTGCACGGTCGCGAGGATCGTCGCGGCGATCCGCCCGGCGTCCAGCTCCGGCGCGAACTGCCCCTGTTGCTTGCCCTCTTCGACGACCCGGGCGAGGCGTTCCCGGATCCAGGCGAGGGTCTCGTCCACCGGGGCGCGCAGTTCGTCACTGGCGATCACGTCCGGGTCCATGGTCAGCCGGCCGACCGGGCAACCGCGCAGCACCTCGCGCTCGCGACGCAGATACGCCTCGACGCGCTCGTACGGCGTACCGGGGCCGTCCAGCGAGCGCTCGGCCGCCGCCCGCAGCTGCTCGGCGGTCCGCCGGATCGCCGCCAGGGCGAGGTCCGGCTTGCCCTTGAAGTGGTGGTACATGCTGCCCTGGCCCGCGCCCGCGCGCTCCAGGATCGCCTTGGGGCTGGTGCCCACGTAACCGCGCTCCCAGAGCAGGTCGCGCGTTGACTCGATGAGTCGTTCGGAGGTGCTCATGAAGGCAGTGTACATACTGGTAGATACAGGAGTGCTCGCCTCGCGGGGATAGGGGTGTACGGCGGGCGGTTCGTCGCTGCTCGCCGTACACCGCGCACCGTACGGCGCGCCCCCTGTGCACTGTCCGCCGGTCCCGGTCAGCCCGCCGCGACCGGGTGGCTGGCGGCCAGTTCCTGGCCGCCGGGGGACGACCTGATCGCCGCCGGGACGGGTGTCCGCGCGGGGGAGGCGGGGGCCGCCGTACCGATGGCTGTCGCCGCGACCGGGGAGGGTCTGGGCTGGTGTTCCGGGGCACGGCACGGCGTGCGGGCCGGATGGCCGGGCGTCGCCGGCAGGGTGAACCAGACGACCTTGCCGTTGTCACCGTCCGGCCGCGCGCCCCAGCTCTCGCTGACGGCGGCGACCATGGCGAGGCCCCGGCCGCAGGTGGCGAGCGGTGTCGTCTCCTCCGGGTCCGTGTCCGCGTCGTCGGTCGGCACCGGCATGCGCGGATCGTGATCGTGGACCGACACGGTGAGCCGGTCCGGCTGGAGTTCCAGCTCGACCGTGCACGACTTGTCAGGCCTGGCGTGCCGGTGCACGTTGCTGAGCAGCTCCGTCACGCCGAGCGCGGCGCGGTCTATCAACGGGTCCAGATGCCAGTAGCGCAGTTGCGCAGAGACGATTCTGCGGACCTGGCCGATCCGCGACGGCAGGGCTTGGAGCTCCACCGTGCAGTGCCTGCTTGGGTGACTGATCACGGCTGCGACTCCCCGATGTGAGGTCCGGAAGGGAACCGGAAAGACACGGAGAACAACGGATCCAGCAGGCCCCCCGGGAAAGCGGCCGCCTGCTGTCGTGGCCGGCGGGCTGGTTCGCAGCGTTATCGCCGGTAAACCCAGAGTGACGTGAGACCAGCGTGGCGCAGGGGGCGGATTGGTGCAACTCGCCGCGTCCGGATGGAGACGGGGCTGGGGATGGGAGACCTGGGGCGGGAGACCTGGGCGTGGGTGGTTGGCGGGGGGCCTCGGGTACCGGCGGGCAAGAGGTGGCGGCGGGCAAGAGGTGGCGGCGGCCACCGCGTGCCGCCCGGACACGCCGTGACGTTCGGGCAATTCGTGCCGGCCGGGCACGGCGTGCCGGGGCCCGTGCCGCTGGACGCGGTGCCGCCCGCGCGGCACGAGTCGTCCAAGACCGCACCTGCCGCCCGCACACTGTGCCGCTCCGACGGTGCGCGCCACCCCGGCAACCGCGAGACCGCCGTGGCCCCCCTTCAGCCGCCGCGTCCCGCCGCCCGGCGGACCGCCTCGATGAAGCGGCGGGCCGCGGGGGTGCCCGGTTCGCCCGGAGCGGGGTCCTGTTCGGCCAGCGTCAGCAGGTACCGCTGGCCGTTGAGGTCGGCCAGGGCCTTGTCGTCCGGGGCGAACCACGGCTTGGAGGCGCGCACCGCCTGCACCGGTGCGCTGTCGATCTCGCTGCCGTAACTGTTGAGCAACTCCACCCTGCCGTCGTTGATCCGGACCTGTCCGGCCCGGGTGAGCGAGCGCATGCGTTTCCCGATCCGCACGCCCTTGGCCGTGAACTCCGGCTCCGCCATCCCTCGCCGCCCCCTTGTGCGCGTGTTCCCGTGTTCCGGTGTGCGCCCCCGTTCGCGTGCGGGACCATCGTCCCGACGCGTGCAGTCTGCCGCGCCACGGCACGGAGCACCAGTGCGCGCGGGGGCGCGCACGACAGCGGCCCGGAGCACGCGCGGCGGCACACCGGGTCGTCTCGTACGCCTGTGCCCCAGGGTGCCTTTGGGGCGCCCAAAGATGCGTTTATGCAGGTGGGAAGCGGTGTGAAAGATGCTTATGCTCGAAAGTGCCGGCCCGCCCGAGGCGCCGTCGGCGCACAGCGTAAGGAGCACCGACGTGAGCATCACCGACCAGGCCAGGACCGGCACCACCCTCGATGTCGACCGTACCGACCCCGCCTACCGCGACTGGCTGAAAGAGGCCGTGCGCAAGGTGCAGGCCGATGCGAACCGGTCGGCCGACACCCACCTGCTGCGCTTCCCGCTGCCCGAGCGCTGGGGCATCGACCTCTATCTGAAGGACGAGTCGACGCACCCCACCGGCAGCCTCAAGCACCGCCTCGCCCGCTCGCTGTTCCTGTACGGCCTCTGCAACGGCTGGATCCGGCCCGGCCGCCCGGTGATCGAGGCGTCCAGCGGCTCCACCGCCGTCTCCGAGGCGTACTTCGCCAAGCTGATCGGGGTGCCCTTCATCGCGGTCATGCCACGCACGACCAGCGCCGAGAAGTGCCGCCTCATCGAATTCCACGGCGGTCGCTGCCACTTCGTGGACGACTCACGGAAGATGTACGAGGAGTCCGCCCGCCTCGCGGTGGAGACCGGCGGCCACTACATGGACCAGTTCACCTACGCCGAGCGGGCCACCGACTGGCGCGGCAACAACAACATCGCCGAATCGATCTTCCGCCAGCTGGAGTTGGAGCGGTTCCCGGAGCCTGCGTGGATCGTCGCCACGGCCGGCACCGGCGGCACCTCGGCGACGCTCGCCCGCTATGTGCACTACATGCAGTACGACACCCGTATCTGCGTCGCCGACCCGGACAACTCCTGTTTCTTCGAGGGCTGGACCGCCGGCGACCCGGACGTCACCTGCGACTGCGGCTCCCGGATCGAGGGCATCGGCCGACCGCGCATGGAGCCGAGCTTCGTGCCCGGCGCGATCGACCGGATGATGAAGGTCCCGGACGCGGCCAGCGTCGCCGCCGTACGGGCCCTGGAAGGGGTGATCGGCCGCAAGGCGGGCGGCTCCACCGGCACCGGGCTGTGGAGCGCGCTGAAGATCGTCTCCGAGATGGTGGCCGAGGGCCGTACCGGCAGCGTCGTCACCCTGCTGTGCGATCCGGGCGACCGGTACCTCGACAAGTACTACTCGGACGCGTGGCTCGCGGAACAGGGCCTGGACATCGCGCCCTACACGGCGGCGATCGAGACGCTGCTGGCCACGGGGGTGTGGCCGCAGCCCTGACCGGCGCCGGACGGCATGCGCAAGCGGCGGTCGCGCCCGAGTTTCCGGCAGGCCGGAGCCGCTCAGCGCAGTACGGCCGCCAGCAGGTCGGTGCCCAGCGACGACAGGTCGGACAGGTTGAGGGTGTAGCGGACGTACCGGCCCTGCCGCCGGGCCGTGAGCAGGCCCGCGCGGCGCAGGACGGCGAGGTGGCGGGAGACCTCCGGGGGCGAGAGTTCCCAGGCGTGGGCCAGTTCACCGGTGGTGTGCGCGCCGCGGGCCAGGGTGCGCAGCAGCCGCAGCCGCAGGGGATGCGCGAGCGCGTCCAGCCGTAGCGTGACCGCTTCCAGTGACACCGGCTCCGACGGGCTCGCCTCGGCCACGGGGTACTGCACCACCGGGTGCCAGCCGGGCGCGTGGACCACCACCAGGTGCGGGCCGCCGAAGACGCTCGGGAGGAAGGTCACCCCGGTGCCGTGGGCGGACGTCGCGTTGTCCTGGAGCTTGTCCACGACGATATGGCCGCCGTCCGGCGCCAGGGTGACGGCGCTGGAGACCGACGCGAGTGCCGCTCCGATGCCCTGGTGCCTCAGCAGGTCGTTCTTCAGGCGCAGATCGGTGGCGAGTCGCGTGGCGACGCCCGTCCAGGCGGCGGTGAAGAACGCGTCGGCGCACTGTTCGAGGGTGTGCCGCACCCGTGCCCGTACGGCGGCCGGGTCCGCGAGCAGCCGTTCCGCGAAGGCCTCCTGGAGCGCGCCGCGGGCCTGCGCGAGGTTCAGGGCCCGCTCCCGCGCCCTCGCGTCGGCGAGCGGCGACGGCGCGGCGAAGTGGACCCGGTTGCTGCCGCAGGTGGTGATGAGCGCGGTGGTCACATAGGTCTCGTCGTCGATCCGGTCCACCTCGTCCAACTCCTCGGCCAGGGTGGGCCGGGGACGGGCGGGGACCAGGAAGTCGGCGCGTGAGGAACGCCAGAGGAACTCCGCCTCCCTGAGCCGTTCGGCCAGCTCCGGCCGCAGACCGGCCCAGACGTCCGCCGCCCAGCCGGCGAGCCGCGGGTGGTGTCCTGGTTCGGCCAGCACGTGCAGCATCGCGGTCAGCTCGGCCAGCGGGGAGGCGGCGAACCGCAGCCGCCCGGACGGCATTCCGCCGATGTCGATCCTCAACGTCATCCCGTCATCATCGCCAGTCGGACGGCCGGCGAACGCGTCGGTTGACGGTGTCCGTCAACCGACGCGGCCGGTACGGCGACCGCACGCACCGTTGACGCCATGGCAACCACCACACTCCGGCCGCGGCTCGGGCCGCGCGCCCTCGTCCGTGCCTCCGGAGGCTCTCGCTATGCCGTCGCCCTGGTCGTGGACGCGCTCGGCACCGGCCTGCTGCGGCCCTTTCTGCTGCTCTACGGGGTGACCGTGCTGCGGCTGTCCGCGCCGGTCACCGGTATCGCCATGACGGCCGGCGTCGTCGGGGGCCTGGTGTGCGTGCCCGGCGTCGGCCGCTGGCTGGACGGGGGCGCACGCAGCACCGTCGTGGCGGCGTCGATGCTGGTGCGGGTGGTGGGCGTGGCGCTGCTGCTGGCCGCCCCGGCGGGGCACGTGGGGATGTTCGCGGCGGCGGCCCTCTTCCTCGGCGCCGGCAATCAGACATGGCCGGCCGCCCACGCTGCCCTGGTGGCCACGGTCGCCCACGGCCGCGAACGCGACGCCGCTCTCGCGGGCGCCCGTGCCCTGCGCAACGCCGGTCTGGGCGCGGGCGCCCTGCTGGCCACCGTGTGCCTGGCGGGCGGCACCAGCGCGTTGCGGGCGCTGGCCGCCCTCACCGGGCTCGCGTGTCTCGTCGCGGCGGTCCTGGCGTGGTCGGTCCGTCTGCGCGCGCAACCGGGCGCCGCCCCGGCCGAGGACAGGACGGACGGGCCCGCACCCCGGATGGGTGTGCTGCTGGCCGCCAACGTGGTCTACGTCTTCTGCCTCAACGTCCCCGAGATCGCGCTCCCGCTCATCCTGGTGACACAGGCACACGCGTCCCCGGTGTGGTCGGCGGCCATCTTCGTGGCCAACACGGTCCTGGTGGTCACCTTGCAGGTGCCGGTCACCGTCCTGCTGTCCCGCTTCTCCCGGCGGACCGTGCTGGCCCTGGCCGGCGTGGTGCTCGCCGTGTCCTACCTCGGCTTCCTCGCGGCCAGCTCACTGGGGCACGGCTGGAGCGCCCCGGCCGTCGCCGCGGTGTCCGTGGTCTGCACCCTCGGCGAGATCGTCTACGCCGGCAGCGCCACCGCGCTCGTCACCGTCCTCGCCCCGGCCCATGAGCTGGGCCGCGCCCTCGCCCGCTTCCAGCTCTCCACGGGCTTCGGCCTCGCCGTCTCCCCGGCGGTCGTCACCGCTCTCGCCGCGCGCGGCCCGGCCGCCCTGTGGGGCAGTCTCGCCGCGGCGACGCTGGTGTCCGCCTCCGCGGTCGCCGGGGAGAAGGATCGGGGGGGCGGGGCTTCTTCCGTGACGGACGCCCGTGGCGGACGCACGTGACCTGGCGTGAGCCGGGCTGTGTGAACAGGGCCGTGGTGAACAGGGGTTGCGGTGCGCCGGGCCGTGGCGAGCCGGGCCGCGGTGGGTCAGGTCAGCTGCCGGTCCAGCGCGCCGGCCGCCTGCCGGAAGGCGCGCCCCACGCCCGGCGCGGCCAGCCGGCAGCCGAGGCGGAACGCGGCGGTGCCGTCGAGCGCGAAGACCACCCGGATCCGGGTGCCCCCGCCGGCCGGGACCAGCCGCCACTTTTCGACCCAGGCACGGGCGCCCGGAGTGTTGGTCACATCGACGCGGTACGAGTACAACGCGGGCTTCTCGGCGACCAGGACCGTCTCCTCGAAGCGGATGCCGCCACGCAGCCGGACATCGCGTCCGCCGTCCGCCGCCCGGGCGGAGGCCACGGCCGGGAACCACTCCGGGATGCTCGCCACGTCCTCGGCGAGCGCCTGGTAGACCAGCTCCGGGGCGGCGGTCATCTCCCGGCCGAACACCAGCCGTACGGGGGCGCGGTCGACGAAGTCCGGGCCGACCGGACGCAGACGCTGGGCCATGGCCCGGCTACCTCCTCGCGAAATCCCGCACGGAAACAGGGCGTTGAGCCTTTCTTCCAAGCGGAGGGGCCACCGGCAGCGTAGTTGACGCGATGTCAGTCGACCTCGGTGGCGGCACCGGGTTCCGCGGGGTCGCCGTCCGGTTCCTCGTCCTCATCGGCCGCGTCCTCGGGGTCCGGTTCCCCGGCCACGATCAGCCGCCGCAGATGCTCGGAAGCCTCGGCGCGCGTCTCGTGCGGCAGCCCCGAGTCCGTCACCAGGGTGTCCACCTGGTCCAGCGTGGCGAACGAACTCAGGCCCACCGTGCCCCACTTGGTGTGGTCGGCGACCACCACCACGCGGCGCGCCGAGTGCACCAGACGGCGGTTGGTCTCGGCCTCCGCCAGGTTCGGCGTGGACAGGCCCGCCTCCACCGATATGCCGTGCACGCCGAGAAACAGCAGATCGAAGTGGAGCGCGGCGATCGCCTGGTCCGCCACCGGACCCACCAGCGAGTCGGACGGGGTGCGCACCCCGCCGGTCAGCACCACCGTGGCCGTGCCCTGCCGCTGCCCCGAGGTGCGCTGTGCCGCGTGGAACACGTCCGCGACCCGCACCGAGTTCGTCACCACGGTCAGGTCCGGCACCTCCAGCAGATGCTGGGCGAGCGCGTAGGTCGTCGTACCGCCGGACAGCGCGATCGCGGTACCGGGGGTGACCAGGGCGGCCGCGGCCCGTGCGATGTCCTCCTTGGCCGACAGCTCCAGACCCGACTTGGCCTCGAAGCCCGGCTCATGGGTGCTCGCCTCGACCACCGGGACCGCGCCGCCGTGCACCTTCTCCAGCACGCCCTGCCGGGCCAGCGCGTCCAGGTCGCGGCGCACGGTCATGTCCGACACCCCGAGCCTGCGGGTCAGTTCGTTGACCCGGGCGCCGCCGCGGCGCCGGACCTCGTCCAGGATCAGGGCGCGGCGCTGCTCCGCGAGGAGGTGCTGATTCTCGCTCACGTACGCTCCGGTCCTTTCGCCGCCAGCCGTTCCACACACCCGGCGCACCCGCCGCGAGCAGCGCGTACGGCCGTCCCGTGGGTGCGCGGGCGTCCCATCTTTTCACGGGACGGTGCGGGGTGCGCCACCGCCCGGTCCGCGCGGCCGGCCGGTCCGGTGGCGCGGCCGCGGCCCCGCCGATCGGGGAGATTCTGTGACGAGCGGTGTGCGGCCCGCCGGAACCGGACATCAAGCGCGCACGGACACAGGCCGCACGGCGTCGCGGGAGAAGTGTGGAACGCGCTCGGGAACACCCCGGAGGACAGGACCAGCGGGCCGGGGGACGTGCGCCCGAGCCGGCCGGCCTGGAGCTGCTGGTGCACGGGGTCGGCGGTACGACCCCGGAGGAGATGCTGGACGACGCGCGCACCGTGCGGGTCGCCGGGGACGACACGGCGGCCTCCTTCCGGCGTGCCGAGGACGTCGCGCGGGGCGGGCCTGAGCACCGCGGCGAGCCGGTGCGGGAGGCGTACGTCTGGTGCAACCTCACCTCCGGGGACGCGGGCCGCGCCCTGTGGCTGTTGCTGCTGCCGTTCATGGTGGTCAACCTCGCCCACTGGATGCGCCCCGCCGGAGCCCGGCCGCGTGCCGTCCGGTTCTACGGCCTGCTGGTGCGGCTGGCCGCCCTCACCCTCACGGTGCTGCTGGTGGCGGCCGCGTGCGAGGTGGCCCTGGACCTGGTGGCCTGGCAGTGCGCCGGTGCCCGAGCCTGCGCCCGGCGGCATTTCTGGCTGGCCTTCCTCACTCCGGACGCGGCCGGGGGCCCCGGCGTACGGCGGTGGGCGGCGCTGCTCGGCACGTCCGGTGGCTGGTGGCCCCAGCCGGGACGGCGGCTCGCGCTCGCGGCGCTGGGGCCGGGCGGTCTGGTCCTGCTGCTCTGGTACCTCTCGCACCGTACGTGGAGCGCGTACGAGTCCCACCGCCCGCTGCTCCGGGGCCCGGTCCAGGCGGCGGACCCCGACGACAGCGCGTTGGCGCGGCCCGGCTTCTGGTACGGGCGCCGGCTGGTGGCCCGGCTGCGTGCCGCCCACACGGCGGCCGGGCTGCTGACCATCGCCGCCGCCCTCGCCACACCGGCGGTCCGCTTCGACCACCGGCCCGGCGGTCCCGCAGCGCTGGACGCCCTCGGCTGGCTGCTGACCGTCCTGCTGCCGGCCGGGGCGGGCGCGGTGGTGGCCGTGGTGTGCCGCCGGGGCCGCGCGGAACACCGCGTGGACCAGGAACTCGACCGGCACCTGGTACGACTCATGCTGCTGGCCGCGCTCGTCCTGCTCCTCCTCGCCGCCCTCTACACCGGCTGGTCCCGCCCCACCTGGCACGCGACCGGCCGACTGCCGGGAGACCCCGCCTTCGACGGCCTGATGCTGGTCCAGGGCGCGCTGGTGGTGGTGCTCGGGGTGGTGGCGTGGCGGATGGAGCGCAGGGGTGCGGGGGAGCGCCGTGGGAGGGAGGAACGCGCTGACGGCCACAACCTTCCCGAACCCCGCCGGGCCGCCACCCCCCGCCCCGGCCCCCATGGTCTCGGTGGGCCGGCCACCGCGCTGCTCGCCTGTGCGCTGGGTGGGGTGATGTCCGGTGGGGTGGCTCAGCGGGCGGCCGATTGGCTGGGCGGGGGCGTCATCGCCGGGCCGCCGGTGTCGCTGACCTGGCAGGCGTCCATGATCCCGCCGCTGCTCGCGGTGCTGCTGATGCTGGCCCTCCGGCTCACCGCCGGCACCGCCCGGCTCGCCCGTGCCGAACGCGCCCGCGTACGCCGGGAGCATCCGGGGGAGCCCGAGGACCCGGCCCGTACCCGCGCCATCGCCCACGCCCGTGCCATGGCCGCGCTCACCGACCGCGCCCCGCTCGTCCTCACCGTGCTCTGTGCCACCACGCTGGTGCTGGGCGGCGGGGCGCTGGCCGGGGCGCTGGCCGGCGGAAGGACGCGGGACGGCGCGGCGCGCGGCACGGTCACCGCCGTACGGATCGCCGCCGGAGTCTCGCAGGGGCTCGGCTCATGGCTGGTCGGGCTCGGCTTCCTGCTGTTCGTGACCTGGGGGCGGCGCGCCTACAAGGACCGCGGCGCCCGGCGCACCGTCGGCATCCTGTGGGACGTCGGCACATTCTGGCCGCGCGCCGCACACCCCTTCGCGCCCCCCTGCTACGCCGAGCGTGCGGTGCCCGACCTGACCTGGCGGATGGCGACCTGGACCGGGGCGACCGGGGGCCGGCTGGTGCTCTCCGGCCACTCCCAGGGCAGCGTGCTCGCCGCCGTGGCCGCCTGGCAACTCCCCCCGGCCGCACGGTCGCGGGTCGCGCTGCTGACGTACGGCTCACCGCTGGAGCGGCTGTACGGCCGCTGGTTCCCGGCCCACTTCGGGCCCGCCGCGCTCGCCGGGCTGCACCGCGACATCGCCCGCTGGAGCAATGTCTACCGCCGCACCGACCCGATCGGCGGTCCGGTCCGCCTGCCCACCGACGGCCGGCCCCCCGTGGACCAGCCGCCCTTGCGGGACCCCCTCGCCTACGGCCGCACCCCCGAGCACCCGCTCCCGACCCCGATCCTCGGCCACTCCGACTACCAGGCCGACCCGGTCTTCGCCGAAGTACGGGCACGGCTGCTGGCCCGCCTGCGCGCGGAACTCCCCACTCCACGCGGGAAGTCGGCGACCTGACGCCCGCGCGGAGGGCGCGGGGCTCAGGACAGCTCCGGCAGGTCCTCCGGATACAGCAGGGTCAGGTCGTCGGTGGTCGGATCGGGGAGCTGGGCGACGCGGCTCGCGTGACGTTCGACCATGGCCTCGAAGGTCTGGCGGGCGGTGCGGCCGTTGCCGAACGCGGGGCCCTTCGGGAGGGTGGTGAAATAGGTGAGCAGGGCCCCGGCGGTGCCGGGGGCGAGTCGGTACTCGTGCTCGTCGGCCTGCTGTTCCACGATCCGCAGCAGTTCCTGAGGACCGTAGTCGCCGAACGTGATGGTGCGGGAGAAACGGGAGGCCACACCGGGGTTGACGGACAGGAAGCGCTCCATCTCCGCGGTGTACCCGGCGACGATCACCACCACCGCGTCCCGCTGGTCCTCCATCAGCTTCACCAGCGTGTCGATGGCCTCCTTGCCGAAGTCACGCCCGGCGTCCTCCGGCGACAGCGCGTACGCCTCGTCGATGAACAGCACCCCGCCGTGCGCCCGCTGGAACGCCTCCTGGGTGCGGATCGCGGTGGAGCCGATGTGCTCGCCGACCAGGTCGACACGGGACACCTCGACCAGATGGCCCTTCTCCAGCACACCGAGGGAGGCGAGGATCTCGCCGTACAGCCGGGCGACCGTCGTCTTGCCGGTGCCGGGGGAGCCGGTGAAGACCAGATGCCGCTTGACGGAGGCGGCCTTGAGCCCCGCCCGCTGCCGCCGCCGGCCCACCTCGATCATGTCGGTCAGCGCCCGCACCTCGCGCTTGACGCTCTCCAGGCCCACCAGCGCGTCGAGTTCACCGAGCACGTCCTTCGACGTACGCGGCGGCTCCACCGGCTGCGGCGCGATGGCCGGCGGCTCCGGCTCGGTGCTGCGCTGGCCGGGGATCGAACCGAGCAGCCCGGTGGAGTGCGACACCGTCTGCACGGCCGTCTCCCGCGGCGCCGGGGGCCGCAGGCTGCCGCTCTCGTCGCTGGTGCAGCCCTCCACGACCGGGCCCGACCCGGACCCGGCGTCCGGGCCGCCCTCGGCGAACTCGTAGCCCCCGCGCGCACACCGCTCGGTGCGGCACTTGCGCAGCGTGGTGCGGCAGCCGTCGATCACATGGAAGCCGTAGCCCCCGCTCCCGCTGACCCGGCAGTTCAGGAAGCTGCCCCGGCCGCCCGCGGAGACGTAGAACCCGGCCTCGGCGGGGGAGTCGACGGTGCAGCGCTCGATGGTCGGATCGGCGCCCTTGGTGACGATCACCCCGGTCTGGGTGCCGTCCACCGTGCAGTTGTTCAAGGTGCCGCCGCTGCCGTGGTCCCGGAACCAGGCGCCGGTCGCCGCGTCCCTGATCCGGCAGTCGTCCAGCTGCGCGGTCGCGCCGTCGCTCACCGACACGGCCGTGTTGCGCACCTGGGACAGGTCGCTGTCCACCACGTCCGCGCGCGAACCGCGGTCCAGGACGAACAGCGCGTCCGGCACGTCGTGCACCCGGCAGGAGTCCAGCACCGCGGTGGCGCCGTCGCTCACCCACACCGCCGGATAGTCACCGGTGCTGTCGAAGATCTCGCACTGGTTGGCGTCCACGCGGGTGCCGGGGTCCCACACGGACAGCCCGTTGCGCCCGAACTGCCGGATGGTGGTCCGGGTCAGCGTGAGCACCGAACGCGAGCGCAGGTCGACCGCGTTCTCCGGGATGTCGTGGATCCGGCAGTCCTCCAGCGTGAGCACCGCGTCCGTGTCCAGGGTGACGCCGTCGGCGGTGGTGCGGTGCACATCGCAGTCGGTCAGCTGCGCGGCGGCCCGCTGGGTGACCTGGACGCCGGAGCCGCGGACCTCGTAGATCTCGCAACCGACCGCCTCCAGCGAGGAGTTCTCGCCGGTCACGGTGAGCCCGGTGCCGGAGGCGTGGTGCACCCGGCAGCGCTCCAGGCGCGGATGGCCGCCGCCGCGCACCGCCACGCCCGCCTGTCCGGCCGCCACGATCTCGCACTCCTCGAACACCCCGCTGCCGCCGTCGAGTACGGCGATGCCGATGCCGGCCGGGTTGTCCACGGTCAGCCGGCGCACGGTCGGCCGGGCCGCGCCGCGCACCTCCACGCCGACGGCCGAGCGGGTCACGATCCGCACGTCCATCAGCTCGGGCGTGCCCTCCTCGACCAGCAGCGCGGGCGCCGCCGCGTCCTGGCCCTCCACATGCAGGTCCTGCACCACGGCCGAGGCCCGCACGGTCAGCGGCACCCCGTCCACCGGCGCGATCCGCACCGAGCCGGGGGAGCCGTCCGGCCCGCGGAGCGTCACCGCCCGCTGGATCACGAGGTTCTCCCGGTAGGTGCCGGGGGCGACGGTGAGGACGTCGCCGTCGGCGGCGGCCTCCAGGGCGGCGGCGAGCGATGCGTACTCACCCGTGCGGCGCCGCCACCGCGAGGTACCGGTGTGCGTCACCTGGACCGTGCCCTGTGCCATGGCGTTGCTCTGCCCCCACCTCGTCGTACTGATGGCCGCTGATGGCCGGCGCCCCGTCCGGGCGGCGCTGCCGGTGCCGGGTCCGTGAGCGTGCCCGGCCCCCGGGCCTGCCCGTTCGCGTCCCCGCCTGCGCGCGGGTCCTGACGTGCGCCGCCTGCGGGTCGTCGCCGAAAGCGCTTCGGCCGGTCCACCGTAGCGTGTGCGTCCGGGGTGGGCTGACCACAGCCCGCCCCCGGTCAACTGCCGGTGCCCGCCTTGCCCCAGTCCGGGCCGGCCCGGTCCGAGGCCTGGTCCCAGCGGGCGTACCGGCGGCGGACCATGCGCCAGACGGTGAGCCGCCGGGCGGCCTCGATCAGGGCGGCGGCCAGCAGGGCCGCGCCGAATCCGGCCAGGACGGCGTGGCTCGTGGCCGTGACGGAGTCCAGCGGGCGGGTCGTTATTCGGCCCCGCGGATCCGTCCAGAGCCCGAAGTGGTCACCGGTGTGGGGGGACTTGAGGTCGGCGAGGACCGGGCCGTGGTGCGCGCTGCCGTCCGGCGCGGACCAGTCGGCGACGACGCGGCTGCGGGTCTCGTGTACGCCGGCGGTGTCGGGGTCGCTCTCGGGTGCCCGGCCCAGCGGTCGCACCACGGTGGCGGTGACCAGGTGGTGGGTGTGCTGCTCCAGCCGCGCGGCACGCTGGAGCGAGTCCTCGGTGAGGAAGCCGACCAGCGCGCCGGTCAAGGGCGCCACCACGGTGATCAGCACCAGGGCCGCCAGTGCCACCCACGCCTCGGCGAGATCGGTCGCGCGGCACAGCGGATTGCGTCTCCAGCGCCACAGACCCGTGACGGCCCGCATCTCACCACCCCCCACGTCCCCCGCGGCCGGTCGCGACCGCGACGTCTCACGCATTTCTCATGTCACCCCAACGAACGGGAACGCCACCAGAGTTCCCAGATCGCCAAAGCCGACCCCCGGACCACCAGCCTTGGAGCTACCAGCTACCGGCTACCAGCCACTGGCTACCGGCTCACGCCCCGCTCCAGCACCCGCACCGGGTCACCGACCCGCACGGTGCCGCGGGTGAGCGGAACGACGTTCTGCCCGAAGACGAGACTGCTGCCGAAGCGGCGATGCCGGGCCAGTGTGTACAGCGGCTCCCGGCCGCGCGCGGCGGTGCCCTGGTCGGTGGTGGTCACCACGCAGCGCCCGCAGGTGCGTGCCACGCGGAAGACGACCTCGCCGATGGAGATGCGCGCCCATGCGTCCTCCGCCCATGCCTCGGTGCCGGACACCACGACGCTGGGCCGGAACCGGTTCATGGGCAGCGGCCCCTCCCCGGCGTGACGGCCCTCGGCTATCAGGGAGTTGAGGGCGTCGAGCGAGGCCGCTGCGGTGACGAGCAGGGGATAGCCGTCGGCGAAGCTGACCGTCTCGCCCGGCAGCGCGTAGTCCGGGTCGACGGGGCGGCGGGTGGCGGGGTCGTCCAGGTGGACCAGGCGCACGTCCTGGTCGAGATAGGCGCTGCACCAGGCGTGCGCGGTGGCGGCGGCCGGCACCGCCTCCACCTTCTGCCCGAAGATGTTCACCGGCACGGTGCCCTCGGGCTCCGGCACCTCGACGGTCACCGCCGCCCGCCCGGCCGCCGACAGACGCAGACCGCCGCCGGCCAGGGGCTCGGCGGCGGCCAGGGCGAGACGCGGCTGCTCCCGCTGGGTGACGACCTTCCCCCCGGCGTCGATCAGCGCCCAGCGCCGGTCTCCGGCCAGCCCCCAGGGCTCCACCGCGGCCGCGTCGGCCGCCAGGCCCCGGAACGCCTTGACCGGGTAGAGGTGGATCGACTGCACTTCGGCGATGTCCATACCGCCATCGTGCCAGGTGCCACCGACAGCGGGGGCGCTTCGATCAGTATCCCCGCTGCTGGGGGTGGTTGTACGGGTCCTGGTACGGCGCCTGCACGGGGCGCGGCGCGGCCGGACGCATCGCCTCGTAGCCGGTGCCGGGTGCCATCGGGCGCTGCTGCTGCGGGGCCTGCGGGCCGGGATAGCCGCGCGGGGCGCTCGCCTGCTGCGGGATGTACGCCGTGGGCGCCTGCTGGAACGGGGCCGGCTGTGGCTGCTGCGGGTAACCGTAGCCGGGGGCCGGGGGCTGCGGGGAGGGCGCGGCCGGGAGGGCGGGGAGGGCCGACGGCAGGGCGGGCAGGCTGCTGCCCATGTCGTAGGCGGCGGGGACCCGGATCGGGGCGATCTGCGGGGTGCCCCGCTCGGCCACGAGGGAGTCGTAGATCGGAGTGTCCCGGAAGGAGGCGGAGTAATAGCCGCCGCCATAGGTGGAGCGGGGGGAGGTCATGGCACATAAGTTAAGCCCACGATGTGCTGGTTGGGGAGACCGATAAGAGGGTTGTTTTCCGTGTCGGCGGTGACCGGGGAGCCTCAATACGAGCGAAGTTGACGAAAAAGGGCAGCGGTTCACGTATAGATCATGTAAGGAACGGATTTCCGGGCCGGGTTACCGGCGGTCGACCAGCGATCTTCATGGGTCTTCGCGTGCGCGGCCCATGGGAGTTCGGCGGTGCCGGGCATAGATTGGGCATGCGGGGATGAACCGGGCGTCCGCGGACACGCGGGCGGGGAGGCGAGGGGGTCGACATGTCAATGCCGAAGGGATCGAACACACCGGTTCCGGCCACCGCGCTGCGGGTCGAACTGGGCCGGCGGCAGGGGCCCCGAGTGCCCGACGCGGACGCCTCCGCGCTGCTGCTCGCCGCCGGAAAGGTCCGCTCCGACGCGGACTTCGTCTTCTACAACCAGCCCGTCCACCCCTCGGGGGCGGTGCGCCACGAGGGCAAGCGGACCGAGGGCGCGCTCGTCGTCGACACCCTGTCCGTCGATCTCGCGCGCGTGGAGGGCGCGGTCGAGCGGATCGTCCTCGCCGCCTCGGCGGACGGCGGCACGTTCGGGCAGGTCCCGGACCTGTACGTCGAGGTGACCGACCCCGCGACCGGGCGACTCGTGGCCCGCTTCGACAGCCCCGGCGCGAGTGTCGAGACCGCCTTCCTGCTCGGCGAGTTCTACCGCCGCCAGGGCGGCTGGAAATTCCGAGCCGTCGGCCAGGGCTACGACAGCGGACTGGAGGGCCTCGCCATGGAGTTCGGCATCACCGTGGACGAGCCGCAGCACGCGCCATCCCCACCCACGCCGGGGCCGCCCGACCCGGCACCCCTGGCCGACGCACCACCACCCCCCGCCTGGGCCCGCGTGACCGGCGCGCCGCCGCCCCCTGCGCCCGCCGCGCCGCCTGTCCGCCTCGCCAAAGTCACCCTCACCAAGGCCGCCCCCTCCGTCTCGCTGGCGAAGCAGGGCGGTACCTCGGGCGTCATGCGGGTGAACCTCAACTGGGGGACACGCAAACAGGTTTCCGGCTGGGGCGCCCGCTGGGGCGGCGGTGGTTCCGGGGACCTCGACCTCGACCTGTGCGCCCTGTACGAACTCGCCGACGGCCGCAAGGGGGTCGTCCAGGCGCTCGGCAACTCCTTCGGCTCGCTGCACCGGCCGCCGTACATCCAACTCGACGGCGACGACCGCACCGGTGCGGTGGCGAGCGGCGAGAACCTCACCGTCAACCTGGACCACCTGGCGGAGCTGCGCCGCGTCCTCGTCTTCGTCACCGTCTACGAGGGCGCGTCGTCCTTCGCCGGCCTGCACGCCACCGTCACCCTCCAGCCGCAGTACGGCGCCCCCGTCGACTTCTCGCTGGACGAGTGCACGGTCCCCTCCACCGTGTGCGCGCTCGCCCTGATCACCAACACCGGCGGCGACCTCGTCGTCCGGCGCGAGGCCCGCTACCTCGTGCCGGAGCGCGGGGTGAGCCCGCAGCGGACCATCGACCGCGCCTACGGCTGGGGCATGAACTGGACGCCCGGCCGCAAGTGACTCAGCCCTCGTCGGGCACCGCGCCGGGACGGGCGTACGTACGGCCCTTCCAGGCGGCCCCGCGCCCCCGGCAGTGCTGCACGGCCGAGTCCACCGTCATCAGCAGGTACAGGAACGCGGTGCCCGGCAGCAGCGGGGCCAGCCACAGCGGCTGCCGGTAATACCGCAGCATCGGCACGTACGTGCCCGCCATCACCGCCCACGCCAGCGCGCCGGCGGCGGCCACCGGCGCGCTGCCCGCCGCCGCGCCCGTGACCACGGCCACCGGCGGCACCAGGTACACCAGCGCGAGCCCGGCCACCGTGCCGAGCAGCAGCAGCGGGTTGTGCCGCAGCTGGGCGTAGGCACTGCGCGAGACCATCCGCCACAGGTCGTGCAGCCGCGGGTACGGCCGGACGCTGTCCACCCGGTCGGCAAGTCCCAGCCAGACCCGGCCGCCCGCGCCCTTGACCGCGCGGGCGAGGGCGACGTCGTCGATGACCGCGTGCCGGATGGCGTCCGGGATCCCCGCCTTTTCGGCCATGCCGGCGCGCAGCAGGACGCAGCCGCCCGCCGCGGCCGCCGTACGCGAACCCTCGCGGCCGATCCAGCGGAAGGGGTACAGCTGCGCGAAGAAGTACACGAATGCCGGGACCACCAGCCGCTCCCAGCGGCTCTCCACCCGCAGCCGCGCCATCTGCGAGACCACGTCGAAACCGCCGCCCCCGGCCGCCGCGACCAGTTCCCGCAGACTGTCCGGGGCGTGCGCGATGTCCGCGTCCGTCAGCAGCAGGTACTCCGGCTCGCGCGCGCGGGCCAGCGCGATGCCGTGCCGCACCGCCCACAGCTTGCCCGTCCAGCCCGCGGGCGGCTCGCCCGGCGAACCCACCGTGAGCGGCAGCCCGCCGTGCCGTCCGGACAACGCGCGGGCCAGCTCCCCGGTGCCGTCCGTGCTGCCGTCGTCCACCAGGAAGACCTCGGCCCGCCCCGGATAGTCCTGCGCGAGCAGCGACGGCAGGCTCGCGGGCAGCACGGCGACCTCGTCACGGGCCGGTACGACCACGCAGACCGACGGCCACACCTCCGGTTCCCGGCGGCGCGGCAACCGGACGTCGGTGCGCCAGAAGAAGCCCTGGCACAGCAGCAGCCAGCACCACGCGGCCAGCGAGACGACGGTGATCCACAGGAAGGCGCTCACGGGCGCAGTCTGCCCCACCCGAGCCGTTCACATGAGCGGATCGTCTATCGTGGCCGGGTGAAGATCGCGCTCATGGACTCCGGAATCGGTTTGCTCGCGGCCACCGCCGCGGTACGACGCCTGCGGCCCGACGCGGATCTCGTCCTCTCCCTGGACCCCGACGGCATGCCCTGGGGGCCGCGCACCCCCGAGGACCTCACCCGGCGCGCGCTCGACGTCGCCGAGGCCGCCGCGGCCCACCGGCCCGATGCGCTGATCGTCGGCTGCAACACGGCCAGCGTGCACGCCCTGCCCGCGCTGCGCGCCCGCCTGGAGCCCGGCGTCCCGGTGATCGGCACCGTCCCGGCGATCAAGCCGGCCGCGGCCGGCGGCGGACCCTTCGCGATCTGGGCGACCCCCGCCACCACCGGCAGCGCCTACCAGCGCGGACTCATCGCGGACTTCGCGGACGGCGTGCCGGTGACCGAGGTGCCGTGCTGGGGTCTCGCCGAGGCCATCGAACACGCGGACGAGGCGGCGATCGAGGCGGCCGTCGCCGCGGCGGCCGCGCTCACGCCGGCCGAGGTGACGACCGTCGTCCTGGGCTGCACCCATTACGAGCTGGTCGCCGAGCGCATCCGCGCTGCCGTGCAGCGCCCCGGCGCGGCCCCGCTGGTCCTGCACGGCTCCGCGGGGGCCGTGGCCGCGCAGGCGCTGCGCCGTCTGGGTGAACCGCCCGCCGTCGGCGCGCCCGCGGACGGCTCCCTCACGGTGCTGCTCAGCGGCCGGGAAGGCGAGCTGCCGGCGGCGGCGCTGCACTACGCCGAGGGGCGGCTGCTGCCCGCGGTGGGGCCGTTCGCCGACCGCACCTGACCCGCTCGCCCTTGGCTGGCCAGGGCCGCGCGGGGGCGGACGCGGCCCGGGAGGCGGTACTCGCACCGGGATTCCTGAGTAACCTCGTACTCATGAGGGACCAGCCCCGTACCGAGGACGATTTCACCCCCGAGATCTGGACCGGACGCGCCACCAACCGGGTGCAGTGGCTGCTGGCCCTGGCCGGGGCGGCCTGCCTGGCCCTGGGGATCAAGCTGGCCGTGGACTCCGCGTGGACGTCCGGGATCACCGCCCTGACGATGTCCGTGGTCGGCTGCATCGCGGCCGGACTGCTGGTCATCTTCGGCACCCTCGCCTTCGTCCACGTCGACCTCAGACTCGACCGGGAGTGCGTCGAGGTGCGCTGCGGCCACGCCGGACTGCCGCGCCGGCGCATCCCGCTCTCCCATGTCGCGGGCGCCGACTTCACCGCCCTGGTGACCCCCCGGCAATGGGGCGGCTGGGGCTACCGCTGGCGCCCCGAGAAGGGCACCGCGGTCGTCGTCCGCCGGGGCGAGGGCATCGTGCTCAGCCTCTGGGACGGACACACCTTCACCGTCACCGTCGACAACGCGGAATCCGCGGTCCGGGTGATCAGGGCACGGCTGCGGTCGATCACACCGGGGACGGCGGCCTAGCGGAACACCGACCGGTCCCAACAGCGTGCCCGCGCGCAGGCGAGGCCCCCGTCCGCTCCGTGGCGGCGTCCGGCGGGGCGCCGGCCGGCCGCGGAACGCGGCTGTCGACGCCGAGGTCAGCGGCCGTACACTCACCCGCGTGACCGTCACCGCAACTTCCGTGGACCAGCCGGACCGACTCCGGCCGTCCCCCGCGCCCGGCGGGCTGCGCCGCCGGCTGGCGCGCCTGGTCCCGGCCCTCGCCTCCGCCCTGTGCGGAGTGCTGCTCTACGTCAGCTTCCCGCCGCGGCCCCTGTGGTGGCTGGCACTGCCCGCGTTCGCCGGCTTCGGGTGGGTGCTGCGGGGGCGCCGCTGGAAGGTGGCGCTCGGGCTCGGCTATCTCTTCGGGCTCGGTTTCCTGCTGCCCCTGCTGGTGTGGACCGGCGTGGAGGTCGGCCGCCTGCCCTGGCTGGCCCTGGTCGCGGTGGAGGCCGTCTTCATCGGCCTGGTCGGGGTGGGCATCGCCGCCGTCTCCCGGCTGCCCGCCTGGCCGGTGTGGGCCGCGGCGGTCTGGATCACCGGCGAGGCCGTACGGGCGCGGGTGCCCTTCGGGGGCTTCCCCTGGGGGAAGATCGCGTTCGGGCAGGCGGACGGCGTCTTCCTGCCGCTCGCCGCGGTCGGCGGCACCCCCGTGCTGGGCTTCGCGGTCGTCCTGTGCGGCTTCGGCCTGTACGAGGCGGCCCGGCTGATCGCGGAACGGCGCCGCTCGCGCACCGTGCGCCGCGCCGCGGCCGCCGCCGCGCTGCTCAGCGTGGCCGTGCCGGTGGCCGGCGCCCTCGCCGCGCGTGGCCTGGTCAGTGACAAGGCAGAGGACGGCACCCGGACGGTCGCCGTGATCCAGGGCAATGTGCCGCGCGAGGGCCTGGAGTTCAGCGCCCAGCGCCGCGCCGTGCTCGACCGTCATGTGAAGGAGACCCTCAAGCTCGCCGCCGACGTCAAGGCGGGCAAGGTCGCCAAGCCCGACTTCGTGCTCTGGCCGGAGAACTCCTCCGACCTCGACCCCTTCAACGACCCGGACGCCGCCGCCGTCATCGACGAGGCATCGCAGGCGATCGGCGTGCCCATCTCGGTGGGCGCCGTCGTCGACCGGGACGGCAAGCAGCTCAACGAGCAGATCCTGTGGGACCCGGCCAAGGGCCCGACGCAGACGTACGACAAACGGCAGATCCAGCCGTTCGGCGAGTACATGCCGCTGCGCGGGCTCGTGGGGGCCATCAACAAGGACTGGACCACCATGCTTCGCCAGGACTTCAGCCGGGGCACCAAGCCGGGCGTGTTCGACATGGACGGTGCCGAGGTCGGGCTCGCCACCTGCTACGAGGCCGCCTTCGACTGGGACGTGCGGGACACCGTGACGCACGGCGCCGAGATGATCTCCGTGCCCAGCAACAACGCGACCTTCGACCGCAGCGAGATGACCTATCAGCAGCTCGCCATGTCCCGGATCCGAGCCGTCGAGCACAGCCGCACCGTGACCGTCCCGGTGACCAGCGGCGTCAGTGCGATCATCATGCCGGACGGGAGGATCACCCAGAAGACCGGCATGTTCGTGCCCGCCTACCTGGAGCAGAAGGTGCCGCTGCGCACCTCCACCACGCCCGCGACCGAGCTGGGCATCCTGCCGGAGACGGCGCTGGTGCTCGTCGCCGCGGGTGGCATCGGGTGGGCCGTCGGCTCCGGACTGCGGGCCCGGCGCACCGCCGAGGCGTAGGCGCCGTACCCGACCGGTCGCGGTACCCACCTGATCGCCCTGCCCGACCGGCCGCCGTACCGACCCGGGCCTGCGCCGGAGCGGGGGAGCGGCCGGTTAGGGTCGGTCCCATGGCTACACCTGACTTCATCCGCACCCTGCGTGCCTCGGCCGGCCACCAACTGCTCTGGCTGCCCGGAGTGACGGCGATCGTCTTCGACGACGAGGGCAGGGTGCTGCTCGGCCGGCGCGCGGACACCCGGAAATGGTCGGTGATCGGCGGCATCCCGGAGCCGGGCGAGCAGCCCGCGGACTGCGCGGTGCGGGAGGTCTTCGAGGAGACGGCGGTACGGTGCCGGCCCGAGCGGATCGTCCTGGTCCAGGCGCTCCGGCCGGTCACGTACGGCAACGGGGACGTCTGCCAGTACATGGACATCACCTTCCGCTGCCGGGCGGTGGGCGGCGAGGCGCGGGTCAACGACGACGAGTCGCTGGAGGTCGGCTGGTTCGCGGTGGACGCGCTGCCCGGCTTGAACGAGTTCTCGCTCACCCGGATCAAGCAGGCCCTGACCGAGGAGCCCACCTGGTTCGAGCCGGCCACGCTCGGCTGAGACCCGACACGGCCGGGCCCCTCCCCGGCGCCGGCCGCCTTCGTTAGGGTCGGCCCATGACCTCCCCCATCCAGCCCCTCGCCCTCGATCTGGCCGGCCGCACCGCCCTCGTCACCGGTGCCGCGAGCGGTATCGGCCGCGCCTGCGCCCTGCGCCTCGCGGCCGCCGGGGCACGGGTGAGAGCCGTCGACCGGGACGAGGCGGGGCTCGCCGCGCTCGCCGAGGAGGCGCGGCGGACCCCGGACCTCGCGGGCACCGTCGTCCCGCACCCGCTCGACCTGACCGACCTGGACGCGGCCGAGGCGGCGGCGGCCGGCACCGATGTGCTGGTCAACAACGCGGGGCTGCAACTGGTGCGCCCCATCGAGGAGTTCCCGCCGGACGTCTTCCACACGGTGCTGACCGTGATGCTGGAGGCGCCCTTCCGCCTGGTGCGCGGCGCCCTGCCGCACATGTACGCGCGGGGCTGGGGCCGGATCGTCAACGTGTCCTCGGTGCACGGGCTGCGCGCCTCGGCGTTCAAGTCCGCGTACGTCGCCGCCAAGCACGGACTGGAGGGCCTGTCCAAGACGGCCGCGCTGGAGGGCGCCGCGCACGGCGTCACCTCCAACTGCGTGAACCCGGCCTACGTCCGCACCCCCCTGGTGGAGAAGCAGATCGCCGACCAGGCGCAGGCCCACGGCATCCCCGAGGAGCGGGTGCTGTCGGAGGTGCTGCTGAAGGACAGCGCGCTGCGCCGGCTGATCGAACCGGAGGAGGTCGCCGAGGCCGTGGCCTACCTGTGCAGCCCCCAGGCGTCCTTCGTCACCGGTACGTCCCTGGTCCTGGACGGCGGCTGGACGGCCCACTGAAGGCGCTCGGGAACCGGTCGGCTCACGCCCGGTGACCACCTCGGAGTCGATCCGCACGAGCACGTCGTCGCCAACCGGCATCCAGGAGTCCGGGCGGCGCGGGGCGCCGGTACGGGCCGTGCGCACCTGGTCCATGCCGCCGTAGTACGTCTACGGTTTCGCAGCCGCCCCCACCTTCGACCAGGAGCGGTCGCTCCAGGAGGAGGCCGCCCTCACCGAGGGGCGGCAGCCCCGGCCGGCCGGGCGCGGCGTCCGTCTTCTCCGTCGGCCGTACGCGGACGGCGACGGCGGTCTCCACTCCTTCAGATCGTGAACAGGCCAACTCTCCTCGACTCCACGGCAGTTGATGAACGTGCCCGTGTGAGCCCTGTACGCGCCCCCGCGCACGCGAGCAGACTGCGGTCTCCCCGAGGAAGGCAGGTCGGTCACCATGCTGTTGCGGCTGCCCACATCCGTGTCCGAAGCCCAGGTATGCCTGGCCGAGGGTGCCGTCCCGGTCGGCGGGGCGACCCTGGTGTGGGCCAGCTGGCAGCGCGAGGGCTTCCCCGAACTGGCCATGTCGCTGAGACGGTTGCCGCAGGCCAACGTCATCGGACCCGAGACGCTGGGCGCCGCCGTGCTGCTCGGACAGATCGACGGCCGGGTGCCGGACGTGCTGCGCCTCGCGGCGGCCACGGTCGGCACCGGGGCGGTGCGCCGCACGGCGACGGTCGGCGGCAATCTCGTGGGCAGCACGCTGCGTTGCCTGCTCCCGGCCGCGCTCGTCCTCGACGCACGGGCCACGGTGCTGGAGCCCGACGGCCTCCGCGAGACCGACCTGGCCGAAGTCGTCGCGAAACGGCCTCTGTTGCTCAGCCTGCGCTGGCGCGCCCCGCTCGCCTGCGCTTACCGCAAGCTCCCCGCCGACGCGGGCGGCCCGCCGCCCCTCGTGGTGGCCTCGGCCCTGCACACCGGCGACGGCACCGGCGACAGCACGGGACACGGCATCCGGGTCGCCGTACGGGACGGCTACGAGGTGCTCGCCGGCACCGCCGTACGCAGCGCCGAACCCGAGGACACCCTCCGGTCCCTGCGCGCGACCGCCCTCGGCGATCTGCCCGCCGCCGCGTGGACGGTCGTGCGACCCCAGGTGCTGGACCTGCTGGCCGGCGGGCGGTGATCCGGGCCGGGGCCGCGTCCTAGCCGCCCACCAGGGCGGCCACCAGGCGGGTCATGGCGGGCCGGGGGTCGGGCGTGCCGGGCCGGCCGGTCATCAGCAGGTGGTGGGCGGTACCGACGATCGCGAGGGCCGCGAGATCCGGATCGACGGTCTCCGCCACCCGGCCGAGTCCCTGTTTCGGCCGCCAGATAGCCGGTGACGGCCTCCTGGATCGCGGCGAAGCCCGGCGCACCGCCCTCCAGGGCGGCGCGCACGAGGGCCGCGGCGGCGGGGCGCGTCATCGCCAGACCCACGCCGCCGACTTCCTGCTCGGCACCGGCCCCGGCAGCCACCTGATGCGCCAGGCGGACACGACGACACGCGCCCGCGCCCGCCGCGTCCTCACCGACCATCTGCGCCCCTACGAGACCGGGGACGGCACGGTCCGGCTCCCCAGCACGTCCTGGCTGGTCACGGCGGTCCGCCCGGCGACGCCGGGCTAGCGGTCCTAGGACTCCAGCGGCAGCACCCGCGCGATGAGGAGGGCGACGTCGTCATGGCCCGCCGGGTGGCGCAGCTCCCGCAGCAGCCGGTCGCAGGTGTCCTCCGGGGAGGGGGACGGCGCGGAGAGCAGCCGGACCAGTTCGGCCAGACGGGCGTCGATCGGGTCGTCGCGGGTCTCCACCAGGCCGTCGGTGTACAGGACCAGTTGGTCGCCGGGCCGCAGTCCGAGCGTGCTGGACTCGAAGGACACCCCGCCGACGCCCAGCGGAGTGCCGGTCGGCAGGTCGAGGAGGCGCGGTGGCCCGTCGGACGGGATCAGGACCGGCGGCAGATGCCCGGCGGAGGCCACCTCCAGGCGGCCGAGGCGGGGATCGTGCACGCCGTAGACGCAGGTGGCGATGTAGGGGTCGAGGCCCAGGGTGATCCGGTCGAGGTGGGTGAGGACGCGTGCCGGGCCGAGATCGAGATCGGCCAGCGTGGAGGTGGCGGTGCGCAGCCGGCCCATGGTGGCCGCCGCGGCGATCCCGCTGCCCATGACGTCGCCCACCGCCAGGGCGGTGCGGTCGCCGTCCAGCGGGATGACGTCGTACCAGTCGCCGCCGACCTCGCCGATCGCCTGCGCGGGCCGGTAGCGCGCGGCGATCTCCAGGCCCGGATGGTACGGGGAGAGCCGGGGCAGCAGGCTGCGCTGGAGGGCCTCGGCGGTGCTGCGGGTGTGCTGGTGCAGGACCGCGTTGTCGATGCTCAGCGCGGCGCGCGAGGCGAGTTCGCAGGCCAGCTCCAGGTCGTCGGCGTCGAACGGCGCGGGGTTGCGGGCGCGGGCCAGGCCCATGACGCCGATGCACTGGCCGCGGGCGATCAGCGGGACTGCCATGTCGGTGTGCACTCCGGCGCGGGCCAGCAGCCGGGCGGCCTCGGGCCCGGCGGCGACCCGGCCCACCTCGCCCCTGTCCAGATGGCTGATCAGCACGGGCTTCCCGGTGCGCACGCTCTGCGCCGCCGGGTGGCCGGCGTGGTAGACGGTGAGCCGGCCGGGGGGCACCAGTGCCCCGGCGGCGTCGGTGGGGTAGGCCGTCTTCACCGCCAGCGCCCGGAACAGCGGCGGGCCCTCGCCCGGCTCCGTACGGCCCGTACGCAGCATGCTGTCCAGCAGGTCCACCGCGGCCATGTCGGCGAGGTCGGGCACCAGGACGTCGGCCAGCTCCCGCGCCGTGCGCTCCACCTCCAGGGTGGTGCCGATCCGGGCCGAGCCGCGGGCCATCAGCCGCAGCCGCCGCTGGGCCCGCTCCGCCTCCTGGGCCGCGCGGTAACGGTCGGTGACCTCCACCGCCACCGTGGCGACGCCCAGCGTGTGCCCCTGGTGGTCCTCCAGCCGGTACAGCGAGGTCATCCAGGCGTGATCATTGGCCGGGTCGGCTGCGGTACGGCCCACCACCTGCTGGTTCACCACGGGGGCGCCAGTCTCCAGGACCTGGCGCATGGACGCCTCGACCGCGTGGAACGCCGTGTCCGGGAACAGCTCGTCGTAGCGCCGGCCGATGTGGTCGGCCACGGGCAGGCCGTGCATGGCCGCGAGGGCGGGGTTGACGGCCAGGTAGCGCAGCTCGGTGTCGAGGACGGACACCCCGACCGGGGCCTGGGTGACCAGCCGGGCGGACAGGGCGGTGCTGCGCTCCACCCGGCGCAGGGTGGAGCGGTCGGTGGCCAGCCCCAGCGCGTAGTGATCACCGAGGTGGTCGGTCAGCCGCATGTTGCGGAACTCGACGATCCGCGTGCTGCCGTCCTTGCGGCGCACCGGGAACGCCCCCGCCCAGCCCCGGCCGGTCTCCATCACCTCGGCGAACAGCCGGATCGCCGCGTCCCGGTCCTCGGGGCGCAGCAGCAGGAGCGCCGCGTACTGCCCGACGGCCTCCTCGCGGTCGTACCCGAACAGCTTCTCGGCCTGGGGACTCCACATGTCGATCCGGCCGTCGGCCTCCAGGAGTACGGCGGCCACGCCCAGCAGATCGAACAGGCTGGTCGGCTCGGAGTCGCGGTCGTTCTCCGGTTCGGTGGGGCGGTCGCCCAGGGGCTCGGTCGGGCGGTCGCCCTCGGGTTCGGTGGGGCGCTCGGCGGTGGGCTGCGCGGCCTCGGGCGCCGCGGCGGGGTTGGCGCGGGGCTCCGCGGCGGGCTCCCTCCGGGGGCGCGCGGACCGGTTCGCGGGGGTCTCCGCGGCCTGCTCCGTCCGGGGCTCCGCGGCCTGCTGCTCCGTCCGATGGCGAGTGGTGTGGTCCGCGCGGGGCTCCGCCGGGGCCGTCGCGGACCGATCGGGGTCCGGGTGCCGCGTCCCTCCGCACATCCGACTCGCTCCTTCCGCCGGTCCGTCCGGCCGACGCCGTACGGGTGAGGCCGGGCCTCACCTCACGCCTACCCCATGGAGGGGCGATCCGCAGCGATCCGGTCGGGTCAGGTCGGGTCGCTACGGGGAACCCCTCCGGTGCACGCCCGGACCAAGGTCCGGATCAAGGCTCCGGATCAAGGCCCGGATCAAGGTCCGGGTCCTGCGGGTTCCCCCTCACCGCCTCCGCTCCCGTCCCCGTCCGCCCCGGCTTCCCCGCCCCCGCGCGCGATCCTGGACAGATCGGCCATGAGGGAGTCCAGCCAGGACACGGTGGCGTAGTACAGCCGGGGCGCGCCCGGCGGCTCCGCGTCGGCGCCCGCGAGGGACCGCGCGAGGCGGGGCAGCGGGGCCGCCGGGGTGTCGCCGCCGGGGTCCAGGGCCGCCGAGACCAGGAGCATGCGCCCGGCCACCTGGTCCCCGAGGCCGCTGACCGCGGCCGCGGCCGGGCCGAGACCGGTGCACGGCGGTTCCAGCAGCCGCTCCGAGCCCCACAGGGTGTGATGCCCGGCCATCAGCGCCGCCTGCCAGTCCACCGCGGGCGGCACGGGCACCCGACCCCGGCCGCCGAACGGCGTCGCCTCGCTCTGGAACTGCCCGTACGCGGACTCCGCCAGGATCACGGCCCGCTGGAGCGATCGGTGTCCGGGCATCCCCGCCGGGACGGCCGCCCGCCCCTCCAGGGCCACCGAGGCACTGGTCGCCACCACGATCTCGGCCGCCCTGCGCAGCAGCTCCGCCGCCGCGTACCGCAGTTCGTCATGGGCGCCGCGGGGCCAGGCCAGCAGCCCGAACACCGCGCCGATCGCGCTGCCGACCAGCACATCGAGCAGGCGTACCTCCGCCAGCCGCCAGGTCGGCGGCGCGAGCTGGGCGAAGACCAGGGCCACGAGCACCGTGAACAGGCCCTGCGCCCAGCCGACCCCCTTGACCGGCCCGACGGTGAAGGCGAACAGCATCCACAAGGGGAGGACGACGGCGTAGACCTCGGTGTGCGTGCCGGCCAGGGCCAGCGTCCCGCCGGTCAGCAGGGCGCCGGCCAGGGTTCCGGCGAGGGCGGAGCGGATGGTGCTCCAGGTCTCGTCCATGGTGGTGCGGGTGAGGGTCAGCGTCGCCAGCGTCGCCCAGAAGCCGTGCGGCAGCGTGTCCACGCCGGCCACCAGCCGCGCCGCCGTCAGCGCCAGGGCGATGCGCACCGCGTTCTGGAAGAACACCGAGCGCCGTCCGGCGTGCCCCCGCACCCGGTGCCACCACAGTTGCGGGGCGCGGGCGGTGGCGTACCAGAAGCGCTCCGGCGGCCCCACCACCGTGGCCCGCCGGCCGTGCACCGCCAGATCGGCGGCCGCCCCCATGGCCAGCGCGGCATCGGCGACCTCCAGCGCGGCCGCGTGCCGCCGCAGCACGTCCGGCGCCGGTGCCCCGGCTTCCCCCGCGGGGACCGCGGACCGGGCGGACAGGACGGCGCGGACCGCGGCCAGCTCCTGGTAGGCGGCCAGGGGAGAGGAGCCCTCGCGGAGGCAGCCCGCGCCGGCGGTCGCCAGCCGCGCGACCGCGTCGAGTACGGCGGTCACGGCGGCGTCGGGCGGGACACCGGGCCCGGCCGCCGGCCGGTCACCACCGCCCGGCACGGGGGAGGGCCGGTCGTCTCCGTCCGGCACGGAGGACGGCCGGTCATCTCCGGCTGGAGCGCGGGACGGGCGGTCACCTCCGTCCCGTACGACCGCCGGGCCGGACATCCCGGACAGCCGGGGCAGTCTGCTCAGCAGGGTTCGGATCGCCAGACCCGTGTGGGACAGGGCCCGGTCCCGTACCCCCGGACCCGCCGGGCGGTCCGCCTCGGGCACGGTCAGGGAGCGCAGCCGGTGGCCTGCCTCGCGGGCGGCGCGGATGTCGTCCGGGGAGAGGGCGTACGGCGGGGCGGCGAGCAGGGCGGAGCAGCGGGCGGCGACGGCGGCGGCGTGCGCGGCGCGTGCCCGGTACGGCGGCGGGGTGGGCTCGGGGAAGATCAGGGCCTCGGCGAGGACGAGCAGGGCCATGCCGGTGGTCGTGCCGAGCAGCCGGTCGTCGAGCTGACCGGGATCGTAGGGCGGGAACGACGGCAGGATGTACAGGAGTTGCAGACCCGGCGCCGCCCCCGCCGGGCGCGGTCCGCCGATGGCGGAGAAGGCCAGCGCGAAGCCGACGACCAGCATGCCCGCGACGGCGCTCCAGGTCCGCACCGACAGGTACGTCCCGACGGCCACCAGCAGCCAGCCCACCGGGATCAGCCGCAGCACCACCACGGCGCGCTGCCGCCCGGTGCCCGGAATCCTGGCCAGCCCGCCCAGCGCCACCGCGGCGAACAGGGCGTACGTGGCGGCGACGGGGCGGTCCAGGCCGTAGCGGAAGAAGTAGAAGCCGGCCGCGGCGACCAGCGTCACCCGGAGCGCCCGGCGTGCCGGGGCGGCGTACGGCGCCGGGACCCGGCCGGCGGGAAAGCCAGACATCCCTCCAGGCTCGCCCATCACCGCGCGCCCGGCACCTGCGGACAGGCACCGGGCGCGCGATCGGGCGACGCTCAGGGGGAGACGCGTACGGCGACCCCTACGGCGGAGTCCCTACGGCACGACCCTTACGGCGAGGTCCCTACGGTGAGACCCCTGCGGTGAGATCCCTATGGTGACGCCCCTGGAGCGGTCCCCCTACGGAGTCGGCCGTACGGGACTGGCCCCTGCGGAGACTGCCGTACGGGACCGCCCCGACGGGAGACGCTCAGCCGAGGGCGAGATCGTCGGCGTACACGCTGCCCTGGCCGTACCACCCGTGGACGTACACGGTCACGGTGCCGCTGCTGCCGGTCGTGAAGGCGACCTTCAGCTGGTTCCAGCTCGAACTGTTCGACCAGGTGCTGGCGGTGGCGCCGCCGCTGACGCCGAGGTAGGCGTAGGGGCCCTGCACCCAGCCGGTGAGCGTGTAGCTGTGGTTAGGGGAGAGGGTGACGGTCTGGTCGCACTCGCCGGTGCCGCCGGAGTCGGGGGTGACCTGGAGGGCGTGACTGCCGGAGTGCACCGGGGTGGAGACCAGCGTGCTCGCGCCGGTGCAGGTCCAGGGGCCGAGGGAACCGGTCTCGAACCCGGCGTTGGCCAGCGAGCCTCCGCCGCCCCCGCCCCCGCCGCCGCTCGTGACGGTGAGTGTGTAGGTCGTGCTGTGGCTGCCGCCGGTGCCCGTGCCGGTGACCGTGATCGGGTAGGTGCCCGCGGCCACGGAGGAGCCGACCGCCGCCGTCAGGGTCGAGGTGCTGCCGGAGGTCACCGAGGCCGGGCTGAAGGAGACGGTGACGCCGGAGGGCGCGCCGGAGGCGGTGAGGGCCACGGACTCGGCGCTGCCCGAGGTGGTGGTCGTGGCGACGCTCGCGGTCGCGGAACCGCCCTGGGCGACGGAGGCGGAGCCGGGGGCGAGGGACAGCGAGAAGTCACTGCTCGTACCGCCGCCCCCGCCACCACCGCCGCCCGAACTGCCCTCGTACGGCACGAACGCGTCCGTGAACGCCAGGCTGCTCTGGCTGATCTCGCTGCACGTGGGCAGGGAGTTGGCGCTTCCGCTGCACGGCTGGTCCCGGTTGACGGACCAGAAGGCGAGCCGCCCCACGCCGTTCTGCGCGGCGAAGTTCTCGACCGTCTGGGCGTCGGCCAGGGTGAACGTGGAGCCGTCGTCGTTCTTGCCGATCATCGGGGTGATGCCGAGGTTGGCGTAGCCGTACCCGGAGTCGACGGACTGCATCTGCGCCAGCGTGGCCTTGGCGGCGTCGATCGAACCCTGGCCCATCTCGGTGCCGGTGCCGGCGTAGTAGTCCATGGTCATGATGTTGACGACGTCGATCTTGACGCCCGCGTTCTTGGCGGCCTTGAGGATGTTGACGCCGTCATTGGTCAGTCCGCTCGCCAGCACCGGCAGGGTGACGGAGAACTGGAGGTTCGGGTTGGCCGCCTTCAGGTCCTTCATCGCCTGCATCTGGCGGGCCGCGGCTGCGGTGTCCGCGACGGCGGCGCCCTCGATGTCGAAGTCCAGCTGGGTGACGCCGTAGTCGTCGATGAGGGCCTGGTACCCGGCGTCGATACTGCTCTGGGTGGTGCAGGTCCAGGCGAGCGGCAGACCGCTGGCGCCGCCCGAGGAGATGATCACGGAGGCGCCCTCGGACTTGGCCTTCGCGATCTCGGGGTCGGTGTAGGAGTCGTTGCCGATGGGGAGTGTGTCGCCCCAGACCTGGTTGCAGCCCTCGCCGAGGACGAAGGCGGCGGTGTAGGCCTTGAGGTGGTGCCCGGTGATCGCGGTGTCGAGCAGGCCCTCCTGGCCGTTCGACATGTCGACGTAGGGCGCGACGGAGTAGACGCTGCTTCCGGCGGCATCGCTCGTCGCCGCGGTGTGCGCCGCCGCGCTGCTCGCGGGGGCGACGGCGACGGCCGCGCCGGTGACCGCGAGCGCGAACGCGCAGGCGGAGGCGGCGAGTCCGCCCAGTCTTGCCAGGTGCATGACAGTGTGCCCCTCTCGGGGATGCCCCTAGGGCATGGGGTGGTGGGGTGGTGGTGCCGTGCACGGCGGGGGTGTTGGTACATACCAAACCGCCGCCGACTCACCCCGTCAAGAGGACTAGACCAACTTCGATCCTGTGAAACCGGCGGCCCGCGGCCGGAGTTGACCCGCGCGGTGCCGCCGGGCCCCCGGAGCGTGGTGCCGCGCGCCGAGCCCCCGCGTCGGAGACCCGGTGCCGGAAGCGGCCGGAAATCGGCCCCGGAGAACCGTTATCCGAGCCGCCTCGAACGGTCTCCCAGTCATCGGGAACAATCGTTCGGCGTCGAGGACGGGAAACATCTGATGAGCACACGGCACACGGACGCGGCGGAGACGGCGGCCCTGGTGATCGCGGCCCGCGAGGGCGACGCTGCGGCCCAGGACGCCCTGGTCAGCGCCTACCTTCCGCTGGTCTACAACATCGTGGGGCGGGCGCTGAACGGCTCGGTGGACGTCGACGACGTGGTGCAGGAGACCATGCTGCGCGCCCTCGACGGACTGGGCGGGCTGCGCGCCCCCGAGCGCTTCCGCTCCTGGCTCGTCGCGATCGCGATGAACCAGGTCCGCGACCACTGGCAGGACCGGCGGTCCGCCCCCGCCGCCGTGGAGGAGGCGCATGATCTGGCCGACCCCGGCGCCGACTTCGTGGACCTGACGGTGGTGCAGCTGCAACTGTCGGGCCAGCGCCAGGAGACCGCGCACGCCACGCGCTGGCTGGAGCCCGACGACCGGGGGCTGCTGTCGCTGTGGTGGCTGGAGTGCGCGGGCGAGCTGACCCGCGCCGAGGTCGCCGCCGCACTGGAGCTGACGCCGGAGCACACCGCGGTCCGGGTGCAGCGGATGAAGGCCCAACTGGAGGCGGCACGGGTGGTGGTACGGGCGCTCGACGCCCGGCCGCGCTGCGAGGAGCTGCGGGGCGTGCTGGCCGCCTGGGACGGCACACCCTCCGCGCTGTGGCGCAAGCGCATCGCCCGGCACGCCCGCGGCTGTTCGCGCTGCTCCGGGCTGTGGAGCGGGCTGATGCCCGCGGAGGGGCTGCTGGCCGGCCTCGCGCTGGTCGCCGCGGCGCCCGCGCTGTACGCCGCGCTGCGCTGCGCCCCCGGCGGGATGGCACCGGTCGCGGCGGCGACCCCGTACGACACCTCGGCCGGACCCGCCGGTTCGGGTTCGGGCTCGCTCACAGGTTCCGGTTCCGGAGCCGGGACCGGACGACGGGCCGCGCGGGGCCGCGCGGGCGGGCGCGACGGCACGCGCAGCGCGTCCCGGCGGCGTCGGCGCATGCGGCGCCGGGTCGTTGGTGGCGTCGTCGTGGCCTGCGTCGCGGGCGGCGGCCTCTGGTACTTCGGCATGGACTCCGGGCCCGGCACCGGTGAGAAGGCCGCCGACCGGAACACCAACGCCTCTGTGGCCGACCTCTCCGCACCGAGCGCCGTACCCACCCCGGCGTCGCCCTCGCCGTCCCCGTCGAAGTCCGCGAAGCCGAAGAAGCCGGAGAAGAAGGCGACCAAGCGCCCGAGCCCGAGCCCGACGCGGAAGAATACGCCGACGCCGCGCCCGTCCACCCCGCCGGCCCCGGTGCGCACCACCGCGCCGGCGCCGGCCGGTGACACCGTCAGCCAGGTGATCGCGCTGGTCAACCAGCAGCGCGCCAGCGCCGGTTGCTCCCCGCTGACCGAGGACCCGCAGCTCCAGCAGGCGGCGCAGGCGCACTCCGACGACATGGCCGCGCGGCACTTCTTCGACCACGTCAACCCGGACGGCGCCGACCCCGGCCAGCGCATCACCGCCGCGGGGTACCGGTGGTCCACGTACGGCGAGAACATAGCCATGGGCCAGCAGACCCCGGCCTCGGTGATGGACGCGTGGATGAACAGCCCCGGCCACCGGGCCAACATCCTCAACTGCGCCTTCAAGAACATCGGCGTCGGCGTGCACAAGGGCACGGGCGGCCCCTGGTGGACCCAGGACTTCGGCACGAAGATGTGACCCGGCCCGCGTGACATCCCCTGGGCGGGGGGACCGCCCAGGTCGCCGACTCCGGGCGCGGGCACGGCCGTTGGGGGAGAGGGGCGGGGGCGACTCGGAGACGGCGCCGCCAACTCGCCCGTGACCGCCCCGTGCAGGGCCTCCGTGCGGGACCCTGGGCAGGGCGCGGGCGGAGAGGGCATGGAGCGGGGCGCGGGCGCCGGTCACGTCGCCGGTCATCCGGCCGGCCCAGGTGCCGTCCGCGATGTCCCCGCCGGGCCACGCGAGCCGGTGGACACCGCGCGTCCGTGACCGGCCGCTGTTCGGCGTGTGTGCGTGATCGCGTGGCTCGTGATCGGTCGTTGTCCGGCGTGCGTGTGTGATCGCGCGGCCCGTGATCGGTCGTTGTCCGGCGTGCGTGTGTGATCGCGCGGCCCGTGATCGGCCGTTGCCCGGCGTGCGCGCCTGACCGCGCCGCCTCCGCCCGGCCGGTGGCCCTTCGCCGCTCGCGCGTGGGCGGTATTACGCTGGATGACCGTGCCCCCGGCACGTCAACAGGGGTGCGGGGCCGGACGAAACAGGGAGCGACCGATGACAGCGGGAACCGAGCGAGCCGTACTTGCGGGCGGTTGTTTCTGGGGCATGCAGGATCTGATCCGCAAGCAGCCCGGCGTGGTCTCCACCCGCGTCGGCTACAGCGGCGGCGACACCCCGAACGCCACCTACCGCGACCACGGCGACCACGCCGAGGCCATCGAGATCCTGTACGACCCCGCGGTGACCAGCTACCGCGACATCCTGGAGTTCTTCTTCCAGATCCACGACCCGACCACCCGCGACCGCCAGGGCAACGACATCGGGCGCAGCTACCGCTCCGCGATCTTCTACGACGGCGAGGAGCAGCACCGCATCGCCCTCGACACCATCGCGGACGTCGAGGCCAGCGGACTGTGGCCCGGCAAGGTCGTCACCGAGCTGGCGCCGGTCGGCGACTTCTGGGAGGCCGAGCCCGAGCACCAGGACTACCTGGAGCGCTACCCCAACGGATACACCTGCCACTTCCCGCGGCCGAACTGGAAGCTGCCGCGCCGCGCCGCGTCCACCACCGACTGAGCCGCCCCGCACCGGGCACCACCCGCTCGTGTGGCGCGTCGTCCCCCAGGGGAGATCCTGGGGGGAGGAGCGGAGCACGCTGTCCGCGACCCGACGACGATGGTGGTGACCACCATGGGCGTGCCGGACGAGACCGGAACGGACCCTTACGGGCCCGCCGATCCCTGCGGGGATCCGTTCCTGCGGGCCAGGTTCGCGATCCCCGCCCTCCCGGTGACCTATCTGCGCCGCGACCGGCTGCTCGGACACCTGGACCTGGCCCCGCGCACCCCGCTGACCGTGGTCGGCGGGGCCGCCGGAGCGGGCAAGACGCTGCTGGTCGCCGACTGGGCCGCGACCCGCGGGCCACGCGTCGCCTGGCTCACCGCCCAGATGGCCGACAAGGGCACCGGCACCTTCTGGGCCTATCTCCTCCAGGCGCTGCGACTGGCCGGGGTGAGCCTCTCCGCCGAGGTCGGCCTGCCCGCCGAGGCCGGCCGCGTGGACGAAGCGCTGCTCACCCGGGTCGCCGCCGAACTCGGCGCCCGCGCGCGACCCGTGACCGCGGTCATCGACGAGTACGACCGGGTCACCGACCCGGAGATCGCCGACCAGCTGGAATTCGTGCTCCGGCACGCGCACACCGGCATCCGCCTGGTCCTGGTCACCCGCACGGAACCGCTGCTGCCCCTGCACCGCTACCGGGCGGCCGGCGCGATCACCGAGATCCGCAACGACGAACTGGCCTTCACCCCCGAGGAGGCCGCCGGCCTGCTGGCCCTGCACGGCCTGCGGCTGCCGCCCGACGAGGTGGGCGCGCTGCTGGCCCGCACCCGCGGCTGGGCGGCGGGCCTGCGGCTCAGCGCGCTGGCCGCACAGGGGGAGCGCGACCCGAGGTCGTACCTGAGGGAGTTCGAGGCCGACCGCACCACCATCGGGGACTACCTGATCGCCGAGGTGCTCAAGCGGCAGCGCGCCGAGACCCAGGACCTGCTGCTGCGGATCAGCGTCCTCGACCGGTTCTGCCCCGCCCTCGCCGACGCGCTCACCGGACGCGCCGACGCCGAGCTGATCCTCACCGCGCTGCACCGCGAGAACGCCTTCGTGGAGGATCTCGGGCACTCCTGGTTCCGGCTCCATCCGCTGTTCCGGGAGATCCTGCGCGCCCATCTGCGGGCCCGGCTCTCCGGCCTGGAGACCGAGCTGCACCGCCGGGCGGCGGGCTGGCTGCGCCGCCACGGCCCGCTCGCCGAGACCCTGGAGCACGCCGCCGCCGCGGGCGACTGGACGGCCGCCGCCGGTGCCCTCGTCGGCGACCTCGCCCTCGGCGAACTGCTCACCGGCCCGCGCGCCGAACCCCTGGCCGCGATCTTCTCCGCCCTGGGGCCCGAGCCGCGGACCCCGGCCACCGACCTGGTGCGCGCGGCCCGCGAACTGTCCCTCGGCGACCTCGACCGGGGCCTGCCGCACCTGCGCCGGGCCGCGCGCGAGCTGGACCGGGCCCGGAGCACACCAGGGCCGGGCGTGGAGGACGATCCCGCACAGCTCGCCGCCGCCCGCCTCGGCTGCACCCTCCTCGACGTCCTCGCCGCCCGGCTGACCGGCTCCCCCTCGCGCGCCGAGGCCGCCGCCCGCCGCGCCGAGGAGCTGCGGCGGGAGGTGCCCGGCCGGCTGCTGGACCGGCACCCCGAACTGACCGCCCTGCTGCGCGCCCACCTCGGTGCCGCCCGCCTGTGGGCCGGTCGGTTCGCGCAGGCGCGGGCCGCCCTGACCGCGGTGACCGACCACGGGGGTACGACACCGGAGGCACCGGCATCCACGCGGGAACCGGCGGTCACGGCGTCGGCCGCGGCGACCGCCCGGCTCCGCGCCGAGTGCCTCGCCCACCTCGCCCTGCTCGACCACCTCGACGGCCGCCCCGGCCGCGCCGAACGCAAGGCCCTCGCCGCGCTCGCCGCCGATCCCGCGGACCCCTGCGCACCCTCCGGGGCCGGTCCGGCCACCCTCGTCCTGGCCGCCGTCGCCACCGATCGCGACGAACTGGACCGGGCCGAGGCGCTGCTCGCCCCGCAGCCCGACGCGGCCGACGCCCGCCATCCGGTGCGCGACCCGGTGACCCGGGCACTGCACGCCCTGGTCACCGCGCGTCTGCTGCTCGCCCGCGGCGACACCGAGGGCGCGCTGGAGGCGGCCGACCGTGCCGTCGTCGCGGAGGAGCCCTCGCCCTGGGCCGAGGCCCACGCGGCGCTGGTGGCCGCCGGCGCCCATCTCGCCGACGGGCGCCCGGAGCTGGCCGTCAAGCTGCTGACGGAACTGCCCGGCGAGGACCCGCTGTGCCTGGTGGGCGCGGCACAGGCCGAACTGGCCGCGGACCGCCCCCCGCACGCCCTCGCCCTGCTCGACCGGATCCGCCCGCAGCAGGCCACCGCCCCGCTGATCGCCGTACGGGCGGCCCTGGTCCGGGCGCGGCTCGCCGGCGTCGAGGGCGACCGCGAGGCCCGGCGCCGGCTGGTGGCGCGGGCGCTGCGCGAGGCCCGGCGGAACCGGCTGCGGCGCCCCTTCAGGGAGGCGGGGCCCTGGCTGCGGCCGCTGCTCACCACGCCGCCGCTGCGCCCGCTCGCCGAGGGCTGGCTGCTGGCCGCCGGCCCGGACGGCACCGCGTCCGTGGCCGAACCGCCGCCCATGGTCGAGGAGTTGAGCGGACGCGAACATGATGTGCTGGTCCGGCTCGCGGAGATGATGTCCACCGAGGAGATCGCCGCCGACCTCTACGTCTCTGTCAACACGGTCAAAACCCACCTCAAGAGCGCTTACCGCAAGCTGGGCGTGAACCGCCGCCACGACGCCGTGCACCGCGCCCGCGAACTCGGCCTGCTGTGACCGCCCGCGTCAGCCGCGAGCGGGCCCACATCACCTGCGACGGGTGAGGCCCGGTCGCCGGAGCGGGGCGCAGGATCGCAGGAGAGGGCCGGGTACTGCCCGTCCGCGGCACGCGGGGAAGGCAGCTCATGCGCTACGAGATTCGCGTCGACGGCGAGCTGACGGAGACGCTGGCCAAGGCGTTCCCCGAGCTGGACCACGTGGTGGTGTCCGGCCACACCATCCTGTTCGGCCGTGTCCTGGACGAGACGCACCTGTACGGACTGCTGGCCCGCTGCCAGTCCCTCGGCCTGCGCGTGCTGGAGATGCGCCAGGCGCCGCAGTGAGCCCTCGCCGGGCCCGAGCCCTCAGGGCTCGCGCTGCCTGCGGCGCAGCCCGGCGTTCACCGCCGCCGTGAGCAGCCGTACGGCCACGCCCACCAGCAGCAGCCCGCACACCATCTGGCACATCACCGCCACCCGGCCCGCCTCCGAGCGCGCGGTGATGTCGCCGTAGCCCACGGTGGTGAACGTGGTCAGCGTGAAGTACAGGGCGTCGGTCCTGGTCAGCGGCTCGGTGAAGGAGCCGGGGGTGTCGCGTTCGATGATGTGGTAGACGCTGGCGAAGACGACCAGGTAGAGCCCCACCGTGGCGACCAGTGCCTCCACCGCCTTCAGCCGGGGATGCGGCGCGTGCATGATGTGCCAGGCCTCCCAGCCGAAGACCACCGCGACCGCGAGCAGCCCGCACAGCAGCAGGAGGACCGTCGCCAGGGTGGTGCGGGAGTCCAGTGGCACCAGGTAGTAGGCGAGGACCAGGGCGGTGAGGATGACCGCCGTACGCGCGAAGGACGCGGCCGCGGCCCGGCGGTCCGACCCGCTGCCCAGGGGGTGCCGGGCGTCCTTCGACGGTGCCCGCCTCTCCGGATCGGTCATCGCGTTCGCCTCCCGCCGCCGCGCCACAGGCCGGGCCGCCTGTGCCCGCTACCCACCTCAGCGCCCCGGCCCCCGTAGGGGATCACCCGCCAGGGGTGATCCCCTACGGGGCGTCAGGGGCCACGCTGCCGTGGTGAGGTCCCCGCACAAGGCCCCGCCGGCCGGCCGGGAGCGGCCTCGGCACGGGACGGAGGAGCCATGACCTCCCTCCCGCGATCCGGGTCCGCACGGCCCCCGCGGCCGGTCCCCGGACCGGAGCACGATCCCGGCGGGGCCGCCACCCTCGGCGACGGCCGCCCCCGGCTACAACCACGCACCGCAGTCCGTCGCGCACCCGAGCCGGCCGCCGTTCACCCGCGCCGGGTGAAGCGCCCCGCGCGCGCCGGAGCGCAGCCTGAGGACGGTGGACGACCGACTACCGGGCGCGGACCCGGGACGGAGGCAGCGACATGAGCGTCCAGACCTACCTCGCGTACGACTATCCGGCGCTGAGCGTCTTCTGGTCCATGCTGGTGTTCTTCCTGTGGATCATGTGGTTCGTGCTGCTGTTCCGGGTGGTCATGGACATCTTCCGCGACGACTCCCTCGGCGGTGTGGCCAAGGCCGCCTGGCTGGTGTGCGTCGTCGTCCTGCCCTTCCTCGGCGTCTTCCTGTACCTGATCGCCCGCGGCAAGGGCATGGGCCGCCGCGAGGTGGAACAGGCCCGTGCCCAGCAGCGCGCGTTCGACAGCTACGTCCGCGAGACCGCGCGAGGCGGCACCTCCAGCGCCGACGAACTCGCCCGGCTCGCCGACATGAAGGCCCGCGGCGACATCACCGAGGACGAGTTCCGCAAGGCGAAGGACATGGTGTTCGCCGCCCACGGACCGTCCGCGGGCACGTCCACCGGCACGTCCGCGGGCACCCCCGGAGGCACGGGGCCGGAATCCACCGGATCCGGCCGTTCGGGAACCGTCTCCTCCCACTCCCCGCACTGACCCACCGCACACCGGAGAGAAACGAGGTGGCACGATGACCGCGCCCCACGCACACCACAACACCGGCCCCACCGGCCCCGGAGCCGGCACCACCCGCGAGCCCACCACCAAGCAACTGTGGGCCACCGGCCTGACCGCGTTCGCCGCGGTGATGCTGCTGCTCACCGGCGTCCTGGACATCTTCCGCGGCATCATGGGGATCGCCCGTGACGACGTCTTCCTCGCCACCCGCAGCTATGTGTTCCAGTTCAGCCTCACCGGCTGGGGCTGGGTCCACCTGGTCCTGGGCGCCGTCGCCGTGATCGTCGGTCTGGGCCTGATGAAGGTGTCGACCTGGGCGCGGGCGGCCGGCGTGGTCATCGCCGCACTGATCATCATCGCCAACTTCCTGTCCCTGCCGTACTACCCGGTCTGGTCGATCGTGATGATCGCCCTCGCCGCCTTCACCATCTGGGCGCTGTGCGTGGTGCGCAAGGAAGGCGACCGGGGCCTGTTCGACTGAACGCCGCTGCACGCCGCACGCCGCCCGTCGCGGCGGCCGGGTTCACGCCGGCGGGGGTGCGCCTCCCGGAGGGGAATCGCCCGCGGCCCCCGTCGCGCCCGGCAGGGCCAGATGGGCGAGGTCGGCCGGGGGCGGCGAGGTCACCGGCCACAGCGGGGCGGCCCGGCCGTCGGCGAGCGCGGCCGGGGCATCGGTGAGGTTCATGCGCTCCCGCAGCCGGCCGTAGAAGTCCGTCGGACCCAGCCGCACTGCCTTCAGCCGGCGGGGCGCCGCGTACACGCCGATCCAGTCGCCGGGGCTCAGCACCCCGCGAAGCTGTCCGTCGATGCTGACCGCGGCCTGGCCCGAGCGCTCCAGCACCCGCAGCGCCACGGGCTCGTCCGGGGCGGCCACGACCGAGCGGTTGAACACCATGTGCGGGGCCACCGGCGTGAAGACCAGCCCCTCCGCGCGCGGCGAGACCACCGGACCCCCGGCGGCGAAGCTGTACGCCGTGGAACCCGTGGGCGTGGCGACCAGCAGCGCGTCCGCCGAGTAGCAGGCGAGGAGCCGTCCCGCCAGATACACCGCGACCGACACCTGCCGGTCCCGCGACAGCTTCTCCAGGACGACGTCGTTGAGCGCGGTGACGTCCAGCGCGACGCCCCAGTCGCCGCCCGCCGCGCAGTCCACCCGCACACGGGGCGGCGGCAGCATCGGCCCGCGGCCGTACCGCGTCAGCGCCTCCATCTGCGCGGGCACCTCCAGCCGGCACGACGCCCGCATGGTGAGCAGCATCCGGCTCTCCACGGTGATCCGCTCCTCGCGCACCGCGTCCAGGGCCGCCCGTACCGCGGGGGCCGGCACCTCGGTCAGGAAGCCGACCCGCCCGAGGTCCACGCCGAGCACCAGGGCGTCGTTCGCCGCCGCGAGCCGGGCGCCGCGCAGGAAGGTGCCGTCGCCGCCGAGCGTGACGATCAGGTCCGGGTCGCCCGCCGCGTCCACCTCCGCCCGCGCGCTGTGCCGGGCGCCCTCCTGCCACACGTCGATGTCAGTGCACACCACCGCGTTCTCCGCGCACCAGTCGCGCACCGCCCCCGCGGCCGCCTGCGCCTCGGCGCGCCCGCCGTGCACGACCAGGCCGACACGGTTCACCGTCATACCCGCACCACCCGCCTGAGAGCCGGCTCCTGCTGCCGAGCGCCATCCTCGCCGGGGACGGCACGGGCCCCGCGCACGCCACGCCGCCGGGCGCACGCCGCGCCGGAGCGGTTCGCCCGCCCCTCTCTCATGGCATCCGCCCCCCACGGGTACTCGGGGCGTTGCCCACAGACGTACGGAAAGCCGGGGGAGGCCCCCGATGAGCGAGTACACCACCCCGTCCCAGGCCGAGGGCGAACGGGAACCGGAGGACGTGGGGGCGGCGCAGCCGGACCGCACCACCCCGTCCCAGGCGGAAGGCCCCGCCGAGGAGAGCCCCGAGCAGAACCCCGAGGAGGGCCGCGACTGACGAGGATCCCGACCGCCGCCTGCGTTGCGGCCCCCGCGGCGCCGACCTAGCGTGATCTCGACACGTCAGACAGGTAGGCCGTGATGACGCATCCGCCCGACCCCCTCGGCATCACCGACCACAGAGCCGCCACCCGCCCGATCCAGCTGGAGACGCACGGGCTCGACGTGATCGGGGACGCGGACCGCAGGGGCACCCCGCGCATGCTGTTCTGGCCCTGGTTCGGGGCGAACGTCTCCGTGCTCGGGCTCAGCTACGGCGCCTTCGCGTTCGGCTTCGGCATCTCCTTCTGGCAGGCGCTCGTCGCAGGCACCATCGGCATCGTCGTCTCGTTCCTGCTGTGCGGCTTCGTCTCGGTCGCCGGCAAGCGCGGCTCGGCGCCCACCATGGTGCTCAGCCGCGCCGCCTACGGGGTGCGCGGCAACCGGCTGCCGTCGGTGGTCTCCTGGATGCTCACCGTCGGCTGGGAGACCGCGCTCATCTCGCTCGCCACCCTGGCCACCGCGACCGTCTTCACCAGCCTGGGCTGGGGCGGCGGGACCGAGACCAAGGTGGTCGCCCTCATGGTGGTGGCCGCGCTGACCGTCGTCGCCGGGGTCATCGGCTTCGACCTGATCATGCGGCTCCAGACCGTCATCACCGTGATCACCGGCGTGCTGACCATCGTCTACGTCGGCCTCGTCGCCCACCAGGTCGACTGGAGCGCCGTCAAGGCGGTGCCGGACGGCTCCGCGCAGCAGATGATCGGCGCGCTGGTGTTCATGATGGCGGGCTTCGGGCTCGGCTGGATCAACGCCGCCGCCGACTACTCCCGCTACCTGCCGCGCGGCTCCTCCAGCCGGGGCGTGATCGGCTGGACCACCTTCGGCGGCTCGCTCGCCCCCGTGCTGCTGCTGGTCTTCGGTGTACTGCTGGCCGGGTCCTCGCCGCAGCTGAGCCGGGCCATCGCCGACGACCCGATCGGCGCCCTGGCCACGATCCTGCCCACCTGGTTCCTGGTGCCGTTCGCCGTGGTCGCCGTGCTCAGCCTGGTCGGCGGCGCCGTCCTCGACATCTACTCCTCCGGCCTCGCCCTGCTCTCCGCCGGACTGCGCGTGCCCCGCTATCTGGCCGCGCTCTGGGACGGCTGCCTGATGATCGCCGGGTCGGTCTACATCGTGTTCTTCGCCGGCGGCTTCCTCGGCCAGTTCATGGGCTTCCTCACCACGCTCGGGGTGCCCATCGCCGCCTGGTCCGGCGTCATGCTGGCCGACCTCGCGCTGCGCCGCCGCGACTACGACGACGGGGACCTGTTCCGCCCGCACGGCCGCTACGGCGACGTCCCGCTGGTGCCCCCGCTGCTCACCCTCGCCGCCACGGCCGTCGGCTGGGGCCTGGTGACCAACACCGCCGCGCACTGGCTGGGCTGGCAGGGCTACCTCCTCGGGCCGCTCGGCCTCGGCGGCCGTACCGGCGCGTGGGCGTACGCCAACCTGGGCGTGGTGGTCGCCCTCGCCCTGTCCTTCCTCGGCACCCTCCTCCTCGGCCGGCACCGGGTGCGCGCCCAGGAGGCCCTGGCCCCGAGCCCCGCACCGGGCGAGGAGGTCCTCAGGGCCTGAGCGGCACCCCGTCCCGCGCCGGTCCGTACCTCTTCCGGTTCGCACGCATGCCCCTGCTCCGCACCGGGTACGCGAGGCGGGAGCCCGCCCGGGCAGTCCGTCCGGGCGGCCCGTACCACCACCGCTACCTGGGGATCTGCCATGGAGACACCCGCACACGACGCCCTTCCGACGCCGGCCCAGCAGGCGCTGGACGCCCTGGTCGCCAACGCCGAGGACCAGAGGGCCCTGGACACCCTCGCCCACAGCGACGTGCTCGTCCCCGTGCCGGACGACGCGATCGACGGCGAGGGCGCCGACGCCACGACGGTGGCCCTGCCCATCCTGGAACAGCCCGGCGGTGACCCGGTCGTCCCCGTCTTCACCACGGAGAACGAGATGGCCGAGCTGCTGCCCTTCGTCTCCCGCTACCGCCTCATCCCGCTGGGCGCGCTGGCCTCGCAGTGGCCCGACGAGGAGATCTCCCTGGCGATAGACGGCAGCTCGGAGCACGCGCTCACGCTGACGTCCCAGGGGGTGCGGACTCTGCTGGCCCGCTGAGGGCGGGCCCCCTGAGGGCCGCGGGGTGCGGGGAGCCGCGCAGGTGATCACCGCCCTCCTGCGGGCGTCAGAATACCCTCATGGAATACATCGCCGGCACGGCAGGCGCCCTGCTGCTCCTCGCCGTGCTGAGCAGCATCCTGCGCACCCTCGTCGTCCCGCGGGGCCTCTACTCGGCGCTGGTCTTCCGCCTGTGGTGGCTGTTGCGCAGAGTGCTGCGGCTGACCACCCCCCGCGGCGACTACGAGGCCATCGACCGCGCCCAGACCTGGCTGGCCCCGCTCATGCTGATCGGCATGCTCGCCTGCTGGCTCCTCGGCGCCCTGTTCGGCTTCGGGCTGCTGCTGTACGCGCTGTCCCCGCTGGCGTGGACCACCGCGTTCCGGGAGGCCGGCTCCAGCCTGTTCACGCTGGGCTTCGCCAGCGGCGCCCGGTGGAAGCTGTCGGTCCTCGACTTCGTCGCGGCGGCCACCGGGCCGGTCCTGATCGCGCTCCAGATCGCCTACCTGCCCACGCTGTATGCCGCCTACAACCGCCGCGAGGTCGAGGTCACCCTCCTCCAGGCGCGGGCGGGCGAGCCCTCCTGGGGCCCGGAGATCCTGGCCCGGCAGTGGCTGGTCGACACCGAGACCGCGCTGCCCGAGCTGTACCGGGCCTGGGAGCGGCTGGCCTCGGACATGGGCGAGAGCCACTCCACCTACCCGGTCCTGCTGACGTTCCGCTCCCCGCGCCCGTACCGCAGCTGGCTGGTGGGACTGGTCGCCGTGATGGACGCGGCGGCGCTCCAGCTCGCGCTGGACCCGAAGACCGCGCCGCCGGAGGCGCGGCTGGTGCTGCGGGCCGGGTTCAGTGCCCTGCGCGACATCGCCCGCGCGGTGCGCGCCCCCTTCGAGGCCGACCCCTCGCCCAGCGCGCCCATCCGGCTCACCTACGCCGAGTTCGACGCGGCGGTGGCGATGCTGGACTCGACCGGCTTCCGGGCCGAGCGCACCCCCGAGGAGGCATGGCCCCACTTCCGCGGCTGGCGGGTCAACTACGAGGCCGTCGCCTATGAACTGTGCCGCCGCTGCGACGCCGTACCGGCCCTGTGGACCGGCCCCCGCGACTTCCCGACGACCCCGATCCCGCCGCGCCGCCCGGTGGACCGACGCCCGGACGACCCGCCGCCGAGCGTCTAGACCCGCCGCCGAGCGTCTGTCCCGACGGGAGGCCCTAGCGGTCCTGGTGGTCCCTTTCGGGCAACATCCGCTCCAGGACGGCGCGTTGTACCGGCAGCACCTCGGTGTGCAGGGCACGGCCCTTGGTGGTGAGGGCGACCCAGACGCCGCGGCGGTCCTCGGCGCACACCGAGCGCTCCACCAGGCCGTCCTTCTCCAGCCGGCCGATCAGCCGGGACAGGGCGCTCTGGCTGAGATGCACCCGCCCGACCAGGTTCTGCACCCGGCAGTGGTCGCCCTCGCGGGGTGACTCGGCGGCCAGGATGTCCAGCACCTCGAAGTCGCTGGCGCCCAGCCCGTGGGGGTGTAGCGCACGGTCTATCTCGCACATCGTGCGCGCGTGCACGGCGAGGATGTCCCGCCAGCGTTCCTCCAGCCGGGCATCGGCCGTTTTCCCTGCCATACCGGCACCGTAGCACCGTTCCAGCCACTCGTTGAGTGTGCAACTACTGTTCGGTGGCGGGGTCCTGGAGCAGGCCCACCATGTTGCCGTCGGCGTCCTTCACACTGGCCACGAGCCGTCCGTTGCCGACGTCCCGGACGTCCTGCACGATCTCCGCGCCCGCCGCCACCAGCGCCGCCAGCCGCTCCCGCAGATCGGTGACGTGCCAGAACGGCACCGGCCCCGTCAGGCCCTGCGCATGCCCGTTCGGGTCGAGGCCGATGTCCTGCCCGGCGGCCTTGAACCCGATGTAGTACGGCTCGTCCGCGTACGGCTCGACGCCCAGCAGCGCGCCGAACAGGGCCTTGGCCCGCTCCGGATCCTTGACGGGGTAGATGATCGTCTGCACACCGGCGGTCATGGAAACTCGCTCCTCACAGGGCAATGGATTCGGGGAGGCCCGGCGGGCCTCCGTCGGTGCAACCACGCTAGACCGGGGGACCCCGCCAGGGCTTCTCCGATCCTGACCGCTTCGACGCCGATCGGCAGCTCCGTGACGGCGAGCCCCGCCGAGGCGTCCCGCCAGGAGAAGAGTGGGTGAACGCTCCGCCGGACGGGCCCCGGCGCGGGCGGGGCGCCGCCGATCCGGCGGTAGTCTGGTGCCGGCCGTGATCACCCACCGGGGGCCGGCCGAGCAGGAGACGTAGGAACGATGACAACCCCCGAAGCCGGCACCCTCCGCACCCGCCTCTCACCGCGCCGGCGAACGCAGTGGCACGCCCAGGGCCCCGTCGTCGCGGTGGTCGCCGTCGGCGGCGCCCTCGGCGCCTGCGCCCGCTACGGGCTCAGCCTCGCCTGGCCCGCCCCACCCGGCGGCTTCCCCTGGGCGACCTTCTGCACCAACCTCGCCGGCTGTGCCGTGATGGGCGTGTTCATGGTGTTCATCACCGAGGTGTGGGCCGCCCACCGCCTCGTCCGCCCCTTCTTCGGCACCGGCGTCCTCGGTGGCTTCACCACCTTCTCCACCTACACGGCCGACATCCGCAGGCTGGTCGAGGCCGGCCGCCCCGGCACCGGCCTCGTCTATCTGGCGGCGACGCCCTGCGCGGCCCTCGCGGCGGTGTGGCTCGCCTCGGCCGCCGTCCGCCGGGTGCTGACCAGGAGGGAGCGGGCATGACCGCGCTCACCGGCCGCGCGCTGCGGCTGACCGTCTGCGTCGGCGAGGACGACACCTGGCACCACAAGCCCCTCTACAGCGAGATCGTGCACCGCGCGCACGCCGCCGGGCTCGCCGGCGCCAGCGTCTTCCGGGGCATCGAGGGCTTCGGCGCCTCTTCCCGCATCCACACCTCCCGGCTGCTCTCGCTCGCCGAGGACCTGCCGGTCGCGGTGATCGTCGTGGACACCGAGGAGCGGGTGCGGGCCTTCCTGCCCCAGCTGGCCGAACTGGTCCACGGGGGCCTGGTCACGCTGGAGAAGTGCGAGGTCGTACGGTACGCCGGCCGCGCACCCGCGCCGGAAGGTGAGGAACCGCTGTGAACCGGCGGCTGGTCGTGGCCGGCGCGGGACGCTGACCACGCCCCCGCGTCCTCTCCCACCAGAATTCCCCCTGCGAGACCCCGCGGCCCAACAGTGCCGGCTCGGGCCTCTACGCTTCGGTGAGCGTCTTCGCCGTCGTGGCGGCCGACCCGGCCGCGGCCTTCGCCGGTTCCGGCTCGCCGGCGCTTCGCAGGTCCGGCCGCTCGGCACCTCCCGGCGCGGCAAGTACTGTCTACAACACTGTCGACCTACTCTCCTCAGAACTGGATCCCATGAGCGCCATCTCTGTCGGTCAGGCCGTCATCCTTGGAGTCGTCGAGGGGGTGACCGAGTTCCTCCCCGTGTCCTCCACCGGCCACCTCAAGATCGCCGAGGGGCTCATGGACATCCCCGTCGACGACAAGTCCGTCGTCGGTTTCTCCGCCGTCATCCAGGTCGGCGCCATCGCCGCCGTGCTCGTGTACTTCTTCAAGGACATCAAGCGGATCGTTTCCGCCTGGTTCCGCGGTCTGGTCAACCGCGAGGAGCGCTACCACCACGACTACAAGTTCGCCTGGTGGGTGATCGCCGCGACCATCCCGATCGTCCTGGTGGGCCTTGCCGCGAAGCCGCTGATCGACGGGCCGCTGGCCTCGCTGTGGGTGGTGGCCGGTTCGCTGATCGTCGGGTCCGGCGCGATGTGGTGCGCGGACCAGATGGGCCGCCACAAGCGCGGCGAGGACGACACGTCCTTCAAGGACGCGATGTGGGTGGGCTGCTCGCAGATCCTCGCCCTCCTCTTCCCCGGCTTCTCCCGCTCCGGCGCCACCATGTCCACCGCGCTCGTCCTGGACCTGGACCGCGTCGCCGCGACCCGCCTCTCCTTCTTCCTGGGCATCCCCGCGCTGACCGGCGCCGGCATCTACGAGCTGAAGGACGCCCTCGGCGCGGGCGTGGGCGCCGCCCCGCTGGGCGTCGGCACCCTCGTCTCCTTCGTCGTGGCCTACGCCTCGATCGCCTGGCTGCTGAAGTTCGTCGCCAAGCACTCCTTCAACGCCTTCGTGATCTACCGCATCATCATCGGCGTAGGCCTGCTCGGCCTGCTCGGCACCGGTGTGCTCAACGCCTGAGCCGTGCTCTTCCGGCACCTTGCGGGGTGCGGCGGCCCGAACGCGGGCGCCGCACCCCGCGCGCGTTCGTGAAGCCCCCGGCACCGGACCGGCCAGCCTTGACAGAGCGGGCGGACAGCGCGCAGGATCGCCCCGTGAACCTGTCAGACAGCCAGACAGGTGGCGTGGGGCCGCGTCGCGTCAGCGCGATGGAAGCGGTCCTCGGCCACCTCCGCGGCGCCATCGAGCGCGGCGACTACGCCATCGGCGACAAGCTGCCCTCCGAGGCCGAGCTGGGCCGGGCCCTGGAGGTCTCCCGGCCCGTGCTGCGCGAGGCGCTGCGCGCGCTCCAGGCGATGGGCCTCACGGTCTCCAGGACCGGCAAGGGCACCTTCGTCGTCGCCAACGCCGTGGAGGACCCCACCTTCGGCGACTACGCGGCCAGCGACCTGCTGGAGGTCCGCCGGCACATCGAGATCCCGGTCGCCGGCTACGCGGCCCTGCGCCGCACCCCCGACCACCTGGACCGGCTGGCGCATCTGCTGGACCGCATGGAGCGGGAGACGGACACCACCGCGTGGGTCGCGATGGACACCCTCTTCCACCTCACCGTGGCCGAGGCCGCCCAGAACCCGGTCTTCCGCCGGGTCATCGAGGAGATCCGCGACGCCCTGGCCCGCCAGTCGGCCTTCCTCAACGAACTCGGCGGGCGGCGCGAGCAGTCCAACCGCGAGCACCGCGCGATCGTGGAGGCGCTCACCGACGGCCGCGAACAGGACGCCCTGGCGGCGATGAGCCACCACCTGGACCGCGTCGAACGCACCCTCACCGACATCGTGCGCCCCAGGAAGCCGGACCCGGCCGCGAGCGGCCCGCCCGAGGCATGAGCGCCGCCCACCCCTGATCCCCGGCCACCCCCCATGCCAGGCGACACCGGCACCGGACGCACCACCGTGCCTCCGCCGCCGGACGCCACGGCACCGGGCGCGGTCCGTACGACGCCCACGCCCGCCCCCGTGCGACCCGCACACCCCCGCCCCCGACCGGCGTGCCACCGCGTGACCCGCGGACCGGCCGCCCCGACCCCTTGACGCAGGAAGAAATGGACCTCAGCCTCCCCGCCGCCGCGCCCGCCGTGCGCGCACCCGGCCACGCCCCCGTCGCCCACCTCGTCCGCGGCGGCGTGGTCGAGGGCATCCACTACGGCTCCGTCGTCGTCCTCGGCGCCGACGGCACCGTCGACTTCCGGCTGGGCGACATCGAGGCCGCCTTCTACCCCCGTTCGGCCGTCAAACCCCTCCAGGCCGTCGCCATGGTGCGGGCCGGGCTGCCGCTGGACGGGGAACTGCTGTCGCTGGCCGCCGCGAGCCACTCCGGCGAGGAGCGCCACCTCGACGGCACCCGCCGCATCCTCGAGATGGGCGGCCTCGCCGAGGACGACCTGCGCAACGTCCCCGACCTGCCCTTCGACCCCACCGTCCGCGACACCTGGATCCGCGAGGGCCGGACGCCCTCCCGGCTCGCCCAGAACTGCTCCGGCAAGCACGCGGCGATGCTGTGGACCGCGCGGCTCAACGACTGGTCCCTGCCCGACTACCTGGACCCCGCGCACCCCTTGCAGCAGGCGATCCGGGAGACCGTCGAGGACCTCACCGGGCAGCGGGTCGCGCACATCAGCGTGGACGGCTGCGGCGCCCCCCTGTTCGCCATCTCCCTGCACGGGCTCGCCCGCGCGCTGTCCCGGATCACTTCTGCGGCCCCCGGCACCGCGGAGGCGAAGGTGGCCGACGCGATGCGCGGCCACGCCGAGATGGCGTCCGGCGCGCGCCGCGACGTCGCCGCGCTGATGCGGGCCGTGCCGGGGCTGCTCGCCAAGGACGGCTTCGAGGGCGTCCAGGTCGCCGCGCTGCCGGACGGGCGGGCGGTGGCCGTGAAGATAGCGGACGGCGCGGACCGCGCGCGGATACCGGTCGCGGCGCGGGCACTGGAGCGCGCCGGGGTGGACCCGGCGCTGCTGACCGGCTTCGCGGGGCAGGCGCTGCTCGGCGGCGGCGTCCCGGTGGGGGCCGTACGCGTGGTGGACGAGCTCGGTCCCGCCTGAGTTCACCCCCCACCGACGTTTCCCCACCCGAAGCTGAGAAAGCGGAGCCACCCCTCATGACCACCACCCGGCGCGAACACGACCTCCTCGGCGATCGGGACGTGCCCGCCGACGCCTACTGGGGCATCCACACCCTGCGGGCGACCGAGAACTTCCCCATCACCGGCATGCCGATCTCGGCGTACCCGCATCTGATCGACGCCCTGGCCGCCGTCAAGGAGGCCGCCGCGCTCGCCAACGAGGAACTCGGGCTGCTGGCACCCGAGAAGGCCCGCGCGATCGTCACCGCCTGCCAGGAGATCCGGCGCGGCGAGCTGCACGAGCAGTTCGTCGTGGACGTCATCCAGGGCGGGGCCGGCACCTCGACCAACATGAACGCCAACGAGGTCGTCGCCAACCGGGCGCTGGAACTGCTCGGCCACGCCAAGGGGGAGTACACGTATGTACACCCCAACGAGGACGTCAACCTGAGCCAGTCGACCAATGACGTCTACCCGACCGCCGTCAAGATAGCGACGGTCTTCGCGGTCCGTGGCCTGCTCAAGGCGATGGCGGTACTCCAGGACTCCTTCGCGGGGAAGTCCGTCGAGTTCCGTGACGTGCTCAAGATGGGCCGTACCCAGTTGCAGGACGCGGTGCCGATGACGCTCGGCCAGGAGTTCTCCGCGTTCGCCGTGATGATCGAGGAGGACCGCAGCCGCCTTGCCGAGGCCGTCGAGCTGATCCATGAGATCAACCTGGGCGCCACGGCGATCGGCACCGGAATCAATGCTCCGTCCGGGTACGCCGAGGCCGCCCGCCGCCATCTGTCCGCGATCACCGGGTTGCCGCTGGTCACCGCCGCCAACCTGGTCGAGGCCACCCAGGACTGCGGGGCCTTCGTGCAGATGTCCGGGGTGCTCAAGCGGATCGCGGTCAAGCTCTCCAAGAGCTGCAACGACCTGCGGCTGCTGTCCTCCGGGCCGCGCGCCGGGCTCGGCGAGATCAACCTGCCCCCGGTGCAGGCCGGTTCGTCGATCATGCCGGGCAAGGTCAACCCGGTCATCCCCGAGGTGGTCAACCAGGTCGCCTTCGAGGTGATCGGCAACGATGTGGCCATCACCATGGCCGCCGAGGCCGGACAGCTCCAGCTCAACGCCTTCGAGCCGATCATCCTGCACTCCCTGTCGGAGTCCGTCACCCACCTGGAGCGGGCCTGCCTGACGCTGGCCGAGCGCTGTGTCGACGGCATCACCGCCAACACCGAGCGGCTGCGCGCGAGCGTGGAGAACTCCATCGGACTGGTCACCGCGCTCAACCCGCACATCGGCTACACGGCCGCCACCGAGATCGCCAAGGAGGCCCTCGCCACCGGCCGCGGGGTCGCCGAACTGGTCCTGGAGAAGGGTCTGCTGCCCGCCGGGACGCTGGCCGCCCTGCTGCGCCCCGAGATCGTCGCGGGCAGCGGGGCACCGGCCGCCTGACCTGCGCCGACGGGAGATTCCGGAGCAGGGGCGAGTGGGCTCCCGGACCGGCACGGAGGCACAATGGTGATCATGACAACGACGTCGACCCCCAGCTTCCTGCCGGTCCTGGAGCGCATAGCCGAGGAGCTGGAACACACACCGGGCCGCGGCCGCGCCGCCGACTACATTCCGGCGCTCGCCGCCTGCGACCCGCGCGCCTTCGGCATGGCCGTCGCCGAGCTGGACGGCACGGTGTACGGGGTGGGGGAGTGGCGGCAGCCGTTCTCCGCGCAGTCCATCACCAAGGTGTTCACGCTCGCCCTGGACCTCGCCCGCGAGGGCGACGAACTCTGGGAGCACGTCGGCCGCGAGCCCTCCGGCAACCCCTTCAACTCCCTGGTCCAGCTGGAGTACGAGGACGGCATCCCGCGCAACCCGTTCATCAACGCGGGCGCCCTCGTCGTCACCGACCGCCTCCAGACCCGTACCGGGGACGCGGCCGGGGAACTGCTCGACTTCCTGCGCGCCGAGAGCGGGAACCCCGCGCTGGACTTCGACCAGGAGGTCGCCGCCTCCGAGACCGCGCACGGCGACCGCAACGCCGCCCTCGCCCACTTCATGGCGTCCTACGGCAACATCGACAACGAGATCACGGTCCTGCTCGACCAGTACTTCCGCCAGTGCTCCATCGCCGCCTCCTGCGCCGACCTCGCCCTCGCCACCGGCTTCCTCGCCCGGCACGGCATCCGCGCCGACGGCAGCAGACTGCTCAGCCGCAGCCAGGCCAAGCAGGTCAACGCGGTGATGCTGACCTGCGGCACGTACGACGCCGCGGGCGACTTCGCCTACCGGGTCGGCCTGCCCGGCAAGAGCGGCGTCGGCGGCGGGATCATCGCCGTCGTACCGGGCCGCTGCACCCTGTGCGTGTGGAGCCCCGGCCTGGACGAACGCGGCAACTCCGTGGCCGGCGTGGCCGCCCTGGACCGCTTCACCACCCTGACCGGGCTGTCCGTCTTCTGAGCGCACCGGCCCCGCGCACCGCCAGACACCGTCCCACCGGCCCCACCACGCCCAGGCCACACCTCGGCCCCCGTCCGGTCGGGCCCTCGTCGTCTCGCGGACATCCGGCATTGACACGCTGAGCGAGTGTTGGCGATGGCATATCCCTTCGATCTGCGCCGCTGCCGACTGCTCGGGCTGGCCGGCACCGCCTTCCTCGCGCTGGGCGGGGAGACGGCCGGTGCCCTGCCGGTCGCGGACCTGCCCGCGCCCGCCTCGGCCCGTGAGGCCACCGGGCTGGTCGCGGTGTACTTCGGCGTCGTGCTGCTGACCGCCGCCTGGGTCCTCCTGGGCCGTCTGGTACGCGGTCCCCGGCCGCCCGGACCGCGGGCCCTGCTGCTCGTGCTGGCCGTCTGGGCCGCCCCGCTGGTGCTCGCCCCGCCGCTGTTCAGCCGGGACGTCTACAGCTACCTCGCGCAGGGCGCCATGGCCGACGCGCACATGGACGTCTACACCCAGGGCCCCGCGGCCCTCGGCGGTCCGCTCGCCGACCAGGTGGCCCCCATGTGGCAGCACACCGGGGCGCCGTACGGCCCCGCATTCCTCGGCCCCGCGGCCGTACTGTCCGGGCTCACCCGCGGCGAACTGCCCGCCGGGCTGATCGGCATGCGGCTGCTCGCCCTCCTCGGGGTGGCCCTGATGGCCTTCGCGCTGCCCCGGCTCGCCCGGCACAGTGGCGCCGACCCGGCCGCCGCGCTCTGGCTCGGCGCCCTGAACCCGCTGGTGCTGCTGCACCTGGTCGCGGGCGCCCACAACGACGCGCTGATGCTCGGCCTGCTCGGGCTCGGCCTGGTCGCGGCGCGGGGACGCAGGCCCGTCGTGGGCACCGTACTCGTCACCCTCGCCGCGCTGGTCAAGGCGCCCGCCGCGCTCGGCCTGCTCGCCGTGGTGGCGTTCCGGGTCCGCGCCGGGCGCCGTCCGCTGCCCGCCGCCCTGGCCACCGCGGGCGTCTGTGCCGCGACCACGGTCGCCGCCACCGTCACGGCGGGCACCGGCTACGGCTGGATCGGCGCCCTCGGCACCCCCGTCGCCCCGCAGAACTGGGCGCTGACCAGCCTGCTCGGCCGGGCCACCGGCGCCCTGCTCGACCGCCTCGGCAGCGGCCTGGCCCCGCTGGCCGTGCCCGGCTGGCAGCTGCTCGGCCTCCACGCCACCGCCGTCGCGATCCTGCTCATATGGCTGCGGCTGCGCCTCAGACCGGTGTACGCGCTCGGCCTGAGCCTGCTCGCCGTCGCCGTGTTCGGCCCGGCGATCCGCCCCTGGTACGTGCTGTGGGGCCTGTTCCTGATCGCCGCCGCCGCGCCCAGCACCTCGGTACGGCACCGGGTCGCCGCCCTCGCCGGGGTGCTCGCCCTCGCCGTCCTGCCCGGCGGCGGCCCCGCCGACGCGGGCCACGTGGTGCTCGCCGTCTGCGGCGGACTGCTCGGCGTGGTCGTCCTGTGGCAGGCCCACCAGGCGGCCCGGGCACCCACCGCGGCCCCGGCCCAGGGGGGCGCCGCATGACGCGCCCGCGCACCGGGCGGGGCAGGCTGCTGCTGGTCCTCGCCCTCGCCACCGCCGTGACCGCGTTCACCGCGACCGTGCCGCTGCTGCGCGGCTTCTTCGACCTGCGCGTCTACTACGGCACCGTGCACACCTGGGTGCACCACGGTGGCCTGATCTACGACTACCGGGTGCCGGGCACGCGGTACGGCTTCACCTATCCGCCGTTCGCCGCCGTCCTCATGCTGCCCCTGGCCCCGCTCGGCCGGAACACCGCGATCGCCGCCTCCCTGGTGCTCAGCACGGCCGCGCTCGGCGTCGTCCTGCGGGTGCTGGCCGGCGACCGCTGGCGGTGCTACGGCTGGTACCGCTGGTCGCTGGCCCTGTGCGCGCTCGCGCTGTTCGAACCCCTGCGGGACACCTTCAGCTTCGGCCAGGTCAACGTCGTCCTCCTGGCCCTCGTGCTCACCGACGCCCGGCTGCTGGCCGGCGGCCGGGGGCGCTGGGCGGGCGCCGGGATCGGGCTCGCGGCGGCCGTCAAGCTGACGCCGGCCCTGTTCATCGGGATGCTGCTGCTCGCCGGGCGCCGCCGGGCCGCCGCGCAGGCGACCGCCGTCGTCGCCGCCGCGACCGCGCTCGCCGCCCTGGTGGACCCCGCCGCCTCCCGGTTCTACTGGACGCGGGCGCTGTGGGACACCGGCCGGGTGGGCCGCCTGGACTACGTCTCCAACCAGTCGCTCCAGGGCGTGCTGGCCCGGCTCGGCGAGACCGGCCGCCCGCTGTGGGCGCTCGCGGCGCTGGCCACGCTGTGCGTCTGGGCGTGGCGGACCCGCCGGGCCGCGCGGGCCGGTGACTGGGGCGCGGCCTTCGCCCTCACCGCGGCGGCCGCCTGCCTGGTCAGCCCGATCACCTGGGTGCACCACCTGGTATGGCTGCTGCCCTCCTTCGCGGTCCTGCTGCGCGCCGGACACCGCCGGGTGGCGGGCGCGCTGTACGCGGTGCTGTGCACCAGCGTGGTCTGGCTCTGGGTCGACGACGCCTCGGGCCTCGACGGCTTCCTGGGCAGCAACCTCTACACCTGGCTCACCCTGGGCCTGCTGCTCGGCCTGCCGGTCCGTCAGCCGCGCGCCGCCCTGGCCTTGCCCCGTGCCCGCAGCGCCAGTGCCATCCCGGCCGCGCCCAGCACGGCGAGTCCCGCCCCGACGGCGGTGCCCGACCAGTCGTCGTCCGGGGCCCCGGACGTGGCCGCCGCCACCGGCGCGGCCGACGCGGTCGGCCGGGGCCTGGGGCGCAGCGCGTCCAGCGAGCCCACCGGATCCACCTGACCGGCCGCCGCGAAGCCCCAGTCGAGCAGCGCGCGCGCCTCCTCGTACACCTCGAACCCGTCACCGGTCTGCGGGTTCATCACGGTCACCTCCAGCGTGCGCCCGCCCCGCCGGGCCGCGGCCACCAGGGTGTTGCCCGCGTTGGAGGTGTAGCCGTTCTTGACGCCGATCAGGCCCGGATAGGGCGCCACGCCGTCGGCGCCGGTGAGCAGCCGGTTGGTGTTCTCGATGGCGTACGGCGCCCCGTCGCCGGGGAACTCGGCCTGGGCGGTGGAGCAGTACCGGGCGAAGTCGGGGTTGCGCAGCCCCTCGCGGCCGAAGACGGCGAGGTCGTAGGCGGAGGACACCTGGCCGGGGGTGTCGTAGCCGTCCGGGGAGAGCACATGGGTGTCCAGGGCGCCCAGGGCGCGGGCGTTGGCCTGCATCCGCTTGGCGGTGGTTCCCCAGCCGCCGTTCAGGGAGGCCAGCACGTGCACCGCGTCGTTGCCGGAGCTGAGGAAGACCCCCCGCCACAGGTCCGCCACCCGGTAGCTGTGGCCCTCCTCGACCCCGACCAGGCTGCTGCCCTCGGCGACGTCGGCCAGCTCCTGGTAGCGCACGGTGTGCTGCATCCCGCTGGGCAGTTTCGGCAGCACGGTGAGGGCGAACAGGGTCTTCAGGGTGCTGGCCGGCGGCAGCGGGCGGTGCGCCTCGCTCGCGGCCAGCACCTGCCCGCTGCCCGCGTCGGCGACCAGCCAGGACAGCGCGGAGACGTCCGGCAGACCGGGGGCGCCCCGGTGCGGGCGTACCTGCACGCCGGAGCGGTAGAGCAGGGCCGGGGCCGGGGTGGCCGCGCGGGGCGCGGGCGGCGCGGGCTCGCCGCTGCGGGGCGGCGCGGCGCTCCGGTGCCGCGCGGCGGCCGGTGCGGCGCCGGCCAGGGCCGGGGTGAACGCCAGCAGGCCCGCCACACACAGGGAACAGGCGGGGACGACCGCCCGATATCTGAATCTGGTGATCATATGATCAAAGTACGAACAGGGGTGATGTGCGCGCGTCGGCCGCGCCGTCCGGCCCAGCGGAGCAACCCGGATGCCAGCGGAGCAACCCGGATGCCGTAGCCGGTCAGCCGGCGGGCAGCGTCGGCAGGACCTGCTGCAGGAAGGCCGCGTTGCCGGGGGTGCGCCGCATCCGCTCCAGCAGGGTCTCCAGGCCCGCCGGGGCGCCCTCGCGTGAGCGCAGGGCGCGGCGCAGCCGGTGGGCGGCGGCCAGCTCGGCCGGGGTGAGCAGCAGTTCCTCGCGCCGGGTGCCGGAGCCGTCCAGGTCCACGGCGGGGAAGACGCGCCGTCCGGCCAGCTCCCGGTCGAGGCGCAGCTCCATGTTGCCCGTGCCCTTCAGCTCCTCGAAGAAGTAGCCGTCGGCGCGCGATCCGGTGTCGATCAGGGCGGTGGCCAGGATGGTGAGCGAGCCGCCCTCCTCTGCCTCGCGGGCGGCGCCGAAGAACCGCTTGGGGCCGATCAGCGCGCCCGCGTCGACACCGCCGCTGAGGGTACGGCCGCCCGCGCCGGATGCGTTGTTGTGCGCCCGGCACAGCCGGGTCAGCGAGTCCAGCAGCAGTACGACGTCCTCGCCCGCCTCGACCAGCCGCTTGGCGCGTTCGACGACGAGTTCGGCGAGGGCGATGTGCTCCTTGGCGGTGCGGTCGAAGGTGGAGGCGTACACCTCGCCGTGCAGCGCCCGGCGCATCTCGGTGACCTCCTCGGGGCGCTCGTCCAGCAGCAGGACCATCAGCCGGCACTCGGGGTGGTTCCCGGCGACGGCCGCGGCCAGTTGCCTCAGCAGTACCGTCTTGCCGCTTTTCGGCGGGGCCACGACGAGGCCGCGCTGGCCCTTGCCGACCGGCGCGAACAGATCGGCGACCCGGCCGGCGAGGCCCGCGTCCGGGTGTTCCAGGCGCAGGCGCCGGCGCGGGTGCACCGGGGTGAGGTCGCGGAAGGCCCGGCGGCGGGTGCCGTCGCCGGGCGCGCGGCCCTCGACCCGCGCGACCTCGGTCAGCACGCGCTGAGCGCCCCGGACGCCTTCGACCAGGTCGCCCTTGCGCAGCCCGTACCTGCGGACCAGCGCGGCCGGCACCTGCGGGTCGGCGGGGGTGGGGAGGAGGTCGGCGCGCCGCAGGTACCCCTTCCCGTGCGCGTCGAGGTCGAGAACGCCGGTGACGAGCCGGGCGGCCGGGGCCTGGAGCTGGACCGGAGGGTGTTCGAGTGTGGTGGTCATGGAGGGGTGTCCTTTCGCGGACGGGAAGCGGAGAAAAAGCGTGGGAGGGGGAACGGCCGCGAGCGGGAGGCGGATACGACCTGCCTCCGGGCGGCGCCGACGACACCCCGGACACGACGGCTTAAGCCCTCGTCACGAGGTGGTGCGGAGAAGAAGCCCTGGGGCCGCGCGAACGGCTCGGCCGAGGGGCTGGAGAGAAGACGGCGACATAGGTGCCGGTACGAGGGGCACGCACATGCGCTGTTCTGTTCGCACTATACCGGTGCGGTCGGTGGCGTCAACAGGGCCGGATGCGGAGGTATTCCCGAGGAAGAAGAGAGAGGGGCGGCCTTCTGGTGCGCCCTGGTGCGGGCCGCCCCCCGGTGTCACGAACGCGCCCGTGCCTCCTCGGCGATCTGTTCGAACCGCGCCCCCATCGCCTCGGCGAGCGCCCGCGCGCCCGACAGCGGGCGGACCATGACCATGAGGTCGTCGATCAGCCCCTCCTCGTCCACGTGCAGGAAGTCGCAGCCGGTCAGCTCGCGCTCGCCCACGCGAGCGGTGAACACCAGCGCGTGGTCGGGGGAGTCCGGGGAACCGAACGCGCGGACGTAGCGGAAGTCCTCGAAGACCTGCGAGACCGCACGCAGGATCGCGGCGGTGACGGCCTTGCCCGTATACGGTGTGAAGACGACGGGACTGGTGAAGACGACGTCCTCGGCCAGCAGCGCCTCCACGGCGTCCAGGTCCCCGGCCTCGACTGCCGAACGGAACGCGTGCATCGGATCACCCCTGTAGGTTGGGTCGGTGCGGATGAAACTGACCAATGGGTACGAGAGTTGACGGACTGACGGACATGTTCGGACCCGAAGGCCCCACGCTGCGCGAACTCGCCGTCCAGGCGCTGTCGTCCGTCGAGCACGGCTACGACCTGCTCGCGCCGAAGTTCGACCACACGCCCTTCCGCACCCCCGGCCGGGTGCTCGACGCCGTGGCGCGGGCGCTCGTCCCGCTGGGCCCGTTCGAGGACGGGCTCGACCTGTGCTGCGGCACCGGCGCCGGTACGCGGGTGCTGGCCGGGCTGTGCCGCCGCAGCGCCGTCGGCGTCGACTTCAGCGCGGGCATGCTGGACGCCGCCCGGCACCGGGCCGGTCGCGAGGGCGGGCCCGCGCTCGGCTGGGTGCGCGCCGACGCGCGGGCGCTGCCGTTCACCGCCGCCTTCGACCTCGTCGTCAGCTTCGGCGCCTTCGGCCATTTCCTGCCCCGCGAACTGCCGGGCCTGTTCGCACAGGTGCACGCTGCGCTGCGGCCCGGCGGCCGCTTCGCCTTCCCGCTGGGCGCCCCCGTCCCGGCGAACCACCGCGCGTTCTGGACGCTGCTCGGCTTCGACGCGGTGATGCGGGTGCGCAACGCCCTGTGGCGACCGCCGTTCGTCATGTACTACCGGACCTTCCGACTGGGGCCCGTGCTCACGGAGTTGGCGCATGCCGGGTTCACGACCGAGCTGCGGCCCCTGCCCGAGTTCGGGCGGCGCGCCGACGGCAGCCCGCGCGCCCGGCTGGTGATCGCCACCAAGGCCGTTACACGACAGGGGAGTTGATCCCGGCGTGGTGATCACAGGGCGCTGTACAGGGCGTCGATCAGTGCCATCTTCCGGGGGTCGTCCATGACGCGCGGACCCATCCGGTTCATCACGTAGCCCAGCGACACCCCGGCCTCCGGATCGGCGAGCCCGCACGAACCGCCGAACCCGTCATGGCCGAACGCCCGCGGATTGGGCCCGTACGCGCCCCGCGGCCCGCTCAGCCACAGGCCGAGCCCGGCCTCGCTCTCGCCCCCGAGCCCCGCGCCGAGCACCAGGTCGACACCGGCGCCCTGCCCCTCGCGCACCCGCTCGGCCGCCGCGGGCGTCAGGACCCGCCGCCCGCCGAAGGAGCCGCGCCCGGCGAAGACGCCGTACAGCGCCGCGACCGCCCGCGCGGTGCCGTGCCCGTTGGCCGCCGGGATCTGGGCCGCCCGCCACTCGGGCGTGTTCGCCTGCGCCGGACCGACCACCGGGTTGGCCAACGCCGCCAGCATGACCCGGGTCAGGTTCCCGAAGGCGGGCGCGGGTTCACCGTCCGGGTCGGCCGGGGTACGGGTCAGCTCGGCAGCCCGCCCGTACTCCCCGGCCGGCAGGCCCACGCCGAAGTCGATGCCGAGCGGCCCGGTCACCTCACGTTCCAGGAAGGCCCCCGGCTTCAGCCCGGTGACCCGCCGGACGACCTCGCCGACCAGGAACCCGTACGTCAGCGCGTGGTACCCGGACCGGGTGCCCGGCTCCCACCAGGGCTCCATGGCCGCGAGCCGCGCGGCGGTCAGCTCCCAGTCGTACAGGTCCCGCAGGCCGTGCGGCTCGCGCAGTCCGCACAACCCCGCGCGGTGCGACAGCAGATGCCGTACCAGCACCTTCTCCTTGCCGCCCGCCGCGAACTCGGGCCAGTACCGGGCCACCGGCGCGTCCAGGTCGAGCAGCCCCCGGTCGGCGAGCAGATGCGCGCACAGCGCCACCGGGCCCTTGGTGGTCGACCACACGTTCACCAGCGTGTCCCGCGCCCAGGTCCGGGTGCGGGCCGCGTCCGCCCAGCCGCCCCACAGGTCCACCACGGTCCGCCCGCCGAGGGTGACCGCCACCGCCGCACCCAGCTCGCACCGCGTACGGAAATTCTCCTCGAACGCCTCGCGCACGGCCGTGAACCGGGGATCGCAGAAGCCGTGGACACCCCCGGCGGCCTCCGGTGGCGGCGGGGACTGCCGGGCGTCGTGCGTGGCGGACATGGGCCCTCCGTGGTCGCGGGACAGCCCGGCCCGTGTCGCCCCGGACCGGGCACCCCGAACATACCGACCGGTCGGGGTTCGAGGAAGAGGCGATCTCAGGCGTACGCGCGCAGCCAGCGCAACTTCACCGCGTCGTGGAAGGGCCCGCCGCCCTCGTGGTCGTTGAACTCGTACACCTCGATCGTCTTGTCCGGGTGGGCCCAGGAGTTGAAGGCCGCGAACACCGTCGACGGCGGGCAGGTCTCGTCCTCCAGCCCCGTCGAGAACAGGGCCGGCATCCGGCCGCGGGCCGCGAAGTGCACCCCGTCGAAGTAGGACAGGGTGCGCAGCACCCCCGGCGCCCGGCCCCGGTGGGTCTTCAGGAACAGGCCGACCTCGCGGTAGGGGTGGCGGTCGGTCAGCGTGATCGCGCGCGGGAAGTCGCACAGGAAGGGCACGTCCGGCGCCACCGCGACCAGATCCGGGACCAGCGCGCCGACGGCGAGGGTGATGCCGCCGCCCTGGCTGTGGCCCAGCGCCACCGTGCGCGCCGCGTCGGCCAGCGGGTGGGCGCGGGCCGCCTCGACCGCCCGCACCGCGTCCGTGAACACCCGCCGGTAATAGTGGTTCTCGGGCGCGTCGATGCCACGGGTGAGGAAGCCGGGGTGGGCGGGCCCCGAGCCCACCGGGTCCGCGGTGCCGCCCCCGCCGCCCCAGACGCTGCCCTGCCCCCGGGTGTCCATCACGAAGTGCGCCCGGCCCGTCGACGCCCACAGCAGATCCTCGTGCGCCAGCCCGCGCGCGCCGCCGTACCCGATGAACTGCACGACGAGCGGCAGGGGTTCGGTGGCGCCCGCGGGCAGCCGCAGCCAGCCCTTGACCGGATGCCCGCCGAACCCCGCGAACGTCACGTCGTACACCACGACCGTGGCCAGTCCGGACTCCGCCGGCTCGAAACGGACGTCCAGTTCGTGCGCGCGCGCCTCGCTCAGGGTGGCGGCCCAGAAGGCGTCGAAGTCGTCGGGGGCGGCGGACTCGCCGCGATAGGCGCGGAGTTCGGACAGGGGCAGGTCGAACAGGGCCATCGGCCACCGCCTTCACCGGGAGAACGGGGAGCCCACCGTACGAGGACGGCGCCCCGGCCGGCCATGGCGGCGGGCTCGTTCACCTCCTCGGCTGGGTCCACCGCGGCCCCGTGCGGGCCCACTCCCGCTCCCACTCGGCGAGCCGGTGGCGCAGCGCGACCCGGCGGGCGACGGTGTGCCCGAGGAACACCAGGCCCCCGGCACCGGCTGCCGCGCACACCCCGACGGTCACCGCGTGCTGGAGGACCGCCGCGCCGGACGCCGGTGCGGCGACGACCTGGCCGCGCGAGTCGACCCACACGGAGACCGTCCCGCCCGCCGGTGTCCCGGCCGGCACCCGCGCCATGGCGGTCCTGGGTGTCTGACCGGCTTCGGTCCAGCGGACCTCGGCGCGGTGCGGATGCCCGCGCCCGGCCCGGACGGCGGACGGGTCGCCGACCACCGTGGCCCGCACCTGATGGCGCGCGGCCCGCTGCGCCGCCGCTGTTGCCGCGCCCCGGTCCTGGGCGTACAGGCCCGCGGCCGCCCCGACCAGCGGCGCCACCACGAACAGCAGCACGGCGACGATCAGCGCCGCCCACGCCTCGACGACATCGCAGCGGCGCCGCAGCGGATTGCTCCGCCAGCGCCAGCCACGCACCCGCACCCGGTTCCGCATGTCCGCCTCCTCGCCGAAGCCGGCCGGCCGCCCGCCCGCGCCGCCACCCGCTCCGGTGCGCGCACGAGCGTCCACACCCGTCTCGTACCCCGTACGGCGCACCCGGCCCACCCGGTGAACCGCGAGTTCAGGCCCACTTGAGGCACATTCGAGCCATATGTCCCGCGAACGTGCCGACGGCGCGGCTCAGCCGAAGCGTTCGATGCGGATCCGGTCGGCCGGCTGACCGGCGCGCACCAGCAGCCGGGAGACGTGCTCGGCGAACCCGTTGGAGCCGCACACGTACGCCTCCCACCCGCCCGGCGGCCGCTCGGCCAGCAGCGGCGCCAGATGCGCGGCCGTCACCCGGCCCACCGGCACCCCCGCGGGGGCGCCGCGCGTGAACACCGGGATGGTCTCCGCGCCCAGCTCGCCCGCGTAGATCAGCTCCTCGGGGCTGCGCGCCGACACCAGCATCCGCAGCGGCACGCGCAGGCCGCGCGCCCGGTGGTGCCGGACCATCGACATCAGCGGTACGACCCCGGAGCCGGCGCCGAGCAGCAGCGCGGGCCGGTCCCCCGGCCAGGCGAAGAAGCCGCTGAGCGGGCCGCGCACCTCGATCGTGTCACCGGGCCGGGCCACCGTGTGGAACCAGCCGGAGACCTCGCCGCCCGGCACCCGGTCCAGGGTCAGCTCGATGTGTCCGCTGTCGTCGGGCGCGGAGGCGATCGAGTAGTGGCGCTGCGCCGTGTAGCCGTCCTCGGCGGTCAGCCGCAGCATCAGGTGCTGGCCGGGGAGGTGCCCCGGCCAGGCGGGCACCGCGAGCCGGAAGGTGGCCGCGTGCGGGGTCTCGTGGCGGATCTCCGTCAGGGTGGCCGTCTGCCATGTCGACTCGGCCCGCTCGCTCACGGCGATCCGGCCGGGCACCGCGAACCGGGGCGCGCCGCCGGGCGTGGTCGTCGTCTCAGTCACCGGAGTACCGCTGCTCCTGCCAGGGGTTGCCGCGCGCGTGGTAGCCGTTGCCCTCCCAGAAGCCCGGCTCGTCGTGGTCGAGAAGCGTGATGCCCGCGATCCACTTGGCGCTCTTCCAGAAGTACAGGTGGGGCACCACCAGGCGTGCCGGGCCGCCGTGCTCGGCCGGCAGCGGCTCGCCGCCGTACTCCCAGACGATCCAGGCGCGGCCGCCGGTGAGGTCGGCCAGCGGCAGGTTCGCGGTGTAGCCGGTGTGGGAGCGGGCGAGCGCGTGGGTGGCGGCCGGGGCGGGCCGCACCACGTCGAGGAAGGCGTCGAGCGAGACCCCGCCGAACCGCACCCCGAACTTCGACCACCCGGTGACGCAGTGGATGTCGCCCTCGTACGCCGAGGCGGGCAGCGCGTGCGCCGCGTCCCAGTCCCAGGTGTACGGCCGCTCGACCAGTCCGTCGATCCGGAAGGTCCAGTCGGCGGGTGCGAGGTCGGGGGTGACCTCGGCGGACAGGACGGGCCAGTCCTCGCGCGCGTCGTACTGGCCGGGCGGCAGCCCCGGATGGTGCTCGCGCGCGCGGCCCGTGAAGCCTCGCGTGACGTTCATGCTTCAACCGTACGCTGTCCCGGCGGGTGCTCCGTGCCTGGTCACCGGCCCGGTGCCCGGACGCGGGGCCCGATCGTTGCGGGCGTATGAACACTGCCGGGGCGCGGGAATACCGGCCGCGGGCCGCGCCTTGGCGATCGGTACCGGCCATGGCGCGCCGGTCACCGGCACGAGAGAAGCGAGGAACGAGAATGCGCAAGGCGTACGGCTCCGGCACGGTGATCGAGGTGGCCGCGTGAGCGTCGTCGGCCCCCCGTCCCACCCGGACGTCCCGCTCTCCGCGGACGCCCCGCCGGCCCCCTCCGATGTCCCGCACGTCCTCGACAACCCCGCCCACGCCTCCCTCACCGGCCCGCACGCCCACTTCGCCGAGCGGCGCGGCCGGGTGCTGCGCTACCCGGTCGACGTCTCACCGTGGCTGGCGCTGCCCGGCGAACCGGAGGCGCGGGACTGGGCCGACCTCGCCGCGCTGGCCGGACCCGGCGCCGAGATCCCGCTGTTCGGCTACTGCGGACAGGTCCCCGCGGACTGGGAGATCACCTTCCACGTGGACGGCGTCCAGCTCGTGGACGACGGCCTGGCCGCGGCGCCGGACGCGGAGGCGGTCCGGCTCGGCCCGGCCGACGTGCCCGAGATGCTGGATCTGGTGGCGCGCACCAAGCCGGGGCCGTTCCTGCCGCGCACCGTCGAGATGGGCACCTACCTCGGCATCCGCCGCGAGGGCGCGCTGGTCGCGATGGCGGGGGAGCGGCTGCGTCCGCCGGGCTGGACCGAGATCAGCGCGGTGTGCACCGACGCCGGGGTGCGCGGCCAGGGCCTGGCCGGCCGGCTGATCCGTGCCGTCGCGCACGGCATCCGGGAGCGCGGCGACACCCCGTTCCTGCACACCGGCGCCAAGAACACCGACGCCATCCGGCTCTACGAGTCCCTCGGCTTCCGGCTGCGCCGGACCACGTCCTTCCTGGCGGCGCGGGTTCCGGAGCGGCTGGCGGACGGGCGGGCCGCGGTGCCGGTGGGGTGACCGCCGCCCGCCCCGCCGCGGGGGAGTTCAGTCGGTGCCGATACCGCCGGCGCTCGCGTTGTAGCGCTCCAGATAGGCCGCGAAGCGCGCCAGGTCGTCCTCGGGCCAGTCCGCGAGCCGCTCCTGGAAGGCGGCCCGGCGGCGCCGGGTGACCTGGGCGAGGATCTCCTGCCCGGCCGCGGTCAGCTGGAGCACCTGGACCCGCTGGTCCGCCGGGTCCGGGCGGCGCTCGATCAGGCCCGCGCGCTCCAGCGCTGCCACCTGGCGGCTCACCGTGGACTTGTCCAGGGCGTAGTGCGCCGCGAGATCGGTGGCCCGGCAGCCGCCGCTCTCCTCCAGGTGGCCGAGCAGGGTGTACGACACCAGGGACAGCTCGGGGTGCATCCGGCCCGCCGAGGCGCGGGCCCGGCGGGCGAAGACGGTCATCTCGCGCTGGATCGCCTCGACGGCCGACTCGGCTGGGCGCACGGGACCTCCCTCCTGCGGCGCTTCCCGGTGCTCCGGATTCCGGTTGCAGAGTACAACTCGCGACGTCAGGGGGCCGAACCCGGTCGGGCCCGGTGGGGTATGGTGACCGTCCGGTCGCGCAGGTCCGCGGCCCCGAGTGCGAGGAGGTGGGACCCATAACCGCTGTGTCAGCCGGGGTGCTCCCCCCTCGTGACGGCGCGGTGCACCGGCAGCGGTGACCGCGGGAGCGCCCTGTGGTCTCGCGCTCCCGAAAGGCATCCGTCATCCATGCCCTCACGCTCCTCTCATCCCGCCCTTTCCCCCGCGGCCGTCGTCCGCGCGCTGCGTGCCGCCGGGTGCGTGTTCGCCGAGGACGAGGCCGAGTTGATACTCGGCACCGCCCGTGACGCCGCCGAACTCGCCGCCATGGTGGACCGGCGCACCGCCGGGCTGCCGCTCGAACACGTCCTCGGCTGGGCCGAGTTCCACGGGCTGCGGGTCGCCGTCGAGCCCGGCGTGTTCGTGCCCCGCCGCCGTACCGAGTTCCTGGTGGACCAGGCGCTGGCCGAAGTGCCGGACGCGTCCGTCGTGGTGGATCTGTGCTGCGGCTCCGGCGCGCTCGGCGCGGCCCTCGCCGCCGCGCTGGACGGGGCGCGGGTGCACGCCGCCGACATCGACCCGGCCGCCGTCCGCTGCGCGAGCCGCAACCTCGCCCCCCACGGCGGCCACGCCCACCGGGGCGACCTCTACGACGCCCTGCCCGCCGCGCTGCGCGGCCGTGTCGATCTCCTGACGGCCAACGTGCCCTACGTCCCCACCCCCGACCTCCCGCTGCTCCCCGCCGAGGCCCGCGACCACGAGCCGCCCACCGCCCTCGACGGCGGCCCCGACGGCCTCGCCGTCCTGCGCCGCGTCGCCGCCGGGGCCCCCGGCTGGCTCGCCCCCGGCGGCCGGCTGTTGTCCGAGACCAGCGAACGCCAGGCCCCCGCCGCGCTCGCCGCCTTCACCGAGGCGGGCCTGAGCGCACGCGTGGCGGTCTCGGAGGAGTGGTCGGCGCATGTGGTCATCGGGGTACGGGGCTGACGCCGGGAACACCGCGGCCTCGTACGGGACTTATCCCCCGAACGAACACCACAGTCGACTGACGGTTCGTCAGCACTCCTTCGCCCGTGCGATGAGCAGCGCCACGTCGTCGTGGTTGTCCGGATGGTGGAGCGTGCGCAGGAGGTGGTCGCAGGTCTCCTCCAGCGGCCGGGTGGGATCGGTCAGCAGGGACAGCATGACGTCCAAACGTTCGTCCAGGGTGTGGTGGCGGGTCTCCACCAGGCCGTCGGTGTAGAGGACAAGTTCGTCGCCGGGGGCGAAGTCGACGGTGACGGTGGAGAAGGAGACACCGCCGACGCCGAGGGGGACACCGGTGGGCAGGTCGAGGAGCTCGGGAGGGTGGCCGGGGCGGACGCGGGCCGGGGGCAGATGCCCGGCGTTGGCGATGCGGCACTGCCGCAGCCGCGGGTCGTGGACGGCGTAGACGCAGGTCGCGATGGAGTGGTCCAGGGCCGAGGTGGTCTTGTCCAGGTGCGCCAGGAGCACCGCGGGGTCCAGGCCGAGCGCCGTGAGCGTGGCGGTCGCGGTGCGCAGCCGGCCCATCGTCGCCGCCGCCCCGATCCCGCTGCCCATGACATCGCCGACCACCAGCGCGGTCCGCCCGCCCTCCAGCGGGATGACGTCGAACCAGTCCCCGCCGACCTCGCTGGTGGCACCCGCCGGCTGGTAGCGCGAGGCCACCTGGAGCCCGGTGGTCACCGGCGGTTCGCTCGGCAGCAGGCTGCGCTGGAGGGTGAGCGCGGTGTTGCGGGCGTTCTGGTACCAGCGGGCGTTGTCGATCTGCACCGCCGCGCGCGCCGCCAGCTCCCGCGCGAGCAGTACGTCGTCCGCGTCGAACGGCCGTGCGTTGACGGTCCGTTTGAGGTCGAGCGCGCCCAGCACCTCGCCGCGCGCGATGAGCGGCACCGCGAGGTACGAGTGCAGCCCCGCCCGGCCCAGCAGCACGGCCGCCTCCGGGGAGCGGGCGATGCGCGGCAGGTCCTCGTCCTTCACCCGCGGCACCAGCACCGCCTCGCCCGTGCGCACGCACTCGGTGACCAGCCGGTCCGGCGCGTACCGGGCGATCTCGCCGGGCGTGTCCGCGGCCCGTACGGCGTCCGAGCCGTCCTCCGGGCGCAGCGCCAGGGCCCGGAGCACCGCCGGGTCCGCCGGGCCGAGGGTGCTGGGCCGGCCCTCCACCACCGCCTCCAGCAGGTCCACGGCGGCCACATCGGCCAGCTCGGGCACCGCGACCTCGGCCAACTCCCAGGTCGTACGGTCCAGTTCGAGTGTCGTACCGATCCGCTTCCCGGCGTCGGCGATCACCGCGAGCCGGCGCCGCGCCACCTCCGCCTCCACGGCGGCCCGGTGCTGCTCGGTGATGTCGGCCACCGAGCACGCCACGCCCAGCACATGGCCCGCCGCGTCGTCCAGCCGGTACAGCGAGACCGCCCAGGTGTGGTCCGCGTCGGGGTCCGCGGGCGTACGGCCGACGAGGGTGTGGTCGATCAGCGGCGCGCCCGTCTCCAGCACCCGGCGGGCGCCGGTCTCCATGCCGGCGACGTCCAGCCCGGGCACCACCTCGGCCATGCGGCGCCCCAGGTGCTCGGCGGCCGGCCGCCCGTTGATCCGCTCCAGAGCGGGGTTGACCGACACGAACCGCAGCTCCGTGTCGAGCACGGCGAGACCGGCCGGGGACTGCTTCACCATCCGCTCGGACAGGGCCACGTCCTGTTCGAGGCGCCGCACGGTCGAGCGGTCGGCGGCGAGACCGAGGGCGTACACCTCGCCGCGGGCGTCCAGCAGCCGCATGTTGCGGAACTCCACCAGACGGGTGGTGCCGTCCTTGTGCCGGATCGGAAAGCCGCCCGCCCAGCTCTGCCCGGTGGCCATGACGTCGGCGAAGAGTTTGCCGACCAGTTGCATGTGCCGCTCGTTCACCATCAGCCGGGCGGCGTACTGGCCGAGCGCCTCCGCCGCCGTGTAGCCGAACAGCTCCTCGGCCTGGGGGCTCCACAGCACGATCCGGCCCTCGGTGTCCAGGACCACCGAGGCCACCGCGAGCACGTCGAGGAGGCCGCCCGGCGGCACGGGACCGCGGGCCGGCTCGCCGCCCTCCGTCGCCGCAGCCCCGGCTGCACTCATGCCACGCACCGCCTTCGCCCGTCCGGACGGCACGCCGTCCCCCGTGCCGGTTCCCCACGTCCTGTCGCGCTCACATCCGACTCTCCGCCGCTGTCGCCGTCAACCTCCACCATCTCTCAACCCGGCGGCGGGCGTCCGCCCGAGCGACGCCGGCCGGGGCACCGGGACCGCTCGCGGGACCGTACCGCGCGGCCGGCGGCGCCGGGAGAGTTCACGCCCATGTTTGCTGCATTGGCCTGTACATGACCGATCGCGCCACGCCAGACTGTGCGCCGTTCGAGTGTCCCCACCGCCCGTTCGAGGAGATGGTCATGCCCGCGTCCGCCCGGTTACGCCGCACTGGAGCCCTCACCGCGCTCGTCGCCCTCGCCGCCGCCCTGTCCCTCGCCGTGCCGTCGTCCGCCGCCGCGGCCGGCACCTGGAACGAGACCGGCTCGGACCGCGCCGACCCGCTGACCGAGAGCCAGGGGCTGGCCTCGATCGAGGTCCCGGCCGGCAGCCCCAACCGCTACACCGGCATCGGCACCATCCCGCTGAGCGACTCCCTGCGGGGCTGGAACCACGTCGGCGACCCCGACGCCTCGTACGAGGGCTACTACGTCGAGCCCTACCAGGAGGACTCCGGCGGCGCGAAGATGTACCGCGTGCAGGCGCCCGACGGCTCCTGGTCGGAGTACGTGCACCAGCTCAGCCCCGGCGAGGCGCTGAACAACTCCTGGGACGCGATCACGCCCGACGGGCAGTGGATGCTGTCCGGCGAGTGGGGCACGATGAACCGGCTGCTGGTCTTCCCGACGCCGGGCGAGAACCGCAGCACCTCGCCCTCGGCGAACCTCCCGCTGGCCGCCACGGTGCACCTGGACCACGCCGTCAGCGATGTGCAGGGCTGCGACTTCTCCGGCCCCACCACCCTGCTGTGCTCCTCCGACGACTCCGACGGGAGCCTGTTCGGCATCACCAAGCCGCTGCTCCAGATCGACCTGTCGGCCCCGCCGAACGGCTCCGCGGACGTCACCGGGCATGTCACGGCCCTGCGCCAGCTGCCGCTGCGCAGCGCGTGCTCCGGCACCTTCGAGGTGGAGGGCATCGACTACGACCGGCGCAGCGGCACCCTGCGGGTGATCGTGGTCTCGCCGGGCATCTGCGTGCTCACCGACAGCAAGACGTACGAGTTCACCCTCGGCTAATCCCGCGCAGCGCGTGCGGGTGACGAGGGGCGGTGTTTTGCTGGGCGGGGGGATGGACGCGGTGCGGCGGGGTACTCCGGGCAGCGCGGCCAGGAAAGGAGCGATCAATGGCGCACGAGGACCAGTCGCATCCGGAAACCGTCACGGTGGAGATCAGCGGATGCTCCAAGGACGACGCGCGTCTCGTCTTCGAGGCGCTCAACACGTGCTTCGCGTCCGACCGGGGCGATGACGAGGTGCCCCAGCAGCTCCACGAGTCCCGTCCGATGGTGTGGCTCGGAAGTTACGAGGTCGCGGACACCGAGCGCACGGGCTGTCCGCCGGTCCACCTCCGCTCGTCCGTCCAGGCGGACGTCCAGGGCGGCTACTGGGCCGTGGACCGCTTCCGCCACACCCTGGACTCCATGTTCACCGTCGAGGAGACCAGCGCGGCCTCCGGCGACCAGGAGCGCGACCTGCACCTGCGCCTGGAAAGCCGCTGAACCGAGGCACCACCGCCACGACGGCACGACACCGCTACGCCGACGCCCCGGCCGGTCCCGCACCGGCCGGGGCGTACTGCGCCAGGCTGTACCCGAAGGACCAGTCGGCCGAGGTGTTCTCGGTGACGGTCACGAACACATTCGCCGGATCGGTCCCGGTGCGCTCGTGCACCAACTCCGCGATCCGCCGGTACATCCCACGCTTCATCTCCGCATCGCGCCCGGCGCGCATCGTGATCGCCACGATCACCAGGGAGTCGTCCCTGCGCACGCCGGGGTAGTCGTCGTAGCGCACCGTGGTGGTCGTGCCGTCATGGCCGGTCATCACCTGGAAGCGGTCCTCGGGCGGAACGCCGAGCGTCTCCACCAGGGTGTCCGTACTGCGGGTCAGTGGCGTGGGGCACATGTTGTGCAACTTGTTGCATAAGCGGGTTCGCGTGCTCTACAACAAGATGCGAACGCATCCGCGCACGGAGGGCCTGACATGAGCCGCTACCCCCACTTGCTGACCCCGCTGGACCTGGGGTTCACCACGCTGCCCAACCGGGTGCTCATGGGGTCCATGCACGTGGGCCTGGAGGAGGCCGAGCGGGGGTTCGAGCGGATGGCGGCCTTCTACGCCGCCCGTGCGCGCGGCGGCGTCGGGCTCATCGTCACCGGGGGCATCGCGCCGAACGAGGAGGGCCGGTCCTTCGAGGGCGGGGCCATGCTCACCACCGAGGCGGAGGCCGAGCGGCACCGGATCGTCACCGAGGCCGTGCACGGCGCGGGCGGCCGCATCGCGATGCAGATCCTGCACTTCGGGCGGTACGCCTACCACCGCGACCTCGTCGCCCCGAGCCCCGTCCAGGCGCCGATCAACCCCTTCGTGCCCCGCGAGCTGTCAGACGCGGACGTCGAGCGGACCGTCGAGGACTATGTGCGCGCCGCCCGCCTCGCCCGGCACGCCGGATACGACGGCGTCGAGATCATGGGCTCAGAGGGCTACCTGATCAACGAGTTCATCGCCGCCCGCACCAACCACCGCACCGACCGCTGGGGCGGCTCCTACGAGAACCGGATGCGCTTCCCGGTCGAGATCGTGCGCCGGGTCCGGGAGGCCGTCGGCACGGACTTCATCATCGTCTACCGGCTGTCCATGCTGGACCTCGTCCCCGGCGGCTCCTCGCACGCCGAGGTGGTCACCCTCGCCAAGGCCGTCGAGGCCGCGGGCGCCACGATCATCAACACCGGTATCGGCTGGCACGAGGCCCGCATCCCCACCATCGCCACCTCCGTGCCGCGCGGCGCCTACACCTGGGTCACCAAGAAGCTGATGGGCGAGGTGGCGATCCCCCTGGTGACCACCAACCGCATCAACACCCCCGAACTGGCCGAGGAACTGCTGGCCGACGGCTACGCCGACATGGTCTCCATGGCCCGTCCCATGCTCGCCGACCCCGACTTCGTCGCCAAGGCCGCCGCCGGCACCCCCGAGGCCATCAACACCTGCATCGGCTGCAACCAGGCGTGCCTGGACCACACCTTCGGCGGCAAGCTCACCTCCTGCCTGGTCAACCCGCGCGCCTGCCACGAGACCGAGCTGGTGCTCGCCCCGACCCGCACGAAGAAGCGCGTCGCCGTGGTCGGCGCCGGACCCGCCGGCCTCGCCTGCGCCGCCGGCGCCGCCGAACGCGGCCACCAGGTCACCCTGTTCGACGCCGCGAGCGAGATCGGCGGACAGCTCAACGTCGCCCGCAAGGTCCCGGGCAAGCAGGAGTTCGACGAGACGCTGCGCTACTTCCGCCACCAGCTCGACGCCCACGGGGTCGACGTACGGCTCGGCACCTGGGTGAGCGCCGCGGACCTGGCCGGCTACGACGAGGTGGTCGTCGCCACCGGCGTCACCCCCCGCACCCCTGACATCCCCGGCGTCGACCACCCCCGCGTGCTCGGCTACCTGGACGTGCTGCGCGACGGCGCCCCCGTGGGCGAGCGCGTCGCCGTCCTGGGCGCCGGCGGCATCGGCTTCGACGTCGCCGAGTTCCTCACCGACGCCGGCGACAAGGCGAGCGAGGACCCGCGGACGTACTTCCGCCACTGGGGTGTCGACATGGAGTACACCGTGCCCGGCGGCCTCACCGAGCCGAGCCGCCCCCTCCCGCCCCGCCAGGTGCACCTGCTCCAGCGCAAGACCACCAAGGTCGGCGCCGGGCTCGGCAAGACCACCGGCTGGATCCACCGCACCGAGCTGAAGCACCGCGGCGTCACCATGGTTCCGGGCGTGCGCTACGACCGCATCGACGACGCGGGACTGCACATCACCGTCGGCGAGGAGAGCACCGTCCTGGAGGTCGACACCGTCGTCCTGTGCACCGGTCAGGAGCCGCGCCGCGACCTGTACGACGCGCTGGTCGCCGCCGGGCGCAGCGCCCATCTGATCGGCGGCGCGGACGTGGCGGCCGAGCTGGACGCCAAGCGTGCCATCAAGCAGGGCACCGAGGTGGCGGCGGCGCTGTAGACCCGTACCGGGCGTCCCTAGGATGGGCCCATGTCACTCCCGCACGCGATCCTCACCGCCCTGCTGGAAAAGCCGTCGTCGGGGCTGGAGCTGACGCGCCGGTTCGACAAGTCGATCGGCTACTTCTGGTCCGCGACGCACCAGCAGATCTACCGCGAGCTGGGGAAGCTGGAGGGCGAAGGGCTCATCCGGGCGCTGCCGGCCGCGCAGCCCTCCCGCGGGCAGAAGAAGAGTTACGAGGTCCTGCCCGCGGGCCGCGCCGAGCTGGCCCGCTGGGCCGCAGCCGGGCAGGACCCCAAGCCACCGCGGGACCCGCTGCTGCTGCGGCTGCGCGCCGCCGCGGTGGTCGGCACGGCCGGCATCGAGGCGGATCTGCGCCGCCATCTGTCGTCGCATGAGCGGCAGTTGGCCGAGTACGAGGAGATCGAGCAGCGCGACTTCCCGCCGGACCGGGACGCCCCCGAGGACCGGCTGCGGCACCTGGTGCTGCGGGCGGGCATCGACCTGGAGACCTTCTGGACCCGGTGGCTCGCCCACGCCCTGGCGGAGTTCACGCGACTGCCGGACCCCGAACTGCCGGCAACCGGGCTGCCCGGAGCCGAACCGTCCGAGGCCGGGCCGGGCGGGTCCGCTCCCCGTTCCGCAGGGGACTGAGCCGCCCTCAGCGCCGGTACGGCTTCGTACGGCGGCGCAGATACCAGCCGGCCGTGACGGCCCCCGCGCTCACCAGCGCCGCGCCGGCCCCGAGCGTCAGCGCGCCGTAGTCGCGGGTGGCGCCGCCGAGGCCGCCGTTCACCCCCCGGTTCGGCGCCGGCCGGGTCGTCGTCGTGGTCGTCCCCGGCCTGGAGGTCGCCGCGAGCGTCGGCGCGGACCCGGCGGACACGATCACCGACTGGCTGCCCGCCGTGCTGCCGCTGGAGCAGACCACCACCACGGTGTACGTCCCCGGACTCACCTTGGACCAGGCCGCGGACTGGCTGATCGTGGTGCCCGACAGCGCCACCTGCCGGCCCTGCGCGAAGTTCGCCTGGCTGCTGGTGAGCAGGGCCGCGGTGCCCCAGCTGCCGTTGATCTGGGTGCACGCGCTGGTGACCACGGAGACGCTGGATCCCGTGGTGCTGACGGAGATGCCGGAGACCGCGGCCGAGGGCGCCGCGAGCGCGGCCGGGAGCACGGCGGCGGCCGCCAGGGTCGGAGCGAAGCGGAGCACGGATATGGAGTTGCGCATCGGGGCCTCCGGCGGCACGGCCGGCGGTACGTCCCATGCGCCGCCCTGGGTCGGGGAACATCCGTGCTGCCTGGTCAGCAGCCAACGCGGCCCCGGCGGCGCGCGCACCCGGACGGCACCCGGCCGGGTGACGGAAACCCACACCCGGAGCAGGGCGGGCCCCCGCCGGGATGCGCCGGGCGGCGACCTGTGGCCGGGGCGCGCGGCTCAGCGTCCCGTGGTCACCGTGCGCTGTGCCGACCAGCCGCCCCAGGTGCCGTCCGGCAGCCGGGCCCGCAGCCGCACCCGGTGCTCCTCCCCGGTGGTGCGGCCCAGGTAGAAGCTGTAGCGCGCCCGGCCGCGCGGCGGGGTGCCGCCCCACTCCAGCGAGGTCGTCGTGGTGCCGTCCAGCAGGATCGAGTACTCGGTGATCACCCCGCCGGCGTCCGGTGGGTCCCAGGCCAGGTCAAGGTAGTAAGCGCCGCCGGTGCGATGCGTGGCGGCGGTGAAACCGGTCGGCGCGGTGGCCCGGCCGTCGTCGGTGCCCGGCGTGGTCAGCCGCACCGGCGCGCTGGCGGGGGAGAGGTTGTCGGCCGCGTCCCGCGCCCGCACCGTGAAGACGTACCGGGTGCCGGGCCGCAGCCCGGTGACCACCGTCGAGGTCTGTGCCCCGCCGACGCTGTGGATCCGCACCCCGCCCTGCGCGATGTCGTACGACACCACGCCCCGGTCGTCCCGTGAGGCGCCCCAGGCGAGCTGGACCTCGCGGCTGCCGACGGGGTGCCCGGTGGGCGTGCCGGGGCGGGTCGGCGCCGTGTGGTCGGCCGCGATCCGGGCGGGTGTGCGGGCCCGTACCGTCCGGCTCGGTGGTCCGAGGCGCCCGGCCTTGTCGCGGGCGCGCACGGTGAAGGCGTAGCCGGTGGACGGGCTGAGCCCGATGACGTCCACCATGCGCTCGGTGCCCGGCACGTCGGCCGCCTTGGCGCCGCCCCGGTAGACCTCGTAGGAGCGGATGCCGGGGCTGTCGTCGGGCACCGCGTTCCACATGACGTGCACGGTGGTGGCGCTGCCCGCCTGGGCGGTGACGCCGGTCGGGGCGCCCGGCATCCGGCCCTCGTCGCCGCTGTCGGCCCGGCTCGGGGCGCAGGACGCGAGGAGGAGCAGGGCTCCGGCGACCAGCACGAGCGGAAGGGGAACGCGTCGCACGGTTCTGCCTCCACAGCTGTTCCACATTCGATGATCGGTTCGGCACCGACGGCCCCGGCAATGGTCCGGACCAATATGGCCCGGCCGGTGTGCCCAGGACAAGGGGCCGTTGCGGAGCGCGCGCGGACGATACGTATGCTGAGATCTCTCTACGGCTGAACTCCGCGCCAGGACAGGGGAGTTCATGCCGGCGGCGCAGAGACGCTGTCGTCGCCGAACCCGCGCCCGCGCGGGTGGCCGGAGGGCCCGGACCGGGGTCGGTCGGGGCCCCCGGCCCCTGTTGTCAGGTGAACACACTCCCGTTCATGCGTTTTGTGCACCAAATGCCGAAATTATTCCCTCACGGGTTGTCAGAAGCGTGCTCCATCCGGCCGCTTCGGGGTGGCCCCGGCGGGCGGGCGTCCGGGCCGCGGATCACAGTGGCCTCGACATGTCCCCGAGGAGAGGGTTCCTCATCGTGCGTGTGCGTGTCCCGACGTTGACACTGGCCGCGGCCGGCGTCGCCCTGATCGCCCCCGCCACGCTGCCCGGCGCCGCCGCGGCCCTTCCGCCCGAGGTCCGGAGCACGGCCCATGGCGAGGACGCCACCGCCGCTCCGGGTGCCGGACAGCGCCCCGGACCGGCGCCGATCGCCAGCAGAGACGTTCCTGCCGCCGTGCGCCCCGAGCGGGGCGCCACCGCCCCCAGCCGGGGCCGGCCCGCCGTCACGCCGCCCCGCACGCGGGCCCGCACCGCCCAGGACCGTGCCGAGGGTGCCGTGACCGCCGCCGATCTGCTGGCCAAGGTCGGCACCTGCGCCGAGATCTCCCACGGCCGCTACCGCACCGACGCGGACAGCCCCGCGACCGTGCCCGTCTGCGGCGCCTCGGGCGCGGTCTTCTGGAAGGCCGACCTCGACATCGACTGCGACGGCCAGACGACGGCCCACTGCAACGGCCAGGCCGACCCGCTGTACTCGCCCGGCACCGCCTACGTGCAGTCCGACGGGCGGCCGCTGAACGCGGAGACCCTGCCCTACATCGTCGTACCGGCCGCGAGCAGCCGCTGGAGCCCCGCCGGGAGCGGGGTGCGGGGCGGTTCCGTCGCCGCCGTCGTCTACCGGGACCGGGTGCAGTACGCGGTCGTCGGCGACACCGGACCGAGCGACCTCATCGGCGAGGCCTCCTACGCCACCGCGCGGGGCCTCGGCATCCCCGCCGGACCCAGCGACGGCGGGGTGCCCTCCGGGGTCACCTACATCGTCTTCAAGGACTCCAAGGTGGACCCCATCGAGGACCACCAGGCGGCGGTGACCACGGGGGAGCGGCTGGCCCGGCAGTTCGTGACCGACAACTGACCAGCCGCACCGGCCCGCTGACGAGCCGTCACACCTTGCGGTAGTCGTACGCCTCCGTCGCCGCCGCCACCACCGCGGCCAGATCGGCGCCCGCAGCGGCCGTCACCACCGCGGCCACCGCCCCCTCCAGGAACGGGGCGTCCACCAGCCGGGTGTCCTCGGGCAGTTCGTCCTCGGCGAGCAGCGCCTTCACCGTCAGTACGGCGCTGCCGAGGTCGGTGAGGACCGCGACCCCGGCACCCCGGTCCACCGAGGCGGCCGCGGCGGAGATCAGCTCGGCACTGGTGCCCAGCCCGCCGCCCTCCGTACCGCCCGCCGGGGCCACCGGCACCGAGGCGGCACCGCCCGCGAGCCCCTTGGCCAGCGCGGCGACCGAGGCGGCCACCTCCGCGCTGTGCGACACCAGCACGATCCCGACCAGCTTCTCCTCGCTCACGTCAGCCCTCCGCCGTCTCGGCCAGCGCGGCCATCAGCAGCGCCGACGACGTCGCCCCCGGATCCTGGTGCCCGATGCTGCGCTCGCCCAGGTAACTCGCCCGGCCCTTGCGGGCCAGCAGCGGCACGGTCTCCTCCGCGCCCCGCTCGGCGGCGGTCCGGGCGGCGGCGAAGCCCTCGCCGAGCGCGTCCATGGCCGGCAGCAGGGCATCGACCATGGTCTTGTCGCCCGCCGCCGCCCCGCCGAGCTTCATCACCCCCTGCACCCCCGTCCGCAGCGCCTCGGCCAACTGCGCCTCGGTGACCTCCGGGGCCTCCCCGAGCGCCTTGCCGGTCCGGCGCAGCAAGGTGCCGTACAGCGGCCCCGAGGCACCGCCGACCGTCGAGATCAACACGCGCCCGGCGAGCATCAGCACGGCGCCGGGCGTGCCCGGCGTCTCCTTGTCCAGCTCCGCCTGCACGGCCGTGAATCCGCGCCGCATGTTGCTGCCGTGATCGGCGTCCCCGATGGCCGCGTCGAGGGCGGTGAGCCGTTCCGCCTCGCGGTCGACGGACGCGGCGGTCGCCGTCATCCAACGGCGGAAGAAGTCGGCGTCGAGCACTGGACCTCCCAAGCATAGTAAGGGCGTTGAGACTTGTACCGCCGTATCACATCCCCCAGCGCAATGCCGGGGTGCGCACCGGCGCGTCCCACAACCCGAGCAGCTCCTCGTCGACCTGGCACAGCGTCACCGAGGCGCCCGCCATGTCCAGGGAGGTGACGTAGTTGCCGACCAGGGTGCGCACCACCGCGACCCCGCGCTCGGCCAGCACCCGCTGCACCTCCGCGTTGAAGCCGTACAGCTCCAGCAGCGGGGTGGCACCCATGCCGTTGACCAGCACGAGTACCGGGTTGTGCGGGGGCATGTCGTCCAGGATCGCGTGCACCGCGAAGTCGGCGATCTCCCCGGAAGTCATCATCGGCCGCCGCTCCCGGCCCGGCTCGCCATGGATGCCGATGCCCAACTCCAGCTCGCCGTCCGGGAGATCGAAGGTGGGGCTGCCCTTCGCCGGGGTGGTGACGGCGCTCAGTGCCACACCGAAGCTGCGGGAGTTCTCGTTCACCCGCCGGGCGATCGCCTCCACCTGCTCCAGCGGCCGGCCCTCGGCCGCGGCGGCGCCCGCGATCTTCTCCACGAACAGCGTCGCCCCGGTGCCGCGCCGGCCGGCTGTGAAGAGGCTGTCGGTGACCGCCACGTCGTCGTTCACCAGCACCTTGGCGACCTGTATGCCCTCGTCCTCGGCCAGCTCCGCCGCCATGTCGAAGTTGAGCACGTCGCCGGTGTAGTTCTTCACGACGAACAGCACTCCGGCGCCGCTGTCCACGGCCGCCGCCGCGCGCACCATCTGGTCCGGCACCGGCGAGGTGAACACCTCACCCGGACAGGCGGCGGACAGCATGCCCGGACCGACGAACCCGCCGTGCAGCGGCTCGTGCCCCGACCCGCCCCCGGAGACCAGGGCGACCTGACCCTGCACCGGGGCGTCCCGACGGATGATCACCCGGTTCTCCACGTCCACCGTCAGATCCGGATACGCGGCGGCCATCCCGCGCAGCGCGTCCGCCACGACGGTCTCCGGCACGTTGATCAACATCTTCATGCCCGTCTCCCAGAAAGCTCGGCGGCTGGTCCCGGACCGGCATTCGCCCTGCTCAGGCCGGGTGGGACCGGTTAGGTGGTCGGAGCCTTGCACCTCAGTATCGGCCTTGTGGCCGGGAAGGTCATGTGCGCTGCGGCATTCTGCCCGGCCGCGCACCGCCCGAACCCGCCCCGGTGGGGCGCGTCGTGGCGCCGACCGGGCGCGCTCACCCTGCGTCACCCTCCCCCGGCCGGGGCAGCTCGACCACGATGAACGCCTGCCGGCGCGTGGCCGCCGCGTCCGCTTCCGCGGGTGCCCCGAGGGGCGGTGCGTTGCCCTCGGAACGGGTGGTGACCTCGATGTCCGCCAGGCGCGTGACGGCCTCCCCGCCGGCCTGGAGCCGCGCCAGGTGGACGGCGAGCGCCGCGCGGAACACCTCCGCCACCCCGTCCGCGCGCGCCTGCCCCCGCCGCAGCGCCTCACCGAAGTGCGGGAGGCCGCCGCGCATCCCGTTGGCGTGGCCGACCACCAGGACCCGCGGCGGAGGGTAACCCGCACGCGTGTTCGCCACCGCGGCCCACGCCACCTCGGCGGCCAGCCGGTGCACGGTCTCCCGCTGCGCGCCGGTCAGCTCCGCCGAGCCGTCCGCGAACCCGACCCCGCCGATGGTGAGGCGTTCGCTGCGGTACGACGACGGGGGCGGGGCGGCGGGCTGGGGAGCCGGGGCGGGTGCGGGCTCCGGTGCCGTCGGCCGGTGGTCCTCCGGGGGCTGTGCTGTCGGCTGGGGTGCTCGGGGTGCTCGGGGTGCCGCCTCGGAGGGGTCCGGGGCGGACCGGCGCGGGGTCGTGGCGGTGCCGGTGGGGGTGTCCTCCGGGTGGGGATCGTCCACCGCGACCGTCGTACGGCGGCCCTGCGTCCGGTCGCCGCCCGGCGTGGCGCGCTCGGTGGTGACCTCGAGCGGGAAGTCGGCCGCGGTCAGCCGCCCCTGCGAGCTGCCGTGCTGGTAGTTGATGAGATACCGGTCGAGCCGGTCCCGCAGCTCCCCGTGCACGGCCTCGGCCCGCTGCCGCGCGGCCTCGGGGAGCACCCCGCCGAGCGTGGGACGGCGGGCGTTGCCGCGCCCGGTCACGGTGATCCGGGGCAGCGGCAGACCGTTGTGGTGGTTCCACAGCCCGGCGCGGGTCGCCAGCTCGGCCACGTAGTTGAGCTTGCGGCCCTCGTCCCGGCTGATCTGCCGGGAGCCCTCCCGGAACTCGATGTCCACCCGGGGCATCCGGTGCCCGTGCACGATGACCGAGGTCAGCGGGTTGGCCTCGGCCGACGGATCGGAGGTCAGCAGGTCCGCGCTGACCTCGTGCATGGTCTCGCCGGGCCGCTGGGAGAACATCCGGAAGTGCCACAGGTCGCTGCCCTTGGACAGCTCGGCCGCCTGCTTCATCCGCGCCTCGGCCACCATGACCGCCTTGTCGTACGCGGTGCCGGCCGCCGTGCGCTCGGGGCTGCCCGCGGCGGTCGCGTCGCGGACCTCCCGCGCGTCCGCCGCCTTGGCGAGCGCGTCCGCGAGGGCCAGATGGCGCTCCAGCCGCTTGGTCCGCGTCGCGTCCGCCGTGCCCGTGCGGGCGCTGTCCAGTTCGTCGGCGATGGCCTCGTGCAGCCGGTGGAAGCCGTCCGGGCCGGTCTGGCGGAGGTTGTGCGCCACAGCCGACTTCACGATGGCTGCGACGTGGGCGCGGCGGGCGAAGTTCTCCAGGGTGATCTGGTGCCTGCCGTCCTCGCTGGCGAGCACGACGGCGGCGAAGTGGTAGCCGAAGTGGCTGCCCGGCGGCTCGCCCGGCTTGGCGTAGTTGTGCGCCAGGCTGGGCAGGCCCTCCTCGTCGAGGGCGTTGATCGAATGGACGAGATACGCCTCGCCGACCTTCGCCCAGGCGTGCTCGTTGATGCCGATCTCGCGCGCGGCGGCCGACAGGTTGTCGCGGCGCGGATTGTCCAGCGGGTCGTAACTCAGCGCGCTGCCGTACGACTTGCCCGGCGTGGGGCCGTCGCTCTCGGCGATGAACCGGTCGTCCCGGCGCACCTGCCGCGCCGCCCACGAGGGATCCAGCGTGCCGGGCTTCTGGCCGTCGGCCACCAGACCGAGGGACTCGGCGAGGTGGTGGATGCCGGTGACCTCGGTGCGGCCCAGCGCGTTGATCGGCGCCTTGGCGAGCCCGGTGCCGTCGGGGCTCCGGAAGACCACGTGCGAGGCGGCGACGTTGCCCGAGACCATCTGGGCGAAGTCCCGGCAGATCTCCTCCTCCGACTTTCCGGACCGGGTGAGGAACCGCGGGGTGACGCGTACCAGTTCGCGACGGCCGCCCTGGCCGTCGCCCACCCGCAGCTTCATCTCTCCGGGCTCCAGCCGCACCAGGCTGCCCGCGAGGGCCAGTTGATGGTTGGCCGACTCGATCGCCTTGGGGGAGGCGAACACCTGCTGCCCGTAACCGCCTTGCCGGTGTGCCAGCGACAGATCCCCGGAGACGTGGAGCGGCGGATGCTCGCTCACCAGGGTCTGCTGATGCCCCTGCGTCGGCACGATCAGCCGCGGTACGTCACCCGAGCCGTCCGGGCCGTAGTCGAAGCCGGTCTGCCGCATGCCGGTCGGCTCCTCGAACAGCACCGCACCGGGCTCGGCGCCGATCACCTCGTAGTCGCTGGTCGTCAGCGGGCGGGCGCCCAGCCGGTCCAGCAGGTTCGCCGGGGTCAGGGGCGAGGTGTCGCCGCCGGGGTGCGGGAGCAGCTTGGCCGCGTAGTCGGGGCCGCCCGGATCGTGCTCCGGGGCGGGGGAGCCGAAGTCGAACAGGTCCAGTGGTCCGCGCGCATCGCCCATGTGCAGCGTCCAGCCGCCGTCGCCGCCGCTCAGGTCGAGGCGTTCGGTGCCGGTGCGCCAGTCGAGCGTGGGGCGCACCTCGGCGTCGGTCGACCACACCGCCGTACCGGCCCGGTCCGCCACGAGCTGCGCGAGGCCCTGGTCCTGCGCGTGCGAGACCAGCAGCAGGATGTCCTGGCCGGGGTCGCGCAGCGGGTCCCGGGCGACGAGTTCGGCGAACTCCGCCGGGCCGGACACCCGGACCGTACGGCCGTCCACCAGCAGCGACAGGCCGTCCCGCGGCGTGCCCAGGGCGGTGACCACGTACGGCCGGCGCCACGGCGCCGGGTGCTCGGTCGCCGCCCCGTCCGGCCCGGACACCGTGTAGCTCGACAGGTCCGGCGGCACCGCCCGCGTCCCCGTCCAGTCGCGGCCGGTGGTCTGCCCGGAGGCGTCCACCAGCGCGGTGTGGTGGTCCAGGGCGCCGTGCTCGGTGGCCAGGTAGTGCGCGCCGAGCGCGGCGGCGTCACGGGTCGACTCGGGTCCGGCGTGCGCGGTGAGGGCCAGCAGATACCGGTAGTCGTCCGGGCTCGGCGGGCCGTCCAGGTGGAGCACCTGCCGGGCCAGCAGCTCCAGATGCGGTTGGTGCTCGGCGTCCGGCACGGGGTGCGCCAGGTCCATCGACTGGAGGGTGAGCAGGGCGTCGTGGGCACGGTCGTACGACTGCGGGTCGAGCGTCTCGCCGTACAGTCCGTCCAGCCACGCGTACTCCAGCCGGCGCTCCCGCGTGTACTCCTGGAGGATGTCCGACCAGTCCAGCTCGTCCTCGTCGCCGTGCTCCACCGAGTCCTCGGACCGCGGCATCCGCGGGTCCTGCGACAGGTGCTCCCCGGCGGAGTCCGCGGCGGGGTCGGTCACCGGGTCCACCCACACATGCCGCCGGGTCACCGGCTCGGCGGCGTCACGGGCCTGCTGCCAGCGCGGGTCCCGCTCCGTGGGGACGGTGTGCGACGGCTCTCCGCCGGTGTGCGCGACGGACTCGGGTACGTCGCCGACGAGCGCCCCGAGCAGTTGGAGGTGACGGCCGCGCAGCCCGCCCTGGGCGAGGCCGTGCGGCGCCGGCTGGTGGAAGTCGCCCAGCAGACTGCCCGCCACCTGCGCCCGGCCCGGAGCCCCGGTGTCCTCGCGGTACTCGTCGCGCAGCCCGAGCTGATGGCCCAACTCGTGTGCGTAGGCGACGGGTTCGGCGTCCGGCCACCAGGTGCGCTGGTCCATCGGACGGTCCCGGCCGGCGAGGTCGACCACCAGATGGGGGTCGGCGTCCACGGGGACGCGCTCCACCGTCACATGCAGCAGGCTGCCGTTGGGCAGACGGTGGCCGGGGCTGTTGTAGAACTCGTCGGTACCGCGCACGAGTTGGTGCCAGGCGGTGTCCGGGTCGTGGCCCGAGCCGTCCCGGAAGGCGATCCGCACGGTGAGATCGGTGACGGGGGTGTCGCCGACCCGGAAGGCACGGGCGTCGAAGGCGGAGCGGACCACGAAGCGGGGGGCGCGGTTCAGAGGGCGGCGCGGCATGGTGCTCGCCGGGGCCTCGGGGGCCTTCGGTGCCTTGGGCGCGACCTCGTCGGTGCGCGGTGGCTTGGCCTCCGGCGGTGCGGTGGCGGTCGTCGGGTGTGCCGGGGTGCGGCTCGCGTCGTAGTGGTTGCGGCCGTTGTAGTAGATGTCGACCGTGTGGTTGCCGTTCCGTGGTCCGACCGTGCGCAGATGGGCCGTGCCGTCACCGGTCGACTGGAAGGTGCGCAGCCGGATGCCGAGGGTGTGGGCGACGAGTGCGGGGAACATCTCGCCCTCGTCGGTGTTCCAGGCGTCGTTGCCCGGCACCCAGTTCCGCACGGCCCGGATCAGCGCCTGGTGTTCGGCCGGGGTGAGCGGCTGGTGCAGCGCGGTGTCCACGACGGCACCGGCCAGGCGGTCGTGGCTGTCCACGTGGTCGAGGCTCAACGGACCGGTGCGGCCAGCGACGTACGCGAACTGGGCGCGCGGGGCCAGGGCGTCGTCGCGCAGCCACCAGCGGCCCTGCGCGTCCGTCGTCTCGGGCACCTCGGCGGCCGCGCGGTCGGCCGCGTCCCGCGGGGCGAGCCGGTGGGGCGGGCCCATCAGCTCCTGGGCGCGCGTGTCGACGTAGAGGGTGCGCAGTGCCTGCGGGCTGAGCCAGTCGGGCGAGATGACGTGGTCGACGCCGGTGTCGTGCAGGCGCTGCCGCAACTGCTCGAAGGATTCGCTCTGGAGCGTCTGCCGCAGCTGGTTCTCCTGGCTGCGGCGGTACAACTCCGTGACGTCGAAGGGCAGATCCTCCGGACGGGAGGACCGCACCCGGTCCAGCACCATCTGGTGCAGATCGCGGGCGGCCCGGCCCAGCGGGCTGTCGGCACCGACCCGGCCGTGCTGGGTGCGGATCTGGTGTACGACGGCCTCGTGCTGGGCGCGCGCGTGCTCGGCCGTGCCCCCGTGCAGGGCGCTCGGCCAGTGCTCGGGCGGGGTGCTCGCGAGGACGGAGTACAGCAGGCAGCGGCCGTCACCGGGGACGGGGACGCGGGGCTGGGGCGGGGTGTCGGGGGTATCGGGGGTGTGGTCCTCGGGGGCCTCGTGCGACGCGGCCGGCTTGCGGGTTTCGAGGGTCTCGGGACTCTCAGCCGACTCGTGGCTCTCGTCCGGCTTGTGCGTGCCGACGGGCTTGTGGGTCTCGGTCGGTTCGTGTGTGCCGACGGCCGCAGGATTCTCGGTCGGCTTGTGCGCCGTGTCCTGCTGCTTGGTCTCCTCGGGCGACTTCACCCGCTTGGTGTCCGTGGCCGGCGGCGACTTCACCGGCTTGGTGTCCGTGGCCGGCTTCGTGTCCGTGGTCGTGGTCGTGCCCTCGGACGGGGTCGTGTCCTTGGACGGGGTGGTCTCCTTGGGCGGGGTGGCGTCCTGGGACGTGGTGGTGTCCGCGGTCGTGGACGTCGGCGCGGTCGTACTCGTACTCGTGCTGGTGTCTTCGGTCTTCTTCGCCGTCCAGTAGTAGACGTGCCCGTCCGTGTGCGCCGTGTTCCCGTACGTGCCGTTCTCGTCGTACTTCTGGGTGCTCAGCCGCACCGGCTGGCGCATCAGCACCTGGGGGCCCTTGAGCGTGGCCTTGCCCGGCTCGGTGGCGGTCGTGCCGTGGGGGAGGGCCGGGGGCGGGAGGGTGCGGGTCGGGACGCCGGGGGCGCGGGTGACCGGGGAGCTGCTCTCGAAGGTCTGGTCGCGGTCCAGCTTCAGGGCGTTGGTGGGCATCGGCACGACGACGCTCGGGTTCTTGGTGGTCACGGGCACGGCCAGCGGCGTCAGGCTCGCGTTGAGGCCGTTGCTCGCGCTCGTGGCCGACTCGTGCTCGGTGGCCACGGTGATCTCGTCGCTGCCGTCGTCCCGGACGGAGATCTCCTCCGCGTCCCCGGTCGGCTCCAGCCGGACCTGGAGGCCGGTCCTGCCGTCGCCGCCGAGCGACACCGTGCGGTAGCCGTTCGCGGGGTCCTTGAGCTGGTGGAAGACGGTGGGCAGGGTGCCCGCGCCCAGCGCCCGGCGCAGCGAGACCTGCTGTTCCAGCGGCAGACGCTGCTCGCCGACCAGGGGATGGTCGGCGTCCAGACGGGGATCGGACACGAAGGAGCCGAGCAGCTTGGTCGCCGCCTCGGGCGTCATCGTCCCGGCCCAGTGCCCGATCGTGGTGGCGGCGGAGCCCAGGCCCCAGGAAATGGCCGCGCCCGTCTTGCCCAGCACCCCCTCGCCCCAGGGCCGGGGCGTGGTCAGCACCGTCCGTGCCTGGTCGTACAGACCGGCGTGGTTGTCGAAGCCCACCAGGTCGTGGGCGGAGTCCAGGGACGCCTGCCAGCGCTCCCGGTCCGCCGTGGAGACGAGGGGCCGCATCTCGACGGTGCCCCCGCCGTCGAGCACCTGCGGCTGCGCTTCCGGCGGCGGCTGCTGCGTCGGCGTCTGCTGGTCGTGCTGCGTCTGTGGATTCTGCTGGTCGGCGGCGGTCTGTTCGGCGGTCTTCGTCAGGGACTTGGGAACGTCGACGTGGACCCGCCAGTCCGGTTCCACGGGGCGCGGTTTGACGAGGTTGACGAAGCGGCCGTACTCGGTGCGCCGGGTCACGGTGACCTCGAAGCGCATACGGTTGCCGAACCGCACCGTGTCGCCGAACTTCGACGTCTTGTGCTCGACCTTGGTGGTGACCCCGGTCTCGGCGCTCTTGCTCCGGCTGCCCTCCGCACCCCCGGACGGGGCCCAAGCCGCGTTGCCGAGACCGGACTTGTTCTCCTCGGCCTTGACGGCGGCGGCGTCCTCGCCGGGCTTGGGCTTGACGACCGGGGCGTAGGAGATACGGAAGTTGCCGTCGGCGCCCAGCGACCAGTTGTGCCCCGCGCTGCCCTTGACGGTCTCGGCGAGGCCGACCTTGCGGGTGGTGTCCCCGGTGGAGTGGTCGCCCTCGTCGGCCCACTCGTCGCGCGGTACGCCCCGCACCAGGACCTCGGTGACCACCCGCTGGGTGCGGGACTCGTGCACGTGGTAGTCGAGGATGCCCCGGCCCACTAGCTCCTCGTAGTTGGCCGACAGGTTCTCCGGCGAGAAGGTGTCGGCGAACGGCAGCGCGCTCTCGGGTACGTCGGACACCTGGTCGAGGCCGCGGATCTGCCGGTCGATCTCGCCGAGGATCTCGTCGGAGCGCGGGATCTCGGCGGTGGCCCCGCCCAGCAACCCGTGCGCGAGCAGCGTGGCTTGGCGGGTGCCGGTGGTGTCCGGTGCCTTCGCGGGGTCGTCGCCGAGGTGCCGTACGTCGTCGTCGGAGAGCAGGACCAGCACCCGGTGCTTGCTGTGCTGCGGGTCCCCGAGGGTGGTGTTCCCCTTGGCGTCGGTGACCCGGCCCTGGACGGTGACGTCGGCGTCGGCCTCGTACAGGTGCCAGGTCCCCTTGTACGCGGCCTTGCGTGAGGTCGTCATCTTCTGCTTGACGTTCTCGCCGCTGTTCATGCCGGCGCCGCCCTTGCCCTTGACGCCGCCGCGCACCTGGAGGGCGGCGTCGGGGCTGTCCTTGGACGGGAAGCGGGCGGCGTCGAAGCCGAGACCGGCCTTGAACCCGCGGGTGTTCTTGTCCGCGACCGCCGTGGACACGCTGGACTTGGTCTCGATCTCCAGCTTGCCCTCGCCGGGCAGCGTCTCGCGGAAGCGGAACGCGCTCAGCCTCGTCCGCGTCGAGAGCCCGACGGTGTCGCGGTTGCGGCCCGAACCGACCTGCTCGTCACCGCTGTTGGCCCAGCCGCCGTGCGAGGCGGAGACCAGGGACCGCAGATGGTCCTCGTCGGTGAGCCCGTCCAGGGCGTCCTTCAGCTCGGGCACACGGGTGTCCGTCGAGCCCCCGGCCTTCTTCTGGAAGGCGCTGGTCAGGGACTGCCGCGCGGTGTTCCGGAAGTCATCGGAGGCGGTGACATGGCGGATCGCGTGGCGCTGCGGCAGCACCGCCGCCTTCGGGATGGTGGTCGGCGGCGGGTTCTCGGTGGCCGGCTCCGGCGTGCGCGCGACCTCGACGGTGAGCCGGCCGTCGGGCCGTACCTGCTTGATGTGCTGCATGTGCGGAGACGGCGCGACCGTGGACAGGTGCGTGGTCGGCTGCTCGGGGTCTTCCACGCCGAGCATGACGTGGAACGTCACCGGGTGGGCGTAGGTGTCGGTGTCGGCCTCCAGGGAGAACTGCCGTTTCACCTCGGTCTCGGCGCCCATGGTGATCCCGTGCGAGGGGTTGTGTGCGGTGATGTCGAGGCTGCCGATGGTGAAACCGCGGGTCACGTCCGGGTGATCGAGTGAACTGCGCACGTTCCCGGCGAGGTTGACGACGTGCTTGGTGCTGCGGGTGACGGACTTGTCGGCCCCGGTGGTCCGCGTCTGCACGGCCTTCGTGGTCGACTTCCCGGAGCCCTGGTGGTCGCCCTTGCCGGGCTCGGCCTTGATGAGGATCTCGTGCGTGGTGCCCGAACGCCCCGGCAGGTGAGGGCTCTTGAGGGTGATCCGGTAGGTGCCGTCCAGCAGTTTCGACCCGGCGCCGCGCAGCCGGGAGGGCGCGAGCTGCTGTCGCAGCGCGCGCAGGTTCTGCCACGCCTCGGGCGTGACGCGGGGATGCGTCTCGGTGCCCGTGCCGGGGCGGATCGCCTCCGGGGGCGGCAGCACACCCGGATGGTCCTGGTGCATCTCCCGCACGATGTGGTCCTCAAGTTCCGTCGAGCCGGGGACGTCGAGGATCGTGGTGCGCGGGGCGGCGACCGGGTCGGTGAGCCGGGCGGGCTCCAGCTGCGGGCGGCCGCCGGTCGTGACCTGCGGCAGCTCGTGCGGGACGGCGCGCAGCACCTCGCCGTGCTGCGGATCGATGGTGAGGACCACATCGCCGGGCGCGGGCGCCGGCTGCCGCACGGTCGGCGGCGGGCTGTGGTCGCCGATCTTCGTGGCGGTGGTGGAGTGCAGGCCGTCGGGCCCCGGCCGGAAGTGGTGCCGGATGAGCTGGACCCGCAGCCGTACCCCCGTGGCCACCAGGTCGGCCTTCCCGGTGTGTTCGCGGCTGGACTCGGTGCCGATGGCGTTTTTGCCCTTGACGCCGTGCGCGAGGTTGCTGGAACCGGTGTAACCGGCCGTGCCGGTCAGCCAGGTGGACTCCTTGCCGCCGTCCGTGGCCTTCCACACCTCGCCGGTGGCGCCGCCGCTGAGCCCCAGGGACCAGGAGCTGTTCTCGGTACGGCTCTGACCGTGCTCGCCCGTCGACTTCGCACCCAGCGTCGCCTTGTCGTCCACGGTGTGCAGCGCCCGGGAGCCGTCCGGCTCGACCGTCAGCAGCAGATGGGCCTTGCCGCCGTCGCTCAGGGTCAGCGGCTTGGACAGCAGGCCGGGGCCCGAGGCGTGCTCGAACTCGTTGATGACGTTGGACGGTTGGAAGAAGTCCTCGATGTCCTGGTGCGCGGTGCCGTCGGGGCGCGCCTCGCGCGGCAGCGCCTGGTAGACGGCGTCGCGGGCGGTGTCGAGGCTGGTGATCGACACCGGGTGCCCGGAGGCGGGCCGGTTGGCGCGGTTCCTGGCCTGGTCGGGGTCCCAGCCCTGCCACGTGCGCGGGCGGTGCTTGTCCAGCTCCAGCGGCCGGGGCACATCGGCACGGACCTGCCCTTTGATCTCGCCGTCCGCGCCGGGGGCGTGCAGCGGGGTGCCCTGGTGGTCGGTGACCTTCACCTGATAGGTGAAGTCGGAGGTGTAGCTGTCGGTCTTGCCGGTGAAGGCGAACTGGTTCGCCGTCTGGGTGGCGGACTTGACCGTGGTCTCGCGGCCATGGGTGGCGCCGCCCAGCTTGCCGGACGGCGTGATGAGGGCGGACAGCTGGGGGTTGACGGGCCGTACGACGGTCGGCCCGAACTCCAGGCCCGCCTCGGAGGAGGTCATCTCCGTCTTGCGCGGGTCCCTCTCGTGCGTCGATTCCACGGGCACGTCGAAGCCGTCGCCGTCGTTGTCCTTCGCCGCGTCCTTCGTCGGGTCCAGCCGCCAGGCGGAGGCGGTCGCCTTGACCTCGACCTCGTACGGCTTGCCGTCCACGTGCACGGTGAACCGCCAGCCGCCGTTGACCATCTGCGCATGCTGCTTGCGGAAGTTGGCGGGATCGAGGGCCGCGTCCAGACGCTGGGCGACGGAGGTGTCCCCGGCGTGGCCGCCGAGCAGGGTCTCCACGCGGGCGCGTACGGCGTCCGGCCCCGGCTCCTCGGTGATCTTCTTCCCGGCGAGCCCCTGGACGTGCCGCCCGTCGAGAACGGGGTCGGGCTGCTTCTCCTGGGGCTTCGGCTGCTCCTGCGGCTTTTCCGTCGAGGTGAGTTCGGCGTGCTCATGGCCGGGGACGGGGTGCTGGGAGGGGTGGGCCGGGTCCTCGGCCTCGTGCGGCCGTTCCTTCTGGGCCTGGAGTTGCCCGACCTCGTGCTGCGCGCCCTCGTGCTGGCGGGCGCCGGGTTGCCGGGCGGCCTGCTGCGGCTCGGCGGTGGCCTTCGCGTGCTGGTCGGTGGAGTCGGAGACGGGGGTGTGGTCCGCGGGGACCTTGAGGGCGTCACGAGGCGCGGGTGCGGTGTCCTCGACGGCCTTCGTGTGCTCGTCGGTCCCGGCGGTGATGCGGTCCAGGTGGCCGGGGGACTCGGGGGCGACGGTGGGCCGGGCAAGCTCCTGCCGCAGCGTGCTGGTGCGCTCGTCGTACGTCAGGTGCGAGGACAACTCCGTGCGTATGTCCTCGATGCGGCGTGAGGTGTCCTCGGGGGCGCCCTCGCGGAGGCCCAGCAGCTGCTCGGTGTGCTGCTCCCGCAACTGCTCCATCCGGTCGCCGAATTCGCGCGCCCGGTCCTGGCGGGCCTGTTCGCGATCGCGCAGATGCTGGTCGAGCTTGTCGAGGGCCTCCCTGGCCTCGGGCTCGGTCCGCGCCTCCTGGACCCGGCGGCGCAGCTCGGCGGCGCGGGGATCGTCCTCGCCGTCGTGCAGGGCGTCGAGACGTTCGCGCAGTTCACGCTCGGAGGGGTGGTCGGGGACGTCCGACTTCAGCCGGTCCAGGCGCTGTTGGAGCTGCCGGTCCGCTCGGTACTCGTGCAGGTCGTGCAGTGCCCGGCTTGCGACCTGCGGGGTGGCGGCCTGGTCGACCCGCTCGCGCAGCTCGCGTTCGTGCTCGTCCGCGCCGTCGTCGAGGGCGTCCAGGCGGCGGCGGAGATCGGCTTCGCTGCCCGGTGCCGGGGGCCGGTCGGGCGTCGGCTCGTCCGACTTCAGGTGATCCAGGCGCTGTTGGAGCCGCTGTTCCTCGCGGCGCTGCTCCAGCTCGTGCAGGGCCTGATTCGCCTCGTCCGGGGTGCGGGCGTTGTCGAGGCGTTCGTGGAGCGCCGTGGTCCCGGGGTCCGAGGTGGACCGCAATTGGACAAGCCGGTCGTGCAGTTCGGCGTCCTGGCGCGTCGCGTCCAGCTGGGCGCGCAGCCGGTCGGCGGTGGGCTGGTCGGTGGTCAGGGCGAGGCGCTGCCGCAGGTCCTCCACGTCCTGGTGGAAGGGGCGCGGGGTGTCGTTCCCGGTCAGCGACTCGGCGGGGACGTGGTGCTCGACGTACGACGCGTACTCGTTGAGCCTGCTGTCCAGTAGCTCCGAGTCGCCGGAGCCGTGGGCCTGTTCGACCGCGTCGACCTTGCTCTGCCACTCCTGCCTGGAGCCGGTGAAGTTCGTCAGCCGGTCGAAGCCGCCCTGCGCGTGCGCGTGGAAGGCGTCATAGCGCTGCTGGGTGGTACGCGTCTCGACGTGGGCCCGGAACGCCGACAGGTGCTCCCCGGCGCGCTGCCAGTCACCGGACGCGACGGCCTTGTCCACGGCACGGGTGTGCGCCGTGCGGTCGGCCTCGGACATTCCGGCTCCCCGCGCGGCACGGTCCAGGTCCGACACGCGCTGCCGGATGCCGGCGTCGGGTGCGACGGGCCGGGCCGTCGGGGGCGCCGGCGCCTGGTGCAGCGGGTTCGGGTCGTGGGTGGGCACCACGACGGAGTCCAGCTGGTGCAGCTGCTCGGTGACGCGCGGATCGGGGGTGGCGGACTCGGCGGTGTCGAGGTGCGGGGTCGTACCGGGCTCGTGCCGGGGGACGTCCGGGAAGGTGGGGGTGTGCTCGGTCGTGGGGGGCTGGGACGGTTCGGTGCTGGGGGCGGACTGATGCGGTTCGGTGGTGGTGGGGGACTGGTTCTGGCCGCCGGTGGTGGGGGACTCGTGCTGGCCGCCGGTGGTGGGGGACTCGTTCTGGCCGCCGGTCGTCGGTGCCTGGTTCTGCCCGGTGGGCTGCTGGGCGCGGGGTGCGCGGGGGGCGACCTCGTCCGTGCCGTAGTCCGTCGCGGGGGTGCGGCGGGAGTCCGTCGTGGAGGTGTGGGGCGACGAGGTGGTCTCGGTGGCGACGTGGGGTGTCGTGGCCGTCTTCCGGGTGCCGCCGGTGACCGGGTCCCCGGACTCGGTGACCGTGGTGTGCGGGGTGGCGGTCTGCGGGGCGGCGGTGTGCGCCGTAGCGTTGCCGCTTTCGTCGCCGGTACGACCGCCACCCGTGTCGAGCGTCTTGACGGAACCGGTGCCGCCCCCGGTGCCCGCGCCCTTGTCGCCCAGCCCCGAGCCGGACCCCGAACCCAGCCCCTTGGTCTCGAAGTCCTCCGTGCCCGGCAGATGCGGGCCGTCGCCCTCGCCGTCGAAGGAGAGCTTCGGGAGGTGGAGGTCGGGCTCGGACGGCAGATGGATGTCGGGCGTGTGCACCTCGGTGTGCTCGCCCCCGCCGAACCTCCGCCTGCCCCCGCCGCCGCCCATCGCGCCGATGATGCCCGAGGTCAGCGCGGAGCCCATGTCGTTCTCGCCGCCGAAGATCTGGGACATCACCTCGGTGGTGACGATGCTGGACGCGCCGCCGATGACACCCTTGCCGATCAGCGAGGACGCGAACTTCGGCGCGAAGGCCGAGCCCGCACCGGAGAACAGCCCGCCGATCGCGCCGCCGATCGCGCCGCCCTCCAGGGCCTGGAGCGTGGCGGCGGTGTCCCACTTGGTGCGGTCGCCCTTGAGGAACTGGATCCCCTGGATCACCGCGTCCATGCCGACCATGAACCCGACACCGGTGGCGATCGAGACCAGCAGCCGCTTCAGCAGCATCTTGACGATCACCCGCACACCGGTGACCAGGGCCGGGATCGCCTCCGGGGCCCAGAAGGCGAGTTCGGCGATCTCGACCGCCAGCCACACCAGCTGGGCGATGATCATGTACTTGGCGTACTCGACCTGCAACCCCGTGTTCCGGCCCAGCTCGCCCAACTGCCCGGCCGCCTCGGCCATATCGGGGATGTTGGACTTCAACTGCTGGGTGAAGGCCGTGAACTCGTCGGCGACCTGGCCGCCGACGCTGTGCAGCACACCGCTGGTCGCCGGGTCTATCTCCCGGCTGATGGCGGTCAGTTGGCGTGCGGCGTCGTCCCACGCCGCGCCCAGGCTGCGCAGTTTGTCCTCGTCGCCCTTGGGCCAGTCCTGTCCGACGGCCAGCTTGGCGACCCAGCCCAGTTCCGGGGGCAGTTCGATGCTCATGACTTGGTGTTCTTCACCCGTGTCTCGGCGGGCCGGGCCTCGGTGGTGTGCAACCGCCGGGTCGCCTCGACGTTCTGGTCCTCCATGCGTTCGAGATTGACGGCCATCGTCTTGATGCCGTCGTGCATGCTGTCGACCAGCTCACCCATCTGCCCGGTGCTGTCGATGATCTGCTTGCGGGGCGTGGCGTACTGCTCGTAGAACTGCCGTCCGGTCGCGTCATCGCCCCAGCACTCGCCCAGCTCGGACAGCCGCCCCTCCAGGCTGGTGCCGATGTCCCGGAACCGCGCCGCCAGTTGCTGCACATACGGCAGCTGGTTGCGCAGCCCGTCGGTGTCGACGTAGAACTCGCGGTCAGCCATGCGTTCCTCCCTGGTTCCCGTGGTCGTGGCGGGGCGCGGTGCCCGGCGTCACCGGCCGTCACCGTGGCGGGCGTCCGGCCGCCCCTCGGCGAGGTACTCGCGCACCTGGTCGGGCATGGCGGGTTCCTCCGCGAGCAGGTCGGCGGCGTCGACCTTGCCCTCGATGAGGTCGGTGATCCGCACCCCGGCCGGCAACCCGTGCGAGCCGACCTCCGCGACGGCTTCCAGCGCGTTGGCGCGGGCCTGGCGGATGGTCGACAGGAGCGCCTCGGAGAGTTCCTTCGGCGCCATCCGGTGGTAGGCGCCGGTGGGGAACTCGATCGCGGTGACCTCGCCCTGCGCGGTGACGGTCGCCTTGACGGTCTGCCGGGGCGCGGTCGCCGTGCCGGTCACCTCGTTGATCCGGCGCCGTGTCTCGACGGCCTCCGTGCGCTGCTTGCGGTACAGCGCCAGCAGGTCTTCTATCTCCTTGTCGTAGGGGCTGCTCATCCGAGTCTCCTTGCGTCGTGCGATGGTGCGGCGGCGGGGCGGCGCCGAGTGGCAGACGCCCGCAGAGCGGCAGCCGGTCGCCGGGACGCAGCCGGTCGCCGGGCGGCGGGCGCGTGCCCCGTGGCCGGCTGCCGCCGGGTGGCGGGTGCGGTCACAGCACCGCCCCGGAGCCGTCGGAGGCCGCCGAGCCCCAGGTGTCGCCGTCCTGGACCAGCAGGTCCGCGATGCCGCGGGACGGCTGCGCCGGTTCCTCCTCGGTCTCCGCGTCGTCCAACGCCGGGTCTTGCGGCGGAAGTTCGACGGTGAGTTCCGAGGGGTCACCGGCGAACGAGCGCAGCGGGACGGCCGGGATGACCATCTCGCCGGGGCCGGCGGGCCCCGACCGGTTGGGGCGCCAGGTGGACAGCCGGGGCCCGTCGGCCTCCTCCGCCGTGGCACCGGCGGCACCGGACCAGGTGCTCGCGTCCTCCGTCGCATAGCCGGGCGTCGGCACCTCCTCCTCGTCCTCGGTCGGCACGGACCACAGCAGCGGCACGAACGACGCTCCCGCGCTGTCCCACGCCGCCGTGTCCTCCGCCTCGGAGCTTTCGGCGGGCGCCAACGCCACCTGGCCGTCCGGGAGTTCCGGCTCGTCCGGCTCGTCCGCGCCGCGCGGCTCCGCCGCGTCGCCTTCGTTCACCGGCAGTACGACCGGTGCCGCCGCGTCGTCCTCGTCCCGATGCCGGTGCCGTCGTTCGGGGAACTCCTCCGCAGAGCCTGCCGCACCCGCGCCGAACGCGGCCCCGGCCACGGCCGCCGCGGCCGTTCCCGCCGCCACCCCGAGCAGGGCGGCCGGCAGCGTCCCCTCGCCCACGCCTTCTTGAGCCGCCACGACCGGACGCTCACCGCCGGCCTTAGCCTGCGGCGCCCACGCCCGCTCGTCGGGCTCCAGCAGACCGGAGGCGTCCGACCGCTCCTCCCGCGCCCCGGCGGAGGCGACGCCCGCACCGGGCACCATGCCGGGCGGCATCGCGGGCCCCGGCCCGCCCGCCACGGCGGCCGCCGCCTCGCCGGTCACCGCGGCCTCCGTCTCTCCGGCCCCGGCCCCGCCCGCCACCGCGGCACCCGTCGCCCCGGCCTCCGCGAGCGGTTCCACGGAAGCCGCCGTCGGCCGCGGCGCGATGGGCAGCCCGTCCGAGCCGATCATCACACCCTCGGTGGGATCGGGCAGTGCGAGACCCTCGCCGCCCGCTCCGGCGCCCCCGGTGATCTCCTCGGGGACTCCGGGCTCACCGGTCCACGGCTCACCGTCGGGCTCCAGCAGCCCCGAGGCATCGCTCGGATCGGCCGCCCCCTGCGCGGCGGGGCCGCCCTGCCCCATGCCGGGCATCATGGGCATGCCGTTCATCCCGCTCATGCCCAGGACCGGGCCCGCTCCGGCCTCCTCGGCGGCGAGCGCGCCGGGCAGCGTCTCCCCCTCCTCGTCCAGTGGCAGTCCGAGTCCGTCGCCGCCCGCGAGGGCGCCGTTGCCGCCGATGTCGTCGGCCACGCTCGGGTCGCCGGTCCAGGGTTCGCCGTCGCTGTCGAGCAGGCCGCTGGCGTCGCTGGGGTCGAGGGTGCCGTTCTGGGGCATGCCGCCGGTGCCCGTGCCGGGCATCATGGGCATGCCGCCCGTGCCTCCGGCTCCGGTGAGGCCGTTCTCGGTGGACAGGCTGCCGGGGTAGCGTGCGGTCGCGTCCTCGTCCAGTGGCAGTCCGAGTCCGTCGCCGCCCGCGAGGGCGCCGTTGCCGCCGATGTCGTCGGCCACGCTCGGGTCGCCGGTCCAGGGTTCGCCGTCGCTGCCGAGCAGGCCGCTGGCGTCGCTGGGGTCGAGGGTGCCGTTCTGGGGCAAGCCGCCGGTGCCCGTGCCGGGCATCATGGGCATGCCGCCCGTGCCGAGGGCCTTCTCGCTGTCCGGCAGGCCGCCGACGGACGGCGACTCCAGCGCGTCGTTCAGCAGGGACGGCGAGTCGAGCCCCGCAGGCAACCCGGACTCCGTGCCGAGGCCGCCGGGGAACTGCTCGGGGGAGACGTCGCCGAGCCCGTCCCCCGCGGTCAGATCGCCGGGGCCGCCGACACCCGTGTCGCCGGGGAACTCCTCCGGGGCGCCGCCGCCGTCGGCCCAACTGGCCGGGTCCTCCGCGAGGTTGTCGGCCAGCGCCGGCACCTTCCCGCCGTCCGTGTTCAGCCCGCCTGGGAACGCGGCGGGCGAGAACGTCGGAACACCGCCGGCCACGTCGGTGCCGTCCGGGAACGAGGTGGGCGAGAGCGTGGGCGCACCGTCGTCCACACCGGTGCCGCCCGGAAACGCGGACGGGTTGAGCGCCCGGTCCAGGGCGCTCGGATCGAGGGTGTCGTTGCCGATCGTGTCGTCCGGGAGCCCGTCGAGACCGGGCGCGCCGCCGTCCACGCCGGTGCCGCCGGAGAACGGCGCGGGTGTGGCCAGCGCGTCCATCGGATCCAGGCCGGGCATCCCCGGTGCCTGGATGCCCGAGATGTCGGGGGCCGAGAACGACTGCGGATCCTGCGCGTTGACGTCCGGCAGGTTCGGGTCGGTCAGATCGGGGTCGGAGACGTCCGGGACGTCGTCCGGCACATCGGGACTGTCCGTGGGGCTGGTGACGGGCGGCGGGGTGTGCACCGAGTCGATGGTGACCTGGTACTCGCCCGCCAGGCTCTTGAGGACCGCGCGCATGTCCCTGGTCATCCACTCGACCAGCTGCGGCTTCTCGTGGATCGGGATCAGGCCGTTGCTCATCGGCTGGACGCCCATCTTCAGGGCCTGGTTGGCGTACCAGTTGTCGATGTCGGCGATCTTCACCTTGGCGTTGTAGAGGTTGACCGAGTTGTCCGCCAGCTGCTGCGGCACCGAGTTGCCCGCCTCACCGCCGGAGAGCACGTCGGCGGTCGCCTTCACCTGCCGGGAGAAGGTGTTGATCATGTCGCAGAAGGCGTCCGCCGCGGCCCCCTTCCACGGCCCGTTCTCCCCGGCCAGCGCGTTCGCCTGGTCGGCGAGGCTCTTGGCGATGCCGGCGAGCACCACCTGCGCGTTGAGGAAGTGACCCGCCGCGTCCATCAGCGACTGCGGGTCCGAAATGCCCTTGGCCCGCTCCTCGTTGGCGTCCGAGGCGGTTCCGGCGGACATGCCGTTGATGGCCGCCATGATCTGCTTCCAGTCCCACGAGTTGTAGTCGTCGATCGAACCGGGATCGTTTCCGGGATCGGCGAAGATGCCGTCGCCGCTGTCGCTGAACCCACCGCTGTTGTAGTCCGGGCTGGCCATCTGTGCCCCAGTCTCCCGCTCGCGCCCCTGTCAGGGTCCCCGCCGCCCCCGGCCGCCGTCGTACGGCACCGGGAACGGCGGGGACCACCCGTCAACTTGCTCCGCCGCCGGACCCGCCGGCGTCGGTCACCAGGCTGGTGAAGTCGCTGCTCGTGCTCTGCATGGCGCTTTGCAGATCCGTCGCCTTCATCCGCCCGGCGTCTTCCAGAGTGGTGTAGTGCTGCGCCAACTGCTTGACGCCGTCGCGCAGATCACCCAGACCCTGGGCCAGGTCCTGGAACACCTTGATGTACGACTCCTTGAGCCCGGAGTCGGCGTTCGGACCGTTGATCTTCGTCCGGATCTGGTTCGCGTGGTAGAACGCGCCCGGCTCGGCCTGCACCTTCCCCAGCTCGGTCGCGGCGTCCCGCGCGGGCTGGATCAGCTTGTCGATGTTGTCGGCGAACAACAGCATCGACGGGGTGTCCACGCTGGTACCGCTGCCCGGATTGCCCGAACCCCCCGGCACGTTCGGCGGGGTGAACGTCGTGCTCGCGGTCACGGTGCCGTGGCCGGGGTCGATCGTCGTACCGCCGTCGTACTGCTGCGGGTCCGGAGCCGGCGTCGACGTGTGCGGTTCCGGAATCGGCAAGGGCTGGTCAGCCATCGGTCACCCCCAGAGCCGAACGCCCTGGCGCTCGCCGCTGGAGTAGTACTCGTTGATCTCACCGAGCATCTGGGTGGCGGAGGCGGCCTTCTGCGTCATGTCCGCGGCGGCCGCGTCCCACTGCGCCTTGACCTGCTGGTAGGTCTGCTGGGCGTCGCTGGTCCACTCGCTGAGGTGCATCTTCGCGGCGTTGTCCAGCTCGGTGAGCGTCTGGTTGATGCGCTGCGTGATGGAGTTCATCTCGCCGACGATGTAGTCGACCTGCTCCATCTGGACGGTGTACGTGGTCATCTGCTGTCCGGCTCCTTGGGAACGGATGCGAGTACGAAGGGGTGTGTCGGCCGGGGACCGGCTCAGGAGGGGAAGCCCGGCAGGCCGACCTGGCCGGAGCCCATCTGCTGCGCGACCTGCTGCGCCTGCTGCTGGGTGTTCTCGTGGGTGTTGGCGTAGATGTGGGTGTTCTCCGCCAGCTTCTCCAGCATGGTCCGCAGCGCCTGGTTGACCTTGTCGAAGTCGGTCAGCCAGTCCTGCATGGCCGAGTGGTAGATGTTCGCGGCCTCGCCGCTCCAGCTCGCCCGCAGGCCCTCGATCTGGCCGTCCATCTGCGCGTACGAGCCGGTGGTCTCGTCCAGGGCGGTCTGGAAGCTGCCCTGGGCGGCGGTCATTCCCTGTAGTTCGACTGACGTCAGTGCCATCGTTTGGTCCTCTCTCGAACTGCGGCGCCGGCCGGAGCCGTTGACAGCGATGTCACATCCACGGGGGGTGCGCATCGGCGCCGGATGGTGGGGGGTTCACCCGCCGTCCGCCGCCGCGCACGAGGCCGTGTGCGGCGCCGGGGGCGGACGTCTCTCAGGTCTGCACCAGGGGCCTCGCCGGGGGTGGTGGCTCCGTGGTGCCCGGCCGCCCGGCCTCCGCGTGCGGGGCCTTCGCCGGATGCGCCGCCGCGACCGGTGCGGTGCGGGCCGCCGGTCCCGCCGCCGCTGAGCCCGCAGGACCCGCGGCGCCCGCAAGCTCCGCTGGGTCCGCAAGCTCCGCGGCGCCCGCAGGGGCCGCTGAACCGGCAGGGCCTGCTGAGCCCGTCGGGTGCGCCGGGCCGTTCGGGTGCGGCGAGCCCGACGGGCCGGGGCCCGCTGCCGTGTCGGGGGCCGGGGGGCCGGGGAGGTCGGTCGCGGAGACGGTACGGGTACGGGCGGACGCGGCGAGCCGTTCGGCCAGGCGGTGCGCCTCCCAGGCACCCCCGCGCGGCGGCGCGGCATGGAAGGCGGTGGCCAGCATCTCCCGCGCGTCGTCGGCCAGTTGGAAGCCGAAGGCCCACAGCCGCCGTCGTACCAGCTCGATGGCCTGCTCCACGGTGTACGGGTCCAGTCGCAGGTACTCGGCGAACTCCCCGGCGATGTCCGCCCGTTCGGTCACCAGCGCACGCAGCTCGGCGGGCGAGCCGCACAGCGCGAGGACGGTGTCGCAGGGCGTGCCGGCCAGCCGGGCCAGTCCGTCGAGCACCGCCGCGCGCTCGGCGGGCGCACGGCGGCCGAGGGCGTCGTCGAGGCGCAGCACCAGCAGCCCGCCCTCCGCCTCCTCCAGCGCCGCCGCCAGCCGGTGGGCGGGCTGCTTAGGGAAGCGTGCCGGGAGCGTGGAGAGCCGTACCTCGTGCACGGCGCCCGAGGTCAGCAGCCCCGCCTCGGTCAGACACCGCGCGTAAGCGCGGGCCAGCGCCCGCCGGCCGCTGCCCTGCGGGCCCTCCAGCACGATGTTGGCCTGCACGGAGATCGCCCGCCCGGGCTCCCGCGGCGCCCCGGCCAGCGCCTCCACACGGGTGGCCAGGGCGGCGCGGGCCGCGTCGAGGCCGGCCATCGCGGCCAACTTCCGCCGCCCCGCCGGGCGGGGAGGTCCGGCAGCGGGGACCGTCGGCGGGGGCGCGGGGGCCGGGGTCGCGGCCTGATGGTCCCGGCCGCCCCGTGCGACGGACCGACCGGTTCGGTCACTTGCCGTGGTCGGCGGCCCGCCGTCCTGCGCCGCTTCCGCCGCGCCGCCCGGCACCGTGATGACGTCCGCCCCGTCGAGCCGCGACAACTCCGTGTCGTCGCCCGGTGGTTGGGCGGCCAGTCGGGACGCCTGCCGGCTGATCATCTCCTCGAAGACCTGGCGGGCGACGCGCCCGTTGCCGAAGGTCGCGCCCTTGGGCACGTCCTGGAAGTAGCGGTCCAGGGCCTCCAGCGCGGAGCCCGACAGCTCGTAGTAGTGCTTGGCGCACAGGCCCCGCACGATGGTGACCAGTTCCTCGGCGCTGTAGTTGGGGAACTCCACGGTGCGGGCGAAGCGGGAGGCCATGCCCGGGTTGGAAGCGAGGAACTGCTCCATCTGCGCGGAGTACCCGGCGACGATCACCACGACCTCGTCGCGGTGGTCCTCCATCAGCTTCATCAGCGTGTCCACGGCCTCCTGCCCGAAGTCGGGCCCGTTGCCGCGGGACTGGTTGGTGAGCGTGTACGCCTCGTCGATGAACAGCACACCGCCGAGCGCCTTGTTGAAGACCTCCGTGGTCTTGATGGCCGTACCGCCGATGATCTGCGCCACCAGATCGGCGCGGGCCACCTCGACGATATGGCCCTGGCTGAGGATGCCCAGTTCGGCGAGGACCGCGCCGTAGAGCCGGGCCACCGTGGTCTTGCCGGTGCCGGGCGGCCCCGCGAAGACCAGGTGCCGGCTCATGGGCGGCATCGGCAGGCCCATCTCCTGGCGGCGCTGCGCCATCTTGTTGAGGTTGATCAGCCCGGTGACCTCGCGCTTCACGCTCTCCAGGCCGACCAGGGCCTCCAGCTCCGCGAGCGGCCCGGTGCCCGTGTGCGCGGCCTGCCGGGTCGCCGCGTCGCCGTCCGCCGCGCCGGACTCACCGGAACCGCTGGCGCCGCTCGTACGGCCGGACGGGTCGCCGCCGGTGTCCACGCGCTCCATCGAGACCCGGCCCGAGGTGAGCCGGCGTACCGGGACGCCCCCGTTGTCGCGGACCTCGCAGTCGTGCACCCGCACCGGCTCCTCGGTGTTGCAGCGCACGCCGTCGCCGCCGTTGTCGAAGACGGTGCAGTTGGTCAGCTCGGCCCGCGAGGACGCCTGGACGTTCACGCCGTGCCCGCGCGCGCCGTTGACCCGGCAGCCGACCGCGGTGAGCGCACCGCCCGCGCTGATCCGGATGCCGTCGCCGTCCGCCCCGGTGAACTCGCTGTCCTGGGCGCTGAGTTCGCATTCCGCGCCGACGAGCGTCGTACAGCCCGTGAACGCCGAGCCGGTCACCTCGGCGCGGGCGCCCGAGGCGAGGGCGAGGCCGGTGCCGCCACCGGAGCGCAGCCGCACCGCGGACAGCGTCGCCGAGGCGCCCTCGGACAGCTCGACGCCGGCCGCCAACTCGGCCTCGCGCACGGTCAGTCGGGCCTTGGACCCGGCGCCCAGCAGCGCGGTCCCGCAGGCGTCGGCCCTCAGCCGGTCGAGGACCACCACACCGTCCGCCGCGCGCACGGCCGCCGTGCTCGCGCCCTCGACGGTCAGCCCCGCGCCCTCGGCCTGCCCGCCCGCCTCCACCAGCAGACCGGTCGGGGTGCCGGTGATCCGGCAGTCCTCCAGACGGGGCCGCGCCCCGGCCGCGACATGGATGCCCTCCCGCCGCGCCCCGGCGACCAGGCACTCCCGCAGCACCGGCGCGCTGCCCTCGCCGACCCGGACCGCCTGACCGCCGGAGCCGGTGAACGAGCAGCGGACCAGGGCGACTTCGGCGGAACTGGTCAGATACGCGTCCAGGGCCGCGCTGCCGCTCACCTCGACGCCGGTCAGGGTGGCGCGCGCCTGCTGTTCGACGGCGAGCGCGGGCTTGCCGCTGCCGCTGATCCGAGTGGCCTCCACCACCGCCGTGGCCTGCCCGTTGACACAGACGCCGTTGCCCCGCGCCCGGTCCAACCGGCAGTCGCGCAGCGTCAGCCGGCCGTGCTCGGCCACCACGACCGCCGACGAGCCGACCTCCTGGATGTGCGTGCCCTCCACCGCGTTGGCGCCGCCGGAGGTGACCACGATGCCCGCGCCCTGCGCGTTGGTGACCTGGCAGTCCCGCAGCGCGATCACGCCGTCCTGCCAGGCCAGCACCGCCGCCCACGCCTCGCCGGAGATCCGGCAGCCGTCCAGCGCGGCCTGCCCCCGGCGCACGTCGAGCACCGGGGCCTCCCGGTCGGTGCCGGACAGTCGGAGCCCGGTGATCCGTACCGCCTCCGCGTCCAGGACGACGGTGCTGCCCGCGGACGCCGCAATCTCCACCGTGCCGCCGGCGCCCTCGGCGGCCAGCGTCACCGCGCGGTTGATGTACAGGCTCTCGTCGTAACGCCCCGGCGCGACGGTGATCAGCGCGCCGTCGGTGGCGTCCGCGAGCGCGTCGGCGACGGCGCGGTAGGCACCGGGGCGGTCCGGGGACACCAGTAGCACGGGCCGGGTCACAGTTTCGCTCCCTCGTCAGGCGCACTCAGGTCGCCGCTGTCGCCGCCGCCGGTGGTGCGCGGGCCCCGCCCCGGCGCCGGCGCTTCACCCATCAGGCCCGGAGGTGTGCCGAGGCTCTCCTCGCCGCCCCGCTCGTCCCGCCCGGCCGCCTCGTCGGCGCGCAGCGCGGCGGCCGCGCGGTCGAGGCCGTCCAGCGCGATCTCGTCCAACGGCACCCGCTGGGCGTCCACCTTGCCGTCGGAGGCGATCTCCGAGGGCGACAACTCCCGCAGCAGCACCGGGACTTCGGCTTCCGCGGGGCGCAGCACCTTGAACCTCGTACCGGGCAGGAACACCACGCGGTCCGGCTCGGCGGGGTCGATCAGATTGGTACGGCGGGCGGTGATCGACCAGATGAGGAAGTCGGTGGCGTCGTGCGGGCCGGGGCGCGGGGCGCCGTACGCCGTGCAGAACGCCCACTCCGTCACCAGCCGTCCCTCGCGGAACCACGCACGCTCCGCCGCGCTCGCGCGGGCCCGCAGCAGCGCGGCACCCCGGTACGACGGCAGCCTGCGCAGCCCGGCCGCCACACAGCGGGCCAGCGGCACGTGCGGGCCGACCGCAGCGCCGCGTACGGCCGCGTTGACCCGCGCGCTGTCCCCGGACAGGAACAGCCGTACGGCCACCAGGTCGGTGAGCGCGTCCGCCGCCTCGCCGCGCGCGCCGCCGCGCAGGCCCGGTGACTCCGACATCACCCGCGACACCGTGCCCGCGACCGCGTTGTACTGCGTGCTCAGCGTCCGCCGTACCCAGTCCCGCTCCTTCTCGGTGCCGCGCTCGGGCGGCACGGCGCAGGCGGACGCCTTGGGGGTGGGCTGGACGCGGACGCCGGGGGTTGCCGCGGGGGGCTTCGGAGCGTCCGTGGCCTTCGGCGCGGGGGCGGGCGGCGCCGCCGCGCCGGCCCGGTCGTCGGCGGCGGCGGGCGCCACGGGAGTGGCGGCCGGGGAGTCGGACTCCAGCCGGATCGACGGCGCGGGCCGCAGGGCGGGATTCGGCTCGGCCGGCCGGGGGGCGGGGACAGGGGCCGTGGGCGCGGGGGGAGCGGTCGGCGGCACCATGGGCTGCGGCTGCGGCTGCGGCCCCGACCGCGGTTCCGCTTGCGGCGTTTCGGTGGCGGGGGTGGGCGGCAGCGACGGACCGGCGCCGGAGATGCCGGGCGTGTGCGGGGCCGACCCTGCCGGTTCCGGCTCCGCCTTCCGCTGCGGTTCCGGGACGGGCGGTCGCGTGGGTGCGCCGGTCCGTGCCGGGCGGTCCGGGCCCCGGCCGTCGGGGCTGTCCGCCGGGCGCGGGTTCTCCCGCGGCGGCTCGCCCGGTTGCCCCGGCTCGGACACGGCCGGAAGGTCGGGCAGGGGAAGGCGCGCGGGCGCGGCGGGACGGGGCGGCGCGGGCGGCGGAACCAAGCTTTGCGGCGCGGGCAGTGGCGGAACTGGGCCCTGGGGCGTGGGCAGTGGCGGAACTGGGCCCTGGGGCGCAGGCTGCGGCGGAACTGAGCCCTGCGGCGCGGGCTGCGGAACGGGGCTCTGCGACGTGGGCTGCTGTGGAACGGGGCTCTGCGACGTGGGCTGCTGTGGAACGGGGCTCTGCGACGTGGGCTGCGGCGGAACCGGGCCCTCGGTGCGCGGCGCGTCGGGTATCGGCTCCCGGCCGGGGCGCGGCGCCTCCCGCTCCGGTACGGCGACAGGTACGGGCACGGGCGCGCGCCCCCCGGTCGCCGTAGCGGCCGACTCAGCGGCGGCGGTCTCCCGCGCGGGCCGGCCGGCCATGCCCGCGTCCCCGGAACCGCCGGTCACGTGCACGTCGTCGCCCGACTCGACCCGCGGCAACCCGGCCGTCGGCGATCCACCCGACGGCGCCTCGGACTCGGTCCTGGCCGCGGGCGGTGCCGTGACGGGAGCGGGTGTCGCGGGTGCCGCGGTGCCGCGTACCCGGATGGTCCGCTCGTCGGGGTCCAGCCGCGCCAGCGCCGACGCCGCGCCCGAGCCCTCGCCTCGTACAAACCCGTTGTTCGGCAACGGAGTTGAGGCCGGAGCCGCCGAACTCCAGGGCGCCACCTCCGCGGCCCGCGCCTGCCCCCGGAACGCGGTGGGGGCGATCGCCTGCGGGCCCGTCGCCGTGGCGTCCGGCGCCGACCACAGGTGCGCGTCGTCCGCCGGGACCGCCAGGTGGCCCGGCTCGTCGGCCGGTGCGATGGTGAAGCCCTCACGGCGCTGGGGGTCCAGCCGCCACAGCATGTCCTCGGCGAGGGAGCGCATGCGCTCCTGCGTGCCCGGCGTGCTGCGGTCGTAGAGGATCGCGGCGTAACCGGGCGCGGCCGGTATCCGGCGCACCGCGTCGCCGTCCGCGGGCTCGGCCAGCGGGCGCATCCACAGCCCGCTCTGCACCACTTCGAGCACCGCGTCGGCGGCGTACTCGTACACTCCGGTGGAGATCTCCGGCACCCCGAACAGGGGGCGGCGCAGCCCGAAGAGGGCGGGCGGGGCGGGGGCGCTCCCGGTGCGCGGGAAGTACATCAGCTCGCTGACGAAGGGGCGGTGGCCGAGCGTGCCGTCCGGCCGTACCGCCGCCACCTCGGGCGAGGCGAGACCGACGCGCGACTCGACGGGCACGCCCGCGTACAGCACCACCTGCTGGCCGAGCGCGTCGGCGAGTTCCTGGCCCAGCGCCTCGGCGCCCTCGGGCAGCGCGACGGGACCGAGGTGCAGGAAGCGCACCCAGGAGCGGGCGGACGGCAGGACCGTCTCCCACAGTCTGGTCACGTCCGCCAGGGTCACCGGCGGTCCGCCGGGGCTGCCGAGGACCACGGTGAGGATGTCGGGGTGGCTGGGCAGCCGGTCCACCAGGCGCCGGCCGCTCTCGGCGGCGGGATGGTCGTGCGGGCTGCGCACCCACACCCCGCAGGGCGCCGGCTCGGCGATGCCGTGGCCGCTGGTCGTCCAGGGGCGGTCGAAGGTGGAGAACTCCCAGCGCGGCTTGGGGAACCGGCGCGAGTCGCGCTCCGCCGAACGGCCGGGCCGGAACCGCAGCCAGCCCGCGCCGTGGTCGCTGGGGATGAACAGGCCGCCGCCGTCGGTCGGCAGCACCGCGCCGTCCGGCGCGAGCACCAGCCGGCCGAGCCGGTCCGCGATCCGCTGCGCGGCGCGCCGCGACTCCTGGGGCGTGCCCCGGCCGAAGACCAGGCGCAGGCTCTCGCCGCGGCCCGCCAGCAGCCGTGCCACCGCGTCCGCCGAGCCCTCCAGCGACCCGTACGGGAGATCCACCACGGCCAGGGTGTGCTGGGGGTCGGCGGCGAGCCCCGCGGCGAACGCGGCGGCGTGCGGGTCGGGTTCGCCCTTGGGGTGCACCAGCAGCGCCCGGCCCTCGGCCCGGCACTGCAACGCCGTCCCGCCCGCGCGGGTGGTGCCCAGTCCTCTGCGCATCCGCTCACCCCACCCGTGCGGGGGAGCCGGAGGGGGAGGGGTCGGCGGAGACCGCCGGGACCGGGGCCCGGCCCCCGCCCGAAGTGCCCGTCACAGCAGGGGAGTTGGTGGAGGCCGAGGCCGTCGCTCCGTCCTGCCCGGCCTGCACCGTCAGCGCCGCCGCCGAGCGGTCGAGGACCGGCCCGTGCGGCAGCGCGGCCAGCAGGCTCTCCGGCAGCGCGGTCGCGGTGCCGGAGCCGATGCCGAGGGACTGCGCGGCGGAGGAGCCCAGCGGGTAGACGATGCCCTGGTCGGTGATCAGGAAGGTGTGCGGGTTCGACACCTGGGCCGCCACCTCCCGCTGGTCCACGGCGTACACACCGTGCGACGGCGGGACCAGCACCCGCTGGCTCCCGGTCGCCGCCGGGCCGCTCTCCACCTCCACGTTCGCGGTCAGCCGGGCCCCCCGCGTGCTCTCGCGCAGACACACCGCCTGCCGGGAGGTGTCGAGGGCCGGGGCGCCGAGCAGGTCCGGCACCCCGCTGTCCAGGGAGTGGGCGGCGGAGACCCGCGCGGAGGCGATGTCGGTCACCGACACCTGGCGCGGGGCCGGCGCGCCGGGCCGGGCCGCGAGCAACGCCGCCTCGGTGGCGCTGACTTGGGCGACCCCGTCGGCGGTCATGACGTACGTGTGCTTCGCGCCCGCCGTGGTCATGGTGAACAACTGGCCCACGGCGACCGGCCGTCCGGCGACCTTCCCGGCCGCGCGGCCCGCCTGGTCGAGCTTCGCCGGGGCGAGCGCCGCCCCGGTCGGTACGGCGGCCAGCCACGCGGCGGAGGCGGCCACCGGCCGGTCACCGTCCAGGCCGAGCGCGATCAGCGCGGACTGCGCGGGCACCGGGTACTTGGTGCCCCGCCACAGCACGAAACGCCGGCCGTCCGCCGACTTCAGCAGCAGCTGCCGCCCGGCGGGGAAGGCGCCCGCCCGCTCGCCCGGCGCGAAGTCGACCACATGGCCGAACGGCAGGTCCGGGCGCAGGCAGTCGGTCCAGGACCCGGCCAGCAGGGTGGCCGGGCTGGGCAGCGAGTCGGGCGCGCCGTCGATGCCGACCGGCGCGCCGTGCGGTACGCCGCTCAGCGCCTTCGCCGCGACCGTGCGTACGGCGGCGCCGTCGCCGGTCAGCAGCAGCGCCGAGGCGTAGTTGCGCACCGGGCGCAGCCGGCCGTCGAGGAACAGGTACCGGGTGCCGGTCTCCTTCTCCACGACGATCGAGCCGGGCTCGCGCCAGGCCGCCGTGGTCACCGGCGACAGCTTGCCGTACACCAGGAAGCCCAGGCACAGCAGGACGACGAGCCCCGCCCCGAAGAAACTGCCCAGCGCCGCCCGCTTGGTGGGGCTGTCGCCGCGGCCGGGGTCCCCGGTGACGAGTGCGGTCGCCAGCCGGCCCATGGCGAACTGGTACGCCTGCATGTGATCGCGTCGGGTCTGCACGCCTCGGTCCCCTCAGCTCGTCAGGGCGCGGAAGTAGGCGTACGCGTGCAGGACCTGGAGCAGCAGCGGCAGCAGCGCGATCGCGGTGACCGTCTCCAGCAGGTCGCCGCTGTGCCCCCACACCGGCAGCAGCCGGCCGCCGGGCAGCCGCCACGCGGCCACCAGCAGGGCGAGGACCGCGGCGAGCAGCAGGGCCACCACGATCAGCCGGGCGCCGTCGCCCGCCGCGGCGAACCGGGTGAGCGCCACCGTGGCCAGGCCGGCGGCCCCGGCGAGCACGGTCGGCACGCGCTGCGCGGACCGGTTCAGGCCGCGCGCCCGCAGCAGCACCGCGCCCGCGAACACCAGCGGCAGCAGCCAGCCGATCCAGCCGCCCTCGCGGGTCATGTACCAGAACCCGGCCGTGTAGACCAGCGCGGAGGACACGCTGAGCGTGTCCAGGAAGGCACCGGCCGCCTTGACCCTGCGCTCCACCCGCTCCTGCGGCTCCGGGTCGATGTCCTCCTGCAACTCGGCCGCGTCGTGCGGGAGTCGGGGCACCCGCAGCCGGGCGGCGCGCAGTGCGAGCCGGGGGCCGAAGTGGCCGAGCACGAACATCGCGACCGCGACCACGGCGACCGCCTGACCGCCGTGCCAGTGGGTGGCCCGCATCAGCCCGGTCCCCACGGCAGCGGCGAGCGCGGTGCCCAGCGCGGTGCCGGGCACCACCAGCGGCAGCGGGCGCAGCGCCAGCAGCGCGACGGCCACCACCGCGACCCCGCCCGCCGCGGCCAGCATTCCGGGCAGCCCCGGCGCGAAGCCGCCGTGCGGTCCCTCGCGGAAGGTCAGCCCGGCCAGCGCGCCGAACGCGAGCGCGCCGAGCCCGGCCACCAGCACGCCGGCCGCGTCGGCGGCGAGCCGGTGCCCGGCCACGCTTCCGGCGGCCAGCAGTACGGCGATCACCCCGGCGCCGGCCGAGGCCGCGAGCCCCGGACCGAACCCCAGCAGCGCCCACGCCACCGCAGGCAGCGCCAGCACCGCGAGGGCGAGCGCCAGATTCCGGGTCAGGGCCGGCCGCCAGCCGCCTGGCAACGCTGTCACGACGTGCGCGACCCCGTCGGCGACATCGTCGAAGTGCAGGGCGGGCAGCGGCTCCTCGGCGGGCCGCAGCTGGAGCACCTCGCCATGGCGCAGGCCGGCGGTGGCGGGGGTGGCGTCGGCGTCGAACGGGTCCTCGCCGAGCCGTTGCAGCACCCAGGGCGTGCCGCGGTCGGCCGCCTCCGTCGTCACATGGCGCACCAGCACGGGCAGCAGCGCGGAGACCGGCGTGGTGAGCGGGATCGCCAGATCGGCCTGGCCGCTGGGGCCCACCACCGTGACCCGGCAGACCTCCGAGGCGGACGCGGTGACCGCGGGGGCTGTGGTCATCGGACTGCTCCTGGGGAGAGGGAGGGGGACGTGGGGAGGGCGCTCAGGTCACTCATGAGGACACCAGCCCGGTCTGCACGAGCCGTACCGAACGCCGGGTGACGAGCTGTGCCCGGCCCGCGGGCAGCGTGCGCGGCTTGGCCTCGCCGAGGAACTTGCCCTCCTCCTTCGGGTAGGAGAAGAGGAGTCCGGGGTTGCCCAGCTCCCACAGCCGGCGCAGCACCGGGTCCATCATGGCGCGGACCGATCCCGAGGTGCTGCGGGCGACGACCAGGTGCATGCCGATGTGCAGGCCCTGCGCGAGCAGCGGCACCAGGGGCGCCATCGGGGAGGGGGCGCCGGGGGCCCCGGAGAACAGGTCGTAGTCGTCGATGAGCACGAACAGCAGCGGCCCCTCCCACCAGTCGCGGCGGGCGAGCTGCTCCGGGCTGATGTCCGGGCCCGGCACCCGCTTGCCCACCGACACCGAGGCGCTGGTGGCCAGTTGGGCGAGTGCGTCGCTGTCCACGACGTACCCGACCCGGTACGCCTCGGGCACCGAGTTGAGGAGCCCGCGCCCCGGATCGGCGACCATGATGCGCGCCTCCTCGGGGGTGTAGCGGGTGGTGATGGCGCGGATCATCAGGCGCAGCGCGTTGGTCTTGCCGGTCTCGCCGTCGCCGAACACCATCAGGTGCGGGTTCGTGGTGAAGTCGTGCCACACCGGTTCGAGGCGCTGTTCGTCCCAGCCGAGGCAGACCCTGAAGGCGCCTTCCGCCAGCGGGAGTTCGCTCGCGGGCAGGCGGGTCGGCAGCAGTCGGACGCCCGGTGCGGGGCGGCCCGTCCAGAAGGTGTCGATCTCGGCCACGGCCGACTTGGTGGCCGTCGTCAGATCGCCGGTCTCGCCGGAGCCGTCCAGGCGGGGCAGCGCGGACAGGAAGTGGTGGCCGGCCGCCGTCAGACCGCGGCCGGGCTGGTGCGGCACGGCCGCCGCGATCCGGGAGCCGACCTCGGACTCCATCGAATCGCCCAGCCGCAGCTCGAACTTGGTGCCCAGCAGATCGCGCAGCCGTGGCCGGAACTCCGACCAGCGCACCGCGGAACCGATCACATGCAGGCCGAACGACAGGCCGCGCGCGGCCATTTCGATGACGCGCGGCTCCAGTTCCTCGTAGTCCTGGCGCAGCGTGCCCCAGCCGTCGACCACCAGGAACACATCGCCGTAGGGGTCGTCGATCTCGCCCGTGGCCCGCAGCCGCCGGTAGGCCGCCATCGACTCCAGGCCGCGCGAGGTGAACTCCTCCTCGCGCTTCTCCAGCAGCTGGCTCAGCTCGGCGACCGTGCGCAGCACCCGGTCGCGCTCCAGGCGGGTGGCGACCGAGCCGACGTGCGGCAGACCGGCCGTGGAGACCAGACCGCCGCCGCCGAAGTCCAGGCAGTAGAACTGGACTTCCTCGGGGGTGTGGGTGAGCGCCAGGGACAGCAGCAGGGTGCGCAGCAGCGTCGACTTGCCGGTCTGCGGGGCACCGGCCACGCCGATGTGGCCGTCGGCGCCGGAGAGATCGGCCACCAGCAGTTCCCGCAGCTGCTCGAAGGGCCGGTCCACGATGCCGAGCGGCACCCGCAGCGAGCTGAGCGAGGGATGGTCCGCCGCGCTCATGCCGCGCACCGGGTCCGGCACGATGCCCGGCAGCAGCTGGTCCAGGCTCGGGGGCTCGGTCAGCGGCGGCAGCCACACCTGCCGGGCCGGTGGCCCGCTCTCCTCCAGGTGCCCGATCAGCACCTCCAGGAGACTCTCCTCGCTCTGCTCGCCGCCCGACGCCTGCGCGGCGGCCTTGCGTTCGGCGGCGGCCGACGCCTCCCGCGCGGCCTCCAGGACCTGCTGCTCGGCGATGCGCTCGGACCTCAGCGTGCCCTGCCGCTCCAGCCCGAACAGGGTGATCTCCTGCCCGGCGGCGGCCAGTCGCCCGGAATGCTCCGCCTCGCCCACCGGCTCGGGCGCGGCGCCGGAGACGTAAGCGGCCTTGAAGCGGACCAGGTTGGTGGTGTCCACCTTCAGATAGCCGTTGCCCGGCGCCGACGGCAGCTCGTAGGCGTGCGAGACGCCGATGACGCTGCGCGACTCCATCGCGGAGAACGTCCGCAGGGCGATCCGGTACGACAGATGCCCCTCGACCTTGTGGATGCGGCTCTCGTCCAGCCGCTGGGAGGCCAGCAGCAGATGCACCCCGAGGCTGCGCCCGAGGCGGCCGATGGAGACGAACAGGTCCACGAACTCCGGCTTGCTGGCGAGCAGTTCGGAGAACTCGTCCACGATGATCAGCAGCGAGGGCAGCGGCGTCAGGTTCGCCCCGGCGCCGCGCGCCTTCTCGTAGTCGAACAGCGAGGAGTACCCGGACTCGCGCAGCAGCTCCTGGCGGCGGATCATCTCGCCGTTGATGGAGTCGCGCATGCGGTCCACGAGGTGGATCTCGTCGGCCAGGTTGGTGATGACCGCCGAGGTGTGCGGCAGCCGGTCCATGCCCAGGAAGGTCGCGCCGCCCTTGAAGTCGACCAGCACCAGGTTGAGGATCTCCGAGGAGTGCGTGGCGACCAGGCCCATCACCAGGGTGCGCAGCAGCTCGCTCTTGCCGGAGCCGGTGGCCCCGATGAGCAGTCCGTGCGGGCCCATGCCGCCCTGCGCCGACTCCTTGATGTCCAGCTCGACGACCTCGCCCTCCTCGGTGACGCCCAGCGGCACCAGGAGACGCGCGGACTGGGTGAGGCGCGGGCGCCACTTGGCGGCCACGTCGAAGGTGCGCGGGTCCCGGATGCCGAGCAGCGCGGTGAGGTCGAAGTCCGACTCCAGCGGCCGGTCCACCAGGTCCACGCTGCCGCTGGTGCGCATCGGCGCCAGCAGCCGGGCCAGCGTGTCCGCCTCCGTGCGGCTCAGCGCGTCGGCCTCGGCGGTCACCGTGTCGTCACCGGCCGGGAAGGCGACGCCGGTGCCGCGCGTGGTCAGCCGCAGCACCTTCGGACCGCCGGTCATCGCGCCGGTCGCGTCCAGCAGAACCACGTTGCGCAGCCCGCCGTGCGTCAGCCGCGACGTCTCCGGCAGCCGTACGCCCTGCGCCACGACCACCACGAACGGCTCGGCCACGCTCGGCGACGCGTCCGGGTCGTGGTCGGGCCGGTCCCGCACCTCGGTGCCGAGCAGGTCCATCAGCGCGTCGTGGTCCTCGGCGGCGAGCCGCACCTGACCGGCGTCGTCCTCCTCGTGCGGATGCGCGTTGTGCGGCAGCCACTTGAGCCAGTCCCACTCGGCGCGCGCCGATGCCCCGCCCAGCAGGGCGATCCGCAGCTCGTCGGGGGAGTGGAAGGCGGCGAGCTGCGCGACCATCGCCCGCAGCAGCCCGAGCGCGGGCTCCGGCTCACCGGCCAGCTCCACGCTGGTGAACCGCCGTAGCGCGACCGGGATCGGCAGCCGGGGCACCGTCTGGTGCGCCTTGGTGAACCGGCGCAGCGAGATCGCGGTCAGCGGCTCCAGGTCCTCCACCGGTTTGGTCTGCGGCGGCAGGAACTCCAGCGCGGCGCGGCGCACTCCCTGTCCGATGCGGACGCGGGCGAAGTCCTCGTGCGCCGGGCGGCGTTCCCACAGCCGGGTGCCCATCACCAGCGCCCACAGCCGGCCCGGCTCGGGGTTGTCCCACAGCAGGGCGGCCCGCTGCTGTTCGGCGGCCTGTCGGGCCTGCCGGCGCTTCTGCGCGAGGTAGCGCAGGTAGTCACGCCGCTCGGCCCGCATCCGCCGCCGTCGCTCGGCACCGGCCCGGCCGATCTGGGTCAGCGTCATGCTGACCATGGCGACGCCCATCATCCCGGACATCATGTACGTCGTCGGTCCGGCGCTGCGCATGGAGAACATGAGCACCATGGCGCCGGTGCCCAGCGCCATGGGCAGGTACATCAGCGCCGATCCGAAATCGGCGCTCGCCGGCTCCCCCAGAACCGGTGGCTCCGCCAGCTCGACCTGTCCCTCGGGGAGCTGCGGACCCTCGGCGCGCGGTGATCGTTTGGCCACCACGGTGCTCAATGGCAGGGACCTTTCTGAGGCGCTCACGCGACGATGGCCGGTCAACCATGCAGGTGTGGGCGCGGGTTGACGCTTGGTGATGTGGAGGGCAGTGATCCACTACTGGGCAGATGATATGCACGAGAAGGCGGTGCCGGGTGAACAGGTACGGGACCTCGGTGCGCCAACTCGGAAACTTTGCTTGCCTTTTGAATTACTTAGGCGGCTCGGTCCGGGGCGTATGTCCACCAACCCCCTTTGAGCTGGGGGTATTTCGTGTAGATGGGGGGTTTCGCCCGCGGGGTGCGCCCATGAGGTGAATCGTTGGTTACGGTGATATGGACGAATGGTGCCGGTGCGGCCAGAGTCGCCTAGCGTGACGCGGTGGCTACGCGGTGTCCGGTCTCTGCTTCGGGCTGCTCGCCGGGGGAACTCGGAGCCCGGATGCCGCAGACCGCGGAGGAGGTGCCGTCGCCGTGGACGACTGGGACATGGGGGACAAGCGCGACGAGACCCGGCTGTCACCGCGCGAGCGGCTGGCCCTGCTGGAGATCGAGGCGCACCTGCGGCAGGACCGGGGCTTCGTCCGGCGGATGGGCGGCGGGGCACACCGGGAACGGGGCGCCCGTGCGCACCGGCGGATCTGGCTGCCGACGGGGGTGCTGCTGCTGACCCTCGCCTCCGCGTTCTGCGCGGTCATGGGCATCCGCACCTCGGACCCCGGCCTGCTGTGGTGCTTCGCGGTGCTGTGGCCCCTCACCCTCTTCCAGACCTTCCGCCTGCTGTGCCGCCTGGCCCGCCACCGGGGGCGTCGCCCGGGGGACCGGCTGGGCTCGTGGCTCTGATGCCCCGACCTTTCACACGGGGCCGCCTTCCGGGGTAGGGCAGGCCGGGGACGGCTGGGCGGCGTCGAGGTCGCATGGGGACGTCGGGCGGGTTCAGGGTCGCCAGTTCGGGAGAGCCCCCGGCGGCCGGACAGCTCCGCCACCTCGCGGTGGTCGTGGTCAGTTCCTGTCCGACGTTCCCGCCATGACCCATCTCCGTCACCACCGGATACGGCGCGACGGCCGCCCGGCCGCCCTCCGCCGCGCCGAGCGCCCCGGTCGGCGCCTCCGAGCACCACCGGCGGGCAACCCCTGGGCACCGCCGGCGCCGCCGGCCCCACCCCGCCCCGTCACCCCGCTCCAAACCACCTCCCACCTGCGCACTCGACGCCGTGAGTAGCGCGCACCACCGTCCGACCGGACAATTGACTCCAACGTGTGAAACCAACTGGCAGGGGAACTCAGCTGCCAGTGCCGTCCAGACAGCGGCGGCCGCACAGGGCAGTCCCGCGAGGACGCGGGGCGCCAGCCCTGTCCTCTCCCCGCACCGCGGGCCGGCGCTGCCCGCCCGGCGGCAGGGCGTGCGCCGCACGCCGCGCGGGAGCGTCCACGGGACGCGGACCGCATCGACCAGTCGACACCGGCGAATCGACGCGGACCACAGCGACCATCCGCGACGTCCGGACGCAGGACGACAAAGGAAAGCCCATGACCGGTGACACACCCTTTCCCTGGCGGCGCGCCCTCGTGACCGGCGGCGCCGGCTTCCTCGGGTCCCATCTGTGCGAGCGGCTGCTGGATTCGGGCGTCGAAGTCGACTGCGCCGACAACCTGGCCTGCGGCCGCCGGGAGAACGTGGCCCACCTGGAGGACCGGCCCGGCTTCCGGTACGTGTACTGCGACGTCTCCGAACCCGAGTGCGCCGAGCGGCTGCCGGGCCCGTACGACCTGGTCCTGCACTTCGCCTGCCCGGCCTCGCCCGCCGACTACCTGCGCATGCCCCTGGAGACCCTGGACGTGGGCAGCCTCGGCACCCGCAACGCCCTGGGCCTCGCCGAACGCGACGGCGCCCGCTTCCTGCTGGCCTCCACCTCCGAGGTGTACGGCGACCCGCAGGTGCACCCGCAGCACGAGGGGTACTGGGGCAACGTCAACCCGATCGGCCCGCGCAGCGTGTACGACGAGTCCAAACGGTTCGCCGAGGCCCTGGTCACCGCGCACGCCGGCACCCGCGGGGCCGACGCCGGGATCGTCCGGCTGTTCAACAGCTACGGGCCCCGGATGCGCGCCCACGACGGCCGCGCCGTACCCACCTTCATCTGCCAGGCGCTGGCGGGCGAGCCGGTCACCGTGACCGGCGACGGCAGCCAGACCCGCTCGCTGTGCTACGTGGACGACACCGTCGACGGCGTGCTGCGGGTCGCCAGGAGCAAGTCCGTGCGGCCGGTGAACATCGGCGGCAGCGACGAGATCACCGTCGCCGAACTGGCCCGCCGCATCGTCGCCCTCACCGGCTCCCGCTCGCCCATCGCCTTCGTCGACCGGCCCGTGGACGACCCCGGCCGCCGCCGGCCCGACACCACCCTCGCCCGCGAACTGCTCGGCTGGTCCCCGCAGATCCCCTGGGAGGAGGGCCTGAAGCAGACCATCGCCTACTTCGCGGCCCGGCTCCCGGAGCCGGCGCCGGGCACGAGCGGCACACCGCAGCCGGCCCCGCAGACCTGAGCGTCCCCACGCCGCCCTGGAGGCAGCGCATGCACGTCCTCGGAATCAACGCACTCTTCCACGACCCCGCGGCCGCCCTGCTCACCGACGGCAGGGTCGTGGCGGCCGCCGAAGAGGAGCGGTTCTCGCGCCGCAAGCACGGCAAACGGCCCCTCCCCTTCTCCGCCTGGGAGCTGCCCGAGCGCGCGGCCCGCTGGTGCCTCGACCGCGCCGGCCTCACCCCGGCCGACCTGGACGCCGTCGCCTACTCCTACGACCCGTCGCTGGCCCGCCCCGCGGACCAGCTCGGCCTGCACGACCCCTGGGACCACCTGCGCCAGGAATACGCCCGCCGGGCACCGGAGTTCCTCGCCGAGGCGCTGCCCGGACTGGACCCCGCCAAGGTCAGGTTCGTCCCGCACCACATCGCGCACGCCGCCTCCGCCGGACCCGTCTCGCCGTACCCGGACTGCGCCGTCCTCGTCCTGGACGGCCGCGGCGAATGCGGCTCCCACCTGGCCGGCCGCTACATCAACCGGGAACTCACCGTCCTCGGCACCCAGCAACTGCCCGACTCCCTCGGCCTGTTCTACGAGGACCTCACCCAGCACCTCGGATTCCTGCGCAGCAGCGACGAGTTCAAGGTGATGGCTCTCGCCTCCTACGGCAGCCCCCGCTTCGCCGACCGGCTGCGGGAGTACGTCCACGCCGACGGCGAAGGCGGCTTCCGGGCCCGCCCGGTGCCCTGGGCCGAGCTGGCCCCGCCGCGCCCGGCCGGCGGCGCCTGGAGCCAGGACCACGCCGACCTCGCGGCCAGCGCCCAACTCTGCCTGGAGGAAGCCATGGTGGCCATCGCCCGGTGGCTGCGCGAACGCACCGGCGAGGACGCGCTCACCATGGCCGGCGGGGTCGCCCTCAACTGCGTCGCCAACACCAGGCTCTGGCGCGAGAGCGGCTTCACGCACGTGTGGGTGCAGCCTGCCGCCGGGGACGCCGGTACCGCGCTCGGCGCGGCCGCGCACATCGCCGGCATGAAGGACACCGTCGAGCCGATGCCGACGGCCGCCCTCGGCCGGGACTGGAGCGACGCCGAGCTGCGCGCGTGGCTGGAGCGGGCCGCCGTACCGTACGAGGAACCCGACGACATCGCCGAGACGGCCGCCGAGGCGCTCGCCGCGGACCAGATCGTGGCCTGGTTCCAGGGCCGCGCCGAGTACGGGCCGCGCGCGCTCGGCCACCGCTCGCTGCTCGCCCACCCCGGCCGGGCCCAGAACGTGGAGCGGCTCAACGCCGTCAAGGGCCGCGAGGAGTTCCGGCCCGTCGCCCCCATGGTGCTCGCCGAACGCGCCGCCGGGATCTTCGACGGGCCGCTGCCCAGCCCGCACATGCTGTTCGTGCACGACGTGGCCGCCGACTGGCGGGAGCGCATCCCGGCCGTCGTACACGTCGACGGCACCGCCCGCATCCAGACCGTCGACCGAGCCCAGGAGCCCCTGATGGCTCGGGTGATCGGCGGCTTCGAACGGCGCACCGGGCTGCCCGTCGTCGTCAACACCAGCCTGAACACGGCGGGCCGCCCCATGGTGGACGACCCGCGCGACGCCCTGGAGTGCTTCGGCTCCGCCCCCGTGGACCTGCTGGTGCTCGGCCCGTTCGCCGTGCGCCGCGGAAAGGCCTTCGCATGAGCGCCGCGCCCGCCTACACCGTGGTCCTGCCGACGATCGGCCGCCCCTGCCTCGCCGAGTGCCTGCGCGCCCTCGCCGCGGCCGAGGGACACGTCCCGCACGAGGTGATCGTCGTGGACGACCGGCCCGGCACCGAGGGCGAACTGCCCCTGTCCGCCGCCGGAGTGCTGCTCGACCGCATCCGCATCCTGCGCACCGGCGGCAAGGGCCCGGCCGCCGCCCGCAACGCCGGCTGGCGCACCGTCGAGACCCCCTGGACCGTCTTCCTTGACGACGACGTCCAGGTGCTGCCCGACTGGTCCCGGCAACTCGCCGACGACCTGCGGCAGGCGGGCGAGGGCATCGGCGGCGTCCAGGGCCGGCTGCGGGTGCCGCTGCCCGAGGACCGCAGGCCCACCGACTGGGAACGCACCACCAAGGGCCTGGAGACCGCCGCCTGGGCCACCGCCGACATGGCGTACCGCACCGCCGCGCTCGCCCGCGTCGACGGCTTCGACGAACGCTTCCCGCGCGCCTTCCGCGAGGACGCCGACCTCGCCCTGCGCATCCGGCGGGCCGGCTGGTTCCTCGTCCGCGGCCACCGCGTCACCCGGCACCCGGTCCGCCCGGCCCACTGGTGGGCCTCGCTGCCCGCGCAGCGCGGCAACGCCGACGACGCGCTGATGAACCGGCTGCACGGCCGCGACTGGTGGGCCCGCGCCCAGGCACCCCGCGGCCGGCTGCCCCGGCACCTTCTGGTCACCGGCGCCGCGCTCGCCGGAGCCGGCTGCGCCCTGGCCGGCCGCCGCCGCGCCGCCGCCGTCTGCGCCGCCCTGTGGGGCCTGGGCACCGCCGAGTTCGCGCTCGCCCGCATCCTGCCCGGCCCGCGCACCGCCCGCGAGATCGCCGGGATGCTCGGCACCAGCGTCCTCATCCCGCCGCTCGCCGTCCGCCACTGGCTGACCGGCACCGTCCGCCACCGGCACGTGAGGCCGCTGGACGCCCGGCCCGCAGGAGGCACCGCATGAGCGCCCTGCGCGCCGTGCTGTTCGACCGGGACGGCACCCTCGTGGCCGACGTGCCGTACAACGGCGACCCCGACCGGGTCCGGGTGCTGCCCGGCGCGGCCGAGGCCGTCGCCCTCGCGCGGACCGCCAAGCTGGCGACGGCCGTGGTCAGCAACCAGTCCGGCATCGGCCGCGGGCTGCTCACCGCCGAGGACGTCGCCCGCGTCGACAAGCGCGCCGACGAACTGCTCGGCGGCCTCGACGCCTGGCTGCACTGCCCGCACACCCCGGACGCCGGCTGCCCCTGCCGCAAGCCCCGCCCCGGACTCGTCCTCGCCGCCGCCCAACGCCTCGGCGTGCCGCCCGCGGCCTGCCTGGTCGTCGGTGACATAGCCGCCGACGTGCTGGCGGCGCGGGCCGCGGGCGCGCACGGCGTCCTGGTGCCCAACGACGCCACCGCCCCGGCCGAGGTACGGCGCTTCGCCCGGCACCGCGCCCCCGACGTGCTCACCGCCGTCCGCGACGCCCTCGGCACGGGCGCGGGGAGGTGCCCGCGATGAAGGCGCTCGTGGTCCGGCTCGACAGCTTCGGCGACGTCCTGCTCGCCGGCCCCGCCGTGCGCGCCGTCGCCGCCCACCACGACTCCGTGACCGTGCTGTGCGGCCCGCGCGGCGCCGACGCCGCCCGCATGCTGCCCTCGGTCGCGGACGTCCTCGTCTGGGACGCCCCCTGGGAGGGCTTCGAACCACCGCCCGTGGACCCGGCGGACATCGGCGCCCTGATCGACCGGCTGCGCGCGGGGGCGTACCACACCGCCCTGATCCTCACCTCCTTCCACCAGAGCCCGCTGCCCACCGCGCTGCTGCTGCGCCTCGCCGGGATCGGCCGCATCGGCGCCGACAGCACCGACCACCCCGGCCGGCTGCTCGACGTCCGCCACCGCCGCCTGCCCGGCCGCCACGAGGCCGAGGCCGCCCTCGACACCGCCGCCGCCCTCGGCCTCACCCTGCCGCCCGGCGACGACGGCCGGCTGCGCGTCCTGCCGCCCCCCGACACCAGTGACCTGACCGGCAACGGCCCCTACGTCGTCCTGCACCCCGGCGCCAGCGCGCCCGCCCGCGCCTGGAGCCCGCGCCGCTGCGCCGAGGCGGTGACCCTGCTCGCCGACGCCGGGCACCGCGTCGTCGTCACCGGCGGCCCGCACGAGAAGGCGCTCACCCGGTACGTGAGCGGCGCGACGGCGGTGGACCTCGGCGGCCGCACCGGACCGCGCACCCTCGCCGGGGTGCTGCGCATGGCCGACGTGGTCGTCAGCGCCAACACCGGCCCCGCCCACCTCGCCGCGGCCGTCGGCACCCCCGTCGTCTCCCTGTTCGCCCCCGTGGTCCCCGCCGAACGCTGGGCCCCCTACGGCGTCCCCGTCATCCTGCTCGGCGACCAGTCCGCCCCCTGCGCGAACAGCCGGGCCCTCGACTGCCCGGTGCCCGGCCACCCCTGTCTGGACGAGGTCACCGGACAGGACGTGGTCGGCGCGGTGCACAAGCTCATCCAGGAGGGGCACGCATGAACATCCTCGTCTGGCACGTGCACGGATCGTGGCTCACCACCTTCGTGCAGGGCCCCCACACCTACCTGGTCCCGGTGACCGGCGACCGCGGCCCCGACGGCCTCGGCCGCGCCCTCACCTGGGACTGGCCACCGTCCGTCGTGGAGCGCACCCCCGAACAACTCCGCGCGGACGCAATCGACTTGATGGTCCTGCAACGCCCGCACGAACCCGAGCTCGCACGGCGCTGGACCGGCCGCCGGCCCGGCCGGGACGTGCCCGCCGTGTACGTCGAGCACAACAGCCCCGACGCGTTGCCGGAGCGCCAACTCCACCCGCTGGCCGGCCAGTCCGAGATCCCCGTCGTCCACGTCACCCACTTCAACCGGCTGATGTGGGACAACGGCCGGGCGCCCACCGAGGTCGTCGAGCACGGCATCATCGACCCCGGCCGGCAGTGGACCGGCACCGAGCGGCGCGCCGCCGTCGTCGTCAACGAGCCCGTGCGCAGGGGCCGTACGACCGGCACCGACCTGCTGCCCCGGTTCGCCCGCCGCGCCCCCCTGGACGTCTTCGGGATGTGCACCGAGGGCCTCGCCGGCCACCTCGGCCTGCCGCCCGACCGCGTCCGCACCCGCGACCTGCCCCAGCACGAACTCCACCGCGCGATGGCCAGGTGCCGCCTGTACCTGCACCCCGTGCGCTGGACCTCGCTCGGACTGTCGCTGCTGGAGGCCATGTTCCTCGGCATGCCGGTGGTCGCCCTGGACACCACCGAGGTCCGCGAAGCCGTACCCGAGGGCGCCGGGGTGGTCTCCAACCGCCTCGACGTCCTGGAGGACGCCGTCCAGGCGTTCCTCGCCGACCCCGGGCACGCGCGCCGCACCGGCGACGCGGCACGGGCCGCGGTCCTGGCCCGGTACGGAGAGCGGCGCTTCCTGGACGACTGGGAGCGCCTGATCAAGGAGGTCACCCGATGAGCCGTACTCCGCACACGGCCGGGCGCGTCGCCATGGTCTCCGAGCACGCCAGCCCGCTGGCCGCGCTCGGCGGACCGGACGCGGGCGGCCAGAACGTCTACGTGGCCCAGGTCGCCCGGCAACTCGCCAAGAAGGGCTACCGGGTCACCGTCTACACCCGGCGGGACTCGACGGGCCTGCCGGACCAGGTGACCCTCATCGACGGCGTCCAGGTGGTGCATGTGCCCGCCGGGCCGGCCGCGCCCGTGCCCAAGGACGAACTCCTGCCGCACATGGTGGAGTTCGGGCAGTTCCTGGCCGGGCAGTGGGCGGTGAACCCGCCCGACGTGGTGCACTCCCACTTCTGGATGTCGGGCCTGGCCGCCCTGTGCGGCGCCCGCGGCCTCGGCGTCCCGGTCGTGCAGACCTACCACGCCCTCGGCACCGTCAAGCAGCGCTACCAGGGCGCCGCCGACACCAGCCCGCCGCAGCGCCTCGCCGTCGAGGAGGCCATCGGCCACGAGTGCGCCCGGATCATCGCCACGTGCAGCGACGAGGTGGCCGAACTGAAGGCCATGGGGCTGCCCGAGGACCGGTTCAGCGTGGTGCCCTGCGGGGTCGATCCCGACCAGTTCGCCCCGCTGCCCGGCGCCCGTCCGGCCGGGGCCCGCAGGCGGCTGCTGGCAGTCGGCCGACTCGTGCCCCGCAAGGGCTTCGACCGCGCCATCCGCGCCCTGGCCGGCGTCCCCGACGCCGAACTGGTCATCGCCGGCGGCCCGGAGGCCGAGCTGCTGGCCGGCGACCCGGAGGCCCGGCGGCTGCGCGCGCTGGCCGGCGAGTACGGCGTGGCCGACCGCGTCACCTTGCTCGGCGGAGTCAGCAGGACCCGGATGCCGCGGCTGATGGCCGGCGCCGACCTCGTGCTGTCCCTGCCCCGCTACGAGCCCTTCGGCATCGTCCCGCTGGAGGCCATGGCCTGCGCCACCCCGGTCCTCGCCACCGCGGTCGGCGGCCAGCTCGACACCGTCGTGGACGGCGGCACCGGCGTCCTGGTCCCGGCCGACGACGACTACGACCTCGGCGCCGTGGTGCGCTCCCTGCTCGCCGACCCCGAACGCCTGGAGCGGTACGGCGCCGCGGGCCGCCGGCGCGTGCTCAGCCATTACACCTGGGACCGCGTGGCCGACGGCGTCGCCGGGGTCTACCGCGCCGTCTGCCCGCACCCCTCGCTCTCCGGAGTCGTCCGATGAACACCGCCATCGACACCACGCACTGCGACGACCTCAGGAAGGCCCTGGAGAGCTTCCGCGCGTGCGGACCGCTCATCGGCCGCTGGGGCACCGAACTGGCCCGCCGCCTGGGCAGCGGATCGCGGCTGCTGGTCGCGGGCAACGGCGGCAGTGCGGCCCAGGCCCAGCACCTGACGGCCGAACTGGTCGGCCGCTACCGCGACGACCGGCCGCCGTTCTCCGCCCTCGCCCTGCACGCCGACACCTCCTCCACCACCGCCATCGCCAACGACTACGGCGTACAGGAGGTGTTCGCGCGGCAGACCGCCGCCCACGGCCGCCCCGGCGACGTGCTCATGCTGCTGTCCACCAGCGGCGCCAGCGCCAATCTGCTGTCCGCCGCCGACCGCGCCCACCGCCTCGGCATGACCGTGTGGGCCCTGACCGGCCGGGCCCCCAACCCGCTCCAGCTCGGCGTCGACGACGCCCTGTGCGTGGACGCGCCGACGGCCGCGACCGTGCAGGAACTCCACCTGGTCGCCGTGCACATGCTGTGCGAGGCGTTCGACCGGGCCGTGGAGCAAGGCGAGGCGGACGGGCGCGAGCAGGCCCGCCCCGACGGCCGACACGGCGACGTGGGGCGGCTGCTGGACGGCCGCCCGGTGGCCCTGCGGAGGGACCGGACATGACACACACCGCTACGACCGCCCCGCGCACGCCGCTGGTCGTGATCGGCGACGCCCTCCTCGACCACGACCTGTGCGGCCACGCCGAGCGACTCGCCCCCGACGCGCCGGTGCCCGTCGTCCACGACACCCGGCGCAGCTCCCGCCCCGGTGGCGCGGCCCTCGCCGCCTGCCTGGCCGCCGCCGACGGCCGCCCGGTCACCCTTGTCACCGCCCTCGGCACCGACCCCGCGAGCGCCACTCTGCGCGAACTCCTCGCCGGTCGCGTCGAGTTGGTGGAGATACCGCTGGAGGGCAGCCTCAGCAGCAAGACCCGTGTGCTCGCCGGGGACCGCCCGCTGCTGCGCCTGGACGACGGAGAGGGGCGTGCCCGCGAGGCCACCCGCGAGGCGGAGTCCGCGATCACGGCGGCCCGTGGCGTCCTGGTCGCCGACTACGGCCGGGGCACCGCGGACGTCCTGCGGGACGCGCTGTGCCGTACCGCCGCGCCCCTGGTCTGGGACCCCCATGTGCGGGGCGGCCCCCCGGCGCCGGGCGCCCGGCTGGTCACGCCCTCCGCGCAGGAGGCCCGCGTGCTCGCCCGGCGACTCGCCGACGAGGAGGGCGAGTCGGACGGCGCCGCCGGACTGCGCACCGCCGCCCGTGACGCCCGCGCCCTGGTGAGGGCCTGGCAGGTCCAGGCGGTCGCCGTCACCCTCGGCGAACGCGGCGCGCTGCTCTCCCTGGGCGAGACCCCGCTGCTGGTGCCGACCCCGGCCGCCGCGGCCGGCGACCCCTGCGGCGCGGGCGACCGCTTCGCCGCGGCCGCCGCCGGACTGCTCGCCGACGGCGCCTTCACCGAGGCCGCCGTCCAGGCCGCCGTGCACGCGGCCACGCGGTACGTCGCCGAGGGCGGGGCCCGCGCGGTGGCGGCACCGGAGCAGCCGGACCGCCCCGAGGAGCCGGAACCCGCCGCGCCCGGCGGCGACACCACCGTCGACGCCCTGCGCACCGCCGCGCGGGTCCGGGCCGCCGGCCGTGCCGTCGTCGCCGCGGGCGGCTGCTTCGACCTGCTGCACGCCGGCCACGTCGCCCTCCTCCAGGCCGCCCGGCGGGCCGGCGACTGCCTGATCGTCTGCGTCAACTCCGACGACTCGGTCCGCCGCCGCAAGGGTGCCGGCCGCCCCCTGGTCCCCGTCGCCGACCGGGTCCGGGTGCTGCGCGCCCTGGAATGCGTGGACGCGGTCGCCGTCTTCGACGAGGACACCCCCGAACGCCTCCTCGCCGGCCTGCGGCCCCACATCTGGGCCAAGGGCGGCGACTACGCCCGCACCCCGCTGCCCGAACAGTCCCTGGTGGAGAGCTGGGGCGGCCAGGTCCTGCTGCTGCCCTACCTGGACGGCCGCTCCACCACAGGCCTCGCCCGCCGGGCGGCCTCGTCCCCGGCGACCGCGCGGCGAGGGGGCGGCGCCATGGACGGCTGAGCCCCGGCCCACCGGCCGCCCGCGACACCGGATCCCGCACCGGCACCGGCACCGGGATGGCACCGGCACCGGGAGGGCACCCGATACCGGGAAGGCACCCGGCACCGGACCCCGGACCGCACCGCACCCCGGTCCCACCGGAGCCCGGACCGCACCGGGCCCCGGATCGCACCGGGCTTCGGTCCCCGCCGGTCCCCGGCCCGCGCCGACACCGGACGCGGCCCCGGACCTGGAGGTGGACTTGGAGGCGGACCGTCACTCCGGCCCGCGCCGCCACCCCGGACCCGGCCCGCCCCCGACCGCAGGACCCGGCTCCCGCACCCCCGGAGGAGACTCCTCGTGACCCGCACCCCCCACCCCCCGACCGTCCTGGTGCTGCGCGCGCTGGGCCTCGGTGACCTGCTGGCCGGAGTGCCCGCGCTGCGCGGCATCCGCCGGGGGTTCCCCGGTCACCGGATCGTGCTCGCACAGCCCGCGGGGCTCGCCGAACCGGCCCTGGACACCGGTGCGTTGGACGCCGTGTTCCCGGCCGAGGCACCGGGGCGCGCGGTCCCGGCGCTCACCCACTGGGCGGCACCACCGCCCGACGTGGCGATCGACCTGCACGGCAACGGCCCCGAGAGCCGCGACGCCCTCGCCGCCCTGCAACCGCGCCGGCTGCTCGCGCACGCCTGCCCCGACGGCCCGCCCTGGCCCGCCCAGCTGCACGAACGGGACCGCTGGTGCCGCTTCCTGGAGCACTACGGCATCCCCGCCGACCCCCTCGACCTGCGCCTGCCCCCGCCCGCGACGCCCTCCCCGGCGCCCGGCGCGGTCCTCGTGCACCCCGGCGCCGCCTCCGGCGCCCGCCGCTGGCCGGCCGAGCGGTTCGCCGCCGTCGTACGCTGCCTGCGGGCCGCCGGACACCATGTGGTGCTCACCGGCGGTCCGGGGGAGGGGGCCCTCGTCCGGTCGGTCGCCGAGCGCGGCGGCGTGCACCAACGGGACGTACGGGCCGGTGGCCTGCCCCTGGCCGAACTGTCCGCGCTGGTGGCCGAGGCGTCCCTGGTGCTCTGCGGCGACACCGGCCTCGCCCATCTCGCGTACGCCCACGGCACCCGCTCCGTCACCCTGTTCGGGCCCGTCTCCCCCCGCCTGTGGGGCCCGCCCCCGACCCCCGGCCACCTGGCCCTGTGGCAGCCCGGCCCGCCCGGCGACCCGCACGGCCGCACCCCGGACGCCCGCCTGCTGCGCATCGGCTACGGCGAAGTCGCCGCGGCCTGTCTGACCCTGCTGCGGCGCGACCGGGACCGCCCGGCGAACCGACCCCCGCGCCCGGCGGTGGCCCATGCCAACTGAGCCCGTTCCCACCCGAGTTCAGCGCCCGGCCGCGACCGGCGACCACCGGGTCACCGTCGCCGTCATCACCCGTGACCGCCCCGCCAGCCTGCTGCGCACCCTCGACGCCCTGGCCGCGCTGCCCGAGCGCCCGCCGGTCATCGTCGTGGACAACTCCCGTGACGAGCGCACCCGTCGGGCCGTACGCGGTCACCCGGCGCTCACCCGGCTGCTGCGCCCCGCCGCCAACACCGGTGCCCTGGGCCGCAATCTGGCCGTCCGGCACGCCCGCACGCCCTACGTGGCCTTCAGCGACGACGACTCCTGGTGGGAGCCCGGCAGCCTCGCCACGGCCGCCGACCTCCTCGACCGGCACCCCCGGCTCGGGCTGCTCGCCGCCCGCACCCTGGTCGGCGACGAGGCCGCCGAGGACCCCCTCAACGCCGTACTCGCCGCCTCGCCCCTGCCCCCCGAGCCGGATCTGCCGGGCCGCCCGGTCCTCGGCTTCCTCGGCTGCGCCTGCGTCGTGCGCCGGGAAGCGTTCCTCGCCGCGGGCGGCTTCCACCCGCTGCTGTTCTTCGGCGGCGAGGAGACCCTGCTCGCCTACGACCTCGCCGCGCGGGGCTGGGGCGTGGCCTACGAACCCGCCCTGCGCGCCCGCCACCACCCCGAGGAGCGCGGCCGTACCGGGCGACCCTTCCTCGTCCGGCGCAACCACGTCCTCACCATCTGCCTGCGCCGCCCCTGGCCCGTCGTCCTGCGCGCCGCCGGGGACCTCGCCCTCGCCGCCGCGTCCGACCACCCCGGCGCCCGCCGGGCCCTGCGGGAAGCCCTCGCCCGCCTGCCCGCCACCCTGGCGCGCCGCCGCCGGCTCCCGCCACGGGTCGAGAGCGCGGCCCGCCTGCTGGACCGCCAGGCCAGAGGGGAGGCCGCCCCGGAGAGGACCGCCCGAGAGGGGACCGGCCGGGAGGAGGACGCCACGTCATGAGCGACGCCCGGACCGACGACCGTACGACCGTCGTCGTGATCACCCACAACCGCCGCGACGAACTGCTGCGCACCCTCGCCGAGTTGGCGCGCCTGCCCGAGCGGCCCCGCGTGATCGTCACCGACAACGCGTCGAGCGACGGCACCGCCGAGGCCGTCGCGCACGGCTTCCCGGGCGTGACCCTGCTGCGTCCGGGCCGCAACCTCGGTGCCGTCGGCCGCAACCTGGCCGTCCGCCACGTCCGCACGCCCTACGTGGCCTTCTGCGACGACGACTCCTGGTGGGAGCCCGGCAGCCTGGCCCGCGCCGCCGACCTGCTGGACGCCCGGCCCCGGCTCGCGGCCGTCACCGCGCGGATCGTCGTGGAGCCGGAGGGCACGGAGGACCCGGTGGTGCGCGAACTGCGTGACTCGCCCCTGTCCGGCCCCGACTGGCTCCCCGGGCCGGCTCTCGGCTCCTTCCTCGCCGCCGCCACGGTGATGCGCACCGCCGCCTTCCGCGCGGGCGGCGGCTTCCATCCCGGACTGTGGCTCGGCGGGGAGGAGGAACTGCTCGCCTGCGACCTGATCCGGCAGGGCTGGTGGCTCGCCTACGCCGAGGAACTCACCGTCCACCACCAGGCGTCCCTGCTGCGCGACAGCACCGCCCGGCGCGTCCTGGGCCTGCGCAACACCCTGTGGTTCACCTGGCTGCGCCGCCCGCTGCTGCCCGCCCTGCGCCGCACCGGCCGGCTGATCCGCACGGTCCCCCGCGACGCCGCCTCCGCGCGCGCCTTCGCCCATGCCACCGCGGGCCTGCCCTGGGTGCTGCGCCAGCGCGACCCCGTGCCCCCCGACCTGGAACACCGCCTCACCGCCCTGGAACGGGCCCGCCGCGACTCCCCGGCCCGCCGCTACATCGGCTGACGCCCGAGGTCACCGCACCGCGCGAACACCGTCCGCCTCCGGCCGCGTCCGGTTGAGAGCGGGGCGTCCGCCGTGCATGGTGGGTGTCCAAGGTCAGGTTCATGGTCGGGAAGCGGCCGTACCGGCCCCTCCCCGAGCTGCCCGGGTGATGCCATGAAAGCCTTCACGCCGCGGCCGGGCGCACCGGCCCCCCTGATGATCGAGTCCTCCGTGGTGGAGGGCCTGCCCGCCGAGGGCGCGCTGCTGCTGCGCATGTCCGGCACCCTCGACGCGCACGGCGCCGATGCCTGGTCACAGGAGCTGCGCGGCCATCTGGAGCAGGCGGACCGTGCCGGGCTGCGGCCCGTCCTCGACATGGCCCATGTACAGCTCGGCGGCGCCGCGGTGCTGCGCACGCTCAGCCAGACCACGCGCGTCCGCGCCGGCCGCCCCGACCTGATCATCGTCCGGGCCCGGCCGGGCGTCCGCGAGGCCGTGCGCCTGGCCCGCCTGGAGGGTGTCCAGCTGTACGCCACCCTGGACGAGGCGGTGCGTGAACTGGCCCGCGCCGCCGCCAAGGTGGAGGAGCTGCCCGCCTGGCGCTCCCAGATGGCCGATCCGCTGCGGCCGTCGTACCAGGACCTGGACCAGGAGGTCCGCGCCCTGCGCGCACGGGTCCGCACCGCCCCGGTGATCGGCATGGCGCAGGGCGTGCTCCTGGCCCGCTACGCCCTGCCCGAGACCGGCGGCGTCTTCCGTGTGCTGCGGGAGACCTCCCAGCGCTTCAACGTGCCGTTGCGCGTCCTCGCCTCCGCCGTCGTCGTGGCCCGGCCGCCCGACGGCCCGGTCTGGTTCCCCGGCCGCCGTCCGCTGCCCGTGCCCCCGCTGCGCGTCCTCGCCCGCGCCGAACGCGACCCCCGCTACCGCGGGCAGATGATCGACGCCGTACTGCGCGAGGCGCTCGCCATCGGCCGTGCCCCGGCCGGCCACGTGCTCTGCGTCGATCCCGCCGTCAACGCGCTCGCCCTGGAGGCCCGGTACGGCGGCACGGACGCCTACCTCGACCACCTCGGGCGCGGCCGTGACGAGGGTACGGCCGAGGCGGTCGCCCGCACCCGCGGACGACGCGTGAGCATGCCCGACGTGGCCACCGACGCGCTGCTCTCCGAGGACAGCCGGCGCGCCCTGCTCGCGACCGGCGCGCGGGCCCTCCAGTGCGTCCCGGTCCTGTCCTCCGCGGGCTGCTGCGCCGGCCTGATCACCGTGCACTGGCCCGACGCCGGACACCGCCCGACCTCCGCCCAGGCCGAGGCCCTGGGGCTGCTCGCCGCCGACACCGCGGCCTGGCTGGCCTGGTACCACCGCACGGTCCTGCTCGACGCCCTCGAACACCTGCACCAGCGGCTGACCAGGCCGTGAGCGGGGTGCGTCACGCCCGCCGCCCTGGGATCCCGGACCCGGCACGCAGCAGGTATCACCCGGAGGGAGTACGGCGCATGTCCAATCCGCAGCAGCCCGAACAGCGGCGCAGTGACAGGGGAGGCGCCACCCCGCAGGACAGCGGCGAGCTCAAGGCCCGGCAGGCGGCCGAGCGCGGCGCGGGCGCCCGTCCGAAGGGCACGGACAGGGGCGACAAGGGCGGGGGAGAGGGCGGCGGGCCGAGTGCCCCCGGCGCAGCAGCCCGACCACCCCTGAGCCCGAGTACGTCCACGCGGGAGGACCCCGGCGACACAGCGTGTCCGCCGGGGTCCTTCGCTGCTGCGGTCACCGACCGTCAGTGAGCGCCGAGCCCCCCGCCTCCGAAGGACCCGCTGGACCCGCTGCTCCAGCGCGGACGCTTCTGGTCCTCGCTGGTCTTGGAGTCCATGTTGCTCAGCTCGTAGGGGGTGAGCGGACGGCCGCCCTTGGGTGTCCTGGGGACCTCCTGGTAGTCCCGGTTCTCCCGGAGCTCGTGCACCGCACCCTCCGGTGGCAGCTTCGGCTGCTCCTCGGGACGCGGGCGAGCGAGTTCGCTGGACTTGTAGCGGGAGGTCAGCCAGAAGCCGCCGGCGAGCAGTGCCAGGACCCCGACGCCCACGACGAAGAAGACGAGGCTCGTCAGGCCGCTCGGCGCGGCCAGCTGCATCGGTGCGGTGTTCATACGACAGAGATACCCCTCCCATAACCATACGAATCGAACAAACGAAATAAATAGGACTCTGCCGTTATGGGGAGCGCGTGGGTTTGCCCTTCGCCCTCGGGGGCAACCCGCACCCTGTGACCCAGCAGGCTTCCCCGCAGCAGCTCTACCGGTTCCTGGAGGACCGCTTCGGGTGTGCTCAGGCGTGCACGGAGTGTGCCCGCGCCTGCTCCGTGCGGGTCAGCCTGGTCGATCCGGGCGGCTCCGACCACCAGGAGCGCGTGCGCCGGCTCGGGATCATGTGCGCCGAGGTGTGCGACGCCACCTGCCGGCTGCTGTGCGAGGAGGGCCTCCAGGACGAGGAGGGGCTGCGCGGCCGGGTGGACTGGTGCCGCCGGGTCTGCCTCGAATCCGCCCACGCGTTCGACGGGCGTCCCGGCGCCGAATCGGCCGCGGCCGCCTGCCGTTCCTGCGCCGACGCGTGCGCCGAATTCCTGGAGACGCTGACCTAGCCGGTCGAGGGCACCCATAGGGTGCATCGGTGCGCTGTCCGGGTCAGTCGACGGCGTAGCCATGGGCGATCTGTCCCCGCGCGCCTCTACGCTTCGCCACGGTCGACCGTCCGCAGAGGCCTGGAGAGGCCCAGAGAGGACTCCCCTCATGTCAGCTCCCGTGGTCGTCATCACCGGCGCGCTCAGCGGAATCGGACGGGCCACCGCCGTGGCCTACGCCCGGCTGGGCGCCGACGTCGTCGTCTCGGGACGGCATCCGGGCCCCGGCAAGGAACTCGCCGGGGAACTCGAAGGGCTTGGGGCGCGGGCCCTGTTCGTGCGGGCCGACGTGCGGCTGGAGGACGAGGTCCGCGACCTCGTGGCGGGGGCCGTCGACCGCTTCGGCCGGATCGACGTCGCCCTCAACAACGCCGGGACCGAGGGGCGGTCCGCGCCGATCACCGCCGTCACGGACGACGCCTACGCGGCCACCTTCGACACCAACGTCAAGGGAACCCTGCTGAGCATGAAGCACGAGTTCCGCGCCATGCGGGAGCGCGGCGGCGGCAGCATCGTCAATGTCAGCAGCGTGTACGGCCTGATGGGCTACCCGGAGGTCGCCGTGTACGCCGGCAGCAAGCACGCCGTCATCGGCATCACCAAGGCGGCCGCCCTCGAAGGCGCCGCACACGGCATCAGGGTGAACGCGGTCGCCCCCGGCTTCACCCGGACCGGCATGTACGAGCGGGTCACCGGGGACGACCGGACGCGCGAGGCGGTGAACTCCGTGCTGCCCCTGCGCCGGCCGGGCACCCCCGAGGAGGTGGCCGAGGCCGTGATCTTCCTCGGGTCCGCGGGGGCGTCGTACATCACCGGCCAGACCCTGACCCTGGACGGGGGCCTCATGGCGGGCTGGCCGGCCTTCCCGACACCCGACCCGGTGTGAGACCTCCGCCGGTCCGCCCGGCGGCCGGGACACCGTGGGCGGGGTGAGCAGGGCGTGGCGCCGGGGCCCGCAGGCCTCGTCCGCCGGCAGCGCGACGGAGTGCGGGAATCCGACGGCGCGGCGATCAGCGGCAGATGCCGGGCGATGAGCGCGGCCTCCGAACCGGGGCGCGCTCCGCGGGCGGGGGCGCAGGACCGCCACCAGCGGTCGGGGCGGTGCAGCAGCAGGGTGTCGGTCCCCTCGGTGCGCCGCCGGGCGAGGCTCTTCTCTGCGTGGTGCTCGGTGGTGGCGTGGCGGGCTGGGTGCTCGCCGCGCGGCTCATCCGCCCACCCCGACGGCCTGCCCGTCGGCGTCCGACGCGGCGACGCGGGCGAGGAGTTCGTTTCGGGAGATGGCGTCGGCGCGGGTCGAGGGCACCGTGCAGGCGTGGGCGCCCGCGATCGCGCCGTAGCGGGCGCAGCGCAGCGGGTCCAGGCCGTCCAGCCAGCCGAGCAGGAAGGCGGCGGCGAACGCGTCGCCCGCGCCGTTGGAGTCCACCACGGGCTCGGGCGGGGCGACCGCGGGCACATGGGTCAGCTCGCCGTCGGCCAGCAGGTACGCGCCCTGGGCGCCCGCGGTGGCCACCACGATCCGGGCCCGGCCGCGCGCCGCGATGTCCCGCATGGTGCGCTCCGGGTCGGCCAGCGCGGTGGTGGACAGGAACACCAGGTCGGCGGCGAGCGCGAAGGGCTCGTGGTACGGGTTGGTGCCGTCCCAGTTGTGCAGGTCCGTGGAGACGGTCAGCCCGGCCTCGCGCAGCACCGGCAGGGCGTACGCGCACGGGTGGGTGATGACCACGTGCGCGTGCCGGCTCCGCGCGGCGAGCGCGCGCAGGGTGTCCGCGGGCAGCCGGTCGGACTCCTGGCTGCGGGTGTCGTCGTACAGGGAGAGCCGGCGCCCGTCCGGGCCGACCAGGTTGACCGCGCGCTTGGTGCCGGCGGCGGAGGGCACGTCGGTGAGCGGGATGCCCCGGTCCCGGTGCAGCGCGCGCACCAGATCGCCCTCGGGGTCGGCGCCGACCAGGTCGATGTGGTGGGCGCGCAGGCCCAGGGCACTGGCCCCGAGCGCCACGAAGTCCCCGCTCTGCCCGGCGCGCGTCACGATGCCCGGCCGGATCATGTGGCTGTCGGCGTAGGGGACCGGCAGCTCCGGCACGTGGACGACGGTGTCCACGCCGGCACCGCCCAGGACGAGGACATCGGTCTCGGTGGTCATGGCAGTCGGCTCGTTTCTCTCGCGTCGCTGGGATGGGTGAGTCAAGCAGTCACCCCCACCCCTCGCAACAACTTGCTGCAAATTTCCGCAAGTTGCGGCAATGGGCGGAGCGGTCAAGGGGCACTTGGCGCGGATTCTTGCGAGCGCCTGCCGTCATACTGGAGGCATGGGCGACCCCGGTCTCTACACCCCGCGCTCCGTGACCTGGCAGTTGCACGGCGACCCCATGATGTGGGTCGCCGGTGTCCGCGCCCTCTACCTCCAGGCCCTGCTCCCGCGTGCGGTGCGCGGGGTCCTCCAGAACTCCGACTTCCGCCGGGACGCGTGGGGCCGCCTGTCGCGCACCGCGGACTTCGTCGGCGTCACGACGTACGGCACCACCGAGGCCGCCGAACGCGCCGGTGCGCACGTCCGCGGCATCCACCGCAGGCTCACCGTCACCGACCCCGCGACCGGCGAGCGGTACGGCGTCGGCGAACCGGGGCTGCTGCGCTGGGTGCACTGCGCGGAGGTCGACTCCTACCTCCAGGTGCTGCGCCGCTCCGGCTACCCGCTCACCGACGCCCAGGCCGACCGCTACATCGCCGAACGCCGGGTCAGCGCCCGCCTGGTGGGCCTCGACCCGCGGGATGTCCCGGCCGACCGCGCCGAACTGGCCGCGTACTTCGCCCGGATGCGCCCCCACCTCGCGGCGGGCCCCGAGGCGCGGGAGGTGGACGACTTCCTCCGACACCCGCCGGTGCGCCCCCTGTTGATCCCGGCGCGCGACCTGCTCTGGCGCCGGGTGGCCGGCCTCGCCTACGCCGCGCTGCCCCCGTACGCCCACGACCTGTACGGCAGACCGGCCCCCGACCCCGCCACCGTCACCCGCCGCCTGCGCGGCACCGGCACCCTGCTGCGCCGCATCCCGTCCCACCTGCGCTGGCAGCGACCCCCGAAGCACATCCTGCGCGCGATGTCCCGGCTGGGCCCGGCCGCGTGCCCGGCCCCGCACAAGGTGCCCTGAGCCCCCTCTGGCCCCGCCGGATCACCCCGTGTTACGAAGGACCATGTCCGTGAACCAGGGAACCCGCGCGTACGACGCCGTCATCGTCGGGGCAGGCCACAACGGTCTGGTCGCCGCCGCCTATCTGGCCCGTGCCGGACGCTCCGTGCTGGTGCTGGAGCGGCTCGGCCACACCGGCGGGGCCGCCGTGTCCAGCCGGCCGTTCGCCGGGGTGGCGGCGCGGCTGTCGCGCTACTCCTACCTGGTCAGCCTGTTGCCGCGGAAGATCGTGGCCGACCTCGGCCTCGACTTCCGGCTGCGCTCGCGCACCATCTCCTCGTACACCCCCGTGGAACGCGCGGGCCGGCCCACCGGACTCCTCGTCGGCGGCGGCGAGGCCCGCACACGGGACGCCTTCGCCCGGCTGACCGGCGGCGAGCGCGAGTACGCCGCCTGGCGGCGCTTCTACGGCATGACCGGCCGCGTCGCCGAACGCGTCTTCCCGACCCTCACCGAGCCCCTGCCCGGCCGGGACGAGCTGCGCCGCCGCATCGACGACGAGAGCGCCTGGCGGGCCCTGTTCGAGGAGCCGATCGGGGCCGCCGTCGAGGCGCACTTCGAGGACGACCTGGTGCGCGGTGTGGTCCTCACCGACGCCCTGATCGGCACCTTCGCCGACGCCCACGACCCCACGCTGGCCCAGAACCGCTGCTTCCTCTACCACGTCATCGGCGGCGGCACCGGCGCCTGGGACGTGCCCGTGGGCGGCATGGGCGCGCTCACCGACGCCCTCGCGGCAGCGGCCCGTACGGCGGGCGCGGAGATCGTGACCGGACACGAGGCGGTCCGTATCGCCGCCGACGAGGACGGCGCCGAGGTCACCTACCGCACCGCCGACGGCGAGGGCGTCGCCGCCGCCCGGCACGTCCTGGTCAACGCCTCGCCGCAGGAACTGGCCGCCCTCACCGGGGACACGCCCCCGGAACCCGCCGAGGGCGCCCAGCTCAAGGTCAACATGCTGCTCACCCGGCTGCCGAAGCTGCGCGACCCGGACGCCGACCCCCGCGAGGCCTTCGCCGGCACCTTCCATACCGCCGAGGGCTACGGCCAGTTGGCCACCGCCCACGCCGAGGCCGCGGCCGGCCGGCTGCCCACCGCGCCGCCCTCCGAGATCTACTGCCACTCCCTGACCGACCCCACCATCCTCGGCCCCGAACTCGCCGCACGCGGCTACCAGACCCTCACCCTCTTCGGCCTGCACACCCCGGCCCGCCTCTTCGACCGGGACAACGACGCCACCCGCGCGCACCTGCTGGCCGCCACCCTCGCCCAGCTCGACGCCCACCTCGCCGAACCCCTCGCCGACTGCCTGGCCACCGACGCCGACGGCCGCCCTTGCATCGAGGCCAAGACCCCGCTCGACCTCGAACGCGACCTGCGGCTGCCCGGCGGCAACATCTTCCACCGCGCCCTGTCCTGGCCCTACTCTCAGCAGGACACCGGTCGTTGGGGCGTGGAGACCCGGCACCCGCGCGTCCTGCTGTGCGGGGCGGGAGCGGTGCGCGGGGGCGGGGTGAGCGGCGTACCCGGCCACAACGCGGCGATGGCCGTGCTGGAGAGCGCGGCAAGTTGACATGACGTCAGGAAAAGCACACCGGATTCGGCGCGCGGCGGCAGGCGCGCGTCCGGCCGGAACCCGGTCTCCCGCAGTCCTTGACCCGCGCGTCGCGCGGGCCCAGGATCTGCGGTCATGAGCGAGGCACAGGGCGGAACGGCCGGCGGACAGGGCAGCACGGTCGACGCGTTGCTGCGGCGCAGCGCCCGCCGCACCCCGGCGCGGGTCGCGGTGGAGTACGGCGAACGCCGCTGGACGTACGGGGAATTGGACGACGCCGTCTCCCGCGCGGCCGCGCTGCTGCTCGCCGAGGGCCTCGCCCCCGGCGACCGGGTCGCCGCCTACGGCCACAACTCGGACGCCTATCTGATCGCCTTTCTCGGCTGCGCCCGCGCGGGTCTCGTCCACGTCCCGGTCAACAACCACCTCACCGGCGACGACCTGGCCTACCTCCTCGGACAGTCCGGCAGCAGCCTGGTGCTCGCCGACCCCGGTCTCGCGGACCGGCTCCCCGCGGGCGTACGGTCGCTGCCGCTGCGGGACACCGGGGACTCGCTGCTGGCGCGGCTCGCGGACACCGCGCCGTACGACGGCCCAGAGCCGCGCTCCGAGGACCTGGTGCAACTGCTCTACACCTCCGGCACGACGGCGCTGCCCAAGGGCGCGATGATGACCCACCGGGCCCTGGTGCACGAGTACGTGAGCGCGATCACCGCCCTGGACCTGCGCGCGGGTGACCGCCCCGCGCACGCGCTGCCGCTCTACCACTCCGCCCAGCTGCACGTCTTCCTGCTGCCCTACCTCGCGGTCGGCGCCACCAGCGTCATCCTGGACGCGCCGGACGGGGACCTGCTGTTCGACCTGATCGAGGCGGGCCGTGTGGACAGCGTGTTCGCGCCGCCCACCGTGTGGATCGCCCTGGCGAGCCGGCCCGACTTCGCCACCCGCGACCTCGACGGCCTCCGCAAGGCGTACTACGGCGCCTCCGTCATGCCGGTGCCCGTCCTGGAGCGGCTGCGCGGTCGGCTGCCCCACCTCGCCCTGTACAACTGCTTCGGGCAGAGCGAGATCGGCCCCCTCGCCACGGTCCTCGGCCCGGCCGAGCACGAGGGCCGCCTCGACTCCTGCGGACAGCCCGTGCTGTTCGTGGAGGCCAGGGTCGTGGACGCGGCCGGCCGCGAGGTGCCCGACGGCACGACCGGCGAGATCGTCTACCGCTCACCGCAGCTGTGCGAGGGCTACTGGGACAAGCCCGAGGAGACCGCGGACGCCTTCCGCGGCGGCTGGTTCCACTCCGGCGACCTCGCCGTGCGGGACGCGGACGGCTGCTTCACCATCGTGGACCGGGTGAAGGATGTCATCAACTCCGGTGGGGTACTGGTCGCTTCACGGCAGGTCGAGGACGCCCTCTACACCCATGAGGCGGTGGCGGAGGCCGCCGTGATCGGTCTGCCCGACGAGCGCTGGATCGAGGCCGTCACGGCGGTGGTGGTGCCGCGCGGCGAGGTCACCGAGGAGCAACTGGTCGCCCACCTGAGGGAGAAGCTGCCGTCCTTCAAGGTGCCCAAGCGGGTGCTGTTCGTGGACGCGCTGCCCCGCAACGCCAGCGGGAAGATCCTCAAGCGCGAACTGCGGGACCACTTCGCCGAGGGGGGAGGCCATCACGCCTGACCGGTGTCGCGCGGTCGCAGATCCACGATGCGGCGGATCTTGCCGACCGAGCGCTCCAGCGACTCCGGCTCCACGATCTCCACGTCCACCGACACCCCGATGCCGTCCTTCACCGCCGCCACGATGGACCGGGCCGCCGCCTCCCGCGCCTGCGGTGTCGCACCCTGGCGCGCCTCGGCCCGCACGGTGAGCGAGTCCATCCGGCCCTCCCGGGTCAGCCGCAGCTGGAAGTGCGGGGCCACCCCCGGTGTGCGCAGCACGATCTCCTCGATCTGCGTGGGGAACAGGTTCACCCCGCGCAGGATCACCAGGTCGTCGCTGCGCCCGGAGATCTTCTCCATCCGCCGGAACACGCGCGCCGTGCCGGGCAGCAGCCGGGTCAGGTCGCGGGTGCGGTACCGGACGATCGGCATGGCCTCCTTGCTCAGCGAGGTGAACACCAGCTCGCCCCGCTCGCCCTCCGGCAGCAGTTCGCCGGTGACGGGATCGATCACCTCCGGGTAGAAGTGGTCCTCCCACACGGTCAGCCCGTCCTTGGTCTCCACGCACTCCTGCGCCACACCGGGGCCGACCACCTCCGACAGCCCGTAGATGTCCACGGCGTCGATCGCGAACCGCTCCTCGATCTCCCGCCGCATCTGTTCCGTCCACGGCTCGGCCCCGAAGATCCCCACCCGCAGCGAGGTGGTACGCGGGTCCACGCCCTGCCGCTCGAACTCGTCGAGCAGCGTCAGCATGTAGGAGGGCGTCACCATGATCACGGCCGGTTCCAGGTCCTGGATCAGCCGCACCTGCCGCGCCGTCATGCCGCCGGACGCCGGGACGACCGTACAGCCGAGCCGCTCCGCGCCGTAGTGAGCGCCGAGACCGCCGGTGAACAGCCCGTAGCCGTACGCCACGTGCACCACGTCGCCGGGGCGTCCGCCCGCCGCCCGGATGGAGCGCGCGACCATGTCGGCCCACATGGACAGATCGTTCTCGGTGTAGCCGACCACGGTGGGGCGGCCGGTGGTGCCGCTGGAGGCGTGCAGCCGGCGGATCCGCTCCCTGGGCACCGCGAACATCCCGAACGGGTAGTTCTCCCGCAGGTCCGCCTTGGTGGTGAAGGGGAAACGGGCGAGATCCTCCAGCGAACGGCAGTCCTCCGGTCGTACCCCCGCCTGGTCGAAGGACTCGCGGTAGAACGGCACGTGCTCATAGGCGTGCCGCAGCGAGGCGCGCAGCCGCTCCAGCTGAAGCGCCCGCAACTCCTCGGGTCCGAGCCGTTCGCCCGCGTCCAGCAGATCCCGCGCCTGCGCCATCGGCACGTCTCCTCACCACGACTCACCAAGACATTCCGGACGACCGATCATTCGGTCGAACTGTCCGGGGCCAGTAATTCAGGCCAGGGGGGATTCAGACAAGAGGGCGGCGAAGATTTCTCGCACCGCCTGCGGGAATGTGCCGGGGGCCTGCGGAAAGGCGTTGCGGTCGACCGCTCCGGGCCGCGAAGATCATGCACATGCCGACCTTCACGACGGCCGACGGTGGCCCTGCTGGACCTGCGGGGCACCGGCGACTCGGCGGCACCGGCCGACCCGGCGAGTATCGCTGCGACCGCATGGTGGAGGACGTGGAGACCTGGCGTGAGCACCTGGCCCTCGACCGCTTCGACCTGCTCACCCACTCCGCCGGCGCGGCCCTGGCCCTGCTCTGGGACGACGTCTTCCTCCCCTTCTTCCACGGCCGCTGGGACGACACCGCGCGGGCCCACGCGGAGCCGGCGCAGGCCAACGACGAGGCCGCCGACCGGTACTTCGCCGAGGGCGCCTTCACCCCGGACGCGACCCGCGCCGCCCTCACCGCGCTGACGGCCCGGTCCTCGTGTACGCGGGCGCCCTCGACGGCGGACCGCGCCCGGAGCGGGCCCGCCGGGCGGCGGAGTGCTTCCCGAACGCCGAGGTCACCGTCCAGCCGGGTGCCGCGCACTATCCATGGCTGGACGATCCGGCGGAGTTCAGGCGGCGGGTCACGGGCTTCCTCGACCGGTGAAGCGGTGGACGGACACCGGGGGCCGCGCGCCGGTGGGCGGCGCCGAACGTCCTCCCCACGTGGGCTGTTGGGCACCGGGACCGGTCGCTAGGCTGAGCCGCGGACGACGACACCGGGAGGAGCACGGACGTGGCCGACAGCACCACCCAGCACAAGCCGCTCAAGGGCTGGGACAAGCCGGACCTGGACCTCAGCAAGGCCGAGTGGCGGTCCAGCAGCCGAGGCAAGGGCGATGTCCAGATCGCCTTCGTCGAGGGCTTCATCGCGATGCGCAACGGCGAGCGCCCGGAGAGCCCCTCCCTGATCTTCACCCCCGCGGAATGGGGTGCCTTCGTCTCCGACGCGCGGGAAGGGGAGTTCGACCTCACCTGAGGGCGGCCCGGCTCTTCGGGGCGGCCTGATCCGAACCAGGGTGCCGCGCGCCTGAACCGGGGGTGTTGCGCGCCGAATTCCGGACACGCGATCCACAGCGCCCTGCCGGGGCCGGTGCCTGATGGAGGCTGGCCCCAGCAAGGGAGAAGGTCGGGTTCCGGAGGTGAGGAAGCATGAGCGCTGCGCCGGTCATCGCCGCGGTGGACGGTTCCGAGGACAGCTTGCGCGCGATGGAGTGGGCCGCGGACGCCGCCCGTCGCCGCGCGGCACCGCTGCGGGTGGTCCATGTCCGCCAGTACGCGGCCTGGGGGCAGACCGACGTCCTGGTGGCCGGGCCGCCCGAGGAGGAGGGCGACCCCGTCCTCGACGAGGTGCGCGCCCGGCTCGCGGACCACGCGCCCGAGGGCGTGGAGTACGTCACGCTGGAGGGCGCGCCCGGCGCGGTGCTGCCCGAACTCGGTGCCGACGCCCAGCTGTTGGTGCTCGGCTCGCGGGGTCGCGGGGGCTTCGCCAGCCTGCTGCTCGGCTCCAGCAGCCTCGCCGCCGCGCGGGACGCCGAGTGCCCGGTGGTCGTCGTACCCCCGCCCGGCCGCGAGGTGCACGGCGAGGGAACGGCCGAACCGGGGCCCCGTGTGGTGGTCGGCCTGAACGTCGACAGCCCCGACGAGGCCACGCTCTCCTTCGCCTTCACCGAGGCGGCCCTGCGCGGCGCCCGCGTCCAGGCGGTCGCCGCCTACCCCTGGCCCCTTCAGACCTGGTCGGCGCCGGGCCAGTTGGTGCCGCCGATGCCAGACGAGGAGGCCATCGCCAACGAGACGCGGGCCCTCGCCGAGGGGTTCCTCGCCCCGCACCGCGAACGCCACCCGAGCGTGCGCGCCGACTCCGAGGCCCTGCCGGGCGACGCGGCGGGCATCCTCGTGGCCGCCTCCCGCGACGCCGAACTGGTCGTCGTCGGCCGCCACCGCCGCCGCCTCCTGGCCCCGGCCCGCATGATGGGCTCCGTCACCCAGGCCGTCCTCCTCCACGCGGCCAGTCCGGTCGCGGTGCTGCCACCGACGCCGGGGGAGGCGTGAGCGAGGCCGTGCGGGTGAGCCGATGACGTGAGGCGCGGCGACAGCGCGTGCGGGGGCCCGCCGTGCCGCCGGAATTCGCTGGCCCGGGTGGTGTTCGCGAGCCTGGACAGTGGGTCGCGGTAGGCGGCGTGGGGTTCACCGCCGAGGACGCCGTGCCGCCGCTCGGGCCGCCTGCGCCGGTGGGTCGCGCGGGCGGCCCGGCTGCCGTGCAGACGCCATGCGGCCGCGAGGCCGACCCGACCCGTGCCGGTGCCGGTGTCCAGGGTGCGCGCCGGCTGCCGTCGGCCCCCATGACAGACGCCGGTACGACCCCTGCCCACGCCCGATCGGACAAGTGCCCCCCGCACCGCCACCCGCCCGGCAGCCTCGGCCTCGCACGGCGCGCCATCTCTCGTCAGGCCCGCTCACCGGACGGGCGCCGCCCGCTCCCGGCCCCTTCTCGCTCCGGGGCTCGCCGGCCACTACCAGCGCGGCGCCACCCGCCCCCGAAGCGCCACTCCCGCACCGTCCCCCCGGCCTCCGCCGGGCCACTCCCCGCACCCCGCTCCGTCCCCGCGCCGCCCCCCTCGCACCATGGCCCCCGTCCCACCACCAGCCGCCCGCAGGTCACTCAGTTCTGCCGGGGCACGTACCATGGCCGCATGTCGTTCCTCCGCCGCCGCAGCGCCACTCCCGCCGGGCCCGACTTCGACGTGCTGGCCATGGACCCGGGCGACTGGCCGGGCAACCTCGGTGCGGGGCTGCTGCCCGCGCCCGACGGCACCTGCCAGGGTGTCTTCCTGCGCTACGACCTCTTCGGCGGCCGCGGCCCCGCGATGATCATCGGCAATCTGCCGCAGGGCTCCCCGGCCCGCGAGGTGGCCGAGGAGGAGATCCCCTTCGAGGTGGGCCAGCTGCTGCTGGCGCTGGAGAACGACGAGGAGGTCACCGTCGTCGGCACCGAGGACACCCCGGTGCTCCAGGGCGACAACCTCCTCATCGTGCGCCGGCTGAAGCTGTCCGAGAGCCGGATCTCCTGCGTGCAGTTCGACCGCAGCGACGGCGTCCTCGTCACCATCGCCGCCTGGGACCGGCCCATCACCGACGACCTGTACGCCCTGCTGAAGCCGCTCCCGGCGGAACTTTTCCAGCAGGGCTGAGGCCCCCGGCGGCTAGCTCGCCGAGCTCTCCACGGTCACGTCCGCCGCGCGGACGAACCCGACGCGGTGGCCGTACTGGATCTCGTAGTACAGGTCGTCGCCCCGCACCACCTGGTGCGAGTCCGGGGTGAAGGTGACCGAGTAGTAGTACTCACCCGGCATCTCGTCACCGACCACGTACTTCTGCCCGGCCGGAATGCTGTACGGCAGCGGCACCACCGACTGCGCGGGCACCCCCGCCGGGTAGGCGGACTTCTCCGGGTAGGCGCGGCCGTACACCGGGACGCTGGTCAGACCCTCCTTCGGGGTGATCACCCGCCCCTTGGCGGAGACCGCCGTCGGATGCTTCTCCGGGTTCTGGAACCACGCCTTCTGCCCGAGGTACCAGATGGCCGTCCAGTCGCCCCAGTGATCGGCGACGGCGTACTGCTGCCCGGTGGAGACCCGCGAGGACACGTCGTTGACGTCGATCGTCGGCGCCTTACCGAGCCCGATGTCCTGGATCAGCGGCGCGTTCACATCGTGGTCCGAGTACAGCCGCACCTCGCTGGAGGCGTGCGCCGCGCACGGCTCGCCCGCCGTCGTGCAGCCCGTGTACGCCGGCTGGTTGGTGGCGTAGTCCGGCCGGATCGTCACCAGGCCGCCCTGCCTGCCCGCGGTCTTCTTGAACGGGTGGCCGAGCAGCTGGAAGTAGTGCGCCCAGTCCCAGTACGGCCCCGGATCGGTGTGCATGCCCGCGATGGTGGACGCGGTCGGGCCGGGCACGTTGTCATGGCCCAGGATGTGCTGCCGGTCCAGCGGAATGCCGTACTTGGCGGACAGGTACTTCACCAGGCGCGCCGAGGACCGGTACATCGCCTCGGTGAACCAGGCGTCGGGATCGGCGAGGAAGCCCTCGTGCTCGATGCCGATCGAGCGCGCGTTGACGTCCCAGTTGCCCGCGTGCCAGGCGACGTCCTTCGCCTTGACGTGCTGGGCGATCAGCCCGTCGGTGGAGCGGATCGTGTAGTTCCAGGACACGTAGGTGGGGTCCTGGATGAGGTTCAGGACGCCGTCCCAGGCGCCCTCGGTGTCATGGATGACGATGTACTTGATCGCCTGCGACGCCGGGCGGTCGCCCAGGTCGTGGTTGCCGTAGTCGTCGTCGCCGAACTGCGCGTACGCCGCCGGGAGCCACTCGCAGGACACCGACTTCGGGCACTCCGCGCCGTCGTCCTTCACCGTGCGCAGACCGGTCCGCGACAGCTGCGCGGTGTCCGGGGCGAGACGCGGCTCGGCGGCGAGGGCGACCCGCTGCCCGGCGTCCGTGGTGCGCCGCTCACCCGTGCGCAGCACGTCGTACACGTCATTGGCGTACGACGCCGCGGTCGCCTTGTCGTCGGCGCCGGAGAAGCGGGCCACCGCGCCGTACCAGTCGGCCGGGTCGGCGCTCAGCGGCTCCCCGAGCCGCTGCTGCGCGGCGGCCAGCAGGGCGGCGCCGCCGTCGATGTTCGCCGCCGGATCGGTGCGTAGCTTCGCGGCCGGGACGCCGGTCAGCTTCGCCGCCTGCGGCAGGGTCTTCAGCCGGGCCGGGAGCGCGGAGTCGGCCGGCACCCGCGCCTGCGGGTGCAGGGCGGGGCGGGAGCTGTCGCCGCGGGCGTCCTCGGTGCCGTCGGCGAAGTGCTCCGAGGCGGCGATCGCGGTCCGGGCGTCCGTGAGGTGCATCGGGCCGTAGCCGCCGGAGACGCTGGGCGCGCCCCCGTGGTAGTCCCAGCGGGACTGGAGGTAGGAGACGGCCATCAGCACGCTCTGCGGCACGTGGTACGCGGCGGACGCGGAGGCGAACGCGGACTGGAGCCGGTCGGGTGAGGAGTCCGGGGCGCTCTGGGCGGGGGCCGCGCCGAACAGCGGCAGCAGCAGGGCCGCCGCGGCGAGCGGCACGGCGGCCCGCCTCAGATGTCTGTGGCCGGGCGTGGACGGGGAATCAGGGGCGGAACCTCGCAATGCGGCCTCCTGTGACGGACGGGCGTGGCGGGGCGTGCGGCGCCGAACTGCGTCAGTGGTATCGGCTGGCCGACGATCCGTCAATGATGCAATCGCAAAGGAGATTTCCCATGTCACGGCGGGTTTCGGCGAGTTTCGCGACGGCGGCGGGCGGGCCTGCGGCGCGTCAGTGGCGTAGACCAATGGGCCGCGTCGCTGGTCGCGGCCGTTCGGCGCCGTACGGTGCTGCCCGTACCGGCGCCGGACGCCTGCCGCCGTACGGCCGAAACGATTCCCCCGCACAGTCGCCCCCGGAACGCGGAAGGCCCGCGGCGCGCCGTCATTCCTGGCGCGCCGCGGGCCTCCAAGAGATGCCCTGCGTTCCCCTCAGCGCGTGCCGACCGCCGCGCGCACCGCCTTGCGGGCCATCTGGCAGTCGTCGTGCAGCCGCCGCAGCAGCAACCGCTGCTCCTCGCCGGACGGCATCGCGCCCGGCCGGGGCAGACCGGGCGCCACCGGGGCCGGGTCCTGCATCGAGCGCTGCACGGCCGTCTCGTAGCGCCGGATCTCACGGGTCAGCAGCAGCATCAGGTTCACCAGGAAGGCATCGCGGGAGGCCGACCCCGCCGACTGCGCGATCTGGCTGATCTGCCGCCGTGCGGCCGGAGCCTGACCGAGCACCAGCCAGAGCGTGGCCAGGTCGTGGCCCGGCAGGTACCAGCCCGCGTGCTCCCAGTCCACCAGCACAGGACCCGCCGGGGAGAGCAGCATGTTCGACAGCAGGGCGTCGCCATGGCAGAACTGGAGCATGGCGCCCCGGCCCACCTCCTGCGCGATGCCGTGCAGCAGCTTCTGGAGGTCGCCGAGGTCCCGGTCGGTGAGCAGCCCCAACTCGTGGTAGCGGGACATCTGTTCGACATAGTCCAGGGGCATGTCGAACAGACCGGCCGGGGGCCGCCAGGAGTTCACCCGGCAGACCGCGCCCAGCGCCGCGCGGATGTCGGCGCGGGGCGGCGCCTCCATCGGATGCCGCTGAAGTGCCGCCACCCGGCCGGGCATCCGCTCGATCACCAGGGTGCAGTTGTCCGGATCCGCCGCGATCAGCCGGGGCGCCCGAACGGGGGGGCGGTGCCGGACGAACGAGCGGTATACGGCTATTTCGTGGCGGCTCCGCTCCGCCCACGCCGGCGCCTGGTCCAGCAGACACTTGGCGACGGCCGTGCTGCGCCCGGTGGTGCCCACGAACAGCACGGAGCGCGCGCTGCGCCGCAGCACCTGCACCGGCGCGAACTCCGGGCAGATCCGCTGCACCGCGGCGATCGCGGTGCGCAGCGGGGCGCCCTGGGGGCCGGACAAGTCGAGCCTCCCGCTGAGCGGCGGGACGCCGGGCTGCCCCGGAACCCGCCGGGGACGGGGCGCGCCCAGCACGGAGCCGCCCGGACGTGCCGCCGGGTCGAGATACGGTCCGCTGCCCGCCGGGCGGGGGCGCAGCGGCCGAAGCGGGGCGGACACGGAGGACGTTGCCGCGTACATGGGAGATCCGATCCCTTCGTTGCCTGCGGTGCCTGCCTGTGAAGTCCTCGCGTCAACCCGGCCCGGTCCCCGGTACACCCTGGGGAATGTCCCCGGTGAGACCGGGTCGGGGTGGCGCTTTCCTACCTGACACCCGATGGCCCCTGGCACACCATCTGGCGCACCCTGGCGAACCCTGGCGAATAGTCGCTCGGCAACTCCCACCGGGCTACTGTCAACTCAGCCGAGAACCTGGGGGCTTGACGTGAGCGGACGACCCAACACCCGCCTTTCCGATCTGTTCGGCCTGGCCGGCTGGTCGAAGGGCGAACTCGCGAGACTGGTCAACCGGCAGGCGGCGGCCATGGGCCACCCCCAGCTGGCGACCGACACCTCACGGGTCCGGCGGTGGATCGACATGGGAGAGATCCCGCGCGATCCCGTGCCGCGGGTGCTGGCGGCCCTGTTCACCGAGCGTCTCGGCCGTGTCGTGACCATCGAGGACCTCGGTCTGGTGCGCCACGGGCGGGCAGGGAAACGGCAGGCCGACGGGATCGAGGAACATCCCGACGGAGTGCCGTGGGCGCCCGAGCGAACCGCCGCGGTCCTCACCGAATTCACGGGAATGGACCTCATGCTCAACCGACGCGGCTTGGTGGGCGCGGGTGCCGCGCTCGCCGCGGGATCCACACTCAGCAGCGCCATGCACGACTGGCTGCACACCGACCCGGTCCTGAAGGCGGACAGCCCCGCCCTGGACGACCCCCTGCACCCCGACCCCGCCGGATTCGACCGCTACGAGGCCGCCCCCATCGGCTCGGAGGAGGTCGCGGAGCTGGAGACCTCCGTCGAAGTGTTCCGGGCCTGGGACGCGGCCCGTGGCGGCGGCCTCCAGCGCAAGGCGGTGGTGGGCCAGCTCAACGAGGTGGGCGGCATGCTCGCCTACCGCCATCCCCCCCACCTCCAGCGCCGCCTGTGGGGCGTCGCCGCCAATCTGGCCGTCCTCGCCGGCTGGATGTCCCACGACGTCGGCCTGGAGCCCACCGCGCAGAAGTACTTCGTCATCGCGGCGCACGCCGCGCGGGAGGGCGGTGACCGGCCGCGCGCCGGGGAGGCGCTGTCCCGCGCGGCCCGCCAGATGGTCCACCTGGGCCGGCCCGACGACGCGCTGGACCTGATGAAGCTCGCCCAGTCCGGCGCGGGCGAGGGCCTCCAGCCGCGCACCAAGGCGATGTTCCACACCATCGAGGCCTGGGCGCAGGCGGCGATGGGCAAGGGCCAGGCGATGCGCCGCACCCTCGGGCAGGCGGAGGACCTGTTCGTCGCCGACAAGGGCGACGGCGAACCCCTCGACTGGATGCAGACCTTCAAGGCCGAGGACCTGTACGGCATGCAGGCCCTGGCCTACCGCACGCTGGCCGAGTTCGACCCGGACGCGGCCGTGCACGCCCAGCACTTCGCGGACAAGGCCCTCGCGCTGCGCGTCGACGGGCGGGAACGCTCGAAGATCTTCGACCATCTCTCCATGGCTTCGGCCTGCTTCATCGCCGACGACCCCGAACAGGCCGACCGCTACGCGCGGCTCGCCCTGATGTCGATGGGCGCGAACTCCTCGCGGCGCACCTGGGACCGGCTGCGCCAGATGTACCGGCTCACCGCCCAGTACGCCGGATATCCGAAGATCCACGAGCTGCGGGAGGAGATCAGGCTCGCCCTGCCCAAGCCGCGGGGCAAGGGCGCGAACAGCGCACGGGCGTAACGGTACGCGCCGCGCCCACTCGACCGGCCGCCCGACCGCCGCCGGTCACCACTCCGAGCGTCGGTTCACGCACCACTCCAGGCGTCGGCTCACGCCGTCACCCTGGCGAGGAGCACACACGCGTCGTCCGCCCGCCCGGCCCCGCCGAACTCCTCCACGAGCGCCCGCACGCAGTCCCGTGCGTCCCGTGCGTCCTCGAACCGTGGGGCGAGGTCCAGCAGCCGGTCCGTGGCCGCCGCCGCGCTGTGTCCGGGGACCAGCCCCTCGGTGTGCAGCAGGAGCAGGTCGCCCGGTACGAGGTTCACCTCGGCCTGCCCGTAGCAGGCGCCCGAGGTGGCGCCGAGCAGAACGCCCTCGGGGGCGTCGAGCACGCACCCCGTCCCGTCGCGGTACAGCAGCGGGGCGGGGTGTCCCGCCTGCCCCCACACCAGGGTCCGGGTGGCGGGCCGGTAGCGGCAGCAGACGGCGCTGCCGAGGGCGGGCTCCACCGTGGCGTCGAGCATCTGGTTGAGCAGGGAGAGGAGTTGGCCGGGCTGGGTGCCGGCCATGGCCATGCCGCGCACCGCGCCGAGCAGGGTGGCCATGCCCGAGGCGACGGCCACCCCGTGCCCGGTGAGGTCGCCCACGCTCAGCAGGGTCTCGCCGTCGGCCAGTTCCAGGGCGTCGTACCAGGTCCCGCCGATCGGCGCCGTGCCGTCGGCGGGCAGCCGGTGCGCGGCGAGGTCCAGGGTCCGCGGGCCCTGGTACGGGGGGCGCAGGGAGCCGCGCCAGGGCGTCAGCACGGCCTCCTGGAGTTCGCTGGCGACCCGGCGCTCGGTCTGCTGCCGCTGCCGGTGCCGGTGGAGCGAGTCCTGCCGCTCGCGCACCGTCCGGCGGCGCCGGCGCAGCGTGCTGACGTCGCGCAGCACGGCCCACATCGAGGCGGTGGCACCGTCGGCGCCGAGTACCGGCTCGCCCATCATGTGCACGGTCCGCACCGAGCCGTCGGGGCGGCGCACCCGGAACTCGCCGTCGATCGGCCGGCCGTCGATCAGGCAGTCCGTGACCATCGCGGTCAGCTTCGGCCGGTCCTCCTCCACGACCAGCGAGGGCAGTTCGTCCAGGGTGAGGGCGGGCAGGGCCGGGTCGCGGCCGAGGATGCGGTACAGCTCCGCGGACCAGGCCGCCTCGTCCGTCAGCAGGTTCCACTCCGCGCTGCCGACCCGGCTGAGCAGTACGCCTCGGGGGGTGCCGGCCGATGCCGGGCGGACGGTGAGCCCTTCGGCGGTCGCCCCGGACTCCGCGTGCTCCCCGGTCTCTGCGGTCGCCCCGGACCCGGCGGGCTCCCCGGTCTCGGCGGGTTCCCCGGTCTCGGCGGGTTCCGCGGGTCCGGTCGGGGGCAGGGGCGCGGGGCCGATGCGCAGTTGGCCCAAGTGGGCGTCTAAATCGTCCAGTTGGCGCAGCGCCAGGTCGTACAGGGCGCGCTGCCAGCGTTCCTCGGGGTCCGTGCCGTCGTAGCGGACATCCCGCCGTACCGCGTCCACGTCGCCCTTGAGCCGCCGCGCCTGCGTGATCAATGCCTCGACCGGGTCGGGGCCGGCCGGCTGGGCGGCTGGGCGGTCCGCGGAGAGGGGGGACGGCATTTCGCACTCCGAACGAGGGGACGGCAGGGCCGGGCGGAACGGGGGACCGCAACGACTGTCGCACAGCGCGGGACGCCCCGTAAGGGATTTGGCAACACACGATACGGTGGTGCTTCCGGCATATGCCAGAGTCTTCCCGAAGCGATCCCGGGGCGCTCCCCAAGTGCCCGGTAAGGCAACCAAGTCGTAGACGATCTACGGGAGTTGACGGACCCGGCGGTCCTGCGTCGAGGCCCCCGGGCCGGATGTTCAGCCACGTGTTCGACGGCCTTGTGCGCCCCGCCTTCCGAGTCCGGCCGGTACCCGTCGAACTCTGACCGGATTTGGCGGCATGCGAGGGGCCGATCCGTACTCCATAAAGGCATGGAGACCACCATCGAACTGCCCGCCCTCGCCCGGCTCCTGACCGCCGAGGACCGGGAGATCCCCGTCACGGCCACCCTGCGCTACACCACGGGCGATCCGCTCGCCGTCTTCGTGGACTTCCCGGCCGAGGCGGCGCTGGAGGACGAGGACGTCAGCTGGACCTTCGCGCGCTCCCTGCTGGACCAGGGGCTGCGTACCCCGGCCGGCCACGGCGACGTGCAGATCTGGCCCTACGGCCGCGCCCGGACCGTCCTGGAGTTCCACTCGCCCTTCGGACTCGCCCTGCTCCAGTTCCCCACCTCGACCCTGCGCCGCTTCCTGGTGCGCACCTACGAGGTGGTGGCGGCCGGTCAGGAGGACATGGCGGCGGTCGTGGAGCGGGGGCTGAACGCGCTGTTCGGAGGGGTGTGAGACGTCTGCCGGAGTTGTCCCGGCCCCCTGGCCGCGGTGGTCCCGGCCAGCCTGGCCGGATTTGAATATTGTTCATCTTCGCCTCACCGCACGGGTATGGACCCCGACGACCGGCGCGGGCACCCTGGCCCGCGGTGTGCCGCAGGGGCACTCCCGTGACCGAGGACGGACGAATGACACCGATCAGCCGAAGGGGCTTCGTGGGGCTGGGCGCATCCGTGGCGGCGGGAGTGGCGCTGGGCGCCACCACGCGCACCGCCGCGGCGGCCGCCACCACGGCGACCGGCACGATCAAGGACGTCAAGCACGTGGTGATCCTGATGCAGGAGAACCGCAGCTTCGACCACTACTTCGGCCGCCTCAAGGGCGTGCGCGGCTTCGACGACCGCAGCGGCATCATCCTCAGCGGCAACTACTCCGTCTTCAACCAGCCGAACCTGCTCTCCCGCCAGTACCCGTGGAAGCTCAGCGCCACCCCGTCGGCGGCCGGCAAGGACGGCGAGACCCTCGCGCAGTGCAACGGCGACCTGCCGCACTCCTGGTCCTCCCAGCACTCCGCCTGGAACAAGGGCCGCATGGACAACTGGGTGCTGGGCGTCGGCAACGTCCGCTCGCTCGGCTATCTGGACCGCTCCGACATTCCCTTCCACTACGCGCTCGCCGACAACTACACCATCTGCGACGCCTACTTCTGCTCCACGCTCAGCGCCACCGGCCCCAACCGCACCTTCCTGTGGAGCGGCAAGGTCGACTCCTCCAGCAACGACGGCGGCGACGAGTCCGGCCTCACCTGGCAGACCTACGCCGAGGCGCTCCAGGCCGCCGGGGTGAGCTGGAAGGTCTACCAGAACGCCGCCGACAACTACGGCGACAACGCCTGCGCGTACTTCAGCAAGTTCACCAACGCCAAGGCGGGCGACCCGCTGTACGACCGCGGCATGGCCTCGGTGCCGAAGGTGACCGGCTCCACCCCGGACGACATCGCCGCCGCGATCAAGGCCGATGTGCAGGCGGGCACCCTCCCGCAGGTCTCCTGGGTGGTGGCCAACCAGGCGTTCTCCGAGCACCCCTACGCCCCGCCCGGCGACGGCGCCCACTTCGTCAACCTCGTCTACCAGGCCCTCGCCGCCGACGAGGACGTCTTCGACTCCACCGTCATGTTCCTCAACTACGACGAGAACGACGGCTACTTCGACCACGTGCCCCCGCCGTCCCCGCCCTCCGGCACCGCCGACGAGTTCCTGAACGGGGTGCCGATCGGCTTCGGCTTCCGCGTGCCGATGATCGTCATCTCGCCCTGGACGCGCGGCGGTTGGGTGTCCTCGGAGGTCTTCGAGCACACCTCGGTGCTGCGCTTCCTGGAGACCTGGACGGCCGCCCTCGGCACGCCCGCGAAGTGCCCCAACATCAGCGACTGGCGGCGCAAGGTGAGCGGCGACCTCACCGGCGTCTTCGACTTCGCCCACCCCGTCAAGGGCCCTGTCCCGCTGCCTGCGACCAGCGTCATCGGCATCGACAACTGCACCTCGCTGCCCAACCCGGTGCCGACCGACAACGCGCTGCCCGCCCAGGAGCCCGGCACCCGCCCGGCCCGCGCGCTGCCGTACCAGCCGGGCGGCTACCTGGACCGCCTGGAGTTCGACGCCGGCGGCAAGACGCTGGCCTGGTTCGTCATGACCAACCAGGGCGGCCCCGCCTCCCGCGCGGCCCACTTCTCCATCCACCCCAACGCCTACCGGGACACCACGCCCTGGCAGTACACGGTGGACGCGGGCGGCACCGCCACCGACTACTTCAACATCGGCTCGGGCTACGGCGACGGCAAGTACGACCTGTCGATGGTCGGTCCCAACCGCTTCCTGCGCCGCTTCCAGGGTGACGCCACCAAGGCGGGCAAGTCGGCGGAGGTGAGCACCCGTTACGCCGTGGAGCCGGGCAGCGGAAAGCTCGCCATCTACTTCAAGATGACCAACTCCGGCTCGGCTTCGGTGAAGTTCACCATCACCTCCAACCACTACCGCGGTGACGGACCCTGGACGTACACCGTCGCCGCCGGTGCCTCCACGGAGGACTTCTTCAACGCGGTCGCGTACAGCAACGGCTGGTACGACTTCACGATCACCGTGGACTCCGACGCGACCTGGTCGCGCCGGTTCACCGGCCACCTGGAGACGGGCGCCGCCAGCGTCAGCGGCTGACCGCGGCGTACAGGTCCGGGCGCGGCGCGAGTCCGACGGCCACCCGCCCGCCGCTCTCCAGCTCCCGGACCTCCCGCCCCATGTGCCCGGCCCCGCACTCAAGGCCCGCGGGGACGGGTCAGAACCGCAGCACCCCCGCGATCCCGTCCTCCTCGTCCAGCGTGCCGTCGGGTACGAAGCGGACGTCGGCGCCGGTCTCCAGGCACTGCTCCACGATCTCGTCCACGATGTCGTTGCGGGCGTCCAGGTCGCCGGGGTCGGCCGGTATCAGGTGGTCGCCGTCGTCGCGGACGATGGCCTGGAAGCCCTCCTCCACGGCGAGCAGCCGCACCCGGCCCTCGCGGGCGCTCTGCCACAGCTCGTCCAGGCCCGCCGCGAAGGTCTTGCGCCCGCGCGCGGCGGTCAGCTCCTCGATCACGGCGCTGGTGCCCTTCGAGGCCTCCGCCTCCAGCGCCGGCTTGATCGCCTGCCACACCGCCTCGGGTCCGGAGTTCGCGAGCCCGCCGTGCCCCACGTGCACCGCGCGCCGGGAGATGCTGCCGGCCTCGTCCATCAGGGAGAGCGCGGCCTGTTCGCCGGTGACGTACAGCGGGCGGGGGTGGTCGCGCAGGACCGCGGCCATCGCGGTGTCCGCCTCGCGCAGGAACTGGCGGGTGCCCTCGTCGCGGAAGGTGCTCGGCTGGTCGCCGACGCGCATCTGCCGCTCGGCGTCGAAGTTCTCCTTGCTGCGGATCAGCGGGAAGCCCCCGGCGTGCTCCTCCACCACCCGGTCCACCCCGCCGCTCCACAGGGTGACCCGGTCGGCCGAGACGGACAGCACCCAGAAGGGCCGCTCGGCGGCCTGCGCGGCCACCAGGTTGCGGGTGAGGAAGGTGTCCGCGAGCACCACGCGCTCGGGGACGCTACGGGCCAGCGACCAGACCTGGTGCTCGCCCGGCGCGGCGAAGATCACCAGGCCGTCCTCGGCATGGGTGAGGTCCACCTCGGCGAGCGCCCTCTCCAGCTGGGCGTCGACGTCCGCGCGCCGCTCACGGGTCACGGCCGGGTCGGTCTCCAGGCGCTTGCGGGCCTCGGCCAGCACATTGCGCAGCCGGACCGGATCCTGCTCGTTGCCCGCTCCGCGGCGGTGCGTCGGGGTCAGCACGGACACCGCCGGATAGGGCCGCGGACGCCGCAGTTCGGCAAGGGTTGCGGGACTCAGTGCGTGCTCCATGACAGAACCATAGGGCTGATTCACACGTACGGCATTCGGGGTATTCGGGACATGTGTCCGCGTGGCGGGATGTGTCCGCGCGCTCCGGTGGCCGGCCCGCCGGAGCGCTGGGCGCTTCCTCACCGCGGGCCCGGACGGCGCCCGCCGCTTGGGGAACTTTTTGCCCGTGGCCGATTCCCGGTACCTGCGGCGCTCCACTGCCGCGATTCGCGGACCTCGCGCAGGCAAAACGCGGCCGAAATCATCGGGTGGGAGGTTGCGTCCGTGTTACGTCCGCGTTGACCGGTACCGGACGCTGACGGACGCTCGTCATATAGGTGCTCGATACAACTGGTTCGCCGGTCGGCACCGCGGCCCCCGCGAAAGCACAGCTGGACGCGGTACCGGCGGTCGGCCGGAGGCAGGAGGCAGCGCATGTGCGGCATCACCGGATGGGTTTCCTTCGATCGTGACCTGAGCGCCGAGGCCACCACATTGCATGCGATGACCGAGACGATGGCCTGCCGCGGCCCGGACGACCGCGGCACCTGGACCGAGGGACCCGCCGCCCTGGGCCACCGCCGGCTCGCCATCATCGACCTGCCCGGCGGACGCCAGCCGATGACCCTGGAGACCCCCGAGGGCACCGTCGCGCTGGTCTACTCCGGGGAGACCTACAACTTCACCGAGCTGCGCCGCGAACTGACCGACCGCGGCCACCGGTTCACCACCGACTCGGACACCGAGGTGGTCCTGCACGCCTACGTCGAATGGGGCGACGCGCTCGCCGAACGCCTCAACGGGATGTACGCCTTCGCCGTCTGGGACGGCCGCCGCGACAAGCTCGTGATGATCCGAGACCGCATGGGCATCAAGCCCTTCTACTACTACCGCACGCCCGACGGCGTCCTGTTCGGCTCCGAGCCCAAGGCGATCCTCGCCAACCCGCTGGCCCGCCGCCGGGTCACCCTCGACGGCCTGCGCGAACTGCTCGTGATGATCAAGACCCCCGGACACGCCATCTGGGACGGCATGCGCGAGGTGGAGCCCGGCACCGTCGTCACCGTGGACCGCTCCGGCCTGTCCACCCGCGTCTACTGGCGCCTGGAGACCCGCCCGCACGAGGACGACCGCGACACCACCATCGCCACCGTGCGCACCCTGCTGGACGACATCGTGCGCCGCCAGCTCGTCGCCGACGTGCCCCGCTGCACCCTGCTCTCCGGCGGCCTCGACTCCTCCGCCATGACCGCGCTCGCCGCCCGGCAACTCGCCGAGCAGGGCGAGACGGTGCGCTCCTTCTCCGTCGACTTCGTCGGCCAGACCGAGAACTTCGTCGCCGACGAACTGCGCGGCACCCCCGACACCCCCTTCGTGCACGACGTCGCCCGGCTCGCCGGCACCGAGCACCAGGACATCGTGCTCGACGCCCAGTCCCTCGCGGACCCCGCCGTGCGCGAGCGGGTCATCCGGGCCCGCGACCTGCCGGCCGGCTTCGGCGACATGGACGCCTCGCTGCTGCTCCTCTTCCGCGCCATCCGGCAGAAGTCCACGGTGGCCCTGTCCGGCGAGTCCGCCGACGAGGTCTTCGGCGGCTACCTCCAGTTCTTCGACGAGGACGCCCGCCGCGCCGACACCTTCCCCTGGCTGGTGCGCTTCGGCCGCCACTTCGGCGACGACTCCGACGTGCTGCGCACCGACCTGGTCAAGAACCTCGACCTGGACAGGTACATAGCCGACGGCTACCGCACGGCCGTCGCGGACATCGAACGGCTCGCCGGGGAGAGCGACTTCGAGTTCCGCATGCGCCAGATCTGCCACCTGCACCTGACCCGGTTCGTGCGCATCCTGCTCGACCGCAAGGACCGGATGAGCATGGCCACCGGCCTGGAGGTGCGGGTGCCGTTCTGCGACCACCGCCTGGTCGAGTACGTGTTCAACGCCCCCTGGGCCCTGAAGTCCTTCGACGGCCGGGAAAAGAGCCTGCTGCGCGAGGCGGCCAAGGACGTCCTGCCGCAGAGCGTGTACGACAGGGTCAAGAGCCCCTACCCGTCCACCCAGGACCCGCGCTACGCCCGCGCCCTCCAGGAACAGGCCAAGGACCTGCTCGCCCGGCCCTCGCACCGTGTCTTCGACCTGGTGGACCGGGACCGCGTACGGCAGGCCGCCGAACGCGAGGACCCGGTGACCGACCAGGCGGCCCGGCGCGGCCTGGAACGCACCCTGGACCTCGCGCAGTGGCTGGACCTGTACACGCCGGAACTCGTCCTCGGCTGAGAGCGGCCTGGCGAGCCGTTGTCAGCCGTCACCCGTCAGCCATCGGGTGTCAGCCGGGGCTGGGGCTGGCGGGGCTCGCCGGCGCGGGGCTCGTCGGGCTCGGGCTCGTCGGGCTCGGACTCGGGCTCGTCGGCGCCGGGCTCGGCGTCGGCGTCGTCCTGGTCGGGGTCGGGCTGGGAGCCGGTGTCGTCTTCGCCGGGGCCGGCTTCGGGGTGGGCCGGGTCGCCGCGCCGAGCCCCAGGTCCCGGTCCGCGGCCCTCGACGAGGGCTGCCAGGCCGTCGTCACCGGCTCCCACACCGGCACCCGTGCGCCGGTGCCGAGCCGGGCGGGCGTGAAGACGCGGCCCCAGCGGCCCGCCCAGTCGCCGACGGTGACCGACGCGGCCCGGCGGGCCTGCGGATCCGCCGGGCGCACGATGGTGCGCACATCGGCGTGGACGGTCGCGCCCGGCGCGAGCCGCAGCCGGCCCGCGCCGTTCCCGGCCACCGGCAGCGCGGCCCCGTCCAGACCGCCGAAGGTCACCAGCGGCACCCGGTCGATGGCGCAGGCGCGTCCGCTGTGGTTGGTGACGCTGACCCGCACCACCGTGGGCCGGTGCGGCACGGTGGCCGCCCGCAGCGTCAGCTCCCCCTGGACGCAGGGTGCCACCCGCGGCGGGGCCTGGGTGGCGGCCGCTCCCGGCGGCGCGGTCAGCAGCAGGGCCGTCACGGCGGCAGAGGCGGCGGGTACGGCGATGGCGGCGCGCTTGCGCATGATGGTGTCCCTCCGGTCGCGGTCACGGACGCCGGTCGGCGGCCGGTGCCTTCAACGGTCGATGCGGTTCGGGAAGACGCTCCACTCCCTCCCGTCCGCCGGGCAGGAGCTGCCGTAGGCGGGCAGGGAACCGTGGAGCAGGAAGTCGTCCACCGTGCGGTGCACGCACACGGAGGAGCCGTAGCCGGTGTGCCCGTCGCCCTTGTTGTCGAGGACGACCGCGGCCGGACCGAGCCGCTGCGCGGTCCGGACCGCCCACGGGTACGGCGTCGCGGGATCCCCGCGGGTGCCGACCAGCAGCATCCGCGGGGTGTCGACGTCCTTCACGCGGGTGCGGATGAAATCGGTGCCCCTGGGGCGGCCGTAGCACATCAGCACCTGGGTGAGCCGGTAGCGGCCGAAGACGGGGGAGGCCTCGTCGTACGCGGCCCGCAGCCGCTTCAGGTCCGCGGTGATCCGGGCGGCGGAGGGCCGGTCGGGGTCGTCCGCGCAGTTGATCGCCAGCAGGGCGGCCTGGAGGTTGTCGGCCGGCACGTCCTGCGGGTCGACCAGCCCGGCGTGCCCGGTCGCCGGGCGGTCCAGGACCGGGCCGGCACCGCCGCCGGCGAAGCCCATGACGCCTCGGGGATCGCCGTCCCGCGTCAGCGAGCCCAGCGCCCGCTCCAGCGAGGGCCACAGGTCCCGGCTGTAGAGGGCCTGCACGATGGCGGCGACCAGGTCCTGCCCGGAGAACGGGTCCCCGCCGTCCGTCGTGACCGGCCGCCGGTCCAGCGAGCGCACCAGCGAGACCACCGCGTCGCCCGCCGCGCGCCGGTCCCGCCCGAACGGGCAGCCGGCGTCCCTCGTACACCAGTCCAGGAAGTCCTCCAGCGCGGTCTGCTGCCCGCGCGCGCCGTCGATGCCCTGCTCGGCGAGCGACTCGGTCAGGGTGTCCACGCCGTCCAGCGCCATCCGCCCCACGTGGTGCGGGAACTGCGCCGCGTACACCGCGCCGAGCCGCGTCCCGTAGGAGAACCCGAGGTAGTTGAGCTTCCGCTCGCCCAGGGCCTGGCGGATCACGTCCAGATCCCGGGCGGCGTCCACGGTCCCTATGTGCGCCAGTACGTCCCCGGAGTTGCGCGCGCACGCGTCGGCGCTCAGCCGCAACTGCCGCAGCAGCGCCAGCGGATGGCCGAGGTCGGCGTCCGCGCCGGTGACGGCCGCGGCCTGGCCGCTGTCGTCGCCGCAGCTGACGGGGGAGGAACGGCCCACCCCGCGCGGATCGAAGGTGACCACGTCATAGCCGCTGGTCAGTCCGAGGAACTGCGTGCCGTCGTACGCCAGTTCGTTCACGCCCGCGCCGCCGGGGCCGCCGAAGTTCAGCAGCACCGAGTGATGGGAGCCGCCGGTGGCGCGGTAGCGGGCCAGCGCGAGTTCGAGCGTCCCGGTGCCGGGCCGGGCGTAGTCGAGCGGGACCGTCACCTTCCCGCACTGCATCCGCCGCGGCATGCCCGGACCCGCGCAGGTGCCCCAGGTCACCTTCTGCCGGTAGAACCGGGACAGCTCGGGGCTTCCCGCCGCGGCGGGAAGTGAGGCCGCGGGCGCGGGCAGGGCGGGGCCGAGCAGCGCCAGGGCGAGGACTCCGGTACCCGCGCAGCGCCGCACCGCGGACCGCGTGCACAGCTTGGCCAGCATCGATCGCCTCCCGGGGCGCCCGCAGCGGACCGGGACGGCGCCCTTTCGCTCACCATAAGTGGGCCCCGTTCGGCCCGCCTCCGGGCGAGCGGAACGCCACCGGGTGCCGTATGCTCCGCGCCCGATTAGTGATCATTGATCGGCCTTACAAGCGGTTTATCGGCCATGCCGCTCGATGGGGTGAAAGCCCGCTGAGCCATAACTCGGGCGGTTCACCCGCGTTTTACCGGGTGCGGGTGACTGCCCGCGAACTTGTCTGGAAGGCAGGAACCAATGAGACGGGCTACCCGAAACGGCGTGATCGCCGCCGTCGCCGCCTCCGGCGCGATGGCCATGGCGTGGCCGGTGTCCGCCGCGTTCGCGGCCGACGGCGCGAGTGCCGACGGCGTCGCGGCCGGCTCGCCCGGACTGATCTCCGGCAACGGCATCCAGCTGCCGGTGGACGTCCCGGTGAACGTGTGCGGCAACACGGTCGACGTGGTGGGGCTGCTCAACCCGGCCATGGGCAACACGTGCGCGAACGAGACCGGTGGCGGCAAGGCCGGATCGGCCACCTCCGGCGGGGCCGCGGCCCACGGCGCCGCCCACCACTCCGCGGGAGTGATCTCCGGCAACGGGATCCAGCTCCCCGTCGACCTGCCGGTGAACATCAGCGGCAACAGCGTCAATGTGGTGGGGCTGCTCAACCCGGCCATGGGCAACACCTCCGTCAACGGCGGCGGCGAGACCCCGAGCCACCCGGTGGCGCCCACCCCGCAGCCCCCGGCCCCCGCCAAGACCCACCCGGCCGCGCCGCACACCCCGCGGCCCGCGCCGGAACCGGTGGCCGCCTCACTGGCCCACACCGGTACGGACCTGACCGCCCCCGCGGCGGCCGGCAGCGCGGCGCTGCTGCTCACGGGCACCATCCTGTACCGCCGCTTCCGCCCGAGCCGCACCCGCTGAGCCACCCCGTCCCAGGCCTCCACCGGCCACCGGGCCCCCACCGTCCAGCACCCGACCGGACGCCGGCCCGGTGGAGCCTCGCGACGCCCCCCTACGCCGACCGCCCGTCTCCGGTGCCGGTCGGCTGATCACCCCATGGTGCGGAGGCCGTTGATCCGCGAGGATGCTGCGGACAAGGGCCGTCCGGTACGGCGGCCGGCCCCCGACGCGATGGAGCGCACCGATGACTTCTCCCGCCCCCCACGACCTCGTCGTCACCCGCGCCGATCTCGCCGACTGGCCGGTGATCAGCGGGTGGGCGGCGGCGGAGGGCTGGAACCCCGGACTCGCCGACGGGCCCGCGTTCTTCGCCCAGGACCCCGAGGGCTTCTTCCTCGGCCGGATCGACGGGGAACCGGTCTCGGCCGTCTCCGTCGTCAACTACGGCGCCGACTTCGCCTTCCTCGGCTGCTACCTCGTCCGCCCCGACCTGCGCGGCCGCGGCCACGGCCTGACCACCTGGAAGACCGCCCTGGCGCACGCGGGCACCCGCACCATCGGCCTCGACGGAGTCGTCGCCCAGCAGGACAACTACCGCCAGTCCGGCTTCGAACTCGCCTACCGCACGATCCGGTTCACCGGCACCGCCCCCGCGACCGGCACCCCCGAGGGGGTCCGCCCGGCCGGGCCCGCCGACCTCGCCGCGATCACCGCCTACGACAGCGCCTGCCACCCCGCGGACCGCCCCCGCTTCCTCGCCGCGTGGCTCTCCGCGCCGGGCCACCACACCGTCGTACGCCACCACGAAGGACGCCTCACCGGGTACGGCGTGATCCGTCCCGGCCGCGACAGCCTGCGCGTCGGACCGCTGTTCGCGGACACCGCCGACGACGCCCGCGCCCTGTTCGCCGCGCTGGCCACCGAAGCCGCCGGACGCGAACTCGCCATCGACGTACCCGAACCCAACACCACCGGCACCGCCCTCGCCGAGGCCGCCGGACTGGCCTCCTCCTTCGAGACGGCCCGCATGTACACCGGCCCGGTTCGCCCCCATGCCCAGGACCGCGTGTTCGGCGTGACCACCCTCGAACTGGGCTGACCGGGAAATCGCGTTGCCGCGCCCCCTCCGGCGTGATCGGCTGGGCCGCCATGGACGAGAACGAGATCCTCGCGCTGTACGACCGTCTCCTGCGCGAACACGCCCTCCCCGACGGCCCGGGCGCCCGCGTCGTACGCGTCGGGCAGGTGGTGCGGCAACACGCGGACGCCGACGGCTGGAACGGCGTGCTCTGGACCGGCCTCGACGCGGCGGGCACGGACGCGGACGCGGTGATCCAGGAGCAGATCGCCGCCTTCACGACTCACGGCCATGACTTCGAGTGGAAGCTCTACAGCCACGACCGGCCCGCCGACCTCGGCGCCCGGCTCACCGCGGCCGGGTTCCGGGCCGAGCCGGCCGAGACGCTGATGATCGGCGAGATCGACCGGCTCGACCTGGACGCCCGACTCCCCGACGGGGTACGGCTGCTGGAAGTCCTGGACGAGGCGGGCGTCGACCTCTTCACCGAGGTGCACGAGAAGGCGTTCGGCACCGACGGCACCCGGATGCGCCGTCGGCTCCTCGATCAACTAGCCGCCGATCCCGGGGCGTTGGTCGCCGTCGTCGCCATGGCCGGGACGGAGAGCATCAGCGCCGCCCGGATGGAACTGGTGCCCGGCACCCCGTTCGCCGGCCTGTGGGGCGGCGGCACCGCCGAAGCCTGGCGGGGCCGGGGCCTGTACCGCGCCCTCGTCGCCCACCGCGCCCGGATCGCCGCCGCCCGCGGCTGCCGCTACCTCCAGGTCGACGCCTCGCCCATGAGCCGACCCATCCTGGCACGCCTCGGCTTCCTCCCGCTGAGCATCACGACCCCCTACCTCTATGACATCGAGGGGAATTGACGGCACGTCAACGACGTGCCCTCGCCCGATCGAGTGCACTGATCCCCACCGCCGCCAGGGCGATCTGGATGAGCCACTCGATCCAGTCCGGCCCCCTGGTGTGCGCGACCCCGATCCCCGCGGCGATCGCGGAACCGACCAGTGCGGCCACGATGCCGACGACGATGGTCCACAGCACCCCGATATGCTGCCGCCCCGGCACGACCAGCCGGCCCAGCACACCGATGATCAGGCCGATGACGATCGCGCTGATGATGCCCGAAATCTCCATCTCCACCCCTCCATGCGGCGGGAAACCCCTCCTTGGTGAAGGTGCCCGCTGCGCGCGCGGACAGTCCGGGCCGCTTTATTGCCGGGACTTTCTGTTCACCGGCACTTCATGCCATGTACCTTTCAAGCCATCGACGCGTGTAGAACCCTCAAGCGGGTTCTACGCGCGCAGACTTGGCGCCGCAACTCCCTCTCCCCACACCCCACAACGGAGGTTCGCCGGATGCTCGGATCCAGGAGATCCCGACGCAGAGTCACCACCGCACTCGCCGGTCTCGGCCTGCTCCTGACCGGAGCCGCCGTCCAGGTCGGTGCGAGCGCCCCCGCCCGTGCGGCGACCACGCACCGGGTGCTGTTCGACAACGCCCACGCCGAGACGGCCGGCAACGCCGACTGGGTGATCTCCACCAGTCAGCCCGACCCGCTCGGCCAGAACGCCGACCCGCAGTCCGAGACCGACTGGACCGGCGCGCTCTCCTCGTGGGGCGTGGCGCTCCAGAAGACCGGCGACTACAGCCTGAAGACGCTGCCCTCGGGCCAGAGCCTGACGTACGGCGGTTCGTCCGCGCAGGACCTGTCCCACTTCGACACGCTGGTCCTGCCTGAGCCCAACACGCTGTTCACGTCCGCCGAGAAGACGGCGATCATGAACTTCGTGAAGAACGGCGGCGGTCTGTTCATGATCTCCGACCACACCGGCGCCGACCGCAACAACGACGGCAGCGACGCGGTCGAGATCCTCAACGACCTGATGACGAACAACGGCGTGGACAACACCGACCCGTTCGGCTTCTCCATCGACTCGCTCGACATCAGCTCCGGCTACCCGGCCGCGATCAGCGACAGCACCGACCCGGTGCTGAACGGCTCCTTCGGCAAGGTCACCAAGAGCCTGTTCGCCGACGGTACGACCGCCACCCTCAAGCCCGCCGACAACTCCTCGGTCAAGGGCCTGGTCTACCGCAGCGGATACTCGGGCAACACCGGTGCCTTCTTCCTGACCAGCACCTTCGGCGCCGGCCGCGTCGCCTTCTGGGGCGACAGCTCCCCGATCGACGACGGCACCGGCAGCCCCGGCAACACCCTCTACGACGGCTGGAACGACAGTGGCGCCACCAACGCGGCGCTCGCCCTGAACGCCACCGCGTGGCTCGCCGGTGACGGCGGCACCAGCGGCGGCGGTGGCGGTGGCACGGGCGGTGGCGGCGGCACCGGCACCTGCACCGCGGGCCAGCTGCTCGGCAACAACGGCTTCGAGTCGGGCAACACGACCTGGAACGCGTCCAGCAAGGTCATCACCAACGCCACGGGCGAGTCGCCCCACTCGGGCTCGTACTACGCCTGGCTCGACGGCTACGGCACCGCGACCACCGACACGCTCTCCCAGCCGGTGGCCATCCCGGCGGGCTGCACCTCGGCCAAGCTGAGCTTCTACCTGCACATCGACACGGCCGAGACCTCGACCAGCACCGCCTACGACACCCTCAAGGTGCAGGTGCTGAACAGCTCCGGCACGGTGCTGGGCACCCTGGCGACGTACTCGAACCTGAACGCCGCCTCCGGCTACACCCAGCGCAGCTTCGACCTCAGCGGCTACGCGGGGCAGAACGTCACCCTCCAGTTCACCGGAACCGAGGGCGCCAAGTACCAGACCTCGTTCGTCGTGGACGACACCGCGCTCAATGTGAGCTGAGCGCCCGCGCACGCGAGGGGGGTGGGTCCGGCGGGGCCCACCCCCCCCTCGTCATGCCGCCGGTACGGTCCGCTCCGGGGTGTTCCACCCGGAGACGCGCACCCGGGGCGCCGTGCCGTGCAGATCGGCCGTCCGGTAGACGGCGGTCAGCGTCACCGACTCGCCTGGCCACAGCCCGACCTCGTTGTCCGACCAGCGCACCGGCAGCACCGGCGCCCCGCGCCCGTCGACCAGGTGCACGTCCGTCAGCAGCGAGGGCGTCCGTCCGGCCGTGGTGTTGCGCAGGGTCACGGTCGTGGTCGAGGTGCCCCCGGCGGACCGGGTGGTGGCCGTCGCCGCCACCGGGACCCGCGCCATCGAGGCCAGCCCGGTGAGGTCGGCGTAGCCGGTCGTCGGCGTGTACCACCAGGTGGTGCCCTGCCAGTCGAGCGTGTCCTGCTTGCCGGAGAGCCAGTACACGTTCCGGCTCACCTCCCGGCCCTCCGCGTCGGTGAGCACCAGCCGCAGCAGGTACGTCCGGGAGAGTCCGGGGACCTTTTCCGGCAGAGTCAGCGCGGTCGCGTGCGCGCCGTCTCCGGCCACCGAAAGACCGGTCGCCGTGCCGTCGTACCGCAGGGTGCCGTCCGGGTCGAAGAGGGTGGCGCGCGCGGTGAGCCCCCGCCGCGGCGTGTGCCGGTTGTTGACCACCGACACCGAGCGGTCGTCGTAGCCGTACTGGATGTGCAGCGGCTCGTTGGCCTTCTTCGCGCCGAAGTACGCGCCGCCCTGATCGAGGTATCGGTCCGTCAACTGCCAGTGCAGGGAGGTCCAGCCGCTGTTGAACATCCAGTGGATCACCCCGGTGGCGGGCCCGTCGGCGTCCGTCGCGTTGCGGCCGTACGCCTCGAACTGGGCCCGCACGTTCTCGTACTGGGCCAGCTGCGCCTTGTGGACGTAGTCGGCGAGGCCGGTGGGGGGGCCGTACCGGCCGGCGAGCGCGGCGTCGTAGAGCGAGAGGGTGCCGAAGGTGGCGGACGGCGAGCGGTGGTACTGCTTGGCGTCGGGCTCCTGCCAGAGGCTGTCCAGTTCGGCCGGGGTGAGCATCCGGCGCAGGGTGTCCAGGGTGGGGATGCTCGGGCCCGCGCTGGTCTCGGAGTTGAAGCCGGTGGCCCCGCCCTCGCGCTTGGCGTACCAGTAGCCGGGCGGTACCCAGTCGTAGGGGCCGGTCATCTTCATGCCCGAACGGCCCAGCCGGGGTGAGGACTTGTCGGAGGCGGCGGAGACCACCGGGAGGTTCCAGTCGGCGGCCCGCAGCGCGTCCAGGTAGTTCTTCTCGATCGTCGCGTCGGGTGCGAAATCGCTGCCGATCAGGAAGGAGATCACGCTCGGGTGGTCCCGCAGCCGGGCGGCCTCGGCGGCCATGGACGCCTTCGCCACCGGATAGTCGGCCGGGGTCCACTGCTCCCCGTTCTCCGTGCCGTTGACCTGCCCCTCCCACTTGGTGCAGCACTCCCAGCCCGGCAGCGTGAGCACACCGTAGCGGTCGGCGAGGGCGAAGAACTCGTCCGGCTCCAAGTGGCCTTCCAGACGCAAGGTGTTCAGGCCGAGATCGACGGCGTACCGCAGCCGGTCCTCGGCGTAGGCGCGGTCCCAGCGCAGGAACTCGTCCGGCGACCAGCCGCCGCCCTTGATCAGCAGCGGGCGGCCGTTGATCCGGTACTGGCGGGCCCCCGCCGCGTTCAGCGGCGCCCGCACGTCCCGGATGCCGAAGGACTCGTGCGCGGTGTCCGAGGCGGTGCCCGACACGCGCGCGGTCAGATCGAGGCCGTACAGCGGCTGCCCGCCCATCCCGGCCGGCCACCACACCTTCGGCGCGGTCAGGCGCAGTGCGGGTACGCCGGCGGGGGAGAAGGCGACGGTCCGCGTCTCGTGGGCGGCGAGCCGGACCGTCCTGCCGAAGCGCGCCGGGCCGGCGGTGCCGGTGATCTCCGCGGTGACCGGCGCGCCGGAGTCGTTGCGCACCCGTGCCCTGACCGTGAGGTCGGCGGTGGCGAGGGACGGCACGGCCAGCTTCGTGACGACGTGCGCGTCGCGCAGCGCGACCGGGCCGCTCCGGCGCACCAGGACGTCCCGGACGATGCCCATGTTCCGGTCAGGCGGCGGCTGGAGCCAGTCCAGCCAGCCGATGGTCAGGTCTTTGGCCGGGTCGTTGGGCCGGACGCGGAAGGCGACCGTGTTGACGCCGGGCCGCACCAGGGCGGTGACGTCCAACTCGTGGTGGGTGTAGGCGCCGGTCACGTCCCGTGCGACGGCCACCTGACGGCCGTTGAGGTAGACGTCGGCGGCGGAGACGACCCCGCTGAAGTCGAGCAGGGTGCGCCGCGCGGTGTCGGCGACGGTGAAGTCCGAGCGGTACCACCAGGGCACCTCGAAGTCGGCCTTCGGGATCTTCGCCAGGTTGGTGGAGCGGAACGGGTCGTCGTACACCCCGGCGGCGAGCAGCGCGGCCAGCACCGTGGAGCGCGGGCCCGCCGGGTACCAGCCGCGCGTCGCGTAGCCGGGGGAGGAGACGGCCGCCGGGGAGTCGTCCACCTTCGACGTGGACTGGACGGCGAACCCGGCGAGCGGGGTGGCGCTTCCGGCGGCGGAGGACACGCGGGTGATCCGGGTGGGCGCCTTCAGGTCCGCGACCGGCCGCAGCGGCGGTTCGGGGGTGTGCGGGTGGGCCCAGGCGCCGGTGGCGAGGTAGCCCAGCAGGGCGAGGAGTCCGGTGGCCGTGGCGAGCCGATGGCCGGGGGCGGGGCGTGGGAACACAGACGCTCTCCAGGCTCGTAAAGTTAGGAAACTTTACTAACCGGGCTTAAGCTAGGTCGCCGTCCCAGGGCTGTCAACGACCGTGGCCACAGCACCCGCTGAATATCCGTCAACCGCCTTCCCCCCGGCGCGCGGATACCCGTAGGGTCCCCTCCCCGACGCCTCCAGGAGTCCCCATGTCCGGTAGCCCGCCGCCTCCGGGCGGCTTCGTCCGCCGGGTCGGACTGTTCCAGGCCACGGCCATCAACATGAGCCAGATGTGCGGCATCGGACCGTTCGTCACCATCCCGCTGATGGTCGCCGCGTTCGGCGGCCCCCAGGCGGTCGTCGGGTTCGTCGCGGGCGCGGTGCTGGCGCTGTGCGACGGGCTGGTCTGGGCCGAGCTGGGCGCCGCGCTGCCCGGCTCCGGCGGCAGTTACGTCTATCTGCGCGAGGCCTTCCGCCACCGCACCGGCAGCCTGCTGCCGTTCCTGTTCGTGTGGACGGCGATGCTGTTCGTGCCGCTGATCATGTCCACGGGCGTGGTCGGCTTCGTCCAGTACCTCGGCTACCTCGCCCCCGGCCTCGGCGGCCCGGCCGGCGACCTGACCGGCCTCGGCGTCATCGCCCTGGTGGTGCTCCTGCTGTGGCGCGGCATCGAGCACATCGCGCGGATCACGGCCGTGATGTGGACGGTGATGATGGCCTCAGTGGTCCTGGTGATCGCCGCCGCCGCGACGGACTTCAGCCCGCACCTGGCCTTCAGCTACCCGGCGGACGCCTTCGACCTGACCGGCGGGCACTTCTGGACCGGGTTCGCCGCGGGCCTGACCATCGGCGTGTACGACTACCTCGGGTACAACACCACCGCCTACATGGGCGCCGAGATCAAGGACCCCGGCCGCGTCCTGCCGCGCTCCATCGTCTACTCGATCCTCGGCGTCATGGCGATCTACCTGCTGCTCCAGATCGGCACGCTCGGCGTGGTCGACTGGCACCGCATGAGCGACCCGGACGACATCGCGTCCACCTCGGTGGCCTCCGCCGTCCTGGAGCGGACCTGGGGCAGGGGCGCCGCCGACACGGTCACCGTGCTCATCCTGATCACCGCCTTCGCCTCCGTCTTCACCGGCCTGCTGGGCGGTTCGCGGGTGCCGTACGACGCGGCGCGCGACCGGGTCTTCTTCCGGCCGTACGCCAGGCTGCATCCCCGGCACCGCTTCCCGACGCTGGGCCTGGCGACCATGGGCGTGATCACCGCGGCCGGCTTCCTGATCGGCCGGCACACCGATCTGGCGACCCTGATCCAGCTGCTCACCACCGTGATGGTGCTGGTGCAGGCGCTGGCCCAGATCGTGGCCCTGACGGTGCTGCGCGCCCGGCGCCCGGAGCTGCGCCGCCCGTACCGCATGTGGCTCTACCCGCTGCCGTCCCTCGTGGCCTTCACCGGCTGGTGCGTGATCTACGCCTGCGCCGACCACAACTCCCCGCGCCGCCACCCGATCGAATGGTCCCTGGCCTGGCTGGCCCTCGGCTGCGCGGCCTTCCTGCTCTGGGCGCGTCGGGAGAGGGTCTGGCCGTTCGGGGCGAAGGAGAGCGGCGCGGAACGCCCGGCCGGGCGGGACGCCGAGACAGTGTGAGCCTCAAAGGTCTATGATCCGACCAGCGTGACGAGCCTCCCCGGCCCGGACGAGAGTCCGCCGGGGAGGCTTTCGTTCATGACCGACGACATGACCGACAACATGACCGACAGCGTGAACGAGACTCTGACCGCGGACGTCCGGGTCCGCCCCGCGACCAGCGCCGACCGGCCCGCCGTCGAGCGGCTGTGGCTGATGTTCCGTCATGACATGTCCGAGTTCCAGGGCGGCTTGCCCGCGGCCGACGGCACGTTCCGCAGCGAGCGGGTGGAGTCCGCGTTCACCGGCGACGGGTGGGCGCCGTACCTGCTGACCTGCGGTGACCGTCTCGCCGGATTCGCCTTCGTACGGGGGCTCGATGGGCCGGTGCGGGTGCTGAACAGCTTCTTCGTGGTGCGGGGCGCCCGGCGCGCGGGGATCGGGCTGAGGGCCGTACGGGAGGTGCTGCACCGGCATCCGGGGTGCTGGGAGGTCGCCTTTCAGCGGGACAACGCGGGTGGGGCGGCCTTCTGGCGGCGGGTCGCGGAGGAGGTCGCGCCGGGCGAGTGGAGCTGTGCGGAGCGGGCGGTGCCGGGGCGGCCGTCGCTGCCGGCGGACCTGTGGCTGAGCTTCACCGTGCGGGGCTGAGAGGGGTCCCGGTTTTGGCCGGGAGGGCACGGGAGCGTGGGGGAGGGCCGGTTCGCTGGGCGCACCGGCCCTCCGTCCTTCTTCCTTCCGTGTTCTGCTTCCCTTTCTCCTTCTCGACGATCCGCTCCTTCCTCGCGCGTTCTCGTCGTGCTTCCTTCCCCGCTAGGGCCTGGGCGTGCTCTTCGTGGCCTTCGCCGATGTCGCGGCGCAGACGATTCCGAGGAGGAGGGCCAGTGCGCCGATGACGACGTTATTGATGATCACACCGGCGTCCGGGGCGCTGCCCACGATCCACGGAGCGATGATCATCCAGACGCCCAACGCGCACATCGCCCAACTGAGGCCGTACATCCGCTCGGGGGCCCTGGTGAATCCCAGCGCCAGCAGCCCGATCGCGATGCCCATGATCAGGTTGTGGGTCATGAGCGCCGGCTGGCCGGCGGAGTAGTGCACGATCCAGGGCGACGCCGCGCAGTACAGACCGAGCAGGAACACCGGCCCGTCCACGAGCGCGACATCACGACCGCCGAGCATGCGGGCGTAGCGTTCCCGCATTTCGGGGACATCGGGGTGGGTCGATATGTCACCCCTGTGCGACACGTTGGCCATGACTTTCGTCTCCTTCGAATGCGCAGGCCAGACCGCTTGTGGGAGCGGTGTTCGAGGAGCACCGCACTACCCATTTTGCGCTTGTTCGCGGTGTATGTGTAGCGGTGGGGCGGGTTGTCATGTATGGGGTGTCGCAAGGGTTGGTACAACTCTGTGCCGGTCGTGGCCGACGGTTCCTGCGTACGACGGGCATGGCCGGGTCGCGCGGTCGTATGACTACCATCGTGTAGACGGTCCGCACGCGGACGAGGAGGAGGGTGAGGACGTTTCCATGACCGACGGCAAGGACGAGCGCCGGCCGGCCGGTGGACTAGAGGCGAGCGTCATGGCCGCGCTCTGGGCCGCCGACGGGCCCCTGACCCCCGGACAGGTCCAGTCGGGCCTGGGCGCGGACCTGGCGCGCACCACGGTGACGACGATCCTCAGCCGCCTGCACGACAAGGGCGTCGTCGAGCGGCAGCGCAAGGGGCGCGGCTTCGTGTACTTCCCGGTCCAGGAGGTCCAGGACGCCCACGGCCTCACCGCCCGCCGGATGCACAGCGAGCTGGACCGGGACAGCGATCGCGAGACCGTGCTCGCCCGCTTCGTCGCCCAGCTCAACCCGGACGACGAGCGCATCCTGCGGGACCTCCTCGAATCCGACGGCTGATGAGAGCCCCCGTCCGATGACCGCCCTGCTCCTGCTGCCCCTGCTGCTGCCCTGCGCCCTGCCCCCGCTGGCCCGGCGCGCCCTCGCCCTGCTGGCCCCGGCCGCCGCGCTGTGGGCCGTCACGGGCTGCGCGGTGGTCCTCGCCGGCTGCTCGCTCGCCGCGCTCGGCGCCTTCGTGCTGATCGGGCTGCTGCGGCTGCCCCTGTTCGCCGCGTTCGGCGAGTTCATCCACCCGCTGCACACCGCCCCCGCCCTGATCGTGGTGCCGGCCGCCGCCATCTCGGTCGGCGTGCTCGCCGTCTGCTGCTGGACCCTCGTGCGCTCGGTGCTGCGCCAGGGCCGGGCCTTCCGGCTCGCCCGCACGGAGGCCGGGCGCCGGCCCGCCGCCGGTGACCTGTGCGTGGTGGACTCGCCCCGCCCCGACGCCTACGCGCTGCCCGGCCGCCCGCACCGCATCGTCGTCACCACCGCGATGCTGCGCAGCCTGGACGGGCCCGAGCGCGAGGCGCTGTTCGCCCACGAGCGGGCGCACAACGAGGGCGGACACCACTACTTCCTCGCCGCCGCCGAACTCGCCGCGCACTGCCACCCTGCGCTGCGGCCGGTCCGTACGACCGTCCGGCTCGCCGCCGAGCGGGCCGCCGATGAGGCCGCGGCCGTGCGGGTGGGGGACCGGCGGCTGACCGCACGGGCCATCGCCCGCGCCGCCCTCGCCGGGCACGCCACCGCCACCGCGCGGCCCGACTTCGTGGCCGGGGCGGCCACGGGGCCGGTTCCGCAGCGGGTGCAGGCCCTCCTGGACACGCCCGCCAGGGCCCGCGCGGGCCGGGCCGTCGCCGCGCTGCTCATCGCCTGCACCGCCCTGTCCGGCGCGGCCGCCGCGGCCGGGCTGGCGGACTTCCACCACCGGGTGGAGGTGGCTCAGGGCGAGGAAGCGCCCTGAGCCCGCGGCGGCGAGGGGGGTGTTGCCTCGGTCGGAAGCGTCCGGGCACGCGGTGCGCTGAGGCGGCCTCGGGCGAGGGTGTCCGGGGAGGGGAGGCGGTGCCCTGAGGCGGCCTCGGGGCGAGGGTGCCCAGGGGAGGAGGCAGTGCCCTGAGGCGGCCTTGGGGCGCGGACGCGGGCATCCTGACGCGAGCCGCCCTGACATCGGCCCGCCTCGTACGGCACGCCTGCGCGGCCCCAAAGGCTCCCCCCGGACACGTCCCCGGAGGCAACGCGACCGCAGCCCCCGCCCCGATACGACACGCCCCGCCGCCCCGGCACGAAGCCCCGTGCCTCCCGCCGCCCCGCCACGAGGCGCTGTGACGCCCGTCGCCCCGCCACGAAGCGCCGCAGCAACCCGCCTCGTCACCCCGCGCGTCCCCCTGACCGCCCTTCCCCAGACACCCTTCTGACCATCCGCGGACGCACGTAGACAACTCCTCGGCAACGCGCGTAGACAAGGATCCGGTTTTACGTATAACCTCACCGGCTAACTACTCCCGTCGGCACCGTCGGCCGCCTGATCGACCCCGGTACAACCTGCTGAGGAACGCCCTGCCATGACCGCCCCCCGCATCGACACCGACACCCTCCGCCGCCTCCCCAAGGCCGTGCTGCACGACCACCTCGACGGCGGTCTGCGCCCCGCAACCCTCGTGGAGCTGGCCGCCGAGGTCGGGCACCGGCTGCCCACCACGGACCCGGACGAGCTGGCCGCCTGGTACGTCGAGGCCGCCAACTCCGGTGACCTGGTGCGCTACATCGCCACCTTCGAGCACACCCTCGCCGTGATGCAGACCCGCGAGGGCCTGCTGCGCACCGCCGAGGAGTACGTCCTGGACCTGGCCGCCGACGGTGTGGTCTACGGCGAGGTGCGCTACGCCCCCGAGCTGAACACCCGCGGCGGGCTGAGCCTTGCCGAGGTCGTGGAGGCGGTGCAGGAGGGGCTGGCCGCCGGCATGGCGAAGGCCGCCGCCGCGGGCACCCCGGTGCGTGTCGGCACCCTGCTGTGCGGCATGCGGATGTTCGACCGCGTCGCCGAGGCCGCCGACCTCGCCGTGGCCTACCGGGACGCCGGGGTCGTCGGCTTCGACATCGCCGGCGCCGAGGACGGTTTTCCGCCCGCCGACCACCTCGCCGCCTTCGAGCACCTGCGCCGTGAGAGCGTGCCCTTCACCATCCACGCCGGCGAGGCGTACGGGCTCCCCAGCATCCACCAGGCCGTCCAGGTGTGCGGCGCCCAGCGCATCGGGCACGGCGTGCGGCTGACCGAGGACATCGTGGACGGCAAGCTCGGCCGGCTCGCCTCCTGGGTGCGCGACCGCCGTATCGCCCTGGAGATGTGCCCCACCTCCAACCTCCAGACCGGCTGCGCCACCTCGATCGCCGAGCACCCGATCACCGCGATGAAGGACCTCGGCTTCCGGGTCACCCTGAACACCGACAACCGTCTGGTGTCGGGCACCACGATGACCCGTGAGATGGCGCTGCTGGTCGAGGAGGCCGGCTGGGGCGTCGAGGACCTGCGGACGGTCACGGTGAACGCGGTCAAGAGCGCGTTCATCCCGTTCGACGAGCGCAAGGCCCTCATCGAGGACGTGATCCTGCCCGGCTACTCCGCCGCGCTCTGAACCAGCCCCTTGAGGTAGGCGGCCTGTCCGATGTGCTGGAGATCGTCGGACAGGACGCTCACCAGGCGCACGCCCAGCGTGACCGGCGGGTCCCAGCGCTCGTCCACCACGCCTTCGAGGTCCTTGGCGGCCAGTGAGCGCAGCGCGCCCAGCGTCTGCTCGTGCGCCGCGTCGTAGTACCCGGTCAGCAGGTCGGCGCTCGCCACCCGCACCTTGGCGACCTTGGCCGGGGTGTGCCCGTAGCCGGTGTCGCCGCGCGGCAGATCGAGGCCGAACCGCTTCTCCCAGCCGTCGGAGAGCCACACCTGGTCGAGGCCGAAGGCGTCGGCGATGTGGTCGTCCTGCACCCGCGTGAGATGCCAGACCAGCCAGGCGATGGTGTTGGCACCGGGCGCCGGACGGTGGTGCAGCTCGTCCGGTCCGAGGCCGTCGAGGGTGTCGTGGACTTCTTCCTGGATGCGGCCGTAGCCGTCGATGAGGATGTCCTTGGCATGCATACCGTCCACCATCACAGACGCACGGCCCGCACGCGCCCGGAATCGGACAGACGTCTCAGCCCCCGGCTTCCAGCAGGGCGACGAGCGCGCGGGCCGCGGGGCTGGTGGACCGCTCCGGCGGCAGCAGCGCCACCGTCTCGTACTCGGCCTCGCCCGTGCCCTTGAGCGGGAGCGCGGTGAGCGTGGGCCGCTTGTGCCGGAAGTGCCGGGGTACGACCGCGATGCCCAGGTTCTCGTCCACCAGGTCCAGCAGCGTGTGGACGTCGTTGACCTCCAGCGCGACCGTGCGCCGTACCCCCGCCGCGGCGAAGGCGGCGTCGGTGGCGCGGCGCGGCCCCCAGTCCGGGTGGAAGTCCACGAAGACCTCACCGGCGAGGTCGTCCGGGGCCAGCAGCGCCCCGGCCGCGGCGAGCCGGTGCCGGGGATGACACAGCACGGTCATCGGCTCGCTGGTCAGCGACACCGAGCGCGACTGGTCGCCGTCCGCCCGCGTGCGGTACGCGAACGCCAGGTCCAGGCGCCCCGCCGCCACGTCCTCCGCGAGCGCGCCCGAGCCCGCCTGGCGCAGCCGGATCTCCACGTCCGGGTGCGCGCCCCGGAACCCCGCCAGCAGCCGGGCCACATGCACCCCGGCGATGCACTGCTCGGTGCCCAGCGCCAGCGTGCCGCGCAGCACGCCCTGCACCGCCGCCACCGCCTCGTGCGCGGCGCGCACCTGCGCGAGGATCCGCTCGGCCTCCACCAGCAGCGCCCGCCCCGCCTCCGTCAGCGTCACCCGGCGCGTGGTGCGCACGAACAGCGGCGCCCGCAGCTCCCGCTCCAGCGCCCGGATGGACGCGGACAGGCCCGACTGGGACACCATCAGCCGCTCGGCGGCCCGCGTGAAGTGCTGGTCCTCGGCGACCGCCACGAAGTGCTGGAGATGACGCAGTTCCATGATTGAGCAGCCTAGTCGCTCAATCCGATCCGATTCTCCCGTTGGACCGCAGGGCGCCACCGGAGGAATCCTGGACCGGGAAGATCCGTGCCGACCCCCTGGAGTCGTGTTGTACACCGCATCCCCCGACCGCTACGCCGAGATGCCCTACCGGCGCACCGGACGCAGCGGCCTCAAACTCCCCGCGCTGTCGCTCGGTCTGTGGCACAACTTCGGCCCCGACCGTCCGGTGGAGACCCAGCGTGCCATCCTGCGCCGCGCCCTCGACCTCGGTGTCACCCACTTCGACCTGGCCAACAACTACGGCCCGCCGCCCGGCGCCGCCGAGTCCGCGCTCGGCGCCGCCCTCGCCGCCGACCTCGCGCCCTACCGCGACGAGCTGGTCATCTCCACCAAGGCCGGCCACCTCATGTGGCCCGGTCCGTACGGCGAATGGGGCTCGCGCAAGTACCTGCTCGCCTCCCTGGACCAGAGCCTGAAGCGGATGGGCCTGGAGTACGTCGACATCTTCTACTCGCACCGCCCCGACCCGGACACTCCGCTGGAGGAGACGATGGGCGCCCTGCACACGGCGGTCCAGCAGGGCAAGGCGCTCTACGTCGGCGTCTCCAACTACTCCGCCGAACAGACCAGGCAGGCCGCGCGCATCCTCGCCGACCTCGGCACCCCGCTCCTCATCCACCAGCCGCGCTACTCGATGCTCGACCGGCGCCCCGAGGACGAGGGCCTGCTCGACGCCCTGGACGAACTGAGGGTCGGCTCCATCGTCTACTCCCCGCTGGAGCAGGGCCTGCTCACCGGCCGCTACCTCGACGGCATCCCCGAGGGCTCCCGCGCCGCCGGCGACAGCCCGTTCCTGGGGCCCGACGCGCTCACCGAGGACCTGGTCGGACGGCTGCGCGCGCTCCAGGAGATCGCCGTCTCCCGCGGCCAGAGCCTCGCCCAGCTGGCCCTCGCCTGGGTGCTGCGCGGCGGCCGGGTCACCTCCGCCCTGGTCGGCGCCAGCAGCGCCCGGCAGCTGGAGGACAGCGTCGGCGCCCTGCGCAACCTCGACTTCGACGCGGAGGAACTGAAGCGGATCGACGCGATCGTACGGTCGTAACGCCGCACCCCCCGCCCCAGGCCCCCTCCGCGCACCCCCGCGCCGGCCCCCGCACGCGGCCCGGCTCCCGCCCCACACCGGGGCAGGAAGCCGGGCCGCGTGCCGTCACGCACCCTCGGGCGCCCGGTCCAGGAACCCCATGACCTGCCGGATACGGCCCTCGCCGTCCAGCGTGACCACGTCGAACCCGGCGACCGGCGCCGAGCCGTCGGCCTCGTTCACCAGCTCCCAGCCGAAGCGCGCCACGTCGTGGTGCCCGTCCACCGTGCCCAGCGGGCGGAAGACGAAGCCGGGGAACTGCTCGTGCACCGCGGTGATCACGGCCGCCAGGGCGTCGTGCCCGCGGACGTCGGCGAGCGGGTCGGTGTAGGAGCCGTCCGGGGTCCAGGCGGCGGCGACCGCCTTGCGCAGCGCCTCCGGCTCGGTGGCGTTCCAGGCCTCGAAGTAACGCGCGGCGGCGGTCTCGTAGCGTTCGGTGTTCACGGACATGGCGGATCAGCCTCCATCGGAGTCGTCTGTGCTGGTCGTCGGCCGGATCGGGGGTCTCGCCGACCCGGTGGAACCACCATGCCCGAGGGGTGCCGGGCGGGTCGATTACCTCCGGGGTCATGCCCGCACCACCCCGCAGAACCCCACTATTTCCATGGAAAAGGGTGGGGAATATGCCAGCAGAGTGGCCGGAAAGTCGTGGTGACAGCGTTTCGGCCGTGGCGATACTCGAACAGCGAGGGGCACTTCACCGCAGGGAGCCGCACGGAGAGCGAGGTCCGCCCGGCACAGCCGGACGAGGCGACGGGGGAGTGATACGTGCACGACGAATTCCTGTGCCATGTCACGGCATACGGGGTGTGCGACGGCCGCCGCATCGGCGTACCGCTCGGCACCTACCGCGCGCCGACCCTGGCACTGGCCCTGTGGTGGCTGCGCGACCGCGCGTCCTGGATCGCCGAGCGGCTCGACCCCACCCCGGAGGCCGCCCCCTTCCCGGCGGGGGCGCTGGTGCCGGTCGCGGAGACGGTGGCCGACGTGCCCGCCCTGCTGCGCGCCTGGTGCGCCGACGGCGTCCGGCAGGAGCGCATCGCCGAGGAACTGGCCCAGGGGCGGCTGGTGCGGATCGCCGCGCACGACGACACCACCGAGTACGAACTGCTCGCCGAGTCCGTCGACGCGCTACGGATGCAGCGCACCCTTCCCGCGCTCGTGCTGCCCATCGGATGACCGCCGCCTGCGGCGCACCGGCAGCGCGAGCAGATGGCCGAGGAACCCGGCGACCAGCCCCCACAGCGCGCCCAGGCCCACCGCCTGCCAGGTCCGCGGCCGCAGCAGCAGTTCCCCGGACAGCCCGCCGCCCAGATCACCGATGCCGAGCAGGGACAGCCCGTAGTGCGCGGAGATCCGGCACAGCAGGCAGATCGCGAGCACGGTGAGGGCGAGCGCGACGCCGAGGCGTACGACGTCCAGCCACAGCGGGGTCCGGGGCGGTGAGCGCAGGGCCGCCCGGACGGCGACCGCGAGCAGCAGCACCCCGGCCGCCACCGGCAGCCACGCCATCCGGCCGTCGTACTGCGTCAGCGTGCGCAGATCGACCTCGGAGACGTCGGGGGTGCGCAGCAGGACGTCCAGGACGTGCGGGACCGGCAGCCCGAACGGGCCGTCCACCCGGCCGTTCCAGGTCGCGCCGAGACCGACGGTCAGCGCCGGCCAGACCAGGTTGGGCAGCCCGAGCAGGATCAGCGCGAAGGTCGCAGGCGCGTCCCCCCGGCCGGCCGCCGTGCCGAGCGCGACCACCAGCCCCACGACGACCGCGGCCAGCAGCAGCTCCACCATCGCGCGGGCGGCGGGACGCGCCCCCTCCCGCCACCGTGGCAGCCGCCCCGGCAGCGGCACCCGGCGCGCCACCAGCAGCGCCACCACCAGCACCCCGACCAGCCACAGCAGCCCGAACAGCACGGTCGGCGGCACGTCCGCGGCGAACCCGACCCGCGGCTCCGCCTCGAACAGCGAGGTCAGATCGCTCAGCGTGCCGCTGCCCACGTCCACGGCGAACGTCTCGCGGGCGGCGAACGCCAGCCCGGTCAGCACGAGTAGCCACAGCACGGCGATCCGCGCGGCCCAGCCGGCCAGCGCCCCGGCCGAGGCGAGGTTCCGGTGGCGCAGCGGACGCAGGAAGCCCACGCCGACCACCAGGGCCCCCGCCAGCGCCACGGACAGGGGGAGTACGGTGATCCCGGCCTCGGTCCTGGCCAGGGCGCCCGCGTCGCCGGCGAGCCGGACGCTGCCGCCGACCGCCGTGACCACGGTGGCGGCCAGCACTCGCGGGAACGCGCCGTCCGGCAGACCCGCCGCACCCGCCGCCCACAGCCCGGCCGCGGCCACCAGCACCATCACCGCGAGCCCGGTCAGCACCACGGCCAGCGCCTGCGGCCAGCCGTGCCGGGCGGCGGGCCGCGCGGAGACGGTCAGGGGGCTCACGTCTGCCACGCTAAGCAGCGGCGGGGCGGGCCGCCCGCCGGGAGGGCCGTCCGCGCCGCACCCGGCCGGGAGCGTGACGCTCGCCACTGTGCGCGGCGGGCGAACGCCTGGACTGCGGGACGCGGCTCGGGGTAGGAGGACTGGTGCGCATACGGCCGACAGACCGGGCCACCGGCCCGCGAGGAAGACAGCATGACCGAGTATCTGGACGGGGCAGTGATACCGACCGGCTTTGACGTACCCGTCGAGCCGCTGAGACGCGCGGCGCATTTCACCGGTGAACCCGGTTGCATCGCCGAGGCGCGGGCCTTCGCGGCACAGTTCCTGGAGCAGTTGCGCACCGAGTGGTGCGCGGCGATCGACCGCGCCGCGGACGGCGAGCTGCTCCTGCTGGTGAGCGAGCTGGTGACCAACGCCGACCGGCACAGCGACGGCCCCTACATCCTGGAGCTGGAGGGCACGGACGCCTCCGTCACGGTGTCCGTCTGCGACAGCAGTACGGCCCTGCCCCAGATCTTCCCGAAGAACCCGCGGCGCATCGGGCGGCACGGCCTGGAGATCGTGCACGCCCTCGCCACCGAGGTCACCGTCGAGCGGGTCCCGGTCGGCAAGCGCGTGGTCGCCCGCTTCGCATTGCGGCGCTGAGCGCCCGGACCGTCTTCGGTGCCGGGCGCTCAGCGTGCGGAGAAACCCTCGTACGCCGGCTCGCCTCCTGGCTCAGGCGCAGCCCAGCTCGCCCAGCATCCCCTGCCGCAGCCGGGCGATGATCCGCTTGATCAGCCGTGACACATGCATCTGGGAGCAGCCGAGCCGTTCCCCGATCTCCGCCTGCGTGGCCTCCTCCACGAACCGCAGATGGATGATCTGCCGGTCCCGCTCGCTCAGCTCCGCCATCAGCGGCGCCAGCGCGTGGAAGTCCTCCACCAGACGCAGCCCCTCCTCCTCCACGCCGATGAAGTCGGCGAGCACCGCCTCGCCGTCCTCGGGGCCGTCGCCGGTGAGGGCGGCGTCCAGCGAGGAGGAGTTGTAGCCGTTGGCGGCGAGCTGGCCCTCCAGCACCTGCTCCTCGGAGAGGTTCATCAAGGTGGCCAGCTCGGCGACGGTCGGCTCGCGGTCGAGGCGGCTGGACAGCTCCTCGCGCGCCTTGGCCAGCTCCACCCGCAGCTCCTGGAGCCGCCGCGGGACGTGCACCGCCCACGTGGTGTCGCGGAAGAACCGCTTGATCTCCCCGACGATGTACGGCAGCGCGAAGGAGGTGAACTCCACCTCGCGCGACAGTTCGAACCGGTCGATGGCCTTGATCAGCCCGATCATGCCGGTCTGGACGATGTCCTCCATGTCGTCGCCGCGGCCCCGGAACCGGCCGGCCGCGAACCGCACGAGCGACATGTTCATCTCGATGAGGGTGTTGCGCGCGTACTGGTACTCATGGGTCCCCTCCTCCAGCTCGGTGAGCCGGCGGAAGAACTGGCGGGACAGCTGGCGCGCGTCCCTCGGGGCCACGGACGTGGGGTCTGCGATGCCGGGCAGTGTCCCCGTGTCCGCCTCGTCCTGCCCGGTCCTCTCGATGACAGCTGTCTGCGCCCGCGTCCCGGCGGTGTCCATTACCTCTCCCACGAAAGTCACGTTTCGGCGTCTGCCCATGTCGGCCGCTGTTTCTGGTCCCTGCACTGTTGTGTTCTCCGCGTGTACCCCGGATCCGGCGCTTCATTCACGCCGGTCGGATCGTTCACGGCGCGGGTACCCCCGGTGACTCCGCGCATGCTCGCTCCGTACGGAACTGGCGCGAAACCGCTGGTCCCCGCCACCCTCGCGCACCTCCGCCGGCCCCTGCGGGGATCTTGCCGTTCCCTCCGTGGCTCCGGCGAAATTGCGCGCCCGGCCCCGCCCGGCGGGCCCCGTTCCCCCACCGCCGTAAAGTGACCGCCGTGGCCGGATTCCGCCCCGCCGATGAATTCTGGGCCGCCCGCCGGTCTGCACCCCGACCGGATGTCCCCACCAAGGAGGTGCTCATGACCACCGACGGTTTCACCACGTGTCTCTGGTTCGACGGCCAGGCGGAGGAGGCCGCGCGGTACTACGTGTCGGTCTTCGAGAACTCCCGCGTCGACCGCGTCACCCGGCACACCGCGGCCGGACCCGGACCGGAGGGCTCCGTGCTGGCCGTGGAGTTCACGGCCAACGGCCAGCGGTTCGTGGCGCTCAACGGTGGACCCCAGTTCACCTTCGACGAGGCGATCTCCTTCCAGATCATCTGCTCCGACCAGCGGGAGATCGACCACTACTGGAACCGGCTCACCGAGAACGGCGGCGCGGGTGGCCCCTGCGGCTGGCTCAAGGACCGGTACGGCGTCTCCTGGCAGGTCGTCTACGACCGGCTGCTCACCCTGATGAGCGACCCGGACCCGGAGAAGGCGGCCCGTACGGCCCGCGCCATGATGAGCATGGGCAAACTGGACGCCGCCGCCCTGGAGGAGGCCCACGCGGGGGAGTGACGCGACGGCCGCCCCGAGCGCGCCGCCGGCTCACCCGGTCTCGGCCAGGATCTGGGCGATCACATGCCGGGAGTTCTCCGCCAGGGCCGGGTTGGTGTCCCAGTAGTACGGGAGCTGGATCAGAGCGACCGACAGCGCCCAGCCCCGCCCCCGCGCCCACTCGGCGTCGTCCGCGCCGGCCGCCGCCCGGAAGGTGTCACGGGCGCGGGCGGGCAGCAGGTTCCACGCCGGCATGAGGTCCACGGCCGGATCGCCCGCCCCCGCACAGCCGAAGTCGATGACCGCGCCGAGCCGGCCGCCGTCGACCAGCACATTGCCGGGGGACAGATCGCCGTGCGCCCACCGCGGCGGACCGGCGTGCGCCGGGGCCGCCAGCGCCCGCTCCCACAGCTCCGTGACCGCCTCCGCGTCGATCCGGTCGCCCAGCTCGGCCACGGCGGCGCGGGTGGGCGCGTTCCGCTCCCGCAGCGGGCCGCCCCGGTAACCGGTCGGCGCGGCCCCCGCGTCGATCCGCCGCAGCGCCCGCACGAATCGCCCCAACTCCTCGGCCAGGCGCAGGGGTTCGGACAGGGTACCCACCACCGGGTTGCTGCCCGCCAGCCAGCGGTAGACGGACCAGGGCCAGGGAAAGTCCTCGTCCGGCTCGCCCGCGCCCACCGGTTCCGGCACCGCCACCGGCAGCAGCGGCCCCAGCCGGGGCAGCCAGCGCAGCTCGTGCGCCAGGTCCGGGACCGCGCCGGGGTGCCTCGGGAGCCGGACCACCAGCTCGGTGCCGAGCCGGAACATGGCGTTCTCGGTGCCCGAGGACACGAGGCGGCGTACCGGCAGCCCGGACCACTCGGGGAAGCGGCGGGCCAGCAGACGCCGGACGAGCGGGGCGTCGAGGTCGAGTTCGTCCGGGTGCATCCGCCGCGTGTTCACGGCACTCATCCGAGCGCCTCGACGCCCTCGCTGTCGAGGGGATTTCAGTGCCCGGCGGAAGGGATCAGCACCGCCGCGCCGTCGAAGCGGCCCGCCTTCAGGTCGCGCAGGGCGTCGGGGGCGCGGTCCAGTGGATAGGGGTGGGTGGTGGCCCTGACGCCGTAGCGCGCCGCCAGGGTGAGGAACTCCCGCCCGTCCGTACGGGTGTTGGCGGTGACGCTGCGCAGCTCCTTCTCGTAGAACAGGTCCGTCTCGTAGCGCAGCGGCGGCACGTCGCTGAGGTGGATGCCCGCCACCGCCAGCACCCCGCCCCGGTCCAGGGCGCGCAGCGCCACCCGCACCAGATCGCCGACCGGGGCGAACAGGATCGCCGAGTCCAGCGGCTCGGGCGGCGGCTCGTCCACGTCCCGAGCGGAGGCCGCGCCCAGCCGGAGGGCGAGCCGGCGCGAGACCTCGTCCCGCGTGACCACATGCACGGTGGCGCCCTCGGCGAGCGCGACCTGCGCGCACAGATGGGCGCTGCCCCCGAAGCCGTACAGGCCCAGGCGGCCGCCGCGCGGCAGCGCGCAGCGGCGCAGCGCGCGGAAGCCGATGATCCCGGCGCACAGCAGCGGCGCCGCCGACACGTCGTCCAGCGCCTCGGGCAGCCGGTAGGCGAAGGCGGCCGGCACGGTGGTGTACTCGGCGTAGCCGCCGTCCGCGTCCCAGCCGGTGTACTGCGAGCGCGGACACAGGTTCTCGGCGCCCCGCGCGCAGTAGGCGCACACCCCGTCGGTGCGGCGCAGCCAGGCCACGCCCACCCGGTCGCCCGGCGCGAAGCCGAAGACCTGGGAGCCGAGCCCCGCCACCTCGCCGACGACCTCGTGTCCGGGCGTCACCCCGGCCCGGCGCACCGGCAGCTCGCCCTCGGCGACATGCAGATCGGTCCGGCACACCCCGCACGCCCGCACCCGCACCAGCAGCTCGTCCGGTCCCGGTGCGGGCACCGGCCGCTCCACCGGTTTCAGCGGCTCGCCCTCGACCGGTCCCGGCGTCACCACCGACCACGCCCGCATCGTCGCCATCGCCCGTGCCCTTCCGCACCGCCGGACCCTCCTCCCCAGTGTCCGGCAGCGCCCCGCTCGGCGCGCGGCCCCGCCGGGGGCTGGCTAGCGTGGGCGGACAGGGGTCCCGACGACATCAGGAGGGCTGCGGGCATGGCCGTACAACCCGAGGGCACGCCCTGCTGGGCCGATGCGATGTTCACCGACCTGGAGGGCGCCAAGAAGTTCTACGGCGACGTCCTCGGCTGGACCTTCGGCGACTCCCCGGCGGAGTTCGGCCGCTACACCCAGGCGACGGTGGACGGCAAGGCCGTCGCCGCCGTCGTCCCGCCCATGCCCGGCCAGGAGGGTCAGTCGCGGTGGTGCCTGTACTTCGCCTCGCCGGACGCCGCCGCCACGGCCGAGAAGGTACGGCGGCACGGCGGTGACGTCCTGCTGGAGCCGATGCGGGTCGGCGACTTCGGCACCATGTGCCTGGCCCGCGAGCCCAGCGGGGCCGTGTTCGGGGTGTGGCAGGCGGGCACCCACGAGGGCTTCGGGGACATCGCCGTACCAGGCGCCTACTGCTGGGCCGAGGTGTTCACCCGCGAGCCCGAGAAGGTGGACGCGTTCTTCCGCGCGGTCTTCCCGTACCGGATCAAGGACCTCGTGGACGACGCGGTGGACTTCCGCATGTTCGCCGTCGGCGAGGAGACCGTGCTCGGGCGGATGCGGATGACCGAGGACTTCCCGCCCGAGGTGCCCTCGTACATCAACGTCTACTTCACCGTCGCCGACTGCGACGAGGCCGTCGCCCGAGCGACCCGGCTCGGCGGCATCGTCCGCTTCGGGCCGATGAGCAGCCCCTTCGGCCGGTTCGCGACGCTCAGCGATCCGCAGGGTGCCGACTTCTCGGTGATCGACATCACCACCACCGAGGGGGAGCCGCCGCGGATCGAGGACGCCTGAGCGGGGTCGCACCGGGCGGTCGGGGCAGCCGCGCCGTCATGGGATGATCGTGCGCATGCGTGAACGAGTGGTGGCCGCGTGCGACGGGGCTTCGAAGGGAAACCCCGGACCGGCCGGATGGGCATGGGTGGTCTCGGACGACGACGAGCGGACGCCCGCTCGCTGGGAGGCGGGCCCGCTCGGCCGGGCCACCAACAACGTCGCCGAACTCACCGCCCTGGAGCGGCTGTTGAGCTCCGTCGATCCCGCCGCCGAGCTGGAGATCCGGATGGACTCCCAGTACGCGATGAAGGCCGTCACCACCTGGCTGCCCGGCTGGAAGCGCAACGGCTGGAAGACGTCCGGGGGCAAGCCGGTCGCCAACCAGGATCTGGTGATCAGCATCGACGCGCTCCTGGAGGGCCGCTCGGTGGAGTTCCGCTACGTCCCGGCCCACCAGGTCGACGGCGACCCGCTCAACGACTTCGCCGACCGCGCCGCCAGCCAGGCCGCCATCGCCCAGGAGGCGGCGGGCAGCGCGCTGGGCTCGCCGGTGCCGCCGCCCTCGCCCGACACGCCCAAGTCCGGCGCCCCGCGCAAGAAGACGGCCCGCCGCACCGGGAGCGTCTCGTCTTCCTCGCGCACCATCAAGGCGAAGTTCGCCGGGCGCTGCCTGTGCGGCCGCTCCTACGCGGCGGGCGAGTCCATCGCCAAGAACGCCCAGGGCTGGGGCCACCCGGAGTGCCGTACCGCCGAGGCCTGAGCGGGCGCCGCCCCGAGCGGCCCGCCCTCCCGCGCGACCGGGCGCCGGGTGACAGACTGTCGCCATGGACGAACGTGTAATCGACAGGTCGGGTCAGTGGGCGTCGGTGGTCGGACTGGGCACCTGGCAGCTGGGCGCGGACTGGGGCGACGTGGCGGACAAGGACGCGCTGGCCGTCCTGGAGGCCGCCGCCGAGTCCGGGGTCACCTTCTTCGACACCGCCGACGTCTACGGCGACGGGCGCAGCGAGCAGACCATCGCCGCCTTCCTGAGCGGCCGCCCCGACCTGCATGTGCTGGTGGCCACCAAGATGGGCCGCCGCGTCGACCAGCTCCCCGAGAACTACGTCCTCGACAACTTCCGCGCCTGGAACGACCGTTCGCGGCGCAACCTCGGCATCGACCGGATCGACCTGGTGCAGCTGCACTGCCCGCCCACCGCCGTCTACTCCACCGACGCGGTGTACGACGCGCTGGACACCCTGGTCGAGGAGGAGCGCATCGCCGCGTACGGCGTGAGCGTGGAGACCTGCGCCGAGGCGCTGACCGCGATCGCCCGGCCGAACGTGGCCAGCGTGCAGATCATCCTGAACCCGTTCCGGATGAAGCCGCTGCGCGAGGTGCTGCCCGCCGCCCGCGCGGCCGGGGTCGGCATCATCGCCAGGGTGCCGCTCGCCTCCGGCCTGCTGTCCGGCAAGTACACCAAGGACACCGTCTTCGCCGCGAACGACCACCGCACCTTCAACCGGCACGGCGAGGCCTTCGACCAGGGCGAGACCTTCTCCGGCGTCGACTACGCCACGGGCGTGGAGGCGGCCGCCGAGTTCGCGGCGCTCGCCCCCGAGGGCTACACCCCGGCCCAGCTGGCGCTGCGCTGGATCATCGAGCAGGAGGGCGTCACCACCGTCATCCCCGGCGCCCGCAACCCCGAGCAGGCCCGCGCCAACGCGGCCGCCGCGAAGCTGCCGCCACTGCCCCCGGAGACGTTCACCGCGATCCGGGACCTGTACCAGCGGCGGGTCGCGGAGCAGGTCGAGCACCGCTGGTAGGCGCGCCACCGCCCGCCGTTTGAAGGAACGGCCGGGCGGTTACCTGCTTCCCATGACCGGGGAAGGACAGCGCAGCGGGCGCGACGAGACCGAGGAGGAGCGGGCGGACCGGATGTGGGGTGAACTCATCCAGGAGGTCCGCGTCGCCCAGACGGGCGTGCAGATCCTGTTCGGCTTCCTGCTGACCGTCGTCTTCCAGCCCAAGTACGCCCGGCTGCCCGACATCGACCAGCACATCTACATCGTCACCGTGGTGCTCGGCGCCTGCGCCACCGGCGCCCTCATCGGCCCGGTCTCCCTGCACCGCCTGGTCTCCGGCCGCCGGGTCAAACCCCGGGCGGTACGGATCGCCGCCCGCCTGACCTTCGTCGGCCTCGTGCTGCTGCTGGCCACCATGACCTCGGCCCTGCTGCTCATCCTCCGGGTGGCCACGCGGGACAGCTATGTGCCCTGGCTGGTCGCGGGCGTCGTCGCCTGGTACCTGGTGTGCTGGTACGGCCTGCCGCTGTGGGCCCGGCGCCGGCACACCACGGGCGCGGAAAACCGGTAACGGCCCGGCGAGCGGGGCGCGTAGGGTCCCGCCATGCCCGAGCTGCGACCGCTGTGCCCCGACCACGCCCCCGCGCTGCTCGCCTTCGAGCGGGAGAACCGGGCGTACTTCGCCCGCACCGTCCCCGACCGGGGCGACGCCTACTTCGCCCGGTTCGGGGAGCGGCTGCGCGCCCTGCTCGCCGAACAGGAGGCGGGCGTCTGCCGCTTCCACGTCGTGACCGGCCCGGACGGGGCGATCCTCGGCCGGATCAACCTCGTGGACCTGACGGACGGCGGCGCCGGTCTCGGCTACCGGATCGCCGAGCGCGCCGCGGGCCGGGGGCTGGCGACCTGGGCGGTACGGGAGCTGTGCGCGCGGGCCGCCGACGCATACGGGCTGACCTTCCTGACGGCCGCGACCACGCTGGACAACACCGCCTCGCGGACCGTGCTGGCGCGCACCGGGTTCACCGCGACCGGCGAGACCCGGCTGTCCGGCCGACCGGGCCTCACGTACCGCCGCTCGCTGACCCACGCCCTCTGACCTACGGCCGGCCTTCATCCCAGGGCGAGGATGTCCGCCAACAGCTCGTCCACCGGAGCCCGTTCGCTGCCCGGCGGCACGATCTCGCGGGTCTCGAGCAGGAACGCGGCGACGGCGGGCGCCCAGGCGTACACCACCGCGCGCTGCCGCCCGCCGTCCGGGCGCGCGTCCCCGAGGAACTCCATGCGCAGCTCGTGCCACACCCCGGTGCCGGCGGGCCGCAGCCGTACGTCGCCGACGCCGACCGGCCTGGTCAGACCCTCGGCGAGCATCTCGCGGTCGAGGCGCCACTGGGCCAGCACCCGGCCGTCGTGCGCGAAGACGGCCGTGACCGCGAACGGGTCGGCGGCGTCGTAACCGAGGTGGACGAGGACCGGGAAGCGCCCGGTGCCGGGGGTGTGGAGCTGCACCACCAGGGTCTGGTGCACGAAGGCGTTCACGCGAGGACCTCCCAGGACGATCGGCGTAGAACCCTCAGGTACCCCCGTTCGCCCTGGTCGAGCACTCGATCAGCCGAACGCCTCCCGCAGCGCGGGCAGCAGGGTCTTCGCCGACCAGTCCAGGAAGTCCGGCTGGGTGTCCCCGCCGATCTGCACCAGCGCGACTTCCTCGAACCCGGCCTCGGCGTACGGCCGTACGGCCTCGATGAAGTCCTCGGGGTTGTCGCCGCACGGGATGGAGGCGGCCACGTCGTCGGGGGTGACGAACTGCGTCGCGGAGTCGAAGGAGTCCGGGTGGGGCAGCTCGGCGTTCACCTTCCAGCCGAGCCCGAACCAGCGGAACTGGGCGTGGGCGCGCTTGACGGCGGTGTCCCGGTCGGGGTCGTAGCTCACCGGCAGCTGGCCGACGCGGGGCTTGCCGCGGCCGCCGTGCCGGTCGAAGGCCGCCAGCAGGTCGGGCTTCGGCTCGGTCGCGATCACCAGGTCGCCGAGCTGCCCCGCGAGCCGGCAGGACTGCTCGCCGGAGACCGCGATGCCGATCGGCGGGGCCTGCTCCGGGACGTCCCACAGCCGGGCCGACTCCACCTGGTAGTGCCGGCCGTGATGGGTGACGTGCTTGCCCTCGAACAGCGCGCGGATGATCTGTACGGCTTCCTCCAGCATCTCGTGGCGCACGTCGACCGGGGGCCAGCCGCCGCCCACCACATGCTCGTTCAGGTTCTCGCCCGCGCCGAGCCCGAGCCGGAACCTGCCCTCGGACAGCAGCTGCACGGTCGCTGCCTTCTGCGCCACGACGGCCGGGTGGTAGCGCCGGATGGGGCAGGTCACGTACGTCATCAGCGGAATCCGGGAGGTGGCCTGCGCGGCGGCGCCCAGCACGGTCCACGCGTAGGGTGCGTGCCCCTGCGTCCGCAGCCACGGGAAGTAGTGATCCGAGATCACCGAGAAGTCGAACCCCACCTCCTCGGCTCCGACCACATGCTCCACGAGCTCCCGCGGGCCGGCCTGCTCGGTCATCATCGTGTATCCGATTCGCACCATGCCCCCCGAGTCCCCGGACCGACGGCCATGAAAACGGGGGCGGGCCTCGCGGGACGACGGGCCCGGGACCGGCGCGCTTGCCATAGCACCGCCGCAGACCGGCATGCCCACCGGCTCGCGGCGCGTCCTCCGCCGACCGACGCCCCGGCTACCCCAGCCCGAAACGCTCCGTCCAGGCGGTCAGCTCGGGCAGGGTCGTGTTGCCGCCGCAGACCACGAGGCCCAGGTGGGCGTCGGGGCCGACGCGGGAGATGACCTCCCGTGCGGCCGGGAGCAGGCAGCCCGCGGCCGGTTCGGTCCAGAGTTTGGCGTGGGTGGCCAGGTCGAGGCTGCCGCGGACGGCCTCCCGGTCCGGGACCACCAGGACGTCCTCGACCAGCTTGACCGCATGGTCGTAGGTCAGCCGGCACACCGTGGGCGCGCTCAGCGTCGTGACCAGGGAGGACAGCGGGACCGGCACCGGGCCGCCCGCCCGCAGCGCGGCCGACATCGCCTCCGCGCCCGCCGTCTCCACGCCCCACACCCGCACTCCGGGCCGCCGCGCCCGCAGCGCCGCCGCGATGCCCGCGATCAGCCCGCCCCCGCCGATGCTGACGACGACGTCCGTCAGCTCCCCGGCGGCGTCCTCGGCCAGTTCGAGGCCGACCGTGCCCTGCCCGGCGATCACGACCGGATCGTCGAAGGGGTGGACCAGCGTCAGCCCCTCGTCCGCGAGCCGCATCCCCAGCTCGAAGGCGCTGTCCATGCCGTCGGTCAGCCGCAGCGACGCCCCGGCCTCCTCGGCGAGCGCGAGCGACCGCGCGGGCGCGGTGCGGGGCATCACCACGGTCGCCTTCACCTCGAGGGCCGCCGCCATCACCGCGAGCGCGATCCCGTGGTTGCCGCCACTGACCGCGACCACGCCCGCCGCCCGCTCCGCCTCGGTCAGCGACAGCAGCTTCGCCGCCGCCCCGCGCGCCTTGAACGAGCCGGTGCGCTGGAGCAGTTCGAGCTTGGCGGTGACCGGCACGCCGAGCAGCGCGCCGAGCCCCGGACTCGCCACCGTCGGCGTCCGCACCACGTGCGGGGCGATCAGTTCGGCCGCGGCTTCGATCTCGGAGATGCCGATCAAGGTGTGCCACCCTTCCCGTTCAGTGCTGCTGCGGCTTGTGCTGGGTCAGCTCGCTCGGGCGTACGACGACCACGCCCTCGCCCCGGAGCATCAGCTGTACCGCCTCCCCGGAGCCGCCGCGCAGCATCGACCCTATCGACTGCGAGCGGTGCAGCGAGGTCTCCAGCGCCTCCGTCCAGCCGACCACCGCGTCCGTGTCGACGTACACCGGCTGCTCCGCCGAGACCGGGATGACCAGCGGATTGCCCTCGCAGACCAGCCCGAGCCGGCCGCTACCCGCGAACACGGTGTTGAACAGGCCGCCCGCGGTGATCCCCGAGCCCTTCACCGTCCGGATCTCGTACGACAGCGACGGGTCGAAGCACAGCACGTGCCGGCCGCCCACCGTGAACCGGTCGCCGGGCTCCAGCTCCACCACGAAGCAGTTCTGCGCCTCGTGCGCGAGCCACACCTCGCCCCGCCCGCGCACCGCCATCAGCGGCAGCCCCTCGCCGGTCACCGCGCGCTTGAGCATGCCCCCGACGCCCTGCCCCTTGCGCTCGAAACGCAGGTCACCGCGGTGGGCGACCATCGCGCCCTGCCGGGCGTACATCTCGCCGTCCACCGTGTACCTGAGGCACTTGGCGTTCTCGACGGACATACCGGGTTCGACGGCCGCCCGCACCAGGTGCCGGCTGGAAAAGAGATCACCCTTCATACGGGCATCCTGACCCGGCGGCACACCTTCTGCCAAGATCGGGACGCTCGGCGCCTACTCCTTGCCCGCCCCCTCGGGCCACCTCTTGCCCTGCTTCCCGCAGAACGCCGAATCCAGCGCACCCCCAAGCGTGTTGAGCACCTTGCCGTTGTTCGACGTGGTGGCGACGGCCGTCATGCTCCGGCCGCCGTCCTTGGTCGCGAACGCGTACGTGTAGTAGCCCTGCACCGTACCCGTGTGCCCGTACACCGAGATCCCGCAGGACAGATCGCGGCGGCGCAGCCCGAGCCCGTATGCGGTGGTGGCGTTGACCCGGTTCATCTTCTCCATCTCGGCGAGCCGCGCCGCGGACATCAGCTTCCCGCCGAGCAGCGCGCTGTAGAAGGTGTTCAGGTCCCGCGCGCTGGAGATGATCGCTCCCGCGCTCTGCGCCCACGACACCGTCTGCTCGGTGGCGTCCACCAGCGGATCGCCCGCCTTGTCGGGGGTGAGGTAGCCGTGCGCGTGGGCGCCGGGGATCGCGGTGTCGGGGTGCACGTAGAACGTGTCCCGGAGCTTCAGCGGCCCGAAGATGCGGTTCTGGTACTCGGTCCGCACCGAGTGCCCGGTGATCTTCTCGATGAGCATGCCGGCGACCACGAAGTTGGTGTTCGAGTACGAGTACGCCGCGCCGGGCGCGTTGGTGCGCGGGTGCTTCAGGGACAGCGCCACCAACTCGCGGTAGGTGAACACCTTGTCGCGGACCGCCTCGAAGCCGGCGACGCTGTCGGCGAACATGTCGTTCGTGAAGTCGTACAGCCCGCTGCGATGGCCGAGCACCTGGCGCACCGTGATCCGGTCGTCCGGCAGCAGCCCCGGCAGGTAGCGGTTCACCGGCGCGTCCAGCTCCAGCCGGTGCTCGTCCACGAGTTGCAGCAGGACGACCGCCGAGTAGGACTTGGTGACGCTGCCGACGCGGAACCGGTCGCCCGCGTCCATGGCCCGCCGGGTGCCGCGGTCGGCGTACCCGTAGGTCGTCCGGTACACCGTGCCGTGGTCGTCGATCCGGGCCAGCGCGCCCGGCGCGCCCTGGGCCACCGCCGACCGCAGCACCGCGGTCAGACCCGCCGTGTCGGGCGCCGCGAGCCCGTCCGCCGCGGCCGACTTCACCACCGGGACCGCGAGCAGCGACAGCGCGACCGCTCCGAGGACCGCGCTCCTGCTCACCGTGGCTGACACCATCCGATACCCACTCCCATCCGTACGACTGCCGATGCGACATCGGTCACATTCAGGCCTGGGAACCTAGGGGATCGGGGCCACGTCTCCACAGCCGACACACAGTTGGTCATTTCCCGATCACTCTCTGGCGCTCATTTGCAAAGGATTGCCATAGAAGATCGCGAAATAGATCATTCCTGGTTTACGTGCTCATGACTGATCCGTAAGGGTGAGCCTTCGGGGCCCGACCAGCCCCGTGGCGCCGAAGCGCGCCACGTCACAGGGCGGTTGACGGTTCGCGCCGCCCTTCACAGAAGGAACCCTGATCAGATTGCGTACACCGCACATACGCTCAGTGGCGGTCGCCGTCGCGGTGGCGACGGCCGCCACGGGCCTGGCCGGCACGGCCTTCGCGGGCCCCACGACGGGGGAGGCGCGCTCCGTCGCGTCCGTCAGCGACACCGCCGCCGTGGTGACCGCGGCCCGCGCCGCGGCCTTCGCGCACGCGTCCGCGACCGGCGTCACCACGGGTGACGAACTCCAGGCCCAGGACGTCATGCTGGACCCCGAGGGCGCCCGGCACGTCCGCTTCGAGCGCAGCCACAACGGCCTGCCGGTGCTCGGCGGCGACCTCGTGGTCCACCTCGACCACAAGCTCGCCTACACGGGCGTGACCCGTGCCGCCGACCAGACCGTCAAGCCGGCCGCCGCCGCCAAGGCCAAGCTGACCGCCGGTCAGGCCGCCGCCAAGGCCGCGCAGGCGGCCAAGGGCGAGGCGGGCACCGCCCAGCTCGTCGTGGACGCCCGCGACGGCGCCTCCGCGCTCGCCTACCAGGTCACCGTGACCGACCAGGACGGCACCAGCACCGTCGTGGTCGACGCCGTCACCGGCGAGGTGCGCAGCAACACGCCCGACAGCGACCAGTTCCTGTCGCCGAAGCTCATCAAGAGCCTCCAGCAGCAGGGCGTGACGGCCACCCCGAGCACGGGAGCCGCCCGCGCCGCCGCCCTCGGCCGCGCCGACGCCCCCACCGGCGTCACGTCGGCCTACCCGTCCGCCGCGAAGGGCACCGGCAAGACCCTCTACGACGGCAGCGTCGGTCTCACCACCACGCAGACCTCGCGCGGCCACTACCAGCTCGCCGACCCGAGCCGGTACGGCACCGAGGTGCGCGACGCCAAGGGCAAGTACACGGAGAGCTTCGGCGCCGGCGCCAAGTTCACCGCCACCACCAACGTATGGGGCAACGGCACGACCGCCAACCGGGCCAGCGCCGCCGCCGACGCCCAGTACGGCATCACCGAGACGCTGGACTTCTACAAGAAGACGTTCGGCCGCAAGGGCATCGCCGGCAACAGCAAGGCCGCCCACGGCCTGGTGCACTGGGGCAGCAAGGTCGCCAACGCCTTCTGGGACCCGACCTGCAACTGCATGCTCTACGGCGACGGTGACGGGCGGACCTTCAAGAAGCCGCTGGTCGTCCTCGACGTCACCGGTCACGAGCTGACCCACGGCGTGGTGGACGCGACCGCCAAGCTGGAGCCGACCTACGTCGACTCCCACGGCAACCAGTTCGGCGAGCCGGGCGCGCTCAACGAGTCGCTGGCGGACATCTTCGGCTCCAACGTCGAGTTCTACGCCAACAACAAGCAGGACAAGCCCGACTACCTGATCGGCGAGAAGCTGGGCCTGTCGCAGAAGTTCCTGCGCCGCCTGGACCACCCCTCGCTGGACAAGCTCGAAGGCACCATCGACTACTGGTCGCCGGCCGCCTACGACACCGAGGTGCACGCCGGTTCCGGTGTGTCCTCGCACGCCTACTACCTCCTCGCGGAGGGCAGCGGCAAGAAGACGATCAACGGCGTGGCGTACGACTCGCCGACGTACGACAAGTCCACGGTGAAGGGCATCGGCCGCACCAAGGCCACCGCCATCTTCTACCGTGCGCTGACCCGCTACATGGTCTCCACGACCGACTTCCACGACGCGCGCGTCGCGACGCTCCAGGCCGCCAAGGACCTGTACGGCGCGAACAGCACCGAGTACAAGACGGTGAACCAGGCGTGGGCGGCGGTCAATGTGACCGCCGCGAACACGCCGGCCGCCAGGCACTGACGGCCCCGCGTACGACCGGATGCCCCGCCCCCGCGCGGGGCATCCGCATGTCCGGGCCCGTGCGGGGCAACCGGACCGTCCGGCGCCGCCGGCGCCGAGGACGAGGACGAGCGGACGAGGAGGACCCCGGATGACCACCCGCCGAGGTGCGGAGCCGTCCCCGCGGCGGGACCATGACGTGCGTGGGATACGCGGGTACGGCCGCGGACATCCGGCCGGGTTCCGATGGGCCGGGCGCCTCGTGAACGGCCGGACCGGGCGCGGGCTGTGCCTCGCCGCCGCCCTGCTGACGGCCGCCGCCTGCCAAGCCGGACCCGCCAGCCGGTCGGTGAGCCTGTCCGGCGCCCACGGCCGGCCCTCCGGGGTGCTCACCTGGGCGGCGAGCGCCGAACGCCTGGGCACGGGCGTACCCGGCGCGCAGTACCGGATGATCGTGCACACCAGCGTCGGCGGCAGCGCACCGCGGATCCGCTTCACCAACGCCTTCGGCGACCACCCGCTGACCCTCGACCACGTGTACGCGGGCCTCCGCGCCCGCGGCGCCGCCCTGCGCCCCGGCGGCAACCACGCCGTCACCTTCGGCGGCGCCCACCGCGCCACGGTCCCCGCCGGCTCCGTCGCCTGGAGCGACCCGCTGCCCGGCCGGGTGCCCGCCGGCAGCGACCTCGCGGTGAGCCTGCGCACCCCCGGCGCCGCGGGACCGGCCAGCGGCCACCAGCTGGCCCTCCAGACCTCGTACACGGGGCTGGGCGGCGACCTCACCGCCGGGGACGGCGGTACCCGCTGGACGGGGACCACCGGCTCCTGGTGGTACCTCGACGCCGTCGCCGTACGCCCCGACCGCCCGGCCACCGGTGCCGTGGCCGCGCTCGGCGACTCCCTCACCGACGGCCGGCACTCCACCCCCGACCGCAACCGCCGCTGGCCCGACTACCTGGCCCGGCGCCTGCACACGGCCCGCGGCGCCCTCCAGGGCGTGGCCGACGAGGGCATATCGGGCGACAAGCTGCTCACCGACGGCACCGGGGACGGCGCCGGGCAGAGCATCGGACACCGCCTGGACCGGGACGTGCTGTCCCAGCCCGGTGTGCGCACCGTCGTCCTCTTCGCGGGCGTCAACGACCTCAAGGACCACACCGGCGTCACCGCGGCCCGACTGATCGCGGGATACCGGCAGTTGGCGCACCGGGCGCACGCGGCGCACCTGTGCGTGACAGCCGCCACCATCACCCCGTTCAAGGGCTGGCCGGAGTGGGACCGCGGGGCCGACGCCGTGCGCCGCGAGGTCAACGACTACCTGCGCACGCGCGGGGACTTCGACGCCGTCGCCGACTTCGACCGGGCCCTGCGCGACCCCCGCGACCCCGCTCGCCTGCAACCCCGGTACGACGGCGGCGACCATCTGCACCCGGACGACCGGGGGATGCGCGCCCTCGCCGACGCCGTCGACCTGAAGCGGCTCGACTGCGCGCGCTGACTCCCGCCGGGTCCGCTCCGAGGGCCGGGGTCCGGATGGGGCACGCGGTGCCCGATAGTGGGCAGCAGCGGCACGAACGGTCGGCACCACGAGGAGGCCACGGATGGCACGGGCGATCACGGCAGGTCTCGACGGCACGGAGGAGTCCCTGGCCGCGCTGGACTGGGCGGCCAGGGAGGCCGTGCGCCGGGGGCTGCCCCTGCGGGTCCTGCACGCCTGGCACCACGCCGAGAGGCTCGCCGGGGTCGACCGGGACACTCAGCGCGGGTGGGCCGAGCAGGGCGTCGCGCAGGCGGTGCGCCAGGTCGCCGGGCGGCATCCGCGGCTCACGGTGAGCGTCGACGTGGTCGAGGAGGACGCCGTGGCGGCGCTGGGCCGCGCGGCCCGCGACGCGGAGCTGCTGGTCCTGGGCTCGCGCGGGCACGGGCCGGTCGTCGGCTTCCTGCTCGGCTCGGTGGGACAGCATGTCATCGCGGAGGCCACCCGGCCCGTGGTGCTGGTGCGCGCCGGCGACCGCGCCGCCCTGGAGGCCGCCGGACGCGAGGTGGTGGTCGGCCAGCAGGGCGACGCCGGGGACAGCGCCGCCGCGCTGCGCTTCGCCTTCGAGGCGGCCGCGGCCCGCGGCGCCACCGTGCGTGCCGTGCGGGCCTGGACCCTGCCCCCGGTCTTCGCCTACAGCCCCGGCTCGCTCAGGCTGCTGGACGAGGCCGGGGGCCTGGAGCCGTACGAGAAGCAGGCGCTGGCCGACGCGCTACGGCCCTGGCGCGAGCGGTTCCCCGCGGTGCCGGTGGCGGAGCAGGTGGAGATGGGCAGCGCCGGGCAGGTACTGCTGTCGCTCGCCGGCCGCGCCCAGCTGATGGTCGTCGGCCGCCGGGCCCACCGCACCGCCGTCGGCGCCCGCATCGGCTCGGTCGCGCACGGGGTGCTGCACCACGCGGACTGCCCGGTGGCGGTGGTCCCGCACGACTGATCGGCGTCAACTCCGCGCGGGCTTACGGTACTTACGGCCTGCCCGGTCCCGGGCCTGTTCGGCGGCGGCGCGCACCGCGCCCCGGTGGACCGGGCCGTGGCCGGGCAGCAGGGTGTCGCCGTCCAGACCGGCGATCACGTCCAGGGAGGCCAGCACCTCGCCGCGCTCGTGGTGGAAGAAGCAGGGCAGCAGCTGCGGCCCCTTGACGCGCGACACGGCGTGCCCGCTGACCAGGGCGTCGCCGGAGATCACGATGCCGGCCTCGGGCAGGTGGTAGACGCAGTGCCCGTCGGTGTGGCCGGGGGTGTGCACGGGCACCGGGCGGCCCGGCAGGTCGAGCACGCCCGCGGTGGGGAACGGCTCGGGCGCGGTCACCGGGTGCTGTTCCATGCCGCCGACCTTGATGACGTGCGCGGCCCAGGGCAGCATGCCCGGCCGCCAGGCGTTGCGGACGACGTCGCCGAGAGTGGCCTGGTGCAGGAACTCCCGCCGGGCGTGCGGGACTTCGGCCGGGTGCAGGTAGACCGGCGTGCCGTGCGTGGCGCGCAGGTACTCGGCGGAGCCCAGGTGGTCGTTGTGCGCGTGGGTGATCAGCACGGCGGAGACCGCCTCGGGCGAACCGCCCACCGCCGCGAGGGACTCCAGGATCCCCGGCCGGTCGCCGGGATACCCGGTGTCGATCAGGGTGAGGTCGCTCCCGTCCTTCAGGATCACCCAGTTGACGTTGTTGCCGTGCACCAGGTAGGTGCCGTCGGCGACTTGGTGTACCTCTGCCCGCATGGTCTCTCCGCGCCCGAGTGTCAGTGATCGTCGGGAGGACAGCCAATCAGATCGTTCACCGGAAGGCGCAAGGGGGTGGCGGCGTCCGGGCGTCAGCGCACGCCGTGCGGCCGGAACTGGACGCTGATCCGCGGTCCAGCCGCCCGCGCCGTCTTGGGCACGCAGTGCTCCCAGGTGCGCTGGCAGGAGCCGCCCATCACGATCAGATCGCCGTGCCCGAGCGGCCGCCGTACCGTTTCGCCACCCCCGCCGGCCGGGCGCAGCAGCAGATCGCGGGGCTCGCCCACGGAGAGGATCGCGACCATGGTGTCCTGCCGGGCGCCCCTGCCGATCCGGTCGCCGTGCCAGGCCACGCTGTCCCGGCCGTCGCGGTAATAGCACAGCCCGGCGGTGGCGAACGGCTCGCCCAGCTCCTCGGCGTAGTGCCGGGACAGGGCGGTGCGGGCCTCGTCCAGGACCGGGTGGGGGAGGGGGTCCGCGGCGCCGTAGAAGGCGAGCAGGCGGGGTACGGCGACCACGCTGTCGTACATCTTGCGGTGCTCGGCGCGCCAGGGGACCTCCGCCGCGAGCCGTTCGAACAGGGCGTCGGCGCCGGTCAGCCAGCCCGGCAGGACGTCGATCCAGGCACCGGCGCCGAGCACGGTGCGGCGCAGACCGCCGAGGGGGCCCAGGCGCAGCTCGTCGGTCTGGTCGAACAGGGAGCCCTGGAGGTGCGTGGCCATGGGGCCAGCGTACTCCTTATTCGAAAATGCGTTCCCATACGATCACCGGCCGAGGTGGCCACGGGCCTTTCGATACATCGATGTATCGGATACATTCGCGTATCGAACGGAGGTGCCGTCATGCGGGAGACCGCCAAACGCGTCACCCGGCGCCGGGTGGAGACCCGCGCCCGGCTGCTGGACGCCGCGTTCCGGGTGTTCGCGGCCAAGGGGTTCGGGCGGGTCTCCATCGAGGAGGTCTGCGAGGCCGCCGGGTACAGCCGGGGCGCCTTCTACTCCAACTTCGCCACGCTGGACGAGCTGTTCTTCGCCCTCTACCAGGAGCGCGCCGACCTCATCGCCGCCCAGGTCGCGGACGCCCTCGCCGAGGACGGCCCCGAGCTGGACGTACCGGCCGCCGTGGACCGCGTCACCGAGGTGCTGCTGCTCGACGTGGACTGGCTGCTGGTGAAGACCGACTTCCTGGTGCACGCGGCCCGTGACCCGCGGGTCGCCCGCGTCCTGCTCGGCCATCGCGCCCGGCTCCGGGAGGCCGTCGCCGACCGCCTCTTCCGGGCCCGCGGCCACACCGCGCTGCCCGCCGTGCTCGGCGACACGGCCGGCGCCGCGCACGCCGTCGTCGCGGCGTACGACGGCGTCACCACCCAGCTCCTGCTGGACAAGGACGTCGGACACGCCCGTCGCTGGCTCAAGCAGTTGCTCACCGCGCTGCTCACGGACGGCACCGCCGCCACCTCCACCCACTGAGGAAGGACCCCCACGCCATGGACGCGGACGTCATCGTCGTCGGAGCGGGCCTCGCCGGCCTGGTCGCCGCCCACGAACTCACCCGCCAGGGACGCCGGGTGGCCCTCGTCGACCAGGAGAACGCCGCCAACCTCGGCGGCCAGGCGTACTGGTCCTTCGGCGGCCTCTTCCTCGTGGACTCGCCCGAACAGCGCCGCATCGGCATCAAGGACTCCCTCGACCTGGCCTGGAGCGACTGGCGCGGCAGCGCGCGGTTCGACCGGACCGAGGACGAGGACTCCTGGGCGGTGCGCTGGGCCCGTGCCTACGTGGAGTTCGCGGCCGGCGAGAAGCGGTCCTGGCTCCAGGGACACGGCATCGAACTGCTGCCCACCGTCGGCTGGGCCGAGCGCGGCGACCTCAGGGCCGACGGGCACGGCAACTCCGTGCCCCGCTTCCACATCGCCTGGGGCACCGGCACCGGAGTGGTCGAGCCCTTCGTCCGCTACGCCCGGCAGGCCGCCCGCGACGGACTGCTCACCTTCCACCACCGCCACCGGGTGGACGAACTGGTCATCGAGGACGGCACCGCCCGCGGCGTGCGCGGCACCCTGCTCGCCGCCGACGACTCCCCGCGCGGCGTCGCCTCCAGCCGCGAGCGCGCCGGCGACTTCGAACTCACCGCCCAGGCCGTCGTCCTCACCACCGGCGGCATCGGCGCCGACCACGACATCGTGCGCCGCTACTGGCCCACGCGGCTCGGCACACCCCCCGCCCGGATGGTCACCGGCGTCCCCGCCCATGTGGACGGCCGGATGCTCGACATCAGCGCGGCGGCCGGCGTACGCCTGGTCAACCGGGACCGGATGTGGCACTACACCGAGGGACTCCAGAACTGGGACCCCATCTGGCCCGGCCACGGCATCCGCATCCTGCCCGGCCCCTCCGCCATCTGGCTGGACGCCCTCGGCCGCCGGCTGCCCGACCCCTGCCTGCCCGGCTACGACACCCTGGGCACGCTTAAGTACCTGCGCACCACCGAGGACATCGCGGGCTACGACCACTCCTGGTTCATCCTCACCCGGAAGATCATCGAGAAGGAGTTCGCGCTCTCCGGCTCCGAGCAGAACCCCGACATCACGGCCAGGGACCGCAAGGCGGTGGTGCGCGCCCGCGTCCTCGGCAAGGGCGCGCCCGCACCGGTCCGGGCATTCCTCGACAAGGGCGCCGACTTCGTCACCGCGGACAGCCTGGAGCGGCTGGTCGAGAAGATGAACGGCCTCGCCGGGCAGCCGCTGCTGGACCCGGCCGGGGTGCGCCGCCAGATCGAGGCCCGCGACCTCCAGATCGCCAACCCCTACAGCAAGGACTCCCAGATCCAGGGCATCCGCAACGCCCGCCGCTATCTCGGTGACCGGCTCGGCCGGGTGGCCGCGCCGCACCGCCTGCTGGACCCGGCCGCGGGCCCGCTGATCGGCGTACGGATGCATGTCCTGACCCGCAAGACGCTCGGCGGCATCCAGACCGACCTCGACTCGCGCGCCCTCGACGCCGGCGGGGCGCCGATCGAGGGGCTGTACGCGGCCGGTGAGGTGGCCGGGTTCGGCGGCGGCGGGGTGCACGGCTACAACTCCCTGGAGGGCACCTTCCTCGGCGGCTGCCTCTTCTCGGGCCGCGCCGCGGGCCGGCACGCGGCCCGGCACACCGGCTGACCTCAGCCGCCGAGCAGCTCCACAAGCACCTGGGCGTGGCTGCGCTCCGGGGTCTTCGCCGCCGTCAGCAGCGTCACCGGGCCCTCGCGGACCGACTCCCGCAGGCCGTCGAGCAGCTCGGCGGCCTCGGGGGCGGCCAGCTCCGCCTCGTACCGGGCGCGGAACTCGTCGTACGACCCGCCGCCGTGGAACCAGGTGCGCAGATCCGCCGAGGGGGTGAGCCCCTTGGGCCACTCGTCCACGTGCGCCGCCTCCTTGGCCACACCGCGCGGCCACAGCCGGTCGACCAGCACCCGCAGCCCGTCGCCGGACTCGGGCGGTTCGTAGATCCGGCGCACCCGCACGCTCACGATCGGGCCCTCCCTTCGCGACAGCGGCCACTTTCCGCGAGCGTACTGCGGGCAGGGGCACGACGCCGGTCGGCGGACCGGCCCGCCCGCCCTCGGCCGGCCGGAACGACAAGAGGGGAAAGAGGGGAGACCCGAGGACACCGGCGCCTCTACGCTGTGGGCCAGTCGATCGGCAGCCACCTCCGAGGAGCGCACGTGACGTCACCCCGCAGACAGCCCGCACGCCGTCGTACCACGGTCCTCGGCCGCAGGGCGGTGTTCGCCACCGTGCCCGTCGCCGTGGCGGCGCTCGTCGGTGCCGCCGGACCGGCCGGCGCGGGCACCACCGGCGCGGCCGGCGCGGGCGACCCGTACTTCCCGCTCAGCGGCAACGGCGGCTACCACGTTCGCCATTACGGCCTCACGCTGAGCTACCGGAGCGGCGGCCGGCTGGACGGCACCGCGGTCCTCACCGCCCGCGCCACCCAGCCGCTCAGCCGCTTCGACCTCGACCTCTCGGGGCTGACGGTCGACGGCGTCACGGTCGACCGCGCCGCCGCGGGCGTCAAGCGCTCCGGGCAGGAACTCGTCGTCACCCCCCGCCACGCCCTGCGCACCGGCCAGGACTTCAAGGTCACCGTCGCCTACCACGGCACCCCCAAGCCCGTCACCGACCCCGACGGCTCGGCGGACGGCTGGATCCCCACCGACGACGGCGCGTTCGTCGCGGGTGAGCCGCAGGGCGCGATGACGTGGTTCCCGGCCAACGCCCACCCCAAGGACAAGTCGTCGTACGACTTCACGATCACCGTGCCCCAGGGGCGCACCGCCGTCGCCAACGGCACCCTGCTCGGACAGCGCACCGCCAAGGGCCGGACCACCTTCCGCTGGCGCGAGACCCAGCCCATGGCCGCCTACCTCGCCACCGCCACCATCGGCACCTTCCAGGTCACGCGGTACACCACCCGCGACGGCATCCGGGTCTACAACGCCGTCGATCCCCGCGAGGCCAAGGCCGCGGCCCCGGTGCTCAAAAAACTCCCCTCGGTCCTGGAGTGGGAGAGCAAGCTGTTCGGGCCCTACCCGTTCAGGTCCGCAGGCGCCATCGTGGACCACGCGGACGTCGGCTACGCCCTGGAGACGCAGACCCGCCCGCTCTACGACTCCGCGCCCGACATCGACACCCTCGTGCACGAGAGCGCCCACCAGTGGTTCGGCGACTCGGTGTCGCTGACCTCCTGGAAGGACATCTGGCTCAACGAGGGCTTCGCCACCTACGCGGAGTGGCTCTACGAGGAGCAGCACGGAGGCGCCAGCGCCCAGCAGACCTTCGACGGGCTCTACGCCCGGCCGGCGGGCAACGGCCTGTGGGCCTACCCGCCCGGCGACCCGGGCAGCGGCGCGAACATCTTCGGCACCCCGGTCTACGACCGCGGCGCCATGGCCCTGCACGAGCTGCGCAAGGCGGTCGGCGACCGGACGTTCTTCGCGATCCTGCGCGCCTGGGCCGCCGGACACCGCGACGGACACGGCACCACCGCCCAGTTCGTCCGGCTCGCCGAGCAGAAGTCCGGCAAGCCGCTGGACTCCCTGTTCCACACCTGGCTGTTCACGAAGGGCAAGCCCAAGAAGGCCTGAATTCTTACCAATTTCATATAACCGTCCGCCAAGCTCGACAGCATGATCAACCGCAGAACCGCTCTCTCCCTCCTCGCCTCCCCGCTGCTGCTCACCGGCTGCGGCGCGAGCGGCGGGGAGGCCGGGCGCCGGACGCGGCCCACCCGGCCCGCGCCCGCGTCCGGCACCACCTCGCAGGCCGAACAGGCCGCGCGGGGCATACCCGGACTCGGGCCCACCCGGTCCGCGGCGATACCGGAGCAGTGCACCCAGGTCGTCGTCGCCACCGGGCGCGGTCCCAACTCCCCCCAGTGCACGGTCGTCCTGCACCAGCGCACCGCCGACGGCTGGCAGGCGGGACCGAGCTGGCCCGCGCACAACGCGCTGCGCGGCTGGAGCGCCCACCACATGCTGGGCGACCTGCGCTCCCCGCTCGGCGTGTACACCCTCTCCGACGCCGGGGGCCTGCTGCCCGACCCCGGCAGCAAGCTGCCGTACCACCAGTCCGCCGGATTCCACTCGCCCGGCACCGGCTTCGAGGGCGAGCCCCTGGACGGCTGCTTCGACTACGTCATCGCCATCGACTACAACCGCAAGCCCGGCACCTCCCCGCTGGACTGGACCCGCCCCCTCGGCGCCAGTCGCGGCGGTGGAGTCTGGCTGCACGTCGACCACGGCGGCCCCACCCACGGCTGCGTCAGCGTCTCCAAGGCGCACATGAAGGACCTGCTGCGCACCCTCGACCCGGCCCGGCACCCGGTGGTCGCCATGGGTTACGCCGACTGGCTCGCGGCCTGACCCGGCCTGATCCGAGCCAGAGGCTCTAGGATCCGCACCCGTGTGCGCACATGTGCTGGTCGCCGAGGACGACGAGAAACAGGCCGAACTGATCCGCCGCTCCCTGCTGGCCGAGGGACACACCGCGACGGTGGTGCACGACGGCGCGGCGGCGCTCGCCACCGCCCGCCGGCTGCGGCCCGATCTCCTCGTCCTCGACCTGATGCTGCCGGTCCTGGACGGCTTCGGCGTCTGCCGCGAACTGCGCGGCGAAGGCGGTGAACTGGACGTCCCCGTCGTGATGCTCACCGCCCGCTCCGGCGAGGACGATCTGCTGCTCGGCCTCGAACTGGGCGCCGACGACTACCTCACCAAGCCGTACAGCCCGCGCGAGCTGATGGCCCGCATCCGGACGGTGCTGCGCCGCAGCGGGCGGGGCGCCGGCGCCCGCGGCGACGACCCGGTGGTGCGGGCCGCCGGGCTCAGCGTCGATCCCGGCCGGCACGAAGTACGCTGCGACGGCGTGCCGGTGGACGTCACCCCGGCCGAGTTCCAGATCCTGCTGGCGATGGCGGCCGAGCCGGAGCGCGTGTTCACCCGGCGCCAACTCCTGCACCGCACCCGCGGATTCGACCGGTCCTCCACCGAACGGGCGGTCGATGTCCACATCATGAACCTGCGCCGCAAGATAGAGGCCGACTCCCGGCGTCCGGTACGGCTGCTCACCGTGTTCGGCGTCGGCTACAAGCTCAGCGGCCGGCTGTGAGACCCCGCACGCGGCAGGGCACCCGGCGCCGGATCCCGCTGCGCAAGCGGCTCCTGGTCCGGCTGCTGTCCGTCTCCGCCCTGATCGCCGTCTGCTCGGTGGCGGCCACCGCCTGGCTCGCGGTGACCACCACCACCAGCGTCCTCAAGGAGGAACAGGGCCAGGACCTGGCCGCCGACAACAGCATCCTCGCCCGGCTCAGCGGATACGCGGCCACCCACCCCGACTGGTCCGGCGTCCAGCGCTCGGTGCGGGAACTGGCCGCGCGGACCGGCCGCCGGATCGCCCTCACCACCCCCGACCGGACCCTCGTCGCGGACTCCGCGCCGCGCGGCACCCCGCTGCCGCCCCGGCCCGCCGCGAGCGTCGACCCGCTGCGCACCGACACCTACAGCGAGAGCGGCGCCCAGCTCGGCGGCATCGACCCGCGCGCCGTCGGCCCCTACCGGCTGCCCGCGAAGGAACGCGCCGGACTGGAGGTGCTGGCCGCCCGCAGCAAGCGGTGCTACGCCCGCTACGGCCTCCAGATCACCGTGCGGCACATCCCCGGCGGACGCCCCGTGCTCACCGGCTCCGACCCGTCCGGCTACGGACTGCCGGCATGCGAGGACGCCCGGCTGCGCGCGGCCACGCCCACCGAGACCCGCGCTCTGGACACGCTGTCCGGGCTCGCCCGCCCCTGTCTGCGGCAGGCGGGCCTCGACGTCGGCGACGGCCCCCTCTTCCTCGCCGTCGATCCGGGCAGCAAGGACCACTTCGGCGGCGGCCCCCTGCTCCCCAAGCTCGCGGGCCAGGACAAGGACGCGAGCGCGCGCTCGGCCCAGAACTGTGTACTCAGCGCCCGCCGCGCCCAACTGGAGCCCTATGTCGCCCCGGCCGCCGACCTGTTCCTCGGCATCGGCGACCAGAGCCCCGCCCGCTTCGACATCTCCCCGGCGAACAAGTCCGAGGTGGTCTCCGCTGCCGGACTGGTCCTCGCCGTCACCGTCGCGGCCGGCGCCGCCGTCGCCATCCGGCTGGTACGGCCGCTGCGCGCGCTGACCGAGGCCGCCCAGGCGCCGCCCGAGCAGCATGTCAGGGTGCCGGTGACCACGCGCGACGAGACCGGCATCCTCGCCGAGGCGTTCAACGAACTCACCGAGCGCCGCGAGCGCCTGGAGGCCCAGCGCAAGGCCGTGGTCAGCGACATCGCGCACGAACTGCGCAGCCCGCTCACCAACATCCGCGGCTGGCTGGAGGTGATGCGCGACGGCGTCGTCGAGCCTGATCCGGGCCTGCTGGACTCCCTGCACGAGGAGGCGCTCGTCCTCCAGCGGATCATCGACGACCTCCAGGACCTCGCTGCCGCCGACGCGGGCACCCTGCGCCTGCACCGTGAACCGCTGTCCGCCGCCGAGCTGTTCGGGCAGGTCGCCGCCGCCCACCGGGTGGCCGCCGGGGTCGCGCTGGTGACCGAGGCCGGCCCCGCGGTCTGGCTGGACGCCGACCCGGTGCGGATGCGGCAGGTGCTCGGCAACCTCGTCTCCAACGCGCTGCGGCACACCCCGGCCGGCGGCACCGTCACCCTCGAAGCCCGCCGGGACGACGCCGACGCCGTGCTCACCGTCGCCGACACCGGCTCCGGCATCGCCGCCGAGGATCTGCCGCATGTCTTCGAACGTTTCTGGCGCGCCGAGAAGTCCCGCAGCCGCCGCACGGGAGGCAGCGGTCTCGGCCTCCCGATCGTCCGTCAGCTGCTCGCCGCGCACGGCGGCACGGCGCGGGTCACGAGCGAGCCCGGCGCGGGCGCGGTGTTCACCCTGCGGCTGCCCGCGACGGAGGCGCCGGGGGAGGAGCCGTGGGCGGGGGAGCCTTAGAGGGGAGAGCTGACCGGTGGTCGGTCGTCCGGCACCCAGCACCGACGAGCTGACCGGCGTCCCGCTGCCGGGCCTGTCCGCCGGCCCCCCGGACGCTGCGGCGCGGTGGCCGCTGAACCCGCGCCGGTTCAGCCCGAGCGTGGGTGGGAGCGGGCCCGGCGGCTCAGCTTGCGGCGCTCCAGTTCGGTGGTGCCGCCCCAGACGCCTATGGCTTGTCCGGTGTCCAACGCCCAGTCGAGGCACTGCTCTCGGACCGGGCAGCGGGCACAGACCACCTTGGCCCGTTCGGCCTGCACCTGGGCGGGACCGGTGGTGCCGATGGGGAAGAAGAGATCGGGGTCCTCGTAACGGCAGGCGGCGTGTTCGCGCCAGTTCTCCATGGGAAGTCTCCCGGTCGGATCGGAGTCGTCCGCGTCGGGGCGGACGGTGTCTCGGAAGCGGGTGACCGGTCGGCGCGGCATGAAACGGCGCGCGCCGACAAGAAGGGGGAATCCGGCCGTGACGCAACGGAGTTCGGCCACTCTTCGGCCGCCCCGGACCTCAGCCGCGCAGCGTCTTCGCCGCCGTCGCCGTCACCGCCTCGGCCAGCGCGGCCAGCGCGGGGGAGTCGAGCTTCCACTGCTGCCAGTACAGAGTGACGTCCATCCACTCGCCGGGCGCCAGCAGGCTCAGCCGGCCGTCGGCCAGCAGGGGCCGGGCCTGCACCTCCGGGACCATGCCCCAGCCGAGGCCCGCGGCCACGGCGTCGAGGAAGCCCTCCGAGGTGGGCACGTAATGGCGCAGCCCGGCGGCCGACACACCGCCCAGCCGGCGGACATAGCCGTCCTGGAAGTCGTCCTTGCGGTCGAAGACCACCACGGGCGCCGCGGCGAGGACGTCGAGCAGCGGGCGCCCGGCGACCCGGGTGCGGGCGAACTCCGGCTCCGCGACCGGGAGATAGCGCATCCGGCCGAGGGGACGGGCCGTGCAGCCGGGCACCGGCTCGGGCGAGGAGGTCACCGCCGCCATCACCCGGCCCTCGCGCAGCAGCACCGCCGTATGGCCCTCGTCCTCGCGGTGCAGCTCGAAGCAGAGCCCCGGCACCCGGCTCAGCGCGGGCAGGAACCAGGTCGCCAGCGAGTCCGCGTTCACCGCGACCGACACGCGGGTGGGCTCACCGGCGCTGCCGAGCCCCAGCTCGCCCCACGCGTCCCGCTCCAGCCGGGCGAGCTGCCGGGCGTAGCGCACCAGCACCGCGCCCGACTCCGTGGGCCGGACCGGCTTGGTGCGCTGGAGCAGCACCCGCCCGGTGCGCTGTTCGAGCGCCTTGACCCGCTGGCTGACCGCCGACGGCGTCACATGCAGGGCGGCGGCCGCCGCGTCGAAGGTGCCCTCGTCCACCACCGCGAGCAGTGTCCGCACCTGGTCCAGGGGAAGGTCCATCACAAGCGCTAATGATACGTAAGAATCTTTAGCTGTACTTGAGAGCTCACATCTCCTTAGCTTCGGTCCATGAACCACACCGCCCTGACCGCCACGGCCGCCGGCTTCGGCACCGGCCTGTCCCTGATCGTCGCCATCGGCGCCCAGAACGCCTTCGTCCTGCGCCAGGGGGTGCGCCGGGACGCCGTACTCGCCGTGGTCGGCATCTGCGCCCTGTCCGACGCGGCACTCATCGCGCTCGGCGTGGGCGGCGTCGGCGCGATCGTCGTGGCCTGGCCGGGCGCGGTCAGGGCGGTCGGCGTCGTCGGCGGCCTCTTCCTGCTCTGCTACGGCGCGCTGGCCGCCCGCCGGGTCGTGCGGCCCGCCGGGACCGGGCTGAGCGCGCAGGGCGAGGCGGCCGGGTCCCGGCGCCGCGCGGTGCTCACCTGCCTCGCGATGACCTGGCTCAATCCGCACGTCTACCTGGACACCGTGTTCCTGCTGGGCTCGCTCGCCGCCGACCAGGGCTCGCTGCGCTGGACGTTCGGGCTCGGGGCCGCGCTCGCCAGCCTGTGCTGGTTCACCGCGCTCGGCTTCGGCGCCCGCCTGCTCGGCCGCTTTCTGGCCCGGCCCGGCGCCTGGCGGGCCCTGGACGGCCTGGTCGCTCTCACCATGCTCGTGCTGGGCGTCTCGCTGCTCGCCGGAGCCTGAGAGCGGACCGCGGGACCGAAACCGTTCGCCGCCGGTGCGATGAGATAGTTAGGCTCTCGAATCGAAAAGATGTAACGAGCAACCAGGACATCCGTGAACACCAGCGAGAGCAGTACCGAGACCGGCGACGACGCCCCCGCGGCCGCCCCCGCGCCCCACCGCGGCTGGCGCCGCTGGGCGATGGACACCCGCCCGCTGCGCATCCCCGCCTACCGGCGCCTGTGGTCCTCCACCATCGTCACCTCCGTCGGCAGCCAGCTGACCGCCGTCGCCGTGCCCAAGCAGATCTACGACATCACGCACTCCTCCGCCTGGGTCGGCTACGCCAGCCTCGCCGGGCTCGTGCCCATGGTGGTGTTCGCGCTGTGGGGCGGCGCGGTCGCGGACACCGTGGACCGGCGCAAGCTGCTGCTGTGGACCAACATCGGGATCGCGGTCACCTCGCTGCTGTTCTGGGCGCAGGCCGTGACCGGGCTGGACTCCGTCGTCGTCCTGATGGTGCTGCTCGCGCTCCAGCAGGCGTTCTTCGGCCTCAACTCCCCGGCCCGCAACGCCTCCATCGCCCGGCTGGTCCCGGCCGGAGAGCTGCCCGCGGCCAACGCGCTCAGCTCCACCGTGATGCAGACCGGCCTGGTCGCGGGCCCGCTGCTCGCCGGTGTGCTCATCCCGGTCATCGGGCTGCCCGAGCTGTACCTCGTCGACGCCCTCGCGCTGTGCGTCACCGTGTGGGCCGTCTTCCGGTTGCCCGCGCTGCCCCCGCTCGGCGACGCCCCCGCGCGCCGCGCCGGGGTGCGCGAGATAGCCGAGGGCTTCCGCTACATATCCCGGCACAAGGTGCTGCTGCTGTCCTTCCTCGCCGACATCGTCGCGATGGTCTTCGGCATGCCCCGCGCCCTGTTCCCGCAGCTGGCGGCGCAGACGTACCACTCCTGGGGCGAGGGCTTCGCGCTCGGCGTGCTGTTCGCCGGCATCCCGGTCGGCGCGGTGCTCGGCGGGCTGTTCTCGGGCGTCTTCTCCCGCGCCCGCCGGCACGGCTGGATGGTGATCGGGGCCGTCGTCGCCTGGGGCGTGGCCATCGCCGGGTTCGGGCTGAGCGGCAACCTCTGGATCGCGCTGGCCTTCCTCGCCGCGGCGGGCGTCGCCGACATGGTCTCGATGGTGTTCCGCGGCGCGATCCTGCTGTCCGCCGCGACCGACGAGATGCGCGGCCGGATGCAGGGCGTGTTCACGGTCGTGGTGGCCGGCGGCCCCCGTCTCGCGGACGTGCTGCACGGCACCGCCGGCGCCGTGTTCGGGCCGCGCGCGGCCGTGGCGGGCGGCGGCGTGCTGGTCGTCGTCCTGATGCTGGCGCTGGCCGCGACGGTGCCCGCGCTGCGGCGCTACCGGATCTGACGAGGCGCGGGCGGGCGCGGCCTACAGCGGGCTGCGGCGGCCCAGCGCGTACTGGTCCATCAGCTTGCCGCGGGTGGTCTCCAGACGGTGCGCGAGGATCTCCGCCACCGAGCGCACCAGCGACAGCCCGAGCAGCGGGTCCTCCACGCACAGTGCGAGCACGGAGGGCCCGTCGAACTCGTAGGCGCGTACGTTGCTGAAGGCCACCGAGCCGAAGTCCCACTGGTACGGCGGGAAGAGCCAGGACCAGCCGAGCAGGTCGCCCGCCCCGAGCGTGGCCACCGTCACCCGCTGCCGCGAGGTGACCTGCTGGTCCAGATGGACCGCGCCGGAGCGGATCACCCAGAACCGGTCGGCCGTGCCGCCCGCCTCGAAGATGCGGGTGTCCTCCGGGAAGGACACCTCCTTGGCCAGCTCCATCAGGCGCTCGCGCTGCGTCTGGGGCAGGGCGGTCAGCAGTTTTATCGCTTTGGTCATGGCGCGGGCTCCTCGCCGGCGGCGGCGGTTCGGGTGCTGCGGTGCCTCGTGTGGGCCGGTGCGTTGCGTACACCCATTTCAGCCGCTGGCGGCGGGCAGGGCACCTCGAAGGAAGCGGATTTCTTCGCACCGGTCGTCGTCCGGGCAGGAAAAAGCCCTGGCTGGACGGGGGAAGCCAGCCAGGGCCGCTGAGGGGTGACAGGGCGGGGCTCCATGGCCCGTACCGCCATCACGTATGTATGAACGATAAACCATTCTGGGTCCGTCCGGGAAATCGCGCGGCGGTCAGGTGACCCGTCTCACGCCGTCGTCCCCGTCCGCGGGATGCGCGCCCGGTCGGACGATCTCGTCCAGCACCCGCAGCACGGCCTCGTACGCCCGCGCCGTGGCCACGGCGTCACGGGCGCGGTCCGGCTCGGTCGCCGTGAGGCTCTGTGCGCGCTCCGTCCAGCGCCTGCGTTCCTCGGCCGCGCGGTCCCTGCCCCGCTGGATGCGGCGCAGCAGTTCGTCTGCGTCCACGACATCGCTCATGGGGCGCGGGTACCCCGTCCGGGCCCGGTGATGACTGGGGCACGCAGGGTGTTTGAGGGCGCCGCTCGGGGTCAGCCGGAAGGGGGAGAACGCGAATCCGGCACCGTCGCAGGGAGGGAAGGGATGCCAGACCCGCACGCGATATCCGTCGACGAGCCCGGCCGCCGGCCGCCGTGCCGTCCGGCGGACGCCCGCAGCACCGTGCGGCGTGTCGTCGCCGAGCGCTGCCGGGCCCGTCACCAGAGGCTCGGACCGGGGGCCATGGACGACGCCCTCCTGGTCACCTCCGAACTCGCCACCAACGCCATCGTCCACGGCGGCGGCATCACCGGCTTCGACGTGGACGTCGACTCCGCCGGTGTCCGCGTCTCGGTGAGCGACCGCAGCACCGAACTCCCGGTCGCCCCGGCCGCCGCGCCCGACCGCACCCAGCGCCACGGCCGGGGCTGGCCGATCGTCTGCCACCTCGCCCGTGACGTACACGTCTGCGAACTGCCTTGCGGCGGCAAACGCATCACCGCGGTGGTCCCGCTGGCGTGAGCCGCCGACGCGTAGATGCCGTCGGCGCGAGCTGACGCGGAGGCCCCGCTGGCGTGCACTGGCGCGGAGGCCCCGCCGATGTGAGCTGACGCGGAGATCCCGCTGACGTCAGCTGGCGCGGAGATCGGTCGGCGCGAGCTGGTGTGGAGGTCCCGCTGGCGTGAGCTGACGCGGGAGCCCCTCGGATGTGGCTGACGCAGAGGCCCTGTCGGCGTGAGCGGACGCGGAGATCCGGGCCGCCTGAGCTGGCGTGGAGGTCCCGTCGGCGTGAACTGGCGTGGAGGCCCCGCCGATGCGGCTGACGCGGAGGCCCCGCCGGCGTGAGCGGACGCGGAGATCCGGGAGGCCTGAGCCGGCGAGGAGATCCCCGTCGGTCCGAGCCGAGGCGGTGGTCTCGCCGACCGGGCTGACGCGGAGAGCGCTGCCGGGAACCGGCGCCTGCCGCCGCCCCCACCGCCCCCGCCGAACGGCCGACGCCCCCGCCCCACCCACACAGATCTCGGCGCTCGGCCGGGGCCCTTCGTCCCGGGGCCGGTGTCGGCCGGCACTCTCACTTACCGCTCCTGTGGCCCCCTGACCTGTGCGTCCCACTTTGTTTGCCGATTCCTTCCGGGAAGGGTGTTTGCCCGAGGGGGCGGCGGGCAGACGGAATCTCGTGCTTCGGACCGGAGGCGCACGCCAGCGGGTGGACTTACCGCCGGGGCCCCCTCCGGTGGGCCCTGCACACCCGCGGCGAACCTGACAAGCACCGTTCGGGCCAGAACCGGAATCTCACTTCCGGCCCGCGCCCAGACACCACGTTCAGGAGCGATTCCGCATGCTGACCGACATGTCGACAGGCCGTCCCGGCACGTCCGACCCCGCCACCCTGACTTCGCGCCGGAGCCATGACGACGCCCCGGACACCGCGGAACTGTTCGCCCGGCTCGCGGCCCTGGACGAGGGTCCCGAGCGGGACGCCCTCCGTGATGAACTGGTCGAGGCATGGCTCCCCATGGCCCACCGCATCGCCGGCCGCTTCCGCGACCGGGGCGAGTCCGTGGAGGATCTGCGCCAGGTGGCGGCGCTGGGCCTGGTGAAGGCCGTCGACCGGTACGACCCCTCGCGCGGCGCGTTCGAGAGCTACGCCGTGCCGACCATCACCGGCGAGGTCAAGCGCCACTTCCGGGACCGGATGTGGGCGCTCCGGGTGCCACGGCGGGTGCAGGAACTGCGCAACCGGGTGCGTGTGGCCCGCCGTGAGCTGACCCAGAGCCCCGGCAGCCCCGAACCCACCGTCGCCGCCATCGCCGCTCACACCGGGCTCACCGAGGACGAGGTCGCGTCCGGCCTCGAAGCCCTGGAGAGCTTCAGCACGCTGTCGCTGGACGCCGAACTGGCCGGCGGCGACGACGGCTACAGCCTCGCCGACACCCTCGGCGCCGCCGACACGTCGTACGACGTCGTGGTCGACCGCGAGGCCGCCAAGGAGGGCCTGCGCAGGCTGCCCGAGCGTGAACGGGCCATCCTCTACATGCGCTTCTTCGAGGACATGACACAAAGCCGCATCGCGGACAAGCTGGGCATCTCCCAGATGCACGTCTCCCGGCTGATCAGCCGCAGCTGCGCCCGCGTCCGCGAGGAGGCGGTGGGCCGCCGCCCCGGCGGGGCCGCGTGACCGCCGCCGCGTGGTCGCCGGGCCGGGCCGTGTGACCGGTCGCCGCGCCGACGCCCGCCGGGCGGCCCGTCACCGCTTCTTCGCCGGGGCCGCCTCCGGTCGCAGTCCCAGCGGGCGGGCCAGACCGGAGACCGCCTCGTCGAGGCGTTGCAGATGCCGCAGCACCCGGTCGGTGACCCGGCCGTAGCGCGGGGTGCGCAGGGTTCCCGGCTCCAGCATCGAGGCGATGCTGGAGCCGGTCTCGATCTCCCCGGCCGAGCGCGGGTCCGCGACATGCGCGGCGATCGTCTCGATGTTCCGCACGATCCGCGCGCCCGCCCCGCGCAGCCGGGGATCGGCCGCGATCGAGGGATGCGTGGGCAGCAGCTCCGCCGTCGCCGCGAGGGACCGCCCGTGGTAGGCGCAGGTCTCCAGCAGCGCCACCACATAGCGGGCCGTATTGCGGCGGGCCCGCATCGGGGTGATCGGATGCGTCAGCGGCTGGATGCCGGCGCGCAGATCGGCCAGCGCTTGGTCCAGCTCCCGTGCCCGCTCCACCAGATCGCCGCCCACCCCGCCGCTGAGCTGGTCGACCGCGCCCCGCGTGACCTCCGCGAGCCGGTCGAGGACGGTGACGAGCAACTCGTCCGTACGGCGGTCCGTGTGGATCGGCAGCACCACCGCGGCCGCGATCACCCCGCAGGCCGCCCCCAGCGCCGTCTCCTCGATCCGCAGCACCAGCACGGCCGCGGTGTAGGTGTTGAGCAGCGTGTACAGCAGTCCCAGCGCGGCCGTCACGAAGAACGACATCAGCGTGTACGACAGCGGCGCGGTGTAGAACATCGCGAACACCAGCAGCAGCACCAGCGCGAACGCCGTCCAGGTGTGGTGCCCGACCAGCCCGGCGAGCCCGATACCGGCGATCACACCGAGCACCGTGCCGACCAGCCGCCGGTAGCCCTTGACCAGGATCTCCCCGGTGGACGCGGTGTTGATGAACACGATCCAGCAGGTCAGCACCGCCCAGTACCAGCGCTGGCTGGACAGCAGCTCGCCGCCGACGATGGCGAGCGAGGAGCCGACGGCGATCTGCACCGCGGCCCGCGTGGTGGGCCGGCGCAGCCCGCCCGGCTCCGTCTCCTCGGGCTCGGTCTCCTCGCTGATCTCGATCGCGGTGTCCTCCGCGTCCAGCTCCTCGCGCGAGCGGGTGGTGGCGGGGGAGTCGTCGGACTCGTCCTGCGGCCCGTCGAGCGCGAGCCGCAGGCCCAGCGCGGCCCGTGCCGTCTCGCCGAGCCCCCGGAAGACGTCCTGCACGGCCGGCGCGGCCTGGGGCAGGTTCTCCTCCTCGCGATAGCCGAGCAGTCGGTTGCGCACCTGCGCGAGCGCGGTGCCCGCGGCCTCGCCGGCCGGGCGCAGCGCCAGCAGCCGCAGTGCCTTGAGGTCCCGGCGCAGTTCGGCCCTGGCCTCGTCCCGCACCGGCAGCTCGCCGCCCGAGGGCAGCGGGGCGCCCGGCAGATGCAGGGTGAGGGTGTCGGTGCGCTCGGCGCTGCGGGCCGTGAGCAGCAGCAGACCGAGCCGTTCCGCGGCGATCTCGGCGTCCGCGATCCGGCGCTGGAGCAGCCGGGCCACCGCCTCGTCCGAGGTGCCGTCCTCCAGCCGGCCCTGGATCAGCAGCGCCGTCTCGTGCAGCCGCGCGGTCCCGGTGCGCAGCTCCTCCAGGACCTTCTCCACGTCCTCGGGGCCCGCGTCCAGCAGCTCGATCTGGGTGTCGATCAGCTGGGCCAGCCGGGCCCGGAACGCCCGCCGCAGCCGGTCCAGCGTGCCCGCCGGTGTCTGCGGCAGCAGCGCGAACCGGACCAGGGCGGCGCAGCCGAACGCGACCGCGACCACGCCGTACAGCGTCGGCAGCAGATCCGGGGTGGCGTGCACGAACAGGGAGAGGAAGTACGTCTGGAAGCCGATCAGCCCGAGCGCGTGCCCGCGGTCGCCGAACCGGCGGCTGTAGACGGCGCTGAACATGAGCGCGACGAAGAACAGGTCGCCCGCGACGACGTACCGGCTCAGCAGCGTGCCCAGGGTGACCGAGACGAGGGCCACCGGCAGGCCGATCGCGAGGGTGACGGCCTGCCGCCGGGGTTGCTTCTCCCGGATCGCGAACGTCGCGACCATCGCCGCGATGGCCCCGGCGACCAGCATCGGCACCGGGGCGCCCAGCGCGGCGAGCACGGCGAGGGTCAGGGCGATCGAGGCGACCGTGCGCAGTCCCGCGGTCAGCCGGAGCAGGCCGGGGTCCCATGCCGCGACCCGGTCCCAGATCCGTACCCGCCCCGACCGTCCCGCTGCCCTCACGCCGCCGCGCTCTCCCGTCCGTGACCCGTGCCAGAAATCGATCTTTGCTCCAGCATCGCACGTGCGGCCGGATACCCGCCCTGGCCGGCGCCGCGGCCAGGGGAGATCCGCGTCACCTCAGGAGCCGCCGACGCCGCCCTCGGCCCGCGCCCGGACCTGTTCCGGCGTCAGATACGAGTCCGTGAACTCGAAGTCCTTCAGCCGGGCGGGCTTGCGGGCCTGGAAGCCGGTGCGCACGAAATCGTCGCCGGCCAGCGCGTTCAGCGTCCAGTTGGTCATCACCCGCGCCTTGGCCACGCCGGTGCGCAGCGCCGACCAGTGGTAGCCGCGGGCTACCGCCTGCGCCGGCATCCCGCGCAGCTCGACGCCGAGCGGCTTGGACACCGCGTCCTTGCCGCCCAGGTCCACGACCAAGCCCAAGTCCTTGTGGCGGTACGGCTGGAGCGGCTCGCCGCGCAGGGTCGCGATGACGTTCTCGGCGACCCGCTTGCCCTGGCGGGAGGCGTGCTGCGCGGTCGGCGGGCACACCGCGCCCTCCTGGCCCTTGGCGAGATCGGGCACGGCGGCCGAGTCGCCGAGCGCGAACACCCCGTCCTGCCCCGGCACGGTCAGCTCGGGATCGACGACGAGCCGGCCGCGGGCCGTCTCCGCGCCCAGCGTGGCGATCAGCGGACTGGCCACCACCCCCGCGGTCCAGATCAGGGTGTGCGTCGGCACCACCCGGCCGTCGGTGAAGGTGACCTCCTCCGCGCCGGCCTTGTCGATCGAGACCCCGAGGGACACGTCGATGCCGCGCCGCCGCAGGATGTCCTGCGCACTGCGGCCGAGCTTGTCGCCCAGCTCGGGCATGAGCTTGGGCGCGATGTCGATCAGATGCCAGCGGATCAGACCGGGGTCCAGGCGCGGATAGCGCCGTACGGCGGCGTGCGTGAGCCGTTGGAGACAGGCGGCGGTCTCGGTGCCGGCGTACCCGCCGCCGACCACCACGAACTGGAGCCGCGCCGCCCGTTCGGCCGGATCGTCGCTCGCGTCGGCGAGATCCAGCTGGGAGATGACGTGGTCGCGGATGTACGCCGCCTCGGCGAGCGTCTTCATGCCGAAGGCGTGCTCGGTCAGGCCCGGGATGTCGAAGGTGCGGGTCACGCTGCCCGGCGCCAGCACGATGTAGTCGTACGGCTCGTTGACGATCTTGTCGGTGATGGTGCGCACCACGCAGACCTTGGCCTTCAGGTCCACGCCGATCGCGCCGCCCGGCAGGATGCGGGTGCGGTACCGCCTGCTGCGGCGCAAGGAAAGCGCGATCGACTGCGGTGTGAGCACACCGGAGGCGACCTGGGGCAGCAGCGGCAGATAGAGCTGGTAGGAGACGGGCGTCACCAGGGTGACGTCGGCCTCGTCGGGGGCGAGTTTCCGCTCCAGACGGCGGACGCACTCGACTCCGGCGAAGCCTGCGCCGACCACCAGGATCCTGGGTCGTGTCACGGTGTCCATCCCTTTCTGCGGTTCCGGACGGCGGTCCGGCTCGACGCCGTTCGCGTGCCCCGAAGCGCTGCGCACCAACTCCGATACCACCGCGCCCCACGCCGCTGCGCCAGTCGGGTGCGGCACGCGGTGGAGCAACCGGACGGCGCCGGGTTACACTTCGCCGCCCTCACCAGGGCAGGAAGACATGGATGTCCTTGCCGTCGTCGTGCACCACCACACTGACCTGGGTGCACAGCGTGTGCACCAGATGCCAGCCGATGCCGCCGCCGCCCGTACGCGGATGGAAGGGCCGCGGCTCCGGCTTGGTGGTGCTGGTGTCGTGCATCGTCACGTGCACCCCGTCGAAGGTGCGCCGCATCCGCAGGTCGAAGGGACCGGGCGCGTACTGGATGACATTGGCGGCGAGTTCGGTCACCACCAGCAGGATGTCGTCCCAGTATTCGTGCTCGCCCGGCGGCGCGACCCGGGCGAGTCCGCCCAGGAAGTCCTCCGCGGCCAGCCGCGCCTCCGTGACGTTGCGCAGCTCGCCCGCGAAGGAGAACTCACGCTCGTACGTCTCCTCCGAAGGCGGTGTCTCGTCCCCACGCGGCTCCGTCGCCATCTCCGCATCCCCCGGCCTCGGCCGCGAGGGGCCTGTGCTGCCCCGTGCGGCCAGGACGGTCGTCGTCGCTGATCTCTCTCGCTGCGCTGCGGGTTCCCACAGCCGGGCCGGATATCCGTCCGTCTCCCCTCCTCACGGGACGGCCTCACCGGCTGCGAGCAGCCCGTTGCGCGGCGCGCACGGCTCCGCAGGACACCGTAGACCCTCGGACGCGCCGCGCGGCACACCGCCCTGTCGGCCGGTGCGGAGCGCAGGCGCTATCGACTGGTGAGGTGGCCGCCCGCTGGGGACTCGGGGGGCATGAATCCCGACATGAGCCATGTGAACCCCGATCCGGATCCCGAACACACCACCGGACTCGAACCCGGTGGCTCGGTGCCGCCCGGAGAGACCCCGCCCGCGGAGAGCAGCATGCCCCAGGCCGCGGTCCGTGAGCGGGGCGCGACCCGGCGCGGCTGGGCCAAGGCGCCGCTGGCGCTGATCCTGGCCCTCGTGGTGCTGTTCGCCGCGTTCTTCCTGGTCTACGCCCTGGTCCTGATCCACTGACCGCGGCCGCGCCGCCGCCCGCTCACCCCTGCGTCTGCCGCACGCACTCCGTGACGACGTCCCGCAGGGTGCCGCCGCGCTCCACCAGCCGGCGCTGCACACGCGCGCCGTTGCCGTGCCGGAGCAGTTCCTCGACGCCCTGTTCGGCGCGGTGCGCGTCCCCGCTGCCGTCGAGCGCGTCCCCGACCAGGTCGAGCAGCGAGCGCAGCACCCGCGCGGCGGGCCGCGGCCGCATGGTCGAGGGGTCGAGCAGCTCCCCGTCGATCCCCTCGCGCGCCGCCTGCCAGGAGGCGAGCTTGAGCAGGCTCACGCTGTGGTCCGGCGCCGGGCGGCCCGCGCGCCAGTCCCGCGCGGCCGTCTCCACCAGGCCACGGGCGAGGGTCGCGACGAGCAGCGCGGTGTCCGCGTGCAGGCATACGTCCGAGACCCGCACCTCGACCGTCGGATAGCGGGCGGACAGCCGCGCGTCGAAGTACACCATCGCCTCGTCCAGGATCACCCCGGTGGCCACCATGTCCGCCACCCGCCGGTGGTACCGCTCGGGCGAGCCGAACAGCTCGGTCGGCCCGGCCGACGGCCAGCGCGACCACACCCGGCTGCGGTAGCTCGCGTAACTACTGTCATGGCCTTGCCAGAAGGGGGAGTTGGCGCTGATCGCGGTGAGCACCGGCAGCCAGGGCCGCAGCCGGTCCAGGACCGCCACGCCCTCCTCGTCGGACTCCACCGACACATGCACATGGCAGCCGCACACCAGCTGCTCGCGGGTGGCGACGCCGTACCGCTCGGCCAGCCACTGGTAGCGGTCGTTCATGGTGAGGGAGGGGCTCACCGGCAGCGGTGAGCTGGCGAGCGCGGCGACCGTGCAGCCGATCTGCTCGGCGTGCCGGGCCGCCTCCTTGCGGCAGCGCACGATCTCGTCGCCGAGGTCCGCCATGTCCGACTGCGGATGCGTGGCGAACTCCAGCATCTGCCCGAACAGTTCCTTCTCGAACACGTCCTGTCCGGGATCGTCGCGGTCGGCCCGTGCGAGCACGGGCGCCGCCAGCGCCTTCGGGTCCCCGCTGTCCGGGTCGACCAGAAGAAGCTCCTCCTCCACTCCGACCGTGCGCACTCGGTGCCGCCTTTCCGCCCTGTGACCAGGGGCAGCCAGGGTTGTGTATGAACCCCGACTGCCCCTGTCGGGGGCGCCGACACCTGCGGTTTCAGCGCAGCGGCCCCAGGAACACCGTGGCCAGCGGCGGCAGCGTGAGCCGCAGGCACCCGTCGGCCGGCTGCAGCGCCCCCGGCGCGCCGACGGGCACCCCGCTGCCCCCGTAGCCGACGTCGTCGGTGTTGAGCAGCTCCCGCCAGGCCGGCACCTCCTCGGGGACCGCCAGCCGGTAGTCCTCCCGGACGACGGGGGAGAAGTTCGACACCACGAGCAGCGGGGTGCCGTCGGCCGCGAAGCGCAGGAACGCGAAGACGTTGTCCTCCGCCGCGTCGCACAGCACCCAGCGGAAGCCGCCCGGATCGGTGTCCCGCTGCCACAGCGCCGGTGCCGCCCGGTACAGCGCGTTCAGGTGCCGCACCAACGCCTGCACGCCCCGGTGGTCGCCGGCGGAGTGGTAGTCGTCGGCCAGCAGCCACCACTCGGGCCCCTGCTGTTCCGTCCACTCGGCGCCCTGCGCGAACTCCTGCCCCATGAACAGCAGTTGCTTGCCCGGATGGGCCCACATGAAGCCGAGGTAGGCGCGGTGGTTGGCGCGCCGCTGCCACCAGTCGCCCGGCATCTTCGACACCAGCGCCCGCTTGCCGTGCACCACCTCGTCGTGCGAGATGGGCAGCACGTAGTTCTCGCTGTAGGCGTACACCATCGAGAAGGTCATCTCGTTGTGGTGGTACTTGCGGTGCACCGGCTCCTTCTGGATGTACTGGAGCGAGTCGTGCATCCAGCCCATGTTCCACTTCAGCCCGAACCCGAGCCCGCCGCCGTCGGTCGGCCGGGTCACCCCGTCCCAGGCGGTGGACTCCTCGGCGATGGTCACCACACCCGGACAGCGCCGGTAGACGGTGGCGTTCATCTCCTGGAGGAACGCCACCGCGTCCAGGTCCTCGCGCCCGCCGAACACATTGGGCTCCCACTGCCCGGAGTCCCGCGAGTAGTCGAGGTAGAGCATGGAGGCGACGGCGTCCACCCGCAGCCCGTCGATGTGGAACTCCTCGCACCAGTAGACGGCGTTGGCCACGAGGAAGTTGCGCACCTCGGTGCGGCCGTAGTCGAACTCGTACGTCCCCCAGTCGGGGTGCTCGGCCCGCGCCGCGTTGCCGGGTTCGTACAGCGGGTCCCCGTCGAACCGGGCCAGCGCCCAGTCGTCCTTGGGGAAGTGCGCCGGCACCCAGTCCATGATCACGCCGATGCCCGCCCGGTGCAGCGCGTCCACCAGGTACCGGAAGTCGTCCGGCGAGCCGAGCCGGGGCGTGGGCGCGTAGTACGAGGTGACCTGGTAACCCCAGGAGCCGCTGAACGGATGGCCGGCCACCGGCATCAGCTCCACGTGCGTGAAGCCCATCTCCCTGACGTACGCGGGCAGTTCTTCCGCCAGCTGACGGTAGGTCAATCCAGGCCGCCAGGACGGCAGATGCACCTCGTACACCGAGAACGGCGCCTGGTGCACCGGGGTGTCGCCGCGGTGCGCCATCCACTGTTCGTCGCCCCACGCGTAGCGCGAGACCGTCACGATCGAGGCGGTGTCCGGCGGGACCTCGGTGCGCCGGGCCATCGGGTCCGCCTTGAGGAACCGGTGGCCGTAGCGGGAGGTGATCTCGAACTTGTAGCGGTCGCCCTCGCCGACACCGGGCAGGAACAGCTCCCACACCCCGGACGCGCCGAGCGAGCGCATCGGGTACTGCGTGCCGTCCCAGAACGTGAAGTCCCCGGCCACCCGCACCCCTTGGGCGTTGGGCGCCCACACGGTGAACCGGGTGCCGGCCACGCCCTCATGGGTCATCGGCTCGGCGCCGAGCGCCTGCCACAGCTGCTCGTGCCGGCCCTCGCGGATCAGATGCAGGTCCAGCTCGCCCAGGGCGGGCAGGAAACGGTAGGGGTCGTGCACCTCCCGCTCGTCCTCGTCGTACGTCACCAGCAGCGTGTACGGCGGGATCTGCGGGTAGGGCAGTACGGCCGAGAACAGCCCGCCGCCCCCGGAGACGAGCGGGTTGGCCATCCCGTCGACCAGGACGCTCACCGCCCGCGCGTTCGGGCGCAGCGCCCGGAACAGGGTGCCGCCCGGCACCGGGTGAGCGCCCAGCAGGGCGTGCGGATCGTGGTGCCGGCCGCCGAGCAGCCGGTCGCGCTCGGCGGGGTCCAGCGCGGTGGCCGCGGCCGGTCCGGGGCCCGCGGTCTCGGGGGGCGACGTGTCGCGCAGCGCCATGCCGTCAGCCTCCCCACACCGCGAGCCGCTTGATCGCGGCCATGGGTACCGGCAGCCAGTCCGGCCGGTGTCTCGCCTCGTACAGCACCTCGTACACCGCCCTGTCCGTCTCGTGCGCGCGCAGCAGCGCGTGCTTCTTGCGTGGGTCCCAGCCCGCGCGGGCCGCGTAGCCCGCGCAGAACGCCTCCCGGCAGCGGCGCGCCCATTCGGGTCGCCAGGGGCGGCGCTGCCGGGCCGCGTAGTCGAAGGAGCGGAGCATCCCCGCCACGTCCCGCACCGGGGACTGCGGGGCCCGCCGCTCGGCAAGCGGCCTGGACGGCTCGCCCTCGAAGTCGATGACGAACCAGTCGCGGCCGGCCCGCAGCACCTGCCCGAGGTGCAGATCGCCGTGGATGCGCTGGGCGGGCGGCCCGGTGTCGCAGGTGGCGAGCGCCCCGAACGCTGCCCGCAGACCGGGCACGTACGGCTTCAGGCCCGGCACGGCGTGCGCGGCGGCCTCCAGGCGTGCGCACATGGCCTCGGCGGGTCGCCCGTTCTCATCGGGCCCGGCCGGCGGGAACGCCTCGGCCAGCGCGAGGTGCACCTCGGCGGTGGCACGGCCCAGCTCACGGGCCTCGGCGGTGAAGTCGTCGCCCGCGGCGAGCGCGCCCAGCGCCAGCGTCCAGCCGTCGGTGGCGTCCGGCAGGAACGGCTGGAGCACCCCGAGCGTGGCCGGGCGCGGTGCGCTGGTGGAGAACCAGGCGACCGGCGCGGGCACGCGGGTGCAGCCCTGCGCGGCGAGCGCCGCCGACACCTCCAGGTCCGGGTTGATGCCCGGCTGGATGCGGCGGAACAGCTTGAGGATGTACGCGTCCCCGTACACCAGCGAGGTGTTGGACTGCTCGGCGTCCAGCAGTCGCGGCGGCAGGCCGCCGGGGACCGGGGCGGCGGGGTCCGCCCCGAAGCGCAGCGGGCCCGCGCTGCCCGGCCGGCGCAGCCGCTCCAGGAGCAGGCTCGCCGAGCGCGGGTCGTAGAGCGCGTCGTAGACGGCGAGCCCGGCCAGCGGCCCGGCGGTGGCCCGTCCGATGAACGCCCGCTCCAGGCGCGGCGCGAGCTGCTCGCGCACGCCCAGCAGCAGCTGGTAGCAGTCGCCCGGCGGGGGAGTGCCACCGGGGGTGGGCACCGGCGCGTGCGAGGCGTGCACCAGCAGATGCAGACATCCGGGGAACAGCTCGGTCACACTGAGCACCGACAGATCGGTCACGGGCCGGTCCTTGCCCGCGAACCAGCGCTGGCGCGGCAGCCACTCGCGCAGCAGGCCGCCGAGCGAGGCGAGGGGGCCGTCGACACCGGCCGCGGTTCTCGGCCGGAGGGTGATGGTCTTCGGCATGGTGACGCGTCCTTTCCCCGGCGCCGTGCGCTCAGCGGCGGCGGCCGATGCGGGATGCGACTCGGGTGAGCCGGAACCAGTAGAAGCCGTGGCCCTGAAGGGTGAGGAGATAGGGCAGTTCACCGATGGCGGGGAAGCGCACTCCGCCGATCAGCTCCACCGGATGGCGGCCGTCGTAGGCCCGCAGGTCCAGCTCGGTGGGCTGGGCGAAGCGCGAGAAGTTGTGCACGCACAGCACCAGGTCGTCCTCGTACTCGCGCAAGAAGGCGAGCACCGCCGGGTTGGAGGACTGGAGTTCGTCGTACGAGCCGAGACCGAAGGCGGGGTTCTGCTTGCGGATCTCGATCATGCGCCGGGTCCAGTGCAGCAGCGAGGACGGCGAGGACATCGACGCCTCGACATTGGTGACCTGGTAGCCGTAGACCGGGTCCATGATCGTGGGCAGGTACAGCCGTCCGGGGTCACAGGTCGAGAAGCCGGCGTTGCGGTCGGGGGTCCACTGCATGGGGGTGCGGACGGCGTCGCGGTCGCCGAGCCAGATGTTGTCGCCCATGCCGATCTCGTCGCCGTAGTAGAGGATCGGCGAGCCGGGCAGGGAGAGCAGCAGGGCGGTGAACAGCTCGATCTGGTTGCGGTCGTTGTCGAGGAGCGGCGCGAGGCGGCGGCGGATGCCGATGTTGGCGCGCATCCGGGGGTCTTTCGCGTACTCGGCCCACATGTAGTCGCGTTCCTCGTCGGTGACCATCTCCAGGGTCAGCTCGTCGTGGTTGCGCAGGAAGATGCCCCACTGGCAACCGGACGGGATCGCGGGCGTCTTGGCGAGGATCTCGGAGACGGGGTGGCGGGACTCGCGGCGTACGGCCATGAAGATGCGCGGCATGACCGGGAAGTGGAACGCCATGTGGCATTCGTCGCCGCCGCTCGGGAAGTCCCCGAAGTAGTCGACCACGTCCTCCGGCCACTGGTTGGCCTCCGCGAGCAGCACGGTGTCCGGGTACCCCGCGTCGATCTCCCGGCGCACCCGCTTCAGGAACTGGTGCGTGGCCGGCAGGTTCTCGCAGTTGGTGCCCTCCTGCGCGTAGAGGTAGGGGACCGCGTCCAGCCGGTAGCCGTCGATGCCCAGGTCCAGCCAGAACTTCAGGGCGGCCAGGATCTCCTCCTGCACCGCCGGGTTCTCGTAGTTGAGGTCCGGCTGGTGGGAGAAGAAGCGGTGGAAGTAGTACTGGCCGCGCACGGGGTCGTACGTCCAGTTGGACGCCTCGGTGTCGACGAAGATGATGCGGGCGTCCTGGTACTGCTTGTCGTCGTCGGCCCAGACGTAGTAGTCCCCGTAGGGTCCGTCGGGGTCGTTGCGGGACTCCTGGAACCACGGGTGCTGGTCGCTGGTGTGGTTCATGACGAAGTCGATGATCACGCGCATACCGCGCTGGTGGGCGGCGTCCACGAACTCCACGAAGTCGGCGAGATCGCCGAACTCCGGCAGTACGGCGGTGTAGTCGGCGACGTCGTAACCGCCGTCCCGCAAAGGGGACTTGAAAAAGGGCGGCAGCCACAGGCAGTCCACGCCGAGCCACTGGAGGTAGTCGAGCTTGGCGGTCAGGCCCTTGAGGTCGCCGACGCCGTCGCCGTTGCTGTCCTGGAAGGAGCGGACCAGGACCTCGTAGAAGACGGCACGCTTGAACCACTGCGGGTCACGGTCGCGGGCGGGGGTGTCCTCGAAGGTGTCCAGTACGGGTTCGTTCACGGTCATGGCGCTGCGGGCCCTCCGTTCCGGTGCGTCGATCGCTGGACGTGGAGCACGTGCGCCGGCGCGCGGCCCGGCGTGAGGCGCACGTAGTTGGTCCTGCCCCAGTGGTACGCCTCGCCCGTCAGTTCGTCGTGTACGGACAGGTCGGCGTCCCAGTCCAGGCCGAGTTGCGGCATGTCCAACGAGACCGTGGCCTCCTGGGCGTGGTGCGGGTCGAGATTGACGACCACGATGACCGTGTCCGGCCCCGTGCTCTTGCTGTAGGCGAGCACGGCGTCGTTGTCGGTCCGGTGGAAACGGAGGTTGCGCAGGCGCTGTAGCGCCGGGTGGGCACGGCGGACGGCGTTCAGCCGGGTGATGAGCGGTGCGATCGTACGCCCCTCACGTGCGGCCGACTCCCAGTCCCGCGGCTGGAGTTGGTACTTCTCGGAGTCGCGGTACTCCTCGCTGCCCTCCCGCAGCGGGGTGTTCTCGCACAGCTCGTAGCCGCTGTAGATGCCCCAGGAGGGGGAGAGGGTGGCGGCGAGCACGGCCCGGACCTCGAAGGCGGGACGACCGCCGTGTTGGAGGTAGGCGTGCAGGATGTCCGGGGTGTTGGGGAAGAAGTTGGGCCGCATGTAGGCGGCCGCCTCACCGGTCAACTCGGTGAGATATTCGGTCAGTTCTTGCTTCGTGTTGCGCCAGGTGAAGTAGGTGTAGGACTGCTGGAAGCCGATCTGCGCGAGGGTGTGCATCATCGCCGGGCGGGTGAAGGCCTCCGCCAGGAAGATCACGTCCGGGTCCTTGCGGTTGATCTCGGCGATGACCCGCTCCCAGAAGACCACCGGCTTGGTGTGCGGGTTGTCCACCCGGAAGATCCGCACCCCGTGGTCCATCCAGTGCCGCAGCACCCGGACCGTCTCCGCGATCAGACCGTCCATGTCGGCGTCGAAGGCGATCGGGTAGATGTCCTGGTACTTCTTCGGCGGGTTCTCGGCGTAGGCGATCGTCCCGTCCGGGCGGTGGTGGAACCACTCCGGGTGCTTCTGCACCCAGGGGTGGTCCGGGGAGCACTGAAGCGCGAAATCGAGCGCGACCTCCAGGCCCAGCTTCCGCGCCTCGCCGACGAAGTGGTCGAAGTCCTCGAGGGTGCCGAGGTCGGGGTGGATCGCGTCGTGCCCGCCCTCCGGGGAGCCGATCGCCCAGGGCACCCCCACGTCGTCCGGTCCGGCGGTGAGGCTGTTGTTGGGGCCCTTGCGGAAGGTGCCGCCGATCGGATGAACCGGCGGCAGGTAGACCACGTCGAAGCCCATCTCCGCGATCGGCCTCAACCGCCGCACCGCCGTACGGAACGTACCGTGCGGCCGCTCGGCCGTGCCCTCGCTGCGCGGGAAGAACTCGTACCAGGAGCCGTACAGCGCCCGCTCCCGCTCCACCAGCAGCGGCATCGGGTCGGACGCGGTCACCAACTCCCGCAGCGGGTAACGCTCCAGGACCTCCCGCACCCGCGGGGAGAGCGCGGGCCGCAGGCGCTCGTGGACCGAGAGGGAGTCGTCGCCGAGGGCACGGGCGGCGGCGGCCACCAGATCGCGCTCCGGGCCCTTGGGCACACCGGCGGTGGCGCGCTCGTACAGCTCGGCGCCCTCCTCCAGGACCAGCCCGGTGTCGATCCCGGCCGGCACCTTCACCGAGGCGGTGTGCCGCCAGGTCGCCAGCGGATGGCTCCACGCCTCCACCCGGAAGGTCCAAGGGCCCGTCACGTCCGGGGTGACCTCCGCGCCCCACACATCGCTGCCGGGGGACACCTCGCGCATCGGGGTCCAGGGGCCGCGCCGGCCCCTGGGATCGCGCAGGACCACATTGGCACCGACCGCGTCGTGCCCCTCCCGGAACACGGTGGCGGTGACCTGGAAGGTCTCCCCGGCCACCGCCTTGGCCGGGCGCCTGCCGCACTCCACGGCCGGCCGGACGTCACGTACCGGTACACGGCCGATGGCCGGGGTCCTGCGCATGTATCTCACCTCCGCCGTGCGCGAAGCCGGGCACCGGCCCGGCTTCGCGATCCGAGAGCGGGGCCGGCCCGTGCCGGTCCCCGAAGGGAACGCCTTGTACGGTGCCAGCTCAGGAGCTCGGCGCCGTGGAACGCCGCTCCGAAGCCGGCGCCCTTCGCACCGAACGGCGCGACTTCGGCCGGCCGTCCTGCTCGCGCAGGTAGCCGACCGGACTCGTGCGCAGATACCGCTCCGCCGCGTCCGCCGCCTCGCGGGCACAGCGTTTGCCCATCAGAACGCACAAGGTGTACCCCGAGTCCTCGAACGTGGCCCGGACCGTGCGGTCGTACGGCGAGGCGAGCGTCACGCGCTCCCACGCCCGGTAACGCCGCAACTGCCGGGCCACTTCGGCCTTGGCGGGTAGCAGCATGGCCCTGTTCACCCTCCACGCTCTCGACTGGGCGCGTTCCCGACGGTCGGGTGGCGTCCGCGCAGGGGTGGGCGCGGCGCCGTTACGGCGATCGAGGCTTTCACTCATGGTGCACGGGCGAGGACGCAGCGTCTTGTTGGATCTTCAACCAGCGGGAGCGGTGGGTGCTCGTGTTGCACGAATGGCGTAGCGACCGCACCGTGGGAGATGACTCAGAAGCGATCACCGCTCACGCTGAGTGTCCGGGATCCCTCCCGGACAGGGCGAGGGGAGCGAGAGCTTCGCCGGTGAGGAGCAAGCGACGATGAAGACCGCAGTGCCCTGCTACTACCACCTCGACGTGGAAGTCAGCCCGGAACGGGTGGGACAGGTCAGCCGCATCCTGGCCGCCCATCTCCGCCACTGGGACCTCGACAATCTGGTGGCCCCCGTCTGCCGCGGCGCCGAACTGCTGCTGCGGGCGATCGACCAGCACGCCCGTGACAAGCACACCTCCATCGAGATGTGGTGGAACGGCCAGCACCTGATCACCGCCTTCGGCGACGACGACCCCGAGCTGCGCCCGGACCAGGATCTGCGCGCCTGCCTCGCGGACATCGCCGCGATGAGCGACGGCTGGGGCTGCTGCGCCGCCGAGACCGGAAGCAAGATCATCTGGTTCTCGCAGCGCGCCCGCGCCGGCGAACGGGTGCCGCTGGTGCCGCTGCCGCCGGAGCCGTTCATCAGCACGGGCCTGAACGAGCCGCGCCGGCACCAGGTGGCCGTCCTGGCCGCGCCCGCGCCCGCCGGTGGCTTCCTGGAGGGCAGCCGGTGAGCGCCCGCACCGCCCGGAAAGGGCTGCCCGTCTGGAGCGGGCAGCCCTACCCGTTGGGCGCCTCCTTCGACGGACAGGGCACCAACTTCGCGCTGTTCAGCGAGGTCGCCGAGCGGGTCGACCTGATCCTCGTGGACGACCGCGGCCGGGAGACGCCCGTCCGGCTGCACGAGGTCGACGGCTTCGTCTGGCACGCCTATCTGCCCGGCATCGCGCCCGGCCAGCGCTACGGCTACCGGGTGCACGGCCCCTGGCAGCCCGCGCTCGGCAACCGCTGCAACCCGAAAAAGCTGCTGCTCGACCCGTACGCGCGCGCCGTGGACGGCCAGATCGACAACCACGCCTCCCTGTACGAACGTTCGCCCGACGGACCGGCCCCCGCCGACAGCGCCGGGCACTCCATGCTGGGCGTGGTCACCGACCCGTACTTCGACTGGGGCGACGACCGGCCGCCACGCACCGCGTACGCCGACTCCGTGATCTACGAGGCGCATGTGCGCGGGCTGACCCGCACCCACCCGGACGTCCCCGAACGGCTGCGCGGCAGCTACGCGGGACTCGCCCACCCCGCCGTCATCGAGCACCTGACCTCGCTCGGGGTGACGGCGGTGGAGCTGATGCCGGTGCACCAGTTCGTGCAGGACGGGGTGCTCCAGGACCGGGGCCTGTCCAACTACTGGGGCTACAACACCATCGGCTTCTTCGCGCCGCACAACTCCTACGCCGCCTTCGGCACCCGCGGCCAGCAGGTCAACGAGTTCAAGGCCATGGTGAAGGCGCTGCACGCGGCCGGCCTCGAAGTCATCCTCGACGTGGTCTACAACCACACCGCCGAGGGCAACGAGTTGGGCCCCACGCTGTCCTTCCGGGGCATCGACAACGCCTCGTACTACCGCCTGGTGGACGGGGACTGGGCGCACTACTACGACACCACGGGCACCGGCAACAGCCTGCTGATGCGCCACCCCTACGTGCTCCAGCTGATCATGGACTCGCTGCGGTACTGGGTCACCGAGATGCACGTCGACGGCTTCCGCTTCGACCTGGCGGCCACGCTGGCCCGGCAGTTCCACGAGGTGGACCGGCTCTCGGCGTTCTTCGACCTGATCCAGCAGGACCCGGTGATCAGCCGCGTCAAGCTGATCGCCGAGCCCTGGGACGTGGGGGAGGGCGGCTACCAGGTCGGCAACTTCCCGCCGCTGTGGTCGGAGTGGAACGGCCGCTACCGGGACGCCGTACGGGACTTCTGGCGCGCCGAGCCCGGCTCCCTCGGCGAGTTCGCGTCCCGGCTGACCGGCTCCTCCGACCTGTACCAGCACAGCAGGCGTCGGCCGCGGGCGAGCGTCAACTTCGTCACCGCGCACGACGGGTTCACGCTGCGGGACCTGGTGTCGTACAACGACAAGCACAATGAGGCCAACGGAGAGGACAACCGGGACGGGGAGAGCCACAACCGGTCCTGGAACTGCGGCGCGGAAGGGGACACGGCCGACCCCGCCGTGCTCGAACTGCGGGGCCGCCAGCAGCGCAACTTCCTTGCCACGCTGCTGCTTTCGCAGGGCATCCCGATGCTCTGCCACGGCGACGAGCTCGGCCGCAGCCAGCGCGGCAACAACAACGCGTACTGCCAGGACAACGAGATCTCCTGGGTGGACTGGGGACTCACCGGCGAGCAGCGGAACCTGGCGGACTTCACCCGCGCCCTCATCGCGCTGCGCGCCGCGCACCCCGTGCTGCGCCGGCGCCGCTTCTTCCGCGGCGAGACCGCGACGAACGCGAAGCAGCCGCTGCCTGACCTGATGTGGCTGCGTCCCGACGCCCGCGAGATGACCGACCGCGACTGGCAGCGCGGCGACGCCCACTCCGTCGGGGTCTTCCTCAACGGCGACGCGATCGCCGAACGGGACGCGTACGGGCGCAGACTGGTCGACGACTCCTTCCTGCTCCTCCTCAACGCCTACTGGGAACCGGTGGTGTTCCGGCTGCCGGACGAGACGTTCGGGGAGCGCTGGACGGCACTGATCGACACCGCGGACGCGGAGGGGATGCCGGACGAGCGGGAACACAAGGCGGGCACGAGGGTACGGGTGGAGGCCCGGAGCCTGGTGCTGTTGACGCGGGCGTCGAAGGTGGGGAGTTAGGCCGTTGTGGCGGGCGCGCCCCTTCAGGGCGCGCCCTGAAGGGGCGCGGGCCGGGTCAGCGGGTCTGGCGGGACGTCACCGTGAACTGGGCGCCGTCCGCGTCCCGCAGGATCGCTTCCGTCTCGTTTTCCTTCAGGACGCTGCCCCCGTGCTTCTCCGCCGTGCGGGCGCAGCCGGGTACGTCCGACACCGCGAAGTGGATCTGCCAGTGCGGGCGGACGGACGGGTCCGGGGCGGCCTCCACCGCGCCCGAGTCGATCCGGGCCACCGCGTCGCCCTGGCTGCGCAGGACGACCTCGTCGCCGTCGTACTCGACCTCGCAGCACCCCGGCTTGCCGGACGCCCAGTCGAGGATCTCGCCGTAGAACATCGCGGAGTCGAAGGCGTCGCGGGTGTGCAGCCGGATGAATGTGGGGGCCGCGCGCCGCCAGGCCTCCCAGTTGGAGACCAGTTCCCCCTGCCAGATACCGAACGTGGCCCCGTCGCGGTCGGCGAGCAGCGCGGCCCGGCCCGGTGGGAAGGAGAGCGGTCCGACCGCCGCCGTGCCGCCCCGCTCCCGCGCCCGCGCCACCGCGACATCCGCGTCCGGCACCGCGAAGTACGGCGTCCACGCCACCGCCATCTGCCACATCGAGGCCACCGCGGCGATCCCGGCCACCGGCACCCCGTCGGCCAGCGCGACCCGGAAGTGCTCGCCGAGCTTGGCGCCGCGCCAGCGCCAGCCCAGCACGGCCGTGTAGAAGTCCTGGGTGGCCTGGAGGTCGCGGCTGGTCAGGCTCACCCAGCACGGCGCGCCGAAGACGGAGTGCGTGGAGATGACCTCACGCCCCCGCGGCCCGTGGCCGGGCGCTCCGTCGCTGACAGGGGTTTCTCGGTTCATGTTCGGTAACGTCCTGCTCTGTGGTGCCGGCGGTCACCGGTCTGGCTCCAGTGTCCGGCCGGAAGCGGGTGGGGCGCCTGTCGAGTACCCCCGGTGGCAGGGGGGCAGGCGGCTGCGCACGATGGGGGGATGGCAGAGAGCGAGCCGGAGCGGATCGCCGCGTTGCGGGCCGAGGTCGAGCAGCTGAAGCAGGCCCTGGCCTCGCACGCCGTGGTCGACCAGGCGATCGGGATGATCGTGGCTCTCGGCCGCGTCACCCCGGAACAGGGCTGGCAGGTACTGCGGGACGTCTCCCAGCACACCAACATCAGGCTGCGCAACGTCGCCGAGCTGATCCTGATCTGGGGCCGCCGCGGCGAGATCCCGCCCGAGATCAGCGCGGAACTGGAAGATGCCCTGGACCGGTACGGCCCCGTCCAGGTCCCCGGCGGCGACACGGAGGCCGCCCCGGACCGGCCGGGTCCCGGCTGAAGCCGGCCGGGACCCGCTCGGACCGGGGCCTCACCGCGCCTCCGAGAGCAGTTCCTCGCGCAGCCGGTCGAAGCACCCGCTCAGCAGCCGCGACACGTGCATCTGCGAGATCCCCAGCTGCTGCGCGATCCGGCTCTGCGTCATCCCGCCGAAGAACCGCAGGTAGAGAATGGTCCGCTCGCGCTCCGGCAGCGCCGCGAGGCACGGCTTGACGGCCGCCCGGTCCACCACCAGGTCGAATCCGGGGTCGGGACCGCCCAGCGAGTCACCGAGGGCGTAGCCGTCCGTGCCCGCCACCTCGGCGTCCAGGGACAGCGCGGAGAAGCACTCCAGCGCCTCCATCCCGGCGCGCACCTCGTCCTCCTCCAGCCGGGTGTACTCGGCTATCTCCGCCACGGTGGGCGGCCGGCCCGGCGTGGACTGGGACAGCTCCTTGACGGCCGTACGGACCCGGTTGCGCAGGTCCTGGACCCGGCGGGGCACATGCAGCGTCCACATGTGGTCCCGGAAGTGCCGCTTGATCTCACCGGTGATGGTGGGCACCGCGTACGCCTCGAAGGCGCGGCCGCGCTCGGGGTCGTAATGGTCGACGGCCTTCACCAGCCCCAGCGCGGCCACCTGGTACAGGTCCTCCAGGGACTCCCCGCGACCGCGGAACCGTACGGCGATCCGCTCGGCCATGGGCAGCCACAGCCGTACCAGCTCGTCGCGCAGCGCCTGGCGCTCGGCGCCGTCGGGCAGCTCGGCGAGCCGCGCGAAGGACTCACCCGTGTCGGGCGCGTCGTCATGTGGATGGGGGTGGGACCTGGGCTTGGTGCTGCCAGTGACACGCATCGCGCGCACCTCTCTCGCCGGTGCCGGTTGGACAGACACCGTGGGAGGCGGGCGCGCTCGGTCACGGGAAAGGACTCGGGGGCGTCAGGCCGCACGGGGCCGGCTCCCACGGAAGTGCCTCCAGTCCGAAGCACATATCTGCGTTTTCCCGCTCACGGACATCGCAAAACAATTCACCTCATAGTGGGAGAAAGGAGGGAAAGCGGCTCAGTCCTCTTGACCGCATCTTGGGGCTGCCCGAGGGGTGATACCTCTGTAGCAGAGGTAATCTTCAGGCGTGGAAGACGAAGCGATACGCGGGCCCGGCGGCGGCGCGCCGCCCGGCGCGCCCGAGACCTTCCCGGCGGAGCTGACCGACGCGCTCGTCGGTATCCAGCGACTGATCCGGCGCCGGCTGCGCGGCGGCCTGGCCGGACCCCGGCTGCGCGGTGCCGAGGTGGAGCTGCTGCGGCTGGTCGAGTCCCGGCCGGGGATCGGTGTCTCGGAGGCGGCCAAGGAACTGCACCTGGCGAGCAACTCCGTCTCGACGCTGGTCAACCAGCTCGTGCGGGACGAGTACCTGGTGCGGGAGACCGACCCGGCCGACCGGCGGGCCGCGCGCCTGCGGCTGACCGGGGCCGCCGAGAAGCGCCTGGAGGACTGGCACCGCCGCCGCGCCGAGCTGGTCGGCGGACATCTCGCCCGCCTCGACGGAGCCGACCACGACGCCCTGCGCGCGGCCCTGCCGGCCCTGCGCAGGCTCGCCGACCTGCTGCACGAGGACGACGCGGAGCCCGGGACCGGCGGGAACCACCGGCCGGCGCCCGTGAGCGCGCCGGCCGGGGCGCACGCCGCGCCCGAGGGATCCTGGACGGAGGGCACGCCATCATGACGACCGACCCGGCGGACACGTCCGCCACCCCGGCACCGGCAGCCGCCACCCCGGCACCGGCGGCCACCGCCACGGCCGAGGCGGGCGCCGCCACGGCCGAGGCCGTCAGCTGCACCGGGCTCGTCTACGCCTTCGGTGAGACCAGGGCCGTCGACGAGCTCGACCTGGGCGTCCGCGAGGGCGAGGTCTTCGGGCTCCTCGGGCCGAACGGCGCCGGCAAGACCACCGCCATCCGCTGCATCACCACCCTGCTGCCGGTCCCCGCCGGGATGGTCCGCGTCTTCGGGCACGACGCGGCCAGGGAGCGCATGGGCGTGCGCCGGCTGCTCGGCTACGTCCCGCAGCAGCTGTCCGCCGACGGCGGGCTCACCGGCCGCGAGAACGTCGCCCTGTTCGCCCGAGTGTTCGACGTGCCGCGCCGTGAGCGTGCCGCCCGCGTGGACCTGGCGCTCTCCGCCGTCGACCTCTCCGACGCCGCCGACCGGCTCGCCGGCACCTACTCCGGCGGCATGATCCGCCGACTGGAACTCGCCCAGGCCCTGGTCAGCGCCCCCCGGCTGCTGATCCTGGACGAGCCGACCATCGGCCTCGACCCGATCGCCCGCACCGGCGTGTGGGAGCACATCAACGCCGTACGCGAGGCGACCGGCATGACCGTCCTCGTCACCACCCACTACATGGACGAGGCCGACCAGTACTGCGACCGGGTCGGCCTGATGCACCGCGGCCGCGTCCGCGCCCTCGGCACCCCGGAGGAACTGCGCCGGGGCCTCGCCGAACGCAAGGGCACCGAGACCCTGCCCACGCTGGAGGACGTCTTCCGCGACGTCGCCGGCAGCGGCCTCGACGACAACACCGGAGGAGGTTTCCGTGAGGTCCGAAGCACCCGCCGCACCGCACGCCGCGTCGGCTGACCGCACCCTCGGCAAGGACACCGCGCTGCTGCTCAGCCCCCCGGTGCCGCGCGCCGGCTGGCGGCTGCTGCCCGCTCGGGTGCTCGCCATGTGCACCGTGGAGCTCCAGAAGCTGCGCCACGACCGCACCGAGCTGTACACCCGCGCCGTCCAGCCCGCCCTGTGGCTGTTGATCTTCGGTCAGACCTTCACCCGGATCCGGGCGATACCCACCGGCGGCATCCCGTACATCGACTACATGGCGCCCGGCATCATCGCCCAGTCCGCCATGTTCATCGCGATCTTCTACGGCATCCAGATCATCTGGGAGCGGGACGCCGGCATCCTGAACAAGCTGCTGGTCACCCCGACCCCGCGCTCGGCGCTGATCACCGGCAAGGCGTTCGCGGCCGGTGTGAAATCGCTGGTGCAGGCGATCGTCGTGATCGTCATCGCCGCGCTGCTCGGCGTCGCCCTGACCTGGAACCCGCTGAAGCTGCTCGGCGTCGCCCTCGCGGTGATCCTCGCCTCGGTGTTCTTCTCCTGCCTCTCCATGACCATCGCGGGCATCGTGCTCAGCCGCGACCGGCTGATGGGCTTCGGGCAGGCGATCACCATGCCGCTGTTCTTCGGCTCCAACGCCCTGTACCCCGTCTCCGTGATGCCGGGCTGGCTCCAGGCCGTCAGCAAGGTCAACCCGCTGAGCTACCAGGTCGACGCGCTGCGCGGGCTGCTGCTGGGCACCCCCTCACATCTCGGCGCCGACTTCGGGGTGCTGGCGATCGCCGCCGCGCTCGGCATCACCGCGGCCTCCTCGCTGCTCGGCCGGCTGGCCCGGTGATCTTGCCGGGAACGTGATGTGCGGCACGCACCGTGGCCCGCCCGGAAGCGGAGGCGGGGGGATTCCTCCTGGGCAGCGCTTGATCGCCGATCAAAGCGGGCGAACCCCCTGGCCACGGTGTATTCCGCTCATTTGACAGTGCACTGAACCCACAGATAGACACTCGGGGTCGAGAGGGGCGCTGTGTACGAGCCGAACGTGGTCGGTGACTGGCAGGAGTACGAGGAGCACGCCGGTCTGCGGGTCCGCGTCCACCGCCTGGAGGCCGCCGAACCCCCGCGTGGACGCGACGACGCCGCGGCCGGGCTGACGTACTTCAGTGTCCGGGTGACGGTCGAGAACCGCGGCACCCGGCACTTCGGCATCCATCTGGAGGACGGCCAGGTCGACGTCCGGGTCGGTCCGGACGGCGAGGGCGCGTTCATCGACTGGCGCAACTCCCAGTTCATCGAGGGCTTCGACGTCTATCCGCTGCGCCGGGCCACCGCCGTCCTCTACGCCGCCGCCCCCGAGGCCGCGCTCACCCATGTGGACGTGCAGGTGCAGCTGCGGGTGGACGAGGAGTGGACCGACCGGCGGCTGTGGACGGGCGGCACCGGTGTCCAGGAGGCGACCGCGCAGGCCGCCCCCGTGACCGCCGGGCAGGGCGACCTGGCCCACCAGGTCAGCGCCTTCCTGAAGGAGCAGACGGAGCCCGGCACCGCCTGAGCCCCGGCCGCCCCCCGGCCCCGCTCAGTGCGGGATGCCGTCGATGATCTCCCGCGCCCCCTGCCGCAGCAGCGCCACCGCGACCGAGGTGCCGAGGGTGGCCGCGTCGAGCCGGCCCGCCCATTCGTGGGCGTTCAGCCTGACCTTGCCGTCGGGCGTGAACACACAGGCCCGCAGGGAGAGTTCACCACTGCGGTCCACGTGCGCGTACCCGGAGATCGGGCTGTTGCAGTGGCCCTGGAGCACATGCAGGAACATCCGCTCGGCCGTCGCCTCCCGGTGGGTGTCCGGGTCGCCGAGCCCGCTGACCGCGTCGATCAGCTCGGTGTCGTCCTGCCGGCACTGGAGGGCGAGGATGCCCGCGCCGATCGGCGGCATCATCGTCTCCGGGGACAGCACCTCGCTGATCACATCGGTACGCCCGATCCGCTCCAGGCCGGCCACCGCGAGCAGCAGCGCGTCCGCCTCGCCGTCGGCCAGCTTCCGGAGCCTGCGGTTGGCGTTGCCACGGAACGGCACGCACTCCAGGTGCGGGTGGGTGGCGGCCAGTTGGGCGATCTTGCGCACCGCGGAGGTGCCGATCCGGGTACCGGCCGGCAGTTCGTCCAGGGTGCGGCCGTCCGGGTGCACCAGCGCGTCGCGGATGTCGTCCCGCTTCAGGAACGCGGCGAACACCGTCCCCGCGGGCAGCGGCCGGTCGGCGGGCACGTCCTTCAGGCAGTGCACCGCGAGATCCGCCGCCCCGGCCAGCAGGGCCGCGTCCACCTCCTTGGTGAACGCCCCCTTGCCCTCGACCCGCGCCAGATCGCCGAGCCATTTGTCACCGGTGGTCTTCACGGGGACGACCTCGGTGCGCACCCCCGGATGCAGGGCGGCCAACTCGGCGCGGACCCGCTCCACTTGGGCCAGGGCCATGGGCGAGTCACGGGAGACGATTCGGATCAGTTCGGGAACCGGCATGCGCACACGATAGACCTTCGGGGCTCGTGCCAGGCTCGCGGGCGGGTCCGCCGCCGAGTCCCGTGGACCTCATGTGAGATCCGTGGTCAGGGCCGCGGCCGAGCCCTGCGGGCCTCACGCCAAATCCGGGGGCAGGTCGGCCGCCGAGTCCTGCGGGGAGAGATCGGGACGCAGCCTCAGCCAGGACGGCTGACGCAGCAGACCCGAGCGGGTGCGCGTGCTGTAACCGACCTCCCCGACCAGCCGGGGCAGCACCCAGCGGGCGCCCGGTACGCGCGGCGCCGGGTCGAAGGGGCAGCGCCCGCTCGCCGCGTCCGCGAGCAGTTCCGCGAGCCGGGTGCGCTCCGCCTCGCTCCAGCCGGTGCCCACCCCGCCGACGTACCGCAGCCGGCCCGCCGCGTCCCGCTGGCCCACCAGGACCGCGCCGGGCAGCCCGGTCAGGCGTCCTTTGCCGGGCAGCCAGCCGCCCACGATCACGTCCTCGGCGCGCATGTTGCGGATCTTGATCCAGGCGCGCGAGCGCACACCGGGCTCGTACACCGAGTCCAGCCGCTTGCACACCAGGCCCTCCAGGCCGTGCTCCCGTGTGGCCGCGAGCGCCCGCGCGCCGTGCCCGGTGACCGCGCCCGGCGTCGACCAGTGCGGCCCGGACAGGCCCAGGTCCAGCAGTCGGGCGCGGCGCCGGGCGTACGGCTGCCGCAGCAGCGGTTCGGCCAGGTACGGCACGTCGAACAGCACCAGGTGCACCGGCACCTGGGCGGCCCGGCGCGCGGCCCGCGCGGGCGCGTGGGCGAGGCCCATCCGGCTCTGGAGCAGCTGGAAGTCGGCCCGGCCGTCCGCGTCCAGGGCCAGTACCTCGCCGTCGAGGATCGCGGGGGTGGCGCCCAGTGCGCCGCCGAGCGGCGCCAGTTCGGGATACGCCCCGGTGATCACCTCGCCCGAACGGGCGCGCAGCACCAGGCCGCCGTCACCGGGCAGATAGACCATCACCCGCTGGCCGTCCTGCTTGGTCTCGTACGCCCAGCGCGCGTCCTGCGCGGCGGGCGGCAGCGAACCGGGGGTGGCGAGCATCGGCGCGATGAACGGCAGGGCTACGGCGGTCACGGCAGAAGATGTCGACCGATCCCGGCCCCCTCACGCGCCTTCCGGCCCCGGTTCCCCTGAACGGGGTGCCCCGGCCGCCCGGCGAGGCGCTGCCCGGCCGGTGCTTCAGCGCTCCGATACGGGCGGTCCGTCCGCGTCCAGGCCCGTGCACGCCACCTTCCCGCCCACTTCGGCGCACGCCTCCACGCCCCGCGGCGAATCCACCGGCAGCATCGGGCTGTTGACGCCAGTCACATCATCGGCCGGATAGCTCGCGGAGAGGATGTCGTCGCCCGCGCGGACCGACACCTCGCGGGCCAGCCGTCCGCGCACCCGCACCTCCGACCAGGCGGTCCCGCAGGACGGCGAGTAGCGCAGCCGTACGGCATAGGCGCGGTCGGCGACCCTGCTCCTGGTCTGCGCGTCGCGGGCGCACACCGAGGCGTCGGGCAACTGGCCCTGGCAGGACGCCCCGTGGCAGCGCGGTACCTCGCTCAGGGGCTGGGCCACCGGCGCGGATGCCGGGCGCCCGGACATGGCCACGGCCGCGGCCACCGCCGTGGCCGCGCCGAACAGCGCGAGCACCGACACCGGGACCCACAGCGGCAGCCAGGACGAGCGCCGGCCGGGGCTCTCCTCGGGCGGGACCGGAACAGCGGGTTCCCCGGCCGCCTCCCACAGCGCCAGTACGGCCGTGGCATCGGCGTCGGCCAGCCGGCACAGGTCCTCCACCGCGGGCCGCGGCGGCCGCTTGCCGCCCGAGAGGTAGCGGTGCCAGGCGGACTTGCTGTACGGGGTGCGCGCGGCCAGTGCCGCCAGGCTCAGCCCCGTACGGTCCTTCAGCTCGCGCAGTGTCACCACCAGCGACTCGTCCGGCGCGGTCGATCCTTGGGGGTGCCGCATCGTGCGTTCCTCGACTCCCATTCCCCTATGGGCGTTTCGCCCCTGATGCCGGGATGGTTTCCCTGCCGGACGGGCGCTGCAACACCGGACGAGGTATGGGCCGGGTCAAGCGCCCCCATGCCGAAGGCCTGTTCGGGAGGCGGCTCCCGGACAGGCCCTCGGCGTCAGTGGGTGGTGCGGCGGTCGCCCGTCAGCACCAGGGGACGTACCGGCCGGTGGTCACGTAGTGGGCGGAGACGTAGCCGTGGTGGTGGGGGAGCCGGTACCAGACGTGGTTGCCGTGCACCCGCGAGCCGTAGGTCTTGCAACTGACCGAGATGAGCCGGTTGGAGTGGCGGCTGCCGACGACGCGGTAGCCGGTGCCCGGACCGGAGCGGACGTTGAGCCGGACGCCGCGGGTGGCGACCAGACCGGTGTGGTAGGGGTGGGTGCCGACGGGGTGCCGCGGGGCGGCGACGGCGGCCACCGGGTGCGCGGTGACGGTGCTCGCCGCGGCGGCACCGGCCGACACGGGCAGCAGGGCGAGCGCCGCGGCCGCGGCCGGCAGAACGCTCTTGAGGGCCCGACGGATCATGGAAACCTCCGGCTGTCGATCTCGTGACCACGAACCGTGATCACGCCGCCCAGCCTTGCCGTGCGAAGCCCTCACCATGCCGTTTCCGTGTCCCGTGGGACGGCGCGGGACGTCCCGTGCGGCGGGCGCGGGCCCTGATCCCCGCTCACGGCGCCGGACCGGACGGGCGTACCGGAGCGGACCGGTCCGTGCCGTGCGCGCCACCGGGACGAAAAGGTTGAGTCGGGCAATGGCTGCGTAGACTTGGAGGCATGCCCGCGCCGACGCCGCCCGGCCCGACCCCGGCCTCCCCGGAGGTCGCCGAGATCGAGCGCGCCCTCACCCGCGTCACCTACCTCGGCTCCCGCACCCGCCACCACGACCGGCTGCGGACCCTGGCCGACGTGCCGCTGGACCGGGCCGCCGTGGCGCTGCTGCGGCAGATCGCGGACTGGGAGCCGATGCGGCCGGGGGAGGTGGCGCACCGCCTCGGCGTGGAGGCCTCGCATGTGACCCGGACCGTGCAGCAGCTCCACCGGGCGGGCTACGTCACGCGAGTGCCCGACCCCGACGACCGGCGCGCCCAGCGGATCCGGCTCACTGACGCGGGCCGCCTCGCCGTCGGCCGCGTCCGGGAGGCCGGGGCCGCCGAGATGCAGCGCGCGCTCGCCGGCTGGCGGCCCGGAGAACTGCGCCAACTGGCCACGCTGTTCCACCGGATGGTCGACGACTTCCTCGCGTACTCGGCCGAGACGGAGGGGGAGCCGGGGCAGCCGGCGGCGGGGCGTGCGGGGCCAGGGCCGGCGGGGGAGCGGGATCCGGAGGACCGGGAGTAGCGGTCGTACGAACGGGCCACCCGGCGGCATACCGTCCAGTAATATCCGGCGGCAGGCCACCAGAGGAGGAACCGGTCATGAGCGAGCGCGTCCAGGTCGGGGACAAGGTGGAGGACTTCGCCCTCCCCGACGAGAGCGGGACCGTCCGGAGCCTCGGCGAACTGCTCGCCGACGGCCCCGTGGTCCTCTTCTTCTACCCCGCCGCCCTCACCCCCGGCTGCACCGCCGAGGCCTGCCACTTCCGCGACCTCGCCGCCGAGTTCGCCGCGCTGGGCGCCCGGCCCGTCGGCATCAGCGGCGACGACGTCGGCAAGCAGCGGGAGTTCGCCGGCCGGCACACGCTCGGCATGCCGCTGCTGTCCGACGCCGACGGCACGGTCCGTGAGCGGTTCGGGGTCAGGCGCGGCTTCACCCTCGCCCCCACCAAGCGCGTCACCTACGTCATCGGCGAGGACCGCACCGTGCTGGAGATCGTCCGCAGCGAGCTGCGCATGAACACCCACGCCGACAAGGCCCTCGCCGCCCTGCGTGCCCACCGGGGCTGACCGCGCCCCGGCCCCGCGCTTGAGGAGCCGAACGAATCGGATCATTCTGGGCCTTATGGACCGAGTCGCCGCCGTGGCGATCATCGACGCCCGGGGCAGGGTGACCGGGTGGAGCGAGGGCGCGCGGCTGCTCACGGGCCACCCGGCCGGGGACGTCGTGGGCCGCCCCGCGGCGGACCTGCTCGCCGCGGAGCATCCCCAGGAAGCCCTCACGGCGCCGACCGGCACGCGGCACGGCACGGTCGCCCTGCGCCACCGCGACGGCCACCGCCTCGACCTCACCGTCACCGCCTGCCCCCTCGACGGCGGTGAGGGGCGGCTCGCGGGCTACGCCGTCACCGCCGAATCCCCCGGCACAGCGCTCGCCGCCCAGGCCTTCGAGCAGGCGTCCCTGTCGATGTCCGTCTTCGACCTCCAGCAGCGCTACCTGCGCCTCAACGACGCCGCCTGCAAGGTCCTCGGCGTCCCCGAGGAGGGGCTGACCGGCCGGTTCTTCCCCGACACCGTGGCCGACACCGAGACCAACCGGGGCTTCCTGCGCCATCTGCGCGAGGTCGCCGTGACCGGCCTGCCGGTGCGCTACGAGAGCTTCGCCGCCGCGCCCGCGCTGAACCGGGAGCACTCCTGGAGCCTGGAGATGTGGCCGCTGCACGACGCCTTCGGCACCTGGACCGCGGTCGCCATCGCCGCCTACGACAGCAGCGAGCAGTACTGGGCCAGACGCCGGCTCGCCCTGCTCAACGAGGCGGCCACCCGCATCGGCACCACCCTCGACGTGGTGCGCACCGCCGAGGAACTGATCGAGATCCTCGTCCCGCGCTACGCCGACTTCGCCACCGTCGACCTGCTGGACTGGGTGCTCGGCGCCGACGAGCCCCCGATGTCCGCCGCCGGCGAGGTCGAGCTGCACCGCGTCGCCTACCGGTCCACCCGGCCCGGCAGCCCCGGAGTGGCCGTGCGGGTCGGCGAGACCCAGATCTACCGGCCGCCCGCCCCTCCGGCCCTCGCCCTGAGCGGGGGCCACGCGGTGCTCAGCCAGGCCGGGGAGCCCGGCTTCCGGGCCTGGCTCGCGGACCGCAACGAGCGCTCGCCCGAGGGCCGCCGCTTCCGGGAGGGCGTCCACTCCATGATCGCCGTACCGCTGCGCGCCCGCGGCACCACCCTGGGCGTCGCGGTCTGCGTCCGGCTGGCCCACCCGGACGATTACGGCCCCGACGACGCCGTCTTCGCCGAGGAACTGGCCAGCCGCGCCGCCGTCTGCATCGACAACGCCCGCCGCTTCGCCCGCGAGCGCAGTACCGCCCTCGCCCTCCAGCACAGCCTGCTGCCGAGCGGGCTGCCCGGACAGGCCGCGCTCGACGTCGCCCACCGCTATCTGCCGTGCGGCTCGCAGGCCGGGATCGGCGGCGACTGGTTCGACGTCATCCCGCTCTCCGGCGGCCGGGTCGGGCTGGTCGTCGGCGACGTGGTGGGCCACGGCATCAGCTCCTCGGCCACCATGGGCCGGCTGCGCACCGCCGTGCGCACCCTCGCCGACGTCGACCTGCCGCCCGACGAACTCCTCACCCACCTCGACGACCTGGTGACGCACCTGGCCGCCGAGAACGGCCGCGAGGAGGTCGCCGAGATCGGCGCCACCTGCGTGTACGCCGTCTACGACCCCGTCTCGCGCCGGCTCACGCTCGCCGCCGCAGGCCACCCCGCCCCGTTCCTGGTGCTGCCCGGCGGCGACGGCGCCGAACTCGCGCCCATGACCGCCGGGCCGCCCCTCGGCATCGGCGGACTGCCCTTCGAGGCGACCGAGCTGGAGCTGCCCGAGGGCACGGTCGTGGCCCTGTTCACCGACGGCCTGGTCGCACACCGCGCCGGATGCGCGGACGGCGCCGACGACGCGCTGCGCCGCGCCGTCGGGGCGCCGGCCGACTCCCTCGACGCGCTGGCCGACGGCGTCCTCAAGGCCGTACTGCCCGACCAGTCGTGCGACGACGTGGCGCTGCTGCTGGTGCGCACCCGCGCCCTGGGCGCCGACCGGGTCGCCACCTGGGCGGTGCCCGCCCATCCTGCCCAGGTCGCCGTGGCCCGGCAGGCCGCCGGCGAGCAACTGGCCGCGTGGGGGCTGGAGGAGACCGCGTTCGTCACCGAACTCGTCGTCAGCGAACTCGTCACCAACGCCATCCGCTACGGCGAACCCCCCATCCAGCTACGGCTGATCCGCGACCGCGCCCTCATCTGCGAGGTCTCCGACGGCAGTGCCACCTCACCTCACCTGCGCCGGGCACACGCCGACGACGAGGGTGGCCGGGGACTGCTGCTGGTCGCCCAGCTCACCCAGCGCTGGGGGAGCAGGCAGTCGGCCGCGGGCAAGACCATCTGGGCCGAACAGCCGCTCCCCGACGCCTGATCGGCCCCTACTGGAAGGCGCAGCCCGGATCCGGCGCGTCCTCGGAGAACGGGGAGCCGTGCGGCAGCACGTACAGCACGTCGAGCACCACCGGGGTGTCTCCGAGGTTGCGGCCTATGTGCACGTGCCCCGCGCCGGCCGGCTCCTGTATCGGCGCGCCCGCCGAGTACACCCCGTCCGGGGCGCAGGAGGAGTCGAAGTATCTCAGCGTGCCCTGGCGCACCACGCCGTACAGCGGGCCGTCGTGGAAGTGCCAGCCGGTGCTCTGGCCGGGCGGGATGGTGATCTCCCGCAGGGTGTAGTCGGTGCCGTCGACGGTCCGCTCACTGAGCGTGCGGGCGGTCACTCCGGGGCCCGCCGGGGTCGCCCCCGCGGTCCCGAAGGTCAGTACGGTGGCGGCGGCGACGGCGCCGATCAGGGCGGCGCCGCGCGGTGCTGTGCGCATGGGATGCCTCCAGGGGAGGGAAGGATGCCGGCGCGAACATAGGCTCGCCGCACGCCCGTTGGGGCCGGAATCAGGGAATCCGGACCGTCATCGCCCCTCGCCGTCCGCCGCGACCTGGGCGAGGGTGCGTCCGGTGCGTACCGAACGCGCCCGCCGGGGGTCGGGGCTGCCGTGCGCCGCCTTCCCGGCCCGGCCCTTGCGCACCAGCAGCCAGGCGTCCTCCCCGTCCCGGCCCCGGAAGCGGGTCAGGGCGTACTCGCCGTGCAGCTTGGCGCCGTGCAGCCGGAACGTGGCGTGCCCGCGCGCCAGCGACTCGGCGAAGTCCACCGGCCGCCCCTGCCGGTCATGGCTCAGCGGCTCGTACGTCCCCCGGTCCCACACGATCACCGTGCCGCCGCCGTACTCGCCCTTCGGGATCACGCCCTCGAAGTCCTCGTACGCCAGCGGATGGTCCTCCGTCGGCACCGCGAGCCGCTTGTCGCCGGGGTCGGCGGACGGCCCCCTCGGCACGGACCAGGACCTCAGGACGTCGTCCACCTGGAGCCGGAAGTCGAAGTGCATCCGGCGCGCGTCATGGATCTGCACCACGAACCGCGGCAGTCCGCCGCCCTCGGGCGACCGCCCGCCCGAGGGCTCCCGAGTCCGCTCGAAGTCGCGCTTGCCGCGGTACGTCCGCAGCCGGTCCTCCGCTGCCACGTGCGGCTCCTTCCCAGCGTCCGGTACACCGGACACCGGGTACCCCCCTCACACGGGGATCAGAACTCCTCGTGCGTCTCCGGGTCCCCGCCGAGCCGGCGCGGGGCGTGCCGGGCGATGGCGGCCATCTGGTCCGAGTCCAGCTCGAAGCCGAAGACGTCCAGGTTGGCGCGCCGGCGCTCGGGGTCGGCGGACTTCGGGATGGGCAGCGCGCCCAGCTGGACGTGCCAGCGCAGCAGCACCTGGCCGGGGCTCACGCCGTGCTCGTCGGCGATCCGGCCGACCTCCGGGTCGCCCAGCAACTGGCCGCCCCGCCCCAGCGGGCTCCAGCTCTCGGTGAGGATGCCCTGGTCCGCGTGGAAGGCGCGCAGCTCCTCCTGCGGGAACAGCGGGTGCAGCTCGATCTGGTTCACCGACGGCAGCACCCCGGTCTCCTTCTCCAGCCGTATGATGTGCTCCGGGGTGAAGTTGGAGACGCCGATCGAGCGGACCAGGCCGTCCTCCCGCAGCTTGATCATCGCCTTCCAGGAGTCGACGTACTTGCCGACGCGGGGATTGGGCCAGTGGATCAGATACAGGTCCACGTACTCCAGGCCGAGGCGCCGCCGGGACTCCTCGAAGGAGGCCAGGGTCTCCTGGTAGCCGTGGTGGCGGCCGGGGAGCTTGGTGGTCACCACCACTTCCTCGCGGGGCACCCCGCCGTCCGTGACGGCCCGGCCAACGCCAGCCTCGTTGCGGTAGTTCACCGCGGTGTCCACCAGCCGGTAGCCGAGTCCGAGCGCGTCGCGTACGGCCCGCTCGGCCGCCGTGTCGTCCAGCGGCCAGGTACCGAGGCCGAGGGCGGGGATCGTCGTTCCGTCGTTGAGCGTGTGCACCGGTATGCCGTTCACGGGGGGACCTTCCGCTCGACAGTGTCGTGCTCCCAGCCTCACGGATAGGGTGAGCGGTGATCAACCGGGCGGGCGCGACGAGGCCGGCGGACGGCGCGGGCCGGTAGGGGCGGCCGGAGGGGCTGGGGCGGTCGCGAGAGCCGGAGCGGCGGGAGCCGGGCTCCGGCGAGGACACGCGGGTCGGCGGCATGGCCACGGAAGACGGCGTGGACATGCGGGTCGGCGGCGTGGAGGTGCGGCCCGTCGCCGGGCACATCGGTGCCGAGGTCACCGCCGTCGACCTCGCCGCACCCCCGGACGACGCGGTGCCCGGCCTGATCCGGCGGGCCGTGCTGCGCTGGAAGACGGTGTTCTTCCGGGAGCAGCGCCTCGACCACGCCGGGCACGTCGCCTTCGCCCGCCGCTTCGGCGAGCCGGTCGTCCCCGGCCGCCGCGGCGGCGCCTCGCCCCCGGGCTTCCCCGAGCTGGAGACCACGGCCGACCGGCTGGAACTGGGCGGTCGCTACGGCATGGACCACGAGGAATGGCTCGCCCGCCGCCGGCCCACCCTGCTGCGCGGCTGGCACTGCGACCACGGCGCGCGCGTCGATCCGCCCGCCGCGACCTTCCTGCGCGCCGATCACCGGCTCGGCGTCGGCGAGGCTCAACGGCTACTACGTCGAGCAGATCACCGGCGTCTCCCGCCCGGAGAGCGCGGCTCTGCTCCAGATGCTCCTCGACCAGACGGTCCGCTCCGAGTGCACGGTCCGCTTCCGCTGGGCGCCCGGCAGCGTCGCCTTCTGGGACCACCGGGCCACCATCCACCTGGCCCCCAACGACCACACCCGTGTCGGCGCTGGTGAGCCGGTACGACGGTCAGGCGGACGGACGCCAGCCGAGCGCGGGCCCCAGCTTCGTCGCCATGTCGGTCAGGATCTGCACATAGTCCTCGTGCGCGAAGGTGAACGGCAGCGCGAAGGCCACCTCGTCCACCTCGCGGAACGCCGGGTCCGCCCGCAGCCGCTCGGCCAGTTCCGCCGAGGTGCCGACCAGGTCCGGCGCGAACAGCAGCCGCGCCGGGCCCTGCGGGGCGGCGGTGCGGGGCAGTCTCCTGGCCGCGAACTCGGCGTACCGGGCACGCTGTCCGGGGGTCGCCGAGTCGGTGGGTATCACCACCAGGCCCTGCGAGACCCGTGCCGCCTCCCCCTCGGGGTGGTGCGCCCGGAACTCCCGGATGAGGGACCGCTGTATCGCCGCGAAGTCGTACGGCTCGCCGCCCGGAGCCACCGCCTTGACGACGCTGCTGGTCAGGAAGTTCATTCCGTGCTCGCCCGCCCAGCGTGCGGAGCCGGGGCTGCCGCCGCCGTACCACAGCCGGGCGCCGAGACCGGGGGAGTGCGGCTGCACCACATCGCTGAACACCTCGAAGCCCTCGACCCCGCTGAAGTCGCTGGCGGGCTTGCCGCGCACCAGGTCCAGGAGCCGCCGCACCCGCTCGTAGCCGAAGTCCTCGATGTCGCCGGTGTCCGGGTACAGGGCGTCCTTGACCTGCTCGTAGTGCATCGGCGGGCCCACGCTGACCCCCGGATTGAGCCGGCCGCCGGACAGCAGGTCGACGGTCGCCAGGTCCTCGGCCAGGCGCAGCGGATTCTCCCAGCCGAGCGGGATGACCGCGGTGCCCAGTTCGATGCGGCGGGTGCGCTGGGAGGCGGCGGCGAGGACGGCGATCGGGGACGAGATGCCGTACTGGAGGTGGCGGTGGCGGACCCAGGCACTGTCGAAGCCGAGCCGCTCGCCCAGCTCGATGATCTCCAGGGTGGACTCGTGGCCCCGTGCCGGGTCCGCCGGGTCGAACAGACCGATCGTGAGGAAGCCCAGCTTGCGCAGGGGGCGTGGGGTGGACGGCACGGGCTCCTCCAGCGGTCGTACATCGGTTCCCCTCCGAGTCTGGCAGCCGAGTGTGACAACCGTGTGATCAGTTTCCGGCCCCCGGCCGCCCCCCTGGCCTTCCCCGGCCGGTGGGGGCGGCCGGGCTCGGCTCAACGGACCACGGTGACCGCCCCGTTCAGGGCGGAGACGGATCGCTCCACCCGCTCGCGGGCCGCCGCCGAGGCGAAGCCCAGCCAGGTATGCCGGTTGCCCGCCCAGCACCAGCCCACCTTCGGCGCGTCGCGCCGCTCCCGGCCGTCCCGCCCGGTGCCGTTGCTGATCCGGAGCGCTGGGGTGCGCGAGTCCGAGCGCGCCGCCCGGCTTGCGCAGCCGGGAGCCGATCATCATGAAGCAGTGGTTGCGCTCCAGGACGTCCGGCTGCTGGAGCACCCGGTGGATGCCCTCGGTGAGCAGCAGCGGGGTGCGGGAGCGCGCGGTGAGGGCGGGCAGCGCCTCGTCCGTGCTCCAATCGGCCAGCTCGTCGCCGGCGGAGGCGGGCCGCTCGGCCTGCGCGCGCAGAGCGGGAAGTAACGGCAGAGAAACGGTGGTGGGCGTGGTCTCGGACACGCCTCTCCCAAGAGGGTCGATGCGGACGGACCCCCGCACGACGAACCGTCCCGTCCCGCTGTTCCCGCTGCCACGGGCTCTGCCGGGGCTCAGCCGGGGAGCTTGGCCAGCCAGTCGATGAGCAGCCGGTTGGTCTCCTCGGGGCGCTCCTGCTGGATCCAGTGGCCGCAGTCGTCGAGCAACTGCGAGGAGAGCAGGCCCGGCAGGGTGACGGGGAACGCCTCGACGGCCTTGGACAGCCAGGTCATCGTGACGTCCAGGGCGCCGCCGAGGAAGAGGGAGGGCCGGGTGAGGGGGACGCCGTCGTACGCGGCGAGGTCCGCCCAGTCGCGGTCCATGTTCCGGTAGCGGTTGAGCGCCCCGGTCAGCCCGGTCCGCTCGAACTCGCCCGCGTAGAAGTCGAGTTCACTCTCGCCGAGCCAGCCGGGCGGCGGGCCGGCGGGACACCGGTCGAGCAGGGTGCCGCCGGGGCTGACGAAGTACGGGGCGGGGTCGCCGGGTCCGGGCATGGTCCCGGCGGACAGGGCCCGGTAGAAGCGCGCGAGCCAGCCGTGCACATCGGGTTCGATCTCGGCCTCGGCGCGGCCCGGCTCCTGGAAGTAGGAGATGTAGAACTCGTCCTCCCCGCCCATGCGGCCGAAGAGTTCGGTGGGCCGGGGCCCGCCGCGCGGGGTGTACGGCACGCTGAGCATGCCCACCGCCCGGAAGACTCCGGGTTCGAGCAGGCCGGAGGTCGAGGCGATGGGGGAGCCCCAGTCGTGGCCGACGACCACCGCGGTCTCCTCGCCGAGCGCGCGCACCACCGCGACGTTGTCCGCCACCAGTTCGGTCAGCCGGTACGCGTCCGTGGCGGCGGGCTTGGAGGAACGGCCGTACCCGCGCACGTCGATGGCCACCGCCCGGTACCCGGCCGCGGCGAGGGCGGGCAGCTGATGGCGCCAGGAGTACCAGGACTCCGGGAAGCCGTGCACGAGCAGCACCAGCGGCCCGCTGCCCTGCTCCACCAGATGGATCCGGCCGCCCTCGGTGGGCACCAGCCGGTGCGTCGGTTCGGTGCCGTGTGTCATGAGCCCTCCCGTGGGCTGTCGAGTGAACGCGGGTTGTGGGGTGAAGGGTTGTCCGGCCGTTCGATCGCGCCGGCTGTTCGATCTTCCCAGGTCGGGCCCTTGAGTCACAGGCGCCCCAACAGGTGTTTCGTGAACGTGAATTGGCCACTGGGGGAGCACACAGCGACTTCATAGGGAAAACCCTCGATTGGCCTCCAAGCTGGTGACATGGACGGTTCAAGACTGCCATTCTCCCAGCGCACGCTGATCCCCCACGAACGCACCACGGATCACGGTCCCGCACAGCACCGCCCACCGGACAGCAGACCCGGCTGTCCGGTCCTCACAGGCCGCGACCCGGCGGCCTCCGCAGGAGGAGTAAGAGTGAGACCCCACAGATCCCTTCCTCACGGACGCCTTCCCCAGGGACGTCTCGCCAAGAGGGCCACGGTAGGAGCCGCCCTGCTCTCCACCGCGGCCCTCTTCGCCGTCGGCATGCAGACCGTCCCGGCGACCGCCGCGCCCGTCGCGCACCACCTCAGCCCCCTGCGCGCCGGCGCCCTGGAGGCCAGGCTGAGCCCGGCCCAGCACAAGGCCCTGATCCAGAGCGCCCGCGACAAGACGGCCGACACCGCCCGCACCCTCGGCCTCGGCGCCAAGGAGAAGCTGGTCGTCAAGGACGTCACCAAGGACGCCGACGGCACCCTGCACACCCGCTACGAGCGCACCTACGACGGCCTGCCCGTCCTCGGCGGCGACCTCATCGTGCACACCCCGCCCGCCTCGCTGGCGGCCGGCACCGTGAGCACCACGTACAACAACAAGCACAAGATCCAGGTCGCCTCGACCACGGCGACCTACACCAAGGCCGCTGCCGAGAGCAAGGCGCTGAAGGCAGCCAAGGCCCTGGACGCCGCGAAGCCCACCGCGGACAGCGGCCGCAAGGTGATCTGGGCCGGCAGCGGCACCCCGAAGCTCGCCTGGGAGACCGTGATCGGCGGCTTCCAGGACGACGGCACGCCGAGCCGGCTGCACGTCATCACCGACGCCACCACCGGCAAGGAGCTGTACCGGTACCAGGGCATCGACACCGGCGTCGGCAACACCCGCTACAGCGGCCAGGTCCCGCTGACCACGACCCAGTCGGGCTCGTCGTACACCCTGACCGACGGCACCCGCGGCGGGCACAAGACGTACAACCTGAACCACGGCTCCTCCGGCACCGGCACCCTGTTCTCGCAGACCAGCGACACCTGGGGCGACGGCACCAACTCCAACGCCGCCACGGCCGGCGCGGACGCCGCCTACGGCGCGCAGGAGACCTGGGACTTCTACAAGAACACGTTCGGGCGCAGCGGCATCAAGAACGACGGGGTCGGCGCCTACTCCCGCGTCCACTACGGCAATTCGTACGTGAACGCGTTCTGGGACGACAGCTGCTTCTGCATGACCTACGGCGACGGCTCCGGGAACAACGACCCGCTGACCGCGCTGGACGTCGCCGGCCACGAGATGAGCCACGGCGTCACCTCCAACACCGCGGGCCTGGAGTACAGCGGCGAGTCCGGCGGTCTGAACGAGGCGACCAGCGACATCTTCGGCACGGGCGTGGAGTTCTACGCGAACAACAGCTCGGACCCCGGTGACTACCTCATCGGCGAGAAGATCGACATCAACGGCGACGGCACCCCGCTGCGCTACATGGACAAGCCCAGCAAGGACGGCGGCTCGGCGGACAGCTGGTACTCGGGCGTCGGCAACCTCGACGTGCACTACTCCTCGGGCCCGGCGAACCACATGTTCTACCTGCTCTCCGAGGGCAGCGGCACCAAGGTCATCAACGGTGTGACCTACAACAGCCCGACCTCGGACGGCGTCGCCGTCGCCGGCATCGGCCGGGACGCCGCCCTCCAGATCTGGTACAAGGCGCTGACGTCGTACATGACGTCCAGCACCAACTACGCCGGTGCCCGCACCGCCGCGCTCAACGCGGCCGCCGCGCTCTACGGCACCAACTCCGCGCAGTACGCGGGCGTCGGCAACGCCTTCGCGGGCATCAACGTCGGCAGCCACATCACCCCGCCGGGCAACGGCGTGACGGTCACCAATCCGGGCAGCCAGTCCTCCACCGTGGGCACGGCGGTCAGCCTCCAGGTCCAGGCGAGCAGCACCAACGGCGGCGCGCTGACCTACAGCGCCTCCGGCCTGCCCACCGGCCTGTCGATCAACAGCTCCACCGGTGTCATCTCCGGTACGCCGACCGCGGCCGGGACCTACAGCACCACCGTCACGGTGAAGGACTCCACCGGCGCGACCGGCACCGCGACCTTCACCTGGACCGTGAGCACCAGCGGCGGTGGCGGCGGCTGCTCCTCGACGCAGCTCCTGGCCAACCCCGGCTTCGAGTCGGGCAACACCGGCTGGACCGCCTCCAGCGGCGTCATCACCAACGACAGCGGTCAGGCGGCCCACGGCGGTTCGTACAAGGCGTGGCTGGACGGCTACGGCACCTCGCACACCGACTCCCTGTCCCAGTCGGTGACGATCCCCGCGGGCTGCAAGGCGACCCTCTCCTTCTACCTGCACATCGACTCCGCCGAGACCACCAGCAGCACCGCGTACGACAAGCTGACGGTCACCGCCGGTTCGACCACCCTGGCCTCGTACTCGAACCTCAACAAGGCCTCGGGCTACGTGCTCAAGACCTTCGACCTGTCCTCGCTGGCGGGCCAGACGGTCACCCTGAAGTTCAACGGCGTGGAGGACTCCTCGCTCCAGACCAGCTTCGTCGTGGACGACACGTCCCTGACCACCGGCTGATCACCCGCACCACCTGAACACGAGGGTCCCGCTCCCCGGCCGGGGAGCGGGACCCTCGCACGCGGTCAGTCCAGCGGACCCAGCGTGAGATACGCCTGCTGCGGGTCGCCGTCGTTGACCAGCGACTCCTGGTTGCCGACGTCGTCGAAGGCGAACGCGTACGCCTTGCCGTCGGCCATCTCCGCGTGCACCGCCTTCGCGTACTGGTTGGTCACCGCGTCCTGGTAGAAGTCACCCGGCGTGTTGTCCGGCGCCTGCGAACTCACCAGCAGCGTCGAGCGGTTGAAGCCGGCGCACAGGGTACGGGAGATGGGGCCGCGCACGGCGTCGTTGGGCGCGTCCAGCAGCTTGTGGCAGCCGAACACGCTGTCCGCGTCCGGCTTCTGGAAGCTGGTGACGACCGCGCCGGTGGTGTCGGTAAAGTTCATGACGTTCCCCGAGACCCGTCCGTAGAACTTCTTGTCCGGCTGGTCGGCGAACGGCGTGACGGTCAGCGTCGAGGACGTGTACTTCTGCCAGACCCGGTTCACGTAGTCGTCCATCGCGCTCGCGGGCAGCGCGCCGGTCTCCACGCCGTACAGCGGCGACAACGCGCGCAGCACCGAGCCGTCGGAGCCGGTCTGGACCAGCCCGGACCAGCCGCCGGGCCGGGCGCGCAGCGCGCTGAAGAACCCCGACCAACCTCCTTGCTTCAGCTGCCCGGTGGTGCTGACGCTCCCGTCGGCGCGGCGCACCCCGACGGAGTACGGCGCCGAGAACATGTCCACCTGCGTGCTGTTGAGCCACAGCCCGGAGTCATTGAGCGTGTACTCGGACCAGTTGAAGAGGATGTCGTGGTTGGGGTCGGACGGGTTCTGCACGGCCGGCTGCACCAGACCGCCGGTGGTGAGCTTGAAGACGAGCTTCTGCCCGTAGGAGAAGTAGATCCGGCCGGAGAACTTCGGGATGCGGATCGTGGTCGACTGCCCGGCGGCCGGCCCCGGAATCGCCGCGTCCGGCGCGGGAGTCGGCGGATTCCCGCCGGCCGGCCAGGCGTGGAAGACGCCGTTCGCGTCCGCCCAGCCCTGCTGCCCGGAGGCGAGCTGGGTGCCGAGGTCGTAGAGGTAGACGGGCTGGGCACGGCCCGAGTTGTTGGTGACGGTCAGCGCGATGGTGTCGGGCACGGCCGCCGTGGCGTGTTGGGGGACGCCGAGGGCGAGCGCTCCGCCGACGAGGGCGGTGGCGGCGACGATCGGCAGCGCGCTGCGGGTTCGGATGTGCGGCACTCTCCACCTCCGTGTGGGGTCGGGGTCGTACGGACCCCGGTTCCTGGTCCGTACCTGCCTGAGAGCGCTCTCAGCCTGGTGCCGAAGTCGTGTCCCTGTCAACGAGTTGGGCGCGGGTTCTCGTTCTCCGGAGGGGTCACCGCGCCGCCCGGCGCCCGCCGCGGGGCGGGCGCCATGGGCCGGTGACGGATGGTCCGGAAAGTGTGAAGGAGTCGGAAGGCGTGTCAGAAGGCGCGGTCGAGCAGGGCCAGCAGGGCCGCCCAGTGGCGCTCGTCGGCCTCCCGGTCGTACGCCGGGGTGTCGGCCTGCGTGTAGCCGTGCTGCGCGCCCGGATACACCTCGCAGGTGTGGCGCACCCCGGCCGCGTCCAGCGTCCGCTCCAGCTCCCGGATCTGCTCGGCCGGCATGGAGGCGTCCCGGTCGGCGAAGCCGAAGTACAGCTCGGCGGTGACGTCTCCGGCGCCGCGGTGCGGGCTGTCCGGGGCGTCCGTGACCAGCTTGCCGCCGTGGAACCCGGCCGCCGCGGCGACCCGGTCGGGGTGCGTGGCGGCCGTGCGCAGGGCGAGCCGGGCGCCCATGCAGTAGCCGGTCAGCGCGATGGGGCCATCGGTGACGAACGGGTTGTCCGCGAGGAAGCCCAGGTAGGCGTCCGCGTCCCGCCGGGTCTGCTCGGGTGTGAGGGAGCTCATCACCGGGCCGATGCGCTGCCAGAGGGTCGGGTCGGCCGCCGGGTCGATGAACTCCGGCAGCTCGCCGAGCGGGGTGGAGCCGTGCCGGTAGAACACGTTCGGCACCAGGACGGTGTACCCGGCCGACGCCAGCCGGTCGGCCATCGAGCGCAGCTGCGGGCGCAGACCGTAGGCGTCCTGGTACAGCAGGACGCCCGGATGCGGCTCGCCGTCCGCGGGATGGGCGAGGTAGGCGTCGGCGGTGCCGTCCTCGGTCGGGATGTCGACGGATGCTCCCTGTACGTCGGTCATGGTGACGGGCCTCCTGGGGGGAAGGAATGGCGGGCGGCGGGTGCCCCTCGCGCCGCGGATACGCGAGGTGTCCTGGGCGAACGCGCGGGGCGCGGTGGGCGGCTCTCATGCTGCCACGCAAGATCCGGAAGCTTCGCGGGCGGTCCGCCGTACCGCCCGCGCCGTCACTCGAACCGTGCGGTGTCGCCCGCGCCGCGCCGGACGATCTCCGCCTCGCCGCCGGAGAAGTCGATCACCGTGGTCGGCTCGGTGCCGCAGTCCCCGGAGTCGACCACCGCGTCCACCACGTGGTCGAGGCGGTCCTTGATCTCCCAGCCCTGGGTCATCGGCTCCTCCTCGTCCGGCAGCAGCAGCGTGCTGGACAGCAGCGGCTCGCCCAGCTCGGCCAGCAGCGCCTGGGTGACCACATGGTCCGGGATGCGCACGCCCACGGTCTTCTTCTTCGGGTGCATCAGCTTGCGCGGGACCTCGCGGGTGGCCGGGAGGATGAAGGTGTAGCTGCCGGGCGTGGACGCCTTCACGGCCCTGAACACATCGTTGTCCACCCGTACGAACTGGCCGAGCTGCGCGAAGTCCCGGCACATCAGCGTGAAGTGGTGGCGGTCGTCCAGCCGGCGGATGGCCCGGATGCGGTCCACGCCGTCCTGGCTGCCCAGCCGGCAGCCGAGCGCGTAGCAGGAGTCGGTCGGGTATGCGATCAGCGCCCCCGACCTGACCGCGTCCGCGATCTGCGCGATGCTCCGGGCCTGCGGGTTCTCGGGGTGCACGTCGAAGTACTTCGCCATTCACCGAGCTTATGCCGTACCCGCAGGCGGTGCGGGCGGCAGGGGCGCCGCCGGTCGCGCACGCGCCCCGGACGGGGCACGCGCACACCCCGGAAACGCCCCCCCGCGGCCCCCGGAGAATTCCCTGGTGTATCCCCCCGATCCGCGGGCACCCGAGTCCTGAGCCATCCGGAGCTTTCCCCCCGCCCCGGAGGCGTTGCCTCCGTCGGCGGCCCCACCCCCCCCCGGGCCGCCGGCGGAGCCATGTCCGCCCGGATGGGGCGACCGGGTGAACGGTCGGGTAACGTCCCGCTGCGCACACCGGCCGAACCGGTGGACGATCCGGACGACAGGAGGGGGACACGTGGCACGCCGAGCGGACGAGCAGCCGTTGTCCCGGCCGTCGTACCAGACCGGCGGCGCCTGGGCGCGCGAACTGCTCGACCAGCTGCGTCCCGCGGCCCGCGACCTGGACCGGCTGGTCGCCTGGCTCGCCCGGAGCACCGGGTCCGCCGTGCACCTCCAGGACGCGCGCGGCGGCCTGCTCGCCGGGACCGGGCAGCGGCCGGCGCTGGACCCCGCCGTCGTCGCCGACGTGGCCGCGGGCCGGGTCTCCGCCGCCGGGCTGCAGGACGGCACCCGGCATGTCCGCCTGGTCGGGATACGGCATCCCGGACCCGGCCCGGAGGCCTCCGCCGTCCTGGCAGTGGCCCGCCCGGAGCCCTTCGACCGGCACACCACCGAGATCCTCGGACACACCGCGGGCGTACTCGAACTCCTTCTGCACGAGCGCGAGTTGGCGCAGGCCAGGCACCGGCTGCGGCGGGCCACCGCCGATCTGCGGCTCGCCATCCTGCAACTGCTGATGGTCGAGGACACCGTCTCCGCCCGCCGGGTCGCCGCGGGACTGTGGCCCGGACTGCTGGAGCGCGACACGGCCCGCGTGTACGTCATCGAGGGCAGCGCCGCCGAACGCGACCGGCTGGCTGACGAATGCGGGGCGGCCACCCGTGGTGGCGCCCTCGTGGTGCGCTGCCCCGCGATGGACGAACACGTCATCGTCCTCGGCGCGGCTCCCGAGGTGGAGGACCGGCTGCGCTCCCTGGTCGCGGTCCGGCCCGGCATCTACCTGGGCGGCAGCCCCCGCCAGCGCCTCGCCCTGACCGCCACCGCCTACGGACAGGCCGTCACCGCCCTCGCGGTGGCCCGCTTCAGCCCGGAGCGGACCGCCGTCTACGCCGAACGCACCCGCCCCGCCCGCCTGATGGACCCGGCCGCGCTGTACGCCTGGTCGGCGGCCGTGCTGCGCCCGCTGGACACGCTGCCGTACCACGTGCGCGCCGAACTGCTCGCGACCACCCGGCTCGGCCTGGAGTTCACCGCGGTGAGCACGGCCAAGGTGCTCGGCGTCAGCCGCAACACGGTGCGCGCCCGCATGGACCGGGTGGCCGCGCTGCTCGGCGCCGATTTCTCCGCCCTGGCCGTACGCGCGGTGGCGCACATCGCGCTCAACACCGAGGCGGCGCACGGCCCGTACGACGCCGGCGGCAACGCCCCGGCCCCGCCCGCCGGGTTCGCGGAGCTGCTCGGCGGCGACGCGCTGCGCTCCTGGGCGCGGGGCCTGCTCGGGCGCCTCGACGCCGACGGCCGGGACCTGCGCGGCACCCTGCGCGCCTGGCTGGCCACCGACGCCAACGCCGGGCCCGCCGCGGCGGCACGGGGGGTGCACGCCCAGACCGTACGGGAGCACGTACGGGCCGCCGAGCCCGTCCTGGAGCGCCGACTGCTGGCCGGGGGCACCGACCTGTACGAGGTCGTCCTCGCCCACCTCGTCACCGGTGAGCTTCCCGTGCCCGCCCTCGGCCCGGCGAACCGGGACCAAGCGGACGTGGCTGTGCACCGGTGAGTGCTCCGCGCGGGGCGCCGGGCACCGGTGCGCTGGTACGGACCGCGCGTCGCACGTAAGTTCACTATCAGCGGGGCACGACCGGGACGGGGGGCCGGTCGGGGCCCCGCGCCTGTTTTCCCGCGCGTGCGTCCGTTACGGTTCCCGCTGCTCGCGCGGTGGTGTCGTGAGGACCGTCAGGGTGCCGTTGGCCTGCCGCAGCGCGTCCTCCAGGGCGCCGGGGGAGTGCAGGGTGCCGGTGCCGTCGGGCGGCACCAGCCACTCCAGGGAGCGGGCGGGCCGGTAGGGCGGCGGTACGGCGACCCAGGAGCCCCTGGTCGCATAGCGCAGGCCCGCGCCGACCCAGCCGCCGACGGGGTCGGGCGGCAGGAAGAAGCCGACCCGGCCGGCCGCGAGGTCCACCAGGGTCGGGCCCGGCGCCGGCAGCGCGGGCTGCCACAGCAGGTCGAGGGTGAGCAGCCCCAGCCGCTCGGGGACGCTGAGCACATCCCAGAAGCGCCCCGCCTCCAGCAGTGCGATCCCCTCACCGTGGTCCCACTCCCACTTGCACGCGCGCGGGTCGGCCGCCGCTGCCGCCAGCCATTCCACGCCCCGCATCCACATCGTGTTCGTCATGCACTGCTCCGCGTTCTCGGGCACTCGGTGCGTTCGCACAGCAACCCGGCATATGCATGCTCGTAGATATTTCTATGCGGCGGAAGGGGTGGCGCGGCCTGGCGTTTGTGTCGACGCGTTCGAACTCCGCGTACCGGTTCGTCAGCCGGACGAGGTGGCTGTGTCACTCCTTCGAGGGTGGCAGATTGACTCGGCGCACGATTCGAGCGTTTCTGCAATCGATTCACGCGCGATCCCTTGAGAAGGTTACGTTTCCCGTCGTAGCCTCGCGTCGTTCCGTCGCCCGATTCCAGCGAGGTTTTCCATGGACCGCACCCGGCTGCGCACCCTTCTGGCCCGCGAGAGCGCCGAGGCCGAGCGCCGCAACCCGCGCTCGCGCGCCGCCTACGCCGGGGCCGGCCATCTCTTCGGCCGGGTGCCGATGACCTGGATGAACAAGACGGCCGGCGCGTTCCCCCGGTATCTGGCGGGGGCACGCGGGGCACGGGTGAGCGATGTGGACGGGCACGAGTACATCGACTTCTGCCTCGGCGACACCGGCGCGATGGCGGGCCACTCGCCCGCGGCGGTCACCGAGGCGGTCCAGCGGCGCTTCGCGGAACTCGGCGGGGCCACCGCCATGCTGCCCACCGAGGACGCCGAGTGGGTCGGCGCCGAGCTGACCCGGCGCTTCGGCCTGGCCCGCTGGAGCTTCTCGCTCACCGCGACCGACGCCAACCGCTGGGCGATCCGGCTCGCCCGCGCCCTCACCGGACGGCCCAAGATCCTCTTCCACAGCTACTGCTACCACGGCAGCGTGGACGAGTCGCTGATCGTCACCGGCCCCGGCGGCGAGGGCACCGCACGGCCCGGCAACGTCGGCGCGCCCTGCGAGGTGACCCGCACCAGCAGGGTCGCCGAGTTCAACGACCTCGACGCGCTGGAGCGCGAACTCGCCCACGGCGACGTGGCCGCCCTCCTCATGGAGCCCGCGCTCACCAACATCGGCATCGTGCTGCCCGAGCCCGGCTACCTCGCCGGCGTCCGCGAGCTGACCAGGCGGTACGACACTTTGCTGATCAACGACGAGACCCACACCTTCTCCGCCGGCCCCGGCGGCTGCACCGGCGCCTGGGACCTCGAACCGGACATGCTCACCATCGGCAAGGCGATCGGCGGCGGCATCCCGGCCGGCGCCTACGGCCTCTCCGCCGAACTGGCCGACCGGCTGCTGGCCCGCCGCGACCTCGACCTCGTCGACATGGGCGGCGTCGGCGGCACCCTCGCCGGCAACGCCCTGTCGGTCGCGGCCACCCGCGCCACCCTCGAACACGTCCTCACCGACGAGGCGTTCGCTTGGATGGGCAAGCTGTGCGAACGCTTCGAGGCGGGCGTGCGCGCCGGCATCGAGGCGCACGCCCTGCCCTGGTCGGTGAGCCGGCTCGGGGCACGCGCCGAGTACCGCTTCACCGCGCCCGCCCCGCGCACCGGCACCGAGTCGGCGGCGGCCGCCGACGCCGAGCTGGAGGACTTCCTGCACCTGTACCTCGCCAACCGGGGCATCCTGCTCACGCCGTTCCACAACATGGCGCTGATGTGCCCCGACACCACCGAGCAGGACGTCGACCGGCACACCGAGGTGTTCGCGGGCGCCCTCGCCGAACTGGCGGGATGAGACGAGGGGCATGATGACCGCCATGGACGACATCGACCGGGCCATCCTGCGCGAGCTCCAGACCGACGGCCGTATCGCCTACGCCGACCTCGGGCCCAGGGTGGGCCTGTCCGCCTCGGCGGCCCGGCAGCGGCTCCAGCGGCTGCTGGACTCCCGCGCCGTCCAAGTGGTCGGCGTCACCGATCCGATGGCGATGGGCGGCCAGGCCATGGCGCTGCTCGGCATCGGCGTGGACGGCGACCCGCGCGTGGTCGCCGACGCGCTCGCCGAGCGGCCCGAGGTCGTGTACGCGGTGCTCACCTCCGGCGGCTTCGATCTCTTCGCCGAGGTGGTCGCGTCCGGCCCGAAGGCGCTGCTGGACTTCGTCAACGACGTGGTCCGCCCGACCGAGGGCGTCCGCGAGCTCCGGTCCTTCCCGTACTTCGGCATCCACACGCACCGGTTCCTCTGGGACGTGGGCTGACGGGCTCCGGCGGGGTGAGCGGGTCAGGCGGGCGGGTCGTCCGGGGCCGGTGACAGGACCAGCATCGTCGCGTCGTCGCGGACCTCGTAGCGCAGCCGTGCGAGATCGGCCCACACGGCGCTGGGCAGCTCGCCGTCACGGGTGTGCGCGAGGGCGGCCAGCCGGTCCGGCAGCGGGTAGAAGACCCCGGAGCGGTCCCGTGCCTCCCAGACGCCGTCGGAGGCCAGCAGCAGCCGGTCGCCCGGCTCCAGCGACACCGTGACCTCCTTCGGTGCATCCGCCCCGATGAGGCCGATCCCCAGCGGAGTGCCCGGCGTCACGGTGATCTCCCGCGCGTCGCCCTCGCGCAGCAGCACCGGCGCCGGATGACCGCAGGCCACCACCCGCATCGTGCGCGCACCGGCCGGGAACTCCACCAGCACCGCGGTCGCGAACAGCTCCCCGTCCGGCGTGCCCGCCGCGTCCACCGCGAGCCGGCGGTCCATCCGGGACGCCACCGACTCCAGGTCCTGCTGGTCCAGGACCGCCTCGCGGAACGCGCCCAGCAGGGAGACCACGGTCGCGACCGCCGTCAGCCCGTGCCCGCGCACATCGCCCATCACCGCCCGTACGCCGTACGGTCCTTCGCGTACGTCGAAGAAGTCCCCGCCCACCAGCGTGCCGTTCTCGGCGGCCCGGTAGAAGCCCGCGCAGCCGACCCGCCCCACCCGCTCGGGCAGCGGCGGCATCACCGCCCGCTGCACGGCCTCGCCGATGGTGCGCTCCACCTTGAGCTGCGCGTCGCGGCGGCTGCGCACGAACGACACGAACACGCTGAGCAGGGCGACGAAGACGATGGTGAGGAGGTCGGTGTTGCCGGGCCGGTTCAGGTGGGTCATCGGCACGTTGAGGGCCGCCACCACGAGGGCCCCGAGCAGGGCGGTGACCAGCGGGCCGTAGGACAGGACGGCGAGCGGCGGGATCGCGCCCAGCAGGAAGCCGAGGTCGCTGGCGTGCGGGGTGACGGTCGCGGCGAGGGTGACCCCGACCAGCAGCAGCACCGGCAGCAGCCGGATCCACCACGGCGGCGGAGCACCCCGCAACCAGCCGCGATCCTCCTGGCTCCCACGCGACGACCATTCGAGCACCGATCGCACATGCCCACGCTACGCCGCCGCCGGGAGGAGGGCCCGTCGGTCGCCTCCTCCCGCGCGCCGACGGCTCCCACCGGGGGCGGTACGGAAATCCGCTGGACGCCGGACGGGCGGTCCGGATAGCGTCCGGGCGCACATCCGAGACGGACGCGAGACGGACGAAGGAGGCGAGTGTCATGGCCGCCATCAACATGCGCTCCCTCCTCCCCGCCGTCCGGGTGTGCCAGGCCTGACCGGGAGCGCGTCCCGCCGCGAGGTCGTTCGCGGCACGTATCCCGGAGGACTCCGTGACCGAGCTGGTCATGCGCACGCTCGACGAGCACAGTGCGCACCTGTTCCACACCATGCCCGACCCGCTGGCCCTCGCCGAGAGGCACCGGCTGGTCGCCTTCCGCCCCGAGTGGCAGCGCATCGCCCTGCGCGACGGCCGTACCGTGGCCCGCGCCGCCTGGTGGGGGCGCGCCGAGGACACCGAGCCGATGCTGATCAACTGGCTGGACGTCGCCGAGGGCGAGGAGGCGGCCGGCGCCGAACTCCTGCGGACCGCGCCCCGGCGTCCGGACGAACTCGAACTGGACCTGCCTGGCGGCTGGCGCGCCGACCCGCGGCTGCGGGCCGCCGCCGAGACCCGCGCCGCGGCCGCGCGCCTGGCCGGCTACACGCCGCTGGTGGAGCGCTTCGTCTACCGCTGGACCCCGGACCACGGCCTGCCCGAGCGCCCCGGCCGCCTGGTCTTCACCCCGGAACCGGACGACGCCGTCTTCCTCGGCCTGCTGCGCCGCGTCCACTCCGTCACCCTCGACGCGCACGCCCGCCGGGCCATCGCGCGGGGCGGGGTCGAGCAGGCCGCTCGGGAGGACCTGGACGTCTTCCACTGGATGCCCTCGCCGCGCTCCTGGTGGCGGCTCGCCCGCACCCGCGCCGGCGACCCGGTCGGCCTCCACATCCCCGCCCGCAACCCCTCCGGCCCGTGCGTCGGATTCATCGGCGTGGTCCCCGAACACCGCGGCCACGGCTACGCCTACGACCTGCTCGCCGAGTGCACCCACTTCCTGGCCGCCGAGGGCGCCGGCTTCATCGCCGCCGCCACCGACCGGTCCAACGTCCCGATGGCCGCGCATTTCGCCACGGCCGGGTACCCGGTCGTACGGGAGCGGGTGAACTTCTGGCTGGGACGGTCGGCAGGCGGTGCCCCCGAGGAGTGACGGTCCGGTGCACGATGCTTTCCAAGATCGGCGGGTTCATGCCTCCGACGCGAAACTTCCTTCGTTCGGGGGCAGTTGGCCTGCTTTCCCTCACCGGACGCGGGTGGCGAGCCGATAGTGGAGCCGCCGCCGGGCCCAGGGGCCGGCGGCGTATGTGAGCACCGCACGACCGGAGGGGAAAACACCATGGCCACCACCGAGGCGAACAACCGCGTCGAACTCGTCTTCTCGCTGTTCGACGCGAACGGCAACGGCGTACTGGACCCCGGCGACTTCGAGCTGATGGGCAGGCGCGTCGTCGAGGCCGTGCCCGAGGCCGGGGACGGCGCGAAGCACCGGATGCTCAAGGCCTTCCAGAGCTACTGGGACACCCTGCGCACCGAGCTGGACGCCGACGGTGACGGGCAGGTCAGCCCCGCCGAGTTCAACGCCATCGTGCTCGACCCCCAGCGTTTCGACGTCACCGTCAACGAGTTCGCCGAGGCCCTCGCCGCGCTCGGCGACCCGGACGGCGACGGCTATGTCGAACGCCCCCACTTCGTCGCCCTGATGACCGCCATCGGCTTCCAGCGCCCCAACATCGAGGCCCTGTTCGACGCTTTCGAGCCGGTCCACGGCGACCGTGTCCCCGTGGTCACCTGGGCCGACGGTATCCGCGACTACTACCGCCCGGAGAAGTCCGGCATCCCCGGCGACCACCTCACCACGGGCACCGACCAGTGACCCACGACCCGAACGCGCCCGTCATCGGACTGGCCGTGGGCCGGGGCACCGGACCCGAACTCGCGGACGTCTTCGAGCGGGTGCTCGGCGCGCTGACCGCCGGGCATCCGGGCACGGTGACGATCGAGCGTTCCCCACGGCTCTACCACTCCTACCACTCGCTGCGCGCCGAACCCGGCCTCGACCGCGTCCGCGAGCTGACCGCCGCGGACGCGGACCACTACGAGCGGTTCTGCCGCACCCGCGCCGCGCGGGGCACCACGGCGGTCTTCCGGACCGCCGTCAACGCCCAGTCCCTCTACCTCGTCCGCCAACGGCTGCGCGCCGTCAAGGTGGACCTCCTCGGCGCCGACGGCCGCTCCCTGCTGCTGGTGCGGGACCAGGCCCAGGGGTTCTACACCGGCGAGAACCGGCACACGCCCGGCGAGCTCACCCGCACCATGACCTTCGGCCGGGACATCACCGCGAGCGTGGTCCGCTACGCCCTGCGCCGGGCCCGGCAGGAGTGGCCGGACGGGCGGATCGGCCGCATCGTCATGGCGTACAAGTTCCATCTCCTGGACGGCGCGCTGGACGACTGGGTGAGCGAGCTGGCGGAGGAACTGGGCGTGGAGATCGGCCTGTTCCAGCCGGACACGGTCAACCGCAACCTCATCACCCACGGCCTGCCCGACCGGACGCTGCTGATCGCCGGGAACGAATGGGCCGACATCATGCACGTCATGCTGCTCGACCGGTTCGGCTCCGAGCGGCAGGAGAACCGTTGCACCGAGAACGTCTTCCTCGATCCCGCGCTGGCGGGACTCACCGAGTACCAGACGGTGCACGGCTCCGCCGACGACATCGCCGGGCGGGGCCTCGTCAACCCGGTGGCGACCATCCGCGCGGCCGCGCGCGTCGCCGAGCGACATGCCGGACGGGCCGGGGCGGTGGAGGCCGTGGAGAAGGCGCTGCGGATCCTGGAGGAGCGGGGCGTATCCACGCCCGACCTCGGCGGGCGGCACTCCACCACCGCCGTGGCCGACGCCCTGCTGGACGCCCTGGACGCGCCCGGCGGGTCACCCGCGACCGCCCCGGCCGGCGGATCGTGACCGGCGTGCCGGGGGAGCGGACGGCCCTGGTCGTGGTGGACGTGCAGAACGACTTCTGCACCGGGCCGGCCGCCCTCGCCCGCTTCGGCGGCGACCCCGCCGTCCTGGACGCGGCCGTCTCCGGCACCGTCCGGGCGGTGGCCGCGGCCCGCGCGCGCGACATCGAGGTGATCTTCGTACGGTTCACCGGCGACCCCGAGCACCAGGGCGCCGCCTGGCGCTCGCGGGACCAGGCTCTCGGCAAGCGGCCGAAGTGCCTGGAGGGCTCCTGGGGCGCCGAGTTCCACCGGGTCGCCCCGGCACCGGGCGAGCGCGTCTTCACCAAACGCGCCCGCTTCGACGCCTTCCTCGGCGAGGGCTTCGAGGACCACCTCCGCGCGCGCGGCATCGGCCACCTGGTCTTCGCCGGGGTGTACGCCGACGTGTGCGTGGACACCACCGCTCGCACGGCGTTCCAGAAAGGCTTCCATGTGACCGTCCTGACGGACTGCACCGCGGCCCTGCATCTGGCCTACGACGACGTCCTGAGGTTCATGCGCGTCGTCTACGGCGCCCGGACCACCACCGCCTCCGACCCGGCGGCCTGGGCCGCGCCGGCGCTCGGGACCGGGGAGGTGCCGTGCATACGGCCGGGGGCCTGACCGCCGGGGTCGCGCGGGGCGTGGGCCGCACCGCCCTGCTGGTGGCCGCCGCCCGCGCGATCGAGACGCATCGCCCCGACGCGCTGGCCCGCGACCCCTTCGCCGAGCACTTCGTGCGCGCGGCGCCGGCCTCGGCGAGCTGGCCGGTGCGTCCTGGGCAGGTGCCCGACGGCGACGCCGACCCGCTGTGGGGCAGGCTCGGCCGGTACTTCGCCCTGCGCACCCGCGTCCTGGACGACCATCTGCTGCGCTCGGCCCATCTGGGCGTGCGTCAGGTGGTGCTCCTCGGCGCGGGCCTGGACTGCCGGGCGTACCGGCTGGACTGGCCGCCGGGGTGTGCGGTGTACGAGGTGGACACGGCGGAGGTGCTGGCCTTCAAACAGACGGTCCTCGACCGGCTGGGGGCCGCCCACGCGGCCGAGCGCCGTCCGCTCGCGGCCGACCTGCGCGAGGACTGGGCCGACGTCCTGCTGTCCGCGGGCTTCGACCCCGCTGAGCCCACGGCGTGGCTGGCCGAGGGGCTGCTGCTCTATCTGCCGGCGGCGGCCGAACGGCGCCTCGTCGCCACGGTCGACCGGCTCAGTGCGGCGGACAGCACCCTCGCGTACGAGATCAAGGACCTCGTGGAGTCCCCGCAGGTGCGGTCCAGCCCCGTCTACACCGAGACCCGCCGGCGCCTCGGCATCGACCTGCTCGCCCTCTTCGACGCCGAGCCCCGCCCCGACTCGGCCGCCGAACTCGCCTCGCTGGGCTGGACGGCGACGATCCGCACCCCCTACGACTTCACCCGCCGCCACGGCCGCGGCCCGCTGCCGGAACCGAACGACGCCCTGGCCGCCAACCGCTGGATCTTCGCGGCGGCGTCGAGAAACGCGGCGGGACCGGTCCCGGCACCGCGAACGGCCCGACGGGAAGGGGGCGCGGGCTGACACCGGGTGTTCCAGGGGAGATCCCGTGTCGTCATTCCGCCTCGGCCGCCAGGCGGGCCTCCGCCGCCGCCAGGATCTCCGTCACCCGCAGGCCGAAGGCCGCGTCGCAGGGGTGGCGGCGGCCGGTCTCGACGCAGGTCAGCAGGGCGTCGATGGCCTGGCCGAGGGCGTTGTCGTCGGAGGCGGCTGGCATGGCGGTGACACCGGACTCGCCGCGCAGCTCGAATTCGACCCCGGCGGCCTCCTGCGGGGCCGTCAGGCTGAGGGTGACGGTGCTGGAGGCTCCGGCCGCGTGGTCGAGGACCAGGTGCACGGTGTCCCCCGGACCGCGGGCCGCCACCACACGGGTGACATCGCCGAGGATCGGCAGCAGCACGGACAGCGCGTGCGGGCCCACGTCCCACAGTGCCCCCTTCTCCTGGCGCCACGGAGAGGTCGCATAGGGGCTGTCGGTGGTGAACACCGCCCCCAGCCACTGCGCCCGCGCCGTGAACCAGCCCTTCACCGCGGCCTGTTCCTCGATCCAGTTCCGCGGTTCCTTCTGGAAGCGTGGGGTGAAGAAGACGACCGACGCCACCTGGGCCCGCTCCGCCGCCTCGGCCACGGCACGCGCGTCCTCGACCGACAGCGCGAGCGGCTTGTCCAGGAGCAGATGCCGCCCGGCCCGCGCCGCCCGCACCGCCAGCGGTGCCTGTACGGACGGCGGCAGGGCGATGGCGACCGCGTCCACGTCGGCCAGCAGCGCGTCCACGTCGGCGTACGGCCTGCTGTCGTACCGCTGCGCGAGCGCGGCGGCCGCCTCGGGGCGGCGGCCCCACACCCCGGCGAACTCCACACCGGGGTGCCCGGCGAGAGCGGGGGCGTACACCGCCCGCGCCCAGGGGCCCGTACCCAGCAGTCCGATGCGCATATGACGTTCCTCTCGTCGAACCGGTCCCCGCGTCCTCAACGGGCCGCGCCCGGAGCGGCATCGGCACAGCCGTCCTCCGAGAGCCCGTCCCCCGCGAGCCACTGCGCGATGGTGGCGGCGATCGGCTGCCCGGTGTCCATCTCCACAAAACCGAACTGACCGGACTGATTGCACTCCAGGAACCACCAGACGCCGTCCGCGTCCTCCGCGAAGTCGAAGGCACCGTACGCCAGTCCGGCGCCCCGGAGGTAGCGCAGGACCCCCTCGGCGGCCCATGCGGGCACCGCGACGGGCCGCCACGGTGACACGGACGGGGCGAACCGGACGTCCACGTCGTCGGGATGGGCGTCCGGATCGACCGGTTTGCGGGCCGCCAGCAGGGTGCCGCCGACGGCGGTGAGCCGGATGTCGGCCTGCTTCGGCACGCGTTGCTGGAGCAGCGTCGGCCCGTAGGCGACCGCCGTGAAGTCCGCGTCCGGCGCGACCCTGCTGGTCGGTACCGCCCGCGGCGGCTCCTGCGGATGCGCTCCGGAGACCGGCTTGACCACCAGGTCCGGGTGGCGTCCGGCGAACTCCCGCGCCGCTTGCGGGAACGTGGTGATCAGCGTGGCCGGCACGGTGAGGCCGCTGCGCTGGGCGTGCCGCAACTGCCAGGGCTTGTACCGGGCGCGGCGGGCCGCGTCCGGATGGTTCATCCAGCGTGCGTCGGTGCAGCGGAGCATGCCGTACAGCGCCTGCGCGGACTCCTCGGTCAGCCAGGCGGAGGGCTGGGCGGCGCGCGCGGCCGCCGCGCCGGGCCTGCGCACCCAGACGGAGCGCAGCCCGTCCAGGTCCACCAGGCGCCCGCCGACGGACAGTTGCCCGTGGCAGGCGCCGTGTGCGTACTCGCCCGACAGCGCGACCCCGTCGGTCAGATCGGCGGGGTCGAACCGGACGACGGGCACCTGGGCCTCGCGGAGGCGGAGGACCACCATGTCCGCCGTCACGTCTTCATCACTGGTCAGGATGAGCACGGTCATCGTCTGCGGATCCGTGGCTCAGTCGTCGAAGTGCGTCTTGGAACCGGCGGTCGAGGTCGTGGTTCCCAGCGCGCGCAGGGTCGCGTGGTCCGTCGCGGCGATCCGCCCGTCCGGGAGGACGTTCAACTGCAGTCCGGAGTCGTACGCGTACGGAACGGTTACTTCCAACTGCACAGCCGGGCGCGCGTAGTTGAGCGTGAACGGTTGCATGGTCTCTCCCTGGTTCGGCTTTCACGTCCTTATACGAATCGAACGGGTGATTGGTTTCCTTACGCTGCGTGACCACGGCGCGGAGGGGGGCGTTCCACCGCGCCGCCGGGCGCCGCGCTCACACAGCGAGTGCCCCGCGCGCCACGGACAGTGCCTGCTCCGCGTAGCCGCGTCCGAACAGCACCGCGTGCACGAGCAGCGGAAAGAGCTGGTGCACGCCGACGCGCCCGCGCCAGCCGTCGGCGAGCGGCGCCGACTCCTCGTACCCCGCGAGGACGCGTTCGAGATGGGGGCAGCCGAACAGCTGAAGCATCGCCAGATCGGTCTCCCGGTGCCCGCCGTGCGCGGCCGGGTCGATGAGCCGCACCTCACCGTCGGCACCCCAGAGCACATTGCCGCTCCACAGGTCGCCGTGCAGCCGCGCGGGCGGCTCCGCGGGCCCCGCCAGCTCCGGCAGCCGCGCGCAGACCCGCTCGAACACCGCCGCCTCGCCCGGCCGCAGCACCCCGCGCTCCACTGCCCCGCGCACATACGGCAGCACCCGGTGCTCGGCGTACCAGCCGGACCACTTGGCGCCCTCGGCGTTGCGCATGGGCGCCAGGCCGATGTACGCGTCCTGCGGCCCGCCGGGCGGCGCCGAACCGAACCGGGGCGCGCCGGACGCGTGCAGGGCGGCCAGGGCCTGACCGAAACGGAACGCCGCCTTCGCGTCGGGGTGCCCGGCCGCCACCCGCTCGGTGACCAGCCAGTGCTCGTCGTGCCCGAGCACCGCCGGCACCCGTACGGCGCCCGCCGCGGCCAGCCAGCGCAGCCCCGCCACCTCGGCGCGCACCGCACCGGGGCCGTCGCCGCGCTTGACCATCACCGGTGTGCCGTCGTCCAGCAGTACCTCCGCGGGCGAGCCGGACGCCCCCCGCGCCGCACCGGCCGGGCGCCCGGTGAGCCGGGACGCCGCCTGCCCAGGATCCTCGTCTCGCGTGACCACGGCTTCAGAGTACGGCGCACGACATCTGGTCAGGAGGGGTTACTTCGAGCGTTGCTACGACGCTTTTCGGCCGTTCGGCGGGGCCTCGCGCGCGGGCCGGCACCGCGCGGGCGGCGGGAGTGCGCGAAGGGGCCACACGAGGCGCCTGCCGTACCGTCAGCCGCCGTACCGTCAGCCGCCGACCGGGATCGCCCGCGCGGGCAGGCCCACCGGATTGCCGGGCGGCAGGAGATCCGAGTCCCGCACCGCGCGGGCCAGCGGATCCAGCAGGGCGGCGAGGCGGGCGGTGCGCTCCGGGCCGAGGGCCCGCCAGGGGCTCTCGGCCGCCGCGTCGGTCAGTGCCTCCACCTCCGCGCGCACCGCCGCCCCGGCCGGGGTGAGCGAGCCGTCCTCGGCGAGCAGCCCGCGCTGCGTCAGCCGGCCACCGGCCGCCGTCCAGTCGCCCTGCTCCCACTGGCGGGTCTCGCGCAGGAACCCGGCGTCCGACTCGCCGGCCGCCGCCTTGAGCACCATCGCCTCGACCGGCCCGAGCCCCTGGCCCACCAGCACCGCGACATGCCCGTCGCCCCGGTGCTCGCGCAGGGTGGTCAGCGCCTGCCACAGCCGGGCCGTGGCCCGCCGCGGGCGCTCCAGCGCCTGATTTGCGGCGGCCAGCACCCGGCCCGCGGTGTCCGCGGCAGCCGCGGCCTCCCAGGCGAGGTCGGCGGCCTCGGTGAAGTCGGCCGAGCCGGTGACCTCCGGTCCGTACAGCGCGGTCATCGCCGCGTCCATGGCGTCCTCGCGGGCCGCGAGGACCCGCTCGGGTGCCGCGTACCCCCAGGCGTCCGGCAGCGCCCTGGCGACACGGGCGGGGTGGAAGACGTAGAAGCAGCTCGTCACGACGGCGGGGGAGACCGCGCCGAGCGGGGCGGCGCGCAGCGCGAAGTAGCCCATCCAGTAGCCGCGCAGGCCGAGCGCCCGCGCCGCGTCGTGCGCCTGCGGCGCGAAGTACACCAGGTCGTGCACCGGTTCGTAGCGCTCCCACAGGGCCCGCGCCATCCCGTCCGCCACTGCTGCCTCCCACCGCCTCGGCCGCCGTCGGCCGTGTGCTGTCGTACCGTCCGGCACCAGACTGCGCTATGACGACTGTCATAACAAGGGTGGGTGACGAACCTTTCCCGGCCGTACCCATTGACCCGGACGAGGGGTCCGGGGCGGGGCGCACTGGGGCAGACGGGTGGGCCGGTGACACGGCTGGGCGGCCCGGATGGTGGGATCCGGGGGCCTCACTGACGGTGGTTCATGTCGGGACCGGGTCCATCCAGCTGATGAGGCGTCCGCTGCCCGGTCACGGCGGAAGGACAACACGATGCGTTCTGCCCGTACCCTCCTGGCCACGGCAGCCGCCGCGGCCGCCCTGGCCTTCGCCACGCCCGGCGCCGCGTTCGCGGTCCCGGCCGGGCACGACTCGGGCCGTGGGGACTCCTCGCACAGCAGTGACTCCGGCGGTGACCACGACAAGGGTTCCGACCGGGACCAAGACAACGGCAGCGGAGGCGACAACGACCGCGGACACGACCGGCCCCGCGGCGGAATGCACACGGGTGGCGGAGCGCTCGCCACCGTGCTGCGCACCGACAGCGGCGGTGACGTCCGGTTCGACCCCGAGACGTACAAGGACGACGGCGGCGGCAAGGGCGGCAGCGACGAGGGCGGTGGCGGCGGCCGGGGCAAGGGCGGGGACGACTACAGCGGCGGCGGTGGTCGCGGCAAGGGCGGTGACGACGAGGGCGGTGGCGGCGGCCGGAGCAAGGGCGGCGACGACGACAGTGGTGGCGGCGGTCGCGGCAAGGGCGGCGACGACAGCGGCAGCGACTGGGGCGGCGGCTCGGACGGCGGCGGCAAGCCGCGCGGCGGTATGCACACCGGTGGCGGCGCGCTCGCCGGCCCCGGTGTCACCGCGGGCGGCCTCGCGGTCCTCGGCGTCGGCGCGGCGGGCATGTACGCCCTGCGCCGCAAGAAGGCCGCGCAGCCGGCTGCCTGACCCGGCTGCGGACGCCGCCGGCGCACCGACGGCGCCGGCGGCGTGTGCCCCTCACGGGGCGGGCGGAACCACCGCCGTCACGACCGATCCCCGTACCGCCGTGTCCCAGTGAGGTGATGTCCGATGGCAGCGGATCCGTCCTCCGCGCAGCCCCCCGAACCGGAGCCGGACGCGCCAGGTGCCGCTCGCGGCGGGCGGCTGATGCTCTGGGGGGTGGCGCTCCTCTTCCTCGCCGTCAGCATGTTCGGCGGGCACCACGGGTCGCTCCCGGCGCCGCGGGCGACCCCGGCCTCCGGGGCCAGCTCCACCGGGCGGCCGTCGGAAACTGCCGGGCTGCCCCCGGCGGCCGTCGGGCTGCCCCGGTCGGAGCCGACCCGGCTGGTCATCCCGAAGATCGGCGTCGACGCCCCCTTCACCCAGCTGACGCTCGCCCCCACGGGGCAGCTGGAGCCGCCGCCCGCGGCGGACACCAATCTCGTCGGCTGGTACGCCAAGGGCGCCGCGCCCGGCGAGAAGGGCACCGCCATCATCGCCGGGCACGTGGACACGAAGGTCTCCGCGGCCGTCTTCGTCAACCTCGACCAGCTGGACACCGGTGACCGCTTCTCCGTGGAGCGGGCCGACGGACGGACCGCGAACTTCGTGGTGGACAGCGCCGAGACCTTCGCCAAGGACGACTTCCCGAGCGACCGCGTCTACGCCGACACACCGCGCCCCGAGGCCCGCCTCATCACGTGCGCGGGCGACTACGACCACACGGCGAAGGACTACACCGACAACCTGGTGGTCTTCGCCCACCTCGTCCCGTAGCCCTGCGCGGGCGACGGTGCCCCGCGCCCGACGGTGGGGCGGTTCCCCTGCGGGACACGGGGGACCGCCCCACCGGCCGCGAGGCACCGTCGGCCCGTCATTCCCCGCCCGCGAACGCACCCCCCGCGCCGAAGGCCAGCCCAGCGAACCGCTCACCGATCCTGCGGTGCGCCGCGGTGTCCGGGTGGAGCCCGTCCGGCAGCGGCAGCTCGGCGAAGTCCGCCTCGCCGTACAGCTCGCGCCCGTCGAGGTGGAACAGCCGGTCGTCCTCGGCCGACCGCTCCCGCACGATGCGCGCCAGCTCCGCCCGGATCACCCCGAGCGTGAGCTTGCCGGCCGCCGTCTCCGCCGGGTCCCCGGCCGCCCGGAAGGCGAGCCGGCCCTCGCCGAGCGCGGCGAGATCCCAGGCGGTCGGCCCCGGCGTGTCCTCGTGCATCGGGCACAGCACCGGCGAGACGACGAGCAGCGGGGTGTCCGGGTGCCCCTCCCGGATCGTGTCCAGGAACCCGTGCACCGCGGGCCCGAAGGCACGCAGCCGCATCAGGTCGCTGTTGACGACGTTGATGCCGAGCTTGACGCTGATCAGGTCGGCCGGCGTGTCCCGCAGCGCGCGTGCGGTGAACGGGTCGAGCAGCGCGCTGCCCCCGAGGCCGAGGTTGACCAGCTCGACCCCGCCCAGCGCGGCGGCCAGCGCCGGCCAGGTGGTCGTGGGGCTCGCGGCGTCGGAACCGTGGCTGATCGAACTGCCGTGGTGCAGCCACACCCTGCGGCCCCGGTCCGGCACGGCCGTCACCGGGGCGTCGGTGCGCAGCGCCACCAGCTCGGTCCGCTCGTTGTGCGGCAGCCAGATCTCCACGTCCTTCGGCGTGTCCGGCAGCCCGGTGAACCGTACGGTCGCGACCGGGCCCGGCGTGTGCTCCGTGCTCCCGGTGGCCATGTCGATGGTGAGGGTGTCGCCCCCGGCCGCGGTGGCGCTGCCCGCCGGACGCCCGTCCAGCAGCAGGTCGTACACCCCGTCGGGGCGCGGGGGAGCGCCGAGGTAGACCCGTTTGGTCGGCAGGGTGTCCAGCTCGACGGTGGTGGCGCGGGTGCGGAACACCAGCCGTACGCCCGCGGGCTGGGACTCGGCCAGGGCGAGCTGGGGGTCGGCGCACTGGGCGCGGGCCCGCGCGGGCAGCCGGTGCGGCAGCAGTCCCCGCTCGGTGCGCTCCAGGTCGAGGGCGCCGCGTATGAGGTCGGAGGTGAGGGCGGTGGTGTACGTCATGTCGGCCTGTGTTTCGTAGGAGGAAGTCGGCTCAGCGGGCGGGCCAGTTGCGCAGCAGGGAGTCCAGGGCGTCCACGATCCGCGTCCAGGACTCCTGGGAGCCGGGGGCGCTGTGCGCGAAACCGCCGGCCGTCTCCAGGCTGACGTAGCCGTGGAACACGCTGCCCAGCAGGCGCACCGCGTGGGTCTGCTCGGGCTCGGGCAGGTCGTAGCCGCGCAGGATCGCGCGGGTCAGCTGGGCGTGCCGGGGGCCCGCGCTCGCGGCGGCGGTCTCGGGGTCCAGCGGGTACCGGGCCGCGGTGTAGCGGCCGGGGTGGGCGAGGGCGTAGTCGCGGTAGACGTCCGCGAAGGCGCCGAGCGCGTCCTTGCCGGACCGTCCGGCGAGCGCCTCGGCGGCGCGGTCGGCCAGCTCCGCGAGGGCGAGCAGCGCGATCCGGGTCTTGAGGTCCCGCGAACTCTCCAGGTGTGAGTACAGGCTCGCCGCCTTGACGTCGAACCGCCGGGCCAGTGCCGACACGGTCACCTGCTCGAAGCCCACCTCGTCGGCGAGCTCCGCGCCCGCTCGGACCAGCCGCTCCGTGGTCAGTCCCGCACGCACCATCAGCTTCCTTCCTCTTGCCGATGATGATTATGCAGTTTCCTATAGGTCATAGGCAAATCCTTGGACCGCGAAGGCATCCTGAGGAGGGGTACACGAACGGCCGCCGACCGGAGGACTCCGGTCGGCGGCCGCGGAGGCGCCGGGCGCCAGACGTCGGGCGCCAGAAGCTGGGGCTGGTGCGGTCAGACCGCCGTCGCCGGGTACGTCGGGTACTCCACGCCCGACACGTACTGCACGACCCGGACGACCTGGCAGGAGTAGCCGAACTCGTTGTCGTACCAGAGGTAGAGGATCGCGTTGTCGCCGTCGACCTTCAGCGCGCCGGCGTCCACGATCGAGGCGTGGCGCGAGCCGATGAAGTCGCTGGAGACCGCGTCGGGCGCCGTGGTGAAGTCGATCTGGCGCTTGAGCGGGGAGGTCAGCGAGACGTCGCGCAGGTAGTCGTGGACCTCCTCGCGGCTGGTCGCGCGGGCCAGCTGGAGGTTGAGGATCGCGATCGAGACGTCCGGCACCGGGACGCGGATCGAGCTGCCGGAGATCGGCGCCTTGAGGTCGGGCAGCGCCTTCGCCACCGCGGAGGCGGCACCGGTCTCGGTGATCACCATGTTCAGCGGCGCGGAGCGGCCGCGGCGCTCGGCCTTGTGGTAATTGTCCAGCAGGTTCTGGTCGTTGGTGAACGAGTGGACCGTCTCCACGTGGCCGCGCAGCACGCCGTACTCGTCGTCCATGGCCTTCAGCGGCGGGACGATCGCGTTGGTGGTGCAGGAGGCGCAGGACAGGATCTGCTCGTCCGGCTTGATGGTGTCGTGGTTGACGCCGTGCACGATGTTCGGGACGTCGCCCTTGCCGGGCGCGGTCAGCACGACCTTGTCGATGCCGGGGCGCAGGTGCTTGGACAGGCCCTCGCGGTCACGCCACTTGCCGGTGTTGTCGATGAGGATGGCGTCGCGGATGCCGTACTCGGTGTAGTCCACGTGCGACGGGTCGTCGGCGTAGATCACCTTGATGGCGTTGCCGTTGGCGACGATCGTGCTGTTGTCCTCGTCCACCGTGATGGTGCCCTGGAACTGGCCGTGGATCGAGTCGCGCCGCAGCAGCGAGGCGCGCTTGACGATGTCCTGGGCGCCGCCGCCGCGCACCACGATGGCCCGCAGGCGCAGCCCGTTGCCGGAGCCGGCCTTCTCGATCAGCAGCCGGGCCACGAGCCGGCCGATGCGGCCGAAGCCGTACAGCACCACATCGCGCGGCTCGCGCCGCTCGATCTTGTTGGCGCCGGTGGCACCGGCGACCGCCTCGGCGGTGAACTCCTCGACGCTGAGGCCGCGTTCGTCGGCCTGGTGGAGGGTGGCGAGCATGCCCAGGTCGATCTGGGAGGGGCCGAGGTCCAGGGCGGTCAGGGCCTTCAGGAAGGGCATCGTCTCGGTGACGGACAGCTCCTGGCCGGCGATCTGCCGGGCGAAACGGTGCGTCTTGAGGATGCTGACCACCGACTTGTTCACCAGGGAGCGGCTGTGCAGCAGGACGGTCACGTCCCGCTCGCGGTGCAGCTTCCCGATGAGCGGGATCATCGACTCCGCGATCTCCTCGCGGTTCTTCCAGTTGGTGAACGAGTCGTCGTTGACAGTCACAGGTCCGATCCATCTTTCGAGCTAGGCAGCGCTCATATGATAACCACACCCTACGGGGCCTTTTTGGGGGCCCGTACGGGGGTCCCCGAAGACGAGTTCGAGCCGCCGCGGAAGGGACTGTAAGGGAATTACACCCATTCCTTGACCAATTCCTGATTCAGGGTGGAAGTACGTAAGAAACCCGAGTCGTGGTTTGCACGTCTTACCCGGCGTGCCCAAGGTCAAAAGCGTGAGCACCTCCTCCGTTCCCCGGCCCGAACCGGCCGCCCCGTCCCGCCCCGCAGGCCGCTTCGACCTGCCCCGGATCGCCCGCCGCGGCATCCCCGAAGGGGCGGTCCCGGCCCTCGTGTTGTTCGCCTGCGTCCGGCTCGCCGGGATCCTCGCGGTGATCCTCACCAACGCCCTGCGCGGGCACCCGCTGGTCAGGACCCTCGCCCACTCCTGGGACTCCCGCTGGTACCTGCACATCGCCGCCCAGGGCTACGGCCACAAGATGTGGATCACCCCGCAGGGCGCCGTCCAGACCGACTGGGCGTTCTTCCCGCTCTACCCGGCGCTTATCCGAGCGCTCACCACCGTGCTGCCGCTCACTCCGGGCCAGGCCGCGCTGCTCATCTCCTGGCTCGCCGCGGGCGTGGCCGCCTACGGCGTCTACGTCATCGGGCATCTGCTCCACGGCCGGGGCGTGGCCACCGCGCTGGTCGGCCTGTGGGCGGTCATGCCGCACGCCGTCGAGCTGACCATCGCCTACACCGAGTCGCTGTTCGCCGCCCTCGCCATCTGGTCCCTGTACTGCGTGCTCAAGCGCCGCTGGCTCTGGGCCGGGGCGCTGGCCGCGCTCGCGGGCCTCGCCCGGCCCAGCGGCTTCGCGGTGGCCGGCGCGGTCGCCCTCGCCGCGGTGTACGAGGTGTGGCGCGCCCGCGGCCGGGTCTCCTGGCGGGTATGGGCCGGTGCCGCCCTCGCCCCGCTGGGCTTCCTCGGCTATGTGCTGTGGGTCGGCACCCAGGTCGGCAATCTGTTCGGCGGCTACTTCAAGGTGCAGAGCGCCTGGGACTCCCGCTTCGACTTCGGCGTCGGCGCGGCCCGCTTCGTCAAGGCCCTGCTGCTGCACGGCGGCGGTGTCGTCTACACCGTCGCGCTGCTGGTCGTGGCCGCCGGAGTGCTGCTGTTCGCGCTGCTGTGCCTGGAGCGCGCCCCGCTGGTCCTGGTCGTCTTCGCCGGGGTGCTGATCCTGCTCGTGCTCGGCGGCTCGGGGTCCTTCTCCTCCAAGCCCCGCTTCCTGCTCCCGGCCTTCCCGCTGCTCATCCCCATGGCCCGCGCCCTCGCCCGGTCCTGGCGGGCGCGACCGGTCCAGGCGGCCCTCGTCTACGGCGCGCTCACCCTGGTGTCCCTGTTCTTCGGCGCCTACGTCACGGCGGTGGCCCACTCCCCGCTGTGAGCGCCCGGACCCGGTGAGGAGTCCGTAAGAAGCCGATCACCCTTCCCGGCCGTGCGAAGGCCGGGAAACGGGGTAGTCGAGGGGACGCCCGAGGAAAGGACCGTCATGACGACCTACCTGATCAGCGTCCCCGGCACCTTCACCACCGGGGTCGGCGCGGACACCCGGACCCAACTGACCCGAGCGCTGCGCCCCGTGGACCCGCACGGCACCCGGATGGGCAGCAGCGAGGACCTGGACGTGCTCAACGTCAACGACGACAACACCTTCACCCTCCGTCTGACCGTCGAGGCCGACACCGGTCCGCACGCCGAGGAGGAGGCCCGGCGGCTCGCGGACTCCGCGCTGCGCGACGCGGGCCTGGACGAACGCAGCGCGCCGCTGGGGCCCGCGGTGATCACCGGAATCGACTCCGACGCCCACTGAGCGGTCTGCCCGCCGTGCCTGTGCGGCCTGCCCACTGGCCTGAGGGGTCCGCCCACCGGGCCTGTGGGGTCCGCCCACCGGGCCGCGCCGAGTTGGGGCAATCCAGGTAAAATCGAGGCGTTTGCCAATAGTCCGGGCAGCCGTGGTTCGGGCAGCCGTCCTCCCCGGGGGCGGCCGTCCGGGTGGGCACCCTCCGCCGGAAGTGAGCCGATGCCCCGCAAGCGTTCCACCGACGACGGCGACGCACTGCTGGCCAGACTCGGTTCGCTCACCGCCCAGGCGCGCGAGCGGGCGGAACTCCAGCGCACCCAGGTCGAGCTGGCCATCGCCTTGCAGCGCGGCATGCTGCCGCGGGACCTGCCCGGCGCCCCCGGACTGCACCTGGCGGTCCGCTACGCGCCCGCCTGCTACGGCCTCAACGTGGGCGGCGACTGGTACGACGCCTTTCCGCTGCCCGACGGCCGGATCGGGCTGGCCATCGGGGACGTGCAGGGGCACAACATCGAGGCCGCCGCGTTCATGGGCCAGGTCCGGGCCGGGCTGCGCGCCCTCGCCTTCGCCACCGGCGAGCCCGGCGAACTGCTCGCCCGCACCAACGACCTGCTGCTCTCCCTCGGCAGCGAGCTCTTCGCCACCTGCACCTTCATGCGGCTCGACCCGGCCAGCGGCGCGATGGAGAGCGCCCGCGCCGGCCACATCCCCTTCGTGTGGGCCACCGCGGACGGCAGATCCGGGGTCGCCGACGACGAGTGCGGGCCGCCGCTCGGCATCCAGCGAGGCGTCGAATACCCGGTGACCCGGCACCGGCTGACCACCGGCGGGCTGTTCGTGCTGCTCACCGACGGCGTGGTGGAGGGCCCCTCGCTCGACGTCGAGGACGGCCTGGAGCAGGTGACCCGGCTGGCGGGCATAGCCGCCGTCGCGGGCCTGGAGAGCCATGCGCTGGCCGCCGCCGTGATCAAGGGCGCCGAGAGCGTCGGACACGAGGACGACGCCGCCGTACTCGTCGTCGGACTCGACGGGCCCTTGCGGCCGTAGCGGCCCTCATGTCAGCCAGAGGGCCGGACCCGGGCGCTCTCGCCTCGCCGGGTCGCGCCGGGCGGTGTGAGATGGCTGCTGTGGTGGGTATCGCGGAACTGCGCCGGCCGGGCGGCTATGCCGTCCAGGTGCTCGCCGTCGCGGCCCTCTACTACGGCTCCGCCCGCCTCGGTCTGCTGCGCGAGCTGACCGTGGGGAGCGCCGTCTTCACCCCGATCTACCCGCCGACCGGCGTCGCCGTCGCCGCCCTGCTGATCCTCGGCATCGGCTGCTGGCCCGGCATCACCCTCGGCGCCCTCGCCCTCATCCTGACCATCTCGCCGCCCGGCCCCGATCTGGTCGGCATCCTCTTCGGCAACACCGCCGCCCCCGTGTGCGCGGCGATCCTGCTGCACCTGGCGCGCTTCCGCCCCGACCTCAGCCGGTTCCGGGACGGCCTCGCCCTGGTGTTCCTCGGCGCGCTCGCCGCCATGACGGTCAGCGCGACCGTCGGCGTGGGCATGCTCGTGCTCGCCGACAAGCTGGCCGCGGGCGCCTTCTGGCCGGTGTGGCTCGCCTGGTGGGTCGGCGACGCGATGGGCGTCCTGCTGGTCACCCCGCTGCTGCTGATGCTGCGCGGGCTGCGCCGGCCGCTGTCCCTGGGCCGGTGGCGGGAGGCGACCGCGCTCGCCGTCATCACCTGTGTACTCGTCCCGGTGGCCGCCTACAGCTCGATCAGCCTGCTCTTCCTGGTCTACCCGCTGATCATCTGGGCCGCCCTGCGCTTCCAGCTCGCGGGCGCCGTGCTGTGCGCGCTGTTCACGTCCGTGATCGCCACCATCGCCGCCACGGACGCGAGCGGCGCGTTCCGGGGGCTGACCCCGGTCGAGAACATGGCCAAGCTCCAGGCGTTCAACGGGACGATGGCGCTCACCGCGCTGCTGATGGCCGCGCTGATCACCGAACAGCGCAACACGCGCCGCTCGGTGGAGCAGGCGTGCCAGGAACTGGTGCAGGTCCTCGAACACCTGACCGCTGGCGACCTGCCGCTGCCCCGGCCGCAGACGGACGCCGATGGTGCGGAAGGCGGGGACGGCGGCGACGGCTCCTGAGGCGGGCCCTCGTCGAACCGGTGAAGGCACGCCACGCAGGCATGCCACCCGGGTGCGTCAGCCGGTCAGTGCGGCTTCCGCTCGCCGCCCCGCTCTTCGGAGCCCCTGCTCCTGGAGCTGCGTTCGGCGATGTCGCGGGGTGTGGGCGTCGGCGTCGGCGAGTTACCGGCCGACTCGGCGGCACGTCGGCGCTCCGTCTCGTTGCGGCGGTTCGCGGCCCGCTGTTCCTGTCGGCCCTGAGGCTGGTCATCACGTGCGTTCATACGGCGCCGGGTACCCCTGCCCCGGCCACCGCAACGTGCCCCCGGCGTGTCGGACGGTCGCGCCGGGGCACTGGGAGACGATGGACGGACCCCGCCAGGGGCGGCGCGGGCCGGACCGTTGCAGGGGAAGGGCGGCAAGGGCGGCATGGAACAGCGGGTGACCCCGCCGTCGGCGGGCACGGGCGGCGATCCGGCCGGCTCGGGACAGGGGGCGGGCGTGGCCGAGGGGACGACGGACAGGGTTGGTACGGCTGGTACGTCCGACACGGCCGGTACGACGCCCCCTGCCGCCCGGCACCCCGGCCCCCGGAGCCCCGGCGACCGCACCCCCGACCCCCGCCGCCGTATCCCCCGTACCGACGCCCTGCTGCGCGACCCCCGGCTGGCCGAGGCCGTGGACCGGCTCGGGGCCGGGGCCGTCAAGGACGCCGTACGGCAGGCGCAGCAGCGGGCCAGGGACGGGGAGGTGGCACCCGAGCAGGTGCCGGAGACGGTCCTGGGCCTGCTCCCCGACGCCGCGAGCGGACTGCGCCCGGTGCTCAACGCCACCGGCGTGCTGCTCCACACCAACCTCGGCCGCGCCCCCCTGTCGGACGCCGCCCGGCGGGCCGTGACCGAGGCCGCGGGGCCCACCGATGTGGAGCTGGACCTGGTGACCGGGGCTCGGGCCCGCCGGGGCCGCTCCGCCCTCGCCGCGCTGCGCGCGCGGGTGCCCGCCGCCGGGGGCGTCCATGTCGTCAACAACGGCGCCGCCGCCCTGGTCCTCGCCGCCACCGCGCTCGCGACGGGCAAGGAGATCGTCGTCAGCCGGGGCGAGATGGTGGAGATCGGCGACGGCTTCCGGCTGCCCGACCTGCTCGTCTCCACCGGCGCGCGGCTGCGCGAGGTGGGCACGACGAACCGGACCACCGCCGCCGACTACGCCGAGGTGATCGGACCGGAGACCGGGTTCGTGCTGAAGGTGCACCCGTCCAACTTCCGCGTCACCGGCTTCACCCGTGCGGCCCAGGCCGGGGAACTCGCCGCGCTGGGCGTCCCGCTCGTCGTGGACATCGGCTCCGGACTGCTCGCCCCGCGGCCGGGCCTGCCCGAGGAGCCCGACGCCGACACCCAGCTGCGCGCGGGCGCCGCCCTCGTCACCGCGAGCGGCGACAAGCTGCTCGGCGGACCCCAGTGCGGGCTGCTGCTCGGCGACCGCGACCTGGTGCGCGCCCTCGCCCGGCATCCGCTGGCCCGCGCACTGCGCGTGGACAAGCTGACCCTGGCCGCCCTGGAGGCCACCCTCACCGGACCGCCCACGCCCACCGCCCGTGCCCTGACCGCCGACCCCGCCGCCCTCAGGGTTCGCGCCGACCGGCTCGCCGCCGAGCTGGGCGCCCACGGGATCGACGCCCGCGCCGTCGAGAGCACCGCCACGGTCGGCGGGGGAGGGGCGCCCGGCGTCGGGCTGCCCAGTGCGGCGCTGTCCCTGCCCGAGCCGTACGCAGCCGCGCTGCGCACCGGCCGCACCCCGGTGGTCGGACGCCTGGAGGCCGGACGCTGCCTGCTGGACCTGCGCGCCGTGCCTCCGGAGGACGATGAACGGCTCGCGGCGGCCGTGCGCGCGGTGCGCACGAGCGACGGTCCGGGCACCGGGAAGGGGCGGCCCTGATGCGGGTCCTCGCCACCGCCGGGCATGTCGACCACGGAAAGTCCGCCCTGGTCAGGGCGCTCACCGGGATGGAACCCGACCGGTACGAGGAGGAGCGCCGCCGGGGCCTCACCCTCGACCTGGGCTTCGTCTGGACGCGGCTCGACGCGCTCGGCGACGATCTCGCCTTCGTGGACGTGCCCGGCCACGAGCGCTTCGTGCCGACCATGCTCGCGGGGGTCGGGCCGGTGCCCGCCGTGCTGTTCGTGGTCGCCGCCGACCAGGGCTGGCAGCCCCAGTCCCAGGAGCACCTCGCCGTCCTCGACGCGCTCGGCGTCCGGCACGCCGTCCTCGCGGTGACCCGCAGCGACCTCGCGGACCCCGGACCGGTGCGCGCCGACGCCGTGCAGCGGCTCGCACGGACCTCCCTCGGCAAGGTCGCCTCGGTCGCGGTGAGCGCCGTCACCGGCACGGGACTTGACGCACTGCGCACCGAACTCGCCGCGCTGGCAGGCGAGTTGCCCGATCCCGATCCGGACGCCGACGTACGGCTGTGGCTGGACCGGGCGTTCACCGTGCGCGGGCACGGCACCGTGGTGACCGGCACGCTCGGCGCGGGCACCCTGCGCGTCGGCGACCGGCTGGAGACCGGGGACGGCTCGGCGGTGCTGCGGGTGCGCGGCCTCCAGAGCCTGCACGAGGACCGGACGGCCGTCGCCGGGGTGGCCCGCGTCGCGGTCAATGTGCACGGGCAGGGGGACGCGGATCTGCGCCGGGGCCAGGTGCTGCTGACCCCCGGCCGCTGGCGGACCACCGGGGTGATCGACGTCCGGGTGACCGGCGAGCCGGTGGCCGAGCTGCCCCGCCAGGTCACCCTGCACATCGGGACCGCCGCCGTGCCGGTGACCGCCCGCCCGCTCGGCCCCGACACCGCCCGGCTCACCCTCGCCCGCCCCCTGCCCCTGCGCGTCGGGGACCGCGCCGCGCTGCGCGAACCGGGCGGCGGCCGCCCGCCCCAGGGGGTCACGGTCCTCGACGTACGACCGCCCCGGCTGACCCGGCGCGGCGCCGGCCGGGCCCGCGCGGCCGAGCTCGCCGCCCTCACCGGCCGCCCCGACGGCGCCGCCGAACTGCGCCGCCGGGGGCTGATCCGCCGCGCCGACCTCACCGCCATGGGCGTCCCGGCCCCCGCCGACCCCGTCGCGGGCGACTGGCTGGCCGACCCCGCGTACTGGACCGCACTGGGGGACCGGCTCGCCGCCGAGGTGGAACGGCACGCCCGCGCCCACCCGCTGGACCCCGGCCTGCCCACCGAGGCCGCCCGCCGGCTGCTCGGGCTGCCCGACCGCGCCCTCGTCGACGCGCTGGCCGAGGCGGCGCCCCGACTCCGCGCGGAACAAGGCAAGTTGTACGCCGCCGACGCCTCACGGCCTGCCCTGCCCCCGGCCGTGGACGCCGTACACCGGGACCTGGCCCGGGCGCCGTTCCGCGCGCCCGAGGCGGGCCGGCTCGCCGAACTCGGCCTCGACCGCAGGGCACTGGCCGCCGCCGTGAGCGCCGGGGCCCTGCTGCGGATCGCCGACGGGATCGTGCTGCTGCCCGGCGCCGACGCCGAGGCCGCCGCCGTACTGCGCACCCTGCCCCAGCCCTTCACCCTCAGCGAGGCCCGCCGCGCCCTGGACACCACCCGCCGGGTCGCCGTACCGCTGCTGGAGTTCCTGGACACCCGCGGCCACACGGAACGCGTCGACGACCAGCACCGGCGCTGCCGCACGGAGCCGGAAGGCGGTGGCGAGGACGGACGGCGGCCGGACGACCCGGCACGGCGGCCGAGGGGGACACGCTTGGCCGGCGTTCGGCCGGGGGGCCCGTCGGCAGGGGGAGGGAACGGAGGCGGACGGGAATCGAACCCGCCTGCCCGAGATCCTCGGGCACCTCGGTTTTGAAGACCGGGAGGGCCACCAGGCACCCACACGCCTCCACCGCTCGTCAGGCTAGTGCCCCAGGAGACCAGGATGACACCGACCCGCCAAGCGACCGTCCGACTCACGCAGTTCGCCCACGGCGGCGGCTGCGCCTGCAAGATCCCGCCCGGTGAGCTGGAGGAGGTGGTCAGCGGGCTGACCGTGCCCCCGCTCGCCGGGGGCGACACCCCCCTGCTGGTCGGCCTCGCCACCGGCGACGACGCGGCCGTCGTCACCCTGCCCGGACAGTCCGGCACGGCCATGGTGTGCACGGCCGACTTCTTCACCCCGGTGGTGGACGACGCCTACGACTGGGGGCGCATCGCCGCCGCCAACGCGCTGTCCGACGTGTACGCGATGGGCGGCCGGCCGGTGCTCGCCGTCAACCTGCTGGCCTGGCCGCGCGACCGGCTCCCCTTCGAACTGGCCCGCGAGGTGCTGCGGGGCGGCCTCGACATCGCCACCGAGGCCGGTTGCCACGTCGGCGGCGGGCACAGCGTGGACGACCCGGAGCCCAAGTACGGCATGGCCGTCACCGGCGTCGCCGACCCCGAGCGGCTGCTGCGCAACGACACCGGCCGCCCCGGACTGCCGCTGTCCCTGACCAAGCCGCTCGGCCTCGGGGTGCTCAACAACCGGCACAAGGTCACCGGCGAACGCTTCGAACAGGCCGTCGCCACCATGACCGCGCTCAACCGCGAGGCGTCCGAGGCCGCGCTCGCCGCCGGGGCCACCTGCGCCACCGATGTCACCGGGTTCGGGCTCCTCGGCCATCTGCACAAGCTGGCCAAGGCGTCCGGGGTGACCGCCGTGCTCGACACCGCCGCCGTGCCCTACCTGGACGGCGCCCGCGAGGCCGTACGCGACGGCTACGTCAGCGGCGGCACCCGGCGCAACCTCGAATGGGCCGCCCCCTTCACCGGGTTCGGCACCACCGACGCCGACACCCGGCTGCTGCTGGCCGACGCCCAGACCTCCGGGGGACTGCTGATCGCGGGCGAGGTGCCGGGCGCGCCGGTGGTGGGGGAGCTGGTCCCGTACGACGGCTCCCACACCGTCGTCCTCGAATAGCCGCTCGGCACCAGGGACTTACGGCTCCGTTCCGGTGTGCGCGTCGATGCCGGCCCGCGCCCGGTAGGCCCGCACCAGCTCCGTGGCCGCCGGGCCGCGCGGCCTGCGCCCCGGCCGGATGTCCACCGCGAACGCCTTGGCCTCCTGGATGTGCGTGTTGGGGTCGAGGGACAGGTGCAGCAGTTCGTTGGCCGCGTCGCCGGTGGTGTAGCCGTTGGGGCCCCAGTGGTAGGGCAGGCCCACCTGGTGCAGCCGGCGGCCGTGCACGGTCAGCGGGGCCATCCGGTCGGTGACCAGCACCCGTGCCTCGATCACCCCGCGGGCGCTGACGATCGTCGCCCAGCCGGTGTGCTCCAGATCCCGCTCGGTGGCCAGCTCCGGGGAGACCTCGCAGAAGAACTCCGGTTGGAGCTCGGCCAGATAGGGCTGCCAGCGGGACATGCCGCCCGCCGTGTGGTGCTCGGTGAGCCGGTAGGTCGTCGCCACGTACGGGTAGACCTGCGCGCCGCGCTCGTCCCCGCTCGGCTGGTAGCGGTTGTCGGGCACGGCGGGGATCAAGTGCCGTACGGGGTTGCGCTGCTGGTCGTAGAGCAGGTTCGGGAACGGCGAGTCCTGCGGCTCGTAGTGCGTGGGCAGCGGCCCGTCCGTGAGCCCGGACGGCACGTACAGCCATCCCTTGCCGTCGGCCTGCATGATGAACGGGTCCCGGCCGGTCAGTGCCGCGGGCCCGGTCGCGTCCTCGTCCGGCTCGTAGTCCGGTGCCTTGTCCTTCTTGAAGTCGGGGACGTCGTGCCCGGCCCACTCGCCCTTGTCCGCGTCCCACCACACCAGCGCCTTGCGCTCGCTCCAGGGCCTGCCATCGGGGTCGGCGGAGGCGCGGTTGTACAGCACCCGGCGGTTGGCGGGCCACGCCCACGCCCACTCGGCCGCCACCCAGTCCTGCTCCCGGCCGGGCTTGCGGCGCGCGGCCTGGTTGACGCCGTCGGCGCGCACCCCGCAGTAGATCCAGCAGCCGCAGGAGGTGGAGCCGTCGGGCTTGAGCTGTTCGTACGAGGAGAGCGGATTGCCGTCGGCGTCATGGCCGTTGATCTCGGCGAGCACCGCCTCCGCGTCCGGCTCGGCCAGCGGGCCCTTCGTCGGGTAGTCCCAGGCGAGGTCCAGCACCGGCCGGTCCATCTCGTCGGCCGACCCGGCGAGCCTCTCCCGGATGATCCGCCCCAGGTGGAAGGTGAACCACAGGTCGCTGCGCGCCTCGCCGGGCGGCTCGACGGCCTGGTGGTGCCACTGGAGCAGCCGCTGGGTGTTGGTGAAACTGCCGTCCTTCTCGGTGTGCGCGGCGGCCGGCAGGAAGAACACCTCGGTGCCGATGTCCTCGGTGCGCAGCTCCCCGGTCTCGATCTCCGGGCCGTCCTTCCACCAGGTCGCCGACTCGATCAGGGAGAAGTCGCGTACCACCAGCCAGTCGAGGTTCGCCATGCCGAGCCGCATCAGCTTGGCGTTGGCATTGCCCACCGCGGGGTTCTCGCCCATCAGGAAGTAGCCCTTGCAGGTACCCTCCAGCTGGGCCATCGTCGTCTCGTACGTCGAGTGCGAACCGGTGAGCCGGGGCAGGTAGTCGAAGCAGAAGTCGTTCTCCTCCGTCGCCGCGTCGCCCCAGTACGCCTTGAGCAGGCTCACCAGGTAGGAGCGCATGTTGCCCCAGTAGCCCTTGTGCGCCGCCTCCGCCTCGACGAACGCGGCCAGGTCCTGGTTCTGGTGCGCGTGCGGCATCGGGATGTAGCCCGGCAGCAGGTTGAACAGCGTCGGGATGTCCGTGGAGCCCTGGATGGAGGCGTGCCCGCGCAGCGCGAGGATGCCGCCGCCCGGCCGGCCGATGTTGCCGAGGAGCAACTGGAGGATGCAGGCCGTGCGGATGTACTGCACGCCCACCGTGTGCTGGGTCCAGCCCACCGCGTAGGCGAAGGCCGTCGTCCGCTCCCGCCCGGAGTTCTCCGTGACCAGCTCGCACACCTGCCGGAACAGGTCCCGCGGCACCCCGCACACCTGCTCCACCATCTCCGGGGTGTAGCGGGCGAAGTGCCGCTTGAGCACCTGGAAGACACAGCGCGGATGCGTCAGCGTCTCGTCCCGCTCCGGCTCGCCCTCGCCGATCACCGCACCGCCGGAGCCGTGCGCCTCGCCGCGCGCCGCCTCGGTCACCGAACTGCCGCCGCGGGTGCGCTCGTCGTACTCCTGGTCGCGTTCGCCGGAGGCCGCCTGCACCTGTGAACCCTCGTACTGCCAGCTGGTGTTGTCGTACGAGCGGGTCTCGCTGTCCAGGCCGGAGAAGACGCCGGCGAGGTCCTCGGTGTCACAGAAGTCCTCGCGCAGGATCATCGGCGCGTTGGTGTACGCCACGATGTAGTCGCGGAAGTACTTCTCCTGCTCCAGCACGTAGTTGACGATCGCGCCGAGGAAGGCGATGTCCGAGCCCGCGCGCAGCGGCACGTGCAGATCGGCGAGCGCGCTGGTGCGGGTGAACCGCGGGTCGACATGGATCACCTTCGCGCCCCGTGCCTTGGCCTCCATCACCCACTGGAACCCGACCGGATGGCACTCGGCCATGTTCGAGCCCTCGATGACGATGCAGTCAGCGTTCTGGAGGTCCTGCTGGAAGGTGGTCGCGCCGCCGCGTCCGAACGAGGTTCCCAGACTGGGAACGGTGGAGGAGTGTCAAACGCGCGCCTGGTTCTCGATCTGGATCGCGCCGAGCGCCGTGAACAACTTCTTGATCAGGTAGTTCTCTTCGTTGTCCAGCGTGGCCCCGCCGAGGCTCGCGAAGCCCACGGTGCGCCGGGTGCGGGTCTGGTCGACCTCCCACTCCCAGCCCGCCCGGCGGGCCGCGATCACCCGGTCCGCGATCATGTTCATCGCGGTGTCGAGGTCCAGGTGCTCCCACTCGGTGCCGTGCGGGCGCCGGTAGAGCACCTGGTGCTCGCGGGCGTCGCCGGTCGTCAGCTGGAGGCTCGCCGAGCCCTTGGGGCACAGCCGGCCGCGGGAGACGGGGGAGTCGGGGTCGCCCTCGATCTGGGTGACCTTCTCGTCCTGGACGTACACGCTCTGGCCGCAGCCCACCGCGCAGTACGGGCACACGGACTTGACCACCCGGTCGGCCGAGGCCACCCGCGGTGTCAGCCGCTCGCTGGTGCCGCTTTTCGCGGCGGCACCCCGGCCCAGCGGGTCCGTCCCGGTCAGCTGGCGGTAGACCGGCCAGGAGTCGATCCAGGTGCGTACGCCCACGGCCACTCCTCCCACTCGTCGTCCCGATTGTCCCGCGCCGCCGCCGCGGCGGCATCTCGTGCGGCGCCGGGGTACCCCTGCCGGCTGGAGGCAAACGGCGCCGGGAGGTGTGAGATCGCCGAGCCGGGGGACCCCGCCGCTGCGGTGTGTCGGCCCACGGACCGTGACAGGCGCCCGTAAGGTCCGGGTTGTCATGGCCCTGGGCGGGCAGGCGGGTTCGATTCCCGACCGTCCCGCACGGCCCCGGACGGATACGACGGCGGGAGTGAGCGCATGGCGGGCGGGAGCCCCGGCAGGAGGGGGACGGCTCGATGAAGCAGCGGCAGGTCTTCGGAACCGTGTTCAGCCTGGAGTCGGCCATCGCCGGACTCGTCTTCCTCGTCGTCCTCGGCCTGCTGGCCTGGGTCGTGCTCAAACGGCGCACGCACGCGTCCGACCGGACCGAGCGGCCCCGCGTCGAGGCCTTCTACGTCGCCGCCCTCGCCTCCTTCGCCGTCTTCCTGGTCGCCTGGACCGCCTGGCAGAACTCCCGCGAACAGCACACGGCCGCCGTCCGGCCGCTGCGCGTGGACGTCACCGGATTCCAGTGGTGCTGGACCTTCGCCTACCCGCAGTCCCCGGCCCACCGCCAGGTCACCAGCGACTGCCACGGACAGCCGCTGCCCACCCTGGTCGTGCCGACCGGCCGCCCCGTGCAGCTGCGGCTCACCTCCAAGGACGTCATCCACTCCCTGTGGGTGCCGGACCTGCGCTACAAGATGGACGCCTTCCCGCGCCATGTGAACACCTTCACCCTCACCCTCGACCGCACCGGCCGCTGGCGCGGGCGGTGCGCGGAGTTCTGCGGGCAGCGGCACTACGCCATGGACTTCTGGATCAAGGCCGTACCGCCCGAGCAGTACGACCGCTGGGCGCACGGCGCGGCGGCCGCCGTATGACCGTCGCGCCTCCGGCACCACAGCGCGACGACGCGGGTCGGCCGGTGCCGCCGGGCAGTTGGCTCGGCTGGGTGTCCAGCACCGACCACAAGCGCATCGGCCTGCTGACCGTCGGCACCGCCCTGTTCCTGCTGCTGGTCTTCGGCGTGTTCGCGTTGCTGATGCGCAGCCAACTCGCCCGACCCGACGAGATGTTCCTCGCCGCCCAGGCATACGACCAGCTGTTCACGTTGCACGGCTCGGGCATGATCTACATGGTCATGACGCCGTTCGCGCTCGGCATGGGCGTCTACCTGGTGCCCTTGCAGATCGGCGCCCCCGGCATCGCGCTGCCCCGCCTCACGCTGCTCGGCTACTGGCTCTACGCGCTCGGCGCGCTCACCATGCTCGCCGGGCTCGCCACCCCGGCCGGGGCGCACGCCGGCGGCTGGTTCTCCTACCCGCCGCTCTCGGACAGCGCCTACTCGCCGGGCGCCGGCACCGACCTGTGGATCGCGGGCGTCTTCGTCGCGGTCACCGGCACCCTGCTGATGGGCTGGGCGGTGCTCTGGACGGTGCTGCGCTGGCGCACCCGCCAGATGACCATGCTGCGGCTGCCCGTCTTCTGCTGGTCGATGATCGCCACCTGCCTGATGGTGATCGGCGCCTTCCCCGCGCTGCTCGCCGCGCTCACCCTGCTCGCCGTGGGCCGCGCCGACGACTCGGTGTTCCTGCACAACACCTGGAACATCGGCTACCAGCACATCTTCTGGTTCTACGGCCATCCGGTCGTGTACGTGATGTTCTTCCCCTACCTCGCCGCCGTCGCCGAGGTGCTGGCGGTGTTCTCCGGGCGCCGCTTCTTCGGCTACCGGGGGACCGCGCTGTCCCTGCTGGTGTTCGCGGCGCTGTCGATGAGCGTGTGGGGCCACCACATGTTCGCCACCGGCCAAGTCGCCAACGACTACTACTCGTTGACGTCCATCGCGCTGCTCGTGCCCGCGGGCGTGGAGTACTTCGGGATGCTCGGCACACTGCTGGGCGGACGGCTGCGGTTCACCACCCCGATGCTGTTCGCGCTCGCCTTCGTCCCGCAGTTCCTGATCGGAGGGCTCACCGGGATCATGGTCGGCACCCCGGTCATCGACTACCACGTCACCGACAGCTACTTCGTCGTGGCCCATCTGCACTACGTACTCTTCGCGGGCAGCGCGTTCGGGCTGTTCGCGGCCGTCTACTTCTGGTTCCCCAAGGTCACCGGAACACTGCTCGACGAACGGCTGGGCCGCTGGCACTTCTGGCTCCTCGTGATCGGCACCAATCTGACCTTCCTGCCGATGTTCGCCCTCGGCTACCTCGGCATGCCGCGCCGCGTCTCCACCTACGCCTCCTTCGACGGCTTCGCCACGCTGAACCTGCTCGCCACCATCGGTGCCGGCTTCCTCGCGGCCGGGATGACCGTCTTCGTCGTCAACCTCCTGAGCACCCTGCGCCGTCGCCATCTCGGGCGGGCGCGCCCCGCCGGGGACGATCCCTGGCAGGCGCACACCCTGGAGTGGGCCACCACCTCCCCGCCGCCGTGCCTCAACTTCCCCGCGGACCGGCCCCTGCCGCCCGTCACCAGCTTCGCGCCGCTGCTGGACCTGCGGCGCCGGGAGAGGAGCGAGGCGTGAAACGGCACCTGTCCGCCGCCGTGGTCGCGGGCTGGGGACTGCTCAACGGCCTGCTGCTCGCCGTCCTCGCGGTCTACGGCGAGAGCGCGATGGTCTACTGGCTGTGGGGCTCGGTCGTGCTGCTCCTCCAACTGGCCGCCCTCGCCGTCCTGTTGTCCTCCCGCAACGGCCCCGACCAGCATGTGCGCTACCGGGTCCAGGACCGGGGCGCGGGCGCCGTCCTGCCCACCGCGATCGGCCTGCTCCTGGTCGCCCTCTGCTTCGTCTACGGCCGCTGGCTGCTGGTCGTCGCCGTCCCCCTGCTGGCCGTCGCCGCGGTGATGCTGGCGCGGGGCACGACGGCACGGGAGCGGTGAGGGCGATGGGGCACATGGCGGCCATGTCCGTGACCGGCATGGCCTGGTCCGCGCTCCTGGTGGCCGCCGTCGTCCCGGCCGCCGTGCACGCGCTGCGCCGTTCCCCGCTGTGGCACCGGATCAGCCTCCCCGCGCCGCTCGCCCTGCCCCTGCTGGTCCTCGCCCACGCCTGGAGCGTCCTCGGCGACCTCGCGGGAGCGCGCCCGCCCGGCGGCGCCCTCGTCACCGAACCCCTGCTGCTGAGCACCGCCGTACTCTTCTGGCTCCCGGTGCTGGCACACACCCGGCACCGCCTGGACGACGCCGCCCGCTGCCTGTACCTCTTCCTCGCCGCGCCCTTCCTGGACCTGCCCGCCGTCGCCGTCATCGCCGCGGGCCACTCCGCGGCCGGACTCGCCATGATCGTCGGCATGCTGCCCCTCGGCATCATGGCGGCGGCGCTCACCTGGTCCTGGGTCGACCGCGAGGAACGCGAGGCGCGCCGCGCCGCCCTGCCCGCACCCGGAGGTGACCCTTTTGCCCGCTGACCTCCGCGTCGTGGTGTTCGACGTCAACGAGACGCTCACCGACATGAGCCCCCTCGCCGACCGCTTCACCGCCGCGGGCCTGCCCGCCCACCTCCTGCCGCTCTGGTTCGCTCAGGTGCTGCGCGACGGCGTGGCCCTCGCACTCGCCGGCGGCCACGCCACCTTCGCCGCCGTCGGCCGGGACGTACTGCGGACCATGGCTGCCGACGCGGGCCTGCCCGATCCGGAACGGGCCGCGGACCACATCCTCGCCGGGCTGGCGGAGCTGCCGCCGCACCCGGACGTCGCCGAGGGCGTCCGCGCCCTGCGCGCAGCCGGGCTGCGCCTGCTCACCCTGACCAACGGCACCGCCGCCACCACCCGCGCCGTCCTGGACCGGGCCGGCCTGACCGACCTGTTCGAAGCTCACCTGGACGTGAACACCCCGGCCCACTGGAAACCGGCCCGCGCCGCCTACGCGCACGCGCTGCGCACCGCGGACGTGCCCGCCGACGCGGCCTCCTCGTCTCGGTCCACCCCTGGGACGTCGACGGCGCGGCCCGCGCGGGGCTGGCCACCGCCTTGCTGCGCCGCACCCACACGCCCTACCCCTCGACCCGGCGCCCTCCCGGTGTCACCGCCGCCTCGCTGCCGGAGCTGGCGGACCGGCTCAACTCGCTCTCCCGGTGAGCCTCTCCCGCTGCGGTACGACCGTGTAGCGCGGGTCCTCGGCGGAGGCCACGCCCGCGTGGAAGACGCCGAAGCGCAGGGCCGCAGAGCCGGTGAGCAGGGCGGCACCGGCGGCCAGCGCCAGACGGCGGTCGCGCAGCCGGCCGGAGAGCAGGGCCAGACCGACACCGGCGACGGTCAGGGCCTCGGAGGCGCGCAGCAGGATATGGGGCCTGCCCTTGTCGAAGGGCTCGGCGGTGATCCCCATCCGGCGCTTCATCAGCTGGAAGGCGCCGAGTTCCAGGCCGGCGCCGAGCAGCGCCAGCCGGCGGGCCGGTTCCGCCTGCGCGACCGGTGCCGTGGCCAGCGCCAGACCGGAGGCGGCGGTCGCCGCGGACCCGGCGAAGACGAAGGGGAGTTGACGGTAGCCCTCGTGCCAGGAGGGGACCGCCGTGTCCGCGATCAGGACGGCGGTGTACGTGGCCACGGCGGGGCCGAGCACCGCCGCGGCGGCGGTGGCGGCCGAGCCCACCACCCGGTAACGGGAGGCGAGGTGGGCGGCCGTGGAGCCCAGCAGCCGGTAACGGCCCGCCACTTCGGTGGCCGCGGCGGCCATGGTCAGCGGCGCGTACCCCACGAGCAGCCAGGAGCCCACGCTCATCGGCGAGGTCGGCTTGAACACCCGCAGCATGTTCAGGAACCGCAGCGGGCGGCCCAGATCGTGCACCAGCGCGGCCAGGGACAGCGAGATCGCCCCGGCCGCCCCCAGTTTCGCCGGTGCCGCGAGCCCCGGTCGGCCCGTCAGCTCGCCCCCCGCCGCCAGCAGCGAGGAGGCCCCGGCCAGACCGCCGAGGTACAGGTAGCCCGCGATGTCCAGCGCCTTCCACGTCGGCTTGTTCAGCACGGGTTTGCCGTAGTACGACGAGAAGGACGCGTCGGGCACCATCGGCTGCTCGCCCCGCCCGCGCCGCCGCCGGCGCCGCCCCGCGTACGCCCCGGTCGGTGCCTGCCGGCCAGGACGCCCGCCCCCGGCACCGCCCCGGCCCGCGTCCGTGCCGCTCATCGCGCCCTCCCCGGACCGCCCGCATGCTGCCACGTGCTCATCGCGTCCTCCTCGACCGGCCGGCGAAGCCGCCCACCGCGAGCCCCACCAGCGTCACCGCCGCCAGCGCCGCGTGCCGCCACATGTCGGGCAGGTCCCGCGTGGTGACCACCGGGTCCGGGGGCAGCCCGTAGACCTCGGGCTCGTCCAGCAGCAGGAAGAACGCCCCGTCACCGCCGACCCCGTCCGCCGGGTCCTCCCCGTACAGCCGGGCGTCCGTCACCCCGGCCGCGTGCAGCTGCGCCACCCGGCCCGCCGCCCGCTCCCGCAGCTCGTCCAGCGGCCCGAACTGGATGGAGTCCGTCGGACACGCCTTGGCGCAGGCGGGCTCCATGCCCACGCCCAGCCGGTCGTAGCAGAGCGTGCACTTCCACACCCGGCCGTCGCCCTCGCGCTGGTCGATGACGCCGTAGGGGCAGGCGGGCACGCAGTAGCCGCAGCCGTTGCAGACGTCCTCCTGGACCACGACCGTGCCGAACTCGGTGCGGAACAGCGCCCCGGTGGGGCACACGTCCAGACAGGCCGCGTGCGTGCAGTGCTTGCACACGTCCGAGGACATCAGCCAGCGCAGCTCGGTGCGGCCGTCGGGGGCGAGCGGGGAGATCTCCCCGGCGGCAGCGCCCTCGGGGGCCCGGCCGGGTGGGGGAGCAGTGGCGCCGGGCCCCGGCGAGGCGGGGCCGGTGCCCAGCCGCGCGGCCGCCGCGAAGACGTCGGTGTCCTCGTGGCCGACACCGGGTTCCTGCCCGCCGAACGGCTTGCGCTGCTCGATGAAGGCCACATGCCGCCAGGTGTCGGCGCCCAGGCCCTGTGTGTTGTCGTAGGACATCCCGGTCAGCTCCAGACCGTCCTCCGGGACCGCGTTCCACTCCTTGCAGGCCACCTCGCAGGCCTTGCAGCCGATGCACACCGAGGTGTCCGTGAAGAACCCCATCCGCGGCGGCGCGTCCGGATAGCCGGCCGCGCCGGCCACGTCCGGCTGGGGGCCGTACCACTGGTTCCCGTGGACCTCAGGGCCGTCGCTCATGGCATGCCTCCTCGCTCACGACTCCTCCTCGGGTACCTCGCCGGGCGCGGCCCGCACCGCGGCCACCCGGCGCCGCTCCCAGGGCGTGGCCGGCATCTGCACGCTCCGCGCGAAGTACCAGCGGCTCAGCGCGTTGCGTAGCCGGTGCCGGCGGAACCAGCGCCAGACCTCGGTGCCCTCGGCGCGCGGCCGGGGCACCTCGCGCACGAGGATGCGGTACGCCTCTTCGCGTGGCAGCAGGGTGTGCGCCTCCTCGTACCCGCCGCCCGCCGTGCGCCGCACCTCCCCGGTCGCCGCGCCGTCCAGCAACCGGCGCCGGTCGGCGGCCTGGAGACCCAGACACGCCCGTTTGACGGCGTGGTAGGTCAGGAACGGCACGACGAACAGCAGGGTCCGCAACCAGCGGGTCACGTAGTCCATCGGCAGCCCGAACCGGTACGCCAGCACGTCCTGGCCGCCCGCGAGCAGCAGCACCGCGTACGCCGAGACGGCCGCCGCGCCCAGCGCGGTGCGGGTCGGCTGGTTGCGCGGCCGGTCGCACAGATGCTGCTCCGGGAGGGGACCGGTGAGCCAGCGTTCGAAGAACGGATAGCCGTACAGGATGACGAAGAGGAGCGCGGGCAGCAGCACACCCGGCAGCAGCACGTCCCAGACGACGGTGTGCCCGGCGACATCCGTCTCCGAGCCCGGCATCAGCCGCAGCGCGCCCTCCAGGTAACCCACGTACCAGTCGGGCTGCGAGTCCACCGAGACATGGTCGGCGCGGTACGGTCCGAACGACCAGATCGGGTTGATCTGGAACAGGGCGCCCATCAGCGTCAGCACACCCGCGAGGATGAAGAACAGGCCCGCCGACTTGGCCGTGTACTGGGGGAAGAGGGGCTTGCCGATCACGTTCCGGTTGGTGTGGCCGGGCCGCGCCCACTGGGTGTGCTTGTGCACCACCACGTACGTCAGGTGCACGCCGAGCAGCGCCAGCAGCAGGCCCGGCACCAGCAGGATGTGCGTCACGTACAGCCGGGGGATGATCGCGTGGCCGGGGAACTGGCCGCCGAAGACGAAGAACGACAGGTACGTGCCGACCACCGGGATCGACAGGACGATGCCCTGCGCGGTGCGCAGCCCGGTGCCGGAGAGCAGGTCGTCGGGGAGTGAGTAGCCGCAGAAGCCCTCCAGCAGCGAGAACAGGAACAGCGTCACGCCCACCGTCCAGTTGACCTCGCGCGGGCGCCGGAACGCCCCGGTGAAGAAGATCCGCAGCAGATGCACCCCGATCGCGCCGACGAACACCAGCGCCGCCCAGTGGTGCGTCTGCCGCAGCAGCAGCCCGCCGCGCACATCGAAGCTGATCCGCAGCACCGACGCGTACGCCTCGGTCGTCAGCACGCCGTGCAACGGCAGATAGGAGCCGGTGTACGGCCGTTCGGTCATGTCCGGCCGGAAGAAGAAGGTCAGCCAGACCCCGGTGAGCACCAGCACCATCAGGCTGTACAGGGCCAACTCGCCCAGCAGGAACGACCAGTGGTCCGGGAACGCCTTGCGCAGGAACTCCCGGCCCGCGGCGGAGACCGGGAGCCGCTCGTCGAGCGCCCGCACCAGACGCTCGCCGCGGCCCGCACGCCGGGACGCCCGCCGTTCCTCCGAGACCGCCACTGCGTGCTCGCCCTCCGCCGGTGTGCCGGGTCGTTCACTCTCGGTGCCCCCTTCCGAGCCTGGCACGGGTGCCCGCACTCCGCGCGTCCGAAACGGCGCCGTCCGCCATCCGTGCGCCGTTTGCGCAGGTGGGCGCGGGGCTACCCGGTGGCCCGGACGAGTGCGCCGAGCGCGAGGAGGACGTTGTGGGGAACATGGCCGAGGTCGTCGCCGCCCGGCTGCGGGGCGCGGGCGTGGACCGGGTGTACGGCGTACCGTGCCTGGCGCTCGACCCGCTGGTCCGGGAGCTGGCAAACCCCCGGTCCGCGCGGGCCGTGGCCCCCTGGTTCGTGCAGGCGCGCGGCGAGGAGTCCGCCGCCCTCATGGCCTGCGCCCACGCCAAGCTCACCTGCCGCCTCGGCTGCTGCCTCGCCCCACCCGGCGCGGGCGCCCTGCGACTGCTGGCCGGCCTGTACGACGCGGCGGCCGACCGGGCGCCGGTGCTCGTGCTGGCCGGCGGGGACGACGGCGGCCTGGCCGTACGCCATCTGGCGGAGGTGTCCGTGTTCTGCGAACCGGTCTCCCGGCCGGCACAGCTGCCCGACGCCCTGCACCGGGCCGTGCGGGCCGCGCTCACCGAGCGGGGCGTCGCCAGTGTCGTCGTAGGGCGCGAGGTGCTGACGGCGACGGCGCCGGGCGAACCGGCCGACGACGACAGCCCGCGCCCCGCGCCGGTACGACCGCCCGACGAGAGCCTGCTCCGCCGCGCCGCCGCCGTCCTGGACGCGGCCCGGCGCCCCGCCGTGCTCGTGGGCAACGCGGGGCGCGCGGCGTCGGCGCAGGCGGCGGGGGTGGCCGCGCTGCTCGGCGCCGGGGCGGCCGTGACCGCGCTCGCGCGGGACGCGCTGCCCGACGACCTGCCGTACCAGACCGGCGTCGCGGGGCCGCTCGGCAGCACCGCCGCCGCGACGCTGCTTCAGGAGTGCGACACGCTGCTGCTCGTGGGCGCGGAGGACCTGGACCCCGCCGTGCTGCCCGACCGCGCCCGGTGCCGGATCGTGGCGGTGGAGCCCGCGGAACCCCCGCGCGCGGTGGCCGTCGCGGCGTCCGGTGACGTCTCGTCGGCGGCCGAGGTGCGTGTGAGGTGCGACCCCCCGGCGTTCCTTGAGGCGCTGATCCCGCTCCTGCGCCGGAACACCGACCGCGCCTGGCGCACCCATGTGGAGGACACGGTGCGCGGCTGGCGGGCCGAGGGGCGGACCAGGGCCGGCCGGTACTTCGGCACCTCCGTGAACCCCCGCGCGGTCGTCGCCGAACTCTCCGAGCGGCTGCCGGACCGGGCCGTGGTGGTCACCGACTCCGGGACCGCGCTCGACTGGTGGACCCGCCACCTCAGGCTGCGCAACGGCATGCGCTCCCTGCTCTCGGGCCGCCTGGGGCTGCCCGGCGCCGCCGTCCCGTACGCCGTCGCCGCGAAGTTCGCGGCCCCCGAGCGGCCCGTGATCGCGCTCGTGGGGGACGGGGCCTTCCAGAGCGGCGGGCTGAACGAACTCATCACCGTCCGGCGCCATTCGGGCCTGCTCGGCGAGTTGCCGCCGCTCGTGTTCTGCGTGCTGAACAACGGCGACCTCAACCGGCTCACCTGGCAGCGCCGGGCCGCCGCCGGGGATCCGCTGATCCCGCTCTCGGCCGAGGTCCCCGCGATGCCGTACGCCGAGTGGGCCCGCCTCGCCGGAGTGCCGGCCGTGCGCTGCGACCGCCCCCGGCATGTCGCCTCCGTCTGGGCCGACGTGCTCACCCGTCCGGGTCCCGTCCTGCTGGAGTTCGTGGTGGACGGCGAGACCCCACCGGACTGGGCGACGGCCGACGCTTCGGCAGCCGTGGTGTGAGGGAGGGGTGGCGCGCTTGGTACGAGGCGGGTCCGGTCGTCCGTGCCGGGAAATCGACCCGCGCCGGCGTGGATCGGCAGACACCGTCTTGAACTCGCCCTCCTGCGGCGGGAGTTCTACGGCCCGTGCGGCGGGTCAGCCGTCGTCGCGTGCGCCGGTGCCCTCGGCCACGAGCGGGACCGTCGCGGTGACCCGCTTGCCGCCCTCGGGCAGCACCGTCACCTCCAGGTCGCGCGAGAGCATCGTCACCAGATGCAGACCGTGGCCGCCGACCCGTCCGGGGTCGGGCGAGCGCGGGCTCGGCGGCTCGGCGGAGGTGTCCGTCACGCAGATGCGCAGCGCGTGGGCGCCGGGCCCCAGCTCCAGGCTGAGGGCGCACGGGCCGGGCGCGTGCTTCTGCGCATTGGTCACCAGTTCGCTCACCACGAGCTGCGCGTCCTGCACCGAACGCCGCACCGGCGCCGGGCGCGCCGCGGCGAGCAGGGCGGCGACGGCGTCACGCGCCTCGGCGCTGCTGCACGTGCCGGTGTCCCAGGTGCGGCTGTAGCCCCGATCCTGCGTCCTCGGGTGCGTCCTCAGCGAGATGTCCATACCTCGTCGCCCTTTTCCCTCCGGGGTTCGGGGTCCGTTCCTGCGAGCGTGTGAAGAAACGTGCCGTCCTCAGCTCGGCTACCCGCTGGTCCGTCGATCAAGGGGACGTGCACCGGGATTCCTCCGGTTGCACACGAATCCCTGCCCGCCGCCGCTCCCGGACGCGACAGCGGGCCCCGGTAATCCGCTGGGGTGGATTCCCGGGACCCGCTGGATTCGCTCGTCCGGGTCAGCGCCATGGCCGACGGCGGGCCTCAGTGTTTGAAGGTGTCCTTGGCCTTCTCCTTGGCCTGCCGGGCGTCGCCCTTGGCACCTTCCATCCGGCCCTCGGCTTCCATGCTCTCGTTGCCGACGGCGCGGCCCATGGCCTCCTTGGCCTTGCCCTTGGCCTGCTCCGCCTTGCCCTTCGCCTTCTGGTTGCCTGCCATCGGAGTCTCACATCCCAACGTGTCGTGATGTCCGTACGCCCTTCGGTTTGCCCCTGGGACGCGCCCCAAACCGATTACTCGCCCTTGATTGTACAGCCCAGGCTGATAAACCTATTGTTACTAATCATGGATGTGGCAACAGACGACGTGGTGGCACCGGCCGCCGACCCGGCCTCCGGCGCCGGGACCAGCGCGCTCGCGGGCGCGCTCAGGCTCGCCATGGGCCGGATCGTGCGCAGACTGCGCCAGGCGCACGCGGTGGGCGACCTCACCCTCTCCGGCGCCTCGGTACTGGCCCGGCTCTCCGGCAGCGGACCGGACTCGCCGGGCGCGCTCGCCGAGCTGGAGCGAGTGCGGCCACAGGCGATGGCCGGCACCCTCGCCGGTCTGGAGCAGCGGGGCCTGGTGAGCCGGGCGCCCGACCCCGCCGACCGGCGCCGGGCCATCATCGCGATCACCGAGGAGGGCCGCGCCGTGCTGGAGCGGCGCCGCTCCGAGTCCGCCGACCGCCTCGCCCGCGCCCTGGACGGGTTCACCCCGAGCGAGCGGCAGGCACTGGCCGACGCGCTGCCCCTGCTGGACCGACTGGCGGAACAGCTGTGAACGCCGCCGTGCCCGAAGGCGGCATACGCGCCCGGCTCCTCGCCCGCTCGGCCCGGCAGCGGACCACACCGCCCGGCCCCGGCTACAAGTGGGTCGCCCTGTCCAACACCACGCTCGGCGTCCTGATCGCCACGATGGACGCCTCCATCGTGATCATCTCGCTGCCGGCCATCTTCCGCGGCATCGGCCTGGACCCGCTGGCCGCGGGCAACATCGGCTATCTGCTGTGGATGATCCTCGGCTACCTGCTGGTGTCGGCCGTGCTGGTGGTGGTGCTCGGCCGGCTCGGCGACATGTTCGGCCGGGTGCGGATCTACAACCTGGGCTTCCTGGTCTTCGCCATCGCCTCCATCGCGCTGTCCCTGGACCCGTTCCGGGCCGGGGCGGGCGCGCTGTGGCTGATCCTGTGGCGGATCGTGCAGGCCTTCGGCGGCTCCATGCTCACCGCCAACTCGGCCGCGATCCTCACCGACGCCTTCCCCTCCCGGCAGCGCGGCATGGCGCTCGGCATCAACCAGATCACCGCGCTCGCCGGGCAGTTCCTCGGCCTGCTGGCCGGCGGTCTGCTGGCCGCCGTGGACTGGCGGGCCGTGTTCTGGGTGAGCGTCCCGATCAGCGTCACCGGCACCGTGTGGTCGTACCTGAGCCTGCGCGAGACCGCGGCCGGCGGGCGTGGCCGGGTCGACTGGCTCGGCAACCTCACCTTCGCCTCGGGCGCCGGCATCCTGCTCGCGGGCATCACCTACGGCATCCAGCCCTACGGCGGCCACCCCACCGGCTGGACCAACCCGCTCGTCCTCGCCGGGCTGATCGGCGGCGCCTGCCTGCTGCTCGTCTTCTGCGTGGTGGAGACCAGGGTCGCCGAGCCGATGTTCCGCCTCTCGCTGTTCAAGGTGCGGGCCTTCGCGGCGGGCAACCTCGCCGCGCTGCTGACCGCGGTCGCCCGCGGCGGGCTCCAGTTCATGCTGATCATCTGGCTCCAGGGCATCTGGCTGCCGCTGCACGGCTACGACTTCGAGGACACCCCGCTGTGGGCGGGCATCTTCATGCTGCCGCTCACCCTGGGCTTCCTGCTCGCCGGTCCCGTCTCCGGCTACCTCTCCGACCGGTTCGGCGCCCGGATCTTCTCCACCGCCGGGCTGCTGGTCGTCGCCGGCTCCTTCCTCGGGCTGCTGGCCCTGCCGGTGGACTTCGACTACGGCCCGTTCGCCGCGCTGCTGCTGCTCAACGGTCTGGGCCAGGGCATGTTCTCCTCGCCCAACACCTCCTCGATCATGGGCAGCGTGCCGGCGAGGTACCGGGGCGTGGCCTCCGGGATGCGCTCCACCTTCCAGAACTCGGGCACCGCCCTGTCCATCGGGGTGTTCTTCTCGCTGATGGTCTCCGGCCTCGCCGCGACCCTGCCGAAGACGCTGAGCAGCGGCCTGACGGCCCACGGCGTGCCCGCCGCGACCGCGCACCAGGTGGCCTCGCTGCCGCCGGTGAGCACCCTGTTCGCGACGTTCCTCGGCAACAACCCCATCGGCCATCTGCTGGCGGGCGGCACCCTGGACCACCTGACCGCCGCCCAGCGCGCCACCCTGACCGGCCACACGTTCTTCCCCGAACTGGTCTCCGGCCCCTTCCACCACGGCCTGACCATCGTCTTCAGCGTGGCCGCGGGCATGGCCCTGGTCTCCGCCGTGGCCTCCGCGTTGCGCGGCGGCCATGAGCGTGCCGGCGAGGCGCCGGGAGGCGGCGGAAGAGGGACCGCGCCCAAGGAGCCGACGCGCGGGGCGGCGCGTTCCTCCTGACCGGCTCAGCGCTCGTGGCGCCGCCGTACGACATGGCGGGCCACGAGCGCGAGCACCAGGACCGCGAGGGCCACCAGGACGTAGATCTCGTAGCGCTTGATCTGCTCGTAGACCGCGTCGATATGGCTGCCCGCCAGATAGGCCAGGGTGGTCCACAGGCCCACCCACAGGGCGGCGCCGAGGGCGTTGAAGGCGAGGAAGCGGCGCCAGTGCATGCCCGAGGTGCCCGCGACGATGCCGTTGGCCTGGCGCAGGCCCTCGATGAACCGGGCCACGGTGACGATCGCGCCGCCGTGCCGGGTGAAGAACTCCTCGGCGGCCGCGAACCGCTTCGGGGTCAGCAGGACGTACTTGCCCCAGCGGTGCACGAAGGCGCGCCCGCCGTAATGGCCGATCAGATAGCCGATGTTGTCCCCGATGACGGCCGCGGCGAACGCGATGAGCGCCACCTTCACGATGTCCAGCTCACCCGCGCCCGCGTACACCCCGGCGGCGAGCAGGATCGTCTCGCCGGGTGCCGGGATGCCGAAGTCCTCCACGAGGATCACGGCCCCCACGGCCCAGTAGCCGTAGTGGCCGAGCAGCGGCGCCAGATGGGCCAGTGGTCCGGGAAGCGGAGGGGCGGCCATGCCTCAACGGTACGGGTCCGCCGCCGACCGGGCCCCCGGGGCTACCGGGGGCCCGCCTGGCAGGCGGGGCACAGCTCGTGCTCGCCGTCGCGGCTGACGACGGTCCCCCAGCCGAGGCAGCGTTCGCAGTCGCGAGCGCGGCTCAGGTCCGGACGGGGCGGCGGGACGTGGCTGGGACGGGCTGCGTGCACCATGCGGCGAGCGGCTCCTTGCGGTGTGAGGGAGTCGTACGGATGTCCGAGTTGCCAGATTAAGTCCTATTTATCCCTCATTTTTGTGAGCTGTGTCACATTGAGGGGAGTCAATCCAGATTTCCCAGCCGGGCCTCGCGCCACAGATCCACACCGCCGTCGGTGGCGTACGTGTCGATCTCGGCCAGTTCCTCGTCGGTGAAGTCGAGGTTCTCCAGCGCGGCCACGTTCTGCTCCAGCTGCTCGGTGCGCGAGGCGCCGATGACCAGGGAGGTCACCCGCCGGTCACGCAGCGCCCAGGCGAGCGCGAGCTGGGCCAGGGTCTGCCCGCGCCGCGCGGCGATGCCGTTCAGGGCGCGCAGCCGGCGCAGCACGTCCTCGGTCAGCCAGGAGCGGTCGAACGACGCGCCGCGCGCGGCCCGCGAGTCCGCCGGCACGCCGTCCAGGTAGCGGCCGGTCAGCAGGCCCTGGGCGAGCGCCGTGAAGCCGATGACCCCGAACCCCTCCTCCTGCGCCACGTCCAGCAGGCCCTCGGTCTCGATCCAGCGGTTGAACATGTTGTACGACGGCTGGTGGATCAGCAGCGGGGTGCCGAGCTCGCGCAGGATCGCGGTGGCCTGCCGGGTGCGCTCGGCGTCGTAGGAGGAGATGCCGACGTAGAGCGCCTTGCCCTGGCGCACGGCCGTGTCGAGGGCGCCCATCGTCTCCTCCAGCGGCGTGCTCGCGTCCAGCCGGTGGGAGTAGAAGATGTCCACGTAGTCCACGCCCATCCGGCGCAGCGACTGGTCCAGCGAGGCCAGCAGGTACTTGCGGGAGCCGCCGCCCTGCCCGTAGGGGCCCGGCCACATGTCCCAGCCCGCCTTGGTGGAGATCACCAGCTCGTCGCGGTACGGCGCGAGGTCCCGCCGCATCAGCCGGCCGAAGTTGGCCTCCGCCGAGCCGTAGGGCGGGCCGTAGTTGTTCGCGAGATCGTGGTGGGTGATCCCCAGGTCGAAGGCGCGCAGGGCGATCTCGCGCTGGGTCTCGAAGGCGCGGTCGTCGCCGAAGTTGTGCCAGTAGCCCAGGGACAGGACCGGCAGGTCGAGGCCCGAGCGGCCGGTGCGCCGGTACTGCATGGTGCCGTCGTAGCGAGCGGGGTCCGCGACGTAGGTCATCGGGTGATCTCCGGGTGGTGCGGTACGGGTGCCCCCCGAGGTGCGAGGGGGTCCGTCCACCCTGCGCCGAGGTGATCCATAAGTCCAATCGCGCAGCCGGATCGAATTGAGCGGTCCCGCTTCTGAATGCGGGACTGTCCGATCCTACGAATTTCACACGGGCCGGGTTACCGGCCGCTCCCAGCTCTGATAGGAAACTTTCCTACCAGTACAGCAGCGCTCCTTCGTACTGGCCCAACTCGCCACCCCCCACCCCTCTTTGGAGCCCCAGTGGTGCACGCACACCGCGAATCAGCGGCCCCCGCCCGACTCTCCCGCCGTACCCTCGTCGCCGCGCTCGGCGCCGTGGCCGCCGGTGCCGCGCTCGGCATCCCGCGCGCCACCGCGGCACAGGCCGTCACCGCCGCCGGCCTCGACGATCCCGCGGAGAAGGAGATCGCGATGAAGCTGGTGTCGAGCGCGGAGAACTCCTCGCTCGACTGGAAGGCCCAGTACAAGTACATCGAGGACATCGGCGACGGCCGCGGCTACACCGCCGGCATCATCGGCTTCTGCTCCGGCACCGGCGACATGCTCGACCTCGTCCAGCTCTACGCCGACCGCAAGCCAGGCAACGTCCTCGCGAAGTACCTGCCCGCGCTGCGCAAGGTGAACGGCAGCGACTCGCACTCCGGACTCGACCCCGACTTCCCCAAGGACTGGCGCAAGGCCGCGCAGGACGCGGTGTTCCAGAAGTGCCAGGACGACGAACGCGACCGCGTCTACTTCGACCCCGCCGTCGCCCAGGGCAAGGCCGACAAACTGCGCGCCCTCGGCCAGTTCTGCTACTACGACGCCATCGTGATGCACGGCGACGGCGACGACCCCACGAGCTTCCGCAACATCCGGGGGCGCGCCCTGCGCACCGCCAAGCCCCCGGCGCAGGGCGGCGACGAGACGGCGTACCTGAACGCCTTCCTCGACGCCCGTGTCTGGGCCATGAAGCAGGAGGAGGCCCACAGCGACACCACCCGCGTCGACACCGAGCAGCGGGTCTTCCTGCGCAAGGGCAACCTCGACCTGAAGACGCCGCTCGACTGGAAGGTGTACGGCGACAGTTACCACATCGGCTGACGGGGCGTCGCGTGTCGCGCCGCGCGGCCGGCGGAGCCCGCGGCGCGGCGCGCGGCCGTACCGCGCGCGGCGAACGTGGCGCGGTCACGCCGCCCCGGTCCGCGCGGACTCGCGTGGCAGCGCCCTGACGAGGAAAGATGGACGTCAGCGAGTGACCGAAACCGATGCGGAGGAACGCACTCATGGCGCACGAGCGAGCCGGCCGGCCGGCCGGCCCCGAGGATCTTGTCGATGTGGCGAGGCTGGTCACGGCGTACTACGCGCTGCACCCGGACCCGGCCGACCCGGCCCAGCGGGTGGCTTTCGGCACCTCGGGGCACCGGGGCTCCTCCCTGGCGAGCGCCTTCAACGAGGACCACATCGCCGCCACCAGCCAGGCCATCTGCGAGTACCGCGCCGGGCAGGGCATCGACGGTCCGCTGTTCCTGGGCGCCGACACTCACGCCCTGTCGGAGCCCGCGCGGGTCACCGCGCTGGAGGTGTTCGCGGCCAACGGCGTGACCGTGCTCATCGACAGCGCGGACGGCTACACGCCCACCCCCGCCGTCTCGCACGCCATCCTCACCCACAACCGGGGCCGCACCACGGGGCTCGCCGACGGCGTGGTCGTGACCCCCTCGCACAACCCGCCCGCCGACGGCGGCTTCAAGTACAACCCGCCGAGCGGCGGCCCGGCCGCCTCCGACGCCACCTCCTGGATCCAGGACCGCGCCAACGAGATCATCACCGGCGGCCTGAAGGACGTACGACGGCTGCCGTACACCCGCGCCCTCGCCGCGGACACCACCGGCCGCTACGACTTCCTCGGCACCTACGTCGACGACCTGCCGAGCGTCCTCGACCTGGACGCGGTCCGCGCGTCCGGGGTGCGTATCGGCGCCGACCCGCTCGGCGGCGCCTCCGTCGCCTACTGGGGCCGGATCGCCGAGCGGCACCGCATCGACCTCACGGTGGTCAATCCGCACACCGACCCCACCTGGCGGTTCATGACGCTGGACTGGGACGGCCGGATCCGCATGGACTGCTCCTCGCCCTACGCGATGGCCTCGCTGATCGAGCAGCGCGCCGCCTACCGCATCGCCACCGGCAACGACGCCGACGCCGACCGGCACGGCATCGTCACCCCGGACGCGGGCCTGATGAACCCCAACCACTACCTCGCGGTCGCCATCGACTACCTCTACCGGCACCGCGAGCAGTGGTCCGCGGACGCGGGCGTCGGCAAGACCCTGGTGTCCTCCACCATGATCGACCGGGTCGCCGCCGACCTCGGCCGTCGCCTGGTCGAAGTGCCCGTCGGCTTCAAGTGGTTCGTGGACGGCCTGATCGGCGGCGACCTCGGCTTCGGCGGCGAGGAGTCGGCCGGCGCCTCCTTCCTGCGCCGGGACGGCTCGGTGTGGACCACCGACAAGGACGGCATCATCCTCGCCCTGCTCGCCTCCGAGATCACCGCCGTCACGGACAAGACCCCGTCCGAGCACTACGCGGCCCTGACCGCCCGCTTCGGCGAGCCCGCGTACGCCCGCATCGACGCCCCCGCCACCCGCGAACAGAAGGCGCTGCTCGGCACGTTGTCGCCCGCCCAGGTCACCGCGGACACCCTCGCCGGGGAGCCGGTCACCGCCGTGCTCACCGAGGCGCCCGGCAACGGCGCGGCCATCGGCGGCATCAAGGTCACCACCGAGAACGCCTGGTTCGCGGCCCGCCCCTCGGGCACCGAGGACGTCTACAAGGTCTACGCCGAGTCCTTCCTCGGCGTAGACCACCTGGCGCGGGTGCAGGAGGAGGCGCAGGGCGTGGTGCGCGGCGCCCTGGGCGGCTGAGCGACGGCCCCTTCCCGGACGCGGGTCGCGGCGGCCCCCGGCGGTGCGCGGAGGCCGCCGCGGCGGGGCTCAGCGGTGTCCGGAGCCGCCCGCCAGCCGGTGCAGGACCGCCCCCGCCATGGCCTGCTCGCCCAGCGCGTTGGGGTGCGCGGGGGCCGCGGGCGCGGCCGGCTGGAGCGGCTCGATCCAGCGGTCCGCGGGCGCCTTGCACATGTCGTGGCCGACCGTCGGACCGTAGGTGTCCACGTAGGCGGCGCGGTTGTGCGCGGCCACCGTCCGCAGCATCGCGTTCAGCCGTTTCTCGGTGTCCCGCAGATAGGCGAAGTCGCCCTGCGCGAAAGGTACTTGAGGGAAGCAGCCCACACCGTCGTCGGGCAGCAGATCGGGATAGCCGACGAGCAGGACCCTGGCGTGCGGCGCCCGCGCGCGCACGGCCCGCAGCACCTTGGTGATCTTCGGCGCGGTCTGCCGCACCGCCAGGGCCGACGCGTCCTGCCCGGACGCCCCGTAGGAGCGCTGGCACGGGTTGCCCGCCGGATCCTTCGCGCCGAGCCGGGCGCAGGTGGCGATGATGGTGCCGAACCCGACGTCATTGCCGCCGATCTGGAGCGACACCAGGTCGGTATGCCGTGACACGGCGTCCAGCTGCGGCGGGTTGGTGCCCTGTGCCTGCCACATCTGCGCGGTCGTCGCGCCCGAGCAACTGGCGTCGGTGAACGCGGCCGCCCCCGCCCGGCGCGCCACCAGCGAGGGGTAATTCCGGTTGGAGCGGGCGCAGTTGGCGTCCACCTGGGTGGGTATGCCGGGGCCCGAGGTGTAGGAGTCGCCCAGCGCCACGTATGCGAGGCGGTGGGCGTGGCCCGCCGGGTGCGCGGCGGCCGGTGTCGCGGCGGCCACCAGGGCACAGCCGGCCGCCGCCGACGCCAGCACCGCGGGCCGCCGCCGGGCTCTCGTCCCGTCCGCCGGGCGTCTGTCGTCGGTCATCGTCCCCCCTGGAACCGGTACTCAGCGCGGACGGCGGCGCCTTCGAGCGGCCCTCACGCGATTGACCGGTTCTGTATACCGCCCGGTAGGTCCCGCCGACCAGAAGCGGGAGCCCGCGACTTCGGGGGAGTGCGGCGGGGGGAGCCGCCGACTGGGGGACGGTGCGGCGCCGACGCGCCCAACTCCCGCCTCGGTCTCAGGCGACGGCCGGGGCCGGACCCTGGAGCAGGGAGTCGTCCTCCGGGCGGGCCCCGGACAGCCGGTGACGTGCCGCGACCAGCGCCATGTCGACATCCCGCGTCCCGGTGGCCACGCACAGCGTGTAGGAGACGTCCGCGAGCCGCTGCCGCGCCCCCGGAGTGCTCTCCTCCGCGCCGAGCAGCGTGAGGGTCTCGTACTGGGCGATGAGGTCCTTCAGTACAGCGGGGTGTGCCATCAGCATGGGGTCGGCCTCCTGGTAAGTCGCCGCCGGTGCACGACGTTCGCAAGCGCGACTACCCGCGCCGCCGCCCGGCATGCCACCCCCGTACTCCCCGGCCCCTCGCGCGCCCCCCGCACCGTCCGTTACCGGACAGGGAACCGGATGTGTCACCCGCACGGGTGCTCTCCGGCCGGTATGCGCCGGTCGCGCACCCGCCGCCGTACTCCTTCGCTGATCATGCCCCTGTGAGTCTGCACACCCGAAATGCCGTACCGCGCCGGGTCGTTCCGGCCGTGCTCGGCACCCTCAGCGTCCTGTCCCTGCTGTCCGCCCTGCCCGCCGCCGCGCAGCCCGCGCGCCCGGCGGCCCGGCCCGCCGCGCCGCCGTCCCGGCAGGCCACGGCCGCCGAGGCGCGCACCGACGCCTACCTCCGCTCGGTCAAGGACCGGCCCGCGGCCCTGCGGGCGTTCTTCCGGCAGCTCCCCAAGGGCGGAGACCTGCACAACCACCTCTCCGGAGCGGTGAACACCGACTACCTCGTCGAGCTGGCCGCCGAGGACGGCCTGTGCGTCGACGCGACGATGACCGCCGTCGCCCCGCCCTGCGGCCCCGGCACCCGCCCCGCCGCCGACGCCCGCACCGACCGTGCCTTCCACGAGGCGATCGTGCGCGCCTGGTCCATGCAGGACTTCCCGCCCGGCGAGAACGGGCACGACCACTTCTTCGACACCTTCGGCAAGTTCGGCGAGGTCACCTGGCGGCACCGGGGCAAGCTGCTCGCGCAGGTCGCCGACACGGTCGTGGCCAACAACCAGTCGTACCTGGAGACGATGGTCACCCCCGCCTCCGACGGCGCCAAGCAACTCGCCGACCAGGTCGGCTGGGACGCCGACCTCGCCGCCCTGCACCGCAAGCTGGCCGCGGGCGGCAAGCTGGACAAGCTCGTCGCGAACGCCCGCAAGGAGGCCGATGACGGTGACGCCGAGTTCCGCGCCACCGAGCACTGCGGCACCTCGCGGGCCCGGCCGGCCTGCGGGCTCACCGTCCGCTGGATCTCCCAGGCGTCCCGCGGCAGTTCACCGGTGCGGGTCTTCACCCAGCTGGACCTCGGCATGCGACTGGCCGAGGCGGACCCGCGGTTCGTCGCCGTCAACCTGGTGCAGCCCGAGGACTGGGACAGCTCGCTGGCGAACTACAGCCTCCAGATGCGCATGGTCGGCTATCTGCGCACCGTGTACCCGAAGGCCCATGTCACCCTGCACGCGGGCGAGTTGTGGCCCGGGCTGGTCAAGCCCGAGGCGCTGAAGTTCCATATCGCCCAGGCCGTCGACGTCGCGCACACCGAGCGCGTCGGACACGGTGTCGACCTGGTCCACGAGGACGACTGGCAGCGCACCGCCCGCACCATGGCGGACCGGCAGATCGCCGTCGAGGTGCCCTTCTCCAGCAACGCGCAGATCCTCGGCGTCAAGGGCGCCGAGCACCCCTTCACCACGTACCGCCGCTACGGCGTCCCGGTCGTCCTCGCCACCGACGACCCCGGCGTCTCGCGCATCGACATCAGCCACGAGTACCAGTACGCCGCCGCCACCTACGGCCTCGGCTACCCGGAGCTGAAGGACCTGGCCCGCGCCTCCCTCCAGTACGCCTTCCTGCCCGGCGCCAGCCTGTGGCAGGGCAACCCCACCGCGCGGGGCTACCACCCGGTCGCGGCCTGCCGCGCCGAGACCCCCGGACAGCCCGTGCGCGGCGCGGCCTGCCGGCGGCTCCTCGCCGGCAGCGCCAGGGCGCGCCTGGAATGGCGCCAGGAGGCCGCCTTCGCGGCGTTCGAGCGGGCACACGCCCGCGGGTGACGCGGGTACGGCCGCGCCGGTCCTCGAGCAGGGGACCGGCGCGGCCGGAATTCACCGATTGGCCGGGAAGTGCGCCCGCACATGACCGGATGACCTGGTTCCGCGCGCGAGCCCAGGGCGGGTCCTCGCCATTACCCCGGCTTTGCGCCGACGTTTCCGGCCACACCACGCACCTCCGCCGTCACCGCCTGTACCGTGCGGGGATGCTCCCTCCGGAAGGTCGTCACATGGTCATCACATTGCCTTCACTTGGCGACCGCTTTCGGCCGATCGCGCTCCGGGAGCCCATGACGGGGCAGACGCCGCGCGCGCCCCGCGCCTAGCCTCCCGGCCCATGCGATCACCTCTGCTGAGACGCCTCGGTCTCACCGCCGTCCTCGCCGTCGTCCTCGCCGTCTTCGGCTTCAGCTCCCTGGCCAGCGCCGACCCGAACCCCGCGGCCCTCACCTTCAGCGCCGACAACGCCACCACCACCCCCGGCGGTTCGGTCAAGCTCTCGATGACGCTGACCAACAACAAGACGTACGACGTCCTGTTCGTGTACCAGACGATCGACCCGACCTGGCTGACCACCCAGCGTCCGGACCTCAAGTACAGCTTCGCCGGCTGCACCCTGGCCGCCGCCGACGGCACCAGCACCCCCTGCTCCGGCACCGGCCCGACCAACCTCGGCACCAACTACGGCGCCACCATCCCGCCCGGCCAGAGCCGTACCGTCACCCTGACCCTCCAGGTCGCCGCCGACTCCGGTTGCAACGGCAACATCGGCTTCTACTCGTACTTCTACGCCGAGTTCAGCGACGGCACCAACTACAGCGGCGGCCCCGTCTACACGCCCGAGACGCGCGTGCTCTGTTCCTGACGGCCCGCCGCGCACCCCGCGGCGGCCGGCGCCCGGCCCGGCGGACCCGACGGTCCGCCGGGTGAGACCGGGCATGACGGGAAAAAGCTCAATCGGGTTGTGTCACAAGGCAGTTGGATACCCGCCATTTTCCGTCAGGTTTCGTGACCCGACCACAAAAGCTACACACATCCATCACTATGTGACGCGACGGATGCACGCCGACCGGCTTCTGAGGGGGACGCCGGCGGCGTGCGAGGGGGTGCGTCCGCTCCATGCGAGCCGTGCTCACCCCTGTCCGGGGAGGGGAACTTCACCGCATGAAGCGGACCATCGGCACCACCGCGCTCACGGTGGGCGCGCTCATCACCGCACTCGGCCTCCAGGCCGGACCGGCCCAGGCCGACAGCGGCACACCACGCATCGACCTCAGAGTCCTGGTGGTGAGCGACGGCGGGCCGGCCACCGACGCCATCGCCGCCGAACTCACTTCGGAAGGAACGCCGTTCACCGAGGTCGACCTGACCAGCGCGGGCCGGCCCACCATCGACGCCGGCTTCCTCGCCGACACCGTGGGCGGCCGGCCCCGCGCCAAGTACCAGGCCGTCGTCCTGCCCAACGACAACCCGTTCGCCTCCGGCAGTGCCGAGATGAGCGCACTCGCCGCCTACGAGCAGACGTACGGCATCCCGCAGGTGGACGCCTACACCTACGCCCGCCCCCAGGCCGGGCTCCAGGTCCCGACCTCCGGCGGCTACTCCGGCAGCGTCGACGGCGTCCAGGCCCAGGTCACCGACGCGGGCAAGGCGGGTCCCTTCGACTACCTCAAGGGCGCCGTGCCCTTCGAGGACAACTCGCCCACCGTGGGCGAGAGTTACGCCTACCTGTCGACGCCCGCGCCCGGCGCCGACTTCACCCCGTACGTCCAGGCGACCATCCCCGGCACCACCACCCAGGGCTCCCTCGTCGGCGAGTACCGGCACGACGGGCGGCGCGAGCTGGTCATCACCTTCGTCTACAACCAGTACCAGCAGCAGTTCCGGCTGCTGGCGCGCGGCATCGTGGACTGGATGACCGGCGGGGTGCACCTCGGCGCCTCCCGCAACTACTTCGCCGTGCACGTGGACGACGTGTTCGCGGCCGACGACCGCTGGGACACCCAGCTCAACTGCACGCCCGGCGACGTCGACTGCACCAACAGCTCCGGCACGCCCAACCCGATCCGGATGACCCCGGCGGACGTCGACTACGCCGTCGCCTGGGAGCAGAGCCACGGCTTCACCCTCGACCTCGCCTTCAACGGCTCCGGCAGCGTCGACCAGCGCGAGGACAACAACGGCGTCGACCAGCTCGCCGACAAACTCATCGCCGACCGCAACCAGTTCCGCTGGATCAACCACACCTACACGCACGCCTTCCTCGGCTGCGAGCAGGACACCACCGTGGTCCCGTGGAAGTGCGAGACCAACCCCGACGGCAGCACCCAGTGGGTCAGTCGGCAGACCATCGACGACGAGATCGCCAACAACCGCGCCTGGGGCGAGGTCAACGGACTCCCCCTCGACAACAGCGAATTGGTGACCGGTGAACACTCCGGCCTGCTGATCCTGCCGCAACAGCCCCAGGACAACCCCAACCTGGCACCCGCGCTCACCGACAGCGGCGTCAAATGGCTCGGCGCGGACGCCTCCCGCGACCCCGCCCAGCGCCAGGTCGGCCCCGCCGCCACCGTCGCCCGCTACCCGATGAACGTCTTCTACAACGCGGGCCATGCCTCCGAAGAGGTCGACGAGTACAACTGGCTCTACACCAGCCGCGCCCAGGGCGGCAGCGGCCTGTGCGAGGACAACCCCGCGACCACCACCTGCATGCCCGCCCCGCTGGACACCGGCACCGGCTACCAGGACTACATCGTGCCGCTGGAGACCCGCATCGACCTCGGCCATGTGCTCTCCAACGACCCCAAGCCGCACTTCATCCACCAGTCCAACCTCGCCGAGGACCGCATCGCCTACCCGGTACTCGACGGCGTCCTCGACGGCTACAACAGCCTCTTCGCCGCCAACACCCCGCTGGTGAACCTGCGGATGAAGGACATCGGCACCGAACTCCAGCGCCGCACCGCCTGGACCGCTGCCCTGAACGCCGGCCAGGTCACCGCCTACCGCATCGGCAACACGGTCACCGTGCAGGCCCCCAGCGGTACGTACACCAACGCCACCCTGCCCACCGGCAGCAGGCTGGGCACCGGCGCTTTCGGCAGCGCGTACGCAGGTGAGCTGTCCGGCTGGACCGCCGCCACCGGCACCCCGCTCACCTTCACCCTGCCTGCCACCGGGGCCGCCGCCACACCGGGCACCCACGGCCACACCCACCAGGCGGCCACTGCGCCGGCCCCGCGCACCAAGCTCCCCAAGGGCGTCACCCACCAGATCCCGTACACCCCGCGGCACCAGGGCGGCCACTCCCCGAAGCACTGAACGCGCACCGACCCAAGGGCCCGTCCGACACCCTCGGGCGGGCCCCGGATCCCGGCCGCCACGACGCGGCCGGGATGCGCACGACCACCCCACAACTGAGGCCGTGGAGCCCGATCGATGCACGTTCACCACGGTGCGCGCCGCCCCGCCGCGGCGCACGTCACCCTGCTCACCGAAGGCACCTACCCGCACAGCCACGGCGGCGTCAGCGTGTGGTGCGACCAGCTCGTCCAGGGCATGCCCGACCTGGACTTCGACGTCATCGCCGTCACCGGCACCGGGCGCGAACCCGTCGTCTGGGACCTGCCCGCCCAGGTCCGGCAGGTCCTCTCCGTCCCCATGTGGGGCGAGCCGCCCGCGGGCCGCCCGCCCCGCGGCCGCGTCCTGGCCCGGCTCGCCGCCGCCTACGAACGCTTCCTCACCGCGCTCCTCGACCCCCGCGCCGAGGACCAGTTCCCGCCCGCCCTGTACCTGCTGGCGCGGGCCGCCGCCGACGGGACGCTGAGCCCGTTCCTGCGCGGCGACCGGGCCGTCGCCCTGCTCGCCGCCGTGTGGAACCGGCCGGGGCTCGCCGTGCGCGAGGCGCGCCCCACCCTGCACGACGCGGTCACCGCCACCGCCCTGCTGGAACACGCCCTGCGCCCGCTCGCCGCGCCCGCGCCCCGGCACGGCGTGGCCCACGCGGTCAGCGGGGGAGTGGCCGTACTGCCCGGACTCGCCGCCCTCGACCGGCACGGGGTGCCGCTGCTGCTCACCGAGCACGGCGTCTACCTGCGCGAACGCTACCTCGGCTACCGCACCGCCCCCTACCGCTGGCCGGTGAAGGCCCTCGTCCTCGGCTTCTTCCGGCTGCTCGCCGGGGAGAGCTACCGCAAAGCCGCCCTGATCACCCCCGGCAACCGCTACAACCGGCTCTGGGAGGAGCAGGGCGGCGCCGACCCGAAGGCCATCCGCACCGTCTACAACGGCGTGGACCCGGCCGCCTTCCCGCCCGCCGGACCCGAACCCGGCACCCCCACCCTCAGCTGGGCCGGCCGGGTCGATCCCATCAAGGACCTGGAGACCCTCATACGCGCGTTCGCCCTCGTCAGGGCCCGGATACCCGAGGCCCGGCTGCGGCTGTTCGGCGGCACGCCTCGCGGCGGCGAGGCCTACCGGGAGCGCTGTGCCGCGCTGGCGGCCGAGCTGGGCCATGCCGACGCCGTCGCCTTCGAGGGCCGCGTCGAGGACATCAAGGACGCCTACGCGGCCGGGAACGTCGTGATGCTCTCCAGCATCAGCGAGGGCTTCCCGTTCACCCTCATCGAGGCCATGTCCTGCGGCCGGGCCACCGTCTCCACCGATGTCGGCGGGGTGCGCGAGGCGGTGGGCGACACCGGTCTCGTCGTACCACCGCGCGACCCCGGACGGATGGCCGCGGCCGCCCTGGAACTGCTCGGCGACGGCGACCGGCGCCGGGCGATGGGGGAGGCCGCGCGAATACGGGTGATCGAACAGTTCACCCTGCGGCAGACCATCGACACCTTCCGCTCCATATACCTCGAACTCCCCTACGAGACACGTGAGTTCACTATCCCGTCCGCACCGGCGCGCGAGCCCGGACGCCGGACCGCCGCGGGGAGCCTGGCCGGATGAGCGGACCCATGGCCCTGGAACCCGGCGGCGCCGAACAGGACACCCTCGCCCTGCGGCTCGCCCGCCCCGACGACCGCACCCTGTCCCTGCGGCTGCCCGGCCACGGCACCGACGAGGCGGCCGTCAGCCTGCTGGCCGCCGAACTCGCCGACCGCGTCGGCCCGGCCGTCCACCCCTACGAGGTCGCCGCCCTGCTGGAGGCCGAGGGCCTCACCGCCGAGACGATCAAGGACCGGTACGGCCACCCGAACCTGTTCTCGCTCGCCACCGCCCTCTACGAGCAGGTGCCCCGCACCTTCCCCGAGCCCGCGCCGGCCGCCGACCCCTGGCGTCCCGACCACGTCCGCTGCCTGCTGCGCGGGCTGCTCTTCGCCCTGCCGGGCCTCGCCTACCCGCTCACCGCACCCCTGTGGCACCCCGGCCGGCACGCCGCCGCGCTGATCCTCGCGGGCCTGGTCTCCTGGGCCTGGGGCCAGGGACTCGGCCACCGCGCCCACGTGCGCAAGGCCACTGGACCGCGCGAGGCCGCCCGCACCCTGGCGGCCGGCGCGCCCCTGGGCGCCGTACTCGCCACCGCCCTCGCCGTGCCGCTCACCGGCGGCGGCCAAGTCCTGTTCGCCGTCGCCGCCCAGTCGCTCTACCTCGCCGCCGCGGGCGTCCTGCTGGTCCTGGCGCGGGAGAGGACACTGCTCGCCGCACTGAGCCCGCTGCTCGCGGGCGCCGCCTGCCTGCTGCGCTGGCACCCCGGCGGCGCGCTCCGCCTCGGCCTGCCCCTGCTGGCGCTGCTCGCCACCCTCGCCGTCACCGCGGACGCCCTGCGCCGCCTGCTCAAGGAGCCCGGCGCCGACGGCGGCCGGCGGCCTCCGATGCGCTGGTCGCTGCCGTACGGCCTGTTCGGGCTGGCCGCCGGGCTGCTGGTGCTGCTCGAAGGGCGCCGGGAGCCGTACGCGGTGATCGTGCTGACCCTCAGCATGGGCCCCGCCGAATGGCTGCTCTACCGCTACCGGGGCCTGTCCGTCGCCGCCCTGCGCGCCACCGCCACCCCCGCCGGCTTCCTGCTGCGCTCCACCGGCGTCCTCGCCCTGTGCCTGCTCGGCTACCTGCTGCCGCTGTTGCCCGCCGCGTACCTCACCGGCGCCCCGCCGGCCCCCCTGCTGCTGCTCGCGGCCACCCTGTGGACCGCGCTGCTCCTCCAGGCGTTCGGAACCGCCTGGCCGCCCGCCGCGATCTGCCTGGCCGCCGCGGGCGCGGCCGGCGCGGTCACCGCGCTGCGCCTGCCACCCGGCCCTGCCGCCCTGCCGCTCGCCTGCGCGGCCGCCGTGCCGTGTCTCCTGGCGTGCGCGCTGCGGCTGCTCGGCCGCCCGGCCCGGCACGCCTGAACCAGAACCTCCTTTCTTCCTCGACTCACTGGAAGGACCAACCAGTTGACCTCCCAACCGCTCGCGGCCGTCACCGGCGCCGAGGGCTTCATCGGCTCCCACCTCACCGAGGCCCTGGTCGCCTCCGGGCACCGGGTGCGGGCCATGGCCCAGTACAACTCCTTCTCCTCCTACGGCTGGCTGGAGACCCTCGCCCCGGATGTCCTGGACCACGTGGAGATCGTCCTCGGCGACGTCCGCGACCCCGGCTCCGTGCGCGGCCTGCTCGAAGGGGCGGACGTGGCCTACCACTTGGCCGCACTGATCGCGATCCCGTACTCCTACCAGGCGCCCCACAGCTATGTGGAGACCAACGTCACCGGCACCCTCAACGTGCTCGAAGCGGTCCGCGCCCTCGGCACCCCCCGACTGGTGCACACCTCAACCAGCGAGACCTACGGCACCGCGCAGACCGTGCCGATCACCGAGGACCACCCCATCAACACCCAGTCCCCGTACGCCGCTTCGAAGGCCGGCGGGGACCGGCTCGCCGACAGCTACCACGCGAGCTTCGGCACCCCGGTGGTCACCCTGCGGCCGTTCAACACCTTCGGACCGCGCCAGTCGATGCGCGCCGTCATCCCCACCGTCATCGGGCAGGTCGCGGCGGGGGAGCGCACCATCACCCTCGGCGATCTGCGGCCCACCCGCGACTTCCTGTTCGTCAAGGACACCGCGCGGGCCTTCCTCGCCGTCGGCGGCGCCCCCGCCGGGCAGGTCGTCGGGCGCACCTTCAACGCCGGTACCGGCGCCGAGATCTCGGTCGGCGACCTCGTCGCGCTGATCGGCAAGGTCATGGACACCCCGCTCGACGTCCGCGCCGACCCCGCGCGCATCCGGCCCGCGAACTCCGAGGTGATGCGGCTCGTCGCCGACGCGACCCGGCTCACCGCCGCCACCGGCTGGAGCCCCGCGCACACCCTGGAACAAGGTCTCGCGCACACCGTGGAGTTCTTCCGCGACCCGGCCAACCTGGCCCGCTACAAGACCGGCATCTACAACATCTGATCCGTCCGGCACGTCACGACGTCTTCGAAGGAGGCACCCCATGCACGCAGTGATCCTGGCGGGAGGCAAGGGCGTCCGGCTGCGGCCCTACACCACCGCGCTGCCCAAACCGCTCGTGCCCATCGGCGACCAGCACGCCATCCTGGAGATCGTGCTGCGCCAGCTGTCCGCGGCCGGCTTCACCCGCTGCACCCTCGCCATAGGCCACCTCGGCGAGATCATCCGCGCCTACGTCGGCGACGGCTCCCAGTGGGGCATGCGCGTCGACTACGCCACCGAGGAGAGCCCGCTCGGCACCATGGGCCCCCTGCTCAACCTGAAGGACCGGCTGCCCGAGGACTTCCTCGTGATGAACGGCGACGTCCTCACCGACCTCGACTACGCGGACGTCCTGCGCCGCCACCGCGCCTGCGGCGCCCCGCTCACCATCGCCACCTACGCCCGCAAGGTGCACATCGACTTCGGCGTGCTCACCACCGACCACAGCAAGGTCGTCGCGTTCACCGAGAAACCCAGCATGGACTACCGGGTCTCCATGGGCGTCTACGGCCTCTCCCGCGCCACCCTCGACGGCTACACCCCCGGTCTGCCGCTCGGCTTCGACGAACTCGTCCTCGACCTGCTCAGAGCCCAGAACCCGCCGCACGCCTACGAGTTCGGCGGCTACTGGCTGGACATCGGCCGCCCCGACGACTACGACCGGGCCAACGCCGAGTTCACCAGCCGCAAGTCCCTGCTGCTCAAGGGAGCCTGAGTCCCGCATGCGCATTCTCGTCCTGGGCGGCACCGGATATCTGGGCCGCCGGGTGACCGAGCGGGTGCGCGCCCTCCCCGGCGCGCACCTGCTCACCGGGGGCCGCACCGGCGCCGGGTACACCGTCGACCTCGCCGCCGACCCGCCCGAACGGCTGGCCAAGACCCTGGCGGCGGCCGCGCCCGACGCCGTGGTCAACTGCGCGGGAGCCACCGGCGGCGACCCGGTGACGCTCGCCGAGGTCAACGCGCGGGGGCCCGCCGCGCTCTGCGCCGCGCTGCGCGCGGCGGCCCCCGCCGCCCGCCTGGTCCACCTCGGCTCCGCCGCCGAGTACGGCCCCGGCACCCCCTGTGCGGCGGTCACCGAGTCGGCGCCCGCCTGTCCCGTCACCCCCTACGGCGCCACCAAGCTCGCCGGCACCCTCACGGTGACCTCGGCGGGGCTGGACGCGGTGGTGCTGCGGATCGGCAACCCGGTGGGGCCGGGGGCGCCCGCGGCGAGCCTGCCCGGCCGGATGGCCGGGCTGCTGCGCACGGCCGGCCCCGATCCCCGTGCCGTGCTGCGGTTCGGGGACCTGTCGGCCTACCGTGACTTCGTGGACGTCCGCGATGTCGCCGAAGCCGTCGCCCGCGCCGTGACCACGCCCGGACCCCTGCCGCCCGTGCTCAACATCGGCGGCGGCGGGGCCGTACCGGTGCGCGACCTGGTGCACGGGCTGGCTCGACTGGCCGGATTCCGGGGGCAGTTGACAGAGGACGGGGGCGGCTCGGCGCGCTCCGCGGAGGTGTCCTGGCAGTGCTCGGACATCGGCGCCGCCGAACGAGCCCTGGGCTGGCGCCCGGTGCACGGCCTGGACGACGCCCTCGCCGCGCTGTGGGCGGCGTCGCCGTGAGCCTGCTGGTCCCGCTGTATGTGCACCCGGCGCAGGAGCCGGGCGCCTGGCACCGGTTGATCACGGCGGCCGCCCGCACCCGCGCGGTCGTCCTCAACCCCGCGAGCGGGCCCGGCGCCGCGCCCGACCCCGCCTACACGGCGGCGGCCCGGGCGCTGCGCGCGGCGGGCGCCCGGCTGCTCGGTTACGTCGACACCGACTACGGCACGCGGGACCGGGCCGCGATCGCCGAGGACGTGCGCCGGCACCGGCTGTGGTACCGGACCGACGGCTGCTTCCTCGACCGGGTCACCGCGACGCCCGAGGGCCTGCCCGGCTGCCGCCGCCTGGTCCGGGAGCTGCGGCGGCTCGGTACCGGGACCGTGGTGCTCAACCCCGGCGTCCATCCGGCGCCGGGGTACGCCCGGCTCGCCGATCTCACCGTCACGTTCGAGGGACACTGGTCGACCTACGTCTCCGCGTTCACCCGGCCCGCCTGGACCGCGCGGCACCCGGCCGACCGGATCTGCCACCTGGTGTACGGCGTCCCCGCCGCCCTGGTCCCGCTCGCGGTGCGCACCGCGCGGGAGCGGGGCGCCGGGGTCTGGGGTCCGGTGACCGGTGAAGGACCCAATCCCTGGGCGGCGTTGAGCCCTGCGCTGGACTTCACGAACGGTGTGCGAGGCTGAGGGCGTTCCGCACGCTCACCACCGGGAGACCGCACCGCCATGGCCGTCATCCACCACACGACTCTCACCCCGTCCAAGGTCGAACTGCTCGCCGGGTGGCTGCCCACCCGCCCCTGGTACCGCGGCGGCCCCGGCACCCCGGTCCTGGAGAAGACCGGCGGCTTCCGGCTGGACGACCCCGAGGGCGAGGTCGGCATCGAGATCATGATCGCCACCGACACCACCAGCCCCGAACGGACCGCGTACCTGGTGCCGTTGAGCTACCGGGGCGCGCCGCTGGAGGGCGCCGAGCACGCCCTCGTCGGCACGATGGAGCACGGCGTCCTGGGCAGGCGCTGGGCGTACGACGGCCTGTGCGACCCGGTGCTGGTGACCGAGCTGTTGCGGCTCGTGGAGGGCCGGACGCAGGCGATGGCGCAGAGCATCACCGACTTCCCGGACCACGAGGTGACCCACGCCTACACGGGCGCCCCGCTCACCCCGGCCGCCTTCACCCCGGCCCCGGCCGACGACGCGGACGGCACCCGCCTGCCCACCCCGCACGGCACGGTGTTGCACCTGCACCGCGTGCTCACCCCGGGCGACGCCAACCCGCCGGTCCCCGCGGTGCCCGCCCTCGGTCACGTCGCCACCGGCTGGCCCGCCCCCTCGGGCGACCGGCTGCGCGCGGTGCTCCTGACGGTGCGCACGGCCTGACCCGGCCTCACCGCCCGGACACCGCCCGCCGTGCGGCGGGGCGCCGACGCGCGTCCCGAGGCGGTCGGTGGCCGCGGTGGCCGGTGGCCGCGGTGGCCGGGCCCCTGTCCCGCCGGACCGGCGAAGCCGGTTGACGCCATCTGGCATGAACGGGTCAAGTCTGGCACTCTTTCGGCAGTCGCCGCCCCGGCCCCACCGGGAGGCGACCCGCTCCACCGGTTCCTCAGCACAGCGCTCGCGCAAGCCCCGTACGCGGCCGCCCCGGCGCAACCCCGCCGGCCGGCCGTCGAGCAGGCCGGGACCCCGGCCGCCGCAAAAGGAGTAGCGTGTGAGACCGACCCCCCACAAGGCCGCAGGCGTTGCCGCGCTGACCGCCGCCGCACTGGCCGCCTTCTTCCTCCCCGCCGTCCCCGCCGCCGCGCACACCGCGTCCCCGGCCGCCCCCGCCGACTGCACCCCCGCCCAGGTGGTCACCGACGGCGGCTTCGAGAACGGCAGCCCGGCGTGGACCGCGTCCGCGTCCACCCTGATCACCAGCCGTACCGGGCAGAGCCCGCACGGCGGAAGCTCGTACGCCTGGCTGGACGGCACCGGAAGGAGCCGTACCGACAGCCTCGGTCAGAGCGTGACCATCCCCGGCGGCTGCGGCACCGCCACCCTCAGCTTCTACCTGCACGTCGACACCGCCGAGACGACCACGAGCACCGCCTACGACAAGCTGACCGCCAAGATCGGCGACACCACGCTGGGCACCTGGTCCAATCTCGACAAGAACACCGGCTACGTGCGGAAGACGTTCGACGTGTCGTCCTTCGCCGGGCAGACGGTGAACCTGTCCTTCACCGGCACCGAGGACTCCAGCCTCCAGACCAGCTTCGTCCTGGACGACATCGCCCTCGACACCTCCGGCGGCACCGCGCCCCCGGCCACCGACACCACCCGCACCCCCGCCGCGCCCGGCTACACGGTGAACCTCAGCAGCGACAGCACCGGCACCTCCTGGACCGGGCACGAGAGCGTGACCTTCACCAACGCCTCCGCCACCGCGCTCGGCGAGGTCTACCTGCGGCTGTGGGACAACTACCACGGCACCTGCTCCGCGATGCCGATCAAGGTCGGCAACGTCACCGGCGGCACCGCGGGCGACCTCTCCGTGGCCTGCACCGCGCTGAAGATCACCCTGCCCGCCCCGCTCGCCCAGGGACAGAGCGCCACCATCGGCTTCGACCTCGGCATCACCGTGCCCAGCGGCGCCGACCGCTTCGGTCACGACGGCGCGTACAGCTTCATCGGCAACGCCCTGCCCGTCCTCGCGATCCGCGACGGCGCGGGCTGGCACCTGGACCCGTACACCGACAACGGCGAGGCCTTCTACTCCCTCGCCGCCGACTTCAAGGTCTCCCTCGACCACCCGAGCACCCTGCTGGTCCCGGCCACCGGCACCTCCACCGACATCCCCGGCACGAGCGGTCGTACCGTCACCACGGCCACCGCCTCCAAGGTCCGTGACTTCGCCTGGGCCGCCGGGCCCTTCAGCAAGATATCCGGCACCTCACCGGCCGGCGTCGCCGTGAACGTCTACTCGGTGTCCGGCATCAGCTCCGCCAGCGCCCAGTCGATGCTCAGCACCGCCAAGTCCGCCGTCGACACCCACGCCGGCCGCTTCGGCGCTTACCCGTACGGCGAACTCGACGCGGTCCTCGACAACAACTACTGGTTCGGCGGAATGGAGTACCCCGGATTCGTCCTCGACCTGGTCAGCAGCACCGCGCTCACCCATGAGATCGCCCACCAGTGGTGGTACGGCATCGTCGGCGACGACGAGTACAACAACCCCTGGCTGGACGAGGCGTTCGCGGACTACTCGACCGACCTCGCGCAGGGCATCACCGGGTCCAACTGCTGGAACAGCGTCTCCTGGGCCTCCAGCGCGGAGAAGATCACCAACTCGATGGCGTACTGGGACGCGCACTCCTCCCGCTACTCCACCGTGGTCTACGGCTACGGCAAGTGCGCCCTGCACGACCTCCAGCGCGTCCTCGGCGACACCGCCATGGCCAAGCTGCTGAAGGACTACGCGAGCGCGCACTGGTACGGCGTGTCCACCACGGCCGAGTTCAAGGCCGCGGCCCAGGCCGCCACCAGCACGGACCTGACCTCCTTCTGGACCCAGCACCGCATCGACGGCTGACGGACCCCGGCCGGTCGCGGTCCCCCCGGCGGGGTGCCCACGACCGGCCGGGCGGCCACCCGGATGGCCCAAACCCGCGCGCATCCGCCTTCGTTGGGCGGAACCCGGAGTGCGGTGCGGCCCGATGCCGGGTCAGATGGAAGCCGTGCGAACCTCGAGAGCCCTTTCCCGCGGCCGCTCACGCCTGACCGTCACCGGCGTGCTGACCGGCCTCCTCCTCACCCTGTCCGTCCCGGCGGCCGTGCCCGACAGCCGCGCCGCGGCCCCCGAGCGGGGCAGCGCCTACATGGGCATGGGCGTCCTCGCCCACGACGGTGTCGTCACCAGCCCCACGGCCGACTCGCTCTCCGATTCCCGCACCGGTCTGACCGAGGGCGTGGACGTCTCCAGCTACCAGCGCAACGTCGCCTGGTCCACCCTGTACGGCAGCGGGGTGCGCTGGGCGTACACCAAGGCCACGGAAGGAACCTCCTACAAGAACGCCTACTTCACCCAGCAGTACAACGGTTCCTACGACGTCGGCATCGTGCGCGGCGCCTACCACTTCGCCACCCCGGACAGCACCGGCGGCGCCGCACAGGCGGACTACTTCGTGAACCACGGCGGCGGCTGGTCGGCGGACGGCAGGACGCTGCCCGGAGTGCTCGACATCGAGTGGAACCCGTACGGCGGGGACTGCTACGGCAAGACCAAGAGCCAGATGGTCGGCTGGATCCGCGACTTCCTCAACCGCTACAAGGCCCGCACCGGCCGCGCCGCCGTGATCTACACCGCCACCAACTGGTGGACCGAGTGCACCGGGAACTACAGCGGGTTCAGCGCGACCAACCCGCTGTGGATCGCCCGTTACGCCTCGACGGCGGGCACCCTGCCGGCCGGCTGGGCGTACTACACGATGTGGCAGTACACCTCCACCGGCAAGACCGTGGGCGACCACGATCGCTTCAACGGCAGCGAGAAGCAGCTGAAGACCTTCGCCTCCGGCTGACCGGGCAGCGAGCCGGCAGGCGCGGGGGCGCCCGCCGGAACTCCCCGACCGCACCGGGAGGGGCGCCGGGTAGGCTCGAAGCGTGGCACGCGTCGAGATCCCTCAGCTGCTGGTCTCCCCGGTGCACCGGATGGCCGGCCGGCCGGGCGACGGCCTGCCCGGGCTGCCGCCCGGCGAACTGGTGGAGAGCGTCCGGGTGCGCGCCGGGCTCGGCATCGAAGGCGACCGGTACTTCAACCGCCCCGCCCACCGCGACGCCTCGATCACCCTGATGGCCGCCGAACGGCTCCCGCGCACCGGGTCACCGGAGGCGGGCCTGCTGCTCACCCGGCGCAATGTGCTGCTGCGCGGTGTGGACATCGACGCCCACATCGGCGCGACCGTCTTCCTCGACTGCGGCACCGGGCCGGTGGAACTGGAGGTGCGCCGCGCGGCGCGGCCCTGCGCCTGGATGGACGTCACTCTCGGGCCCGGCGCCCAGCGGGCGCTGCGCGGCGGCGGGGGAGTGCGGTGCCGCCCGGTCGGCGACGGCGTGCTGGCGGTGGGAGACGCCGAGTTCGGGGTGGTGCGGGCCGCCGGCGCGTGACGGCGCTCACCCGGCGGAGGCCAGGAGGTGGTCGGTGAGCCGGTTGGCCTGGGCGAGGAGCGTGCCGTAGGTGGCGAGGTCGTCCGGGTGGCCCGTGGTGGACCGGGCCAGCTCCTGGCGGAGGGTGTCGAGGGTGGCGCGCAGGTCGGTCACCTCGGCGCGCAGCTCGTCCTCGCGGGCGGCATCGAAGAGGCTGTGGCTGTACAGGCGCAGGGCGCGGGCGGTACGGCACAGGAACCGCGCGTAGGTGCGGGCGAGTCCGGGGTGCGGCCGGGGCGCGGCGCGGTCCTCGGCGGCGACCTCCAGGACCGTGCGGGTCACCCCGGCGATGTGCACGGCCGCGTAGTCCAGTACCGCGATGGCGTCGTCGTAGCCCTTGCCGGGCAGCGGTACGGACCCGCGGCGGCGCAGGTTGCCGCGCAGGCTCTCGCGGCTCCAGTCGACCGCCGAGCGGGCCTCGTCCACGTGCCGGTGCAGCCGCAGCGCCCGTTCGTGCCAGGCGCCCGCCTCCTCCGCGTCCCAGCGCCCGGAGGTCAGCCCGTCGGCTACCGCGTGCAGGATGTCGTGCGCCTCCTCGGTCGCGTCCCGCAGCACCGCCCGCGTGTCGCGCAGATACAGCGGCGGGCGGACCAGCGCGTTCACGGCGATGCCCACCCCCGCGCCGAAGACCGCCGCGGCGATCCGGTCGGCGGAGGTCGGCACGCTGACAGTGCCGTTGGTGAGCACGAACAGGGCACCGGTCGCCGCGTAGACGCCCTGGCTGCCCAGGCGCCGCCAGTGCCCGAGCAGCAGCGCGAGCGGCAGCACCACCGCCATCGCCACCGCGGTGCTGTGCAGCACCAGGCCGACGGCGGTGGCCGCGACCGTGCCCGCGGTGATCGCCCCGAGCTGCTGCAGGCCGTGCGCGAGGGAGCGGTAGACCGTGGACTCCACCAGGACAACCGCGACCCAGGGCGCCACGAACGCCGCCGGCGCGTGCAGCCACCAGCCCGCGATCAGCCAGGCCAGCCACGCGGCCAGCGCCGCCTTCAGTGCCTGCGCGGCCAGATCACGCTCCCGGCCGGGCCGGGCACAGGCCCGGCGCAGACTCCCCGCCGCGGCCGACAGATCGAGCCGGACCGCGCGCACCACCCGTCGTACGGCCTGCTCTGTACGCCCATTTCGCATAGGCCTCCGGGTGACCAACGGGTCCGGGCCTACGCATGCCTCCTCGCCGGAAGGGCGCGTGCGGCGGGGCGATGTGCTGGATGTCACGACGGCTTCGGCGTCATGAGGTGGGCTGCGTCACGGCCGCGAGCGACGCTGTGAGGTGATCGGTGTGCACGAGGGGAGCGGCTGGACGGCGGGATCGACGGCCCGGCGCGCTCGACGGCACGACGTGTTCGGCGGCATGCCCGTTCCCGATGCCGCAGCGCGAGCGACGCCATCGGGCGATCGGGCCGGTACGACCGACCGCGCGTGCGCGCGACCGGCTCGGCGGCGGGATGGGGTCTACGGAGTGAACGGCTGCACGGCCGGACGGTGTCACGGCGTGCACGGCCGGACGGGCGTCCGGCGGGATCGGTGTCGCGGTCTGTACGGCGTCACGGCGTGCGATGCCCCGCCGGGATCGTCGGCGGGGTCCAGTCGGCATGCCGCAGGATGGTCCGCATGGCCGCCCTGGCCGGGACGAGCCGCAGGGCGGTGTCGCGCAGGGCGACGGCCAGCGGGCCGGAGAGCTGCTGGCCCATCCGGCCCGCCTGGCGGGCGGCACGGGCCACCGCCTGGGCGCGGGGCCGGCGCTCGGCGTCGTACCGGGCCAGTGCCACGGGGAGCGAGGGCGCGTCCGCGAGCGCGGCGGCCAGGCATGCCGCGTCCTCCAGGGCCTGGCAGGCGCCCTGGCCCAGGTTCGGGGTCATCGCGTGCGCCGCGTCGCCGAGCAGGGCGACCCGGCCGGAGACGAAGGAGGGCAGGGGAGTGGCGAGTTCGGTGATGTCATGGTGCAGCACGTCCTTGGTCCTCGCGGCGCGCGGCGTGGCCGGCGCGGAGGAGCGGACGGTCTGGCTGCTGCGCTGTGTCGACGGGCTCGTCTTCGACCGGCTGGTCAACGGCGGCGCCGTGCCGGAGGCGGAGATCGCCGCGCTGGTGGCCGCGGCGCTGCGCTGACCCGGCTCTGCCACACGACGGCGGCGCCGCCTCCCTGGGACGGGGAGACGGCGCCGCTCTGCTTCATCTGACCCTCGGCGTCAGACCAGCCACCCGACGAGGTGGATGAGGCCGGCGAGGACGTTCGTGAGGATGTTCATGGTCGTGCTGCTCCTTGCGGTGTATCTCTGAGTGGGACCTGTGCTCGAACACGGTCTGCAGCCCGTCACTCGCACAACGTAAGTATCACCCGGTCGGCGTAGTCACGGCGGTCAGATGAACGACGTCCACCTGTTCGAGGGAACAAGTGATCCAGTGTTCGATCATGCTGCGGTCCGAGGGCCCCTCACGGCGGTACGGCCCGCAGCGCCCGCAGCACGGCCCACACCACCGAGATCAGCGGAACCGCGACGATCGCGCCGATCACCCCCGCCACGATGCTGCCCGCGATCACGGACACGGCGACGACCAGCGGATGCAGCCGGACCGCCCAGCTCATCACCACCGGGTGCAGCACATGCCCCTCCAGCTGGCCGATCACCACGATCAGCGCCAGCACGGCCAGCGCCGTGAGCGGCCCCCGCCCGGCCAGCGCGACCACCGTGGCGACCGCCAGCGCCACCGGCGAACCCACCAGCGGCACGAACGCGGCGAAGAACTCCAGCAGGGTCAGCGGCAGCGCCAGCGGCACCCGCAGCAACAGCAGTGCCACGCCCACCAGGACCGCGTTGGTGGCGGCCACGATGATGATGCCGCGCGTGTACCCGGCGAAGGTCAGCCAGGCCGCCCGCCCCGCCCGGTCCCAGGCCGTGCGCGCCCCGGCCGGCAGCAGCTCCTCGCGCGCCCAGGCCCACAGCCGCTCCCCGGAGTGGATGAAGAACACCGAGGCGAACAGCGCGAGCGCCCCGCCCGTCACCAGCTCCACCACCCGGCCGAGGCCGCTGACGGCGCTGCTCAGCAGGTTCGAGCGGTGCGCGGCGAGGTAGTTCGTCACCTGGCGTTCGAGCGCGGAGAGCCGGCCGGGGCTCAGCCGGAACGGCGGTCGCTGGAGCCACTCCTCGATCCGGTGCACACCGCCGCGGAACTCGCCCGCGAGCCGCGGCGACTCGCCCGCCACCGCGTTGCCCACCAGCGCGAGCAGCGCGAGGAGCACCAGCAGGCTGCCCACCAGCGCGGCGGCGACGGCCAGCGGCCGCGGCAGGAGCCGGTCCAGCAGGTCGGCGAGCGGGCGCAGCACCGAGGTGATGACCAGTGCCAGGAACAGGGCGACGGCGATCAGCTGGAAGCTGCCGAGGACGCTGAAGACGCCGTAGACGACGACGCCGACGAGGATGAGCCGCCAGGAGTAGGCGGCGGCGACGCGCAGCCAGGGCACGGTGCGTTCGGCCACCGGCTCCGACGGCTCGGGGCGCGGGGAGGCCGCGAGCCGCACCGAGTACGCGGGCCGGCTGCCGTACCCCGCCCGTCGCCCGCCACCCCCCGGCCCGGCCGCCCGCCGCCGCGCATCGCCCACCGTCGCTCCCGTCCCACGCTCCTGGAAGCACCGTAAGCACACCCCCGCCCACCCGGCCCGCCCAGCGCCCGCACGCGGGTCACCCCCCGCCCACGAACGTGACCGTCTCCCCGACCGGAGCCCGGCCGGTGCGCGCGTGCGGCACCACCGGATCGGCCCGGCCGACCGATAGGCCCGCGAACAGCACCTGCTCCGGCGGCGGCCCCACCACCTCCGCGACCGTCCGCCGGTACACCGACCAGGCCATCTGCGGACAGCTGTGCAGCCCCTCGGCGCGCAGCAGGAGCATCACCGTCTGGAGATACATCCCGAGGTCGGCCCACTGGGCGGCGCCCATGTCCCGGTCGATGTAGCACAGCAGCAGGCAAGGGGCACCGAAGCACGCCCAGTTGGCCGCCACGGCCGCGCGCCGGGCCGCCGCGTCCCCGCGCCCGATCCCGAGCGCCCCGAACCGCCGCGCGGCCGCCGCCGACTGCCGCTCGCGGTACGGTGGTCCCACGTCCGGCGGATACATCCGGTACTCCCGCTCGTCACCGGGGTCCCCGGCCGCGGCGCGCGCACCGGCGCGCTTCTTCAGCTCGGCCAGGGGCGTGCCGGTCAGCACGTATATGTGCCACGGCTGGAGGTTGCCGCCCGAGGGCGCGCGGGCGGCGGCCCCGAGGACCCGCTCCAGCACCTCCCGCGGCACCGGCTCGTCCGTGAAGGCGCGCACCGCCCGCCGGCTCCGCACCGCCGCGTACACATCCATGGCCCGCTCCTGTTCTCCGCTCATACGGAGACGACGCGCGTCCGCCCGGAGATGTGACACGGGGCGAGTGATGTGACAGTGGACGTGGGCCACGCGGCCCTGGTGCGGGTGGCGGTCACGGGACCTCCACAACTCTCCCCGGTGGGCGGGTAGCGCCGGGGCACTCGCGGGGTGTCGTCGGCCAGGAGGGGGTACCTCCATTGATCACCGTCGCGGTTCTGCTGCTCCCCGTTCTCAGTCTGCTGCTGTTCGGGCTCGATCAGGTCGAGGACCGATGGGTGACCCGCCCGTCGAAGCCCCGCGCCGCCCGTACGCGCCGGCGCCGCCGGGGCAGACCCGGACGTCGCTGACCCACTCAGGAGCTGGGTCCGTGCGGTGACGGGCGACGGCGGCGTCGAGCACGTCCCGCAGCGCCCGCCACGCCTCGGTCGTACACCGCGACCAGACCGGTGTGGAGAGCAGGGGCAAGGGCCGCTGCCGGGAGCGGGCGGAGAAGGCCATCGGGCACCTTTCCGGGCGGGGCGGCGGGCGGTCGCTGCTCCCTGTGCCCTCCGTGTGCGCACGCGCACGGCGATATGGGCGACCGGTGCCTGCCCGCCGGTGCGCCGCGCCGCCGCCCTTGCTCAGCGCTCCTCCTCCGCGCCCCCGCTCGCCCGCTCCACCGGCAGCAGCTCCCGGATGTCCGCCGGCAGCGCGCCCGCCATCCGCTCGGTCAGTTCCGGGGCCAGCGCGGCGTCCAGGACCTCCAGTACGGCGGCGGCGTCCCGCAGCGCGGTGTCCTCGTCGGTGCCCGCCCGGTCGGCGATGCGCCCGGCGAAGGCGGTCAGCCCGAACCGCTCGCCCGCCGCGCCGGAGCCGCGAACACAAGGGGTGCCCGGCTCCCGTTCCTGCGCGGAGACCGTGCCCGCGTCCGCCGCCCGCCGCATCGCGTCCGCCATGTCGGGCGGCAACTGGGCGGCCACATGCCGGGCCAGCCCGGACGGCAGCCGCTCCGACAGCGTCGCCACGACCGCGTGCGTGGCCCGCTCGACGGAGCCCCGGTCGGGCAGCCGGGCGAGCGCCTGCACCTTCCCGATCATCTCGTCGTGCCGCATGCGTCCGTCCCCTTCCTCACGTTTCCCCCCGGCCGGGTACCCACGTCATCGGCCGGATGCCGAGGGGCGCGGCCGGGGCCGTCCCGGTAGCGTCAGGAGACCACCTCGGGGGTAGGCGCGAGCGGCAGGACGAATCGAACGCGAGACATGCGAGGTGTGCATGGCGGGAGTGTGGCTGGCGGCACCGTTGTGGGACATACACAACGGCCAGGGACCCAGGCAACTGGCCGAACTGGGGCTCGCGCTGGTGCTGTCGAGCCTGATCGGCTGGGAGCGCGCGGCCCAGCAGAAGAGCGCGGGCCTGCGCACCCACACGCTGGTCGGCATCGCCAGCGCGCTGATGATGGAGGTGTCCCAGCACGGCTTCACCGCGGTGCTGGGCCTGGAGCACGTCTCCTTCGACCCCTCCCGTGTCGCGGCCCAGATCGTCTCCGGCATCGGCTTCATCGGCGGCGGCCTGATCTTCGTCCGACGGGACGCGGTACGGGGCCTGACGACCGCCGCCACCGTCTGGCTGACCTGTGCCGTCGGCATGGCCTGCGGCGGCGGGCTGCCCGTGCTCGCGCTGGCGGTGACCGCGCTGCACTTCCTCGTCGTGCGCGGCTACTCCTACTTCTCCGGCCGGCTGGTCCCCGGCACGACGGCCGCCGCCTTTGAGGCCCGGCTGACCTACCGCACCGGCTCCGCCCTGCTGCCCCGCCTGATGCAGACCTGCACCCGGCTCGGCTTCCGCATCGTGCAGGTCAAGGTCGAACGGCTGCCCGGTCGCACGGACGACGCGGCCCGCGTCCTGCTCGAACTGGAGGGCACCCAGGACCCGGCCCGGCTGACCTCGGAGCTGTTCCAGGACGAGGGCGTGCTCGACATAGAGCTGATCCCGGCGGCCGACGAGGAATGACGGCCGACGGGGATGACGCCCGGCCCTCCGGTCGTCGGCCGTGCGATGACGCTCAGTCCTCCGCGGTCTGCTGCGTCCACGTCCACGCGTACTGAAGCCAGTCCGCCGCGGTCAGCGCGCCGAAGCCGCCGCAGGCCAGCCGGGTGAGCCGGGGCGCGGCCGCATACGAGCACACCAGCGTCCCGGCGGCCCAGGCGGAGACGCAGAACGGGCAGGACAGCAGGTCGCCTACGGCCCGCCGCACACCCCGGCCGCGCGGCTCGTCCACGACCTCGTTCGCCTCGCCCTCGCCGGTCCGCCGGGTGAACGGCGCCCGCACGAAACTGGTGACCTTGTCCCTGGCCACCAGCCGGGACGCCTTGTAGGCCGCGGTGCCGAGCAGCACGACGTCCCACGGCGGCACCCGCTCGGGCAGCCGTACGCCCCGCCGCCGGGCCAGCAGTGCGAAGGCGCCGGTGCCCGCCGCGAACACGGAGGCGAGGGTCGCGTAGCCGGCGAGCGGCACCTCGCCCCGCTCGTCGTAGCCTGCTGCGACCTGCGTCGTCATGGGACCTCCATAGCCGTTCGGTTCCGCCGGGAGCAGGGACCGGGTTCCCGGAGGAGGCGGGGCGACACGGCACGGACCCGTACGCGCCGACCCGGTCTCCCGTACCCGCCCGGACCCTGGGCCCCGTCCCGCCCCCGGCGCCCGTCCCGCGCGGTCCAGATGGCGCAAGGGCACCCGTCGGCGGGGGTGAAACTCCGTGGCGGTCCTTCGCGGGGCGGGGCGCGGGGGTGAGCATGCCGCGTCATGGACATCCTGCTCGTGGCCAGCGCGTTCAACAGCCTCTCCCAGCGCCTGTACGCCGAACTCTCCGACCGGGGACACCGCGTGGACGTCGTCCTGGCGGCGCAGGGCGAGGAGCCGGTGCGGGCCGCCGTACGGGAGTCGCGCCCGGACCTCGTCATCGCCCCGATGCTCACCACCGCCCTGCCGGAGGACGTGTGGCGGGAGCACACCTGTCTGATCGTGCACCCCGGGCCGCCCGGCGACCGGGGGCCCGCCGCGCTGGACTGGGCCGTCGCCGGGCAGTCCGGGGAGTGGGGCGTGACCGTGCTCCAGGCCGAGGCCGGCATGGACGCGGGGCCCGTCTGGGCGGCCGAGCCGTTCCGCGTGGCGCCCGTCGGCAAGAGCGACCTGTACCGCAACGAGGTCGCCGACGCCGCCGTCACCGCCGTCCTCACGGCCGTACGCCGGCACGCGGAGGGCGCGTTCAAGCCCCGGCCGCAGAGCGACCCCTCGATCGACGTGGTCTGGCGGGACCCCTTCCGCCAGGAGCGGCGGCGCATCGACTGGGCGCGCGACGACACCGAGACGGTGCTGCGCAAGCTGCGCGGCGCCGACTCCCGGCCCGGTGTCCTCGACGAACTCCTCGGCCGGGAGCTGTTCCTGCACGGCGGCCACCCGGAGGACGAACTGCGCGGCCGGCCCGGCGAGCTGCTGGCCCGGCGGGCGGGAGCGGTCTGCCGGGCCACGCGGGACGGCGCGGTCTGGATCCCGGAACTGCGCCAGCGCAGGAACTCCGGCGACCCGGCACCCTTCCGCCGCCCCGCGACCGATGTCCTCGGAGCCCGCGAAGCCCTCGAACTCCCGGAGGTCCCCGCCCCGTTGGAGCTGCCCGAGACCCGGCGCACCTACACCGACATCCGCTACCGGCAGCACGGCGACGTGGGCCTGCTGAGCTTCTCCTTCCCCGGCGGCGCGATGAGCACCGGCCAGTGCCGCCGGCTGCTCGCGGCCTACGAGCACGCGCTCACCCGCCCCACCCGCGTCCTGGTGCTCGGCGGGCCGCGCGACTTCTTCTCCAACGGCATCCACCTGAACGTCATCGAGGCCGCCCCGGACCCCGGCCGGGAGTCCTGGATCAACCTGCACGCCATGGACGACCTGGTGGAGGCGGTGCTGCGGACCACCGACCGGCTGGTGGTGGCCGCGCTCGCCGGCAACGCGGCCGCGGGCGGCGCCATGCTCGCCCTCGCCGCCGACCAGGTGTGGTGCCGCACCGGCACGGTCCTCAACCCGCACTACCGGCGCATGGGCCTGTACGGCTCCGAGTTCTGGACGTACACCCTGCCCCGCCGGGTCGGCCCGGACGAGGCCCGGCGGCTGACCGAGGAGGCGCTGCCGGTGAGCGCCGCCCGCGCCGAACGGCTCGGCCTGGTGGACCGGCTCGTACCGGCCGCTCCCGGCGAGTTCGCCCCGGCGGTGCGGCGGCTCGCGGCCACCCTCGCCGCCGACCCCGGCTTGGGCCGCCGTATCGCCGCGAAGGCGTCCGCCCGCGCCGCCGACGAACGGCACCGCCCCCTCGCGGAGTACCGGCGGGCCGAACTGACCCGGATGCACGCCCTGTTCTTCGACCCGCGGGCGCCGTACCACGCCCTGCGGTCGTCGTTCGTCCGCAAGACCCCGGCGGGCTCACCCCGGCCACTGACCGCACCACCCGACCCGGCCCTCCCGCTCACCGGCCGCGCCAGCGGCACCGGCCGGACCGCCTGTATCCGTCGGACCGGCGGCGCCGGAGCGGGAGCCGCCCGATGACCGCCCCCCTCCTCGTCGCCGGTGTCGGCAACATCTTCCTCGCCGACGACGCCTTCGGACCCGAGGTGATCCGCGCCCTCGAACAGCGCCCCCTGCCCGCCGGGGCGCGGGTGCGGGACTACGGCATCCGCGGCCTGGACCTCGCCTACGACCTGCTCGGCGGGTGCCGGACCGCCGTCCTCGTGGACGCCGCCCGGCGCGGACGGCGCCCCGGCACGCTGTCCCTGATCGAGGCCGAACCCCCCGACGGCACCGTCCCGCCGGAGGCGCACGGCATGGACCCCGCGAAGGTGCTGGCCCTGGCCACCCACCTGGGCGACGAGCCGCTGCCCCGCGTGCTGGTGCTGGCCTGTGAACCCGAGGTGCTGCCCGCCGGGGACGAGGACATCCTGCCGGGACTCAGCGCCGCCGTGCGCGCCGCCGTCGAACCCGCCGTCACCGCGCTGCACCGGCTCGTCGCGCTGTTGCTGGCCGACCCGGACGCACCGGCCGCCGCATTGGGCCGCTCGATGGAAAACGGCCCGGCGCACCCGGCTGCGCTGCCGCCCACGCACCCGCGACGGCCGAAGATCGGTGACACCTGGGGGCCGCGCGGGACGCGGCCTCCGGGGCCTAGCCGCCCGACCCGAGGAGCAGCGCCCATGTGCCGGTCCGACGTCCGACAGGCCGTCCTGGCGAAGAACGACGACCTCGCCGCGCGCCTGCGCGAGGAACTGGCGGGGCGGGGGGTGGCCGTCGTCAACCTGCTCTCCAGTCCGGGGAGCGGCAAGACCGAACTCCTCGGCCGGATGCTCGCCGACGCGGTCGCGCGGGGCGTGCCCGTGGCCGCGCTCACCGCCGACCTGGCCACCGAGAACGACGCCGTCCGGCTCGCCCGCTCCGGCGCCCCCGTCCAGCAGGTCCTCACCGACGGGCTCTGCCACCTGGAAGCCCGCCAGGTACGCGAACGGCTCACCGGCTGGCTGCCCGAGGACACCTCGGTGCTGTTCGTGGAGAACGTCGGCAACCTCGTCTGCCCGGCCTCCTACGACCTCGGCGAGACCCTGCGGATCGTGCTGATGGCGGTCACCGAGGGCGAGGACAAGCCGCTGAAGTACCCGACCGCGTTCGGCTCCGCCCATGTCGTCGTCATCACCAAGACCGACCTCGCCGAGGCCGCCGGGTTCGACGAGAGCGCCTTCAGGGCGAATGTGCGGCGGGTCAATCCGGGAGTGGAGATCGTGCGGTCCTGCGCCCGCACCGGGGAAGGCGTCGGCACCCTCCTCGACCACGCGCTCGCCGCCCGCGAGGGCGCCCCCGCGCACCGGCCGCCCCTCGCCCCGCATCCGCACGGACACCACCACCCCCACACCGAGTCCGCGCCCGTCGCATGACCGCTCCCGCGACCGGCCCGGTCCGCCGCCGGCTCACCGTGCACGGCACCGTGCAGGGAGTGGGCTTCAGGCCGTACGTGCACCGCCTGGCCGCAGAGACGGGTCTGGCCGGGTTCGTCGGCAACACCGGCGACGGCGTGCTGATCGAGGTCGAGGGCCCGGCGGCGGAGGTGGACCGGTTCTGCGCACTGCTGGCCCACCGGCCGCCGCCGCTGGCCACGGTGACCCGCGTCGCCCACGAGGACCTGCCCGCCACGGGCGCCGCCGGACCCTTCGCGATCCGCTCCACCGAGCGGGCGGCCGGCCGCGCCCAGCTCCCGCCCGACACCGCGACCTGCGCCGACTGCCTGCGCGAACTCGCCGACCCGGCCGACCGCAGACACCGGCACCCCTTCGTCACCTGCACCCACTGCGGGCCCCGCTTCACCATCGCCACCGGCATGCCGTACGACCGGGCGGCGACCACCATGAGCGGCTTCCCGATGTGCCCCGACTGCGCCCGCGAGTACGGCGACCCCGCCGACCGGCGCTTCCACGCCCAGCCCGTCGCCTGCCCCCGCTGCGGGCCCCGGCTCACCCTGACCCGCCCCGGCGTGCGCCCGGCGCGGGACGCGGACGCCCTCGCGGCGGCACGGGACCTGCTCGCCACCGGACGGATCGTCGCCGTCAAGGGGCTCGGCGGCTACCACCTGGCCTGCGACGCCACCGACCCGGAGGCCGTCGCCAGGCTGCGCGAGCGCAAGGAGCGCGGCGGCAAGGCGTTCGCCGTGATGTGCGCCGACCTCGCGGTGGCCGAGGGCCTCGCGGACCTGACCCCCGCCGAGCGCGCCGCGCTGACCGGGCCCCGCCGCCCCATCGTGCTGGTCCGCCGCCGTACCCCGGCAGGGGAGCTGGCCGCGCAGGTCTGTCCGGGCAGCCCGCACCTCGGGATCATGCTGCCCTACACCCCCGTGCACACCCTGCTGTTCGGGCTGCCCGGCGACCCGCCGGGACCCCGCGTGCTGGTCATGACCAGCGGCAACCGCTCCGGCGAACCCATCGTCACCGACGACACCGAGGCCCTGACCCGGCTCGCGGGGCTCGCCGACGCCTGGCTCGCCCACGACCGGCCCATCGCCGGGCCCTGTGACGACTCCCTGCTGCGGGTCCGCCCCGACGGCACCGAACAGGTGCTGCGCCGCTCGCGCGGCTACGTCCCGCGCCCCCTGCGGCTGCCGGTCCCGGTACGGCCCGCGCTCGCGGTCGGCGGCGACCTGAAGAACGTGCCCTGCCTCGGCGAGGGCGACCTCGCCTGGTTCGGGCCGCACATCGGCGACATGGGGGACCTGGCCACCCTGGATGCCGCCCGGCGGGCCGAGCGGCACCTGACCCGGCTGACCCACGTCACCCCCCGGCTGATCGCCGCCGACCGGCACCCCGGCTACCACTCCACCCGCTGGGCCCGCAGACGCGCGGGCGCCCGGCTCCCGCTGCGGCTCGTCCAGCACCACCACGCGCACATCGCCTCCACCATGGCCGAACACGGCCTCGACGGCACCACCCCGGTCATCGGCGTCGCCTTCGACGGCACCGGATACGGCGACGACGGCACCGTGTGGGGCGGCGAGATCCTGCTCGCCGACTACACCGGCTACCGCCGCTTCGCCCACCTGACCCCCGCCCCGCTGCCCGGCGGCGACGCGGGCGTGGCCAACCCCTGCCGGCTGGCGCTGGCCCGGCTGTGGGCCGCGGGCCTGCCCTGGGCGGCGGACCTGCCCAGCGTCACCGCCTGTTCCCCGTCCGAACTCGCCCTGCTGCGCCAGCAGTTGGATCGCCAGGTGGCCTGCGTGCCCACCTCCAGCATGGGCCGCCTCTTCGACGCCGTGGCCTCCCTCGCGGGCGTGTGCCACCGCGCCGGATACGAGGCGCAGGCCGCGCTGGAACTGGAGGCCGCGGCCCTCGGCGCACGGGACGCCGACGCGGTGGCGTACCCCTTCGGGCTCACCGGAGGCGCCCCCCTCGCCTGCGACCCCGCGCCGATGCTGCGGGCGCTGCTCGCCGACCGGCGCCGCCACACCCCGGCGCCGGTCCTCGCCGCCCGCTTCCACCGGGGCGTGGCCCGCGCCGTCACCGAGATCTGCCGCCGGGCCCGCGCCGCCACCGGCCTCGGCACGGTTGCCCTCACCGGCGGGGTGTTCGCCAACGCCCTGCTGGAGGACAAGTGCGCCGCCCTGCTGGGCGCCGAGGGCTTCACGGTTCTGCGGCACGGCGAAGTCCCCCCGAACGACGGCGGGTTGGCGCTCGGCCAGCTGATGGTCGCGGCCACCGCACCCCACCACGAGACGGAGTGAGCCATCCATGTGTCTGGCAGTGCCCGGCAAGGTCGTGTCCATCGACCACCAGGCCGACCCCCTCACCGGCCTGATCGACTTCGGCGGCGTCCGTAAACAGGTCTGCCTGGAGTACCTGCCCGATGTGCGGGTCGGCGAGTACGTGATCGTGCACGTCGGCTTCGCGCTCCAGCGCCTCGACGAGGAGTCGGCCCGCGCCTCCCTGGAGCTGTTCGACCAACTCGGGCTGCTGGAAGAGGAGTTCGGCGACGCGTGGGAGCAGGCGGCCCGCCAGGAGAACGCCTGTCTGGAGAACGAGAGCGAGGTCCGGTGAAGTACATCGAGGAGTTCAACGACCCCGAGCGGGCGCGCCGGCTGCTGGACGAGATCCGTGCCACCGTCACCCGCCCCTGGGCACTGATGGAGGTCTGCGGCGGCCAGACCCACTCCATCATCCGGCACGGCATCGACCAACTGCTTCCGGATCAGGTCGAGTTGATCCACGGCCCCGGCTGCCCGGTGTGCGTCACCCCGCTGGAGGTCATCGACAAGGCCCTGGAGATCGCCGGCCGCCCCGAGGTGATCTTCTGCTCCTTCGGGGACATGCTGCGGGTGCCCGGCACCGACCGGGACCTGTTCCGGGTCAAGGGCGAGGGCGGCGACGTACGCGTGGTGTACTCCCCGCTGGACGCGCTCGAACTCGCCCGCAAGAACCCCGACCGGCAGGTCGTGTTCTTCGCCATCGGCTTCGAGACCACCGCCCCCGCCAACGCCATGGCCGTCCACCAGGCCCGCCGCCTGGGCGTGGCCAACTTCAGCCTGCTGGTCTCCCATGTCCGGGTCCCCCCGGCCATCGAGGCGATCATGACCGCTCCCAGCTGCCGGGTGCAGGGCTTCCTCGCCGCCGGGCACGTGTGCAGCGTGATGGGCACCGCCGAGTACCCGGACCTCGCCGACAAGCACCGCGTCCCCGTCGTCGTCACCGGCTTCGAACCCCTCGACATCCTGGAGGGCATCCGGCGCGCCGTACACCAGCTGGAGCGCGGCGAGCACCGGGTGGAGAACGCCTACCCGCGCGCCGTGCGCGAGCAGGGCAACCCGGCCGCCCTGCGCATGCTGGAGGAGGTCTTCGAGGTCACCGACCGCAACTGGCGCGGCATCGGCCGCATCCCGGCCAGCGGCTGGCGGCTGACCGACGCCTTCCGCGCCTACGACGCCGAGCACCGCTTCGACGTCTCCGGCATCCGCACCGAGGAACCGGCCGTGTGCCGGGCCGGCGAGGTCCTCCAGGGCCTGATCAAGCCGACCGAGTGCGAGGCGTTCGGCACCGCCTGCACCCCGCGCACCCCGCTCGGCGCCACCATGGTCTCCAGCGAGGGCGCCTGCGCCGCCTACTACCTCTACCGCCGCATGAACACCCCGGCACCGCAGGGATCGCGCATCCCGCGGGAGGAGATGAACCCCGTTGGCTGACCTCGTCACCCCCGCCGCGACCGCCACCCCGGACCCGGCCGTCGACCCGGCGAACTGGACCTGCCCCGCCCCGCTGCGCGACCAGCCGGTCGTCGTCATGGGCCACGGCGGCGGCGGTGCCCTCTCCGCCGAGCTGATCGAGCAGGTCTTCGCCCCGGCCTACGGCAACCCCGCCCTCGCCGCCCTCACCGACTCCGCCGTGTTCGAGCTCGGCGGCGCCCGGCTCGCCTTCTCCACCGACTCCTACGTCGTACGGCCCCTGTTCTTCCCCGGCGGCAGCCTCGGCGACCTCGCCGTCAACGGCACCGTCAACGACCTCGCCATGAGCGGCGCCCGGCCCGTCCACCTGTCCACCGCCTTCGTCCTGGAGGAGGGTGTGGAGCTGGCCGTGGTCGGGCGGATCGCCCGCGCCATCGGCGCCGCCGCGCGGGCCGCGGACGTCACCGTGATCACCGGTGACACCAAGGTGGTCGAGTCCGGGCACGGCGACGGCGTCTACGTCACCACGGCGGGCGTCGGCCTGGTCCCGGACGGCGTCGACATCCGCCCCCAGCGCGCCCGGCCCGGCGACGCGGTGATCGTCAGCGGCCCGATCGGGCAGCACGGCGTGGCCGTGATGAGCGTGCGCGAGGGGCTGGAGTTCGGCGTGGAGATCACCTCCGACACCGCCCCGCTGGCCGGTCTGGTCGCGGCCATGCTGGCGGTCACCAAGGACCTGCACGTCCTGCGCGACCCCACCCGCGGCGGGCTCGGCGCCTCCCTGAACGAGATCGCCCGCGCCTCCGGCACTGGAGTGCTGCTGCGCGACCGGGCCATCCCGGTCCCGGAGGAGGTCGGCAACGCGTGCGGCTTCCTGGGCCTGGACCCGCTGTACGTCGCCAACGAGGGCCGGCTCGTCGCCTTCGTACCGCCCGAGCACGCCGAGGCGGTGCTCGCCGCGATGCACGCCCACCCGCAGGGCACCGGCGCGGCGCTGATCGGGGAGTGCGTGGCGGACCATCCGGGCATGGTCGTCGTCGCCACCGGCCTCGGCGGCACCCGCGTCGTGGACCTGCCGCTGGGCGAGCAGCTGCCCCGGATCTGCTGACCGACAGCCACCAGGAAAGATCCGGCCCCGCCGTCCTCGGCGGGGCCGGACCGATGTCCACGTGTCGCCGTCCGTGTTTCCTAGGTGTCGACGCCCGTGATCTCCAGCTCCCGGCCGCTGCGCAGCTCCTGGGAGGGGCGGTCGCAGCGCGGGCACCAGAAGAACGGCGGTATGCCAACCGCGAACTCCTCGGCGCACCCGTCGCACCACGCCAGCGCGGGCACCGGCTCCACCACGAGCCGGGCGCCCGCGAGCGCCGTACCGTCGCGGGCCACCTCGAAGGCGAAGTCCAGCGCGTCGGGCACCACCCCGGACAGCTCACCGACCCGGACGGTCACCGCGGACACCCGGTCCGCACCGTCCGCGCGGGCGATCTCCTCTGCCTGTTCCACGATCGCCGCCGCGATCGACAGTTCGTGCACGGCCGCCTCAGGGGTAGCGCCGGTTCGCGCCCGGACCGCCGGTCATCCGGAAGATCCGCAACTCCCGCACGATGCCCGGGAATTCCTTGATCACAAGGGCGGTGATCACACCGCCCGCCAGCGCGGCCTGGAGCAGCAGGAGCTGCCGTCCGGACATCCGCGCTCGCGTGCGCCGTCTTCTTCTGCAATCGCTCATGGCGGTCACTTTCCGTTCTCTCATCCGGGCGAGATGTTCGGCATGCTCTCGCCCAGGGCGTCATGCCGCTTCCAGTGGATACCGGTGGAGCGGCGCGCGTCGGAGCTGCCGTCCCGGTGGTGCCCGGTCTGCTCCTGGTACGGGCCCTTGTTGCCCTGGTGCAGTCCGGGCACATGGCTCGGGGTGTCGGGCTTCGCCTGGGCTCGGCCCACTCGGATGGTGCCCATGTCCGCTCTCCTTCCAGGTCGTACGACTACGACCGTTCGGTGAGGTCCCTGAAGAACTGTTCTACGGCCGGCCAGACCCGCCCGCCACCGGAGAGGCCCCGCCACTCGCGGCGGACCAGCGCCGTCATCCGGAAACAGTCGTCGACCGGCACGATCCAGTGCTCCGAAAGGCCCCGTACGGTGTTCACCAGCAGCGCCTCCACGTCCGGTGCGATGGACGCCACCTGCGGAACCCCGGCGGCCAGCCGCCGCCAGGCGTCCGCGTCCACCTCCCAGCGCATCGCCCCGGCCGGGCTCGGCCCCTGCGCGGTGACCGTGCCGTCGGAGCGCGGCACGAAGAACACCAGCCCCACCGGGACACCCAGCATCCCGGTGTCCACGGGCGCGAGCCGCACCCTGCGCCGGGGCACCAGCCGGTAGCGGCCCTCGCCCGCCGCGCCGTCCGCGAACAGCACCGAGCAGGGACCGCACACACAGCGCACCTCGGCGGCCCCGGTGTCGTACAGATGCGGATGCTCCGGCGCCACCGGGGCCGCGCACAGCTCGCAGCTCTCGGCGTCGGCGGTGGCCGCGCGTTCCGCGGCGGAGCGGATCACCCGCGCCAGCGCCCCGTCCGCGCTCACCCGGCCTCCTGCGGCACGGACCGGCGCTTGATCGTGCTCAGCGGCACGAAGGCGGGGGCTGCCCTGCGCTCCTCGCCGGCCGGCACGATCTCGACGCCGGTCAGCTCGGGAGCCACGGCCAGCACGGCCTCCCGCACCGCCGCCGCGATGTCCGCGGAGCCACCGCCGCACCCGCCACCGCAGCCGCCCCCGGAACCGGAGCCGGAGTCCAGCCGCACCCGCGCGACCTCGCCCTCGACCCCGGCCCACGCCAGGTCGCCGCCGCGCTCGCGGACCGCGGGCGCGAGCCGTTCGACCGCGCGCTGGGCCCGCTCGGCCAGGGGCTGCGGGTGCACGCCGTGCAGCACCATGAGGTGGCCGACCAGCTCGTCACCGGCCAGCCGCGCGCCCAGCCGTTCGTCCGCGCCGTCCAGGACCCGGCCGAGGGCTTCGCCGTAGACCTCGGTCAGCAGCCGCACCGCTTCCAGGGCGGGGCCGGGCGTGTGCTCCAGCCCGGCCAGCGCCTCGTCCAGCCGCGCGAGCCGGGCTTCCACCTCCCGGTCCGTGAGGCGCCCGGCCGCTTCAGCCATGGTTGGCCCCGTACGTCGGCGAGTGCACGGTGCTCAGGGTCTTGCCCTTGCCCATGTACATGTGCACCCCGCACGGCAGGCAGGGGTCGAAGCTGCGCACGGTGCGCATGATGTCGACGCCCTTGAAGTCGTCGGGCCCGTTCTCCTCGAAGATCGGCTGGCCCTGCACCGCGTCCTCGTAGGGACCCGGCGTGCCGTAGATGTCGCGGGGGCTGGCGTTCCACGGCGTCGGCGGGTACGGGTGGTAGTTGGCGATCTTCTTGTCCCGGATCACCAGGTGGTGCGAGAGGACCCCGCGCACCGCCTCGTGGAAACCGCAGCCGATCGACTCGTCCGGCACCTCGAAGTTCTCGAAGACCTTGGTGTCGCCGCTCTGCAGCATCCCCATGGCCTCCTCCAGGAACTGGAGCGCCATGGCGGCGGCGTAGGCGATGAAGTACGGCCGGGCGCGGTCGCGTTCGAGGGTGTTGCTCCACTTCGGGATGCGCCACTCCAGCGTGGTCTCCGGCAGCTTCTCGCCCCTGGGCAGGGTGATGCGGATGCCGCCCCCGGTCGCCTTCACGTACGGGGTGTCCACCAGGCCGCTCAGCGCGGTCGACCAGAGCCGGGCGAGCGGGCCGCCGCCGGTGTCCAGGGCGAGGTGCTCGCCGGTGGCCGGGTGGTACCAGCGCGGGCTCATCACCCAGCTGTAGTTGCCCTCGAAGTCCCGCTTCTGCGGCACCGGCACCGTGGTCTGGTTCCACGGGTGGCGCATGTCGACGGGGTTGCCCAGCGGGTCGTGGGTGACGAACGGGTCCTCGTTCACCCAGTCCTCGTAGAAGGAGCTGCCCAGCATGATGCGCAGCCCGAGGTTGATGTCGATCAGGTTGTTGGTGACCAGCTTGCCGTCCACGATGATGCCCGGCGTGACGTACATCGCCTTGCCCCACTCGTTCATGGTGGCGTAGCGGTAGTCGACCACGTCCGGGTTCTGGAAGGCGCCCCAACAGCCCAGCAGGATGCGGCGCTTGCCGACCTCCTCGTAGCCGGGCAGCGCCTCGTAGAAGAAGTCGAAGACGTCGTCGTTCATCGCCACCGCCTTCTTCACGAAGTCGATGACGCGCATCAGCCGGCTGAGGTAGTCGGTGAAGACGCTCGGCTGCGGCATGGTGCCGACGCCGCCCGGATAGAGCGTGGAGGGGTGCACATGGCGCCCCTCCATCAGGCAGAACATCTCCCGTGTGATCCGGCTGACCTTCAGCGCCTCCTTGTAGACCTCACCCTCGAAGGGGTTGAAGGCCTTCATGATCTCGGCGATGGTGCGGTAGCCGTGCACATCGCCGCGGGGCGCGTCGGTCCGCTCGGCGCGGGCCAGCACACCGGGGTTGGTGGCCTTGACCATCGCCTCGCAGAAGTCCACGAAGACCAGGTTGTCCTGGAAGATCGTGTGGTCGAAGATGTACTCCGCCGCCTCGCCCAGGTTGGTGATGTGCTCGGCCAGCTTCGGCGGCTTGACGCCGTAGGCCATCTGCTGGGCGTAGTTGGAGCAGGTGGTGTGGTTGTCGCCGCAGATGCCGCAGATCCGTGAGGTGATGAACCCGGCGTCGCGCGGGTCCTTGCCCTTCATGAACACCGAGTAGCCGCGGAACAGCGACGAGGTGCTGTGGCACTCCACGACCTCACGGTTGGCGAAGTCGATCTTCGTGTAGATACCCAGGTTGCCGATGATCCGGGTGATCGGATCCCAGGACATGTCCACGAGCTGGGCGGGTTTGCGTCCTGAGGTCCGCGCGTCGGTGGTGGTCATCTGCGGTACTGTCCCTCGCTGTTCGAGTCGGGCGGGGCGGATGGCGGGGTGCGGCGGTCGGGTGGCGGGACGGGGCGCGGCCGGGGAGAGAGCGGCGTCACGCGCGCCAGTGCGGGTCGTAACCGCTGGTCAGCTTCTGCTTGTTGTGCCGCCAGCGGGGCTCGTGGTTCACCATGTCGTTGGTCAGCCCGCGCAGCCGGCGGATGACCGCCCCGTACGGCTTGATGACCATCGACGAGAGCGTGCCGCCCGGCGGCTCGTCCATGAACGGCATGAAGGCGTCGGGGAAGCTGGGCATGGTGCAGCCGATGCAGATGCCGCCGACGTTCGGGCAACCGCCGATGCCGGACATCCAGCCCCGCTTGGGCACGTTGCAGTTCACGACCGGTCCCCAGCAGCCCACCTTCACCTGGCACTTGGGGGAGTTGTAGTCCTTGGCGAAGTCGGCTTGCTCGTAGTACGCGGCCCGGTCGCAGCCCTCGTGCACGGTCTTGCCGAACAGCCACTGCGGGCGCAGCATGTGGTCCAGCGGCGGCGGGGGAGCGGTGCCGGCGGCGTGCTGGAGCACCCAGACCAGGGTCTCCATGAAGTTCTCCGGCTGGATCGGGCAGCCGGGCACGTTGACCACTGGCAGGCCCGAGCGCGCCTTGAACTCCCAGCCCAGGTAGTCCGCGAGGCCCATGCAGCCGGTCGGGTTGCCGGCCATGGCGTGGATGCCGCCGAACGTGGCGCAGGTGCCGGCCGCGACCACCGCCCAGGCTCTGGGCGCCAGTTGGTCGATCCACCAGTTGAGGGTCTGCGGCTCACCGGTCGCCGGGTCGTTGCCGAACGACGTCCAGTAGCCGTCGCCCTCGATGATGTTCTGGTTCGGGATCGAACCCTCGATCACCAGGATGAAGGGCTCCAGTTCACCGCGGGCCGCCTTGCGGTACGGGACGAGGAAGTCCTCGCCGCCCAGGCTCGGGGAGAGGACCTTGTTGACGAGGTTGACCCTCGGCAGGCCGGGGATGAGGCCGAGCACCACGTCCTCGATGGACGGCTGCCCGGCGGCGGTCAGCGACACGGTGTCGCCGTCGCAGCTCATGCCCTCGGAGATCCACAGGATGGTGATCTCGTCGAAGCCCTGCGGGGCGTCGGCGCGGGCCTCGGTGGTACCGCTCTGTGTGGTCATCTCTGCGGCCTCCGTCGCAGTCGGTCGTGGGCCCGGCCGGGGGCGGCCGGGGTGCCCGTGGTTGCGAGGGGTTCGACCTCGTCGGGCCGGAAGTAGTGGAAACGGCCGTACCAGCCGTGCAGTTCGGCGGCCGGATCGTCGTCCACGGTCACGGCGAGCCGGACGCCGCCGTCCACGTCGTGGAAGACCCCGGCCACGGTGGCGGACCGCCCGACCAGGAACATGTCCTGGGCGTCGGCCCCGCGCGTGCGCGGCCGCAGCAGCACCGGACTGCCGGCCCCGACGGGCACCCCGGCCACGAGCACTGTGTCGGTCGTCGGCGAGAGCCCCTCGTCCCCGCCTTCCTGCCACCAGGTGGGGCGTTCGGGTGTGCCGGGGCCGGGGGATGCCGCGCGGGCCGTGGTTCCGGGGCGAGCTGCCGGGGCCGGTGTGCGGGTCGAGCCGGCCGGCCGGGACCCGGTCGGAGCCGCCGGGGTCAGGGAGCGGATCGCGCCGTGCAGGTGTTCGAAGACCTCGCGGGGCATGCTGTCGACCCGGTCCAGGATCCGCGCGGCCCGTGGATCGGTGGCCCGCGCCTCCGCCTTCTCCTCGTCGGTCAGCAGCATCGTCCGCAGCGTGAGGATCTCGTCGATCTCCGCCGCGTCGTGCAGATCGCCCGGACTCTCCGGCGCCACCTGCGGATGGTCCGGGAGGATGATCGGCGCCGAGAGCATCGCCGGACCGGTCTCGCCCGCGCCGTCGTCCGACTCCGGCGGCGCGCCCCCGAGCACGGGGAACGTGAACGCGTTGCGGCACTCCCGTGCCTGCCCGGCCAGCGCCTCGGGCGGATCGATCAGCGAGACGAACTCCAGGCCCTCGCCGCCGATGACCGTGTGCGTGGCGATCAGCGCCTCCCGCAGCGCCTCGTTCCGGCAGGCCCCCACGTCCGCCGGCTCGCCCGTGTTCTCGGTGCGCACCCGCAGCCGGTACAGGCCCGGCGCGAGCGGCTCGGCGGCCACCGACGTCGCCGCCCGCACCTCCCGGTGCCGCCGTACGATCCGTCCCGCGCCCGAGGGCAGCGGCTCGTACTCCTCGCCTGCGGGCGCGCCGACCGTGACGGTACGACCGCCGTCCAGCAGTTCAGCGAGCGACGCCGTCAGCTCGGTCTCGCGAGCGATCGCCTCGTCGAAGGAGAGATGCGTGGTGCCGTCGTCCGTGCGCAGGGACTCCACCGGGGCCCCGTTCGCGTCCTCGACCTGCTTGTGCTGCATCTGGAGGTACCGCACCCGCAGCCGTACGACCGCGTCGTCCGCCGGTGTGCGCACCAGGCACTCGGTCTGCTGGTACCAGGAGTCCGCGGAGCCGGAGACGCCGGGCGCCACCGGGCCGAAGCGCTCCACCCAGTCGCGGGGGAGCAGCACCCCGAACTGCCAGCGGACGCGGTTCTTGGCCGAGGACCGGCGGTACGGGTAGAGCAGGTACCCCTCGTACAGCACGGCGTCCGCGACGGCGCCCAGCTGCTCGAAGGCACACGCGTGCTCGGCGTCGGCACCCTCCGTGAGCAGGGGTTCGCACACGCCGACCTGGTCCGGCATCCCGCCTCCTCGTCCCTGGGGCAGCCGGGTGGTTCCTCGCACACCCGGACATTTCTCCCATAACGGTCACATCGGTCGCCGCTTCCCGCCCCTCCGACGCACCCGCATTGGGCCGGTCAGGCGATGCGCCCGTCTCCGGGTGGCGGACCGGCGGCCCGGCACCGCCGGGTGCGGCGGCTGTGAGTGGAGGGCGGGACGTTCCCCAAGTGCCGTGAAGTGAAACGGCGTTGGGGCTCCGGCGGATGCGCCGACCGCTAGAATCGGAGGCTACGCACCGCGGGGGTCGTCAGAGTCGGGGGGAGTGGTCATGTCCGGTGGTTTCGGGGGTCCGGAGGGTCCGAGAGACGCGGCGGGAGCGGGGGGAGACCGGGGGCCGGGGGGCGCCGGTGCCACCGGGGGATCCGGAGGGCCGGGAGGGTTCGGAAGCCCTGGCGGGCCGACGGTCCCCGGAGGATTCGAAAGCCCCGCGGGCGGTGCCGGAGGCGCTGGAGCCCCCGCGGGACCGTGGCCGTACGGTCCGGGTGGTCCCGGCGCTCCGGGCCAGGGCTTCCGCGTGCCGCCCATGCCCACGAGCCCGCCGCCCGCGCCCCAGGACACCGGCCGGGCCGTCGCGGTCGCCCTGCTCAACCTCAGCGGACTCGGCCTCGGCTACGCGCTCACGCGCCGCCGGCTCCTCATGGTCGCCTGCTGGCTGGCGACCGCGATCCTGCTGGTCGTCGCCCTGCCCGCCGACGCCGACGGCGTCCCCGCCGCCATCCTGGCCCTCTACGTCCTGCTCCTGCTGCTGGCGGCCGCCCACGGCGCGTACCTCGGGCTGCGCACCCGCCTCGTCTGGCCCGGCCGCGCGCCCCTCGCGCTGCTGCTCGGGCTGGTGCTGCTCGCGGTGCCGGCCGGTGGCGCGCTCTGGTACCAGGACGCCCGCGAGGAGGCCGTACAGCAAGCCCTCCTCGACCGCCTCTCCAGTGCCGACCACCTGGTCGCGGCGGACGCGGGCAAGCCCTTCAGCACCGCCGAACCCGACTACCGCGAGGTCCTCGGCGTCTACCGCGAACTCGTCGGCGACCACCCCGGCTCCCGCGCCGCCCGCAAGGTCCCCGCCAGCCTGCGCACCTACTACGCCAAGGTCGCCGCCCCCTACGACAGCCAGGACTACTGCACCGCCGTGGCCCCGCTGACGTATCTGCGCACGGTGCCCGGCGAATTGCCCGACGCCACCGTCGGATCGCTCGCCGGCTGGCCCGACGACCGGCTCGCGACCTCGCTGTACGAGTGCGGAGCGCAGGGCCTGTCCGCGGGCGACCAAAACTGGGTCACCCGCTTCGGCGACTTGATGAAGACGTTCCCGCGCTCCGCGCAGACGGCCAAGGTGGCCCCCGCCGTCGACGCGGCCGTCAAGAAGGCGCAGAACGGCGTGGGCGGCTCCGGATCCTGCGCGGCCGTCGAGGAGTTGCAGCGGCTCGACACCAGGATCGGTGACCTGAAGACGGCCTCGGGCGACCCCGGCGGCAAGCTCGCGTCCGCCGCGTCCCGGGCCGGGCGCAGCGGCGACGACGGCGCCTACGACTGCGGCGTCCAGCAGTACAGGAGCGGCGACTTCAGCGGCGCCCAGCAGACCATGGACACGTTCGTCGCCGGACACCCGCACCACCGGAACCGGGCGCTCGCCCAGAAGATCGCCATCGCCGCCGAGGTCGCCCAGACCATCCCGGCGGCCGGCAAGAAGCTGCCCACCACGGCCACCGGCGGCAGCATCTCCGTCACGGTGAAGAACGACAGCCCGGACGACGTCACCGTTCTCTACACCGGCCCGGTCACCGGCAGCTTCACCCTGAAGGCCTGCGGGGGCTGCCGGTCGTACCTGCTCGCCGACACGCTGATGTCCACCTTCAAACCCTGCGCCGGCGGCAAGGACTATCCGCAGCGCACCCTGCAACTCCCGGTCGGCACCACGTACTTCGTGCACAAGCCGAACGGCGGCCGGGTGACGACCGCGGGCTCCGACACCGCGAAGCTGCGCCCCGGATACATCTACACCGAGTGCGCGTACACGACCCAGGGCTTCGGCGGCTCGGGGACCTGACCGGCGTCGCCGCCGGTCAGGCCGGGCGGGGGATCAGTCCTGGCGGCCGCCCCGGCGGCGGGCGGCCACCACGACGCCCGCGCCGAGGACCACGGCCGCGCCCGCGGCGCCCGCGAGGGGCAGCGCCGGACCGGCGCCGGTGCTCGCGAGGCTGACGGAGCCGCCGGTGGTGAGATCACCGGTGGTGCCGGCGCCGGTCGCACCGCCGGTGGTGCCTCCCGTGGTGGTGGTGCCGCCGTCGGTGCCCTTGCCGGTGCCGCCCGTGGACGTCGAGCCGGTGCCGCCGGTCGGGTCGCCGCCGCCCGGTGAGCCGCCGTCCCCGGTGGAGCCGCCGCCCGAGGTGTCCGTGCCGCCGGTGACGGCGAGCGCGATGCGGGCGGTGTCGTTCTTCTTCACATGGTCGAACGGCCGCGGCTCCGAGCCGAGTTCCACGTAGCCGCGGGCGCCGGGCACCGCCTTGTCGATCTTCACCTTGAAGGCGTACGACGTGCTCTCGTGCTCGTTCACCCAGGGCGCGCCGGTGCCGCACGCGTAGGACTCGGCCCCGGTGTTCGTGCACCGCGCGTCGGTCCGCGCCGCCGAGGTGCCCTCGGGCAGCGTCACCAGGACATGGGCCGCGCGCTGACCGGGCTGCGGCAGCACCCAGGCGGGCCCCGCGTTGCGGAACGTGACCCGCAGCGTGACCGTCTGTCCGACCTTGCCCTGCAACTGGGCGCCGCCCACCTGGAAGTCGGCCGAGCCCGCGGCGTTCACCGCGACGTCAGCGCTCGGCGCGGCGCCGGCCGGCGGGGCCTTCTCACCGGTCCGCTCGACCAGTTTCAGCGCGGCTGCCGTGCCGTGCACCGGGGGGGAGGCGCCGTCCTCCGGGACCGGGGCCGCGGAGTCGACCGCCACCTGGATGTGGTCGTACAGAGCGCGGTCCAGGGCCTTCAGGGTCAGCGGGCGCTCCGGGGCGTACACGGCGCCCGGCTGCACCGGCTGGTCGAACTCGCACACCACCTGCGCCCGGCCCGGCTGCTCGTCGGTCGAAGGGACCGTGTAGCTCAGGCAGTTGGACGGAACCGAGGTCTGGCCCAGGCCGCGGGTGACGGAGTACGACAGCCAGACCTTGTCGAGCGCCGCGCTGCCCGTGTTGGTGAAGACGGGCGACAGCGGGAGGTCGCTGCCCGGCTTCACCTTGTCGAACGGCGCGATCGTGCCCAGCGCCAGGCCGGTCGTGGGGCCGTCGGCGGCCACGGCCGGCGCGGCGCACAGCGCGATCAGGGCGACGGCGCCGAACGCGCCCGCGGTCTGGCGCACCGCACGGGGGCCGGGAGAGCTGAAAGGCATGGAATCCTCTGACTGGAGCGACGGTGGCGGACGAACGGTCAGTGGAGGAACGGGAGTTCCCCTTGCTGTGAGACGCCTGTGCCGCCGGAACGGTTGTGCGAGAGATCGTCCCGGTTTCGCGGCCACTCGTCGCCCGTCGCCGTTGCCCGTCACCTCGCCCCCGCCGTGCTCCCGCCCGTGTTCCCGTCCGGGCTCCCCGCGGGCGGTTCAGCCGGCCGTGTTGTCCGTGCGCAGGCGCACCTGTTCCTCCAGCCGGCGCAGGCTGTCCTCCAGAGCCTTGGCGGCGGCGCGTTCGCCCGGATCGTGGCGGGTGTCGAAGAAGGAGAGATGGACGGTCACCTCGCTGGCGCCGCTGCCGATGCCCGCCACCTGGAGCCAGCCCGCGTACTCGCCCTGCTCACGGGTGCCCCACTCCAGGCGCATCTGGTCGGGCTGGGCCCGCAGCAGGGCGGGCGTGTCCTCGCCGGAACCGGCCTCGTGCACGCTGACGGCGGGCGGGTCCTCGGGGGCCACGTGCAGGGCGTCCGGGAGCCAGGAGTCCAGCTGGTCGAGATTGGCCGCCTGGTCGAAGACGTGCTCGGGCTGGGCGGGCATCGTGCGGGAACGTTCGTACTCGCTCATGGTGGCATCGCCCCTCGGGTCGGAAGTCGTACCCCGCCCGCGTGCCCCGTCCGCGCCGGCCGAAAAGCGCCCGCGCCCGGCTGTCAGGCCACCGCGGCGCGGGCGGTGCGCTCCACCAGCGAGACGCCGTCGCTCATGGAGGCGCTGCCGTCGGAGAGGACGGCGACGAGGCACCGGTGGCCGCCGAGGGTGACCTCGCCGATGCTGTTGACGTCCCACAGGCCCGTGGTGGTGCGCTGGAGCCAGCCGTTCTTCAGCTCGGTGCCGGCCGCGTTCACCGCCGAGACGCCCCAGGACTGCTCGGGCAGGACCCCGGCCATCAGGGTGCGGATATAGGCGCGGGCGTCGTCGGTGAGGGGGGTCGGGGCGCCGTCGTCGAAGACCGCGCGCAGCAGCCGTATCTGGTCGCTCGCGGTCGTCCGGGTCAGCCCCCATTTGCCGCCGGGACCCGCCGTGGTCGAGGTGAGCCCCAGGCGGTCGTTGGCGGCCGTGAGGCCGGGGGCCCGGCCGATCTCCTTCCACAGGGCGTTCGCCGCCTCGTTGTCGCTGCGCCGGATCATCGGCTCGGCGTGCCCGCGCTCCTCGTCGGTGAGCGTCCGGTGCTCGTCCTGCGCCTTGAGCAGCAGCGCAGCCAGGATGTCGACCTTGACGATGCTGGCGGTGTCGTAGGCGCGGTCCTCGCCCTGGATCACGGGGGTGGCGCCGCCCGCGTCGAGGTCGAGGACGGCGACGGTGGCGCGCGGGTCGGGAACCGGGGCGGAGGCTTTCGGAGCCGGGTCCGAGGTCGTCGGCTTCGGCTGCGGGGTGGGCGTGGCGGCGGCAGCCGCCGGGACGCCGGCGGTGAGCAGGGCGGCCACCGAGGCCAGGAGGGCGCCGGCCGTGCGGCGCGGGTGCGAGGACATGGCACCCGAACGTAGACACATCCGGCCCCATGCGAAGTGGCTGCCGTCACTCCGGCCTCGTTTCGCCCCGTTTTGTGAGAAGAGACACGGGGGAGGCCAAGCGGTGCACGGGCGCCGCCGCGGCGGCGTGTATGCGCGGCCCGGCCCCGGTCCTCGCTTATCGTCGGCCGGACACCGACATCCGGAGCGATCATGGAAAAAACGGATGAACTGGTTGCCGCGGAGGAGGGCGTGGCGGTCGTCCCCGTCCCGCCGCCTGCGTCCGTGCGCCGCCCTGGGCTCTGGCCGCTCGGCGCGGCCGCCCTGCTCGCGGCGGGCGCGACGGCCGTACTCCTCCTCGGCGGCGCACAGTGGCTGGACCAGCCCGCCGTGGGGGCCTGGCGCACCGTCTGCCTGGCCATCACCGTCCAAGCGCTCCCGTTCCTCGTGCTCGGCACCGTGCTGTCCGGGGCCATCAACGCCTTCGTGCCCGCCGATCTGTTCACCCGCGTGCTGCCGAAGCGGGCCGCGCTCGCCGTGCCGGTCGCCGGCGTCGCCGGCGCGGTGCTGCCGGGCTGCGAATGCGCCTCCGTCCCGGTCGCCAACAGCCTGATCCGCCGGGGCGTCACCCCGGCCGCCGCCTTCGCCTTCCTGCTGTCCGCGCCCGCCATCAACCCCGTCGTGCTCACCGCCACCGCCGTCGCCTTCCCCGGCGACCCCGCGATGATCGCCGCCCGCCTGCTCGCCTCCCTCGGCACGGCCGCCGTGATGGGCTGGCTGTGGCTCTGGCGGGGCGACGAGAAGTGGCTGCGCCCGGCCCTGCGCCACCGGCACACCGGGCACGCCCACGGCCACAGCCGCTGGCGGGAGTTCCGGGCCGGCTTCCAGCACGACTTCCTCCAGGCCGGCGGCTTCCTGGTGCTCGGCGCCATGGCCGCCGCCACCTTCAACGTCGCCGTGCCGCGCGCCGTCCTCGACGCCTTCTCCGGCACCCCCTGGCTCTCGGTGATCTTCCTGGCCGGTCTCGCCGTCCTGCTGGCGGTCTGCTCGGAGGCCGACGCGTTCGTCGCCGCCTCGCTGACCGGGTTCTCACCGACCGCCCGGCTCGCGTTCATGGTCGTCGGGCCCATGGTCGACCTGAAGCTGATCGCCCTCCAGGCGGGCACCTTCGGCCGCGCCTTCGCCTGGCGGTTCTGCACGGCGACCACGGTCGTGGCCGTCGCCGCCAGCGCCCTGACCGGAGGGGCCCTGCTGTGAGACGCCTCCTGTCGAGCCTGCTGCTGAAGCTGACCGGCCTCGGCCTGCTGCGCATCACCCTGTTCGGCGACACCTACCTGCGCTACGTCAAACCCGGGCTGCGCCCCGTGCTGATCGCCTCCGGCGTGGTCCTGCTCCTGCTGGGGATCGCGGCGGCCTTCACCCGGACCGCGAGCACAGGGCACGGCCAGGAGAGCCAGGGCTGCCACGACGGCCACGACCACTCCGGCACGCCCAGGGTCGCCTGGCTCCTCTTCCTGCCCGCGTTGAGCCTGCTCCTCTTCGCCCCGCCGGCCCTCGGCGCCTACACCGCCGCACGCTCCGGCGCCAAGCCGGTCGCCGTGCAGAAGAGGGGCTTCGGGCCACTGCCCGCGACCTCCCCGCTGCCGCTGACCCTCACGGACTTCACCAAGCGCGTGCAGCAGGACCGCAGCCGCGCCATCCGGGACCGTACCGTCCGCCTGACCGGCTTCGTCACCCCGGACACGGCGGGTGACGGCTGGTACCTGACCCGCATCATCTTCACCTGCTGCGCCGCCGACTCCCAGACCGTCAAGATCCACGTCTACGGCTCCGCGGCGCCCCCGGCCAACACCTGGCTCGCCGTCACCGGCACCTGGCACCCCGCGGGCACCCTCGGCACCCGGTCCGCGCCGGCCGCGCTCGACGTCCGCCGGACCACCCCGATCGCCCAGCCGATCAACGCCTTCACCGACGACCTGCCGCTCACTCCGGGCTAGGGGTCTCTCTTTCGGATCTTGTCGGGGTCACGGCGTCTGGCACGCACATCTGCGGCGTTCTCGCCGTCGGCCGGCGCCGACCTGATCCGGAAGGCCCTGGCCGATCACCTCCGACCGGGAAAAGGGCGTCCGCTCAGCCGAACAGGGCGCGCACCCGGATCGTCTCGACCCGGCGCCAGGTGCCGCCGGGCAGCAGCAGCCACTGATTGCCGGGGCCGTGGCCGCGCCAGTGGCCCGCGCCGGGGGTGGCGTTGCCGGTGCGGGGATGCGCGCCCCGGCGTGTGGGCAGCGGGGCCCCGCAGTCGCGGCCGGTACGCCGCCCCGCGGCCTTCGCCTTGCCGTTCTTCCTGCTCTGTTTGCCCATCCGTGCCTCACCTCCCGTACCTCCCGGTTCCCCTTACGGCAGGATGCACCGCCCCGGCGCCCGGCGGCAGGGCCGAACGGACGCTCTTTTCTGGCGCGGCGGCGGCATCTCGCGCAGCGTGGAGCGCAGGAGGCTACAGCCGTGGCCGGCGCCGCCGCAGAGAGGTGGGACAGATGGACCAGGACGTCTCCAGGCCCCGGATCGTGGTGGGGGTGGACGGCTCGCCCTCCTCCTTCGAGGCGGTGCGCTGGGCGGTGCGCTACGCCGCGCTCGTCGGCGGGGTGGCGGAGGCCGTCGCGGCCTGGGAGGTGCCGCTGTACGGCTGGTCCGCGCCGGCGGTGGACATGTACATGGACGAGGAGGCCACCCTCGAGCAGATGACGCGGGAGCTCACCGAGGTGCTCGGCGCGGACGCGGCCGCCGAAGTGCGCACCCGCATGGCCCACGGCAACCCCGCCGACATCCTGCTCCGGGCCGCCGAGGGCGCCGAGGTCCTGGTCGTCGGCAGCCGGGGCCGGGGCGGCTTCGCCCGCGCCCTGCTCGGCTCCGTCAGCCAGCGGGTGGCCGCGCATGCCCCCTGCCCGGTGGTGATCGTCCGCTCTGAGGAGACCTGAGCACGGGGGCCGACGGGGGCTACAGGGGCTACGGCGGCCCCGGTGGCTCCCGCAGCACGCTCCAGGCCACCGGCCCCAGCAGGTCCGCGAGCCGCCGGAACACGTCCAGCAGCAGATCGTCCAGGGTGAGCACGCCCACCGGGCGGCCGTCGGCCAGGACGGGCAGCCGGCGCACGCCGGCGCGCCGGAAGGTGCGGTAGGCCTCGTGGATCTCGTCGCCCGCGTCCAGCGTGACCACCCGCGGCGACATCACCGCGTCGATCCGGCTGTCCGGCGGCAGCCCCTCGCCCAGCCCGCGCAGCGCCAGATCGCGGTCGGTGACGATGCCGCGCAGCACGCCGTCCGCGACGACCAGCAGGGAGCCGACGGCGGTCTCGGCCATCAGCCGGGTGGCCCCGGCCAGGGTGACGTCCGGTGCGACGGTCACCGGCGGCGCGGTCATCAGCCCGCCGACGGTGACCTGCCCCGCCGCGGACGGCGGTCCGGCCTGGGGGAGATGGGGCATCAGGACCTCTTTCGGGGGCGCCGGCGAGGACACCGGCACCGGGGCGGTGCCGTCTTCACTCTGCGCCGGGCGGGCAGCCGGGGTAGGGGCCGCCCGGACCGCGCCGGGGTAGTCCGATTCCCGGCGAAAGGGACAATGTATCCATCGGCTCACCCGTTCGGCCGCGCGAGCGTGAAAGCCGGACGGGCCGCCGCGCCGGCGCGCAGCCCGAGGAAAGGCGGTGAGGACGATGCCCCTGCCCCTGGTCGTGGGTGTCGACGGCTCTGAGTGCAGCCTGCTGGCGGTGGACTGGGCGGTGGACGAGGCGATCCGGCTCGGCGTGCCGCTGCGGCTCGTGCACGCCTCGCTCTGGGGGCGTTACGAGGGGCGGCTGCCCTCGCTCGGCGGCGAGCCGTCCGCTGCCCACGTGATGGCCCAGCACACCGTGGCCTCGGCGACCGAGCGGGTACACCGGCGCGCCCCTGACCTGGAGGTGGACTCCGCCGTGCCGGCCGAGGACCCGGTCTCGGCGCTGCTCGCCGAGGGCGACCACGCCACCGCCGTGGTGACCGGCAGCCGGGGCCGGGGCGAGCTGAAGGAACTGCTGCTCGGCTCGGTGGGACTCGCCGTCGCCGGACGGGCGTCCGGGCCGGTGATCGTGGTCCGCGGGGACGCGGCAGGACTCGGGGGCACCCATGAGCGGGTGCTGCTCGGCGTCGGCGAGCCCGGCACCGGCGACACGGCCGCCCGCTTCGCGCTGGGCGAGGCCGCCGCCCGCCGGTGCGTCCTGGACGCGGTGCGCACCTGGTGCCGCTCCCCCGCGGAGGGCACCGCCGCGCCGGATCACGAGGACCAGGCCGCCGGACTGATCGACAAGGTGCTCCAGGCCCCGCTGAGCGAGTACCCGGACGTACGGGTGTCCCGGACCGTCGTCGAAGGTCCGCCCGGCACAGTGCTCCTGCACCGCTCGGCCGCCGCGGACCTGCTGGTCGTCGGGGTACGGCGGGAGCGCGGACACGCCGGGCTCCAACTGGGCCGCGTGACGCACCGGTTGCTGCACCACGCCCTGTGCCCGGTGGCCGTCGTACCTCAACCGCTTTAAGACCTTGGGCGGCTCAGCGCGCGGAGTGCTCCTTCGTGCCCTGCGGCTCCAGGTGGGAGGCGAGCACGGCGGCCTGGACCCGGCGCTGCACCCCGAGCTTGGCCAGCAGCCGCGAGATGTGGTTCTTGACCGTCTTCTCCGACAGGTACAGCCGCCTGCCGATCTCACGGTTGGTCAGGCCCTCCCCGATCAGTGCCAGGATGTCCCGCTCGCGCGGCGACAGGCTCGCCAGCTCCGGCGGCAGCGACGGCGCCTCCTCGGGCTCGGCGCGCAGCGAGCGCATCAGCCGGGCCGTGGTCTCCGGGTCCAGCATCGACTGGCCGGAGGCGACCGTGCGCACCGCGGACACCAGGTCAGAGCCCTTGATCTGCTTGAGCACATAGCCGGACGCGCCGGCCATGATCGCGTCCAGCAGGGCGTCCTCGTCGTCGAACGAGGTGAGCATCAGACACGCCAGCTCCGGCATCCGGTCGCGCAGTTCCCGGCAGACCGAGATGCCGTCCCCGTCGGGCAGCCGGATGTCCAGCACGGCGACGTGCGGGCGCAGGGCGGGGCCCCGGACCAGGGCGTGTGCGGCGGTGTCGGCGTCGCCGACCACGGAGATGTCCGGTTCGGCGTCCAGGAGGTCCGCCAGACCGCGCCGGACGACCTCGTGGTCGTCCAGGAGGAACACCCGGATCGGGTCCTGTGCCGTGAAGGTGCGTGTCTCGGTCATCTCGACCTCTCGTTCCCGGAAGTGCAGACAGACTGCGGCCTGTCACCCGGTCGATCATCGCCGGACGGCGCCGCGCCCACCAGGGCCGACCGGCCCCACTTTCCGAGCTCCAGCCCCTTCCACCAGGGTGTCATGCCCGGCCGGGCGCCAGGTCGAAGCGCGCGTCCACGACGCCCTCGACCGCGCGCACCAGCCGGGCTGCCACCGGGACCAGGGACGTGTCCCGGATCCGGCCGAGCACCGTCACCACGCCGTCCTCCACCCGCAGTTCCACGGCCGAGTCCGGCGGCGGGAACAGCCGCGCCACGATCTCCCGCCGTACCTCCTCCTCGATCTCCCGGTCCGCGCGCAGGAAGACCTTGAGCAGATCGGCGCGGCTGACGACGCCCTCCAGCATCCCGGTCCCGTCCACCACGGGCAGCCGCTTGACGCCGGCGCGGGCCATGGTGCGGGCGGCCTCGGCGAGGGTGGCGCCGGCGCGCACGGTGACCGCGGGGGAGGTCATCAGGTCCCCGGCGGTGATCGCCTCGCCCTTCGCCATGTCGGCGGGCGGCCGCAACCGCCGGTACTCCTCGTCCGGATCGTCCCGCAACTCCTCCTTGGGCAGCATGTCGGCCTCCGAGACCACGCCCACCACCAGGCCCTCCCCCTCGATCACCGGCACGGCGCTGACCTGCCAGTCCTGCATCATCTCCACCAGCTCCTTGAAAGGAGCGCGCCGGCCGACGGCGGCGACGGTGGTCGTCATGACGTCGCTGACGGTGTGCGGGCTGCCGTACATGGTGACTCCGTGGCTTCTCGTGGCTTCTCGTGGCTTCTCGACGCGGGCTGCTCGCGGGGAGTCCCGCTGTCCCCAGCGTGCGCCGGGCGCGTCCGGTCGGCACAGGGGCTGCCCGGCTCCCGCGCGGCTCCGGTGACCGGGCCGGTCGGTCCCGGCCCGGGACCAGCGGCCCCTGATCGTCTCGCCGGTCCTGCCCGAGGCTGGAATCGTCGCCCCTGTCCCCCCGGAGGCGACGCCCCAGTGAGGTGGAACCATGACCCGAACCGTCACCGCGGGCCTCGACGGCTCGCCCGAGAGCCGGGCCGCCGTCGAGTGGGCGGCGCGCGAGGCGGCGCTGCGCGCGCTGCCGCTGCGGATCCTGCATGTGCGGGAGCCCGAGCCGGAAGCCGGCGCCGACCGCGCCGCCGCCGGGGAATGGGCCCGCAGGGTGCGCCAGTCCGCGGCCGGCCTGCGGCGGCGCCACCCCGCCGTCGAGGTCGTCACCGACCAGATCACCGGCGAACCGGCGCAGACCCTCACCGAGGCGGCCGACGGCGCGGAACTGCTGGCGCTCGGCTCCCGCGGCCTCGGCCGGCTCGGCGGGTTCCTGGTCGGCTCGGCCGGGCTGTTCGTCATCGCCCACACGACGCGTCCGGTGGTACTGGTCCGTGCGGGTGAAGCGGCCGCCGACGAACACCGGCCCGGCCCCTCGGGCGTCCCGTCCGCCGCGACCCCGTTCCGGCCCGTCGTCCTCGGCCTCGACATCGACGACCCCGAGGGCCCGAGCCAGGCCCTGCTGGAGTTCGCCTTCGACGCCGCCGCGCGCCGCGGCGCCGCGCTGCGGGTCGTGCACGCCTGGACGCCGCCGCCGTACGCCGCGTACGGCGTCCCCGCCGACCCGCCGGTCGTGCCCGCCTTCGGACGCCGGGCGTCCGCCCTGCTCACCGGGGCGCTGCGGCCCTGGCGGCAGAAGTACCCGGACGTCGAGGTGAGCGAGGCGAGCCGGGCCGGCAACGCCGCGCCGGTCCTGATCGACGCCGCTTCGGACGCCTCCCTGGTGGTCGTCGGGCGCCGCGTCCGCACCAGCCCGTACGGCATCCACGTCGGCCATGTCACCCACGCCGTCCTGCACCACGTCGCCGCGCCCGTGGCCGTCGTCGCGCACAGCTGAGGCAGCCCGCGTGCCGGGACAAGCGGCCGTATGCGGCGAGGCCCGTGGCCGAAACGGCGAAACGGGGCGCTACGGCTCGCGCGCGCCGGTGAATCCGTCAACGATGGGGTGCGGGCCCGCCTCGTCGTCGACCCCTACCAGGGAGAGTGAACACGATGGACCTGCCCGTGCTCGTCGGCGTCGACGGCTCCGAGGAGAGCCTGCGCGCGGTGGACTGGGCCGCCGGGGAGGCCGCCCTGCGCGGGGCACCGCTCCGCCTCGTCTACGCCTCGCTCTGGGAGCGCTACGAGGGTTCCCTCATCGCCCAGGATGTCGGGAAACCGGCCGAGGAGGTGATGGGCGAGGACATCATGAACGCCGCGGGACGCCGGGCCCGGCGGCACCATCCGGGGCTGCGGCTCACCACCTCCGTGCTGGCCGACGAACCGTCGTTCGGGCTGGTGAACGAGAGCAGCACCGCCCGCCTCGTCGTCCTCGGCTGCCGGGGCCGCAACGCCGTCGCCGAACTGCTCCTCGGCTCCGTGAGCCTGTCCGTCGCCGCCCGTGCCCACTGCCCGGTGATCGTGCTGCGCGGCGGGCCCGAGGACCGGCCGGCCCGCGTCGTGGTCGGCGTCGCCGGGAAGGCCGCGGGGCCGGCCGCCGTGCGGTTCGCCGCCGAGGAGGCGGCGCTGCGCGGGGTGCCGCTGGAGGCCGTACGGGCATGGCGGCGGCCCGCGCACGGCACCACCGGGCATCCGCTGCTCGCCGGCGGCCCCGCCCACGCGGAGGAGCAGGAGGCCGCCGAGACGCTGGAAGAGGCCCTACGGGACGTCCCCGAGGGGCTGGAGCAGCACCGGCGCACCGCGGAGGGACACGCCCGGGACGTCCTCGTCGCCGCCTCCCGCGGCGCCGGGCTGCTCGTCGTCGGCGCCCGGCGCCGCACCGGCCGCTTCGGCCCCCGGCTCGGCCGCGTCGCCCACGGGGTACTCCACCACGCGGCCTGCCCGGTGGCCGTCGTACCGGAAACCGACTGACCGCGCCCGCCCGGACGATTCCGCGCCCCCGACTCCCCACGCACACCACCGACTTCGCACGCCCACCACTGACGTCGTACGAACCTGACGCCGATCGGAGTCCTCATGACCGAGGCCGCCTCACGGGAAGCCGCCCTCACCGAGGAGGAGCTGCGCTCCCTGGACGCGCACTGGCGCGCCGCCAACTACCTGGCCGCCGGCCAGATCTACCTCATGGCCAACCCGCTGCTGACCGAGCCGCTGCGCCCCGAGCACATCAAGCCGCGGCTGCTCGGCCACTGGGGCACCTCGCCCGGACTCAACCTCGTCTACACCCACCTCAACCGCGTCATCAAGGCCCGCGACCTGGACGCGCTGTGCGTGTGGGGGCCGGGGCACGGCGGCCCGGCCGTCCTCGCGGGCTCCTGGCTGGAGGGCAGTTACAGCGAGATCTACCCGGACATCAGCCGGGACGGGGCCGGCATGGAGCTGCTGTTCCGGCAGTTCTCCTTCCCCGGCGGCGTGCCCAGCCATGTGGCCCCCGAGACGCCCGGCTCCATCCACGAGGGCGGCGAACTCGGCTACTCCCTCGCGCACGCCTACGGCGCCGCCTTCGACAACCCCGATCTGCTGGTGACCTGCGTGATCGGCGACGGCGAGGCGGAGACCGGGCCGCTCGCCGCGTCCTGGCACTCCGACAAGTTCCTCGACCCGGTGCACGACGGCGCCGTCCTGCCCATCCTGCACCTCAACGGCTACAAGATCGCCAACCCGACCGTGCTCTCCCGGCTCCCCGAGAGCGAACTCGACGCCCTGCTGCGGGGATACGGCCACGAACCGCTGTACGTCGGCGGCGACGAGCCCGCCGAGGTGCACCGCGCCCTCGCCGCCGCCCTGGACGACGCGCTGGACCGGATCGCGCGGATGCACCGCGGCGCCCGCGAGGACGGGGCCACCGAGCGGGTGCACTGGCCGGTGATCGTGCTGCGCACCCCCAAGGGCTGGACCGGTCCCGCCGAGGTGGACGGCGTACCGGTCGAGGGCACCTGGCGGGCCCACCAGGTGCCGCTGCCGGGCGTGCGCGAAAACCCCGAGCACCTGCGGCAGTTGGAGCGGTGGCTGCGCTCGTACCGGCCCGAGGAACTCTTCGACACGGACGGACGGCCGCGTGCCGACGTGCTCGCCTGCGTCCCCGAGGGCCCCCGGCGCCTCGGGTCCAACCCGCACGCCAACGGCGGCGTCCTGCTGCGCGACCTGCCGCTGCCGCCCCTGGACACCTTCGCGGTGGCCGTCGACAAACCGGGCACCGCCCTGCACGAACCCACCCGGATCCTCGGCGACCTCCTCGAACAGGTCATGGCGGACACCCGCGAGCGCCGGGACTTCCGCCTCGTCGGCCCGGACGAGACCGCCTCCAACCGGCTCCAGGCCGTCTTCGACGCCAGCGGCAAGGCATGGCAGGCCGGCGTCCTGCCGGTGGACGAGCACCTGGACCGGCACGGACGGGTGCTGGAGATCCTCTCCGAACACCTCTGCCAGGGCTGGCTGGAGGGGTATCTGCTCACCGGCCGGCACGGACTGTTCTCCTGCTACGAGGCGTTCGTGCACATCGTCGACTCGATGGTCAACCAGCACATCAAGTGGCTCAAGACATCGCGGCGGTTGACGTGGCGGGCCCCCGTCGCCTCGCTCAACTACCTGCTCACCTCGCACGTCTGGCGCCAGGACCACAACGGCTTCTCGCACCAGGACCCCGGCTTCGTGGACCACGTCCTCAACAAGAGCCCCGAGGTGGTCCGCGTCTATCTGCCGCCGGACGCCAACACCCTGCTGTCGGTGGCCGACCACGTGCTGCGCAGCCGCGACTACGTCAACGTCGTCGTCGCCGGAAAGCAGCCCTGCTTCGACTGGCTGACCATGGACCAGGCCCGCGCCCACTGCGCGCGCGGCGCCGGGATCTGGGAGTGGGCGGGCACGGAGAACGGCGGCGAACCCGATGTCGTCCTCGCCTGCGCGGGCGACGTCCCCACCCAAGAGGTGCTGGCCACCGCCCAGTTGCTGCGCCGGCACCTGCCCGACCTCGCGGTGCGGGTGGTCAACGTCGTCGACATGACCCGGCTGCTGCCGCACGACGAACACCCGCACGGGATGACCGACTTCGAGTACGACGGCCTGTTCACCACCGACAAGCCCGTCATCTTCGCCTACCACGGCTATCCCTGGCTGATCCACCGGCTCGCCTACCGCCGCACCGGCCACCGGAACCTGCACGTGCGCGGCTACAAGGAGTCGGGCACCACGACCACGCCCTTCGACATGGTCGTCCGCAACGACCTCGACCGCTACCGCCTCGTCATAGACGTCATCGACCGCGTCCCCGGCCTCGCGGTCCGCGCCGCCGCCGTCCGCCAGACCATGGCCGACGCCCGCAGCCGCCACCACGACTGGATCCGCGCCCACGGCACGGACCTGCCGGCGGTCGCGGAGTGGACCTGGGGCGGCTGAGGTCCGGCACCGCCCGCGTGGCGCGCCCCGTCCGGCGGGGCGTGCGGGCCGGACGGCCCATGTCCTGCGGCGACGACCACCCCGCCGGGCGGGCGGGGTCAACGCCGCGAGGGAGCGGCACCGCGGGGGATCGGTGCCGCTCCTGAGGACACTCTCGCCCGGCTCGTACGCGTCTCGCCAGTGCCGTTCGGACCCGCACCGGGGGCCGTACGGCCCGGCCCGTCCGCCGCGGCACATGCCCCCGGCATGCCGAGGATCACAGGTCGACGAGGGGACGGCCGCGTGTCCCTCCCCTGCCCCGAGCGGCTACCGTGTCCCTCGGAACCCGTCGGTTCGCGGCCTGGGCCGACGGGAAGTGGAGGGCGTGGTGACCGGAACGGAGGAGCCCCGCGTGCGGCTGCCGCAGCTGAAGCTGGACGAGCTGCTGGAGGAGCTGCAAGCGAGGATCGACGCGGCCCGCGGCACCCGCGACCGGGTGCACAGCCTGCTGGAGGCGGTCCTCTCCGTCGGCCGCGAACTCGACCTGGAACAGGTCCTGCACTCCATCGTGGAGGCCGCGGCGGCGCTGGTGGACGCCAAGTACGCGGCCCTCGGCGTCATCGGCCCGGACGGCACGACCCTCGCCGCGTTCCACACCGTGGGCCTCTCCGAGGAGCGGATCGCCGAGATCGGCCCCTACCCGGAGGGCCACGGCATCCTGGGCGAGCTGATCCGCCACCCGGAGCCCCTGCGGCTGCCGAAGCTCTCCGCCCACCCGGCGTCGTACGGCTTCCCGCCCGGCCACCCGCCGATGAACACCTTCCTCGGCGTCCCGATCCGCGTCCGCGACCAGGTCTTCGGCAACCTGTACCTCACCGAGAAGCGCGGCGGGGCCGACTTCGACGAGGAGGACGAGTCGGTCCTCGCCACCCTCGCCGTCGCCGCCGGCGTCGCCATCGACAACGCCCGCCTCTACGAGGACTCCCGGCTGCGCGAACGCTGGCTGATGGCGAACGCCGAGATCAGCCGCAGCCTGATGTCCGGCAGCGAACGCGCCGAGGCCCTGGACCTGATCGCCGAACACGCCCGCGAGATCACCGGCTCGGCCCTCGCCGCCGTGGCGATGCCGATGCCGGACACCGAGGTGCTCGGCGTGGAGATCGCCGTGGGCGCCCAGGCCGACGCCCACCGCGGTCTCGTGCTGCCCCTGGACCGGACCCTGATGGGCCTGGCCTTCACCGCCGCCGCCCCGGTCACCAGTGACGACGTCGCCCACGACGCCCGTGTCCGCCAGGATCCGCCGCGCTTCGACGGCCTCGGCCCCGCCGTCGCCGTCCCGATCGGCACCGGCGAGGGCGGTGCCCGCGGTGTGGTCCTGCTGGCCCGCGAGAGCGACCGGCCCGTGTTCTCGGAGAGGGAGACCGAGATGCTGCGGGGCTTCGCCGCGCAGGCCGCGATCGCCATGGAGCTCGCCCAGCGCCGGCAGGCCGCCCAGCAGATCGCGCTCCTGGAGGACCGCGACCGTATCGCCCGCGACCTGCACGACCTCGCCATCCAGCGCCTCTTCGCCACCGGCATGACCCTCCAGAGCGCGGGCCGCTTCATCGAGCACCCGCAGGCCTCCGAGCGGGTCCTGCGTGCCGTGGACGACCTGGACGAGACGATAAAGATCATCCGCTCCACCATCTTCGGGCTGCGCGCCCGCGAGGGCGCCGCGGCCGGCGGGCTGCGCGCCCGCGTGGTGAGGGTGGCCGGCGAGGCCGCCCCGGTGCTCGGCTTCGCGCCCAGCGTGCGCATGGAGGGCCTGGTCGACACCGACGTCCCCGGCGAGATCGCCGACCACGTGGTCGCCGTACTCTCCGAGGCCCTCACCAACATCGCCCGGCACGCCCATGCCGACCGGGCCGAGGTGCTGCTCACCGCCGACGGCCGCGAGGTGCGCCTGCGGGTCCGCGACAACGGCGTCGGCATCCCCGCCGGGGGCCGGCGCAGCGGGCTGCGCAACATGGCGGAACGCGCCCAGCGGCTCGGCGGCCGGCTCGACGTGACGAGAAGCGAGGGCGGCGGCGCCACACTGGAGTGGCGGGTCCCGCTGACCCCGGCCTGACCCGGCGCCGGGACCGGTGGGCACCCGGTCGGGGCCGCCCGGCCCATGACACCGGGCGGGCGGCGGCCACAGACTGAACGTGCGCACGGCACCAGAGCCCTGGAGGAAGCCATGGACGGCACTCCGACCACCGTGGACGACGTGATGACCCGCAGGGTGCTCGCCCTGCGCACCGGCGCGGGCTTCAAGGACATCGTGCAGGCCATGCGCGAGTGGCGGGTCGGCGCCGTGCCCGTGCTGGACGACGCCGGACACGTGGTCGGCGTCGTCTCCGAGGCGGATCTGCTGCCCAAGGAGGAGTACCGCGACCGCGACCTCGACCGGTACGGCAGGACGCGCCACCTCGCGGAGCCGGCGAAGGCCGGGGCGGCGAGCGCGCGGGAGCTGATGACCACCCCGCCGGTCACCGTGGCCCCGGACGCCACCCTCGGCCACGCCGCGCGCGTCATGGCGCGCGCCCACGTCAAGCAGCTGCCGGTCGTGGACCCGGAGGGCACCCTGGTGGGCATCGTGAGCCGCTCCGACCTGCTGAAGGTGTTCCTGCGCGGCGACCCGGAGATCGCCGGGGAGGTCGGCCGCGAGGTCGTGACCCGTCTCTTCGGCCCCGAAGCGGCCGGGATCCGGGTGGAGGTGCACGATGGTGTGGTGACGCTCAGCGGCCGGGTCCGGGACACCGCGCTCGTACCGCTCGCCGCGCGCCTCGCGCGGGCCGTGCCCGGCGTGGTGGACGTGCGGTGCGCGCTGGCCGGGCCGCCGCGCCACCCGGATCTGGACCCGGACCTGCCGGACGCCGAGTCGGCCGGCACCCGCTGAGGGGCCGCCGGCGGAAGAGGAGGCGGTGACGATGACACGGACACCTGCCACGGCGGTCAGGCCGGTACGGCTGTGGCGGTGGCGGCGCAATCCGCTGCGCCGGCACAGCGATGTCGTCGAGGCCTGGATCGTCCTCGCCAGCTGGCTGCTCGTCCTGGTCTGCGGGGTCCTCGCGGGGCTGCTCGCGGCCCAGGCGTCCGCCGCGTCGTACGCCGCCCGGCTCGCGCGGGTGCACCCCGTCACGGCGGTGCTCACCGACCCGGCCGTCACCTCACCCTCCGGCAGCGGCTATGACGACGGGCGGGTGTGGGCCACCGTGCGCTGGACCGACGCGGACGGCTCGGTGCACACCGACCGGGCGAAGGTCGCCCCCGGCGCCCCCGCCGGAAGCAGCGTCACGGTCTGGGCGGACCGCGCCGACCGCATCGTCACCTCGCCGGTCACCGGTGCCTCGGCCGACCTCCAGGCGGCCCTGACCGGCGTCCTCGTCGGCCCGGCGGCCGGCACCGCCGTGTGGTGCGCGGGCCGGCTGGTCCGGGGCCGGCTCATCCGGCGCAGGATGGCCGAGTGGGACGAGGAGTGGAAGCAGATAGGACCGCGCTGGGGCAACCTCAGCGGCGGCCGCGGCTGAACGGCGACGCGGGAACGCTCAGCCCTCCGTGAGATGGCAGTCCACCCCTACGACGCCCTCCACGCCCCGCACCATGTGCACCGCGAGCGGGATCCGCGTACCGTCCGTGACCTTCCCGGTCAGCGTCACGACCCCGTCGACCACCACGACGTGCAGCGGCTCGACCGGTGCCGGGAACAGCACGTCCAGCACGTCGCGCCGGATCTCGTCGGCCAGTTCACGGTCCTCGCGCAGGAACACCTTGAGCAGGTCACCCCGGCTGACCACGCCCTCCAGCACCCCCTCCGACGTCACCACCGGCAGCCGCTTGACGCGCTTGAGCGCCATGATGCGTGCCGCCTCGGCGAGCGTGGCATCCGCGTGCACGGTGACCGCGGGCGTGCTCATCAGCTCCTCCGCGCTCACCCCTCCGGCCTTGGCCAGGTCGCCCAGCCGGCGCCGCTGGGTCATCCGGTCGGGATCACTGTCCCGGAACTCCTCCTTGGGCAGCAGATCCGCCTCGGAGACCACGCCGACCACCCGGCCGTCGCCCTCCAGCACCGGCAGGGCGCTGACGTGCCACTGCTCCATCCGCGCCACGATGTCCTTGAACAGGGCGGTACGCCCCACCGCCACCGCGGCGCGCGTCATCACGTCGCCGACCCGGCTCGGGCCCCCGGTGGTGCGGGCCTCCCGCGCGGGCGGCCGGGCGGTCACTCGAGGCTCCCGCTGCCGTAGGGCGCGTAGAGGTCGAGCAGCCGGATGCGGGAGGCGTGCAGCCGCTGGGCGACCACGCGGCCGACCCAGCGGGCGATCGCCCGCCCGAACTCCGGGTCCTCGTCGCAGCGGCCGAGCACCGGGCCGGCATCGAACTCCCAGGCCCGGACCGGGCTCGTCGCCTCGGCGCCCAGCTGCCAGATGTGCGGCGGGAAGTGCCAGGACCAGCCGATCAGTTCGCCGTAGCCGAGCGTCTCGATGACGGCGGGCCGGCGGCCGGGCACCCGCAGATCGAGGGCGACGGAGCCGGTGCGCACGATCCAGAAGCGGTCGGCGCGCCGCCCCTCCTCGAACAGCCGGGTGCCGGCCTCGAAGGAGACCTCGCGGGCGAGGGCCATCAGCCGATCGCGCTGTACGGGGTCGAGTGCCGTGGCCATGGTGGTGGCGGAGGTCATCGCATCGGCTCCCTTCCTGGGGTCGTGATCCCAGCGTGGGCGTCTGTGCCCGGCGCCGCCACAGGTCGCCCGGACCCGGCGCGGGGGCCGTTCGGCCCACGGACGGGCGCGGGTACCGAACGGAACCGGGGCATCGCCGAGGCGGGACGCGACCGGGGCGGAGCGGGGCGGGGACGGGGCGGGGAAAGCCACCCGCTTCTCGCGGATCCGGATTGCGCGGTGCGCGGCTCCCGGCCGCTTCTCCGCGTCTCGACGGCTCTCCCCGCCACCACCAGCACACCACGAGATCCGCCGGCGCACCAGTGCCGCCCGGTAGCGGGCCGCTCTGGCAAGGGGGGCCGCAGGGCCCGAGCCGGACGCCGCCCCGATGGCGCACCATGGAGGACAAGCGTAGGGGGATATAAACACGCAAACCCGTCGAGGGGGCGCGGAGCGGAGAAGAGAGGCTGAGAGCATGGTCTTCGCATCTTGGACCACCCCCGGAGTCTTCACCGGCCGGGGCGGTGCCCGCACCGTGGAGGCGGGCGTCCTCACCGGCGACCTGACCGTCCACACCACCTGGGACGGCCGCGAGGCCGATGTGTCGGTGCAGTACAGCGGCACCTCCGAGTGGTTCACGCTCAGCGGCAGCCCGGTGCCCTGCCGCTCCGAACGCGCCAGCCGGGACCTGCACCAGGAGGTCGTCGAGTCCATCAGGAAGGGTGCCGAGGCCACCGTCCCGCCGTTCCACCAGACCGCCACCCCATAGCGGCGCACGGGCAGGACGCGTCCGGCGACGGCGCGTCAGGCGTCCAACGCCTCCCGCACGCCCGGATAGCAGCGGATCAGGTCGGTGAGCCCGACCAGCTCCAGGGTGCGCAGCACGGGTCTGCGCACCCCGGCCAGGCGCAGCCAGCCATCCGGCTCATGGGCCTGGTGGGCGGCGATCAGGACGTTGATGCCGCTGGAGTCCATGAACCCCACCCCGGCGAGGTCGGCGACCGTGTGCGGCGCCGCCCCGGTCGCCACGGGCATCAGCGCGCGCCGCAGGACGCCCGCGGTCCGGTGGTCGACCTCGCCGGTCACCGTGACCACGACGGCCCCGTCGTGCGCCGCCCGGCCGACCGCCAGCCCGTCCGGCTCCAGTGATTCCTCGGTGCTCGCCCTGTCTGTCACCCTTACCCCGGCCCTGTTCGAAGGTCCCTGAAGGCCCCTGCCCGACCCCCGCTCACCGGCCGCCTGCCCCGTTTTCCCCGGACGATGCCGCCCCGGCGCCCGGCAGCGGTTCCCGGCGCTCCAGCCAGGCGCGCGGTACGGCCGCCACTCCGGTGCGCGCGGCCACGATGCCCCCGGCGATGGCACACGTGGTGTCCACGTCGCCGTACCCCTCCGCGGTGCTCCACAGGGCGGCCACGAGGTCACAGGAGTGGCGGGCGGCGCACCAGACGGCGAACGGCACCGTGTCGTCGGCGCGGATCCGCCGCCCGCTGCCGAGCAGGTCCGAGGCGCGCGCGGGCTCGGTGGCGAAGGGCACCTCGGTGGCGCGGGCCAGCCCGTCTTGGACCGCGCCGTCCGGGGTCAGGGCGGCCACGTCGGCGACGGTCAGCGCGCCCCGTGCGGACAGCGCGGCCGCGACCGCCACGGCGACCGTTCCGGCGATGCCCTCGGGGTGGGCGTGGGTGACCTCGGCGGAGCGCGTCGCCTCCGCGACGACTCGGGTCAGGCTGCCGTGGAAGAACGCGCCGAGCGGTGCCACCCGCATCGCCGCGCCGTTGCCGAGACTGCCCTGCCCGCCGAACAGCTCGCGCGCGGACTCCCGCCATCGGTCCGGGAGTTCGAGCAGGCGCGGCAGCAACTGGTGCATGCCGTGGCCGTATCCCCGGCCGGGATCGGCGTCGTAGCCGAGGGCGAAGGCGAGGGCCAGTTCGCGCGGGCGGATCTCGCCGTGTTCGTCCAGCACCCGCAGCAGGGCGAGGGCCATCGCCGTGTCGTCGGTCCAGCGCCAGGGCGATTCCTCGGGGGCCTGCCGGGCGCGGATCTCCCGCGCCCGGCGGTGGGGTTCGCGAAAGAGCGGGAACCAGCGTTCGCCGAAGGCGTCGCCGAGCGCCAGTCCTCCAGGCTGCGGCGGGCGGCGGCGCGGTCCGTGGTCGCGGTGGCGGTCATGGCCCCGATTCTGCCCGGCGGCTCACAGCGGTGTGGCGGCGTGCAGCACAAAGGCCAGGGTGAGCGCGGAGTTGGCCGAGAACATCGCGGACAGCGCGGCCCCGGTGGCCGCGGTCCACACCGCGAGACCCGCCGTCGTGAACAGGGACGGCCAGGCACGGGCGGCGGGTGCGGGACCGAGGAGCGCGGCGACCCGGCGGGGGAGCGGTCCCGGCGCGGCGAGTGCGGGCAGCGTCGGGGCGGGCGCCGGGCCGGTGGCGGCCAGCGCCGCCCTGCCGATCGCACGGGCCACCACCCGGCGGCTGCCCACGGCCCGCGCGGCCTCCTCGTCCGCCCACCGCTCCGCCGTGTACGCCACCGCGGTGCGCAGCGGCAGCAGGAACGGGTTGGCGCGGGCGGCCAGCCGGACCAGCAGCAGATGGCGGTGGTGCCGGGCAGTGAGATGGGCCCGCTCGTGCGCGAACAGCGCGCGGCGCTCCCGCGCGGCCAGCGAGCCGAGCATCCCCGTGGACACCACGATCCGGTCTCGCCCGCCGCCGGGCAGCGCGTAGGCGTACGGCGCCGGGTCCGCCAGCACGGCCACCTCGGTGCGCGGCAACCCGGCCAGCGCCCGGTGGGCCCGCCGCCGTACCCGTACATGGCGGGCCAGGGTGCGGGCGCACGCGGCGAGGACCGCGAGCAGTGCGGGGATGGCGGCCTTGCCCGCGATCTCGTGCCGGGGCACGCTCGCGCGCACCTCCGGGTCCGACCAGCCGTCCGGCAGCGGATTGCCGGGCAGTTGGGCGGTGCCGACCACCATCAGCAGGGCCAGGCACACCGTGCTGCACAGCGCCATCACGGTGGACACCGAGGTCAGCAGCACGGTCGCGGTGCGCGGGTGCAGCCGCTGCTCGGCCAGCCGGGCGATCGGCCACGCGGTCAGCGGCAGGACCAGGGGCAGGAAGACGAAGATTCCCATGTGCGCTCAGTCTTCGCCGGATTCCAGCAGTTCGCGCAGCAGCCGTTCGTCGCCCTCGGGCAGCGCGGTGATGAAGCTCGCCAGCACCGCGTGCCGGTCCTGCTCGCCGTCCAGGACCCGGCGCATCTTCAGCGCGGCCAGGCCCGCCTCGTCGGCGGCCGGGAGCCACACGAAGGAGCGTCCCTCGCGCCTGCGGGTGACGGCGTTCTTCGCCAGCAGCCGGCCCAGGACCGTCATCACGGTCGTATAGGCGAGCCCCGCGGCCAGATGGTCCCGCACCCAGCCCGCGGTCACCGGACCGCCGGCTTCGTGCAGCGCCCCGAGCACCCGTGTCTCCAGTGCCCCCTGCGCCCTGCGCCGACGGTGCGCGTCCGGCTCCGCCACCCGCGTTCTCCCTTCCTGCCTGCCGCCCGTGTGCCTCAACCCCTCGTGCCGAAGGGGCGTCACATCGTACAGAGCGGACCTGCGCCGGCTTTCTTCTACAGTGTTGTAGATTCACACCGGCGAACCGGTGAGGGCGACAAGAGCAAGGGAGCGGACCCGTGTCGGTCAACCTGAGCAAGGGTCAGCGGATCAGCCTCGACAAGGCGGACGGCGGCGCACTGGACGCCGTGCGGATGGGCCTGGGCTGGCGGGCCGCGCCACGCAAGGGGTTCCTGGCCAAGCTGGCCGGCACCCGTGAGATCGACCTGGACGCCTCCGCCCTGCTGTTCGCGGGCGGCCGGCTCGCGGACGTCGTCTTCTTCCGTCATCTGGCCAGCGACGACGGCTCCGTACGCCACCTCGGGGACAACCTCGTCGGCGGCGCGGGCGCCGGGAGCGACGACGAGGTCATCCTGGTGGACCTGGCGCGGGTGCCCGGCCATGTCGACCAGATCGTGTTCACCGTCAACTCCTTCACCGGGCAGACCTTCGGCGAGGTGCGGGACGCCTTCTGCCGCCTGGTCGACGAGCGGACCGGGGCGGAACTCGCCCGCTACACCCTCAGCGGCGGCGGCGCGTACACGGCGCAGATCATGGCGAAGCTCCATCGCACCGGCGGCGGCTGGCAGTTGCAGGCCATCGGCGCACCGGCCTCGGGGCGCACCTTCCAGGACCTGCTGCCCGCGATCAGCGCGCACTTGTGACCTTCTTGGCCGAATCATTGCGTGCGTCATCGCGTGCGCGTGGAACCGGCGGCGGGCGGAACTCGTTGATCATCATGGACGCGGATTCCCGCGGTGGCTGTGGAGGACATGCATGAGCACGACCCTGACCAAGGGCGGCAATGTGTCGCTGAGCAGGCAGGCCCCCGGCCTGACTGCCGTGACGGTCGGGCTGGGTTGGCAGACCGGCCCCGGTTACGAGCCGGACGGCAGCGCGCTGCTGTGCGACGGGACCGGCCGGGTCCTGTCCGACGAGCACTTCGTCTTCTTCAACAACCCGAGCAGCCCGGACGGTTCCGTCCGGCACGACGGCCAGGGCCGGCCCGCCGGCGAGGACGACCAGCGGATCCGGATCGACCTCACGCGTCTCCCGGACGCCGTGGAGAAGATCGTCTTCCCGGTCTCCCTGTACGACGCGGCGCGTCGCGGCCACACCTTCGGACAGGTGCGGCGCGCTCATATCCGCGTCCTCGACCAGGACGGCGGCACCGAACTGGCCCGCTACGAGGTGACCGGCGGCGCCCTCTCCCAGGAGACGGCGCTGGTCCTCGGCGAGCTGTACCGGCACGGCGCGGAGTGGAAGTTCCGCGCCGTGGGCCAGGGTTACGCCTCCGGCCTCGCGGGCATCGCGGGCGACTACGGGGTGTCGGTGCTGGGGGAGGCGGCCGAGCCGGTGCAGGAGCCGGTGCCGGTGCCGGTGTCGCAGAAGGCTCCGGCGGCGCCCGAACCGGCGCCTCGGCAGGCCCCGGCTCCGCCCGTCCCCCCGCCTCCGCCCGCCCTGCCGGGGGCATCCGTGTCCGCCGTTTCCCCGCATCCCACCGGGAGTTCCCCCATGACCTGTTTCTTCGACCCCAACCACGGCCCCGGTGTGACGACCGTGACCTGGTCCCCGCAGTGGGGCGTGCCCCGGCCCGTCCAGACGTGCGGCGCCTGCGCCCAGCGGGTGCAGACCACGGTGCCGCCCTTCTACACCCCGCCCCAGCAGGGCTACCCCCAGCCGGTGGCACCGGGCTACCCGCAGCAGGGCTATCCCCAGCAGGGCTACCCGCAGCAGGGCTACCCGCAGCAGGGATACGCCCAGCCCTACGACGACCGCCCGCACGAGTACCGCCACCACGACCACGAGGAGCACGGCGGTGGCCGCCGGTTCGGCACCGGCGCGCTCATCGGCGCCGGCGCGGCCGGACTCATCGGCGGCGCGCTGCTGAACGAGGCGTTCGACGACGACGAACCGGAAGTCGTCAACAACTTCTACGAGGACTGACACCCGCTCCCCGCAGCCAGCGCCGCCCGTCGCACGACGCGCCCCCCGCCCCACGGCGGTCCGGACCCGGCCCCGGACCGCCGTGCGGTTCCGGACGCCTAGACTGGGGCCGCGCATCTGCGTCGGCTGTGCTGAGGGCGGGGACGGGAGAGGGTCGTGACGGAGAACGCCGGGGGGTACGACGATCCGCCCGCCGAGGTGCTGGCCGAGGCCGCCGCCGCGTTCGGACTGCTCGCCTCCTCCGCCCGGCTCCATCTGATGTGGGCGTTGTCACAAGGTGAGAGCGATGTCACGCACCTCGCCGACCGGGTGGGCGGCGCCCTGCCAGCGGTCAGCCAGCATCTGGCCAAGCTGAAGCTCGCCGGGCTCGTCCGCTCCCGGCGCGAGGGCAGACGGCAGGTCTACTACATCGACGACCCCGATGTGGTGACCCTCGTCCGTGCGATGGTCGGCCAGCTGACCGCCCGCGCCCGGCACACCGCCGCGCCCGCTCGCCGGCTGCACGGGATCGGCGGCTGAGCGTCACCGGCCTTCGCGTTCACCGGGCTCCAGGCTTGGGTAAGAGCGCGCGCCTGTACGCTCCGCTCACAGACGGGGCGCGTAGACTCCGGCTGCCGTACCGCCCCGCCCAGGGCTCGCCGGTGCGATGAGGTGCCTCACCTGTGAATCTCGTGTGCATCCCTGCCGTACCGGAACCTTTGTTTGTTAGATTGCGCAACTACGCAATCAAGGTGGGGCGGCACGTCACCGCCTCGTACACCACCGCGCATGCCAGGCCGCAGCGTCGACGGCCCGGCCCTACCGTTCAGGGGAGTGGGAGATGAGCGACCCGTGGGACGGGCCGGCCGGCCAGGCCACGCGCCGCCGTGACCGACGGGTGCCCGGCCAGCGGGCCCCCGAGCCGGACGGTGCCGGTGCCGAGGCGGCACCCGCCGAGGACCGCCCCCAGGGCGGCCGGGCCGCGGCCCGTGCGGCCGCCCGCTCCCGCAGCGCGAAACGCGCCCGCAGGGCCCGCCCGGTGCCGCGCGCCAAGCGCGTGCTGAAGATCGCCGCGATATCCGTGTCCACGCTCATCGTGGTCACCGCCGGTGCCGGCTGGTGGTTCTACGACCACCTGAACGGCAACATCCAGAGCTTCTCCCTCGACGGCAAGGGCGGCACCGAGAAGCCCGACGCGTTCGGCCGCACCCCGATCAACATCCTGGTGATGGGATCGGACGGGCGTACCAGCGCGGCGGACTGCGAGCTGGGCGGCGGCTGTGCGCACACCGGGGTGCAGACCGGGAGCAACGCGGACGTGGAGATGGTGGTGCACATATCCGCCGACCGCTCCAACGCCACCGTGATGAGCATCCCGCGCGACACCATGACCCAGGTTCCGGCCTGCAAGAATCCGGTGAACGGGCAGTCGACCGCGGGCTACTACGGCCAGATCAACAGCGCCCTCCAGTACGGCCCCGCCTGCCAGGCGCAGACCGTGCACCAGCTCACCGGCATCACCATCGACCACTTCGTCAAGCTCGACTTCTCCGGTGTGGTCAAGATGTCCGACGCGGTCGGCGGCGTCCCGGTGTGTGTCAGCGACAACGTCTACGACACCTACTCGCATCTGAAGCTGTCCAAGGGCACCCACACCCTCAAGGGCGTCGCGGCCCTGGAGTTCGTGCGCTCCCGGCACGGCTTCGGCGACGGCAGCGACCTGGGCCGCACCATCTCCCAGCACATCTTCCTCAGTTCGATGATCCGCAAGTTCAAGAGCGCGGGCACCCTCACCGACCCCGGCGCCGTCTACGACCTCGCGGACGCCGCCACCAAGGCGCTCACCGTGGACAACGGCCTCGACACGGTGAAGAAGCTGATCGGACTCGCCGCGGACGTGAACAAGGTCCCCACCAAGCGGATGACCTTCACGACCATGCAGACGGCGGCCGACCCGGCCAACGACAACCGCGTGGTGGTGGGCCCCGGCGCCAAGGCGCTGTTCGCCGCCATCGCCAACGACCAGTCCCTGACCACCGGTTCCGGCGGCAAGAGCGCGGCGGCCGCCGCCACCAAGAAGGCCACCGCGCCCAGCGTGCCCGCCGCGCAGATCGCCGTGACGGTCGAGAACGGCACCGCCGTCACCGGCCGGGCCTCCGACATCGCCACCGTGCTCACCGACCAGGGCTTCAGCTCCGGTACCACCACGGCCAACGCGCCGAGCCCGTCGGCGACCACCACGCTCACCTACGGCACCGGGCAGAAGGGCGAGGCTCAGACCGTCGCCAAGGCGCTCGGGCTGTCCGGCTCACACCTCAAGCAGGGCACCGGCACCGGCCTGACGTTGGTCATCGGCGGCGACTGGGCGAGCGGCACCACCTTCCCCGGCGGCTCCTCCGGCGGCACCTCCGACACCAAGACGGCGGTCGCCAACGCCCACGCCTCCACGGCCGACGAGGCCAAGGCGTGCGCCAAGGTCAGCCCCTACAAGACCGTCACCCTCAACGGGGTCTCCATGACGCCGTCCGAGGCGTACGCGGAGGCCAGGGACAAGCCGGACTCGGACTCCTGAGCCGGGCGCCGTCAGGAGGGCCGCTGCGAGGCCGCCGCGTCGGGGCGCAGATCGGCGAGGGTGAGCGGATGCGCCGGCGGGTCGGGCAGCAGGACGCGCGAGGTGACTTGGAGGTCGCGGCCGGCGTGCAGCAGCTCGCCGGGGGCCAGCAGCCGCCAGTGCGGGCTCTCGTCCAGGGGCTCGCTGGCCACCACGACGGACGACAGGTCGGCCAGCGCCGCCGAGTGCACCCGCAGCCGTCCGTGCCGGCCGGTGTGGTCGAGGTGCCGTGACCCGTGATGGCCGCCCGCGGGCCGCTCCAGCACATACAGCTCGTGGGTGTCCGGATAGCGCAGCGCCCACAACTCGCCGGCCGTGACGAGGATGACGTTCAGCGCGAACAGCGGCAGGTTCCCGGCGACCCAGCGGGCCGCGGCGGTGAGCCCCGCGGACACATCACCGCCGTGTGCCTCGGTCTCCCGCGTGACGAGGGCGAAGAACCGCTCGGAGTCGGTGTCGCCGTGCACCAGGGCGCGGTCCTCGCCCAGGTGACGGTCGAGCAGATCGAGCCCCTCGATCACCCCGTTGTGCGCGAACAGCCGGCCCCGCTGCTCGAAGGGGTGCGTGTTGCGCACGTCCAGGCCGCCCGTCGAGGCGTACCGGATGTGCGCGAGGAAGGCGGCCGATTCCACCTCCCGTGCCTCCTCGGCGAACGCCCGGTCCTCGTAGGCGGCGATCGGCGCCTTGTGCACCTCGGGTGTGCCGTCGGCCCGGTAGTACCCGAGGCCGGTGCCGTCCGGCTCGCGGTGGCTCTGCGCGCTGAGGCTGTCGGGCGCCTCCAGCAGCCAGAAGGTGGCACGGGTGCGACGGGGAGCGCTGGTCAGCCCGAACAAGCGGCACACGGGGTCCTCCGAACAGAAGGCGTCCTCCGAACAAAAGGTCAATCTGTTCCTACCCCAGGCAAAAGGAAGATACCGGGACGGCAATGCATTTTGTTTTCCACCCGGGATCCCGTCGGCGGCTTGCACAGTGTGGAGGTGCGGTCACCCGGCCGTCATCTGGACCACGCACCATGCACAGCACCATGCGCACAAGGGGGACCTCTGTGTCCGTTTCCGTTCTCACAAACGTCCGGCGGCTGACCGCCGCCACCGCCGTCGCGGCGGCCGTCGTCGGCGCCGCCGCGCTGCCCGCCGCGGCCGCCGGCCACCACTCGGGCCGCTCGCACGGCGTGGTGTACATCAGCACCGTGCGGTACGACAGCACGGGCCGGGGCGCCCGTAACAACACCGAGCTGAACCAGCAGTGGGTGGCCGTCAGCAATCATTCGCGCAAGGCGGTGAACCTGAACGGCTGGACGCTGTCGGACGCCGCCGGCCACACCTTCACCTTCCACCACTACTCCCTCGGCGCCCGCGCCACGGTCCGCGTCCACACCGGCGTCGGCCGCGACACCCGGTCCGACCTCTACCAGGACCGCCGCTCCCAGGTCTGGGACAAGTCGGACACCGCCAAACTGCGCAACGACCGCGGCCGCCTCGTCGACCAGGTCTCCTGGAACCAGCACCGCGCCACGGGCCACCACCCGCGCCAGGGAGGTGGCCGCCACTGAAAGCGACCGGCTGAGGTGAACGGCGCGGGCGGTGCGCGGCTCTCCGTGGGCGGCGCGCCGCCCGTCGGTGTGACGGCGGTTCAGAGCACGGACCGCAGCGCCTGTTCGAAGGTGGGATGGGCGAAGGAGAAGCCCGCCCGCGTCAGTGCCGCCGGGACGGCGCGGGTGCTGCACATGAGGGTCGCCGCGAACTCCCCGAGCGCGGCGCGGAGCGCGATGGCGGGTGCGGGGAGGACGGCCGGGCGGTGCAGGACCCGCGCCATCACCCGCGTGATCTCGCGTTCTGTCAACGGCTCGGGAGCCGTGAAGTTGACCGGCCCCGACAGCGCCCCGGCGGTGAGGGCGAACCGCAGCGCCGCGATGTGGTCGGCCAGCGAGATGAACGGCCAGTACTGCGTGCCGGACCCGATCCGCCCGCCCAGCCCGAGCCGGAACAGCGGCAGCATCCTCCCGAACGCCCCGCCCCCGCCCGCGACCACCAGCCCGGTCCGCGGATGCACCACCCGGATCCCGGCTTCCCGAGCCGGGTCGGCCGCCGCCTCCCACTCGGCGCAGACGGACGCCAGGAAGTCGTCCCCGGCCGGTGCGCCCTCGTCCACGATCCGCCCGCCGGTGTCCCCGTAGTAGCCGGTCGCGGACGCCGACACGAGCACCCGCGGCGGCACCTCCGCGCCGGCGCACGCCCGCGCGATGGCACGGGTGCCCCGCACCCGGCTCTCCCGGATCTCCCGCTTGTACGACGCGCTCCACCGCCGGTCCCCGACCCCGGCCCCCGCCAGATGCACCACTGCGTCCACCCCCTCAAGACGCACCCCGCCCCCGGCCGGATCCCACGTCACCGCCTCGCCGCCGTCCCCCGACCCGTGCCCCGCCCCCTCCCGGACGAGCCTGACGACCTGATGCCCGTCCCGCGAGAGCGAACGGACGAGGGCGGAACCGATGAGCCCATGGGACCCGGTGATCGCGACGCGCATGGCGTCCTCCTGGGGCGGCGAAGTGCTGCGGTCTCTCCCCGGATTGAACCCCGGATCCGCCCGTTTCGCGCCGCACGACAGCCCGGTCTTTTTGAGCGCGGCCATCCCGCGGCGACCATCGCCGAGACACTCGACCGAGCCGGCACCACCCCGGCCGTCCTGGGCCGCCTCGACACCGCCCCGGACCACGTTCGCCGGCGCGTCGGCCGAAACGCCGTGGACTCCGCCGCTCCCGGCCTGGTTCACTGCCGCCCGGATCGAAACCGGACCGAACCGGACCGACCCCGGCCCGAGCCGCTCCCTTGGAACGGCCCCCGCAGGAAAGGCTGTGACGTGACCTGGGAGTGGGACGAGACCCTGTTCGCGGGAGCCGCCGAGCACTACGAGCGCGGCAGGCTGCCGTACGCCCCCGGCCTGGTGCCGCTGCTCGCCGGGGCGCTGCCCGCCGACGGCCGCGGCCGGCTGCTCGACGTGGGCTGCGGTCCGGCCACCGTCACCGTCCCGCTCGCCGCCCTGTTCCGCGAGGCCGTCGGCATCGATCCCGACCCGGAGATGATCCGCGCGGCCGAACGCCGGGCCGCCGCCGCGGGGGTGGCCCGGCGGACCCGCTGGGTGCGGTTGCGCGCCGAGGAACTCCCGGCCGGGCTCGAGCTGTTCGACGCCGTGGTCTTCGCCCAGTCCTTCCACTGGACGGACCGGGCGCGGGTGGCCCGCACGGTCGGCGGGATGCTCCGGCCCGGTGGCGCGCTGCTCCACCTCGCCGATCTGAAGGGCGAGCGGCACCCGGCCGCGGGATCGCCGTACCCCGCCGTGCCCCGCGAGAGCATCGCCGCACTGGTCAGGGAGTACCTCGGGCCGGTCCGCCGCGCGGGGCGCGGGCTGCTGCCGCGCGGCACTCCCGGCGACGAGGCGGAGATCCTGGCGGCGGCCGGCTTCCTCGGTCCCGAGCGCCATGTCGTGCCCGGCGGCCGGGTGCTGGAGCGCACCGCCGACGACGTCGTCGCCTGGACCCTCTCGCACTCCTCCTCCACCCCGCCCCTCTTCGGCCCCCGCCTGGGCGCCTTCGAGGCGGACCTGCGTGCCCTGCTCGCCGGGGTCTCACCGGCGGGTCGCTTCGCCGAGCGCGTGCCCAGCACCGAGGTGTTCATCTGGCGGATTCCCGGAGCGGTTTGATCCGCTTGAGACACGGTAGGGGACCGCGATATCCGGTACGAAGATCGCATCATTGGTCATTACGATGTGATCCTCAGAGACAACTATTCGACCGGCTCGGCGGACCTGAGCCGGTCGGGGTCATCGATGCCAGGGACCGCTCCCCGGGCTGCGGTGATCTTCCTTCACAGGAGGACCCTCCCGCATGTTCCGACGTATTGGCGCCACGGTCGTCCGACATCCCGTCTGGACGATCGTGGCATGGCTGATCGCCGCGGTGGCGGTCGTCGCCACCGCCCCCGGCCTGCCCTCGAACAGTGACGAGAGCAGCTTTCTGCCCAAGAGTTACGAGTCGATCAAAGCCGCGGACCTCCAGTCGAAGGCGTTCCCCAGCGCCTTCACCCCGTCCGCGATCGCGCTCTACCAGCGCACCGACGGCGGCCGGCTGACCGCCGCCGACCAGAAGGACGTCGCCCGGATCACCACCGAGCTGGGCCAGAAGAAGATCGACCAGGTACAGAAGGTGGTCCCCGGCCCGCCGTCCAAGGACGGCCGGTACGCCATGACCCTGGTCCAGATGGACAGCAAGAACGCGGGACAGCCCAAACAGGCCGACGCCGCCAAGACCTTGCGCGCGGACGTCAAGCAACTGGCCAAGGGCACCCATCTCGACGTCAGACTGGGCGGCTCCGCCGCGCAGGCCCTCGACCAGCAGGACTCCTCCAAGCGCGGCCAGGCCCTGATCGGGTTCGGCACCTTCGCCATCATCCTGGTCACCCTGCTGATCATCTTCCGGGCGCCGATCCTGGCCGTCCTGCCGCTGGTCCTCATCGGCCTGGTCTCGGCCGTCGCCAACGGGCTGATCGCCTACGCCACCAAGCTGTTCGGGCTCCAGGCCAACAGCTCGATCTCGTCCATCCTGATCGTGGTGCTGTTCGGCGTGGGCACGGACTACTTCCTGTTCCTGATGTTCCGCTACCGCGAACGCCTCAGGGCCGGTGACGAGCCGAAGGAGGCCATGGTCAACGCGGTCGGCCGGGTCGGCGAGGCCATCGCCTCGGCCGCCGGCGCCGTCATCATCGCCTTCCTCGCGCTGGTCCTGTCCACCCTCGGCTTCCTCAAGCAGATGGGCCCCGCGCTCGCCATCGCGGTCGCCGCCACCCTGGTCGCGGGTCTCACCCTGATCCCGGCCGTGGTCTCCCTCATCGGCCCGAAGGTCTTCTGGCCCTCCAAGTCCTGGCAGAAGGAGCCGGAGAACGCCCGGTTCGCCGCGCTCGGCCGCGCGGTACGGCGCCGCCCGGCGCTCACCGCCGTCGCCTCCGGCCTCGTCCTGCTCGCGCTGTCGGCGGGCACGCTCGGCTACAAGGCCACCTTCGACCTGGCCTCGGGCTCGATGCCCAAGACCAAGGAGTCGATGGTCGTCCAGGACCGGATGCAGAAGGCGTACTCGGCCGGTGCCGCCGCGCCCACCGACGTCTTCCTCTCCAGCACCGGCGGCAAGCCGCTCGACAAGAGCGCCTTCGCCGGGTACGCCAAGAAGCTGGGGGCGGTCGACGGCGTGGCGAGCGCCCGGATGACCGAGCTCAACAAGGACGGCACCACCGCGGACTTCACCGTCACCCTCAAGTACGAGGCGTCCACGGACCAGGCGATCGACGCGGTGCAGCGGGTGCGCGACGTCGCGCACGCGGACGCGCCCGCCGGCACCGGGGCGCTGGTCGGCGGCATGTCCTCGATCTACAAGGACATCGACACGGCGGTCAACCACGACTACCGCACGGTGTTCCCGGTCGCGGCCGTCCTCATCATGATCATCCTCGGCCTGCTGCTGCGCAGCGTCGTGGCGCCCTGGTACCTGATGGCCTCGGTGGGCCTCGGCTTCGGCGCCACCCTCGGGGCCACGGTGTGGATCTTCCAGAAGGGGGAGGGGCACTCCGGTCTGATGTTCATGCTCCCGGTGATCATGTACCTGTTCGTGGTCGCCATCGGCACCGACTACAACATCCTGATGATCGCCCGGCTGCGCGAGGAGGCCCGCGAGGGCCGCGAGCCGCGCGAGGCGGCCGGCCAGGCCCTGCGGCACGCCGGGCCGACCGTGGCCGCGGCCGGCTTCATCCTGGCGGCGACCTTCGCCACCATGATGCTGGCCGGCAACTCGCTGCTCACCGAGATGGGTTTCGCGGTCTCCTTCGGCATCGCGATCGCCGCGTTCGTCATGGCGATGTTCTTCACGCCGAGCCTCACCGCGCTCATCGGCCACGCGGCCTGGTGGCCGGGCCACGGGGACCGGGCGGCCGAGGCCCCCGGCACCGTCCCCGCGCAGGCCGCGGGCGAACGTGACCCGGCGCGCCACAGCCGCTGACACCGGGCACCGCTCCACGGGGGCACACCAGGGCACGGGCCCCGGTGTGCCCCCGCTCGCGGTGACGTTTCGCACCGGTCGCCCGGCGGTACCCGGAGGCCCATGTTCCGCAGCATCGTGCGCGGCTGTGCCGCCGGGGCCGCCGGTACCACCGCACTGAACGCCATGACCTACTTGGACATGGCGTTGCGCGGCCGGCCCTCCAGCGGCGCGCCCGAAGACGTGGTGGAGAAGGTCACCGAGAAGGCGGGGCACCCGGTCCCGGAGACGGAGGACCGGGGGAACCGGCTGTCCGGTCTCGGCGCGCTCACGGGCATCGCCGTCGGGGTCGGCACCGGCGCCGCCGTCGCCCTGCTCCACCGGGCCGGCCTCCGCCCGCCCGGCTGGCTGGGCGGCCCCGCCACCGGCGCCCTGGCCATGACCCTGACCGACGCCCCGATGGCCGGTCTCGGCGTCAGCGACCCCCGCGCGTGGTCCCCGGCCGACTGGACCGCGGACGCCCTCCCGCACCTGGCCTACGGCCTGGTCACCTACGGAATGATCGCCGCGGCCCACCGGCACCACTGACCGCGGGCGGCGGCTCCGTCAGCGAAGCAGCAGCAGCGTCACCGCCGCCGCCAGCCCCGCACAGAGGCCCAGCGTCCAGGCCACGCACCGCCGCCGCAGTTCCCGGTACCGGTTCTCGTACTCGGCGCGCAGCGAGGCGCAGCGGGCGGCGATGCGTTCCAGGTCCTTCCTGGCGCGGCGCAGGGCGTCCTCGACGTAGCTCTGCTCGATCTCGGTGCGCTGGGAGGTCGTCAGCCAGTCCATCGGCCGGACGAACTCCCTCGCGCGCTGCTCCGCCTCCGCGATGCGGGCCTGCCAGAGCAGGTATCCCTCCACCTGGTTGCCCAGTTCCCCCTCGGCGACCTCCGGCCGCAGAGTCGGGTCGCTCATACCGCGCCCTGTGCCTCGGCCTCGGCCAGCGCGATGTCCGGATGGTGCAGATCGAACGCGGGGGCTTCGCTGCGGACCCGCGGCAGGGTCAGGAAGTTGTGGCGCGGGGGCGGGCAGGAGGTCGCCCACTCCAGGGAACGGCCGTAGCCCCACGGGTCGTCCACGCCGACCGGCACCCCGAACCTCGCCGTCTTCCAGATGTTGTAGAGGAACGGCAGCATCGACAGGCCCAGCAGGAAGGAACCGATGGTGGAGACCGTGTTCAGGGCGGTGAAGCCGTCGGCGGCCAGGTAGTCGGCGTACCGGCGTGGCATGCCCTCGGCGCCCAGCCAGTGCTGGACGAGGAAGGTGGTGTGGAAGCCGATGAACAGCGTCCAGAAGGTGATCTTGCCGAGGCGTTCGTCCAGCATCTTGCCGGTGAACTTCGGCCACCAGAAGTGGAAGCCGGCGAACATGGCGAACACGACCGTACCGAAGACCACGTAGTGGAAGTGGGCCACCACGAAGTACGAGTCGGACACATGGAAGTCCATCGGCGGCGAGGCCAGGATCACTCCCGTCAGACCGCCGAAGAGGAACGTGACGAGGAAGCCGGTCGCCCAGAGCATCGGGGTCTCGAAGGACACCGAGCCCTTCCACATGGTGCCGATCCAGTTGAAGAACTTCACCCCGGTCGGCACCGCGATCAGGAAGGTCATGAAGGAGAAGAACGGCAGCAGCACACCACCGGTGACGTACATGTGGTGCGCCCACACGGTCACGGACAGACCGGCGATGGAGATCGTCGCGGCGATCAGGCCCATGTAACCGAACATCGGCTTGCGGGAGAAGACCGGAATGATCTCGGAGACGATCCCGAAGAACGGCAGCGCGATGATGTAGACCTCGGGATGTCCGAAGAACCAGAACAGGTGCTGCCACAGCAGCGCCCCGCCGTTGGCCGAGTCATAGACGTGGGCGCCGAACTGGCGGTCCGCCTCGATGGCGAACAGCGCGGCCGCCAGCACGGGGAAGGCCAGGAGCACCAGAACAGCGGTCAGTAGGACATTCCATACGAAGATCGGCATGCGGAACATGGTCATGCCCGGAGCGCGCATGCAGATGATCGTGGCGATGAAGTTGACCGAGCCCAGGATCGTCCCGAAGCCGGAGAAGGCCAGCCCCATGATCCACAGGTCGGAGCCGACATAGGGCGAGAACGCCTCGCTGTGCAGCGGGGCGTAGGCGAACCAGCCGAAGTCGGCCGCGCCGTCCGGGGTGAGGAAGCCGCCCACTGCGATGAGCGAGCCGAACAGGTACAGCCAGTAGGCGAGCATGTTCAGCCGCGGGAAGGCCACGTCGGGCGCGCCGATCTGGAGCGGCATGATCCAGTTGGTGAAACCGGCGAACAGCGGCGTCGCGAACATCAGCAGCATCACGGTGCCGTGCATCGTGAACAGCTGGTTGTACTGCTCCTTGGAGACGATCTGGAGCCCCGGACGGGCCAGCTCGGCGCGGATGATGAGCGCCATGAGGCCACCGACCAGGAAGAACCCGAACGACGTCGCCAGGTACAGCGTGCCGATCGTCTTGTGATCGGTGGTCGTCAGCCACCGCACCACGACATTGCCGGGCTGCTTGCGCCGCACCGGCACCTCACTGTCGTAGGTGTCGGCCGGCCCCTTGGGCTCGTTCAGAATGCTCACAGCTGGTACGCCTCCCGGCGCTCGCAGGTTCGCCGACGTCAGTCATCCGACATCCTCGCGGCACCGGGGTGGCCGCCGGAGCCGCCGGCGGCCGGGACACGGCCGAACGGCTGACGCTCACACCCGAACGGAGCATCCCCGTGCCCCGTTCGGAGCAACGGGGAAGCGCGCGGCGGCGGGCCCGGCCATCAGGGGGAGTGGTTGGCGAAGGTCGCCAGATAGGTGCCGTAGAGCAGGGAGAAGGCGGCGAGGTACCCGCACAGCCTGCGGGTGGCGTCGGGGTCGGTGCGCCACCGGTGGACCAGTGCCCGTGCCGCGGGGACGAGCAGCGGGAACGCGGGCAGCAGGAAGCGCGGCTTGGACTCGAAGGGGCCCGAGACGAGCACGACCGGCAGCAGCAGCGCGGCGGTGTACAGCAGCAGCGCCGGCGGGACGCGCTCCCGGCACAGCCGGACGAACAGGAAGACGCCGACCGCCACGACCACCAGCGCCACCGGGTAGACGACACCGTCGGTGACCGGCACCGTCGCGAGGAAGCGCAGGGTGCCCAGGCCTCCGTCGAAGCGCGACTCCCAGGCGCTCTGCACCTGGAAGTAGCCGCGCAGCAGAGCGCCCGTGCGCTCCCCCACCAGCAGCAGGTATGCCGTCCAGCCGAGCGGGGCGACGAGGGCACCGGCCCACAGGCCGAGCGGCACCCGCCCCCGCCGCCGTACGACGTCGAGGGCGGCCACGCCCAGGACGGCCGCGGCGGCGGCGTAGCCGTTCGGCCGGGTCAGGCCCGCCAGCGCGGCGAGCGCGCCGGCCGTCAGCCAGCGCTCGTCCAGCAGGGCGTACAGGCACCAGACGGCGAGCGCGATGAACAGGGGCTCGGTGTAGGCGAGGGTGAGGACGACCGAGTGCGGCAGCACGGCCCACAGGGCGACCATGGCGGTGGCGACCGCGCGGCCGTACAGCCGGTACCCGATCGCGTAGATGCCGACGACGGCCAGCGCGGTCGCGGTCCAGGCGATCAGCAGCGCCGCCACGCCCGGCGTCAGCGGCGGGATCCAGTCGAGCGCCCGGATGAGCCCCGGATACAGCGGGAAGAACGCCCAGTCGGTCTGCACCGCGCCCGAGTCGGTGATGTGCACGCGGGTGCCGTAGCCGTGCGTGGCGATGTGCAGGTACCAGACGGAGTCCCAGGAGTGGGCCAGGCCCTTGAGTATCGCCCGGCCGGTGAGCAGGTTCACCAGGACGACGAGGCCGGCCCCGGCCAGCCGGACGGCGCCGAACAGGACGAGCGCCCGCTGGACGCCGGGCGGCCAGGCCCGCCGCTCGGGTCCCCGCAGGGACGGGCCGGGCCGTTCGGGGGCGGGGGCAGCACGGTGCTGCGGGGAGAACGTACTCACCCCTCGACCTTCATCGCAGCCGCACGTCCGTGCAATGGGACCACGCCGATCACGTCACTTCTGGCTCGTTCTCTTTGCTGGTCAGAGCGTCGCATCCGGGAAATACAAGACTGTTCGCCCCTACCCGTCCCGGTTCGGGCGGGTCATCCTTGAACGGCGGCCCGCACCGGGCCGCGCCCCGCGGAAGGAGCCCCTGTGGACGGCTGGTACGTCGACGACCGCTGCACCAACTGCGACGTCGCCCGGCAACTGGCGCCGGACCTGATCGCCGAGGAGAACGGCACGTCCCGGATCGTGCGCCAACCGGCGACCGAGGACGAGAACCGGCGCCTGTACGCCGCCGTGTTCGCCTGCCACACCCGCTCGATCCGCCCCGCCACCGGCCGCGTCGACCAGGCACTCGACCCGTTCCCCCTGGCCCTGGACGACGGCGTGCTGCTGTGCGGTCACAACTCGCCGCGCACCGCGGCCGCCAACTCCTATCTGCTGCGCCGCCCCGACGGCACCCAGATGATGATCGACACCCCCCGCTGGAGCCCCGCCCTGGCCGGCCGGTACACGGCCACGGGCCGCATCACGGACGTGCTGCTCACCCACCGCGACCACGCCGCCCACGGCCGCCGCTGGGCGGACCACCTCGGCGCCCGGCTGTGGATCCACGAGGGCGACCTCGACGCCGCGCCCGACGCGGACCAGGTCATCCGGGGCCTCGACCCGGTGGAGGTCGGACCGGGCGTCACCGTGCATCCGCTGCCCGGCCACACCCGCGGCAGCGTGCTCTACCTCGCGGACGACCGGTACTGCTTCAGCGGCGACAGCTTCCACTGGTCGCGCTCGCTCGGCGACCTCGCCGTCGTGGACTGCGTGACCTGGTACTCCATCGAGGAGCTGGCCGCCTCACTGGCCCGGACCGCGGACCGGCTGCGCTTCGAGTGGGTCCTGCCGGGCCATGGCGACCGCAGGCACCTGCCCGCCGCCGAGATGTCCCGCCGCCTGCGCGCCCTGACCGAGCACACCAGCACCCTGCGCCCGCGTCCCGTGGACTTCACGGCCGTACGGTGGTGAGGGGGACGGCGTTCGGCAGCGGGAGGTCACCGTGCGGCTGGCGGAGTTTCTGACCCGGGTCCAGGACCGCGGGGAGTACCGGAGCGAGGAGGAGGCCGAGCACGTCAGCGAGGCCGTGCTGTGGACGCTGGCCACCCGGATCACCCCGGAGGAGGCCGAGGAGCTGGCGGCGCGGCTGCCCGCACCGCTGGACGAGGCCCTGCACCGGGACCGGGGCTGCGCCGAGTCCTTCGGCCGGGAGGAGTTCCTGCGGCGGGTGGCCCAGCAGACCGGCGCCCGGCCGCGCACGGCGGAGTGGGACGCGGGCGCGGTGCTCTCCACCGTCGCCGACTCCGTCCCCGGCGGCGAGCTGGACGGCCTGCTGGCCCGGCTCCCGGTCGACTACGCGGACCTGTTCGGGAGGCCGGAGCCCGCCTGAGCGGGGGACCTGAGCGGGGAACCTGAGCGGGGAAGGGGACTGGCAAGCGGGACCGGGGGTTCGGGAGCGGGGCCGGCAGGTAAGCGGGGCGCGGACTCACCGCTGTGCGTCTCCGCCTACGCCTCACTCCCGTGCGTCTTTGTCACCGGCCCCCGTTCCCGGTCACCGGCCCCCGTTCCCGCTCCTCCCGCACGGCCCGCAGCCGCTCGTCGCACCACCGCCTGGCCGCCTCGGAGACCTGGGCCAGCGCGCGCGGGTCCTCGAACAGATGGGTGGCGTCCGGTACGACGTGCAGGGCGTGCGGGGCCCGCAGCCGCCGGGCCGCGTCCTGGTTGAGCCGCAGCACCTCGTGGTCCTGCCCGCCGACGACCAGCAGGACCGGCGCCCGCACCTTCTCCAGCGCCTCGCCCGCCAGATCGGGCCGCCCGTCCCGCGACACCACGGCCAGCACCCGGTCGGGACGTTCGGCGGCGGCCGTCAGCGCGGCGGCGGTGCCGGTGCCCGCGCCGAACAGCACCACCGGCGTGCCCCGCGTGTCCGGCTGCTCGTCGAGCCAGTCGATCGCGCCCACCAGACGGTGCGCGAGGAGCGGGATGTCGAAGCGGTGCTCGCCGTTCAGCGCGTCGTGCCGCTCCTCCCGCTCGCTGAGCAGGTCGAGCAGCAGCGTGCCGTACCCGGCCGTGCGCAGCTCGGCGGCCACGGTCCGGTTGCGGGTGCTGTGCCGGGAGCTGCCGTTGCCGTGCGCGAACAGCACCACCGCGCGCGAGGATGCCTGGACCACGAGGTCGCCGTGGAGCGCGGCGTCGTCCATGCGGACGAGAACCATCTCGGAGATCATCGGCCTCAACCCTTTCCGGGGCGCCGTTCCCGCCGAGCGATACGGCCCGGATCCCGCCGAGCGGTACGGCCCGGATGTCCACATCCCATGATGCCCACGGCACCACGCCCCCGGCACCCGCAGGGCCGCGGGCCGGAAGGACCGCCGTCACCAGCCGGTCAGCAGCAGATGATTGAGCAGCAGCGCGAGCACGGCCTGGGCGGCGAGCCAGGGCCGGGGATGGGGCAGCAGCGCGCAGGCGGGCAGCAGCCACAGCGCGAAGGGCAGCCAGATCCGCTCGGTCTCGGCCTTGCTCATGCCGGACAGGTCGGCCGCCAGCAGGGCGAGCAGCGCGGCGCAGACGAGGAGGGCGAGCCGGGCCCGCGGGCCGGTACGGCGGCGCAGCAGCTCGGCACCGGTGCGGCGCAGGCCCGCCGCGGTGGCCGGTCCGGTGATGAGCACGGCGCAGGCGAGATTCGCCCACACCCAGTAGCCGTAGGGGCGCACACCGCCCACCCCCTGGTAGTAGCGGATCGTCAGGAGCTGGTAGCCGTGCCACCAGTTGAAACCGGCGAGCGTGAACACCACCGGCACGACGGCCAGCCCGGCGAACAGGGGAAGCAACAGGACGGGCCGGGCGCGCAGTTCGCGCCGGGCGAGGAGGAGCACCACCGCGCCGACGAGGGCGAAAAGCGTGAGGCCGTACGAGAGGTAGCAGGTCAGCCCGGACAGCAGGCCCGCGCCGGCCGCCGCCCAGGGGGAGCGCCGGGTCAGGGCGAGGGCGAGCAGGGCCAGTGCCCAGGCGGCGACCGCCGCGAAGTAGCCGTCGGCGGAGACGCCCTGCCAGACCGCGGCCGGGGCCAGCACCGTGAACGGGGCCGCCCGCCGCGCGAGCGCCTCGCCGGCCAGGGCCCGCACGGCGATCAGCACCGCCACGCATCCGCTCGCGCCGACGAGAACGCAGAACATCCCGGCCCAGCCGCCGCCGCGCAGCCCGATCCGGTCGAGCAGGACGAAGGTCAGCGTGGCCGCCGGGGGATGCCCCGCGACATGGGCGGGCCAGGGGCGGGGTGTGCCGCTGACGATGTGCCGGGTGAAGTCGTGCAGGGCGGCCGGGATGTCGTGGAAGCGGCCGATCACCCGGAGGTACTCCTCACGGGCGGTCAGCCGGCCGGCGATGCCCCGCTGCCAGCCGTCCACCAGCGCCAGCGAGACGATCCACGCCAGCGCGGTCGCCCAGGCCGCCGCGAGCAGCCCGCGCCAGGGCAGCCGGGCCGCGAGCACGGGACCCTGCACCACGGTCGCCGCCGCCACGGCCAGTGCGGCGGGGGTGCCGGGGCCGGCGTGCGGGTCCCAGTCGGCGAACAGCGGGGGCCAGTGCACGAACAGCGTTCGGTGCACGGCCTGGATATGGCGGCCGACCAGGACCGCCGCCGTCACGAGCAGGGCGGCGGCAGCGGCGGCGTACAGATCGCGTCGCCCGGCACGGGAGGGATGTGCCGCGGGGCCGGGAGCGGGGTCTCGGTGGGGAAGGAGGGTCACACCCGGAACGCTAGGCCGGGCGGGCGGCGCCGGGCCGCCGTCCAGGCCGGACGTCAGGGTTTCGTCACCGGCCGTACCGCCTGTCCCGGACGTCTTGCGGCTTACGGTCGGCACATGCGCGACCAAGACCGCCTCCCCAGCTCACCGGGTTTCTGGCGCAGCCCCCTGCGCGGCCCGTGGTTCACCTCGGTGCTCGGCCTCGTCCTCCTCGTCGGCGTCACCGTCCTGTTCGTGACCGGCCTGGTGTCGTACGCCGCCTACAACCCGAACCTGTCCCCCGTGAACGACACGACGCCGGACAAGGGACTGCTCGGCTTCTACCTGTTCGCCTGGCCGACCGACCCCGTGTGGCTGTACCGCCTCACCCAGGGCGTCCACGTCACCCTCGGGATCACCCTGATCCCCGTGCTGCTGGCCAAGCTGTGGTCGGTGGTGCCCCGGCTGTTCGCCCTGCCCCCGGCCCGCTCCGTCGCCCACGCCCTGGAACGCGTCTCCCTGTTGCTGCTCGTCGGCGGCGGCCTGTTCGAGTTCACCACCGGCGTGCTCAACATCCAGCTGGACTACGTCTTTCCGGGCTCCTTCTACCCGCTGCACTTCTACGGCGCCTGGGTGTTCTTCGCGGCCTTCGCCGCCCACGCCGCGCTCAAGACGCCGAAGGCGCTGCGCACCGTACGACGGCGGCTGCGCGGCGAACCCGAGGAAGGCGGCACGCCCGCACCCGACACCCTGGTCGCCCCGCGCCCCGATCCGCCCACCGTCAGCCGGCGCGGCGCTCTCGGACTGGTCGGCGGCGGCTCGTTGCTGCTGCTCCTGACCACGGTCGGACAGAGCCTCGGCGGCCCCTTCCGCCGTGCCGCCCTGCTCGCACCCCACGGCACGGCCGATCCGAACGGCGGCCCCAACGGCTTCCAGATCAACAAGACCGCCGCCTACGCCGGGACCACCACGGCCGACACCCACGAGGACGCCTGGCGGCTCGTCGTCACCGGCCGCACCGGCACCGTCCGCCTCAGCCGCGCCGAGCTGCTCCGACTGCCGCTGCACAGTGCCTCGTTGCCCATCGCCTGTGTGGAGGGCTGGTCGACCGCCGACCAGTGGTGGCGCGGGGTACGGCTGCGCGACCTGGCCGCGCTGGTCGGCTACGACGGCGATCCGCCGGACGTGCTGGTGGAGTCCCTGCAACGACACGGTGCCTTCCGCCGCGCGGCCCTGCGCGCCAACCAGGTGGCCGATCCGCGCGCCCTGCTCGCCCTCTACGTCAACGGCGAGGAACTGTCCCCCGACCACGGCCACCCGGCGCGGGTCATCGTGCCCGCCGCACCCGGTGTGCTCAACACCAAATGGGTGGCCCGGCTGACCTTCGGAGCCCTGTGATGACGTCCCGCCGGATGCGCCTCGCGCTCGGCAGCCCCTTCCAACTGCTGCTGCTCGCCTGCTCCTTCGCGCTCGCCGCCTACGCCGGGATCCGGCTGCTGGCCGGCGACTGGCGCGCGGTGGCGCTGTGGATCGTGGGCGCCGCCCTGCTGCACGACCTCGTGCTGGTGCCCCTGTACGCGGCGGCCGACCGGGCGGTGACCCACGGTCTCGCGGCGGCCGGACGGCGCGGCTGGACCCCTTACGTACGGGTCCCGGCCGTGCTGTCCGCGCTGCTGCTCCTTGTGTGGTTCCCGCTGATCAGCGGTATGACGGCCGAGCGCTACCGATCGGCGACCGGTCTGTCGCCGGACGGCTTCCTCACCCGCTGGCTGCTGATCACCGCCGTACTGTTCGGCGGTTCCGCCGTGCTGCTGGCGTGGCGGGTGCGCAGGGCGGCGAAGCACCGGCCGCCCGCGCCCCAGTGAGCGACGCGCCGCCACCCGGCCCGGCGCGCATGGCGCAGCAGGGCCGGGGTGCCGAGCCGGGCCCACGGGAACGGGGCACCGCCGGCGCCCGGCCCCGCGCTCACGTCGACCACCTCGACGTGAGCGCGTTCATCGACGTCCACCGGCACGGTCTCCGCGATCAGCAGGCCGCCCGGCCGAAGCAGCGCGGCCACCCGCTCCAGCAGCGCGGCCGGGTCCCCGCCGATGCCGATGTTGCCGTCCATCAGCAGCACGGTGCCCCAGCGGCCCTCGGCGGGCAGCGCCTCGAACACCGAGCGGCGCAGCACCGGACCGCCGAGCCCCGTGGTGTGCGCCACGGCCGCGTCGCTGACGTCGATGCCGAGCACGGGACGGCCTCGGGCGGCGAGTTCCGCCACCAGCCTTCCCGGCCCGCAGCCGACGTCGAGCACGGTGCCCTCGCAGCGGTCCAGCACCGCGAGGTCGACCGCATCGGCCCGGCCGCACCAGCGCTCCACCTCCAGCGGCAGCAGCCAGCCGTCGACCCGGCGCAGGAACAGCGGACCCCGGCCGGTGCGCAGCGCGGTGGCGTACGGGTCGGCGGCGGCCCAGGCGACGGAGCCGCTCATCGGGGCAGCCCCGCGGCGCAGCGGGCCATCTCGGCGGCGAACCGGCCGCGCGGGGCCAGCGCGGCGACCGCCCGAGCGTCGGCGGCGACATCGACGTCCCGCAGCCGGGGCAGGTCACGCACCCGCAGCCCGGCTGCGGTCAGCCGGGCCCGCTGCGCGGCGCCGGTACCCGGCGTGGACATGGGGACGCCGCGCAGCAGCGCCGGGTCGGGCTCGGCCAGCCCCAGCGCCCAGAACCCGCCGTCCCGCGCCGGGCCCAGCCACGCGTCGCAGTCGGTGAAGTCCACCGTGAGAAGCTCCGGCGTGACCTGCGGGGTGTCCATGCCGATCAGCAGTGCGGGGCCGGCGCAGTGCGCGAAGGCGTCCGCCAGCCGCTCGTCCAGGCCGCCCGCGCACTGCGGTACGACCTCGAAGCCCGGCGGCAGCCAGGGGCCGGGTGTCCCGTCCAGCACGAGGACACGCCGGGACGCGGGTGTCCGCGCCACGGTGTGCAGGGTGTCGGCGAGCGCCGCCTCGGCGAGCCGCGCCGCTTCCGGCGGGCTGAACGGCGGGGTCAGCCGGGTCTTGGCCCTGCCGGGACGGGGCTCCTTGGCGATGACGAGCAAGGTGGTCACTGCGCCGTCCTCTCCTGGGCGCGGGCCGGGGCCTCGGTCAGCACCCGGCGCATGTCCCGCACCGCGTGCCAGGTACCGGTCCAGGTGCCCGTCACCTTGGAGGTACCGGTGCGGGGGAGGTACGGCACGTCGTACTCGGCGATCCGCCAGCCGGCGTCGGCGGCACGTACCACCATCTCCAGCGGGTACCCGCTGCGCCGGTCGGTGAGACCCAGCCCGAGCAGCGCCTCGCGCCGGGCGGCACGCAGCGGCCCCAGGTCGTGCAGCCGAAGACCGGTGCGGCGGCGCAGCATCCGCGCCAGCGCGAGGTTCCCGGCCCTGGCGTGCACCGGCCAGGTCCCTCGGGCCACCGGGCGCCTGCGGCCCAGCACCAGATCGGCCCTGCGCTCCTGGATCCGCTGCACGAAGGGCACCAGCAGGGCCGGGTCCAGCGAGGCGTCGCAGTCGCAGAAGCACACGATGCCGGCCGTGGCGGCGGTCAGCCCGGCATGGCACGCGGCACCGAAGCCGCGCCGCGGTTCGTCCACCACGGTGGCGCCCAGCGTCCGGGCGATGCGGGCCGAACCGTCGCTGGAGCCGTTGTCGACGACGAGAGCACGCCAGCCCGCCGGGATCCGGCCGAGCACCCAGGGCAGGGCCTCGGCCTCGTCCAGACAGGGCAGCACCACGTCGACGGACGGAGAAGAGATCGTCATGCCTCTCACCCTACGAACGCGAACCGGGCATAACGGACTGTCGGTCCTTACGAAACGCGGACACCGCACCCGCCGCCGCGCCCGCTCGCCGCGGGCGGTGGGACGCTTGGGGCATGCGAGCGCAGTACGGGCCCGACCGGGCCCCCACCACGGACGACGACCTGGTACGAGGCACGGACGACCCGGTACGCGACAGGGGCGACCGGGTACGCGGCACGGACGACCAGGCGCGAGAGCGGGACCGGGAGGCAGCCCGCGCCCGGATCCTGGTCGTGGACGACGACCCCACCGTCTCCGAGGTCGTCGCCGGATACCTGGACCGCGCCGGCTACACCGTCGACCGCGCCGACGACGGCCCCACCGCGCTCGGCCGCACCCGTGACCGGTGGCCCGATCTCGTCGTCCTCGACCTGATGCTGCCCGGCATGGACGGCCTGGAGGTGTGCCGGCGGCTGCGGGAACAGGGGCCCGTGCCCGTCATCATGCTCACCGCCCGCGGCGACGAGGAGGACCGGATCCTGGGCCTGGAGATCGGCGCCGACGACTACGTCACCAAGCCCTTCAGCCCCCGCGAACTCGTGCTCCGGGTGGAGTCGGTGCTGCGCCGCAGCCGCCCCGCCGCCACCGGGCACCGGCTGGCCGCCGCCGGTCTCGCGCTCGACCCCGAGGCCCGCCGTGCCACCAAGGACGGCCGTGAACTCACCCTCACCCTCCGGGAGTTCGACCTGCTCGCCTTCTTCCTGCGCCACCCCGGCCGGGCCTTCGCCCGCGAGGACCTGATGCGCGAGGTCTGGGGCTGGGACTTCGGCGACCTGTCCACCGTCACGGTCCATGTCCGCCGGCTGCGCGGCAAGGTCGAGGACGACCCCGCCCGGCCCCGGCTGATCCGGACCGTCTGGGGCGTCGGCTACCGCTTCGAGCCGGACGGCGCGGAGGACTGACCGTGCGCGACATCCTCCTCATCGCCCTGTACGCCTTCGCCGCGGCGGCCGCCACCGGTCTCGCCGGGGCGGGCGTGCTGCGGCTGATCCGGCGGCGTTCACTCACCGCCTCCCTCACCGTCGTCGCCGCCGTCGGGGTCCTCGCCATGCTGGCCGGGACCCTCGCCGTCGCCTGGGCGATGTTCCTGTCTCCGCACGACCTGACCGCCGTCACCACCGTCGTCGCCATGGCAGCCGTCGTCTCCCTGGCCACCGCGCTGCTGCTGGGCCGCTGGGTGGTCGCCCGCAGCCGCGAACCCGCCGACGCCGCACGCTCCTTCGGGGACGGCGGTGCCTTCGCCGCGCCCGGCGGACCCGCGACCGCCGAACTGGAGGAACTCAGCCGTGAGTTGGCCGCCACCAGTGCCCGGCTCGCGGAATCCCGCGAGCGCGAGCGGGCGTTGGAGACGTCCCGCCGGGAACTGGTCGCCTGGATCTCGCACGATCTGCGCACTCCGCTCGCCGGACTGCGCGCCATGGCGGAGGCCCTGGAGGACGGGGTGGCCGCCGACCCCGACCGCTATCTGCGGCAGATCCGTGCCGAGGTGGAACGCCTGGACGGCATGGTCGGCGACCTCTTCGAACTCTCCCGCATCCACTCGGGCACCCTCTCCCTGAGCCTCGCCCGGATGTCCCTGTACGACCTGGTCGGCGACGCGCTGGCCGGCGCCGATCCGCTGGCCCGCGAGCACGGGGTGCGGCTGGTGGGGGAGGGCGTCGCGCCCGTGCCGGTGGAGGTGGACGGCCGGGAGATGAGCCGGGTGCTGGGCAACCTGCTGGTCAACGCCATCCGCCGGACGCCCGCCGACGGCACGGTCGCCGTCGCGGCCGAACACACCGACGAGGGCGTGATGCTGTCCGTCACCGACGGCTGCGGCGGCATCCCGGAGGAGGACCTGCCGCGTGTCTTCGACACCGGATGGCGCGGTACCGACGCCCGGACACCCCCCGCGGGCGCGGGCCTCGGCCTCGCCATCGTGCGCGGCATCGTGGAGGCCCACCGGGGCCGGGCCACCGTCCGCAACATCCCCGGCGGCTGCCGCTTCGAGGTGACCCTGCCCGCCGCCCGCTAAGTCCCGCGACCCCCGCCAAGGTCCTCAGAGAGCGGCTCCGGGCTCCGGGAGATCAGTCCTCCCGGAGCCCGGCCCGCGCGAACTCCCGTACCCCGTCCGCGAATCCGACCCGTGGCCGCCAACCCAGCGCGGCCCGCAGCCGGGACGAGTCGGCGGTGATGTGCCGTACGTCCCCCAGCCGGTACTCCCCGGTGACCACCGGTGCCGGGCCGCCGCACGCCTCGGCGAGCGCCCGCGCCAGTTCGCCGACGGTACGGGGCTCACCGCTGCCCGTGTTGTACACCGTGAGGGCGCCCGGCGCGCACTGGGCCTCCAGCGCGGCCACGTTCGCCGCCGCCACGTCCCGGACGTGCACGAAGTCCCGCCGCTGGCCGCCGTCCTCGAAGACCCGCGGAGCCTGACCGCGGGCGAGGGCGGAGCGGAAGAAGGAGGCGACCCCGGCGTAGGGGGTGTCGCGGGGCATCCGCGGCCCGTACACGTTGTGGTAGCGCAGGGAGACCGCCGTGCCGCCGGCGGCACGGGCCCAGGCGGCGGCCAGATGTTCCTGGGTGAGCTTGGTCGCCGCGTACACATTGCGGGGATCGGCCGGGGCGTCCTCCCCGACAAGACCCGGTGACAGCTCGGCCCCGCACGCCGGGCAGCGCGGCTCGAACCGGCCCGCGTCGAGGTCGGCCACGGCGCGCGGGCCCGGCCGTACGACACCGTGGTCCGGGCAGGTGTAGCGGCCCTCGCCGTAGACCACCATGGACCCGGCGAGGACCAGGTGCCGCACGCCCGCCTTCGCCATCGCGGTGAGCAGCACGGCCGTACCCAGATCGTTGCGTGAGACGTACTCGGGGGCGTCCGCGACGCCGTTGCCGAGACCGACCATCGCCGCCTGATGGCACACGGCGTCCACCCCGGCCAGCGCGGCCGTCACCGCCCGCGCGTCCCGCACATCCGCGCCGGGGTCCGCCCGGACGTCGTACACCACCGGCTCGTGCCCGCGCGCCCGCAGCGCCTCGACGATGTGGGAACCGATGAACCCGGCGCCGCCGGTGACAAGTACACGCATACGGGCCACGCTAGACGGGGCCCGCGCCGCGCCTCGGGAAAACGCGGGTCATGTCACGACTCCGTAAGGCGTGCCGGTGCTCAGCCGATGCAGAGCACCAGCACGCAGAGCTGTTCCGGCGAGGTCGACGGGGGGCGGAGCTGCCGGTGGTGGGGGAGGGGGTGCCGGTGGGCGGGTCGTGACGGCTTGCCGTACGGGGCTCGTGCCGTCCGGCGTCCGGGTCGCCGGGGTGGAGTGCCGGGCCGGGGGCGTGCCGGGCGGGGCCGACGGGACGGGGGCCTGGTCGGGCGCCTCGTCCTGTGGTGCGGTGCCCGTGGCCCCGTCGTCCAGCGGCGTGGCCGCCTGCGCGCGGTCGGCGGTGTGCCGGTCCAGTGCGGCGAGGGTCAGCCCGCCGCCGACGAGGGCGACGGCGGTGGCGACCACCGCCCGGCGCCCGCTGGGGATCGGCAGATGCCGGACGGGGCGATGTCCGGGGCGTAGGCGCCGCAGCCGGGGCACACCGGTGTGTCACTCCTCGCGGATTCTCCGCCGGTCGTGCGGCCTCCTGAGCCGGTCAGGCTCCCGAGCCGAAGCCCAGCGCGAACACATGCAGGCCACCGCCGCCGACATCGGAGGGCAGCCGGACGCTGCGCACCGTCCTGCCCGGAGCGAGGGCGGCCGGCGCCGTGGCGAAGACGTCCGTGGTGACGTTCTCGGGCGCGGCCTTGGCATGGTTGCGGTAGGAGGTCGTGACCGCGAGGGTGGTGCCGGGCAGCGGGGTGGCGCGTCCGGCGTTCAGCGTCCAGTCGGAGAAGCCGACGGGCACCGTCTGGGTCGTGCCGTCGGTGTAGGTGACGAGCGCCGTGCCCGAGGAGGGGCCGTTGTTCGCCGCGCCCAGGAAGGACAGCGTGCCCGAACCGCGCACGCGCAGCGTCTGGCCGTTCGCCAGGTAGTTGTCGGCCGTGGCGGGCGCCTGCCTCGGCCAGGTGAAGGTGGTCCCGCCGACCGTGAGCCGGGCGCCCGGAGTGACGCCCGCGGCGGCGAGGGCGGCGGCCGAGTAGCTGTGGCCCGCGCCGTCGAAGTCGGCCGAGTCGGCCGCGGTGTCGGCGGAGGTGCCGACGTCGGTGTAGCCCTCGACGCCGGGATAGGAGCGCGGGGCCGCCGAACTTCCGGACGCCCAGGCCGGGTTGGGGGCGGTGTCCAGGGTGAAGGCGAGGGTGCCGCCGGTGGTGAGGGCGCCCGCGGGGGCGTACGCCTTGTTCCAGGCCGCACCGCGCCAGGTGGCCGAGCGTACGTACGGGGCGTCGTCCGCGGCGCCCTTGCCGTCGATGGTGAGGGTACGGCCGGACGGGAGGGTGACCTGGGCGCGCGGGAACAGGGGGCTGCCGAGGGCGAGATCGGCGGTGCCAGGCGTCTCGGGGTACATCCCGAGCGCGGACCACACGTACCACGAACTCATCTCGCCCAGGTCGTCGTTGCCCGCGAGACCGGCCGGGCCGTCGGTCCAGATCTGGTCCTGGACCTGCCGCACCACCTGCTGGGTGCGGTAGGGCAGGCCGATGTAGTCGTACTCCCACGGGATGTTGAGGCTCGGCTCGTTGCCGAGATTGGTGTACCCGCCGGCGCCGGTCAGCGAGGACAGGTCGGTGTCCAGGAACTTCGCCAGCGCCGCGTCACCGCCCATAGCGGTGGCCAGTCCGTGCACGTCGAACGGCACCATCGGCGTGTACTGCCAGGAGTCGCCCTCCACGAAGGACGCCCCGGAGGTCGGCGAGAACCCCGCCGTCCAGGTGCCCGAGGCGTCGCGCGGCTGGAGGAAGCCGGTGCCGTAGTGGAACAGGTTGCGCCAGTCGCGCGCGCGGTTCACGAACCGGCGCTGGTCGGCGCGGTCGCCGAGGGAGCCGGCGAGCGCGGAGACCGCGAAGTCGGCCGCGCCGTACTCCAGGGTGGTGGAGACGGGCCCGTAGGCGTTGCAGCAGCCGTAGCTGCCGTTCCGGGGCAGCCGGCCGAGCTGCTCCAGATGGGCGAGGCCGGGCCGGTTGTCGTTGGCGGCGGTGGCCTCGTGGATCACCCCGCGCAGGGCCTCGGCGGCGTCGAAGTGCCGGGCGCCGAAGGCGTAGTACCCGGCGATCATCCCGTCCGCCGGGTCGCCGACCATGACATGCGTCTCGCCGTTGTTCTCCGACCACTTGGGGAACAGGCCGGTCTGGCGGTAGTCGTCCAGCATCGACTGCGCGGTGTCGGCGGCGGTCCCCGGCGCGAGCAGCGCCTCCAGCTGGGCCTGGGAGCGGTAGACGTCCCAGCCCGAGTAGTTGGCGTAGGCCGCGCCGTGCCCCGGGTCCACGGTGTGCACGGTGTCGTCGAAGCCCGGATAGCGGCGGTCGCTGTCGCTGATCACGTTCGGGTGCAGCAGGGAGTGGTAGAGCGCGGTGTAGAAGACCGTCCGCCGGCTCGGTGTGCCCCCGGCGATCCGCACCCGGCCGAGCAGCGCGTTCCAGTCCCGGTGCGCCGCGTCGCGCACCCGGTCGAGGTCCCAGCCGGGGTTCTCGACGCGGCGGTTGCGCACGGCGCCGGCCACCGAGACGTACGACAGGCCCACCTTGGCCTGGACCGTGCGGTGCGCGGTGGTGTCGAAGGTGACGTAGCCGTCGCTCCCGGTCGCGGCCGGCGTGAAGGTGCGCCCGGAGTGCGGCAGCCGGCCGTGCGGCACCGGCCTGTTGGGGGTCTCGGGGGCGTTGGGCGGGGCGACGGTCGTGGGGGCGGCGGGCGCGGCGGTGACCGGTACCGTGCCGCTCGCGGTGAACGGCCGGTCGAAGACCATGTCGAAGTAGACGGTGTACGCGTTGTGCATCCCGCAGAAGTTGCCGCTGGTGACCTGCCCGCTCACCTCGTCGTCGCCCACGACGTCGAACTTCACGTCCGAGTCGCCCGCCTGACTGCCCATCAGCTTGAACAGCAGGTTCGCCCGGTCCGTCGCGGGAAACGTGAACCGCGCCATGCCGCTGCGGGTGGTCGCGGTCAGCTCCGTGCGCACCCCGTTGTCCAGGTCGACGGCGTACGAACCGGGGGAGGCGGACTCGGCCGTGTGCGAGAAGCCGGCCGTGGCCCCGGTGTCGAGCGCTCCGGTGGTCGGCAGCACCGGGATGTCACCGGCGGCGCGGCAGCCGGGCCCCGCGATATGGGTCAGGCTGAAGCCGGTGATCGCCGAGTCGCCGTACGCGTAACCGCCGCCGTAGGGCCGGTGGGGGGTGTCGGGGCTCCACTGGACCATCCCGAAGGGGGCGTCGGCGCCGGGGAAGTCGTCGGCCGCGTTGGCCGTCCCGATGAACGGGTCCACCAGGGCGGCCGGGTCGCTGACCGGGGCCGGTGCCTCCGGCGCGGCATGGGCCGGAGCGGCCCCGAGCGCCACCAGCAGGGCGCCGGCGGCGAGCAGTCCCCGTCCTCTCGGTCGTGCCATGGCGACCAGGTCCCTTCGTCGGCAGGCCGGACAGCCCGAAGCGGATGGCTTCACGAGACGCAACGAGACACATGACAACGTTGTTCCGGTGGGGCGGCGGTCAACACGCCGTACGTCCGGGAACGTTGAGCCTTCCGGCCCCAGGGTGTCAAGCACGGGCCCACCGGAATCGGCCGAGATCGCGGAGGGCTCCCGGCCCGGTGGACCCCACCGGGCCGGGAGCGCCGCTCAGTCGGTCGTCAGCAGGCGTCGTACGACATAGCCGGCGGAGTCCACGCCGGAGGTGCCGCCCTCGACCAGGGCCGCGACCGCGATGTGCGCGTTGTACGCGGTCAGCCAGCCGTTGGTGTGGTCGCCCTCCTCGGCGGTGCCGGTCTTGGCGCCGACCCCGGCGAGGCCGCTCAGCCGGGGTGCGGCGGTGCCACCGGTGGCGGCCGCGCGCATCATCGACCGGAGGTAGCCGGCCGTGCGGGGCGTGATGGGCCGCGGCGCGTTCGCCTGCGGCTGCCCCGGCACGATGATGGGCTGCCGGAAGGCACCGCCGCGCACGGTGGCCGCAACGGACGCCATGAACAGCGGGGTGGCCGAGACCCTGCCCTGCCCGATGAACTGGGCCGCCTGGTCACCGCCCTGCGCGTCCTCCGGAATGCGCGGGTCGGTGGTGGCGACGCCGCCGCCGATGGACCAGCTGCCCATGCCGAAGACGTTCACGGCCTCGTCGTGCAGGGCGGAGGCGTCACCGTCGTGCACCAGGTAGTGGAAGCCGTCCTTGATGAAGGAGGTGTTGCAGGACACGGCGAAGGCCTGCGCCAGGTTGGACCCCGGATCCGCCTTCACGCCGGGGTCGTTGTGGAACAGCTGGCTGTTGGCCATCAGGGAGTCGGTGCACGGCGCCGGGCTGGCCGGGGTCAGGCCCGCCTTGTCGAACAGGGCCGCCGAGGTGATGATCTTCATGGTGGAGCCGGGGGACTTGATGCCGTTGATGGCGATGTCCCCGTCCGTGCCCGTGTGCGCGACCGCCAGGATGTGCCCGTTGCTCCAGTCGACGGCCACCGACCCCGCGGGCCTGCCCCCGAGGTGCGGATCCTTTACCGCCTGCTCCGCCGCCGTCTGGAGCCGGGCGTCGATCGTGGTCCTGATGACCGGCGCGGTGCCCTTCTTGAAGGTCTTCAGCGTCTTCACGCCCACCCCGTCGGAGTCCACGACGGCCACACCGGTGCCGGGACGGCCGCCGGTGGCCTTGCCGTTCTGCCGGATCGTCGTCGCGATGTCCCGCAGCGAGTCGAACCCCGACAGGTCCGTCCTGCCGTCGGCGGCCACCACCTTCGCGTCGCTCGCTCCCGCGGGCAGCGTGCCCGCGGTCAGTGACTGGTCGTCCCCGAGGCCCGGATACAGCACCGAGTTGTTCCAGTGCACCGCCATCGCGCCGTTGTCGCTCTTGCGCACGGCCACCGCGCTGGGGTAGCTCCAACTCCCGCCCGCCACCTGCGCGGTGACGGTGAAGGTGACCTTGGTGGCCCCGGCGGTCGCGCTCGACGGACCGGCCGCGGAAACGTTGTCGAACGTCACCTGCTTCAGGCGCAGGCCGTCCTTGTACTGCCGCAGCGCCGGGGCCGCCGCGTCCGGCGCGTCGGTCTCACCGGCCGCGCCGCCCACGTTCTGCCCGGACCAGTGGTCCAGGAACGACCGGGCCAGCCTCACCGCCTCGGTCCCGGAGGGCGGTGTGTCCGACGCCGCCGACGGGTCGAAGCCCGCGTCCTGCGTCCGGTCGGCCGTACCACCGGTCAGCCCGTGCAGGAGGTTGTAGGTGCCTATTCCCCCCAGAACGAGCAGCGCGGTGGACGTACCGGCTATGCCGATCTTCACAGCTCTGTTCATGCGCTGGATCGTATGTACGTTCCATGAAGTGACGAGGTGACTACGGCGGGATCGTTACCGGAATGTCAATACGGACCGCTCAAAAATCCGGAGTGACGGGACCGGACGGGGCCCCGGCGGCGCCACCGCCCCCGGCCCTCGGACGATTAAACCGGTCGATACTGGTGTAAAAGTGAGACTGATGGAACCATCGCGCACGAACGGCACGGCAGCCGCGTCCGCGGGGTCGGCGGACCTCTTCGACGCGTCCACCGACGCGGCCGCGGTGATCGCCGAGGACGGTGCGGTGGTCGGCTGGACCCGCGGCGCCGAGGCACTGCTCGGCTACTCCGCGACGGAGATGGTCGGAGTTCCGGCCGGCCGCCTGCTCGCCGTGCCCGAGGACCCCGCACGCGTCGGCGGCATCGCGGCGCGCTGCCGGGACGGAAACGGCTGGAGCGGCACGGTCCGGGTCCGGCACCGCGACGGCCACCCGCTCGACCTCCTGCTGCGCGTCTCGGCCGCCTTCCGCATGGGCGGCCAGAACTGCTTCCTGATGTCGGCGCGCGAGGAGCGTGAGCGGTGGACGGTGGCCCAGTCCGTCCTCGACGGCTTCCTCACCCGCTCACCGGTCGGCATGGCCGTCCTGGACCGCGAACTGCGCTACGTATGGCTGAACGGCACGCTGGAACGCCTCGGTGGGGTACCCCGCGAGGAGCGTATCGGCCGGCGCCTGAGCGAACTGCTGCCCGGGTTGCAGGCGGAGGCCCTGGAAAAGCTGATGCGCAAGGTGCTCGCCACCGGCGTGCCCGTCACCGACTACGAGTACCACGGCTGGAGCTGGGCCGACCCGCACCGCGGACACGCCTACTCGACCTCCTTCTTCCCCCTCGCGGACGCCGACGGCACCGCCACCGGGATCTGCTACATGGTCCTCGACGTCACCGAACGCTGGGCCGCCCGTCGCATCCTGTCGATGGTCAACGAGGCGGGCACCAGCATCGGCACCACCCTCGACGTGCTGCGCACGGCCGAGGAACTGGCCGACTTCGCCGTCCCGCGCTTCGCCGACTTCGCGGTCGTGGACCTGCTCGAACCCGTGCTCGGCGGCGAGACGCCTGAGAGCCTGCTCGACGACGCAGCAACCGCGCCCGCCCGGCCCATGCTGCGCCGCGCCGCCCTGCGCTCGGTGCGCGAGGGCTGCCCGGAGGCCGTCTACCGGGTCGGCGACCGCGTCGGCTTCCTCGGCCCGCCGCACGACGCCAGAACGCTCGTCAAGGGCGAACCGCTGTTCATCCCGGTCCTCGACGCGCGACAGGGACCCTGGGCCACCGCCGAGCCGCTGCGGGCCGACCGCATCCGCGCGTTCGGCATGCACTCGCTGATCTCCGTGCCCATGCGGGCCCGCGACACCACCCTCGGCGTCGCCACCTTCGCCCGCACCACCAACCCGTCCCCCTTCGACCCCGACGACGTGCTGCTGGCCCGCGAACTCGTGGCGCGCGCGGCGGTCTGCCTGGACAACGCCCGCCGCTACACCAGGGAGCACACGGCCGCCCTCACCCTCCAGCGCAGCCTGCTGCCCCCGGCGCTGACCGGCGGGACCGCGCTGGACGTGGCCTCCTCCTACCGCCCCGCCGACTCGGCCGGCGGCGTCGGCGGCGACTGGTTCGACGTGATCCCGCTGTCCGGGGCGCGGGTCGGGCTCGTCATCGGGGACGTGGTGGGCCACGGCATCAGCGCCGCCGCGAGCATGGGCCGGCTGCGCACCGCCGTACAGACCCTCGCCGACATGGAGCTGCCCCCGGACGAACTGCTCGCCCATCTGGACGACCTCGTGCTGCGGCTGAGCGGCGAGGAGAGCTTCTGCGGCGCCGATGTCCGGGGCGCGGCGGCCTTCACCGGCGCGACCTGCCTCTACGCCGTGTACGACCCCGTCACCCGGCGGTGCACCATGGCTCGCGCCGGCCACCCGCCACCCGTCGTCGTCCCTCCGGACGGCCCCGCCTACTTCCCGCAGATCCCCGCGGGGCCGCCGCTGGGCCTCGGCGGCATGGCCTTCGAGGCGGCGGAGATCGAACTGGCCGAACACAGCCTGTTCGGCCTGTTCACCAACGGTCTCATCCAGGCATCCGACGACGTCGAACGCGGCTTGACCCGGCTCGCCGAGGCACTCGCCCGGCCCCAGCCGGACCTCGGGACGCTGTGCGCCGCCGCCGTACGCGATCTCGTCCCCGGCCCCCAGCCCGACGACATCGCGCTCCTGCTGACCCGCACCCACGCGCTCGGCGCGGACCACGCCGTCTCCTGGGAAGTCCCCGACGACCCGGCCGCCGTCGGCGAGATCCGCACCCTGGCCGCCCGCCAGGTCACCGACTGGGGCCTCGGTGAACTGGCCATGACGACGGAACTCCTGGTGAGCGAGCTGGTCACCAACGCCATCCGCTATGCCGCCGGGCCCATCAGCGTCCGCCTCCTCCGCGACTCCCGGCTGACCTGCGAGGTCGCCGACGCCAGCAGCACCGCGCCCCGCCTTAGGCACGCCCGCAGCACCGACGAGGGCGGCCGCGGACTGTTCCTCGTCGCCCAGCTCTCGCTGCGCTGGGGCGCCCGCTACACCGGCGACGGCAAGATCATCTGGGCCGAGCAGGAGATCCCCTAGGGGTCGGATGGCTCGGCTAGGGCTGGTGCGGCTAGTGCGCGGCGTGGATTCCGTCGTCGGCGAGCAGGCATGCCGCGAGGGCCGCCGTGTCGTCCTGGAGGCTGTCGCCGCTGTACGCCAGCAGATCGTGGTGCAGCCGCTCCAGCAGCTCGTGCGGGGGCAGCGGGCCGAAGGAGTGCAGGCGCTGCACCAGGGGGTAGAAGGTGCCGGACGCGTTCCTGGTCTCCGTCACACCGTCCGTGTACAGCAGCAGTTGCTCGCCGGGCTCGAAGGGGTAGCTGTCGACGTGGTGCGGCTCCGGAAGCAGCACCCCGAGGTTGAGCGGGGGACCGGAGCAGCCGCGATCGAGTTCCCGTACCTCGTCGGCGCGGATCAGCAGCGGCGGCGGATGCCCGCAGTTGACGACGCGGATGACCTGGCCGTCGGCGGGGATCTCGGCGAAGACCGCGGTGACGAACCGCTCGCCCGTCTCGCTGCCGCCGAGGTGCTCGGCCCGGCGGGTCATGCTGCGCTCCATGCGGTGGGCCAGCGCGGCGAGATCGGGCTCGTCGTGCGCGGCCTCGCGGAACGCGCCGAGCAGCGCCGCGGCCGTCTCCACCGCGAGCAGTCCCTTGCCGCGCACGTCACCGATGAGCAGCCGTACACCGAAGGCGGTGGGGACCGCCTCGTAGAGGTCGCCGCCGATGCGCGCCTCGGCGGCGGCGGACAGATAGAGGCTCTCCAGGAGGAGGTTGCCGATCCGCTGCGGCAGCGGCCGCAGCAGCACCCGCTGCGCGATGTCGGCCACGAACCGCACGTCGGCCAGGGTACGTTCGCGGCGGATGCGGTGGGCGGCCAGGATCGTGCCGAGGGCGCCCACCAGCGCGGTGCAGACGTAGTCGGCGACGTAATGGCGGTCCCACAGGTAGCCGACCGGACGGCCCGCACAGCAGGGCGTGCCGGCCAGGATCCCCTCCATGACGACGGCGAAGACCGTGGCGCCCGCGACCGCGCGCGGCCCGTGGGCGAAGGCGGTCACCAGCGGGAGGGCGACCAGCAGAAAGCTCACGGGCCAGTCGACGGGCGTGATCGGTTCGAGGATGAGTACGGCTGCGACGTAGAGCACCGGAAGCCAGCGCATCCACCCCGGAGGCGCCGGCGGTCCGGTCCGCGTGGCGGCACCGACCTCCGGCTGGCGACGTGGACTGCGCACACGGGACTCCTGTCACACGGGCTGGACGAGCATCCAGCCTGGTGCGCGGGTCCACGCCGCACCGGTCATTGCTCCAGTCAGCGGCATGTTCCGGTTTCCGGAGGCCATCGGGCCGTGCCGGGGAACCGGGGTGCCCGGCCGGGGGAACGGTTCACCAGTAGTGCCGGCGGCCGGCGACCGCGTGCCCCATCGACCCGAGGATCCACAGCACCGCGCCGACCACCAGAAGGATGATCCCGATGGTCCACAGAATGGATATCCCGGTGAGGAATCCGACGATGAGCAAGATGATGCCGAGGGCGATCATGGCCCGCCTCCTGTCGACGAATGTTCCTGGTGACCGGGTGCCCCGAACTACGCCGAGTCATCATCCGGGACGCGAAAATCTGAGCGGGTTCCGACGGCCGGGCCCTGCTCTCCCGCCGGGCCGTGCTCTCCCGCCGGGCCGTGCTCTCCCGCCGGGCCGTGCTCTCCCGCCGGGCCGTGAGCGCGACGGCACCCGGCGTTCAGTTCCCGGGCGCGCCCCGGAGCAGGCCGTCCATCACCAGGTCCAGGAGCCGGGTGGCGCGCGGTCGCCAGTCCTCGCGGGGGTCGAGCTGCCACAGCCCGGCGATGGCGAGCATGAAGTCGTCCGCGGTGACGCCGGGCCGGATGGTGCCGGCCTCCTCGTTGGCCCGCAGCAGGAGCGCGGCCGCGTCGGTCACCGGGGTGTGCGCGGGCTTGGCCGGGCCGCCCGGCGCGCCGGTGACCTGCCGGATCGCGGCGGCCAGACCGGCCTTGGCCATGGCGAACTCGGAGAGCCGGTCCATCCAGGCGCGCAGGGCCTGCGCGGGCGGCCGGGTCTGGAGCAGCCGGGCCGCGCTCTGCGCGACCTGCCCCATCTCGTGGCGGTAGATCTCCAGGACCAGCGCCTCGCGGTTGGGGAAGTTGCGGTAGAAGGTCCCCTGGCCGACGCCCGCCTTGCGGGCGATGGCGCTCAACGGGACGTCCGGGCAGCGCGACAGCTCGGTGAGGGCCACCTCCAGGATGCGCTCCCGGTTGCGCTGCGCGTCCGAGCGCCGTGGTGAGTCCTTCATGTGCGGCACTCGTCCTCTCCGAGGGTCGTGGCCGAACCTCGCCCTTGCTAAGCGGACAAGTGTCCGTTACGTTTTCAAGGTAACGGACACTTGTCCGGTTGACTCCACGATAGCCGCGGAACCGCCACCATGGCAGCCGTCAGGCCGCCGCCCCCCACCACGGCGATCCGCACCGGCCCGCTACGGCCGTTCCCGGCCCCTGTACTCCACGGCTCCGCATACCAACGGCTCGGCATACAACGGCTCTGCACCCCATGTGTTCTCTGGAAATGCGAAAGAAGCTGCCATGGCCCCCTCGACGTCCAGTGTCATCACCCTGCACATCAACGGCGAGAAGTTCACACTGCCCGTCGACCACCGCACCACCCTGCTCGACGCCCTGCGTGAACGCCTCACCCTGACCGGCACCAAGAAGGGCTGCGATCAAGGGCAATGCGGGGCCTGCACCGTCCTGCTGGACGGGCGCAGAACGCTCGCCTGTCTGCAACTCGCCGTGGCGGCCGAGGGGCGGGAGATCACCACGATCGAAGGCGTCGCCGAGGGGGGCCGGCTGCACCCCGTGCAGCAGGCGTTCCTCGAACTCGACGGCTACCAGTGCGGCTACTGCACGCCCGGACAGATCTGCTCGGCGATCGGGATGCTCCGGGAACACGCCGAGGGCCTGCCGAGCGCCGTCACCGACGATATCCGGCCGGAGGCGGGGCCACCCCCGCTGACCGCCGAGGAGATCCGGGAGCGCATGAGCGGCAACCTGTGCCGGTGCGGCGCCTATGTCGCCATCGTCGAGGCGGTGGCCAGGGCGGCGGCGGACGGCGAGCGCGCGGGCGCCGCGACCGGGTCCGAGGAGGTCGTGGCATGAGGGAGTTCGACTACCGGCGGGCCGCCGACGTGGCGGGCGCCGTCGCCCTGCTCGGCGCCGACCCGGACACCCGCTACCTCGGCGGCGGCACCAACCTCGTGGACCTGATGAAGACGGGCGTCGAACGCCCCACCCGACTGGTCGACATCCGCGAACTCCCGCTGGACGGGATCGAGTCGACGCCGGACGGCGGCCTGCGCATCGGCGCCACCGTCACCAACGCCGACCTCGCCGCCCACCCCGAGGTGCGCCGCCGCTACCCGGCGCTTGCCCAGGCGGTGCTGGCCGGTGCCTCCGGACAGCTGCGCAACATGGCGACGGTCGGCGGGAATCTGCTCCAGCGCACCCGCTGCGGCTACTTCACCGATGTCGCCCAGCCCTGCAACAAGCGCATTCCGGGCAGCGGTTGCCCCGCCGTCGAGGGCGAGCACCACAACCACGCGATCCTCGGTGCCTCCGAGCACTGCGTGGCCGTACACCCCTCCGACATGGCCGTCCCGCTCGCCGCCTTCGACGCCGTCGTCCACTATGAAACCGCCGACGGGCCGGGCGAGTTGCCGCTCGCGGAGTTCTACCTCCCGGTCGGCGACACCCCGCACCGGGAGACCGCCCTGCCGGCCGGCGCGCTGATCACCGGCGTCGTCCTGCCGCCCGCGCCGGTCGCGGCCCGCTCCCGCTACCGCAAGGTGCGCGAGCGCGCCTCGTACGCGTTCGCCATCGGCTCCCTCGCGGCTGCCCTCGACGTCCGCGACGGCGTCGTGCACGAGGCGCGCCTCGCTTTCGGCGCGGTCGCCTCCCGGCCCTGGCGTGCCCTGGCCGCCGAAGAGGCGCTGACCGGGGCGCCCGCCGCGCCCGAGACCTACGCCGCCGCGGCGGACGCCGAACTGGCCGCGGCCCGGCCGCTGCCGCACAACGGATACAAGGTGACCCTCATGCGCAACCTCGTCGTGGCCGTGCTCACCGAACTCGCCGAGGAGGCCACCCGATGACCACCGTCACCGACACCGGGACGGCCACCCGCACGCCGTCCGTCGGCACCGCCCGCACCCGCGTGGAGGGCATCGAGAAGGTCACCGGCGCCGCCCGGTACGCGGGCGAGATCCCCTTCGCCGACCTCGCCCACGGCTGGCTGGCCCTCTCCACGGTCGCCCGCGGCCGCATCAGCGCCCTCGACACCGACGCGGTGCTCGCCATGCCCGGCGTCCTCGCGGTCCTCGACCACCGCAACGCCGTGCGCCTGAACACCGAGTTCGGCAGTCTGCTGGGCATGCGGCCGGACCCGACCTGCGCCGTCTTCCAGCACGACCGGGTGCCGCACCTGGGCTGGCCGGTGGCGCTCGTCGTGGCCGAGACCTCCGAACAGGCACGGGAGGCCGCCGAGTCGCTCGTGGTGCACTACGAACCGGAGCCGCACGCAACGGAGTTCACCGCGGAGCACCCCGACGCCTATCCGGTGGACGGGGTCATGCCCGCGGTGACGGAGAAGGGCGACATCGAGTCCGAACTCGCCGCCTCCGCAGTGGCGCTGGACGCCGAGTACACCACCCCCGAGGAACATCACAACCCGATGGAGCCGCACGCGGCCACCGCCCACTGGGAGGACGGCCGCCTGGAGGTCTTCGACTCCAACCAGGGCGCCAACTGGGTGGTGGGCGACCTCGCCAACCTGTTCTCGCTGGACCCCGCCAGCGTGCGGGTGCGCTCCGAACACGTCGGCGGCGGCTTCGGCAGCAAGGGCGTGCGCGCCCACCAGGTGGCCGCCGTGATGGCCGCGAGCGTGCTGCGGCGGCCCGTGCGCGTGGTCATGACGCGCCGTCAGATGTTCACGCTGGCCGGCCACCGCAGCCCCACCGTCCAGCGGGTCAGGCTCGGCGCCGACGCCGGCGGCCGGCTGCGCGCCCTGGAGCACCGCGCTCTCAGCCACACCTCCACCGTCTACGAGTTCGTGGAACCGAGCGCCGGGGTCGCGCGGGTGATGTACGACGCGGACGCCCACCGCACCGAGAACCGCGTGGTGCGGCTCGACGTGCCGAGTCCGACCTTCATGCGCGCTCCGGGCGAGGCGCCGGGGTCCTTCGCCCTGGAGTCCGCGCTGGACGAACTCGCCGAGAAGTGCGGGCTCGACCCGGTGGAACTGCGGCTGCGCAACGACGCCGAGCGGGGGCCGGTCTCCGGCCTGCCGTTCGCCGGCCGGCGGCTGGCCGACTGCTTCCGCGAGGGCGCCCGCAGGTTCGGCTGGGCCGACCGCGACCCGCGACCGGGAGTCCGCCGGGACGGGCGCTGGCTGCTGGGCACCGGCACCGCGGCGGCCTCCTTCCATGTGGGCGCGGGACCCTCCACCGCGACCGCGACCGCCCACCCGGACGGCACCTTCACCGTCCGGATCGCCGCGGCCGACATCGGCACCGGGGCCCGTACGGCCCTCACGCTGGTCGCAGCGGACGCGCTGCACACCGCGCCCGAACGGGTCCGGGTCCGCATCGGCGACAGCGCCTTCGGGCCGGCGATGATCGCCGGCGGCTCGATGGGCACCCGCTCCTGGTCCTGGGCGGTCAAGCTCGCGGCCGAGGAACTGCGCGAGCGGCTCGCCCTGGGCGCCGACATCCCGGCCGAGGGCATCACCGTCCGCTCGGACACCACCGCGGCCATCGGCGCGCTCGCCGCCGCCGAACGGCACTCCTTCGGCGCCCAGTTCGCCGAGGTGGCCGTGGACGTCAGCACCGGCGAGGTGCGCGTGCGCCGCATGCTGGGCATCTTCGCGGCGGGCCGGATCATCAACCCGCTCACCGCCCGCAACCAGTTCCTCGGCGGCATGGTCTGGGGCATCTCCATGGCCCTGCACGAGGAGGCGCTGCGCGACCGCGCCTCGGGCGGCCTCGTCGGCGCCGACCTCGCCGGCTACCACGTCGCCAGCCACGCCGACGTCCCGCGCCTCGAGGCCGACTGGATCGAGGACGACGACCCGGACGACCCGGTCGGCGTCAAGGGCATCGGCGAGATCGGCGTCGTGGGCGCCGCGGCCGCCGTCGCCAACGCCGTCTGGCACGCGGCCGGCACCCGCCAGCGCCACCTGCCGATCAGCCCGGAACGGGTCCTCGCCGCGGGGGCGCCGGATGCTTGACCTGGCCGCCGAGCTGACGCAATGGCTGAACGAGGGGCGGGAGTTCGCCGTCGCCACCGTGGTGTCGGTGGGCGGCAGCGCCCCGCGCGAGCCCGGCGCCGCCCTCGCCGTCGACCGCGCGGGCGCCGTCATCGGCTCGGTCTCCGGCGGTTGTGTCGAGGGCGCGGTCTACGACCTGTGCCGGCAGGCGCTGGAGAGCGGGCGGAGCGTCGTCGAGCGGTTCGGGTACAGCGACGAGGACGCCTTCGCCGTGGGGCTGACCTGCGGCGGGGTGATCGATGTCCTGGTCGCTCCGGTGGGCGAGGGCGCACCCGTGCGGCCGGTCCTCGCCGCGGCCCTCGGGCTCGCCGCCCGCGGCGAACCCGCGGCCCTCCTCCGGGTCGCCCGCGGCCCGGAGGACCTGCTGGGCCGGGCCCTGCTGGTGCGGCCCGACGGCGCGCACGAGGGCACGCTCGGTGGGCACGCGGACCTCGACCGGACGGCGGCGGCCGAGGCGGGCGCCCTGCTGGAGGCGGGCCGCACCGGCACGGTGGAGGTCGCCGCGGACGGCTCGCACTGCCCCGGCGGTCTCACCCTGCTGGTGGAGTCCGACGTACCGCCCCCGCGCATGATCATCTTCGGGGCGGTGGACTTCGCCGCGGCGCTGGCCAGAGCCGGAAAGTTCCTCGGCCACCATGTGACCGTCTGCGACGCCCGCCCCGTCTTCGCCACCCCGGCCCGCTTCCCCGACGCCGACGAGGTGGTGGTCGACTGGCCGCACCGCTATCTGCGGCGCACCGCGACCGACGCGCGGACCGTGCTGTGCGTGCTCACCCACGACGCGAAGTTCGACGTGCCGCTGCTCAAGGTGGCCCTCGGCATGCCGGTGGCGTTCGTCGGCGCGATGGGCTCGCGGCGCACCCACGAGGACCGGGCTCGGCGGCTGCGCGCGGAGGGCGTGAGCGAGCGCCAACTGGGCCGGCTGCGCTCGCCCATCGGCCTCGACCTGGGCGCCCGCACGCCCGAGGAGACCGCCCTGTCCATCGCGGCGGAGATCGTCGCCGCCCGGCGGGGCGGCACCGGGGCCCCGCTGACCGGCGGCCGGGCGCCGATCCACCGGGACCGGCCGCCCGCCGTGGCGGCGGGCGTATGAGACGGGGACGGTGGGTACACAGGGAATGAGGTTTTCATCGAACGGTGAATTGCTGCTCCGGCGAAGGGCGGGACCGGCATGGACACGGCAGGCACCGGCAGCGCGGTCGAGCGGACCACGTGCTGTGTGGTGGGCGGCGGCCCCGCGGGCATGGTGCTCGCCCTGCTGCTGGCCCGCTCCGGCGTCGAGGTGACGGTGCTGGAGAAACACGCCGACTTCTTGCGCGACTTCCGTGGCGACACCGTCCACCCGTCCACCCTGGCGCTGCTGGACGACCTGGGCCTGGCCGAGCGGTTCGCCCGGCTGCCGCAGCGCCGGGTGCGCACCGTGCGGCTGCCGGTCGACCCCGGCCGTCCGGAGGTCACCGTCGCCGACCTGTCCGTACTGCGCGGCCCCTACAACTACGTGGCGATGGTGCCCCAGTGGGACCTCCTCGACCTGCTGGCCGACGAGGCCCGCCGCGAACCCTCCTTCCAGCTGCGGATGAACACGGAGGCCACCGGCTTCCTGACCGAGGCGGGACGGGTGACCGGCGTGCGCTACCGCACCGCCGACGGCCGCACCGGCGAACTGCGCGCCCTGCTCACCGTCGCCTGCGACGGCCGCGGCTCGCTCGCCCGCGCCCGGCCCGAGCTGGGCCCGCGCTCCTTCGCCTGCCCGATGGACGCCTGGTGGTTCCGGCTGCCGCGCCGCACCGGCGATCCGAGCGGGCTGGTCGGTGGCGCGGGCGACCGCTTCCTCACCGCGATGATCGACCGCGGCGAGTACTGGCAGTGCGCCGCGCTCATCCCCAAGGGCACCGACGGCAGCCGCCGCGCAGCCGGACTCGACCGGTTCCGGGCCCAGTTCACCGCCGCCGTGCCCTGGCTCGCCGACCGCACCGACGCCCTGCGCTCCTGGGACGAGGTCAAGCTCCTCGACGTACGCCTGGACCGGCTGCGCCGCTGGTACCGCCCCGGACTGCTGTGCATCGGCGACGCGGCCCACGCCATGTCCCCGGTCTTCGGCATCGGCATCAACCTCGCGGTCCAGGACGCCGTGGCCACCGCCCGCCATCTCGCCCGCCCGCTGCGCCGGGGCGCCGTGAGCGAGCGAGAACTGCGCGCGGTGCAGCGCCGTCGCCGGCCCACCACGGTCGCCACCCAGACGCTCCAGCGGCTGGCCCATGCCCGGCTCATCCGCCCCGTGCTGGAGGGGTGGCCACCGCTCGGCGACGCGGACCGGGCCCGGCGCGTCGCCCATCTGCTCGCCGGATCACGGCGGTTGCGCAGGCTTCCCGCCTACTTCATCGCGTACGGCGCCCTGCGCGAGCGGCCACCCGCGGCGGCGATCCGGACAGGCGACGCCGAGCGGACACACAGGTAACCGCGGGTAAGCGGGGTAATCCATAACGATCTTGGCGCAGCCCTTGTGCAAGGGACGAACACCCCTAGCCTCCCCCCCATGGCTTTCCTTTCAAGTCGCCGCAGGAGAACCCGTCTGGCTCCCGAGCTGGACGATCAGGAGCTGGGCAGACTTCTCAAGTCCCTGCGGGCGACCACCCGGACGGGGACGATCGCGACGACCGACCTGTGCGCGGCGCAGATCACCCGCCTGCTCGATCAGGACCAGGGCGACTGGGACCGCCGTACCCACCGCATCGGTGTGCTGGCGGACTTCCTGACCGCGTCGCACCTGCCACGCTCCTGGGCCGCGCGCGAGCCCCGCAGTGCCGACGCGCTCGTGCTGCACGCCTGGACCATGGTGGCCGACGCCCGCGCCCAGGGCCGCCCGGAGGCCGCCTCCGAGGCCACCGACCTGTGTCTGCGGGCCGCCGAGACAGTCCCCGACGACCCCACCCCCTGGGTCGTGCTGCTGGAAGTCGCCCGCCTCCAACGCTGGGCGCAGCCCCAGGCGTTCGGCGTCTGGAACGAGGTGCTCGCCCGCGACCGCTGGAACCGCGAGGCCTACCTCGCCATGCTCGGCTACCTCAGCCCCGAGGAGGGCGGCTCGCGCATCCAGGTCCTGGAGTTCGTGGACACGCTGTGCGCCCGCATGCCCGCGAACGCCCCCTGCGCCGGCGTCGAACTCACCGCCCAGGTCCTCCAGTACCACTCCGTCCTCGGCCGGGGCGGCTTCGAGGCCCTGGTGGCCCGCAACCACTGGTCCCACGCCATGGCCGCCCAGGCCCTCGACCGCGTGGCCCACACCTGGCCCCAGGCGGGATTCCTCCGCCACGCCAGGGCGCTCGCCGACCTCAACCTGCTCGCCTACGCCCTGATGGCCGCCGACCGGCGCCGCGACGCCGCCCCCGTCTTCGAGGCCCTGGGCGGCATCGTCACGTCCTGGCCCTGGAACACCGGCGGCGACGCCCTCACCGAGTTCGACCAGGCGCAGCGCAGGGCGACCGTCGGCTTGTGAACTTGCGCAGGACGAGCCGGTCGGGGTGGTTGAGGCGGTTCTTGCGCGTCACATAGGTGACGCCGGTCCCGGCCGTCGACTTCAGCCTGACGACGGGACGCGCGGTGCTGCGTGCCATGGGGTGCCTTTCCGCCCGGCCCTCACTCCCAGAGGCCCGCTGATCCCTACGGGGGCGACCCCCGCGATCCCGGAGGTCCGCTGACCGGTATTCCCGATGGCCCACCGGCCCGGTTCCGCGAGCGGCGGCACCGGGCCGGTCGCCGTGGGGCGGCAGCGGCCTGCTGTGATGTCCCCCACCCACCCTTGTCGTGGCGGGGAAGGGCTCCCTAAGTTCGTATGTATGTCCGCTTATGACCCCGCTCCGTCCGGCCGGCCGGTCGAGTTCTCCGTCGACCTCACCGCCCACGAGATGCTCCGGCGCGCCCACGTCATGGACGCGGTCGGCCCCACCTGGGACCCCGTCACGGCGCTGCGGGACGAGGACGCGGCGCGGGACCTGCTCTACTCGGACCTCGACGAGGAGCAGCAGCGCATCTACGACGAGCTGGTGGCCGCCGGCGTCCTGCCCGAGCGCGGAGACGGCCGTGCTACCGCTTGACCCCCAAGCGGACATCGGTCGGCGCGCCTGGGTGACCTGCCCGAACTGTTCGGACCACCAGGGCTGCGCCACCTGCGGGGAACGCCGCAGGTGCACACGGCACTGGCGCTATCTGCTGTCGAACACCGGCAGCATGCTCCACCTCCAGTGCCCGACCTGCACCCACGTCTGGGACCACGAGACGGGCTTCGGCGCGAGCCGGGGCAGCCCGAACCGGGCCTCGGAGGACCGCTGACCTCGCCTGCCGCCGGGCGGGCGCGGTTCAGGCCGCGCGGCTGAAGAGGGGCAGGTAGCCGAGGGACTGCCCGGAGGCGTTGGGGTGGTACGACTCGGTGAGGTCCAGCACCTCGACGCTGCGCAGCCACGGCCCCGCGGAGCAGATCTCGTGCCCGTCGAACGCGCTCCGGGCGTCCGCGAACGCGAATCCGTGGCCGGTGGCATGCCGGGCGATCACGCCGTCGAGGTGGTCGATGGCCGCGTTGAGCGCCGCCCGCTCCTTGTCCTCAAGCCCCCGCGTGCAGGTGCCGTGGAGCTGGTAGAAGTGCGGGTAGCCGAGCACCACGACGCGGGCGGCCGGCGCCTTGCTCCTGATCGTCGAGTAGAGCCGGTCCAGGTTCCCGGGCAGCGTCTTGTCGACGTAGGCGCGCGCGGTGTCGATGGCGCTCAGGCACGCGGTGGTGCCGGGCAGCGCGCAGATCCCCATCACCTTGGCCCAGCTCGCGTCACTGCCGCCGACGGTGACGCTGACCAGGTTGGTACGGCCGCTCAGCGACCCGAGCTGCTTGGCCAGCACATCGCCGGTCCTGGCGCCGTTGCAGGCGGCGAACGCGAACGACGAGGCGTGCGCCGCGGCCCACAGGGCGGGGTAGGCCCGGCGGCTGCGCAGACAGCTCGCGCCGTCGGGGAGGTAGTCCCCGGCGCCGACGCCGGCCGAGTAGGAGTCCCCGAGCGCCACGTAGTCCAGGGTCGCCCGGTTCGGTGCCGCCGGTGCGCTGGCCGGGCCGGCCAGGGTGCAGGCGCCCGCGAGGAGCACGGCGGCGGCCCAGGACTGGATGCGGAACGGTCTCATGCCCCCGTTTATCGCGGAGCCGCGACACCCCCGCCTCGTCACGGTCCGCGACCTTGACAATCCACTCCGTCAATGCGCCCGGGGCGGGGACTCGGGCTGGAGGGCAGCGAGGCGTGGGACCGTCGGCCCGCAGCCCGCCCGGAATTCACCCGAAAGGACGCCACCCGTACGGCCGAGCGGAAACAGAAAAGGCAAGGAGACGTACTCCTTGCCACTCTCAACTTATAGCGGGTGGGGGGCCTTGCGGCAAGGCCCCTCCCATGCCGCACAATCTCCGCTCTGGACGGCGAACCGCAGGTGGGACGCCTGCTGTGGGTGAGGGAGTTCCATGATTGACGTGATCATCGCGGGCGGCGGACCGACCGGTCTGATGCTGGCCGCCGAGCTGCGGCTGCACGGCGTCCACGCCGTCGTGCTGGAGAAGGAGGCAGAGCCCACCCAAATCGTCCGGGCGCTCGGGCTGCACGCGCGCAGCATCGAGGTGCTGGACCAGCGCGGCCTGCTGGAACGCTTCCTCGCCCAGGGCAAGCGGTACCCGCTCGGCGGCTTCTTCGCGGGCATCCGCAAGCCGTCGCCGACGGGCCTGGACACCGCGCACGCGTACGTCCTCGGCATCCCGCAGCCCACCACAGAGCGCCTGCTGGCCGAGCGCGCCACGGAACTGGGCACCGAGATCCGCCGGGGCCGCGAACTGGTCGCCCTGAGCCAGGACGAGGACGGGGTGACCGCCGCACTGGCGGACGGCACCCGGCTGCGCTCGCGCTACCTCGTCGGCTGCGACGGCGGCCGCAGTACGGTGCGCAAGCTGCTCGGTATCGCCTTCCCCGGGGAGTCCTCCCGCGTGGACACGCTGCTCGGCGAGGCACGGCTGACCGCCTCGCCGGAAGAGGTGGACGCCGTGGTGACCGAGGTCCGCAAGACCCAGCTCCGGTTCGGCGTCGGACCGCTCCAGGACGGCGCGTACCGCTTCGTCGTACCGGCCGAGGGCGTGGCCGAGGACCGCACGGCCCCGCCGACCCTGGACGAGGTACGGCTGCGACTGCGGGCCGTCGCCGGCACCGACTTCGGCATCCACGCGCCGCGCTGGCTCTCCCGCTTCGGCGACGGCACCCGGCAGGCCGAGCGTTACCGGGCCGGCCGCGTCCTGTTGGCCGGCGACGCCGCCCACGTCCACCCGCCGATGGGCGGACAGGGCCTCAACCTCGGCGTCCAGGACGCCTTCAACCTCGGCTGGAAACTGGCCGCCGAGCTCGCCGGCTGGGCCCCCGAGGGGCTGCTCGACACCTACGAGCGCGAACGCCACCCCGTCGCCGCCGACGTGCTCGACAACACCCGCGCCCAGATGGAACTGGTCTCCCTCGAACCCGGAGCGCGGGCGGTGCGCAGGCTGCTGACGGAACTGATGGACATCGAGGAGGTGAACCGCCGCCTGACCGAGAAGATCATCGCGACCGGCATCCGCTACGACTTCGGCGACGGCCACGAACTCCTCGGGCGCCGCCTCCCGGACCTGCCACTGAAGCAGGGACGCCTGTACGAGCTGCTGCACCAGGGCCGCGGCCTGCTGCTCGACCGGACCGGCCGGCTGTCGGTGACCGGCTGGGCGGACCGGATCGACCACGTCGTCGACGGCAGCGACGAACTGGACGTCCCCGCCGTGCTCCTGCGGCCCGACGGCCATGTGGCCTGGGCGGGCGAGGACCCGTCCGACCTCGCCGAACGACTGCCGACGTGGTTCGGCGCCCCCGCCTCACGCCGTTAGGAGGCCCGGCCCTACGCGCGCTCGGGAGTGCGGGGCCTCGTCCGCCGGTGGATGGCGCCGCGCGGAGCGCCGCAGGGCGAGGAGGGCGCGGCTCTCGGTGTGCACGGACTTGCCCACCAACTCGACGTCCATCACTCGCACATGCGGATCCGGGTCGCGGGTCAGGTGCCCCAGCGCAGGCCCGAGGACCCGGTCCGCTCCCGGCGCACAGGCGCCCCCCTCGCAGCGGACGCAGGCGAGGGCGTGGAACGCGGCGACCCTGGAGCCGGCGACAAGCCGCGCGGGCCGCCGGGTTCCGGCGCGGGGCCCGGCGCGGAAGGCGCCCGTCGCCCGCACACCCTGGCGCGGCAGCTCCCGGTTCGCCGCGACGGCCCGCTGCGGGTCACCCAGGCACGCGACGAGGGCGTCGCCGTTCGCACTGATGAAGCCGAGCCCGGAGCCAGTCTTGGCCCCCGGTCTTCGCCCCCCCGTAAAAGGGAATTCGCGAGGCGAGTCGAGGGGGGCGAGATGCGGCCCGCGTGGGTGCACATGCCCAGGGGGCCGCCCCCGGTGTCAGACGGTGCCGTCCTCGGCGGCCCGGAAGTAGTAACCCGCCTCCAGGTCGGCGAGGAGGGTCGGCCCGGTCGGGTCCCAGCCGAGCAGGGCGCGGGTGGCGGTGCTCGACGCGGGCGCGTCGAGGCCGACGAAGCCGCTCATCCAGCCGAAGTGCCCGGCCAGCTCCTCGGCCCCCACCGACACCGTCGGCAGCTTCAGCTGACGGCCGATCACCTCCGCGATCTCGCGGAGCGGCACGCCCTCCTCGGCGGCCCCGTGCAGCACGGTGCCGGCCGGGGCCTTCTCGACCGCGAGCCGGAACAGCCGCGCCGCGTCCAGCCGATGCACGGCCGGCCACCGGTTGGCGCCGTCACCGGGATAGCCGGAGACGCCCTTGTCCCGCGCGATGCCGACCAGGGCGGCGATGAAACCGTTGTCCCCGTCGCCATGGCAGGTGGGGGAGAGCCGCACCACGGACGAGCGCACACCGCGTTCCGCACACGCGAGCACGGCCTGCGCGGTGACCGCGCGGATCAGGACCGGCGAGTCGCCCTCGATCACCGGCATGTCCTGCTCCGTCGCCACCCGCCCCGGATTGAGCCCGGCCAGCCCGGAGGCGAGGACGAACGGGCGGTCGCTGCCGGCGAGCGCCTCGGTGAGCACGTCGACGGCCCTGCGGTCGGCCTCCGCCGCGCTCTGGAAGCCGCCGGAGAATGCCACGTCGTGCTTGAACGCGAGGTGGATCACGCCGTCCGAGTCGGCGGCCGCGGCGCGCAGGACGTCCAGGTCGTCCACGGCGCCGCGGACGACCTCGGCGCCGGCCTTGGTGAGCGCGTCGGCGGAGGCGTCGGAACGGGCCAGGCCGACGACCTGATGACCCGCGTCGATGAGTTCCGGTACGACGGCCGAGCCGATCCAGCCGGACGCCCCGGTCACGAAGATGCGCATGAGAGATCCCCAGACAGGTCGATGTCAGTTACTGACATCGACGCTAGCACTGATGTCAGTCGCTGTCATCGCGTAGGATTCGGGCCATGGGCAGATGGGAGCCGAACACGCGCGAGCGCCTTGCGAAGGCGGCGCTGGACCTGTACGGCGAGCGCGGGTACGAGCAGACCACCGTGGCGGAGATCGCCAGGACCGCGGGACTCACCGAGCGCACGTTCTTCCGGCACTACGCCGACAAGCGCGAGGTCCTGTTCTCCGGCGCCGTCGAACTGGAGCAGATGTTCACGCAGGCGGTCGCCGACGCCCCGCCCTCGGCCGCGCCGATCGACGCGATGGCGGCGGGCCTGGACGCGGTCTGCGCGGTGTTCGAGGAACGGCGCGACTTCGCCCGCAAGCGCCACGCCGTGATCTCGGCGACCGCGGAACTGCGTGAACGCGAACTGATCAAACTCGCCTCCTTGGCCGCCGCCCTCACCGGAACCCTCCGCCGCCGCGGCGTCCCGGAACCGGCCGCCAGTCTCACCGCGGAGACCGGCGTCGCAGTCTTCAAGGTGGCTTTCGAACGCTGGATCACCGCCGACGAGACGCGTCCGCTGGCTCTGCTGGCGCGGGAATCGCTCGACGATCTCAGGTCCGTGGCCATGGGCGGGAACGTTCCGATGAGTGAGGTGTGACCGGTGGGGTAGGCGCCCCCACCGGCCGGTCGAGCGGCAAAACAGGGCAGACCGCTACAGGATGCCCAGGGCTCGTCGCCGGCCGTACAGGAAGGAGAACGTCATGATCAAGCTGGTACGGCACGCGGGTACGGTCGGCGCCTCGGCGGCCCTGCTCGGCGGGGCTCTACTCGCCACTGCCGGGACCGCGGCGGCGGCTCCGCAGAACGCCGCACACCTCCCCGCCCGCACGACTGCGAGTCAGACCGGCGGCCACGTCTGCTCCGCGCAGCGTGGCACCCACCGGCTCGACCCCTGGATCGAGGGGCAGCTGGCGCAGTTCGTGCCCGCGGCGAAGCACCGGCTGGCCGTGTACGACCCGTGGGTGAAGGACCAGCTGGCCCGGTACGCGCCCGCCTCCTGCGGCCAGGGCTGACACCGGCTCCCCGCGTCCGTCCCCGTCGGCGCCGTCAGCGCACGAACTCCATGGCCGGGTATATCGGTGACGGTCTCTCCAGCAGCCGTCCGTCACGGCCGCGCAACCAGTGGTCGAAGTACGCCGCCACATACGCCTCGGTCGTGCGGATCGCGGTGGCCGGAGCGATCGTGCCGAGGTCACCGGTCAGGACGGACGCCGGCAGGCCCAGCTGGGGCAGAAGCGCCTCCGCGTCGGTGAACGAGGCGTGTTCCGAGCCGCGCAGGGTGAGTTGACGCGTCCAGCCCGGGGTGCGGGCGCGGAACGCCTGCCAGCCGGGTCCGGTGTCCGTCTCGCCGTCCTTGCCCAGCAGCAGGAACGGCCGGTCGAGACCATGCCGGGCCACCGGCATCAGTGAACCGTCCAGGTAGGTCAGGTTGCCGTCCATGTCGATGCCGGCGGTGATCCTGTGGTCGGCGTCCATCGCCAGCGCGGCGGCGGTACCGCCCATCGAGTGGCCGAACATGCCCACTCTCGACAGATCCAGCGCGCCGGCCAGACCCTTCGGCAGGCGCTTCCCGTCCGCGTCGGGGGTGTGGCCGCCGTCGAGCAGCCGAAGCTGGTCCAGGACGAAACCGGTGTCGGCGACCCGGACCGCCAGCGCCTTGCGGATGAAGGCGTCGGGGTCGCCGGGCGGCAGCATCGTGGCGAGCGAGCCGTCCGGGAACTGGACCTCGGGTGCCTCATAGGTGTGGTCGACGGTCACCACGGCGTAGCCACGGCTCGCCAGGTCCGCCGCCAAGGTGGTGTCCCAGGTGCGGGGTTCGCCGAGGCCGGGGGAGTAGAGCACCACGGGAAGCGGCCCGCTTCGCCCGGTGGCCGCGGGGGCGTCGCGCCTCACGTGGGTGACCACACCGGCCCAGTCGGCCCGGCCCTTCGGGGTGCCGAGCTGGAGATAGTCGTCGGCGGTGACGCGGTCGAAGTGGGCGGCCGCGGCGGGCAGCATGTACGGGGCCGGCGGCCCGTCGGCCGTGCGCGTTGCCGGGTAGAACACGCTGACCATCAACTCGCGGTGTATCGCGCCCGATTGCCAGGGATCGGGACGTGTGCGGTCCACCAGGTGCAGCGTCGTCTCCCCGACCGGGTGCGGTCCCGTGGGGAAGGGCAGCGTCAGGCGGTGTGTGGGCGGCGCGGTGGAGCCGGAGTCGGAGGCGGGGTCGGTGGGCGTGGCGGCGCCGGCCGGCAGGGCCGCCGCGAAGGTACAGAGTGCGGCGACCGCGCAGGCGAGGAGCGCCCGCAGCCCCCTGGCCCCGCGGCGGATGCGCGGGTGTTCATCGGTCATGATCCAAGAGTGACGGCACGTCACCGGCCGCACATCAGGGACGAACCCCGGTCTTCGGCCTCGGGGTATCCGTAGGGGACGCCGGCTCCCGGCCTGCGCGTCACTCCCGCGCGCCGCCCGGTCCCGCAGGCGGGGCCCCGGTGACGGCGGCGTCGTACAGCGCGCGGGTCGCTGAGCCGAAGTACGCGCTGTACGAGACCTGCGGGGTGTTGCCGCCCGTGTGGTACCCGCCGATCACACCGACGACCGCCCACCCGCCGGGCCACGGCACGAGCATGGGGCCGCCGCTCGTGCCGCCGACGAAGGCGTCGCAGGCGATGCGCGGAAACGTCCCCGGATCGGCCGGATCGTCGCTGGCCCACCTGGTGGTCCGGCTCCAGCACTCCAGCGGCTTCTCCGCTCCCGCCGGGTATCCGATCATCCGTACCGGCGCGTGGTGGTACCCCGTCCCCGTGAGCAGCCGTACCCCGCCGACCGCGTCCTGCAAGCTCGTCCCGTCCTGGTTGGATTCCGTCACCGCGAAGGCGAAGTCGTAGGCTGCGCCCGCGTGTTCGCCCAGGTCGTAGTACTGCTGCGGCACGTAGACGCCGTTCGCCCCGACCGGGAAGACCCCGTAGGGCTTGATCCCGTCGTGGTATTGGGGGACGAAGGCCAGGCGGCGCTGCGGGGCGGTGCCGGAGTAGCCCTTCAAGCAGTGGCCCGCGCTGAGGACCAGGTCGTGCCCGGGGCCCCGGACGACGGAGCCGCTACAGGTACGGCCGGTGCCCTGGGCGTCGGTCCAGAAGAAGGTGCCGGCCTGCGGGATGCCGTCGAAGCTCCGGCTGGGCGGAATGTACTCGCCCGGCCGGGGTCCGTCCACCGCGGGGGAGAGGGCCGGGCCCGCCCCGGAACCCCTCGCGGTGTCGGCGGGCAGAGCGGCCGTCATACGGGCCGCCGTCCAGTAGGCGTCGAGCCGGGCGGCGACGGGATTCGGGTCGGCCGCCGTACCCTTCGCCGAAGCCGCCGAAGCCGCCGAAGCCGCCGAAGCCGCCGAAGCCGCCGAAGCCGCCGAAGCCGCCGAAGCCGCCGAAGCCGCCGAAGCCGCCGAAGCCGCCGAAGCCGCCGAAGCCGCCCCGGCCGGGCCGCCCGCCAGCAGCAGGGCGGCCGTGCAGGCGGCGAGGTGGCGTAAGCCCGCGATCCTACGCACCATCAGTTTCCTTCGGAGCAGCGGCACATGACGGTTCACCCTAGGCCCGAGGGCGGTGCGGCGAAAGAACGCACCACGGAAGGTCGCGACGCCGGTCGACCCGCGCGGCGAGCGGCCGCGATCTCGCCCCGCCCTCGCTCAGGCCCCGGTCGGCGAAGTGAGGAGGTGTAGGCGGCGAAACCGTACGAGATGCACATGCTATGAAGCGGAGTAAATGGGTACATTCCGTACAGGTGTATCTACGTGGCACGCGAGTGTCACAGCCCGCCTCGGGGGCACTGACCAGCATGTTTGCGGGCTCGGCGAGCAAGGGCCTCCGGCCCTGCTGACCATTGGTCGAAGGGATGCCGGTTATGAACGAGGACACGAGGAGCCTGCACCCGGAGCAGCCGCCCGGTGCGGTCCCGCCCGGCGCGGCGGCGCCCGAGGCGGCCCCGCGCGCATCGGCCTGGGCCGACCCCGCCCCCCTGGGCCTGGCCGGCTTCGCCCTGACGACTCTGCTGCTGTCGATCGTCAACACCAATCTGCTGAAGGAGACCGCCGGCATCCTGCCGGTCCTGGGTCTCGCCCTGTTCTACGGCGGCCTCGCGCAGTTCGCCGCGGGCCTCATGGAGTTCCGCCGGGGCAACACCTTCGGTGCGACGGCGTTCGTCTCCTTCGCCGCCTTCTGGCTGTCCTACTGGTGGATCGCACCGCGTGTGGCGCTCGCCGGTGACGCGCACAACGCGCTGGGCCTGTTCCTGCTCGGATGGGCGATCTTCACCGCCTACATGACCGTGGGCGCCCTGCGCGTCAGCCTCCCTGTGCTCGCGGTGTTCGTGCTGCTGACCCTGACCTTCCTTTTCCTGGCCATCGGGTCGTTCCAGGGCGGCGCCGGACACGCCATGACCGAGGTGGGCGGCTGGTTCGGCATCCTCACGGGACTCGCCGCCTGGTACGCGTCGGCGGCCGGCGTCATCAACGAGAGGCACGGCCGCAGCGTGCTCCCGGTCGGCTCGGTTCCGGGCCGGACCACGCCGGGCGAACGGGTGCGGCAGGACGAGCGACCCGTCTGACGAGGGCGGCGTGACCGCCGTATCCCGCCACCACGGGCGCGTCGGTGTACCCGCCGTACCCGCTCGCGCCGCGCCGTCCCGGCCGTCACCCGGCCCCCCCGCGCCCGCGACAATGTCCGGCATGAGCGAGGACAACGACGACGCCGAGGGCCGACTGGCCAGGATCGAACGGCTGCTGCGAAGCGGCGAGCGGGGACTTCAGCCGGCGTGGCGGCGGGCGACGCGGGGCGAGACGCGCTGGGCCGTGACCACCGTCATGCTGGCGGCGGTAGCCCTGCAACTCGTCCTGCCGCACCGGCTCGTGCTGCTGCGGCCGGTCTGGGTCCTGCCGGTGCTGGAACTCGTCCTGCTCGCCGCCCTCGTGGCGGCCAACCCCCGGCGGGTGGAGCCGAGCACGACGTGGTGGCGGTGGCTGGGGCTGCTCCTGATCGGCGTCATCAGCCTGGCCAACGGCTGGTCGGCGGGCCGGCTGGTGTGGGACCTGGTGCATGGCGTCGGCGGTCAGGACGCGGTGTCGCTGCTGCGGGCCGGCGGCGTCATCTGGTTCACCAACGTCATCGTCTTCGCGCTCTGGTACTGGGAGTCGGACCGCGGCGGCCCGATGGCGCGGGTGCGCGGGCAGCGGCAGTACGCCGACTTCCTCTTCGTCCAGATGCAGAGCCCCGACATGGCGCCCCCGGACTGGGAACCGGAGTTCCTCGACTACCTGTATCTCTCCTTCACCAACGCCACCGCCTTCAGCCCGACCGATGTGATGCCCCTGTCCAGGTGGGCCAAGATGCTGATGATGCTCCAGTCGATGGTGTCCCTGGTGACCGTCGGGCTCGTGGTGGCCCGCGCCGTCAATGTCCTCAGATGAGCGGCGGGCGGGTCGGCCGGCCTCCCTCACGAAACCCGGCCACCCTCGGCCGAATCCCTCTCACCCGATCGGTGGACGGTTCGACTGGTCCTGTCCGGGGAGAGTGGGGTGGGGCGCATGATCCGCGCGTGCCCCGCGCGGCCGCCGACCGAGGGCGGCCCGCACGCTGAGCAAAGCCCACAGCCGTGAACGCGGAGGTGAACGCCGTACACCGGCGGACGACCAGAATTGCATCCTTCGTTTTCTTGAATCCCTCGTGTTTGTGAGAGTAGGTTCGGCCCCATGACCGCCTCCCCGACTCCGACCACCGCGGAGGAGTTGCGCGGTGCCGGCCTGCGCGTGACGGCGGCTCGCGTCGCGCTGCTGGAGACGGTCCGGGACGGCGACCACCTCGGTGTCGAGGCGATCGCCTCCGGGGTCCGTGACCGCGTAGGCCATATATCCCTGCAAGCCGTCTACGAGGCGCTGCACGCGCTCACCGCGGCGGGTCTCGTACGCCGCATCGAGCCGGCCGGCCATCCGGCCCGGTTCGAGGGGCGCGTCGGCGACAATCACCACCACCTCGTGTGCCGGTCGTGCGGGGCCGTCGCCGACGTCGACTGCGCCGTCGGCGAAGCGCCCTGCCTGACCGCCGCCGACCACCGCGGTTTCGCCATCGACGAAGCCGAGGTCGTCTACTGGGGCGTGTGCCCCGACTGTTCCACCGGCCGCAGTTCCTGAGCACCTGGTTCCGCTTAGTTCGGAAGGATTGCCATGACTGACAACCACGACGCGATCGTCACAGACGCGAAGTCGGAGGAGGGGAGCGGCGGCTGCCCCGTCGCTCACGACCGGGCCCTGCACCCGACCCAGGGCGGCGGCAACCGCCAGTGGTGGCCGGAGCGGCTCAATCTGAAGATCCTCGCCAAGAACCCGCCCGCGGCCAACCCGTTGGGCGAGGAATTCGACTATGCCGCCGCCTTCCAGAGCCTCGACCTCCCGGCGGTGAAGCGGGACATCGAGGAGGTGCTCAACACCTCCCAGGACTGGTGGCCCGCCGACTTCGGCCACTACGGCGGTCTGATCATCCGCATGGCCTGGCACTCCGCCGGCACCTACCGGATCAGCGACGGCCGCGGCGGCGCCGGCCACGGCCAGCAGCGCTTCGCCCCGCTGAACAGCTGGCCCGACAACGTCAACCTGGACAAGGCGCGCCGCCTGCTGTGGCCGGTGAAGAAGAAGTACGGCCAGAAGATCTCCTGGGGCGACCTGATGGTCCTCGCCGGCAATGTGGCGCTGGAGTCCATGGGCTTCGATACCTTCGGCTTCGGCGGCGGCCGCACGGACGTCTGGGAGCCGGAGGAGGATGTCTACTGGGGCCCCGAGACCGCCTGGCTCGACGACCGCCGCTACAGCGGCGACCGCGAGCTGGAGAGCCCGCTCGGCGCCGTCCAGATGGGCCTGATCTACGTCAACCCCGAGGGCCCCAACGGCAACCCGGACCCGCTGGCGGCGGCCCGCGACATCCGCGAGACGTTCCGCCGCATGGCGATGAACGACGAGGAGACCGTCGCGCTGATCGCCGGCGGCCACACCTTCGGCAAGACCCATGGCGCCGGCCCCGCCGACCACGTCGGCCTCGACCCCGAGGCGGCCGGTCTGGAGGAGCAGGGCCTGGGCTGGCGGAGCACCTACGGCACCGGCAAGGGCAGGGACGCCATCGGTTCCGGTCTGGAGGTCACCTGGACCTCCACCCCGACCCGCTGGAGCAACGGCTTCTTCGACAACCTGTTCGGCTACGAGTGGGAGCTGACCGAGTCCCCGGCCGGCGCCAAGCAGTGGGTCGCCAAGGACGCCGAGCCCACGATCCCCGACCCGCAGGACCCGTCCAAGAAGCGTCTGCCCACGATGCTCACCACGGACCTCTCCCTGCGCTTCGACCCGATCTACGAGCCGATCTCCCGCCGCTTCCACGAGAACCCGCAGGAGTTCGCCGACGCCTTCGCCCGCGCCTGGTACAAGCTCACCCACCGCGACATGGGCCCGAAGTCGCTGTACCTCGGCCCCGAGGTCCCCGAGGAGACCCTGATCTGGCAGGACCCGCTGCCGGAGCGCGAGGGCGAGCTGATCGACGACGCGGACATCGCGGCCCTCAAGACCAAGCTGCTGGACTCCGGGCTCAGCGTCGGCCAGCTGGTCACCACCGCGTGGGCCTCCGCGTCCACCTTCCGCGGCAGCGACAAGCGCGGCGGCGCCAACGGCGCCCGCATCCGCCTCGCCCCGCAGCGCGGCTGGGAGGTCAACCAGCCCGACGAGCTGGCCCAGGTGCTGCGCACCCTGGAGGGCATCCAGCGGGACTTCAACGCCTCCTCCGGCGCCAAGAAGGTCTCGCTGGCCGACCTGATCGTCCTCGGTGGTGTCGCCGCGGTCGAGAAGGCGGCCAAGGAAGGCGGCTTCGAGGTCCGGGTGCCGTTCACGCCGGGCCGGGTGGACGCCGGTGAGGAGCACACCGACACCGAGTCCTTCGAGGCGCTGGAGCCGACCGCGGACGGCTTCCGCAACTACCTCGGCAAGGGCAACCGGCTGCCGGCCGAGTACCTGCTGCTCGACCGCGCCAACCTGCTCACCCTCAGCGCCCCCGAGATGACCGTCCTCATCGGCGGCCTGCGGGTGCTCGGCGCCAACCACGCCCAGTCCCAGCAGCTCGGCGTCCTCACCGAGACGCCGGGGGTCCTCACCAACGACTTCTTCGTCAACCTGCTCGACATGGGCACGACCTGGAAGTCGGCCTCCGAGGACCAGACCACCTTCGAGGGCCGCGACGCCGCGACCGGCGAGCTGAAGTGGGCCGGCAGCCGTGCCGACCTGGTCTTCGGCTCCAACTCCGAACTGCGCGCCCTCGCCGAGGTCTACGCCAGCGACGACGCGAAGGAGAAGTTCGTGCGGGACTTCGTCGCCGCGTGGGACAAGGTCATGAACCTGGACCGGTTCGACATCGCCTGATCCACCGGCAAGATGTCCGGGCCCGCCCCCGACCGGGCGGCCCGGACATCGCCGTGCCCGGCCGTAGAGCCGTGCCCGGCCGCAGAAATGGGTACGACGGCCCGGCGCGCGTCAGCGGAGCGGTCCAGCGCCGCCGAGCCCGCCCGGGCGGACTTCTCCCCAAGCCCCCGTAGGGGCCGGCCGCGACACCGATGCCCGCGACCGACGCGCCCTCGGCGGTCACCGAGATGCCGCTCCGGGACAGCGCCTGCCGTCCTGGTCCGACGGAAGGCGACGATGATGCCCTCAGCGGCGCAGCGCCTCGAAGGCGTCGCGGGCCGCCGTGCCCATCGCCAGTTCGATGTCTGCGGCGAGCGCGGCGCGGCGTCCCGCGCAGGTCAGCGCGGCCATGGCCACCCGGTCGCCCGACTCCGCCTCCACCACTCCGATATCGTGCCGCAGATGCAGGAATGTGCCCGTCTTCCCGCTCCACCGCAGCGTGTCCGCGCGCAGCTCGCACGCCAGCCGCTGGGTGAAGACCTGGAAGCCCATCAGCCGCCGTAGCTCGGCCGTTGCCTCGGGTACGGCGATCTCGTCGCACCACACCCGCCGCAGCAGGCCGACGAGCGCCGCGGCCGAGCCGGTGCTGGCGTGCGCCGGGTCCAGGGTCTCGAGGGTCGGCAGGCCCGCCCTCTCGTCCCGCACGGCCAGCTCCAGCGCGAGCGAGAAGTCGTCGCCGGCGGCACCGGCCGCGCACTCGTACATGTGGTTCATCCGGTGCCGTATCCGGATGCCGTCGCATCCCCACGCGCGCAGCCGCGCGTCCACCTCCGCCACCGGCACCAGGTCGAACAGCGCGTCCGCGGCGGCGTTGTCGCTCACCGACAGCGCCATCAGCAGCAGATCGCCGACGGCCACGGTGGCCGGGTGCCGGAACGCCGCGAGACCGGTGGAACCGACGCTGCTGCGGGCCGGGTCGACGGTCACCGGCCGCGCCGCGTCCAGCTCTCCCGCCGCGATCCGGTCCAGCACGACCAGCGCGAGCGGGACCTTCGCGACGGACGCGAGAGGCACCGGCTCCTCGATGCCGAAGCCGAGTCGGGCACCCGTGTCCAGGTTCAGGGCGAGGAGGGAGCCGCGCACGCCGAGCGCCGCCCAGTCCGCCGCGACCGCCTCGGCGACATCCAGCAGGGCACCGTCGTCGCCGACGCAGACGGGCCGGTCCCGGGCGCCGCCGGTCTCCGCCCAGCTCATCCGCGGGCCGCCAGCCGGGAGGGGGCGTCACCGGCGGCCCGGAGGTCACCGGTGTCACCGTGCCGTGCCGCCCCGACCGCCGTGGCCAGCAGCCGAGTCAGCCACTCCGGTACGTCCGGCGTGCCGCGCGGGCCGGGTGGCGCGCTCACGTCGTACCCGCGGTGCAGAGCCGTGTCGCCCAGCGGAGCCCAGCGGGCGTCGTACCGGCGGGCGTACGACTCGGTGCACAGCAGCAGGGCGCGCCCGGCCAGGGTCTCGGTGAGCGCGTCGGCCGCCGGCCCGGCCGGCCTGATCAGGCCCTCGGGCAGCCCGGCGCGCGCGACGGCTCGGGCGAACCGGCCCTCGAAGCAAGGGACCTGGTCCTCTCCGAGGACGAGGATCGGGAGCGGCGGAGAAGCGGGCGGTCCGCCGGTACGGCGGCGGCGTGGACGCAGCTGTTCGAGGTGGAGGGCACGCGGCGCCTCCTTGCCGGCCGGCGCGGACGCCAGGCCCAACGGCACCCGGAGGGCGGCGCGTTCCGGTGCGACGCGCAGGAGCGCGTAGGCGAGCGAGCCGTCGCTCAAGCCCGACTTCCGTTCCAGCGGTGGCAGTTCACGCATGCCGAGGGTGATCCCGTGCTCGGTGCCGGCGTGCAGCGCACGGGCCAGGGCGGCCGGGGCGCAGTCCGCGGGCACGCCGACGGGGCGCACTCGCGCCTGCCGGGCCGCGTGGGCGGCCTGTCGTAGCCGCTCGGCGCGGTCCAGGACGTCGCGGGTGTAGGGGAGGAGCAGTGCGCCCAGGTCGGTGGTGGTGACCTGCCGCCGGGAACGGTCGAACAGCGGACCGCCGAAGTGGCCCTCCAGCGTCTTGATCCGGCGGCTGAGCAACGGCTGGGCGATCCCCAGCCCTTCGGCCGCACGGGAGAAGCTCTCCTCGTCGGCGGTCGCCACGTACGCCTCCAGATGCGCCAGCAGATCCATCCAGCAGTCATATCAATAAGGCATGAGAGCCGCACAATTCACTCTTGGACATGAGCGCGTCCCCGGTGCTTCGCTGTTCCCCACGGATCGCCCCCGAGGGGCATGACCTGGGAGGACTTCACCATGACCGCTTCCGGCCCGCTCGCGCGTCGTGGCCTGCTGAAGGCAGGCATCGCGCTCACCTCCGCCGCCGCCATGGCGTCCACCGGACGCGCCGCGGCCGCCCCGGCCGCTCCGGACCCTGGCGAGCTGGCCGATCTGGAGCGGCGCTACGGCGCCCGGCTCGGCGTGTACGCGCGCAATGTGCGCACCGGTCGGGTGCTCGCCCACCGGGCGGGGGAACGGTTCGCGATGTGCTCGGTGTTCAAGGCGTTCGCGGCGGCCGCCGTGCTGCGCGACGAGGCGCGCTGCGCGCCGATGGACAAGGTGATCCACTATCCGCCGCACGACCTCCTGCCCAACTCGCCCCGCACCCAGGAGCATCAGGCCACCGGCATGACCGTGGCCGACGTGTGCGCGGCGGCGATCCAGTACAGCGACAACGCGGCCGGCAATCTGCTGCTGCGGCAACTGGACGGGCCGGCCGGCCTCACCCGGTTCTTCCGCTCGCTCGGCGACGAGGTGAGCCGGCTCGACCGGTGGGAGCCCGAACTGAACACGGCGATCCCCGGCGACCCGCGCGACACCTCGACCCCCGAGGCCCTCGCCGCCGGCATCGAGCGGCTGGCCCTCGGCCATGCCCTGGCCGCGCCCGACCGCGAGCGGTTCGTCGGCTGGCTGAAGGGCAACACCACCAGCGCCGCACGGTTCCGCGCCGGGCTGCCCGCGGGCTGGACCGTCGCCGACAAGACCGGGACCGGCGACTACGCGAGCGCAAACGACCTCGGCGTCGCCTGGACCACCCGGCGCACCCCCGTGGTGCTGGCCGTCCTGTCGACCAAGGAGGGCGCGAACGACAAGGACGCCCCGGTCGACGAGGCCCTCATCGCGGAGGCGGCCCGCATCGCGGCACGGACGGTGGCGCCCGGCGAGTGAGCCCGGCCGCGCCGGGCCGCCGGGACCGGGGCCACCGGGATGGGGAGGGCCCGCCGGGGTCAGGCACGCGGGGGCGGTTCGCCCTGTACGGCCTGGAGTCCGGCGAGCAGCCCGGCCTGTTCCGCGAGGACTTCGGACAGGATCGTCCGCGCCACCCGCGACGGCTCGGCCACGTGCGGGCTGGTCAAGGAGTGGTGGACGTTCGAGCATTCCTCGCGGGTCTTGACCAGATTGGCTGCGGCCCGGTCTCGGCCCGTTCCAGCGACCCAGACGTCCACACCACGGGGTCCAACCTCACCGGGAGGCCCCGCGGGGACTCGATCGGCCCGGGATCCCCGCGGACCGGCCGTCGCCGGCCGCGGGGGCCCGGCTGCTTACGCGCTCGGCCAGCCGCCGTAGGGGACGGTGAGCAGTTCCATGGCGTGCCCGACCGGATCCATGAAGTACACGCCCTTGCCGCCATCGTTGTGGTTGATGGTGCCGGGGTGCTTCTTGTGCGGATCGGCGTAGTGCTCTATACCGCGTTCGGTGATGCGGGCGTACGCGGCGTCGAACTCCTTCTCGGAGACCAGGAACGCGTAGTGCTGCGGGGTGATCTTGTCCTCGGGGATGGTGGCGAAGTCCAGCGTGACGCCGTTGCCCAGGGCGACGGCCACGAACGGGCCCCACTCCGCGGTGATGTCCAGGCCCACGATCTCGGTGAAGAAGCGGGCGGATTCCCGGTTGTCCCGCGCATGGACGATGGTGTGGTTCAACTCGACCGACAAGGAATGCCTCCAGAGGCAAATCCTGGCACCTCCATGCCTCACCCGGACGGTGACCGGCACGCGATGCCACCGCCCAGTGTAGTCAGCCGTCCGGCGCGGCGGAGAGGGCAGGATTCGAACCTGCGCGGGCCCCGAAGGGCCCGACCGTGAGCCGTGCTCGCTGGTCCCCGATAAACCACTCCGGGCACCTCTCCCTGTGACCGGTTCCGGTTCCCCGTCCCGCTCACAGGAACAACAGTGCCAGGAGACGCTGACCGGGAACTGACGTACGGCTGACCCCGGACACCCGTCAGGGGGCGTGCGGCACGGCGCGCAGCGGGAGCGCGATCAGCAGGGCGAGCGCGACCAGGGCGCCGCTGGCCCACAGCGGGGCCAAATCCGTGCCGGTGAGGGTCGCCGAGGCGATGAGCGGACCCGCGGCGGCGCCGACGTTGAGCGCGGCGGTCGCGTACGAGCCCGCCATGGTGGGGGCGAGTGCGGCCTCGTACAGGACGCGGGTGATCAGAGTGGTGCCCAGCGCGAATGACAGCGCGCCCTGCACGAAGACCAGGGTCAGCAGGGCGGCGGGCCGGTGGGCCACCAGGGCCAGGGCGGGCCAGCCGGTCAGCAGCAGGGACCGCCCAGCGTGAGGATGAGGCCGGGGCGCCGGTCGGACAGTCGTCCGGCGATGCCGACACCGGCGAGGGAACCGGCGCCGAACAGCACCAGGGTGACGGAGATCCACAGCTCGCCCAGCCCCGCGGGGCCGGTCACGACGGGGGCGAGGAAGGTGAAGCTCGCGAAGGTCGCCGCGTTGACCAGGGCGCCCAGCAGCATCGCCAGCAGCAGCCGCGGCCGCCGTAGCTGGATCAGCTCGGCCCGCAGCGGGCGAGTCGTGCCCTTCTGAGGACGGCCCCGCGGGATCGCCAGGAGGATGCCGGCGGCCGCGGGCAGGCACAGGACGGCGAGGGCCCAGAACGCGGCCCGCCAGCCGAGCAGCGTCCCCAGCACCGACCCCGCCGGGACGCCGACGATCGTGGCCACCGTGGTGCCCGACAGTAGCACCGCGAGCGCGCGGCCCTTGCGGTCGGGAGGAACCAGCGCGGCGGCGGTCGTCAGCGCCACGGCGAGGAACCCCGCGTTCGCGAGCGCCGCCAGCACGCGGGTCGCGCACAGCAGGGGGAAACCGGTGGCGGCGGCGCCCACCGCGTGGGCCATCGCGAAGAGGAGGACGAAGCCGAGCAGGGCACCGCGGCCGGACCGGTCGCGGGCGAGGGCCGCCATCAGCGGGGCGCCGACGACCATCCCGAGGGCGAAGGCGGAGGTGAGCAGGCCCGCCGTCCCGACGGTGACGCCGAGGTCCGAGGCGATGTCCGGCACGAGACCGGCGAGCATGAACTCTGAGGTGCCCATGGCGAAGACGGCGAGAGCGAGCGGATACAGCGCGAGAGGCATCGAGAGTGACTCCGGGGTGAGGAGAAGCACGAGACGGTCATCTCGTCACCGCGGTCAGCGCCCAGGGGCGCACCCGCCCGGCCGTGGCGCGCGAAGGCGCGGCGCGACGAGGGTGGGCTCAGTGGCTTCGGGGGCTGACGGCGTGACCGAAAGCCCCCGCCCTGTCCGACTCAGGACTCGGCATGGCCCCGAGGCTACCTGAGCGCCGCCCGAAACCCGTACGGCTTTGCCCCAGGCTCCTGATCACCGGTAAGGTCGGTCAGGTGATCGCCGGATCGGCCAAGGGCCAAGCACGGGCAGGGTTTCCTGCCCTGGCGTGAGCGCGCGGCGGGCAAGAGCCCCGCCTTCTCCGGGAGTTCCCGACTACTACGAGAAGTGCGACGAACCGATCCAGTCGCAGCACTACGCGTTCCTCGTCCCCGACGAGGAGTTCGCGTCGATGCTCGCCCGCCTGGAAGCGGTCGGCGTCACCTATTACGCGGACCCCGCCCACACCGAACCCGGCCGGGTCAACCACCTGTTCGGCGGTCGCGGCGTCTACTTCGACGACCCGGACGGCCACAACATGGAGCTCATGACCAGGCCGTACGTCCGCCCGTAGCCGGCGCCCGCCGGACCCACCGGCGGCCCGCCGCCCGGCAGGGCCGCTGGGCAGGGCCGTTCGGCCCAAGGCGGGCGGGGCGGGGCGCCCCTAGGGTTTCCGAACGCGCGGCACCGTGTCCGGCCTCCAGTGGGGAGGCCGGACGCGACCTCCCCCGGGTGCCCCGGCGCACCCGAGTGGTAGCCGGGGTGCCGCGGTGGTAGACGTGGTACGAGCCCGGGCCCCCGGCTGCCCGCCGGGCGGAGAAGCCGACCTGGGGGCCAGGACGCTGCCCGAGGGGCGGACACCGTGCACACCGGCGGTCCGGGATCCCCGCGAGGAGTGAGCGAGCATGGCAGAACGCCCCCCATCCGGCCACCGCGCACCGGAACCGGAGGACCGCCCCGCGCGGGGCGACCTCGGGCACCGGCTCCAGCGGCGCCGCGCGGAACTCGGGCTGAGCCGGGAAGAGGTGGCCGAACGCGCCGGCATGGCCGAGGCGTACGTCGCCCATCTGGAGCAGCACAGCACCGCCGCGCCCGACTCCGGCACCCTGCTGCGGCTCGCCGGGGCGCTGCGCACCAGCCCCCAGGAACTCGGCGGCGGATACTCCGGGCTGCCCGCCGGACTGGGGCAGGCCGCCCGCAACCCCCGGCTGGGCGAACTCGACGAACAGGAGTGCAGGGAACTGCTGTCGACACACGGCGTCGGCAGGTTCTCCCTCAGCACTGAGGGCGCGCCCGTGGTCCTCCCGGTGAACTACAGCGTCGTGGACGGCGCGATCGTGTTCCGGACCCGCGCGGAATCGGTGATCACGCGGGGGCTCGACCGCGAGGTGGCCTTCGAGGTGGACCGGGTGGACGACGCGTTGAGCGAGGGATGGAGCGTGCTGGTGCGGGGGACCGCCCGCGCCGTGAGCGACCCCGGCGAGGCGGAGCGCCTGACCGAGCGGGCCTACAGCACCCCGTGGGCCGGCGGCGACCGCGATCTGTGGGTGCGGATCGAGTCCGCCGCGTACACGGGGCGTCGTATCGAAGCGGGGTGAGGGCGGGCGGGGCGCGGCGCCGAGACGGACCTGCGAGGGCGCGGAGGTACGGGGAACAGACTGGCGGGGGCGCAGAGGTTACGGGGCGCGGAGGCACGGGGGCACGGACCTACCGGGGTACGGGGCCCTGGCCGTACGGGGGCACGGGGGCGCGGACGTAGGGGGTGCGGGGATGTAGGGGGTGCCGGCGTACGGGATACCGGGGCCGCCGCGGACCGCGTCACGAGTGTCGCCGGACCCGGCGGCGCCCCCGTCACCCCGGTCGCGCCCTTCCCTCGGGCGTCACGGCCGGTACCAGGTTGACCACGCCGACGACCCCGTCCAGCCGCCAGGCGGCGAAGCCGGCGCGGGCGATGGCGGCGCGCAGTTCCGCGCCGCCCGCCAGGGTGACGATGCCGTCGCGCACGGACACGGTGACGGCTTCCGGCGGCAGGCCCAGCTCGCCCGACACGATCTCCTCGGACACCTGACGGCGGATCTCGTCGTCCGCGCGCAGAAAGACCCGGAGCAGGTCGCGGCGGGTGACGATGCCGATCAGCCGGTCCTCCTCGTCCACCACGGGCAGCCGCCGCAGGCCGCGCCGCTCCATCAGCCGGGCCGCGTCCGGGACCCGCTGCTCGGGATGGACGGTGATGGCGGGCGCCGACATCAGCTCGCGCGCCGGCGGCTCCCGTACCGGCTCGCCGGGGGCCCGCGGCTGCCGGGCGGCGCGGTGACGCAGCAGGTCGGAGGCGGAGACGACGCCGAGCACCTTGTCGTCGTGGTCGATCACCGGCAGCCCGCCGATCCCGTACCGGTCCAGCAAGCGGGCCACGGCCGTGGACGATGTCGTCGCCGACGCGGTGACGACATCGCCGGTCATCACCTCGCCGATCGTGCTGTGCGGCACGGCTCTCCTCCTTCCGGGGTGGGCGGCCCTTCGCCGGCCGGCTCCCTCTTCACCGGGCCCGCTCGGCGCCCCGGCCACGCGCGTCCCCGCCGTCCGTTTCGAGCCGGTACCACCAGCGTGCCGCCTCCTTCGCCTCCGGCCGAGGGCCGGGTGCCCCCGTGAAACGGGACCTTTGGTCCTGTCCCCGCGCCGCTTCCGGCACCGCCGGAACGGCTGCCGGGCCGCTTCTCCAGGGGGCACCCGGCAAGGCACCGACCCGCACGGCCCACGGGCGCGACTCACCTCGACGAGGCACGCTTGTCGTACGGGAGAGCCTCGGTGGACGGCGGGAAGCGTCGGGTCGGATCCGGAGGGACACGTCATGGCTGGTCATATCGCGGCGGGAGTCGACGGGTCCCCGCAGAGCGTCGCCGCCGCTCACTGGGCGGCGCAGGAGGCGGTGCGCCGGGGCGCCGAGCTGCTCGTGGCGCACGCGTGGGTCGCGAACGTGCGGCCCGCCCCGCTGGCGACGCGGGACAGCACGGAACGCGGCTGGGCGGAGCGCGTGCTGCGGGAGGCGGTCGACAGCGTGCGGGCGGCGCACCCGACGCTGGCCGTGACCGGACGGCTGATCGCCGACTCGCCGGTGCCCGCGCTGCTGTCCGTGGCCGCCGGGACGGACACGCTGGTGGTGGGCACCCTCGGGCTCAGCCGGACCGCCGGGGTCCTCGTCGGCTCGGTCTCGCTGCGTGTCGCGGGCCGCGCCCCCTGCCCGGTGGTCCTGGTGCGGGCCGGCCGCAGCGCCGCCGACGAGCATCTGCCGACCGCTCCCGGACTCGCGCCGGACGAGATCCCGAGCATCCCGTACCGCGCCGTCCTGCTCGGCCTGGACGTCGACAGCCCCTGCGACGAGCCGGTCGGGTTCGCCTTCGAGGCCGCCCGGCGTCGCCACACCGAGCTGCGCGTGTGCCATGTCCACGAGCCGGACGGCGGCGCCGGCCCCGAGGGTGCGGCCGCCGCCGAGCACGCCGTCATCGCGCTTCTGCGGCCCTGGCACGAGAAATACCCGGACGTGCCCGTCGCCACCACGGTCACCGAGGGTCGCGCGGGCGACGAACTCGTGCGGGCCACGGACGGCGCCGGACTCGTCGTGGTGGGCCGCCGGATCAGCGGCGGCAGGCTCGGCGAACGCCTCGGGCATGTCGCCCACGCGGTCGTCCAGCACGCGGAGTGCCCGGTCGCGGTCGTGCCGCACAACTGAGCGGACCGACAGGCGGAGAGGGCAGGATTCGAACCTGCGCGGGCCCCGAAGGGCCCGACCGTGAGCCGTGCTCGCTGGTCCCCGATAAACCACTCCGGGCACCTCTCCCTGTGACCGGTTCCGGTTTCCCGTCCCGCTCACAGGAACAACAGTGCCAGGAGACGCTGACCGGGGACTGACACCCGGCTGACCCCGAACTCCCGCTAGCAGGTGGCCCGGTGCACCACCTGTCCGCCCGTCACCGTCAACGCCACCGGTGCGTCGGCGAGTTCGTCGGCGGGTGCGCTCAGGGGGTCCACGCCCAGCGTGGTCAGGTCGGCGCGGAAACCGGGTGCGATACGGCCGGCCACCCCCGACTCGCCCGCCGCCGCGGCCGCGTGGCTCGTGCAGCCCTCCAATGCCTGCAACGGTGAGAGGCCCGCGCGGTGCGCGGCGGCGCCCTTGGGACGGCGGGCGGTCGCCAGCACCGCACGGGCGTCGTAGTGCGCGATGGGCCAGTCCGAGCCGAGCGCCACGATGGCGCCCGCCTCCCGCAGATCCCGCAACCGCCAGGCTCGGGCGGCCCGTTCACCGCCCAGGCGGCGGGACCACTCGTCGCTGCCGTCGTCCCGCGTGTACCCGGTGTGCGGCGGCTGCATCGAGGCTGCCACGCCCAACGCGGCGAAACGGGGCAGGAGTTCGTCCGGAGCCGTCTCGATGTGCTCGATCCGGTGTGCCCCGTGCCCGCCCGGCCCGAGCGCGGCCACGGTGTCCAGTACGTGGCGTACGGCGGCGTCCCCGATGGCGTGGGTGGCGGTGCGCACCCCGGCCGCGTGCAGGGTGCGGACGGCTTCGGCGTAGGCGTCCGGGTCCGGCCAGAACGCGTCCCTGCCCTGTCCGTGGCAGTCGGGATGCTCCAGCCACGCCGTGCCGCCCTCCACGGTGCCGTCCATGAAGAACTTCACCCCGCCGACCACCCAGTGCCGCCCGCCCCGCCCCTGGAGCGCGATCAGCTCGCGCAACGCCTGTGCGTCCGCGCCCGGCATGCACCAGGGCGCGAACCGCAGCCGCACCGGCAGCACCGACTCCCGCGCCATCGCCGCCACCAGCTCCAGGTCCCCGCAGTCCATCACATGGGCGCCGGTGAGCCCCGTGGCGGCCATCGCGGACAGCAACTCACCGAGCCGGGCCCGGCGTTCCGCGTCCGAGGGGCGCGGTGCGACGGCCGTCACCAGGTCCATCGCGGCATGCTCGACCAGATGCCCGGTGGGCCGGCCCCCGGCGTCGCACACCACCTGGGCCCGCTGGTCGAAGGAGCGCGGCCCGGACACCCCGGCGGCGGCCAGGGCGGCGGCGCTGGCGAGGGCGGAGTGACCGTCGTACAGGCGCAGGAAGGCGGGGGCGTCACCGAGGACGCCGGCCACCAGGTCGTGGTGTATCGGGCGGCCCTCGAAGGCGTTGTGGTCCAGGCCGTACCCGAGCACCCAGCCCCCGATCCGTCCGGCCTGCGCCAACTCGGCGCGCAGCCCGGCCAGATCGTGTACGCCCGACAGGTCCACGCCGGTCGCCATCTCCAGGCCCCACACCGGATGGCTGTGGGAGTCGACCAGGCCGGGCACCAGATGGGTCCCGCCCAGCTCCACCACCTCGGTGCCGGGGCCGCGCCAGTGCCGTACGTCGGCCGCCTCGCCGACGGCGGTGATCACCCCCTCGCGTACGGCGACCGCCGTGGCGGTGGGACGGCCGGGATCGAGGGTGCGCACCTGGGCGCCGGTGAGGACGAGATCGGCGGCGGGCATGTCGTGAACTCCAATGCGATCGGGGGTCATTCGGCGGACAGGGTGATGGGCGCGGGGGGCGCTGCGGGCTCCGCGGCGAAGGACTCGTACACCTGCGGCCGGTTGCGGCGCAGCCACCACGCGAAGGGCAGGCCGAGCAGGAAGGCGACCGGTGCCGCGAGCACCAGCAGGGTGTTCACGGCCGGGGAGGCGCCGGTGAACAGGCCGATGTGCCCCACCACCAGGACGGTCGCGGTCGCGAGCAGCACCGTGGCGAGGACCGGTGCCACCACCGTCCGCAGGCTGCCCTCGCTGTGCCGCACCCGCCGGAAGTAGCAGGGCACGGCGATCGCGGCGAGCAGCTGGAGCAGCATCAGGCCGATCATTCCGGGGGTGTTCACCCACAGCAGCAACTGCTGGTAGGGGTCGGCGTGCGCGGCCCAGAAGGCGAGGACGACGACCGCGCCGAGCACGGTCTGGGCGATCCCGGCGGCGTACGGGGAGCGGTGGCGCGGGTGGATGCGGCCGAGCCGGCGGGGCAGCACGCCCTCCTCGGCCAGCGCGAGCGCGTAGCGGTTGATGGCGTTGTGGAAGGCGAGGAGGGAGGCGATGACGCTGGTGACGATGAAGACGTGCATCAGATCCGCCGCCCAGCCGCCCACATACGTGGTGATCGCGGTGAAGAAGAGACCGGCGGGATCCTTCCCGGCCGCGCGCACCACCTGGTCGTCGCCGAACGCCTGGACGGCGATCCACACCACGAACGCGTAGAACAGGCCGAGGAATCCGACGGCCAGATAGGTGGCGCGGGGCACGGTGCGCGCCGGGTCGCGGGCCTCGCGGCGGTAGATGACGGTCGACTCGAAACCGGTGAACGCGGCGAACGCGAAGGCGAGTACGGCGGCCGTGCCGGGCACGAGGACATGGGAGGGGGCGAGGGAGGCCAGGGACAGCCCGTGTGCGCCGCCCTTCAGCAGCACCCCGCCGGCCAGCAGGACGAGTATCCCCGTCTCGGCGACCAGCAGGACGCCGAGCAGCTTGGCGCCGAAGTCGATCGAGCGGAAACCGCCGTAGCCGATGAGCAGCAGCCCGGCCAGCGAGACGGGCAGCCAGGGGACGTCGGCGCCGGACAGGGCCTGCAGGGTGTCACGGGAGGCGGAGGCGAGCAGGCCGTAGACGCCGATCTCCATGCCGTTGTAGCCGAGCAGCGCGAGCAGGGCGGCGCCGATCCCGGCCGGGCGGCCCAGACCGCGGGCGATGAAGGCGTAGAAGGCGCCGCCGCCCGTGACATGGCGGCTCATGGTGGTGAAGCCGACGGCGAAGACGGCGAGGGTCAGCCCGGCGAGGAGATAGCCGACCGGGGCGCCGATGCCGCCCAGCAGGATCGCGAGCGGCGCCACCCCGGCCATGACGGTCAGGGGCGCGGCGGCGGAGACGACGAAGAAGGCGATGTCGGCCGTGCCGAGGGACCGGTGCGGAGGGCGGCCGCGGCGGACGGCGCCTTCTCCTCGGGCAGTTCGGAGGTGCTGACGGGCATACGGGAGGCCCTTCTGGCGGCGGAGGGGAGGGAGTCCCGGAGACGGGCGGGCGCGTCCGCGGCGGCCCAGGGGGACGGGCCCGCGCGGCGCTGTCGGTCGTACGGCCATGCGGGCGCGCGGAAGGGATGGCGGGCGCCCGGAGCCGTAAACCTAAAGGCTTTCGGTTTCCGCAAGTAACCTGCCGTTGGGCATCCGGGAAGACCTCAGGGAGAACACCGATCATGGGACGGCCGCGCACCCCGCTCCTCGACCGCGAGCGCATCACCAGCACCGCGCTCCAGCTCATCGACGAGAGCGGCGACTTCAGCGTCCCGCAGATAGCCAGGCGGCTCGGCGTGCAGACCGGGTCGGTCTACCACCACGTGGACGGCCGGGACGGCATCGTGGAACTGCTGCGCGAACGCGTCGCCTCCGCGATCGTGACGGCCACCCTCGACCTCGAACCCTGGGACGCGGCCGTCGAGGCCTGGGCCCGCTCCTACCGCGCCGCCTTCGCCGCGCACCCCCGTGCCATCCCGCTCCTGATGACCTCGCCGGTGCGCGCGCCCCGCGTCCTGGACCAGTACGAACGGGCGGTCACCCGGCTGCTGGACGCCGGGTTCGAGTCCGCCGGGATCATGGCGCTGATCACCGCGCTGGAAAACCTGGTGCTGGGCTCCGCCCTCGACCTCGCCGCGCCCGAGACGATGTGGGAACTCCCGGACCGCGCCGCGACGCCCCATCTCGCCGCGGCCCTCGCCGCCGCGGGCGACCACCGCGCCGACCGCGCCTTCGAGGTGGGCCTGAGCGCCGTCCTGAACCACGCCCGGACGCTGCGCGGGACGGGCGGATTCCGGAAGCCGTGAGCTCGCCGGCGCCGGCGGCCCCGGCGGCACGAGCGGCACCGGGCGGCTGGGCGGCACCGCTGATACCGCCGGTACGCAGCCCGGAACGGCAAGGGCCGGCAGCCCCGCGCCGTCGGCACGCGACCCGGAATGGCCGGGGCCGGCACGCCCGCGCCGCCGGACCCGGCACCGTGGAGATGCCCCGCCTGAGCGCCCCGCCGAGGCCCCGATGTCGGCGGGTTGCCTTGCGCGAGCGGGGCCGGGCACGGATGCTGCGTGGTGCGTATCCCGCTCGTCGAGGTCCGGTCACCGGATGCCAAGATGGGGCGTCATGTCTGTCTGTGGGCTGTTCCGCGTCGTACGGGCCGCGATGTTCGCGGCCGTCTGCGTGGTGCTCGCAGCCATCGGCCACGTGCTGATGTCGGGCTCCCCGGTGCCGTGGTGGGCGCTGCTCGCCTCGGCGACGGCGGTGGGGACCCTCGGCTGGACGCTCGGTGGCGCCGAGCGCGGCCGGACCGGCGTGGTCGCGCTGACGGTCGGCGTGCAGGCCTGCCTGCACCTGTGCTTCACGCTCGCTCAGGCCGCCGGCCAGCCGGGCGCGGCCGTACCCGATGACGCCGCCACCGCCAGGTGGTGGGCGCGCTTCCTGCTGTGCGGGGCCGATCCGGACACCGGTTCCGCCGCGCACGCCTACCACCTGGCGGTGCGCTCGGGACTGGCGCGCGTGACGGCCCCGCCGTCGGCACCCGGCATGGCCGCCATGAGTCACTCCGGTCACTCCATGGCCGGCATGGGCGACATGGCGGGCATGACAGGCATGGGCGGTATGGCCGGTATGCACCACATGACCGGCATGGGTGGCATGACCGGAACGGCTTCCTGGGGCATGCTGACCGCCCACCTGATGGCCGCCCTGCTCTGCGGTCTGTGGCTCGCCCAGGGCGAGCGGGCGGCGTTCCGTCTGCTGCGGGCGGTGGCGGACCGGGCCTTCGTGCCGCTGCGGCTCGTCCTGGGCGTCCTGCTGCCGTCCCCGCGCCCGCCCCGCCCACGGCCCCGGCGGCGCCGCACGCGATGCCCGCGGCGCCTGCTGCTCGCCCACACCCTCACCACCCGAGGCCCGCCCGGAGAGATCGCTGTCGTCTGACAGCCGGCTCCCCGCCGCGTGACGTACGCGCGGCGGGCTCCCCGCTCGTGTGTCCGCACGGGCGGATCTCTCCCACCCGTGCGCGGTCGGCGGCTCCGCCGTGCCCGCTCCCCGACGGCACCGGCATGCCCTTTCGCCGGCTCCGCCGCACGGGCCCAGCGAAAGGACCACGGGCAATGAGTCCTGCCCTGCCCACCGTGACCGACGAGACGGTCACCGCATGGGCGCTGGCCGCCGCGGGCGGCGACGGCGACGCGGTCGACCGGTTCGTCCGCGCCCTCCAGCGTGATGTGCGCCGTTACGTGGCCCACCTGGCCGGCGATCCGCAGAAGGCCGACGACCTCACCCAGGACACGTTCCTGCGCGCCCTGGGCAGCCTGCACCGGTTCGAGGGACGCTCCTCGGCCCGGACGTGGCTGCTGACCATCGCCCGCCGGGCGGTGGTGGACAGCCTGCGGCACGCGTCCGCCCGGCCCCGGCTGACGGACACCGGCGACTGGCAGACCGCCGCCGAGCACAGTCAGCCGCTGGGCCTGCCCGGTTTCGAGGAGGGCGTCGCCCTCATGGACCTCGTCGACTCCCTGCCGGACGACCGGCGGGAGGCGTTCGTCCTCACCCAGCTGCTCGGGCTGCCGTACGCCGAGGCCGCCGCCGCCAGCAGATGCCCGGTCGGCACAGTCCGCTCCAGGGTCGCCCGCGCCCGGCTGAGCCTCGCCGGAGCACTGGAGGCGGCCGAACCGGTCCGCGATCCGGGGCCGGCCCACGCCGGGCAACCGGGCCGCGAGGCCGCACCGGTCAACGCCTGACGGCACGCCCGCCGCTGCCAACCGGCCGCTGGACGGTACGACGGTACGTCGGCCACCGCCCGGAGCGGCGGGCTCGCTTCACCGCTGCCGCGGGCGGTCTTCAGGGCCGTCGGCGCCCCGGCGCGCGACCCCGCGCCGCTTGTCGTCAACCGTGCGGGCGGAACTGCGGACCGTAGGTCGACTCGGTGCCGGGGACCGGCAGTTCCATGAGTCCGACGGCCGGGGTCTCCAGTTGACGCATGCGCCGCACCGCGGTCCGCAGGCTGTGGCGGTCGCCTTCGCCCCACGCGGTGTCGAGCGCTTCCAGCAGGTGGGTGTACGTGCTGTCGAAGTCGTCCAGGAGCCGCCGGGCCGCGGCGGGCGGCCGCTGCCAGCCGCCCGCCGGGACCCTGGCCATGGGCCGCGTGTCGGGGAAGGGGACCGGCGCCCCGGTGAACTGCCAGGTGCCGCCTGAATCGCGCAGTTGCCGACCGTGGTAGATCTCCGCGAAGGCGTAGTAGTGCGCCAGGTGCCCGTCCTGTGTGCCGTCGGCCGGTGAAGCCGCGGTGCCCTCGCCCTGGTCCTTGATGATCTCGATCGAGCGCTCGATGTCCGCGGAGGTCCTGATCGGTCTCAGGGTGTCGTCGCCGATCTGTTCGTGCAGCTGCCGGTCGACGGAGAGCGCGGGTGCCACCACCCGGAAGGCCTTCAGCAGTTCCTCGTAGAAGAGGCCGATGCTGAGGGGGTCCCGCGCGCTGTCGGTGAGCGGTGCCGCGGGTGCCTCGATGGCCATCATCACGTCCCGTACGAGCGCCTTGGTCAAGCCGGACAGGTACACGTCCACCCCCGGATGCACCCCGCCCGGCAGCGGCCCCGGATAGACGGGCGCGGACTGTCCGATGCGGGGCCTGCCGCCCAGGCCCGTCAGCAGATTGCAGACGATGCCGAGGTGGTACATCTCGTCGGAGATGACGCGCCGGATCAGCCGGGCGGCGTCGCACCTGCGGTTCCTGACGGACCACCAGCCGCAGAGGTACGGCGGGATGGTGGCGAACTCGATCCGCACCGCGATCTGAAGGGCCGACCTGAGCCAGTCGACGCCGCGGCTCTCCATGGGCACGGCGACCAGACGGGCCGCGGCCCCCTGGTGCGGCGCGGCATGCCGTCGCGGTGCGGGCCGCGCGGCGCCGTGGTCGCAAGCGGCCACCGCGGCCGGCGCCCCCGCCGCCAGGGCCGCCGACGCCAGGACGCTACGGCGTCTCAGGACAGGGGCGCCGGCCGCCTTGTCGGGTGATCCGCTCGTCTTCGCCAACGCTGCCTCCGTATCCGCCCGCGATCCGGGCGCCGACCTCGAACCAGGTGCGCGAAGCTAGCAGCGACGGCCGCGCATCCCGTGCCGCCCGCACCGCGTGACTGGCCGTCCCACGCTGTCGGTCCACGGCCGGGAACCAAGTGCCCGTCCGCCACGACTGCCTGTTGATGGGGTGGATCGCGCCCGGCGGCGGGCGGCCCTCCCCGCGCTGCCCGTGGACCGGAGCTGTGGCGACGGTCACTCCGCGGCCGCGGGAACTGAGCCGGACAGGCACCCGACTCCTCCTGCGGGCCCCGGAAACCGGACACCGCAACAGCCGAGGAGAAGCGTCGCCATGCCTGAAAGCCACCGCACCGCAGCCGGACCGGGGAAGGCGGCCGCCCCACCGGGCGACGCGTGTCCCGGGACAACCGCCACGCCGGACGCCGGTACCTCCGGGAGCGGGGCCACGGCCACTGCGGGCACATGGAGCAGTGTGCGCCCGCTGCTGCTGCGGCTGCACTTCTACGCGGGCGTCGTCATCGGCCCCTTCATCCTCGTCGCGGCCCTGACCGGCCTCGTCTACACGGCCACTCCGCAGCTCGAATCGGCGCTCTACCGGCACGAACTGAAGGTCACCCCACGGGGCGAGGCGGACTCGCTGGCCACTCAAGTGGCCGCCGCCCGGCGGGCGGTACCCGACGGCACCCTGGTGTCCGTCACCCCGGCGCCCGGCCGCAGCGACAGCACCCGCGTCGTCTTCAGCAAGCCCGGACTCCCCGACGGCTCCACCCTGACCGCGTTCGTCGACCCGTACGGCCACCAGGTGCTCGGCACCCTGCGGACCTCCGGCCAGTGGCTGCCCGTCCGGGCCTGGCTCGACAGCCTGCACCGCAACCTGCACCTGGGCGAGTTCGGCCGCAACTACAGTGAGCTGGCCGCCAGTTGGCTCTGGGTCGAGGTGCTGGGCGGACTCGCCCTGTGGTTCGGCGCTCCCCGCACCCGGCGGCGGCTGCGCTCCGTCCTGCTGCCGCGCGGCGGTGCCAAGGGCCGGCGGCGCACCCTGTCCTTTCACGGCGCGGTCGGCCTGTGGGCCTCGATCGGCCTGCTGGGACTGTCCGCCACGGGCATGACCTGGTCCGCCCACGCCGGGGCCAGTATCGGCAGCGTCCAGGACGCGCTCGGCGGCAGCACTCCCGCGATCTCGACAACCGTCCCGGCGCACGGAGTTGGCGCCTCCGGTGCCGTCCGCACGAAGGACGTCGGCATCGACGCCGTGACGGCGGCCGCACATGCCGCGGGACTGCGCGGACCGCTCGTCGTCACGCCGCCCGCCAAGGCCGGAAACGCCTACGTGGTGAAGGAGAACACGCGCAGCTGGCCGGAGCGCCAGGACTCGGTGGCCGTCGATCCCGGCACCGGCAAGGTGACGGCCAAGCTGAGGTTCGCCGACTACCCGGTCCTGGCCAAGCTGACCCGATGGGGCATCGACGCCCACATGGGTCTGCTGTTCGGCCTCGCCAACCAGATCGCGCTGGCGCTGCTCGCGATCTGCCTGATCGCCATGATCCTGTGGGGCTACCGGATGTGGTGGCTGCGGCGGCCGACCCGCTCGGGCGGCATGTCCTTCGGGCGGGCACCGGCACGCGGCGCGTGGCGCCGGATACCCGGAGCGGTACTGGCACCCGCCGTGGTCCTGGCCGCCGTCGTCGGCTACTACGTTCCGCTGTTCGGCCTGCCCCTGCTGGCCTTCCTCGCCGCCGACCTGCTCATCGGGTCCCTGCGCCGGCGCCGGGGCACGGTGACGCCGTGATCACCGCGACCGGACTGCGCTGGCTGCTGAGCCTCGTCTTCGCCCTGTCCGTGCTGTACGGCCTCAGATCGGCCACCGCTCCGGGCCGGACCGGCCCCCACCGGGTGGACCACGCGCTGCACACCGCCATGGGCCTGGTCATGATCGCCATGGTCTGGCCGTGGGGCATGGAACTGCCGACGGCGCCGCAGATCGTGCTGTTCGGGGCGGGCGCGCTGTGGTTCGCCTGCTCCGTGCCCCTGCGCGCCGACTCCGCGCACCGGCTCAGGGCGTGCCTGAGCGCACTGCCGCGCGTGCTGATGACGGGGGCCATGGCGTGGATGGCCGCCGCCATGGACGGCGCCGGAATGGCCGCGGGCGGCGGGGGCGGCGCGATGCACGACATGCCCGGAATGGACATGTCCGGCTCCTCCGGTGCCTCGGCGATGACCCTGACCGGTGCGGGCGAGCGCGGGACGGCTGTCGTACTGGCCGTCCTGCTCGCCGCGTTCGCCCTGCGCCGGCTGGCGAGGGCCTTCGACCGGGCCAGGTCCGCTCCCGCCCGCGGGCCGGAGACGGTCGTACGGGACGACGCCGACGTTCTCGGCCTGTTCTGCCACGCGGCCATGGGGCTCGGCATGGCGGTCACGCTCGTTCTGCTGGTGTGACTCGTCCCGCTGGTGTGATCTCCGCCATGCGGCCGTGCGGGAACCCGGCGGTGCGCGGGTCCGACAACTGGAGTGGTACGGCGGGACAGGAATCGGCCGTACGACGCACCCTGGAGACTCGGTTGACGGACCACACCCCCTCGCGCGCCGCGGGCCCCGCGGCCGCGAGGGCACGCAAGACGCCCCCACCCCCCGTGCTGTACGGCTTCCTCCTGCTGCTGGCGGCGGTGTTCGCGGCCGCCTACGCGGTCGGAGCGTCCGCCGGCCCCGTGGCCCCCGGGCTGCCCGGAACCCGACCCGCGCCGACCGGCACGGGAGGCCACGGCGGAGGAACGGACACGGGCGACATGGGCGGTATGGAGATGAGTCACGGGAGCGGGGGCTGATGGCCGCGGAACGCGTCGCCCCGGACACGGTCACCGATCTCACGGTCGGCGGCATGACCTGCGCCGCCTGTGTGCAGCGGGTCGAGAGGAAGCTCGCCCAACTGGACGGTGTCACCGCCACCGTCAACCTGGCGACCGGCCGGGCCCGCGTCCGCCATCCGCCCGAGGTGAGCCCCGAGGAGCTGATCGCCCGCGTCGAACGGGCGGGCTACACGGCCGCGTTGCCCCAGCCGCCCGTGTCAGCCGCGGGTGTGGAGGCCGAGGCCGACCCCGGCGCGCGGGAGCGGCGGGAACGCGCCCGGCTGACCGGCACGACCGTGCTGGCCGTGCCCGTGCTGGTCCTGTCCATGGTCCCGGCCCTCCAGTTCCGCGACTGGCAGTGGCTGTGCTTCGTGCTCGCGGCCCCGGTCGCCGTCTGGGGTGCCTGGCCCTTCCACGTGCGCGCCGTGCGGGGGCTGCGGCACGCCGCGGCGACCATGGACACGCTGGTGTCGCTGGGCGTGGCGGCGTCCTTCTCCTGGTCGGCGTACGCGCTGTTCCTCGGCGGGGCGGGCGGCCCCGGCATGCGGATGCCGTTCAGCCTCATGCCCACCGCCTCCGGTGGTGCGGCGCACATCTACCTCGAAGCAACCGTGGGCGTACCGCTGTTCGTGCTCCTGGGCCGCTTCCTCGAAGCGCGGGCCCGGCGGGGAACCGGTGCCGCGCTGCGCTCCCTCGCCCGGCTCGCGGCGAAGGAGGTGTCGGTCCGGCACGCCGACGGAGAAAGACGCGTACCGATCGAGGAACTGCGGGTCGGGCAGGAGTTCATCGTCCGCCACGGCGAGCGGATCGCCACGGACGGTGCCGTGGTCGAGGGCCGATCCGCCGTCGATCTCGCGCTGGTCACCGGGGAGAGCGAACCGGTCGAGGTCGGTCCGGGCGATCCGGTCGTCGGCGGCGCGGTCAACGCCGGCGGCCTGTTGCTGGTACAGGCCAGCGCCGTCGGGGCGGACACCCAACTGGCCCGTGTCGCAGCCCTGGTGAGGGAAGCTCAGGGCGGCAAGGCACGGGCGCAGCGCCTGGCCGACGAGGTCGCGGGCGTCTTCGTCCCGGTGGTGCTCGCCCTGGCGGTCGCCACGCTCGGATTCTGGCTCGGCGCCGGAGCGGAGGCCCAGGCCGCGCTCACCGCGTGCGTGGCCGTGCTCGTCGTCGCCTGCCCGTGCGCCCTGGGCCTGGCGACGCCCACCGCGCTGATGGCCGCGACCGGACGCGGCGCCCAGCTCGGCGTCCTCGTCAGCGGCCCCCAAGCGCTCGAAGGGCTGCGGCGGCTGGACGCCGTGGTCCTGGACAAGACCGGCACCCTGACCTCGGGGCGGATGAGCGTCGTCCGGGTCACCTCGGTGCCCGGCGGGCTGGGCTCCGCGGAGGCGCTGCGGCTGGCCGGTGCCCTCGAACAGGGCTCGGAACACCCGCTCGGCCGGGCCGTCACGGCCCACGCCGCACGGCATCCGACCGGGCGGGAACTGCCGCCCGTGCGGGACTTCACCGCCGTACCGGGGCATGGCGTGCGCGGCCGGATCGGCGGTCGTCTGGTCGAAGTACTCGCCCCTGACGGCGAGTTGCCGGACCCGCTCGCGAACGCCTTGTCGGCCGCCGAGGCCGCCGCGCACACCGCGGTCGTGGTGCGGGTGGACGGTGCCGCGGAAGCCCTGATCGAGATCGGGGACGTCCTGCGGCCCGGCGCCTACCGGGCCGTGGACCGGCTGCGACGGCTGGGGGTGCGCCCCGTTCTCGCCACCGGAGACCGTCCGGCACCCGCGCGTGCCGTCGCCGCCCACCTCGGCATCGACGAGGTGCACGCACGCTGCACTCCCGAGGCCAAGGCCGCCCTCGTCCGCCGGCTGCGCGCCGGGGGACACCGTGTCGCCGTCGTCGGTGACGGCGTCAACGACGCGGCGGCGCTGGCCGGAGCCGATCTGGGTATCGCCATGGGAAGCGGCACGGACGCGGCGATCGGTGCCGCCGACGTGACCCTGGTGAGCGGGGACATCGAGGCACTCGCGGACGCGGTACGGCTCGCGCGCGCCGCGCTCGGCACGATCCGCGCCAATCTCCTGTGGGCGTTCGGCTACAACGTCGTCACCGTGCCGCTCGCCATGGCCGGTCTGCTCAATCCGATGTTCGCGGCGGCGGCGATGTCCGTCAGTTCCCTGCTCGTGGTCGGCAACAGCCTGCGGCTGCGGGCGTGGCAGCCGTCACCGGTCCGCGGTCGCGGGACGCGCCCGGCCGTTCGGGGCGCGCCGTGACACCGGCGGGCCCGGCCGCCGGGCGGGCGACCGTCCGCCCAGCGCCTGCGCGGGTCTCCGTCATGCCGCGTCCGCGTTCCGCACGACCGGGTGCAGGGCCGCGTACTCCAGCGGAGCCGACGGATCGATCGACACGTCCAGCGGCGCCGGCTCGGCACCGGCCCTGACGAGGAGGTCGCCGACGGCCGCGATCATCGCGCCGTTGTCCGTGCACAGCCGCAGCGGCGGCACCCGCAGTGAGATCCCCGCCGCCCGGCAGCGCTCCTCGGCCAGCGACCGCACCCGCGAGTTCGCCGCGACCCCGCCGACCACGATCAGAGTGCCCACCCCGTGCTCGGTGCAGGCGGCGACCGCCTTGCGGGTCAGCACGTCGGCGACGGCCTCCTGCAAGGACGCCGCCCCGTCGGGCACGGGCAGCCCGGCGGGCCCGGTGTGGGACTCCGCCCAGCGGGCGGCAGCCGTCTTCAGCCCGGAGAAGGAGAAGTCGTACGAGCCGGGAAGCGGCCGGGGGAAGGGGACGGCGCGCGGATTCCCGTCGCGCGCGGCCCGGTCGACGGCCGGCCCGCCGGGGTAGGGCAGGCCGAAGACGCGGGCGACCTTGTCGAAGCACTCACCGGCCGCGTCGTCGAGGGTGTCCCCGAGATGCGCGATGGGTTCGCGGGCCAGGTCGCGCACGAGGAGGAGCGAGGTGTGGCCGCCGGAGACGATCAGCACCACGCAGGGGTCGGGCAGCGGGCCGTGCTCCAGGGTGTCGGCGGCGACATGCCCGGCGAGGTGGTGCACGCCGTACAGCGGCACGCCCAGCGCGTAGGCGAGCCCCTTCGCGCCGGCCAGCCCCACCTGGAGCGCGCCGGACAGCCCCGGTCCCGTGGTGACGGCCACCGCGCCGATGTCGGACAGACCGAGTCCCGCCTCGTCCAGCGCCTTGCGGACGACCGGGCGCAGGGCGTGCAGATGGGCGCGGGAGGCGATCTCGGGCACCACCCCGCCGTAGCGCGCGTGCTCGTCCATGCTCGACGCCACCGCATGTCCGAGCAGTCGTCCGTCCTGGACGAGCCCCGCGCCGGTCTCGTCGCACGACGACTCGATACCGAGCACGATCGGAGAGCCCATGGCCAACCCTTTCTACACATCAAAAGTAATTGCAACCAGCGTGCAATAGTGCGCCGTCCTGGGCGAACCCGAAGTCGGGGTATGCCGCTGACTGTTCAATCACGACACCACGGTTGTCATTACTGTCAGTAACATGATCACCTTTGGGAATGGTTGCATCGGCCAGTCAAGTCGGCGCGCCGCCCGATGTCATGTCTTTCCCGGAGATGTCCATGTCTACTGTCAGTGACGCATTAGAAGACGCCCGTACGCAGTACGAACAGCACACCCGCGCCTGCCGCCAGTGCCGAGCCGACTCCGCGCCGTGCGCCGTGGCCAAGCATCTGTGGCGCCTGTTCAACAAGGCCCGCCAGAACCAGCTGCGGGCGCAGGAGGGTTGACCGGGGCGCCGGTCAACCGCCGTACACCGCAGCGATGTTGGCGTCGGGTGGCGGCGCGTGGCGGGCCGCCGGGCCCAGGGCGAACATCCGCAGCACGTTCTCCGTGGTGCGGGTGACGAAGGCACGGGTGCGCGCGTCCATCCCGTGGTCCCGGCCCAGTTCGCCCGTCCCGGCCAGCAGCCCCTCCACCCAGCGCATGGTGCCGGTCGCGAACACCCCCGCCCCGGCGGGGGTGGTGTAGTACGCCGAGTCGCTGTGGCTCGCCCGCCCCGCGCACACCAGCGGGGAATGCGCGGTGATCTCCAGCGGGCCGGGCGTGGGAGCGCCGGGGGTGACCCGGTCGTACTCCACGCCCACCAGATGCGCGAAACCCTCCCCGGCGCGGACGCCGGTGCCCTCGTACGCCCAGTGGTCCGGCGCCCGTACGACGTACGGCGCGTCCACGGGGTAGCCCTCGTAGAACACCCCGGTGAGCGCGGACTCGGGGTCGGCGCCGGGCGGCAGCCGGTAGTCGGTGGTGACCCGTGCCGGGGCGGACGGATAGCACGGGTCGGCGCGGTAGTCGCTCTTGTAGCAGACCACCGTACGATCCCCCGCGCTCTCCCCGGCCGCCAGCCGCACCCGGCGGAAGCAGGTGTTCGCGCCGAGGAAGGCGAGGTTCGCCCCGGCGTCCCGGGCGGCGGTGACATGGGCGCGCTGCTCGGGTGTCCAGTACTCGTCGTGCCCCAGGCAGACCACGGCGTGCGCGCCCCGCAGCACACCGGGGTCTCGGTGGATGTCGGTGCCGGTGCTGTACGCGAGCGGGATGCCGAGGCGCTCGGCGAGCACCACCAGCGCCCGCTCGTAGGTCAGGAACTTCTCCGCGCCGCTCCCGTCGTAGGGCCGGTCGAAGCTGACCGCGAGGGACCGCGTGGCGTACGCGCCGTCCGCTCCGGCGTACAGGCTGGCGCCGCCCCAGCGGTTGTACGCCTGCCAGGTGGCGGGGGCGTGGAGCAGGACCGTACGGCCCGTGCCGTCGGTGGAGCGGACCACGAACGGCACGTACCGCTGGTACCCGGTGTCCGCCTCCAGGCGCAGCAGATAGGCGCCCTCCGGCCAGCCGGTGGTGTCCACGGGCAGCGTGAGGGGCCAGTCGGCGCGCACGGTACGGGTGGCGGCCAGGACTCCGGGGGCGGCCTGCGCCCGGCCGGGTATCCGGCCCGAGGCCCAGATCCGCCGGGCCCCGGCGCCGCCGTACCAGCCGACACGGAACGCCGAGACCCAAAACGCCGCCGCCGTGGTCGACACGTGCAGGCCGAAGGTCTCGCCCGGCGTCACGCTCACCCGGTCCGCATAGCCGCTCACCGCGTCCGGCGGACCGGTCGGGCCGAGCCGCCAGGCGGCGGTGCCCGGCGCGTCCCGCTCCGACTCCGGCCGGGTACGGGCGCTCCGGGACGGCGTCGGCGCGGCCGTGCACGCGGCGGCCGTACCGAGCCCCGCGCCCGCGCACAGGGCCAGGAACTGCCGCCGCCCGAACCCGTGGCCGTCCGCCGGGGCCACGCCGTCTCCCGGATGCGTCACCGCTCCAGCGTCCGCGCGGCCCCGCCGGGGGCGCAACCCGTAGGCGTGGTGCCCCGCCCCCGGCGAGCACGCTCGGGGGCGGGGCGCCGTATGCGCCCTGGGTGGGGACCTTGCTGATGCCAGGTTGTGGGCGGGTGAACTTGATGCGGTGCACGAGCGGTTCGTGCATCGTTTCAGCAGGTCGGAGCCGCGTGAGTCGGCTCTGGCCTATATGCGCGGGCTGATCGCTCCGCTGCAACGCAAGAACGGCTGGACGCTGGCGGAGGAGGCCGGCCATACGGGCCCGGACCGTATCCACCGGATGCTGAACCGGATCGAGTGGGACGCCGATGAGGTGCTCGACGACGTGCGGCAGTAGGTGGTCGACAACCTTGGCGACCCAAACGCCGTCCTGGTCGTGGACGACACGGGCTTTCTGAAGAAGGGGACGCGGTCGGCCGGGGTGCAGCGGCAGTACTCCGGCACCGCCGGGCGGACGGAGAACTGCCAGGTCGGCGTCTTCCTGGCCTATGCAACCGACCACGGGCGGACACTGATCGACCGGCGTCTGTATCTGCCCACCTCGTGGACCGATGACCGCGAAAGGTGCCGCCGGGCCGGCATCACTGATGAGGTCGCCTTCGAGACCAAGGTGGCCATGGCCAAGGCGATGGTCCGCCGGGCGATCGCTGACATGATCCCGTTCCGGTGGGTGACCGCGGATGCCGCCTACGGGTTCTCCAAGGGGTGGCGGTCCGAGCTGGAGAGGGCGGACGTCTTCCACGTCATGGCCACCACCCGGCACGACACCGTGGTCACCCGCTGGGCGATCGACCATCCCGTCCACGACCTGTTCAACGGGCTTCCCCGGCAGAAGTGGAAGCGTCGTTCCTGCGGCAGCGGGGCGCACGGCCTGCGGATCTACGACTGGGCACGCGTCGAAGTCAGACCGTCGCACCGGTCCGACCGCCGGCACTGGGTGATCGCCCGCCGCAGCGTCGCCCGCCCGCAGGAGATCTCATCTCGTACTATATTGCCTACTGCCCCGCCGGCACCACCCTGGATGACCTGATCCGCATCGCGGGCAGCCGGTGGGCCATTGAGGAATGCTTCCAGAGCGCGAAGCAGGAGTGCGGCCTGGATGACTACCAGGTCCGCCGCTATTCCGGGTGGCACCGCCACATGACCCTGGCCATGGCCGCCCACGCCTGCCTGACCGTCCTGCGAGCCCGCGAGCTGGATGCGGACAAAGCAGAAACGGATCCTCACAGCTCATCCACCTCAGCCTCGCCGAGATACGACGGCTGATCACCCGCCTCACCGACCGCCGACCCACACCCGCGGAGCACATCCTGCACTGGTCGGCCTGGCGCCGAAGACGACAACATCAGGCCCGCACCAGCCACTACAAACGACGCGGACACAGCCCCTGACCTGGCCACCAGTCACGGCAAGCACCGTTGCAGTACTAGTACTCCAGCAGGATTTTGCTGTCTGACCTGGTCTTTCGCCGGGCGGCCGGAGTGTAGCGCGGCTTCGGTGGTGTGGGGGCGGTCTCACGGGGACCGCCCCTCGATCGTGCGACAACGCCGCAGGTAGTGACAGCGGCGGGCGACTGCTTGGCGCTGACGGCGCCAGTTCGACCAGCTCAGCGCATGACGTCGTCCGCGATATCCGCTCCGGTGCGGGGGCTGGGCACGACAAGCTGCCAGGAGTCGCCGAACCTCCGCCACTGTGAGTCCGATGACCCCAGCTGTCCCACCTGTTCCGCCCCCTTTTCCCGGACCTGGTGTGCCGTAGCGGCCAGGAAGGCGTGCGCAAGCATGGCCAGCGTGATGTGCCGATACCAGCCCACGTAGCGGCGAACCTCGTACTGGTCCAGGCCGCACTCGTTCTTCGCGGCCTGGAAGCACTCCTCGATCGCCCAGCGCGTCCCGGCGACTCTCACCAGCTCCTGGACGGTGACCTGAAGGGGTGTGTAGGCGAGGTAGTAGGCGATCTCGTCTGGCTTGCTGATGCTGCGCCGGGCCAGTGCCCACCGCATCCGGTGAGGCACCTGGCCCTGGTAGTCGAACTCGGCGACGGCCGGCAGCCGCACTGCTGCCCAGTGGTAGACGCGTGGCCCCTTCGCGCCGTCGCCGCAGGAGATCTTCTCCCACGCTTCGTTGGGGGCCTGCGCGAACAGGCCCTCGATCCGTGAACAGCCCACGCTGAACTGCGACTTGGGGACAGCCATTACATAGCCAACACCTGACTGCTCCAGCAGCCGGCGAAAGCGGTTGTCCTGGCCGTAGGCGGAGTCCGCGGTGACCCAGGCGATGGGCAACGGCGAGGCGAGGGCCCGCAGCACGATGTGCCGGGCCAGTTCGCCTTTGGTGGCGAACTCCCGCTCGCCGGGGACCCTTGCGGTGCGACAGCGTTCCCGGTCCTCGGTCCATGACTTCGGGAGATACAACTCACGGTCGACCAGAGCCCGGCCGCGGACAGAGGCGTAGGCGGCGAAGACGCCGATCTGGCAGTTCTCCGTCCGGCCGGCGGTTCCGGAGTACTGGCGCTGGACCCCGGCTGAGGTGGTGCCCTTCTTGACGAACCCGGTGTCGTCGATGATCAGTACGCCGTCGTTCTCGCCGAGCTTGTCGGCGACGTATTCCTGCAGGTCGTCGCGGATGTCATCGGACTCCCACTTCGATCCGGCTAGGAGGTGCTGCAACCCGTCAGGCGTGCGGTGGCCGGCCTGTTCGGCCAGCTGCCAGCTGTTCTTGCGGGCCACCGGGGCGAGCAGCCCGCGCACGTAGTCACGCATGCGGCGGCGGAGCTCGACTCGGCCGAAGCGGTGCCCGATGCTCAGGAAGAGATCGTCCAGTTCGAGGTCCCACTGCTCGGCGGCATACTCGGTGATCACCCTCGGAGGCTGCCCCGCCGCTGTCACTACCTGCGGCGTTGTCGCACGATCGAGGGGCGGTCCCCGTGAGACCGCCCCCACACCACCGAAGCCGCGCTACACTCCGGCCGCCCGGCGAAAGACCAGGTCAGACAGCAAAATCCTGCTGGAGTACTAGGGCGCGTATCGAGTCGTGATCAATCTGCGGGCTTAGCCCTCGTGGCGGGGCCTGGGGCGGTAGATCTTCCTGCGTGACTCGAGTGCAGCTGACGGTCCAGGAGTGGGAGTTCATCGAGCCGTACCTGCCGATCGGCGAGTACGGCCCGTACCCCGAGCGGCTGCGGAAGCAGTTCGAAGGCGTGATCTGGCGGTTCAGGACCGGCTCGCAGTGGCGGGAGATGCCGCAGGAGTTCGGCGCCTGGTCGACCGTGCACAACCGCTTCCGGCAGTGGCGTGACGGCGGCGTCTTCGAAGCCCTGCTGGAGGGCCTGATAGCAGAAGCCGCGAAGCGGGGCGAGGTGGACCTGTCCCTGGTCAGCATCGACTCCACCACCGCGCGGGCCCACCACGACGCCGCCGGGATGCACCTGGACAAGGACGTCATCACCGCGCTGGAGAAGGCTGCCGCCGAAGAGGAGAACACAAGGTCAAAGGGGGAAGCCTCGAAGAACAAAACGGCCAGGACGCCGAAGCCGATCCCGAGCGGGAAGAGCGAGGACGCATCCGGCGTCGGCGAAAACTCCGGCTGAAGGCTGCCCTCCTCGGACGCTCGCGGGGCGGGCAGACCAGCAAGGCCCACCTCGCCGCCGACCGCAAGTGCCGCCCGCTGGCGTTCATCCTGACCGCTGGACAAGCCGCCGACAGCCCGCAGTTCATCCCAGTACTGGGGAAGATCCGGGTCCGTGGTCCCGTCGGCCGCCCCCGCACCCGCCCGATGCGGTCGCTGGAGACAAGGCCTACTCATCCCGCGGTAACCGGTCCCACCTGCGGAAACGCCACATCAAGGCAGTCATACCGGAGAAGTCGGACCAGGCCGCCAACCGAAAGAAGAAGCGTTCCAGAGGCGGCCGGCCCGTCAGCCACGACGCCGACCTCGACAAGGAGAGGAACACCGTCGAGCGCCTGATCAACAAGCTCAAGGCCTGGCGAGGCATCGCCACCCGATATGACAAGACCCCGGACAGCTACCTCGCAGGCCTCCACCTACGCGCCGCGATGATCTGGATCAAGGACCTCACCAGGCACCCATCGATCACGACTTGATACACACCCAAGGAGCGAAAACCGTTGGCCCCTCGGGCTGGTGATCATCTAGCGTCGCCCGGGTGATGAGCGAGACACAGCTGGATGAGTTCACTGAGCGCGGCTTCGTCGTGATCCCACAGGCAGTTCCTGGAGAGCTTCTGGATCGGGCGAACCGCCGGGTCGACGGGCTGGTGGCCGGGCAGCCGCCGGAAGCCGACAAAGTGGGGCCGCATTTCTATTTCCTGGAGACCAAGGAGGAAGAGGATCTGCTGGCGCCGTTGACCGGCGGCCCGGCGTTCGGGTATGCCGAGGAACTGGCCGGTCCTGGCACCTTGGAGGTCCCCTGGCAGGTTCAGGTCGCACTGAACATCCCGCCGTTCTCGCACCGCCCGGGCATCCCGCACATCGACGCGGCCAACGCCGAGCCGGTTGACGATCCCGAGTTCGGGACCTTCACCATGCTGGCCGGTGTCCTGCTGACCGACCAGCTCACCGAGGATTCTGGCAACCTGTGGGTCTGGCCGGGCACCCACCGCACCCACGCCGCCTACTTCCGCGAACACGGCACGGGCAAGTACTGCGCCTACCCCCCGATCACTCTCCCCGAGCCCGAACAGATCACCGGCCGGGCTGGCGACCTGCTCCTGGCCCACTACCTCCTCGGCCACAACATCGGCGGCAACTTCGCCTCCGACCAGACCCGACGCGTGCTCTACTACCGCATCAGCAGCCCCGCGCATGCGACACGCCAGAAGGACTTCCTGCAGGACGTCTGGCTGGAGTACGGGCCGATCAGATCCCGCCTCATCGAAACCTGAAGTAGGCTTCCACGTCTCGCGGAACAGATACTGCTCGATCAACCCGTGCAGCATCCGTCAACTGTGGCCCGCCGCTCCAAGCAAGACGATCTACCAGATCAGCTCCCACGAGGCCGTACCTCACCGGTTGATCACGACTCGATACGCGCCCTAGAAGGGCGGCTCGTCGAGGAGGCCCAGCAGCCATTCGGCGCTCTGTGTGGCGCCGGGTGCGGGGCGTCCCGGATGGGGGAACATCCGGCCCCAGGAGGTGGCGCGGCCCAGGCAGCTGAGCCGCCAGGCGAGGCTCGCGGCCCGACGCAGGTCCGCGGCCGGGCGGCCGGTGCCGGTCCAGGGCTCCAGGTAGGCGTCGCGCAGCCGGGGCAGGGCCTTGGGGCCGTACCGTTCGCGGACCTGTTCGGCGGTGACCCGGAGGCTGCAGAACGGGTGGGAGACGGCCGCGTCCCCCCAGTCGAAGAACGTGAACCGGCCCGGCGCCGGCCGGAACAGCTGCCCGTCGTGCAGATCCGCGTGGTCGAGCGTGTCCTCGATGCCGAGCGCGGCGAGTTCGGCGCACCAGTCCACGAGCCGGGGCCGTACGGCCGCCACCCGGACGCGTGCCTCGGCGTCGAGCGCGGTGTCCGCCGCGAGCAGCCGGTCGAACACATCCGGCAGGTCCAGGGTGCGGGCCGCCGGAACCCCCAGCCGCTCCAGTTCCCCGGCGTACGGGGTCAGGGCGCGCTGCACGCCCGCGTACTGGCGCAGCAGGTCCTCCCAGACCTCCGGTCCGACCGGCTCCCGCGCCAGCACCTGCCGGAACAGATCGCCGCCGTCCGGCAGCAGCGACCAGGCACGCCCCGCGTCCACGGCCAGCGGCTCGAGCACATGTCCGGGCACCCAGCGGGCCAGCGCGGCGGTCAGCGGGCCCTCGAAGGCGGCGGACGGCGGGTTCGCCTTGAACCAGACCGCCTCCCGCCCGGCCACCGGCACCCGCACCAGCACCGACCACGGCCGCAGTCGCACCCGCAGCCCGCCGTCCCCGCGCAGGCCGTGCCCGGCCAGTCGCTCCTGGACCCAGCCGAGGGCCGCGGTCCGCCAGGACTCCTGCTCCCAGGGCGTCACCGCGTCCGGGAAGGCGCCCCGGTCCACGGTCATCGAGATCTCGCTTCGCATCACGTCATCCCAGCAGCACGGCCGGGGCCCCGACCACTGGTTTTCCGGCGCGGACGGCGCGGACACGGGTGTGCCCCCCGGCCGGCGACCGGGGGGCACACGTGGTGGGCTCGCTGTCGTCAGGCCTGCTGACGGCGGCGCATCGTGAAGTACGTGCCCGTCAGACCGGCGGCCAGCAGGGCGCCGACGCCGAGACCGACCGGGAGGGCCGGGAAGGACGCGTCCGTGGTGTCGGCCGCGTTCTGGAGGGCCGGGCCGGGCGTGATGCTCGTGTGCACCGGGGCGACGTGCCTGATCGGGCCGACGGACTTCACCGAGCCGTCGGTGTTCAGCAGCACCTGCTTGTCGTTCGGGTGCCGGAAGTCGAACATCCCGCGGAGCGAGCCGGCCTTGGCGTCGAAGGAGGCGTCACCGATGCGGCCGGTGTGCCAGTTGTCCTCGATGAAGCGGGTGATGGACGCCTGGTCGGTCAGCGTGTGGTCGACCTTGTTCACCTTGCTGTAGGGCGAGATGACCAGCAGCGGCTGCCGGGTGCCGGGGCCGCAGCGGTCCGCGTAGCCGCCGGCCGCCTTCGGGCCCCGCTGGCAGGCCGGGCTGTCGGTGGCCTTGCCGTTGGAGCCGACCGAGGTGTCGGTCGAGCCGTTGCGCGGGGCGACGAACGCGTGGTCGTACCAGCCGTCGGAGTCGTCGTAGGCGACCACGATCGCGGTCGACTTCCACTGCGGCGAGCTCTGGATCGCGTTGATCTCGCCGACCAGGAAGTGCTGCTCGTCTATCGGGTCCGAGTACCCGGCGTGGCCGTCCTGGTACTCGCCGGCCTTGAGGAAGCTGACGGACGGCAGCTTGCCCGCCTTGAGCGCGGCGGAGAAATCGGTCAGGTCGTAGTTGTGGTTGGCCTGGCCGTTGTGGCCGATCTCGGAGACGGACTTCGGCGGCAGGTGGTGCGGGTTGGCCGTCGACTTGTAGTACGAGAACGGGTTGTGGTGCGGGCTGTAGTCCACCGCGGCCGCGCCGCCCACGTTGGTGTGCGTGGTGTCGCACTTGGCGTGCGAGCCGGACTGGCCGTTCCACGCGGTCGACGGACGGAAGCCGCCCTGGAACCAGCCCCAGGACACCTTCTTGGCGTTGAGCAGGTCACCGACGTTCCTGCCCTGCATCGACGCCAGCGCGTTGCTGCTGGTGTGGTCCTTGTCGGAGCAGTCGTCCCAGGCCGGGTCGGGGTCGTTGACGACCGTGCCGACACCGTTGGCGTCCGGCGACTGGACCGTGTACGAGTCCGGCTTGGCGGTCTGCTTGCCGGTGGCGGGGTCGATGGAGACCACGCCGTGCGTGTTGCCGGAGGCCAGGTTGAGGGCGCCGGGGGTGGACGGGCCGTAGTTGGAGCTGTAGGCGCGGTCGCTCAGCGTGTAGTGCTGGGCGTAGTTCCACAGCGCGGTGACGGTGTTGCCGTCGTAGTAGTCCATCGCCAGGCCCGGCTCGCCGAACAGGCCGCCGCTGCACTTGTCGACCTCGGTGTTCTGCACGAACTGGTCGGCCTTGCCGCCGTTGTAGGCGTACTGCTCCGGGCCGTAGGAGTGGTTCTGGTCGCAGGTCAGGGCCTGGGACGGCGACAGTCGCTTCGGCGCGTACTGGTTCGGGTTGTGCTTGAGCAGCCCGGCGTTGGCGAGGGTGTCGATGTCCTTCGGGGTGTGCTTCGACGCGGTGAACTTCGTGCCGTCGGTGTTGGCGGCCTTCGGGTACGTGGCGAAGTAGTGGTCGAAGGAGATGTTCTCGTCGAAGAGCACGACGACATGCTCGATCGGCGTCGCGGTCGACGAGGACCCGTGACCGTGGGCGGACGTCGCCGCCCAGCCGGGCGCGTTGCTGCCGAGCGCGGTGAGCGCCGCGACTCCCGCGAGCGCGCCCAGGCTGCGCATCGCGGCTCGTCTTCCTCTGCTGGCCATGGTGGTCTACCCCTTTGGACAGAACGTCTGTGCGGTGTACGAGCAGGCATGCTGCGCTCCTTGCGGGGCGCGATGGCAGAGCAATGATGTCGCGCGGGTGAACACCGAGTCAGGGAACCTGTGGGAAAACTTGACGGTGTGTTGACCTGGCGGGCCGCCGGGTTGTCCGGACAGGTCCGGCCGAACTGCCCGCCCGGCCAGGGGAAATGGCCCGGAGCGGTCCACGGGTGGAATGGACACGTCAGGCGAACAGGGCGCGTCCGTACCAGTCCTGGACATCGCGCACGCCGGGCAGCGCGAAGAAGTAGCCGCCGCCGAACGGGCTGATGTAGTCGGTCAGCGGCTCGCCGGCCAGCCGGTGCTGCACGGTCTCGAACTGCCGTACAAGGTCCTGCTGGTAGCAGGAGAACAGCAGGCCCATGTCGAGGTTGCCGTTGGCGTCCATGCCCCGGTCGTAGTTGTAGGCGCGGCGCAGCAGCCGCTGCCGGGCGGTGGCGGGGGTGCGCGGGTTGGCCAGCCGGATGTGCGCGTCCAGCGGGATGACGTCGCCCTTGGGGTCGTCGGCGTACCGCGGCACATCGTGCTCACGGTCGCCGTCCAGCGGTGCGCCGGAGGAGCGGGACCGGCCGATCATCCGCTCCTGCTCGCCGAGCGAGACCCGGTCCCAGAACTCCACCAGCATCCGGATCAGCCGGACGACCTGGTAGCTGCCGCCGACGGCCCAGTCCGGCTCGCCCGAGTCCCGTCCCACCCAGACCAGTTGGTCCATCTCGCGGGCGCTCGCGGTGTCCGGGTTGGCGATGCCGTCCCGGAACCCCAGCAGATTGCGCGGGGTGCCGGAGGGCCGGGGCGGGCTGGCGAAGCCGTCCATCCGCCAGCGGACCTGGACACCGCCGCGCGTGTGCCGGGTTATGTCGCGCAGCGCGTGCAGGGTGACATCCGGGTCGTCGGCGTGCAGTTGGAGGCTGAGATCGCCGTGGCACCACTCGGCCTTGAGGTCGTCGTCGGGGAAGGCGGGCATGGCGGTCAGCCGCCTGGGCCTGCGCGCGCTCAGCCCGAACCGGTCGTCGAACAGCGAGGCGCCGACGCCCACGGTGACGGCCAGCTGGCCGCCGGGAAGCCGGTCGCCGAGGATGCCGGAGTCGGCGGGGGGCCCGGTGACGCCCACCGGGTCCGGGGTGCCGCCCGTGGCGAGCAGCCGGGCCCGCTCGGTCAACGTGCGTAGTACATCGGTGAGTTCGGCGCGGCTCCCGGCGGTCACGTCGAGCGCGGCGAACACACAGGTACGACGGGGGGCCGCGATCGCCGATGCCTGGTGGACGCCGTGGAACGGGGCGAGGGCGGACGCCGGCGCGCCCGCGGCCGGTTCGGGGGCGGCGGCGCTGGTGGCGAGCCCCGCACCGGCGAGGGCGGCGCCGCGCAGAAAGCCGCGCCGGGCGAGTGTGTTCGGTCGTTCGGCGGTGCTCACACGGTCCTCCGGGGGTCGCACAGGGTCGCCACCGACGCCAGCCGCTCCACGAGGCCGTCGAGCACGGAGTCGGTCCGCTCCCGCTGGGCGCGGGTCAGCTCGCCGAGCGCGGTCCAGTGCCCGCCGTGCCGGAACCCGTCGAGCATCTGCCCGGCGCGCGTCAACTCCCGGTTCAGCTGCGGCAGATCGGCGTACCGGGTGGTGAGCAGCGGACGCAGCCGGGACAGCACCTCGCGGGTGCCGTCGAGGTTGGCGCGGGCGGTGGCGAGATTGCTGCCGCTGCCGTAGTCGGTGCGGCCGGTCAGCTCGAACTGCACGGTGTTCTCCAGGATCTCGTGCGCGCGCAGCCCGAGCTGGGCGGGGTCCATCCGGCTCTGCGCCCAGCTGTCGCGCAGTCCGGTGAGCGCCGTGACCAGGGCGGCCGCCGGGGCACGCAGCCCGCTTGCCGGCTCGCCGTGCCACAGGCCGTACTCGATGCGGTGGAACCCGGTGAAGTCCTTGTCGTGCACCCCGCGGGGCAGTCCGGCGTCGGTGCCGTTGATCTTTCCGTCGGCGTCGCCGAAGGCGTCGTACGCCGCGCCGAGCCGCTCGTACTGGAGGTGCGCCGGCAGCCAGGCCGCGCGGGCGGCGGCGAGGTCGCCGCGGTCGATCGCGTCCTTCAGCTCGGCCGAAAGCCGTACGGCGGCGGCGAGTCCGCCGCCCACCCACTTCTGGTAGGCGAGCGCGGGCGGGATCAGATCGTGCTCGGTGACCGGCACGGCGCCGGGGCCGCGCCGCCCGCCGGTGACGTGGACGGTGGGGCCGGTGACGGCATCCGCGTCATCGGGCACGCACAGGAACGCGTACGCGCCCTTGCCCACCCGGACCGTCAACTGCCGTGTGGTGCCGGGGCCGACGCCCTCCACCTCGCCGTACACGGCATGGGTGGCCGGATCCTCCAGATAGACCTCGGCGGCGCCGTCGGAGGTGTTGTGCAGGTCGAAGGTCTGCACTCCGGGCTCGGGCCGGGTCCAGCCCCGGCCGCAGTGACTCTTGGAGACCTCGACGACGACGCGCCGGGCGGCGGTCTTCTCCGGCCGGGAACCGCCGGTGCACAGGGCCGCCAGCGCGAGCGCCACGGCGACGACGAGGAACACGGCCGGCGCCGTCCGGAGACGACGCGACCGCGTGCCGAGGCGGGGCAACGGCATGCTGTGCCTTTCCGGACGACGTACGCAGCGGTCCGCGGGACGCTTTGCGCACCGGCGGAACGGCCTCATCGTAGACACCCGGAGGGAACCGAACACCCGTCCGGGGTGTTCGGTGGCCAAGAATTCTCCGGGGGTTCACCGGCCGGTACATCGACCGGTGCCCGGTTCAGCGCACGGGGAAGCCGAAGCCGTAGCCCCGCTGCTTCAGCCACGGCAGCAGGGTGCGCAGCGCGGCCACGGTCTGCGAGCGGTCGCCGCCCGCGTCGTGGAAGAGCAGGGTGGGCCCGTTGGGCAGCTCGCTCCTGACGGTGGCGAGGATGGCGGCCGTGCCCGGCCGGTCGAAGTCCTTGGAGTCCACGTTCCAGCCCAGCGGCCGCATCCCGTGCGCCGCCGCCAGCTTGCGGCTGTACGGCGTGAACGCGCCGCCCGGCGCCCGGTAGTACATCGGGCGCACGCCTCCGGACGCCTCGGTGATCTGCCGCTCGGCGTCCAGGATCTGCTGCGACTGGTAGGACTCGGACTTGTGGTCCATGCCGGTGTCGTGCGACACCGTGTGGTCGCACAGCCGGTGCCCGGCCGCGACCACCTTCCTGACGACGTCCGGGTGCGCCTGCGCCTGGGGGCCGATCATGCAGAACGTCGCCTTGACGCCGTTCTCCCGCAGCACCTGGAGCACCTGCGGGGTCCAGGTCGGGTCGGGACCGTCGTCGATGGTGATGTTGACGGCGTGCGCGCCACCGTCGGAGGAGTGGGCGATGACGGGGGACACGGCCACCGTCTTCGGCGCGGTGCGGTGAGCCGGCGCCGCCGGGGCGTGGTTCTGCCCCGCCTGCGCGGTCCACACCGAGGCGGCGGCCGCCATCGCCGTCACCCCGACCGCCGCCCCGATCACCCGGCCGTACCATCCCCGCCCCGTGTGCCGCGCCATGTCCCGCCCCCTGCTCCCCGCCGTGTCCCCGGCTCTCGTCTCCTGCACTGCACCTGCCAGGACGGCGGGCGGGCCGCCCGCGCTCCCGCTGTTACCGATCACGGACAATTCCGCGACAACGCCCGGACCTGCGCTCCGGCACCGAGGGCGCACGCACCGGCCGCGAACGGGTACTCCGTGACGTGGACGCACGGCACGAGGCCCGAGGGACGGGGTGATCCGGATGCCGCCACCAGGAGCGGGAACGCACGAGCCGGCGAGCGGGCCGCCGCGCCCCGAGGCCCTGACCAGGATCGTGCTCAGGCCGCTGGCCAGCAGCCTGCCGCTGGGCTTCTTCGCCTTCGGCACCGGCAGCGTGCTGCTCTCCGCCCAGCAGCTGCACTGGGTGCCCGCGGCCCAGACGGCACCGCTGATGCTGCTGATCCTGGTCTTCGCGGCGCCCCTGGAACTGCTTGCCGGCACGCTCGCCTTCCTCGCCCGCGACGGCGGCGCGGCCTGCGCCCTGTGCGTCCTCGGCGCCACCTGGGCGGGCACGGCGCTGGTCGCCCTGCTCGGACCACCGGGCCGGCGCAGCCCGACCCTCGCGGTGTTCGTGCTGGCCGTCGCCCCGCTGATGCTGCTGCTCTTCGTCGCCGCGCTCCCCGGCAAACCACTCTTCGGTGTGCTCCTGCTGATCGGAGCGTGCCGCTTCGCCCTGACGGGCGCGTACGATGCCGGTGCCGGACCCGCGCTGGAGACCGCGGCCGGCTGGCTCGGCGTCCTCCTCTCCGCGTTCGCCCTGTACGGCGGCTTCGCCCTGCTCCTTGAGGACACCGCCCAGCGCACGGTCCTGCCCCTGGGCCGCCGCGGCCGGGCCCGTACCTCCCTCCAGGGCGACCTCGCCACGCAGTTGGAGCAGGCGGAGCGGGAGGCGGGGGTGCGGCGGCAGCTGTGAGGGAAGCCGGTCGGACGGCAAGCGACCGCGCGGTGAGGGGTGCCGGTCGGACGGCGCCGACGGCGTTGTGAGGGGAGCCGGTCGGACCGCGGATACCGCGCCGTTCACCCGCCGGTCAGCGCCGCCCGTACGATCGCCGCGGCCGACCCGCTCGCCGCCAGTACCGGTGCCGTGCTGCGGGCGGCGCGGGCCAGCATGAAGGCGCCTTCCAGGAGGGCGATGACGGAGGAAGCCGTGTCGCGGGCGAGACGGGCGGGGATGCCGCCGGTGGTGTAGAAGGCGGCGAGGTGGCCGATCCAGCCGTCGAAGACCTCGGAAGTGGCCTTGCGCAGCGGCTCGTTGGTGCTCGCCACCTCCAGCGCGACCGTGGCGATGGGGCAAGGGTCGGCGAAGTCCAGGGCGGTGAGCGTGTCCGCGGCGGCGGTGAAGGCGTCGGCGGTGGCCCTGACCGGGTCGTCGGACGAGGCCATGAGGGTCGTGACGAGATCCAGGTAGACGGCGCCCGAAGTGCGGACGATCTCCTCGGCAAGCTGGGCCTTGCCGCCGGGGAAGAAGTGGTAGATCGACCCGAACGGCGCGCCCGCCGCCTCGGCGATCTGCTTCATGCCCGTGCCGGTGTAGCCCGAGCGGCGGAACAGCTCGGTGCCGGCGCGCACGATGCGCTGCCGCGTCTCATGGGTGCTCGCGGCCTTGCCGTCGTTCACGGAACGAAACCTCCGGAAAGCCGGTTGCCGACGGTCGGTCGGCGTCTATTCTGGCACTAGAACGCTCTATCAAGTCGAGGGAGACTCCCTCAGGTCCACAAGAGAGGCTCCGACAGGTCCGCGGAGCCATCCCTCACATCAGCGGAACGACCCAACACGTCCCCGTGTCGGCACGCACGAGCCGACCGGAACGGAGGCAAGGGCATGCCGGAGATCGAGCTCAGCGCGGGAACCATCGACTACGTGGACACCGGGGGCGAGGGCCCCGTGCTCGTCCTGGTGCACGGCCTCGGCTTCGACGAGTCCGTGTGGACCGGGGTGATCCGGGCGCTGCGCCCGGACTTCCGGGTCGTCGTCCCGGTCCTCCCGCTCGGCAGCCACCGGCGCCCGATGCGCCCGGACGCCGACCTCTCCGCCCACGGCGTCGCCCGGCTGCTCGCCGAGTTCATGGACCGGCTCGACCTGCGCGAGGTCACCCTCGTGCAGAACGACGCGGGCACCGCCCAGCTCCTCGTCGGCACCCGCGACGAACGCGTCGCCCGCCTGGTCCTGACTTCCTGCGAGGCCCTGGACAACTACCCGCCCGGCGTCCAGGGCCGTCTGCTCTCCACGGCGTGCAAGATCCCCGGCGGACTCTTCCTCCTCCTCCAGTCCTTCCGCTTCCCCTTCCTGGCCCGGATGCCCCTCGCGCTCGGCGGAATGGCGAAGCTTCCCCTGCCCAAAGAGCTGATCGCCCGCTGGTACAAACCGCTGCTGACGAACGCTCAGATCCGGCGTGACTTCGCCAAGTTCCTCCGCTCCACCCGCGCGGACTGCTACCTGGAGGCGGCCGGAAACCTCCCCTCCTTCACCCGCCCCGCCCTGGTCGCCTGGGGCGCCGAGGACCGGATGATGCCACCGGCCACCGGCCGCCGACTGGCCCGGCTCCTCCCGGACTCCCGCTACGTGGAGATCCCCGGCGCCCGCACCCTCGTCCAACTGGACAACCCGGCCGCCCTCGTCGACGAGATCCGCCGCTTCGTCAAGGACAACCCGCTGCCCTGAGGGGCCCGTCAGTCGTGGAGCGTCAGATACAGCCGGGTGCCGCCGGGCCGGAAGCCCACGCGTTCGTATACGCGCCGCGAGCCCTCTCCCGAATACTCCAGCCACACGCTCCGGGCACCCCGGCCGAACAACGCCCCGGCCAGGCTCGCGGTGACCGCCGCGGCGATCCCCCGGCCCCGGTACGCGGGCAGGGTGCCGACGCCCGCCAGCTCCGCGGTGCCCTCGGCGGGCGCGGAGCACAGGGCGCCGCCCGCGCAGCTCCCGTTCCCGGCGCGGACGAAGCGGACCGCCCCGCCGCCCTCCTCGGTGCGCCGCAACCGGGCCGCGCCCTGCGGGGACGGGGCCCATTCGCCGCCGAACGCCTCGGCGAGCGCCGTGTCGACGGCGATGTAGTCCGCGTCGGTGACCGGCGCCTCCACCCGGACGCCGGCCCCCGGTTCCGGCGACGACTCCGGAATGGTGAGTGTCGCGGGGGTGCAGACGAGGTATTCGTGCACCGCCTCCGTGGTGAATCCGGCCCGCCGGAGCGCCGGTTCGACCGCCGGGGCGGCATTCGGGGCGAATTCCAGCCGGGGCAGGAGTCCGCGGGAGCGGAAGGCGTCGATCAGGTCCGCCACGTCCGCGTCGGTGGGTTCGGCGCCCGGAACGGGGGTGGCGTAGTTGACGTACGGGCTCGTCGTGGCCGGATCGAACCCCACGACGAAGCCGCCCACCCGGCGGGCCGCCGGGCGGCGCAGGAGATGGGCGACGGCAAAGCTCTGGACATCGGGGTGCACGCTGAGAAGTCCTCACGGTGAAAGCGGTCGTGCGTACGAGGGAGCGCCTCGGTGAGCGAGGCGGCGGTGTGCTGGACACCGCGTCGTCGGGCCGCCGTGAGGAGAGCGGGGGAACGGGGGAGCGCGCTGCCGTGGGGCAGGGGGCTCAGTTCCGACGGCGGCCGCTGCGGGACGCCGGAACCATGGACTTCAGTCCTTCGGAGGGAGAAACGGGGATCGGATAGCTGCTGTTCGAGCCGGATGGATCTTGCCATCGCCGGGGCGGGACGGCAAGGCCCAGGCATCGCAGGGGAGTTGTGGTCCGCCGCTCAGCCGAGCCGGGCGTCGAGCCAGCTCAGGATCTCGGGGGTCACCTCGTCCGTGATGTCCGCGAACTCCTCGTGCTTCTTCAGGAACCCGGCGACGTACGGGCACACCGGCACGATCCGCTTGCCGAGCGCGCGCACGTCCGTGAGGGCGTACCCGACCAGTTGCCCGGCCAGGCCCTGCCCGGCGTGGGCGTCGTCGATCTCGGTGTGGAAGAAGATTCGCTGCTCGCCCCGGTCGCGGTAGGCGGTCAGGCCGGCGCGCTCGCCGCCGACCAGGATCTCGTAACGGTGCCGTGCGTCCACGCGCTCCACGGTCGGCGCGGGGGAGGGCTGGTCCATGGTCGTCCTTTCGGCGGAGGGAACACCGGTGTGACGGGGTGCGGGAGGATACCGCCGAGAGTCCGCCACGCCCGCACTCTATCCCGGTTCCCGCAGGTCAGCGCCGCCGGGCGCCGACACGACGGACCCGGCGGCCGCCGGTCCACCGCTCCCGGCGGCGTTCGTGCTCGAATGATCCATGCCGTCACCAACTCCTCCGTGGGTGACGGCAATTCGTCACTCATGTTTCATGGGCATTTCAAGAACTTCCGTCCGCAATGTTGACTCGGCGATCAGCTGCCCGCACATTACCTAGCGGTAGAACTCGCTGGTAGTACCCGCAACTCCCTGCTCCACGGCCGTCGTCGTGCGCACCCCACGCAGCGCCCCGACGGCCGGCGATACCCCCTGCCCCACACCCGTCGCGTAGAAGAGGGAGCACTCCCTATGCCCACCCCCGCCCTGCGCCGTGCCGCCGCCGCGGCATCCGCACTCGCCGGCACGCTGGCCCTCGGCCTCACCGCCGTCCCCGCCCATGCGGCGACGCCCCTCAACTACGCGGCTCTCGGCGACAGTTACAGCGCCGGTTCGGGTGTCACGCCCGTCGACACCAGCAATCTGCTCTGCCTGCGCTCCACGGTGAACTACCCGCACGTCCTCGCGCGGGCGACCGGCGCCTCGCTGACGGACGTGACCTGCGGCGGCGCCGAGACCAAGGACTTCACCCAGTCCCAGTATCCGGGTGTGGCACCGCAGTTGGACGCGGTGAACGCGAACACCGACCTGGTGACGCTGACCATCGGCGGCAACGACAACAGCACCTTCCTTAACGCCATCGTGGACTGCGGCACCGCCGGCGTCCTCAGCGCCGGGTTCGGCCACCCCTGCAAGGACAAGTACGGCACGTCCTTCGACGACGCGATCGACGCGAACACCTATCCCGCGCTGAAGAGTGCCCTGACCGCCCTGCGGGCCAAGGCACCCCACGCCCGTGTGGCGGTGCTGGGTTACCCGTGGATCGTGCCCACCGCCTTCGAGGCGTCCTGCTTCGTCAAGCTGCCCATCGCCTCCGGCGACATCCCGTACCTGCGCGCCCTCCAGGCCCACCTCAACTCGGTCGTGCAGCGCGCGGCCCAGGAGACCGGGGCCACCTTCGTGGACTTCTCGCAGGCGTCCGACGGCCACGACGCCTGCCAGCCTTCGGGCACCCGGTGGATCGAGCCGCTGCTGTTCGGGTCGAACATCGTGCCGGTGCACCCCAACGCGCTCGGCGAGCAGCGCATGGCCGAGCGCACGATGAGCGCCCTGGGCCTCGGCTGACCAGGACCCGGATCAGGCGCGGGCGCCCCCGTCGACCCTGAGGACCGTGCCGGTCACGAAGGAGGACCGATCGCTGAGCAGCCACGCGGCGGCCTCGGCGATCTCCTCCGGGGCGGCCGGCCGGCCCAGCGGGATCCCCGCCGTGATCCGCTCGCGCACACCGGGCGAGTCCGCCTCCCAGCTCCGGGTCATCTCCGTCAGCGTGAAGCCCGGCGCGATCGCGTTGACGCGGATGCCCTCGGGGCCGTAGGTCACGGCGGCCGACGCGGTCATGCTGTTCACCGCCCGCTTCGTCGCCGCGTAGGCGGGCAGCTCGGGATTCCCGCGCAGGCTGCCCACCGACGAGTTGTTGACGATGGCACCGGTCCCCGCGCTCGCCCGGATGGCGGCCACCTCGGCGGCCATGGCCAGCCAGACGCCCTTCATGTTCACCGTGTAGATCCGGTCGAGGTCGGCCTCCGGCAACTCGTCCAGGGGGGCGGGCCGCTGGATCGTCGCCCCGTTGTTGAAGGCGACGTCGAGCCGGCCGAACCGCTCCACCGCGCGGTCCACGGCGGCGCGCACGCTCGCCCCGTCGGAAAGGTCGCACACCACGTGGTCCGCGGAGCCGCCCGCCGCCCGGATCTCCTCGGCCACCGCCGTCAGTTGCTCCTCCGTACGCGCCGCGAGCAGCACCCGCGCACCCTCCCGTGCGAACAGCCGCGCCGCCGCCGCGCCGATGCCGCGCCCGGCCCCGGTGATGAAGGCGACCTTGCCGGCCAGCAGCCCGGCGGAGGTCGGGCGAGGTGTCTCGGTGTTCTGTCTGTTGTTCATGCCAACGAGCCTGCGCCCTGCGCCGCCCCGTATCCAGGCACCATCTGCACCCGGCTGGGCCATCCGGCGGGCACGGACACCGGAACGGCGGACAGGGCGACTTCGCTTCCCGGGACGCCCTGGAAGCGTTCGTGTTGGACGCGGGCGCGCCGGTCGGCCTAGCGTTCGGATCATGACAGAGCGACGTGCCATCCTCAGCGGCTCGGCCTTCGAGGAGCAGATCGGCTACGCCCGTGCCGTGGTCGACGGCGAGTGGGTGCATGTGTCCGGGACCACCGGGTTCGACTACACCACCATGACGATCCCGGACGACGTGGTGGGACAGGCCGAGCAGTGCCTGCGCAATATCGGGGCCGCGCTGGCCGAGGCGGGGTGCACGTTCGCCGATGTGGTGCGGGTGCGCTATCTGCTGCCGGACCGCGCGGACTTCGAGCCCTGCTGGCCGGTGCTGCGCGCCTGCTTCGGCGAGGTCCGGCCCGCCGCCACCATGATGGTGTGCGGCCTCGCCGACCCGCGTATGAAGATCGAGATCGAGGTGTACGCCCGCCGCTCAGCCGACTGAACCCGCCCTGCTCCGGCCCTACTTGGCCGGGTGCAGGAACGAACTCCAGCCGCCCGCCGGCTTCTCGCCCACCTCCAGGGTGCGCAGCTGCGCGAGGATCGCCGGATCCTGGGCGTCGAGCCAGTCGACGAACTGCCGGAAGGAGACGAGCCGTACCTCCGGCCGCCCGGCGATCTGCCGCAGCGCCTCCTCGACCGCGTCCATGTAGATGCCACCGTTCCACTGCTCGAAGTGGTTGCCGATGAACAGCGGCGCGCGGTTCGTCTCGTAGGCCCGGTCGAATCCCGCCAGGTACGCCTGCGAGGTCTGGGCCCGCCAGTAGGGATAGTTGTACGACGGCGCGCGCGTCGAGTTCAGGGACTGGTTGGCCAGCATGTTCCAGTCCATGGACAGCACCTCGAAGCTGCGTCCGGGGAACGGGATGCCCTGCAACGGCAGATCCCATACGCCGTTCCGCTTCCGTGGCCAGCGCTGCACCCCGCCCGGAGACGAGGCGTCGTACCGCCAGCCCAGTGCGCGCGCGGTCGGCAGCAGGTTCTCCTGGCCGAGCAGACAGGGGGTGCGGCCGCCCACGAGTTCCTTGTCGTAGTCGAAGGGCAGCGGCGGCTCGTCGCGCCAGCCGGTGTTGGTCCGCCAGGTCTTGACGAAGGTCCGAGCCTGCTCGATCTCCCAGCGCCACTGTGCCGGGGTCCAGTCGGCCACCGATCCGGAGCCCTCGCAGAAGTGCCCGTTGAAGTGCGTGCCGATCTCGTGCCCGTCGAGCCAGGCCTGGCGCACGTACTTCAGGGTCTCCTTGATGTGCGCGTTCGTGAGATAGCCGATGTCCGAGGCGCCGACCGGGTTGTTCGGCGGCCGGTACAGCCGCTTCTTGTCCTCCGGCAGCAGGTAGAGGCCGGACAGGAAGAAGGTCATACGGGCGTCGTGCTCGCGCGCGAGTTCCAGGAAGCGCGGGAAGAGTCCGGTGCCGAGTTCGCCCGCGCCGTCCCAGGAGAACACCACGAACTGCGGCGGGGTCTCGCCCGGTTCCAGGGGGGTTGGCGCGTCCGGCTGGTTCGGCTGGCGTCCGGTGTAGGCGGTCGAGCCGTCGCCGATCGGCCGGGGCGCCTGCCGCTGCCCGCCGGGTCCGCCGGAGCCGAGGCCCCATCCGCCGCCGTCGCATCCGCTCAGCGCGGCGGCCGCCACGCCGAGTCCGGCACCGAGGCCCAGGCGCGCCACACTCCGGCGGCTGATTCCTTGCGTCGCCACGCCATCGCCTCCTCGACCGGGGCATCCGAACCGCCCGACGCGACGCATAATATGGACGATAAGCATACGAAAATCGTTATTTGACGCGGCGTGGTGCATAAAGGATATTCATACTTCGAGCCGAAGCCGAAGCCGAAGCCGAAGCCGAAGCCGGACCGGGAGCCGGTCCCGCAGCCGCTCAGCTCGCGCTCCCCTCCCCGGCCGGCACCGGCACGGGCGCGATCCGCTGAACGGCCCGGCTCAGCACCAGCACCCCCACGATGATCACCAGTGCCCCGCACGCCTCCGGCACCAGCCACCAGCCGGGGCGGATCCGCTCGTGGAACAGGGCGATGCCGAGGGTCAGGCTCACCACCGCGTCGCCGATGGTCAGCGCGGGCTGGGCCGCGGCCAGCGGGCCCGCCTGGAGCGCGTTCTCCAGGAGGAGGACGGCGGCCACCCCGGCGAGCGCGAAGCCGTACGTCTGCCAGGACCGCAGAAACGCCTGGAACCCCTGGTCGGCGAAGGTGCCCGAGGACGACTTCAGCAGTGCGGCGGTCAGCGCGTTGCCCGTGGCGGACGCGGCGCCCAGCAGGGCGGCACGCCGGGCCGCCGGGTGGCCGGGGGCGGCGAGGAGCACGGCGGCGGCCATCGCGCCGACGCACAGGCACAGCGCCGGGACCCAGCGGGTGAGCGGGGCCTGGTCGGTCGCCCCGTGCGGCGCGGCGGCGATCAGCAGTACGGCGAGCCCCGCCACACAGCTCGCCACGCCCCACCAGCCCGAGCGGGGCAACCGCCGGTGCATCAGCGGGGCGGCGACCAGCAGCGCGAACGGCAGCTCCAGGATGAACAGCGGCTGCACCAGCGCCAGCGGACCGTTGACCAGGGCCAGGCTCTGGAACAGGGCCGCGCAGATCACACCGGCCATGCCGATCATCCAGAACGGCCGGCGCACCAGCTCCGCGAGCAGCCGGATTCCGCCGCGGCTGCTCGCGGAGGCGGCCTTGCGCTGGAACGCGGTGCCGACGGCGTTGCTCGCCGCGCCCGCGACGGCGAACGCCGCGGCCAGTCCGATCACGCCCGTCTCCCCTGCCTGCGGTCGTCTCTTCCCGAGGAGTCTCACCCACAGCCTCTCGCACCCCGCGGAAGATCACCGCGTGGCGCGGGGCGGGACGGACGGCTGGGCCCGTCCGGTGCGCTCACCGGACGGGCCCAGCCGCGGGAGGGGACGGGTCAGGACAGGGCGAGGTCGTCGGCGTGGACGGTGCCCTGGCCGTACCAGCCGTGCACGTACACGGTGACCGTGCCGGAGGAGCCGGTGGTGAACGGCACCGTCAGCTTCTGCCAGGTGGAGGACGAGGTCCAGGTGCTGGCCGTCGCGCCCCCGCTCACCCCGAGGTAGGCGTACGACCCCTGCACCCAGCCGCTGAGCGTGTACGACGTGTTCGGCTTGAGGGTGAGGGTCTGGGCGCACTGGCCGGTCGACGAGGAGGTCGGCGCGGTCTGGAGCGCGTGGCCGCCGCTGTGCGCCGGGGAGGAGACGACCGTGGCCCCGCTGTCGCAGGTCCAGGGCGAGAGCGAACCGCTCTCGAAATCACCGTTGGCCAGCGCCGTGGGGGCGCCCCCGCCGGACCCGTTCACGGTCAGGCTGAAGGTGGAGCTGTGTGTGGCCGAGCCCGCCGTGCCGGTGACGGTCAGCGGGTAGGTGCCCGACGCGGTGGCGGCGGTCGTCTTCACGGTGAGCGTGGAGCTGCCGCCCGCGGTGACCGAGGTGGGGCTCAGTGTCGCGGTCACCCCGCTCGGCGCGCCGCTGACCGTCAGGCCGACGGACTGCGCGCTGCCCGAGGCCACCGACGTCTTCACGGTCGCCGTGGTCGAGGCGCCGGGATCGACGGCTGCGGAGGCGGGGGAGAGGGAGAGGGAGAAGTCGTTGGCCGGCGGGGTGGTCGTACCGCCCGAGAACGGCGCGAAGGTGTGCGTGAAGTACCAGGTGTCCTGGCTGATGCCCGAGCAGCTGTCGGAGCCGCCGGTGCCGGGGCAGCCGCCGTTGTCGCGCTGGAGCGCCCAGAAGGAAAGCGTGTTGATGCCCTTGGAGACCGCCCAGTTGTACACCGTCGTGGCGTCGGCGGTGGTGAAGGTCTCGGCCGCGCCGTAGTCGTCGATGCCGGGCATCTCGGTGACGCCGATCATGCTCCACAGCTGGCTGTCGGACAGGTTCGGGTACAGCGAGGCGAGCTGGTCGTGCAGCCCGCTCGCGGCCGTCTGGGTGTCGGTGGCCATGTGGTGGGTGGCGCCGTCGTAGTAGTCGAACGTCATGAGGTTGACGACGTCCACCTTGGCGCCCGCGGTCTTGGCGCTGCGCAGCACCGCGAGCCCGCTGTCGGCGAGCCCGGTCGTGGTGGTGGGCAGGGTGTACGAGAACTGCACCGAGCGCCCGTTGGCGGCGGCCCAGTCCTGGACCTTCTTGATGGCCTGGTTGCGGCGGTCGATGCCGGCCTGGTTGGTCAGCGAGTTGTCCTCGACGTCCATGTCGAGCCGGGAGACGTCGTACGTGGTGATGATCTTCTCGTAGGCGGCCGCGATGGAGTCGACGTTGGTGCAGCTGTCGGCGATCTCGGTGCCGCCGTCGTCGGCGGCGTATCCGCCCAGCGAGGGGATGACGTCGCCGCCGCGCGAGCGGATGGTGTCGAAGTCGGAGCCGTAGACCGAGGAGTCGATGGGCGTGCTGGTGTCGCCGTCCCAGTAGGGCGTGCAGGAGCCCTTCTTCTCGGTCTGGATGAAGGCCATGGTGAGGTACTTGGCCCCGGAGGACTGGGCGAGCGCGGCGGGGCTGTCGCCGTTGTACGCCTCGAAATAGGGGGCGAAGACATGTGCGGGCAACGGGGTCGCCGCGTGCGCGGTGCCCCCGATGCCCAGGGCCAGCCCCGCCGACGCGGCCAGGGTGGCCACGCCGGTGAGCAGGGCGCGTACGGATCTCGGACGTGTCATCGGGTACTCCCGGTTGGCGAACGACAGTCGATCGAGCGGGGGTCTCGCACGGTAGGGCCCGGCCGGGGCTATTGGTCTAGGCCATGATTGGTCTGGACCAAACTCCGGTCAAGGTGCGGGAGCCGCCTTTTTGCATGTTCATGAAAGAATCAACTGTTCGTTCCCGGACCGGAACTGATTGCCCGTCAGGTGGCGCGGGTGCCGCCACCTCGGCGGATACGGCCCAGCAGATCCCGGTGATAGGCGGCGAGCTGCCCCTCGGGGACGGGCGCCGGGCTGCCGGTGAGGGTGTACCAGGTGTCATCGCCGAAGTGCTGCACGGCGACGCGCGCACTGCGCCCGTCGGACCGCAGGATCGTGGCCACGGTGATCTCGCCGGTGATGATGCCGGCCTCGTCCGTCATCGCTCCGCCGGGCCCCGCGGTGACCCGGTCGACATAGCTGTTCACGCTCGGAGGGTTGCTCATGGGCCGCAGGGTTCCATCACGGCGGGCGCCACACCCGGACCGGCCCGCACCCGCGCGTGTCCGGCCCGGCTCACACCCGCGCGTGTCCGGCCCCCGGCTCACACCCGGCTGGAGGTCGCGGTGTCCGCCGACAGCCGCTGCGCCAGGTAGATCGGCACCACCGACAGCAGCACCAGCACCGCGGCCACCACATTGACCACCGGCGCCTGCTGGGGCCGCGTCATGTTGTCGAAGATCCAGATCGGCAGGGTCTCGATGCCGGGCCCCGCGGTGAACGTGGTGACCACGATCTCGTCGAAGGACAGCGCGAACGACAGCAGCGCACCGGCCAGCAGCGCCGAGCGCACCAGTGGGAAGGTGACGTCCGCGAAGGCGCGGAAGCTGGTCGCGCCGAGGTCCATCGCCGCTTCCTCGTACGAGCCCGTCGTCCGCCGCAGCCGGGCCACCACGTTGTTGAACACCACGACGATGCAGAACGTGGCATGCCCGACGATCACCGTGAACAGCCCGAGCCCCACCCCGAGCGGCTGGAGCACCGTGCCGAACGCCGAGTTGAGGGCGATGCCCGTGACGATGCCGGGCAGCGCGATCGGCAGCACCACCACGAACGACACCGTGTCCCGGCCGAAGAAGCGGTGCCGGGCCACGGCGAACGCGATCAGCGTGCCGAGGACCAGCGCGATCGCGGTCGCCCCGAGCCCCGCCTTCACCGACGTCCACAGGGCGTGCCGGGCGCCCGGGTCGTGCAGGGCCGCCGACCACCAGCGCCCGGTCAGGCCCGGCGGTGGCCAGCTCGCGCTGCGGTCCGGGTTCAGCGAGTTGACGAGGACCAGCAGCAGCGGGACGTAGATCACCGCGAAACCGAGCCCGGCGCCGATGCGCAGGGCGATGCGCGCACTGCGGGTGAGATGCACGTCGCTCATCCTCTCCGGAGGCCGGTGCGGGGGCTGGTGCGGAGGCCGGTCACAGGCTGCTCAGGGCGCCGGTGCGGCGGATCGCCAGCAGGTACAGGACGATCACGAGCACGGGGACGGTGCCGAGCGCGGCGGCCATGGGCAGGTTCAACTCGATGTTGGAGTACACGAGATTGCCGATCAGCTGTGTCTTGCCGCCGACGATCTGCACGGTGATGTAGTCGCCGAGGCTCAGTGAGAAGGTGAACACCGAGCCCGCCGCCACCGACGGCAGCACCATCGGCAGCACCACCGAACGGAAGGTGCGCCCCGCGCGGGCCCCGAGGTCCGCCGACGCGTCGAGCAGCCGCGCCGGAAGCTGTTCGAGCGCGGTGTGGATCGGCAGGATCATGTACGGCAGCCACAGGTACGTCAGCGTGAGCACGGTGGCCGGCAGCCCGAATCCGGGGCCGCCGGTGCCGAACGGCGCGAGCAGCCAGTCGGCGAGCCCGCCCCTCGACAGGATCAGCCGCCACGCGTACACCTTGACCAGGTAACTCGCCCACAGCGGGGTGAGGATGGCGACCACAAGCAGCGGGCGCCGGCGCGGCGGGGCCACCCGCGCGGTGTAGAAGGCGACCGGGAAGGCGATCAGCGCGCACAGCACGGTCACCGCGAGCGCGACGCCGACGCTGCGCACGATCACCTCGCGGAACACCGGCACTGTCACCAGCTGGTGGAAGTTGTCCGCCGACCAGACCTTCACCACCTGGGAGGTGAAGGAGTCGGTGGTCCAGAACGCGGAGGCGAACAGCACCGCCAGCGAGCCGAGGTACAGGACGATCAGCCACAGGAGCGGCGCGGTGAGCAGCAGGGTCAGGCGCACCCGGGGCCGGCGGTGCAGGGCCCCGGCGAGCCGCCGTACCCCTGAGGCCCCTTTCGCGGTGGTCGCTTCGCTCGCCACCGGTCAGCCCTTGATCTCGGTCCAGGCCTGCACCCACTTGGCGTAGGGCACGCACTTCACGTCCTTGCGGCCGTCCAGGCACTGCTCGATCGGGGTGTTCCAGAAGGCGATCCGCTTCCAGTAGTTCTCGTCGGCAGCGTGGTAGACCGTGCAGAAGTTCCTGTCCGAGGTCTCCGCGCACGCCTTGGAGTTGGCGGGGGCCTCGCCGAAGTACTCGGCGACCTCGGCGTTGACCTTGGGGGAGACGATCCAGTTCAGCCATTTGTAGGCGCAGTTGGGGTGCTTGGCCTTGCTGGAGACCATCCAGGTGTCCGACCAGCCGGTCGAACCCTCCTTCGGGACAAGCGCCTTTACCTTGGCGCCCTCGGAGGCCGCGAGGTTGGCGATCACCTGCCAGGTGGTCCCGACGACCGAGTCGCCGCTCTTGAAGGCGGAGACCTCCTTGAGGTAATCGCCCCAGTAGTCGCCCACGTTCGCGTTCTGCTTCTTCAGCAGGGCCACGGCCGCGTCGAACTGCCTCTGGTCCAGTGCGTACGGGTCCTTGATCTTCAACTCCGGCCTGGTGGCCTTGAGATGGAGGGCCGCGTCGGCGATGTAGATCGGCGAGTCGTACGCGGTCACGTGCCCCTTGTACCTGGACGCGCCCTCGAAGACCGCGGACCAGGAGGTGGGCGCGGGCTTCACCTTCTCGGTGTTGTACATCAGCAGATTGGCGCCCCGGCCGTGCGGGATGCCGTACATCCTGCCGTCCACCGAGTTCCAGGCGCCGTTCTTCAACCCGCTGAAGACATCCTTGTAGTTGGGCACCAGACCGGTGTTGACGGGGGCCGCGTCACCGGAGGCGATCAGCCGCAGGGAGGCGTCGCCGGAGGCGGACACGGCGTCGTACTCGCCCGTCTTCATCAGCTTGACCATCTCGTCCGAGCTGGCGGCGACCTTGGAGTGGACCTGGCAGCCCGTCCGCGTCTCGAAGTCGTGGACCCAGTCGACCCTCGGGTCGTTCGAGCCGTCCTCGACATAGCCGGCCCAGGCGATCAGGTTGACCTGCCCCTCGGTCCTGCCGAGTTTCGTCGGGGCCTTCAGATCGGGCGGGTTGAGGCCGGTGGCGGAGGTGGAGCCGGAGGAGTCGCAGGCGGCGGCGAGCAGCAGCACGGCACCGGCGCAGGCGGCGGTGCGCAGGGTTCGGGTGAGACGCACGGCGTTTCTCCAAGTATGGGGATCAGGAGGGCAGGCGGACGGCGTGGCGGCGGTGCCACTGGAGGCGGACCCGGCTGCCGCGGTAGGCGGCGACGTCCTCGGCGGAGGTCTCCAGGTTCTGCTGCACCGCGGTGAGCCGGCCGCCGCCGTCGAGGTCGACGAGGAGCCGGGTGGTGTCCCCGAGGTAGACGGCATCGGCGACCACGCCCGTGGCGGTGGTGTGTTCGGGCTCGTCCGCCTCCGCGGACTCCTTCAGGACGCGGATCTTCTCCGGGCGGATGTTGTAGACGCCCTCGGCGCCGACGAGCCGCCGGGCCGCCTCTCCGTCGAGCAGGTTGGAAGTGCCGACGAAGGCCGCGACGAAGGGCGTCGCCGGGCGTTCGTAGATCTCCGCGGGGGTGCCGACCTGGGCGATGCGGCCCCGGTCGAAGACGGCGATCCGGTCGCTCATGGTCAGCGCCTCCGCCTGGTCGTGGGTGACGAACACGAAGGTGATCCCCACCTCCCGCTGGATCGCCTTGAGCTCGCTCTGCATCCGCTCCCGCAGCTTCAGGTCGAGGGCGCCCAGCGGCTCGTCCAGGAGCAGCACACGGGGGCGGCCGACGAGGGCGCGGGCGAGCGCGACCCGCTGCCGCTGGCCGCCGGACAGCTGGGCGGGCCGCCGGACGCCGTAGCCCTCCAGCCGCACTTGGGCGAGCGCCTCGCGGGTGCGGGCGAGGCGCTCGGCCTTGGGTACCTTGCGGATCTTCAGCGCGTACGCCACGTTCTGTGCGACCGTCATGTGCGGGAACAGCGCGTAGTCCTGGAAGACGGTGTGCACGTCCCGCTCGAACGGGGCGAGCCCGGTGACCTCCTGTCCGGCCAGCTCGATCCGGCCCGCGTCCGGCGACTCGAACCCGGCCACGAGCCGCAGCACCGTGGTCTTCCCGGAGCCGGACGGGCCGAGCATCGAGAAGAACTCGCCGTCCCGTATCTCCAGATCGACCCCCGCGACGGCGGTCGTCTCGCCGAACGACTTGCGCAGGTCGTGCAGCCGGATCGCAATTCCCTGCATGGGGAACCTTTCTGGCGCGCGGTACGTTGACCGCAAACATATGAAGTCATAGTTCTCAGCTCAAGAGCCCGTTGGGGTAAAGCTTGAGTCAATGCACGAGGTGATGGCTGTGAGGCAGGAACAGATCGACGGCGGCGCCCGCAGGGCCGTGTTCAGCCCGGTGGACAACCGGGCCCGCGTGGACACCGTCGTCCGCCGCCTCGGTGACGCGATAGAACTGGGCCTCCTCGCGGACGGCGAGCAACTGCCGGGCGAGAGCGAACTCGCTGGGCAGCTCGGTGTCTCCACCGTCACGTTGCGGGAGGCCCTCATGGCCCTGCGGCAGCAAGGCCTGCTGGTCACCCGCCGGGGCCGCGGCGGCGGCAGCTTCGTCTCACTGCCCGAGCTGCCCGCGGGGGACCGGCTCAGGATCCGGCTGCGCGGCTGGAGCACCGAGGAACTGCGCGACCTCGGCGACCACTGGGCCGCCCTGTCCGGCGCCGCCGCCCGGCTCGCCGCCCAGCGCACCGAAACCGAGGACCTGATACAACTGCGCCGCACAGCCGAGGAGTTGACGCGGTCCGATGGCGCGGCGGCGCGCTGCCGGCTGTACGGCCGATTCCATGTCGAACTCGCGGCCGCCGCCCAGTCCGCCCGGCTCACCCGTGAACAGCTCACGCTCCAGGGCGAAGTGGGCGCGCTGCCCTGCCTCGTGCTCGCCGACGACTCCTGTCGTGAAGAAGTTGCGGACCGGCAGCGCGGGTTGATCTCCGCCGTGCAGGATGGGGACCACGAAACGGCCGGCACGCTGGCCGAGCGGTGCGTCAGGGAGCCGGTGGCCCGGCTCGTCGCCGTACGCCTCGAACTCTGAGCGCGCCGCGTCCGGTTCCCGGTCCGCTGGAGGACACGATGGGCGTCAGCCCCGAGCTAGCCGCCCCCGGCACGGAGACGGAACTGCGGGTGGCCGCGCGGGTGGGCGGCGCCCTGGAGGCCGTCTTCGACGCGGTCGCCGCCACCCGCGCCGAGGCGACGGCCCTGCTCGCCCGAGTGAGCGCCGAGGGGCGCCCGGCGGTCAGCGCCGACCTCGCCTCCCTCCGCCCCGGACTCCATCAGCGCCTCAGGTGCGGCGAGTTGGTGTCCGGAGCCGGCTTCGTCGCCGCTCCGGGGCTGCTCGCCGATGTGCCCGCCTGGCTGGAGTGGTGGCAGTGCGCCGCCGGGGGCGACGTACGACCGCTGCTGCTCGACCTCGACCCCGGCCGGTCGGCGTACTCCGACTACACCCACTGGGACTGGTTCGCGCTGCCCCGCGCCACCGGACGCCGGGCGGTCGCCGGACCGTACGTCGACTATCTCTGCTCCGACGAGTACAGCCTCACCCTGTCCGAACCGGTGTACGTGCAGGGGGAGTTCGCCGGAGTGGCCGCGGCCGATGTGTATCTGCGCCACTTCGAGACCGCCGTGCTGCCGCTGCTACGGCACCTCGCGCGCCCCGCCCATCTGGTGAACGCCCGCGGCCGCGTCGCCGCCTCCGCGGACCCCGCGCATCTGGCCGGCTCCCTCACCAGGGGACCGGACTTCGGTGAACTGCTGCTCGGGGAGCGCCGGACCGGCGTCCACGAGGGCATGCGTCTTGTGCCGTGCCGGGGGATCCCGCTGGTGCTCGTACTGGCCTGAGAAGCACAGTAGTTGGCGCGGCTCAGTCGACCGGCCAGGTGTGGACCGGGGCGTTGAGGTGCATGTAGTCGATGTACAGCTCCGTCATGCGCCGCAGTGCCTCGTGCCGGGTGCAGTGCGCGGTGCCGATGATGTGGTGGAACATCTCCTTCTGCCACACGGCGCCGTTGCGGGCCGCCACACAGCGCTGCTCGATGATGCCGAGCAGCGGCTCCCGCCAGGCCGCGTCCATCCCGGAGTGCTCCAGGCCGCGGTGGGCGAGCGGCAGCAGCCGGCGCAGCACCAGTTCGGGCGCCGTGACCTCGCCGGCGCCGGGCCAGTACAGCAGCGCCTCCATGCCGTGCCGGGCGGCGCTGTGCAGATTCTCCTCGGCGGCCTTGAAGGACATCCGCGACCACACCGGCCGGTCCTCCTCGACCAGCGCGCGGGTGAGCCCGTAGTAGAAGGCGCCGTTGGCGAGGGTGTCGGCGACGGTCGGTCCGGCGGGCAGCACCCGGTTCTCCACGCGGATGTGCGGCCGGTCGCGGAAGACGGCGTAGACGGGGCGGTTCCAGCGGTAGATCGTGCCGTTGTGCAGGGTGAGTTCACCGAGCTCGGGCACGTCGCCGCGGTCCAGCGTCTCCATCGGGTCCTCGTCGTCGCACAGCGGGAGCAGGGCGGGAAAATAGCGCACGTTCTCCTCGAACAGGTCGAAGACGCTGGTGATCCATCGCTCCCCGAACCACACCCGCGGCCGTACGCCCTGCACCTTGATCTCCTGCGGACGGGTGTCCGTGGCCTGTTCGAACAGCGGGATCCGGGTCTCGTGCCACAGCTCCTTGCCGAACAGGAAGGGCGCGTTCGCCGCGAGCGCCACCTGGACGCCGGCGATGGCCTGCGCCGCGTTCCAGTAGCCGGCGAACTCCTCCGGGGAGACCTGGAGATGGAACTGGGTGCTGGTGCAGGCGGCTTCCGGGGTGATGCTGTCCGCGTAGGTGCGCAGCCGGTCGACGCCGTCCACCTCGATGCGCAGGTCCTCGCCGCGGGCCGCGAAGACCTGGTCGTTGAGCAGCCGGTAGCGGGGGTTCTCCGACAGCGTCTCCTCGCCGATGTCCGCCTGCCGCAGCGTGGGCAGGATGCCGACCGTGATCAGCCGGGCGCCGACCGTGCGCGCCCGTTCGTCGGCGTGGTCCAGCGCGGCCCGTATCTCCGACTCCCAGGCGTCCGGTCCGCCCGCCGTCAGCCGCCTCGGCGGCACATTGATCTCGAGGTTGAAGCGGCCCAGCTCGGTCGACCACGCCGGGTCGGAGATCGCGTCCAGCACATCGCTGTTGCGCATGGCCGGCTCGGCGTCGTCGTCCACCAGATTCAGCTCTATCTCCAGGCCGACCTGCGGCCGCTCGGCGTCGAACCGCGCCTCCCGCAGCATCTTCGCGAACGCGTCCAGGCACTCCTGCATCTTGACCCGGTACCGGCGGCGGTCCTCGCGGGTGAACACGAGCGCCGGGACGTCACGTCCCATCGCGCCTCCAGGGTGACCCTCGTCGGACGGTCTCATCGTCGGACAGTCTCATCCCAATGTCGCACCATCGGTGGTGGGCCACCACGCGGCCCCTCGGCGGGGGCCACGACGCGGCTCCTGGGCGGGGGGTCACGGCGCGGTTCCTGGGCGGGGGCTGTGTGGTCCATTGGCCGGGGCCGTGATGCGGCTTGTCGGCCGGGGCCGGGACGCGGTTCCTGGGCGGGGGCACTGTGCGGTCCATCGGCCGGGGCCGTGATGCGGCTTGTCGGCCGGGGCCAGGGCGCGGTTCCTGCGGCCGGGGCCGGGACTCGGTTCGTGCGGCCGGGGCCGCCACGCGGTCGCGGACCAGCCCGCCCCGGTCGGAGGTGCCCGCCGGGGTTGAGGCCCCGCGACGCTGGTTACCCCTGAGCGTATGAACGAGGAAAAGCCACTCGCCCTGGTGACCGGGGCGTCCAGCGGCATCGGATACGCACTGGCCAGGCAGTTCGCCGAGCACGGCTACGATCTGGTGATCAACGCGGAGGACGGCCGCCTGGACCAGGCGGCGAGCCGGCTGCGGGAGACCGGCGCCGAGGTCCGTGCCGTACGGGCCGACCTCCGGGACGCGGACGGCGTGGACCGGCTGGTCGAGGCGGCGAGCGGCCTGGACATCGACGTCGCCGTGCTCAACGCCGGGGTCGGGCAGGGCGGGGCCTTCACGGACACCGATCTCGCCGACGACCTCTCCGTCATCGACCTGAACGTGACCTCGACCGTACGGCTCGCCAAACCGCTGCTGCGCGGCATGGTCCGACGCGGCACGGGCCGGCTCGCGTTCACGTCCTCGATCGCGGCGACCGCGCCGGGCCCCTTCCAGCCCGTGTACAACGCCTCGAAGTCGTTCGTACAGTCCTTCGCCGAGGCGCTGCGCGAGGAGGTGAAGGACACGGACGTCAGCGTCACCGCGTTCCTGCCCGGACCGACGGACACCGACTTCTTCCGCCGCGCCGACCTCGGCGACACCAAACTCGGCACCATGGAGAAGGACGATCCGGACGACGTCGCCCGGCAGGCGTACGACGCGATCACGCACGGCCGCGGTTCGGTCGTCACCGGCTCCCTGAAGACCAAGGCCCAAGGCGCCGCCAACAAGGTCCTGCCGGACAGCACCAAGGCCGCCATGCACCGCTCGATGACCGAACCGGGGACCGCCGGGGGCGACGAGGGCCAGTAGCCGGCGCGTCGGTCCGCGTACGGCACCCGGCCGGTCCGTCCCGATGTGTCACCCGGTCGGTCCGTCTCCGTTGGCCGCCGGGCGGGCGGCGACGCAAGGTCTGAACGAGATCTTCGGTCGCCGCGGCCGCCCCGGCGCGTCACGGCACTTCCGCACGCTCGCGGTACGCCTCTGCGTGCCGCGGCGCCCCAGACCGGCCCCCGCCACACCGCCGACGCGTCGGCGGTGCCGGTGGGGGGTCGAGCCGGGGCGGGGAACGTTTAATCCATGCGCTCGGGTAGTTCCCCGCCCCGTCCCTCCGCTGCTGCCCCGGTCTCCGAACGCCTGTACGAAACGCTACCCGCCCTCGCCGTGGTCACCGCGGCCGCCGCCACCGGCCGGATCGGCGCGGCCCTCGCCTCCTAAGCCGACGGCCGGATCACCCCGCGCCTCCACTCCACGAGTCGATCGCAACGATCCACCGGAGAGCGACACCCCCTGAGAACCATCGCAACCTCCTCAACGAGAAGGGCCTGCACGACGTCACACCACAGCCGGGTATCCCCCAACAGGGGCACTACGACGAACCCGTGGCGGGCGGCGGGCTGTTCGCCGGACTCGTGGCCCTGGCCAAGGACCGCTGACGCACCGGCCGGGTCCGGTCCCGGCGGTACTCCCTGGACAGTGGCCGGCCGATCGCTTAGCCTCGCTGTCCAGAAATGGATTTCAAGGCTAAGGAGCCTCGGGGGAGGGGCGGCGGATGGACGGAGCGGCGGCGGACGAGCATCTCGTCCGGGAGGCCGAGAAGATCGCCGTCGCCCTGGGCCGGATGTTTCCGGGCCTGTGCGAGGTGGTCCTGCACGACCTGCGCGACGCGGACCGCTCGATCCGGGCCATCGAGAACAACCTGTCGGGCCGTCAGGTGGGCGATCCTGCGACCGAGTTGGGCCTCAGTCGCATCGCCGACCCCGCCTTCCCCGATGTCGTCCAGAACTACCCCAACCGCTTCCCGGACGGCCGCCCGGTGAAAAGCACCTCCATCGGCATCAAGAACGCCGAGGGCCGGTACATCGCGGCGCTCTGCCTCAACCTCGACGTCTCCGTGCTGTCACCCGTCACGCTCGCCCTGGCCAACCTCGTCGCCACCGACAGCGGACACGGCGACCAGCCCCTGGAGACGCTGCGCGACCGCCAGGCACGCGAACTGCGCCGCGCGGTCGAGGAGTTCGCCGCCGAGCGCGGCGCCCCGCCCCGGTCGCTGAGCCGGACGGACAAGAGGGCACTCGTGCGACAGCTCAACCGGGACGGCTACTTCGAGTCCCGCGACGCCGCGCGGACCATCGCCGACCTCCTCGGCGTCTCGCGGGCGACGATCTACAACTACGCGAAACCACCGTCGGATCCGCGGTGAGCCGACGGTCCTCCTCCGGGGCCCGGAGGGACCGGCACGCACCCGGCCGATGCAGCAGCACCGACCAACACCCGGCAAAGAAAGAGGACTTCGCCATGCCCGGCGCCGCCGACCTGCCCGTGACCCTCGACGACATCCGCGCCGCCGCCGCGCGCATCGGGGGCTTCGTCCACCGCACCCCGGTCCTCACCTCGCGCACCCTCGACGAGCGGGTGGGCGCACGGGTGTTCATCAAGTGCGAGAACCTCCAGCGGATGGGCGCCTTCAAGATCCGCGGCGCCTACAACGCCATCGCCCGGCTCGCGCGCGAGGAACGCGCCAAGGGCGTCGCCGCGTTCTCCTCCGGCAACCACGCCCAGGCCACCGCCCTCGCCGCCCGCGAACTGGGCACCAGCGCCGTCATCCTGATGCCCGAGGACGCCCCGCGCTCCAAGATGGAGGCCACCGCCGGATACGGCGCCGAGATCGTCACCTACGACCGCTACACCCAGGACCGCGTGGCGCTCGGCACGGCGCTCGCGAAGGAGCGGGGCCTGACCCTGATCCCGCCCTACGACCACCCGGACGTCATCGCGGGCCAGGGCACCGCCGCCCTCGAACTCCTGGAGGAGGCAGGCCCGTTGGACGTCCTGCTGGTGCCCGTCGGAGGCGGCGGGCTGATCGCCGGGAGCGCCGTCGCGGCCAAGGGAGTGCACCGGGACATCCGGGTCGTCGGCGTGGAGCCGGAGGGCAGCGACGACACCAAGCGCTCCCTGGAGCGGGGCAGCCGGGTCGCGGTCCCCGTGCCCCGCACCGTCGCCGACGGCCAGGCGGTCGCCGTCCCCGGCGAGCTGACCTTCGAGATCAACCGGCGCCTGGTCGACTCGGTCGCGCTGGTCGGCGACGCCGAGATCCTCGACGCGATGCGCTTCGCCTTCGACCGGCTGAAGGCCGTCTTCGAACCCAGCGGTGCCACCGGCCTGGCCGCCCTCCTCGCCGGGCGTGCCGGCGACCTTCCGCCCCGCGTCGGCGTCATCGCCTCGGGCGGCAACATCGACACGCGCCGCTTCGCGGAGCTGCTCGGCGGCTGAGCCGGGCCGGTGCCCCGCCGCCCGGTCGATTGTCAGTGCCCCCGCCTACGGTGTGATCAGTGAGGACCCGCGGGGCGGCCGGGGTCCGCTGTGGGGAGGGGTGTGCCATGTCTGCGGTGACCGCGGCGGAGACGACGTACCTGGAGCTGTCGCAGGAGGGCGGGGGCGCCCACAAGTTCTACGAGGTGCGCGTCGAGGGCCTGGTGGTCACGGTGCGGTACGGCAGGATCGGCGCCGGCGGGCAGACGCAGACCAGCACGTTCCCGACCGTGGAGAAGGCGCGGGCCGCCGCGGCGAAGAAGGTGTGGGAGAAGGTCCGCAAGGGGTACGCCCCGGCGGTGCCGGGCGGCCGGGCCCCGCGGCCGGTGACCCGGCGCGAGGTCAGCTCGGCCCCGTCCACCGCGCGCGCCGTGGCACCGGTGCTGTGGCGGTTCCGGACCGGCTCGGCGGCGTTCGGCATCCATGTGGACGACGACCACTGCTGGGTCGGCAACCAGGCGGGCGACGTCTACACCCTGGACCACGAGGGCACCGTACTGGCTCGCTTCGGCCTGCCGGACGGCGTGAAGTGCCTGGTCGCCGACGACTTCTGGATCTACGCGGGCTGCGACGACGGCAAGGTGTACGACCTGTCCGCCAAACTGCCCTTCGCCGCCTACGACATCGCCGCCGACGTCGACATCTTCTGGCTGGACATCCACGAGGGCGTGCTCAGCGTCTCCGACCGCGCGGGCCGGCTCACCGTCATCGACCACGAGGACGAACACCAGTGGGCCCGCCGCAGCGGCGGCGGGAGCGGCTGGATGGTGCGTGCCGACGACCGCGCCGTCTACCACGGTCACCACCAGGGCGTCACCGCCTACCACCCGGACGGCGGCGGCGAGTTGTGGCACACCGACACCCGCGGCGGGGTGCTGTTCGGCTGGCAGGAGGCCGACGCGGTGTACGCGGGCACCGGGCACCCGTGGTGCAGCGGCTGTCGAAGGCGACCGGCGCGATCGAGGCGACGTACGCTTGCGACGGCGCGGTCTACTCCTGCGCCACCTCGCCGGGCGGCCGGTTCGTCTTCGCGGGTGACTCGGCCTCGTCCGTGTACTGCTTCGACCGCGACGGCACCCGGCTGTGGAAGCTCGGCACGGGCAGCGGCTCCGCGCTGTCGATGCAGTACCGGGACGAGCGGCTGTATCTGGTGACCACCGACGGCTTCCTGGTGTGCGTGGACGCCGGCGAGTCCGCCATCGGTGCGGCCCAGCAGGGCTCGGTGCCGGCCGTCCGCGACGTCAAACTCGCCGCCGCCCTTCCCGCGTACGCCCCGGCCACCGCCGTCGAAGCGGTCGCCACCGTCGCTCAGGCCCCGACCGGTTCCGTCGTCGTGGAGTGCGTCCAGGAATCCGGCAGTCTGCGGGTCCACGTCGTCTCCGGCGGCTACGACCCCTCGTGGAACGTCCAGTTCCCCCGCGCGATACGCGTGCCGGGCGCCCGCTACGTCGTGGACGCCCTGCACCCCGCGGCGGGCGGCTTCTACCGGGTGCGGGGGGACATCCGGCGGCTGGTGTGAGGGCGCCGCCGGACCTCGGACGCCCTCAGCGCAGCACCCCTTCCACCATCACCTCCCGCGCCACCCCCAGCGCCGCCTCCCGGTCCTCCGGGACCAGGCCGATGCGGGTACGGCGGTCCAGCAGGTCGGAGGCGTCCAGTGCGCCCTCGTGCCGGGCCGCCCACACGAGTTCGGCGCGGGTGACCGGATGGCCGGGCAGCACGGGCGCGGCGAGGGCGGGGTCCCCGGCGGCGAGGGCGTGGACGGCCAGGGCTTCCGTGCCGTAGCGGCGGACCAGGCGCCTGGGCACCGGCAGGGCGCGCAGCCGTCCGGGCGCGGCGGCGCCGACCAGCGGCAGCCCGGCGGTGGGGGACGGGGGTACGGAGATCCCACCGGCCGCGGCGGCGGCGTCCACGGCGTCCTGGGCCATCCGGCGGTACGTGGTGAGCTTGCCGCCGACCACCGTGGTCACCCCGTCCGGCGAGGTCAGCACCGCGTGCCGGCGGGAGATGTCGGAGGTGCGGGTCGTCGCGGCGCCGTCCCCCGACAGGTCCAGCAGCGGCCGCAGCCCGGCGAAGGCGCCGACGACCTCGTCGCGGGCGACGGGCACGTCCAGGGCCGAGCCGAGCACGTCCAGCAGGAAGCCGATGTCCGTCTCCGGCACCTCCGGCACATCCGGGACGCCGCCCTCGACGGGCTCGTCGGTGAGGCCGACGTACACCCGGCCGTCCCCTTGGGGCAGCACCAGCACGAAGCGGTTGGTCTCGCCGGGGATCGGGATGTGCAGCCCGGCCGGCAACTCCCCGAGCCGCTCGGAGCGCAGCACCAGATGCGTGCCGCGTGAGGGCCGGATCCGGATGCCGTCGACCAGGCCGCCCGCCCACACCCCGGCGGCGTTGACCACCACACGGGCCCTGATCTCGCCCTCCTCGCCGGTGAGTTCGTCACGGACGCGGGCGCCGCCGCCGGTCAGCTCCAGCACCCGGACGCGGGTCAGCACCCGTGCCCCGTGCGCCGCCGCCGTACGGGCCAGCGCGGTGACCAGCCGGGCGTCGTCGGTGACCCGTCCGTCCCAGGACAGCAGTCCGCCGCGCAGCCCTGCCCCGCGCACCGCGGGCGCCAGGTGCCGCGCCTCCGTCGCCGACAGCCGGCGCGGCGCGGGCAGCACCTGGCGCGGGGTGCGCGCGGCCAGCCGCAGCATGTCCCCGGCCCGCAGCCCGGCCCAGGCGACGGCCGCCTGAGCCGTCGACACCATCGGCGTCAGCGGCAGCACGAACGGCTGCGCGCCGACCAGATGCGGGGCGGTACGGGTCATCAGCACCCCCCGCTCCACCGCGCTCTCGTGCGCCACGTCGAACTGCGCGGACGCCAGATAGCGCAACCCGCCGTGGATGAGCTTGGAACTCCAGCGCGAGGTGCCGAAGGCCAGGTCGTGGGCGTCCACCGCGACGACGTCCAGACCGCGGGCCGCCGCGTCCAGGGCGACTCCGGCCCCGGTCGCGCCGAGCCCGACGACCAGCACGTCGGCCACCCGCCCCGCCGCCTCGGTCAGTTCGCGGGCCCGCCGGGCCGCGCTGAGGGACGAGCCGGGTACCGCCTCGGTGTGACTCATGGCCTGAGGATCCTCTCCAGGAGGGTGCGCAGCTCGCCGAGGAAGGCGGCGGAGTCCAGCTCCGGATCGTCCTCGTCGGTCATCGTGCGCAGGGACAGGGTGAAGGACTGCACCGTCAACAGCAGGGCGCGCGCCTGGCGTTCGGTGTGCGCGCGGCGCACGGAGCCGTCCGCGTGGCCCTCCCGCAGGCTCTCGGTCAGCAGCCCGAGCAGCGCCAGCTGGCTCGCCCCGCGCCGGTCGAGCACATAGGGGAGCAGCAGCTCCGGATCGACGTCGACGATCTTGCGGAACAGGGGGTGCGCCCGGAACGCCTCGACGCCCGCCACCAGCCCCTCCACGATCCGGGTGCGCGTGTCGAGGCCGGGCGCCGGCTCGGGGATCGACCGGCCGGCCACGTCGATCCACTCACGGGTCATCAGATCGCCCACCAGCGTGCGCAGATCCGGCCAGCGCCGGTACAGGGTCATCCGGGAGACACCGGCGCGGCGGGCCACGTCGGCGAGGGTCGTGCGGCGGACCCCGACCGCCAGCACGCAGTCGCGCACCGCGTCGAGGATCGGATCGCTCTCCGCGTCTTCCGTACCGTTGTGACGAATAGGCGTCATGTGTAACAGTGTAACGCCCCCGAGCCGGGCGGACGCCGGCGGACCGTCGCCCGTCGGCCCCGGACACCGCCCGGACCGAGCACACCGACCTTTGTGAGGACGACCTTCAATGGACATGCTGTGGAACGGCTGGGGCGACCCGGCCAAGGCGGCACCGCTGCCCGACTCGGTGACCGGGCTGCTGCGCGACGTGCTCGGTGTCAAGCCGCGCAGCACCCCCGCGCTCGCCCTGGACGACCTCCGCCTGCCCGCCCCCACGGCCGGGCCCGCCGCCCTGGCGGCGCTCGCCGCGGCCGTCGGCGGCGCCGGGCACGTGCGCACCGACGCCGAGAGCCGCGTCCGGCACACCCGCGGCAAGTCCACCCCCGACCTGCTGCGCATCCGCACCGGCGATGTCACCGACGTCCCGCAGGCCGTGGTCCTGCCCGCCACCCACGACGAGGTCATCGCCGTACTGCGCGCCTGCGCGGACCACGCGCTGGCCGTCGTCCCGTTCGGCGGCGGCACCTCCGTCGTCGGCGGACTCGCCCCCGAGCGCGGCGCGTTCATCGCGCTCGACCTGCGCCGCATGGACGCCCTGCTCGACCTCGACCCCGTCTCGCGCACCGCCGTCCTCCAGCCCGGTCTGCGCGCCCCCGAGGCCGAGGCGCTCCTCGCCGGACAGGGCTTCACCCTCGGCCACTTCCCGCAGTCCTTCGAGTGGTCCAGCATCGGCGGCTTCGCCGCGGCCCGCTCCAGCGGCCAGGCGTCCGCCGGATACGGCCGCTTCGACGAGATGGTCCTCGCCCTGACCCTCGCCACCCCCGAGGGCACCGTCGAGACCGGCCGCGCCCCCCGCTCCGCCGCGGGCCCCGACCTGCGCCAGCTGATCCTCGGCTCCGAGGGCGCCTTCGGCGTCATCACCTCCGTGACCGTGCGCGTGCGCCCCCTGCCCGAGACGAAGATCTACGAGGGCTGGCGGTTCGCCTCCTTCGAGGAGGGTGCCGCCGCGCTGCGCAGGCTCGCCCAGGACGGACCGCGCCCGACCGTGCTGCGCCTGTCCGACGAGACCGAGACCCTCATCGGCCTCGCCTCGCCCGACAAGATCGGCGCCGGTCCCGGCCAGAGCGACGCCGGGTGCCTCGCCATCGCCGGCTACGAGGGCACGCCCGAGGAGACCGCGTACCGGCGCGAGCGGGCCGCCGCCGTCCTCACCACCTGCGGCGGCACCCCGCTCGGCACCGAGCCCGGCGAGCGCTGGGCCCACGGCCGCTTCTCCGCGCCGTACCTGCGCGACGCCCTCCTCGACGTCGGCGCCTTCGCCGAGACCCTGGAGACCGCCGCGTTCTGGTCCCGCGTCCCCGAGCTGTACGCGGCGGTGCGCACCGCGCTCACCGACACCCTCACCGCGGCGGGCACCCCGCCGCTGGTGATGTGCCACATCTCCCATGTGTACGAGAACGGCGCCTCGCTGTACTTCACCGTCGTCAGCGCCCAGGGCGAGGACCCGGTGGCCCACTGGACGCCCGCCAAGCACGCGGCCAACGAGGCGATCCTGGCCGCCGGGGGCACCATCTCCCACCACCACGGGGTGGGCACCGACCACCGCGACTGGTATCTCAGGGAGACCGGAGAACTGGCCGCCGAGGCACTGCGCGCCGTCAAGCGCCGCCTCGACCCCGACGGACTGCTCAACCCCGGCGTCCTGCTGCCCACCGACTGACCCGCCCACCGACCGACTCGTCCACCGACTGACTCTCGTCCACCGACCGTCCCCATCCACCGCCTGCCCCGGAGGCACCCCCGATGCGCCAGTTCACCGCCGTCGTCAACCCGACCGCGGGCGGGTCCACCGCGGCGGCCACGCTGCTCCAGGTGGCCCGCCTGCTCAGGGAGGCCGGGGCCGGCCTGGAGACCGAGTACAGCCACAGCCTGGCCGACGCACGGGACATCGCCCGCCGGGCCGGTGAGCGGGGCCGGATCGTGCTCGCCGTCGGCGGCGACGGCATCACCGGCGGCATCGGTGGCGCGCTCAGCGGCACCGGAACCGTGTTCGGCCTCGTACCGGCCGGGCGCGGCAACGACTTCGCCCGCGCCCTCGACCTGCCGGCCGACCCCGCCGCGCTCGCCGACATCCTGCTGCACGCCGAGCCCCGGCCCGTCGACACCATCGAGGTGGAGTCCGCCGTCCACCGGCGCGCCGTGGTCCTCGGCAGCGTCTACGCCGGGGTCGACGCGCTGGCCAACCGGCACGCCAACCACGCCCGGCTGCTGCGCGGCGCCGCCGCCTACTACGCGGGCGGCCTGCGCGCGGTGACCACCTGGCGCCCCGCCGACTACCGCGTCACCGTCGACGGCGAGGAGCACACCCACTGCGGCTACACGGTCGTCGCCGCCAACTCCCCCTACTACGGCTCCGGTCGGCGGATCGCCCCCGGCGCCCGCGTCGACGACGGCCTGCTGCACATCGTGATGATCAAGGACGCGCCCCGCCGGCTGTTCTTCACCCTGATGAACGAACTGAAGACCGGAACCCACATACGCCGCCCCGAAGTCCGCGTCCTGCGCGCCAGGGAACTGCGCATCGAGGCCGCCGGTTCCGTCCCCTACGGCGCCGACGGCGAGGTGGAGGCCACCTTGCCGGTGACCCTCCGGGTGCGGCCCGGCGACCTGCCGGTGCTGTACCGGCCCGCGGACACCGCCTGACCCGTGTGCGGAGGCGCCCGCCGGGGTAGGCCAGCAGCGATCGGGGGAGCCTGACCAGGGGGAGGAAGCGCATGAAGAACGCCGTACAGGCCGTCGTCGTGTACGACGGACGGCTGCTGCTGATCCGGGAGGCGGACGGCTGGGGGCTGCCGTCGGGCGTCGGGCAGCCCGCCGAGACGGCGCAGGCCACCGCCGCCCGCGTCGTCTACGAGACGACCGGCTACCTGGCCGACGGCTCCCCGGCGCTGGACGGCACCGCGGCCGTGCCCTGCCAGCTCCTCAGCGAGGACCCGTCGGACGGCGCCCGGCTCGGCCCCGAGGACATCCGCTGGACGCCGGTCGAACAGACCGCGGCCATCGCGCTGCCCGCGGCCGTGCGTGACTACCTGGCGGGGCACACCCCCGTGTAACCCGGCCCAGGTCAGGGGCCGCCGCAGAGGAACCGCCGCCGGTCCACGACCGCCCGGTCGATCTCGCCCTCCGCGACCGGCAGGCCCCGACCGTCCACGGCCCGCACCGCGAAGGTGAGCCGTCCCGCGCTCGTCCGGGCCGGGGGATCCGCCGTCACCTCGACCCGGCCGCCGACCGGCGTCGCGCGCAGATGCCGCACGCGTACGGCGGTCCCCACCGTGGTCTCGCCCGGACCGGTGAACGGCGCGGCGGCGCGCACGGTCGCCGCCTCCAGCCACGCGATCAGCCGGGGCGTGCCGAGCACCGGCACCTCGCCGCTGCCCGGCGCCCGCGCGGTGTCCGCATCGGTCACCCGGTGCACACGGGCCACCTGGTCGCACACCCCCTCACGCTATGCGCCCACCGGCCCGCCGACCTGCCGAGCCCGCGGGGCCGCGCCATGCTGGAACGGTCCGGCTCCGTCCCGTACGAGAGGAGGCAGGTCCCCGTGCCCGAGTCGCAGCCCGTCGTCGTCCCGCCCGCCAGGGCCGCCGTGTTCCTCGTCGTCACCGTCGACCAGGGCGGCGAGGACACAGTCCGGGACCTGTTGCAGGACGTGGCCGCGCTGCGCCGTTCGATCGCCTTCCGCGCTCCGCCCGAGGAGCTGAGCTGCGTCGTCGGCATCGGCTCCGCCGCCTGGAGCCGGCTGTTCAGCGGGCCGCGCCCCCGCGACCTGCACGCCTTCAGGGAACTGGACGGCCCCCGCCACCGCGCCCCCGGCACGCCGGGCGACCTCCTCTTCCACGTCCGCTGCCGCCGCATGGACCTCTGCTTCGAACTGGCCCGCGTGTTCGCCGAGCGGCTCGACGGCGCGGCCACCGTGGTGGACGAGGTGCACGGCTTCAAGTTCTTCGACGAACGGGATCTGCTCGGCTTCGTGGACGGCAGCGAGAGCCCCGAGGGCCGGGTCGCGGACGACGCGGTCTTCATCGGCGACGAGGACCCGGACTTCCGCGGCGGCAGCTATGTGACCGTGCAGAAGTACCTGCACGACATGAAGGGCTGGAACGCCCTGTCCGTCGAGGAGCAGGAGAAGGCCATCGGGCGCACCAGACTCGCCAACATCGAGCTCCCCGACGACGTCAAACCCGCCGACTCCCACGTGGCCCTCAACACCGTCACCGACGAGCACGGCGACGAACGCAAGATCGTGCGCGAGAACATGCCCTTCGGGAACATCGCGCAGGGCGAGTACGGCACCTACTTCGTCGGCTACGCCCGCACCCCCGAGGTCACGGAGTCCATGCTGCGCAACATGTTCCTCGGCCGGGACACCGCGTCGCACGACCGGATCCTCGACTTCTCCGTGCCGGTCACGGGCTGTCTCTTCCATGTGCCGACCCTCGACTTCCTCGACGATCCCCCCGCCCGGCCTCCGCTTGCGGGCCACCCGGCGCCGGGGTTCAGTGTGTACTGACCCCCCTTGCGCCCCTGGAGTTCTCATGTCGATGCCGTTCGGCACCCCCTTCGGTTCCCAGGACCCCTTCAGCGACCTGCTGAATCGTTTCTTCGGGATGTCGCCGGCCTCCTCCCCGCCCGCGGTGCAGCGCGTGCCGATCGGGCGGCTGCTGACGGAGTCGTCGCAGGAACTCCTCAACCTGGCCGCGCGGCGGGCCGCCGAGGACGGCACCTCGGACCTCGACACGGAGCATCTGCTGTGGGCGGCCACCAAGGTCGAGCCCTCACGCCGGCTGCTGCTCCAGGTGGACGTGGACCCCGACAGCCTCGCGGCCGAGATCGCCAAAGTGCTGCCGCGCGAGTCCGGCCAGCCCTCCGCGCAGCCCGGCCTCACCCCGGCGGCCAAGCGCACCCTCGGCGCCGCCTACGCCCAGTCGCAGGCGGCCGGGGTGTCGTACATCGGCCCCGAGCACATCCTCGCCGCGCTGCTCGGCGACAGCGACAGCGGGGCCGCCCGGCTGCTGCGGGCCGAGGGCATGGACGCCCGCAAGCTCTCGGGCCTCGCCGAACAGACCGCCCGCGGCGAGAACACGCCGGCCGAGCGCAAGCAGCCGGCCACCACCCTGGACGAGTTCGGCCGCGACCTCACCGACGAGGCCAAGGCCGGCAAGCTGGACCCGGTGGTGGGCCGCGCCGAGGAGATCGAGCAGACCGTCGAGATCCTGTCCCGGCGCTCGAAGAACAACCCCGTGCTGATCGGCGAACCCGGCGTCGGCAAGACCGCCATCGTGGAGGGCCTCGCCCAGCGCATCGTGGCCGGCGAGGTCCCCGACACCCTGAAGGACAAGCGGGTCGTCGCGCTCGACCTGTCGGGCATGGTGGCGGGCGCCCAGTACCGGGGCCAGTTCGAGGAGCGGCTGAAGAAGGTCATCGAGGAGGTCCAGGCCGCGAGCGGCAACATCATCCTCTTCATCGACGAACTGCACACGGTCGTCGGCGCCGGGGCCACCGGCGAGGGTGCCATGGACGCGGGCAACATGCTCAAACCCGCCCTGGCACGCGGCGACTTGCACGTCGTCGGCGCCACCACCATCGACGAGTACCGCAAGTACGTCGAGAAGGACGCCGCCCTGGAGCGCCGGTTCCAGCCGGTGATGGTCCCCGAGCCGACCGTCGAGGAGACGGTGCAGATCCTCGAAGGACTGCGGGACGCCTATGAGGCGCATCACCAAGTGCGTTTCGACGACGGTGCGTTGGTGGCCGCCGCCGAGATGTCCGACCGGTACATCACCGACCGCTTCCTGCCCGACAAGGCCATCGACGTCCTGGACCAGGCGGGCGCGCGGGTGCGGCTGCGCAGCGCCGGCCGCTCCACCGAGGTCGTCAGCCGCGAGGACCGCATCGCCAAGCTGCGCCGTGAACTCGAACAGGCCGTGTCCGCCGAGGACTTCGAGCGGGCGTCGGAACTGAAGCGGGAGATCGCCGAGACGGAGGCCGAACTCGCCGGCATCGAGGAGCGCCGCGAGGGCGTCGTCTCCGTCACCGCCGCCGACATCGCCGACATCGTCTCCCGGCGCACCGGCATCCCCGTCTCCCAGCTCACCGCCAGCGAGAAGGAGAAACTCCTCAAGCTGGAGGAGGAGATGCACGCCCGCATCGTCGGCCAGGACGAGGCGGTCACCGCCGTGTCGCAGGCCGTACGACGCAACCGCGCCGGCATGGGCGACCCCAACCGGCCCGTGGGTTCCTTCCTGTTCCTCGGCCCGACCGGTGTCGGCAAGACCGAACTCGCCAAGACACTCGCCGAGTTGCTGTTCGGCGAGGAGGACCGCATGGTCCGCTTCGACATGAGCGAGTTCCAGGAGAAGCACACCGTCGCCCGCCTCGTCGGCGCCCCGCCCGGATACGTCGGCTACGAGGAGGCGGGCCAGCTCACCGAGAAGGTGCGCCGGCAGCCGTACAGCGTCGTGCTGTTCGACGAGGTGGAGAAGGCGCACCCCGACGTCTTCAACACCCTGCTCCAGATCCTGGACGACGGCCGCCTCACCGACTCCCAGGGCCGCACCGTCGACTTCCGGCACTGCGTCGTCATCATGACGTCCAACATCGGCGCGCACCGCATCCTCGACCACAAGGGCGATGTGTCCGAGCTGAAGGACGAGTTGATGGACGATCTGCGGGGCCGTTTCCTGCCGGAGTTCCTCAACCGCATCGACGACATCATCATCTTCCACGGGCTCACCGAGGACGACCTGTCGCAGATCGTGGACCACCTGCTGGACCAGAGCAAGCGCCGGGTGCACGCCCAGGGCATGAAGCTGGAGGTCACCGAGGCCGCGAAGAAGCTGCTCATCGCCCATGGCCACCAGCCGGAGTTCGGCGCCCGCCCGCTGCGCCGCACCATCCAGGCGGAGCTGGACAACCGCATCGCCACGCTGCTGCTGAGCGGCGAGGCCGAGCCGGGGGACACGATCGTCGCCGACGTGGAGAAGGACACCCTGCACTGCTCGGTCCGCAAGCCCGAGAGCTGACCGGCTTCCCGGCTCTCTTACGACTTCCCGGCTTTCTATACGACTTCAGGGCTCTCTTACGAGGGCGAGCCGCCGATCGACTCCACCACCGCGCTCGCGGGGCCGTCCGGGGTGTCGTACCGCACGCTGTCCCCGGCCCGGCGGCCGAGCAGCGCCCGGCCGAGCGGGCTGTCCTCGGTGACCAGGTTCTGGTCCAGCGCCTCGGCGCCCTCGCCGATGGACAGCGTCTCCACGGAGCCGTTCGCGAACCGCACGGTGACCGCGCTGCCCACCCCGACCACATCGGTGCGCGCGGGCCCGGCCTGATCCGCCTCGTGCAGCCGCTCGGTGATGTCCGCGATCCGCCGGTCCAGCCGGTCGAGCTGGTCCACCCGCTGCAACTCGTCCGCCTGGTCGGCCTGGTCCCCCACGTCGGGATCGTCCTTCAGCGTCCCGGCGACCATCCGCCGCTCCTCCCGCAGATCCGCGAGCTCCTGCTCCAACGCGCGCCGCGCTTCGGCACTGATCGGTTCGGGGCCACCGGTCATGACTGCTCCAGTCGACGTCGTTATGCGGCTCGATGAGGCTTTGCTCCCGCATCGTAAGCGGTGGACGGTGGCGGCGGTGGAGGCGGCGCACGGGCGGCAGGCCGTGGCCCGGATCGCTAGGGATGCGGCTTCTTCCCGTCGGCGAGCATGGCGACGAACCGGGCGATGCGCGCTGCCCTGGTCTCGGGCTTCTTCGCCTCCTCGATCCGGTGCAGGACGGAGTAGCGGTTGCGGCCGTCCAGGGTGGTGAAGAACGCGGCGGCCGCCGGGACGGCGTCCAGGGCCGCCCGGAGGTCGTCGGGCACGGTGGCCGCGCGCGGACCGGCGTAGGCCGCCGCCCAGCGGCCGTCCGCGCGGGCCCGTTCCACCTCGCGCAGCCCGGCGGGCCGCATCCGGCCCTCCTCGATGAGGCGTGTCGCCTTCTCCCGGTTGACCTGGGACCACCGGCTGGTGGGCCGCCGGGGAGTGAAGCGCTGGAGCCAGTGGCGTTCGTCCAGCTTCCGCTTCTGGCCGTCGATCCAGCCGAAGCAGAGCGCCGACTCCAGCGCGCCCTGGTAGTCGACCCCACCGGGCCCGGCGACGCCCTTTCGGGCGAGCTTCAGCCAGACCCCCGCGACATCGGCGTGGTTGTCCTCCAGCCACTTCTCCCACTCCTCGGGGGTGGCGAAGAAAAGCACCGGATCGGTCGTGTGGGATGAGCCGCCAGACATGGTCCTCATGAAATCCCGCCGGTGCGCGGCCGGTCAATCGGGCGGGGAGGCGTCCGGTCAATTGGGCGGGGACCGCGATCAGTTCGCGTGCAGCGCCCGGTGCAGGGTACGGGTGGCCAGGTCGATGGCCGCCCGGGCCGCGTGGGTGTCGCGCAGGGCGTTGAGCATGACGAAGTCGTGGATGATGCCCTGGAACCGAACGGCGGTCACCGGGACGCCGGCCGCGCGCAGCTTGGACGCGTACGCCTCGCCCTCGTCGCGCAGGACATCGGCCTCGCCGGTGATGACCAGCGCGGGCGGCAGGCCGCTGAGCTGCTCGGTGGTGGCGCGCAGCGGCGAGGCGGTGATCCGGGCGCGGTCGGACGCGTCGGTCGTGTACTGGTCCCAGAACCACTGCATGCCGTCGCGGCGCAGGAAGTAGCCGGTGGCGAACTGGTGGTACGACGGCGTGTCGAAGTTCGCGTCGGTGACCGGGTAGAACAGCACCTGCTGGACCAGCGCGGGACCGCCGCGCTCCTTGGCCATCAGGGTGAGGGCGGCGCTCATGTTGCCGCCGACCGAGTCCCCGGCCACGGCGAGCCGGGAGCCGTCGAGGTCCTTGGTCGCGCCCTGCTCCACCACCCAGCGGGCGACGGTGTAGTTCTGCTCGATGGCGACGGGGTAGCGGGCCTCGGGGGAGAGGTCGTACTCGGGGAAGACCACCGCGGCCTGTGCGCCGACGGCGAGTTCGCGCACCAGGCGGTCGTGGGTGTGGGCGTTGCCGAACACCCAGCCGGCGCCGTGCACATAGAGGATGACCGGGAGGCTGCCCGAGGCGCCGGGGGGCCGGACGATCCGTGCCCGGACGCTGCCCGTGGGCCCGCCGGAGACGGTGATCCACTCCTCGTCGACCGCCGGTTTCCCGATGTCCCCGGACTGGACCTCGTCGACCGCCTTGCGGCCCTCCGCGGGCGGCAGATCGAACAGGAACGGCGGCTTCGCGGTCGCCGCGGCGAACTCGGCCGCCGCGGGCTCCAGGACCGGCTGCGGCGCTACGGCATCGGACATCGACTCTCCTCGGTATCTCCTGGCCGCCGGACCGGTGGGCGAACGGCCGACGTTCCCACCCTGCACGTTTTGTACCGGCGCCGCACGCGGAGCGCCCCGCCCCCTGGCGCACCCGGCGGCGCCGGGAAAAGGGCGTGCTCGGACGGCGCGCCGCGCGAGAGGGTGGGCGCATGGAGTTCCTCTGCTATCACCGCGACCGGCCCGACTCGCTGCCGCTCCGCATGGCGTTGCTCGAAGATCACTGGTCCTACATGGACCGGTACGACAAGGAGATGATCGCCCGCGGTCCGACGCTCGGACAGGACGGCGAGACCCCCACCGGCAGCCTGCACATCCTGGACCTGCCGGACGCCGCGGCCGCCCGTGCGTTCGCCTTCGACGAGCCCGGCTACCAGGCGGGCGTCTACCGGGACGTGCTGCTGCGGCGCTGGCGGAACCTGCTCGGGCGCACGATGTGGGACTTCCCCGGCGGTCCCGCCGACGGCGACCGCTACCTGGTGCTCGGCCTCGGCGCGGGCGAGGCCGCCGAGCTCGCGGTCCCGGCCGGACGCGGCGACGATCTGATCGCCTACGGCCCCCTGCTTTCCGACGACGGCACCGCCTGGCTGGGCACCGCGGCCCTGCTCCGGGCCCCCGGTCCGGCCGCCGCCCGTGCCTTGCTGACGGTGGACCGGTACGCCGAGGTCGAGGTCCACGCCTGGCGGTTCGGCGGCCGCTCGGGGTGAAGCCGCTCATGTGCCGGGCGGGGCGGGCTCCGGTCGGCGGCTCGTGCGCAGGCGGCTGACGAGGAGGGCGGTGACCGCCGCGAGGACGATCAGCGGCATCTGGTTGTACGCGTCGCGGCCGAGCAGCAGTACCGCCAGGACACAGCTGGTCAGCGGCTGCCCGGTGACGACCGTCGTGGCCGCCGAGATGCCCAGCGCGAACGCGGGGGCGGTCCCGAGCCCCGGCAGGCCCGCGAAGGTGAGGCCGGTCGCCACCCCGATCAGCACCGCGGGAAAGATCGGGCCGCCGCGCAGGCTGCCCAGGCTGATGCCCCAGGCGAGCGCCTTGCAGACAACCAGCGCCACCAGCGCGAGCACCGGCCACCCCCGCGGGTTCTCGGCCAGCTGCCCGAGCGTCGTCTGCCCCGACAGCGCCGCCTCCTCGGGCGAGCGGCCGGTCAGCAGGGCGTACGCCGTCAGACAGACGCCGGCGGCCACGGCGCACACCACCGTGCGGACCGCCGTCGCCTGCGCGGAGGTCCACCGATGGGTGCGCTCCCCGAGGCCGTGGGCCACGGAGACGAGTACGGCGATCAGCGCGGCCACCGGCAGTCCCCACAGGAAGTCGCCCGCGTCGGGGACCGTGTCCGGCGGCACCTTCGGCAGCGCGAGGGCGCCGATCGACAGGCCGGTCCAGTGGCCGAATCCGGTGAACACGAGCGCGCCGGCCCCGCTCGCGGCCAGACAGGGCAGCAACAGCACGGCGAGCCGGGGCCCGGCGAGACCGGCGGCCTCCACGACCATGATGGCGGCGACCACCGGGCCGCCCAGGATGGTGGAGATGGCCGCCGTGGACCCCGCGGTGGCCACCACCGTCGCCGAGGCGGCGTCCGCCGGGTGCCGCCGCAGCACGCGCACCCCGAGCAAGGCGAGCGCGGACCCGACCGCCATCAGCGGCGCCTCGGGGCCGAGGGTGACGCCCAGCGGAAGCGTGAGGACGGCGGCCAGCACCACGCCCGGCAGGGCGCGGGGGCCGATGGGGGCACCGCCCAGGCCGTGCGCCGGGACGTGCCCGCCGGCTCCCGGCAACCGGGTGACGATCGGGGCGAGGAGCAGTCCGGCCAGCGTCAGCGCGGGCAGCGGCCACCACCAGGGGGCCCGCCCGAGCCCGAGCGCGTGCGGCAGCTCCTGCCACACCTGGTGCTGGAGCCAGTGCTGGAGGCCGACGAAGAAGAAGCTGGCGAGCGCGATCGGCACACCGAGACCCAGCGAGAGCACGAGCAGCCGGAGATATCCGCGGCTCAGCAGCGTCCGCGCCGGGTCGCCGCCCGCGGAGGTCTGCTGGCCGCCGGCTGCGGGTGACTGGTCGCGGCCTGCTGCTGAGGGCGGCCCGTCGCCGGGCGTGGATGTCCGCTTGTCGTCGGCTGCGGAGGTCCGCTCGTCGGCAGCCGCCGAAGGCTGCCCGGAACCCGCCGCGGCGGGCCGCCCGTCTCCCCCCGTCGAGGACCGCCCGTCGTCGGCCGGGGAAGGCTGTCCGACCGTGTCGCTCACGCCCGATCCACCTCCACCGCCGACAGTGCCCCGGACGGCGTTCGGCAACGCACCGGGCGGGCTCCAGCGAACGGCCGTCCGTCCCGTCCCAGGTGAGAGGCCCCGTCCGTCCCGTCCCGAGTAAACGACCGTCCGCCCCGCCCCGCATCTCGACGGGCGCCTGTTCAGCGCAAGGCCCGGCCGCGCCGCTCAGTCCTCGGGCCCCGGCCGCGCCGCTCAGTCCAGCGCCAGCCGCATCAGCGTCAGGTCGAGCCGGCGGCCGAACTTGATCCCGGCCTCCCGGATCGTTCCGGCGTGCTCGAACCCGAAGCGCTCATGGAGCCGGATCGACGCGCCGTTGCCCGACTCGATGCCGGCGATCACGAGGTGGTGCCCCGCCGCGCGCGCCGCCGCGATGAGCGTGCTGAGCAGCGCGGACCCGATGCCGAGCCCGTGTCGGCCCTCGCGCACGTAGACCGAGTCCTCCACCGTGTGCCGGTATCCCTCCAGCTCCCGCCACGGTGCGAACACCGCGAACCCCGCCACCTCGCCGTCCGTCTCGGCCACGAACGCCGAACCGCGCTCCAGATGCCGCGCCAGCCAGGCCGCACCCTCGGCGGGTGACTGCGCGATCTCGGTCCACAGGGCCGACGAGTGCTCGATCGCGTGGTTGCGGATCGCCCGCACCGCCTCCGCATCACCGGCGCACGCCGGGCGCACGGTCACCGGGCGGTCCCTCTCATATATTGGAAGCATGTCCAACATAGTAGAACCCCTGGTGGCAGGGATCGCGGCCCGGATCCGCGCCGAACGGGAACGGCGCGGCTGGAGCCTGGCCCAGCTCGCCGACGCGTCCGGGGTCTCCCGTGCCATGATCAACCGGATCGAGCGCGGCGAGAGCAGCCCCACCGCCGTCGTGCTCGGCAAGCTGTCCGCCGCCTTCCAGCTGAGCATCGCCTCGCTGCTCGCCCTCGCGGAGGGCACGGCGCCGGGGACCGCGGAGGAAGCGGGAGTGCGCCGTCGTACCGAGGCGCCCGAGTGGCAGGACCCCGCCACCGGCTACCGGCGCCGCCAGATCACCGGCGCGCACTTCCCCGCGGAGGTCGCCGAGATCCGGCTGCCCGCCGGGGCACGGGTGCCGTACCCGGCCGCGGCCTTCGCCTTCGTCCACCAGGTCGTCTGGGTCCTCGACGGCCGCCTGACCTTCCAGGACGGCGAGCACATCCATGAACTCGGGCCGGGCGACACCCTCGAACTCGGCGATCCCGCGCCGCGCGTCTTCGCCAACACCACGGACGCCGAGTGCCGCTACGTCGTCGTCCTGGCCCGCGGCACCCGGCCCTGACCCGCGCCCCTCAGTCCTCGCCGTGCTGGCGGCGGATCCGGGCGGCCACCTCGTTCTGCTCCGTCTCCCACCAGGGCCGTACCCGTACCGCCTCGGCCTCGTCGGACGGCGCCTCGGCCCGCTCAGCCCTCGACGCGGGGGGCGCCACCGGCGCGAGGTCCCGGTCCAGCCGCCGGTCCAGGGCCGCGGCCTGCACGCGTTCGGCGCGCGCCCACTGCGCCAGGATCGCCAGCAGGAAGGGCAGTGCGACCAGTTCCGCGATGCTCAGCATGGCGCCGCCACCGATCTGCTGGTCGTGCTGGACGTCCGGCGACCAGGCGGGCGCGTGATGCAGATACCAGGCTCCGGCGATCAGCGTGCCGTGCGTCATCACCACCAGGCCGGGCACCGCGTCGATGATGCCGTCCAGGAAGACCAGCGCCGCGCGCACCGGGTGACTGCACCACGCGGGCAGCGCCTCCTCGCGGGTGAGGACCGGTACGACGAACAGGCAGCCGGCCACCAGCAGGTGCAGGTACATCAGCTCGTGCAGCCAGCCGACGCGCAGGGCGGTGGCGAAGTACGGCGTGAAGTAGACCGTCAGCTCGGTCCCCAGCACCAGGGCCGTGCTGACCAGCGGGAAAGTGAGCAGTCGTACGACCCGCCCGCCCGTCACCCGCTGCACCCGCGCGGCGCCCTCGCCCGGCAGCGCCTCGATGGCGAGCCGCAGCGGATCGCCGAGGGCCAGGCCCAGCGGGGTGATGAGGTCCAGCAGGACGTTCTGCACCGCGGCCGGCCAGAACAGCACATGGTCGTAGACCGCGAGGCTCGACATGGTGGCCACCGCGAGGCCGCCGAGGCCCAGCAGGGTGAACGCGAGGATCCGGCCCGGCGACCAGGTCCCGCCCGCCCGGCGCACCCGCAGCACGCCCCAGCCGTACAGGCCGCCCAGGAGCGCGATCAGTATCAGCGCGGGCACGTCGATCTGCCACGACCCCAGCGCGCGTGCGAGTGTCAGCTCCGGCAGGCTCCCGGCCGCCACCACGGCCGTCGCGTGACCAGACATGGAAAAGCTTCCTCCACCTGCCTATAGGGAGCACACCGGACGACAGGTGACAGTAGCCGCTCGCGGCGCGCCCCGTCGCGGCAGGGTCGTGCGCAGCGGGCTCGGCCGGGCCCGGCCGAGCCCACCGAGATACCCGCATCGGCGACGTGCGGGTGAGCGCGTGATTGACGTCGTCATCCAAGGAGGCGACATCGCTGCCGGCGCCCCGCTGCAATCGGACGATCCGCGCCCTTCTGCTCCGGACTCACCCGCGCGAACACTGCCGCCGCCGCCTCGGCCAGCCCGCTCTGCGTCACGTCCAGCTCGCGCAGCACGCCCTCGCCGGGCCGCGCCGCCGGCCGGTCCGGTGTGCGGCAGGATGGGGCCGTGCCGACGAAACCGAGCAAGACGGACCGGGCGGACCGGATAGAACTGACCGAGGACGAACTGCGGGAGATCACGGGCTACGCGGCCGGCTGCGCTAGCAGGGTGCTGCACCTGTTCGAACAGAACATGCCCGCGGACCCCCGCCCCCGCGAGGCCATCGAGGCGGCACGCGCCTTCGCGGGCGGCGGACGCCGTACCCAGGCGCTGCGGCTGAGCGGCTTCGCGGCGTTCCGCGCGGCACGCGAGGCCGCGTCACCGGCCGCCGCCGACGCCGCCCGCGCGGCGAGCCATGCGGCAGGCGCCGCGTTCCTCCACCCCCTCGCCGACGCCCACCAGGTCAAACACATCCTCGGCGCGGCGGCCCACGCCGCCCGCGCACAGGAGCTGGCGGCCGACGAGGACCACACAGCCGCCGACGCGCTCGCGCAGGCACGCGCCCACGCCCCGGCCGCCGTCACCGCCGTCCTCGGGCGCCTGCCCGCGGCTCCGGCCGGGGGCGGGCGCGTGGGGGAGTACGTCCGGGTGTTGGACGCGGCGCTGCGCGAGTGAGCGGGGCACTGGGCGCCGATCGCCCCGGCGGCCCCGCGATTCAGGGCGATTCAGGGCGGTTCGGGACCGGAGACGGGGCGGGTCACCCCGCCTCGCGGTGCAGTACCCGCCGTGCCGCCTCGGCCTCGGCCGCCGGCGGGGAGAGTTCGTCCAGCGTGTCCAGTTCGTCGTCGGCCTCCAGTTCCCGTTCCCAGGCCGCGGCCAGCTGCTCCTGCTCGGCGCGCGGTTTCGCGCCGATGGCCGCCCGCTGGTCGGGATCCAGAGCCGCCATGAATCGTCCGATCGCGTCCGTCGGCATGCCGTGCTCCTTGTCGCGCGGAACTGCCCCTCTCAGCCCAGCATGGCCAACGGGGCGCCCGCCCGCCTCCCGGCGGCCGGTCAGACGGTCAGCTCCGTCCGCGCCGGTGCCGTGGTGGCGAAGCCGTGCCGGATGAACCACTCCGTGCCCATCACCCGCTTCCACTCCGGCCGGGAGAGACGGGCGAGCAGACCCGGCACCGCTCCGCGCTCCACCTCGGAGCGGTGCGCCAGCACGGCGGCGATCTTCCGCTCCAGCCAGGGGCCGACATCGACCGTCGCCGTGACCTGCTCGTCCGGAACGCTGTACGCCGTCTCCCGCTCCCCTACCACCTCCCGCAGCGCCGGCACGGCCGAGTGCGGATGGGTCGCCAGATACAGGGCGCGCGGCTGCCAGGGCGCGCCGGCGTCCGGATCGAACCGGGCAAGCCCGGCTGCCTGGACGGCGAGCACGGTCACCCGGTGCGTGTGCACATGATCCGGATGCCCCGTCACCCCGCCGTACGCGTCGTGCGTGACGACTTCCCTGATGCTTGGGTGAGTTCAAGCGTCAGGGGAGACAGCAGTTGAGCACGTGGCAAGTAGTGCGGGTACCGGATCCAGGCCGGTGGGGGACACTCCCTGCTGACGGGGTTCTGGGGGTACAGGATCTGCCAGAGGCGGTGGCCCGAATCGGGCTCAAACCGGGCGACCCCGTGTTTGTGAGGCCCGACGGAATGGTCGATGCGGGGCTTCTGAGTTTCGTCCGTTCGACCGAATTTCGGAGCATGCAACGCGAGTCGAAGCGGAACTACTCGACTGATATCCGGCTGTTGCTGGTTTTCCTGTCCTCGCGGGGCGTCGAGTGGTGGGAGGCGACGCAGCAGGATCTGGATGATTTTCGGGACTGGCGGTGTGAGGCACAGGAGAACCCGGAGCGGATCAGTGGGACGAAGTGGGACCGGGAGGCGGCTGCCTTCACGAAGCTGTTCCGGTGGGGGAAGGTGCGCCCGCTGCCGGTGGATGTGTCACGGCGGGAGGACCGTGCGGCGGACTCGGTGAGCTCGCGGGTGACGTGGCTGACGCCGCGGACCTGGGGCCTGTGGTCAGATATCGGCTTGCGAGGCCACACCCGAAGTGGCCTCTCGGCGCCGGGCTGGGACTCGCGGACGGAGATACGCAACACCGGCTTCGTCCAGCTGCTACTTTCTTCGGCTCTTCGCCGACAGGAGTGTGGATCCCTGTTGACGTTCGAGCTGCCCACCCAGCGGCTGCGGCATGGCCGTTACTGCCACGGCCGGATCGCGGGGGCAGTGACGCGGTCGAAGAACAGCCGGGTGTTTTACGCCTCGGTTGAGGCTGTCGGCCAGGTTGAAGCCTACGTTCAGTCAGAGCGGGCGTGGGCCGTCCAACGTGCCCAGGCCGCAGGCCGATACGAACGGCTGCCGGTGATGAGGCTGATCACGCAGGTAACCGGCGGGCTGAAGCCAAAGGTTGAGTGGGCTGACCTGAATGGTGTCGTCGGTGCAAGGGAGCTGAGTCGGCTCGACTGGCGGGAGAGGCAGTCATTGTTCCTGGAGGGACCGGAGGGGCCGGAGCCAGCCTATCTGTGGCTGACTGAGCAGGGCCTGCCTATGCCGCCCGAGCGCTGGAACGGGGTCTTCAGGACGGCGAACTTGCGCTGTGAGAAGGTGCTGCTCACCGAGAAGGAACGCAAGATCACCCACGACTTCCGGCTGGCGGACGTTCGGGGCAAGAGCCCGTATGCCACCCCGCACTCGGCCCGGCATTCAGCGGCGCTCTACCTACTGATCGTGCTGAACCGGCTGGTGGAGTCCCGTTACGGACTGTCGAAGGCGGAGAGACGGGACTTCGCGTTGTTGTTCGGTGACCCGTGGTGGCTGGTCAAGACGATTCTCGGGCACGCGGACGTGGAGACGACGAAGCGGCACTACCTCGCACCGGTGGCTCACCTGCAGCTGGAATCGATCCTCGCCATGGCCGACACCACCGACGGCCAGAACGAGCATGCCGATGATGTGGACGGTGTCTTCGCGCGCCTTGCCCAGGAGACGGTCGGGATCCAGGACATCGACCTCCTCCTTGGTGAGGTGGCCTCGTGAGGGGGCGGGGGCGTGAGGCCGTCCTGCCGCCGGCCGGTCACCGGGCCGAACCTCCGCTGACGCCGGATGGGCTCGTGGTAACGGTCACCAACAAGGCGGGGTTCAAAAAGGAGTATGACTTCGCCGAGCTGCCAGTGCCCGGGCCGATGCAGCGCTCCCTGGCTCGTGTGTTCGCGCACCGCTCCCGTGGCTGGACCAGCCACGGTACTGCCCGGAGCAATTGGATAAAGCTAGGATATTTTGCAGATTTCCTCTCTGCATTGGGCAGTCCACCGGATGATCTGGACAGCCTGACCGCCGCCATCATGCAAAGCTGGCGTGACGGGCTCATCAATACCAACTCCGGTAAGGGCACGCTGAGATCGGTCCGGAATCTGTTGCAGGGGGACCCTCGACTGGCCGCCGGACCGGTGGCGGAAGAACTGGCCCGCAGAATCCCCGCGCCGACGCCGACCAAGCAGTCTTATGAGCAGGGTGAACGGGACCGGGTAGTGCAGGCCGCTCAACGCCAGTTCCGGTCGGCCTGGCTTCGGATCGGTGAGAACACGCGTCTGCTGAACGCATGGCGGGCGGGCGACCTCCCTGAGGGCGCCCGGGAGTGGCGGCTAGGGAAGGTGCTCGACCACCTCGCCCGCACTGGCGATGTCCCTCGCACCCTTCACCCGGGTGGGCATGCCAGCGTGACGAATCGCGGATTGCTGGGCGGGAAAGGGGTGGATGCCTGGGGCCGACTGTTTCTGAGCCGAGGGGAACTCACCTCGCTGGCCGTGCTGCTGACTGACCGGTTCGGCTGGAACCTGTCCGTCTACGACCGGATCCCGGCGCCGACGACGGCGCCGTCGGTCGGCGAGACGGTGTCGGTGACGTATCAGGTCCAGGTCGAAAAGCGCAGGAGGGGAGGCGGACGGTGGTTCTCCACCGAGAACATCACCGATTCAGGGGCCGACTCCTCCGGGCGGCTGATCACTCAGGCCCTGGAGGCCACTGCTCACGGACGCGCTCTGGCCAACAGCCTGGTGCCCGGGCGTGATCTGCTGATGGTTGCTCGCTCCTACAATCTCGAGCAGGAGCATCTCGACCTGGACAGGCCCGCCCCGGTGGGTCCTCTGTCTTTCGGCGTCTCCGAGTCGATGATCCAGTACTGGGCCCGCGGCCATGGGCTGAGCGGATCTCCGTTTCAACGGGCCCGCCGGACAACAGTGACGAATGAGGGTCGTCCCCTACAGCACAGCCAAGGCACCCACGAGAGCGTCTACGTCCTGCCTGACCAGCGCATACAGCGTGCTTCGCGCGACGTGTTCGAAGCCGGCGCGCTCGAAGCCTTTGAACAGGCCAAGGCTGCCGTCTTCGGCGGGCAGATCGCGGACAACCCGGATCAACAGCACCAGGAGACGGCAACCGCGGACTGCGAGGACGAGACGTCCAGCCCCTGGCCAGCCTCTGGGGGCGGCTGCGGAGCGGACTTCCTGCTCTGCCTGGCCTGCCCCAACGCCCACGTCCACCCCGGCCACCACCCTCGGCTCGCCCACCTGCACGAGCAGATCCTGAGCCTGCGGTCCGTTCTGGACGACCGAACGTTCCACGAACGCTGGCGTGATCATCAGCTACGGCTGGAAGACCTCCGCTACAGGGTTGGCCCGGCCGCTTGGAAGGCGGCGCTGGCCCACGTCAACGACACCGATCGCACCATCGTCCAGTTCCTGGTGAAGGAAGACCTCGCCCTGTGACCAGCCTCGCCACCGAGAATGACCCGTACGTCCTGGCCATGCCCAGCTCCGCGAGCCCCGTGGTGTTGTCGCAGTGGATCAAGCCGGGCAACACGCACCCGAACGCCCGCTACAACGATCTCGTCTGGCCACTGGGCCCGCTCATCGACAACCCCGGCACCAGTCTCTGCGCAATCTTCTGGGAAAGGTGCCCCACATCCCTGCTCGGACAGGTGAAACTCGCAGCCTGGACGATGATCAACGGTCGGCTCCGGCCTACCTACCTGAAGGAACGGGGGGTCCGGGCCCGGGCCCGGACGTCCGCGGCAGTTATGCGTGCCACATGCAACGAATGGATACGTCTGGCGCTCTGGCTACACGAACGTCGAATCACCAGCCTCGGCGCATGCACCGAGGAAGTGTGGCGGATCTACATTTCCGAGCGCTGGGGCGCTGGCATCACCCGCGACCCTGCGAAGAGCATCTGCTCCAGCCTGACTGACCTTTGGGCGTTCGATCAGCTCAGTGCGCAGCCCACCGGCATTGCACGACCTCCATGGGAAACGGAGGGCCTCGACGACTTCCTTCCCGCAGATGACGGGTCGGCACACGGAGAGAACAGCACGGAGCCGCTTGACCCGCAGGTCCTCGGACCGCTGCTGCTCTGGTCGATTCGCTTGGTCGACGACTTCGCCGACGACATCCTCGCCGCCTGGGACGAGCGGTGTCACCTCGTCGCCACGGCAGCTGCCAACAGGGCCAGTGCAAAGACACGGGCAGCCCTGGAGGAGCTCCTGCTCCAGGCGGACGCCCCACTGCCCTCTGTCTGGGGTCGCGGCCGGCGAATGCTAGCCCGTGCTTACGTCGCTTCTCTCACCGGCGCGAGCCTCAGCCAGGTGGACCGATTCAACAAGCGGCATCAGCTCTCGACCGCCCTCAACGAACGACCGGGACCTTGCCCTTTGCAGGTACCAGTCACCGGGCGGATCAACGGGAAGCCCTGGCGCGAGCACATGGACTTCGACGAAAGTGCCGAACTTATGCGCCATCTCGGAACCGCCGCAGCGATCATCTGCCTGTACTTGACCGGCATGCGCCCCCAAGAGGTACAGGGTCTACGCGAGGGATGCTGCCCAGAGCCCGAACCCGCCGCTGACGGCGCTCCCCGACGACACCTGATCCGCAGCCACCACTACAAGAACGTCACCGACGACGAAGGCAGCGACATCTCCGCCGGAGAGGAGCGTGCTGTTCCCTGGGTAGCCATTACTCCGGTCGTCCATGCCATCCGGGTCCTGGAAAGAATGGTCCCTGAAAGAGAGCTCCTTCTCAGCTCCGCTCACCACGACTTCACCCACCAGCAGGGTCACCATGGCGCCCTGAAGAGCGGGACCCTGAACGAGCGAATCGAAGCATTCGTGGAATGGGCGAACTGCGAATCTGTCTCCCAGGGCCTGCCCGACCAGGTCATCCTCGCGGATCCACTCGGGGGAATCGGAGTGACCCGGTTCAGGCGAAGCCTGGCCTGGCATATCGCGCGCCGTCCCGGCGGGCTGATCGCTCTTGCGATCCAGTACGGCCACATGAGAACTCTGCTGGATGCTCGAACTTCCAGCGCTTACGGGTCCCGCAGCCGCGGTGGCATCCACAGCGTCCTCGACGTCGAGACCGCACTCGCCGCTGCTGACACCGCCCGTCTCCGCGATCAGGCCGCGGCAGGGGAGAAGATCTCAGGCCCGGCCGCCCGCCGGGCCATCACCGCCGCCGCAACGGCGCCACGGTTCGAGGGCCGCCTCGTCCCCGCGACCTTCGCGAAGAAGGCCGCCAAGTTCCTCGCCCGCGACGGCATCGTGCTCTATGACAACCCCGAGGCGTTTCTGATCTGCGCGTTCAAGCACGACAACGCGCTCTGCGAACCCGAGCCGGGCGCCACCGCCCCGAGGCAGTACGCCTGCACGGCCGGCTGCGGCAACACGGTCCGCACCGACACCCACGCCCTCCAGATGCGGCGGCGGGCCGACGAGATTGACCAACTGGCCGCCGCCTCGCCCGAGAAGATTGCCAAGCGTCTCCGAATCAATGCCAACAATCTTCGGGCCACGGCCGACGCTCACGACGCCGCCGCCCAGAGCGCCAAGGCCCTGACATGAACGAACAGACCCAAGACGAACGCACCCGCATCCGCGAGGCTATGGACCGGCTACTGGCCGGACAGGCCACCGTCTCCAACGGCGGCCTCACCGCCGTTGCGCTCGCCGAGGAGGCTGGCGTCCACCGCATGGCCCTCCACAAGCGGCACGTCGATCTGAAAAACGAGTTCTACCAACGTGTCCGCTCCGAGACCAAGCAGGTCCCGGAAAGCGAAAAGCGACTCCGCGAAACCGTCGCCAAACTCAAGGAGTCGCTGGCCAAGAAAGAAGCTGAGCTCCGGGAACTCCGTCAGCAGGTAACCCTGCTGACCCTCGCCAACGCAGTTCTGACCCAAAAGAACGAAGTCAAGAGTGAACCTCCACCTCTCCCGGACAATGTTTTTCCCTTCCGGCCACCGAACACCTGACCGATCCACCCACAGCGCCGCCCCGACCACCGTCACGTCGGGGCGGCTTCACTACATCTCGGGGGTTCATGCAGGACCTGGTTGGAGCTGAACAGATCAAGCCTCCGCGTGCTGCTCCTGGGAGGTTGAAGGAGACCAGCGTGAACAGCTTACGATCCACAGCTCTGAGCAATCGATCGCTACCTCAGAGTCTCCTCAAGTCGCCTCCGCAAGCCCTGATTGCCCATCAACATCAGCGACATGACTGCCGTCGATTGGGGTAACTTCCCAACTTGGATCAGTGCCGTTGGTTCCACCGGAGCCCTCAGCGCCACGATCAGCATCATCTGGCGAGATCACCGAAAAGCAGAGCGAGCAGACGCCTGTGCGGTGTCGTGCTGGGAGGTCTCTCTGCACGACCGCGACAGGGAGAAACTGCCCCCTCACAGCGACAATATCCACGTACAGAACAACGCGACGCGACCGATCTACGACATCGTCATCCTCATCTGGGACGGTGTCGCCGTTGAGTTCAAGATCGGACACATCATGCGGCGCGTCCTGGGCCCCAGCGAGACCTGTGCAGCCTACGTAGCACCTTCCGCCGACCCTTTCGGTCCCTCGCCTGTAGCTGTTGCCTGCCGTGATAGCGAAGGCAACTACTGGTTGCGAGACTTGTCCGCACAGACGCTACATTCGCGCAACCTCACACCGAGCACTCGCGAAAAGCGTCACTTCAGCCAACGTATGGTCAAACAACGACAGCGCAATGAGGAAGCAAACCAGCGGATTCAGCAAGAGCATCGCCCTGGAGACATGATCAGCCGCTCCGTCACGGCCCCACCCTGGAGGTGGCCACGGCGCTGGTGGACGCCACCGCGCACCCCCATTGGGTAGAGCTCAGTCTGCGTGCCACCGGCAGCGGACCCGACGGGGAGATAGGTGACACTTGCCTCCTGGCCGCCCCACGTAAGTGCCGCCGACAGTTCAGGTCCGCTCCGCAACATCACATCGATGAGGGCTGGCGGCCTGATGCGCCGGCCTCGTCAGTCAGCCTCGGACGGGATCCACGCGGCGGGTACGAGTGCTTGCCCATCGCGCCGACGCCACCGATGCACGACGTGGTCACTGAAGGCCGGATCTTCAAGGTCTGCGTGCTCCATAACGATGACCTGCAGCTTCCCATCGAGCCTGCGGAGCGTCCGGTGGATGGCGTTGAAGATGTTCAGAAGCAGGACCCGGTCATCACTCTCAAGCACCTCTTCGCCGACGTGATCGGGCGGGAAGTACACCTGCGAGGGTTGGTCGAGAATGAGCACGCCCGGCACAGGGCTGCCATTCTCGGCGAACCACTCGTGCAGGCTGAGGAGTGTGGCCACATGGTACCCGAGATGGTTGTCGCCGCTGCCCATATCCCTCAGGGGCACCGGCCCCTCTACGGTGTCAGCAACAACGGTGAGGCGGTTGACATCGAGGCGAATGGGTGAACTGGAGTGTTCCAGAGCGAGTTCGAGGGCCTTCTTCCTGATCTCCACGTTGATCAGTGACAGGAAGCTGGTCAGGCGGTCGCCTTGAACATCTTCGCTGAGGAGCGTCTCCAACTCGGCAATCCGTGCCCGAAGCTCTTCGGTTCGATCTTCCATCCTAGGGCCGACAGCGAGTTGGGCCGCCGTGTCCAGGTAAAGGCTGATACGGCCTTGCACTATGGCAGCACGTCGCACGTCGTCCGGCTCTTGGTCGAGGATCCGGGACGCTGCGGTGACCTCGTTGATCTCTTCCTGATTGCGGGCGAGTTCCGAGCGGAGTTCCTGAAGCTGGCCCTCTTCGTGGCTGATCATCCGTTCGATGGCGGGCGTGTCGCTGCGGATGGCGTGCAGGTCACCTTGGAGATGGAGTAGGTCGGCGGTCAACGCCATGACAGTGGCATGGGCGGATCTGACCGGGCTGTCGCAGACCGGGCACTGTTCAGCAGCGGATGCCTCTGGATCGCGCTTCAGCAGGCCAAGGGTGGCCAGCCGCGCGCGCTGCTCGTTGGCTTGGTCGGTGAAGTCACTGTTCTCCGTCAGGGCGGCCTTGAGGTCGGCGATCCGGACCCGTGCTCTACTGGCCCGACCGCGCAGCTCGGCACGGTGGGCGCGCAGAGCGGTGAGAGGGTCGTCGGTCCCGTCTGGACCCGGCTGTGGGCCCCTTTGGAGGAGTGCCTCACGCAGGAGGCGCAGGATACCTTCGGCGGTTGCCTCGTGGCCGTCGGGAGGGTCCACGAGACGGGCTTCGATGGCCTCGGTGAGCAGGGCCTGTGCCTGCCCGGCGGCAGGGGCAAGGTTACTCGCGGTGGCCAGCTTGGCTTCGTGGTCGGACAGATCCCGGCGAGCGAGGCGTAGCCGACTGCGGAGAAGTGCCTGCTCACGGTCTGTCGCGCCAAGGAAGTAGGGGATGACGCCGCGGATGGTGTTCGGCCTCCACTCTTCGCCTTGCGAGTGGAAGAGCACATCTTCGTTGGCGATCTCGTTCTGGGCCTGGAAGCAGAAGAACAGTGCATGCCGGACGGAGGGCGCGATGAGTGTTGCGCGGCCGACGGCGGGGACGCGGATATTGCGGTCGATGCCGCAGAAGTCGCTCAACAGCCCCTTGGCGACGTCCCTCGGTGTGACGAAGCGAAGCTCGTTCAGAGGCGGCGGCGGCGAGCCGGGCGTCTGGGAGAGGATGCAGAGGACGGTGCTGACGCCTCCCTTGGCTTCCGGGGCGCGGCGGGCGACAAAGAGCTGTTCTCCGGGTTTGACGAGGGTGATCGCGAACGTGCTGACGTATTCACGGACCTTGCCGGACTTCACTGGATAGCCTGCGCTGGCGAGGCAGTAGTCGATGATCGTCAACAGAGCGCTCTTCCCGCGGCGGGAGTCGCCGGTGACGATGTTGAGACTGCCTGGCTCGAAGGGCACGGTGTGCACCTGGCCCGGCTGCTTGCCGTAGATAGTGACCGCTTTGATCTGAAAGGTCACGGCTTGACTCCAAAGAGGGTCAGGACGGTGCCAAGACTGCCGGTGCTGGGAAGCCAGCGTCCGAGCATGAGGGCTGCCCGTTGGATGTCTACGGTCTGTGGTGTGCCACCACTAGGGGTCTTGGCCAGCGCGCGGGGCACGGGGATGAGGCCGACGGCCGTGCAGTGCAAGACGCGGGACTGAAGGGCGAACAGAAGACCTGGCCTGACCACGTCGGCGAGGAGCGCGGCGTTGCGGGACATCTCGACGCGCACATGCTCGTTCGCTTCGAGCCACCCCATCAGTCCAGTGCCAGTCGTTGCTGGCAGCGCTGCCCGGATGGCGGGCTGCAAAGCCATGACGCTGGCTGTCACAGCTACGGGAAGCGGGCAGGCGGCGGCGTATTCCTTGTCGTAGCCTTGAACAGCGCGGGTGCACAGGACCCCGGTGAACGCAGGGTTGTATAGGGCCCGTTCCTCACGACTCAGCTGCATCAGTGGGCCCCGGTCGGCTCAAGGAGCTCCATCAGGCGCGCGGAGAAGTCCGGGTGCCATCCGACTTTCAGTTCGTCGGCGAGCATGTGATAGGAGCCTTTGGTGACGAAGATTTCGTCACAATCTGCGCGAATCGGGAAGCGGGCCTCTCGATCGACCCAGCGGTAGATCAGCCTGGCTTCCTTCTTCTTCTCCGCTTCGGAAGCCTCGAACCCAAGGTCCTCCGCCATCTCGGCGAAACGCGACTGCCACTCCTCAACGAGCCGGCGCTCGTACTTACCAAGCTCGCCCGCACGCAGCAAATTCTCGGCGGACCAGCGGGAACGCTGGGTGAAGGCACGGACGTAGTCCCTCACCGCGAGACCGATCCGCTCATCTCCGACACCGATCAGCGCGAGCTGGCGGACAAACTTCCTGTCGGCTGAGTGGGAGGCGTCGGAAGTCATGTCGGAGATGTCGGAGTCGATCGGCAGGTTGTCGTAGCGGAACTGTCGCTGCAGGTCGGAGAGCCGCTCGTCGAATTCGATGCCGGTGACCGGGCTTCCCCCTGGGGTCTGCATCTGCTCGATCACACGGTCGTAGAACCAGCCTTCCAGCCTGGCAAGGAAAGCCTTCGCCGCATCGTGGCCGACCGCGAAGGCGGCGAGGCCCTTCAACGCGTCTCGGACCTCGGTGATGTCCTGAGTGCCTCCAAGGACTTCGACGCGGGAGATCAAAGACTGCTGGAGCGGCCTATCCCCCCGGTCCAGATCATCGAAGGCCTCAAAACACTTTGGAAGGGACCCCTTCTTCGCCTTCGACGCCTTACGGGCCTCGCGGAGCAAGTGCAGGGCGCGGTCTTCATCGCGATGCTGACTGCTTCGAGGCTGCAGGTAGAAGGCAGCGCTGCCTTCAGGGAGCTCAGCTGTCGTCAGCAGGAACAGCTTCGTCTCAGCGAGCGCGATCCGGCCGGACTTGGCGGCCTCCGCCCAGATCCGCAACGTCTTCCAGAGATCCTCGGACAGATCGGTCATGCGAACGCCTTCGGCGCGCTGCTTGAGCTGGATCAGGCTCCTATCCGGGCCCCGCTGGATTTCGATGTCGTCAGCTGCTTCGACCGCAACGTCCCAGTCCATGCCGCCGCTCATCCACTGCTCGATGCAGATGTGCAGCGCCTTCGCAAACTGAAAAAGGTACCCAAGTGCCGACGCCGACGCCTCGTACTGCTCACCCGTGTCTGTCATCGTCCACTCTCCCCCCAGGCCGACCCAGCGATCATTCCACGGAGGTGACCGCCGCGCACATAGCGATGCACAAAGCGGAGCAGCGGATTAAGGCGAACGGGACCACTTCACCCTTCTGGGCCCCCGCACGTTGACCTCTCCTCGGGCTACCAGATGCGGGGAACCAACCTGAACACATCCACTTGACAGGGAAGACGACGATCTCGGGGCGGAACGCGCGGATGTGCGCCACCAACCGCCGTACCGCCTCGTCCAGCGGCGCGTCGCAGAACCGGGCGCGGCCCGGCGCCGACCACGGCACCCGCGCGTCGGCGTACCCCAGCAGCCGGGGCTCCCCGGCACCGAGGATCCGCAGCGCCTCGGCCAGCTCCGCGGCGCGCCCGGTGTCCGCCGCCCACGTCGATGTGACGACCCCGGTACGGGCACCCGCGGCCGCGTGCCGGGCCAGCACCCCGCCCGCCGACAGCGACTCGTCGTCCGGGTGGGCGAACACCGCGAGCAGACTCGGCACGGACATGGACGGACCACCTTCGTCACGAGATTCCGGGGGACGGCTCACACCGGCCGCGCGTACACCGACCGCCCGCCACCATACGGACGGCGCACGGTCAGCGCGCTCACCTCGAACGACATCTCGCTCGTGGCCGGCTCCGGCGGCGGGTGGTAGCGCCCGGCGCACACCGAGAGGCCGACGATGAGATGGGCCCGCCACGCCTGCCCCACGCCCCGGTGGTCCGCGAACACCGAGGCGCCGTTCAGCGACCAGATCACACAGCGCGGCCCGAACTCCGTACGCAGGTCCACCCAGGCGCCGGGGCGGACCGCGTCGTCGCGGAGGTAGCAACTGGCGCTGCGCACCCGGTTGGTGAACTCCAGATGGTCGGGGTTGTCCACGTGGTACTCGAACACGTCCACCCCCTGGCCGCCGTCCCGCCAGGTCCGGATCGCAGGCCAGGCGCCGGTCTCCCGAGGCAGCCGCACCCGCGCCTCCAGCACATCACCCGGCTGCACGGTGAACCCCTGACGGCTGCCCTCCGTGGTCAGCAGCCCCGTGTCCCAACGCCCGTCCGCCCGGCGGGTGGCCCGGAAGACCCCCGAGCGGCAGTAGCCGGGGTCGGCCACCAGCCGGTCCAGCCGGTCCTCGTCCGGATGGGCCGGGCCGCCCCCCGGGAACGCCCGCGAACGGCCCGCGACCCACTGGGCCGTGGAGGCGAAGTCCGCCGTGAACACCACATCGGACGCGTCCGGGAATCGCGGGGCGGCCGATAAGGGGTCGCCCCGCGGCGGTTCGTCCATGCTCATCTCCATGACCGATGTCTCACCGCCTGGCGGCCGGTCATGCGCCCACGCCCCGACTCTTGCCCGGATCTACCCATCCGGGTGAACGACCGGTATGCCCTTCCCCGTTTCCGGGGCTGGTCCGGAGGTCCGGTCCGGCGGGGCCGCGCCGAACCGAACCCAAGCCTCCCGTACGGCTATTGCTCCGGCGTGTCGTCCTGCTCGGCCAGTCCTTCCGGGCGCCGTCCCCGCGGCTGCTGCGGCTCCGGGCGCACCGGCGTGGGCGGGACGGCGCGGTCCTGCGGCGCGTCCGTGGTCACGGCGACCGGGTCGCCGTAGTGGAGGATCGTCACCGGCTCGCCCTCCACCAGCCGGTACCGCACCTGCTGCGGACCGATGTCCACCTTCAGCCGGCGCCCGCGCACCTGCACCGTGAACACCACCCGTGACAGCGCCTCGGGCAACCGCGGCGCGAAGCCGAGCACATCCGGCCGCTCGTCCTTGCCGAGGTGCCAGCGCAGGCCCCCGAAACCGGCGACGAGAGCGATCCAGGTCCCGGCCAGCGAGGCGATGTGCAGCCCGTCGCGGGTGTTGTGCTCAAGATCGTCCAGGTCCATCAGCGCGGCCTCGGCGAGATAGGCGTAAGCCAGCCTGAGGTGCCCGGTCTCGGCGGCGAGCACCGCCTGGCAGCACGCCGACAGGGAGGAGTCGCGCACCGTCAGCGCCTCGTAGTAGGCGAAGTTGCGCGCCTTCTCCTCGTCGCTGAACGCGTACGGGCACTCCAGCATCGCCAGCACCACGTCGGCCTGCTTCACCACCTGCTTGCGATACAGGTCGAAGTAGGGGTAGTTGAGCAGGAGCGGGTAGTGCTCGGGCGGGGTCCGCTCGAAGTCCCAGCGCTGGAAGTGCGTGTATCCGGCGGACTGTTCGTGGACGCCCAGGGCGTCGTTGTACGGGATCGCCATCCGGGCCGCCGCGTCCCGCCAGGCCGCGGCCTCCTCGTCGTCCACCCCGAGTTCGTCGGCCCGGTCCGGATGGCGGATCGCCACGTCGGCGGCGGCCAGCAGGTTCTGCCGGGCCATCAGGTTGGTGTAGAGGTTGTCCCGCGCGATGGCGCTGTACTCGTCGGGCCCGGTGACCCCGTCGATGTGGAAGACGCCCTCCGGGTCGTGGTGGCCGAGGGAGCGCCACAGCCGGGCGGTGTCCACCAGGATGTCGAATCCCACCCCGCGTTCGAACGCCTCGTCGCCGGTCGCCGCGATGTAGCGGACCGTGGCCAGCGCGATGTCCGCGTCGATGTGGAAGGCGGCGGTCCCGGCCGGCCAGTAGGCGGAGCACTCGGCGCCGTCGATGGTCCGCCAGGGGAACGCCGCGCCCTGAAGGCCCAGTTGACGGGCACGCTCACGGGCCGCGGGCAGTGTGCTGTGCCGCCAGCGCAGGGCGGACGCCACCGTCTCGGGCGCGGTGAACGTCAGCACCGGCATCACATACGACTCGGTGTCCCAGAAGGAATGCCCGTCGTACCCGGTCCCGGTCAGCCCCTTCGCGGGGATCGCCCGGTTCTCGCCGCGGGCCGCCGCCTGGAGCACATGGAAGAGGGCGAACCGCACCGCCTGCTGGATCTGCGAGTCCCCCTCCACCTCGACGTCCGCCCCCGCCCAGAACCCGTCGAGAAAGGCCCGCTGCTCGGCGACCAGACCGTCCCAGCCGGTGCTGACGGCGACCGCCACCGCCCCGTCCACCTGATCGCGCATGCTCGGCAGCGAACGCTCCCCGGACCAGCCGTACGCCACGAACTTGACCAGCCGCAGCGGCTGTCCGGGCGTCAGGTCCGCGGTCACCGTCAGCCGGCTGACATCGGGCTCGCACTGCGCCGACCAGCGGGTGCTCTCGGGCCCCTCCACGAGATGGTCGGCCGCCGCGCCCACCCGCTGCCCGCTGCGTTCCGTGCGGTGCACCAGACGCAGCCGGGTGTCCTCGGCGTAATGCTCCTCCGCCGTCAGCGGGGAGCCGGTCGCGGCGGCCACGCGCGGATCGCCCTCGACATGCGGGAGCTGCTCGTTGGCGATCAGCTCGGACTGGATGGCCACCGAGGCCGGACCGTCCTCCGGCTCCACCTCGTAGACCACGGCGGCCACCGCGCGCTGGGTGAAGGACACCAGCCGCCGCGAGGTGATCCGGACCGTGCGCCCACCCGGCGAGGTCCAGCGGGCGGTGCGGCTGAGCACCCCGGAGCGGAAGTCCAGCACCCGCTCGTGGGACAGCAGCCGACCGTAGCGCAGATCGTACGGGTGGTCGTCCACCAGCAACCGGATCACCTTGCCGTCGGTGACGTTGATCGCCGTCTGGCCGGACTCGGGATAGCCGTACCCGGCCTCCGCGTACGGCAGCGGGTGCCGCTCGTGGACTCCGTTGAGATAGGCGCCGGGCAGCCCGTGCGGCTCGCCCTCGTCGAGGTTGCCGCGCCAGCCGACGTGCCCGTTGGACAGGGCGAACACCGACTCGCTCTGCGCGAGCACATCCAGGTTCAGCTCGGTCTCGCGCAGGGACCACGGCTCGACGGTGTAGCTGGGATGCGTGATCACGACGACTCCAGGAGTTCCGCCAGGTCGCGGACGACCACGTCGGCGCCGTGCGCCCGAAGCTGCTCCGCCTGCCCCACCCGGTCCACCCCCACCACCAGCCCGAACCGTCCCGCCCGCCCGGCCTCGACACCCGCGAGGGCGTCCTCGAACACGGCCGCCGCACCGGGTTCCACGGACAGCCCGCGTGCCGCCTCCAGATAGGTGTCCGGAGCGGGCTTGCCACGCAACTGCCGCTCCCGCGTCACCACCCCGTCGATCCGCTCGTCGAACAGGTCCGCGATACCGACCGCGGCCAGCACGTCCCGCGCGTTCGCGCTGGACGACACCACCGCGCGGGCCAGGCCTGCCGCGCGCACCTCGTGCACGAAGCGGACCGAGCCCTCGTACGGCTCCACGCCGTCCTCCCGGATCCGGCGCAGCACCAGCTCGTTCTTCCGGGCGCCCAGACCGTGCACCGTCTCGGCGTCCGGCGGATCCTGCGGTGAACCCCCGGGCAGCCGCACCCCGCGCGCCGCGAGGAACGTCCGCACGCCGTCCTCCCTGGGCCGCCCGTCCACGTACTCGTCGTAGTCCCGCACGGCGTCGAACGGCACGAACTCGGTGCCCTCCCGTCGCGCGCGTTCTCGCAGACAGGCGTCGAACATCTCCTTCCAGGCCGCCGAGTGCACCTTGGCGGTCTGGGTGAGCACCCGTCGAGATCGAACAGACAGGCGCGTACGTGTGCGGGAAGCCGGGGCATGCTCCGAGGCTAGGAGCCGGCGGCGACCGACGGCGAGGGGACACCGGCCCGGCACGCCGGAAGGCACCCGCTCGGTCGAGGCGCGCGCCGGGCGCATGGCAGGATGCGCGGATCATGTGCGCTGACTGGTACGTCCTCATCGAGGAAGACATACGGGAGACAAGACATCTGGAGGCCGTCGAGTTCCGGCTGCACCACTGGAAGCTGGCGGCCGCCCACCGCGTCCGGGGGGACGAGGAAAGGATCGCCGCCGTGGCCGAGGACGCGGCGCTGCACTACCTGCCGACCACCCTGGCCCGGCACGCCAAGCCGGGGGACCAGCCGGCCCGGCACGCCTTCCTCGCCCAGGACGGGTCATGGGTGGTCCTCGTCGGGCTGCGGGGGCACCAGTGCCACATACGCGTGAGCACGGCCCGGCTCATGCATGTGCGGGAGGAGAAGGAGACGCCGCCGAGGACGCTCAAGGAGATGCTCCGCGGCGCATGGGAGGGGCCGCCGCCCCCGGAGCGGCCCTGGTCCCCGCCGGCGGAGAACTGAGGGCGGATCGAGTCGGCGGAGAGGGCAGGACTCGAACCTGCGTGGACCCCGTGAAGGATCCGACCTTGAGACGCGCTCGCCGGTCCCCGATCAACCACTCCGGGCACCTCTCCTTGCTCCCGGTCCGGGGCGGTGTCCTGTTCGTGGGGCGGCCGGTGCGCAGGTCGGCCACGCCGTCCGTCACGGTCCAGCGCGCGCAATCCGCACGCGGGCCGGGCTCTTGACGAGAACGGCGGCCCCGGCGACGGCCCGCGAGCGGGGGGAAAGTAACCCGAAGGCCCCGGTCGGCTACCCCGTGACGAGCGCCTTGCCGTACACCGTGGAACTGCGGCGCACCGTCATCCCGATCCGCTCGTACAGCGGCAGCGCCCCCGTGTCCGAGTGGGTAAACAGGACGCAGCTCCGCTTCCCCTGGAGGTAGAAGGCGCGGAAGGCCTCCCGCAGCAGCAGCCGCGCGATGCCCCGGTCACGGTGGTCACGGCGGACCGCGACCCGCTCGACGTACCCTTCTTTGCCGACCGCGTCCGCATCCAGAGCCGGATCTCCCGGATCCAGCGACAGCACCGCACCGACCAGCCGGCCTCCCGCGAAGGCGAGCGGCGACGCCGCCGGTGCGAACGTGGCCCGTCCGACCGTGTGCCGTGCCCACTCGGCGTAGGGCTTGCGCCGCTGCTGCCACTCGTCGAACGCGTCCTCGGTGAGCCGGTACGCGGCCTCCTCGTCGCCCGCGCGGAACGCCCGTACCGTGATCCCGGCGGGCGGTTCCGGTACCTCCGGTTCCTCGGGCAGCGGCATCTCCAGCAGCCACTCGGTGACCATCTTGGCGTATCCGCCGGAGCGCAGCAGCGCCGTGGCCGCGAGATCGCTGTCGGAGACCGTCTGGGACAGCCGGTCTCCGCCCAGCTCCCGTGCCCGCGCCTCCGTCCAGGCGAGGAGCGCGGCGCCGAGCCCCCGGCCCCGGTGCTCGGGGTGCACATGGACGGTGGCGCGCCGCCCCCGCACCCAGCCCCACCCGGCCGGGTTCCCGCCGTGACCGGTGACCAGCACCGTGTCACACGCCGACTCGCCCCCGACCATGCCGAGATCGGCCGCGATGCGATCGGCGTCGGTCGTGGCCCGGCCGTGCAGCGCGCATTCGCACGCGGCGACCAGACGGTGCACCGCGTCGGTGTCCAAGGCGGTGGCCGGGCGGACCCGATACCCGGCCGGCCATGCTCCAGCAAGAGGATCAGCCATGGAAGAACCCTGCACCGGCACACCCCACCGGAAACAGGGGGAAGGCCCCCGGTCGACGGTGACGCCGGCCAGGGGCTCCCTTCGCCCGGCCGGTCGTGTGACAGGCGTGACGCCGGCCGGGGGTTTCCTCACACCCGCTCAGGCCGCGTCAGCCGTCGTTCTCCGATGACGGCAGGTACGCGCCCGGCACGTCGTTCGGTGCGTACAGCTTCTTCTCACCGGGGTACGGCTTGGCCCAGTTGTGGGTCTGGTACCACGTGTAGTGGTTCATCTGGGCCGGGTTGGCGTAGTCGGGCACCGCGTTCGGCCCGGTCAGCCGCTGCTCGGACTTCCAGGTGTCCCACTGCGCCGCGAGCGACTTCTCGGCCGCCGGCACCTTCGTGGCCGGCACCGCGGCGGCCTTCGGGTCCTGCGGCGCCGGGGTGTCCACACCGCACGACGGCGGGGTGCTCAGACCGTCGGTGAGCGAGGTCCGGTTGGGCAGCGCGGTGAACGGCGTGTAGTCCGGGTGCCGGGTGAACGCCCCGGTCATCGGGGTGGCCGCGCTGTCCTTCTGGTTCATCGGGTGGATCCCGAGGATCTGCTCGATGGTGCGGATCACGGTGATCTGCGAGTAGTAGCGGCTGTCGGTCGTGCCGTGCTGCGCCCAGGGGCTGATGATCTGGATCGGTGCACGGTGGCCGTCGACGTGGTCGAGACCCGCCTGGGCGTCGTCCTCGACCACGAAGATCGCCGAGTCCTTCCAGTACTCGCTGTGCGAGATCTCGTCCACGATCCTGCCGGTGGCGAGGTCGTTGTCCGCGACCTGGGCCGCGGCGCTCGCCGGACCACCGGTGTGGTCGCTGGAGAGCCAGAACATGTTCAGGTCCGCCGGACCGTTCTTCTCGAAGTCCTGCTTCCAGACCTGCTCCCGGTAGACGTCCGGGACACTGGTGTCGAACTTCGCGAAGCCGTGCACCGACACGTCGTTGAGCGACGGGATCGGCGAGGACGAGTTCAGGGTGTAGGCGGAGCCCTGCCCCGTCGCGTCCATGTTCTTGGCGTCGCAGTACAGGTTCTGCCAGCTTGAGCCCGCCGGCTTGGTCAGGAACTGCTGGAACTCGCCGAAGTCCCGCACCGACTTGCCCGCCGCCTGCGCCCCGGTCCACAGGAACCCGGACTTCTGGTGGCCGAGGGCGTCGTCCTCGGTGTCGTAACTGCGCGCGTACTCACCGGCGGAGGACTCGGTGTACTCCGGGTCGTCCGCCTGCATCAGCCAGTTGTGGCCCTCGGCGGAGTTGGTGCCGATGTCGTACGTGTTGTCGTACAGACCGAACTGGGCGGCCATCGCGTGCTGGTTGGGCGTGACGTTCTCGCCGAACTCCGTCAGCGCCGGATCGCCGTTGCCCTGCGGCATGTCGCCGAGCACCTGGTCGTAGGTGCGGTTCTCCTTGACGATCAGGAAGACGTGCTTGATCGTCGACGGGTCGCCGAGACGCGCCGGGACCGGCACCGGCCTGGCGTCGCTCCGGCCCCTGGCGAGTCGCACCGAGCCAGCGGTCCAGCCGTTCTGCTGGAAGACTTTGGACGTCCGGGCCCGGATCACGCTGTCGTCGGGCAGCGTGAAGCCCTGCACGCTCGACGTGGTGTCGTGGGTGGCGTGCCCGGAGGCGGTGGTGGGACGCAGCGCGTCGATGCCGCGGGTGTTGGAGACCACCACCTGCTTGCCGACGCTCGCGATCTCCGCGGGGAAGTAGTCCGTCGGCAGCAGACCGACGTAACTCACCGGCTCCTGCGGGCTGGTGTAGCGGTAGACGGCGACCGCGTCGGCCCGGCCGAGCGTCACCAGCAGGTGCCCGTCGTCGGTGAGGGTCACCGCGTCGGGCTCGTAGCCCACCGACGCCTCCGGCCACGGCTGGGTGGAGATCGTCTGGACGACCTTGTCGTTGGCCGTGCTGATCACCGAGACGTCGTTGGTCGCGGTGTTGGTGACGAACACCGCGCCCTTCCTGGCGTACAGCGCGGTCGGGTGCAGACCGACGTCGATGCTGCTCGCGGGCTCCGCCGGGTGCGCCAGGTCGATGACGCTGACCGTGCCCGTGGTGGTGGCACCGGTCTTCGGGTCGGCCGGCACCTGGGTGCCGTACGAGTTGATGGTGGTGTCGCCGGGCTTCGCCGGGCGTCCGCCCTCGTTGCTCACGTACAGCTTGTCGCCGACCTGCACCAGGCCGCGCGGGGCGTTGCCGACCGGCCAGCTCTGCTCGATGCTCCCGGTCGCCGCGTCGATGGCGACCACCCGGTTCTGGCCGTTGACCGCCGAGTACACGGTGGAGCCGTCGGCCGAGAACACCGCGGCGCCCACCAGCGCGTGCTTGGTGCCGTCCGCGGGGATCTTGATGTACGTGGGGTCGGCGACCGTGCCGTCCGCGTTCACGGTGAAGCGGGTGTAACCGTCGGTCTGGCCGAGCCACAGCTGCTTGCCGTCGGGGGAGTAGGTGGGACCCTCCTGGCCGACGTCGTTGCCCTTGAGGCGCGGGCTGGACGACGCGGCGCTGCCGACGACCTGCTGCACCTTCCAGCCGTCCAGGTCCACGACGGCCAGCGCGGCGCCGCCGTCGGCGATGGAGGCGGCGAGGTGGGTGCCGTCCGGGCTGACCGTGGACGACATGATCTTGCCGTTGTTCACGACCAGGTGCTTGCCGTACGGCGCGAGGTACTGGTCGCTGGAGATGACCTGGCCCCTGTGGGTGACCTGGCCGACCTGTTGGGTGCCGAACTGGTGCGTCTGCGCGAAGGCGGCACCGGCGGCGAGGAGCGCGAGCGCGGAGGTCCCAGCGGTCACCAGCGGTATCCGGCGGCCGAAGCGTCTGGACAGGAAGCCCCGGCGCTCCTTCTGGACACGCCTGCGGTGGCGTGTTACCTGCATGGGTTATCCCTTCGAGGTGGGGAGCAGCTCGACGTTCCCGTCGAACTGCCACAGCGGGTTCGGCGCGTCCCCCTCGGGGGTGCGCACCAGGAAGTAGCCGTTCACTTCCTTCGGGCCGTCGCCGTCCGCGACGAACCGCCCGTCCGAGGTGACGTCGAGCTGGTAGACGGCCGTACCGGTGGCCTCGACGCCGGGGAGATGCCAGGACACGACGCAGCGCCAGTCGTTGCCCGGCCCGCGGGCGGCGACCTTGTCACTGCCCTTGTCGCAGGCGGCCGTGGCCCTCAGCTGCGCCTCGGTGACGGCCGGCCGGTGGAGCTGCCGGGTCTGCATCCGGTACAGGTGGGCGAAGGCGGTGGCGAGCGAGCGCTGCACCTTGTCCTGCTCGATGCCGGAGCCCGACACCCCGGTGGCCGGCGCGATCACGGCGGCCGACACGGCGAGCAGGCCCGCGAGCGGCAGCACTCCCGCCGTCACCGCGCGCCGGCCCGAGCCGTCGTAGCCCTGGTCGGTGAAGTCGCGCCGCAGGAACAGCACATGGGCGAGCACGGTCGCGGTGACGGCCCAGGCGAGGCTCACCGCGACGCCGATGAGCAGCGGGCCGACCTGCTCGGGGCTGGTGAACAGGCCGTTCCAGGCGATGAAGGCGTAGCCGGGCAGCGCGAGGCGCACGCCGAGGGGCAGCGGCAGCATCTGGGCGAGCTGCATCGCGAGCGCCACCACCGCGGGCAGCAGCAGGCCCATGGGGGAGCGGCCCAGGGTCACGGAGCCCAGCAGCCCGATTCCGGCGAGCGCCAGCGTCGGCGCGAGGACGGCGATCCAGGCCAGCAGGACCCTGACGGCGGCGTCCGAGGGGGCGAGCAGCCGGCCGTCGAGGCCGACCAGCGGTTGATCGCCGACCGCCAGCAGGCCGCCGACCGCGCTGGAGACGGCCAGCCCGGCCACCAGCAGCAGGATGACGGTCAGGCTCGCCAGCGCCTTGGCGACGAAGATGCGCCGGGCCGACCGTACGACCACCAGCAGATGGCGCCAGGTGCCGAGCCGGTCCTCGGCGGCGAACACGTCACCGGCGACCACCGAGGTCAGCAGCGGCAGCGCCCAGGTGCCCGCGAAACCGAGCACCACCAGCGGCCCCGCCCAGCCGGTGGCGTGCATCCAGCGTCCGAACAGCGTGTCGGAGGGCAGGGTGCTCTGGGCGCTCACCCCGGCGACGAACACCGCCGGGACGATCCAGCAGGCGAGCACCAGCAGCCGGATCCGCCACTGCGAGACGAGTTTGACCAGCTCGAAGCGGTAGCCGCGCGATACGGAGACCGGCCGGGCGGGGGCGGGGCGCTCCGCCGTCAGGGTCGCGGTCATCGGCCGGCCTCCTGCTGTTCCCGCTGTGCCTGCTGCCCGTACGGGGCCTGCTGGTCCCGCTGGTCCTGCTGGTTCCCCTGGCCCTGCTGGTTCCGCTCGTCATGCTGTTCGGTGAGCGCGAGGAAGGCGGCCTCCAACGGCGAGACCACGGGCGCCAGTTCGCGTACCGCGATGTCCGACCGCACGACGCGGTCCACGAGCCGGTCGAGCGCGGGCACCAACGCCCGTACGACGAGCACCCCGTCGCCGTACCGTGTACCGCCGCCCTCCACGACCCGGACACCCGCCGCCTCGATCGCCAGCCGGCGCGCGGCCGCGGGGTCGGAGGTGATCAGCCGGTACTCCAACTCCCGGTTTTCGGCGGCAAGTTCGGCGAGCGGTCCGGAGAAGACGACCCGTCCGGTGGCGAGGATGGTCACCTCGGAGCACAGCGCCTCGACGTCGTCCATCCGGTGGCTGGAGAGCACCACGCTCGTGCCGTCCGCCGCGAGCCGGTCCAGGACCCGGTGCACATGCCGCTTGCCCGAGGGGTCGAGGCCGTTGGACGGCTCGTCCAGGACGAGCAGCCGGGGCCGGGTGAGCAGGGCGGCGGCGAGCCCGAGCCGCTGCCGCATGCCGAGCGAGAAACCGCGCACCCGGTCGTCGGCGACATCGCGCAGCCCGACCTCGGTGAGCACCTCCCCGATCCCCGCCGTGCGCGCGTCGGGCCCGCGCAGCGCGGCCAGCGCGGCCAGGTTCTGCCGGGCGGTCAACGACGGGTACAGGCCGGGCCCGTCGACGAATCCGGCCACTCCGTCAACGGCCGAAAGTGCGCGCCCGACCGGCACGCCGAGGATGTCCAGAGTGCCCGCGTCGGCGACGGCGAGCCCCAGCAGCAGGCCGAGCAACGTCGTCTTGCCGGCCCCGTTCGGCCCGACCAGGCCATGGATCTGACCCTGGGTCACATCCAGGTCGACACCGTCGAGCGCGACCACATCACCGAAGCACTTCGTTATCCCGCGCGCCCGCACCGCGAGCACTGCGTCCATGAACTCCTCCTTGAAGACCGCAAGGACCGTAGGCGGGTGCCGAAGAACCCTGGCAGGGAGGAGAGCTGAACGTTCCGGGAATGCGGGGCTACGGATGTACGACACAGCGTGCGCGCTCCCTGTACGCGCCGCACGCCCCCGTACCCGGCCCGCCCCGGACCGTGTGGCACCCCCCGCCCTCACCCGCGCGTGCGCGCGTCCGGCGCTCCCGTCCCCGACGGGCCCGGCGGCGCAGCGGTCACCCTAGAGCGCGGTCCGCCCGGCAGGGAGGCCGTACCGCGATGCCCGGCCAGCGCAGCGCGCGGTCCTGGCACACAGCGTGGCCGGGTACCCTGCTCCCCCCCCACCGCCCCGTCGTATTGCCGAAGCGTGACCGGACACCGGCGTAGAGGTGGCGTCGGCCAGGCTCTACACTCACTTGGTAGCCGCAAGCAACGGAATGTGAGTGATGATCGGCACCGAGAGCCGCAGAGGCCAGGAGGGCGCCGTACGGGTGGATGCCGTACGGGCCGACGACGCGCGCCCGGACGACGTACCGTCCGCCCAGGCGACGCCCCCGGCGACGGCGAGCACGACCGCTACGGCGGCCGGGACCGCGACGGTGAGCATGACCGCTACGGCGGCCAGGGCCGCGATCGAGGAGGTCGTGAGCGCCGAGGCCGCCGCGTCCGGCCTGGGGGCCGAGATGGTGCGCCTCATGCGGCACTTCGCCGCCTGGACGCAGCGCGCCGGCGTCGAGTGCGGGGCCGCCGACCGAGTCCTGCTGGCCCGCCTGGTGACCTACGGGCGGCGCCGCGCGACCGATCTGGCGGCGGACGTCTTCCTCGACCTGTCGACGGTCAGCCGGCAGGTGCGCTCGCTCGTGGACCGGGGGCTGGTGGAACGCCACCCCGACCCGGAGGACCGCAGGGGCTCGCTGCTCAGCGCGACCGAGGCCGGACGCGCCGCGTACCAGAGCGCCGTACGCCGCCGCGAGGCGGAACTGACCCGGCTCCTGGAGCCCTGGCCGGCCGAGGACCGCACCCTTCTCACCCGTCTGCTCAAGCGCCTCAACGACGACCTGGTGGACAGCACGTACACGAGCCTCGGGCCCGGGCAGCACCCGGTGGGCGAGGCCAGGCAAGGAGATCTGCACGCATGACCATGTCCGCGTCCCCGGCCCGCGGGGGAACCCCAGCGATATCCGCGTCGCCGCCGCCACCGGCCGGCCGGCTGTCGCACCGCCAGATCATGACGATCCTCAGCGGTCTCATGCTGGGCATGTTCCTCGCCGCCCTCGACCAGACCATCGTCAGCACCTCGATCCGCACCATCGCGGACGATCTGCACGGACTCAGCGCCCAGGCGTGGGTCACCACCGCCTACCTGATCACGTCGACCATCAGCACCCCGCTGTACGGCAAGCTGTCCGACCTCTACGGCCGCAAGCCCTTCTTCCTCGCGGCCATCACGATCTTCATCGCCGGCTCGGCGGCCTGCTCCTTCGCCACCTCGATGAACGAGCTGTCGGCCTTCCGCGCCTTCCAGGGCATCGGCGCCGGCGGTCTGATGTCGCTGGCGCTGGCGATCATCGGTGACATCGTGCCGCCCCGCGAGCGCGCCCGGTACCAGGGCTACATGCTCGCCATGTTCGGCTCCTCCAGCGTCCTCGGCCCGCTGATCGGCGGCTTCCTGGCCGGTCGCAGCAGCATCCTGGCCATCGCGGGCTGGCGCTGGGTGTTCCTCGTCAACGTCCCGGTCGGCATCGTCGCACTCTTCGTCGTCGCCAAGGTGCTGAACCTTCCGCACACCCGGCGCGAGCACCGCATCGACTGGTGGGGGGCGCTCACCATCGCCATCGGCGTGGTGCCGCTGCTGCTCGTGGCCGAGCAGGGCCAGACCTGGGGCTGGACCTCCACCAAGTCGTACATCTGCTACGCCGTCGGCGTGGTCGGCCTGGTGGCCTGGGTGTTCGTGGAGCGGGCCATGGGCGACGAGGCGCTGATCCCGATGCGCCTGTTCCGCAGCTCCGTGTTCAGCAAGATGAGCCTGCTGTCCATCCTCATCGGTATGGGCATGTTCGGCGGGATGATGATGGTCCCGCTGTACCTCCAGATCGTGAAGGGCGTCAGCCCCACCAAGTCCGGCCTGCTGATGCTGCCGCTGATGGTCGGCATGATCGCCGGTACCATGGTGGTCGGCCGCATCATCGCCAAGACCGGCAAGTACAAGATCTTCCCGGTCATCGGCACGATCCTGCTGATCGCGGCCATGCTGCTGTTCCACTACCGGGTCCAGTGGGACAGCCCGCTGCCGGAGACCATGTCCTACATGGCGCTGTTCGGCCTCGGCCTCAGCGGCTGTATGCAGATCCTGACCCTCGCCGTGCAGAACTCCGTCGAGCCCAAGGACATGGGCGTGGCGACCGCGTCGGCCACCTTCTTCCGCCAGATGGGCGGCACCGCCGGTACGGCGATCTTCCTGTCCGTGCTGTTCAGCACCGTCGGCGACAAGATCAGCTCCGCGTTCCGGGCGGCCGCCCGCACGCCCGCGTTCCAGGCCGCCCTGCACGACCCGGCCGTGCGTTCCGACCCGGCCAACGCGCCCGTCCTGAACATGCTCAAGCACCCCGCCGCGAGCGGCAGCGGCTCGGGCGTGCTGGACGACTCCTCCTTCATCCAGCAGCTCGACCCCCGGCTCGCCCAGCCCTTCAAGGAGGGCTTCACCGACGCGATGCACGTGGTGTTCCTGTGCGCCGCGGCCATCATGGTGCTCGGCTTCCTGGTCGCCGTGTGGACCAAGGAGGTGCCACTGCGCAAGGTCTCCGGCCTGGAGGCACGGGCCGCTGAGGCGAACGGCACCCCGGCCGAGGACGCCGACGTGAAGGACGCCCAGGTGAGCGCCGTGGCGGCGGACAGCGGTCAGGCGACCTCCGCGCCCCTCGTCGAGGACGCCGCCGTCGAATCGGCGCCGGCCGCGGGACAGGTCGTCCGCGGCCGGGTCCTCGACGGTGCGGACGCCCCGGTCCCGCAGGCGGCGATCACCCTGATCGACGTCCGCGGCCGGCAGCTCGACCGCGCGGTCAGCGGCGTGGACGGCACGTACACGCTGTCGGTGCCGGGTGCCGGTACCTATGTGCTGATCGGCGCGGCCGGTGCCCGTCAGCCGCAGGCCGTCACCGTGCTGGTCGGCGACGATCCGGTGGTCTGCGACCTCGTGCTCACCGGCAGCAGCGCCGCGCTCGCCGGGTCCGTCCGGGACGCGGCCCAGGGGAACCCGCTGCCGGGTGCCCTGCTGGTCGCGACCGACCTGCGCGGCGAGGTGGTGACCTCCGCGACCTCCGCGGCCGACGGCGGCTTCTCGCTGGCGAACCTGGTTCCGGGCAGCTACACCCTCGCCGTGAACGCGGCGGGTTACCGTCCGGCCGCGGTGCCCGTCGAGGTGACGCCGGGCGCGGCGGAGCCGTGCGAGATCCGGCTCGAAGCCGGTGCCCAGCTGCACGGAGTCGTCAGCGCCGCCACCGGCGGGCCGCTCGACGACGCCAAGGTGACGCTGCTGGACGCGGCCGGCAATGTGCTAGGCACCGCGACCACCGGCCCCGACGGCGCCTACGGGTTCACCGACCTCGATCTCGGCGAGTACACCGTGATCGCCAGCGGGTACGCCCCGGTCGCCGGGTCCGTCCGCGTGGACGCGGGCGGCACCACGGACTTCGACCTCGAACTGTCCCACGAGGACACCGCCAAGTAACGCGCTCGACGCTCTCCGGGGCACCCGATCAGGGCCTGCGATCCCCCGCGGATCGCGGGCCCTGATGCATGTCCGGGCCGCCTCATGGGTCGCGGCCCGGCCGGAGTGGTGGAGGCCGGAGGCTGCGCCGGCCGGGCAACCGCTCCCGGCAGGCGCTCAGTGCGGTGCTTGACTTCGAGAGCACTCCAATTCGTAGCGTTCCCGGTATGAGTACTGCACAGCACAAGATCGGGTCCGGCTTCGGCGCCACCAGCACCGCCGACGAGGTCCTGGCGGGCATCGACCTCAGCGGCAAGCTCGCCCTCGTCACGGGGGGCTACTCGGGGATCGGCCTCGAGACCACGCGCTCGCTCGTCAGGGCCGGCGCCGAGGTCGTCGTACCGGCGCGCCGTCCCGAGACCGCCGAGTGGGCACTGGCCGGGCTGCCCGGCGTCGAGGTGGACGAACTGGACCTCGGCGACCTGGACAGCGTGCGCGGCTTCGCGGAGCGGTTCCTCGCCTCCGGGCGGAGCCTGGACATCGTGATCGACAGCGCCGGGATCATGGCCTGCCCGGAGACGCGGGTGGGGGACGGCTGGGAGGCGCAGTTCGCCACCAACCACCTCGGCCACTTCGCCCTCGTCAACCGGCTGTGGCCCGCCATCGCACCGGGCGGCGCGCGGGTCGTCTCCGTGTCCTCGCGCGGCCACCACGCCTCCGGGATCCGCTGGGACGACGTGCACTGGCGGCGGGGCTACGACAAGTGGGGGGCGTACGGCCAGGCCAAGACCGCCAATGTCCTGTTCGCCGTCCATCTCGACAGGCTCGGCCGCGACGCCGGGGTCCGCGCCTTCGCCCTGCACCCCGGCGGCATCCTCACCCCGCTCCAACGGCACCTCGCCCAGGAGGAGATGATCGAGCGCGGCTGGATCGACGAGCACGGCAACCTGCTCCACCCCGAGGCGTTCAAGACCCCGCAGCAGGGCGCCGCCACCCAGGTCTGGGCGGCGACCTCCCCGCAGCTCGACGGTCTCGGCGGCCTCTACCTGGAGGACTGCGACATCGCCGAGCTCGCCCCGGAGGGCGACGCCCGCGAAGGCGTCAAGGGGTGGGCGATCGACCCGGAGCAGGCGGCCCGGCTGTGGACGCTGTCGGCCGAGCTGACGGGGGTGGACGCGTTCGCCTCCTGAGCCGTCGCCCGGCAACCGCGTAGTCCGCGCCGTCTGCGGGGTGGGGTGGCGCGTCCGTCGTCGTCACCCGTCCGGCGCACCGGCCCGCCGCCACCTCACGGTCGCGCGGTCCCCCGCGCGCGGTTGGTGCGCGGCCCGGTGCGGCGCCGCCGGGGGCCCGCCGCGGCCGGGGACTCCGTACGTCGGCGCACCATACTGGCCTGAAAGGGTCATGACGTCCGCCGGACTCGCGGAGGTGCCAGGATGCGCGACGACGTCGAGAACGACGACGGGCTTGCCGAGGAGCCCGAGCCGTACGACGAGGACGCGGTGGAGGGCGGTTACGAGGACGAGGACGGCTACGGCCCCGAGGGCGACGCCGAGGTCCTGGCGCCCGGTGACGAGCCCGACGTCTTCCTCGACGTCCCGTTGCTCAAGGTCGACGAGATCGACCTGGACGTGGAGGATCTGCGGGCCCGCGTCTCGCTCCAAGCGGAGGTCCTGGACCTGCTGAGGCTGAACGTGGGTGCCGATGTCGCCCTCGGCCGGGTGCACTTGGGCATCTCCGGTGTGGAGGCGCAGGCGCACCTCAGAGTGCGGCTCGACAACGTCGCGTCGATCATCAACCGGGTGCTCACCACCCTCGATCGCAACCCGCAGATCCTGGAGGAACTGGCGCGGGGCGTCGGGTCGGCGGTGCGGGACGTCGGCGGCGGGGCCCGGCTGGCCGTGGGCGAACTCGGCACCGGGGCGGGCAGGGCCGTCGAGGACGTCGGTCACGGCGCCGGGTACGCGGTGGAGGGCGTCGGACGCGGAGTGGGCGGCGCCGTCCGGGACGTGGGCCGGGGCGCGGGCTCGGCGGTGCGGGACGTCGGCGCGGGCGCGGGCGGGGCCGTCGAGGACGTGGGCGGGGGAGCCCGGCGGGTGGTGGAGGACGTCGCGGGTGGCGCGGGGCGCGTGGTGGAGGATGCCGGCGGCCGGACCGGGCGGGCCGTGAGCGAGGTCGGCGGCGCGGTGCCGGAGGCGGGCCGGACCGCGGGGCGGACCGTGCGGGAGGCGGGCGACGTCGCGGGTGAGGCGGTCGGCGTGGCGGGGGACACGGTCGGCGGCGAGGGCGGGACAGCCGAGGTTGCGGGGAAGGCGGCTGAGCGCAGGGCGGTCCGGCGGACCGCGCGGTCGGCCAGAAGGGCCGCCGGGGGGATCGGTGAGGCCGAGCGCGGCGGGAACATCGCCCGGACACGCCGTTCCCGTGACGGCGACGACGCAAGCGGGAGCGGTGGTGGGCGCCGCAGAGGTGCTGATGGCGGCGGCGATGACGAGCGGCCGGAGCGGCCCGTCCGCCGCCGTGCCCGGAAGTCGCGGGACGAGCCGCCGTGAACGAACGACGGCCGAGGACCCGGCGGAGCCGCCACGGGGCCGGTGCAAGGATCACCTGCCGCGCGCGGCCCCGGCGGATCCCCGGAACCGGACATCTCGTTCGAGGCGACGGTCCGCGGTGACCGCCTCCGTTTCGCGGAGAGGCCCCGGACCGCCGTGCGCTTCCCCGGCGACGGCGAACGGGAGTCCTCCTCCCGCAGCGAGCGGACCAACCTCCCCGACCGGGTCGCCGCCGGCCGGGAGTACCGCGGGGTCCGCGTCGCCTACCGTCTCGCGAGCCGACTCGTCTCGCCTACCACCGGTACCAGCGTCCCCGGCGGCCGCCGCTCCCGGTGGGCCGGACCAGGAAGCCCAGCAGCCACAGCACGAGCACGATCACCGCGATCCACCACAGCGCCTTCAGGGCGAAGCCCGCGCCGAAGAGGATCAGGGCCAGAAGAAGAACCAGAATCAGGGGAACCATCGTTATCAACCTCCTGGCCAGCCAATGCCCTTGCTTCGTTGTGGCAAGCGCACAAAGCACCGGTTACTTCCACGGCTCGGGGGGAAGGAGCAGCCGTTTCGGAGGGGGACTGATCCGCCCGGCGTAATCCGCCGGGCACCGGGGCGCGATCGGTGTGATGCCACATCCGGAGGGCTTGTCCTACGATGTGAAGCGCCTCGGTGACGGGCGGCGGAGGGGAACAGGTGCGACGGCTCGGTGGTCTGGAAGCCGAAATCATGGACCGTCTCTGGGACTGGGGACGGCCCGCCACGGTCCGGGAAGTCGTCGACGACATCAACCGGACCCGGCCGGTCGCCTACACGACCGTCATGACGGTCGCGGACATCCTGCACCGCAAGGGCATGGTCCGGCGCGAGAAGGCCGGACGCGCCTGGCTGTACGAGGCGCTGTGCAGCCGCGAGGAGTACACCGCGAGCCTGATGCGGGAGGCGCTGGGCAGCACCGGGAACCGGCAGGCCGCCCTCCAGCACTTCGTGCGGCACATGTCACCGGAGGACGTGTCCGTCCTGGCGGCCGCCCTGCGCGCCTCGGGCCACCACTTCGCGGACGAGGCGCCACCGCCAAGGCCGTTGTGAACCGACTCGGTGAACGGCCCCGCCGTACCGGTGCGTTGGCGTGCACGCGCGTATCCGCTCCGGTCGTTCGAGGTGGCGCGGTTCGACGGGAGTCCCATCTCGCCCTGAAGTGAGAGGACTTCGGCCCGGCGGCCAGCGCGAGCGCATCACCTGCGCCGTCGAGCGCGCTCGGTCGGCGAGCAGCCGCCCCGACGCGTGACGACCGTCACATTACTAAGCAGCATCGGAGATCTGCGGCCTCCTCTGTGACAAGGTGTGATGAGAGAGCTTCGCGCATTCACAAGGGGGGCTGCGTCGCGGTGATCAATGGCAGTGGCGGTGCGGGGGTGCAATCCACTGATCTGGCTCTCACTCTCTACCGGCATCTTCGGGCACGGGGCGCGTCCAGCCTGCGCAGGGCCGCCCGCGACATGGGTCTGTCGGAAGGTGCCCTCGGGCGATGCCGTGAAGAACTGATCGACCTCGGTCTGGTCGTCCGAACCGGCCGACTGCACGCCAACCGCCTCGAACCCGACACGCCGGACGAGGCCGAGAGCGACGTCGTCACGGTCATCGCGCCCGAGATCGCCCTGCTGCGACTGCTGGAGCGCGAGCGCACCCGGCTGCGCGACCATCTGGAGCAGGCCGACCGGGCGCACCACACGCTGAAGACGCTCGCCGGCAACTTCCTGTACACGGAGACGCTGGCCCGGACGGTCGGCGTGGAGATCGAGATCCTCTCCGACTACCGGCGTATCCAACAGGTGCTGGAAGACATCACGGTGACGGTGCAGAGCAACCTCGCCTCGATGCACCCGATCGCACGGGGCCGGGAGATCCCCGAGCGTGCCCTCGACCGCGACCGGCGGCAGATCGAGAAAGGGGTCCAGGTCCGCTCCATCTTCAGCCAGCGTCTGACATCGGTGCCCGAGGACGCGGAGCATCTGCGGATGAAGGCGAAGCTCGGCGTCCAGGTGCGCCTGTCACCCGTCGTCCCCATGAACATGATCATCGCGGACGGGCAGTTCGCGATCCTTCCGGTCGACCCGGAGGACGGCTCGGCCGGCGCCATCCTCGCGCGCGGCTCCGCGATCGTGCGGTCGTACCAGACATTGTTCGAGCACTGCTGGCACGCCGCGACGCCGTACGGCGAGCAGGCGCTGCCCGCGCGAGGCGGGGACGGGCTCTCGGAGCAACAGCGGGCGGCGCTGCGCATGCTGGCCTCGGGGATGAAGGACGAGAAGGTGGCACGCAGCCTCGGCGTCTCGCTGCGCACGGTGAGCCGGATGATCTCGGAGCTGATGCAAGAACTCGGCGCGTCCAGCCGCTTCGAGTTGGGGGTGCGGGCCGCCCGGCTCGGCTGGCTCGGTTGAACACCACCGCCCGGCGCGGGATTTGCCAGCCGCCGCCGTCCGCGCGCGCCCCGAGCGCCCGGTGAACCAAGAGGTACGATGCGGCCAAACTTTCGGTCTCACCAGCCGGCGGGGGAGATGGCGCGCGAAGCGGTGGCTCAGGGGCGCGAGGCGGCGATCCGGCAACTCCGCGATGCGGGGCTGCGGGTCACCAGCGCGCGCCTGGAAGTGCTTCAGGTGCTCGCGTCGGGCGATCACTTCGATGTCGAGAGCCTGACGGCCGCGGCCCGCGAACGGCTGGGCACCCTCACCTCCCAGGCCGTCTACGACATGCTGCGGCATTTCCTGGAAGCCGGTCTGGTCGCGAAATTCGAGCGACCTGGCTGGCCGGCGGTCTTCGAAATAGCGGGCCCTCGGCACCAGCATGCGCTGTGCGTGCGGTGCGGACGCGTGGAAAATGTCGTACACCGCGCTCCCGTGCTGCCGGGGAAAGATTTGCCGGAGTGGGATGTGAGCGATGCGGATATTGTTTTCAAGGGCCGGTGCCCGGACTGTCGTCCGGTGATTTCCGCAGCCGGATGACGGGCGGATGAGGGGCGGGGCCGGGTGAGATGGCCGTCCCACTCACCCGGCGCCCGGGAATGCGCCGCGTCAGATCACCGCGGTCGCCGTCGGCCAGTTGTTGTCCGGGGACGTGGTGCTGGGCCAGTTGTTTCCGGCCACCGAGCGGTGTGCCGAGTGCTTTCCCGTGGCGGTGGCCGCGACCGTTCCCCCCGTCATGGCGGTGCGGACGAGTGCGGCCAGGGTGAACTGGCGGGCGGCGGTGTGGAAGTCGGCGGTGCGGGAAGGCGCGGACACTTTTCCTCCAGGAAACGAGTGGTGATTTCCGTCCTCGGGCCCGTGCCGCCGGGCGTGTTCCGAAGACATTTCCATAATCGCCCTTCCTGGACTCGGAGTCCATGTTTCCTCAAGTCGTAGACCCGCCATGGCGCAGATAAGACGCGGGGGGCGTTTTTTGGGTGAGCCAACACCTTTGGTCTGCCCAAATGAACTGCTAGGCTCAGCTTACGGCCCTTTTGTACCTCCGGGAGGAAGCGGCCGCCGGGGCAGGAGCGTGCCGCCGCTTCTGCCCCACCTCGGGCACCGGGCACCCGGAGGTGCTCACGCCGCGACGCCGGTCGACACCCGCAGGCCCTGCACCACATCGGTCCACAACTCGTGTACGCCGAGCGCCCACAGCGCCAGGGCGTCCTGGTCGGAGGGGCGTTCGGCGTGCCGGGCGAACAGCGCCTGCACCCGGTCGGGGCGCAGTTGCCCGGTGCGCCGCAGCCGCGCGGGCGAGAGCAGTTCGCGCAGGGTCCACAGCAGCGGCCCGTCGGCGGCGAGCATCGCGGACAGGGGCAGTGTGAAGGGCTGGTGGGGCCGGCGGAGCGTGGCGGCCGGGAGCAGTCCCCGCCCGGCCTCGTACAACGCCCGTTTACAGGTGCGCAGTTCTACGGGCAGCCGGTGGGCCAGGGCCGCAACGCCCGGCTGGCAGAACGGCATCCGGGCCTCGACCGCCCACGCCATGCTCAGATGGTCCACACGCCGCAAGTGGTACGCGGGCAGTCGGCGGCGCGTCTCGAACCGCTGGAGCCCCCCGGCCCGTTCGGTGCCGCAGGCGCGCAGTTCGGCCGTGACCCGGTCGGCCGCGGAACCGTGCTCCGCGATGAACGCCCGGTACTCGGGGGTGTAGAGCCACTCCCGCAACAGCCGGGGCACGGCCGCCAGCGCGTCGGCGTAGACCGCCGTCCAGTCGGATCCGGCGGGCGCCGCCAGGGCGGTGCGGATCCGGTCGTAGCCGCCGAAGAGTTCGTCCGCGCCGTCCCCGGTGAGCGCCGCGGTGAACCCTGCCTCGCGCACCGCCCGGAACAGCGCGTAGGTGCCGACGGTGGTCGGATCGGCGTGCGGCTGGCCCAGATGGCGCACCGTGCGGGTCAGCAGCGAGGGCAGCTCGGCGGGATCGAGGACGACCTGGTGGTGCCGGGTGCAGGCGCGCTTGGCCACGGCCTTCGCATAGGTGTGCTCGGCGCCCGGCAGCCGGCCGCGGTAGCCGAGGTGGAAGGTGTGCAACGGCTCGTTGCGCTCCGCGGCGAGGGCGGTCACCAGGCCCGAGTCCAGGCCGCCGCTGGTCAGGGCGCACAGCGGCACGTCGACGTCGGCGAGCCGGCGCACCTCGCGGCGCAGGGTCTCCCGCACCTCCGCGGCCGACGGCGCCGGCTCGCCGCGGGGCGCCGCGGCGCGCGGTCCGCAGCGCAGCATCCGCAGCCCCTCGCCCCCGCGGGCCACCGCGAGGCTTCCGGGCGGCAGCACGCGGATGCCGCGCAGGGCGGTCTCGGTGCCGAAGGGCGTCCGGGTGGACAGGACGGTGTCGAGGGTGTCCTCGCGCGGCGTGGCGGGCACCCCGTCGAAGGCGAGCAGCGCGGGGATCTCGGAGGCGAACCGCAGGGCGCCGCGCGGACCCTGGTGGTAGTGCAGGGGTTTCATGCCCATCGTGTCCACGGCCAGGACGAGTTGGGGCCGGCGCTCGCGCAGGTCGAGGACGGCGATCGCGAACATTCCGTCCAGCCGGTCGGTGAAGCAGGGGCCGAACTCGGTGTAGAGGGCGGGCAGCAGGCTGCCGTCGCAGCGGTCCGGGAAGCGGTGGCCGCGGGCGGTCAACTGCCCGCGCAGCTCCTGGTGGTTGTAGATCTCACCGTTCAGTACGGCCAGTACGCCGGGCGCCGTCGGCAGGGTGAAGGGCTGGGCGCCGCCCGCCGGGTCGGTCACGGCGAGCCGGTCGCACCCGAGGGACCAGCCCCGGCCGGTGCGGACCCCGCGGGCGTCCGGCCCCCCGTGCCGCTGCCGGGCCGACACGGTGGCCAGTTCGGCGCCGGTGGCCGCGACCGCGAAGGAGCCGAAGATCCTGCACATGCTGGTGGCCTCCGAGAGGTGGTTCCCGCGTGATTTCGGAGCAACAAAATATCGGCGGAATGCCGACTGTTGATCTGGCGCGTTGGTGTCATGGCGTCCATGCGCCAGGGGAGCCGCCTCGTCCGGTCGGTGGGCGGCCGAAGACGATGTGCCGCACCCACGGGGACAGCCGCCGGGGCACCCGCTCGGCCAACTCGGTGGAGTGCGGGGCGGAGATCTCCTGGAGAAGGCCGAACTCCCAGGGGTCGCAGGCCATGCCGGAGTCATTCTCCCCGGTCGTCCGATCCCGTACCCCTAGGGGGTACAGTGACGTGCCAGAAGGAGCGCACCGTGCGCGCGGCTCGGGAAGGGGATGGCGGCAGGTGACGTACCGGCGGATCGGTTCCCGGAGCGGTGCGGCGCGCCGGTCCTGGGCCGCCGTGCTGACGCTGCTCGCCGCTCTCGTCGTCCTGGTCCACCACGACGTGGGCCCGGTCCCCACCGCACCCGCGACCCCCATCACCACCATGACCGCGATCTCCGGGATGTCCGGGATGGCGCACACTGCGCACCGCGCCGCCGGGCACCAGCGGCACACGGCCGCGCTGACCTCGGCCATGGGCCACGGCATGGACCATGACATGGGCGGCGCCTGCTCCGGCGCGCAGCACTGCTCCTCCGGTGCCATCGGCTCACCGCAGTGGATCGCGCCGCCGACCGTGCCGGTGCACACCATCGAGGGCGCGCCGCCGGGCGGTGTCCTCGCCGGGCGCGGACTTCCGGGCAACCCGCACCGCGCGCCGCCGGACCTCTCCCGCCTCTCCCGACTGCTGATCTAGGCCGCCACCGCGCGGCCCGTACCCCCGTACACCGTGGGGGCGATGCCGCATGCGCGCAGGTCAAAGGCATCTCGATCCAGAAGAGGCATCCCCCATGAACAGCATCAACCGTCGTTCCGCGCTGCTGGCCGGTCTCGCCGCCGCCGGAGCGGGAGCGCTCGCCGCGTGCGGCGGCTCCGGGTCCGCGCCGACCCTGGTGAGCCCCGACAGCAAGGTGGTCGCCACCACCGAGAGGAAGCGCAAGGGCACCGGAAAGGTGCGCGACGTGACCCTGACCGCGGCGCCCGCCACGCTCGACCTCGGCGCCAAGGTGACGGCCAAGAGCTGGGCCTACGGCGGCCGCACGCCGGGCAAGGAGATCCGCCTCTCCGCCGGTGAAACCCTCGCCGCCGAACTCTCCAACCAGCTCCCCGACCGGACCACGACGTCCGTCCACTGGCACGGCATCGCCCTGCGCGCCGACATGGACGGAGTGCCCCCGGCCACCCAGGACGCGGTGCGCGCCGGCCGCACCTTCACCTACCGCTTCCTCGCCGACACCCCCGGCACCTACTTCTTCCACCCGCATGTCGGCGTCCAGCTCGACCGGGGACTGCACGCCCCGCTGATCGTGGAGGACCCGAGGGAGCCGCTGTCGTACGACGACGAGTGGGTCGTCGTCCTGGACGACTGGATCGACGGCGTCACCGGCACCCCCGACCAGGTCCTCGCCGAACTGAGCCACGGCATGGGCGGCATGGGTGAGATGAACGGCATGGACATGAGCGGCGGTGCCACGGGCAAGGGCGGCGAGGCGGCGTCCGGCTCGATGAGGTTCATGCTCATGGGCGCCCGCAGCAGCCTGCTCGGCGGCGACGCCGGTGACGTCGCGTACCCGTACCACCTGGTCAACGGCCGCGTGCCGGCCGACCCCGACGTCTACAGCGGCAAGCCCGGCACGCGGGTGCGGCTGCGTTTCATCAACGCCGGCGGCGACACGGCGTACCGGGTCGCGCTCGGCGGTCACAAGCTGACCATCACCCACACGGATGGCTTCCCGGTCGCCCACCAGCGGGTGGACGCGCTGCTGGTGGGCATGGGGGAACGGTACGACGTCCTCGTCACCCTCGCCGACGGGGTCTTCCCGCTGGTCGCCCGCGCCGAGGGCAAGAACGCCGGCGGTATGGCACTGGTGCGCACCGGCTCTGGCGCCGCGCCGAAGCCGACCGTCCGCCCGAAGGAACTGGACGGCATGATCATGTCCTCCACCGGACTGAAAGCCGCCGACGACGTCCGCCTGGACACGAAGAAGACCGACCGCGTCCACCGGATCGAACTCACCGGCGGCATGGCGAAGTACGACTGGGGCATCAACGGCAGGCGCTACGACATGAAGCGCCCCACCGCCCACCCCCTCCTGGTCGAGCAGGGTGAGCGGGTCCGGCTGGACTTCGTCAACAAGACGGACATGTGGCATCCGATGCACCTGCACGGACATACGTACCAGCTCGGCACGGGCGGCCCGCGCAAGGACACCACCATCGTGCTGCCCGGCCGGACGGTGTCCGTGTACTTCGACGCCGACAACCCCGGCCAGTGGATGCTGCACTGCCACAACGCCTACCACGGCGAGGCGGGGATGATGGCGCTGCTCGCGTACCGGGCGTGACGGCACGAGGGGTGCGGGCCGCGCGGCCCGCACCCCTCGTCCATGCGTCAGACGTTGCGCCGGTACTGGCCGCCCACCTCGAAGAACGCCTCGGTGATCTGCTGGAGGGTGCACACCCGCGCGGCGTCCATGAGCACCGAGAAGACGTTGTCACCGTCGACCGCCGCCGCCTTCAGGGCGGTTAGCGCGGCGTGCGCCTCCTGCTGGTGCCGGGACTGGAAGTCGCGCACCCGCTCCAGCTGGGAGCGCTTCTCCTGCTCCGTGGCACGGGCCAGCTCGATGGCGCCCGGTTCGGCATCTTCCGCGTGCGGGTTGCGGAAGGTGTTGACGCCGATGATCGGCAGCGAACCGTCGTGCTTGCGCTGCTCGTACAGCATCGACTCGTCCTGGATACGGCCCCGCTGGTAACCGGTCTCCATCGCGCCGAGCACGCCCCCGCGCTCACTGATCCGCTCGAACTCCAGCAGCACCGCCTCCTCGACCAGGTCGGTCAGCTCGTCGATGACGAACGACCCCTGGAGCGGGTTCTCGTTCATCGCGAGGCCCCACTCCCGGTTGATGATCAGCTGGATGGCCAGGGCCCGGCGGACGGACTCCTCGGTCGGGGTGGTGACCGCCTCGTCGTAGGCGTTGGTGTGCAGGCTGTTGCAGTTGTCGTAGATGGCGATGAGCGCCTGGAGCGTGGTGCGGATGTCGTTGAAGTCCATCTCCTGGGCGTGCAGGGAGCGGCCCGAGGTCTGGACGTGGTACTTGAGCTTCTGGGAACGCTCGTTGGCGCCGTACTTCCGCTTCATCGCGATCGCCCAGATCCGGCGGGCGACCCGGCCCAGCACCGAGTACTCGGGGTCCATGCCGTTGGAGAAGAAGAACGAGAGGTTGGGCGCGAAGTCGTCCACGTCCATGCCGCGCGCCAGGTACGCCTCCACATAGGTGAAGCCGTTGGCGAGGGTGAAGGCGAGCTGGCTGATCGGGTTCGCGCCCGCCTCGGCGATGTGGTAGCCGGAGATGGACACCGAGTAGAAGTTGCGGACCTTGTGCGCGATGAACCACTCCTGGATGTCGGCCATCATCCGCAGCGAGAACTCCGTGGAGAACAGGCAGGTGTTCTGGCCCTGGTCCTCCTTGAGGATGTCGGCCTGCACCGTGCCGCGCACGCCGGCCAGCGCGTCGGCGCGCAGCCGCTCGGCCTCCTCGGCGGTGGGCTCGCGGCCCTCGGCGGCGCGGAACCGGTCGATCTGCTGGTCGACCGCGGTGTTGAGGAAGAACGCCAGCACGGTGGGCGCCGGGCCGTTGATCGTCATCGAGACCGAGGTCGTCGGCGCGGTCAGGTCGAAGCCGTCGTACAGCGCCTTCATGTCCTCCAGGTGCGCGACCGAGACGCCGGAGGTGCCGACCTTGCCGTACACGTCCGGGCGCTCGCCGGGGTCGCGGCCGTAGAGGGTGACCGAGTCGAAGGCGGTGGACAGCCGGGTGGCGGGCTGGCCCTCCGAGAGCAGCTTGAAACGCCGGTTGGTGCGGAACGGGTCGCCCTCGCCGGCGAACATCCGCGCCGGGTCCTCGCCGTCGCGCTTGAAGGGGAACACCCCGGCGGTGAACGGGAAGTAGCCGGGCAGGTTCTCCCGCCGCCAGAACCGCACCAGCTCACCGTGGTCGGTGAAGCGGGGCAGCGCCACGCGGGGGATCTTGTTGCCGGACAGCGACTCGCGGGTCAGCTTGGTGCGGATCTCCCGGTCGCGCACCCGCACGACCTGCTCGTCGCCGGAGTACGACGCGACGACGGCGGGCCAGTTCTCGATCTGCTCGCCGACCTCGTGCGGGAGCTGCTTGCGGGCCTCGGCGAGCAGTGCCGCCACGTCGTCCGCGTCCGAACCGGCCGCCGCCAGCTCGCCCGCGACCAGGTCGAGCCGCTGCACCCGCCGGGCCGCCTCGGCGAGCACCTCGGTCTCGGCGTGGTACGCGCGGACCGCCTCGGTGATCTCCGCGAGGTAGCGCACCCGGTCCGCGGGCACCACCTGGCGGATGCCGGAGGAGTGGCGCACGTCGACGGGCGCCAGGGTGCCCTCCTCGAGGTGCAGTCCCTTCGCGTCCAGCTCCGCCTTCAGGTGCTGGAAGAGGGCGGTGACCCCGTCGTCGTTGAAGGTCGCGGCCGAGGTGCCGTACACCGGCATGTCCTCGGGCTTCTTGTCGAACGCCTCGCGGTTGCGCACCAGTTGGCGGCTCACGTCGCGCAGCGCGTCCTTGGCGCCGCGCCGCTCGAACTTGTTGACCGCGACCACGTCGGCGAAGTCGAGCATGTCGATCTTCTCCAGCTGGGACGCGGCGCCGAACTCCGGCGTCATCACGTACAGCGAGGTGTCGACGAACGGCACGATCGCCGCGTCGCCCTGGCCGATGCCCGGCGTCTCCACGATCACCAGGTCGTACCCGGCGGCCTTGACCACGTCGATCACATCGGTGAGGTGCTCGGGCAGCTCGTGGCTGCCGCGGGTGGCCAGGCTGCGGAAGAACACCCGATTGCCGTCGAGGGAGTTCATCCGGATCCGGTCGCCGAGCAGGGCGCCGCCGCCGCGCCGCCGGGTCGGGTCGACCGCGATCACCGCGATGCGCAGCTTGTCCTGCTGGTCCACGCGGAAGCGGCGTACCAGCTCGTCGGTCAGCGAGGACTTGCCGGAGCCGCCGGTGCCCGTGATGCCGAGCACCGGCACCACCCGCCCGGCCGCGGCGGTCCGCAGCCGGGCCAGGAACTCCTGGGGCAGCTTGCCGAGTTCGGCGCCCGTGATGGCGCGGGCGGTGGCGAACCGGTCGCCCGCGAGCACGGCGTCCACGTCGGCGGGCTTGCCCTCCCACAGGTCGAAGTCGCAGTCCCGCACCACCGAGTTGATCATCCCGGCGAGGCCCATCCGCTGCCCGTCCTCGGGCGAGAAGATGGTCACCCCGTGCGTGCGCAGCCGGGTGATCTCCTCGGGCACGATCACCCCGCCCCCGCCGCCGACCACCCGGATGTGCTCCGCGCCCCGCTCCCGCAGCGACTCGACCAGGTACTCGAAGTACTCGACATGGCCGCCCTGGTACGAGGAGACGGCCACGCCGTGCGCGTCCTCCTCCAGCGCCGCGTTCACGACCTCCTGCACCGACCGGTTGTGCCCGAGGTGGATCACTTCGGCGCCCTGGGACTGGAAGATCCGCCGCATGATGTTGATCGACGCGTCGTGCCCGTCGAACAGAGCGGATGCGGTGACCAGGCGTACGGGGTGCACGGGGGAGTGCAGTTCGCTCATCGGGGGCCTTCCGGGACAGGTCGGGGGACGCTGATCAGAGAAATACTAGGACGTCCTAGTAAAGCGCAGAAGTCGAACGAGATGTGACCAGGCACACAGTCGACGAAGCCTTTTTGTGAATCTCGATCAGTGCACGGGTGGGGCGCACGGTGTCGGACGGCCCCGCTTCACCCGCTGTCACTTCACCACTTCCGCCGCAAGTGAATCTTGAGTAGTCTCCGCTGGCGCATTCGGTCGCATGACGGCACCGTCGCGGTTCTCGATCCCTCTGAGGAAGCTGAGCATGAAGCGAACCCTTTACGAAGCCGAGCACGAGGACTACCGCGAGAGCGTGCGGGCCTTCGTCAGCAAGCACGTGGTGCCGCACTACGCGGACTGGGACAAGGCCGGCATCGTGCCCCGTGAACTGTTCACCGGTCTGGGCGAGCTGGGCGCGCTCGGCATCGCCGTGCCCGAGGAGTTCGGCGGCGCGGGGATCAAGGACTTCCGCTACAACACGATCCTGCACGAGGAGGGCGCGCGGGTGGGCGCCATCCCGGCGATCCTCGGCCCGACCCTGCACGCGGACGTGGTCCTGCCCTACTTCCTCGACCAGACCGACGACGAGCAGAAGGCGCGCTGGCTGCCCGGCATCGCCTCCGGCGAGCTGATCACGGCGGTCGCGATGACCGAGCCCGGCACCGGTTCCGACCTGTCCGGCATCCGTACCAAGGCCGTCCGCGACGGCGACCACTACGTCATCGACGGCGCGAAGACGTTCATCACCAACGGCATCAACGCCGACCTGGTCGTCGTCGCCGTACGCACGGGCGAGCACCCGCACCGCGGGCTGAGCCTGATCGTCGTGGAGCGCGGCACGCCGGGCTTCGAACGCGGCCGCAAGCTGGAGAAGGTCGGTCTGCACGCGCAGGACACCGCCGAGCTGGTCTTCACCGGCGCCAGGGTGCCGGCGGCCAACCTGCTCGGCCAGGAGGGTGAGGGGTTCTTCGCCCTGACGCGCAACCTCGCGCAGGAGCGGATGTCGGTCGCGATCGCCGGTCTGGCGCAGGCGACGGCCGCCTTCGAGTGGACCGTCGAGTACGTGCGCGAGCGCAAGGCGTTCGGCAAGCCGATCGGTTCCCTCCAGGTGACCCGGCATCGCCTCGCCGAGCTGTCCACCGAGATCGAGATCGCCCAGCACTACCTCGACCGCTGCGTACTGGCCCTGAACTCGGGCGAGTTGACGGTGGTCGACGCCGCCAAGGCCAAGTGGTGGTGCACCGAGCTCCAGGGCCGGGTCATGGACGCCTGCGTCCAGCTGCACGGCGGGTACGGCTACATGCTGGAGTACCCGATCGCGCGGGCCTGGCAGGACAGTAGGGTGAGCCGGATCTACGCGGGCACGACCGAGATCATGAAGGAGATCATCGGCCGTTCGCTGGAACTCGGCTAGCCCACGGGTCCAGGGAGTCGGCTGGCCTGTCTGGAGGTGCCGGTGAGGGTCGAGGTCGGGACGGAGGCCGCGGGTGTGGGGGGCGGCGCCGCTGCGGTCCGTACGGGGGTGACGGGGGGCGGTGCTGGCGGTCCGGGGCCGGTCGCGTCGGACGGTGCGGGACCGGTCGCCGCGAGCGGTACGGCGGCGACCGGACCCGGTGTGGAGCCGGGCGCCCCGCTCGTGCGGGCGACGCGTCCGCGCAACCGGCGGGAGCTGATCATCGCCGCCGCGCGGGAGCTGTTCTCCCGCGACGGTTACGCCAATGCGGCGATGAGCGACATCGCGGCCGCCGTGGGCATCGGCCCCTCCGCCCTGTACCGGCACTTCGGCGGCAAGCAGCAGCTGCTGCACGCCGTCGTCGCCGAGGCCCTCGACTCCTGCCTGGCCGGGCTGTACCCGGCGGGCCCCGGTGAAATCGACGTCCTCGTGCGGGACTTCGCCGAGTCCGCGCTGGCCCGGCGCGAGCTGGGCGTGCTGTGGCAGCGCGAGGCCCGGCATCTGCCCGCCGAGGAGTACGCGGAGCTCACCCGGCGGCTGCACGCGGCCCGGCGCACCCTCGCCGGCCAGCTGACCGCCGCCCGGCCGGGGCTGGACCCCGGCCACACCGAGCTGCTGTCCTGGGGCACGCTCGGCGTGGCGGCGAGCCTCGCCTACCAGCATGTGGAGCTGGCGGAACCCGATCTCGTCGCGGGCCTGATGCACCGGGTCGCGACCTCGACCCCGCCCGGACTCGGCGAACCCCGACTCGACGCGCCGCGCGGTGTGTTGCGCCACCGCTCCCGCCGGGAGGCGCTGCTCGCCGCCGCGACCGAGCTGTTCGCCGAGCGCGGCTACGCCTCGGTCAGCCTGGAGGACACCGGCGCGGCCGTCGGGATCGCCGGGCAGAGCATCTACCACCACTTCGCCAGCAAGCACGACCTCCTCGCCACCGCCGTGCACCGCGGCGTCGAACGGCTGTGGGTCGACCTCGCCGAGGTGCTTGCCTCGGCGAGGGACCACGCGGGGGCGCTGCGGCGCCTGGTGTGGCGCTACACCCGCAACGCGCTGGTCTCCCGCCACCTCGTGACGGTGATCGCCACCGAGGCCGAGCACCTCCAGGAGGCGGACCGGCTGCGCGCCCGGCAGTTCCAGCGCGACTACATCGCCGAGTGGCTGCACCTGCTGGGCGCGGTCCACCCGGCCATGACCCCGGCCGAGGCCCGCGTCCGGGTGCAGAGCGTCCTCACCGTCGTCAACGACGTGGCCCGCACCCCCCGGCTCGCCACCCGGCCGGGGATAGACCGCGCCCTGCACCAACTGGGCTGCGAACTGCTGGAGTTGGACACCGAACCACTGCCGGGGTGACGGCTCCGGGCAGGGGGAAGGGGCGGCGCGCGAGTGCTCGTACGGGCGGACGGGTGGCCGTACGGCCGCAGCCGGCCTACCGAGAACCCGCCGCCACCGGCTGCGGGGCCGCCGCGATGACCGCGTCCAGCAGCCCGCGCGACGCCTGGAGATCGTCGATCGCGCGGCTGATCCGCTCCCGCTCCTGGCGCAGCCCCGCGACCAGCTCCGGACAGACCGGCACCAGCCGCTCACCCTCGTCGCGGACACACGGCAGCACCCTCGCGATGGTGTCCGTGGTGAGCCCGGCGGCGAGCAGGGTGCGGACATGGCGGACCGTCTCGACGTCCTTCTCCTCGTAGACGCGGTACCCGCTGGGCAGGCGCTCCGGTGCCAGCAGGCCCTGCTCCTCGTAGTAGCGCAGCAGCCGCTCGCTGACGCCCGTGCGCCGCACCATCTCACCGATCCGCATCGCGGCCCTCCCCGGCTTGACTCTCACATCGGTGTCAGACTTTAGCGTGAGTCCGACGCGGGACCACGACGGTCACCGCGCGGCCGTAACCCGGCCTAGAAAATGAGGAGTTAATTGCCATGCGCGCTGTCCGGATCGACGCCCACGGCGGGCCCGAGGTGCTCACCGTACGAGAGATCGCCGCACCGGAGCCGGAATCGGGGCTGGAGTCGAAGTCGGAACCGGAGTCGGGGCCGGGTGCCGGTGAGGTGCTGGTGCGGACCGTCGCGAGCAGTCTGAACCCGGTGGACTGGAAGACCCGCGCCTGGGGCGTGGGCCCTGCCCTGCCGGCCACGCTGGGCTGGGACCTGGCGGGCATCGTCGTGGCGAGTTCCGCGCCCCGGTTCGCGGTCGGCGACCGGGTGATCGCGATGTCCGCGCAGCTGGCCACCGGCCTGGGCACCTGGGCCGAACTGGTGCGCCTGCCCGCCCGGTTGCTCGCCCATGCCCCCACGACGCTCACCCTCGCGGAGGCCGCGACGCTGCCGCTCGCCGGGACCACCGCGGTACAGGCCCTCGCGGCGCTGCGCCTGGAGAGCCGCACCCGGCTCCTGGTCACCGGGGCCGCGGGTGCCGTGGGCGGCCTGGCGGTCCAACTGGCCCGGCAGGCGGGCGTGTCGGTCGACGGCCTGGTCTCCCGCCCCGAACACGTGGAGGTGGTGCGGGAGTTCGGCGCCTCGACCGTGACGCGCTCCGCCGCGGAGCTTCCGCCGGGGGCGTACGACGCCGTGCTCGACACGGCGGGCGTCGACGTCTCCCGCGCGCTCGCGGACGGAGGGTCGTACATCTCGGTCGCCGACGCGCCCCTGCCGGACGTGCCGGGCGCCGCGAAGAACTACGTCCAGGAGAGCGCCGAGGACCTCACGGAACTGGCCGGCCTGGTCGACGCGGGGCGGCTGAAGGTACGGGTGGCCGCGCACTACCCCTTCACGGAGGTGCGCGCGGCCCACGAACGTTTCGAGGCGGGCGGCCTGCCGGGCAAGGTCGTACTGCTGTTCTGAGCCCGCCGGTGCCAAAGCCGCTGGCACCCGGATGGCAGAGCCGGCCCGGCGGCGGACGCGGACCTGAAGGCGGCCGACCTGGCCAGCCCGCTGCCCTACGCCGATGACACGCACTACCCGCTCCGAACCGCGCCCCGTCCACCGCCCGTTCGGGCAACCGCTCTGCCCTCGCGTACCTGGCGCCCGCCGCCGCGGGCCTGTATCCAGAGGGCCGGAGCCTAGTGAAGGAGCCCCCTATGCACGCCCGAGACACCGCGGAGGCGGCCGAGCGCACCGGCACCCGCAAGGCGTCGGCTCCGAGCGCCCCGGCGCGGCAGGCTCCGGGCGCGCTGGCGCCGCTCCAGCGCAGCGTCGGCAACGCGGCCGTGGTGCGGATGCTGCGCCGGGACCAAGAGGCGGCCGGACACGGCGCCGAAGAGGAGACGGTCCAACGGTCCGCCGTACACGGGGTGTTGCGCGCCCCGGGACGGCCGCTGGCGGAGCCGGTCCGGCAGGAGATGGAGGCGCGGTTCGGGGCGGACTTCTCCGATGTGCGCGTCCATGACGACGCGGCCGCCCAGTCCTCCGCCGCCGGTCTCGGCGCCCGCGCCTACACCTCCGGCAGCCATGTGGTTCTCGGACCCGGCGGCGCCGACCGGCACACGCTCGCCCACGAGTTGACCCATGTCCTCCAGCAGCGGCAGGGCCCGGTCGCGGGCACACCGACCGGCGACGGACTGCGGGTCAGCGATCCCGCCGACCGCTTCGAGCGGGCCGCCGAGGCCAACGCCCACCGGGTGCTCGCCGGCCCGGTGCCTTCCGCGCGGCAGGGGCGGGAGGAGAGCGCCGACCGGTCGGTCGCCCAGGCCGGAGGGTCCGTGCAGCGCTTCACGGACCAGGACGTGGAGGGCATGGGGGAACTGCGGGTCTCGGCCGGCGGCGCCTTCGCCATCGTCGACGGCGCGCACTACCTGTGGGTACGGGCCGACGCCCTCGGCACGATCTCCCCCGCCCTCCAGTCGGACAACCGGCAGGCCGATTTCCTGGGCGCGACCTACCACCGCTACTCGTTGGGCGGCGATGTGCTGAACCAGTGCCTGCACGTGGCCGAGGAGATCATCAACAACCGCGTCAACCAGCTGCCGCACGGCCAGTACGCCAGCACGATCGATACGTTCAGCAACAAGAAGGGCGCGCGCACCGAGTTCTTCGGCCAGCCCAGCGACGGGACCAACCGCCGCATGGCCAGGGAGTTCACCGGCGCCCGTGACGAGGCCGCGAACCCCCAGGTGGGCCAGGCGTTCGTGATCGTCGCGCTGAAACCCGGAGACAGGGAGATGAGCCAGTTCCACGCGGCCGCGGTGGTGGCCAGGGATGGCAACGACTGCGTCACCCTGGAGGCCTTCGCCGGTGACGAGGAGCAGCTCGAGCCCGCCGCCGCCCGGATGTACACCGTCAACGGGGGAGAGCTGTCGTTCCACGGCTACTGGTCGGGCGAGGAGATGTACTACCACGGCGTCAGCGCCACCACGGTGATCATCAACCCGAACCCGGCTCTCTGACCGCCCGGCAGGTCCGGGGCCGCCGCGCCGGTCTCACACCCGTCCGAACAGCTCCGCCGCGTTGTGGTGGCACACGGCCCGCAGCCACTCCTCCCCGAGGTCCAGCCGCTCCAGGGCGTGCAGTTGGTGGGGGTAGAGGTAGGGGATGTTGGGGAAGTCGGTGCCGAGCAGGACGCGGTCACCGAATTCCGCGAGCCGGGGCAGGGCCCGGCGGGGCAACGGCATGAACGCCTCGGTGAAGCCGGTGAACGCCATCGTCGTGTCCAGCCTTACCTCCCGGTACCGCTCGGCGAGGCCGAGGAACTCCTCGTACTCGGGCATCCCCAGGTGCGCGACGATCAGCCGCAGCTCCGGGTGGCGCGCCAGCACCCGCGCGATCGGTCCGGGGCCGGTGTGTTTGCCGGGCGCGGGCCCGGAGCCGCAGTGGATCACCACGGGGATCCGGGCCTCGGCCAGTACCCCCCAGGCCGGCTGGAGCAGCTCGTCGGCCGGGTCGTACGCCCCCACCTGCACATGCGCCTTGAACACCCGCGCGCCCGCCTCGATCGCCTCGCGGACGTACGTCTCGACGCCCGGCTCGGGAAACAGGGTCGCCGTGTGCAGGCAGTCGGTGGTCCGCCGGGCGAAGTCGGCCGCCCAGCCGTTCAGTCAGCGGGCCATGCCGGGTTTGTGCGGGTAGAGCATGGCGGTGAAGGCACGGACGCCGAACCGCCGCAGCCGCCGCGCGTTCGGCCTCCTGCTGCCGGTGCTGATCGGCCAGGCGAGCCCGCCGGTCAGCGGACCCCGCGCGTCGAAGTACTCCCAGACCTTGTGCAGGACCCGCTCGGGCATGAAGTGCGTGTGCACGTCGATCAGACCGGGCAGCCCGAGCCGGCCCCAGAAGCGCCGCACCTGCCCGGCTTCCTCGTCAGAGCGGCTCGCCGAGGTGGCCGGGAGGGGGTCGCCGGGGCCCGGACGGTGATCATTCATGCCGCCCACGATCGTCCCGCGCCATCGGTCCCGTCAATCACGTCCTTTGGCGGAGCGAGTACGGCCGTCAACCGGCGCGCGGGGTGAGGACCGTACGGTCGAACGGGCCGCCGTGCGCCGCCGCGTACGCGATGGCGTCGTTGACGGAGTCGAGCGGGAACGTCCGGACCCGGTCGGGGGCGAGGTCGAGCGCGCCGGACGCGACGAGCCGGATCATGCCGGTGTTCGCCGGGCGCGGGCCCAGCCACTGCCCCCGCACGGTGACCGAATTGCGCATGAGCCATGGATAGGGGAGGGCGAGGTCCGCGCCGCCGAGCATGCCGACGCCGCCCATGAGGACGACGCGGCCGAACTCGCGGACGCTCATCGCCGCCGCCCGTGTCACCGAGCTGGGCGCGGAGGGCGGGAGCAGGTCGATCACCACGTCGACCGGGCCTTGTGCGGCCGTGGACAGGGCGGCTCGGTCCACGTCCTCCTCACCGGTCAGTACGACCGGCCGCACGCGCCGCCCGAACCGTTCGGCGAGCAGGGCGAGCGCGGCGCGGTTGCGGCCCGGCGCGATCACCCGGCCCGCCCCCATGGCGAGCGCCACGGCGACCGCGGCGCTGCCGAGATTCCCGGTGGACCCGCTGACCAGCACCGTCTCCCCGGCTTCGAGGCCGACCGCGAGCAGGCCGCCGTAGGGGACGAGGTAGACGCCGAGACAGGACCAGCGCGCCGGGTCGTCCCGTGCCTCGGCCGGCAGGGCATGGACGTTCTCCGTCGGCACCCGCATGAACTCCGCGAACGCCCCGTCGGGCAGGTGCCGGGCGAGCCTGGCGCCGCCTTCGCCGCGGGAGCTCAGGCCCTGGAGCATGATGTCGGGGGTCAGCGCGTCGTCGCGCGAACGCACCGTCGGATCGCACCACACCAGGTCGCCGACGCCCAGCCTGGTGGCGTCCGGGCCGATCCGCACGACCCGTCCCACACCGCCGAAGCCCGGTATCACCGGAGGTTCGAGCGGGTAGTTCCGCCGGCCAGCGAAGACCTCCCCGGCGTACGGCAGGACGCACGTGGCCAGGACCTCGACCAGGACTTCACCCCCGTCCACCCGGGGCTCGGGCATGGTTCGCACGGTGAGCGGGGCACCGAACCGGTCCAGAACTGCTGCTCGCATCCGCGGGCCTCCTTGATCGCCTGCTTCGAGGCTAGGGACACCCAGGGCATGCGCCAAGCGACGATCCTGCACAGGTGGTATGCATAGTGCGCATGGACTTCTCCAGCACCGCGCTCCGCGTTCTGCGTCAGGTCGCCGACTCCGGGAGCTTCACCGCGGCCGCCGCCCAGCTCGGCTACACCCAGTCGGCGATCTCCCGCCAGGCGGCGGCCCTCGAACGGAGCGCGGGCGCCGTCCTGTTCGAGCGCCGCTTCGACGGGGTGCGGCTCACCCCGGCCGGACTGACCCTGCTCCGGCACGCGCGGACGATCCTGGACTCCGTCGCGGCGGCCGAGCGGGAACTCACCGGCTCCGCCGCACCGACGGCCCTGGTGCGGCTGGGGCTGTTCCCCAGCGCGGGCGCGGTGATCCTGCCCGATGTGCTCACCCGGCTCGCGGCGACCGGCCCGCACATCACCGTCACCACCCGCGAGGGCACCACGCCCGCCCTGCTCCGGGCCCTGCGCGCGGGCTCCGTCGACCTCGCCGTCCTGACGTCTCGTCCGCCGCACCGGCCGTCGGACGGCGAGTCGCCCCGGCTGCACATCGAAACCGTCGAGGACACCGAACTCCTGCTCGGGGCCCCGACGACCGGCCTGTTCTCCGGCCGGACCGCGGTGCACATCGACGAACTTCTCGACGCTGCCTGGATCGCCGCCCCGTCCACGGGCACCGAACCCCTGCTCGGCGTCTGGCCCGGACTGCCCGGCCGGCCGCGGATCGTCCACACCACACGGGACTGGCTGACGAAACTGCGGCTGGTCGCGGGCGGTTTCGGCGTGACCACGATCCCGTCCCGCATGTCCCCGGTGCTGCCGCCGGGCGTGCGTCTGCTGCGCGTGGACGGAGTGCCCGCCGAGGTCCGCCGGATCCTCACGGCCCGGCTTCCCGGCCGACCGGGACCGGGAGTCACCGAGGCCCTGCGAGCGATCACCTCGGCGGTCTGATCCATCACGGTGGTCCCGGCCGTCCCTGCCGTGGCGGTGGCATCCCGACGACGGTACGAGCCCGGCGCCGGCTCTCAGCGCGGAGCCGTCGCCGGTATCCGCTCCAGCACCCCGCCCGCGAACACGTCGTACAGCGGCAGCGTCTCCAGGTGGACGTAGCCGATGTGGCAGTCGCACACCGCGAGCGGGCAGGCCCGTGGCCGCAGCGCCCGCCGGTACGAGCCGTCGTAGAGGTTTCCCAGCTCCGCGCGGACGAAGTGGCAGCGGCGCACCGTGCCCTCGCCGTCCACCGACACGACCGACTCCCCGGTACGGCAGGGCAGGCCCGCGCTGCGGTGGGGGTGGCGGCTGTAGCCGAACAGCGGATCCAGCGCCGTCCACTCGGCGGCCTCCGCGTCCGTGTAGGTGTGCCCCTCGGCGGCGTTGACCCACAGATACACCTGCTCCGGCAGGTCCGCGCGCAGCCGGCGGGCGTGCTCCAGGTGCTCGGGCAGACCGACCACACCGACACTGTGCCGGATCCCGCGGGCGGCCAGATCACGGCACTTGGTGAGAAAGCGGTCGTACGGCGTCTGCCCCGGATGGTACGTGCACCACAGCGCGAGCGTGTCCGGGTCGGCGGCCGACAGCCAGTCGGTGCGGCAGCTGAGGTTGGTCTGGATCGCCACCCTGCGGATGTGCGGCAGCCGGCTCAGCTCCACGAGCGCCCGCCGGTACCAGGACCGCACCAGGCCCTCGCCCCACGGCGTGAACAGCAGCGAGAGCCGGTCGCCCTCCTGAGCCGCCGCCCACCCGGCGAACCGCTCCAAGGCGGCCCGGTCGGCGACCAGTTGGGCATGGCTGTCGCGCCGCTTGGCGAACGGGCAGTACGGGCAGTCGTAGTCGCACGACGCCAGCGGGCCCCGGTAGAGAATCGTCAGGTCCATGCGGATGCCGTCACTTCACCTCGTACGCGGCCATGCGCGCCCGCACCGCGGCGGAGAACAGCTCCGGGCCCACCGCGTCCGAATGCGCGAGACCCTCGGGGCTCAGCCGCAGCAAGCCGGGGCCCGCCGTCCCGTCCAGCCAGCCCCGCTCGGCGAACCGGTCCAGCTCGGCGGCGAAATCGTCGCCGGGCGCGCTGCCGAACCGGGCCCGGTAGCCCGCCACCGGCATGCCCTCGGCCTGGAGCAGCGACTGGAGCAGATGCCGACGGCGCGCCTCGTCCCCCGTCATCTCCCAGCCGAAGTCCGCGTGCTGGAACCCCTCCACGGAACGAGCGGTGTACGCGTCGATGATCCCCCGTATGCGGTGCATGTCCACCGCGTAGTCGAACGAGTAGTGCAGCCGCGAGGTGTACGACCGCGCGCCGCAGCCGAGACCGACCATGCCGTCCGTCTGGCACGCGTAGTCGCCCGCGCCGGTGTCCGGGGCGTCCGCGCGGCGGAACATGCGCATCGACACCTGCTCGTAGCCCTGCCCGAGCAGGTGGTCCCGGCCGTGCCGGTACAGCCGCAGCCGCTGCTCGTCCCACTCGGCGTCGGCGGAGGCCGCCCGGTCCGCGCTGCCCGACACCGCCCGCTCGCGCTGCCGGCCGAGACCGGTGCGCGGGCGCACATAGAGGGGATACAGATACAGCTCCTCCGGCCGCCAGGCGAGGGCCGCGTCCAGGGACCGGGTGAAGGACGCCTCGGTCTGCCCGTCGATGCCGTAGATCAGATCGATGTTGAGGACGGGGATCTCCACCTCGCGGATCCGGGCGAGGGCCGCCTCCACGTCCGCCCGCCGCTGCGGCCGTACGGCGGTGCGCGCCTCGGCGTCGACGAAGCTCTGCACGCCCAGGCTCAGCCGGGTGGTGCCCCGCTCGGCCAGCACCGCCAGCCGGTCGGCGCTCGCCGTGGCGGGCGAGGCCTCCACCGACAGGGGGATCGCGGTGAGATCGGCGCCCAGCGTGTGCTCGGCCAGGTCGCACAGCCGCTCCAGCTCCGCCGCCTCCAGGTACGTCGGAGTGCCGCCGCCGAAGGCCGCGTTCGCGAACCGCGCCCCCGCGCCCAGCGCCTCGCGCACCGCCGACGCCTGCCGCTCCAGCGCGTCCAGATAGGCGCCGGCCAGGCCGTCCGGTGCGCCGATCCGGGTGAAGAGGTTGCAGAATCCGCAGCGCACCTCGCAGAACGGGATGTGGAAGTAGAGCGACAGGGCACCTTTCGGCTCGTCCGCCCACAGATCGCGCAACGACGCCTGCTCACGGGGCAGCGGGCGGTAGGCGGTCTTGTGCGGATAGGCGTAGACGTACTGCTGGTACGGGCTGACGGCGGTGGCCGTCGCGGTGGTGCTGGTCATCGGGCCTCGTCGAGGAAGAAGTGGGCGTAGGGGACGGTCCAGACGACGTCATGGCCGATGCGGTGGCCCGTGTAGCCGTCCTCGCCGTACGCGGTGCCGTGATCGGAACAGACGATCGCGAGGCACGGGCGGCGGGCGGAGGCCGCGGCCAGCAGCCGGCCCATGTGCCGGTCCACGTACTCCAGGGCCGCCGCGTGCGACTCCCGCGTGTCGCCCGCCTCCTTGGTGGCGCCGGGCAGATGGAACCAGTTGGGCTGGTGCAGCGCCGACACGTTCACGAAGAGGAACAGCCTCTGGTTCTCGGGGAGACCGGCGACGACCTTCTCGGCGCACGCCACCTGGGCCTCGAACGAGGTGGGGGAGGCCACCCCGAACTCCGGCTCCCAGTAACTCTCCTGGAACATCGCCGGCAGCACCGAGCCCAACGGGCCCTGCTTGTTGAAGAAGCCCACACCGCCGATGCACACCGTGCGGTAGCCCACCGCGGCGAGCCCCGAGACCAGATCCGGCGTGTCGTACACGAAGGTGCCCGCCGCGGTGCTCTCACTGCCCGCGAAACGGGCGGCGAACAGCCGCGGATGCGGACCGGGCGCGGCCGGCGTCGGCAGGAAACCCGCGAACATCGCCTGGTGGGAGGCGTAGGTGAAACTGCCCGGCGCGTGCCGCCGTTCCCAGGCGCCGCCCGGCAGATGCCGGGCCAGATTCGGGATGCGCCCGGCCGCCGCCAGCTCCTGCGCGACGTCGTGGCGCAGGGTGTCGAGCGTGACCAGCAGCAGATCGTGGCTGCCCACGATCTCGGTCATGTCAAGCGGGGATGTCATGGTGGTGCTCCTTGTGCTCCGGCCGCCGCAGGACGTGGTCCGGGAGTTCTCCGGCGTGGGCCGGGGGTGGTGCGGCGTGATCCGGGTGTTGCCCGGCGCCCGCCGTGGGCTGTCCGGCGTGCGCTGGGGGTGGTGCGGCCTGACCGGGCCGCCGTGGGATGTCTTCCGCCGGCTGTACGACGGCAGTGGCCGCGGCGACCTGCGCGGCGTAGGTGTCCAGGTGCTCGGCGCCGCTGCCGGGCAGGCCGGTCAGCCGGGGGAGCAGATCCCCGAAGGCGTTCACCTCGCCGACGGCGAAGCGGCGCCATCCGGTGGCCGGGAGGATGTCCACGCCGACGCAGAGCGTGCCCGGAAAACAGGCGGCCGCCCGCTCGGCCACGTCCAGGACCTCCGCGAAGTCACCGCCCGCGGCCCGGATCGCCGCGCGGGCCGCGTCCAGATCGCCGCGGGCGCCACCGAGATGCAGGTTGGTCATGGGGTGCCGGCTGGTCCGTACGACGGCATGCGTGGCGCGGCCCGCGACCACGACCACCCGCAGATCGGCCGCCCGGCCGCCCTGCGTGGCCTTCGGCAGCCAGCGCTCCACATGGATCCCGTCCGGTACCAGCGCGTCGACCAGGGCGGCGACCTCACGCTCCGAGGTGTAGTCGCGCACCCGCAGCGAGTTGTACAGCCGGCCGTCCTCGGTCCGCTCCACGGACGTCGTCGCCTTGACCCGGCCGGGGCCCGCCACCGTCAGTGCCATGACTCCGGAGGCCGACGAGCCATGGGCCGGCTTCACGAACGCCCGCGGGAAACGCGCCTCCTCCAGCTGCCGCCGGAGCCTGTCCCAGCCGTCGAACGGGCCGGTCAGCGCCGGGGGGACCGGGACGCCCGCGGCGGCGAGCCGGGCATGGCAGCGCCGCTTGTCGAACATCACGGCGACCTCCTCGGCATCCGCGCTCGGCACCGCGCCCGCCTCGCGCGCACCTCGCGTCAACTCCCTTAGCACGGAGGTGAAACAGCGGTGCCACAGTGCCGTGCCCTCGACCCTGGTGGGATCGTCGACACCCCGCAGGAGCCGGTCGACCTCGGCGTTCTCACCGGGGGAGTCGATCCGCACCCACTCGCCCGGCGCGAAGCGGTACCGGCCGCGCAGCACGTCCCGCCAGGGGAGCACGCGCGGCGCCGGATGCCCCGCGACGCGTACGGCGTCGGCGAACAGGGTCGTCCGCCGGTTCTCGGGGTTGCCGACGACGGCGAACCGGAGGCCCGCGGCGGGCGCCGCACTACTCGGAGACCGCGACATAACGCCACTCCTCGTCCTGCCACCGGTGCGGCACCTGACGCTCGGACAGGTCCACCTCGGTCCCGGCGGAGCCGAGGGCCGCCTCGATCCGCTCGGCCATGGAATCGCCGAGGAAGTGGTGGTGCAGGTCGAGCCGCTTGAGATGGGTGAGCGGCTGGCCGCGCAGCAGGGCCTCCGCGCCGGCGTCGGTGAGGATGCCCATGGACAGGTTCAGCGACTCCAGCTGGGCCACGACCGGTGCCGAAGCCACGGCGGCCGCGATCTCGTCCTGGATCTCGCTGTCCTGGAGGCCGAGATGGCGCAGCGCCGGAAAGCGGCCCCCGGCCAGGACGGGCGCGAGATCGGCCACCGTCGCGTCGCCGCCGTACGCCGTCACGCCGAGCCAGAGCTCCAGCCGCTCCAGGGCGGGCAGTTCGCAGGCGCCGACCGCCCGCACCACCTGGCCCGGCAGCCCGCCCGACTCGAACCGCAGCACACGCAGCGTCTCGTGCCGCACGGGCCGCAGCGACAGGGCCTCCTCGCCGAGCCCCTGCGAGCCGCCGCGCACGCCCAGCTCCTCCAGCAGCGGGAACGTCTCCAGGACCGGGGTGACATCGGTGAGCTGGATCCAGGAGATCTCGCACTCCTCGCTGGTGACGTCGGCGAGGAACAGGGCGCGCAGCGCGGGGAAGCGCCCGGCGTCGGCCAGCAGCAGCTCCAGCACCGGACGCAGTTCGCTGTACTCGTCCTCCCACCAGGGCCCGACGACGAGCGCCCGGACCTCCGCGCTCGGCACCCGCTCCGTGAAGCTCCGCCACACCTCGGGGAACGGAATCTCCCCGGCCGCGAAGCAGTCCAGCCGCCAGGCCACCTCGCCCGCGGCCGGCAGCGGCTCCTCGCCCGGCTCGGGCAGGGTGAAGACGGGCAGCCCGTGAAGGGTCTCGCAATGATCGGCGAAGGTCATGGAGGCCTCACTCCGCGACCGCGGTGTAGCGGTGCACGACGCCGTCGTGCTCCCAGGTGTCGCCGGGCTCGGACAGGTCGACCTCGACACCGGACGGCTCCAGCGCCGCCCTGATCCGCTCGGCGACCGGCTCGGTGACGTAGTTGTGGTGCAGGTCGAGCCGGGTGAGATGGGTGAGCGGCTGCCCGTCGAGCAGCGCGATCGCGCCCTCGTCGGTGAGCACGCCCATGGACAGGTCGAGCGAGGTCAGCTGGGCGACGACCGGGGCGCCCGCGACGGCGGCGGTGATCTCGTCCTGGACCTCGCTGTTGCGCAGGCCGAGGTGGCGCAGCGCGGGGAAGCCGCCCCCGGCCAGGACGGGCGCGAGGTCGGCCACCGTCGCGTCGCCGCCGTATGCGGAGACGCCGAGCCACATGTCGAGGTGTTCCAGCGCCGGCAGTTCGCTTCCGGCCACACCGCGCACGACCTCGCCGGGCAGCCCGCCGGCCTCGAACCGCAGCGTGCGCAGGTGCTCATGGCGCACCGCCGGGAAGCGCAGCCCGGTGCCGCCGCGGATCCCGAACTCCTCCAGCAGCGGATAGGCGGTGAGGACCGGAGTGACATCGGACTGCTCGATCCAGGAGATCTCCGCCTCCTCCATCTCCAGATCGCCGATGAACACGGCCCGCAGACCGGTCAGCCGCTCCCGGTCCTTCACCAGGCAGTTCACGACGAGCCCGGAGTCGTTGTCGTAGGCCTCGCCCCACGGGCCCACGATGATCGCGCGTATGCCGGCGGGATCGACGGTTTCCAGGAAGCGGTCCCACAGTTCCTCGAAGTCCTCGTCCGAGTCGCCGTAGGGATCGGCGGACACCCGCCACGCCACGGCACCCGCCTCCGGCAGCTCCCGCTTCGGCTCGGTCTCGAACTCGAACGCCAAAAGCCCGTGCAGTTCCTTCAGATGCTCGACGTTCGACATGACGCGCTGGCCTCCCGGGACCGTGATCGTGCGGTGGTGCCAAGAGTTCTACCAAGCCGCACTGACAACGCGGATGACGGGCTGTGGGAAGCACCCAGCTCACCGGGCGTTGTCAGACCCCCCGCGTAGCGTCGTGGTCATCGGTCGGCGAGGCGCCGACGAGGAAAGGGGACACCTGTGTACCGGCAAGGAGACGTCCTGATCGTGCCCGTGGCGGAGGAGGCCGTGCCGCGCGGCACCGAACGGCTGCCGCGTCAGCCGCGGGACGCCCGAGGCAGGCTGGTGCTGGCCCTCGGCGAGGTCACCGGCCATGCGCACGCCGTCGTCGGGCCGGGCACCCTGGTCCGCGAGACCGGCCCGTTCGGCACCGCCTACCTCCATCTCCCGGAGGGCGGACGGGTGGTCCACGAGGAGCACGCGGCGATACCGCTGCCCAGGGGCTGGTACCGCGTGGTGCGCCAGCGCGAGTACGTACCGGGCGCGGTCCGCGTGGTGGCGGACTGAGACGGGGGGCCGGTGACGGCGGGCAGTGAGGGGACCGGGGGAGCGATGGCGGTGCCCGGTCGGGGAGTTGCGGGATCCATGGCGGCGGTTGTCGGGGAAGCAGGGGGATCGATGGTTCTGGTTCGCGAGGGAGACGAGGGATCGATGGGTGAGGCCGGTGCGGGAGCCGGGGAAGTGGTGACGGCGGACAGCGGCGCGGTGACGGAGACGGTCCACGCATGGCGGGCGGTGGCCTCGGCGACCGGATCCGCGGATCGCGCGGCCGCCGAGGAGGGCGTGCGCCTGGCCTACCGGCTGGCGGGCCTGCCCGAGCCCGAGACCGTCGTCTGGGCGGACTCGCCCCGCGCGGGCGCGGCCCTGGCCGTCCGGCTGACGGCGGACGGCACGGCCGGCCGCGCGGTGCGCGACGCGGTACGCACCCGGCCGTGGGCGAACGCCCGCCGGCGCCTCCTCGACCGGCTGGGCCCGGCCGGCTGGGCCGGGCACTGGGCCCTGACCGGGGCCCAACTGTGGGACGGCATGGTGATGCTGACCGAGCGGATACGGACCGGGGTGGTGCCGGACGGGGCCGGTCCCGCTGCTGCCTCGGTAGTGACGACGCATACCCCCGCCGGAGACTCTGCGGGAGCTGCGGAGCCCTCGCCCACCGAGGAGGGCGCCCGCCTGGTGCTCCTCGACGCCGTCCTGGGCCAGCACGACGCCGCGTGGCTGGCGGCGTTCGACGGCCAGGAGGGCGGGGAGGCACTCGCCGGGATCGCCGCGGTGGCCCGCGCCGCGGGCTGGTGGTGGCCTTACGAGAAGGTGGCGGTCGTCTGCGAGCGCCCCGTGGAACTCCACCTGGACGAGGCGGGCCGACTCGACCGCGGCGACGGCCCCGCACTCGCCTACCCCGACGGCTTCGCCCTGTACGCCTGGCGCGGCATGCCGGTCCCCGCCGAATTCCTCGACGAACTGACCGAGTTGACACCCCGGCGCATACGCGAGGAGGAGAACGCCGAACTGCGCCGGGTGATGCTGGAGCACTACGGATACGACCGCTACCTGAAGGAGTCCGGCGCCGCACCGGTCCAGCGGGACGAGACGGGCGTGCTCTGGCGCCTCGAACTGGACGGCGACGAGCCGCAGGTGATGGTCGAGGTCGTCAACTCCACCCCGGAGCCCGACGGCACCCACCGCACCTACTGGCTCCGCGTCCCGCCCCGCACCCGCACCGCACGGGAGGGCGTCGCCTGGACCTTCGGCCTGGAGGAGACGGAGTACGCACCGCTGCGCCAGACCTGAGCCGTCCGCACCACCCCGCGGCCCTGGCCGCTCAGGCCGCGGCGTGCAGCGTGTGTCCCCACGCCTCGACCGTGGTGACCTCGCCGCGCCGGGCGAGGACCGCGTTGACGAGGGTGTCGTGCAGGGCGGGATCGGGGTCGGCGCAGGCGTCGGAGAGAACGGTGACCCGGTAGTCCAGGTCGGCGGCCTGAAGGGCGGTGGACAGGACGATCCCGCCGGTGGCTATGCCGGCCAGGACGAGGTGGTCGATGCCCTGCGCGGCCAGGATCTGCTGGAGGTTGTTCCCGGCGAACGCGCTGACCCGGTTCTTGTACACGACGATCTCGCCGTCCGCCGGGGCCACGTCCGGGTGGATCGCGGCACCGGGATCGTCCGGCGTGAACAGGTGCAGCGGCAGGGCGCCGAAGGTCTTGTTCCGGGGGTGGGCGTCGACATGACCAGGACGCAGCTGAAGCGCCACATGGACGACCGGGACGCCGGCGGCGCGGGCGGTGCGCAGGGCGCGGGCGGCACGCGGGAGGTAGTCGTCGGCCACGTGCGAGAGGTGGCGGTTCTGGAGGTCCATGAGCAGCAGCGCGGTGCGGGGCATGGCGTGCCTTTCGTGCGGTCTTACGGGGGTGCGGCCTTGAGGACGTGCGGGTCGTACGGGAATGCCGTCTTCGATTGAGGGGACTGGCGGGCTACTTCGCCGTCCGGATGTCCGGCGCCGGCGCCCGGCCGAGCGTGCGGTCGAGGACGGTCAGCAGCAGGTAGAGCACGCCCGCGCCGAGCATGATCCAGGCGAGCTGGTGCATGCCGCCGGTGTTGATGTGCTGCCCGAAGGACGCGGCGGCCGCGGAGGAGGCGACCATCGAGCCGATGTAGGCGAAGGTGCGCAGCAGGCCGGCCGAGGACGCGATCCGCTCGGGATCGGCCTGGACGTAGACGGAGTTCTGGAGGGCCAGATTGTTCAGCCCCTGCGGGATGCCGAAGACCAGGGTGACCAGGAACAGCGTCCACAGCGCGCTGCCGCCGCCGAGCGTGAGCATCAGCAGGCACGCGACGATCTGCCCCGCCGCGCCGACCAGCAGCTTCCCGCGCACGCCCGGCCGCCGCCCGGAGACGATCGAGACACCGATCGCCACCAGGAACGTGGGGATCTGCACCAGCCCGGCGTGGAAGGGGGACAGCCCGTAGCCCTCTTCGGTCCACTGGCTGAAGCCGTAGAGGAAGGCGTAGGCGACGACGTACGCGACGAGCGCGCGCAGGTACGTGGTCAGAAGCGGTGTGTTGCCGCCGAAGACCCGCAGGTCGATGAAGGGGGTCGCGGCCCGCAGCTCCCGCACCGCGAACCCGGCTCCGAGAGCCGCGGCGATCACCGGCAGGTACCAGTTGCGCGGATGCGGGTTCATCAGGAACAGGAGCAGAGCGGTGAGCGTCGCGGCGAACAGGGCCATGCCGGGCAGGTCGAGCTGGGCGGCCAGGCCGCCGCGCCGGTCCGGTGAATCGCCTGGAGCGGCGGCCGGCCTGGGCAGCCAGAGCAGGCCCAGCGCCACGGAGGCGACGGACAGCGGCACGTTCAGCGCGAAGGTGGCCCGCCAGCCGCCCACCGCGATCAAGAGGCCGCCGAGCAGCGGTCCGATGACCGCGATGGTCTGGTTGGCGACGGCCAGCGCGGTCAGCACGCCACCGGGACTGTCCCGCCCGGTGCGCTCGGCCTCGCTGCGCACCAGGGCCATCGCGGCGGGATAACCCGAGCAGGTGCCGAATCCGAGCAGGACACGGGCGACGATCAGCACCGCCATGTTCGGGGCCAGGGTGCCGACGACACCGGCGACTCCGACGAGGCTGGTGCCGGCCAGGAAGAGCCTGCGCGGCCCGAAGAGGTCGATGAGCCGGCCCACGACCGGCTGACCGAGCGAGGTGGCCAGATAGAGGGCGGAGACCAGCCACGCGGTCTGCGAGGCCGGCGCGCCCAGGGCCTTGCCGATGGGGACGAGCGCGACGGAGATGATGGTGGAGTTGATCGGGTTCAGGATCGAGCCCAGCATCATCGGCGGCAGCAACCGCCGGTCGAAACCGGGCTGGTCCGTCTCCCGTATCGACCCCGGCTCCGTGTCAGTCATGGGTCAGCCGTTCCAGTACGGCCATGGCGGCGATCACAGTGCGGCGTTCCTCTTCCGTGCACCGGTCCTGCAACCGGCCGGCCAGCCACTCCGTGCGGGCCTGCCGCCCCTGCTCGACCCGGCGCCGGCCGGCCGCGGTCAGCTCGATCAGCAGGCGCCGCCCGTCGTCCGGGTCGTGGGCGCGCTCCACCAGCCCCAGCGCGACGAGCGAGGCGACCATCGCCGTCATCGACTGGTGCCGCATCCCCTCGGCTGCGGCCAGCTCACTCGCCGTGACCCCGCCCTTGCCGGCGAGCCGCGCCAGCACGGACGCCTGCCCCAGCGTGATGTCCTCGGCCTCGGAAGCCTTCAGGATGCGCCGTCGTAACCGGCTGATCACCGCGCGGACCTCACGCGACGCCTCGACCGCCGACGGCGACAGGCTCGGGTTCTCACTCATACCCCGCACCCTAACCTGTACAGCTTCACCTGTACAGTTTCATCTGCATGGCCACCGCGGAAAGCACGGCTACGGGGAGAGCATGGCTCTCGGTGAAAGGGAGACCTAGGACTTCCTGGCCAGCCCCGCCGCGATGAGCTGCTCCCAGACTGTCGGTACCCGTGACTCCTCGCCGGGGTCGGGGCGCCACTGGACGGCGGGGACGATGCCCGGCTCCTGGAGGCTCAACGCGCCGAAGAGGGCCTGCAGTTCGGCGTCCGTGCGCCAGTGGCCGCGGCCGAAGGTGCCGATGAGTTTGGCCTGGGCGGCCTCGGTCTCGCCGTTGCGGCCGCAGCGGAAGTGGGAGATGAAGACGTGACTGCCGGGTGCGATCCGGTCGGCCCAGTAGCGGACGATCCCGGCCGGGTCCTCGTCGTCGTTGAGATGGTGCAGGACGGCGCTGAGGATGACGCCGACCGGTTGCCCGAAGTCGATCAGCCGCTCGGTTTCCGGGTGGTGGAAGATGGCGCCGGGGGTGCGGACGTCGCCCTGGACGACGGTGGTCGACTCGTTCTCCGCCAGCAGCGTCCGGCCGTGCGCGAGGACGGTCGGGTCCGTGTCGACGTAGACGACGGCCGCTCCGGGCTGGTGGCGCTGGGCGACCTGATGCACGTTGTCGGCCGTCGGCAGCCCACTGCCCAGATCGATGAACTGCCGGATGCCGGTGCGCGCGAGGGCGCGGACCGCGCGGATCAGCGCCCCTCGGTTGGTGTGGGCGATGGCGACCGACCCCGGCAGGTTCACCTTGAAGTGGTCGCCGATCTCCCTGTCGACGGGGTAGTTGTCCTGACCGCCGAGCAGATAGTCGTACACCCGAGCGATGCTCGGTGTCCGCCCGACCTCGTCCGCCGCCATGCCAACGTCCTTTCTCCGGACCGATGTTGGCGTCATCGTAGGGAGCGGCCGAAGCGGATGTGCGCCCTTCGCCCCGGTGTGCCCGGCAGTGGGTGGACGTAGGCGGACGCGGGCGGGGGCCGGTCCACTCGTCGGGGCTCACCCGCGTCCGGGAGCGGGGGACAGCCGCCGTATCGTTGCCTCGCATGTGGCCAGGAGAGCAGCCACCGGGGGGCGGACAGAACCCGCAGCAGCCCCCGGTCGAACATCAGCCGAACCCGTATCAGCGGCCCGGCTACCACCAGCCGAACCCCTACCAGCAGCCCCAGCCCTGGAACGCGCCCACCCAGCAGGCCGGCGCGCCCGTGCCCCCGCCGACGGGAGGTGGCGGCCGGGACCGTACCAAGGTCGTCGCCGTCATCGCCGCCGCGGCCGTCGTCGTGGCCGCGGGTGTCACCGGCTTCCTGCTCCTCGGCGGCGACAAGCACGACCAGGTGGATCCGGGCCCCACGGCCACCGCGGCGCCGCACCGGAGCACCGCCAACCCGCGTAGCCCCGACGGCCGTACCGCCACGGTCAAGGGCTGGAAAGTCGTCACCAACCCGGCCCAGGGCATCGCCTTCGACGTCCCCCCGCAGTGGAAGCTCCAGACCCCCGACTGGGTCACCTACGTCTCCAGGAACGACGACCCCGACGACAAGCCGCTCATCGGGGTCCAGGTTCCCGCCTCCCTCCAGCCCACGTGGTGTTCCGCGGACACGGACAGGAACGGCACCGTGGACGACACCGCCCTGGCCACCGCGGGCAGCAGACGGAACAACGGGGCCCGCAGCACCAGGGAGATAGCCGGCACCGACCCGAGGACCTGGGTCTACGGCGCCTACACCCAGCCCGACGAGACCGAGGTGAAGTCCGGCACCGTCGAACCCTTCACCACCGCCTCGGGACTCAAGGGCGACCTCGGCAGCGCCTGGTCCCAGGGGGTGAAGAAGTCGCAGAAGTGCGTGACGGACGGCAAGGCCTGGACCTTCGCCTTCCAGAACGCCCAGGGCGACCTGCTCTCCTGGTCCTTCTTCGGCGCCAAGGGCGTCCCCGGCGAGGTGACGGACGCGACGGTACGAAAGATCGCCGCCACGGTGCGTCTCTACAAGCCGCCGTCCGACTCCTGACACTTCGCGCTGCGGCACCGCACTAGAGCGGCCCACCACCACGCCGTGCACCACCACGCCTCGCACCACGCCGCAGCGCATCCCCCGCACCGCACCCCCGCACCGCACCGCCCCGGCGCGGGCCGCCTTTGCGAACGGCCGCTCCGGGGTGGTAGTCCCCCTGTCCTGACCGGGGGACAGCCCCCGGAAGGTCCGGTGGCTGGCAGGCTGTCTGGGGCGGGCGGCCGTCGGGAGACTCGATGGCATGACGATTTCCACCGACGCATCCGTGGTCACGGGACCACCTGCCGCCCGTTCCCGCACCTCACCGCCCAGGCCCGGCAGCGACTTCGCCGGGCTCTCCCAGCGCATCACCGAGGCGGGTCTGCTGAAGCGGCGCCCTGGTTACTACACGGTACGCCTCGGCCTGGTGATCGCGCTGCTGGTGGCCGGCTGGGGGACGTTCGTCGCGCTCGGCGACACCTGGTGGCAGCTCGCGGTCGCCGCCTTCCTCGCCCTGACCTTCGGCCAAGTCGCCCTGGTGGCCCACGACCTGGCCCACCGGCAGGTCTTCCGACGCCGCCGGCCGAGCGAGTTCTGGGGCCGGCTCTTCGGCAACCTCGGCATCGGCATGAGCTACGGCTGGTGGATGAACAAGCACACCCGCCACCACGCCAACCCCAACCACGAGGAGCTCGACCCCGACGTCGCCCCGGACATCCTGGTGTGGTCCACCGGCCAAGCCCGCGAAAGCCGGGGCGTGGCCCGCATCATCGGCGGCCACCAGGCGTTCCTGTTCTTCCCGCTGCTGACACTGGAGGGCTTCAACCTGCATGTCGCCAGCGCCCGCGCGCTGCGCTCGCCATGGATGAAGAACCGCCTGCTGGAGGGCTCCCTGCTCCTTCTGCACATAGCGGCCTACCTGTCGGCCCTGTTCCTGGTGCTCTCACCCGGAAAGGCGATCGCGTTCCTCGCCGTGCACCAGTGCCTGTTCGGGGTCTACCTCGGCTGCACCTTCGCACCGAACCACAAGGGCATGCCGACCCTCACCGGGGACGAACGGCCCGACTTCCTGCGCCGCCAGGTGCTCACCTCCCGCAATGTGCGCGGCGGCCTGCTCACCGACGTGATGCTCGGCGGCCTCAACTACCAGATCGAGCACCACCTCTTCCCGAGCATGCCCACGCCCCATCTGCGCCGGGCCCAGGCCGTCGTGCGGGCCTACTGCGCGGAGATAGGCGTGCCGTACCACGAGACCGGACTGATCCGGTCCTACCGCGAGGCGCTCACCCATATGCACCGGGTGGGGGAACCGATCAGGCGGCAGCGCAGGACGGCGTCCTGACGTACGGCCCCCCTGGGCCACCCGCAGCCGGAGCGCGGCCAGGCAGCCGGCCTCCCTGAAGTGGTTGACGCTGCCCGGTCGAGCTGATGTACGGTCCACTCGTTCCACCGCTGGTGAGGGACGTGCCGTGTCCGGTTCGCCCGACCTGCCGTACCACCGTCGAGGAGACCCGCATGTTCATCCAGCCCTGGGACGCCGGTCTGGACGACGCCGAATGGCAGACCTGGATCGCCGACGGCCACGACTTCGGACACCTCTGCGTCAACGGTCTGCCCGGTGAGGCACCCGTCGTCGTCCCCACCCACTTCGTCACCGACGGCAACCGGCTGCTGATCCACCTCGCCCGGCCCAACCCGGTCTGGAAGGCGATCGAGCACGATCCGAAGGTCACCTTCGGCGTCAGCGGCGACTACGCGTTCATACCCGGCCCCTGGCGCGCCGCACCCGGCATCCCGCCCACCGACGGCGTGCCGACCAGCTACTACGCGGCCGTCCAGTTCACCTGCCGCGCCCACATCATCGACGACCCCGAGGCCAAGGCCGAGCTGCTCCGCCGCCAGCTGGCGCACTTCCAGCCCGACGGCGACCACGCCGGCGTCGAGGTCGACCAGCCGCCCTACGGCCGGATGCTGCCGGGCATCCGCGGCCTGATACTGGACGTGGTCGAAGCGCGGGCCAAGTTCAAGTACGACAACCAGAAGCCCGTGGAACTGCGCACCACGGTCGCCGACCGCCTCACCGAACGCGGCGAGGGCCTCGACGTACCCACGGCCCGCCAGCAACTGCGCCGCGTGGACCGGATCGGCACCTGGACGCCCTGACACCCCTCCCCGCGGACCACGGTACGGCTCCCCACTCGCACCGGGCCGGCCGCCGGGGTGAGCTCGCCCGATCGCCGTCGTCTCCGCAGAATGGTGCTTTATCCGACCTGCCACGCGGGCCTCACCGCCGTACGGGCCGCGGCCCGGTCTCCGCGAGGCGAGCGGCCCCGCATCCGGGAGGCGACATGCACCACCGCACGGTCGAGAAACTCATGACCCGCGACGTCGTCCGGGCGCGCGTGACACCTCGTTCAAGGAACTCGCGAGGTTGCTGGAGGACAACGACATCTCCGCCGTACCCGTGGTGGACGAGATGGACCGTCCGCTGGGTGTGGTGTCCGAGGCCGACCTGCTGCGCAAGAGCGCCGACCAGGCCGACCCCTCGGGCCTGACTCCCGTCCCGAACCTGGAGGCATGGGAGCGGGCCAAGGCCGAGGGGGCCCGTGCCGAGGACTTGATGTCCGCGCACGCGGTGTGCGCACGGCCCGAGTGGACCGTGGTCGAGGCCGCGCGCCTCATGGAGATCCAGCACGTCAAACGCCTGCCCGTGGTGGACGAGGCGGACCGGCTCGTGGGCATCGTCAGCCGTCCCGACCTGCTGCGTATCTTCCTGCGCCGCGACGAGGCCATCCGCGAGGAGATCAACCGGGACCTTCTGCGGAACACGCTGCTTCTGGACCCCCGCGATGTGACGGCGGACGTGCGCGACGGCCGGGTCACCCTCGCCGGCATCGTGGAGTTCAAGAGCCAGATCCCCGTCGTCGAGCAGCTGTGCCGCGGGGTCGACGGCGTGGTCTCGGTGTCCGGTGACCTCACCTATCGGACGGACGACGCTCGGGAGGCGCCCGGCACATGAGCGCACGGGGCGGATTCCTCGCGGGCGGCCATGGGTCCCTCCGCGCCCTGCATCCGCGCCCGGAACTTTGTCCGGGCACCCCGTCCGGCGCTGGAATACTGCCGCCATGACAGCCACTCCCGACGACCCGACGGGCCCCTTCTCTCGCATCAAGGTGCGCACGGGAGCCCTCGTCTTCTGTGGCGACGAGGTCGCCCTCATCCGCCGCGACCGCGCCGACTCCGTCCACTACACCCCGCCCGGCGGCAACGTCGAGCACGGCGAGGACCTCCGCGAGGCGCTGCGCCGGGAACTCGCCGAGGAACTCGCCCTGGACATCGACCTGGCCGAGGGCGGCGATCTGATGTGGGTCGTCGACCAGCGGGTCACCCGTCCGGGCCCGACCCCGCCACCGCGCAAGCTGCACCTGATCTACCGCCTGCACATCACCCCAGAACTCAGGGGCACCCTCGCCGAGCGCGAACTGGACGAGCTGCCCGACGGCGGTCACGAGGTCGGCGTCATCGAATGGGTCGACTACCGCACCACCGCCGGTCTGCCCCTCTTCCCGCCCATCGGCCCCGCCCTCGCGGCGCTCGGCGACCCCCGTGCCGCCGTCGGTGCCGCCGCCCTGGACGCCGTCACCGACGAGAACTACACCTGGGTGTGAGCGAGGGCCCGGCAGGCCTCCGGTCCCGCGCCCTGGGGGGCCCGTCAGGGCAGCTCGATCGAACGGCCCTCGTCCAGGACGCGGTACCCCGCGCTGGTGTAGAGGTTCATGGCCACGTCGTTCCCGCCCCACACCGAGAACATCAGGACGGATTCGCCGGCCTCGAACGTGGCCCGTTCGCCGACGGCCATCGCCGCCCGCCCGTACCCCTTGCCGCGGTGCTCCTCCCGGATGTTCAGGGAGTACCCGTAGGTGACCCCCGGCAGGTAGCTGTGCCGCAGCCACGCCGTGCCGACCGGCTCGCCCGCCGCCTCCAGCACCAGGAGCGCGCTGTCGGGCGTCTCCAGACCCTCGGGCAGCAGCGTGGCGAAGTCCTCGTCCGACTTGCGTCGGGCCTCCTCGCGGCTCAGGGACCCTGACCGCACGATGTCGCCGACGTACGACGCCTTCTCGGCGGCGAGCCACTCGGTGTACTCGGCCCGCGCCATCGGCCGCGCGGTGACACCGCCGACCGGCTCCGGCGCAGCGGTCACCTGGCGCGCCCGGACCTGTCCGTTGACGCGGTAACCGGCGAACACCTCACCCAGGGCGGGCTCGACCACCCGGACACTCACCCGGCGCGCGCCCCGCGCCGCGCACCACTCCTGCGCCCACTCACGGGCGGCCGCCTCGTGCCCCCGGCCGGCATGGCCCGCCGCCGCGTGCAGATCCCCGATCCGCCCCGAGAGCCCCCCGTCCTTCTCGGTCATCGTCACGGCCACGAAGCCCACCCGGACCCCGCCGTCCATGATCTGGGCGACCGTCCAGTCCCCGTCGGTGGCGCGCCCCTTCGTCACGAACGCCGCCGCCGCGTCCCTGCTCAGCCCGGCCGCGGAATACGCGGCGACGAGCCGTCGCTCGAAGTCCTTCAGCCATATCGTGTCGTCATCGAGAACGCTGAATTCTGTCACCCGGTCACATTAGTCACGTCGCGATAAATCACTTGCACGGTTTTCCGTTACCCCGAGGAGTGGCGTGCAACTGGGGCCCCCTTCTACCGGTGGTTCCCGGACGGGATGATCGACACCTGCTTCAACGCGCTCGACCGGCATGTCGACGCCGGCCACGGGGGCCGCGCCCGGCTCACCGCACAGTTCGCGGGCGTGCTGCGCGGCCCCGGCGCCGTCCACTCCGTCGTCTTCGGCGGCTTCGCACCGCGCGAACTCGCCCTGCGCAGCGACGACGCCCGCCCGAAGGCCGTGGTGTCCGCCTCCTGCGGCATCGAGGGCAGCCGCGTCATCCCCTACAAGCCGCTCTCGACCCTCCATGCGCTCGCTGGCCAACTGGCACACGCCCCGGTGCCCGCCACCCTCGACGACCTCGCCGTACCGGAATCGCTGCGCCTCGCGCTGCGCAAGGAGAGCTGACATCCGGCGGCCGGAGACCCGGCCCCGGACGACACCGGTGAATTCCAGATGAGGACCCGCAAAATGTACCCAACCGGGTCATCGGGGATAGAATATCGGTTATGGTCTGGGAAATGCTGGGCCTGGGTTTTGTACTCAGTCTCGACAATTTCCGGGTATCGATCGCGCTGGGCACCGTCCCCTTCGGTCTGAGACGCGCGGTGCAGGTCGCGGGGACGTTCGGGCTGTGGGACGCGGTCATGCCCCTGATCGGGCTGTTGATCGGCCACGAGATCGGGGAGTCCATCGAGGGCTACGCCGATGTGGTGGGCGCCACCGCGCTCGGCGCGTACGGCCTCTACCTCGTCGTCTCCGCCCTGCGCCACCCCGAGCCGGACGAACTCGACCACCCCTGGGCCCTGTTCGGCATCCCGCTGACACTGAGCCTGGACAACCTGATCGCCGGGGCGAGCCTCGGCATCCTGGGCCTGTCGCCCTGGGTGTCCGCCGCCACCTTCGGCCTCATCACCGCGGCCATGTCCCTCATCGGCCTGCGCCTCGGCCGCGCCGCCGCCCGCCTCATCCGGCTCCGCTCGGACCTGCTCAGCGGCGTCACCCTGATCATCGCGGCGGCGGCACTGCCCCTGGTGTTCGGCGGCTGACCCGCTGCGACTCAGCGAGACGGGCGGGAGTTCACCGAGCCGTGCGAGCGGAACGCCTGCGGCAGTGCGGGGGTTGTCCGGAGACGAACAGAGATGCCGTCACCGAGCATGGTCCAGGCCCGCCGCCCCCCGAGGCGGAAGACGCCGAGCGGGGCCAGCAGGCCGAGCGTGGCGATCGCGACGAAGACCGCCAGCGCCGCGATCTGCTGCCCGACGGGCACCCCGGCCGAGCCGAGCCGATGGCGGGCGCCCGCGGCGATGGTCAGCGGGGCGTTCTTGGGGTTGAGCGCGGCGAAGGCCGTGCCGAGCCCGAAGACCCTGACCGGGGTGAGGCGATCGATCGTGCCCGTCCACTTCGGCAGTTCCGCCTGCGAGGGATCCTGCGGCCGCCGACGCCACCGCCGGGCACCGAGGACAACGAGGAACACGCCCAGAGCGAGCTTGAGGGCTCCCGTTCGGACCGTACCGGGCTCGCGGGATCCGGCACCGCGCCTCGCGGCGTTGCCGACGGTTACCGTGGCTCCGCCATGTCGCCGTCCTCCGCGGCGCGATGCACGGCACCGGACTCCGCTCCCGACCCGGCCTGAGCCGGACGGGAGACCCTAGCCCGCGTGCCGGGCCGGATGGCGGGGTCCGTGCGGGCGGGGGACCAGGGGCGGGGCGTCGGGCCGTGGCGCGGTGTTGGCGGTCTCGACGGCACGGGCGACCAGGTCGTGGTCGGGGGACAGGTGGCAGACCGGGTCGGTGCGCGCGGCGTCGCCGGTGAGCTGGAAGGCCTGGCAGCGGCAGCCGCCGAAGTCCACCTCCCGCCGGGGACAGCTGCGGCAGGGCTCCGGCATCCAGTCGGTCCCCCGGAACGCCGTCATCACCGGCGCCTCGGCCCAGATCCGCGCCAGCGAGTCCTCCCGCACACTGGCCCGCGGCAACGGCAGCGACTGGGCGGCCGGGCAGGGCAGCACATCGCCGTTCGGCGTGATCGTCAGCTGCCGGGCGGCCCAACCGCCCATACAGGGCTTCGGATAGCGGCTGTAGTAGTCGGGGAGCACGTAGATGATGGCCATCCGGTCCCGCAGCCGCTCGGTCGCGGCCCGTACGACGCCCTCGGCCGCCGCCAGCTGCGCCCGGCTCGGCAGCAGCGCGGCGCGGTTGCGCCAGGCCCAGCCGTAGTACTGGGTGTTGGCCAGCTCCACCCGGTCGGCGCCCATCTCCTCGGCCAGGGCGAGCACCTCGGCGACGCGGTCGATGTTGTACCGGTGCAGCACCACGTTCACGGTCAGCGGCCAGCCCAGCTCCTTGACCAGTCCCATCGCCTCGACCTTGCGCCGGAAGGACGGAATTCCGGCGATCCGGTCGGACAGCGCCGGCTCGTCGGCCTGGACGCTGATCTGCACATGGTCAAGGCCGGCGGTCCGCAACTGACGCGCCCGCGCCCGCGAGAACCCCAGGGCGCTGGTGATCAGGTTGGTGTACAGGCCCAGATCGTTGGCGCCCGCGACCAGTTCCACCAGGTCGCGCCGCAACAGCGGCTCACCGCCGGACAGATGGCACTGCAACACCCCGAGATCGGCGGCCTGCGTCAGCACCCGCAGCCATTCACCGGTGGTCAACTCGTCCCCGTACTCGGCCAGGTTCAGCGGGTTCGAGCAGTACGGACACGCCAGCGGGCAGCGGTACGTCAGCTCGGCGAGCAGTCCGAACGGACTATCCATCGCCACCACCATCGCCGTCATCGGTGCCGGTGCCGACGAGTTCCAGATAGCGCCGGACGACCAGCCTGCTCAGGAACCGCCGCACCTCGTCGTCGGGGACGCGCTGGTAGCGCGCGGACAGTTCGCTCACGATCCCGGCCACGGTGTGTCGGCCGTCGCACAGGTCGAGGATGGCCGCACCGCTGTCGTTGAGCACCACGACCGCCTCGGGATGCAGCAGGATCCGGCGCTGCCGGGTCCGGTCGAAGCCCAGCCGGACATGGCGCGCCAGCCGGGGCCGGTCCGGGCCGGTCACCTCGGCGGTGCGCGTCCGGTTCGTCGCGGCGGGGGTCGCGTCCATGGTCGTCACTCCGGATAGGCCTGGTCGACGGCGTCCATCAGGCTCCACAGGACGTCGCACTTGAACGACAGCGCGTCCACCGCGCGTGCCCGCGACTCGGCGGTCCGGCAGTGCGCGGTGACCACCTCCAGGGCGTGCTCGCAGTCACGGGGAGCCTGTTCGAGGCGGGCCCGGAAGTAGGCGAGGCCCTCGGGGGCGATCCACGGGTACCAGCGCTCGAACCCCGCGAGCCGCGCCGCCATCAGATCGGGCGCGAACATCTCGGTGAGCGAGGACGCCACCGCCTCCACCCACGGCCGGGTCCGGGCGAAGGTGACGTAGGCGTCGACGGCGAACCGCACACCCGGCACCAGATGCCGGTGGTCCAGGATCTCCTCACGGCTCAGCCCGGCCGCCTCCCCGAGGCGCAGCCACGCCTCGATGCCGCCTTCCCCGGCGGCGGTGCCGTCATGGTCGAGGATGCGCCGGACCCAGCGGCGGCGGACCTCCGGGTCGGGGCAGTTGGACAGGATCGCGGCGTCCTTGCGCGGGATGTTCTCCTGGTAGTAGAAGCGGTTCGCGACCCAGCCGCGGATCTGCGCGGGGCTCAGCAGACCGGCGTTCATCCGCACATGGAACGGGTGCTGGTCGTGGTAGCGGCGCGAGTGCGCCCGCAGCGCCTCGACGAAACCGTCCGCGCTCGTCACCGTGTCGGTCGTCGCCACGGCACTACACCTGGATCTCCAGGCCGTCCATGGCGACCTCCATGCCGTACTCCTCGACGGTACGCCGCTCGGGCGTGCCCTCCAGCAGCACCGGGTTGGTGTTGTTCATGTGCACGAGGACGGTCCGCCGCACGCCCAGCGAAGCGAGCTGCGCCAGGCTCCCGTCCGGGCCGTCGAGGGGCAGATGCCCCATCTCCCGTGCGGTCTTGCCGGCCAGTCCGAGCCGTATCAGCTCGTCGTCGCGCCAGCACGTCCCGTCGATCAGCAGGCAGGGGCAGCCCTCGATCTCCCTGCGCAGCGCGCGCGTCAGCGTCTGCACCGCGGGCAGGTAGACCAGCGTTCCGCCGTGCTCGTCGGTCAGCCGGTAGCCCACGACGCGGTCGGGGTCCGGACCGCCGCCGAACCGGGGGTGTTTGGTGCTCGGCACGTCGAACGCCCGGCAGAACAGCCCGTCCGCCAGCGGGAAATCGGTGCCGGGGATCACCGCGCGCCACTCGACCAGGCAGTAGTGCTCCAGCGTGCGCAGGATGCCCGAGCCGTCCAGCAGGGTCTTGTGCACGGCCGGGGTCGCGTACAGCAGCAGGGTGCCCGCCTCCCGCAGCAGCAGCAGGCCCATCGTGTGATCCAGCTCCGCGTCGGTGAGCAGCACCGCCTCCAGCGGCGTCGTACGGTCCGCGCGCGGATGCAGCGCCGGAAAGGACTCGAACTGGGCGCGCAGGTCGGGCGAGGCGTTGACGAGGAACCAGCGGCGGCGGTCGGCGCTGACCGCCACCGACGACTGGGTGCGCGCGACTCCGGCGCCCGAGCGGACCGCGGCACACACCGGGCAGCCGCAGTTCCACTGCGGGGACCCGCCACCGGCCGCCGAGCCCAGCACACGCAGCAACACGACGACACCTCCGTTCGCCGGACCGGGGTCGGGGGCGCCGGATCGTCTCCGGCGCCACCCCGGTCGGCCACTCCTCCCGGTCTCTTCCCTACTCGTCGTCCATCCTGGCGAGGTACATGGTCACCTCGGCCGCGACCACGATCTCGTCGAAGTCCGGTGTCTCCCACACGGCCAGCTCGCACTCCATGGATCCACCTCCTCTCTCGCCCGTTCGGCGGCAACTCCGGTCACGCGCTAGGACGGTTCCGGAAGGGCGAAGGCGAACAGGGCGCTGCCGTGCCCCGCGCCGAGCATGCCGGGCAGGAACCCCTCGGCCCAGCCGCCCCAGCCGACCGGCACGGCGACGTACTGCCTGCCGTCGACCATGTAGGTGGTCGGGCTGCTGTGGTGGCCGCTGCCGCACTGGAACTGCCACAGCTGCTCTCCGGTGCGGGCGTCGAGCGCGTCGAACTCGCCGGAGGGCTCCCCGGCGAACACCAGGTCGCCGCCGGTCGCCAGCGTCGAGGCGCACATCGGCAGTTCATTGCGCCAGCGCCACTTCTCCTCGCCGCTCGCGTCGAACGCGCTGACCGACCCGGCCATGTCCTCGATGTCCACCTGAACGCCCGCACCCCAGTAGGGGATGCTCTCCTTGAACTCCCGGCGCCGCCGTGTCGCCGTGGCACCGGTGTCCTGGACCGGGACGTAGAACAGCTCGGTCCGCGGGCTGTACGACGCGTGCGTCCACTCCTTGGCGCCGGCCGGGCCGGGGTAGAAGTGGACCGGAATGCCCTCCTGGTCCGGATAGACCTTGGCCGTCACCTGGCCGTCCCGCGTGATCGCGCCCCAGGTGATGCGGTCCACGAACGGAGTGATCGAGACCCGCTCGCCGTTCGTGCGGTCGAGGACGAAGAAGTAGCCGTTCTTGTCGAAGTGGCCCAGCAGTCTGCGCCCGCCCTGCTCGAACAGGATGCACTCGCCGATGCTGTCGTAGTCCCACAGGTCGTGCGGGGTGCACTGGTAGTGCCAGCGGATCTGGCCGCTGTCCACGTCGACGGCGATGATGCTGTCCGTGAACAGGTTGTCGCCCTCGCGGACGGCCCCGTCGAAGTCGGGCGCCGGGTTGCCGGTGCCGACGTACAGAAGGTTGGTCTCCGGGTCGAAGGTGCCGGTGAGCCAGCAGTTCGCGCCGCCCCGCGCCCAGGCCTCGCCGTCGGCCGGCCAGGTCTCCGCGCCCGGCTCGCCGGGCTTCGGCACGGTGTAGCAGCGCCACTGGTGCTCGCCGGACTCCAGGTCGAACGCGTCGAGGTGGCCACGGACGCCGAACTCGCCGCCCGAACTGCCCACGATGACCAGGTTCTTCACGACCAGCGGGGCGACGGTGGCGCTCTCGCCGGCCCGGACGTCGCCGTAGGTGCGGTCCCAGACCCGTTTGCCGTTGGTGGCGTCGAGCGCGAGCAGCCGCGCGTTCGCCGTGACGAAGAAGACCTTGCCCTGGGCGACGGCGACGCCGCGGTTCACGTTCCCGCAGCACAAGGACACGTCGAAGGGGACGGCGTGCTTGTACCGCCAGATCTCCGTGCCCGTCCGCGCGTCGAGGGCCCAGACCCAGCCGTCCCAGCCGGACAGGAACATCACCCCGTCCACGACGATCGGGGCGGCCTCGAAGGAGTAGGTCGAGGCGCCGGCGATCAGACCGGTGGTGCCGGCCTGAAAGACCCACGCGGGGACCATGTGCCTGACGGTCTCGGTGTTGATCTGGTCCAGCGTGCTGAAGCGCTGCCCGTCGTAGGCGCCGTAGTAGGTCAGCCAGTTGTGCGGTTCCTCGCGGGCCCGCAGGATGCGTTCGTAGTCGACGCCCGCCACCACCGGCGGTGCGACCTCTCCGCCCGCGATCTTGCCGCTGAGGTTGCCCTGGTCGACGGCCTCGCCCGCGTCCACGTAGTCGACGGTCATGTGCTCCGCCTCCTTCCCTTCACGGTCGCGGCTGAGCCGGACGGTCCAGGCGGGCCTCCGGCGGCGCGTCCCCGAGGACGACGATGGACCCGGTCAGTCCCCGGCCCTCGTCATTGCCCGTGGGCGAGCCGAACCAGTAGTAGCCCGGTCCGTCGAGATTGAGGTGCGCCCGTCCGCGCGAATGGTTCACCAGCCAGATGAATTTCCGGTCGCCATTGCTCGGCAGCAGCGCGCAGTGCGTGTTCTCGTCGTCGTTGACGAGTTCCAGCTCGATATCGCCTCCATGGGGCATGACCAGAATGGACGGATCCCAGGAAAGCTCATCGGGGTTGATGCGAATGGTCGCCCGCATGCGGCCGTCCGGATCCTCGCTGGCCCGGCCGATGTTCCCGGTGCCGAGAACCTGGCCCAGTGCCGCTTTGTTCTGTGCGTTCAGCCCGATCTGGTCCAGCAGGTCGGTGCGCTCCCGCGTGGTCGTCATCGGGGCTTCACCCTTTTCCGTATTTCTTTCCTGCCTTTTCGAAGAATAAATAATTTATCGCTTGATAAACACGCTACGCCGGGCGGATCACCCGGACAAGGGCGGCCCCGAGTCCGGCCCCGCGCACGCCGTTCAACCGTTTTCCGCTACCGCTCGTCCGCGATGTCGTACCGGTCGAGGTTCATGACCTTGACCCACGCGGCGACGAAGTCCCGGACGAACTTCTCCTTCGCGTCGTCGCTCGCGTAGACCTCGGCGAGGGCGCGCAGCCCCGAGTCGGAGCCGAAGGCGAGGTCGACGCGGCCGGCGGTCCACTTGAGCGCCCCCGTGGCGCGGTCGCGCCCCTCGAAGGTCCCGGCGGACGCCGCCTCCCACCGGGTGTCGCTGTCGAGGAGGTTCACGAAGAAGTCGTTGGTGAGCGATCCGGGCGCCGGGGTGAGGACGCCGAGCGGCGACTGCCGGTAGGTGGCGCCCAGCACCCGCAGACCGCCCACCAGGACCGTCATCTCGGGCGCGGTGAGGCCCAGCAGGTTCGCCCGGTCGACCAGCAGCTGCTCCGGGGGTAGCCGGTGGCAGCCGTTGCCCGGGTAGTTGCGGAACCCGTCGGCGGCCGGCTCCAGCGGGGCGAAGGACGCCACGTCGGTCCACTCCTGCGGGGCGTCGGTGCGTCCCGGCGCGAAGGGGACCCGCACCCCGTACCCGGCGGCCTCGGCGGCCCGCTCGACGGCGGCGGTCCCGCCCAGTACGACGAGGTCGGCCAGCGAGACCCGCTTGCCCCCGCCCTGCTCGCTGTCGAACGACTCCCGGATCCCCTCCAGCACGCTCAGCACCCGCGCCAGCTCCTCGGGTTCGTTGACCTCCCAGTCCCGCTGGGGTGCGAGGCGGATACGGCCGCCGTTCGCGCCGCCCCGCCGGTCGCTGACGCGGAAGGTCGAGGCCGACGCCCACGCGGTCGAGACGAGCCGGCCGACCGGCAGCCCGGAGGCGAGGATCCGCTCCTCGAGCGCGGCGACGTCCGCCGCGTCGACGAGCGGGTGGTCCACGGCGGGGACCGGGTCCTGCCAGGGCAGCCGCTCCCGGGGGACCAGTGGTCCGAGGTAGCGCTGGATCGGACCCATGTCGAGGTGCGTCAGCTTGAACCACGCGCGGGCGAAGGCGTCCGCGAGCTGGTCCGGGTGGTCCAGGAAGCGCCGCGCGATCGGCTCGTAGACCGGGTCGACGCGCAGCGCGAGGTCCGTCGTCAGGACCGTCGGCGCGTGCCGTACGGCCGGATCGTGGGCGTCCGGCACGGTACCGGCCCCGGCGCCGCCCCTGGGGATCCACTGCCACAGGCCGCCGGGGCTCAGCTCCAGCTCCCATTCGTACCCGAACAGCGTCTCGAAGAAGCTGTTGTCCCAGCGGGTCGGGGTGGGCGTCCACGTGCCCTCCAGGCCGCTGGAGATGGTGTCCGGGCCCTTGCCGGTGCCGTAGCCGCCGCGCCAGCCCAGGCCCTGCTGTTCGAGCGGGGCGCCCTCGGGCTCGGGGCCGAGCCATGCCTCCGGGTCGGCCGCGCCGTGGGTCTTGCCGAAGGTGTGCCCGCCCGCGATCAGCGCGACGGTCTCCGCGTCGTCCATCCCCATCCGCCGGAACGTGTCACGGATGTCCCGCGCCGAGGCCAGCGGGTCCGGAACGGTGTTCGGGCCCTCCGGGTTGACGTAGATGAGGCCGAGCTGCGCTGCGGCCAGCGGCTGCTCCAGCTCCCGCACGCCGCCGTGGCGTTCGTCGCCGAGCCAGGCCCGCTCCGGGCCCCAGTACACGTCCTCGTCGGACTCCCAGACCTCCGCCCGGCCGCCCGCGAAGCCGAACGTCCTCAGACCCATCGTCTCCAGGGCGCGATTGCCCGCGAAGACCATCAGGTCGGGCCAGGAGATCTTCCGGCCGTACTTCTTCTTCACCGGCCACAGCAGACGGCGCGCCTTGTCGAGGTTGCGGTTGTCGGGCCAGCTGTTCACGGGCGCGAAGCGCTGCATGCCGCCGCTCGCGCCGCCGCGGCCGTCACCGACGCGGTACGTCCCGGCGCAGTGCCACACCATCCGCAGCACGAGCGGCCCGTAGTGCCCGTAGTCGGCGGGCCACCAGGGCTGGGAGGTGGTCAGGACCGCGTCGACGTCCCGCGCCAGGGCGTCCAGGTCGAGGGTGCGGAAGGCGGCGGCGTAGTCGAAGTCCGCGCCCAGCGGGTCGGCCGTGGCCGGGTGCTCGCGCAGGACCGACAGGTCGAGCCGGTGCGGCCACCAGTCCCGGTTGCGCATGCCGCCGGCCGGGCCGGTGGGGGGTCCGGCCGGGGCGGACAGGCCCAGGCCGCCACCCGCGCTTCGCCTGTTCGCCGTGGTGAACCGAGTGTCGGACACGGGAGCCTCCTTCCCGGAACGCTTGCCGGTGCTCGAACGAAGAACGAGCCGGTGCTCGAAGGAACTCGCGGACGTCAGATGCCCAGCGCGCGGCGCAGGGCAGCCGCGTTGCGCCGGGACACCGGCACCATCTCCTTCGTCCCGTCGTCCATGACGAGGGACAGCTCACCCTTCGGCCCCCGCTCGACCTCCCGGACCCGGCCGAGGTTGACCACGTACCGCCGGTGCACCCGCAGGAAACCGGCGCCCGTCAGCTCGCCGTCGAGCTTGTCCAGGCTCGCGCAGGCGGCGCGCAGGCAGCCCTGGTCGGTGCGGAGCCACACGTCGTTGCCGCGCGACTCGGCGAAGGAGACCTCCTGCGGCCGCAGCAGCGTCATCCGGTTGTCGTGCACCGCGACCAGCCGGCGCGGCCGCTCCGCGGGAGGCGCGGCCCGCTCCACCGGTGGCAGCCGCGCACCGTCACCGGCCCCGAACGAGACCAGGTTCCCGATCAGATGACCGGACGAGAAGACCGGCCGGATGCTGATCGACGTCGGCTCGTCGCAGGGGTGCGCGAGGATCTGCGTCGCACCGACCCAGGCGGGATCGTGCGCCGCCTGTCCGGTGGCCTGCCGGGAGGCCGCGATCAGGTCCGGCAGGCCGGGGTTCCAGCGCAGTGTCGGATCGACCGCCGGAGTGGCCGCCGGAACTCCCAGGAGCGCGCCCGCCGGCTCGTCGGCGATCACCACCCGGCCCGCGGCGTCCAGCGCGGCCAGCGGCGCCCCGGAGTGCCGCCTCGCCCTGGTGTAGGCGGCGACCAGTTCGGCGCCGCTGTCGCGGGCGCGCCTCTTGAGCGGGTACTGGGCCATGGTCACCGCGTGCGCCAGCCAACTCGCGGCGGACGCGGGAAGCCGGTTGCGCCAGCAGCAGATGCCGAGGACCGCGATCGGCTCCCGCGTCACCACGTCCCGTACCGCGATGCCCGCGCAGCCCCAGTGGTGGAACGCCTGGCACCAGTGCTCCGGACCGCTGATCGGCACCGGTCCGTGCACCTCCAGCGCGGTGCCCAGGCCGTTCGTGCCGGCCGCGGACTCGGACCAGCAGAACCAGGGCGCGAGGTGGGAGTCGTACGCCTTCGCCAGCGTGGCCTGGTCGCCCCACTCGGCCAGCACCCGGCCCGAGGCGTCGGTGACCGTGACGACTCCGCCGACCCCATCCACCTCATGAGCCACAGAGGCCGCACGGAACCCCAGCTCGGCGAAGACGACGTCGTGCTCCGGCGGGTGCGCGGGCTGTGCGACGGCCACGGGGGCCTTGGCGAGATGAGGATCGACCTGGTACCGCTCCCGGCAGCGGTGCCAGGAGACCGCGACCAGCGGCCGCACCCCGGACACCCGGTCGTCCCCCTGCACGAACCGCTCCCACGCCGCCAGCACGGTGCCGTCCCCGAGATCCGCCGACATCGGCTCGGCGAGCCGCGATACATCCCTCATGGTTCAGAACCACCCTCGGTCCATCCCCGGCGAAGATTCTTCCCGTATGCCGGAAAACCAGTGCATTACACACCCTAGGTACCGCGACGCCCCGCGCACACCCCCCTTCGGGCCGGGGCGCCCCGCGCCGGGATACCTCGGCCGCATTCCCCGAGCGACGCGCTCGGTACGATCATGAGGACCAGCCGCTCGGAGGAGTCCAGCTCAGTGACCGTCGCCCCACCGCCCCGCGCCGCGACCGGCGTCCTCGAGCTGCGGACACTGACCCGCTTCGAGGACGACGAGCGGCTGTCGGCCCTGCTGTGGCGGGCGGGACCCGGCTGGCGGATGATCAGCAGCGCGGTCCTCGGCGGAGGCATCGGCGAACGCTCCTGGGTCCTCAACGCCCAGGTCTCGCACGGCTACGGCCGCACCGACCCCGACACCCACCTCGCACGCCTCGCCCGGAACGCCGGGGTGCGGGGGCCGGGCGTCGGACTGATGACGGCCGCCGACGTCCTCTGCCACGGCCGCGCGCACGACGACGGCGTCGAGGCGGTGGTCACCGCCGGCCTCGGCGTCCACGGCTGGGCCGCCACCCCCGCGCCGGGCACCTCCTTGCCGCCCTCCCCCGGCACCATCAACATCATCGCCGCCCTGCCCACCGCCCTGACCGACGCCGCCCTGGTCAACGCCGTCGCCACCGCCACCGAGGCCAAGGTGCAGGCTCTCCTCGACTCCGGCTACGACTGCTCCGGCACCCCCACGGACGCGGTGTGCGTCGCCGCCCGCGTCCCCCGGCCCGGCGAGCGGCCGGTGGCGTTCGCGGGCCCCCGCTCCCTGTGGGGTGCCCGGCTGGCGCGCGCGGTGCACTCCGCGGTGCGCGCCGCCGTGGAACCCGTGCGCGGCGGAGCCGCGGCACCGGCGAGGACACGGGCGGGTTCATGAACACGGATCCGGTGAGGAACCGTCAGTAAGGACAACTCGCCGCGCCCGCCCCGGGTTCCCGCTCCCGCTGTGAGATTCCGCCCTCGCTCCAGACCTTCCCGCCGCCCCGTCCACCTGCGCATACTCCGGGTCCGCCGCCCCTCGAACCGTTCGGGGGGCGGCGAATGAACGGAGTTGATGGGCGAGATGAAGCCGGGCACGGACTCCGCGGCAGGGACGGCCGCAGCGGCGGGCACCTGGACGCTGGGGGACATCGAGGTCAACCGGATGGGCTTCGGAGCGATGCGCCTCACCGGCAGCGCCCCCTTTTACCAGGGCGTCCCCAGCGACCGCGCGCAGGCGATCCGGGTGGTACGCCGCGCGGTCGAACTCGGGGTCAACCACTTCGACACCGCGGCGTTCTACTTCTCCCGGCTGCGGTCCGCCAACGAAATCCTCAACGCGGCCCTCGCCCCCTGCCCCGCCGACATCGTCATCGCCACCAAGGTCGGCCCGGCCCGCGACGCCTCGGGGGAGTGGACCACCCCGGCCCGGCCCGACCAACTGCGCGGCCAGGTCGAGGAGAACCTGCGCCAACTCGGCCGTGACCACCTCGACGTGGTCAACCTGCGCATCATGGGCCAGGACTCCGTCAGCGAGCACTTCGGCGCCCTCGCCGAACTGCGGGACGCGGGACTCGTCCGGCACCTCGGGATCTCCGGCGCCCGCCCCGAGCACCTCGCCCAGGCCCTGTCCATCGCACCGGTGGTGTGCGTCCAGAACCGCCACGGCATCGACGACCCCGCGGGCGGACCGATGCTCCGGGCGTGCGCCGACCACGGCATCGCGTTCGTGCCCTTCTTCGCCATCTCCGGAAAGGGCCGGGAAGCCGGACCCGCCCGCGCCGAGCACGACCCGGTCCGCGCCGTCGCCCGCGCACACGGCGTCTCACCGGCACGGGTACGGCTGGCCTGGACCCTGTACCAGGGCGAGCACGTGCTGGCCATACCGGGCACCGGCAACCCCGACCACCTCGCCGACAACGTGGCCGCGGCCGCGCTGCGCCTGACGGAGGAGGAACTACGGCTCCTCGACTCGGTCGGCCGCCCGCTCTGACGGCGCCCGCGCTGCGTCCCGCACCGCTGCGACGTGCCGCGCCCCCGCAGCGTGTCGCGTCTCCGCCGAGCGCCGCGCCCCGCCCCGGGTCAGTCGCGCGCCAGCAGCAGCCGGGAGAGCGCGGCGGTGACGAGGAGCAGCGCCGCGACGGCCAGCAGCCCGAGGCGCATGCCCGGAAGCGAGAAGCCACCGCCGGCACCGGCGAGCAGGCCGCCGAAGAGGGCGACGGCAAGCGCCCCGCCCAGCTGGCGAAGGGAGTTGAGCAGCCCCGACACGGTTCCCGCGCGCTCCGCCGGGACCGCGTCGATCAGCAGCGCGGTCAGCGCGGGCACCGCGACCGCCCCGCCCATGCTCAGCGGCAGCAGCAGGACCAGCACCAGCCACACCGGGGTGTCCGCGGCCAGCGGCAGCATGGCCAGCATCGCGACGGTGAAGACCAGTTGGCCGACGACGATCACCGACCGCCGCCCGAACCGCTCCGCGAGCCGCGGCGAGACCAGGTTGGTCGCCGTCACCACCGCGGACATCGGCACGAACATCAGCCCGGCCGTCGTCGCCGACATCCCCCGCAACTGCTGGTAGTACAGCCCGAGCAGGAAGATCCCGCCGTAGAAGGCCGCGTTGACGGCGAAACCGACCGCGAGCGGAACGCTCACCCGGCGGTCCCGCAGCAGCGCCAGCGGAATCATCGGCTGCCGGTGCCGGGACTCCACGGCACGGAACAGGAACCCGGAGCCGACGGCGAGCACCGCGGCGCCCAGCACGGGCAGGCTGGTCCAGCCCAGATGGCCGCCCTCGATCACCGCGACGGCCAGCCCGGCCAGGGCGAGTACGGCGGTCAGCTGCCCCATCCCGTCCAGCGCGGCGGGCCGGCGCGGCGAGCGCGGCACCCGTACCAGCAGACCCAGAATCACCGCGCCCACCGGGAGGTTGAGCAGGAACACCGCCCGCCAGCCGGCCGTCTCGGTGAGCAGCCCGCCCAGCACCGGGCCCGCGGCCATCGCCACCGAACCGCCCACGGTCCACAGCGCGATGGCCCGCGCACGCTCCCTGCTGTCCTCGTGGGCCTGGCGGATCAGCGCCAGCGAGGCCGGCAGCACGACCGCGGCGGCCCCGCCCTGTGCCACCCGCGCGGCGACAAGCACCCCGATGCCGGGCGCCAGCGCACAGCCGAGGGAGGCCAGGGTGAACAGGGCGACTCCCCAGGCGTAGGCGCGCCGGGCGCCCGCGCGGTCGGCGATGGCACCGGCGGAGAGCATCAGGGCGGCGAACATCAGCGTGTACGCGTCCACCACCCACTGCTGGCCCGCCATGCCGCCGCGGAGGGACTCCCGGATCGCGGGCAGCGCGATGTTCACGGCCGACACGTCGATGGTGATCACACTGAACCCGAGCAGCGAGGCGACCAGCGCGGCCCCGGCCCGCCGCGGCGCGGCGGCGGCCCCGGCGTCCGGCCCGGCTGGTCGGGCCCGGTCCGGCTCTCGTCGCCGTACCTCGGGCACCGGTGACTTCGGCGCGGGCTCCCGGCAGGGGACGGCCGGCGAGGTGGGAAGGGAGCTGGACATGGTGGCCTCCTGACCTCACGGACGGTCGACGGGGGGTCCGTCGGGGAACCGTCGGGGACGAGTCGGCGGGCGGCCACGAACGCCGGGACCGCGGTCCGGTGTCACGCACCCCCTGGGTCCGCGCCGCCGGGCCGCCCGCTCCGGGATCAACTCTGCGGCCCGGCCCGGCGGTCGGGCAGACCGGGCCGAACCCGGGGTGCGGCGTTCCAGGCCCTCGCACACCCCCTCAACACCCCGGCGGAGCTGGCACAATTGAGCGAATGGGAGCAGCGACAGAGACGCGGGGCACGGAACTCGGCAGATACCTGAAGGCCCGCAGGGCGCAGGTACGCCCGGAGGACGTCGGTCTGCCGGCCGGCGCGGGCCTGCGCCGCACGCCGGGACTGCGCCGGGAGGAACTGGCCGCGCTGGCCGGCGTGAGCGTGGACTACTACATCCGCCTCGAACGCGGCCGCGAGACCAACCCCTCGCCCGCCGTCGTCGACGCCCTCGGCCGCGCCCTGCGCCTGCGCGGCGACGGCTACGAACGCCTCCACGAACTCGCGGAGCTGGCCTCCGGCCGGACCTCCGAGCCACCGGTCTCGGCGGACCACACCGTGCGCGACTCGGTGCTGCGCATGCTGGAGTCGGTACGCCCGCTGCCCGCCTACGTCGTGAGCCGCTACAACCGCGTCCTGGCCGCGAACCCGCCGGGCCGGCGCCTGCTGCCCGGCCTGTGGGACTGGTCGGACCACCAGCGGAACCTGACCCGCTACCTCTTCCTGCACCCGGTGGGCAGGACCCTCTACCAGCCCTGGGAGGACACCGTCGCCCACTCGGTGGCGCATCTGCGGGCGGTCGCCGGCGCCGACCCGGACGACCCCGAGCTGACCACCCTCGTCGGCGAACTGGTCCTGAAGTCCCCGGAGTTCGCGCGCCTGTGGGAACGGTACGACGTCTGCGAGCGCGGCGGCGGCCAGAAGCACTTCCGGCACCCCGAGGTCGGAACCATGACCCTGACCTACGAGGTGATGCGACTGGCCCGGACGGGCGGCCAGCGGATGGTCGTCTACCAGGCGGCCCCCGGCACCGCCGACGAGGCGGCCATGCTCGGGCTGGATTCCCCGGTGCGGCCTGGGACGACCGGCGCACCGGACGCCGGACGGGACCAGCACGTGACCGCCTCTCCCTGAACAGGCGGCCGTCACCTCGCGCGGACCGGCGCCGGGCGGGGTGTTCAGTGCCCGCCGTGCCGCAACCACCGCGCCCAGCGCTGGTAGCGGCTGACCGGTGGGGCGGCGGGAGCGGGTTCTTCCGGGCGCGACCGCGCGGGCGGCGGCGGTGGCGCCACGTCGCCAGGCGGCCGGAACCCTTCGGCCGGGGGCGGTGGCGGGACGTCGCCAGGCGGCCGGAACCCTTCGGCCGGGGGCGGTGGCGGGACGTCGGCGGGCGGGGGGCGGAGGCCCTCGGTCGGGTACCGCGTGGCCGCGATGCTGTCGACGATCTGCTGTTCGGTGAAGTTGTCCGAACCGGGCACATGCGGCACGAAACCGATGAGCACCCCGTCGCTGAGGACCTCCGCGTCCAGCCCCGACACCCCGTCGGTGTCCCACAGCGCCTCGATGCCCTCGTCCAGGACGACCCTGATCCCGAACTCGTAGACACCGGCCTCGACGAGATGGGCCATGATCCCCCGGTCCCGCAACGCCGCCACCACGCGCTTCGCGCGCTCCGCGTCCATATCGGCCGCATCCCTTCGCGATCGGTGACCACCCTCGACGCGTTCCTCGGGCGCAAAGGGTCCTGTGACGTTCGTACCCATACTGAGACATTCCGTTCAGCAAAAGGCATACGTTCGCCCTGCCGTCCGGCAACCACACGGCCACGATCAAGGCGGCGCCCGCCAACTCGGGACACAGCCACTACCGCGTGACCCGCACCGCACCGCGCGGCTACGCGTCGGGCGAGCCGGCCGGTTCGCCCACCGACGTACGGTTCTCGGACCACGGCAAGCGGACCGGTGCCGCCGCCGGGCACTACGGCGACCAGAGGACGAAGGTGACCTTCTGTCCCGGTCACCCGGTGCACTGCGACCTCCAGGTGCCGAACCCGCACCGCGGCACGCCCTCGAACGAGGCGTCGTTCACGCTGCGGGCGCCGGGCGGCGAGATTTCCGGCAAGAGTGGCAGGCGCCGCTGACGGTGGACTGACGCGCGGGTCCGCGGGCGGGGCGGGTCAGCCCACCCGGCGGGGGATGCCCAGCGGGTTGGCGTCCTGGAGTTCCGGCGGGAGGAGGTCGTCCGGCCAGTCCTGGTAGGCGATCGGGACCAGCCAGCGGTCGATCGCGGTGGCGCCGACCGAGGTGTGCAGCGGGGCCGTCGTGGACGGCCAGGGGCCGCCGTGGTGCATGGCCCAGCAGACGGCGACGCCGGTCGGCCAGCCGTTGTGCACGAGGCGGCCCACGCGGTGCCGCAGCGCCGCCGCCACCCGCGCGGCCGCCGCCGCGTCGCCGGCCGTGGCGTGCACCGAGCCGGTCAGGCTGCCCGGCAGGGCCGCCAGGACCTCGGTGAGCGCGTCCACGTCCGGGTACGTCACCACCAGCCCGGCCGGGCCGAAGCACTCCTCGGCCAGGGCGTCCAGCCGGTCCGCGAAGGACTTCAAGGAGAGCCGCCACACCCGCGGCGCCACCGCGAAGGAGCCGTCGCCCGCGCTGCCGGAGGCCAGCGGCACGAGGTCCGCGGCCTCGTCCAGCTCCGCCACCCTGGCCTCGTACCCGTCCCGGATCCGGGACGTCAGCATCGGCCCGGTCGTCGCCGCGCCGACCGCGGCCGCGACGGCGTCCGCCAGCGCGCCGTCCTCGGGGACGAACAGCAGGCCGGGGTTGGTGCAGAACTGGCCGGTGCCCAGGGTGAGCGACTGCGCGTACCCCTCGGCGATCGCGCCGGTGCGTTCGGCCGTGGCGCCCGGCAGGACCACCACCGGGTTGACGCTGCCGAGTTCGCCGTAGAACGGGATCGGCTCGGGGCGGGCGGCAGCCAGGTCGTACAGGGCACGGCCGCCGGTCTGCGAGCCGGTGAAGCCGGCGGCCTTGACGGCGGGATGCCGCACCAGCGCAGCGCCGGCCTCGAAACCGGTGACGAGGCCGAGGACGCCCTCGGGCGCACCGGCGTCGCGCAGCGCTCCGGCGACGACGCGCGCGACCGCGGCCGAGGTCGCCGGGTGACCCTCGTGCGCCTTGACGACGACCGGGCAGCCGGCCGCCAGGGCCGAGGCGGTGTCGCCGCCCGCCACGGAGAAGGCGAACGGGAAGTTGGAGGCGCTGAACACCGCCACCGGTCCGATCGCCTGCCGCATCCGGCGGATGTCGGGGCGCCCGGCGGCCGGGTCGGCCGGGGTGAGGACGGCCTGCACATGGCCTCCGTCCCGCAACACCTGGGCGAACAGGCGAAGTTGACCGCTGGTTCGCCCCACCTCGCCGGTCAGCCGGGCCGCGCCGAGCGCGGTCTCCGCGTCGGCGACGGGGACCAGTGAGTCACGGGCCGCGTCCAGCGCGTCGGCGGCGGCATCGAGGGCCCGCGCCCGGTCGGCGGCGGGCAGCGCGGACCAGACGGGGAAGGCGCGGGCGGCGGCGCGGGCGGCCGTGTCGACGTCCTGCGCGGTGGACACGGCGACCGGGTCGCCGACGGGGTCACCGGTACGCGGGCTGACGGCCCGCAGCGGGGCGGACGTGGGGTCGGTCATCGGTCGGACCTCCGGGTCGGACGGTGCGGACGAACTCGCGGGCAAGGAGCGGATGAACTCACAGGGAAAGGAGAGGAGTCGTGCGCGGCACCGGTCAACCCCGCGCGCCCGAACCGTCGGTGTCGTCCGCGTCGAGTTCCGGTGAACAGAAGGCGCCGCCCAGGTAGATCTCGTCCAACGGGTTGTGACGGCCTTCGAGTTCCCCGGCGAAGCGCTCGGCGTCGTCCTGGGGCGCGTAGCCCAGGGCGCGTGCCTCGTCCAGCGAGAACCAGCGGCGGGTGTTGTCGGAGACGCCCCACACCACACGGAATCCGGGCGAGGGGGCCGCGATGAGCGCCTCCATCAGGCGGGCGCAGTCGCCGGGGGAGAGCCAGGTGGCCAACTGGCGTGTGACGATGGGGCGTTCGTAGCAGCCGCCGAGGCGGACGCAGACCACGTCCAGGCCGTAGCGGTCGTGGTAGAGGCTGCCCAGGGCCTCGGCGGCCACCTTGCTCACGCCGTAGTAGGTGTCGGGGCGCGGGAAGAGATAGTCGGGCGCCTCGCCCTCGCGCGGGTGGAAGCCCACCGCGTGGCTGCTGCTGGCGATGATCACTCGGGGCACGCCGGCCCGGCGGGCCGCTTCGAGGACCGTGCGGGTGCCGTTGATGTTGATGTCCAGGATCTCCTCCCACGGCCCCTCGACGCTCAGTCCGCCGAGGTGGATCACCGCGTCGGCGCCGGTGAGGGCCTCGCGCATCGCCGGGAGATCGGTCACCGACGACCGGAGGATCTCCACGTCCTCGCCTCTCGCCGCCGGGGGCACCGGCGCCACGTCGAGCAGCCGCAGCGTCCGGCCGGGGCGGGCCAGCCGGGGCCGGAGCAGACCGCCGATCCCTCCCGCGGCTCCGGTGATCACGATGCGCTGACGCACTCGCCTCATCTCCTCCGTGGCGGCTCGGTGGCGGCCGGGCGTGTCCGTGGCCGTCTTGACCATACTCCGGAGCGAGTCTTACAGTTCGAAGGCAAGTTCGCAAATGTGGAGCCTGTCTGCATATGTAGACAGCAGGGGTGGACGACCGAGGAGTGCCGAGTGCCCATGTTCGACGGCGTGCTGTTCTTTCCGGTGACGCCCTTCACTGCATCCGGGCAGGTCGACCGGGAGGTGCTGGCCGAGCATCTGCGGCGCGGACTGGCCGCCGGCCCCGGCGGGGTCTTCGCCGCCTGCGGCACGGGCGAGTTCCACGCGCTGGGCCCCGAGGAGTACGGCGAGGCGGTGCGCACCGCCGTCGAGACCGTGGCCGGCCGCGTCCCGGTGTACGCCGGCACCGGCGGCCCACTGCCACTTGCCCGCCGGTACGCGCGCATCGCGCGGGACGCGGGTGCCGACGGTCTGCTCCTGCTGCCGCCCTACCTGGTCCAGGCCCCGGCGGCCGGACTCGCCGCCTACGCGCGCGAGGTCGCGGACGCGGGGGAGCTGCCGCTCATCGTCTACAACCGCGCCAACGCCCGCTTCGACCCCGCCACCGCGGCCGAACTGGCCCGTCACGACAGGGTCGTCGGCTTCAAGGACGGCGTCGGCGACCTCGACCTGCTCTCCCGCGTGGTGACCGCCGTGCGGCACGAACTCGCGGGTACCGGCAAGGAGTTCCAGTTCTTCAACGGCATGCCCACCGCCGAGGTGACCGTCCCGGCGTACCGGGGCATCGGCGTCACCCTGTACTCCTCCGCCGTCTTCTGCTTCGCGCCCGAGATCTCCAACGCCTTCTACCAGGCGGTCGAGAAGAGCGACGCGGCACAAGTGGAGGCGTTCCAGCGGGAGTTCTTCCACCCGCTGGTGGCGCTGCGCGACCTGGTGCCCGGCTACGCGGTCGCACTGGTCAAGGCCGGCGTGCGGCAGCGGGGCCTGGACGTCGGCGGGGTGCGGCCCCCGCTGCTCGACCCCGCCCCCGAACACCTCGACGCCCTGCGCCGGATCACCGACGCGGGCCTGGCCCTGGTGGAGGACATCACCCGATGAGCGACGCGATCCGCATCACCGGCGTCACCATCACCCCCGTCGCCTTCCGCGACCCGGCGCTGCTCAACGCGGTCGGCGTGCACGAGCCGTACGCGCTGCGCGCCATCCTGGAGGTGCACACCGATCAGGGGATCACCGGCCTCGGCGAGACCTACGCCGACGAGGACCATCTGCGCCGGCTGCGGCAGGCCGCCGACGCGCTGACCGGCCTGGACGTGCACCAGCTGGGCCGGATGCACACCGCGGTCGCGGCGGCGCTCGGCGGGGTCACCGGCAGCGACGGCCACGGCCTCACCGGCATGATCACCACCAGCGGCACGGTGGACCGGGTCTTCTCGCCGTTCGAGGTCGCCTGCCTGGACATCCAGGGCAAGGCGGCCGGACGCCCGGTCTGCGACCTGCTCGGCGGCGCCGTGCGGGACCATGTGCCGTTCAGTGCCTACCTGTTCTACAAATGGGCCGCGCACCCCGGCGCCGAGGCCGACCCCTGGGGCGAGGCGCTCGACCCCGAGGGCATCGTCGCGCAGGCCCGCCGCATGATCGACGAGTACGGCTTCACGGCGATCAAGCTCAAGGGCGGCGTGTTCCGCCCCGAGGAGGAGATGGCGTCGGTCCGTGCCCTGCGCGAGGCGTTCCCCGGCCGGCCGCTGCGGCTCGACCCGAACGCCGCCTGGACGGTGAAGACTTCGCTGATGGTCGCCCGCGAGCTCGACGGCGTCCTCGAATACCTGGAGGACCCCACGCCGGGGCAGGAAGGCATGGCCCGCGTAGCCCGCGAGGCGCCGATGCCGCTCGCCACCAACATGTGCGTGGTCGCCTTCGACGAACTCAAGCCCGCCGTGGCCCGGGACGCGGTCCAGGTCGTCCTCTCCGACCACCACTACTGGGGCGGCCTCCAGCGCTCGAAGGTGCTCGCCGGGATCTGCGACACATTCGAGCTGGGCCTGTCCATGCACTCCAACTCGCACCTCGGCGTCAGCCTCGCCGCGATGACCCATCTGGCGGCGGCCACACCGAACCTGACGTACGCCTGCGACACCCACTGGCCGTGGAAGACCGAGGAGGTGATCGCGCCGGGCGCCCTGGAGTTCCGGGACGGCTCCGTCGCCGTACCCACCGGGCCCGGCCTCGGCGTCGAACTCGACCGCGACGCCCTGGCCCGGCTGCACGAACAGTACGTCTCGTGCGGACTGCGCAACCGCGACGACACCGGCTACATGCGGCGGATCGACCCGTCGTACGAGAAGAAGGTCCCCCGCTGGTGAGGTCTCCCGGCGCTTGACAGCGGTGGTGCCCCGCCGGCGGGACCGGCGGGGCAGCGCTCACGCGCAGGCGACTCCCGGGTGACGGACCTCAGCGGATGCCGTTCCGGCGCAGGGTCGCGGCCAGTTCCGCGGCGTGCCGGGTGACCGCCTCCGCGACCCGTTCGGTCTCCTGGTCCGTCGCGTGGTCCAGCGGGATCGAGCAGCTGATCGCGTCGGTCGCCGGGATGCGGTACGACACGGTCGCGGCGACGCAGCACAGTCCGGGCGTGTTCTGCTCGCTCTCCAGCGCCCAGCCGCGGGTCCGCGTCTGCTCCAGCTCCTCGCGCAGGGCCGGACGGCGGGTGACCGTGTGCGGGGTGAGCGCCTGAAGAGGGTGCTCGGGCAGCAGCGCGTCCACCTCCCGCGCGGTCAGCTCGGCGAGCAGCGCCTTGCCCAGGGCCGTCGCGTGCGCCGGGAGCTGCCGGCCCACGCGGGAGGTCAGCCGACGGGAGTCCGTGGCCTCGCGGGTGGCCAGGTAAATGACGTTGGCGCCGTCCAGGCGGGCGTAGTGGGTGGTGTAGCCGACGTCCGCGCGCAACTGCTCGATCCGGCGCACCGCGTGCGGCAGCGCCGGGTCCCGGTCCAGGTACGCGGTGCCGCACAGCAGGGCGCGCGGGCCGATCCCGAAGCCGGCCGCCTCGCCGCCCTCCTCGACCTCGATCCACTTCAGCGCCACCAGGGTGCGCAGCAGCGCGTACAGGCTGGAGCGCGGGTATCCGGTCAGCTCCTGGAGCTGGCCCAGGGTGAGCCGCTCCGGCGAGGCCGAGAGCACCTCCATGATCTGGACGGTGCGCTCCGCCGACTTCACCGGCCCGCGACCGGCCTCACCCGTCCCGGTCATGCGTGCCACTCCCTTCGGACTTCTCGCCCGGCAACTCGGGGCTCCCCGACCGCGGCAGGCGCCCAGGCTAACGCGCGCGCTGAAAAGCATACATGAGAACTGAGTTTACATACGTAGACGTTGCTTGGTCGTCCCCGGCCCGCCGGCCCCCGGACGGCGGGCCGGGGGCGGCCATGACCCCTGTCCGACTGCTCCCAGCAGGCCGAGCAGCTTCTTCAGTCGAGAGCCGGCGCCCGCCCCGCCTACGACCGCTCCCGCAGGCCGTCGAGCAGTGCCCGCTCCCGCGGTGTGAACTGCGGGCCGTCCAACTGCGGTCGCAGCGGCCCCACCAGAGCGGAGAGCAGCACACCGGGCCGCACCAGGGACGCGGGCGGAGCCTGGAGCGCCAGCACGTCGGTCAGCGCCGTGGCCGTACGGAAGGAACCGGTCGCCGTGCGGGAGAGACGGTTGACGTACCGGTGGAGCAGCCGGTCGGCGAAGTGCGGGCTCTTCCCGGTGGTCGTGGAGAAATGGATGTCCTGCCCGACGGTCAGCGCCCACGCCGCCTCGACCGGCCGCGCGATCGCCCGCTGGGCGCGCCGCGACAACTGCGGGTCCAGTCCGCCGCGGGCCAGATCGCGCAGCGCCAGGGCGCCGCGCGCGATCACCGACAGGCCCTGGCCGTACATCGGGTTGAAGGCCGCGACGGTGTCCCCCAGCGCCACCAGCCCCGCGGGCCAGGGCTTGAGCCGCTCGTAGTAGTAGCGCCGGTTGGCCGTGCTGTGCGTGACGCTGACGTCGGTCAGCGGCTCCGCGCGTTCGAGGAGGTCGGCGATGACCGGGTGCCGCAGGGACCGTGCGAAGGGCTCGAAGGCGTCCGCGTCCCGGCTGGGCTGCCCACCGGGGGCGCCCATCAGACTGACGTGCCAGCGGTCGTCCTCGATCGGCAGGATGCCGCCGGCACGGGCGGGCTCGGGCCGGCGCGGGTCGGCGTTCACACTGACCACGGGCCAGCCGCGGGTGGGGACGGGAGCGCGGTACATACGGCTGGCGTAGACCAGCCCGGAGTCGACACGGTCCTCGGCGAGGCCGCGAACCCCCAGCTCGGCGAGCCACTGGGGCAGTCGGGAGGCCCGGCCAGACGCGTCGATCACCAGGTCGGCGCGCAGCTCGCTCTCGCCCCCGTCCGGGGTGCGGACGCGCACGCCCGTGACCCGGCGCCCGTCGCCGAGCAGCCCGATCGCCCTGCACCGGGTACGGACCTCGATGCGCGGTTCCGCGAGCACCCGTTCCCGGATCACGTGATCCGCCAGGTCCCGGCTCGCGGTCATCAGCCGATGGGTGGCGCGCTGCCAGCGCCGGTACCAGCCCTCGGGCGAGTAGACGATCATGTTGGTGGTCACCGGTATGCGATGCGCCCCCGCGGCCGCCAACTGGTCGATCACACCGGGCAGCAGTTCCTCCAGCGCGTCCACGCCGCCGGACTGGAGGAGATGGATATGGACGGCCTGGGGCACGCCGACGCGCGGCTCGGGCCCCTCGGGCAGCTCGTGGGTCTCGATGATCTCCACCGATTCCGCCCGGTCCTTGACGGCGATCGCGGCGAGCATGCCGGCCATGCTGCCTCCGATCACGACGACGCGGGCGGGGCGGTGCCGGGTGGCTTGACTCATGGTCGGCTGCTTTCTGCGGGGAAACGGTGGTGTGCGCGGAACTCTTGGACGAGGGGCGAGGCGAGCGCGAGGGACAGTGGGACCAGATCTCCGGGGCGCCAGGCCGAAGAACCGCCGCCGGCCGGCAGCCGCTCGGGGTCGGCGTGTTGCCGCTCCAGGGCGACCACGATCATGGCCGCGTCCGCGCTCGCCGCGGCGGGTTCCTCGTCCGGGCAGCGGCTCAGCGCCGTACGGTAGGCCGCGTCGCGGACGGCGGGATCACAGTGGGGAGCCAGCGCGAGGATGGCGTCGTACAGCGCCGTCTTGCGGCTCATCAGCAGCATGGCCGGGGGAGTGCGCCACCAGGGCAGCGCGGACCGGATCGCGCCGGGAGTGGCCACATCACGCAACAGCCGCCACAGCGGGGCGAGTTGACGAAGCTGCCGGACGACGCGGGCGGTGCGCGCCGCGCGGGGGCCCATCAGCGGCAGCGCGTATCCGACCGCGCCGATGACCGCGGACAGGGCGGCGAACCGCGGGGACACCTGGGAGATGAGGAAGTCCAGATCGTGACCGGTCCAGCGGGCGCCCACGGCGATCAGGCGCGTGACGTCGTAACCCACATGGAGCAGGTAGGCGGCCACGAGCAGATACAGGCCCGCCCGGAGCCAGCCGTGCACCTCCTTGGCCCAGCGCCGGCACATGACGACGTTGGCGACGGCCGCCACGCCGTGCGCCAGGAGATACGTGAGGATCATCTCCCGGATCCAGGGTGTGCGGGCGTAGTACGAGTCGAAGAGGGTGACCTGCTCCACCGGGGTGTTCCCGACCCGGAAGAGGACCACGATGGTGAGTACGGCGAGGGCGTACGCCGTCACGCACCAGCGCGCGGCGCGCCGGGTCTGCGCCGGGGGCGCCGGGCGCCAGTGGATGATCATCAGGAGGCTGGCGCCGGAGTACGAGGTGAGCGCCGCGTAGACGACCACGGCCGCGCAGTTGGTGATGCCGGTGGCCCGGTTGAGCTCGACGATGGACTGCGGGGCGGCGAGCAGCATGATGCAACCACCCGCGAACAACTGGCTGAACGCCGACCACAGCAGCGGGTCGCGCCGCCGGTGCGCGAGCGGGGGCAGCTTCAGGGCACAGACCAGGAACAGCGCGGCGCCGCCCGCGTAGTAGACGAGGTTGCCGGGTCCTGAGGCCACTGTCCTGCTTTCTCTCCTGGTCGCGCCGTGCCGGGCGGTGTGCCGGGGCGCCGCGACCGCCGGCCGCGTCGTACCGGTCGGTGTCGTACGGGTCAGCTCCGCCGGAACCGATGGGCCATCGAGGCCCCGATGCGTCCGCTGACATGGTGGGGATCGACGGGGGAGTCCGTCAGCCGCAGGGTGGCCTGAAGATCCGTGGCGAGCCGCAGGCCGAAGTGCTCGGCCTCGATCTCCTCGTCCACCCCGCGGCGGTCCGAGCGCGCGGCGTGATGCAGCGCCGCGTCCGTACGGTCGGTGAGCGGCGTGTCCGCGTCGGCGGCGGCGGATACGACGGCCAGGAGCGCGGAGAGGTGTGCGGCCCCTTCGTTCCCCGAGGCGCGGGCGGCGTGGTCCCGCGCGTCGCCCCCGCCGCGATGCCCGTGGAACATGTGCCACGCCTCGTGGCCGATGATCACCAACTGGTGCTCGGGGTCGGTGTTCTCCTCGTAGACGATCAGATCGTGGCTCGAACGGTCCACCCACAGCCCGCTGGCCGTCACCGGCGGGAAGGCCGCCTCGCGCAACCGCACCGTCCGGCCCCGTACCGCGGTCAGGGCCTGGCCGAGAAGCGGGATCACGTCCTCGCCTCCGGCGGGCGGCGGCAGACTGCCGATGAGCCGTGCGCTGAGCCGGCGCATCGCCCGTGCCGCCGCGCTCACCGGTCCCCCTCCTGGTCGTCGAGTTCCAGCAGGGCCTTCAGGGTCGCGTTGAGCACGTTCCAGCGCTCCTCCGGCAGCTCCCGCGCCTGCCGCAGCGCGAAGCCGCGCACGTCGTCGCGGCCCGGTGCGGCAGCCGGCAGGGCCGCCCGTCCCCCGGGCGCGGACCGTGCGGCGAGCATGGACCGCAACTCCCGGTTGAGGGCCTCGTCGGCCGGCGCGGTGAAGAACGCCTCGCCGCCCTCGATCCCGAAGAAGTCGACCAGGCCGTGGAGCAGTTCGACGCTGGGCACCTTGTCGCCCGCGCAGACCTGCCGGGCCCAGAACGCGGAGACCCCCAACTGCCGGGAGATGGAACCCGCGAGGTCCGACATGCGCCGGCCCGCGCGCGCCAGCCGGTCGTCCGCGAGCGCCTTGATCCGTGACCGGACCCGCTCGTTGACCGTCTCCACGGGCGGCTGCCCACCGCGCAGCAGTGTGCCGACGACGTGCTCGGGCAACGCGGTCCTGAGCGCCAGCCGTCTGGCGTCGAGGAACTCCGACCGTTCGAGGCCCTCCTGCCGGATCAGCGCGTCAAGACGCCGAAGGGTCTCGGGCAGCGGCGTCGACTCCACCGATGTGCTCCCAGAGCTCGCGGGACTGCGGCCATGCTCATGGAACCCTATGCGCAACGGGCGTGAGTTCAAGATCGTTTCTCGGCCAAAGAGCGATCGCCGGGGCACCGGACCGGCATGACCCGTGAGGTAATCGCGCCGCCGGACCGGGCGCGGCACAGTGGGGCCATCGGGTTCCGGGCCGGCGCACTCCGGTCCGGAACCCGATCCGATGTGTACGGGCGGCTCCGGCCGGCGCCTGCCGACAGGCCACGGCGGCGCCTGATGACGGGCCCCCGTGGCAGCGGCGGAGAGGGCAGGCCGCTCCGGGCACCCCTCCACGTTCCCGGCGGCCGACGCCGGTGAGGCCGGATGGCGGAGTCCGATCCGGGGTGAGCGACCCCCGCGGGGGAACCTGCTCGTGGACGTGTTCTCGGCGTACTCGAGAGCGGGAGGGCAGGCGGACGATGGCCACCACGATGGGCGAGTCCCGTGTCGGCACGGCACGGCCGAGCAGTATCCGGTTACCGGGCATCGTGCTCGGCGTGGGGCTGGGCGGCTTCGTCGACGGCATCCTGCTGCACCAGCTCCTCCAGTGGCATCACATGCTCAGCAGCACCAACCACGACCACATCGGAGTGAAGTACTACGACCCCCGCACCGTCTCCGGGCTGGAGATGAACACGGTGTGGGACGGCGTCTTCCACGCCGTGTGCTGGATCGCCGTACTGCTGGGCCTGGCCATCCTCTACTCGCGGGTCACGCACAACCGGCGGGCGGTGTGGACCTCGCGCGTCCTGTGGGGCTGGGTGCTTGTCGGCTGGGGCCTGTTCAACCTGGTCGAGGGCATCCTGGACCACCAGATCCTGGGTATCCACCATGTGCGCGGCGGCCCCTACCAGGCATGGTGGGACGCCGGGTTCCTGGTCGTGGGCGGACTGCTCCTGGTCGCCGGCTATCTGCTCCAGCGCGGCGGCCGGCCCGTCGACCCGGACGCCCGCACCGGCCGGAAGGACCCGCGCGCCTGATGGATCACGACATGCCCGCCGGGGCGCACGACGCGGGCGGCGGTCTCCTCGGATGGCTGCCGTCCGCGCTTGCCTTGCTGTCCGCCGCCGGCGCCTACCTCCTGCTGGTCCGCCGGGCGCGCCGCCGCAATCCGGCCCTGGGCTGGAGCCGGTGGCGCACGGTCAGCTTCCAGACCGGTATCACGCTGCTCGGCGCCGCCCTGCTGCCGCCCGTGGCCCCCTTCGCCCACCACGACTTCCGGGGCCACATGGCCCAGCACATGCTGATCGGCATGTACGCGCCGCTCGCGCTCGTCCTGGCCGCGCCCGTCACCCTCCTGCTGCGGACCCTGCCCGCGTCCCGCGGCCGACAACTGACCGCCGTACTGCACAGCCCGCCCGCCCGGATCGTCGCCCATCCGGTGCCCGCGCTGCTGCTGTCCACGGGCAGCCTGGCCGCCCTCTACTTCACCCCCCTCTACGACATGGTCACGGGCGACCCGGCGGCCCACTGGCTCCTGCACGCCCACTTCCTGCTGTCCGGCTGCCTGTTCGCCTACGTCATCGCCGGTCCCGACCCCGCCCCCTCCCGGCCGGGCGTACGCGCACGGCTGGTCCTTCTCGGTGTCGCGATCGCCGCGCACGCGGTGATCTCCCAGCTGATCTACGGCGGGTTCTGGGTGGACATCCACGCGCCCATCGATCAGGTCCAGGCGGGCGCGGAGATCATGTACTACGGCGGAGACATCGCCGAACTCCTGTTGGCCGCCGCCCTGGTCGCGACCTGGCGTCCCGACCGACCCCGCCGCCCGGCCCCCGTACCGGGCGACAGCGCCGGCACGGCGTTCGCCCCGGCCGTCGACCGGGGGCGGCGCAGCGGTCAGCCGTGTCCGAGGGTGCTCTCGCGGCGCACCAGGGTGTAACCGGCGTGGACCCGGCGGGCCTGCTGCCCTGGGGCGCCGTCGAGTTGGGAGAGCACCGACTGCACGGCCATCCTGGCGATGGACGCCTTGTCGGGGGAGACAGAGGTGAGGGTGACGGCGCCGAAGCGGCCCTCCACCACATCGTCGAACCCGGCGACCGCGACGTCCTCGGGGACACGCAGCCCGCGTTCGGACAGCACCCGCATCGCGCCGATGGCGATGAGGTCGTTGTAGGCGAACACCGCGTCCGGCCGGTGGCCCGCGTCCAGCAGGCGCGCCATGGCCGCCGCCCCGTCGGCGTGCCCCCAGCCGTCGGTGGCCGCCACCAGCCGGTCGTCGGCGACGAGTCCCGCCGCGTCCAGTTCCTCGCGCCAGCCGCGCAGCCGAAGATGGGCGGGCTGGCTGCGGCCGCGCCGGGCGCCCAGGAAGGCGATGTCCCGCCGTCCGAGGGAGACCAGATGGCGCACGGCCTCGCGGGCGGCGGCGACATTGTCGATGGAGATGTGGTCGTAGGGCAGGTCGTACTCGCGCTCGCCGAGCAGGACGAGCGGGACCGGCGCCCGCTCGCGCAGGTCGTCCGCCTCCAGTTCGATGGGGCTGAGGATCAGCCCGTCGATCACCCGGCTGCGGAAGCCCTGGCAGACCAGGGTCTCCTGGTCGCGGCGGCCGCCCGTGTGGTCGAGCAGCACGGTGTAGTCGTGCTCCGCGGCGGCGTCGACCACTTCGGCGGCCAGCTCGGCGAAGTAGGGATTGCCCAGCTCGGGCAGGGCCAGGGCGACGATCCCGGTCCGGCCCTTGCGCAGGTGCCGGGCGGTGAGGTTGGGCCGGTAGCCGAGCTCGTCGATGGACTTCTGCACCCGCGCCCGCATCGCGGGGGTGACATGCGGCTGGTCGTTGACCACGTTGGACACGGTCTTGATGGAGACACCCGCGTGCGACGCGACGTCCTTGAGGCTCACCCGCACGATGTTCCTCCCCGTCCGCCAAGAGGGACGCCGCCCGTTTTCCCACGTTATACGGGGCCGCGCTCCGCCCTGGCAAGCGCGCTCAGCGGCGGGCAGCGGGGAATGGGTGCGGGAGCCGCGCAGGATTCCCGCCCCCTTTCAACTCGACGACACGACTCAGCACCCAATGTGACGGTAAATCAGATAAGGGGGAACTTCTGCGCGGTGGAGCCGTTGCAGTCCCAGATCTGGAGGCGGGTGCCGTTGGCGGTGGCGCCGCTGGGGGAGTCGAGGCAGCGGCCTGACTGGGGGTTGAGGAGTGAGCCGTCGGCCTGCTGTACCCATTTCTGTCCGCCGACGCCGTTGCAGTCCCACAGCTCGACCTTGGTGCCGTCGGCCGTGCCGTTGCCGTTGATGTCCAGGCAGCGGCCGAGGGTGCGCAGCGAGGCGTCGACGTTGTGGTACCAGTGCTGGTCCACGGCCCAGGACTGGCAGTCCCACAGCTGTACGGCCGCCCCGTCGCTACCGCTGTCGTCGGCGGCCACGTCGAGGCACTTCGACCCCGTGCCCACGACCGGTGCGCCGCCGTTGACGGAGAACTTCTGCGCGGTGGAGCCGTTGCAGTCCCAGATCTGGAGGCGGGTGCCGTTGGCGGTGGCGCCGCTGGGGGAGTCGAGGCAGCGGCCTGACTGGGGGTTGAGGAGTGAGCCGTCGGCCTGCTGTACCCATTTCTGTCCGCCGACGCCGTTGCAGTCCCACAGCTCGACCTTGGCGCCATTGGCCGTGCCGTCGCCCTCGATGTCCAGGCAGCGGCCGATCGTGCTGAGGGAACCGTCGGCGTTGTGCTGCCAGTGCTGGTCCTCGGCCCACGTCTGGCAGCTCCACAGCTGTACGGCCGTGCCGTTGCCGCCGGTGTCGTCCGCGGCGACGTCCACGCACGCGCCGCCCGGCCCGGTGATCGTGCCCTGCGGCCCGTTGGGCACGTCCGTCTCACCGGAGTAGCCGACCGAGACCACGTTCGCCTGGACCGCGTTCTCCGCGGCGTCGGTCGGGTAGCCGGCGACCATCACGCCCTCGAAGAAGGTCCCCCGGTTCCAGTTGCTGTTGTCACCGCCCGTGCCCAGGATGATGCCGCCCTCCTGGTGCATGGGCCGGTAGCCGCCGCGGGTGGGCAGACCGCCGTTCCACCACGTACTCAGCGCCCCCGACTGGGAGTTGCCGCCCTTGAGCGCGTATGTCGTCTGCCCGTCGTTCTTCAGCATGGCGGTGACGAAGGGGCTGTTGTTGCCCCGGTTGGCGGTGTTGGAGCCGTTGTCGCCCTGGAACATGCCGTTCTCCATGTCGGCCTCGACCCACGGCCCCGAACCGGTGCACGGCGCGAAGTAGCACGTGGTGGCGATGGACACGGCGTCCATGTGGCCGTTGCCGGTGTCGGCCGGGGTGCTCTCCGCGTTGCCGTAGTCGAAACAGCAGTCCGAGCCGACATGCGTGCCGCTGGCCACCATGTAGGCGCCCTCCGGCTGTCCGTTGACCGCGACACCGGAGGCCACCCCGGTGTAGCGGTAGCCGACGCCCGGCGAGATCCAGATGCCGTACACCTTGTGCCCGCCCGCCGTCACCGCGATCTCGCTCGCGTCCGCGCCGCGGTCGGCGCCCATGCCGGAGGTGCCGGCCGGGCCGGGGGTCAGATCGTTGTGCCGGGAGGTCTGGTCGTAGACCTTGGTGATCCGGCAGGTGGTGTTCTGGCAGAACGCGTCCTGCTGCGCGGTGTTGGCGTACCCGCCCGCCGACAGCAGCCCGATGTCCGCGCGGGCCCCGTCCGAGGCACGGGTGACCTGGTACAGGGGACCGTTGTACGACGACAGCAGGGCGCGCGTCGTGCTGTGCGCGGCGACACAGGGGGTGCCGGCGGCGCCGTAGATGTCGCACGGCAGCGAGCCCGCCGCCTGCGCGGCGCCGGGCAGGGCGATCAGCGCCCCGACGACGAGCCCGACCGCCGCGAGGGCGGACAGCAGATGGCGCACGGGACGGAGGACCGCCCACCGCGCGGACCGGCGGGAACCGCCTGCCGCGGGGGATTTCTCTCTGCGCATGGTGTGCTCCCGGTGCTGGGGGAGAGGGGGGAAGCGAGCCCGGCCCGCCGGGGCGGCGGCGGAGCCCACTCGGCTCAGCGCCTTCGCGGCGCCGGGCTCTGCCAACGTTGTAAATGGGATCCGCCACATGACAGCACAGCCCCCGCACGGGCGTCCATCCCCGTGCGCGAATCCGGCGGCACCCCCGGCCACGGCCCGCGGAGAGACGTAATCCCGCTGTCGGAAAGGGAGTTGGCAGCCCTGATGGCGCGGTCAGCGCGGAAATCCGGTGCTCGGGAACCTGGGCCGGGTTTGACGTCCCCTCAATGCCTACAACGTTGAAATGGAGCGCCTGCACATCAAGGCGGCCAGCCCCGACCAGAAGATCGGCCGGGCCGGCGGCTACCTCCGGGGCACCGACATCACCGAGCGGACCCTGCTGGACACGCTCGCCGCCGCCCCCGTCGCCCCCGCCTCCGCCGCCGAAGCGCCGGAAGGCGAAGCGCCGGAAGGCGAAGCGCTGGACAGCGAAGTCCCCGCGTCGATCCCCGGCGACGACCCGGCGCGGGCCCAAGAACGCCCGTCTGCCCCGGCCATGCCGCACAAGGAGCCCCGATGCCCCTACGGCGTGGGCTGCCCCCGGGCCGCCGGACCGGGCCCGGCCGGCCCGGCTGCTCCAGGCGTACGGCGTCTACGCCGCGCTGCTCGTCCTGTTCGCCGTGGCCGCCGCCCTGGGCACCTCGTTCCTGTCGCGGGCAACGTCCGCATTCAGCTCTTCCAGGCCGCCCCCACCCCCATCGTCGCCCTCGGCATGGCCCTGGTCATCGGAACCGAGGGCGACGACCTCTCGGTCGGCGCCGTCATCGCCCTGGCCGCCTCGGTCGTCCCCCTCTACAGAGGACCGGCACGGCTGAACCGGCGGCCGCGGTACGGCTGCCGCCCTGCCGGCGCCGCCACGCCCGCCGGCTCCGTCCTCGCGGCAGACGCGGAACCAGTCCGTCATGTGGTCATCCTCACGGTCACGCCGTGTCTCCATGCCCCATTGACCGGGGAATGGCCCCCCTCGCCGTGCCGGGCCCGCTCTCCGCCCGGCCGCCGGAGGCTCCAGGGCCGTCCGGGGCCGGCTCCGGCTTTTGTGCGAGCCTGTTCGGCTGGGTTAATCTGCGGCGTATTTTCCCGTCACGTGAATCCGTGAACTGGGGAAACGCACAGGTGAACCGCCGGGTCAGGCCGCGTGCCCGGCGATGGTGCCGAGCCCTCCGTGCGAGGGCTCCTTGGGGAGCGGAATGAGGGGCGCATGGCCGGCAAGGCGACGGGGACGACCGACGCGGTACCGGGCGACGAGGAACTGAGGAGACTGCTCGCGGGGTTGACCGCCGTCCGCGACGGCGACTTCGGCACCCGGCTGCCCGATGACTCCTCGGGACTGATGGGGGACATCGCCACCGTCTTCAACGGCATGGTCGACCAGTTGTCCGTCTTCACCTCCGAGGTCACCCGCGTGGCCCGCGAGGTGGGCACCGAGGGCACCCTCGGCGGCCAGGCGCAGGTGCCGGGGGTCTCGGGCACCTGGGCCGACCTGACCGACTCGGTCAACGCGATGGCGGGCAACCTCACCACCCAGGTCCGCGACATCGCCCAGGTGGCCACCGCCGTGGCCAAGGGCGACCTGTCGCAGAAGATCGACGTCCCGGCGCGCGGTGAGATCCTTCAGCTGAAGGAGACCGTCAACACGATGGTCGACCAGCTCTCCGCGTTCGCCGACGAGGTGACCCGTGTCGCCCGCGAGGTGGGCACCGAGGGCCGGCTCGGCGGTCAGGCGCAGGTGCCGGGCGTCGCCGGGGTCTGGCGCGACCTCACGGATTCCGTCAATTTCATGGCCGGAAACCTCACCGCCCAGGTGCGCAACGTCGCCCAGGTCACGACCGCCGTGGCCCAGGGTGACCTGTCGCAGAAGATCACGGTGGACGCGCGGGGGGAGATCCTGGAGCTGAAGTCGACCATCAACACGATGGTGGACCAGCTCTCGGCGTTCGCGGACGAGGTGACCCGTGTCGCCCGCGAGGTGGGCACCGAGGGCCGGCTCGGCGGCCAGGCGGACGTCAAGGGCGTCAAGGGGACCTGGCGGGACCTCACGGACTCGGTCAACTTCATGGCCGGAAACCTCACCAACCAGGTGCGTAACGTCGCCCAGGTGGCCACCGCGGTGGCGCAGGGTGACCTGTCGCAGAAGATCACGGTGGACGCGCGGGGGGAGATCCTGGAGCTGAAGTCGACCATCAACACGATGGTGGACCAGCTCTCCGCGTTCGCCGACGAGGTGACCCGCGTGGCCCGCGAGGTGGGCACCGAGGGCCGGCTCGGCGGCCAGGCCCAGGTGCGGGGCGTCGCCGGCACCTGGAAGGACCTGACCGACAACGTCAACGTGATGGCCTCCAACCTCACCGGTCAGGTCCGCTCCATCACCCAGGTCGCCACCGCCGTCGCCAAGGGCGACCTCTCGCAGAAGATCATGGTGGAGGCCAAGGGCGAGGTCGCCGCGCTCGCCGACGTCATCAACACCATGGTCGACACCCTCTCGGCGTTCGCGGACGAGGTGACCCGTGTCGCCCGCGAGGTGGGCACCGAGGGCCGGCTCGGCGGCCAGGCCCATGTGCCCAACGTGGCCGGCACCTGGAAGGACCTCACCGACAACGTCAACTCCATGGCCAACAACCTCACCGGCCAGGTGCGCAACATCGCGCTGGTGACCACCGCCGTGGCCAGGGGCGACCTGTCGAAGAAGATCGACGTCGACGCGCGCGGCGAGATCCTCGAACTGAAGACGACCATCAACACGATGGTGGACCAGCTCTCCGCGTTCGCCGACGAGGTGACCCGTGTCGCCCGCGAGGTGGGCACCGAGGGCCGGCTCGGCGGCCAGGCCGAGGTCGAGGGCGTCTCCGGCACCTGGAAGCGGCTCACCGAGAACGTCAACGAACTCGCCGGGAACCTCACCCGGCAGGTCCGCGCCATCGCCGACGTCGCCAGCGCCGTCGCCGAGGGCGATCTGACCCGGTCCATCACCGTCGACGCCTCCGGCGAGGTCGCCGACCTCAAGGACAACATCAACTCCATGGTGGAGTCCCTGCGCGAGACCACGCGGGCCAACCAGGAACAGGACTGGCTCAAGACCAACCTGGCCCGCCTCTCCGGCCTCATGCAGGGCCACCGCGACCTGCACGTCGTGGCCGAGCTGATCATGGACGAGCTGGTGCCCCAGGTCTCCGCCCAGTACGGCGCCTTCTACCTCGCCGAGGACGGCCCCGCCGGCCCCGAGCTGCGGCTCGTCGGCTCCTACGGCCGCCCCGACGGGGACGAGCGGCCCGAGCGGATCCCCTTCGGCCGCTCCCTCGTCGGCCAGGCCGCCCGCAGCCGTCGTACCATCGCGGTCGACGAACTGCCGCCCCGGTACGTCACCATCTCCTCCGGGCTCGGCCAGATCGAGCCCACCGCGCTGCTCCTGCTGCCCATCCTCTTCGAGGAGCAGGTGCTCGGCGTCATCGAGCTGGCCTCCGTCACCCGGTTCACCGCCGTGCAGCGGGACTTCCTCCAGCAGCTCGTGGACACCATCGGCGTCAACGTCAACACGATCGTCGCCAACGCCCGCACCGACGAACTGCTCGAAGAGTCCCAGCGCCTCACCAGCGAACTCCAGTCCCGCTCCGCCGAGTTGCAGGCCCAGCAGGAGGAACTCCAGCGCTCCAACGCCGAGCTGGAGGAGAAGGCCTCGCTGCTCGCCGAGCAGAACCGCGACATCGAGGGCAAGAACCTCCAGATCGAGCAGGCCCGGCAGGAACTGGAGGCGCGCGCCCAGCAGTTGTCGCTCGCCTCCAAGTACAAGTCCGAGTTCCTCGCCAACATGAGCCACGAGCTGCGCACCCCGCTCAACAGCCTGCTCATCCTGGCCCAGCTGCTCGCCCAGAACCCCTCCCGCAACCTCACCCCGAAGCAGGTCGAGTACGCGGGCATCATCCACTCGGCGGGCTCCGACCTGCTCCAGCTGATCAACGACATCCTGGACCTGTCCAAGGTCGAGGCCGGCAAGATGGACGTCACGCCCGAGCGGGTCCCGCTGCGCCAGCTCATCGAGTACGTCGAGGCCACCTTCCGGCCGATGACCTCGCAGAAGAGCCTCGACTTCACCATCACCACCTCCGCCGGCGCGCCCGCCGACCTCCTCACCGACGACTCCCGGCTCCGGCAGATCCTGCGCAACCTGCTGTCCAACGCGGTGAAGTTCACCGAACAGGGCGGGGTCGAACTGCGCGTCGAACCCGCCACCGACGACGAGGTGCCGAGGGCCGTGGTCCGCGGCGGCGCCGTGGTCGCCTTCCGGGTGAAGGACACCGGTATCGGCATCCCGGAGCAGCAACTGGAGAGCATCTTCGGCGCGTTCCAGCAGGCGGACGGCACCACCAGCCGCAAGTACGGCGGCACCGGGCTCGGCCTGTCCATCACCCGCGAGATCGCCCATCTGCTCGGCGGCGCCGTCACCGTCGACAGCACACCCGGCAAGGGCAGCACCTTCACCCTGTTCCTGCCCGTCGCCCGGCCCGACTTCGACGAACACCTGCGCGGCGTCCACGACGCCGCCGAACCGGCCGCGCTGGAGCGCCCCGACGACACGGAAGCGCACGAGCTCAAGGCGGCACCGCCCCTGGTCTCCGCGAAGCGGCCGCGCGCCCGCAGGCTGCTCGTCGTGGAGGAGCGGCCCCGCGGCCTGCTGACCCTGGTCGCCGAGAGCGTCGTCGGCGACCTCGACCACGGCCACGCCGACGGCATCCCCGTCGACATCATCACCGCGGTCGGCGCCCAGGAGGCGGCCGGCGCCCTCGCCGCCGAACCCTGCCACTGTGTCGTGGTCGAACTGGGCGCCCCCGACGGGGAGTCGGCCCGGTTCCTGGCGGCGCTGCACGGCGACTCCGCCCTCGCCGGCGTCCCCGTCCTGGTGCACAGCGGCTCCCACCGCGCCGAGTACCCGCAGGCGGAGCCGGGCGGCTCGCTTGAGTACCTCTCCAGCCTGGACGAGCTGCGGGAGCGGATCGCCCTCCACCTGTCCGCGGAGGAGCCCGGCGAGGTGCTCACCTTCGTCCGCGGCGAGGAACTCCAGCACACCCCGGCGGAGCTGGTCGACGAGCACACCCGTGGCCGTACCGTGCTCGTCGTCGACGACGACGCGCGGAACCTGTTCGCGCTCAGCGGCATCCTCGAACTGCACGGATTCCGCGTCCTGCACGCGGAGAACGGCCGCAAGGGCATCGAGACGCTGCTGAACAACCCGGACGTCGAACTGGTCCTGATGGACGTGATGATGCCCGAGATGGACGGATACGCCGCCACCGCCGAGATCCGCAGCATGCCCCGGTACGCCGACCTGCCGGTGATCGCCGTCACCGCGAAGGCCATGCAGGGCGACCGGGAGAAGAGCCTCGCCTCCGGCGCCAGCGACTATGTGACGAAACCCGTGGACACGCGCGACCTCATCGCCTGCGTCCGGCGCTGGCTGCCCGCATGATGCGGGAGAACGACGCCGCGCAACCGTCCCTCCGCAGGCCGAGGAGTACCCGTCCGGTGACCACCCAGCCGTCCGCCGACCCCGGCACGCACTCCGCCCGGCAGACCGACCCGCAGACCGGATCGGGCACCGGCGCGCTGAGCGGCGTGCCCGCCCCGCTGCCGCCTGCCGAGGAGGCGGTGGCAGGCGTACCCGAGAACTCCCCGGTGGGCAGGCTCGCGGCCACCGTGGAGCGGCTGCGCCGCGAGGTGCGGACCGCGCAGGCGGAGGCCGAGGGCCGCGCGCTGATCGAACTGGCCAAGGGCATCCTGGTCGAACGGCTGGGCTGCGGCCCCGCCCAGGCCGCCCGGCAGCTCGCCGAACTGACCGAACAGGCCCAGGTGACACCGCTGGAACTCGCGGTGGACGTCATCAACCAGGCGGCCAAGGACCGGGTCGCCGAGGTGACCGAGGCGTTCCTGTCCACGACCGCCGGCCCCGGCGACCCGGAGGACGGCTCCGCCGCCGTACGGCTGCGCGCCGCCGAGAGCGGGGTGCTGGCCGCCCACGACACCGAGGCGATGGCCGCCTCCCTGCTCGAACACGCGCTGCGCCCGCTCGGCGCCGTCGCCGTGGCCATCTGGGCGGCCGGCCCGGACGGTTCGCTGACCCTGGCCGGCAGCGCCGGTTTCACCCCCGCCGAGGCGGCCCGCTGGTGCTACGTCCCGCCGGACGTGGCCACGGTGGCCCGCCGCGGCCTGACCGAGCCCGACGGACAGTGGCTGCCCTCGCTCGCCGAGTCCGGGCTGCCCACCATCGGGCGCCGCGAATACACCGACGGCGCCCGGATCGCCGTACCCGCGGGCGCGGGCGGCCGCATCCACGGCGTCCTGGAGATCGCCTGGCCCAAACCCGAGGAGCCGCTGCCCCGCCAGGTGCTGCGCCAGGTGGAGACGCTCGCCGAACTGTGCGCGCACTCCCTGGACGACTTCGTGCCCACCGCCGTGCCCCGGTGGGAGCCACGGGTGATGCCCGACGTCGCCGAGCTGATGGACCTGGCGGACGGACTGCACGACCCGGCCCTGGTGCTCGTGCCGCACCTCGACGACGACGGGCAGCTCGTCGACTTCCGCATCCAGCACGTCAACAACCGCTTCCTCGACCCGGCGGGCCGGCCGCGGGCCGTCATCGGCGGCGCCCTGCTGCTGGAGGCCTACCCGATGGCCGCCGGCACCAGCGAACTGTTCCAGCGCGTGGAACGGGTCTACGCCACCGGGGAGCCGTTCCGCGCCCAGCGAGTTCGGCTCACCGCACTGGTCGACCAGGTCCCGCTCTCCGCGGTCGCCGACATCAGCATCAGCCGGCACGGCTCCAGCCTGCTGCTCATCTGGCGCATCGAGGACGAGGCCGCGCGCCTGGCCAGCCTGCTCCAGCACGCCCAGCGGCTCGGCCGGATCGGCGGCTTCGAGGAGAACCTGCTGACCGGCGAGATCACCTGGAACGGCCAGCTGTACACCCTCTACGGCCGCCCGCCGACCAGTTCCCCGGTCGCCCTGGAGGAGCTGCCCGCCCACGCCCACCCGGACGACGCGGTGCAGATCGGGCGATTCCTGCGCACCCTGCTGCACCACCGCCGGCCGGCCTCCGCGGCCTTCCGGCTGCTGCGGCCGGACGGCGTGTCCCGGCACATGCGCCTGGTCGCCGAGCCCGTCCTCGACACCGACGGCCAGCTGTTCGGGGTGCGCGGCGCCTACCAGGACATCTCCGCCCAGCACTGGACGGAGGTCGCCCTCGCCGCGACCCGCGACCAGCTCGCCCACACCGAGCAGCAGGCCGCCGAGCGCAACCGGCTCACCCTCCAGCTCCAGCACGCGATCATGCCCCCCGCCCAGGCACCGCTGCGCGTGCCCAGCCTCCAGGTGGCGGTGCGCTACCGGCCCGCCGAGACCGAGCACATGGTCGGCGGCGACTGGTACGACGCGGTGGTGCTGCCCTCGGGACTCGTCCTGCTGTGCGTCGGAGACGTCGCCGGACACGGCATAGAGGCGGCCACCAGCATGGTCGTCCTGCGCAACGCGCTGCGCGGCCTCGCCGTCACCGGCGCGGGACCGGCGCAGCTGCTGTCCTGGCTGAACATCGTCGCCCACCATCTGACGGGCGCCGTCACCGCGACCGCCGTGTGCGGACTGTACGACGGCGAACGCCGCACCCTGCGCTGGGCGCGGGCCGGTCATCTGCCCCCGGTCCTGGTGCGCGACGGCGAGGCCACCGCGCTGCCCATGCTCAGCGGCCTCCTGCTGGGCGCCCTGCCGGAGGCGGTCTACGAGGAGACCGAGCTGGAGCTCGCCGCGGGCGACACACTCCTCATGTACACCGACGGCCTGATCGAACGCCGGGACCGCTCGGTGGAGGAGTCCCTCTCCCACCTCCTGGCCACTGCCCGCTCGGGTCCCCGCCCCCTGGACCAGCACCTGGACCGACTGCTCACGTACAGCAGGTCGGACACCGACGACGACACCTGCATCGTGGGGATCAAAGTGGACTGAGGGACCGCGGGCCCCGAGCGGACGGAGCGACGTCACTGCCCGCGTAACCTCTTCCTGTGCCAGCCTCCCGCCTGCGTCGTGTCGCCGTTCTCGTGCTCGAAGGCGCGAAACCCCTCGATGTCGGCATCCCCGCGCAGGTGTTCACCACCCGCGCGAGCATGCCGTACGAGGTGCGGGTGTGCGGGGCGGCCCCCGGCCGCGTGAGGGGCGGCGACGGCCTCGCGTACGACGTCGCCCACGGCCTGGACGCGCTCGCCTGGGCGGACATCGTCTTCGTCCCCGGCTACCGCTTCCCGGACCGCGACGACCCGCCGCGGGCGGTCCTCGACGCGCTGATCGCCGCCCACGAGCGGGGCGCGCGGCTCGCCGCCATCTCGACGGGCGCCTTCGCGCTCGCCGCCACCGGCCTGCTCGACGGCAGGCGCGCCACCACGCACTGGCATTACACGCGGGCACTCATGGCCCGGCATCCGCTCGTCCAGGTGGACGAGAACGTGCTGTTCGTGGACGAGGGCAGCGTGCTCACCTCGGCCGGCGCCGCCTCCGGCATCGACCTGTGCCTGCACATCCTGCGCGGCGACATCGGAGTGGCCGCCTCCAACCACGCGGCCCGGCGCCTGGTCGCCGCCCCCTACCGCAGCGGCGGCCAGGCCCAGTACGTGCCGCGCAGCGTCCCCGAGCCCGTCGGCGAGCGCTTCGGCGCCACCCGCGAATGGGCGCTGCACCGGCTCGGCGACCCCCTCACCCTCGACGTCCTGGCGCGCCGGGCGGGCGTCTCTCCGCGCACCTTCTCCCGGCGCTTCGTGGAGGAGACCGGCTACACGCCGATGCAGTGGGTGATGCGTGCCCGCCTCGACCTGGCCCGCGAACTGCTCGAACGCTCCCAGCGCAGCGTCGAGCAGATCGCCGCCGACGTCGGACTCGGCACCGGCGCCAACCTGCGCCTGCACTTCCAGCGCGTTCTCGGCACCACCCCGAGCGAATACCGGCGCACCTTCACACGGGGTGAGTGATCCACCCGCCGCTGGCGGGATCCTTTCGAACCATGGCGTTCCCGCCACTGTCCGCGGCGCGCCCTTGCGGACGAACCTGGTGGCGAACGGAAGGGAGATCACCCATGACCCGCATCGCCATCAACGGTTTCGGCCGTATCGGGCGGAACGTGCTGCGCGCCCTGCTCGAACGGGACAGCGCGCTCGAGATCGTCGCGGTCAACGACCTGACGGAGCCCGCCGCTCTCGCCCGGCTGCTCGCCTACGACAGCACGGCCGGCCGGCTCGGCCGCCCGGTGACGGTCGACGGGAACGCCCTCGTCGTGGACGGCCGCCGGATCACGGTGCTGGCCGAGCGCGAGCCGGCGAGCCTGCCCTGGGCCGAACTCGGCGTCGACATCGTCCTGGAGGCCACCGGCCGCTTCACCTCGGCGAAGGCCGCCCGCGCCCACCTCGACGCGGGCGCGAAGAAGGTACTCGTCAGCGCCCCGTCCGACGGCGCCGACGTCACGCTCGCGTACGGCGTCAACACCGACGCCTACGACCCGGCCGCGCACACGATCGTCTCGAACGCCTCCTGCACCACCAACGCGCTCGCGCCGCTGGCCGCGGTCCTCGACGAACTCGCCGGAATCGAGCACGGGTTCATGACCACGGTGCACGCCTACACCCAGGAGCAGAACCTCCAGGACGGCCCGCACCGCGACGCCCGCCGCGCCCGCGCCGCCGGCATCAACATCGTGCCGACCACGACCGGCGCCGCCAAGGCGATCGGCCTGGTGCTGCCGAACCTCGACGGCAAGCTGTCGGGCGACTCGATCCGCGTACCGGTGCCGGTGGGCTCGATCGTCGAACTCAACACGACCGTCGCCCGCGAGGTGACGCGCGAGGACGTGCTGGTCGCCTACCGCACCGCCGCACAGGGCCCGCTCGCCGGCATCCTCGAATACTCGGAGGACCCGCTCGTCTCCTCCGACATCACCGGCAACCCCGCCTCCTCGATCTTCGACTCGGCCCTCACCCGCGTCGACGGCCGCCACGTCAAGGTCGTCGCCTGGTACGACAACGAGTGGGGCTTCTCCAACCGCGTGATCGACACCCTCGAACTCCTCGCCGGACACTGAGCGGCGAGGTCGGGCGAACAGAGGGCAAGCCTGGTAGGCAGTACCCGTCGTCCTCTTGTCCTCGGGAGATCGTCCACCCCCTGCGGGACGACGAGTGGGGGGTACGGCGATTCTTCGTCCGCGACCCCAACGGCCGCGTGGTCAACGTCCTGAGCCACCGCTGACGCCGACGGCCCGGCCCGCCCAGCCAGCGGGCCGGGTCCGAGCGACCTCACGCGCGGGATTCGGCCAGGTCCGATGGCTTTGTGCCATTCATCGGCAACCCGCCTCCCGCGGCACTCGGACGCCGCTAGACAAGAAGGCGGGGGCGGTGTCCTGCCGTACTCACGGGGTGGCCGGCCGAGGGGGAGGTCTGGGCGGGTGCTGACCATGAACGATGCGCTGCCGCCGGCAGCTATCGGATCGCGGCGGTCGCGGCGCCGTGCGGAGGGCGGCCGATGAGCCGGCGCGTGCCCGCGGGGCGGGCGACGAGCAGGCGCCCTCCGGTGCGGCGGCGTACCCGCGGGCCGGGCAGGCGGCGGCAGCGCGCGGACGACCGGCTGATCGGCCTCCTGATCACCGCCGCCCTGGTGCTGGCCCTCGTGGTGACCGTCGTGAACTGGCTGCTGGCGCACTGGTGGGTCCTGGCTTTCGGCGTCGTGCTCGCGGCAGCCGCGGGCGCCGGCCGGCTCTGCCTGAAGCGGCAGCGGGCGCGGTGGGACGCGGTCCGCGCGCAGGGTTTGCGCTACGGGCTGGCCCAGCTGGACGCGCTGCACCATTCCCGGTTCGAGGACGCGGTACGGGACCTGATGCACCGTGACGGCTGCCGGGACGCGCTCCGCGTCGGCGGCGGCGGAGACCTGGGCGCCGATGTGAAGGCCACCGACCCCTACGGGCGCCGGTGGGTGATCCAGTGCAAACACCGGCGCAACGGCCTCGCCGGCTCCGCCGTGGGCACCCCGGACCTCCAGGTCCTCAACGGCACCGCTCGCCCGGTCCACGGAGCCGACGTCGCGGTCATCGTGACGAACGGCCGGGTCACCGCCCCGGCCCTGGCCTTCGCCGAACAGCAGCGCCTCCATGTGGTCGACCGGCACACCCTCGGGGCGTGGGCGTCCGGTTCGCGCCCGCTGTGGGAACTCCTGCGCGCCGTCCCGCCCCCGCGCAGACCGACCGCCCTGTCCTGAGCCGCGGGAAAAGGACTGGACGCGGACACGTCCTGGCTCGTAGTTTGCGGTCGACCGTGACACCGCCCGAGGAGGTGAGACCCATGAACGCTGTATCGACGTGGGTGCTCCCCCTTTCCCGTCACGGCCGGCGATCGACGTAGGTGTCGCCGGGAGCGCCTCCCACCAAGGCACTCCCGAAAGGCAACACCGTGCATTCTCTGCGGTTCACCACCGAGTCGTCCTCGAACGGCATGATCGAACGCGGCTTCACCGTCGGCGACGTCCCCGGAGTTCTCTGGTCGCCGCTCTCCGGCGCCGAGCACGCGCCCCTGGTCCTGATGGGCCACGGCGGCGGCAGGCACAAGAAGGAACCGGCCATGACGGGCCGCGCCCGTCTCCTCGTGAACGGCCTCGGCTTCCACGCCGCCGCCATCGACGCGCCCGGTCACGGCGACCGGCCGCGCACCGCGCAGGACGAGCAGGACATCGCCGAACTGCGCGCCGCGCAGGCGGCACGCGAGCCGGAAGGGCCGACCGTCGTCCGGTACAACGCCCGCCTGGCGCGGCTCGCCGTGCCCGAGTGGCGGGCGACCCTGGACGCCCTCCAGGAATTTCCCGAGATCGGCGCCGACGCACCGGTCGGTTACACCGGCCTCGGCCTGGGTACCGCGATCGGCGTGCCGCTGGTGGCGGCCGAGCCCAGGATCAGGGCCGCGGTCTTCGGCCTGCACTGGCCCGACGCCCTGGTCGAGACGGCGAAGCGGATCACCGTCCCGGTCGAGTTCGACCTCCAGTGGGACGACGAGCGCATCCCGCGCGAGGCCGGCCTGGCGCTGTTCGACGCCTTCGCGTCGAAGGAGAAGACCCTGCACGCCAACGCGGGCAAGCACTTCGACTGGCCCAGGTTCGAGGTCGACAGCGCGGTCCGCTTCCTCGCCCGCCACCTCGGCCGGGCGGCCACCGCACCGGCCTGAGCCGAGCGGTGGCGGCGCCCGGTCGCCCGACCGGCGCCGCCACCGCGGCCGCACCCTGCGCGGACCGGGGAAAATCCCGGGTCGTCATACCGGGGCGGTCGCCCTGCGGCGACCGCCCCGGTGGATCACGCTATGGCCGGTCAGCCCCGGACGATGTTCTGGGCCTGGGGCCCCTTCTGGCCCTGGCCGATGTCGAAGGTGACCTGCTCGCCCTCGGTGAGCTCGCGGAATCCACCGCCCTGGATCTCGGAATAGTGCGCGAAGACGTCAGCTCCTCCGCCGTCCTGGGCGATGAAGCCGTACCCCTTCTCGGAGTTGAACCATTTCACGGTGCCGCTGGCCATCAATCGATCCTTCGTTCATACCGGGAGCCACCCATGTCCGGGGCTGCTCCGGCTCCCTTGGCAGTGGGAGCCGACATCGTTTCTACCCCGAGCACCCCGGCGTATCCCGCTCATGACACAGCAGTCGGCGTGGTGTCGTCGCGCGGAACGCGCTCCGCGAGCGTCGTGAGCCTCCTTCTGGCCGTCGTTCACACGAGTCGCATACCGCCCGAGGGGCCCGCCGCCCGTACGCCATTCCGGTGACGATCGGCAGGGGGACGCCCGCGATGCCGGAGGTGCGAGGGGGAAGAGGGGAAGGACGGGAGGGAGGGGGAAAGGGGAGGAGGGAAGGCAGGAGACTGACGTGGCGCTTGAGCGGATCGGGCTGGCCGAGGTACTGACCGCGGCGGAGAACGCCGCACCGATGGCTTCGGTGGACGTGGTCGCGCGCAATCTGCGGGACCGGTTCGGGGCCCGGTACGTGTCGTTCCTCTTCGTCGACATCGTCCACCGCAAGCTGGTCCGGGTCGGCGAGGAAGGTGCCCCGCACGAAGGCCGCCGCGCCGATCAGGTCGACCTGCGCGACAGCGTCTACGAGGACGTCCTGCGCTCCCAGCGACTGGTGTGCACGCCGGCGGACGACGGGCGGGGGCGACGGGTGCTCGCCCCGGTCACCAACCGCGGCGACGCCATCGGCGTCCTGGAGCTGTCCTTGCCGGATGCCGGGCAGGACGTACTGGAGCAGGTGGAAGAGGCCGCCCACCCGCTGGCGTACCTCATCGTCACGGACCGCCGGTTCACCGACCTGTACCAGTGGGGCCAGCGCACCACCGGGATCAGCCTGGCCGCCGAGATCCAGCGCGAGCTCCTGCCCTCGGCCTCCTCCTTCGAGGCGGCCGAGTTCGCCCTCGCCTGCGCCCTGGTCCCCGCCGACAGCATCGCCGGCGACACCTACGACTACGCCCTCGACCACGACACCCTGCACCTGTCCCTCACCGATGCCATGGGCCACGACGTGGACGCGGCCCTGATGGCCACCCTCCTGGTCAACGCCTCCCGTGGCGCCCGCCGTGCCGGGGCCGGCCTCGTCGAGCAGGCATGCCGGACCCACCAGGCGATGCTCGACCACGGCCGCGGCACCTTCGCCACCGGCCAGCTGCTGCGCATCGCCCTCGACGGGAGCGGCGCCGAGATCGTCAACGCGGGTCATCCCTGGCCGCTGCGGCTGCGCGCGGGCGCGATCGAGGAAGTTCCGCCGGCCGTCGACCTGCCCTTCGGCGTCCCCACCGCCCACGGCTCCTACCAGGCGCAGAACCTCGACCTGCGGCCCGGCGACCGCCTCGTGCTCTACACCGACGGCATGCAGGAACGCCGGGCCCGCACGGCCGACCTGCCCGAACTGATCCGGGAAACCGCAGGCGAGCGGCCCCGCGAGGTCGTACGGGCGCTGACCGGGGCGGTCGAGCACGCCTGCGGCGGGCACCTCCAGGACGACGCCACCGTGGTGTGCCTGGACTGGCACGGCCCCCACCCCGAAGGCCGCAGCGCGAACGCCGGGGCCGACACCGACCCGGCCGCCCGGAACCGGTGACGCGGGCCCGGCCCCGGCTCAGGCGATGCCGAGGCGTTCGGTCAGTTCGACCAGGGCCGCACCGAGCGGCAGCGCCACGTGCGCGTGCGCGAGGTCGTCGCCGCGGGTCGGGCCGAGGTTGATGATGGAGACGGGCTTGCCGTCCTTCGCGGCCCGCCGGACGAACCGCAGCCCCGACAGAACGGCCAGGGACGAGCCGAGCACGAGCAGAGAGTCGGCCGCGTCGACCAGCTCGAAGCAGCGCTGGGTGCGGGACTTGGGCACGTTCTCCCCGAAGAACACGACGTACGGTTTGAGCACGCCGCCGCACCGCTCGCACGGCACGACCCGGAACGTGCGGACGATGTCGTCGGGCAGTTCGATGTCGCCGTCGGGATTGACCCGCAGTCCGGCGGCGTCCCGCGCCGCGAGGAAGTCCCCGTTCTCGGCGCGCAGCCGGGCGTCCAGCTCGTCGCGCGGCCCGATCGTCCCGCAGTCCAGGCAGACGACCCGGTCCAGACTGCCGTGCAGGGCGACGGCGTCCGTCGTCCCGGCCGCCTGGTGCAGCCCGTCCACGTTCTGCGTGATCACGGCGCTGACGTGCCCGGAGGCGCGCAGTGCCTGAACGGCGTGGTGCCCCGCGTTGGGCCGGGCCCCGGCCATGGCACGGCGCCCGACGTACCCGCGGGCCCAGTAGCGGCGCCGGTTCTCCTCGGCCGAGACGAAGTCCTGGTAGGTCATGGGGGAGTGCCGCCGGTGCCGCCCGCTCGCGCCCCGGTAGTCGGGGATGCCGGACTCGGTGGAGATCCCGGCGCCGGTCAGCACCGCCACCTTGCCGGCGGCCACTTGCCCGGCGATCTCGTCCATCCCGCCGGCGGGACGGACACCGGTGTCGGGTATCGGGCCGACGATCGGACGCATACGCATATGGGCAGCTTAGGTCAGCGGGTACGACGGCGGACGGTACGTCTGCGCCGGTCGGTCCCCCCTCGCCCGGCGTCGGCCGGCGGTTCAGGGGAGGGGGACCGCCGTGCCCGTCACCTCGATGCCGCTGGCCGGGTCCGCGGGCGGCGTGACCAGCCCGTTGGCGCGGAGGTAGCCGCCGAGGGCCGCGGCCGCCGCGCCGGTGGCCGGGTCCTCCACGACGCCGCCCGGCGGGAACGGGTTGCGGGCGTGGAGGACGGTGTCCGACTCGCGGTGCACGAGCGCGATGGTCGTCCAGCCCCGGCGCACCATCAGGGCGTCGAGCGGAGTTCGGCGAGGTCGGCGTCGGAGCGGTCCGCTGTCCGGGGCTGGCTCGGCGCTGACCAGGGTGGCCGTGACGGAGCCGTCCGGGGCGGTGGCGGTGGTCACCGGGACGGGTCCCGCCCTGGTGTGCAGCAGCAGGCGGCCGACGCCGTGCCGGGAGGCGTGCGCGACGGCCGTCGCGATGGTGGCGTGTCCGCAGGACGGGTCCTCGGCCTGTGGGCTGAAGTACCGGATGTCGAGCGACCCGCCGGGGCGCGCGACGGCGAACGCCGTTTCCGAGTACCCGACTTCGGCGGCGGGCGCGGCCATCGTCGCCTCGTCCCGGCCGGCGTCCAGCACCGCACCCGCCGGGTTCGCGCCGAGAGGGTCGCTTTCCGGCTGACCGTCGAGTCCGCTGGTCGCCTCGTGGCCCGTGGCCGTCCTCAGACGGTTCTCAGCCACTGGTGGACCGCGGTCGCGGTGGTGCGGGCATGTTCCTCCAGCATGGTGAAGTGGTCGCCGGGCACGCTGATCTCGGTGTGCGGGAGGCTCCAGGTCGGGGCGGGTTCGGTGCCGGGCAGCGGGTCGCGAGCCCGTACGTACAGCGTGGGACAGGCGAGCGGCGCGGGCTGCCAGCCGGCGAAGAGCTCGAAGTACCCGGCCATGGCGGTGAGCCGGTCGGGGCTGGTGGAGGCGAATTCCGCCGCCCGGCGCAGCATGTCCGACGTCATCGGGGAGAGCGCCCGGTCCCGCTCGCCGTGGCCCGGAGGATAGGTGTCCAGCAGGACCACCGCCGCCGGGCCGGCGCCCTCGGACTCCAGGCGCTCCGCCACGGCATGGGCCACCCAGCCGCCGGCCGACCGCCCCAGCAGGACGACAGGCCCCTCGGCCGCGCGGACGGCCAGGGCCTGGGCGGTGACCAGGGCCTCCAGCGTGCCGGGCAGTGCCTCTCCGGGCTCGAACCCCGGCTGCCGTACCGCGGACACCGGCCGCAGCCCGCGCAGTCCGGCACCGAAGCGCGCGTACTCCTGCGGTCCGGACACCGCGCTGAGCGCGGGGGCGCAGACCAGCCGGACCCCGGCGCCGCCCGCCGCGAGCGGGACGGGCTCGCGCGCCGCACCGGCCGCACCGGTCCGGTCGAAGACCGGGCGCAGACGCGCGGCCATGGTGAGGAGCGCCATGCCGTCCCAGGTCCGGCCCTGGGCACAGGCGGTACGAAAGAGCGCGCCCAGAGAGTCCGGAGTTTCCGCCGCGTCGGCGGACCTTGGTCCGGAGGGGACCGGGGGAGCGCCCGCCCGCGAACCACCCGCCGCGTTCTCCTCCGCGGGGGATGCCTCGGCGGCATACCGCCGTGTCAGCTCGGTGGCGAGCGCGCGTGGCGTCGGGAAGTCGAACAGCAGCGTGGACGGCAGCGCCAGCCCCGTCCGGCTTTCCAGCTCGTTGCGCAGGTCGACCGCGGCCAAGGAGTCCAGCCCCAGGTCCGCCAGCAGGGCGTCCTCCTCGATCTCGCCGGGTGACTCCGCGTGGCCCAGGACGCGCGCCGCCAGCGTCCGGACCTCGGTGAGCAGCCCCCCGGCCCGCTCGCCGGGCGAGGCGGTCGCCGGCGCCCGGTCGCGTCGGTCCCGGCCCCTGCCGCCCGCACCGGCGGGAGCGGGGAGCCGGTTCGCCGCCGGGCCGGCGGCGGGGGAGAGGCGGGCCGCCACCACCACGGGCTCGTCACCGGCCACGGCGGCATCGAACAGGGCCAGGCCCTCTTCCGGTCCGAGCGGGGCGAACCCGGCACGGGCCATCCGCTGCCGGTCCGCGTCGTCGAGGTGCGCCATCATGCCGTCCCCCTGCCGCCAGGGGCCCCAGACGATCGACGTACCGGCTAGCCCGCGCCGGCGGCGGTGCCGTGCCAGGGCGTCCAACACACAGTTGGCGGCGGCGTAGTTGGCCTGGCCCGCGGAGCCGAAGACGCCCGCCACCGAGGAGAACAGCGCGAACAGCGCCAGATCCTGACCATCCGTCAGTTCGTGCAGCGCGAGCGCGGCGTCCGCCTTGGGACGCAGTACCCGCCGCAGCCGGTCGGCGGTGAGCGCCGTGACGACACCGTCGTCCAGCACCCCCGCGGTGTGCACGACGCCGGTCAGCGGGTGGGCCGCCGGAACCGCGTCGAGCAGGGCGGCGAGCGCGGCCCGGTCCGCGACGTCACAGGAGCGCACGGTCACTCGGGCGCCCGCCGCGCCCAGCTCCGCGACGAGTCGCCGGGTCCCCGGAGCATCCGCCCCGCGTCGCCCGGCGAGCAGCAGATGACGGACGCCGTGGGCGGTGACCAGGTGCCGCGCCACCAGCCTGCCCAGGGAACCGGTGCCGCCGGTGACCAGGACCGTGCCCTCCGGATCGAGCCTCCGCGGCTCCGGTGCCGAGGTCAGGGGCACCAGCTTCGGCACGTACACCGTCCCTTGGCGTACGGCCGCTTCCGGCAGCGCGGCGGCCGACAGAGCGGGCAGGACACTCCAGGAGTCGGGGTGTTCGTCCGCGTCGATCAGGGCGAAGCGCCCCGGATGCTCGCGCATGGCCGAGCGGACCAGCCCCCACACCGGTGTGTGCGCCGGTACGGGCGCGGTCTCGCCGTCCCGGTCGGCGGGCGCGTCGTCGGCCGGAGTGACGACGCCGGACGTGACGAGGACGAGCCGGGAGCGGGCCAGGTGCGGTGCCGCGAGCCACTCCTGTACGAGCCTCAGCGCCCGCTCCGCCGCCTCCAGCAGCCCGACGGCCGGGTCCCGCGTGCCGTCGGCCGGGCCGGGCGGCGGGCACGGGGCCACGACGACGGCCGCCGACGCGTCGCAGTCCGCCGGGGCCTGGTACACCGGGATGCCGGAACCAGGGGACGCGAGGGCGTCCACCAGCGGTGTGCCCGCCGTACCCAGAACCGCCCCGTGGGGCGCCGGGCCGGTTGCCGGCGGCTCGGCCAGCGGCACCCAGTCCGTACGGTGGAGGGCGGCGGTGCCCGCGTCCGCCGTCGCCGCTCCGGTACGCGGCAGGGGCCGGAGCGTCAGCGCACGCACCGTCGCCACCGGTGAACCCGTCTCGTCGGCCAGCTCCATCCGGGTCCGCCCGCCGGGCCCCGGCACCGCCCGCACGCGCAGACGCCGTACGCCACCGGTGTGCACCCGCACCCCGCCGAAGGCGAACGGCAGGGACAGCCCGCCGGTCGCGCCGGAGCCGTCCGTGCGCAGGTCGGCCAGGGCGAGGACGTGGAGCGCCGCGTCGAGCAGCGCGGGGTGCAGGACGAACTCCGGTCCGTCACCCTCCGGACACGGCGCCCCGGCCGCTGCGGGCAGCTCGACGTCGGCGTACAGCTCCTCCCCGTGCCTCCAGGCGGCGAGCAGGCCCCGGAAGGCGGGACCGTAGCGCAGCCCTTCGGCGGCCAGTCGGTCGTACGATCCGCTCCCCGGACCGTCGGCGGCCAGTCGCACCGCTCCCCGCGGTGGCCAGGACCCGAGCGGCCGGGCGGCGCGCGGCCGGGGGACGCCCCCGGTCCCGGCGGTGGCCGCCTCCGGGCCCTCGGGCGGCAGCGCCGGTGAGAGAGTGCCGACGGCGTGCCGGCGCCACGGCTCGTCCTTTGCGGTGGGGTACGGGCGGGAGTGGAAGGACACGGCCCGCCGCCCCGCACCGTCCGGCCCCGCCACCTTCGCCTGCAAGGCCACGGCACCGTCCGGGGGCAAGGGCAGCGGCGCGGTCAGGACCAGCTCGTCCAGGACGGTGGCGCCCGCCGGCGCACCGGCGTGCAGGGCCATCTCGACGAAGGCGGTCGCCGGCAGCAGGACCTCCCCGGCCACCACATGGTCGGCGAGCCACGGCTGTTCGCGCACCGACAACACCGCGCTCAGCAGCCAGCCGTCGTCGTCGGCGGTGTGGACGCGCGACCGCAGGAACGGATGGGTGGGCTCGGCCGTCGGCGGCAGGAACGGACGGGCGGGCTCGGTCGTCGGGTGCGCGGGCGGATGGCCCGGGGTGGCGGCCTCCAGCCAGTAGCGGCGGCGCTGGAAGGCGTACGTGGGCAGTGCGACGCGCCGCCCGCCGCGTCCGGTGAACACGGCCCGCCAGTCGACGGGCACGCCGTCGGCGTGCAGCGCGGCCAGCGTGTCGAGCAGGGCGTCCGGTTCCGGCCGCGTCCGGCGCAGCGCCGGCAGGACCGGCGGCTCCGGGCGCCGCTCACCGCCACCCGTGTCCGCACCGACCGTGGTGTCCGTGGCCGCACCGACCGTGGTGCCCGTGCCCTCGCCGGTCTCTGTGGGCCCAGCCGCGCTGAGGCACTCCCGCACCGAAGCGGTGAGCACCCCGTCCGGCCCCAGCTCGACGTAGTGCGTCGCCCCTCGCTCACCCAGGTACCGGACCGCGTCGGCGAAGCGGACCGGGCGGCGGATCTGCTCCACCCAGAACCCGGGTGTGCGCAGCTCCTCGTCGGTGGCCGCGCGGCCCTCGACGGCGGTGAGCAGGGGCAACCGCGGGGCCGAGAAGGCCAGATGCCGGACCACGTCGGCGAAGTCGGCCAGCACGGGCTCCATGTGCGCGCAGTGGAAGGCATGGCCGACCCGCAGTGGCGACACCGAACGGCCCCGCGCCCTGAAGTGCGCGGCGACCTCCCGCACCGCGGCCTCGTCGCCGGAGACGACCACCGAGGCGGGCCCGTCGACCGCGGCGATCTCCGCCGCACACCCGGTGGCCGCGAGGTGGGCCGCCACCTCGTCCTCAGCGGCGGCCAGCGCCGCCATCGCGCCGCCCGCGGGCAGCGCGTCCATCAGCCGGCCGCGGGCCGCCACCAGGGTGCAGGCGTCCGCGAGGGACAGCACCCCGGCGGCATGGGCCGCCGTCACCTCGCCCACCGAGTGCCCGGCCACCAGCGCGGGACGTACCCCCCATGCCTCGAACTGCCGGAACAGGGCCGTCTCCAGGGCCAGGAGCGCCGGCTGCGCGAACCGGGTCGTGCGCAGGAGCGCGCCCGCGCTCGTGCCGGGCCCGGCGAACAGGACGTCCCGCAGGGGCGCCGGCAGCAGCGGGTCGAGCAGGGCGCAGCACTCGTCCAGCGCACGGGCGAAGACCGGATACGCCTCCCGCGACGCGTACAACTCGCTTCCCATGCCCACGCGTTGACTGCCCTGGCCGGTGAACAGCACGGCGATCCGTGCCGCTTGGCGAGAGGTTCCCCTGTGCACTCCGGGGTGCCTGTCGCCCTCGGCCAACGCCCGTAGCGAGCCGAGCAGTTCGGCGCGGTCGCGGGCGACCACCACGGCCCGGTGCTCGAAGGCCGTACGCGTGGTGGCGAGCGAGTGCCCGAGGTCCACCAGGGCCGTGTCGGGGGCGGCGGCCACATGGTCGTACAGCCGTCGTGCCTGCTCCCGCAGCGCCGGCGCGTTCCTGGCCGACACCGGAAAGGCCACCGCGGCCCCCGCCGGATGCCCGGCCACAGGCGATACGGCCGCCCCCGCCCCCTCGTCGCGCGGGGGCTCCTCCAGCACCACATGGGCGTTGGTGCCGCTGATGCCGAAGGACGACACCCCCGCCCGGCGCGGGCGGTCCGTCGCGGGCCACTCCACCGCGCGGGTCAGCAGCGCGACCCGCCCCGGCGACCAGTCGACACGGGGGGTCGGCTCGTCGGCGTGCAGGGTGCGCGGCAGCACACCGTGCCGCATCGCCTGCACCAACTTGATCACCCCGGCCACCCCGGCGGCGGCCTGGGTGTGTCCGATGTTCGACTTCACCGAGCCCAGCCGCAGGGGACTTGGCCGCGGCTCGCGCCCGTACGTCGCGAAGAACGCCTCCGCCTCGATGACGTCACCAAGGCGGGTGCCGGTGCCGTGCGCCTCCACCGCGTCGACGTCCCCGAACGCCAGCCCGGCGTCCGCGAGCGCCTGCCGGATCACCCGCTGCTGGGCCGGTCCGTGCGGCGCGGTCAGTCCGTTGCTCGCCCCGTCCTGGTTCACCGCCGAGCCGCGCACCACGGCCAGCACCGGAAGCCGGGCGCGGCGCGCCTCGGACAGGCGGCTCAGCAGCAGCATCCCGGCGCCCTCGGCCCACCCCGTGCCATCGGCCGACGCGCCGAACGCCTTGCAGCGGCCGTCCGGTGCCAGCGCCCGCTGCCGGCTGAACTCCACGAACGACGAGGGCCCCGACATCACCGTGGCACCGCCGGCCAACGCGAAGGCGCACTCGCCCCGGCGCAGCGCCTGGGCCGCGAGGTGCAGGGCCACGAGGGACGAGGAACACGCCGTGTCCACGGTGAGGGCCGGCCCTTCCAGGCCCAGGGTGTAGGCGATACGCCCCGAGGCGACGCTGCCGGCGTTGCCGAGGCCCAGGTACCCCTCGACCTGCTCCGGCGTCGTCGCCAGGCGCCGGGCGTAGTCGCTGTACATCAGCCCGACGTACACCCCGGTCGCCGAGCCGCGCAGGTCGGCGGGGACAAGACCGGCGTGCTCGAAGGACTCCCACGCCACTTCGAGCAGCAGCCGGTGCTGCGGGTCCATCGCCAGCGCCTCGCGGGGGGAGATGCCGAAGAATCCGGGGTCGAAGAGGTCCACGCCGGTGAGGAAGCCGCCCTCGCGCACATACGTCCGGCCGGGCCGGCCGGGGTCCGGGTCGTACAGCGCCCGGACGTCCCAGCCCCGGTCGGCGGGGAAGGGGCCGATGGCGTCCCTCCCGTCGGCGACCAGCCGCCACAGTTCCTCCGGGGAGGTCACACCGCCGGGGTAGCGGCACGCCATCCCCACGATCACCACGGGATCGTCGTCCGGCCGGTCCGCACCCGGGCGCACGGCACCGGCACCGGCCGGCGCGGCGGCGTTCCGTTGCCCGAGGTGGGCGGCGAGCGCGGCCGCCGTGGGGAAGTCGAAGGCGACGGCCTCGGAGAGCGGCAGCCCGGTCACCGCCGACAGCCGCTCCCGCAGCACCGTCGCCGTCAGCGAGTCCATGCCCAAGTCCCGCAGCGCGGTGCCCGGTTCCACCGACCGAGGCGTACACCCGAGTACGGCCGCCACCTCGCCCCGCACCAGGTCCAGCAGTTCCTTGGCCGGTACCCGGCCCTGCCCGGCAGGCGCGGAGATGTGCCGGCCGACCTCCCCGGCGGCCTCCGCGCCCAGCGCCCGCGCGGGCAGGGCGGCGAGGTCCCGGCGCAGGATCTTCCCGGAGACGGTACGGGGGATGCCGGTCACCTCGAACAGCTCGACCGGCACCTTCGCACCGGACAGCCCCGCGCGGCAGGCCGCGAGGACGCGCCCCCGGTCCAGCCCGCCACCCGGCCCGGCGACCAGATATGCGACCGGCACCTCGCCGAAGACCGGGTGCGGGCGCCCGGCCACGGCGGCGTCGGCCACCCCCGGAAGCCGCCGCAGCACCGCCTCCACCTCCGCCGGGTGGATGTTCACCCCACCCCGGACGATCAGCTCGCTCGCCCGGCCGGTGACCGCCAGTTCACCGGAGGCGTCGATCCTGACCAGGTCGCCGGTGCGGAACCAGCCGTCGCGCAGCACCTCCGCGGTGGCCTCCGGCCTGCCGTGGTAACCGGCCATGACGCCGGGCCCGTTGACCCACAACTCACCCTCGCCCGTGTCCCGTCCGTCGGGACCCCCGCCGACCCGGACACGGATACCGGGCAGCACCCGGCCGCACGCTCCGTCCGCCGTCGCCTCACCCGGCGCCGCCATGGTGACCGGGCCCGCCTCCGTGCTGCCGTAGTGCTCCAGATAGGGGACACGGCAGACCGCCTCGAACAACTCGCGGAACCCGCGCGGCGCCGCGGCACCACCGCTGATGCAGCCGCGCAGCGCGGGGGCGCCGAGACCGGCGGCGTCCTCCTCGCCCCGGACCGCGTCGAGCAGCGCCGAGTAGGTGGTCGGGACCCCGCCGAGAAGCGTGAACGGGGCGCCGCTGCCGCGCAGTTCGCGGAGCACGCCCGCCACCGAGAACCGGGGCAGCAGCACCGCGCTCGCGCCCACCGCGGTCACGCCCAGGAAGCACACCACCTGACTCATCGCGTGATGGAGGGGCAACGGCCACAGCACACGGTCCCGTTCGGACAGGCCCAGGACACCGACGAGCCCTGTCGCGACCGGCGAGAGGCGGTTGCGCTGCGTGGACAGGACGCCCTTGGGCGCTCCGGAGGAGCCCGACGTGTAGAGCAGCCAGGCCACTTCGTCCAGCCCGAGATCGTCCCGGCAGGGCGTCCGCGGCTCCGCATCCGCCAACTCCTCGTAGCGCAGCACCCCGTCCCGTACGGCGGACCGTCCCCCGTCCGCGCCGGAGCGCGAACTCCGTTCCTCGTCCGTCTTGTTGGCGCCCCCGGCGACCACCACGGTCATCCCGGACCGGGAGGACAGCGCTCGGTGCCGGGTCAGGCAGGCGTCGTCGGTGACGAGCAGCCGCGCCCCGCTGTCGTCCAGCAGGCGGATCAGCTCGTCCTGCGAACCATCGGGGTCCAGCGGCACGCCCACGCAGCTCGCGCGGGTGACCGCGAGCAGGCTCTCGACCGCCTCGACCCGGTTGCCGAGCAGCACGGCCACCCGGTCCCCGCGCTCCAGACCGAGCCCGGCCAGATGACCGGCCAGCCGCGCGGTCCTGCGCTCCAGCTCGCGGTAGGTCACACGCCGGACCGGGTCCTCGAAGCAGACCTTGTCCCCGAGGCGGCGGGCATGGCCCCGGAGCAGGTCCGCCAGCGGCCTGACCACATCGACGTGCATACCCACCGCATGACCCCCCTGAGACGACGACCCGCCGTTGACGACGACCCGCCGTTGAGGACGACTGCGCCGATCGAACCGGTTGCGCGCGGAGATCCACGATCGGGCGACCGCACGCGCCACCGCTCGGATCCGGGAAGAAGTCGCCCGATCGGCCTACCGGAGGTGCGCCATCCCAGCTCTCCGGCCGTGGAGTTGGCCCCGCGGGGCTCACCGCACCGTGAGCCGTTCGCTCACCGCACCGTGGGCCGTTCCCCGCCGGCCACCACCCGCGCGTGCTGGCCTCGCCCGCAGGGGACCAGCCGCTCGCCCAGGCCGAGGCCGCGCGCCTCGGCCAGGAAGTCCTCGACGGGGGAGCGGAAGACGGTGTAGTCGTCGTAGTGCACCGGCAGCACGTGCCGGTAGTCGAGGCGGCGGGCGAGTTCGGCGCCCTGGGCACCGTCCATGGTGACCACGAACCCGCCCGGCAGCGTCGTGCCGCCCAGGTGCAGCACCGCGAGGTCCGCGCCGGGGAAGCGCCCGGCGATCTCCTCCAGGCCGTCGAAGAGGAGCGTGTCCCCCGAGATGTACAGGCGCAGCCGCACCGCGCCGTCAGAGGGGCCGAACTCCAGCATGCTGCCCATCACCGGCGGCAGCAGATTTCGCAGCACCGGCCGCAGGGCGTGCCGGCCGGGCAGCGCCGTCACCCGCACCCGCGCCCCGCCCCGCAGGAAGGTGCAGCTCTCCCAGGTGCGCAGCCCCCCGGCCTGCCGGAAGCCCTGCCAGGCGCGCAGTCGGCGGGCCGCGTGCGGCGTGGTGGCGATCGGCACCGAGCGGTCGAGGTGCTGCCGGGCCCTGCGGTCCCAGTGGTCGCCGTGCAGGTGCGAGAGGACCACCGCGTCCAGCCGCGGCAGCTCCCGCGGGGCCAGCGCCGGCTCCGTGAGACGGCGGCTGATCAGCCCGTACCCGAGGTACGCGGGCTCGCCGCGGTGCAGGAAGTTCGGGTCGGTCAGCAGGGTGAGGTCGCCGTAGCGCAGCAGGACGGTCGCGTTGCCGATGAAGTGCAGGTCCAGGGCGCTGTCGTCGAAGTCGGCCATGGTGGTCCTTGCCCGACGGGAGGGGCCCGTCTGTGTCGTACGGCGGCGGGACTGCGCCGTCCTGACCCACCCGGAGTACCCGAGGTCAAGGTGCGTACGCACGCGCCCCGGCCCATGTGTACGCACCCGCCACGGCCCGGACACGACAGGCGCCCGGTGCGGCGGGGGTGCCCAGCGCCGCCGGACCGCCACGGCCGGTGCTGCGCGCTCCTGCGGCGGGGGAACTCAGGGCCGCCGGGGCGCCATGGCCGGTGCCGCGCGCCCCTGTGGCGGGCGTGCCCAGGGCCGCCGGGGTGCCACGGCCGGTGCCGCGCGCTCCTGCGGCGGGGGTGCCCAGGGCCGCCGGGGCGCCATGGCCGGTGCCGCGCGCCCCTGTGGCGGGAGAGCGCAGGGCTGCCGGGGTGCCACGGCCGGTGCCGCGCGCCCCCGAGGCGGAGGAGCCCAGGGCCGCCGGACCGCCACGGCCGGTGCCGCGCGCCCGTCCCCCCCGCTGCCGTCGCCGCCGTACGACCCCGCGCCTCGCCTCCCCCGCACCGGCCCCCGAATAGCCTCCGACCGGGCGATCAGCCCTCTCCCCGCTCCGCGGCGGCGTCGGACCGCCCGCCGGCGCCGAGCGGACCGGTGGCGCGCAACGGTTGTCCGGCGTCCAGACGGGGCAGCTCGCGCCGGGTCACCCGCAGCACGACGGGCGGCAGAGCGGCACGGACCGCCTGGACCCAGCGCAGCCACGACGGAACGTAGACCGCGGTACGGCGGCGCTCCACCGCACGCGCCAGCCGGGCGGCGACCGCGTCGGCCGGGTGGATGGCGCGGATGGGGGAAGGCATGCGCAGGCGCAACGCGCGCAGGGCGGCGAACCGTTCGGCGTCGCGGATCATGTCGGTGTCCGCCCAGCCCGGATAGGCGATGCCCACGGCGACCCCCTGGTGCGCGACCTCCGCCCTGAGCGCGTGGGCGAACGCCTCCACCCCCGCCTTCGAGGCGCAGTAGGCACTCATCATGGGGGTGGCACCGAGCGCGGCCAGCGAGGCGACCTGCAAGAAGTAGCCGCGGGTCGCGACGAGGTCGGGCAGGAAGACCCGCGCCGTGTGGGCGCTGCCCGTCAGATTGACGTCGATGACACGGCGCCACGAGGCGGGGTCGGACGTCGCGAACGGGCCGCCCTGCGCGATCCCGGCGTTCGCCACGACCACCGACGGCCGCCCGAGCCGGGCGCGCACCTCGGCCGCCGCCTCTTCCAGAGCGGTGGGGTCGGTGACGTCGACCTCGACCGCCAGAGCCCCGGTCGCCAGGGAGTCCGCCACGGCGGCCAGCCCGGCCCTCTCGTGCCCCAGGAGCGCCACGCGCGCCCCGCGCCGGGCCAGTTCGCGCGCCAGCGCGGCGCCCAGCCCGCGTGCGGCTCCGGTGACCACGGCGGTACGGTCCTGGAGGGGGCCGCTCGGCATGGGCTGCCCCTCACCCCTGCCGCGGCGCCGCGTGCGACGGGTGGAGCCGGCGGGTGCGGATGTGCACTCCGTCCACCAGCCGGCCGCCCGAGTCCCGGACGGCGGACAGGCAGAAGCGGACCCACATGTTGAGCTGGATCTCCTTCGCCACCCGCAGGTACGAGTAGAGCACGTGCACCAGGCGGGTCGCGGCGCGTGCCCACAACTCGATCTCGAACACGAGCAGGTCGCCGTCCTCGTACGCGCGGAACCGCACCTGACCGGCCTCCATGTGCCCGCGCAACGTCACCAGGTGCAGCAGACCGCGGTCGCGGTGGAGGACCCGCACCGGACCGTTCCAGGGGCCCGGCATCTCCACCACCAGCTCGTCCGCGACGTCCAGACCCCCGGCGCCGAGTTCACCCGAGCGGATCCCGACCACCTCCGAGGGGACGAAGCGCTCGAAATGCCGGCAGACATGCTCCACGAGCCGGGCGGCGTCGACCTCGGCCCCGGCGATACGGACCCGGAAGAGACGGTGGAACAGGGGACCGCAGCCGTCCTCGGCCCGCTGCACCGCGCCGTCGACCGCCGCCGGCGAAAGCCGCGGCGGCCGGTCCCGCTCATCGCCCTCGCACTCGCCCGCACGGTACAGGGGCGTCGTCTCCCACAGGTAACGCCAGGTGACCAGCATCGTGCCCAGGAGCCACCGCGCCAGCACGGTCAGGCCCCGCTGCCAGCGCTCTCCGGGCATCGCACTCCCTCATCTCACCGGATGGGCATAAATATGAATGAATAGGTGCATACCCTGGTATAGCGCTGGTGACACAGTGGCGTGACACGAGCGGACGAACCTGGAGGCGCGCATGGTGGTCCGGCTGCTGCGCCGAGCGGGCGCGCGCAGCGTTCAGCTGCACCTCGCCTCGCTCGGCGCGATCGGTCTGTGCGTGACGTTGTGGGTGCGCGCGAAGACCGTCGACCAGGAGCAGCGCGGAAACGCCGAACGGCGCGCGCTGTTCGTCGGCCTGTGGCCACCGATGCTGTGGCTGATCGGCGAATCACTGCGGGAAAGGGAGTGACGGCCTCCGGGCGACCGGCTTTCGGACGGTTCGACGCGGTACGAGCGTGGCAGCGGCTCGCCGACGCGTCCGTCAACTACTCGGCCGACGAGGTACGCCGCCCCGCGTGGAACATCGACGTGCACCGCACCCAGCTGCCCGCCGAGCCCCCCGGCCCGCCCGCGCCCGGCGGATCCTGGACACACGCCCGCCGCCTCGTCCGCGACTACGAGTTCTCCCCGCCGGAGATCGTCCGCGCGCTGTACGACCCGGCAGCGCCCCTCCTCGGCCGCGACATGCTGCTCGAAGCCCGTTTCCACGGCCTGCACTTCCACTGCGGCGTACGCGTCACCGAGGTGGTCGATGAGACGCGCGAGGAGACGGACCGTGTGTGGGGATGGGCGTACGAGACCCTCGACGGCCACCTGGAGCGCGGCAAGGTCACCTACGAGGTGGTGAAGAACAGCCGGACCGGCGCGGTGGAGTTCCTGGTCACCTGCTATTCGCAGGGCGCGCCCACGCTCGGTCCGGTCACCGCCCTCGGCTGGCGGCTGTTCGGCCGCCGCACCCAACTGCGGTTCTACCGGCGGTGCGGCGAACGCATGCGCCGCTTCGTCGGTACGGCACTGCGCGGCGAGCCCGCACCGCCACACCCGGCGACGAGGATCGGCCCCCTGGTGTGCGTCCCCTCGGACGCACACGTGCACCGCCTGGACACCCTGGCCCTCCACCGCGAGTCCCCGGCCCGCTCACCCCACCCCGGCTGACGCGTGCCGTTCCGCGGTGAGGGGCGTTCGGCTCTGTGCGGGAGGTCAGGAGAAGACGACGGACCGCAGGAGGAGGCGGTCGCCCGCGCCCGAGCCGGGACGCAGGGTGTAGTAGGTGTCGCCCTCGCAGTCGGCGTCGAGGAAGACGGTCGCGGTGGCGTCCGTGCGGTTCTTGGGAGCACGGCTGGCCGACCCCGGCTCGGCACCGGGCCCTTGCAGATTGATGCACTCGCCGCTGGCGGGGTTGTTGAGGAAGCCGACGGCTTCGTACCCCTCGGCGGTGGTGTAGGAGTAGCGGAACTGGCCGGTCGCCGCCGCGGCCGGACCCGGCGCGGCCAGCAGCAGAACGAGGGCACTACAGGCAGCGCCGAGGGCCGCCGTGAGGGAGCGAGCAGACACGGGCATCTCTCTCTGTCGGATGCTGATGCGGTCAATGCCAGCGATGCCCAGAAAGCGAGCGGATAGCCGCTTTGTCCCCCGAACGGGTCGTCCCGCGCGCAGCGCCACACCCTGCGCCGGGCCAAAAGCCCCGGTCGGCGGCACCGATCGCCACGGCGGCGCCGGAGCAGATGGGCATCGACCTGCCGCCGCGCCCCTTCAACTCCGGCCGAGGCGGCATGCTCGGCTACGGAGGGGCCTCGGCGCGCCGGTGACCTCTGTCGTCACGACCAGCCCACCTCGGAGTAGGAGCGGTTCGCGAGGACGCCCTCGATGGCGGTGCGCGCGTAGGGAACCAGCTGTCGCGGGAGGGACTCGGGCGGCCACCAGCGCCACTCCGCGCAGCGGTCGGGCTCCCGGACCTCGGGGGTGCCGGACCAGGACCGGGCGCGGAAGACGAGCTGGATCCGCGGGCGTGCCGTCGGCGGGTCGAGCAGGTGGACCACGTGCACGAGCTCGACACCCGCCGGATCGATGACGAGCCCGGCCTCTTCCCCGGCCTCCCGCACCAGGCAGCCGACCGCGGCCTCCCGCTCGCAGTGCCCGGCCAGGAAGTGCCAGGTGTCGCCGGCGTACGCCGCATCGGGATGCCGCAGCCCGAGGAGGACGCGGCCCCGCTCGTCCTGGAGGTAGAGGTGGACGCCGACGATGTGCAGCTCCGTTCCCGCCGGCGCGTCACCATGCGGTCGGCCGTCGCCCTGCTGCGGGCCGCCGGGGTCGGCGTGCCCGGCGGCGTGCCCGCGGATCAGGTCGCCCAGGCCGGGACTCAGCCGCAGCCGGTCGAACTGGTCGACGGTGAACCACTGGAGCAGGACGCCTTCACGCAGCTCCACGGAGTCGGGGTGACCCCTCCAGCGACCTTCGTAGATCTGGACGGGCACGCTGAGTCCGTCGGCTCCGGTCTCCGTCTCCACGGCGTACGGCCTCAGCCCGGCGGGCTCCAGACCGGGCGCCTCCTCGGCGAGTTCGCGGCGCAGGGTCGCCTCCAGGCAGGCATCGCCCGGCTCGCGGCCGCCGCCCAGCAGGGCGAGGGACCACGGCTCCCAGATGCCGTCCCGGTGATCGCGCAGGTGGAGCAGATACCGACCGCGGCCGTCGTGGATCAGGGCGGAGGCGTTGACCGGCTCGGGCCGCCCGTCGAGACCTCGGGCCTCGGCGTCCAGGAGCTTGGCGCGCAGGGTCGGTGAACCGACGTCAGCGAGGGGCCGCCACTCCACGCGGAACACCTCCTCGTCCCGCGGCGAGAGCGGTGGCGGCGCGTCCGCCGCGAGGTAGAAGGCGAAGCGGAAGTCGAAGTGCCGGTGCGCGGGTTCGCCCTTGGCCGGGGCGGCGTCGATGTCATGGACGTCGATGTCGACCGGCGTGTCGAGGAACTGCGGCGTCAGGCACAGATCCGCGGGGCGCAGCCCGGTCTCCTCGCACACCTCGCGCAGCGCGGCGGCCAACAGGGTCCGGTCGTCCTCCACATGACCGCCCGGCGCGAGGAGCCGGTTCGACGCCCGGTGACCGATGTGCAGCACGCGCCGGTCACGGTCGATGACCGCCGCGCTGCACGTGATGTGGGCCGGCAGCGTGGCGCGGCTCGTCGGCTCGTCGGGCCCGTCGAGGAGAGCCGGCAACCCGGCCAGGGTCTCGCGTTCGTGCGGATGCCGGGTCAGGTACGTCTCGGTGGTCGTACGGATGTGGGAGCGGGTGGGCGGCACGTCATCACCTCGGCGGAGAGCGGACAGGGCGTGGGCATGGATCAACGACGAAGACCCGCCTGTCGAACACACGTTTTTCGGACGTGTCGGAAACCCCGGTGTCAGGCGAATGCGCGTTCGTGCCGGACACGCCGACCCTTGCCGGAGCTGACCGGTCGTCGAACACGGCCGTGGCCGAAACGCCGACGCTGGTCATGCAGGCCGCGTACGAGCCGTACCGCGGCGTGCCGCGCCGACGGCAGGCGGGTGTCCGACGGGCCGCTCAGACCGGTCCGCTCGCGCGGCCACAGTGCGCGCTCCGGCCCAAGAAGGCCGAGATCAGGACACAGAGACAGATCGTCGCGGGACAGCCCTTAGACTCGGCGGCCGTACTAGTCATGATCACTACGGAAGGGACCACATGTTTCAGGACGCTCCGATCTACCACCAACTTGTCGCGGAGCGTGGCGATGTACCCGCGCGCGTGCGAGACGCGGCGACGAGCATACTGCGTGAACTCGACCACGTCATAGGCGCGATGGCGTTGCCCGGCCTCTCGACAAGCCCGTTGCCGAGGCGACAGCCGGACGCCGCGTCGCGACCGGCGCTTCCTCCGCTGCCCAGGTCGTAGACCACGGTCGGGGGCGGGGTGTCACCGCCGCTCGAACGCCCCCTGGCCGTCGCCCCCCTGTCCGCCCGGCTGCCGCTGCCGTCCGGTGAAGCGGCTCGTCGCGGCGAGGTGGCCACGGTGGTCACGGCGGTACCCACTCGTCAGCAGCCGCCGATCCGGCCGTCCGCCGCCAGGCGGATCGGCGCCGTCTTCCCGAGGCCGGTCGCGGCGCGGGCGGTTCCGCGGGGCTGTCGGCGGCCCAGCGTGCGAACGAGGCGGCTGGCGCGCTCCGCCCCGCGATACCGGACGCCGGGTCCGGTCCCAGCACCCTCTCTCCTGGGCGGGGTCCGCATGCGGGGCGGGTCGGCCCATGCTTCGCTGTGGAACATGGAGACGCGGCCGCCATGAGAGTCATCAAGCACGAGCGGGGCCGCCCGCAGTGGAACGGTGTGCGCGGTTACGCCTGGCTGCTGCCGTCACTGCTGCTCATCGGCATCGTGACGCTGGACTTCAACACCGGCGCCGAGTTCCGGATCGTCTCCTGGATCGTCCTGGTGCCCGGCCTGGCCGCCGCGGTCTGCGGGGTGGGGACCACGGCCGGTTTCGCCGTGGTGTCCCTCGTGACGTACGTCCTCGTGGACAACGCCTGGCCCCGGCAGTACGAGGCGGGTCTGCCCGACTTCGTGCTGGTCGCGCTGGGCGGTGTGCTGGCCACCCTGGTGGCGGCACTGCGGGTGCGGCAGCAGCGGCGCATGCTGCGCATGCAGGACATCCTGGAGACCTCGGTACGGGCCGTACTGCGCCCGCTGCCCGAACGCTGGGCCGGTCTGGAGCAGGCGGGCGTGTATCTCGCCGCGGATGTCGAGGCGCAGGTCGGGGGCGACTTCTACGACATCCAGCCCAGCCCCTACGGCACCCGTGTCCTCGTCGGCGATGTGCAGGGCAAGGGACTCGGCGCGGTGGAGGCGGCGGCTGCGCTGCTCGGTACCTTCCGCGAGGCCGCCTACCACGAGGACGACCTCCGGACGGTCGCCGAGCGGCTGGAGATCCGGATGCTGCGGCACCGGGTGCACACCGTCGCGATCGGCCGGGAGGACCGCGACCGGTTCGCCACGGCCGTGCTCGTCGCCTTCTCCAGGGACGCGCCCGGAACGGTCGATGTCGTCAACTTCGGGCACGAAGCACCGCTCGCGGTCGGGTCGCACGGGGTACGCGAGCTGCCCGCGGGAGACGGGGTGCCGCTCGGCCTCGGCGATCTCGTCGGCGGGCTGCCACCGACCCACCGGGTGCCGCTCGCACAGGGGGAGACGCTGCTGCTCGTCACCGACGGGGTGACCGAGGCCCGTGACCGCGAGGGCGAGTTCTACGACCTGTACGGCGATGTCGCCGCCGCGGTCACCGCCGATCCGGGCTGCGCCGCGCCCGGCCCCCTGGTCCGCCGGGTCCGCGACGGCGTGCTCCGGCACAGCGGGCGTCGGCTGGCCGACGACACCACGGTCTACGCGGTCCGACGCCTCCCTCAGACGGAGGCGTGCCCGGGAACGGGCCCGCTGCCGGGAGCGCGGGAGCGGGGCTTCTCGGCGAAGGAGGGGTACTTCTGAGCCGGGGGTACCACCCGGACTACAGGCGTACGACGACGAGGGCGACGTCGTCCCGGCCGCCGCCGGCCACGCCGAGACGGGCCAGCACGGTGTCGGCCAGCCGCTCGGGCCCGAGGCGACCGCACTCGGCGAGGACATCCCTCAGCCGGTTCAGACCGGTGTCGATGTCCTCCTCGCGGCGCTCGATGAGCCCGTCCGTGTAGAGCACCAGCGTGTCGCCCTGCTTGTACGGGAGGCTGGCCTGCGGGCGGGGCACATGCTGCGGGCGCGCGCCCAGCGGCGGGTCGGTGGCCTGGTCCAGCAGCTCGGTCGTGCCGTCGCCCTTCACCAGCACCGGGGGCGGGTGCCCGGCGCTGCTGTAGGTGATCAGCCGGCTCCGCCGGTCCACGATGGTCTTGACCGCGGTCGTGCCCAGCGCGTCGTCGATCGACCGGGCGTACAGCCCCAGCACCTCCAGCGCCTGCGCGGGGCGCGGCAGGGCACGCACGGCCGCCGACAGGGCGCTGCGCAGCATGCCCATGACCGCGGCGGCCTGGAGGCCGTGCCCGATGACGTCGCCCACCGCCAGCGCCAACTGGTCCGGGGGAATGTCCACGACGTCGTACCAGTCGCCGCACACGTTCAGGGACCCCACCGCCGGCTGATAGCGCACCACCACGTCCTCGGCGTGATGGGCCAGGTCGGGGGTGCGCAGCATGGCCTCCTGCAAGGTGACGGCGACCTCGCGTTCGCGGGTGTGGGCCTGGCGCAGCTCCTCGTTCAGCCGCTGGAGCTCCCGCGCCCGTGCGTACAGCTCCGCCTCCAGCGACTCGGCCGCCCCCGGATTCCAGTCCACTCGGGCGCCCGCGGGATCGGCGGCCCGGCGGGACTTGACGAACGCGGTCACGTCCTCGCCCCGGTGGATGATCCACGCCACCTGCCCGTCCGGGCCGCACACCGGGGTGTTCACCGGGGACCACCAGCGCTCCTCGAACATGCCGGGCCGGTGCGGGACGGGGATGTCGTACTTCTGGAGCGGCATCGTGTCGGGTCTCCGGGTGGCCAGCACCCGGTGCAGGGAGGCGTTCATGTTCCGCACGCCGTCGGATTCCGGATCGTCGGGGTTATCCGGGAACGCCTGGAAGATGTGCTGGCCCACCAGGTCGTCCCGCGTGCGTCCGGTGACCGCCAGATAGGCGCGGTTGACGTCCACGATCACCAGATCCGGGCCCAGCACCAGGCACGGAGTCGGTACGGCCGCGAACAGGGCCGCGTGGTCCACTGGTGCCGCCATCTCGTCGCTCCTCGTGCCCGCTGCCGCCGGTGACCTGCCCTCCAACCTAGGCCGCGCCCGCGGTGCCCGCCCGGTCTGCGTCACCCGCCCGGCCCCCGCCGGCGGGGCGCGGGCCCGCCGGGGCAAGGGATCAGGACGCGTACGGTGCCAGGGGTTGCCGTCGGTGCCCGTGACGACGATGGAGGACACCCAGCCGCCGTCGCTCACGCCCCAGATGGAGACGCCGCTCCCGGCGATGGCGCCCATGGACCTCCAACCGTGCCAACTGCCGTCGGCCCGGCTCCAGTTCGTCCGCACCGCCTGGACGGTGCCGATGACGGAGATCTGCCTCGTGCCGTTCGGGAGCGCCTCGGACGCCACGCCGCGTCAGCCGGCGCGCTCGCCGGTCCAGCCGTTGGCGAGCAGGTCGAAGATCCGGCCGAGGGCGGCGTCGGGGTCCCGGGACCCGCGGACGAGAACGGGCGCCTCCAGCGCGAAGTGGGCCAGCGCCCGGCAGCCCGGATCGTCGGCGGGCAGCCCGGCGTCCTCGGCGATCGCCGCGGCCAGGACGTGCTCGTGCCGCAGCCACATCCTGCGGGCGTACTCGCGCAGCGCAGGGGTGGTGTCGACCAGGCGCAGGAAGTCGTCGAACCGGGGGTCGGCATGGACCCGCCGGGAGGTTTCGCCCAGCAGCATTTGGTGCAGGGCCCCCGGTACGGACTGCCCGGCGGGGCGCTCGCGGACCGCCGCGACCAGGGCCGCCTCCCGGTCCCCGTCCTGGTCGAAGACCAGCGCCTCCTTGCCGTCGGGGAAGTGCTTGAACAGCGTCGTCACGGAGACGTCGGCCGCGTCGGCGATCTCCCGCACCCCGACCTCGTCATAGCCCCGCTCGGAGAACAGGCGCAGTGCCGCGTCGGCGAGGGCCTGGCGGGTGGCTGCCTTCTTGCGCTCTCGGCGCCCCATCTCGGTCACGCCGTCACTTTACCGCCTTCATGGACTCGCTTCGAAGGTTTAGCTGTTACGCTTTTTTAGCGGTTACACCCAGACGGGTGCTGTCGTGACGCGTTCGCGACCCGTGCCACCCGAGGAAGAGGTCCCGATGACGAACACCACGCCCCGGATCTGTGTGATCGGCGGCGGCCCCGCCGGTCTGACCTGCGCCCGCGTCCTGCAAGGGCACGGCATCGAGGTCACCGTGTACGACGCCGACGAGGCCGTTGACTCCCGCGACACCGGCGGCACGCTCGACCTGCACGCCGACTCCGGGCAGATCGCCCTCGAGGACGCCGGGCTGCTCGACGCCTTCATGGCGGGGGCCCGCCCGGAGGGGCAGGCCGGCACCCGCCGCGACCACCACGGCACGGTGCTGGCGGAGTTCACCCCTGAACCCGGCGACGCGGCCGCACCGGAGATCGACCGCGGCCGGCTGCGCCGGATGATCTACGACCACCTGCGGTCCGGCACCGTCCGCTGGGGCCACCGGCTCGTCGGCGTGACCCCGCTCGGCGACGGCCGCCACCGCCTGGAGTTCGCGGACGGCACCACCACGGAGGCCGGCCTGGTGATCGGTGCCGACGGGGCGTGGTCGAAGGTCCGCCCCCTGGTCAGCGACGCCACCCCCCGGCACCTCGGGGTCTGCTTCCTGGACGTCCGGTACGACGAGGTCGACTCCCGCCACCCCGACGTCGCCGGGATCGTCGGCGCCGGCCACCTGTTCGCCAACGACAACGACGGCCGCGCGGTGATCCTCCAGCGCAACGGCGACGGCGTGGTCCGCGGCTACATCGCGTTCCGCGCGGCACCGGACTGGCACGTCGGGGCGGGTGTGGACCTCACCGACCGGGGAAGCGTCCGCTCCCACCTCGTACGGAAATTCGGGCACTGGTCGCAGGCCATGCGCGCGCTGATCGTCCGCAACGACGGCGACTACGTGCCGCGGGCCTTCTGGGCCCTGCCCGCCCCGCTCACCTGGGAACACGTCCCCGGTGTCACCCTGATCGGCGACGCGGCCCACCTGATGGCGCCCTTCGGCGGCCACGGCGCCAACCTCGCGATGCTGGACGGCGCGGAACTCGCGCACGCCGTCAGCCGCGCGGTCGGCCCCGATCCGGCCGCCACCCTGGACGAGGCGGTCGCCCGCTACGAGTCGGACATGTTCGCCCGCTCCGGCGACCTGGCCGTGAACGCGAACGAGGCCCTGGTGCGGTTCTTCACCACCACCGACGAGCCGGACCTGCCGCCGGACCCCGAGCAGGAACACCGGGACTACCTCGCCCGCGCGGAGTCCTACCGGCGGGAGCGTGCCCAGCGGGCGGGCGAACACACCGGCGCCTGAACGCCCGTCCGGCAACCGCCCGCCGGCTTCCCCCGGGCTTGCTGCTTCGCTGGTCAGGCTCCTCGCGCCCGAGGGGGCTTGCCCTTGGCGAACAGCCACGCGTCGAAGATCCCGGTCAGGTCCTTGCCGGACTCGCTCTCGCACAGCGTGAGGAACTGCCCGGTGTCGGCGTTGCCATGCCGGTGCCGGCGCGTCCAGGTGTGGAGTATGCGGAAGAAGTCCTCGTCGCCGACGGCCTTGCGTACCTGGTCCAGGACCATGGCACCGCGTCCGTAGACGGGCGGGTCGGACACCCGTCCTCCGCTGGGCGGATCGGCGGGCGGGAAGGCCCAGATGCCCTCGGCCTCGTCGTCCGTTCCGTCGTAGAAGGCCTGGAAGATCTCGTCGGTGCTCCTGCCGCCCCGCTGCTCCTCCCAGAGCCACTCCGCGTAGGTGGCCATCCCCTCGCTGAGCCACATGTCCTTCCACCGTCGCGGGGTCACGGAGTTGCCGAACCACTGGTGTCCCAGCTCGTGCACCAGCAGCGACTCGTCCGGCGCTTCGGCGAAATAGGGCTTGGTCTGGGTCTCCAGGGCGTAGTCGAGCCCGGGCAGGTGGTCGACGACGGCGCCGGTCGAGGAGAAGGGGTAAGGGCCGAAGAGTTCAGCGGCCCAGTCGACGATCTCGGGCACCAGGCGCGGGACGGCGGCCGCGTCCTCGGACTCGTCGGGATCGACGGCGACGTAGACGGGCAGGTGATCGCGTGTCCAGCCGTTGTGGACGTCGAAGTAGCCGACGGAGACGTGGGCGAGGTAGCTGGACATGGGCTCCGCGGTGCGCCAATGCCGTGTCACCGTCCCGCCCTTGTCCCGCTCCGCGATCAGCTCGCCGTTGCTCACCACGTCGTAGAAGTCGCCGTCCGCGTCCCTGGGCACGGTGACCCGAATGTCGTACATCGCCTTGTCCGACGGGTGGTGATTGCCGGGGAACCAGGTCATGGAGCCGGTCGGCTCGCCCAGGGCGGCCGAGCCGTCGTCGGTCTCGATCCAGCCTTCGAGCCCTCCGTCGTCGCCCTCGACCGCTCGCGGCGTGCCGTCGTAGGCGATGACCGTTTCGAAGACCTCGCCTTCCTTGACCGACTTCGCCGGTGTCACCACCAACTCGTTTCCCGAGCGGGCGACGTGAGCCCGCGCCCCCTGCACCGTGGCGGTCCGTACCCGCAGGCCCGACAGGTCGAGGTCGAAGCGGCTCAGGTTCTGTGTGGCCCGAGCGGTGATGACCGCCGTGCCTTTCAAGTGGTTGCCTTCCGGCGTGTAGTCCAGCGTCAGCCCGTAATGCGTCACGTCGTAGCCGCCGTTGCCGAGGGTGGGGAACAGCCGGTCACCGACTCCGGCCGCACCGGGGAGCGCGGCGGCGATCCCGTCCCCCGGCGCGCAGCCGGCGCAGGTCGTCGTCAGGGCCAGGAGCAGTGCCGCCGCCGGAGCCCAGCCGGACCGGGAGCGCGAGGCGGCCGACCGGGGCCGGCGGTCCGTCGTGGTGCGAGGTCCCATCTCGTGTCTCCCGTCGGTCGATTGCAGCACGCGAGAGGTCAGAAAGCCTGAAGCAACCCATGGTTGCCTCAAGGTCGGTAAAAATATTTCCGCCCTGGCCGAATCACCAGGGCGTGTCCGAAGGCGGTGTCGGTCCCGCGCAAGGATGTGATCTTGGATACCTGAACGACCGCGTGGTTGTGCGGGGATGGGTGGTCGGCCCTACGGTGGGCGGGCCGTGGTGTTCGGGAAGACCGGTGACAACCCTTCGCGGGGTTCAGGCCGGAGCGGCCCTCGCCACTGTGATCGGGGAGTATCCGTCCCAGTTGTGCATGGTCACTGTCCGCCGCCCGGCGGACGGGAAGGCCGGGACGGACACGCGCACACCCGTAAGCCAGGAGACCGGCCACGGCACTTCACGAAGAGATCCACGAGGTGCTGGAGCGTGACCGTATGACCCTGCCCACAGAGTCGACCCGTTTTCGTTGGCGGCGCGAGGACACCGTCCGTACCGCCGGACTGCTCATGGTGATCGCCGTCCTGCACGTCGTCGCGTTCGGCATCCTGTTCCTGCTGGTCGTACCGGGCCACTACGAGGTCGGATCCAAGGCGTTCGGGATCGGCCTCGGGGTGACCGCGTACACGCTGGGCATGCGGCACGCCTTCGACGCCGATCACATCGCCGCGATCGACAACACCACCCGCAAGCTGATGGCCGACGGCAAGCGGCCGGTGTCCGTCGGCTTCTGGTTCGCGCTCGGCCACTCCAGCGTGGTGGTCGTCATGGCGGCCCTGGTCGCGGGAGGCACACAGCTCGCCGGCACCCTGCTCGACGACAACTCCCGTACCCACCAGACCCTCGGCGTCGTCGGCACCACCGTCTCCGGGACCTTCCTCTACCTCATCGCGGCGCTCAACCTCGTGGCGCTCGCGGGCATCCTGCGGGTCTTCCGGGCGATGCGAGCGGGCACGTACGACGAGGCCGCCCTCGAACAGCACCTGGATTCGCGGGGGTTCATGAACCGCTTCCTGGGCCGCGCCACCAAGTCGATCACCCGCCCCGGTCAGATGTTCCCGCTGGGCTTCCTGTTCGGCCTCGGCTTCGACACCGCGACCGAGGTCACCCTGATGGTGATGGCGGGCAGCGGTGCCGCGGCCGGGCTTCCCTGGTACGCGATCCTGTGCCTGCCGCTGCTGTTCGCGGCGGGGATGAGCCTGTTCGACACGCTCGACGGCACCTTCATGAACTTCGCTTACCAGTGGGCGTTCTCCAACCCGGTGCGCAAGGTGTTCTACAACCTCACCATCACCGGCCTGTCCATCGCGGTCGCCTTCCTGATCGGCACCATCGAACTGGTCGGGGTGCTGCACGAGAAGCTCGATCTGAGCGACGCGGTGACCGGCTGGATCGCCGGGCTCGACCTGGACAACGTCGGGTACGTCATCGTCGGCCTGTTCGTGGTCGTCTGGGGGGCGGCGCTGGCGTACTGGCGGCTGGCCAGGGTGGAGCAGAGGTGGGCCGGCCGGCTCGGCGACGGTGGCTGACGCCCGCCGGAGCGGGATCCTCAGCCACGGTGGGCCTCGACGTCGCCGTTGACGGTGCGCAGAGCCAGCCGGTACCGGTGGTCGGCGGAGCGCGCGGCCGGAACGCCCACGGCGGAGCGGCCGTTGACGGTGCGCGCGTCCGTCGCGTACGGCGGGGCGTCCGCCGGCAGGGTGACCCGCACGGAGCCGTTGCGGGTCACCCCGTCGAGCGTGCCGGGCGAGGTCGCGCACAGCAGGTCGACATCGCCGTTGACCGTCTCGGCGGCCACGCCACGGGCCGCCAGGCCGGTAGCGCGGACGGAGCCGTTACGGGTCACCAGACGCTGGCGGGCACCCTTCGTGCCCGAATCCCGCACGGTGACGTCACCGTTGACGGTGCTCAGGCTCAACTCGCCCCGCACACCGGTCACATCGATCCCGGCGTCGTGGGCCCGCACGGTGAGCGTGACGCCGGTCGGCACATGGACGAGCGGCATACCGCCGCAGTTGCCCTTGGCCCGGTCGTCACCCTCGTCGCAGGGCAGGTCGAGGGTGTGCGTGCCCCCGTGCCCGCCCCAGCGGGCGAGGGTCGCGTCGTCCACCGACACGCTGCCGTCGTCCGTCCCGACGACGCGTACGCCGCCCTGAGTGGTGATGACGAGACGACCGCCGTCCGCGAGGACGGCCCTCTCGAACTGCCCGCCGCGTGCGCCGCGCACGGCTCCGGGCAGCGGCAGCTCACCGCCGCCGTGATCACAGGCCGTCAGCGCGAGAAGCGGCAGCAGCGCACACCCGGCCCACGTCACGCGGCCGGTACGACGGGACGTGCGCCCGGAATCCGGACGGCTCGGTCGGCTCCATGAAGATGTCATGGAACTGCGGGTGCCCGCCGGGGCCGGTTGTCGTGCACATCGCCCGGTCCCGACGAGGCCGTCGGGTGAACATCGTCCCCTCCCACCGCACCCCTCTCCCGCTTCCGGCACCGGACACCGACCCGCCCGCCACCACCGGCGTTCTCGTCACCAGCGGGGGCAGGAGCAAGGCCGTGCCGGTTCTTCCATGCCCGGCGCGCACGATGCCCGGCTCGCACGGCCGGTCGGTGAGGACGGAGGGGCAGGTCTTGTTCGAGGACTTCGAGACCAGGCGGGTCGAGACGGAGGAAGCGTCGATCTTCGTGCGCCACGGCGGGGAAGGACCGCCCCTGGTGCTGCTGCACGGCCACCCCCGGACCTCCGCGACCTGGCATCGCGTCGCCCCGCTCCTCGTCCAAAGCGGTTTCACCGTGGTCTGCCCCGACCTGCGGGGATACGGCCGCTCCACCGGCCCGGCGCCCACCGCCGACCACGCCGGGTACGCCAAGCGAGCCGTCGCCGGTGACGTGGTGGAGGTGATGCGCGCCCTCGGCCACGACCGGTTCGCACTCGCCGGACACGACCGCGGAGGCGCCGTCGCGCTGCGGCTCGCCCTCGATCACCCGCACGCGGTCTCGCGCGTGGCGTTCCTCGACTGCCTGCCGATCACCGAGCACCTCTCCCGCATCACGGCGACGTTCGCCACGCAGTGGTGGCACTGGTTCTTCTTCGCCCAGCCGGACATCCCCGAACGCGTCATCAACGCCGACCCGGACAGCTGGTACCGCGGCGATCCCCGGAGGATGGGACAGGAGAACTACGACGAGTGGCGCGCGGCCACGCGCAACCCGGACGTGGTGCGGGCCATGCTGGAGGACTACCGGGCGGGCCTCACCATCGACCGGCGGCACGAGGAGGCCGACCGCGCCGCCGGCGCCCGTATCCACTGCCCGGCGCTGGCCCTCTGGTCCCGCCGGGACGACCTGGAGGACCTGTACGGAGACCCGGTGAAGATCTGGCGGCGATGGGCCCCGGACGTCCGCGGCCACGGCATCGACGCCGGACACCACGTGGCCGAAGAAGCCCCCGAAGCGCTCGCGTCCTCCCTCACGAGCTTTTTCACCGGCCGGCCCTCCCCGGCGGTCCCGCAGCCGGCAGAGGGGGCGTGACCGCGGGCGGCAGGAGACCGCGCGCGGCAGGAAAAGTCACCCGCCGCACGGTGATCACCGCTCATACGAAGATCACCCGGCCACACAGACGATCACCCGGCCACACAAAGGAGGCGGCCCCCGCGGGAGCCGCCTCCTTCGTGCGCGGTCAGCGCGAGCGTCCCGTCAGCACGCGGTAGAGCAGCAGCACGATCACGGAACCCACGATCGCGGCGATCCAGGTCGAGAGGCTGAAGAAGCCGTTGATCGAGTGGACGCCGAAGATCACCTTGCCCAGCCAGCCGCCGAGCAGCCCGCCCACGATGCCGATCAGCATCGTCACCAGGCAGCCGCCCGGGTCCTTGCCGGGGGTCAGTGCCTTCGCGATGGCGCCCGCGATGAGGCCGATCAGGATCCAGGCGATGATGCCCACGAGGTTCGTTCCTTCCGTTGCGCTGCGGCGCCCCAGGGGCGGGGCTCCCACGTACTTCCGCTTATCCCGCACGGCGCGGCCTATGCAGGACCGTTTCATTGCCGGGCGCGGGGAGACTCCTCACACTGCACCCACAAGCGCGGACGTCCCGGAGAGTGGTTCCCATGCGACCTGCACCCGGATGCCGGCGGAGATCCCCGTACGAGCACGTCACGAGCCGTACGCGGGCAGCGCACGGCGCCGAAGACCACGCGTGCCCGCCATGAGGTCCCTCGAACGCGCCGACGGCTTCCAAAGACGCCACCGCTGGGTGGGCCAGCCGCTCGCCGTCGTGTACAAGTTCTACGACGACCAGGCCATGTACCTCGCGGCCCTGCTCACCTACTACGGCTTCCTCTCGCTGTTTCCGCTGCTCCTGATCCTCGTCGCCGTCCTGGGCACCTTCCTCAGCGGCGACCCGGCCCTCCAGCAGCGGGTCATGGACTCGGCGCTGAGCGAGTTCCCGGTCATCGGCGACCAGCTCGGGCACAACATCCACTCCTTCCACGGCAGCGGAGCCGCTCTCGCCGCGGGCATCGCGGGCAGCCTCTACGGTTCGCTCGGCGTCGCCCAGGCCGCGCAGTACGCCCTCAACAAGATCTGGGCCGTCCCCCGGCACGCCCGCCCGGACCCGCTCCGCTCGCGGCTGAAGGGGCTGCTGTTCCTGCTGCTCCTCGCGGTCGGGCTGTGCGCGTCCACCCTGCTGTCGGTGGCGGCCTCGCAGACGTACCTGTTCGGCGCGCGACTGCGGGGCGGCGGCTGGCTCGCCGCGACCGCGGGGACCGTGTGCCTGAACGCCTTCCTGCTGCTCCTGAGCTACCAGTTGCTGACCCAGCGGCGACTGCCGCTGCGCCGGCTCACCGGCGTCGCCCTGTGCGGCGCCTTCGCGTGGCAGGCGCTCCAGTGGGTGGGCTCCTACTACGTCAGCCACGTGCTGCGCGGGGCCACCGCCACCTACGGCATGTTCGGCATCGTCCTCGGCCTGCTCGCCTGGCTCTACGTCGGTGCCCTGATCTTCATCGCGGCGGCCGAGGCGGCGTCCGTGCGGGTCATGCGCCTGTGGCCGCGCAGCCTGCTGACGCCGTTCACCGACCGGGTGCGGCTGAGCCCGGCGGACCGCCGCGCCTACCGGTCCTACGCCGCCACCGAAGCCTTCAAGGGGTTCCAGAAGGTCAGCGTGCGCTTCGGACCGCCGCCCGACCCCAAGCACGGAAAACCGCCGGACGGTACGCCCTGAACGGCCCCGGCCCCCGGCTCCCGCACGCGGCTACGGCCGCTCGATCACCCCGTCCGCCGAGATCCGGGCCGCGTCCGGGCCGAAGTCCTCCGCCGACACGCCGGAGACCAGGTCGATCGCCTCGCCGCCCGGCTCCGGTGTCCCCGGCTCCACGATCCGTGTGGGGCGCAGGCGCCCGGACACATAGGTGCCGTCGGGGCGCAGGGTCACCTGGAGCACACCGCTGGTCGAGAGCGTCCCGCCGAGGCCGAGCACCTCGTAGCCGGTGAAGTTGCCCAGGCTGTAGGCGATCAGCCTGCCCTTGTAGAACTCCATGCCCCGCATCACGTGCGGGCCGCTGCCCACCACGAGATCGGCGCCGGCGTCGATCACCGCATGGCTGAAGCGGTGGCTGTCGCCCCGGTCCTCGCCGAGGAAGTACTCGGTGCCGGGCGCCACATGGACGCGGTCCGAGCCCTCCGCGCCGGCGTGCATCACGACGATCACGACATCCGCCATCGCCGCGGCGCGGGCGGTGAGCCGCTTCGCGGCGGGGATGTCCGTAAGATCGCTCGCCCCTTGGTCGGGAGCGAACCCGAGCAGCGCGACCCTGATCCCGTGGACCCGCTGCACGGTGATCTGGCCCAGACGGCCGGTGTACGCCAGGTGCGCGGAGCGCAGCGCGGCGAACGTCTCGCGCCGTCCCTGCGCCCCGAAGTCGTCGATGTGGTTGTTCGCCGTGTTCAGCGCCGTGAACCCGGCCTTCCTGAGCCAGTGGCTGTAGGACGGCGGGACGTGGAACGCGAAGCAGTTCGGGCCGTCGATGGAGTCGCACTTGCTGGTGCCGCCGGTGGCGAGCGTGCCCTCCAGGTTCCCGAGCACCACGTCCCCGGTGAGCAGGCTCTCGACGGGATCGAAGAACGAGGCTCCGCCGTCCGGCGGCAGCTTGTCCGGCAGCGAGCCCATCACGATGTCCCCCACGGCGGCGATCCGCAGATTCCCGGCAGGGCGCGGAGCCGGTGCGCCGGGCACCGCGGACCCGGTTGTCCGCACGGGAGCGGCGCCGGGGGAGACCCGGTGATTCTCCTTGTCGGCACGGAACACGAACGCCGCGACGACCACCAGAGCCGCCCCGGCCAGGCAGAGGGCGAGCAGGTGGCGCCGTACCGGCCCGCGCCGCTCGTGCCGCCGCTGGGGACACCGTCCGCCGGACATGATCACCGGCTCATGCTACGAAGCATGCCCCGACCCTCCCCGCAGGGCCGCCCTCCGGCGTGTTCCCGGCACCCTCGCCGTGCTCGGGCGGCGCGAGCCTCCGTACCCGCCCGGCACGTCGCAGACCCATGCCCGCCGTCGCCTCCGGCAGCCGAACTCGCCTGTTAGGACTGCCTGTTACTGTGTCCCGATGGAAGTCCTCGGAGCCGTTGCCTGGCCGCCTGAGCCGATCAGTACCGAGAGGCTCGTGCTCCGTGAGCCCGAGAGCCGGGACCGTCCGGCGTTCATCGAGCTTCTCGCCTCGACAAAGGTGCACACCTACCTCGGCGGTCCCCGCCCGCGCGACCAGCTGGAGCGCGAGACGCCCGCGGTGCCCCAGCGGTGGCCCGGAAGTTTCGTGGTCGAACTCGACGGGTCGATGATCGGCCACATCCTGCTCCGGAGAGCGACGGGACACTGTCGCCCGGCCGCGGAGGGCAAGGCCGACCTCGGCTACCTGTTCCTGCCGCGGGCATGGGGACAGGGGTACGCCGCCGAGGCGTGCACGGCGGCACTCGGCTGGCTCGCCGACGAGCTTCCCGGCGAGCCGGTGGTGCTCACCACCCAGTGCGCCAACACCGGCTCGCTGCGCCTGGCCGCGAAGCTGGGGTTCACCGAGGTGGAGCGGTTCGCGGCCTGGGACGCCGAACAATGGCTCGGCATACGGCTTCCGGACACGCCGTCCAGCTGAGTCCGCGACGCCCCCGCCGGTGACCACCGGCCCGGCCGGCCGCGCGAGCGGTCCGCGACCCGCCGCGCCCCGCGCCGGTCACAGTGGCCGGGTCACTCGCTGGGGAACGAGACGCCGAGGTCCGCGCGGATCCGGTCCAGGGCACGCATGACCCTCAGCGTCTCCTCCAGGGGCATGAGGTCCGACTCCAGCCTGCCGGCGGCCACGCACCGCGCCGCTTCCGCGGCCTCGTAGCACAGGCCGCCCTCGCGCAGTACCGGCACGTGGCAGCCGAGCGGTTCGTTCGACCGGTTCACCAGGCGGACCGTCGCCGGGGCGTAGAAGTCACCCTCGATCTCCAGCCGTGCGCGCGTTCCCGAGACCGAGGCGGTGGTCGGGGTGCGCGCGTGCAGCGTGGTGTTGAGCAGGCCGTGCGCGCCCGCGTCGTTGGTGACGACGATCGACGCCTGGGCGTCTACACCGGTGTCGGTGGTGTCCCCGACGGCGGTGATCGAGGCGAACGGCCCCAGCACCATCCAGGCGAAGGAGACCGGGTAGACGCCGAGGTCCAGCAGGGCTCCGCCCGCCAGCTCGGGGGCGAAGAGGCGGTACGCCGTGCGCGGGTTCATGAACTGGCCGTGGTCGGCGGTGACCGTGAGCACGTCGCCCAGCAGACCGAGGTCGAGCACCTGGCGGACCACGTCCATGTGCGGCAGGAAGCGCGTCCACATCGCCTCCATGCAGAACACGCCCTGTCTGCGGGCCGCCGTGGTCAGTTGCTCCGCTTCGACGGCGTTGCGCGTGAACGCCTTCTCCACCAGCACGTGTTTGCCCGCCTGGATCGCCATGAGGGCATGCGCGTGGTGCTCGGAGTGCGGCGAGGCGATGTACACGATGTCGACCTGCGCGTCGTCGAGGACCTCGGCGTAGCTGCCGTAGGCCGCGGGTATCCCGAAGCGGCCGGCGAAGGCGCGGGCCCGGTCGGCGTCGCGCGATCCGACCGCCACCACCCGCTGTCCGGTGTGCGTGCGCAGCGCCTCGACGAACGAGGCGGCGATACCGCCCGGCGCGATCACCCCCCAGCGCAGGACCGGCGCGTCACGCGGGGACGGCGTCCGCGGCGCGGTCAGCGCGGTGCCGTCCATGAGTTCGTCGGTCCGTCGGGTCTGCGGCATGGAATTCCTCTTCGAGCGGTGCGGACGAAAACATACGGCGTCGTGATCGGCGCCCCCTTGGCGCCGACCGTCTCGTGCCCGGCCCCGACCGGACAAGGCGCTCGGGAAAACGTTCAGCCACTGTGAACGTTTTCCGGTCGGATCCGGCCGGAAAACGAGTCGGCTTTCCCGGCATGCTCCGCGGGTTCCGCCTCCATTCCGCATCGGGCAAGGGAAAGCCGAAATCCACGGCCGCTTGACAGCTTTCCGTGCGCCCGGCTGACTGACGCCCGGCAGCGTGACGAAGAGAGCGCGCTTTGCTCGGCGTTCTCCACGGGTCATCAGATGTTCCGACCAGAAGGCGGAAGTGGAGCAGAAGCAATGAAGGCAAGAGGTCTGGCCGAAACGGTCGGTGCCGTCGTATCGAGGCGCGCCTGCGCGGTCGCCACCGGTGGGGTGTTGGCCGTCGGCGCGCTGGTCGCCGCCCCGACGACCGAGGCGTCCGCCGCCGGGAGCCAGCAGAGCATCGCGGTACCGGCCTACTTCTCCCCCGACTCGGGCGCCGGGCTCTGGGACAAGCTGGCCAGCCCGGCCCCCGGCGCGGGCCTGGCGGTCGCCAACCCGCAAACCGGTCCCGGCAGCGGCAAGGACGACTCCTACGCCAAGGCGATCCAGAAGGCGCACAGCGCGGGCACGAAGGTCGTCGGATACGTCGACTCGGGTTACCTCGGCACCAAGGGCTGGACCGCGCCGGACGGCGGCACGTCCGTGCAGGACTGGGTCGACGGCGCGAAGGCCAACGTCGACAAGTGGTTCAGCTGGTACGGCAGTTCGGGGATCGACGGCATCTTCTTCGACGACGGGCTCACCAGCTGCGGCACCAGCTCCAATCCCGATGTCTACGTCCAGGCGTACAAGACTCTCCAGGCGTATGTGAAAAGCAAGGACCCCGGCGCCAAGGTCGTCGTGAACCCCGGCGCTTCGCCCGACGAGTGCTACACGCAGGCCGCCGACACGCTGGTGACCTTCGAAGGAACGTATGACGACTACGTCAAGGGTTACAGCGACGGCCGCCAGGCGTGGGAGGCGTCCGCGGACCCGTCCAAGATCTGGCACCTGATCCACACGACGGGCAGCGAGTCGCAGATGCGCAACGCCGTCTCGCTGTCAAAGCAGCGCAACGCCGGGTACGTCTACGTCACCGATGACGACAACACGCCGGTTGACGGGCAGCAGTGGGGCAACCCGTGGGACACCCTGCCCGCGTACTGGTCGGACGAGGTCAACGCGGTCGCGGGCGGTGGCAGCGGCTCGGTCGCCAGGAGCGGGCCGGTGAAGTCCGGCATCGCCGGCTACTGCCTGGACGTGCCCGGCGACACCGGCTCCGACGGGGCCAAGGTGACGATCGCCCCGTGCGACGGCTCGGCGGGTCAGCAGTGGACGGCCGGTGCGGACGGCAGCCTCCAGATCGACGGCAAGTGCCTCGACGTCACCTACGGCGCCACCGCCAACGGCAGCCCGGTCGCCCTGTACGACTGCAACGGCCGGCCCAACCAGCGGTGGAACGTGAGCGGCGCCACCCTGGTCGGCGCCGGCTCGGGCCGCTGCCTGGACGATCCCCAGTTCTTCACCGACAGCCATCAGCTCGACATCTGGGACTGCGACGGCGGCAACAACCAGAAGTGGACGCTGCCCTAGTTCCCGATCGCCTTCCGCCGGCCCCCGCCACCCCACCGGGCGGGGGCCGGCGGAAGCACGTCCCGGCGCCCGCGCCGGGACGGCACGTGCAGGACCCCTTTTCCCCACCGGAGCATCCTCATGAAGCTCGAACTCACCCGGAGCAGAGCCGCCGCGGCGGCGCTCGTCGCCGTGGCGGCACTGCTCTGGCCGCTGCTGGGCCCCGCGGACCGGTCCCCGGCCGCCGACACCGACTCCTATCCACTGCTCTACGACCCCGGCCCCTCGCACGACTGCTGGGGCCGGAACGTGGACGACGACAGCACCAAGAAGGACACGGCGCACGAGAACACCAGCGGCTGCGGCGCCTTCGCCCCGGACAAGGAGTTCCAGCGCGACATGGCGCAGCCGCAGTCCACCCCCACGTGGGACGAGGGCACACTGGGCTGGGGCGTGTCCGACCGGGGCGCGACGCCCGGATACTCGTTCTCGGCGCAGACCGGCGCCAAGACCGTCACCATGGTGAACAACGCGGCCGGCACGGACTGCGGCCTGCGCGAGACCAATATCGGCTACACCTACCAGAACAGCCAGCTGAGGTGGGGCCCCGACCGCAGGAAACTCACGCTGGGCGACGGGCAGGTGAACGTCTCGTACGACGCCACCGTTCACCAGACCGCCGATTTCACCTGCCCCACGAAGCGCGCCATCCTCACCACGGACTTCATCTTCGACAATACGGTGACCGGGCAGCCGGCCGTGTTGTCGGTCGTCCACTACGACGCCGAGAACCGGTTCTCGGGCTCGAAGTCCGGCAGCGTGCTGTGGGACACGCTGAATTCCGACCACACATGTGACGCGGGGTACGGCTGCCGGGTCATGGTGAAGAGTCCCACCGCAATGCTGGGCGACGGCCAGAAGGGCTCGGTCGCCGACGACGTCAGCGGTCTGTTCGACCAGTACGCCGACTACCTCAACCCGCAGAACCTGCCCAAGGACAAGTTCTCCCTGCGCGGCCTGCAGATCGTGAGCAGCAACGAGGGCGGCTCCACGACCGCTTCCGTCAGCGACATCGATGCCCGCCTCACACCGGGCGGCCCCGCCCAGTCCGCCATCAGGTACTCCGACAAGAACGGGCCCCTGTGCCTGGACGACACCGGGAACCAGAAGACGTATCCCGCGGACGTCGAGGTGTACTCGTGCAACGGATCGGACGCGCAGAACTGGGACATCGGCTGGGACAACACCCTGCGGGTGAACGGCCTGTGCCTGGACGCCGAGCACGGTGACACCTCCAACGGAACCAATGTGATCCTCTGGCAGTGCAACGGCGGGCTGAACCAGCAATGGGTGCTCGGCCGTTACGGCCAGATCTACAATCCCGTCTCCGGCCGCTGCCTGGAGGCCAAGTCGGGCGGGGCCGTACAGAGTGGCTACTCCGATCTCGACCTGTACGACTGCTGGGGCGGCACGAACCAGAAGTGGTGGACGCCGTACGGCGATTTCCACGACCAGTGACCGCGCGCGCCCCCGGTCCTCGGACCGGCCGGTGCCCCGTCCCGGGCCAGGGCCCGGACCTGGCGCGGGACACACACCGGTCCGGTTGGCATAGGCTGGCCTTCCGGGGTGGCTGACCCGTTTCCCCTGCCGCCGCATGGCGCCCCCGTGCGGCGGCGGGACCGGCGAGCGCGGCCCTCCCGCACATCAGTGACCGGCTACGGCGAGCACCCGGACCACGGGCCGAGCGCCGGCGCGGCGAGGGAAAGAGCAGCACGACCAGCGCGACATGACAGCACCAGAGAACCCGCCCCAGCACCCCGAGCACGCGGACCTGTTCGCGGGCCGGCCGAACGAGCTGCGGGCACTGCGCGCCGCGGCCGTGTCCGCCCGCGCGGGATCGGCGGCCGTCGTCCTGGTCCAGGGGGCGCCCGGCACCGGGAAGTCCGCCCTCGTCCACCACTGGCTCGGCGGACTGGCCGGCTTCACGGTCCTCGGCACCGCGGCGACACCGGCCCGGCTGCCCGACGACTTCGACTGCCTGTCCCGGTTGCTGGGCACCGTGAGGAACCCGGCCCGGCACCACTGCCCGGCCGGACGACAGCGGGGGACGACAGACACCGGGCCCGGCACGCCCGGCCTCCCGACCGCCCTGCGACGCCTCCTGAACACGTCGTCGGCGGCCCCGCTCGCCCTCTTCGTGGACGACGCCCAGTGGGCGGACGGCCCCTCCCTGCGGGCCCTGCTGGAAGCGGCCCGTACCGGCGGCCGGATATGCCTGGTGCTCGCGGCCCGCCACTTCCAGGACTGGGACGAGCAGACCCTGCGCGCCCTGCACAGGGTGCACCCGCTGACCCGGATCGGTCTGGGCGAGCTGAGCGAGAGCGAGGCGCGGACGGTCGTGGCGGCCGCCCTCGGCGACCGGGCGGACGAGTCGCTGACCCGGCGTCTGATCCTGCGGTCGGGGAGGCACCCGCTCTACCTCACCCGACTGCTCGGCGAGCACCTGGACGCCCCGGCCGGTGGCGGCACCGGGCCGGGCCTGCCGCCCGCGGCGGTGCGGCGCCAGCTGTGCGGCCTTCCCCCGTCGAGCGTCGCGGCGCTGGAAGCGCTGGCCGTGCTCGGCGGCTCCGCGTCGGTGCCGACGCTGAGCGCCGTGCTCGGCGCGCCCGACTGCACCTTGGCGCTGGAGCCCCCGGCCCGCGAGGAGTTCATCACGCGGACGGTGGCGCAGGTCCCCACCGTGACCTTCCGGCACCCGGTCTTCCGCGACGGTCTGTACGACGCCCTGCCGACCTGGCGTCGCCGCGCGCTGCACCTGGCCGCGGTGCCCGCCGTCGACGGACGGCTGCGCCTGACGCACAAGGTGGCGGCGGCCGAGACGGCGGACAGCCGTCTGGCGGCCGACCTGCTGGAGCGGGCGACCGACGAACTCGCCGAGGGCCAACTGCTCGCCGCGGCACGCTCGTTGCTGTCCTCGGCGGCTCTATCGCACGCCGAGGACCACCGCACCGGCCACCTCCTCTACGGGGCGGTGCGGCTGCTTTTCTGGGCCGGGGCGGACGCCGAGATCGGGCGGCACGCGGACGCCGTAGCCTCTCGCCGGCCCTGCCCGTGGCGGGACGAGGCCCTCGGCCTTGTGGAGTTCGCCGCGGGCCGGCTGACCTCGGCCGTACGGCTCCTGGAGCGGGCGCGGAGGTCACTCGCGGCGCACGACCCCGGACAGCGGGCCGTCGTACTCGCCGAACTGGCCTGGGCGCACGCGATCCTGGGACAGGGTCAGGCGGCCCAGCGATACGGTGAGCAGGCGCTGGACCCGGCCCGCGCCGGGGAAGCGGCACACGCCACGGCGGCCTCGGCGGGCGTGACCGCCGCGCCGGACGGCGACCTGACGGCGCCCTGCGGAGGCGGCGCCGAGGACCGTGACGGCGCTCCCGGCGTCGTCGTACCGCCCGGCGTGCGGCAGGCCGCACGAGCGCTGGCGGCCTACGGCGCGGCCCTGTGGCATGGCCCGCGGTCCGGCCTGGAGATGCTGGCCACGCTGCCCGAGGACGCCGACGAGATCGAGGAGGAGGGGCTGCCCGCCCTGACCATCCGGGGCGTTCTCCGGCTGGCGGACGGCCGGCTGCGGGCCGCGACGACCGATCTGACCATGGTGCTCGCCCGCGGCCGGCCCGGTGCCGCCCGCCTCCTCGGTACGGCAGGCTCCGTCCACCTCGTCATGTGCCACCTGCTGGACGGCGACTGGGACCGGGCGGCGCTGGAGGCGGACCGGGCGCTGGAGGACGAGCAGAGCCGTTGCTTCGACGCACCCGTCCTGTGGTCCCTGCGTTCCGTGCTCCACGCGTTCCGCGGCGAGCACGACGCGGCCGACACGGCCCTGCGTCAGGCCGTGCGGCTGGCGCAGTCGCTGGACTTCGCGGGCCCCCACTACCACACGGCCATGGCCAGGGCGATGCACGCGCGGGCCCGCGGCGACCACGAAGGCGTGGTGGTCGCCCTCCAGTTGCTGGCCGACCGCTTCGTCCACTCCGACCGCGTCCGCATCGTCGCCACGGGCTGGCTGCCCTTCTTCGCGGAGTCGCTGGTCGTGTGCGGCCTCGCCGACCTCGCGCAGGGCGTACTGAGTGAGCTTCGGGAGGCGGGCGACGACGCCGATCCGCATCTGCGCGTGGCCCAAGCCTGGGTGGCGGGCCGTACCGCGGAGGCGGCCGGTGAGCACCGTACGGCGCTGCGCACGTACACGGAGGCGACCGGGCTGCTCACGCCCGGACAGGACATTCCGCTGCTGCGCGCCCTGCTGCGGGCCGGGTGCGGGCGGGTCGCGAAGGCCACCGGCCGGGTGCACGCCGCCGCCGAGCACTTCCGCGTGGCCCGCGACATCCTCACCCGGCTCGGCGCGCGGCCCTTCCTCGCCGAGTGCCCGGCCCAGCGGGAGGCCGCCCTGGCGGACGGTACGGACGGCACGCCCGGACACCCCCGACTGACCGAGCGCGAGGGCGAGGTGGCGCAGCTGGTGGGACGCGGTTACACCAACAGGGAGATCGCCGAGGCGCTGACGCTCAGCGCCAAGACCGTCGAGTATCACCTGCGCAGCGTGTTCGTGAAGCTCGGCGTGCGCAACCGCCGGGAGCTGCGGCGGCGCGTGCAGGGCGAGGGCGACTGACCGGGCTCCGCCGGCCCGGCGGTTGACCGCGCCCCGCCGGGCCGCCGTACCGTCTCACGCGGGGTCGTCGCGTCCGGACGATCGTGCGGAGGACGGGACGACCACCAGGATCGTGTTCACGCCGGTTCTGCGCAGGGCCGCCACCAGTTCCGCGTCCGCGTGCGAGTCCGTGACGACGGTGTGCACGGAATCGATGTCGGCGATCTTGGCCTTGTGCACCTTGCCCAGTTTCGAGCTGTCGGCCACGACGATCCGGTGGGTGGCCTGCTCCAGCATGGCCCGGTCGATCTCCGCCCCGCTGGCGCTGTACTGGGTGAAACCCACCGTCGGGGTGATGCCGTCGGCACCCACGATCGCGTAGTCGAAGCGGTACGAACGCAGCGTGTGCTCGGCGGGCTTGCCCACCAGGTCGTTGGAGAGCGGACGGGCGATGCCACCGGTGACGATCACCTTCGCCGACTGCCGCGCCGACAGTATGGTGGCCGTGTCCAGGCCGTTGGTGACGACCGTCAGGTCCGAGCGGGCGGCCAGGCAACTCGCCACGGAACCCGCCGTGCTGCCGCCGCTCAGCGCCACGGTCAGCGGACCGCTGGGCAGCAGCGTCGAGGCGAGCGCCCCGATCCGGCGTTTGGCCTCCTTGTTCTGCGACTGCCGCAGACTCACCGGCGGTTCGGCGCTGCGCCGGGTGGCGGCGATCCGCCCGTAGGACCGCCGGATCAGGCCCCTCTCCTCCATGGTGGCCAGGTCGCGGCGGACCGTGGGCCCGGACACCCCCAGGGCCGTAGGCAGGCAACGCACTTGCAGTTCACCGCGCTGGGCCAGCAGGGACATGATGACCGAGATACGGGAGTCACGGCGTACGCCGCTCATGCGCGACTCCGCACGGCGGAGCGGGCGGCCACGGCACCGCGGGCGCGGCGGTGACGCTCCTTCCACGGTGCCTCGGCCCTACCCGTCGCTGATGACGATCGCACAGTCCGCGACTTCACTACTCGCCCGCTCCCGCGTCTCTGGTTCGTGTTCCGGCCCCGGTGCGCTGCTGTGGAACGCAGGCGGCACCGGGGTCTGCCGTCCAGCCAGCGTGGCCGACGCGCGCGCGGCGCGGATCAGGGAAAGTCCCCAGGGTTTCCGACCGCGATGCCTCAGGCGGAGCACTCGTCGGGGGTGAGGGCGGTCAGCGGGGACAGGGACACGACATCGTCGACGCGGCCGTCCGCCCCCTTGACGGGAGAGGTGGAGGTGAAGTCGGTGATGGCGTAGTAGTGGTGGCCGTACCCCTGGCCCGCCTTGTCGCCGGTCTTGCTGTAATTGATCCACAGCACGCCGTTCACCTGCTGCTCCTGGTAGCGGTGCTGGAGGTGCGCCTTGTAGCCCTTCGGCACGTAAGCGGAGAACTGCTGGGTGGTGCCCTCGGCCGTGCCCCACGTGTAGGAGTAGCTGGTCGAGATGGAGGCCTCGATCAGCTCGTCGATCCCCGCCTTGAAGCTCGCCGAGACCGTCACGCTGTTGCTCGTCGTGTAGGTGGTCGTAGAGGCCCAGTTGAGGTTGTTGGCGTCGTTACCGCCGTAGCAGTTGGCGTAGTCGGAGGTCAGCGGGGTCCAGCTGCCGTAGCCGACGTCTCGGGGGTCCCCGTAGGGGTAGAAACCGCAGCTGACGTCGGAGAGTTGGCCCAGCTGTGCCTTGGCGCAGTCGTCGACGAGCTGCGAGGCGCTGACGGCACCCGGCTGCGACTGCTGGGGGAAGGCGTCGGCCGGGGCGCCGAACCGGGTGCCGTTCTTGAGGCACACCTCGTGGTCGCAGTACTGGGGCGTCTCGGCGAACGCGAGGGCCGTGCCCAGGGTGGCGAACGCGAGGGTGGCGGCTGCCACGGACACGGCACGTGCGGTACGTCGGGGCATGCGGGCTCCTCGGAGGAATGCGAGCCGGGTGGCGCGGACGCGTGAGCCCTACGGCCTGCCGCGCGCGGACCACCGGACGGGTGGGGGGTTGGCCAGGACAGACGGGAGATCGCCGTTAACTCGGCCCCGGTCCCTTGGAGTTGACACGCTAGCCCCTCGACTTGCCGATCCTCCACGCGCGCGCCCGCACCGTGCAGACCACCTGATCGATCATGACCCTCGCGTTGACAGGAACGGACGACGGGCCTACGGCGACATCGACTGGACGCGAGGGGAGAGGCCCCCGGTCCGCCGCCCGCGTACCGGACGCGCCCCGCCGGCGCCCCGAGGTCCCGGGCACTGCCTGCGCCGCGGTGACGGCCGCCTCCCTTCTGCCGTCACCGGCCGCGAAGCGGCCACCTCCACCGGCCGCGCCGCGGTGGTTCGGCCCCCTGCGGCGGCTTCGTCGGCGGGGCGATACGATCCGGATCCAGCCCCAGCCTGTGCGGGTGGACGCACACAGGCGTCCGGTCGTCCAGGGTGTAGCGGAAGCCGTCGGCCGGGTCGAACGGGCACTCCCACGAAGGGCGGGAGTACACGACGAACCCCTCGCGCGGCAGCCGCTTGGACGGGCAGATGCCGCATGCCGGATGGTCCTCGCCCCGTGCGAACGGCTCGCTCATGCCGGCACGGTAGCGGAGCCGGGCGCAGGGCAGGGGGTGCCCCGGTCAGTGTCCGTGGACGGTCAGCCGGTAGCCCTCGGGTCCGGTGAAGGAGAAGGCCGGACCGAACGGGGTCGTGATCAGCGGGCTGACGTCCTCCGTGCCCGCCGCGACGAGCCGTTCGCGCAAGGCCGGGGCGTCGGAGGTGCGCAGCCACAGCGCGACGCCGAGACCGGGGCGCGCGGCGTCGTCCAGGTCGACGTCGGGCAGCGGCTCGCGGACGGCGAACGGGATCGGGCTGGTGGCGAAGACGACCGCGTGCGCCGGTCCGCCCTCCGCCCGCCGCAGCCCGAGCCGCTCCTCGAAGAACGCGGCGGCGGCCGGCACGTCCTTCACCTGGAGAGCGATGAAATCAGGTCCATCGACAGTGACGGTCATGGTGACTCCAAGGGTCGGCCCATCGAAACGGGTATGTCAGAACTTTGACATGACGACCGTAGGTCCCGGCCCACGGTATGTCAAAATGCTGACATGGAAGAACGAGTGCCCGTACCGTCGCCCCACCCGATGTCCGACGTCACCGAGCACGTCGGATACCGCCTCAAGAGGGCGTCGGCCGCGCTGCGCGGCGCCATGGACAGGGCGCTGCGCGGACACGGCCTGACCGTCCCGCAGTACTCCTGCCTGGAACTCCTCGACGAACGGCCCGGCCTGTCCAACGCCGACCTCGCCCGCGGCACCTTCGTCACCCGGCAGTCGGCCAACGTCGTCCTGCGCGGCCTGAAGGAGGCCGGCCTCATCACTCAGGCGACCAGCACCGACCATGGCCGGGCCCTGCCCGTCCACCTCACCGAGGCCGGACAGCAGCGCCTGCACGCCGCCCGCACGGCCGTGTACGCCATCGAGGAACGCATGATCGAGAGCATCCCCGGACGCCGGCTGACGGCGCTCCTGGCCGACCTCGACTCGATGGCCGAGGCCCTGGAGACGTGAGCGCCCGGCCGCGGACGAGGAGGCAGCGGGTAAGGCAGGATCAGGCCCCGCGGGCGCCGGCTGTGCCGTAGGCGGCGCGCCAGGCGGCGGGCGGGGTGGCGGCCTGGCGGCGGAAGAACGTGCTGAAGTTGCCCGCGTCGCCGAAGCCGAGGCGGCGGGCGCAGCCGGTGACCGGCAGGTCGGTGTGCGCGAGGAGCCTCTTGGCTTCCAGCAGGATGCGCCGGTCGAGGAAGGCCTTGGCGCTCGTGCCGGTGGCGGCACGGGTCGCTCGGGCGAGGGTGCGCGCGTCGTAGCCCAGTGCCCGAGCGTAGTCGGCCACGTGGTGCCACTCGGTGAAATGCTCCTCGACGGCGGCCCGGTAGGCGCGGAAGACGGCCGCGGACCGGTCGCCGGCCGGGACCGCGCCGGTGCGGACGGGCGCGTCGGTGCGGTCGGACGCGTCGGGAAGCACCCGCAGGAGCAGCGCCGCCAGCAGGTGGGCGAGCAGCGCGGGGGACCCCAGGTGCGGGTCGCGCACCGTCGCGTCGTGCTCGCGGCCGAGGTGTTCGGCCGCTAGCAGGGCGAGGGGCAGGCGCTGCCCCGCCAGCCGCCAGCAGACCGGTGCGCCGGCCTCCGCTGTGGTGAATCCGGCGAGGAAGCCGGGCCGGAAGAGGACGAGTGGCCCGTCGCACGCGTCGATGTCGCTCCAGCGGTGCACCATGCCGGGCCGGATCCACACCGCGCTGCCTTCCGCCAGCCGGTAGGTGTGGAAGTCGGCCTCGTGGCCGCCGGTGCCGGTGACGATCAGGGCGAGGACGTGGAAGTCGGGGCGCTGGGGGAGGACGCGGCGGCGGTGCGTGTCCATCTCGCGCAGTGCGGCGAAGTCGATGACCTCCACACCGTGGGACGAACCGACGGCGGGGGAGTAGCGCAGCTGCCGTACGGCATCGTGTCCGCTTTTCACAAGCACCGTGCCTCTTTCCACCGGGCAGCGGCTCTCACCGGCCGTACGGTCGAAGTGCGCCTGACAGGCAGGTCAGTCTACTTGTTCGAGGTCGTGCACGCGCGACGCCGGTCGTCGCGGGCGGCCAAGGGAGAGGCATGAGAATGACGGAAAAGACAACACCAGTGACGGTGCCGGGCGGCTCCCTGGAGGTACGGGTCGGGGGCCGTACCGGACCGACCCTGGTGTTCGTCCACTACTGGGGCGGCTCCGCGGACACGTGGGACGCGGTGCTCCGCAGTCTGTCGCCCGGCCAGTCGACGGTCCGCTTCGACCAACGCGGCTGGGGCGCCTCGCGGACGCTGCCCGGCCCCTACGACCTGGAGCGGCTCGCCGACGATCTGGCGTGCGTGGTGGCGGCGTGTGCGCCGGGGCCGTACGTCCTCGTCGGCCACTCGATGGGCGGCAAGGTGAGCCAGCTCCTCGCGGCCCGCGAGCCGTCCGGTCTGGCCGGCCTTGTCCTCGTCGCGCCCGCACCGCCCGAGCCGCCGACCACGGTGACCGCGGAGTACCGACAGGGGCTGTCCCACGCGTACGACACACCCGAGTCCGTGCGGTACGCCCTCGACCGTGTCCTGACCGCCACGCCGCTGCCGGAGGCGGTGCTGGCCACCGCGGTGCGCGACAGCCTCGCCACCGGGCCCGAGGCGCGGCGGGAGTGGCCGCTGCACGGCATCGCGCAGGACATCACCCGCGCCGCCCGCGCCATCGCGGTCCCGGTGACCGTGCTGGCCGGGGAGAACGACGTGGTGGAACCGCCGCATGTCCTGCGCGAGCACCTCCTGCCGCACATCCCGCACGCGACCCTCACCACCGTCCCCACCGCCGGCCACCTGCTCCCCGTGGAGGCCCCCGAAGCCGTCGCGACCGCCCTCGGGGACATCCTCGGGGTGTCGTGAGCCCCGGCCCTCAGCCCTGCTTGGGCGCCGTGATCGGCACCAGGCGCAGGGTGAAGGAGTGGCCCGCCGGGTCGGTGTAACCGCGTTCCTCGTACGGCCCCGCCGCGTCCCGTGTCGCGATCGGCCGGCCCCCGAGCCCCACCACGCGCCGCTCGGCCTCGTCCATGTCCTCCACCAGGAAGACCAGATGGGCCTGGAGGGAGTTCTCCGGACGCGGCCAGCTGGGCGAAGTGGCGTTCACATCACGGCGGAAGGCCAGCCGCATGCCGTCGGCGCCCCGGATCTCCACGAGGTTCGCCGACACATCCGTCCGCTCGCCCTCCAGGAACTCCTTGTAGAACACGGAGAGTTTCTCGGGCTCGGCGCAGTCGAGGACCACGACGCCCGCCTTCACCAATGCCATGCTTCCTCCCGGTGAACGACCTGCCTTAGCGGATATCCCCGCCCGCCCGATTCAGTCGGCGGCGGGCAACGGTTCGGTGTCCGCCGAAGCTCAGGGCCGTCGGGCATGGCGGAGCTCCTTGTGGCGGCAGGCGGAGACGGGCCGGCGGCTGTACTTCCACCGGGGCACCTCGACCGGCTGAGCGGGCGTCGCCGCCGTGTCGGGCGTCGCTGCTCACCCGTCGAAGCCGGTCACTGCCACAGATCCCGGCTCGAGCACACGCGCGCGCCCATGTTCCGCTCCATCATCCGCAGCGCGGCCCGCGCCAGGTCCTCGTGGATGTGCGCTAGGGCGTCCCTGGGAACGATCACGTCGAAGTGACGGATGTGGGCGTCGAGAGCCGAGTAGAGCACGCACTGCTCGGTCACCTGCCCGGTGAGCACCAGCCGGTCGATGTTCTGCTGCCGCAGCAGGTATTCCAGGGGGGTCTCGAAGAAGACGGAGTGTCGCGCCTTCACGACGAAGAGGGAGTCGCCGTCCGGCTTCAAGGGCTCCACCAGGTCGCTGTGCGGCCCGCGCAGAGCATGCTCCAGCAACTCACCGTGATGCGATCGCCACTCACCGAAGTTGTCGTTCACGTAGATCACCGGCGCCGAGAGGTCCCGCGCGCGCCGCAAGAGGTCCGCCACCACCGGTACGACGGTCCGAGCCGACGGAATCAGCAGGTCGGCGTCCTTGTGGTCGTACGTGTTGATCATGTCGATGACCAGCAGCGCGGTCCTTTTCTCAGCGTTCACGCCGACCGGGTTCCCCATCCGGCGGGTGCGGCAACCGGCTCAAAGGAACCGGACGGCGATGTCGAGAATCCGTGCCCGGCTCCGTCCCCGTACCGAACGCGACGACAATGGATCGCACCAGCACCCAGGAGAGACACGATGGCCAAGTACCTGCTGCTCAAGCACTACCGCGGCGCCCCGGCAGCGGTCAACGACGTGCCCATGGACCAGTGGACGCCGGAGGAGATCTCCGCGCACATCCAGTACATGAACGACTTCGCCGCCCGGCTGGAACAGACCGGCGAGTTCGTCGACGGCCAGGCACTCGCCCCCGAGGGGATGTGGGTCCGGTACGACGGCGAGGGGCGCCCGCCGGTCACCTCCGAGGGCGCGAGCACGGGGGGTACGCGCCATCGCGGCACTGCACGCCGACGCGTCCACCGCCGAGGAGACCGACTGGGTGCAGATCGTCGAGTGGTACGACGAGCTCGTGCGCCTGACCGGCAACCCGGTCGTCCGGCTCAACCGCGCGGTCGCCGTGGGCGAGGCCGACGGTCCGCGCGCGGGGCTGGCGGCGCTCGCGGCGCTGGACGACTCCTTGCCCCGCCACACCGCGGTGGCCGCGTACCTCCACGAGCGCGACGGTGACCTGGCGACGGCGGCACGGCTGTACGCCGAGGCGGCCCGTACGGCACCGAACCTCGCCGAGCGCGACCATCTGACCCGCCAGGCCGCACGGCTCAACACGCTGCTCCGCCGCTGACAGCTCACCCTGCGCATCCGCCCCGACGACCATCCGGGGCCGGTTCCGGCGAACGCGCGGCAGGCCCGTCAGGACGCCGGCAGTGCGCCTGCCGGAGCGGAGGCGGTGCCCAGCCCGGCGACCAGATCCCCGACGGCCACACGGTCCAGGTTCCCCGCGGCGTCGCCCGCTCCGGGGAACAGCCGGTAAGAGGTGCCCGAGACCCGGGCGGGCCCGACGCACCCGTGCACCGCCGCCGGGAACACCCGTGTTGCGGAGGCGAGTCCGGCCGCCGCCGTGTCGGGAACCGGGTGCGCAAACCGCTCCTCGGGCTCCCGCAGGAAAGACACCCGGCAGGCGGACGCGGCCACGTCCTCGTCCGGCTGCCGGAGCCGGGCTGCACTACGCGACGTCGGTTCGTGTCATCAGCGGCGACCGCGAGTGCGCCACCAGACTCGGGCTGGTCAGCGGCATGATGTTCCACGTCGCCACCGCCGCGCCCGCGCGGGCGTCGACCGACAGCCGCAGGCGGTGCGGTGTGGTGATGACGTAGATCTCGGCGACGAACATGCCCCCCTGCCAGCCGCCGGCCGCGGCGACCGGTCGCCCGAGCGGCGAACTTTCCCGCCAGTCCCCGTCGCCGACGTCGACGTCGAGAATCGAACCTGTCCGCAGCCGAAGGAGCCGGCCATCGCCCGCTGGATCGACGCTCACCGTGGTCCCGTCGGGCAGTGCCGAACCCTCGGCGGAGCCGTCGAGCCTCGGCTCGGCGGAGCGCGTCCGGGCGGCCGAACCCTTCGGCGTTGACTCCGCGACCTCAGCCGGAGGCGGCTTCGAGGAGGGTCTCGGCGGCGGCGGTGCGGGCGTAGAGGACGGAGCGGCCGGCGCGGTGGGCGCTGACCAGACCCGCGTCGCGCAGCGCGGTCAGACACTGGGACACCGCGGCTGCGGAGAGCCCGGTACGGCGTGCCAGCTCGGTGGTGGAGGCCGGAGTCTCCAGTTCGGTCAGCAACAGGGTCCGCGAGCGGCCGAGTACGCCGGCCAACGCATCGGTCCTGCCGACGGGCCGGGATTCCCACAGCGAGCCGACGCCCCGCGCCGGATAGGCGAGTTGCGGCGGGTCGGGCAGTGCCACGCGGGTGCGCAGGCGTCCGCTGAAGACCGATGGAATCAGTACCAGCCCCGCGCCTGCCGTCTTGCGGGACAGCGGTTGCTTGCGGCGAGCCAGCCGCAATGCGTTGTCGTCCCAGACCACCGCGGCGTGCAGGTCGTTGAAGAGGTGGCTGGCGCCGTGCTCGGCGACTTGGCGGGCGCGGTAGTAGACGTCGGCGTTGAGCACGGCGCGGATCCGGGCCCAGTAGGGGGCGACTGCCAGCTTCCAGTAGTTCTCGATCGCTTCGGCGACCTTGGCCAGCCGGGCCCCCGGGTCGGCGTACAGAGCTTGCAGCCGAGGGCCGAGACCCCCCTGGTGACGGGTCAGGTGATCGAGGTCGCGCCGTACCCGGTCGACGGGAGCGGCCCGGATCGCGGCCAGCTCCGTCGCCAGCGCCGGAGCCGGGCCGGCGGGTGCGGGGTTGAGGAAGTCGGGAACGTATCCCGAGGGTGGGATGAGCTCGGCGAGCCAGCCCAGGGCCGCTCCGGCGGTCGCCAGTCGCGGTCGTACCTGCTCCACCCAGATGTGGTGCACCGGATGCCTGGCGGCGGAGTTCAGCAGCCGGAAGCTGGGCGTGATCTCCCACATCGGCGAGACGGCGAACCGCATCTGCGCCAGATCACTCGTCGAGAACGCCAGCTCCGCCACGCCAACTGCTCCAAGGATTCACATATGCCTTAATCAATGGTGCACCAGCTTAATGTGCGGCGATCATCCCGGCATGACAGCAGAGACGATCACCGCAGCGGCAGCAGGCAGTTGGACACTCGGTGACCTGGTGGTCAACCGGATCGGGTTCGGCGCGATGCGCCTGACGCAGAACGGCGCGGCGTTCGCGGCGGGCGCCAGTCCGAGCGATCGCGGGCGGGCGATCAGTGTGTTGCGCCGTGCGGTCGAGCTCGGAGTGAACCACATCGACACCGCCGCGTTCTACTTCTCGCCCCTACGATCGGCCAACGAGCTGATCAACCAGGCACTGGCGCCCTACCCGGACGATCTCGTCATCGCCACCAAGGTCGGGCCGGGCCGGGACCCTTCGGGCAAATGGCTGCCCCATGCGACCCCGGAGCAGCTGCGCGGCCAGGTCGAGGAGAACCTGCGCCAACTCGGCCGCGACCACCTGGACGTGGTGAACCTGCGCATCGTGGGAACCGACTCGATCGCCGAGCGTTTCGGCGCCCTGGCCGAACTGCGCGAGGCCGGGCTCATCCGCCATCTGGGGCTGTCCAACATCCGTCCCCATCATCTCGCCGAGGCTCAGGCCATCGCCCCGGTGGTCTGCGTCCAGAACATGTACGGTCTCGGCGCCTCGCCCGAGCAGGAGGCGTTCCTGCGCGCCTGCGGTGAACAAGGCGTCGCCTTCGTGCCGTTCTACTCGATCGCCGGCACCGGACGCGAGGCCGGCGCGACCGCGACCACCGACACCAGTCAGGTGCAAGCCATTGCCCGTGCCCACGGGGTGAGCGCGGCCCAGATCCGGCTGGCGTGGACGCTGCACCGCGGCCCTCATGTGCTGGCCATCCCCGGCACCGGCAACCCCGACCACCTCACCCAGAACGTGGCAGCCGGCACCCTGCGCCTGTCCGAGGCCGAACTCACCGCCCTGGGCGGCCTCCAGCGCGAAACAGCGTGAACCCGCGAGGCCCTCGCCCGCCGGCTCGTCCCTCCGCCGTGGTAGTCCAACTCGGTCAAATGCGCACCGGCCTTGTCCTGGTCGGCGCCCGAGGCCGTACCCCCGACGCTCACCCTCCCCCCGAGCACGGGTTCCGGTACGGCACGCCGGGGGCGTACTTGGTCCACTGGGCGGCGGTGATCGGCGTGTGCAGCGTGGAGGAGCACAAGGTGTCGGCGACCTCGGCCGGGTCGGTGTCGTAGAGCGTGACGGAGCCGGTCGCGGCGACCGCGATGGTGCTGCCCGAGGGGGAGAACGCGGCGGTGAGCTGGTCCCCGGTCACATCCGTGGGTTCGAGGATGGCCAGCAGCGTGGGGGACGACGAGGGCGGCGTCCGCCACAGCTGCATCCCCGGCTGCTCATTGCTCCCGTCGGCCAGCAGCCCGCCGTTCGGTGCGAAGACGAAGCCGCTGGTGCCGCGCAACGTACTGATCGTGCCGAGGACACGCGGGTGCGCGGGGTCGTCGGCGTCCCAGACGGTGGCGGTGTTGTCGCCGGCGCCGGCGGCCACCAAACGCCGGCCGTCGTCGCTGAGACCCACCGTCGAGCTGACGGCTCCCGGAAGGGCGACGGTGCTGCGCGGGCGGCCGCCGGCGAGGACGAACAGGGACAGCGACGCTCCGGGGCCGGCGACTCCGGACGTGGCGGCGACCACCCCGGTCACCGCCGCGGTGAGGCCGCCCTTGTTGGCCCGCGGCAGAGCCGAAGTGGCGCCGCGGTCCGGGTGGTCGGGGTCGTTGACGTTCCACCAGCTGATGCCGGACCCCGTGAGGATGCAGGCGGTGTGTCTGCTCACCAGTCCGGCGATGTCCGAGGCGGGATCGGGCAGCGGGATCGAACCGGCGCGTTCGGCGTGCAGGGCGCCGGTGACGCGCCACAGCACCAGCCGGTCGTGGCTCTGTACCGCGACGAGGCCGCCCGCTTGGTCGGTGGTGACACCGGGCGTGAGGATGACAGAGCCCAAACCGGACGGCTCGGTGGGGAAGTCGGCGGAACCCAGCGACGCGGTCTCGGCCGGATGGCGCGTGTCGTGCAGGTCCCAGATCTGCACCGCGCCGTTGTGCGCGACGGTCAGCAGTGCCCTCGGCGCGAGGAACGTCACCATCTGCGGGATGTCCGGCAGTGGGAAGGTGGCGTCGAGGACGGGATCGCCGGCGGCGGAGGCGTTCCAGATGCCGAGCGGTGACGGGGACGTACTGAAACCGGTGTCGCGCGGTGCCGCGATCAGTTTCCCGTCGGGACTCATGCTCCACACATCGCGGCCGGTGATCGCCATGCCGGCCGCCTGCGTCAGGGGCCGGCGCCACGACCGGAGCTTGCCGTCCCGGCCGCCGGTGAGGATGTCGCCGCCCGCGGTGTAGGCCACGGTGAAGGTGTCGAACCCGGTCTGCGCGCAGTCGGTCAGCGCCATGCCCTGGAGGTTGGCGGGGGTCAGTCTCACCTGGCACAGGGCGCTCTTGGGATCGTCGGTGCCGACGCCGCCGTAGACGAGCCGGCCGCCGTCCGGACTGAAAGCCACACTTTCCAGGTCGGCCGGTGTGATCCCGGTACTGACCTCGACGGGCTTCGGGTGTGCGGGGTCGTCCATCTTCCACAGCTGGAGGACGGCGTCTCCGGCGGCCCCCATCATGCGGCCGTCGGGGCTGAACGCCACACTCTGGAAACCGGCGGAGAGGGAGGCGAGCTTCTTCGGCCTGGCGGGGTCGGCCACGCTCCACACCTGCGTCGCGCCCCGCTGATTGGTCTGTGCCAGCAGGTGGCCCCGCGGGGCGAACGCGACCCCCGCCAGCAGGGCCTCCGAAGCGGGATCGGGCAGGACGGCCCGTACCCGCGGGTGCGCCGGGTCGGCGATCGACCACAGCAGCGTGAAGCCCTGCTCGGCCGCGGCCGCGAGCAGCGAACCGTCAGGGCTGACGACCATGGCGGAGAGCTGCATCTTCCGGCCGGACAGCCGCGCCGGGACCGGCAACTCCGCTCCCGCCCGCGGATGACGGGGATCCGTCAGATCCCACAGGCACAGCGCCTTGCCGGTGGCGGCGCAGTGCCCGGCGAGCAGCCTCCCGCCGGGGGCGAGGGCGATGGCCGAGCCGCCGGCCGGGATGGTGGACTCAAGGACCGGTGCGGTGGGGTCGGCGAGATTCCAGAGCCGTACCGACGCGTTCGCATCGCTGTCCGCGGCCAGGGGACCGTCGGGCTGCGTGGTGATGCGCAGGACGGGGCTGCCACTGGCGAGCACACCGTCCACGGGCGTGTTGAGCGAGCTGTAGAGCTGGTCGGTGGCCTCCCGCGTGGGAGAGGAACGGTAGGCGGCGACGGCCAGTTGGGCGGCCAGCCCCGGATCGGTGGACCGGACCGCCTCGGCGTCGGCGGCGAGATCGGTGGAGCGCACCACGGCCGCCTTCCGCGCCGCCTGCTGTCCCTCCCACACGGATCTCCGTTCGGCGATCACGCCCAGGACGGAGGCCAGCAGGGCGAGTACGACGAGCACCGAGGTGACCGCCCACAGGCTCCGGCGCTTGCGGCGGGCCGCCCGCTGGTCCCGCAGCCCCTGGTCCAGGAACGCGCGGGCGGTCGGGCCGAGGGCCTTTCCGGTGCGCTCGTGGTCGCGCGCGGCACGTTCGGCGGTCTCCAGACGGTGACCGCGGTAGAGATCGCTGGCCCTGCGCCCGGCCTGATCCCAGGCGCGGGCGGCATCGGACAACTGCTGGAGGGCGAGCAGGCCGGCGCGGTCTTCGTCGATCCACGCACGCAGCCGCGCCCACGCGTACAGGAGCGCCTCGTGGGCGATCTCGACGCCCTCCTCGTCCACCGTGACCAGCCGGGCCGCGGCCAGCGCGTGCAACACCCTTACGGCGGCGTCCCGTTCGCCGGGGCCGGCCAGGTCGTCGGGGGAGAGCCTGCGCCGGGTGTCCTCCACGCCCTCGCCGATGTGCACCAGGCGCAGCAGCAGACCGCGCACCAGCGCCCGCTCCTCGGCGGGCAACGCCGTGTACGCCTGCTCCGCGGTGGTCGAGATGGCGTCGTCGACGCCGCCGGTGGCGCGGTATCCGGCCAGGGTGAGCAGCGTGCCGCTGCGTTGCTGCCAGGTGGCCAGCAGCGCGTGGGACAGCAGCGGCAGCACGGGGGAGCGCACACCCTGCCGCCGTACGCCGGCCTCGCGCAGCAGGGTGTCGGCCAGCCCCTCCTCCAGGCGCAGTCCCGCGACGCGGGCGGGCAGCTCGATCACCGCCAGCAGTTCCTCCGGCCCGAGCGGGCCGACCACGACCTGCCGCTTCTCCAGCGCCGTCACGAGTGCCGGATAGCGGGTGCACGCCTCGTAGAAGTCGGCCCGCAGGGCGATCACGATGGTGGTCCGGCCATCGGCCAGAGCGGTGAGTTCGCGTACGAAGCGCTCCCGCTCCTCCTCTGTCGCGCCCGCGGTGAACAGTTCTTCGAACTGGTCGACCAGCAGGACGGCCGACTCGCCTTCCGCCAGCGCGTCGGAGCACCGGGCGAGCGCGCGCAGCGGATCGGCACCGGGCTTCATGGCGGCGATGCGCCGGCCCCCGCCGAGTTCCTCGAGGGCGGGTACGACCCCGGCGCGCAGCAAGGACGTCTTGCCGCTGCCGGAGGCCCCGACCACGGCGATCAGACCGCCGCCACGGATACGGGTGACCAGGTCCTGGACCACCTGGTGCCGCCCGAAGAAGTAGCGGGCGTCCTCGGGGCCGAACGACTCCAGTCCCCGGAAGGGGCACGGGACGTCGTCCGGCTCGGTACCGGCAGCCGCGGGGGACAGCTCCTCCGGGGCGGGCGCGGGACGCGGACGGTAGGCGGGGTTGTGTGCGACGACCAGCTCGCCCGCCCGGTCGCTGCTGTGCCGCCGGGGACGCGGAGCGCCTTCCGCGGGCAGGATCCTGGCCAGGTAGCGGTAGGCGTGGTCGAGCGTCAGCTCCCGCGGTCCGGCCGGGTCGCCGTCCCGCAGCAACTGGATCAGCCCGCCGGTGAACGCGGTGTACGTCGCTCCCGGACGGGCCAGCCCGAGTTCCTCGCGGGCGGTCGAGGTGAGCAGGAACCCGCCCCGCACGAGGCTCTGTTCGAAGACGGCGTCCAGCGCCGGAGGTCCGAGCGGGGTCAGGGCCCGGCCGGAGAAGCAGCAGTCCAGCAATACGGCGACGGAGCGTGCCCTGCCGGCGCGGATGGTCTCGCGTAACGCCTCGTACCGCAGCGCCTTCCAGGACAGGCCGTCCACCAGATCGTCGGTGGCGCAGGTGGCCAGGTACAGCCCTTCGTCGCCGCCCACCAGCCCGTGGCCGATGAAATGGACCAGCAGGGTGTCGTCCGCCTCCTGCGCCGCCTGCCGGACGGCGTTGCCGAACTCCAGCGGGCTCGGCGGATCCAGCAGGACGCGCAGATTGGCCCGCGGCACCCCGACCCGCTGGTGCAGGACGTCCGCCAGGTCCGTCAACGACGGTTCGACGGCGGGGATGCCGGGCACCCGCCCACTCTCCGGATGCCGGCCCGTCCCGACGAGCAGGACACGTGAACCCGGCCGTGCCAGTGCGACGGGCCGTAACCCGCCGCCGGCGTCCTCAGCGCTCGGGAGCGTCATCGCGGGCTCCGTCGCCGTGCGCATCCCGCTCGGCCGCGTCGGGCCAGGCCGCCTCGGCCAACTGCGCTACCTGGGCCCGTAGTTGAGCGGCGTCCAAGGCGCGCACCCGGTCCGCGCGCAGTTCGATCCGGCTCCCGTCACGCCGTGACAGCCGGACCGTGACGCTTCCCGTACGCCGACGCAGCCAGGCGACGAGCACGCTGGCCATGGCCGTCGCGACCCCGCCGGAGCCGAGGGTCACCACCAGGTGCTCCAACTCCCCGCCCAGGGCCCCTTCGGGGACCGGTCCGACCTCCCTGCGCACGCAGCCGCGCAGGCCGTCCTCCTCGTCCAGCCAGCGGGCGAGATCGGCCGCCGCCGCTGCCGCCGGCACGCCCGCGTCCACGGACAAGGTGACGTTGCCCGCCAGTGGCCCACTGTCCCGTACGGCCCTGGCCGTCTCACCGGCCATGAAGTCCCCCCGCTTTTCACGCACTTGGCCCTCCGATCGCCCGCCCCGGAGACGCGGACGACCAGTGTGGGGGACGGGCCCCGAGCCTTCAAGGACCCCGACGAGCGGCACGGCATGCCTTGGCTCCGACGGCCGTCGGCTCACGCCCCTTCGGCGCCCCCAGCGGAACTCGCGCTGCGGGCGGCGCCGACGGTTTCGGCCTCGGCCCCCCGGTGCGCCTTGCCGACGCCGCCGACGAAGAAGCAGGCGATCGCGGCGGCCGCGGTGGCGCCGAGGATCATCGTACAGCCCCGGTCGAAGGCGTCCACGCGGTGGGCCGGCGCTGCGCCCATGGTGGCGACCAGCAGGGAGATGCCGAGGACGGTGCCGGCCTGGCGTGCCATGGTGACGACGCCGGAACCGGTGGAGAAGCTCTGCGGCGGCAGCGCGGAGACACCGGCGCTGATCAGCGTGGGCAGGGTCAGGCCGACGCCGATGCCGGTGAGCAGCATGCCCGGCAGCATCCCGCCCGCGTAGCCGGAGGCCGGCGTGAGCAGCGTCAGCCACCAGGCGATGCCCGCGCCGAAGACGACGCACCCGGTGAAGGCGACCACGCCGGAGCCGAAGCGGTGGATCACCGGCCCGATGCTCATGGCCAGCGCGGGCGGCAGCAGGGTGCCGGGGAAGAGGGCGAGACCGGTCCGCACCGCCGACCAGTGCCACACGTCCTGGCACCACAGCACGGTCGACAGCAGCATGGCGGCGAACGCTACGGCGAACAGGACGTTGGAGAACGAGGACGGACTGAAGCCGCGGAACCTGAACAGCGGCAGCGGCAGCACCGGCGACGGGTGGCGCGCCGAACGCGCCGTGAACCAGGCCAGCAGCAGCACCCCGAGTACGAGGGCGCCGATGAACTCCACCGACGTCCAGCCCCAGTCGTCGCCCTTGACCAGGCCGAGGGCGATCAGGGTGATGGCGCAGGTCAGCACGGCGGCACCGAGCACGTCCGCCCGCGGCAGGTCCCGCGAGGGAACGCGCGGCAGCACCCGCAGCCCACCCAGCAGCGCGGCCGCCCCGATCGGCACGTTCATCAGGAACACCCAGTGCCAGCTCAGATCGGTCAGCAGCCCGCCCAGCACCGGGCCCAGCGCACTGGCCACCCCGCTGATCGCCGTCCATCCGCGCACCGACGCCAGACGCTTGTCGGGGGGAGCGGTCGCCAGCAGCAGGCCGAGCGAGGAGGGGATCAGCATCGCCGCACCGACGGCCTGCGATACCCGTGCCCCGACCAGGAACCAGATCCCCGGCGCCAGGGCGCACAGCAACGAGGAGACCGTGAACAGCACGATGCCGGACAGGTAGGCGATCCGCGGATTGACCCGGTCGGCGAGGTTGCCCGCCGGCACCAGCAGCGCCGCGAACACCACCGCGTACGCGTTCAGCACCCACGACAGGGACGCCAGCGGTGCCCCCGAGAACTGGCGGCCGACGTCCGGCAGCGCCACGTTGACGATGAACACGTCCAGGTTGGCCATGGCCACCCCGGCGCCGATCACCGCGAAGACCACCCCGAGTCGCGGTCGGGCCTGCGGGGGGCTGGGGGCATCGGCGGTCCGGCCGTCGGCGAGGCTCATGTCCGTCTCTCCTCAGTTTGAAATTCCAACTCACCTGTGCGGTGAAGTTAGCAACGAAGGAACGGACACGGCAACGCCCGCCGGCACGCTGTGACGCGCACCTCGTCCGGCACCTCGGTCCGATGCGATGCGCGAGAACGGGTGGAAGCGCGCCCCGATAGCATCCAGCGTTTGAACTCACCGTGGTGTGCGAGGCGTCTGGCGCTCCCGGAGCTGGCACGGGCCACCTTCTCGTCACCCCTGGCGGCCGGGACCAGTCGGCTCACGTCAACTCGCCGCGGCCGGTGACCAGATCCCGTCGGGAAAAGGAACAGGGGGCTTCCGGCAGAGCCAAACGCGGCGCGGACACGGCCGTTTCCGCAGCGACGACCTTTCTGGGTACGTTGCTCGTGGAATTCTTCACGCCCGGTCTCCGTGTCGAACACCCCTGGCTTCGGCGCTGCTGGTAACACTGCCGGTCGCTCTCGCCAACCTGGTGATCAATCACATGGAGCGCCGTAAGAACGACGATGATGACGAGGGGGGGCAGGGGATGAGACTCTCCTGGTTCTGGTTGCTGATATTTCACGTCAACGATTTCGGATACAGTCACGGCCTCCTGCCAGGAGCGATCGGGACGGCCGCCTTTCTCGTCGCAGCCGTTGCGCTCGGAATCACCCTGCACCGTTCCCGCTACGCCGCGCTCGCCGCGGCCGCCCTCCTCCTCTGCGGTGGTGTCGGGTGGCTCGCCACCCACTGAGCCCCGCCAGCGGACCGCGGGTTCGTCAGCGGTGCATCAGGGGGCGGTCAGCGGCCCCTGGCACTGTTGTCCCTGTCAGCGGCAGGGAAGACCGAACGCCGGTGGCAGGGAGAGGTGCCCGGAGCGGTTGATCGGGGACCAGCGAGCTCGCCTCACGGTCGGGCCCCTCTGGGGGCCCACGCAGGTTCGAATCCTGCCCTCTCCGCTCCGCGGGCATGACACGAAGGCCCGGCCATCCAGCGGCTCAGGACTTCCCCGCGCGCACCAGCCCTTCCAGCGGCTCTACGGTGCGCCGGGCGGCGGGGTATCGCGCGATCGACTTCTTCACCGCGAGACTGATGTACCGGACCGGAGTGGGGGACACCAGGGCGACGGTCGTCAGGCCCTTTGGCAGCTCGCCGATATCGTGCGCTTTCACCACGAAACTCGGGGAGGACCCGGCCTGCGCACAGGCGTTGAGCAGCACCTGGCGGCATGCCCCTTCGTGGAGGTCGTTGTCCACCCAACGCCGTGCAGCGAGGTCCGACAACGGCACCTCCGGCACCTCCGGCGTCTCGGCGAGCGGATCGTCGACGCGGACGACGGCCAGATAGGGGTCCTCCGCGAGCCTGCGCACATCGACCGGCCGTTCCGGCCGAGCCGAAGCAGCCGATCGACAGGCCGCCCACCCGGCCCGCGCGCAGATCACCGACCACCCGCTCGTCCCGGCTGAACCGGCATACGGGCTCGTCGGCGGCGTACCCTGCCTGAACGGTGTCGCCGTCTCCCGCCGACGCTGAGTCGCCGGCACACCCCTGGTGCGTGCCCTGCAACCGCACCACGGATCCCGCCGCGCTGAACACCGGCCTCGGACAGCGCCGTTGGACCGTCCGCACGGAACCTTCACATCATGAGCCGCGCCGCACGGACAACCCCCGCCGCCGTACCCGCGTCTTGATCGACAACAGACCGACACGCCCTGGTCCTCGCGGACGGGGCGTATCCCCGACTCGCTATACACGCTGTGTATACGCATCGTGTATAGAAAGGCATGTATGTACGGCAAGGCTTTCGCGCCCGAGTACCAGGGCGCCCTGACCACCCTCTCCGTGAACTCCTCGCTGACGGACGTGCTCGCGGAAGGCATCGACAAGCTGCGCGAGGCCGAGCGGTCCGGGCACCCGGCCGAGGCCGCCCGCTGCGGGCTGGCCGTAGCCGAGGCATACCGGCGGCTCGGAAACGTACGCGAGGCCGACCAGGCATGGAAGGCGAGCTACCGTACCGCCCGCGAGGCCGGCGACACCGCGACGATGGCGTGGGCGCTGTGGAGCGGCGGCACCCTCGCCCGGCAGCGCGGGGCCTTCCCGCTGGCCTGGCGGCTGCTCAAACTCGCGGCCGACCTCGGCGAACGGGCCGGCGACGTCGTCTGCCGGGGCTACTCGCTGGCCGGACTCGCCGAGACCGGCCGCATCCAGGGCGACTACGCGGCGGTCGGCCGACTGCACGAACAGCTGCTGGCCGAGGCCCGCAGGCGCGGCGAGGCCCGGCACACGGTGTGGGCACTGGAGGGCATCGCCCAGATGCACCGCAACACCGGCGACTACGACCGGGCGTACGCGCTGTTCGAAGAGGCGGCGGAGATAGCCGAGCGCGCCGAGGACCGGCGCGGCCACGCGTGGGCGCTGCGCGGCCTCGCGGACATCCTCTCGGTACGCGACAAGGACACCGAGAAGGCACTGGAGCTGCTGTCGCGGGCGGAGGCCGGCTGCCGTGCGATGAACCTGTCCAGCGCGCTGGCATACAACCACAAGATGCGGGGCAACGTCCTCTTCCGGGCCGGACGCCACGAAGAGGCGCGGCGGATGTACGAGCTGGCGCTGCGGGAGTTCCGCGCGATGAGCGAGCCGCGCGGCGAGGCGCTCGCCCGGCTGGGCCTCGCCAAGTCGCTGGCCCGGCTCGGCCGGGACCGCGACGAGACGGCGGCGGAACTCGCCGACCTGGCACGCTCGTTGGAAGGCAGCGGACTCAAGCACGTGCACCGGCTGGCGATCCGCGCCCAGGAGGAGTTCGCAGCCCAGCCGGAGGCCGTACGGTGACCGCGCTTCAGGCTCCGCCCGCCGCGCCCGAAGTCCTCGCCCGCTGCGCCGAGTTGGTGCGGCCGGCGCTGCGCGAGGCGGTGGGCGCGCTGCACCCGTGGACGGCCGAGATGGCCGCGTACTCCCTGGGCTGGTGCGAGGTGGGCGGCGCGCCCGCCGCCACACCGGGCGGCAAGGGCGTACGGCAGGCCCTCGCGGTGCTCGGCGCGCGGGCGGCGGGTGCCGACGCACGCGCCGGGGTTCCGGCGGCGGTCGCGGTGGAGCTGGTGCACACCTTCTCGCTGCTGCACGACGACATCATGGACGGCGACGCGACCCGGCGCCGCCGCCCGGCCGTGTGGAAGGCGTACGGCACCGGCCCGGCGGTGCTGGCCGGCGACGCCCTGTTCGCGCTGGCGGTGGAGACCCTCGCCGCCGTGCCGCAGAGCGCCCGCGCCGTACGGCTGTTGTCGGCGGCCCTCGCCGACCTGGTGCGCGGGCAGGCCGACGACCTGCTGTTCACCGCCCGGCCGTGCACCGGCCCGGACAGGGTGACGGCCGAGGAGTACCGGGCGATGGCGGAGGCCAAGACCGGCGCCCTGCTGGGTTGCGCCTGCGCGCTGGGCGCCGTGCTCGGGGGAGCGGACGAGGACACGGCCGGCGCGCTGGACCGGGCCGGCCGGCATCTCGGCATCGCCTTCCAGCTGGTCGACGACGTGCTCGGCATCTGGGGCGACCCCGCCGTCACCGGCAAGCCCGCGGGCGGCGATCTGCGAGAGGGCAAGAAGACCTACCCGGTACTGGCCGCCCTCCACTCCCCGGCGGCCCGCCACCTGCCCGAGCTGCTGGCCGCGCCGGGGCGGGCACGGGAGGCCGCCGAACTGATCGAGACGGCCGGCGGCCGTACGGCGGCGCTCGCCGAGGCCCGCACACACACGGCCGCCGCCCGCACCCTCCTGACCCGCGCGGCGCTGGACCCGGCGGCCACGGAGGAACTGCTCGCGGTGCTGGACTTCCTGGTCGGCCGCGACCTGTAAACCCACCGGCGCGCCGCGCAGACCCCAGACAGCCCTCGCCGCACCCGCCCCGGCCGTCGGGCCCGTGAACAAGGACGGCGCGCCGGTGCGGCTGACGGACGGCACGGACAGCGCACCCCGACTCGCCGTACGCCAGGCGTCGGTGGCGGACGACCAGACGACCGGACGACCAGACGACCGGACGGCCGGACGAGTGGTCGGCGAGGACGATCGGACGACCAGAATGCCCGGCGAGCCGAGCGCCCGGCTGCGCCGCCGCCTCGACCCGCGCCAGGAACTCCCCGCCGCGAGCGGCGGCCCGACCGCGAAGCCGGCCACGGACGCGGGGGCCGCGGCGGGGGCGGCGCCTTTTCGCCGAACACCGGGCCCCAACGGGTATCCCGCCGTGGACCCTCATCGCGGCTGAGGCCGCCGACACCTCCCGGCGATGAAGTGGAGCATCTCGAGGAGGGCGGCGCGCCGGGAGGAGGGGAGGCCGTACAGCACGGTCTCGTCGACGCTTTCGACCAGGGGCATGAGCCGGCGGGTCTCGTCGTCTCCCGCGGGGGTCAGCCGGAGCCGGCGGCGCCGGCGGTTGTCCACGTCCCGTCCCACCGGTGGTGGTCGATCCGTCCACCGAACATCCTGCTGGACGAGGCCGCGACCCTCGACCACTTCCCCACACCGCTGCTGCACGACGGGGACGGCGGCCCCTACGTCAACACCTGGGGCACGATCATCGCCCGCACCCCCGACGGTTCCTTCACCAACTGGTCCATAGCCCGGTTCATGATGATCGACGGCAAGCACATGACCGGCATGGTGGCCGTCGGCCAGCACCTCGGGAATGTGTGGAAGCAGTGGGCCGACCGCGGTGAGCCCATGCCGTACGCGCTCGTGCAGGGCGCCGAGCCGGCCGTGCCGTTCATCTCCGGTATGCCGCTTCCCGACGGCGTCGAGGAGACCGGCTACCTCGGCGCGCTGCTGGGGGAGAGCCTTGAGCTCGTGCCCTGCGAGACCAGCGATCTGCTGGTGCCGGCCGGTGCGGAGATCGTGATCGAGGGCCACCTGTCGACGGACCGCAGCGCCATCGAAGGTCCGATGGGCGAATTCGCCGGGTTCCGGCCCAGCACGACGAGCCTTCAGCCCGTCTACACCATCGAGGCCATCACCCACCGTGACAACCCGATCTGGCCCGCGGTGGCCGAGGGCGAACCCGTCGACGAGTACCACACGGCGACCGGTCTGACCTTGGCGGCCGAGTCGCTTTCGGTGCTGCGGGCCGCCGGACTGCCGGTCGAGTCCGCCTGGCCGCCGTTCGAGATGGCCACGCACGTGCTGGTCGTCACCGTCCGCTCCGACTGGCGCGACCGGCTGCCCGGCGTGTCCACCCTGGAACTCGCCCAGCGCATCACCGACGTCATCGACGGGCAACGGCTACAGGTCATGCTCCCGCGGATCTTCGTCCTGGACGACGACGTCGACGCCTCGGACCCCCGCGAGCTGGCCTGGGCGCTGGCCACCCACGTCCACCCCACCGAGCGGCGGATCGTCAGGACCGGGGCCGTCCTGCCGCTGCTGACGGTCTACACACCGCAGGAGCGTCAGGCGGAAACAGGGCCGAAGGACACCTACGACGCCTTGCTGCCCGCCGTCGGTCACGGACGCGACACCCGCAGCTCCTTCGGGCACATCTACCCGCCGCACATCCGGCAGCGGGTCCTGGCGCACGAGGCGAACCGCACGCCGCCGACCCGGCCGGACCTGACGACCGCCTGACGACCGCCTGACGAACCGGCGGCCGGGTGAATGGCGGAGGTGTCCCGGTTCCACACGGCGGGGCGGCAGTGTGCCGCTCCACGGGGTCCGGACCGGCGGTGGCCGGTCCGGACCCCGTGGAGCGCTCCCGGCGGGCGCGGGTCCCGGTCGGTGGCGTGGCGCCCGCAGCCCCGGTCGGTGTGGAGCTTGCCGGGCTTGCGCGGCCGCAGTTGCCACCAGGGCGCCGTCAACGCCGGGCCAGCACCAGTTCCGTCATGCTGTACGGGGCGAGACGGACGGAGCGCGCCGAGCCGGGCGACCTGGTCGGTGTCGTGGCGCCGGCGCCGTAGGTGTAGGCCGTGCCGGTGCGGGCGGGGCGGTAGCCGGTGTAGTCGAGCCGGACCTCGTGGCTTGCCTGCGGGTCCTCGTTCTCGATGAGGACGACGAGTGTTCCGCTCCGCTGTACGGCGGCGTGCGTCACGATCATCGCGCCGGCGCCGGTGGTGCTGACCAGCCGTGCGCCCGGTGCGGCGAGCCGGGCGGCCATTCCGTAGCCGTAGTAGCTGGGGTAGGGGGTGTTGAGCGGGGGCTCGCAGACCTGCTGGCCCTGGGTGTTCGTCTGGCAGGACCGGGGGCCGTCCGAGAGCATGCCCCAGGTGCCGTAGCCCAGCCCGTCCGGGTCGTCGGGTGATCCCGCGTGGTCCTGTTGTGCTTTGTGGCGGGAGTCGAACCAGGAGACGTCGGCGGCTCCCTGTTCGAGCCAGGTGGTGACGTCGTCCGCGGCGTACAGCGCCGACGGGATGGTCGTGCTCTGTACGCCGGGGTCGGCCGAGGTGGTGTTGGTCTCGCCGATGACGGTCTGCACCTGGCGTGCGTGCGCCCCGAGGTTCGCGGTGATCTGCTGGTGGACGGCGGCCATGGTCGGGGCGATCCGGCCGGTGCTGGCGAACAGCGCGGCGTCGGTGTTCCCGGCGGCACCCTGGCCGTAGTTGTACCAGTGGACATCGGCGAAATCGACCGAGTCGCCGGCGGCGGCGAGCACCGGGTCGTTCCAGTCCTTGCCGCCGATGGAGGCGAACGGCGCCAGCTCGACGCCGATTTTGATCGACGGGTCGACCGCCTTCATGGCCTTGGCGAACCTCACCACGTTCCGGCCGTACTCGGCCGGTGTCTTCACCGCGTGGTGATCCGGCTCGGTCGCATGCGGGTACATGTAGCCGTTGCCCCACACCTCCTCGCCGATGGCCCAGTACTTGATGTGGTCGTGGTCGACGATGTTGGCCTGCCGCACCCACGCCGCGGCCTCCTGCGGACCGATGTCCGTGCCCGCGGGCCCGTCGTCGGCGGTGCTGCCGTAGTTGACGTGGACCATCATCTGCGCGCCGGTCTTCTGCACGTGCGCGGCCCAGGACTGCCAAGGCTCCGCCTTGGGCGAGGGATCGCCGGTGATGGGGTCGGGATCGAAGGAGTTGGTCCGCCACCGGTAGGTGTCGTCCCAAGGGCCGGTGCTCAGCTCCCGCAGCCGGACCCCGTCCGCGCGCAGCAGACGGCCGGCGGCGGACGCACCCGCCTCGGAGTCGGTCTGCCAGTCGTCGACACCCAGTGCATCCTCGCCGACGCTCGCCAGCGTCTGGTCGGCATGCACGGTGACCGAACCGGACGCCGCCGTACTGGTGGCGTCGGCCACCGGTGCCGTGCTCCATGCGGTGCCGACGGTGGCCATGGTCGCGGCGAGAAGCGCCGCAGCTCTCGTAAACCTGTTCACATAGGGAACCTAGGACCGCATCGCCGATCCCTGGGTCTTTTTACCTGATGATCAGCAGCCGTAGAGCGCCCCACAAGGCAGAGAACTGCTCGACCTCATCAAGGATCAGTCGGTGTCCGTGGCCGCCAGTACAGCGATGCGCCGAGCCCCTGGGCCGACGGACACCAGTCCTATGTCCCACGCCACGCGCTCGAACCACTTCGTGGCGGCTTCGAAGCCGTACCAGTCGCATTCCTGGATGTGCCGCTCCACTTCACCGACCGGCGCCGTCGTGGATGCCCCGGACAGAGCGGTGAGGGAACGCCAGGCCGCCAGTCGCCCGTAAGCGCCGTAGGCGCCGTTGTTGTACGCGCCACCGGTCGACGCCGCCGCGAACAGGATGCGCCAGGCGTGTTCCGGTCGACAGGCGGAGAGGGCGAAGGACTGACGCGGACCGACGCCGCTCAGGCACTCCAGCCCCAGTGCCGCCAACAGGCCGGGGAGGACCCCCGCCTCGACCGGCTCCGCCAGCTCGTACGTTCTGGCCTCGCTGCGGCCGTTGGACTCCTCCGCCCAGTTGGCCACCGCTGCGGTCGCGGCCTCGCCGAACTCCTCCGTCGTCGTCTCGACCGCTCGCGGCAGGCGGGGAACGCGGCCCAGTGCGACGCCGGGGCCGTCCTGTGGGCCGTACGGCATCGGGTAACTGGCCCCACCCACCGAGTAGGTGGGCAGAGGCGGCGCCGCCTCGATCACCGACAGCTCCAACGGCAGCCACGCGAGCGGATGGTGGTGCCAGTGCCGTGACGTCGCCCACGCCTGGATGGCCGGCGACTCCGTGATCGTGACGCCCCTGAGCACCAACTCGTGCACGAGACAGGCACGAAGCTCCTCCGAGGCCGTCGCGCGCGAGCTGCCGCCGGCGAAGGCGACGGCCAGGTCCTCCGGGGTCTGACCATGGGCCAGAAGGGAAGCCGCGTAACGGGCCAGCTTCCTCTTGCCGGGCGAGGCGGCCGACACGAGCCGCAGGGCCTGCTCGACACACTCCTGGCCCGCAGCCATGGTCAACAGCCGAAGGAGACGGTCGAAGACACTGCGGTACTGCCAGACCTGACCGGCAGACGAGCCGTACCGACCGGTGAGAGCGATGCCGAGATCGCCTACGAAGGCGATATCGCCCTGGTCGAGCCTGCGCTCGGCCATGTCCCACACCTCGGTCACGCTCTGCAGGCCGGGCAGTTCCGTCACGATCTTCTGTATCTCGTCGCTCACGACGTGAGCCTATGGGATGGCTGGTTCGAGGAGGCCGCTTCCGTCACCTCTCGGCTCAGCTCCCGGCCACGTTTACCAGGCGGGCTTCACTCATGCGGGCTAACCAGCGCCCCCATCTGCTCCTTGTCCGCATCCGATGCCTAACCTTGCCGTAACGGCGAGTGGTCAGCAGCGAGTGCGCGTGCGTGGCACGGTCTACGAGCCTGGGGGAAGCGGTGGAGGTCAGAGACGTACGTCATGCGTACGGTCGTCGCGAGGTTCTGCGGGGCTTGGACCTTGACCTGCGACCTGGTGCGCTGGCCGGGATCGTCGGGGAGAACGGCGCGGGCAAGTCGACACCCAGATCCGCGACGACCTGCTCCCGTACACCGCCGCGGACCAGGTCACCGGCAAGACAGCCATCAGCGACGTGGCCAACCTCCAGCCCACCCTTTCCGTCCTGCTCGCCTACGAAGCCGCCGGCGGAGCCGACCGCGACCGCCTGACCGCCGTCTTCCGCGGCGGCACCGACCCCGTCACCGCACACCGGGACATCCTCGCCGTACTGACCCGCACGGGCGCTCTCACCGAGGCGGCCCGGATGGCATCCTCCCGCGCCGAACAAGCGCGCGCCGAACTCACCGGCCTGCCGGACTCCACCAAGCTCGCCGAACTGGCCACCTCGGCAGCCGACCGCCGGCACTGACAGAGCCCCACCCGGTCGCAGGCTGGCGGACTCGCCGCGAGTAGCTTTCAGACAAGTTGGCGCGAAATAATCCCTTGCATAATGGTCAAGAACTGTTGACCATTGCTCGCATGCCTACCGACGACCTTCCCGAGACGTTCCACGTCACCACCGACGAACAGCTGCGCGCCGTCTCCAACCTCACGCGTCACCGCATCATGGCCGTGCTCCGCTTCGAGCCGGCCACGATCACGCAGATCGCCGAGCGGGTGGGCCTCGCGAAGGGGAGTTCCAGCTACCACGTACGGCTGCTGGAGCGAGCCGGGCTGGTGAAGGTGGTGCGGACGCGGAAGGTCCGGGGCGTCACCGAGCGGTACTACGCGATGGCCGCGCGGGCGATCGTGCTGCCGGATCCGGGCGAGGGAGGCCCGGACGTGCTGATGCGGCACGCGGTGGCGGACCTGGAGGCGTCGCCGGTGGATGCCGAGCGGCACGTGCGGATGGCGCATCTGCGGCTCACCGACGAGCAGTTCGCGGAGCTGGGCGCGCGTCTCCAGGCACTGGCGGACGAGTACCGGGAGCTGTCCGATCCAGCGCTGCCGGACGCCTCACTCGTCTTCGCGCTGTTCCACCCGGCAACCCGCGAGCAGGCCGAGGGAGACGCCAAGTGACCTCGGAGATACGGAAGTTGCCGTCCGGGTTCGGGCGGCTGTGGACCGCGCAGACGATCTCCTCGCTCGGTGACGGGGTGACACAGGCCGCACTGCCACTGCTCGCGCTGGCGTTGACGCGGGATCCGATGGCGCTCGCCGCCGTCACGGCCACCGGAACGCTGCCGTGGCTGATCTTCGGGGTGCTCGGCGGCGCACTGGTGGACCGCTGGGACCGCCGGCGCACGATGTGGGTCGCGGACACGGCCCGTGCGGCGCTGCTCGCGACAGCCGCGGCGGCGGCCGTGCTCGGCGTCCTGAGCATTCCGCTGCTCGCGGCCCTCGCCTTCCTGCTCGGCCTCGGCGGACTCTTCTTCGATACGGCCGCCACGGCCTATCTGCCGGATCTGCTCCGCCGCGACCCCGTACTCCTGGAGCGCGCCAACTCCCGTCTGCGCGGGGCCCAGACCGCCATGTCCGGCTTCGCGGGGCCGCCTGCGGGCAGCGCCCTGCTCGCGCTCGGGCGGGCGGTTCCGCTGCTCACCGACGCGGTGTCGTTCCTGCTGTCCGCACTCCTCGTACGCACGCTGCCCGCCATGCCCCGGCCCGAGCCGGAGATCCGCGAGTCGCTGCTTCGGCAGGCGCGGGCCGGGGCCACGTACGTCTTCCGGGACCGGGTGCTGCTCGGTCTCGCGCTCCGTCCGGCGGTCGGGAACGTCGCCTTCCTCGCGGTGGAGACCGTCCTCGCCCTCTTCGCGCACGACCGCCTCGGCATCGACGGCTACGGCTTCGGTCTGCTCCTCACGGCGGAGGCCACCGGCGGCCTGCTCGGCGCGGCCATCGCCTCCCACCTCGGCCGACGACTGGGCACCGGCACCGCACTGACCTGCACGGCCGCGGTCGAGGGGCTCGCCATCCTGGGCCTTGCCGCCGCCCCGAACCCGTACGCGGCCGGGCTGGCGCTCGCCGTCTGCGGGGCCGGCATGGGGGCCACGATGGTGCTCGGGCCCTCCCTCCGGCAGGCGATCGTACCGGCGCACCTCATGGGCCGGGTCGCCTCCACCTCCCGCATGCTGGCCATGTGCGCCGCCCCCGCCGGAGCCTTCCTCGGCGGCTGGCTGGCCACCGCCTACGACATCCGCACCCCGCTCTACGCCGCCGCGGTACTCCTCCTGACGATGACGGCCGTCACGGCATCCATGACCAGCAACCGCCGGGTCGAAGCGGCGCTGCGTGCCGCCGCCCCGGACCACCCGGCAGCCACGAGCCCCACGCGGGAAAGCGCACCCGACCCGGTGTGACGCCTGCCGCTAAGGCGTCACACCAAGCCGCCGGCGGTACGCGCAGTGACTACCCGTCAGCCTCTTGGACCGTGCGGTGGACCGCGACTTGCGGGTTCCCGCGTCGACCGCCGGCGGCGAAGCCTGGCCACCGCAGACGCCAGGGCAGCCGGACCAGGAACGGAGGCCCAGACCGACTGCGCGCGTGCGGCGAGCCATCAACGCAGGCCGCGTCGACTGAAGGAGGGTCCCATGCCGATCCGCGAAGCGACGTTCACCGTCGACCTCGTCGACCTCGGCGAACACGGCTACTTCACCGGCTTCGACGACGACTACGACTTCCCGACCGAGATGCCGTACGGGTGGCGCTGCGGCCCGGCCACGCAGACCAGCGCCGTCGTCGCGCCCACCACCGACACCGGCCCCGAGCCGGGCATCGGCGACCATGGGGAGAGACTCCTGGTCCAGCGCTGGCTGGCTCCCCAGACGCCTCCCGTGCACCCTCACATCAGTGAAACGTAGGCATGAGCCGACCCCGCTGTACACGGGGCTTCCAGGACGGCGGCCGCCGCGCCGGCAGCCTGGAAGAGGCCGGGTTCACGGACATCGCGCACCTGCGGTCGAAGCTCTGACGGCCGCTGCGATCTGCTGGGCGGTCTGGGCGGGGGTGAGGTGCGTGGTGTCCACGACCTGGGCCTCGGCGTGCAGCCATGTGCGGGCCGCCTCGGCATAGGGCTCAAGGTAGCGGAGTCGGAACGGGGAGTCGGGGCCGAGAACCGTGTCGCCTGCGATGCGTCCGCGAAGGGTGTCCTGGTCGGCATGGAGGACGAAGTGCCGGACCGGAACGGCGTGTTCGGCAAGGCCCGAGCTGATCTCGCGCCAGTACTCCTCGACCAGGACCGTCATGGGCATAACCAGGGTCCCGCCGGTGTAGTCAAGGACGCGTCGGGCAGTGTCCACCACGAGCGTCCGCCACGGCGGCCAGTGCTGGAAGTTGTCCGCCGGGGGCAGCCCCGGCTTGATGTCCATGAGCGTTTCGCCGACTTTCTCGGCGTCGAACACCCGTGACTTTGGAATCAGTTGCTGCACGAGCGCACTGGTCGTCGTCTTGCCCGCGCCATGGGTGCCGTTGAGCCATACGATCATGCACCTGAAGCTAGCGTCGCCCGCGCTCAGCGGGAGGCAGACCAGAAAATCCAGCTTCAGGGTGCGGGCCAGGCGCCGACGCCGTCCAGTGCGAGGAGCCAGGAGCGGGCGTCCGTGTTCCTGGAAAGGTCAAGCCGCTCGCGGTGAAGAAGCCGGCTCGCCCCATGGTCGCCGAGGGGGGAAGGGCAAGGGTTCGTTCAGGCTGTCGGATTCGCGGGGAGCCGCCGCATGCGTCGAGTCCTCCAGCCGCCTTCGCTGTCGGCAGGCTTGGTCTGACGGCCGGCCTGCGAAGCAGCCCAGGAGAAACGTCGCCGACTTCGCAGATGACGCACGGGGTTGGGTTCTACGCGGGGGAAGGGAAGTGGGCGCGCAGGCGGTCCACCGCGTCCAAGTGCGGCTCGCGGATGACGTAGCGGGTGATCCCCCAACGGCTTCGGTGCTCGTCCAGCGCGGCCGTGATCTCCCGCGCCGTGCCGATCCACGCGTAGGGCGAGGTGAGCACGTCGGCCGGGGAGCAGTTCAGCTGCCCGGCTATGCGGTGGGCCGCGGCCTCGGCGTCGTCGGTGACCTCCACCATCTGTACCAGTGCTTCGCGCGCCGGGGCGGTGGACCGGCCGGCGGCGCCCTGCTCGATCAGGTCGATCTGGCGGTCGATGTCCTCGGCGTTCCAGCGCGCCTCGTGCATGTGGCCGTCGGGGAGGGTGCGGCCCAGCCCGCTCAGGGCCACGATGTCCGCGTGTGCCCCCGCCCAGCGCAGCAGCGTGGTGTTACCGCCCCCGAAAGTGAATGGCACATCGCCCCGGACCGGGCGCGGACTGGTGAGCCGGGCCTGGCGGGCGCGTACCTCGGGGCCGTCGAGAGTGACGGTCTCGCCCGCGAGGAGTGCGCGGCAGGCTTCAGCCACGGCCTGGAAGCGCCGGACGCGCCCCGCCACGTCCGGCCGCTGCCCGCCCAGCATCTCCCACTCGACCGGGGTGTGGCCCGCGCCCAGGGCCAGGCGCGCGCGTCCACCGGAGACGAGGTCCAGGGTCGCGACGTCCGATGCCAGCAGCAGCGGCTCGCGCACCCCCGCGTGGGAGACGTAGGAGCCCAGGCCGAGGCGTTCGGTGACCGCCGCGGCGGCGGCCAGCGCGACGAAGGGGGAGGCGGCGGTGCCCGGGTGGTCGGCCGCGAGCAGCGCGTCGTACCCCCCTGCCTCCACGCGCCGGGCCAACGCGGTCCAAGAGGCGGCGTCTTGCGGTTGGGCCTGCACGGAAATGATCGGTGGCTGCATGCCAGGAGGCTAGGGCGACGCCCCGCCGAGCGGTGGTCTTTGCGCGTGTGGCGAAACCGTCCAACCCGGCTCGGGCTCGGCGTCAGCCCGCCGTCCCCGCCCGCCGGGCCCGGAGCCGCCTCTCCGGGCCCGGCGAGGCCCGCAGAGGCGGCTCCGGGCCATGCAGCAGTGGCCTCTTCCTCCCTGGAGGCATGCGGCCGTTGCCCCTCCGTAGGGCGGCGGAGCGGTACATGACACTTCCTCCCTCCTGCCAGGCTGTTCGCCGCCGTGCGGCCAGGCAGCAGGAACGGGTGGTCACCCAGCCAGCTCCGGTCTGCCCCGGACCGTCGGACCCGGGCTCGGTGATCAGGCGTCATACGTCGCACACGTCGTCGATCCGGCCCCGGTCGTCCGGCTCCTGGTAACGCCGCCACAACGGCTGCTGTTGCGGTGCCGGCCGTGTCACGTCGCTACACCACGGCAGTCCAGGCCACGGACGACCTGTCCTCGGCCGTGTGCAGGTGGCGCACGGCGGGCCACCGGTCGACACCCGCCTCATCGCCGGCGCCCGCCACCCCGGGCACCTCGCCCGGACGCTTCGACCGCCCTGCTCGCTTTCGCCACCGCGGTGGCACAACTCCGCCGCGGCCTCGGCACGACCGGCCGTTCTTGACCCCCCGCCGAAGAGGGTCACGATGTCGTCGCGCTCTGCTTGCAGTGGGCAGGGAACTGGGCGACGGCCCTCGGCGATCAGCGACCATATTTCGGGCGCCCTACGCGAACCTCGTCTCCTACGATCATCTGGCCACACGGCTGGAGGGGGCGGGAATGCTCGAGGACATTGAGGACGGGACGGCGGCAGCGACGCGGCTCGCGGAAGGTGCGCCGCTGCACAGCACGATCGACGCCGCCGACCCCGCTGACTGGCTCGCGCTGGACGCAGGAGTGCGCGAGGTGGCCTGGTACCGCTCCCAGTTCCTGCCGGAGTGGGAGCACTCCGCCCCGCTGCCCGCCGACCTGTGTCAGCTCGGCGAGTCTCGGCTCGCACTCGCCCTCTGCCACCGCGACGGACGGATCCGTCAGGAAGCGCTGCGCCAGTCGGTCCGATACCCCCGCCTGCTGCCGTTGGTCGTGATCCGCTGCACCGATTGGGCCGGCCCCGTGCGCGAGCACGCCCGGCAACTGCTGCCCGACGCCCTGACCGTGGACTCCGCCCTCGATCTTGCACCACTCATCCTGCGCGTCGGCCGCCGCGACAGAGGTGCCTTCGGTATCGACGTACTCCGCCAGATCCTGCGCCAGGCATCCCGCGGAGAGCTCGCTGTGCTCTTCGCCCACCCCGACCGCACCGTCCGGCGATTCGCGTACCGGCTGGCCGTCGAGGGCCGTCTGCTGCGTCCGGCCGAGCTGGCACGCGCGGCCGCCCACGACCAGGACACCGTGGTCCAGGACCTGTGTGCCACAGCGGCGCTCGCGGCTCTGGGTGATGAGGATGCCTATGAGGATGTGCTGTCTCCGCTCCTGTCCGCACGCAACCCGCGTACCCGCTCGGCCGGCGTCACCGCGCTGAGACGGGCGGGACGGTCAGAGCAGGCGGAGCCGTTCCTCAGCGACCGCTCCGCGCTCGTGCGCGCTTGTGCCCGGTATGTCGTGCGACAGCGGGGAGGCGACCCTGCGGCCTGGTACCGACAGCGCTGCACGGCGCCCGACGACCCCGAGTTGCCGCCCGGCGCGGTCATCGGGCTGGCCGAGTGCGGGGACCGCGCGGACGCCGGGCTGCTGCGGCCGCTGCTCGTGCACCCGGCGGCCAGGGTGCGGGCGCGAGCGGTGGCAGGGCTGCGGGTGCTCGACTGCGTGGATGCGGAGCAGTTGCGGCCGCTCCTCGACGACCCTGCCGCCGGGGTCGTCCGCGAGACCGCCACAGCCCTGCTGCCCTCCGCCGAGGAACTGCCCGCCGACTGGCTGTTGGAGCACACCAGCTCCGAGCGGCCGCGGCACGTCCGCGTCGGTGCGTTCCGGCTGCTCGACGCGTGTGGCGGCATCGTGGCGCTACGGGCGGCGGCCGGTCTGCTCGAGGACCCGGACATCAAGCTGCGCACCTGGGCCGCGCAATCAGTGCAGCGCTGGCATCCGTCGCCGGACGGGCGGCGCGGCGATGCGGAGGTGGGTGAACTGCTCGACCGGAGCAGACACCTCTTCAGCGACCACGTGTTGCGCCGGCGCACGTGGGAAGCCGGGGTGGACAGCTGAGACTGCACCGCGTCCAGAACTCTGCTCAGCACTCGCCGCCCGGCGGCCCTGGTTCCAGCACACCTGCCTTGGTGACAACCATCTTGCCCAGGCTCACGCGGCCGGGGACGAGGCGCTTGTGCGGGAGCTGGCCTCCAGCTCGGTCAGGCCGTGCGTCCTGCTGTTGTTGGCGCGGAAACGCATCCGGGCGAGGCCCTCGGCGGTGATCTACCGCGGCTGCTCGGTGGCTCCCGGTCGCGGATGCGGGCGTCATCGGTGATGTCGGGCACCGCAGTGAACCCGAACCGGGCGCGGGTGGAGCCGACCAGGCCGTCGATGGAGACGGCCTTCTCCTTTGCCCTGGCCCGCATGTGCGGTTGCCAGCGTTTTCGCGGCGTGTAGGGGAGGCGCGGCAAACAGCAGGACGCCAAGGGCGAGGACAGAGGCGAGACGTCTCATGACCCCGGATTCCCGGTGGCTCGGCTGAACCGAGGGCGGGAACCCGGCGCACTCGGTCATCGTCACAGCATGTACAGATCACCTGATGGGAAGTCAGACGATTCCAGGCCGCGCAACGGCCCTGGAACGTCGTCATGGTGGCCTTCAGGGTCCGGATTCGATGCAGGAAAGACAGGTAGCTCACCCGTGCATGAACGCAAGCCGCGTCGGCGGCCCTCACTGATCCTCGCGGCAGGTGTGCTGGCGGTCGCGGGAGTCGCGACCGCCTCTCCGGCCGCCCAGGCGGCGGAACATCGGGCGGCGGCCGACAGTCGTCAGCACGCCTTCGAGCGGGCCGCGGCGGAGTACGATGTTCCGCTTCCCGTCCTGCTCGCCGTGGCGTATCACGAGTCCGCCTGGGATGCCCACGCGGGGGAACGCAGCACCGGCGGGGGCTACGGGCCCATGCACCTGACCGAGGTGACGACCGGGATGCTGGCCGCGGGCGACGCGGGTGCGGTCGGCCGTGCCGACCTCGGCGAACTGGCCTCCGCTCCGTCCCTGCACACCCTCCAGACCGCCGCCAGGCTGACGGGGCTGCCCGAGAGGCGACTGCGCGGGGACGACGCCGCCAACATCCGTGGGGGCGCCGCCCTCCTCGCCTCCTACGCGAGAAGCACGGTCGGTGGTACGCCGAAGGACCCGACCAAGTGGTACGCCGCCGTGGCCCGTTACAGCGGTTCCTCCGGGCAGCGGGCGGCAGGAGCCTTCGCCGACCGGGTGTTCGCCACCATCGAGAGCGGCGCGGAGGAAACCACGCGGGACGGGCAGCACATCGAACTGCCCGCCTCCCCGAGCGTGCGGCCGAGCACCGGGCAACTGTCCGCGCTGCACCTGAAGGCGACGGCCGCGACGGGCGACACCGAGTGCCCCGCCACCGTCGATTGCGCCTTCCTGCCCGCCGCGACGGCCAATGGCCAGGTGTCCGACCGGCCCGCCAACGGGATCAGGATCGACACGATCGTCCTGCATGACACCGAGTCGTCCTACGACGCCGCTCTGAACACCTTCCAGAAACCGGGCGGCGGGTCGGCGCACTACGTCATACGCTCCTCCGACGGCGCCGTGACCCAGATGGTGCCCACCAAGGACATCTCCTTCCAGGCGGGCAACTACTCGACCAACCTGCACTCCATAGGCATCGAGCACGAGGGATACGCCGCCGCGGGCGGCACCTGGTACACACAGACCGAGTACGAGACCAGCGCGGAACTCGTCCGGTACCTGGCCGGGCGCTTCGGCATACCGCTCGACCGGCAGCACATCATCGGACATGACAACGTGCCCGGACCCAGCTCGGCCCTCGTCTCCGGCATGCACTGGGACCCGGGCCCGGCCTGGGACTGGGAGCGCTTCATGCGGCTGCTGCACGCCCCGGTGGGCGGCCGGCACGGTGTGGGCCCCGTAGGCTCCGCGGTCACCATCACCCCCGGATACGCCCGCAACCAGCAGACCGTGCAGGTCTGCCCGTCCGACGACCCCACCGGCGCCACACCCGAGTGCACCGAGCGGACCGGACCCTCCGATTTCGTCTACCTGCGCACCGCGCCCAGCGCCACCGCGCCGATCTTCGGCGACCAGGCCGTCCATCCGGACGGCGTCGGCACCGACCGCGTCAGCGACTGGGGCGGCACCGCGGCGGCCGGGCAGCAGTTCGTCGTCGCCGACCGACAGGGTGACTGGACGGCCATCTGGTACAGCGGCACGAAGGTCTGGTTCCTCAACCCGCACGGGTGCAATACCACCCCCGCCCATGACGTGACGGTGGTCGGCGCCGACGGCGCCTCACCGGTGGCGGTGTACGGATCGAGCTACCCGGACGCGAACGAATACCCCGCGGGGCTTTCCCCCTCCACGCAGGCCCCGCTGAGCTTCTACAGCATCCCGGCCGGCCAGGCCTACGTCACCACCGCCGCACCCGCTCCCACCGACGACTACTTCCCCTCCACCGGCCGGGTCGTCACCGGAGGGAAGAGCATGTACACCATCCAGTACAACCACCGCACCGCTCTGGTCTACGCTTCCGACGTCACCGCACGGTAGGCACCGGTAGCTCCACGCGAGGGCTACTCGGGGGCCGACGACAACGGAAACGCCGGCCGGCCGGCATCGCAGCTGCCGGGGTCAGGTTTCGCTACGCAGGGAAGGCCGTCGCTGATGCCTCGGTCGTGCCCGGTTCGCGTTCGCCGGGCACGACGACCGAGCGGCCGGGACACAGATCCGCGCCCTCCGGCCAGCCGTACACCGGCATGGTCGTCGTGCGGCGCATCCGCGGATCAGGCCCCTGCCAGTGCTTGCCGTACCGGGTCTGCGAGCTGGCATCGACCGCATCCGCCAGGTGCTCGAAGGACAGGTCGTGCTCCCGCATGTGCTCCGACGAGCCGGGCTTCTGTTCGGGCATCGGCGAGCGGAAGGTCGACAGCGGCCGCGTCAGGTCGTGCTGCTCGACGCGGACCGTGTGCGCCTGCGGGGCGTAGCCCGTACGTCGGTCCGTGCGCGGGCTTCTTCGGCGTCCGTCCTCGTGCGCGTTGCTGCTGCGGCCAGGCCACCGCAGGGCCTGCGGCGCGGCCGGATGCCAACGACACGGGCCCGCTGGAGCCACGCCGACCTCCGCCGTCCCTGCGCCGGCCGGACCTCTGTGGGCACCCCGAGGTGCGCCTCATCCCGCGTGGCCACCGGTTACATCCTCTCGATGCCCTCGGGCCACGTGCCTGGACGGGGCTGTGCCGCCGGGCTCACGCTCGGGGGTGCGCAGGGCGAGCAGGGCGACGTCGTCGAGGCCCGGCGGCTGGACCCGGCGCAGAAGCTGGTCGGTGAAGGACGGCAGCGGGCGATGGGCGAGGGCGGCAGCGTGTCGGCGCAGCTGGTTCAGTCCCTCGTCGAGGGTCTGGCCCGGCTTCTCGACGAGCCCGTCGGTGTACAGCACGAGGGTGGCGCCCGGCGGCAGGAGGACGGTGGCGTCGGGCCGCGAGGTGCGCACTCCGGTTCCCAGCAGGAGCCCATGGCCGTCGGTGAGGTACTCGGCCAGGCCTTCTCGCGTGATGAGCAGGGGAGGGGGGTGACCGGCGTTGGTCCAGGACAGATGCCAGTGGCCGTCGTCGGTCCGGGTCACCCGGGCGAGGACGAGGGTGGCCATGGTGACGTCGGTGATCGGCATGATCGCCTCGTCCAGACGGTCGACGATCCGGCTCGGCGGTCCCTGCTGGGCCCAGGCGTAGGCGCGCAGCATGTTGCGCAGCTGGGCCATGCCCGCTGCGGCCTCCAGGTCGTGGCCGACGACGTCGCCGACGGCGAGCGCGGTGGCGCCGTCGGGCAAAGTGAAGGCGTCGTACCAGTCGCCGCCGACCTGCGAGGCGTCGGGGGCGGGCAGGTAGCGCACGGCCATCTGGAGCCCGGGTACGTGCGGCATCTGGGGCAGCAGATGGTTCTGCATGGTCTCGGCGACCTTGCGCTGGCGCTGGTAGAGGCGGGCGTTGTCCAGGGCCAGCCCGGCCCGGCGCGCGATGTCCTCCAGCAGGGGCAGGTCGGAGACGGTGAAGCTGTCCGGCTGGCTGGCACGGCCGAGGGTGAGGGCTCCCAGCACGTCCCGGGTGCTGCGCAGGGGCACCATGGCGGCGGAGTGCATGCCGGCGCTGTCGAAGAGACGACGCTGCTCGGCCGTGATGCCCGAGTCCGGGGTGCCCTGGTAGGTGTCGGGGTCGGCGAGGGCGGAGGAGACGCCCCGCAGCGCCTTCGACAGGGGCATCAGCGACTCCTCCGGGACCGGCGGCATCGGCCCTTCGAAATCCTCGTGACGGATCACGGCGTCGCCGTCGGCCTGGGCCACGACGGTGCGCCACACCTCGTCGCGTTCGGTGATCAAGTCGATGACGGCCCAGTCCGCGAGGCGCGGCAGGACCAGTCCCACCAGGCGGCGCAGTGCCTCTTCGACGTCGAACGTGGACGTCAGCTGTGTCGTGGTCTCGGCCAGCAGGGCCAGCCGCTCGAAGTCGGTCAGCGTTCCGGCGGACTGCTCCCGGGGCGGTTCGGTGTCGGCGGCCGGCCGGCGGGGGTAGAAGACGACCAGTGTGCCGGAGCCCCCGTCGCCGACGTCGTACGGCATGATCGTCCAGGAGACCGGGAGCAGGGAGCCGTCGGCGTGCTCGAAGTATTCGTCGCCGCCCTGGGCCGGGCAACCGGCCAGGAACGCCTGCCGCATGCCGCACTGCGTCGCGGGCAGCTGCTGGCCCTGCGGCCCGCGGTGCAGCAGGTCGTGCGCGTCCCGCCCCACCAGTTCGTCGGCGGTACGGCCCAGCGACTCCGCGGCGCGGCTGTTGGCGGCGAGAATGCAGCCCTGCTCGTCCACGACGTAGCCTCCCGCCCGGATGGCGTCCAGCGCCGGGGCGAGGTGAGCAGAGGGCACCACCGCGGACTGCTTCCGCCCGGCCTGCGCGCTCTCCGGTCCCATCATGGTCCTGGTCTCCCTCTCCGATCCCCTTTGCCTGGCCGGGCCGCCGCCCGCCCGAGGGCCTTTTACGGACTGTTCCCGCACCCGCGGCCCGCCCTACCCCGCCGGGCGATAAGTCCGCGGAGAGATCCACTCCAAGGGCTGCGGCGCACCCACGTTGCATGCTGGCGCACTCACGTTGGATGCTGACGACGATGGCCATGGCCTGCCGGTCAGTTGCCACAGACGACCTCAGGCAGGCCACTGTGGCACTGCGCCACTGCGAGACGATCGCGCTCAGCGTGTAGCTGCGGGTCGGTGCGCAGTAGGCGGGTCGCGATGCCTCGCCACTGCTCCAGGCGGTTGAAGCACCGTTCCACGACGTCTCGGTGTTTGTACGCCTCGCGGTCGAAGCCCGGCGGGCGGCCTTCCTGGCTGCCGCGCCGGGCCCGGTCGCGGACTTGGTCGGCCCGCCCGGGGACCAGGACATGATGGGGCCGTATACGGGACCGCCCCGGTCCGACGCGGGGCACCCGGATCGCTTCCATCGCGGTGATGGACCGGGCGCAGTCGTTGGTGTTGCCGCCCGTGACCACGAACGCGATGTCCCCCGCGCCAGTGGCTTTGGTGCTCTCTCAGTGCTGGGACCTCAATGCAGGACACGGCAGTGAGCTCTGCAACCACAGCCGCTCGGTCCGGGCGAGAGTGTGGGCGGTGAGGGCAGCTCTTGTGATGGACGGGCCGCGCCCCGTACGACCCCGAGCCGGCGCACCGCGCACACCGGGCACGGGGCAACGCCTGCCGCTTCGACCATCGAGGCGGCACGCCCTGGCCACTGGCCCACCACCGCGGTTGACCGGGTTGGTGCCACGGTGCGTGAGGGGCGGGGCCGGGGGAAGGAGGCCTGGCGCGCAGGCCTGCGCATATGCCCCGGACCGCGGGGAAGTAACTCCCGTTTTGCAGGCTTGTCGGCCTCAGGTAAGGGCATTCGGTGGCCAGGAGGTTGATAACGATGGTTCCCCTGCTTCTGGTTCTTCTTCTGGCCCTGATTCTCTTCGGTGCGGGTTTCGCTCTGAAGGCGTTGTGGTGGATCGCGGTGATCGTGCTTGTCGTGTGGCTGCTGGGCTTTGTCGTCCGCACTGCGGACAGCGGCGGCCGCAAGGGCCGCTGGTACCGCTGGTAGCCGATGCACGCCAGGCGCGTTGAGCGCGCCACGCGAGGGTGAGTGGGGCCCGGCCGGATACGGCCGGGCCCCGCTCGCGTAAGAAGCGTCACGGTACGAGAGGTTGGGAGGGATCGGGCGTATCGGGCGCACCGCGGGGTACCTGAGTGATGCACCGGCCTCGCGGACCCAGCAGTGGAACCCTGCTCCTCCTGTCCGCGGGGCCGCTGCGCGCGAAGGCCTCCGACGCGGTCGGAGTGCAGACGCCGGCCTCCCGCACGATGCCTGCGAGGGCAGCCCGCACGAGAAGTTGACGTAATGACCGGTGGGGCGTGCGCGCTGCGCCCCCCGGTGCGCCTGCCCTCCGCAGCGCTGCAGGGTCAGCACGTGAGTCCGGGCCGTATGCGGCGGCTGATCCGGGGCATACGGACGCCAGGCCCCGCCACCGTCCCCCGTCGGTGGCGGGGCCCTGTCTCTGCACGGGCGCGGGCGGCTTCGCGCGCCCGTGCAGGCAGACGACCGGCGGTTGTCGGCGCACTGGGGCTGCCGTGCCGGGGATGAGGAGGTCCGGTCGGCGATTCACGACGCCCTCGCCCTGCCGTGACGTCCGGTCGACGGGCGGTGCCGAGCGCGGGCCGAGCGCGCCCGTACGCCGGGCAGTCCCGCTGGGGGGATCCGGTAAAGGGCGTGACACCCGGCCGGCCAGCGACCGGTGGGCGCCGCCTTTTCGACTGCCCGTGGGACAGGCCGAGCGGGGCGCAGGCAGGCGGGTTCACGTCTCTTGACGCCCTCGCCTGTGAGCGCTAACAATGATGCATCACGGATCGGAGCCTCATGTCGCAGACCGTTGGCAGCACCGGCCCCCGCAGGCCACCCACCATGGCGGACGTCGCGCAACTCGCGGGTGTGTCGCACCAGACGGTGTCGCGGGTGCTGAGCAACCATCCCAATGTGCGGGAGGCGACCCGGGCGGACGTGCTCAGGGCGATCGAGCAGCTGGGGTACCGGCGGAACTCCTCGGCCCGGGCGCTGGTCACCCGGCGCACGCTCACTCTGGGCGTGGTGGCCTGCAACCCGACGCTCTTCGGCCCGTCCAGCACGCTGTTCGGCCTGGAGGAGGCCGCGCGGGACGAGGGGTACATGGTCTCGGCGGTCACCTTGCGCCGCTACTCGGCCGCCGCCCTCAGGGAGGCGATCGACCACCTCAGCGACTGGGGGGTGGAGGGCATCGTAGTGATAGTCCCGCACCGCGAGGCGGTCACCGCGCTGGCCGAACTGCGTCTGCCCTTCCCGGTGGTGACGGTGGAGGGCGGGCACAGCCTGCCGATCCCGGTGGTCTCCGTGGACCAGTGGCTCGGGGCGCGGATGGCCACGAGCCATCTGCTGGCCGCCGGCCACCGCACGGTGTGGCACGTCGCGGGGCCGCCGAGCTGGCTGGAGGCGGAGGAACGGGCCAAGGGCTGGCGCTCGGTGCTGGAGGAGGCCGGTGCCGTCGTGCCGCCGCCGATCCAGGGCGACTGGACCCCGTTGTCGGGCTACCGGGCCGGGCAGGAGCTGGCCGGCCGGGTGACCGCGGGAACGGTGGGCCGCGGCTCCCCGGAGGTGACCGCCGTCTTCGTCGCCAACGACCAGATGGCGCTGGGGGTGTTGCGTGCCCTGCGCGAGGCCGGCCTGTCGGTCCCCGGCCAGGTCGCCATCGCGGGGTTCGACGACATCCCCGAGGCCGAGTTCTTCACCCCGCCGCTCACCACCGTCCGGCAGGACTTCGCCGCGCTCGGCAAGGCGAGCATCCGGTTGCTGGTAAGCCGGCTGGAGTCCGGCACCACCCAGGGCGACGACGAGCGCGTGGTGATCGAGCCACGGCTGATCGTCCGTCGCAGTAGCACCCCTGACTGAGCGGCCCTCACGGCCCTTTGGGGCCCTGCGACCCGCCCGGTGGACGCACCGCACCCACGGGGGCGGGCGTCCGGCGCGGTCGTCCGGCCGTGCCGACCACGATGGGAGGAAACCTTGACCACCGATCGGCCCGCGGTCACCCTCGGCATCGACTTCGGCACGCTCTCCGGGCGGGCCCTGGTCGTGGCCGTCGAGGACGGCACGGAACTGGGCAGCGCGGTGCACGAGTACGAACACGGAGTGGTCGACAGGGAGTTGCCCGGCGGGGCCCCGCTGCCGCCCGACTGGGCGCTCCAGATGCCCCAGGACTGGCGTGACGTGCTGCGTCTCGCCGTACCGCGGGCGCTCGCGGACGCCGGAGTGACACCCGACCAGGTCGTGGGCGTCGCCACCGACTTCACCGCCTGCACGGTGCTGCCCGCCACCTGGTACGGCACCCCGCTGTGTGAGCTGCCGCAGTACGCGGGCCGCCCGCACGCGTACCCCAAGTTGTGGCGCCACCACGCTGCCCAGCCGGAGGCCGACCTCATCGTCGAGCACGCGCAGCGGACCGAGCAGCCGTGGCTGGCCCGCTACGGCGGCAGGATCTCCAGCGAGTGGCAGTACGCCAAGGCCCTGCAGGTGCTGCGGGAGGACCCGGACGTCTACGCCGCCGCCGACCGCTGGATCGAGGCGGCCGACTGGATCGTGTGGCAGCTCACCGGAGCCGAGAGCCGCAACCCGTGCACCGCCGGCTACAAGGGAGTCCGCCAGGACGGCCGCTACCCGGACGAGGCGTTCCTGGCCGGGCTGCACCCCGGTTTCGCAGGTTTCACCGCCAAGCTGGAGCACCCGCTGACGCCGCTCGGCGCTCCCGCCGGCAGGCTCACCGCCCGGGCCGCCGAACTCACCGGACTGCGCGAGGGCACGGTCGTGGCCGCGGGGAACGTGGACGCACACGTCACCAGCGCCGCCGCCCAGGCCCTGGACCCGGGCCGCATGCTCGCCATCATGGGCACCTCGACCTGCCACATCCTCAACTCCGAAGTCCTCGCCGAGGTTCCGGGCATGTGCGGGGTGGTGCGGGACGGGGTGGTGCCGGGGCTGTGGGGCTACGAGGCCGGGCAGAGCGGTGTCGGCGACATCCTGGCGTGGGCCGTGCGCAGCACCGTGCCGGAGGAGTACGCGGCCGAGGCCCGTCGGCGGGGGATCGGCGTGCACGACCTGCTGACGGAGCGTGCCGCCGCGCAACCGGTGGGCGGGCACGGTCTGCTGGCGCTGGACTGGCACAGCGGGAACCGGTCGGTGCTGGTCGACCACCACTTGTCCGGGCTGATCGTGGGCCTGACCCTCGACACCCGGCCCGAGGACGTCTACCGGGCCCTGGTCGAGGCCACGGCCTTCGGCACCCGCACCATCGTCGACGCGTTCGGGGCGGCGGGCGTCCCGGTGACCGACTTCACGGCGGCGGGCGGGCTGCTGAAGAACCACTTCCTCATGCAGGTCTACAGCGACGTGCTCAACCGCCCGATCCACGTGCTCGCCTCCACGCAGGGACCTGCGCTGGGCGCCGCGATCCACGCCGCCGTAGCCGCGGGAGCCTATCCCGACATCCGTACCGCCTCCGCCGCGATGGGCCGCCGTCAGGAGAACGCCTACACCCCCGACCCGGCCCGGGCCGCCGCCTACGACCGCCTGCACGCCGAGTACCGGGCGCTGCACGATCACTTCGGGCGCGGCGGCAACGACGTGATGCACCGGCTGCGAGCGCTGCGCTCGGCCGCCCTGTACTCCTCCCCGGAATTGTGAGCGCTCACAAATCAGAGGGTGAGCGCTCACCCGCATCCTGCGCCCCTCCTTCCCCGAGAATGCCGAGGTCGCCATGGTCATGAACGCAGAGCCTTTGTCCCCGGACACCGCCACGGTGGTCGCCTCGCTGCGCGAGGAACTCAGCGAACTCCATCAGGAACTGGTCCGCTACAACCTCGTGGTGTGGACCGGGGGGAACGTGTCCGGTCGCGTCCCCGGGCAGGACCTGTTCGTCATCAAGCCCAGCGGCGTCCCGTACGAGCGGCTGTCCCCGCAGTCCATGGTGGTCTGCGACCTGGACGGGCGAGTGGTCGACGGCCAAGGACTCCAGCCGTCCTCCGACACCGCCGCGCACGCATACGTCTACCGGCACATGCCCGAGGTCAACGGTGTCGTCCACACCCACTCGACCTACGCCTGCGCGTGGGCGGCCCGCGGCGAACCGGTGCCGTGCGTACTGACCGCCATGGCCGACGAGTTCGGCGCGGAGATCCCCGTCGGCCCCTTCGCGATGATCGGCGACGACTCGATCGGCCGCGGCATCGTGGAGACCCTGACCGGACACCGCTCGCCCGCCGTACTGATGCGCAACCACGGGCCGTTCACCATCGGCGCGAGCCCGCGCGCCGCCGTGAAGGCAGCCGTGATGTGCGAGGACGTCGCCCGCAGCGTGCACATCGCCCATCAGCTGGGCCGGCCGCTGCCGATCGACCCCCGAGCCGTCGACCGGCTCCACGACCGATACCGCAACGTCTACGGCCAGCCCGGCCCATCCGCGCAGTGAGGAGCCATCAGACCATGACACCGCCCTCCGCCCCCGAGGTATGGTTCGTCACCGGCAGCCAGGGGCTCTACGGGGAGGACACCCTCCGCCAGGTCGCCGACCAGTCCCGCTCCGTCAGCGACCGGCTCGCCGCCGTACCGGGCGGCGCCCCCGTCCGCGTCGTCTGGAAGCCCGTGGTCACCGACTCCGCGGCCATCCTCTCCCTCGTCATGGAAGCCAACGCCGATCCGGCCTGCGTCGGCCTCATCGCCTGGATGCACACCTTCTCGCCGGCCAAGATGTGGATCTCCGGACTCGACATGCTCCGCAAGCCGCTGCTCCACCTGCACACCCAGGCCGACGCCGAACTCCCGTGGGCCACCATTGACATGGACTTCATGAACCTGAACCAGGCCGCCCACGGCGACCGGGAGTTCGGGTACGTCCAGTCGCGGCTGGGCGTGGCCCGCAAGACCGTCGCGGGCCACGTCTCCGACCCGGCGACCGCCCCCCGCGTCCACGCCTGGATGCGCGCCGCCCTCGGGTGCGACGCGCTGCGCCGGCTGCGGTTGGCCCGGTTCGGCGACAACATGCGCGACGTCGCCGTCACCGAGGGCGACAAGGTCGAGGCGCAGCTGAGGTTCGGCGTCTCGGTCAACACCTACGGCGTCGCCGATCTGGCAGACGCTGTCGACTCGGTGGCGGACGCGGCCGTCGACACCCTGGTGGGGGAGTACGCCGACAGCTACCGCATGGCCCCCGAACTCGCCGCCGGCGGCGGGCGGCACGACGCCCTGCGGTACGCCGCCCGCATCGAGCTGGGCCTGCGCGACTTCCTCACCGACGGTGGCTTCGGGGCGTTCACCACGAACTTCGAGGACCTGGGCCGTCTTCGGCAGCTGCCGGGCATCGCGGTGCAGCGACTGATGGCCGACGGGTACGGGTTCGGCGCCGAGGGCGACTGGAAGACCTCCGCGCTGCTGGCGGCCCTCAAGACGGTCGGCGCCAGCCGCCCAGGGGGCACCTCGTTCATGGAGGACTACACCTACGACCTGGTCCCCGGGAAGCAGCTCATCCTCGGCGCCCACATGCTGGAGGTGTGCCCAAGTATCGCCGCCGGACAGCCCAGTTGCGAGATCCACCCCCTCGGCATCGGCGGGCGCGAGGACCCCGTCCGGCTCGTCTTCGACGCCGAGCCCGGTCCGGCCGCGGTGGTCGGCCTCGTCGACGTCGGCGACCGGTTCCGGCTGGTGGCCAACCGGATCGACGTGGTGCCGCCGCCGGAGCCGCTGCCCTGTCTTCCGGTGGCGAGGGCCGTCTGGCGCCCGGCGCCCGACTTCGGGACCGCGACCGAGGCCTGGCTGACCGCGGGCGGCCCGCACCACACCATACTGACCTCGGCGGTGGGCACGGAGGAACTGGCTGACCTCGCGGACATGCTCCGCACGGAGCTGCTGCTCATAGACGAGACCACCCGCATACGGCAGTTCGCCAAGGAGATCCGCTGGAACCAGGCGTACTACCGGCTCGCCGGGGGCCTGTGAGCAGGTGCCGGCACCCTGCCCGAGGACCGGTCGCGCGCCGCGTCACCGGGCGACGGACGCGTCCTCGGCGAACTGTTCTGTCCACCACGGGCGGTGCCGGTCGGCGGGGATCGCGCGCGGCTCCCCGGAGCTGCCGCCGCACGGCCCACGGGTCGGTACCGTGGCCCGGGTCGTTCACTCCGGTGCCGGACGGACATGTGGTGTCCCCGTGCTACGGCCTGGCCATGGCGCCGGCTCGTACGCCGGCCGGCTCGCCTTCCTGAGCCGTGGCAGCCGCTGCCCCGGCGCATCCGGCTGGGCGCCGCCCGGGGACCCGGCCCCGGGACATGCGACCGGTCGTCGGCGCCGGACCGACAAGGGGATGAACGGCGCTCACCCGGGAGCCGACGGATAGGGCGGTCGGCTCCGAAAGCGTGCCTGTCGCGCTGTCAGGCGCCATCCCCGCGCGCTCGTACTGTCGTGACGTCAGTTCGGTGTTCCGACAGGCCAACAAGCCTGCGCGCGGGGCGAGTCGGCGGTGTTCGTGACGGCCTGCCGGGCGGGGTCGAGGTGATGGCGTTTTTCTTCGGTGCAACACCTTGACGCCGTACCGGTGAGCGCTAACAATCTCTGGCAAGCAACGGAGCACGAACAGGACCGCAACGCCGACGAAGGCGTGCGGCGGACGGTGTGGAGAGGTCTGCCTCCCGCTCCGAAGGTGGTCGCGCGGCCTATGGGGCAAGAACCGCCCTTTCCGCCCTGCGGTCGGAAAGGGCGTGCTCCGGTGGTGCCCGTACGTCGGCGGCAGGTTCTGGCGGCCGGCGCGGGGGTCGGCGCGGCATGTTCCAGGTCGGCCGAATGTTAACGCTAACAGGCCGCGAGGCCTCTTCTGAAGAGGATGTCGAACATGCGTGGTGTGCGGTCCGCCCGGCAGTCGGGCATGAGACGAGGCGCGGGCCTGGCGACGCGGCCGGTGCGCCGGGGAGTTGTCGGGGCCGCAGCCGTGGCGTTGCTGGCGGTCGGAGGATGCAGCAAGAACGGTGCCGGCGACGGCTCCTCCTCGGGACCGGGGGCGGGCTCCGGGTCAGGTGCGTCGTCTTCCTCGGCCGGGACGCAGATCAAGGGCGACATCACGTTCAACGACGCGAAACTCGCCCAGCTCGACGCCGCCCTCAAGGCCGCCCTCTCCGGCAAGGATCTGTCGAAGCAGAACCTGGCGATGGTGGTGAACGTCGCGACGGACTACTGGAACGCCGGCAAGGTGGGGTTCAACAAGGGGCTGTCCTCGCTCGGCGTCAAGGGCACGTACCAGGCGCCGGCCAACGGTCGGCTGGACCAGCAGCTGTCGATCATCCAGACGCTCCGGGGCCAGGGGATCACAGGACTGAGCGTCTCCGCGATCGACCCGACCGCCATCAAGGCGCCGATCAGCTCGGCGAACAAGGCCGGCATCCCGGTGCTGGCGATCGACTCGCCACTGCCCAAGGAGGACGGTGCCGCGCTCTACCTGGGCACACCCAACTACCAGGCCGGGCAGAAGGCCGGCGAGGCGATGAAGCAGGCACTCGGCGGAAAGGGGCAAGTGGTCGTGCTGGTCGGCTCGTTGACCACGTCCAACGCGGTGGAGCGGATCACCGGGTTCGAGGACGCCCTCAAGGGGTCCGGCGTGAAAGTGGTGCAGAAGCTGAGCGACGGGATGGACGCCTCCAAGGCCCTGTCCAACGCGCAGACCGCCATCCAGACCAACCCGAACGTCAACGGACTGTACGGCGTGTACTCCTACGACGGCCCGTCCGCCGGACAGGCGGTGAAGGCGGCCGGGAAGGCCGGCAAGGTGAAGATCATCTCCGACGACAGCGACCCGCAGACGCTCAAGTTCATCCAGTCCGGCGTCATCCAGGCGACCGTGCTGCAGCAGCCGTACCAGCAGGGGTACACCGGCGCGTACCTGCTGGCCGCCCTCAAGGCGCTGGGCGAGGACGCCACGATGAAGATCGTCCGGCCCTACCTGGAGTCGGACGGGACGACGCTCAGCTCCGGCGTGGGCCTGGTGACGCAGGCCAACCTCGCGGACTACCAGGCCAAGCTGAAGCAGCTGGGCATCGACTGATGGCCGCCGGCAGCGAGACCGCCGCCTCCCTGCGCGGGGTCACCAAGGTGTACGGGCCGGTGAAGGTGCTGGACATCCCCCGCCTGGACCTGGCGCGCGGGCAGATCGTCGCCGTCGTTGGCGAGAACGGGGCCGGCAAGTCCACGCTGATGGGCGTGCTGTCCGGCACCGTCACCCCCAGCACCGGGACCATCGAGGTGGCCGGTCGGCCGCTGGCCCCGGGCCGCCCCGACCACGCACGCGAACTCGGGGTGGCGCTGGTCGCCCAGGAGTTCCCGCTCGTGGGCCGGCTGAGCGTGGCGGAGAACCTGCTGCTGGGCCGCCGCCCGGCGCAAGCGGCCGGCGGACCGCTCGGCCGGATCGTCGTAGACCGCTCCGCGACCCGGGCGGAGGCCCGGGCACTGCTGGCCGAAGTCGGCATCGACCAGGTGGACGTGGACCGCCCGGTGGAACGGTATCCCGTGCCGGTGCGGCAGATGATCGAGATCGCCAAGGCGTGGGGGCACCACCCGGTGGTGCTCATCCTCGACGAACCCACCTCCTCGCTCGGTCCGGTCGAGGCCGAGCGCGTCCTGGACCTGGCCCGGCGCCACGCCGCCGCCGGGGGAGCGGTGCTGTTCATCGGCCACCGCCTGGACGAGGTACGGGCCGTCGCCGACCGCATCGTCGTGCTGCGTGGCGGCCGGCCGGTGGCCGACCTCTCCCCGGGCGAGGCGACCGAGGAGCGGATGATCCGGGAGATGGTCGGCAGCGAGCTGGCCCGGGCCCACCTCGCACCACCCTCCTCCGCCGAGCGGGCCCGGGTCCTCTCCGTGCGCGGCCTGACAGCGGACGGTCTGGGCCCGGTCGACCTCGACGTACGGGCCGGCGAGATCGTGGGCGTGGCCGGACTCATGGGATCCGGCCGCAGCCGGCTGCTGCACACCGTCATGGGCGCCCAGCCGCGGACCGCGGGCGAGGTCGTCCTCGACGGCGCGGACTTCAAACCCGGTCACCCGGCCGACGCCGTCGCGGCGGGCATCGGGCTGGTGCCCGAGGACCGCAAGGTGCAGTCGCTGCTGCCGGCCCACTCGGTGCGGTGGAACGTCACCCTCGCCACGCTGCGCCGGATCAGCCGGCGCGGGGTGCTGCGGCCGCGCACGGACAAGGAGCACGCGGCGCGCATCATCGAGGACCTGGGGGTGCGGCTGCACAGCCACGAGCAGCCGATCTCCGACCTGTCCGGCGGCAACCAGCAGAAGGCGGTCTTCGGACGCTGGCTGGCCGCCCGGCCGAAGCTGCTGCTGCTCGACGAGCCCACCCGCGGCGTGGACGTGGGCGCCAAGGCGGAGATCTACGCCCTGATCGACGGGGCCGCACAGGACGGCCTCGCCGTCCTCGTCGCCTCGTCGGAACTCGAGGAACTGCTGTGGATCTGCCACCGGATCGTGGTGATGGCCCACGGCAGGATCGTCGCCGACCTACCGCGCGACCGGTTCGGCAAGGAAGTGATCATGACGGCGGCGGCCGGGACGCCCGGCGCGGCCACCCAGGGGAAGGCAAGCGCATGAATACCAGTACGGCCGCGGTCCAGGCCTCGGAGGTGGCCGACGACAAGAGGCGCCGGCCGCTCGTCCGGCTGCTGGAGACACCCGAGGTCGGGGTGGTGGCCGCCTGCGTCGTCGTGTTCGTCGCGCTGGCGCTGGACAAGTCGTCCTTCGCGGGCGCGGTCAACCTCCAGGGCATGGGCTTCGACCTGGCGCAGTACGGGCTGATCGCGATCGGTGAGTCGCTGGTGATCCTCACTGGCGGGATCGACCTGTCCGTGGGCGCGCTGCTCGGCACCAGCGTCATCCTGATGTCCTGGTTCAACGTCCGGGCCGGGCTGCCACCAGTGGTGGCGATCCTGCTGACGCTGCTGATCGCCGGCGCCGTCGGCCTGATCCACGGCCTCGCCGTCACCCGGCTGAAGATGGCTCCGTTCGTGGTGACCCTGGTGACCTACACCGTCGCGCAGGGCGTCACCCTGGCCGTCACCTCCGGCACGTCGATCACCGGCATCGGCGGCACGTTCAGCGACCTGGGCCAGATGTACGTGGCGCAGGTGCCGCTGCCGCTCATCCTGTTCGTGGTCGTCGCGGTGATCGCCTGGTTCTTCCTGGAACGCACCTACGCCGGCCGCCAGGTCTACGCCGTCGGCGGGAACCCGGAGGCGGCCCGGTTGGCCGGCATCCGCGGCGACCGGCGCATCGTGTCCATGTACGTGACCAGCTCCCTGCTGTCGGCGTTCGCCGGGATCCTCGTGCTCGGCCGGATGGGGGTCGGCTCCGCCAGCGGGGTGGGCGTCGGCTGGGAACTGTCGGCGATCGCCGCCGCGGTGATCGGCGGCGTCAGCCTGGTCGGCGGGCAGGGACGGATCATCGGCATCGTCGCGGGCACCATCCTGCTCGAACTCATCAACAACGGGCTGACGACCCTCCAGGTCAACCCCAACTACACCAACATCGTGCTGGGTTGCGTGCTCGGTCTGGCCATCACCGCCGACCGCCTGCGCGCCCGCAGCATCGCCCGCCGCGGCTGAGCCGCCGCCCCGGATCCCGCCCCGGTGCGGCACCGCCGCCGACACCCCTTCTGCCGCACCGCGCCAGACCCCCGGCCGGAGCACATCCTGCGGCTCCCCAGGGGGCATCCGGCAGACCCGCGACCGCTCCTCCCTCACCTCCAGAACGTGCCGTCCGGCGGCCCCTGACGGTCGCCGGGACGGCACCCCACGCCCGGGCACCGGCCCGGGCCCCCACATCCCCCTCTGAAGGAGGACACCCGTGTCCGCACCCGCATCGCGCCTGCTGCGCAGGATCAGAAGATGGGCGCTGTCCGCTGCCGCCGCCGGAGCGCTCGTCGGCGGCATCCTCGTCGGCGGCGCCCAGACCTCCCAAGCCGCCGGATCGTTGCCCTGCGACATCTACGCCTCCGGCGGGACCCCCTGCGTGGCCGCTCACAGCACCACCCGAGCGCTGTACTCGTCGTACAACGGCGCGCTCTACCAGGTCCGGCGCGCATCCGACAACGCCACCAAGGACATCGGAGTGCTGAGCGCAGGCGGCTACGCAAACGCCGCCGCGCAGGACTCCTTCTGCTCCGGCACCAGCTGCGTCATCACCGTCATCTACGACCAGTCCGGCCGGGGCAACAACCTCACCCAGGCCCCCGGCGGCGGCGCGGCCGGCGGTCCGGACAACCTCGCCGACGCCACCGCGGCCCCGACCACGGTCGCCGGCCACGAGGCGTACGGCGTCTTCGTGGCCCCCGGCACCGGCTACCGCAACGACCGCACCACCGGGATCGCCACCGGTGACCAGGCCGAGGGGATGTACGCCGTCCTGGACGGCACCCACTACAACGGCGGCTGCTGCTTCGACTACGGCAACGCCGAGACCAGCAACAACGACACCGGCAACGGTCACATGGAGGCCATCTACTTCGGCAACATCAAGGTCTGGGGCTACGGTTCGGGCAACGGGCCGTGGGTGATGGCCGACCTGGAGAACGGCCTGTTCTCCGGCGTCAACGCCGGTTACAACGCCAACGATCCCAGCGTCGGCAACCGGTACCAGACCGCCATCGTCAAGGGCGGCCCCAACCAGTGGGCCATCCGGGGCGGCGACGCGGCTTCCGGAGGCCTGTCGACCTACTATAGCGGCGCACGCCCCAACGTCTCGGGCTACAACCCCATGCACAAGGAAGGGGCGATCATCCTGGGCATCGGCGGCGACAACAGCAAGGGCGCGGCGGGAACCTTCTACGAGGGCGTGATGACCTCGGGCTACCCCTCCGACGCCACGGAGAACGCCGTACAGGCCAACATCACCTCGGTCGGCTACGGCAACGGCTCGTCCACCGGGCCGGGTTCACTGACCCCCGGCTCGAAGATCTCGCTGCGGGCCACCACCTCGTGCTGCACCAGCGACTACGTCCAGCACGACGCGGCGGACAGCAACGTGGTGATCGCCCCGGTCACCTCGTCCAGCTCCGCCGCCGACAGGGGCGACGCCACCTGGGTGGTGCGGGCCGGCCTGGCCAACTCCTCCTGCGTCTCCTTCGAGTCCGCCAACGCCTCTGGCCGGTACCTGCGCCACTCCGACTTCAAACTCCGGCTCGACGCCAACGACGGCACCTCGCAGTTCGCGCAGGACACCACCTTCTGCCCGCGGACCGGGCACAACGGACACGGATACTCGTTCCAGTCCGTCAACTACACCGACAAGTACCTGCGCCACTACAACTACACCGTCTACCTCGCGAGCAACGGCGGCCCCAACGCCTGGGACAGTGCCACGTCCTGGAACGACGACACCAGCTGGGTGGTGGGCTCGCCGTGGGCGTGACCGGCACCGCCTGACATCCGATGTCCGCAGCACGGGTGCCGTCCGGTCAGGGGCGGCACCCGTGCCGTCTACCGGACGGCTCCGCGCTGGCAACGGATCGGCTCTGCCGCGCCAAGTCCCCCCGCCCTCGCCACCGTCGGCTCCCCACGCCCGTCGCCCGCCACGGGGCGTGTGCCGGAACGTGTGAGCCGGGCGGCCCGGCCAGGCGCTGCTTCGCTGTCCCGGGTAGGCCCTTCCCTCGCCCCGACGCCGCCACCACCAAGCGGCCACTTCCACCCGGCCGGGTCGCTGGCGAAGTCAGTGGCGCAGGTGGGGATGGCCGCTGCCGGTCCTTTGGCCGGGCACGGGGCGCCTCCGCACGAGGTGTCGGTCCCCGCGAGCGGGCGGCACTTCGCCTGCCGGCTCGCCACGGCGCGCGCCACCGTGCTCTCCCCAGTACAGGACGCTGCCGGCGGCAAGAGCGAAGCCGAGCCCCGCGCCTACCAGAGCGCCGAAGACGCCTCCTGACGCGTACCCAAGCACAGCTCCCGATAGCAGCCCCACCAGCGAGGTGAGCGTGAAATACTTGCGGATCCTCTCGTCCATGTCATCACCGCCCTTCCGTTTCCCCTCTGCCCATTCGCGCGGTGACAAACCGATGATTCGTCACATCAGGTGAGCGCGGCAGCGTCGACGGCACCTGGATACTTGGAATTCCGGGGGCGCGCCGACCGAGCTGACTCGCGGTAGACAGGCGTTCCTGAGCGAGCAGAACGCTGAAGACGGTTCCCCGTGTGCCGTAGGGCCGCTTCCCGCGGCCGGTTACGGTCGCGCGCCTACGTCTTCAACGGCACGCTGACCGCCGCGGCGATCGTCATCCTGCTCCCCGACACCGTCAAGTTGCCATCGGTACCCTAGCCGAGCCCTAGGTTCTGTCGTCAAATGTCAGCCCACATCAGCAGGGCTGCGAGGGTGACGGCTGCTTGGTAGGACTCGGTGGTCTTGTCGTACCGGGTGGCGATGCCGCGCCATTGCTTCAGTTTGTTGAAGCACCGTTCCACTACGTTGCGCCGCTTGTAGGTGTCGCGGTCGAAGGCCGGGGGTCGTCCGCCGCGGCTGCCGCGGTTCAGCCGGTTGCGGACCTGGTCGGCTCGCTCGGGGATGGTGTGGCTGATCCCGCGCCGCCGCAGCCAGGTGCGGATCGCTCTGGAGCTGTAGCCCTTGTCACCCAGGACATGCGAGGGCCGCACCCGGGGTCGTCCCGGGCCGGTGCGGGGCACCCGGATCGCCTCCATCACGGCGGTGAACTGGGTGCAGTCGTTGGTGTTGCCGCCCGTGACGATGAAACCCAGCGGGCGGCCCACACCGTCGCAGGCCAGGTGAATCTTGCTGGTCAGGCCGCCTCGGGAGCGTCCGAGGGCCGGGCTGCGGAGCCCCTTTTTCGGGCCCCGGCGGCATGCTGGTGAGCGCGGACGATCGTGGAGTCGACCGACACCAGCCAGTCGATGTCGCCGGCGGCGTCCGCCTTCGCCTGGGCGGCGCGGAGCATCCGCTCGAACGTGCCGTCCGCCGCCCACCGGCGAAAACGGGTGTGCAGCGTGGCCCACGGCCCGTACCGCTCGGGCACATCCCGCCAGGCCGTGCCAGTACGGAACTTCCACACGATCCCGTTGAGGACTCTGCGGTCATCCAGCCGCTTGCGCCCACGCAATGTCACGGGCAGCAACGGCCGGACGAACTCCCATTCTGCATCGGACAGTTCATGGCGACGTATCACCTGACCATGATCCACCACTCAAGATCATTTGAAGACACCGCCTAGCAGCAGCACCCCAGGCATCGCCATGAGCGCAGGGATGCTCACGATCACCAGACCCAGCAGAAGGGCGGGCAACGCGACCAGCAAGGTGAGCACGGCGTCGGCCCGCGAGCGTGCGCGCTCCTTGACGCCGGGGACGATGGTGACCGTTCTGGTTCGCGGGGGCCGTGCGTTGCGTGACGAGGAGCCAGTGGTGTATTCGTGCACCTCCCCATTCAGATCCGTGTACTCGTACACCCACATGTGCCACATCCGGCCGCTGGTCCCGGGGCGCTTCTCCGACGTGACGTAGTGGGCCTCCACCTGGACTCCCCGGGCGATGAATGCCCAGGAGGGGCGCGCGAGGGAGACGATGTGGGCCGCCAGGTCGGCGCACCCCCACCAGGCGAAGAACCCGAAGCAGCTCAAAAAGGCGGCCAGGTACCGTCCAGTCGCCACGATGGCCAAGAAGTTCAGCACCACAGCAGCCAGCAGTACACGAAGGCCCAACTCCCCGCGGGTGTATCGCCTCAGCGGGGCCGACGTGCGCCGCTCGGTGGTGACAAATGCGATCGCCCCGGTCGTCGGCACGACGTCGCGGTGCGCGAGCAGGGCGCGTACAAATGTCTGCGCGACGCGGGCACCGCACTCAAGCTCGTACCCGCCCGGTCGGCCATGGGCACGGTAGGAGACCTCGACACGCAGCCGGCACCGCCGTGCACCGACCACTTCGGCGGTGGCGCCAATGACAGCCCGGTAGGGGATGCGGGTGACGGTGGCAGGCTCATCCCACACGACGCCCTCCGCCGTCAGCCGGGCCACGGCGTACGGCGACCGCACGATCAGCGTCGGCGGCCCACTCTGCTTCGCGGTCGTCAACCCCCGGCTCCTCCCCCTCATCGCACCGGTGTGGTGCGCTGGGCTGATGATGCCCCGCCGGTGCGGGCGCGTCGATGCCAGGAACGTGCAAAGCCGGACGATGTTCTCTGCTGGGGGCAGGAAGGGACACTGCCCCTGCGGCAGGCGCCGTGAACCATGGCGCTCTCACCAGGGCCCAGGCCCGCGCCGGGCACAGCCTCGCCCCGGACTCGTAGTTGGGGGAGTCAGCTGGGTTCGCGGCGGCCCGGCTTCCACTTTGACGTCGATGTCATGCAGCAGGCGGAGAAGAGATGACTGGTGGGTTGATGCGGGCGAAGCCTTCCTGGCGGTGGTAAGGGAAATAGGGGTAGGGCGCCGTCTTGTCGCTTGCCGCGTCGAGTTTCGCGGTCTGGTCGGGTGTGAGCGTCCAGCCGACGGCCCCGAGGTTCTGGCGGAGTTGCTCTTCGTTGCGGGCGCCGATGATGACGGAGGAAACGGTCGGTCGTTGCAGCAGCCAGTTGATGGCGATCTGCGGGATGCTTTTGCCGGTCTCCTGCGCGACCTGATCGAGGGCGTCGATCACGCGGTAGAGGTGTTCGTTCTCGACCGGCGGGCCGTAGTCCGCGGTGCGGTGCAGTCGGCTGTTGGCCGGCAGCGGCTGGCCGCGGCGGATGTTGCCGGTGAGCCGCCCCCAGCCGAGCGGGCTCCAGACGAGGGCTCCCAGGCCCTGGTCGAGTCCGAGGGGCATCAACTCCCATTCATAGTCGCGGCCGATGAGGGAGTAGTAGACCTGATGTGCGACATAGCGCGGGTGACCGTGTCTCTCCGCGCTCGCGAGGGACTTCATCGCCTGCCAGCCGGAGAAGTTGGAGATGCCGACGTAGCGGACCTTACCTGCTCGCACGAGATCGTCGAGAGTGGACAGGACTTCCTCGATCGGCGTGCCGGCGTCAAAGGCGTGCAGTTGGAACAGGTCGATGTAGTCGGTGCCGAGCCGGCGCAGGGCGTCCTCACACGCGGCGATCAGACGGGAGCGAGATGAGCCGGCATCGCCTGGGCCGTCACCCATGGGCAGGCCGGTCTTGGTGGAAATGATCACCTGATCCCTGCGGCCTTTGATTGCTTCACCCAGCACCTCCTCGGAGGCACCACCGGAGTAGACGTCGGCGGTGTCGAACATCGTGATCCCGGCGTCGAGACAGATGTCCACGAGACGGCGGGCTTCTTGCGTGTCCGTGTTGCCCCAGGCACCGAACAACGGCCCTCGGCCACCGAAGGTGCCGGCGCCGAAGCTCACTGCGGGGACCTTGAGGCCGGATGCCCCCAGCCGCCTGTATTCCATGGCTGTTCCTCTCTCGTCGCCTGACCTGGCTAATGGTTCTTCAGTTCCGTTAAGCTGCCCCTAACGTAGCAGATGCAGATCACTAATGAAACCGGAGTCCCATTATGGAGCTTGAGGATGCAGGTCCGGGGACCGTCCGTCCCGGTGGGCGCACGGCGCGAGTGCGGACGTCGGTGCTGCAGGCGGCGGGGGACGCTTTGGCGGAGCACGGCTTCGCCCACCTGGACCTCGCCGACATCGCGCGCCGTGCCGGGGTGGGCAAGACCACCGTGTACCGCCGCTGGGGAACGGTGACCAGCGTGGTTTCCGACTTGCTGCTGGACATGGCCGAGCAGTCACTACCGCGTACCGAGACCGGCTCCCTGCTCGGTGATCTGACGGCCAACGCCCGGCTCGTGCAACGCACCCTGACCGACCCGCGGCAAGGAGCGCTGTTCAGGGCAATGATCGCCGCGGCCACCTGCGACGCGAAGACGGCCGAGGCCCTGCACCGCTTCTACGACGTCCGCATCGCAGAATGGGCGCCCTGTGTCCAACAGGCCGTCGACCGGGGCGAGGTGCCCCGGGGGACCGATGCCCACGAGGTGATCCGTGCTGTCTCCGCTCCCCTCTATTACCGCCTGCTGATCAGCGGCGATCGACTCGACGAAGCCGCCGCGGACCGGGCCGCCGGGGCCGCGGTGGCGGCAGCGCGTGCGGGGGCATATCTGCGGGGCGGCGAAGGTCATGTGTGACCGGCTGCCCGTCTTTGTACTGAGCGGCGGTGAGCGTGCAGATCCGCGGGGCATGGCCCGCAAAGGGTCCTTCCGGGCGGGGGTCGTTCCCGCGCGCCGCCCGCCACCGGCTACGCCGGCGGGGCGCCCTATCTGGACGGTCGCGCCTCAGCCTTGACGGGCGTACCGTCAACCATCTGCTTGGTCGATCCGTCCGCAGCCTGGCGAAATCCTCTGCGCGCCGTCTGTTCTTCCGCGCCGGCCAGCCAGAAGAAGACCGGGGGCAGGGCGAGTTCGATGACGGTCAGAGCGACTTGGAACCACTGCGGCCAGCCGTGTACGGCGAGTGAAAGCAGCCGGCCCAGGCCGCCCAGCAGGAATACGCCTGCCAGCCACCGTATCGCCCGAGCCGGGATGGGCCGCTGCCGTGCGGCCCAGAGCCAACCTAGCCCGTAGCCGACGAAGCTGGCTCCCATGAACCGACCCCAGCTGTCGACCGTCGTGCCGGCAGAACCGGCCCCGGGGATCGCCGCGTTGCCGAGGGCTACGTGATACAGGCCGATCATCACGCTGGACCAGCCCATCAATTGGGTGAGTATGCGCAGAGTCCTTGCCATGATCCCCTCCAGCACCGCTCTCGCACCAAATAAGTTGACGTGTGTCTACTAGGCTGGGGCACTAGTAGACACACGTCAAGTAGTCTTCGCTCGTGCCTTCCCGACAACGGCTCAGCCCCGCCGAGCGCCGTACCCAACTCCTCGCCGTCGGAGCGCGACTCTTCGCCGCCCGCCCTTACGACGATGTCCTCATGGAGGAGGTCGCCGAAGCAGCCGGTGTCTCGCGCGCCCTGCTCTACCGTCATTTCCCCAGTAAAAACGCCCTCTTCGCGGCCGTGTACCAGCAGGCTGCGGACCGGCTGCTCGCCGAAACCCGGCTCGACCCCGCCGACTCCCTGATGGATCAGCTCGTCCAAGGCATGGAAGTCCATCTCGACTACTTCGTGGCGAACCGCCACGCCGTCCTCGCCGCGAATCGGGTCCTCGCGGGTGATCCCGTGATCCAGACGATCATGGCGAACGAGCTGGACGCACTCCGCACGCGCCTGCTGGCCCTACTCCCACTCGCGGACGAGAGTGCTCATGAGGCCGTCTCGGGTGTCCTGAAAAGCTGGCTGGTCTTCGTCCAGGTCCTCTGCGTCGACTGGCTCACCCACGGGACCTGTACCCGCACCCAGTTGCGCGACGTCTGTATCGGCGCGGTCCTCGGTGCTCTCCGGCCGCTGCTCGCCGAGGACCCCGCCCCCGACTGGCCACCGCAGCAGTCGCCCTCCAGTACCGTGCGGAGCCGCGCCCAACGGGGGGCCAGTGCCACTTCCCAGTGAGTCCCGGTCTCCTGCGCGGCCCGTGTCAGGCGGGCGCCCGGATCGGCATAGAGGGACCGCAGCCCAGGTCTCCTGTCGGCACGGTGGTATCCGAGGTGGTGGAGGTTTCTCGGATGCGGTCGGCGGGGGGCGCTGCGATCGCGGTGAGCACTCCGCCAGCGTGGGGGCCGGCGCGGCAGGTGCCGAGTTGAGGAAGTCCGGGACGTAGCCCGAGGGCGGCATCAGTTCGGCGAGCCATGCCTTGTCCAATCCAATGGCCGTGATCCGTGGCCGTGCCTGCACCAGCCAAGACCGGTGCACGCGATCCGCGATCCCGGAGACCAGCAGTTGGAAGCTGCTGCCCAGGTGCCACATCGGTGAGACGGCGAACCACACCTGCGCCACGTCTCCAGCCGAGAACGCACGCTCCGCAAGAAGTGCCCCCGAAGATTCACTTATACCTGAATCAATGGCCGCCACCACAGCGTGTGGAGATCATTCCAACATGACCTCAGAGACGATCACCGCCGCCGCGTCGGGAACCTGGAAGCTGGGCGACCTGACGGTCAACCGGATCGGCTTCGGGGCGATGCGCCTGCCACAGACCGGCAAGGCGCTCGTGCCTGACGCCGTCCCACGCGACCGTGACCAGGCGATCAGTGTGCTTCGCCGCGCCGTCGAGCTCGGCGTGAACCACATCGACACTGCCGCCTTCTACTTCTCAGCGCTGCGCTCGGCCAACGAACTGATCAACCGAGCCCTGGCCCCCTACCCGGACGGCCTCGTCATCACTACCAAGGTCGGCCAGCCACGCGACCCTTCGGGAGCGTGGCTGCCCCACGCCAGGCCGGATCAATTGCGCGGACTGGTGGAGGAGAACCTGCGGCAGCTCGGCCGTGACCACTTGGACGTGGTGAACCTCCGTATCGTCGGTTCCGATTCGATTGCCGAGCGCTTCGGTGTGCTGGCTGATCTGCGCGAAGCCGGGCTCATCCGCCACCTCGGTATCTCCAACGTCCTCCCCCATCACCTCACTGAGGCGCAGGCCATCGCGCCCGTGGTGTGCGTGCAGAACATGTACGGCCTCGGTGTCCGGCCCGACCAGGACGCGTTCGTCCGCGCCTGCGGCGAGCAAGATATCGCCTTCGTGCCGTTTTACGCGATTGCTGCCACTGGACGTCAAGCCGGGGCAAGCGACAGCGACCATCCGGAGATCCTGGCCGTCGCCCAGGCGCATGAGGCCAGTCCTGCCCAGGTCCGGATCGCCTGGACCCTGCACCGTGGCCCGAACGTGCTGGCCATCCCAGGCACCGGTGACCCGGCCCACCTGGCATCGAACGTAGCCGCAGGCGCCCTCCGGCTCTCCGAGGACGAAATTGCCATCCTCGACTCCCTGCACCGCCAGACTCTCTGACCGAGAGTTGTGGTGAGCTCGGCGTGAGGTTGTGGGTTGGTTGCAGGCCGCGTATGCCTGCAGCGTGGCAAACCCCCACCCGAGTCCGCGCACCGAACGCTCGTCACCTCGACACCAATCCTGCTGCGTCATGCGGGAGTTCTAGGATTCGGATATGAACAGCAGAGTGTGGGGAGCCCTCTATGGGGTGTGTTTCGCTGTCGCGCTCGGTTGGGGGCTGACTGGGGTTGTCGAGGGCGGGTGTGGCTGGGTGCACTTCAGCCAAGGTACGAGGTGTGAGTCCTCGGACGGTTACGTCTGGAGCTGGTATCCGGTCGTCTCCCTCATCGCGATCCTTTCCCTCCCACCGCTGGGGTGGACGGTGATCCGTACCGACGACTGGCGGCCGTCGTTGGGTCTCTCTGTCGGCGCGGCCATTGCTTTGGGGATCACCCTGTCCGCAGATGGAACCCGAGGACTCCTGATGCTGGCGGTGGCCGAGGGGGCCTCGGCCATGGGAGTGCCGCTCATCCTCTGGAGGATCGGCCGCTCGAAGGCGCGAGCGACGAAGATGAGCAAGACACGCAAGCCAACGTGAACGCCTGGCCGTTGTCTGGAGGACCCCGCCCGTATCTCCCACAGCAGGGCGTGACGACGGCCTGCGAATGCACACGATACTCCGGCCGGAAATTCCTGCATGTTCTTGGCTCAGGAAACGGGGAGGCGGCCTACGTCCGAATGACCCGGACCGCGCAGTCCGAACTGGCTGTTGTCCGGTGCAAAGAGACGTGCCCACGGGCACTCAAAGCGCTGATAGCCCCCCTTAGCGACGCGGAGCGCGGCAAGGCGGCCGACGCCTGCGCGTCCCGAGTCTTCGCGAGGAACAGCAGCCTCGGAGACATAGGCCTGCACGGCTACCCTCTTCTGATCAGCAAACTTCTGCTATCGAAAGTCGATGGAAAGTGGCTGGTAGCCGAATGGCGTTGATGGTCCAGCTCTTGGTCGGACCTTCTTCCACGAGGCTTCACGGCTCAAGCGCCCGCAACACGCGCCCATACCGTGCTAGTAGGACTCCGTTAGGTCTGTCTCGATCTTGATGTCGTGTGTGGCCTGCTTGGCAAGGGCTGGTGGCAGGTGGTGCAGATGCCGGTCCAGCACCTCAGGATGCCCTGGAGGGCGTCGAGGGTCTGGTAGAGAGTGAGTCCGGTGTGGATGCTTTTGGGGCCAGCCGCTGTTCGGTGAGAAATGCGTGGGCGGCGGTCACGAGGGTGGCGTGGTGGTGCCAGCCGGGCCAGGAGCGGCCTTCGAAGTGGTCCAGGCCCAGGCCGTGCTTGAGTTCGCGGTAGTCGTGCTCGATGCGCCAGCGGACTTTGGCCAGGTGGACCAGGTCGGTGAGCGGGGTGCCGACCGGCAGGCTGGACAGCCAGTAGTCGGTGGGCGCCTCAGCGTCCTCGGGCCACTCGATCAGCAGCCAGCAGTCGGGCAGGATGCCGTCCCACCAGCCCTGTTCGGCCGAGGCGGCGGACCGGATCGGACGCTCCACGGCCTTGCCGGCCGGGCGGACACGCACGGCGGCGAAGCGGGACCGTAACTCTCCTCGCGAGCCCTGCCGCCAGGTGAGGGAGGTGAAGGCCTCCTGCCCGAGCCCGGCCGCCAGGGCCGCAACGAGGGTGCGGGCTGGCGGTGACGGGGCTGGGGCCAGCAGCCGACCGGGCCCTTGCGCTCCGGGGCCACCGGCTTCACGTCGAGCGGATGGGCGCTCACGTCCGCGCGGACGGCCAGCACATAGTCGATCCCCCGCTCTGCAAGGCCGGCCCGCAGGTGGGCATTGGCGCCGTAGGCGGCATCGGCCACCACGACCGGCGGGCTCATGCCCCAGCCGGCCAGGGTGTCGAGCATGTCCAGGGCCAGCCGCCATTTCTCGCGGTGCCCGACCTCGGGCGGGATACGGGTGGCGGTGCGGCGTTCGGTGTCCGCGGCCCACTCCTTGGGCAGGAACAGTCGCCACTGCAGCGGGCAGGAGGCGGTGTCACTGGCGGCGTGGACGCTGACCACGACCTGACAGTTGGCGCGTTTGCCCAGGGCTCCGCAGTACTGCGGAGCCACGGCGACCGACATTCTTCCGTCCTTGGGCATCGACACGTCGTCGATCACCCAGGCCGTCGGATTGATCAGCGGCAGCATGCGCTCACAGATCCGCCGCTGCACCGGCACCGGGTCCCAGGTGGACTGATTCACAAACTGCTGCAGGTTCTGCTCGTTGCCGTCCGGCAGCCTCGATGCCATCGCCTGGATCGACTTGCGGCGGCCGTCCAGCATCAGTCCCCGCAGGTAGCAGTCGCCCTTGGCCCGCTGGTCCTTGCGCGGCACGGAGGCAAACACATCAGCCACGTACAACGCCAACTTCGCCCGGACACGGTTCACTTCATGTGCGTCCATCCACCCAACATGCCCGAGAGCAGGCCGAACCCGAAGACCTAACGGAGTCCTACTAGGCAGTGTCTTCAAATGATCTTGAGTGGTGGATCATGGACGGGTGATACGTCGCCATGAACTGTCCGCTGCCGACTGGGAGTTCGTCAGGCCGCTGCTGCCCGTGTCATCGCGTGGGCGCAAGCGGCTGGATGAACGGGCCGTGGGCCACGCTGCACACCCGTTTCCGCCGGTGGGCGGCGGACGGCACGTTCGAACGGATGCTCCGCGCCGCCCAGTCCCGGGCCGACGCCGTCGGTGACATCGACTGGCTGCTGTCGGTCGGCTCCACCATCGTCCGCGCCCACCAGCATGCCGCCGGTGCTCGAAAGGGGGCTCCGCGGTCCAGCTCTCGGACGCTCTCGAGGCGGCCTGACCAGCAAGATTCACCTGGCCTGCGATGGTGCCGGCCGCCCGCTCGCCTTCATCGTCACGGGCGGCAACACCAACGACTGCACCAGTTCACCGCCGTGATGGAAGCGATCCGGGTGCCCCGCCCAGGCCCGGGACGCCCCCCGGGTGCGGCCCTCGCACGTCCTGGACGACAAGGGCTACAGCTCCAGGGCGATACGCACCTGGCTGCGTCGGCGCGGCATCAGCCACACCATCCCCGAGCGAGCCGAGCAGGTCCGCAAGCGGCTGAACCGCGGCAGCCGTGGCGGACGGCCCCCGGCCTCCGACCGCGACACCTACAAGCGGCGCAACGTGGTGGAACGATGCTTCAACAAGTTGAAGCAGGTCAGCTCACCACGACCCACCACAAGATCAATTATCAGACAGATCGGATGCGGCGTGGGAAGACCGAGGGAGCGAGGGCGGCGGCCTGGCCGCCCACGACGGCCTCCCCGGCACAGGGGAGCTGGTCCTCCCGAGTCCCTTGCTGGGGGCCGTCGTTCGGGAGCCCGTCTGACCGCGTAGGCCACGAATCACAACCCACAGCGGCTGCTGAGTCCGGGGGCTGGTGCGGGGGCGGGACTGTTGGTCTGGTCACTTGCCGGTGCCGGTGCCGGTGCCGGTGCCGGTGCCGGTGCCGGTGTGGTAGCCGACGGGGTCGACGTAGACGTCGGGGGCGTTGCCGACGGTGGCGGGGATGTGATGAAGGAGGAAGCGGGTCTCCTCGCCGGGGTGATGGTGACGGTGGGCGCGGTGGTGTCGGTGCGGGCCGCGTCGGGGCCTTTGTCGCCCAGGCCGTCGGCGCCGAGGAGCTGGACGTCGGGGAAACCGTGCATGGTGCAGGTGGCGGAGCCGGTGTTCTTCAGATCGACGACGATCTCGTCCTCGACTCCGGCGGGAGCGGCGCTGAAGCCGAGGTGTGCGGTCGTGCACGGGGCGCCCGGCGCCAAGGTCCCCGTCCGGGTGGCCGCCTTCTTCCCGGGTATCTTCATCGGTCAGCCACTCTCCGGGTCGATGGCGGTGATCCGGAGCCCGCTGAGCACCCACCACCCGCCACCAGCGCCCGCTACACCCCGCGTGTCCTCCTCCGGAACGCCGTCGGTGTGGCGCCGGTGCGCTGCCGGAAGAACTTGGTGAAGTCACCGGCTCCCGCGAAACCGAGTTGTTCGGCCACCGCGCTCACGGCCAGGTCGCCGTGGGCCAGCTCCCGCTTGGCCTCCAGAACCACCCGCTCGTCGACATAGCGCTTCGCCGACATCCCGACGGCCGCCTCCGTGGCACGTGTGAGGGTGCGCCGACTGTAGCCGAGGGCGGCAGCGTAGTCCTCCACCCGCCGGGTGACGGTGAAATCGCGTTCGACGGCTGCGTGGAAGCGACGGAACGTCTCGCTCGGCACCGCCCTGCCCGGCTCGGACCCGTAGGCCGCCGTCAGCCGTTCCACCAGCACCGTCAGCAGGTGCCGCAGCACTCTGAGGTGCGCCTCCAGGGGAAGCTCCGACGGGCTGTCGTACTCGTAGCGCAGATGGTCCAAGGCCCTGCGCAACCCCTCGGCCGCCGGGCCCGCCGGACTGAGCGGTCCCCGTGCGAAGGTCGGGTCGGCGGCGGTGGTCGCCGAGTCCGGGAATCCCGGCGGGAAGGCGACCACCACACCGTCCGCCTCCGTCAGACCCGGCCCCCAGCGCTGCACCTGCCCCGGCCGGATCCACAGCCAGTCACCCGCGCCCGGCTCGTACGCGGTGAAGTCCACCCAGACGCCGAGCCGGCCGGAGCGCACCGCGACGATCTGGTGGAAGGCCGGCCGCAGGGGAGCGTAGGGATCGTTGCCGTGCCGCGATGCCCGTCCGGCCAGCGCCGCCAGGTCCACCAGTTCCAGACCGGGCGGCGACCCCGCCGTGTGCCGGAACACCAGCTCCCGGATGACCGGTCTCGAAGACTGTCCGTTTCTGCCCATCGTGAGTCCCGAGCTTACCGCCGCCTGCCGTCCCCGCGCTCCTAGGCTGTTTACGTCGGCGCAGGTCAGCGCCGCACGGGCGAGAGGTGACCGCCGTATGAGACTGATCGTGGGAATGACGGGGGCGACGGGTGCCGTCCTCGGTGTCCGTTTCCTTCAGACCCTGGCCGAGCTGCCCGAGGTGGAGACACACCTGGTCCTCAGCCGGTGGGCGCGCACCACGATCGAGCTGGAGACCGGCCTGTCCGCGGACGCGGTCGGTGAGCTGGCCGATGTCGTGCACCGCCCCGAGGACCAGGGAGCCGTCATCTCCTCCGGTTCCTTCCGCACCGACGGCATGGTGATCGTGCCCTGCTCGATGAAGACCCTCGCCGGCATCCGCGCCGGTTACGCCGACGGCCTGGTCGGCCGGGCCGCGGACGTCGTCCTCAAGGAACGCCGCCCGCTGGTGCTGGTGCCCAGGGAGACACCGCTGAGCGAGATCCACCTGGAGAACATGCTGACGCTGTCGCGGATGGGCGTCCGGATGGTGCCGCCCATGCCCGCCTTCTACAACCATCCGCAGACCGTGGACGACATCGTCGACCACGTCGTCGCGCGTCTCCTCGACCAGCTCGACCTGCCCGCTCCGGCCGCCAAGCGGTGGGAGGGGATGCGTGCCGCCCGATCCCTGCGGCCGGCCTCCTGACGACGTACCGGCCGGTCTCCTGACGACGTACCGGCCGGTCTGCTGACGACGCACCGGCCGTCCCCCACCCCCGCTTCCGCAGCGACCTCCCACGGAGTACCCATGCCTTACGACGATCTGCGCTCCTTCCTCGACACCCTCGACGAGGAGGGGCAACTACTGCGGGTCAGCGAGGAAGTCCTCCCCGAACCAGATCTGGCCGCCGCCGCCAACGCCACCGGCCGGATCGGAGAGGGCGCCCCCGCCCTCTGGTTCGACAACGTCAAGGGCTTCACCGACGCCCGTATCGCCCTCAACGTGCACGGCTCCTGGGCCAACCACGCGCTCGCCCTCGGCCTGCCCAAGCACACCCCGGTCAAGGAGCAGGTGGCCGAGTTCGCCCGGCGCTGGGACGCGTTCCCCGTCCCGCCCGAACGCCGTGAGGACGCGCCGTGGCGTGCCAACACCCAGGAGGGCGACGACGTCGACCTCTTCTCCGTGCTGCCCCTGTTCCGGCTCAACGACGGCGACGGCGGCTTCTACCTCGACAAGGCCGCCGTGGTCTCGCGCGACCCCGAGGACCCCGGCAACTTCGGCAAGCAGAACGTCGGCACGTACCGACTGGAGGTCGTCGGCCGTGACCGGCTGGCCATCCAGCCCGTCCCCGTCCACGACATCGCCCTGCATCTGCGCAAGGCCGAGGAACGGGGCGAGGACCTGCCGATCGCCATCACCCTCGGCAACGACCCGGTCATGGCCATCGTGGCCGGCATGCCGATGCGTTACGACCAGAGCGAGTACGAGATGGCGGGCGCCCTGCGTGGTGCCCCCGCGCCGATCGCCACCGCCCCGCTCACCGGCTTCGACGTGCCCTGGGGTTCGGAGGTCGTGATCGAGGGTGTCGTGGAGGGCCGCAAGCGCCAGATCGAGGGACCGTTCGGTGAGTTCACCGGGCACTACTCCGGCGGCCGCCGGATGCCCGTGATCCGCGTCGACCGGATCTCGTACCGCACCCGCCCGGTCTTCGAGTCGCTCTACCTGGGCATGCCCTGGACCGAGTGCGACTACCTGGTCGGCCCCAACACCTGTGTCCCGCTGCTCAAGCAACTGCGTGCCGAGTTCCCCGAGGTCCAGGCCGTCAACGCCATGTACACGCACGGCCTGCTGGCCATCATCTCCACCAGGAAACGCTACGGCGGCTTCGCCAAGGCGGTCGCGATGCGCGCCATGACCACCCCGCACGGTCTGGGGTACATCACCACGGTCATCGTGGTCGACGAGGACGTGGACCCGTTCGACCTTCCCCAGGTCATGTGGGCGGTGTCCGCGAAGGTCAACCCGTCCGGCGACGTACTGATCATGCCCAACCTGCCGGTCGTCGAACTGGCGCCCGCCGCGCAGCCCGCCGGCATCACCAGCAAGATGATCATCGACGCCACCACGCCGGTCGCCCCCGACGTCCGCGGCAACTTCTCGACGCCGGCGAAGGACCTGCCCGAGACGCGCCAGTGGGTGACCAGGATCCAGAACCTCATGGCCGCGCGCGGCTGAGCCGCCCGGCGTCCGCCCGCCCGACATCCACTGCCGAGAACCCCGGCACCCGCCTCCGAGAGGAAGAGCCCCCATGCCCGTGTGCCCCCGCTGTGCCTTCGGGACCGTCGAGACGCTGCACTCCTCACCCGTCCCCGGCGTCTGGGGCGTCCTGCAGTGCCGACGCTGTCTGTACACCTGGCGCACCACCGAACCGGCCCGCCGCACCCGGCGCGAGGCCTATCCCGAGCAGTTCCGGCTGACCGCCGACGACATCGAGGCCGCTCCCGAGGTCCCGGCGGTGCCGCCGCTGCGCACTCCTGCCTGAGAGGCACACGGCGTCTGCCCGCCCAGCCCGGACGAGCGGACGTACGAAGCCGCTCCCCACCCCCTTGGGGTACCACCAACAGCCCGAGGGCGACGGCACCCGGTGCCCCGACCCGACCGACGACGGGAGCCGATGGCCCGCCCCGACTCCCCGCCGGCACGCTGCTTGTACCCGCTGCGGGACGAGCGCAGCGGTGAGGAGGCATGCCCGCCTCCCGGCTTCGGGCAGTGTTGGGGAAGCGGAGATCGCACAGGGCTTCGTCGTAAACATGCGGAAGCCACGGGCAGCCGGTCACACATGACCTCCGGACCCCGCAGGTATGCTCCCGCACCCGCTGCCGCCACTGCGGCCCCGGCGGTCTGGTCTGCGGCGGCTTCGTCGCGGCGGGCGCCGCTGGTCGGCAGGTCGGTGCGACAAGGCCTCGGCGTGCATGTGCCAGGACCCGAGCCGAGAAGCCGGGTCGGCCGCCGGCGTACCGCTCCGGCGACACCGGGAGCCGCGGTTCGTCGTCCGCCGCTTCCTCCAGGAACCGAGGCCCCGGTCAGGCCGTGGGCACGGGCAGCAGTCGGTAGGCGTCCCCGTGGACGACGACCCGGCCGGCGGTGGGCGGGGCGAAGTGGGTGCCGAGCAGGAGGGTGTCGGTGCCGGCGAGCGAGGCAAGCAGTGTGCGGCGCGTGGCCTCGGCTTGCTGGGGAGCGATGTCGACGCAGGCGCCGATGGCGGGGTGGGCGAGCTGGACCGGGTGGTGGATGCAGTCGCCGGTGATCAGGGCCGTCTCACCCCGGCTGGTCAGTTCGACGGCGACATGGCCGGGGGTGTGGCCGGGAGTCGGGAGCAGGCGCAGGCTCGGGGTGATCTGCACGCCGTCGGCCGGGACGTCGACCAGGTCGAGCAGGCCGGCCCGCTCGACCGGGATCACCGAGTCGCGGAACATCTGGCGGCGCGCCTCGTCCATGGCGTATCCAGCCCAGAACTCCCGTTCGGCGCGGGCGGTGAGGTAGCGGGCGGCCGGGAAGGTGGGGATCCACGCGCCGTCCATCTGCCGGGTGTTCCAGCCGACGTGGTCGGCGTGCAGGTGGGTGAGGATCACCAGGTCGACGGCCTCCGGCGGGAATCCGACCGCGGTGAGGCGCTCCGGGTAGTCGGTGCGCAGGTCGTGCCAGGCAGGGTTGGCCCGCTGCTTCCCGTTGCCGATACCGGTGTCGACGAGCACGCGCAGCCCGTCCACCACGAGGGCGAAGCTGTGACTGTCGAGGTGGAGGACGCCGCCGGCATCGGCGAAGTGGGGAAGCAGCCAGTCCTGGCTGGCCACCACCTCGGGGGTGGCGTCGGGCAGCAGCCACGGTCCGGTCGCGGGCGGCAGCGGGATCTCGTCGATACGGTGGACGGTCGCCTGGCCCACGGTCCAGGAGGGCGCGGCGGCGGTGGAGGAGGGCTGGGACTGCATGGTCTGTTGTTTCCTTTGACGAGGAGGGTGGAGCGGCCTGCGTGACCGGGGCGGCTGCCGGGACGAGGCGTCGTCCCAGGTGGCCGGGTAATGGGACTCCTCCCCGCAAACGCAATGGATTTGCTTTAAGCGACGATAGGACCTACCGTCCAACTAAAGCAAATCATTAGCTTTTACGGGGTGTTCCGCGCCCCGGTCCCGACCAGATGAGGGCTCCGTGTCTTCCGTCGAACTCACACCGCCCGAGGCCGCCCGTTGGGCCGCCCGGGCCGGACTTCCCCTGCCCGACGACCGCCACGCCGCTGTGGCGGCCACCGCCGACCACATCCACTCCGTCGTCGCGGTCCTGCGCGAGCTGGACTTCGGGGACACCCCGTCCGCCGCCGCCTATCGAGTGGGGGGAGGAGAAGCGCGATGAAGCCGCATGAGCTGACCCTCGCCGCCGCCGCGAACGAGATCCGGGAACGGCGGCTGTCCCCCGTCGAGCTCGTCGACTCCGTCCTCGATCGCATCGGCCAGGTGGATCCCCGGGTCAGGGCCTACGTCACGGTCGCGGCGGAGCAGGCCCGCAGCGCGGCCCGCACGACCGAGCGGGAAGCGGTCCGTGGTGTGTTCCGCGGGCCGCTGCACGGTGTCCCGGCCGGCCTCAAGGACCTGATCGACGTCGCCGACATGCCCACCACCGCCAGCTCCCGCGTCCGCGCCGGCCACCGCGCGACCACCGACAGCACGGTCGCCGCCCGGCTGCGGGCGGCCGGCGCGGTCCTGGTCGGCAAGACGCACACCCACGAGTTCGCCTACGGTCTGACCACCCCGCAGACCGGCAACGCCTGGGACAACGGCCGGGTCGCCGGAGGCTCCAGCGGCGGGTCCGCCGTCGCGGTGGCCGCCGGGGCGGCGACCTTCGCCCTCGGCACCGACACCGGCGGGTCGATCCGGGTTCCCGCCGCGCTGAACGGCGTGGTCGGCCTCAAGCCCACCTACGGGCTGGTGCCCCGCCACGGCGTCACCTCGCTGTCCTGGTCGCTCGACCACGTCGGGCCGCTCACCCGCACCGTCGAGGACGCGGCCCTGGTCCTGGCTGCCCTCGCCGGGCACGACCCGCGCGACCCCGCCTCGCTGGTCACCCCCGCCGTCGACCACCGGCCGGAACAGGAGCCGGACCTGACGGGCGTGCGCGTCGGCGTGCCGGGCAACTACTACTTCGACCACGTCGACCCGGAGGTCGCGGCCGCCGTCCACCAAGCCGTCGCAGAACTGGAGGCGCTGGGCACCCGGCTGATCGAGGTCGACATCCCGATGACCCGCTACCTCCAGGCCACCCAGTGGGGCCTGATGGTGCCGGAGGCCACCGCCTACCACGAGCGAACCCTGCGCACCGTCCCCGAGCTCTACCAGGCGGACGTGCGCATCCTCCTGGAGGCCGGCGAACTGATGAGCGCGGGCGACTACCTGCGCGCCCAGCGCGCCCGGACGCTGATGCGCGACGCATGGGCCCGCCTCCTGGAGGAGGTCGACATGATCGTCGCCCCGGCCGTCCCGATGACCGCGGTCCCGGCCGGCCAGGAGACCGTCACCTGGCCCGACGGCACGGTCGAGAGCGTCTCCGACCCCTACGTCCGCCTCTCCGCCCCGGCCAACATCACCGGCCTGCCCGCCCTGTCCGTCCCCGTCGGCCACGACCCGGCGGGCATGCCCATCGGCATGCAGCTGATCGGCCGACCGCTCGGCGAACGGACGCTGCTGCGGGTCGGCCACGCCTACGAGCGGACCCAGCCCGCCCGTGCGCTCGCGCAGGCCGCCTGAGGGCGGAAGTCTTCCGAGCCCACCCCGAGCGGCCCTGGGCAGCAGGTGATCCCCATGCCGCCCGCACCCCTAAACGCAAATCCTGCGCTTTAAACTGGTGCCATGAGTCGCAAGCAGATGACGCGCCCGGGCGGGCGCAGCGCCCGGGTCCAGGCTGCGGTGCACTCCGCCGTACGTGAACTCCTGGCGGAGTTGGGGCGCGACGCATTGACCGTCCCACTGGTCGCCCAGCGCGCCGACGTCACCCCGTCGACGATCTACCGCCGCTGGGGAGACCTGGCCGAACTGTTGTCGGACGTCGCGGTGGAACGACTGCGCCCCGACGGCGAGCCGGAAGACCACGGCGACCTGCGGTCCGACCTCACGGACTGGGCCGAACAGTTCCTCGACGAGATGGCGTCCGGCTCGGGCCGCGCCTACAGCCGAGACGCCCTGCTGGGCGATCCGGACGGCAGCAACGCAGGCCGGTGCTCGGCCTACGCCGCCGAGCAGATCGACACCATCCTCGCCCGTGCGGTCCACCGCGGGGAGAACACTCCCGACACCGAGGCGGTCATCGACCGCGTGGTCGCCCCCATGATGTACCGCATCCTCTTCCGCCCGGCCGGCCTCGACGCCGCATACGCCCGCCGACTCGTGACCGACCTCCTCGACGCCTCCGCAGCGGGCGCCCGGCAGGCGCGTGCCTCCCGGCAGTGATTCTCCACCTACCTGTTCGGTGACAAAACGTGCGGTCCGGGTCCGAGTCGTCCTGCGGCTTGTCAGAAGTGTGTAACAAGCATCTATGACCTGTGATCAAGTGGGTTCCGGTGTGATGAACTGCGGATGCCTGGGGAACTCCCCTGGCGCAGAAGTGTTTTGTGCGGTCGCAGACGTGTGGCCGCGCCGGGTGTGAGGTCCGGGCGCCCGCCATGCTTCGCAGGGGCTTCACCACCGTGGCCCGAAGCGTGGCGATCGGTGGTGGCTCGCGCCTGCCCGCGCCCAGCAGCCACGCGCCTGCGGCGCGTGTGCCCACAGACAGAAATGGAGTGAAGAATGCGCAACACCCTCAAGAAGGCGGTAGTCGTCGGTGCCGGCGTCCTGATGTTCTCCGGCATCGCTGCCGGCGCGGCTCAGGCGACGCCGCGGCAGGGCGCGGACATACCCGGCAAGGGCCCCCTCCAGGAATGCACCAACTGGGGCAACGCCCTTCAGGCCCACGGGACGATCGTGGGATTCGCCTGCATGGAGGACGAAGGCGGCAACTCCTGGGAGTTGACCCCCTACTACGCCAACTGACCCTTGGCGCATCAGATGTGACCGAAGCGGTCGCACTCGATGAGAGCGCACAGTGACGCCTGCGACGTCGGCAGGGGGAACGCCGACGACGCGCCGCAGGCGACGAGCCTTCTGCGCTCAACGTAAGGAAGGCTCAGCGCGATGCCCCAGGCAGAAGTCTGGGGCATCTGCGTGTAGTCGGTGTCCGTGCGCGTCCCACGGGCCGCGAAGACTTCGTCCCGAAACGGCGCATCCGCCCGACGCCCCGCTCCCGTTGCACGGCATCGGTCGGCATGCCGGGTTCTACGACCAGGTGTCTTCGGCGGCACCCTGCCCGGCCGACGCCGGCCGACCCGTCAGCATGAGCGATGAGGAGCAGCAGCAGTCGGCGCCGCGCCGTGGGAAGGTTCTGAAAGCTCTCGCACAGCAAAGTGAGAGCCGCCGGGCCCGCCACCGCTGCCTTGCGGCCCTCGATCCGCCGGTCCCGACCATCACCAGGGCAGCACCGCCCACAGCTTGGTGCCTTCCGAGGCTTCCGCCACCGCCCCGCGGCCGACTGGGTCGACCCGGACGTCAGCGCCCCGGTGGCCGCGGCGCTGAACGCCAGCGGCGGCGACGGGACCGCGTCGCTCGCCGTCTTCGAGTCGCTGGGCGCGGCGGGACCGGCCCCGCTGCTCAACTCACGCCTCAACAGGGCCCATTAACCGGCACTGGGGGTCGTGACCGCCAGATGACGGACGTGGTGTGTCGCTGGCTCGGCCCGTGGGTGTGTACTGGTGTCCGGCAGCACTGGCCGGTGTGTGGCGACAAGGTGGTCGGTGCGGCGAACCGCGCGGGCGTCCGTGACCGTGTGGTCCAGGGCAGGAGCCCGGGGCACCTGCGGAGGGGGGAGCCCAGCCCGTCACCTCTTCCCGATCCACAGGACGTGCGGCAGGCCGCGACCTCGGTTGCCGGGGCCGCGTCGACCTTCCCCCGCTGTGGCGCACTGACACTCCCGAGCCCCCGGGTGTCCTGAGCGCCTTCGGGCAAAGACGCGCGGCCTCAGGAGGCGGGTGCCGCGTCCCAGGGCGGCACCGTGCCGGCCGTGGTGTCCTTGAGCGGGCCGCTGACGGCGCCCGCGGTCAGGGCGAAGCCGAGGACCAGCAGGGCGCGGGATGTCTCCAGGGGGAGTGGGTCCGGTGCCGGGGGCCGATGGCCGAACTGCGGATCCGTCTTCCCTCGGGGGTCGTAGGTGACCTGCGCGCTTCTACCCGTCTGCCCTTCGCCCTCGACGGTGAGCGTGGTGCCGTTGCCGAGACGGACGTTGCAGTAGGAGGTCCGGGACGCCCCGTCGCCCTGGTCGAACCAGGTTCTCGTGATGACGCCGGTGGCCGTCACCCCGCGGTCGTGCAGCGCCCGTTGATCGATCGCGGAGGTGCCGGACAGGACGGTGGCGAACCAGCCACCGATGGCGGTCACCGTTCCGGCCCAGCAGAGCACCGCCTTCCAGCGGCCGGATCGGTTCCGCCACTGCCGCCTTGCGTACCGGGCCGTCAGCACGATCGCGCCGAAGTAGAACGGGAATCCGCCCAGTTGGAGCAGGACGGGCACGGTGGTGCGATGCCCGCCGCGCCACAGCTCCAACAGGAGCCACGAGAACACCAGCGCGAGCGCCGCCGGAACAGCGGCCGCCACGGCGCACCTCGCCGCCCACAGCAGCCCCCACAGTGCCTTTCGCACCCAGCCGCCCCCCATGCGGTCAGCGTGCCGGACGGGAGGGCGCCGCCGCAATACCCCGGCAGCCGCCGCGCCCGTGGCCAGGGCCAGGCCGTACTGCACTTCCGGGCCGCCGACCCTACGATCGAGGAGAAGCTGACCTCCTCTGCGACCGGTTTCTCGCCTTGTGAGAGACGCGCCCGTCCCGAGCGGAATCGGAGATCCTGCGCGGCTGGATTCTTCCGGTCCTCCGGCACAGCCGACGGCCTCGGCCTACGGTGCGCAGACTGGTTCGAAAGCCTGTTGAGCCGCCGTGTCGTTCGTGCTGAATGGCTTGGAGCGGCCGGAACAATTGCAATCCGCTGGGAGTTCGCCGCTGGTTCGTCGAGGGCCAGCCCGATGTCGACCATGAAGGCGTCGTGAGTGCCGGGTCGGTGCTGAACGCGGTCGAGCCGGTTCCACTCTCGCTGTGCACTGCGGCACCGGAACCCCGGCTTCACTGTGCAACTTGCCACGCCGCTCGAGGCATTGCCAGCCCTAGGGTGGCTTGCGAACGCGTACCGGCCTCGGCCAACCCGGCGCGCTCGACACGATGATCTCGCGGACCCATCCGTCCTCTCGGCAAGAAGGTGTTCGATCATGAAACTGCGCAGACTGCTCGCCCCCTCCGTCGCGACCGCCCTCGCCGTCCTCGGATTAGCCGGCAGCGCCACCAGCGCCCACGCCGGCGACGACCTACCGGACTACTGGGCGGTGATCACCACCGGCGATCACGTCGGTGTCTATTGGCAGCCCTACGACACGCCCGCCAATAAGGTGGGCCTCACCGACGACAGCAAGGACGGCTCGGTGTTGATCGACTGCTGGGTCTCCGCCGGCCAGGTCGGCACTGCCGGGGACGTCTGGTACCGCACTTGGAAGGTCAATTACCCGCCTCCGGGGGGAGCCACTGTCACCGACAGAGACACCAACCCGTGGTGGACCTTCGCTCCGTACGTCAACGGCGCATGGCACTTCCACAACCACATCGTGCCGCAGTGTCCCTGAGCTTCGGTTCGCGCCCGACCGCGTCCCAGAAGCGCTGCCTGTAGACGGTCTCCCGAGGACCGAACCGCTCGGACAGGACCCGACACCGGGCGATGCGTGCTGCCGAGGACGTTGTTCGCCTCCGCCCACGAAGGCGGCACCCATCTCCCGCCAAGCAGGGGGAAATCAACTGGGAGGGTCCAGGAGAGCAAGCCCCAGGGGACGCTTCACCGCGTGGCGCGGCAAGATGCACGTCATGGACGGCGATCCCTTCTACGTGCTCGCCCGACCGCGCACAAAGTCACGCCTGACGAGGTGCCCCGCTCCCGGAAATGCTCGGGAGCGGGGCACTCGCTCCGTGGAAGGAGGCTTCCCATGCTGATCCGTGAGACGACGTTCACCGTCGACCTCGGCGAAAACGGCTACCTCATCGGCTTCGACGACGACTACGAGTTCCCGACCGAAATGCCTTTCGGGTGGCGCTGCGGCCCCGCCACGCCGGCCACTGCCGTCGTCCTGCCCACCACCGACACGGGCACCCTGCGGATGACCGTTCAGCTGCACGACAGCCCGCCCGGTGCCGGGCGTGGTGACGGATGGGGGCCAGCCGAGGAGATGAGCCTGCTCGCCGACACTCCTACCCTCTGCGTCGCCACCATCGGGCAGGGCGACTTCTGGGACGCATGGCCCGAGGAGGAACCCCCTCTCGAGGCGTCTGCCGATGGCGACGGCTGGGTCCGGATGCGTCTGTACTGCCATGTCGCTGACCTTGAGCCGGGCACCGGCGACCGCGGGGAGAGGCACCTGATCCAGTTCTGGCCGGCCCCTCGGACAGCCCCCGTACACCCGGACATCAGCGACGCGGACCGGCAGGCACGCGCCGCCTACGCCGCGGACATGGCCAAGCCCGCGGAGGACTACTCCTACACCTACGGCGACCAGGAAATCTGACCGCGCTCGTCCGGCGCGAAACGGGCCACCACCGGCGCGCAGCACACCGTCGTTGTCGGTCACCGAGGACCTGAGCAACCTCCCGCTGCCGACCGAGAAGGCGATCGAGATCGACGGTTTCGTGCCGCTGGAGCCCGTCGACCCGCGCTGATTTGGCACCTCGCCATCATTGAGCTTCAACCTACAGGCCGGCTGCTCCGTGGGTACGGGGGTGTCAGCCGCGGGCGGCGGAGGCGATGAGAGCGGGGAGGGCCCCCAGCGGGGGTGGGCGGCGAATTCGGTGAGAAGTCTTCCCGTCCGGGTGGCCGTGGTGTTGGTGACGAACCACGGGGCTTGGGGGAGATGGACGCTTCACCGTGCAGGATCGAGCGGGGTGCGGGCCGGAAGGGACCGGTGACGAGGGTGCGTTCGGTGCCGGCGAGCAGGAGGGCGTTGTGGACGACGCCGATGCCGCTCTGGATGCGGTCGAGGGTGTGGCCGGGGTAGGCGCCCCAGGTGGCCCGGGGGGTGGCGTAGCCGACGCCGGTCCAGGCGTTGACGGCGATGGTGCCGTAGCGCAGTCGGAAGCCGAGTTCCTTGATCGTGGTGGGGTGGGCGATGAGGTGGGCGCCGAGGGTTCCGTGGAGTCGGTCATTGACGGCGGCGACGGCGGCGCCGAGGAACGCGGCGCCGGTACCGGGCAGTTCGGCGACGCCGAGGACGGGTCCGAAGTACTCGGTGGAGAACGCGGATTCGGTCGGGTCGTCGAGGTCGAGGCCGGTGAGGAGGGTGCGTTCAGGGGTGCCGCCGGGCATCTCGGCGTGGGGGTGCAGGTCGCGGGCGTCTTGGACCCGGGTCTGGCAGCAGCCGGGGTACCAGGCTGGGCGCGGTGGCGAGGGCGCGGCGCAGGGCGGTGAGGAAGGCGTCCTTCTGGGGCCAGTGGGAGCTGAGAAGGAGGATCTGACCGGCGATGCAGTTGCAGCCGCTGTTGTGCAGCCGCATGGTGGCGACGTGCTCGGCCTGGTATTGCAGGTCCGCGCTGGACCAGGGCCCGGGGAGGACGATGATCGGGGCGACCCCGCCGAGTTCGCTGGTCATGGGCTTGTCCAGCTTGGGGGTGCCGGCGGCCTTGGCGGCCTTTGCGCTTTCGCCGGTTCCCCAGGCGACGGCGTCGTGAGTGGTTGCGCTGCCGGTCATGTGGACGGCGGTGACGCCGGGGTGCTGGGCGAGCGCCTCACCGAGGTCGGGGCCGCCGGTGGCGATTTCCACCAGGCCGCGGTCGGTCAACGGGCGGAAGACGCTCCGGTAGACGTCGGCGAGGGGGTCGGTTACGGGGTTCAGCTTGAGGACGGTGGTGCGGTTCTCGGCGTAGAGCTGGTACAGCACGTCGAGCGGGGGGATGGACGTGATGTTACCGGCGCCGAGGACCAGGGTTGTGCCGCGTATCCGTTCCGGGCTTCGCTGCCCGAGGCCCGCCGTGGCCCGCAGCTCCCTCTCGGTGACGCCGGGGCGGGTCCAGACCTCGGCGTGGAAGCCTCCCATGAGCAGCCGGTCGAAGGAGTCGTAGGGCAGGACACGGACGGCGAGCCGTCGGCCGGGGGCCGCGGTGATACGGGCGTCGGCCAGGACGTCGGTGCCGCTCTCCAGGCGGCGGAGGGTGTGCTGGAGGGCCTGAATGTAGGTGAGCACGGCGTAGGGTCCGCTGATCCACTCCTCTCCGGTGAGCAGGGAGCCGGGCGGGAGCTGCTTGATCTGGCAGGCGGTGCGCACCCAGCGGTCGGCTGCGGCGGCGGTGGTGGCGGCGACCTCGAGGAGCAGACGGCGCCGGTCCTTCAGGGGGGTGCGGGCCCGGGTTCGTTCGCCGGCGGCGAGCCGGGCGAGGAGGGCGTCGATGTCCGGGGTGGAGCTGCGGGTGGTGGGGTCGGTGCTCATGACGGGACCTCGCTGACTGTGGCGGTGGGTGTCAGTGGAGAGCGGGCAGGACCTCGGCGGCGACGCGGTGCCCGGATTCGGCGGCCCCGTCGATGTAGCCGGCCCAGCGGGTGGCGGTCTCGGTGCCCGCCCAGTGCAGGGGGCCGACGGGCCGCCGCAGGGCCGGCCCGAACCGGGTGAGGGTGCCGGGCGGACCGAAGGCTCCGTAGCAGCCGCGGCTGTACTCTCCTCGGCCCAGTCGCGTTCGATGTAGGCGATCGGATCGCGCGTCCTGGGACCGAAGTAGCCCACGAGGTCGCCGATCACCTGGGACCGGCGCTCACCGGGATCCATACGGGAACAGACGTCGGCGTGCCGGCCCTCCAGGAACCCGACGAGGACACCGCACGAGCCGTCGAACGGCGTGTTGTCCAGCACCGTCCCCAGCGGCCGTTCGCTGTTGTTCGCCTGGCCGCTCAACGCCTCGCGCCGCCAGAACGGCTCCTCGTACGCCACGTTGACCTTGATCACACGCCCCATCGGCATCCGCTGGACCAACTGGTCCCGGTCACCGGGCAGCCCTGGGGAGAAGCGGATCCGCGCCGCGAGCGGCGGCGGCACCGCCAGTACCGCCCGGCGTGCCCGGACCACTGGGCGCCACGGGTCACCACCCGCACGTCCCCCTCCCGCCATTCGACGTCGGTGACCGGCGCCTCCAGTACCACCCGGTCCTGCTGCGCGCCCCCAGTGGTGTTGATCAGCGCGTCCAGACCTCCGGCGGAGCCGACGTAACAGGTGGCCCACAGGGCGGACACGTCCTCCGGTTCCGCCGAGAACACGGCCTCGGTGACCAGCCGGAAGAAGGCGCGGCCGTTCGCGGTGCGCGCGGTGCGGCGCAGCCAGGTGTCGAACGTCTGCCGGTCCAGGCGCTCGGCGCCGGGGGCCCGCCCGGCGCCGCCCGCGGCGACCTGCCGGGTTGTTCGGTCCAGGCGGTACTGGGCCTGCCCGACGTCGGCCAGTACCAGCGGGTTCAGGTGACCAGGTGTCGTGCCGGGTGGTGGCCATGACGTGGGAGGCGTCCGCCCGCTCCAGCTCGGAGCGCCGGCCCTTGGAGCAGCCGTAGGCGGCATCTGCGGTCACCCACCGGAAAGGGATCCCGGCCGTGCTGCCGCTGCGGACCATCGGCTTGGCCATGGCCACCTTGGTCTCGAAGCCGACGTCGTCGATGCCGGCCCGGCGGCACCTGTCGCGGTCGTCGGTCCAGGAGGCGGGCAGACACACAGCTACAGACGCCGGTCGATCAGTGTCCGCCCGCGGCCGGTTGCGTAGGTGAGGAAGACGCCGGCCTGGCAGTTCTCCGTCCGCCCGGCGGTGCAGGAGCAATGCCGTTGCACCCCGGCCGACCGCGTCCCCTTCTTCAAGGAGCCCGCGTCGCCCACGACCAGGACGGCGTCACGGTCGCCGAGCTGCTCGACGCGGAACCCGCGCTGTCATCGCCCAGCCGTCCGGCCAGGTCGGTCACCATCTGCGGCCCGGCCGCGTCGGCGGTCGTCCACCGGCCTTCGACGCCGAGACGTATCCAGCCCAGCACATCGGGCGACGCATCGAGCGGACAAGGATGGTGGCCAGGACGTTGCTCTCCTGTCGGTACCCGTCAAAGGGGCGGCGACCGCGCAGGTCGCCGCCCTTGAGATGAGTGAGGGCCCGGTTGCCGTTCAGCCGACGTCGCGTTTGCGGTAACGGATATGAGTGGTCAGCGGTGAGTGGAGCACCTCGACGGGTTCGAAATCGAAGGTCTCGACGCCGTCGAACAGGCGCTCGCCGCCGCCGAGTAGGACGGGTGCGATGTCGAGGGTGAGTTCATCGATCACGCCGGCGCTGAGTGCCTGTCGTACCGTCGAAGCGCCGCCGGCGATGTCCACGCCCCTGCCCTCGGCGGCTTCGAGCGCCTGTGCGTAAGCGGCGTCGAAGCCTTCGGTGACGAAGTGGAAGGTGGTTCCCCCCTCCATCTTGATCGACTCGTGGGCGTAGTGAGTGAGCACGAAGACCGGGGCGTGGTAGGGCGGCTCGGAGCCCCACCATCCGTCCCACGTCTCGTTCCACTCACCTCGGATCGGCCCGAACATGTTTCGGCCCATGACATAGGCGCCACGCGGGCGCATCAGCCAGCTTTTGGCCGTCTTGTCGGCTTCGGTCGCGCGCGGGTCGCCGATATGCCAGCCATGCAGCTCTTGGCCGCGCTTGCCCAGCGGATTGTCTCGACTCTGCTCGGAACCGGCGACGAAGCCGTCGAGGGAGATCGACATGTGGCAGGTGGTGTCGGACATCAGCTTCTCTCTGAAAGCAGCAGTTTCGGGTTGTCGTGAGGTAGTCGGGCCGCACGACATACGTAGAGACTGGTAGCGGCGACGAAACTCATCGCAGCACCGCGGATCCGTTGAAGGTTTGGCTGCGTCACGATCAGGCGGATACTCGCCACGCCCTACATGAGTTTGGACCCGACCGGTAAGGGCCGCAAACACTGGTCGCAGAAGTGGGAGGCCGACCTCGACGCCGTCGAGCAGAGACGGTGGCGCACCGTCCGGCCCACCGCGCCGAGTAGGGGATTGCCACGCACCGTGGTCAGAGAGACCGTCCATCGATGAGGCCAGCGGGGGCCAGACCATCGGCGATCCGCTCGGGGCGAGGCGGCCGGTGACGGCGGTGGGCGGCAGCGTCGGCGCCGTCCCCTCCGTCACCTAGGAGCCGATGGGCCGGGACGTGCGCGTGCTGCCCTTCGAAGCGATCACGCTCGGTGAGTTTGCACCCCCGAGGCTGAGGCTCGCGCGGATGCCCTGCAACGGGGACCGACAGAGGGCCCCCCACCCGCGTCAGCAGAACGGCTGGAACTCCCTGAAGCCGGGCGTCGGGCGGGGATCGGGCAGCCGGTAGGCGCCGGTCCGCGCCCGACCGCTGGCCGGGTCGGTGGTCCCGTCGGCCAGCGCGCCCGGTATCGGACGCCACCCCAGATTGGTCTCGAAATACGCCACGGCAGCGCTGACCGATGGCCACCAGACATCATCGAGCAGCACGATGCCGCCAGGTCGCACGATCTCGCCCAGAAAATGGAGGTCGACGAACACGTTGTGGAAGTGGTGACTGCCGTCGACGAACGCTGCGTCCGCGGCGAAGCCCGCGTCGGCCGCCCGGGCAAGGAAGCGCTGCGACGGTGCCGTCACCAGCTCGGCGACTCCGTCCAAGCCGGCGCTGTGCAGCAGCTCCCACCCGACACCGTCGTACACCGTGTACTGGAACGGGTCGATCACCACATGCCGCGGGTTCCGTGAACCGGTGCGCAGCAGCGCCTCACTGATCGCCAGTGCCGAGCCGGCGTAGGCGAGCCCGATCTCCACGACCGTGCCGACTCGCTCTTCCACCAGGAGGTCACGTACCCCATCGCAGTCGCGCTCCGGCAGCGTGACGGTGGCGAAGTCCGGAGCGCCGTCGGGACGCCGCGGCGGTCCGTGCTCGATGAGTTCGCGGCGTACGGCGGCCACTCGATCCAGCCACTGGATCGCGCCTCCGTTCGGTTGCACCATCGGGTTCACCAGGCTCACTCCTTCTGGCTCAGGGCACGTGGCTGGTCAACTGTGGCACTCAGACCGGCCTACCGCGGCGCTCGGTCACACCAGCCACGCCGGGCGGCTGGAATGAGCATGATCGTCCTGCCCTTCACGATGCCGCCGGACCGCTCAGCGGTGAAGTCCCGTTCGATGCGGCTGTGTGCGCGGACCGACGCCGTGATGTCGCCGGTCAGCCCCACCGTCAGCTCCATCTCCGGCACATCGAACTCTTTTGCGACTACGTGGATCACGGCGTGCACGTTCTCGACGAACCCCGTCAGGCCAGGGCGGGCACCGTTCTCTGAGAAGAGCCTGCGGCGTCCTGGCGCTGCTCCTGGAAGGTGGCGCCATGCAGAGCGAGCGGGCGGAGACCTACGCCAAGTGCACCGCCGACCCGGAGCTGGCCCCCACGCCGGCGGTGGCCGCCGGGGCCTTCGACACGGCCCTCGCCAACGGCCTGGCGGCGACCATCGCCCACGAGTGGCCGACCCAGCTTGCCTCCGACGAAGGGCGTACCAAGTCTGCTTCGGCGCTGCTGAAAGTTGTCGAGGAAGTGGAGGCGGCCGTCGCAGACCCCGGACAAGCCGGTTTCCACGTCCTGCCAGACCCCGAACCGGGCAGCCGCTGCCCTGCCCGGCACACCTCGGCCGTGGGCCGAAGCCTTCCCGCTGCGGCCACTCGACACCCGCATCGACGTCGAGGCCCTGAGCGACGGACCGCGCCGCACACAGCCAGTCCGCCACGCCGGCGGCGAAGTGGGCCTCGACCGGATTGGCCCAGCGGCCCGCACGGAGCGGCCGTCGACGGGCAGGGCCTCCGGCCTTCCCCGGCCGCTGGAGCAAGACGCCGAGGGTCACCGGGCGAGGGACGAGCGCCGCGCGGTCAAAGCCCTCTTGGAGCTCCGAACCCGGCCGCGTGGAGTTACTGTCCGACGGGGTTGAGGTAGGTGCCCGGTCGGGTGGCGCCGTCCTGCTTCAGGATCTGGCCGCCGAACGGCCACTTCAGGGTGAAGTGCGTCGTCTCGTTCGGCGGGGTGACCAGGAACTTCGCCGGGACGAACTTCTCCTTAAGCGGCGTGGACTTGGCGACGGGGAGCAGGGTGACGCTGAAGTCCGCCGTGCCTCCGCGCCCCAGGGTGATCTTCGTGGGCTTCTTGGAGGAGCGCACCAGGGACCAGGTGCCGTCGGTCTTCTGCGCGCCGACCATGTCGACACCGGCGAAGCCGGACAGGGTGCAGGTGCGGTTACTCTTGTTGGTGAACCAGATGAACGCCTGCGTCTGCTTCCCGGTCCGCCCCATCTCCGGCTTCGCGTCGTCCCCGGTGGCGAAACCGGCCTTCAGGTCGGCGGTGTGGCAACGCGTCGGCGCGGCCTTGGCGGTGGCGGCCGAGGCCGGGACGGCGGCGACGGCGGTACCGGCGGCGACGACCGCCGCAAGGGCCACGGTGGTCAGTTTGGTGTTCATGACGTGTTGGTTTCCCCTCGAGTACGACTCGGTGCGCGAGGTCAGTGCGCACCCCCGCACCTGGAGACGCTCGATGTCCGGCGAAGGTTCGGTGCGCCGGGCAACCTTTTCCACGGGTACGGCGGGGGCATGGGACCGCCTCGCACCCGAGCCGCCGGCACACGTGACCCGCAGGTTCCTCGAGCCGGCCGGGGAGGCTCCCTCGCCACCAACCCCTCCGCGCCCCGCCGCCATAAGCCGCAGGCGAGTTGATGATCGGCGACAACTGCTCCTGTGAAACGCGACGAACCTGGTGAACCGGCATGGCTACCGGAACTCCATGGAGCCGGCCGTGTTCAGCGCGAGCGGCAACACCCGGGCCCCCGTCGGGTGGGCCGAGCGCGCGACCCAGGAAGGGCCCGGTATATCCGAAGTCTGAGCGGCAGGTCTCCACTTCATCTCCTGGGCGAAGTACGCCGCTGCCCGGCGCAGGACCTCCCGCCCCGAACTGCCACTCCTCCGTCTTGCACAGCCGGCCGTTCTCCGCGCGCAGCCGGACCCGGTCGCCGTGGCCGTGAGCGCGGCCTGCGTGCTCATCGGCCCGACGCACCCGTCTCCGCAGCGACTTGCCGGTCACCCCGGCATCTTCCGGGCCGGCGCCGGTGGATCGCCGGCGTGAACCCCGCCGGGAGCTGCGGGCCGCCGCCGACGACGCCTTGCTCGTGGAAGACCTGCCGCCCGCAGCCGACTCTGGTACGGGTTGATCGTTTGGGCCAGCGATGATCTACTGCGGATCGTGGGCCGCCCCCGGAAACCCAAGGAGCCCGCCATGCGTGACGGTCGGCCGCACGCGTCCGATACCGGGGACCGGGGACCGGGGGATCGGCAGGCGGTCGGTGGCCTCGATCACCGCAAGAGGCACCGGCCGTGAGCACGAGACCCGAAAAGCTCGCAGCCGGCCGGGAGGGACCGTCCGCGTAGCGGCCAGGAACAAGTGGCTGCGACCAGCACATTCCATACTTGAGCCACGGAGGCCCATCGTTGACCCGACTCGAACTCACGCCCCAGCGCCGACCCCGGTCCGACGCGGCACCCGGCTACAAGGCCGGAGCTTTCGGCCATCAGAGGACCGGTGAGTGGGGTCGGCTGCGTGCACTGGAGGACCTGTGGGACCCGTTCACCGAGCACTGCCTGAGACAAGCAGGCGTGCCCCCCACGGCCCGCTGCCTGGAAGTCGGGGCGGGCGCCGGGTCGGTGGCCCGGATGTTGGCCCGGCTCTGCCCGAGTGGTGACGTCACCGCGACGGATACCGACACCCGCTTCTTCGAGGACCTCGCGGCCGAGGAGCGCATCACCATCCTCCGCCACGATGTGACCGAGGACGGCTTTCCCGCCGGCTCCTTCGACGTGATCCACGCCCGAATGCTCCTGTGTCATCTGGCTGACCCCGCGCGAGTGTTGGCTGCCATGGCGGGGTGGCTGAGGCCCGGCGGTCTCGTCCTGGTCGAGGATCTCGATCTGGGACCCGCCGATGTCCTGCCCCACCCGGTGATGCGTCGGGGTCTGCACGTCGCCGAGCGCACCCTTGGGCTCTCGCAGGGCAGCGATCTCCGTCTGGGCCGGCGATTGCAAGCCTTGGTGACCGACGGCGGCTTCACCTTGGACGGCACGGAGGTGCAGCCGGTGATGATCGGTGACGGCGGCCCCGCAGATGAGTTCTGGCGCCTGTCGTTCGCCCAACTCCGCGATTTCCAGGCCCGGAGCAGCGTCCCTCTGGCAGACGAGCTGGACGCGGCGCTGTCCTTGATCGACGATCCGGACTTCGTGGAACTCGGCATGCACGCCGTCTCCGTATGGGGCCGCAAGCCAGTGCAGCCGACAGGGTAGACCTGCGGTCTGACAGCTCCGGGAGCGGTCGGCCGCCCAGGTCCGTGCACCTCCGCGAGCCTTGAGCGCAGTCCCGACACGCCCTGTCGACGCCTCACCAGCATCCCTGACATCCGAGCCTGTGCCGCTCATGTGGAGGCCTCCATGGCTGAACTCCGTCCATCCTCTCCGTCCACCTCCACCGTCTGCGATCCCGCTTCTGTGCCCGCTGACGCGGTGGCGGTGATCGGGGTGGGCCTGCGTCTGCCGGGCGGCGTCCACCGCCTGGACCAGCTCGGGAAGGTGCTGGCCGAAGGACGCGACCTGGTCGGCACCATGCCCTCGGACCGCTTCGACATCAGTGCCCGTCAAGCCCGTCGCCCGGAAGCAACCGCGGGCGGTTTCCTGCCCGAACCGGAAGTCACCGGTTTCGACACCTCGTACTTCGGCATCACTCCCAAAGAAGCCTCCCGTATCGACCCGCAGCAGCGGCTGCTGCTCGAGTGCGCGGTCGAGGCCCTCGACGACGCCGCCCTGGACATCGATGCCCTGGCCGGCAGCGAAACCGCGGTCATCACCGGTGTCTCCACCCACGACTACGCCGACCTACAGGCCCGCCGTCTGCGTTCGAGCAATCCCTACACGACGACCGGCGGATTCCTGTCGATCACGGCCAACCGCGTCTCGTACGAACTGGACCTGACCGGCCCGTCGAGCGCCGTGGACACCGCCTGCTCCTCCGGCCTGACCGCGCTGCACCAGGCGTGCGAGCATCTGCGCACCGGCCGCAGCCCACTCGCCCTGGCAGGCGCGGTGAACCTGATGCTGTCGCCGGGCCTCTTCGTCGGCTATGCGCAGGCCGGAGTGCTCTCGCCGACGGGTCGTTGCCACCCCTTCGGCGCCGCGGCCGACGGCTTCGTACGCTCCGAGGGCGCCGTGATGCTCGTCCTGAAGCCCCTGGCCGCCGCGCTCGCCGACGGCGACCGGGTACATGCCGTCATTCTGGCCACCGCCCTCAACTCCGACGGCCGCACCGTGGGTCTGTCCGCACCGAGTTCACGCACCCAGGCGGCTCTGCTGCGCCGTGTGTACGCCGCCGCCGGCGTCGACCCGCGCGACCTGTCCTATGTGGAGGCGCACGGCACCGGCACCCTGGTCGGCGATCCCGTCGAGTGCGCGGCGCTGGGGGAGGTGCTCGGCAGCCACCGTGCCGATGCACCGCTGCCAATCGGTTCGATCAAGTCCAATCTCGGGCACATGGAAGCGGCGGCCGGGATGGCGGGAGTCCTGAAGTCGCTGGTCGTGATCAAATCACGTTCCATTCCGAAGACTCTGCATGCCGATCCGCCCAACCCGAAGATCGACTTCGATGGTCTCGGACTGCAGCCGGTACTCACCGCCCGCGCCCTCCCCGGTGACAGCCGTGTCGTGATCGGCGTCAACTCCTTCGGCATAGGCGGCGCCAACGCGCACGCCGTCCTGGCCTCACCGCCCGCCGGCAGCGCCGCGGTGAGCGCCGTCGCCGCCGCGCCAGTCGCCAACACGGCAGAGCGGCCGGTTCCGGTCATCGTTTCCGCGCACACGCGCCAGGCGCTGACCGCCGCCCTGGAGTCCTGGGCGGACCACTTCGCCGCTATGGCCGCCGATCCTTCGCGGGGACCCGAGGCGCTGTACGACGTCGCCTTCACCTCATGCCGACGACGGACCCGGCGCCGCCACGGTATGGCCTTCTTCGCGACCGGCCCCACCCAAGCCGCCGAAGTCCTGACGCGGGCGGCACGAGGACAGGAAGTCGGCACTGCCACCGAACGCCTGGTGAGCGCAGGCCGGATTGGCTTCGTCTTCTGCGGAAATGGCTCGCAGTGGGCGGGCATGGGAGCCGAACTCCTCGACAACGACCCCGCGTTCACCGCCGAGGTCCAAGCCGTCAGCGACGAACTCGAGCCCCTGCTCGGCTGGAAGGTGCGTGACGAGCTGGCCTGCGCCGATACCTCCCGCTGGGACCGTACGGAAGTCGCGCAGCCGACGCTGTTCGCCGTCCAGGCGGGCCTGGTCGCCGCCTTGTCCGCCCGGGGCATCGAGCCGCACGCCGTCATGGGACACAGCGTCGGGGAAGTGGCCGCCGCGTACTGTGCGGGTGGCCTCAGCCGGGCCCAGGCCTGCCTCGTCATCGCCGCCCGCAGCCTCGCCCAGGCCGCCACCGCGGGTTCGGGAGGCATGGCCGCGGTGGGCCTGAGCGAACAGGCCGTCAGGGAACGCCTCGAACAGGCTCACCTGCACGACCGGGTGGAGATCGCCGCGATCAACTCCGACCAGGACGTGACCCTCGCGGGCTCGCACGAGGACCTTGCGTCCCTTGGCACCGCGCTGGATTCGGACGGCGTCTTCTTCCGCGACCTGCGCCTCGACTACGCCTTCCACACGAGCGCCATGGACCCGGTGCGTGACCAGCTGGCCCGGGCGCTGAAGTCCCTCGTCCCCGGATCCTTCCGCGTCCCGCTGATCTCCACGGTGACCGGCCGCGCCGCGTCGGGGGGCGACCTGGACGCCGAGTACTGGTGGGACAACATCCGCCGCCCCGTCCGCTTCCACCAGGCCGCCACCGCGTTGACCACCGGGGATGCCGCCTGCGACGTCCTGGTCGAGATCGGCCCCCACCCCGTGCTGACCGCCTATCTGCGACGTGCCACCGCCGGCGCTTCCGGCCCCGGCGTGATCGTGCCCACGCTGTCCCGGACCTTCGCCACTGTGGACGCGCTGGAGCAGACCGTGCTGCGTGTACTCGCCGCCGGGGCAGTGGTGGACTGGGACAACTACTTTCCCCGCCCCGGCGCGGTAGCCGAGCTGCCCCCCGTGGCGTGGCAGCGCGAGCGGCACTGGAACGGCGACGCGTCCTGGTGGAGGGAAGACGCCCCCGGTGAGGACTCCGCCGGCGCCCACCCCCTTCTCGGGCCCCGCCAAGCCGGGCCGGAAGCGGCATGGCTGAACCGTCTGGACGCCGACCGGCTGGCTTGGATGGAGGACCATCGGGTCACGGACGCTGTCGTCTGGCCCGCCGCAGGCTTCGTGGAAATGGCCCTGGCCGCCGCGCGGAGCCGACAAGACGAACCACTCGAAATCACCGGCCTGTCCATCGGCCGAGCGCTGACCCTCGACTGGAGCGCCGACCCGGCAGATCCAGCGGACGGGGACGACGTCCAACTGGCCACCGGCCTTGCCCAGGACGGCCGGCTCATCATCCGAAGCCGCACGGGTGAACAGGACTGGACCGAGCACGTCCGCGCCGGCGTGCGGAGCCTGCTGCGCCCACAGCGCCCCCGTGTGGACATCGCCGCTCTGAAACGCCGCCTGCCGAACGAGTACCGCGCCGTCGAGCACTACGGGGCCGCCCACCGGGCCGGTCTCGACTACGGGCCGGCGTTTCGTACCGTCACACACTTGCACCTGGGGCAGGACGAAGCCTTGGGACGCTACGAATTCACCGCGCCCGTCCAGCCCGAGCCCCAAGTCATCGCCCACCCCACGCTGGTGGACGGTGCCCTGCAGACCTGCCTGCCGCTGGTGTTCACCGAGGACCGACCCGCCCCGTTCCTGCCCGCCCGCATCTCCACCATCCGCAGCTGGCGGACCCTGCCCCTGTCCGGCTTCACTCACGTCACCCGCGCCACCGGCCCCGACGCCCTGTGGGACATCGCCGTGTGCGACGACGACGGTGACGTGTGCATGGAAATGCTCGGCTGCGAGCTGCGACGCTTCGAAACTGCGTCCGTCGACGAACCGGACAGCCTGACCGAGGTGCTGCGCGCCGCCCCCCTGCCGGGCCAGCCTGCGCCCGGCCGGAGCCCACTGCCTGCCGCGCCGTCCCTGCCGGACCGGGTCAGGAGGCAGAACGACGCCCAGCTGGGCCGGCTGCATCAGGTCAGCGACGCACTCCGGCCGCGTCTGCTCGAAGTCTGCGCCCACTTCACGGCCCAGGCCGTGCGCCAATTGCTCCCGGCTGTGAAGCACGCCTCGTTCGGTCTCGCCGACCTCATCGGCGCAGGGGTCAAGGCCAAGCACGCGAAGCTGCTCGACGTCCTGCTGCCGCAGGCCGTCAGCCACGGCGTGCTCACCGTCACCGGGCCCGACGCCTGGAACATCCCGGCCGCGCCACGCCCCGAGGAACTGTTCAGCCGTCTGCTCGGGGACTTTCCCGGCGAGTCCGTCACCATCCTCACCTACGGTGTGTGCGGCGGCCGCCTCGCCGATGTCCTCACCGGTGACGTCGACCCTCTGGAGCTCCTCTTCTCCGACTCCGACAACCTCGTGCAGCGGTTCTACGAGGCCAGTACCTTCTTCGCCCCGCACACCCGTGCGCTCGTCGGCTGGATCCGCAACGTCGTCGACGGCTGGCCCGCCGACCGGCCGCTGCGGATCCTCGAGGTCGGCGCGGGCACCGGCGCCACCACCGCGGCCCTGCTGCCGCACCTGCCGCCCGAGCGGGTCCACTACACCTTCACGGACGTGTCTCCCGCGTTCTTCCCAGCCGCCGAAGAGCGCTTCTGCCACTACGACTTCCTCGTTCACCAGGTCCTGGACGCGGGAAGCGACCCCGTGGCCCAAGGCTTCGAGCCAGGTGCCTACGACCTCGTCATCGCCGCGAACATCCTGCACGCGACGAGCGACATCTCCCGCGCCCTGCGCGGCATGGCCACCTTGCTCGCCGACGGCGGCCATCTGATCGCCCTGGAGACCCACAGCGTGGAGCTTCTGGCACCGGTGTTCGGTCTCCTGGACTCCTTCTGGCTCCCCACCGACCAGGGTGTCCGGCCAGACGGCCCGCTGGTGCCCTATGACCGTTGGCCCGACCTCCTCGCCGACTGCGGCTTCACGAGCACCGGGCAATATGACGACACCGCGGCGGACCGGCCGTACGTGTCCCTCATCGTCGCGGAGCGCGACGCCCACGCCGTCCCCGACAGGACGACGGGCCGCATTTCCTCCGGCGCACCGGGCGTGCGACGGTCGTCCGCCGCTGCAACGGCGACCGACGGCGTGACGCAGCGGTCCTGGCTGCTGAGCACACCTACCGCCGGCGACCCCACCGCGCTGGCGCAGCGGCTCATCCGAGCGCTGCTCGCCGAAGGCCCTCACGGCAGCGTCCACCACATCGCGGGGACAAGCGGTGCGGCCTGGTGGACCCGCGAACTGGCCGGTGCGGCAGCCGGAGCCCAGGCACCCCGGCCGGTGAGCGACGTGATTTTCCTCGCCGAACCAGCCGACGGAACGGGTCCACAGCAACGTACCGACCACGGCGTACGGCAGCTGGCCGCGCTGCGTGACCTCACCCGTGCCTGGAGCCGGAGCGAGCGGTCACAAGCGGAGAGCCTGCGCGTCTGGATCGTCGACGCCGACAGTCAGCAGCCGCCCACCCCACCACCCTCGCTCCATGGCGCACCCCTGTGGGGCGCCGCGCGAAGCCTGGCGAACGAACACCCCTCACTGAACGTACGTCGTATCGCCCTGAGCGAACCCGGCAACGACGACACGTTTCAGCGTCTCCTGCACGAACTGCGCCATCTGGAGGGCAGTGCAGCCGCAGCGGTCGATCCCGATGCACTCGTCGACGACGAGGTGGTCCTCACGCCGCATGGGCGCTTCGCCACCCGTGTCGTACCACTGCCCGCCGGTGAGGTCACAGCCGAATCCGGGCCCCACTACGCACTGCACGTCGAAACCGCCGGACGACATCCCGTCTTCGCCTGGCGCGCCACCACCGCACTGCACCCGTCCGAAGGTCAAGTGCTCATCCGTACCGCGGCCGCAGCACTGAACCACCACGACCTGTTGACCGCAACCGGTGACAGCTCACTGCCGGCATCCCGGCGCCACGGGTTCCTCGGCCTCGGCTTGGACTGCGCGGGCACCGTCATCGCAGTCGGCCCCGGTGTCACCCATCTCGTACCGGGCGACCGCGTCGCGGCCATGGCCCACACCGCCCTGGCCTCCCATGTCCTCGCTTACAGCGATCACGTCATACCGCTGCCCTACACCATGGAATTCACCGCGGCGGCCACACTGCCCACCGCGTTCCTCACCGCACACCACGCCCTCCGGCAGTGTGCTGTCCTGACCGAGGACGACACCGTCCTCGTGCACGCCGCCGCCGGGGGAGTCGGGCTGGCCGCCCTGCAACTCGCACAGCGATCCGGCGCGCGCGTCATCGCCACGGCCGGCACCCCGGCCAAACGGAGCCTGTTGCGCCTGCTGGGTGTCGAGCACGTGCTGGACTCGCGCACCCTGGACTTCGCCGAGCAGATCGCAGACCTGACTGACGGCCACGGCGTCGACGTCGTCCTCAACTCCCTTCCGGGCGAGGCCCGTTTGCGCAGCCTGCACCTGCTCGCCCCACAGGGGCGCTTCGTCGAACTCGGACGCGGCATGGAGCGGGGCGATCCACTGCCCGCCGCTCCGCCGGCCCGCAACGTCTCGCTGTTCGGAGTGGACACGCTGGACCTGCACGATCGGCGAACGCCCCTGGTACGGCGCCACTTCACGAGGTTGGCCGAAGCCGTCACCACCGGCCACTGGAGGCCGTTGCCCCATCACACGTTCCCCGCACACCGCTTCGAGGAGGCCTTCGGTCTGCTGAATCGCGGCCGGCACATCGGGAAGATCGTCATCAGTTTCGATGCCCCACCGCCGGTCGTCCGCTCCGAGCCCACGAGCGCACTCGACGCCGACGCCGCTTACGTCATCACCGGTGGCCTCGCAGGATACGGGGCGGCCACGGCACGCCACTTCGCCGCACGCGGCGCCCGTCACCTCCATCTCGTCGGACGCCGAGGGAACCGGACGCCCGGCGCCGCGAAACTGCTCGACGAACTGTGCGCCGCGGGAGCCGAGGTCACCGTGCACTGCGCCGACATCACCCGGCCCGGCGCTCTCGATCCCGTGCGCACCGCTCTGCGGGACCGGCGCCTGGGTGGTGTCGTGCACGCCGCCATGGTCCTCGCCGACGCACCCTTGGCCGACTCCACCGACACCCGGCTGGAAACCGTCCTCGCGCCCAAGATCACCGGAATTCATGCGCTCGATGCCCTCGCCGGGGAACATGATCCGGACTTCTTCGTCGCCTACAGTTCAGTGGCCGCTCTCGACGGCAACATTCAACAAGCCCCCTACGTCGCCGCCAACGCCGCGATGGAGGCGCTGATCCGAGCCCGGCACCGATGCGGCAGCCCCGGCCTCGCCGTCCAATGGGGTGTCATCGCAGACGCCGGTTACGTCCACCGCACCGGACGCATCGACGAAATGGCCTCCTACGGCATGGCTCCCGTCACCGCCACCGACGCGCTCATCGCGCTCGACCGGCTTCTCGACACGCGAACGGGGCCCGTGGTTGCAGTGGGCCGCTTCGACTGGGACAGCATCAGCCGTGTCCTGCCCCGTCTTGGGGCGCCCAGGACCGGTGCACTGCTCCGACAGCGGCATGAAAACACCGACAATCCCAGCACCCTGCTCAGTGAAGTGGCCACGTTGAGCGACGGGGAGGCCCTCGTCCTGATCGAGGACAAGATCGCGGAGCTCGCCGCCGCGGTCCTGCACACCCCGGCGGAGCGCGTCGACCGCACCTGCCGTCTGGATCTGCTCGGCATCGACTCCCTGATGTTCCTGGAACTCTCCACGGCGCTGCGCCAACACCTCGGCTGCGACATCCCCGCCCTGGAACTGATGGGCGCCGCCCACCTCCCCGACCTCGCCAAGCGAGCCCTGCAACGCATCCGGCAGCCGGGTTCCCCGGACCGCGCCAAGACGGGCACCGTCCCAGAGCGGAGTGAACACGCATGAACGCCCCCGGCCCGACGGACGGCTCAGTCCGTCCCGACACCGCCTTGGACCAACCGGCTTTCGTCGCCCTGCGCCCGGCCACCGGCGACGAACACGTCCTTCGCCTCTACTGCATGCCGCCCGCGGGAATGAGCGCCCCCTACTTCCAAGGCTTCATCCCCTACCTGCCGGCCACCGTCAGTGTGCACGCCCTCCAGCTGCCCGGACGAGGACGCGCCATCGGCATGCCGGTGCACACCGACCCGCACCGCCTCGGACAACTCCTCGCAGAACGCATCCGACAGGCCGACAACGGCCACCCGTATGCCGTGTTCGGTCACAGCGTGGGATCACTCATCGCCTATGAGACCGTCAAATGCCTCGTCAGGCAGGGGCATCACCCCCCTACCCTGCTCGCCCTGTCCGCCATGGCCGCTCCCCACCACCCCGAGTTCACCGCACAGGCTCCGGACGTTCTGCTCGGTGGCCGAGAGGGGATCGAGAGACTCTTCGGCCGCCTGCCCGACCACGCCGGCCACGACCCCAGAGCACTGATCAACACCTGGGTTCCGATGCTCGCCGATCTTCTGCTCGCCCTGCAATTCCCGCCCCACCAGGGCCCACCCCTGGACACCCAACTCGCCCTCTACGGGGGCGCGGACGACCCTGTCATCTCCCCGGCGGCGCTGGCCGGCTGGAACGACATCAGTAGCCAACCGGCCACCCCGCGCCTTTTCCCAGGCACTCACACCTACCCCCTCGACAACGTCGAAGCCCTCAGCTCCCGGCTGACCGCCGACATCGTCACCTCCCTACGAGGGTGGGTGTGCCCCGCCAACGGCCCTGGCTCGGCTTCGGGGGAGTGCCCACTTGGCAATCCCCGGCACAGCGCGTGGTCGTGATCCGCGATCGCGTCACCGGCACTTCCCGACTGGAGATGGGGGAGGGAGCGCCTAGGTGTGCTGTCCCGGGACGTTGGTGACACGCGCGCTGGGTTCTTGAAACGGGTGAGGGCCTCCGGGTTCGGTGTGGATTGCGACATCTCCACCGAGATCAGGAGGCCCTCGTGGTCCACCGTAATGCCCCGCTGACCGAGACCGGGAGACTCCGTCTGGCCCGCTGCGTCGTCGAGGACGGATGGCCGGTGCGGCGGGCGGCCGAGCGTTTCCAGGTCAGCCCGCCACCGCAGCCCGCTGGGCCCACCGCTACCGGCAACTCGGCGTCACCGGAATGTGCGACCGTTCCAGCCGCCCGCACCACCAGCCCCGCAGGACCGCGGCCGCCGTCGAGGAGCAGGTGCTACGGCTACGACGCGAGCACCGGATCGGGCCGCTACGACTGGCCGTCCGATGCGGCATCGCCGCCTCGACCGCCCACCGCATTCTGGTCCGGCACGGCCTGCCGCCACTGGCCGCCATGGACCGGGCCACCGGCGAGCCCGTCCGCCGCTACGAACGCGACCGTCCGGGCGAGCTGATCCACATCGACGTCAAGAAGCTGGGCCGCATCCCCGACGGCGGCGGTCACAAAGTCCTGGGCCGGGCGGCCGGCAGCCCGAACAAGGACCGCCGCGACGGCGCCGGATACTCCTACCTGCACACCGCACTCGACGATCACACTGGCCTACACCGAAGACCTGACCGACGAGACCGCCCCGACCTGCGCAGGCTTCCTCAGACGGGCCACCGCACACTTCGCTTCCCTGGGCATCACGGTCGAACGCGTCCTGACCGACAACGCCTGGTCCTACAGCAAGAACACCTGGCGCAACGCCTGCCGCGACCTGGGCATCCAGCCCCGCTGGACGCGCCCCTGGCGCCCGCAGACCAACGGCAAGGTCGAACGCTTCCACCGCACCCTGCTCGACGAGTGGGCCTACCAGAAGCCCTACACCTCAAACCGGGATCGCATGGAAGCATTCACCAACTGGCTGCACTGGTACAACTATCACCGACCCCACACCGGAATCGGGGGCCAACCACCCGCCAGCCGCGTCACCAACCTGTCGGGACAGCACACCTACTGATCTTTTCGTAAGTTCGGTGGGTGTGCTGGGTGGATGGAGCGAACAGCGGGCTGGCGGTGCACACACGGGTGACGAAGTCCTGCCATCGCGGGTCGCCCGAGTTCTGACTGTGGCGATAGCGGAACGCTGCCACGGCTTCGGGCGCCTGCTCGTCGCGGTTGACGATGTGCTGCCCTCCGGTGCCGCGAAGAGGTGCCAGAGGGTGTTGCGCTTGCCTGGTGGAGCACTGACCAGAGCGGGGTGCAGGGCCGCGTACGCGCGGTTCCAGTGCAGCACGTCGGTGCGGGCGTCGACCAGCATGGCGGGCAACGGGTCCAGGGCTCCCAGGCCGGGGAGCTCGGTCGGCGGATCACTGATGACCGGGGGCTGGGGGACCTCGCCCAGACGGTAGAGGTGGTCGCGCTCGGCGGCATCGGTCGGCGTCACAAGGCGGAGTGCTCGCCATAACGGCAAGTCGTCTGCCGTGAGAACCGCAGAGGCGTCATGCCCGCGAATCTTCCGCCCTGCGACCGGATCGGTCCACCGGCTGGCCGAACATGATCGGTGACAAGACGGGCTGCTGTCCACCAGTTCAGGAACAATGGGCTGCGAACACGGTTGCCACGACTGTGCTTTGTGGCGTTTCGCGGCAGACAGAACCGAGGAAAGGTGGGCGCATGACGGAGAGCCCCGTGTCGAGCGAGGAACTCGCATGGCTGGACGCGACGGCGCAGGCCGACCTGGTGCGGTGCGGTCTGCTGACACCGCGTGAGCTCGTCGAGGCCGCCATCGAACGGATAGAGCGGCTCAACGGCACACTCAACGCCGTCATCACCCCTCTGTATGAGAAGGCCCTCGCCGACGCGGAGGCGTCCGGGCTGCCCCATGGCCCGTTCCGCGGCGTGCCGATGCTGCTGAAGGACGCCTTGTGCCAGACCGCGGGTGATCCGTACTACGGGGGGATGCGCGCGCTGCGGAACCGCGACTGGCGGGCTCATGAGGACTCCACCCTGGCGGCACGGTTCCGGTCGGCCGGGTTCGTCTTCTGCGGCCGGACGAACCTTCCCGAGCTGGCCACCAGCGTGACCACGGAGCCGTTGGCCCACGGGGCGACGCGCAATCCGTGGGCGCTCGATCGATCGCCTGGCGGCTCGAGCGGTGGGTCGGCGGCGGCGGTCGCCGCCGGCATGGTCCCGGTGGCGCACGGCAACGACATGGCCGGCTCGATACGGATGCCCGCCAGCGCCTGCGGCGTCGTCGGGCTGAAGCCCACTCGGGCACGGTCCTCGTTGGGGCCGCAGTACGGCGAGTACTGGGGAGGAGTGACGCACGAGCATGTGCTGACCCGGTCGGTGCGCGACACCGCCGCCGTGCTCGACGTGACAGCCGGTGCGGCAGTCGGTGACCCGTACGCGGCGGCACCCCCGGCGCGGCCCTACCGCGAGGAGGTCGGAGTCGATCCGGGCGCACTGCGGATCGGGTTCCGCTCGATCCCGCCCGGTGCGACCGACCCGGCCCACAAGGAATGTGTGGCGGCGGTCGAGCACACCGCCCGGCTGCTCGACCGCCTCGGCCACCACGTCGAGCCGACACCGGCGGCGGCGCTGGACGCACCCGAGCTGTTCCAGGCCCTGCCCACCCTCTTCTCAGCCATACTCGCCTGGGAGTTGGAGCAGTGGTCGCAGCGCCTCGGCGAACAGCTCGAACCCGCCGACCTGGAACCGATGAACGGGGCGCTCGCGGAAGCGGGCCGCTCGGTCACGGCCGCCCAGTGGCTCTCCGGCATACAGGCGTGGCAGAAGTGGGCACGAGGTGTGGCCGGTTTGTGGGAGACCGAGGTCGACGTCCTGCTCACGCCCACGCTGCCGATACCCCCGCCGCGCCTCGGTGAGCTCGCCCCGGACGCGAAGGCCCCGATGGACCTGGTGGCCGATGTCGCAGGATGTATCGCCTTCACCCTGCCGTTCAACGTCACCGGCCAGCCCGCCGTTTCCCTGCCCCTGTACCACGCCTCCGACGGACTCCCCATCGGCGTGCAGCTCGTCGCCGCGCACGGCCGGGAGGACGTGCTGATCCGATTGGCCTCCCAGCTCGAGCGAGCCGCTCCGTGGTCCGGCGCGCACCCCCCGTTCTCTGCCTGAGGGCTTCCAGCGCGTGTCGGCGGACAGCAGCGGCCTTCCGGGACGAACCTCCCGGAGGGCCGCCAGTGCTCGTGATCGTCTTCAGACCGGTGATGTCCCTACTGCGGGGAACCATGGGTGCGGTCGACCACAATCTGCCCGTGGTTGAAGGGCGTACGGGGTGGCTGCCAACTCCGGATCGGCCTTGACGATCGCGAGGGGCCGCCCGGCGGAGCCCATGTCGACGACGCCCTCGGCGCCCAGAAGCATCTCGTCGAGGTACGCGGCGCAGTGCCAGGCGCGCTTGGGCGCCGATCCGGAGCGAAGCGGCCCGCACGAAGTTCGGGTTCGGCGAGTTCACTGGCTTCACGGTGCCGCTGGCAGCCGCGGCACAGCTGGACCAGATGGAACAGATGCCCAGGATTGGGGAAGTCCGGCTGCAAGCCGGTTTTACGGAGGAACGCCGGGGTCTCCGTCACGGCGGGGTCTTCCAGGGCGACGCGGTCGTTCCGTAGCCGTTCGGACCGGCGGAGGGTCTCTCGATGCCGGTCTCTCGGCGGAACGCGTTATGGGGGTTACGTCGTCCAGCGCGGGCGATTCGACGCCGGCGCCATTCGAGCCGGGTCCACCGGGCGGCCCCGGCAGCCAGTGCGACGAAGAGGCCGGACGCGACGTTCTCAACGATGCGAGCTGACCACCGATTCGTGGAGTCGTAGGTCTGCTGATCTGCAACTGGCGCGTGGGCTGTAGTCGAGGCTGGTGACGGTGGGCGACGCCCTCGGCGCGAAGGCGGGCGCCATGAGCAGGTGCGGCCCGCCGTAGTTCCTCGGTGACGTTTCAGTGTTCGGCTGCGGCCCGGAATTCCTGGGTGAGGGAGGCGATCTGCTGGACGTTGATGCCGCTGGACAGGTTGCTGAGGAGTCCGCCGACGGTCCCGGAGTCGGCCCAGGCACAAAGCAGTTCTGCGCTGTTCCTTCCGCACCGCACCTTCCCGCCGGCCGAGCCAGAGTCGAAGACCTTGGCATCGGTGATGTGTGCTCCGGCCATGAGACCGGAGTTCTCGGTGTCTGCCGACTGCTGGGTGAGCTCCTGGGCGAGCTGTGGATCAGCGGTGCTGGTGTCGCTGAAGACTTCCAGTACGGGCTGAGCGGGACTTGTCGCGTTGGTGTAGAAGACGACGGCGTAGTGCTTGGGTAGCTTTCCGGCTATTCGCGCGTTAAGCAGGTCTGCTTGCTCGCCGGTCATCAGCCTGTAGCTGCCGAGGGTGGTCGGCGGTGTGACGGTGAGACGCGTGGGCCCCTCGGCTGCGGCGCTGACGTAGGCGTCGGACCGGTGCATGTGCGGTACGGCCATCACCGTGGCCGCCACGACGATGGCCACGGTGCCGATGACGACTCGACGGGTGCGTTCCCGCGCCAGCTTGGCCGTGGCCTCCAGATCCTCGGGGACCGTGATCGGTTTGGGCCGGCGCCATGTGCGGGTCGTCGCCCAGAGGATGACGATGGCGATCGAGGCCAGGAGGAACGGGGCGAGGACCTGTCCCGCCTGGTAGGCGTCCGAATGCGTGTCGACAGCGGCAAACATGATCGAGAGCCTAGGAAGCCTGCATAGGCATGTCCATGCCGTTGGGTTTCGGTCCGCTACCGATCATTCCGGTGAAAGGCAAACCGTCTTCCATGACCGGGAAGACTCGGGCGAATCGCGCTACCGCATTTCGCTCTCGCAGCGGCACAGCAACGATGTGCGCTCCACCCTCGGCCCAGGAAGGGACCCGCGGGGAATCACTGCGAGGCAGTAGGCAGGGCCCGCGGTGGACAGCACCAGGGCGGCCATCGGCTCGAATGCGACGGCGGCCGTGCTCGCCGCGACGCCGGTGAAGACCAGCCCGTGGTATCCGTGACGGTGAGCACAGCCCCGGCCGCGCCCATCACGGCGCCGACCCCGGTCACCCGGGAACCTCTGATTCCGGCGATCGAGCCCAGCCAGGCCAGCGCGGCGGCGGCCAGGGCCACAGGCGCCACGGCCCCGGGGCCGGCGGGGAGCGCGGCAACGTTGTTCAGGACGGTCACGCCCAGGCCCACCAGCATGGCCACCGCGCGCGCCCGGGGGGCTTCGGGTGACCGGGGCGAGCAGCGTCATGAGGATCACCGCGCGGCTCCCGTCGCCGGCATGGTGTCCAGGACTGTCCTGGTCCGGGCCAGGTGCGCTCGGCCTCGCACCCACAGCCCCAGGCTGCGACACAGGCTCATGCTCACGGAGAGGAAGATGAAGCCGTTCGCCAGACCGGTGCCACTGAGATGATGGGTGGCCAGGAACACGCCGAGCCCTACTGGAAAGACGTGCTGAGCGCCAAGCAGGTCGTTGCCGCCAGTGGGGAGCGAGGTGAAGAAAAAGGGCACGATCAGGGCGACGCCGATGACCGGACGTCCCACCCGGAACCAGCCGATCCTGCGGCGTCCGAGGTCCGACTCGAGCACCAGGGCCAGGAGCGCCAACTGCATGATCACGATGTTCGCTGTCAGGCACCCACCTTCGCCGCGACGCCGTGCCCTGACATCGGCCCCTGGGTCGAGGTCGGGTGGAGATCTGAGGGCCGGGGGTGGAGGCCGTGGTCCACCTGCCCGCGGCGACCGTAGTCACCTCTACCGGCGCGCCTGCAGTGGCCCGCTGTGCCGTGGACGGCGGCCGGCCCCTGCGCAGGGCTGGTGCGCGAGGCTGTGCCGGGGATTGGACCGACCCCGCTGGGGCAGGTGTGAGCGCGCGGCTTGTCGGCCTGAGGGAGGATCGGACGAGAGAGCGTACGGCGTAAGGAGGCGGCACCGGTGCAGGAGCAGGGACACAGAGAGGACTCTGTGGCCAGAGACACGCCGCTGGGGCCCGCAGCGCGTGCGTTGGAGTTCATCGGCAGTGGTGCCTATGTGGTGGACAAGGCGGGCCGGATACTGGCGGTCAACGGCGCCGCGCTTCGTCTGCTGGGCAGGAGCGCGGGGAACGTGGTCGGGCAGGACGCGCACGAACTGCTGCACCGTGGGGCACACGGCCAACCGCTGGCCGCGGCGCAGTGCGGGATGCGCCAAGCGTTCCACGGTGGACGAGCCGCCCAGGGCGACCAGGAGTTCTTCGCGCACGGCGACGGCTCCGTCATTCCTGTCTCGTGGCTGATCACTCCGTACGAGCTCGGCGGTCAGGAAACCGGCACGCTCGTGATTTTTCACTGCCCCGACCCCTCGGCGCCGACGGGACGGACTGCCGGCCGCCCCGCTGTGCCGCTGACGGAGGTGGAGCGGCTGGCCCTGCTGGCCGAGACCACCACGCGACTGACCTCCACCCTGGACGCCGACGAGGCGGTACGGCGGCTCACCGATCTGCTCCTGCCCAGGCTGGCGGACTGGGTGGTCGTCGACCTGATCGTGGAGCGGGACGAAGTGTGGCGCAAGGCCGTGGTCCGGGCTGACGGTACGGCGCTGAAGCACCGTACCGACCTCGAAGGGCCGATGCCGCCGGTCCCCGAGGAGTCGCCGATGCCGCTGTCGCGGGCGCTGCGCGGAGTCACGTCCACGCTGGCGGGGCCTGAGACCTACCGCGGTGAGCCCGACTCGGGGATCGCGGTGGAACAGCGCAGGCTGTTCGAGGCCACCGGCATCCACTCCGCGGCCATCGTGCCGCTGCGCGGCGCGCGCGACGTCCTGGGGGCCCTGACACTGGGCCGGTCCACGACGCCGGGCAACTACACCGACTCCGACATCCCGCTGTTCGACGACATCGGTCGCCGCGCCGCACTGGCGCTGGACAACGCCCGCCTCTACCAGCGCCAGCGCGCGGTGGCCGAGACCATGCAAAAGCACCTGCTGCCGCAGATGCCCCAGGTGCAGGGGCTGGAGATGACCGTCCGCTACCTGCCCGCACCCGACGCCTCGCAGGTCGGCGGGGACTGGTACGACGCTTTCACCCTGCCGGACGGCGCGATAGCCGTGGCCATCGGGGACGTCGTCGGGCACGACCTGGAGGCGGCCGCCGGCATGGCCCAGATGCGGAACATCCTGCGCGCCTACGCCTGGTCCCAGCAGCACCCCGCCAGCCGAGTCGTGGCACACCTGGATGAGGCGATCCAGCCCCTCACCGACGTCACCATGGCCACGCTGGTCTTCGCCCGTCTGGCCCAGACCACCGGCAACACGTGGGAACTCAGCTGGACGAACGCCGGCCACCCCCCACCGCTGCTGGTCACCCGAGACGGCCTGGCCGACTACCTCACGGACGGACACGGCCTCCTGCTGGGCACTGGCCTGCGGCAGCACACCACCCGCCCCGACGCTGTCACACAGCTCCCGCCGGGTTCCACCTTGGTCCTGTACACCGACGGGCTCATCGAGGCTCCGGGCCGCTCCCTCGACGACGGGATGGAGCGCCTTCGGCAGCACGCCGCAGCGCTCGCGCACCGCCCGCTCGCGTCGTTCACCGACCAACTGCTGCACCGTGCCCGCCCAACGGGCCACGACGATGTCGCTCTCCTCGCCGTACGCACACCTCGCTGAGCCCGCCGTGGGGGACGACCGTACGGTACGGTCCTCGACCGGTACGGGCGCCGTGACCTCCTCGTCGACAACGCGGGCGTCCTTCCCTTCACTGGCCTTGGTCCGGCCGTTCTCCGGTGGATTCCTGTCGCGGGGATGGTGGTGTCAGCAGCACCTTCGTTTCGGGGTGTGGGTCGACTGCTTCACGGGCCGCCGGGGAGGAGGGTTGTCCCCGTCAGCGAAGCCCGGCCGACGGTGCCGGACATCGACACGGGTGTGGAGGAACACGATGGCCGGTCGCACACGTCGGAGTCTTCTCAAGGGTGCCGCAGTCGCGGCAGCGGGCAGCGTGGTCGGGAGCGGTCTGGGCCCCGGCTTCTTCACGGCCGCCGCGCAGCCGGGTCCCGCGGCCGGGAAGACCGGCGCGACCAGGGCGGCGACACCGTTCCTGGAAGGTGCCTTCGCGCCGGTCGCCGAGGAGTTGACGGCCTTCGACCTCGAGGTGACGGGCCGGATCCCGCACGATCTGGACGGCCGCTATCTGCGCAATGGCCCGAACCCGCTGCGTCTTGAGGACGTTCGTGCTCACCACTGGATGCTCGGCGACGGCATGGTGCACGGGGTCCGTCTGCGCGGTGGGCGTGCGGAGTGGTACCGCAACCGCTGGGTGCGCTCCCGGCGGGTGACGGCGGAACTGGGGGAGCCCTATCCCGGCCAGGCACCGCCGGACGACTTCGCGTGCAACACGCACGTCATCCCGTACAAGGGCCGCATCCTGGCTTTGCAGGAAAGCGGGCCGCTGCCGTACGAACTGGACGGCGAGCTCAACACCGTCCGCCCGTACGACTTCCGCTCCACCCTCACGGGCGCGTTCACCGCGCACACCAAGTACGACGCGGTGGCCGACGAACTGCACGCGATCGCGTACTACCCCACCTGGGACCACGTCAGGCACATCATGATCGACCGGAGCGGCCGGGTCGTGCGGACCACACGGGTCCCCGTTGCGGACGCGCCGATGATGCACGACTTCGCGCTCACCGGTAAGTACGTGGTGATCGTGGACGTACCGATCACCTTCGACGCCGCCGCCGCGGAGGCGGGCGCGGTCGTGCCCTACGTGTGGAACGACCGGCACCCCATGCGCGTAGGGCTGCTGCCGCGCACCGGCGGCACCACACGCTGGTTCGAGATCGACCCGGTGTACTACTCGCACACCCTCAACGCCTACGACGAGGGCGACACCGTCGTGATGGAGTACGTAGGGTTCCCCGCACCGTTCTACGCGGCCGGCCGCGGCATGGGCGGTCCCTGCGCGACCGGGTCGCCGACGCTCGACCGCTGGACGATCGACGTGCACGCGGGCCGGCTCCGCGGCAGCCGGCTGGACGACCGCCCGCAGGAGTTCCCCCGCATCAACGAAGCCCTGGTCTCACGCCGGCACCGCTACGCCTACACCGCCAGCGCGGCCGAGATGTGGCGCGCGTACGAGACGGTCGACGGAGTGCCGCCCGACGAGAAGTTCTCGAACTACCTGGTGAAGCACGACATGGTGCGCGGCGGCGGGCAGCTCCATCGCTTCCCCACGGGCGCGGCGGTCGGCGAGCCGGTGTTCGTGCCGCGGCGCGGGGCGCGGGCCGAGGACGACGGCTACGTGTTGTCGTACGTCAACGATCCCGACCGCGGCGCAACCGACTTGGTGATCCTCGCGGCCCAGGACTTCACCGGCCACCCCCTGGGCCGGATCCATCTGCCCGGCCGGGTGCCCCTGGGCTTCCACGGCAGCTGGGTCGCGGACGCGTGACGGCGGTGACCCAGCTGAGACCGGCCAGCGGCTGCGTGCTACGTCCATCGCATGCCGATGGCGGACAGCAGTTCTACCAGATAGGCGGCGGCCCGGCGAAGAACCTCGTTCTCCTGCTCCAGCAGCTTGATCCGCTGACACGCGGCCCGCAGTTCCGCTTTCTCCTGACTGCTCGTTCCGGGCTTGGTCCCGTCGTCGATGTCCGCACGACGCATCCACTTCCACAGCGTCATCGCGTGCACTGCACTCCGAAGTCGGCGGCCACCTGCTCGTGTCACCTGTCGGGTCCTCCAACTCGTCAGAGACAGCCCTACTACCGCTGGCTCGACCGGCCGGTCCCCGACGCCGTGCTGGAGGAGGCCTACCGCGCGAACGCGCTGTTCGAGGCGCATCGTGAGGATCCGGAGTTCGGCTACCTCTTCCTGGCTGATGAGGCCCGCGACGCGGGGTCGGTCATGGCCGACCGGACTGCGTGGCGGATCTGCCGGGGCAACCGCTGGTGGAGCGTATTCAGGAAAAGGCGCGGCACGATCAAGAAGGCCGGCCCGCCGGTGCACGACGACCTGGTCCGCCGTGACTTCAGGCGGATGGCCCCAACCGCCTGTGGCTCGCCGACATCACCGAACACGCCACCGGTGAGGGAAGTCGTATCTCTGTGCCATCAAGGACGTCTTCAGCAAGAGGATCGTGGGCTACTCCACCGACGCGCGGATAAAGTCCCGCCTGGCCGTGGCCGCCCTGAACAATGCTGTTGCCCGGCGTGAGAAGGTCGCCGGGTGCATTGGACCGAGAGGACCCACCACCGGCGCCGCAGACAGGCCTCGCTCGGCCGGCTGACCCCCATCGAATGCGAGACCGTCCTGACCACACCGGCCCTCCACGCCGCGTGACCGAACCTGTCACCCAAACCTGCAGCAGACCCACCTGTTCAAGCATCCAGCACGCGTGCCACCAACGTCCCGGAACAGCACACCTGGTGCTGTTGCACAGCCTCTACATCGACGCCGCCGTCAACCAGCTCGCCGCCGACAGCTTCCCCATCACCGACGAGCTGCTCACCCGGCTCTCCCGCTTCAGTACGACCACATAGGCTTCCTCGGCCGCTATGCCTTCACCCGGCCCGCGGCGCCTGGTCTGCGCCCGTTGCGGGACCCCCACGCCCGCCGCGCACCGACATCCCGTCGGGGCGCGGCGTACTGCGTGATGCGGAGAGGGCAGGATTCGAACCTGCGTGGACCCCGAAGGAATCCGACCCCGAGACATGCTCGCTGGTCCCCGATCAACCGCTCCGGGCACCTCTCCTTGCTCCCGGCCCCCGATGGCGCCTGGGGCCGTTCACGTGAAAGAGAGTGACACGAGACCCTGACGGGAAACTGACGCACAAGACGAGGGCGATGTCGCCACGGCAGCGTGGACGAGCTCGCCGCTCCGGACCGCCGCAGTCAGCCAATCACTGGGGTCGGCAGAAGGCATGGCGGCTGGTGAGTGGCCCGGATCATCCCGTTCGCCCCGCTGCGCAGCTCCCTTCTGCGCCTGCCGCGGGCGTGCGCGTGCCGCGGCCCTGCGGTGAGGTCGGCGGCGAGAGCGACAGCACCGGGGCCCCGACGGCCGGGTGGAGGGCACCTCAGCCGGCGGGGCCGACGAGATCGGCGCCGACCGTACGGGCCTGTGGGTCTGGCCGGGCAATCCGTACGACGACATCGTCGAGCACGACATGCACCAGGTATTCCCGGCCCTGCTCGCCGTCCTGGCCCCACTGAACCTGACCTGCACGCGATCTACGCCGGCGACGAAGACCTTTTCACGAGGCTGCGCGCGAATGGCCTACGGCCTGCTGCTCACCGTGCCGGCGCTCCCCTCGAGGCCCGGATCGTCGACCTCGATGCCGGGCTGGTCGACGTCGTCGCCGTCGCCGCGACCGCTCTGGCCGACCCGGACCTGCCAGCCCGTCGTCAGGCGAACGCCCCACTGACCGCGGCCGACCCGGCCACCTTCTACGGCGGCGACTACACCGACTACCCCCCTCACCATGGCACAGAAGTGGCACGGAACCGGCGCACGACCCGTCGCGCGCCGGTAGCGACGCCTCCAGGGTGAATGGACAGCATGAGTCGATTAAAGTGGTTGGGGTAGGAATCGCCAGGCGGGTCTCGCAGAGGCGTGCATCTCCTGGTGAGTGGCGTGGTCTGCCAACACGTGACGAGTAGGCTGATCGTTCGTCATCGGACGGGGAGGCCGGCGTGGACTATGGCGACAAGCTCTTCTGGCTGTCGGTTGTGATTCAACGCAAGTACGCGCAGATCTGCGCCGAGTTCGACCTGACCCCCTCACAGGCCACGCTCATCTGCGCAGTCAGGAACGAGCCGCGGCAGATGGCTGACCTCGCCGCGTCGCTGGGTATGACCAAGAACGCATTGAGCCAGCTGGTCGATCGCACCGCACGGCGCGAGTTGGTCGGCCGGGCAAGCTCGGCGCAGGACCGACGGGTCGTCATGCTCAGTGCGACGCCTGCGGGGAGGGTGCTCGCCGAGGCCGTGTACGCCGAGGTCGCCAAGCGCCTGCCCGAGATCGCCAAAAACCTCGACGCCGACGACCAGCGCGACTTCGAGCGCGTGGCCACCGCCATCGTGGACACCGCGGACCTCTCTTCCCCCAACCAACCCATTCGACCGTGAGGTCCCGCTGCACCCGCACATTGACGAAGTTCATGGCGTGAACTAGTTTCATTCATGCCATGAACTAGTGGAGGGTGGCAGCGATGCGCATTCAGGCGACCGGCACGATCGCAGTCTTCGGCGCGACAGGGCAACAGGGCGGGGCGGTGGTCGACGCGCTGCTGGACCGCAAGGCCCCGGTGCGGGCCCTGGTCCGCGACCCCCAGTCCGACCGGGCTCAGGCACTGGCCGCCCGCGGCGTCGAGCTGGCGGCCATCCGGACCGACGACCCGGCCTCGTTGGCCGCCGCGCTGACGGCGGTCGAGGCGTTCTACTTCATGACCCCGGAGGCGAACAACCTCGAAGAGGTCGAGACGGAGATCCGTATCGGCACCGCGCTCGTCGACGCGGCCGTCGCGGCACGCGTCCCGCACGTCGTGTTCAACTCTGTCTTCGGCGCAGACCGGGAGTCGGGTGTACCGCATCATGACTCGAAGCACTCGATCGAGGAGCACCTGAGGAAGTCCGGCCTCAGGGCCGCGATGGTTCGCCCGACCGCCTTCATGGAGGTGCTGGCACCAAGCCTGGAGCACGGAGAGATCGTGCTGAGGCTGCCACTGCCGGAGGACGTCGCCCTGAAGATGATCTCGGTCAGGGACATCGGCCGGGTCGCCGCCGCACTCCTGCTCGACACCGCGGAGGCGCCCGGCGGAGCCGTCGAGCTCGTCGGCGACGAGCTGACGGGGCCTCAGGTCGCTGCGGTGTTCGGCGCGCGCGCCGGACTCCCGGCACGTTACGAGGCCCTCCCGTTGAGCGTGCTTCCCAGCGACCTCGACAGGGCGATGTTCCGCCAGTTCGCAAAGGCGGCGGAATACCCGTCGGATCTTGCGGTGGTGCGGGCGATCGAGCCGGCCACCCTGGACCTGGCCGAGTGGATCCGATCCACCGGCTGGACCGCGCCTACAAACTCGGCTGGCTCCTGAGCCTCCGGCCGCGATGAACACCCGCGATCGTGCCCACGGTCTCGGCGCTCCGGGGCACGTCAACACATCCGCCAACGGCTGAAGTAGTCACGAAGCTCCCAGGGCGCGCTCGCGGCTGACGCCGACATACCGCCGGCCTGGGCCGTCGACGCGCCGTCGGACGAGCCCGAGCTGAAGGCGCTGACGGACGACGCCCGCCGGCCCACGGCGACCGACCGGACCTGCAGAACACCGTGCGCCCCGTTGACGTCATCCACGGCCCCTGTGGCTCTGCGCCCGGTGCCCTCCGAGGTGGCCGGTGCGCTCGTCCAGCGAGTCTCCGTCCTGTCCGGCGGCCCCTTCGACGTCTGCTGGCTCCCGTCCGACGCGCCCAGACTTCCGTCGGACGTCTTCTCCTCCGGTGAGAGCCCGCCTCGCACGGCGGCTGGGACGTCGTCGCCCACCTTGGTCTCGCCACCGGCGAGGGCCATCTCGCTTCATGGCCTGCCGCCTCGGACACCTGGCCCCAACTCGTCCGTCCGACGCTCCGCGAGGTCCGCGGACTCTGCGCCGCACTCACGGTCGCGACCGCCGCGCTCAACCACTCGAAACCGTCTCACCGCAGTCTGAACTGGACCCCCAGGCATGCTCCATGCCCACCTGGCAGGAGCGGCCTTGCCATATGGCCACGCTCCCTTTATGCACGCACATGACGCCGAACGGGAGGACATGGTGGTCAACCACCAGCCCCTCTGGGGCTATCCGGGGATGGCCGCCCACCTGAGGATCACCGTCGGGACGGCTCATGGCCGGAAGACCCGGGATCATCTCTCCGCGCCGGACAAACAACAACTCCGTGCTGGCTGGCCCCGCTGGAAGCCAACGACGGTCCTTTGCTGTCAGCCGGTCGGCCGAGGCTTCCGCAGCGACCCATACGTGGCCCGGCCGGTTCACCGGCGTCCGACATGCCGAGGTCGTCGTGAACCTCCGCAAGGCAGGTGTTCCGAACGCCCCCCACAGCACGCGCCGCAACTGCCCGGCCTTGCCGCCACCCTCTGCTGTTACAGACGACTCGTCCACCTCACCACATAGGGCTCTGGCTCAGCTGCTCGACCTGGGGTGTCGGGTGGGGGCGCCGAAGTACTGAGCGATCGCCTCGGCCCGACCCGATACACCGAACTTCCGGTAAATAGAATGGAGATTGTTCTTCACCGTACGCTCGGCTATGCCGAGCGTACGACTTATCTGACGGTTTGACATTCCTGTCACCAGCAGATGGAAAACTTCACTCTCACGATCCGTGAGGGCTTCGACCCTGTCGTCGATTGACTTCCGTTCAGGGGTGGCCGAGTCGACGTCCGGTTGCCGCTCCTGAACCAGGATCTGCAACAAACGAACGATCTCATCGACATCCCGGATCAACGCCCGGAGGCTGCACGCGATTTCCTGGCAGCAGCGTTCTGCTTCGTCGGGCATGGCGTCGCCCCCGGGGGATGAGACTGTTGCTCAAGGGTCAGCGGCGCTGACGTCGAGGCGGTACAGACAGAGCCGTTATTCCCTTCTGTCACGGGCGGGGAACCTGGAATCCGGTCAGCGCCCCTTGCTGTAGCGGCCGTCCCTTCCGGGCCGTGCCTCCGCCTCCGCGCCGTGCCGGCCCACGTTGGTGCATCAACGCCTCTTCAGCACCTGTAGCCACCGGACGGCGCTTCGCCGCGCGTGTCGGTCTATCAAAGGATTGCGATGAAGAAAAGCTACTGAACCATTACGGCGGTGTGGGCGGATGAGTACCAAAGGACCTGGTGCCGTATCGGAGGTACCTAATTCCTCGCTGTTTCCGGGTACAGAGCACGGGCACTCGTGACTGCGCCAAGAAGAGAAGGCGGAGGAAAATGCTGGGGAGGGAATTTATGGATGCCGATCCCACGTCTGCTGCAGCACAGTTACTCTTCGAGCAGGATCAGGTCGTCAGGCAGCGTGACAACGCGCTGCTGCGCTCAGCACGTGACGGCCGGGTGGGCCGAGAGGCTCTTCGCCGTGTGGTGCAGGCCGACCAACTGTGCCTGGAGACCGAGACCGTGGCCTACGCGGTACTTCTTGCCCGGTTCCCCAGTGGACCGGCTGCTGATCTCTTCACCGGGCTGAACGATGCCCTGCGTTCGCTCAAGCCGAGCCTCGACCGGTGCGCGAGGGCTCTGAACTCCTCCCCCTCCTCCGCCCTCGACCCGTCAAAGGACGCCAACGCCTTCGCCTTTCCCAGGGCGGTTTCCTGGATGTGCCTGCACGCCGGTCCTGTTGACGCCGCGCTGGCGCTGCGATCGGACTTCGCGGCCTACACGCGGGAGTCCCGGGAACTCCTGCGGACACTGGCCGACGGGGGCACCGAGGTGCCCGAGGCGTTCCGTGACCACTACAGCTTGCCGACACCCACGGAGCTGCTCGACCTGGCCGCCGCCGTCGTAGAGGACGGCATCCGGGAGGGTGACACGCCCGACCGCGCCGCTTCTGTCGCCGACATGCTGCTGGCCAGCCTCGACGGCTTCTGGCTGTTCGCCGCCGGTGTGCACCGAGCACCGTCCGCGGTCGACGCAGGCCCGCGCAGTCGGCAGGGGTGACGGCCATGCGCGTAGGAATAGCGGGCGGCGGGATCGCGGGTCTGACACTGGCCTGGTTACTGGGCGAGAGCCACGAGGTGCTGCTGCTTGAGGCGCGGCCGAGGCTGGGCGGAAACGCGGAGTCCGTCCAGACGACCGTGCACGGCGGTACCTGTGTCATCGACCTCGGTGTCAGGGAGACACCTGCCGAGGCGTCTCCCCTCTGGCGGCAGATGGCGGCGTCAGCGGGTATTCCGGCGGGGGACCTGGTGGAGACCACTTCCTCTCGCGTGGTGTTCCGCGAGCGCGAGCGCTCGGCCCTGTGGGTCTCTGCCGCCGACCCCACCGACACGGTACGGCCGGTCACGACCGGCGGGCCGGCGTACCGGGCCATGTCCCGCTTCGCCGAGGAATACGCGCGGTGGGAGGCGGAGGGGATGTCCTGGGACCTCACGCTCGACGAGGTCCTGAACGCCTGGTCGCTGCCCTCGTCCTCGGTGGAGCACCTGCTGTGCGCGCTGCCGGCTTCACTCCACGGCTGCGCACTGGACGAGGTGCGGACCCTGTCCGCGCGAGCGGTAGGCGCGACCCTGACGCCGCCGGACGCGGTTCCCCGGACGACGTACCTGCGCTTTGGGGCCACGTCCCTCGCCCACGGACTCGCTGCCGGCTCACCTTCGGTCGGGATACGACTGGGCACCGGCCTGGTGGCGGTGCGCCAGACAGGGACGGGCTTCGAACTCGTGGACGGAACGGGGGCCGTTCACCCGGTGGACGCGGTGGCCCTGGCTCTTCCGGCAGACCGTGCCCTGGCCGCACTCTCTGGGCTGGCGGGCACGAGTGCCTGGCAAGCCGCGCTGAACTCCATCGCGTACCGGGAAGTGACCTACGTCCTGCACCGAGACCCGTACGGGATGCCCGAGGACCGGCGCTTGTGGTCCGCCGGCAACACGACCGTGAACGAGCACCGGAGCCAGACGACGACCTGGTACGGCCCCTCGCTGGGCGTCGACCTGTTCGTCAGTCAGGTCGATCACCGCAGCGGGCGGCCGCGCGAGGAACTCGCCCGCTCCTCGTTCCGGACGGCTCTTCCCACCCCGGCGGCCTGCTGGGCGCGGCAGCGGCTGGGCGAGATGGAAGCCGGGCAGCGCCTGCTCTTTCTCGGTCACTGCACGACCCCGGTGGAAACGCAGGAAGCGGCCATGAGATCGGCTCTGGCCGTGGCACATCACCTCTCGCCCCGCGACGCACGGCCGCGGAGGCTACGCGAATACCTGGAAGGCGGATGACTGATGCGGCATGGCAGCAGTACCACGTATTCCCGGGCTCAGGTGGCCCGGCGGGTGATCCCTTGCATCGACGTGCGCGACGGCGTGGCGACCGACCCGTCCGGGATCCCCGGTCTCGCCGATCCCCTCGACGTCGTAGGCATAGCCGTCGGCTACGCACACGACGGTGCCGACCAGTTGTTCCTGGATGTCGTCGACCCCTGGACCGCCGTCGGCTACCTGCCGAGCCTCTTGCGCGAACTGCGCAAGACCGGCCTGGAACTGCTCGTCTCCGTGCAGCACGGGGTCTTGCCGTCACCTGCGGAGTACAAGGAGTTGCTGTCCGCGGGTGCGGACGCGCTCTCGGTCAGTACCAGCATGGTCGAGGAACCCGACCGGGTGGCGGACGCGGTCCGCCTGCTCGGGGGACGACGGTTCGTCGGCGTCGTGAACTGTTCCGGGGACCGGCAGCGGGGATGGCGGGTGCTCGTCCACGGCGGCGCCACCCGCACAACCACGGACGCGCTCACGGTGGCCCGGCGGTTCGGCGAGCTGCGCCTGCGCGCGCTGCTCGCCAACAACGTGGACCGTGAGGGCACCGGCATCGGTTACGACCTCGATCTGACCCGTGCCACCGCCTACGTGTCCCAACTCCCGGTCATCGCCTCCGGCGGCGCGGGCTCCGCGGAGCAACTGGCCGACGCGCTGCGCACCGGCGACGCCGCCCACGTACTCGTCAACAAGGTCGTCCACAGCGGCCGGGAGACGATCGCTTCGCTGGGCGAGGGCCTGCGCCGGCACCTCCACGGAGAAGAGGGCTGATCGTGCGGGCGTTGGCTTTCCGGGAATACGGCGAACCTTCCCATGTGCTCAGCCTGGTGGACCTTCCACGGCCCGAACCGGGGCCGGGTGAGGTGCGGGTACGGCTCTCCGCCCGCCCGGTCAACCCCTCGGACCTCCTGTTCGTCCGGGGATCCTACGGTCGCGACGCACGCTTCACCCTGCGACCGGACAGGGAGGCCCAGGAGAGCGGCTGGGCTGTCGCCGGATTCGAGGGCGCAGGCGTCGTGGACGCTCTGGGGCCCGGGACGAGCGGCCCCGTGCCAGGCACCCGGGTGGCGGTCTCCGCCATGGGGACCTGGCAGGAGCACGTCTGCGTGCCCAGTGCCTCGGCGATCCCGGTTTCGCGCGGTGTTTCCACCGAGGCCGCCTGCCAGCTCACCGTGAACCCCTTCACCGCCCACCTGCTCGTGCGTGACATCGCCCTCGGCCCGGGCGACACACTGCTCCTCACCGCGGGTGCCTCCGCAGTGAGCCGAATGGTGATCCACCTGGCGAGCGAGCGCGGTGTCCGGTGCCTGCCCGTGGTCAGGCACCGCGAGCAGGCATGCGCGCTGACCCGCCCGGGCACGCGGCCCCTGACGGTCGGCTCCGCCGACGCTCTCCCCGGGGTGGTGCGAGGCACCCTGGAGCACGGCCGAGTGGACGCGGTGCTGGACGCGGTCGGTGGGGCTCTCGGCACTGCGGCGCTGCGGTGCCTGCGTCCCGCCGGGCGGTTCGTCTCCTACGGCATGCTGTCCGCTCAACCCCTCCTGGTGCGTCCCGACGACCTGGTCTTCCGACAGGTGAGCATCTCCGCTTTCTGGTTGCCCGCCCGTATGGAGCGTCTGGGCGGACGGGAGCTGAGCGCCCTCACCCGGCAAGTCCAGGAAGCCGTCGTGCGTGGCCTGCCCGGCCTCGATGTCGCGGAGCGCCGTGACCTCGCGGACTTCCAGCCCGCGCTCGAACACACGATGCGCCCCGGACGCGGCGGAAAGGTCGTGCTCACCGGCTGATCACGGCCGGTCCGCACTCGCCGACTGGACCACTCACGAAAGGATGCGCTCATGCCGTCGACGGCGCCCACCCCGAACGGCCGCGCCCCCGGGCACGTCCGCGCGTACGACGACACCCGTACCGACTACCCCCGCGACGCTCTGCTCCCGGACTTGTTCACCCAGCAGGTACGGCAGTCCCCCGACAGCGAGGCGCTGGTGTGGAGCGGTGGCCGCTGGACGTTTCGGGAACTCCACGACAGGGTGCTCCACGCCGCCGAACAGTTACGGGCCCGCGGCGTGGGCGACGGTGACGTCGTCGCCGTGCTCCTGGACCGCTCCCCGCAGTCGGTGGTGACCACGCTCGCCGTCCTGGAGGCAGGCGCCATCCACCTGCCCCTCGACCCCGGCACCCCCGGCAGACGGATCACCGCGATGATCCGGGACGCCGCGGCCAGGTGTCTGGTGACCCTGCCCGGCGCCGCTGTCCCCCCGTCCCTCCCGCTCGTCCGCGTCACCACCCACGAGTTGGAAGGGGTGCGGGCGGCCCGGACGGAACCGTGCCGCACCACGGGACGGGCGGCCACGGACGCCGCGTACCTTATCTACACCTCCGGTTCGACCGGTGTGCCCAAGGGCGTGCTGTGCCACCACCGGGGGCTGGTCCGATTCGTGACCGCCGTCCATCCGGCGGTTCCCGGGCCCGGCGACCGCCTGCTCGCCACGGCCAGCCCGACGTTCGACGTCTCCTGCTACGAGATCTTCTGCACCTTGCTCAACGGGGCGTGCCTGGTACTCCCGGAACCCGACGTCCTGCTCGACACGGAGGCGCTGGCGCAGTGCCTGCGCGACCAGGGCATCACCACCCTGTGGCTGGCCGCCGGCCTGTTCCACGTTCACGCCGGGTCCGCGCCTCGCATGTTCTCCGGGCTGCGATGTCTGATGGTGGGCGGCGACTCCGTCAGCCCCGGCGCCGTCCGCGCCGTACTGAACCACGGCGCGCCGGGCGTCCTGGTCAACGGCTACGGGCCGACGGAGAACGGCGTCATCAGCACCTCGTACACGGTTCGCGACCTTTCTGACCAGGCGGAGCTCGTCCCTATCGGCAAGCCGGTGCCTGCCACCACCGTCCACGTGGTGCGATGCGACGGCAGCCTGGCCGAGGCCGGAGAGGAAGGGGAGCTGTGGGTGGGCGGGGACGGCGTGGCGATCGGCTACCTCAACGACCCGGAACGGACCTCGGAGCGCTTCGTCCCCGACCGTTTCGGTGACGATCCGCGCGGCCGTCTCTACCGGACGGGCGACATCGTGCGCTGGCGGGACGACGGCGTGCTGGAGTTCCTGGGACGCACGGACAGGCAGGTGAAGCTGCGGGGCTTCCGGATCGAGCTGGACGAGGTCGAGGCCGTGCTGTGCGGCCATCCCAATGTCCGGGAGGCCGCTGTCGACGTGCTGGGCGAAGGACCGGGGCAGCACTTGGGGGCGGTCGTGGTCGGCGCCCCTGGCATTGACGGCACCGTCCTGGTCGCGCGTCTGCACGACCACGTCCGGGACCGCCTGCCGGCCCACATGGTGCCCGGCAGGCTGGTCTGCGTCCCGGACCTGCCGCTGACGACAAGCGGCAAGGCGGATCGCGGCCGCCTCCTGGCCCGGCTCACGCAGCCGGCGGCCGGTGGATGCGGGGGCGGAGCGCCGGCACGTGCGGACGAGAGCGCCATCGAGCGGATCTGGTGCGAGGCGCTGGGCAGGGAGAGCCTCGGCCGGGAGGACGACTTCTTCGCCTTGGGCGGCACCTCGTTGACAGCGACACACGTCGCCGCGGCCACCCGCCGCCACTTCGGCATCGCCCCGACCGACGGCAGTGGCCTCGTCCGCGAGCTGCTGAACAATCCGACCCTCGGGGCTTTCACGGAGCGGGCGCGGCATCTCGCCGAGCAGGGGACGGCGTGGGTGTCACCCACCAAACCGGACTTCCACGCAGAGGCGCAACTGCACCGGGCGATGCCCTTCACCGGGCCCCTGCCCGAAGCCGGAAACCTCGGACGGGCATTCGTCACCGGTTGCACCGGCTTCCTTGGCGTCCATCTCGTCGACCGGCTCCTGCGGGCCGGTGCGGAGCACCTCTACTGTCTCGTCCGCACCCGGGACGAGGCGCACGGCGCCGCGCGCATGGCCGCCCGGATGCGACGCTACGGCCTGGACCCGCACATGCTGGGCGGCCGGGTCACGGTGATCCCGGGCGACCTGTCTGCCAAGCGGTTCGGGCTCGGCGACACCGCCTGGGACCGACTGGCACAGGACAGCGACCTCATCGTGCACTGCGGCGCGCGGGTCAACTTCGCCTACCCCTATGAAGCGCTGGCTCCGGACAACATCGGCGGCACGCGTACGGTCATCGAACTGGCCGCCGTGCACCGGCTCAAACCCCTGCACCACATCTCCACCGTCGGTGTACTCGCCGGCCTTGGCCTCGCGGGCGTCCGGCACGCGACGGAGCACACTTTGCCCGCCCATCCCGACCGGCTGCCAGGCGGCTACGCGGAAACCAAGTGGGTCGCCGAGAAACTGGTGGCGGAAGCCGCGCGTCAGGGGCTTCCCGCGTCGATCCTCCGCCCATGCGAAGTCACGGGCACCAGTGACCGGGGGGTGTGGAACACCGACACCCTGATGTGCGCGCTGTTCCGCACGATCGCGCAAGGCGGCGAGGCCCCCGACGTGCCGTTGCCGCTCGACTTCGTCCCCGTGGACTACACCGCGGACGTGATCACCCGGGTGATCACCCACCAGCGGCCCGACGGCCGCGTCTACCACATCGCCAATCCCGACCCGGCACGCCTGTCCCTGCTCGTGGACCGTCTACGTGCCCTGTCCTACCGGGTACGCACGGTCACATACCAGGAATGGGTCTCCGGGGTCGTCCGGGCGGTCGATGCAGACCCCCCGCACCCGATGACGCCGTACCTCCCACTGCTCGTCGAATCGGCACCCGGCACGGATCTCGCGGCCGAACAGCCGTACTTCACGAGCGCGTTCCCCCGGCTCGGCCGCGACAACACCGACCGTGTGTCGGCGGACGCCGGGCTGGCCTGCCCGCCGGTGGACGCCCGGCTGATCGACCTCTACCTCGGACGTCTCCGGGAGAGCGGGTACCTACCGCCACCGGAAGCCACCGGCGTCGTCGCCTGAGCCGGCCACCCACCCGAACCGGCGACGGTCGCCCGTCGCCGACCACCTCCGAAGGGAATCACATGACCGCCCGAAACCACACTGACGCCAAAGCCCTGGCGGAAGACGTCCGGCAGCGCTTCAGCGGCGAAGCTCCTGGCAGCCCGCTCGTCCTGGCACCCGTCACGGGCCCCGGCGTCCTCGAACCCCTGCGCCGTCTGGTCGCGGTCGAGTACCAGGCCCACCCGGTGGAACTCGTCGCGTACGGCACCCTGCTGGCCCGGTTCCCCCACCGGCCCTCCGCCGAACTCTGGGTGACTCTGGCACGCATCGTCCACGAGGCCACGCCCAAGCTGCGCGAGGTGGCCCGGGCCCTCGGGATGTCCGAGACCGACCTGGCGGGCCGGACGGCGGACGGCGGCGCCTACTCCTTCCACGGCGCCATGTCCTGGATCGCCGCGTCCGGGAGCCAGAGCGCGGCAGCCCTGGCGGCCCACACCGACATGCGGGTCTACTACTCCGGCGCCACCGCCGTCGCACGACGCCTGCGGGAGACCGGCGCCCCGGTGCCGCAGGAGTTCCTCGACTACTACGACGACCCCGGCGACGGCGCTCTGGAGGAACTCGCCCTGGCCGTTGCCCAGGACGGCCTCGACCGCGGTGACAACCCCCAGGAGACGCTGTTCCACGCCCACTGCGTCGCGGACGCGCTGCTGGGCGTCTGGAAGGCCACGACGGCCGATCTGGCTTGATCCGGTGAACCTGCGGCGCCGGAACGACCACCCCGGCCCCGCAACAAGCCTACCGAAAGGAAGCCGTGTTGAACGGCACCGACGAACCGACGTACGAGGTACTGCCGAGCCACCAGAGCGATCCGTTCCGAGACCACGTGGTCCGGGCCTACGAGGACTCCCCGGCAGACTGGCAGAAGGTCATCGGCGAGCAACTGCATTTCCAGTGGGGCGCCTTCGATCATCCGGACGCGCCTCGCCCCGTGTCCCTCGACGAGGCAGGGCTCCGGTACCTGGAACAGCAACTCGCCCTCGCCACAGGCGAGAGGCCCGGGCACACGCGCCTGCGACGCATCCTGGACGTGGGATGCGGGTGGGGAGCGACGCTGAGGCACCTCGCGCAGGCCTTTCCCGACTGTCCGCGCCTGGACGGCGTGAACATCAGCGCCGAGCAACTCACCCACTGCGCGGGCCTTGTACGCGACGTGCCCCGCCCGGGCCGCGTCCACTTGTATCTGTGCGACGCCGCTGACATCGCCGAGCTGCCCGACCCTGAACAGCCCTACGACCTGGTGCTCGCCCGGGGAGTCATCACGCACCTCCCTCCTCAGGTGTACGAGACCGCGACCGAGGCGCTGTCCCGGCGCATGCGGCCGGGGTCGCTGCTCGTCGTCTCCGAGACGCTCTACAGCGAGGAGTTGCTGGCCCGTGAGCCGCGTCTGCCCGCGGACGCGGACCATCTGGCGCTGGGGCACCGCAAGTCGCTGCGCTACGTCATCGACGTCATGCGGGACAGCGGCTTCCGGATCAGGGACGAGCGAGTGCTGCCCTGCGCGGAGGACGCCGCCCGCTGGGTGCTGGAGCTCAAGAGCAACATCGACGTCCACTTCCCCAAGGAGGCGAGCTCGCCCCTGGAGGCGATCCGGTGCATGGCCTCGGATCTGGCGGTCGCCCTGCTCCGGCGGGAAGCATCGGTCCACAGCATCGTCGCCGAACGGGTCTCCGCATAGGACAGTCGGTACCGGCCTCCCTCGGCGCGGCGCCCAACGGCTGCTCCTGGACGGCGGATCCTGAGGTCCGCCGTCACCGCGGCGCCGTACGGCATTTCCCGTACGCGCGCCCGACATCTCGCCCCGGGTACTGCCGCGCATGGTGCCCGACGGGCCTAACCGCACGCATTTCGCGTCACCGCGTCAGCCACCAGCGGATGACGCCGGAGAACGACGGCCTCGACCACCTAACCGAATCCAAGGAGTCGACGTGGCAACACCAGACGAAACCACCCCCACCTCCCTGCCCCAGCATGCTCATGACTGGAATCGGGTGTCCGCGAGCTATCCCCGGACGGCCACCATTCCTCTGCTCTTCGCGGAACAGGTCGACGCCCGGCCCGAAGCGACGGCCGTCGAATGGGCGGACGGGGCATGGACCTACCAGGAGCTGGCAGCGCGAGCCCGGCGCGGCGCCACGGCGCTGCGGGCACACGGGATCGGCGCCGGGGACGTGGTAGGGGTGGTAATGCGGCGGTCGCCGGCGGCAGTGGCCGCCATCCTCGCGGTCCTGCACGCGGGCGGGGTATACCTCCCGCTCGGTCCGGACCAGCCCGCCGACCGGCTGAACGGGATCATGCGGGACGCCGACGTCCGGGTGGCTGTGCACGGTGCGGACGAGCCCGTGGAGGTGCCGGACTCCACGACCGCCGTCTGCGCCGACGACTTGTTCGGTGGCCCCGAGGACGCCGATCCCCGGTGGTGGGGTGAACGTGCCGCCGATGAGGCGGCGTACGTCATCTACACGTCGGGATCGACCGGCGCTCCCAAGGGCGTGGTGTGTCCCCACCGCGGCCAGACCAGGCTGGCCCGCGGGGCGGGGGAACTGCGCATCCGGCCCGACGACCGCGTCCTCGCGACCACCGATCTGACGTTCGATGTCTCCTGCTTCGAGATCTTCGCCACTCTGCTGAACGGCGCCTGCCTCCTACTCGTGCAGGACCCGGACCTGTTGGACTCCAAGGCGCTGGAGAACGTGGTGAGCGGCCGGGGCGTCAGCGTGATGTGGCTGAGCGCGGGCCTCTTCCACCAGCACGCCCACCTCGTACCTCACCTCTTCGCCGGGCTGCGTCTTCTCATCGCGGGCGGTGACGTACTCAACCCCCGGGCCGTGCACGCCGTTCTGACGAAGGGCGGGCCGGACGTGTTCCTCAACGGCTACGGGCCCACCGAGAACTCCTCCTTGTCCACCGTGTACCGGTTGGACGAGCTGTCCTCGCAGGCCGAGAACGTGCCCATCGGGGTGCCGGTCGCGGGCTCGACCGCCTACGTGGTGCGTGAGGACGGCACGGTCGCCGCTCCCGGTGAGACGGCCGAACTCTGGGTCGGCGGGGACGGAGTTGCACTGGGGTATCTCGGCGATCCGCGCAGGACGGCGGAACACTTCGTCGAGGACCGGTGGAGCCCCGACGAAATACGCGGACGGCTCTACCGCACCGGCGACATGGCACGGTGGCGCGAGGACGGAGCGCTCGAATTCCTCGGGCGGCGCGACCGGCAGGTCAAGATCCGCGGTTACCGCGTCGAGCTGGACGAGGTCGAGTCCGTGCTGTCGGCGCATCCGCACGTGCGTCAGACGGCGGTCGATGTCGTCGGCGAAGGGGCGGGGCAGCGGCTGGTGGCCGCTGTCGTGGCGCACACCGGACGTGACCAGAAGGACCTCACGGCTCGCCTGCACGAGCACGTACGCGACCGGCTGCCCAGCTACATGACGCCGACGCGGATCGCGCTGGTGGACGCGCTCCCCCTCACCTCCAGTGGCAAGGTCGACCGCAGGTCGCTGTCCGCCCTCGCCTCGCCCGCCGCTTCGTCCGCCCGCGACGACGCGCCCCGCGGAGAGGTGGAGGAGATCCTCACGAGCGTGTGGCGCGATGTCCTCAATGCGGACGTGGTCGGGCGCGACGCGCACTTCTTCGCCCTCGGTGGTACGTCGCTGCGTGCCACCCAGGTCACCGCCGCGGTGCGCGAACGGCTCGGAGTCGCGGCCGAGTTCGGGCGTGCGATGATCCGCAGTCTGGTCGAGGACCCGTCCCTGCGGCACTTCGCCGCGACGGTGCAGGACTTACTCGACGGTCACGAGGAATCCACCGCCCCGGACACAAACTTCGCGATCGAGAGCCGACTCGACCCGGACCTGCGTTACACCGCGCCCGCGACGGCCGCGGCCCGGGTCCCATGCCAGGTGCTGCTGACCGGTGCAACCGGCTTCCTGGGGGTCTACCTCGTCGACCGGCTGCTGCGGGAGGGCGTGGAGCGAGTGCACTGTCTGATCCGCGCCGACGACCCACCTCAGGCCCTCGCGCGGCTGGCGGCCAGGATGCGGCGCTACGGCCTCAATCCCGAACCGCTGCTGGACCGGGTCGTCCCGGTACCGGGAGAGCTGGCCGAGCCGCACTTCGGGCTGTCCGACGGAGACTGGGACCGGCTGGCCCGTGAGATCGACTTGATCGTGCACTGCGGCGCACGGGTCAACTTCGCCTACCCCTACCGCGCGCTCGCGCCGATCAACGTCGGTGGCACCCGCACCGTCCTGGAATTGGCGGGCGAGCACACCACCAAGCCGCTCCATCACATCTCCACCATCGCGGTGATCGCCGGGTTCGGCACCGCCGGTGTGGCGCACGTCGACGAGAACACACCGCTCGACCACGCCGACCGCTTGTCCCTGGGCTACCCCGAGACCAAATGGGTCGCCGAGAACCTCGTCATTGAGGCCGGACGACGCGGCCTGCCCGTGGCCGTCCACCGCCCCTACGAGGTGACCGGCACGGTGGAGCGGGGCGTGTGGAACACCGACACCATGATGTGCGCCCTGTTCCGGACCATCGCCGAGACCGGCCTCGCCCCGGACATGGCCCTGCCGCTGGACTTCGTGCCGGTGGACTACACCGCGGACGCGATCACACACCTCATCACTCACCAGGAACCCGACGGCCGCGTCTACCACCTCACCAACCCCCGCCCGGGCCGCCTGCCCCTGCTCGTGGAGCGCCTGAGCGCTTTGGGCTATTCGGTGCGGACCGTGCCCTATGACGCGTGGACGGAGATGCTCGCCGAGCTGACGGCCCGGCTGCCCGACCACCCCATGGCCCCATATGTCGCCATGTTCGTCGAACCGGCCCATGACAGTGAGGTCTCGGTCAAGCAGATGTACACCGACGGTGTCTTCCCCGCCTTCAGCCGCCACAACACCGACGCCGCACTCGCCGGTAGCGGACTCGTCTGTCCGCCCGTCGATGCCGGGCTGCTCGACACCTACCTGCGCGAATTCAGGCGCACCGGGTTCCTTGCGCCGCCCTCCGCATCCGACCGCGCCGCATCTGTTCGCGGGGGCACGGTATGACGTCGCGCACGCATATCGGCATGTCGCGTAAGTTGTCAGGTGTCTCCTACAGTCTGCGCGGTCCGCTGGCGGCACAGGCCGAACGCATGCGAGCCGCCGGGGAGGACGTACTCACGCTGAGCCTCGGAGACCCCGCCGCGCACGGTCTGCCACCCGCTCGTGAGGTGGTGCGGGCGGTGCGTGACCGCCTCGACGACTCCTGCGGATACAGCGGCGCCGCCGGACTTCCGGACGCCCGTGACGCGGTGGCCCGGCACTACCGCGGCAAGGGACTCGACACCGTACGCTCGTGCGACGTCTACCTCGGCAACGGAGTTTCGGAACTCGCACCCCTGTCCCTGCACGCGCTCCTGGATCCCCGTGACCAGGTTCTCATCCCGGCACCGGACTATCCCATGTGGACCGCCTCCGTCGTCGTGGCGGGCGGCCGGCCGGTGCACTACCCGTGCGACGAAGCCTCCGACTGGTACCCGGACCCGGGGGACGTCGCCCGCCGGGTGACCGACCGGACGCGAGCCATCGTGGTGATCAACCCCAACAACCCCACCGGCGCCGTATGGCCTCGCTGGGTCCTCGACGGCATCGCCGACGTCGCCCGCAGACACGGCCTGGTCCTCCTGGCCGACGAGATATACGCCGACTTCCTCTACGACGGCACCCTGCACACACCACTCGCGAAGTGCGCCCCGGACGTACCCTGCCTGACCTTCGGAGGGTTGTCCAAACGCAGCCGCATCCCCGGCTACCGCATGGGATGGCTGGCACTGACCGGTTGCCGCGGCCCCGCGCGCGACTACGTCGCCGCGTTGGACACCCTTGCGTCGCTGCGGCTGTGCCCGAACGTTCCCGCGCAACGCGCTGTGGCAGCCGCGCTGCGCATCGACGACACAACAGCGTTGACCGCCCCGGGAGGTGCGCTGTACCTTCGGCGAGACCACCTGTGGCGGCTGCTCGCCGACATCCCGGGCGTACGGACCGTCAAACCCCACGGCGCGTTCTACGTCTTCCCCGGCATCAGCCCCGGTCAGTACCGTCTGGGCGACGACGAGAGCCTGGTTTCCGACCTGCTGCACGAGGAGGGGCTGTTCGTCGTTCCCGGGTCCGGCCTCGGACCCGTCCCGCCCGGCCACCTGCGCATGGTCACCCTGCCCCCGCCCGACGTCCTCACCGAAGCGGTCACCAGGCTGGCCCGTTTCCTCGAGCGCCGCAGAACTCCCGGCCCGTCGAGCCGACGAAACCCCGCTCGCCGGGGTCCTTAACGGGCTCCTGGCTGCCGCCGGTGAGTTCGACGGCGGCCTTGCGATCCGATTCGTCGGCGCCCCGCCCCGCGATCTGTCCACGGGCCCTGGCCGCGCCCGCGTGTTCTGGGACATCGAGGGCGCCCTCGCCGACGCGCTCGCCGAGCGGCTGCCGGACCACGGCGACCTGCGCCCGCAGGTACTCGCCCGCGTCTGCGTCGCCGCCGCACAGATCCGCCGAGGTGGTGAGCCACAAACGACACGTCCGCTCACCGCGTAGGACACCGTCTAAGACCGTGTCCTACGTGGTGAGGCGGATTAGTCGCACCTCACGGTCGGGCAGCACATCGGCCGGGGTGGCGAGGCAGTACACCGGCACGTCCGGAAAGATCGACAACTGCCAGATCGGTGTCTTCGCGGCCTACGCCACCGGCCATGGCAGAGCCCTAGTCGACCGCGAGCTCTATCTGCCCAAGTCCTGGACCAAGGATCGAGAGCGGTGCCGGGAAGCGAAGATCCCCGACGAGCGCACCTTCGCGACCAAGGGCGAGCTGGCCAGGGGCCTGGTCCTCCGCTGCCTCGCCGCAGGGCTGCCCGCTGCTTGGGTGACCGCCGGTGAGGCTTACGGAGAGAACTGGTCCTTCCGCCACCTGCTCGAACGGCTCGACGTCGGCTACGTAGTGGCGGTGCCGAAGTCCCAGCAGATCAAGTCCCTGGCCGGCATCTGGCGCATCGACCAGCTCATCGAGGAAGCACCCGACGACGCCTGGCAGCGGCTGTCCTGCGGCGATGGAGCCAAGGGGCCGCGCGTCTACGACTGGGCCGCGGCCAAACTGCCCGCCAACATCATCCTCGACCCGGACCCACCCACCCATCACCGCTGGGTGATGGCCCGACGCAGCCTGTCCGATCCCAGCCAGCTCGCCTACTACCTCGCCTACGCACCCGTTGGTGTCGAGATCGGTGAGCTGGCCCGCGTCGCCGGCTCACGCTGGGCCATCGAAGAGTGCTTCTAGGCCGTGAAGTTTCCCCGTAATCTTGGACACTAGTTCGTTATACGGCGAGGGTGTGCTGATGCCGCTGCCTGGTCTCGGCGGGGGTGAGGTAGCCGAAGACCTTGTGTTTGCGTAGGCGGCGGCGGTTGTAGAAGGTCTCGATGAAGATGAAGACCTCGGCGCGGGCGGTTGCCCGGTCGGGCCAGACGCGGGTGCCGATCTCTTCCTTGAGTAGGGCCCAGAAACTCTCCGCGGCCGCGTTGTCGAAGCATGATCCGGTGCGTCCGCAGCTGGCCCGCAGTCCCAACTCCTCTATTCGTAGGCGGAATTGGGTCGAGGTGTATTCGCTGCCGCGGTCGCTGTGGATCACGCAGCCGGGTTCCAGGTTCCCTCGGCCGTGGGCCATGTCGAGGGCATCGACGACGAGCTCGGCGCGGTGGTGGTCGGCCATGGCGTAGCCGACGACCTCGCGGGTGGCCAGGTCCAGCAAGCAGGCGAGGTAGAGCCAGCCCTCGGCGGTGGGCAGGTAAGTGATGTCGCCGACCAGTTTGATCCCAGGGCGCTCGGCGTGAACGTCGCGGCCGATCAGGTCCGGGGCCGGCTTCGCCTTCTTGTCGGGCCGGGTCAGCGAGCGCCGCTTGCGCCGGGTGACGCCTCGGATGTCGCGCTCGCGCATCACGCGGGCGATGCGCTTGCGGTTCACCCGCCGGCCCAGACGCCGCAGTTCGGCGTGGATGCGCGGGACACCGTAGGTGCGGCGGGAGGCGATGTGCACCACGGTGATCTCGTGCGCGAGCGCGTCGTCAGCGGCCTGCCGGGCATGGCGGGCGGCCTCGCCCTCGCGCCACGCGTAGTAGGAGGAGCGGGCGACGTGCAGCACCCGGCACAGCAGAACGATCGGGTAGTTCGCCTTCTCCGCATGGATGAACCGGTACAACTCGCTCACCGGTCGTTCTCCTTCACGAAGAAGACGGTCGCTTTTTTCAGGATCTCGATCGTCTGCTGCTGTTCACGGTTCTCCCGCCGCAGCCGCCTGAGCTCCTCGCGCTCGGCACTGCTCAATTCGCCGGTGGTGCCTTCGCCCCTGTCCGCCTTGGCCTTGCGGTACCAGCCGCGCAGCGACTCGGAGCTGATGCCGAGTTCCCGGGCGATCGCCGTGACCGTCTTGCCCGAGGAGTCGACGAGCGCGATCGCGTCCCGCTTGAACTCTTCGGTGTACCGCTTCGTGTACTTGCTTCCCACCTGGTGCTACTTCCTCTGGAACCTCAGGACCCAGTCTCCAGGTGTCCACGATCAAGGGGAAGGTTCAGCTGGTGTACGCCCCCATCCGGCGTCGTTGATGTCAGCCGTGGATGTCAGAAGCCTTCCGCTGGTAAAGGCTTGCGTCCTTGGACGTAAGCTGCGACGCGAGGGGGCATCGGTGAAGCGTGGCGTAGTGATGCGGGGCCTGCGGCTCGGCCTGGTTGTCGGAGGAGTCTGCGCGCTGGGTTGGGGCGCCGTGTGGACGGCCAGCGTGATGGTCGCGGCGGTGCTGGGGCACTGGCACGGCGTGCCTTCGGCTCTCGTCTCCGAAGTGATCCTCGTGGGCGGCAGTCTGTTCGCGGGCGTGGTGCTGGGTCTGTTGCTCGGGGCGACGCTGGCGGTCGCACCCGACTGGCTGACTTCTCGTGGGCTGCTTCGCCGGCTTCTGGCGGGACTTGTTGCCGGAACACTCTTCCTCGGCGAGGTCCTGGTGAGCATAGAGGGCGGTATTCTGCCGGTGCTGTCGATGATCTTGTGTATCCCGGTGGTCGGCGCGGTAGCGGCTGCGTGCAGTGGTGACATCGTGGGAAGGAGCCGCCGGCATGCCTGGTTGTGGCCGGGCACGCTTCTGCGGGCTGATGTGCGAGCACTCGCCTGGCGCGGCAAGGTCCGTGCCGTGGTTGAGCTGCTGTGGAACTGACACCTACCGCCGCGGAAACCCGTTCACCTCCGATGAGGGCCCGAGAGGGCAGTGACGTTCCATGGACGAAAGTCAAGCACCGCGAGGTGTGATCAGTAGCCGGTCTACTGATCACAGATTCCGCCTACCAGCGGGCCTGACGAAGCCCACGGCTCTGAGCTGCTCAGATGCCGTGGGCTTCTGTCGTTGTCGGTCGACGTCGGGTGACCTCGTACGGCTCAGGGACGGCCCAGCCTCTGCCGCACTGGACTGGCGGCCGGCCCCTCGACGGGCCCCGGTCACGCGCATCCGCATGACTTTGTCGTCCTCGCCCAGCGGTCCCGTCTGCGGGTCCCTCGGCGGAGCCCACGAACTCGGTGTCGTCCGAACGGTTGTAGAGCAGTGAGGTCCGCGGCCACGACCTGATCCGCATGCTCTCCCGGGACGGCAAGCCGACCGGGCTGGGCGACGCGTTCGCCCACTACGGGCGGGTCTTCAAGACCCTGCACCTGCTCCAGTTCGTCTCCGACGAGGGATACCGGCGGATGATCGGCGCCCAGCTCAACGTCACCGAGGCCCGCCACCGCCTCGCCCGGAAGATCTTCTTCGGGCAGCGGGGCGAACTGCGCCAGCACTACCGCGAGGGCATGGAGGACCAGCTCGGTGGCTCTGCCACGAGAACCGACAGCAGTTGTTCATGAGTTTGGACAGCACTCGCCCCGCCGTAGGAATCGAACAGTTCATGATTCCGGGCAGCACGGGCTCTGCCGGATTGGTGTGATCAGTTCCTGTCGCAAGTGATGTCAGTTGACGATGCTGGGGAGGTCCCCTGCGTCTGACGGGTGCTCGGTGGCGGCCCAGGTGGCGAGGAGCCGCAGGGCGTCGTGCTCGGGGGAGCCGGGGGCGGCGCTGTAGGCGGTCAAAGTCAGTCCTGGCTGGGCGGGTAGCTCCATGGCGTCGAAGTCGAGGGTGAGGTCGCCGACGGCGGGGTGGTGGAACGCTTTGCGGCCGGTGTGGTGCAGGCGCACGTTGTGCTTGGCCCAGGCGGTGCGGAACTCCTCGCTGCGGGTGACGAGCTCGCCGATCAGCCCGGTCAGCTCGGTGTCGTGCGGGGCGCGTCCGGCCTCGGTGCGCAGCAGGGCGACGGTGGTGTTCACGCCGGCTTCCCAGTCGGGGAAGAAGTCGCGGCCGGCGGGGGTGAGGAACTGGGCGCGGGCGATGTTGGTGGTCTTGGCAGTGGGGTGGGGGAACAGGGGGGCGTAGAGGGCGCGGCCGAGGGGGTTGGTGGCGAGGATTTCGAGGCGGCCGTTGCGGATGAAGGCCGGGGAGTCGGTCATGGAGGCCAGGACGCGCAGAACGCTGTCGGGGAGGGCCCCGGCAGGGCGGCGGGTGCGGCGGGCGGGGCGCTTGGCGGCGGCGCGGGCGAGGTCGAACAGGTGGGCGCGTTCGGCGTCGTCGAGCTGGAGGGCGTTGGCGACGGCGTCAAGGACTTCCTCGGAGGCTCCGGCGAGGTGGCCGCGCTCCAGGCGGACGTAGTAGTCGATGCTGACGCCGGCGAGCAGGGCGACTTCTTCGCGGCGCAGGCCGGGCACGCGCCGGTTGCCGCCGTAGGCGGGCAGCCCGGCCTGCTGCGGGGTGATCTTGGCGCGGCGGGAGGCCAGGAACTCGCGGATGTCGCTCTCGGTGCTCATGCTTTCCACGCTAAGCCGGACGGCGCGCACGTGGGGGGTCCTGTCAGTACCTGTAACGGCAGGCCCTTCTCCACCTTCTTGAGCTGGGGTTTCCTCGATATCAGAGGCCGCCGGAGCCATCGGTGGCCGACCGGAACGGTTCACGGCGGCTGCCGTGGAACCCGGAACCGGCTCGGCCCATCCGTTCGATCAAGGAGTCACCGCTCATGCCGAAGCAGCACGCGCCCCAGGAGCTTGCCGGAATCGCTCCGAAGCTGGTCGAGGTCACCAACGAGGTCCTCTTCGGTGATGTCTGGGAGCGCCCCGGGCTGTCGCCCCGGGACCGCAGTCTGGTGACCGTGAGCGTGCTGGCAGCGCTGTACCGCAGCGAGCAGCTCGGCTACCACCTCGGCGTAGCCCTGGACAACGGGCTGAGCGTGGAGGAGCTGTCCGAGGCGATCACGCACCTGGCGTTCTACGCCGGCTGGCCCAACGCGATGACCGCGATCACGCAGTTGAAGAAGATCGCCGACGAGCGCGGCGCCTGACCCCCGGCGCGAGTGGCGCAACAACACCCGGCACAGCCGGTGGGCTGTACGGAACCGATGAGGAGAGAACCGGATGACTGACAACGGATTCGACCAGATGTTCCCCCTTGGGGAGAAGAACGACGCCTTCGCGCCGTACTTCATCGGCCAGAGCTACTTGGCCCCGCTGGCCTCGGGGAGCGTTCCCGTCAGCAACGTCTCCTTCGAGCCGGGCTGCCGCAACAACTGGCACATCCACCACGGCACGGCCGGGGGCGGTGACCAGATCCTGCTGTGTACGGCGGGCAGCGGCTGGTACCAGGCCGAGGGCGAGGAGCCCGTCAGTATGGAGCCGGGAACGGTGGTCCACGTCCCGGCGGGCACGAAGCACTGGCACGGTGCGAAGGCCGACTCGTGGTTCTCCCACGTCGCCTTCATCACGCCGGGCGAGAACGTCAGCAACGAATGGCTGGAGCCCGTCACCGACGAGGCGTACGGGCAGCTGCCGAAGAACGGAGCGAACGCATGACCGTCCTGAACGAGACCTACACGCTGTCGAACGGCGTCGAGATCCCCAGGCTGGGGCTCGGCACCTGGTTCATCGACGACGACAAGGCGGCCGACGCGGTCCGCGCAGCCGTGGAAATCGGATACCGCAACATCGACACCGCCCAGGCCTACGGCAACGAGCGCGGCGTCGGCGAGGGCGCGCGCACCTCGGGGCTGGCCCGGGACGAGCTGTTCGTGTCGACCAAACTCGCCGCGGAGATCAAGGACTACGACCAGGCGCTCGCCGCGATCGACGGCTCCCTGGACACGCTGGGCCTGGACTACGTCGACCTGATGCTGATCCACAGCCCGCAGCCGTGGGACGACTTCCGCGGCGGCGACTACGCCCAGGGCAACCGTGAGGCGTGGCGTGCCCTGGAGGACGCCCACCGGGCCGGCAAGATCCGCTCCATCGGGGTGTCCAACTTCCAGCAGCACGACCTGGAGAACATCCTTGAGGGCGCGAGTGTCGTTCCGCACGTGAACCAGCTGCTCGTGCACGCTGGCAACACCCCCTCCGACCTGCTGGCCTACTGCGAGAGCAAGCAGATCCTCGTCGAGGCGTACTCGCCGATCGCCCACGGCGCGATCTTGAAGAACGCCGAAGTCCAGGCAATGGCGGACAAGTACAGCGTGTCCGTTCCCCAGCTGTGCATCCGCTACACCCTGCAGCTGGGCACGGTGTCGCTGCCCAAGACGGCTAACCCTGAGCACATGCGCTCCAACGCCGAGGTCGACTTCGAGATTTCCGGCGACGACATGGACGTCCTGCGAGAGCTGCGCGACGTGGACTACGGGGAGCACAGCGCCTTCCCCGTCTACAGCGGCAAGTGACGCCGGACGGGCGCCACCTCGCGCCGCCACGGCCGGCCACGACGCAACCGGCCGGGTCGCGCGCCGCGCCATCAAGACCGGGCTGAGCCTGTGATCCCACCCCGTTATGAGGACCTGCCGTCATGAACCGCACCGTGCTCACCTGCCCCGGCACCGAAGCTGCCGTGCCGGCCCGGCCAAGCGGCGCCGCCCGTGCGGCGCTGGGGGCCGCGGTGCTGGGCTTCTTCGTCATCACCTTCGACGCTGTCGTCGTCAACGTCGCCCTGCCCTCGATCCGGCGCGACGTCGGCGGCGGCCTCGCCGGCCTGCAGTGGGTCGTCGACGGCTACACCCTGATGTTCGCCGCGCTGCTGCTGTCCGCCGGCTCCCTGGCCGACCGCATCGGTGCCCGCCGCGCACTGGCCGCGGGCCTGGCGGTGTTCGCCGCCGCATCGGCCGCCTGCGGCCTCGCCCCCGGCATCGGGGCGCTGGTCGCCGCCCGCTTCGTCCAAGGGGCGGCGGCCGCGGTGATGATGCCGGCCTCCATGGCGCTGATCGGCCACGCCTACCCCGATGCGCGCCGCCGGGCGCGGGCGGTGGCGATCTGGGCGATGGGCGGCGCGGTGGCGTCCTCCTCTGGCCCCGTGCTCGGGGGACTGCTCACCCAGCTGTCCTGGCGGTGGATCTTCTTCATCAACCTGCCCGTCACCGCGGCGGCCCTGCTCCTGCTCGCCCGCACCCCCCGTTCGCCCCACCGACGCGTCCCCCTCGACTGGGCCGGGTAGGCCAGCGCGGTGATCGCGATGGGCGCCCTGACCTACGGGGCGATCGAGGCTGGCAGCGCGGGCTTCACCGCACCGCGGGTGATCACGGCGTTCGCGCTCGCCGCGTTCCTGGCCGCTCAGGCCCGCGGCCGCCACCCGATGATGCCGCTGGAGCTGTTCCGCTCCCACACGGTGAGCGTTGCCGTCGTCATCGGGTTCGCGTTCATCGTCGGCTACTACGGCCTGCCGTTCGTCATCAGCCTCTACCTGCAACAGGTCAGGGGCCTGGCCGCGCTGGCCACCGGCACCGCATTTCTGCCCATGATGCTGATCGGCGCCGCCCTGACCCCCTTCAGCGCACGACTCGCTGAACGGGCCGGCGCCCGCGCCCTCGCCATAGGCGGCCTGGCCTTGATGGCCACCGGACTCGTCCGGCTCGCCGTACTGCCCGCCTCCACGCCCGTGTGGGAGATCGCTGCGCTCCTGGTCCTGGTCGGCCTGGCCGGCCCCTTGGTCATGCCGCCGGTAACCGCCGTCCTGCTCGACGCCGTCCCCGCCCACCAGGCTGGCGTCGCCAGCGGCGTGTTCAACACCAGCCGCCAGGTCGGCGGCGCGCTCGCCGTCGCGGTCTTCGGCGCCCTGCTCGCCCAGCCCGCCGGCTTTATGACCGGCATGCGCGAAAGCCTGCTCATCGCCGCGGCCGTCGCCCTCGCGGCAGCCGTGGCCAGCGCCCGCCTGGCACCGACCAAGCGCCTCTGAACCGCCCGCACTCACGACCAGCCGAAGGACATCCGCAGGGGCCGCGAGCAGATCTCGTCGTTTCTCGTGAATATCGAACACAACGCGCCGCTTACGCCTCCCAATTTCGTGTACAAGTGCTGTCGGTTCTCGGGTTCTGGCTCAAATTCCGTGACCCGTGGAGGCGCTGTCCGCACCGCTGGGCGAAACCGCAGTTCACCACAGTGAGTGGATGCGCTGCTGGGCAGTCCACGGGGCCGTTTCACAGAAGTTGAGCCAGAACCTCACTTCGGGAGGCGGCCCAGGGCATCCAAGAATCGAACACTGAGCATGTCGCCCTCTGGTCGGCGGCCGCCCGGCATAGTTACGAGGGTGACCACACACCAGAACCACGTGAGTGCCGGCTGCATCGCCGACGCCGCAGCACCCATCACCGCCGCGCTCGCAGCCGTCGGGGACCTGGACATCAATGTGCCTGCCGCTGACGTGCTGATCTCGTATACCGCCCGGGGCTGCATTGTGCGCGTGGCCGACCGTCGAGCCCAACACCAAGAGGCGGTGGAGCGCGCATTCTGGGACGCGTTCATCGCAGCTGGATGGGGTGTAGCCCGCCGTCAGCCGGCGGTCTTCGGCTTGAGCATCCGTCCAGCATGACTCGCCTCTGAGGAACCGAACACCGCCGGGCTTTGGTGCCTCCCGAAGTGATGAACATCTGCTGCTCGTTCTCGGGTTCTTGCTCAACTTCTGTGAAACGGCCCCGTGGACTGCCCAGCAGCGCATCCACTCACTGTGGTGAACTGCGGTTTCGCCCAGCGGTGCGGACAGCGCCTCCACGGGTCACGGAAGTTGAGCCAGAACCGGTTCTCGTGAACAAAACCAAGCTCGGCGCTCTCGGCCTGGCGCTCAACGCCGTGGTGCTGTTCAACAGCCTCTACATCGACGCCGCCGTCAAGCAACTGGCCGCCGACGGCTTCCCGGTCACCGACGAGCTGCTCACGCGCCTCTCCCCGCTCCAGTACGACCACGTCAACTTCCTGGGCCGCTACGCCTTCACCCGGCCGCCGGCGCCGGGCCTGCGGCAGCTACGCGACCCGCACAGCGACGACGAGGCGGCCGACGGCGAGGATGGATAGCCGCGGGCCCGTACCGGCGAACAGCGGTCCGGCCCGGAGCCATACCTACGCCTCCGGGCCGGACCGTTCTGTGCGAGTCGGGCTCAGCCAGTGGGCAGGATGCGCAGGTGCGGCCTGCCCTGAGTCAACCCCGATGGGCAGGCGCGGGGCGGTGCGGTCCGTCCGGCAAACCCATGGCGAGCAGCTCGTCCTGACCGGGCCGGCTCGCATGACACACACCCACCACAAAAAGAATCTCTGTTCTGCTAGCGTCTCCCGTAAGCAGAACAGAGATTCTTTTTGTGGGAGGTGTTGTGCCTCGGCTCACCGACGCGCGCAAGGAACTCCGGCGTACTCAGATCGCCGAGGCCGCCGTTCGCTGCTTCAGCCGCAACGGCCTGGAGCGGACCTCGATCGCCGACATCATCGCCGAGTCCGGCCTCTCGGCCGGCTCGATCTATGCGCACTACCGCAACAAGGCCGACCTGGTGCAGGCCGCCGCCCGCGAGATGCTCGCCAAGCGCGGCGGCACCATCGGCGAGTACGCCGCAGCGGACGTTCCGCCCGACCCCGACGAACTGCTCTCCCACCTGATCGCCGCGATCGACCCCGCCGAGGCCCGGGTCGGCATACAGACCTGGGGTGAAGCGACCACCGACCCAATCATCCGCGACATCGTCGTCGACGCGACCGACCGGATGCGCGCGATGCTGCACGACTGCGTCACGGCCTGGCTCGTCAAGGTCGAGCACCACGAGCCGCCCCAAGCCCGGGAGCGCGCCACGCCGATCGCCCACCGGGTCATGGCGCTCTACCAGGCCGAACTGCTGTACACCGCCTTGCGAACACCGACCGAGGAGACACCGTCGTGATCACCGCGACCGCTTCGTTCGCCGCCCGCACCGTTTTCCGGATCGGCTACGGCGCACTGCAGCTCGAGCGGCTGCACGACCGCCGCGGCGAGGCCGTCGCGCTGCTGCGCCGCGCGGTCGAGCTGGGCGTCGACCACGTGGACACCGCCGAGTTCTACGGCTTCGGTTTCGCCAACGACGTGATCCGCGAGGCACTTCGCCCCGAGGACGACGTCCTGGTCGTCACGAAGGTGGGGGCCGACCCCAACCCCGGCGGGCACCTGCCGCTGCGTCTGGCACAGCGGCCCGAGCAACTGCGCGCCAGCGTCGAGGACAACCTGCGCAGCCTCGGCGTCGACCGGCTCGCGGTCGTCAACCTCCGCCGCCTGGACACCGGCCCCGGCCTGCGTCCTCAGGGGGACCAGGTCGTCGACCTCGACGACCAGCTCGCCGTGATGACCGCACTGCGCGACGAGGGCAAGATCGGCGCGATCGGCCTGAGCAGCGTCACCCTCGACGGTCTGCGCCGTGCCCTGCCCGCCGGCGTCGTCTGCGTGCAGAACGCCTACAGTCTCGTCTCCCGCGACGACGAGGACATGCTGCAGCTGTGCGCGGCCGAAGGCATCGCCTGGGTGCCGTTCTTCCCGCTCGGCGGGGCCTTTCCCGGCCTGCCCAAAGCGACCGACGCGCCGGCGGTGCACGCCGTGGCCGAGTCCCTGGGCGCCACGCCCTCCCAGGTCGGCCTCGCCTGGTTGCTGCACCACGCCCCGAACGTGCTGCTCATCCCCGGCACCGCCAATGCCGCCCACCTGGAGGCCAACATCGCGGTCAGCGACATCGCCCTCGACGCCGAGACCCTCGCCACCCTCGATGCCATCAAGTCCCGCTCCAACGACGTCCCCATCGGCTGACCGGAACCAACGCGACCCGGCTCGCGACCACACCACACGCCGGACACCCTGACGAACCGCCAGGCCACGCCCGATAACCCCGCTCTACCCCGCTCCAAGGACGGATCATGAAGGCCATCATCTACCGCGACAACGGCGCCCCCGACGTTCTGCAGTTCGTCGACCGTGACCTGCCCGCGCCCGGCCCCGGCGAGGTGCGCGTCCGGGTCGCCGTGTCCGGGGTCAACCCGACCGACTGGCAGGCGCGCGCCGGCGCGGGCCACCCCAAGCACTTCTTCGAGGTCACCCCGCACCTCGACGGCGCCGGCACGATCGACGCCGTCGGTGAGGGCGTCGACCACAGCCGGGTCGGTCAGCGGGTCTGGCTGTTCATGGCCACCGCCGGGCGGCCCACCGGCACCGCCGCCGAGTTCACCGTCGTGCCCGCCGAACAGGCCGTGCCGCTGCCCGACGAGGCCGGCTTCGACGTCGGCGCCGCACTCGGAGTCCCCGCGCTGACCGCGCACCGCGCGCTCACCGTCGCCGAGGACGGACCGCGTCGGCTGCGGCCCGGGGCACTCGACGGGAAGGTGGTGCTCGCCGCAGGCGGGGCCGGAGCGGTCGGGCACGCGGTGATCCAGCTCGCCCGATGGGCTGGCGCCACCGTGATCAGCACGATCAGCAGCCCCGAGAAAGCCCGGCTGGCGGCCGCCGCCGGAGCCCACCACGTGATCAACTACCGCGAGGGCGACCCGGCCGCCGAGATCCGCAAGATCGCCCCGGACGGCGTCGACACCGTCGCCGAGGTGGCCCTGGGTGCGAACCTCGCACTGGATCTGGCCGTGCTGCGAACCCGCGGCACGATCTCGACCTACGCCAACGACGGTGGCAAGCCAGTCGAACTGAACGTGCTGCAGAACATGGTGCTGAACACACGCTTCCAGTTCCTGGTGCTCTACACGGCCGGTCCGGAGGCACGCGCCGCGGCCGTCCAGGACGTCGCCGCCGCAGTGCGCGACGGCGCGCTGCCGGTCGGCGAGAAGCACGGCCTGCCGCTGATCCGCTTTCCCCTCGACCGCACCGCTGACGCGCACCGAGCGGTCGAGAGCCGCGCGGTCGGCAAAGTCATGGTGGACGTCACCTCCTGACGCCCAGTCGGCCACCGCGCGCCCACCCGCCGCCCCGGGGAACCCGGCATGGGGCGGCCGGGTGGGCGGCGTCGGTGACGCGGTACTGCGTCAGCCACTACCGCTAATCCCCGTTCCGATACTCCTCAAGGGCCACCCCAGACGGAGTTCGTGCTCGTCAACGTCGCCTGGCTGTCCCGTTGACCGACGGCGCGGCCGGTGCCCCAGGCGGTGGCGACGTTGTGGATCTCCCAGGCGAGGACCACCTAGGTTCTGTCGTCAAATGTCAGCCCACATCAGCAGGGCTGCGAGGGTGACGGCTGCTTGGTAGGACTCGGTGGTCTTGTCGTACCGGGTGGCGATGCCGCGCCATTGCTTCAGTTTGTTGAAGCACCGTTCCACTACGTTGCGCCGCTTGTAGGTGTCGCGGTCGAAGGCCGGGGGTCGTCCGCCGCGGCTGCCGCGGTTCAGCCGGTTGCGGACCTGGTCGGCTCGCTCGGGGATGGTGTGGCTGATCCCGCGCCGCCGCAGCCAGGTGCGGATCGCTCTGGAGCTGTAGCCCTTGTCACCCAGCACATGCGAGGGCCGCACCCGGGGTCGTCCCGGGCCGGTGCGGGGCACCCGGATCGCCTCCATCACGGCGGTGAACTGGGTGCAGTCGTTGGTGTTGCCGCCCGTGACGATGAAAGCCAGCGGGCGGCCCACACCGTCGCAGGCCAGGTGAATCTTGCTGGTCAGGCCGCCTCGGGAGCGTCCGAGGGCCGGGCTGCGGAGCCCCTTTTTCGGGCCCCGGCGGCATGCTGGTGAGCGCGGACGATCGTGGAGTCGACCGACACCAGCCAGTCGATGTCGCCGGCGGCGTCCGCCTTCGCCTGGGCGGCGCGGAGCATCCGCTCGAACGTGCCGTCCGCCGCCCACCGGCGAAAACGGGTGTGCAGCGTGGCCCACGGCCCGTACCGCTCGGGCACATCCCGCCAGGCCGTGCCAGTACGGAACTTCCACACGATCCCGTTGAGGACTCTGCGGTCATCCAGCCGCTTGCGCCCACGCAATGTCACGGGCAGCAACGGCCGGACGAACTCCCATTCTGCATCGGACAGTTCATGGCGACGTATCACCTGACCATGATCCACCACTCAAGATCATTTGAAGACACCGCCTAGTACTCCAGCAGGATTTTGCTGTCTGACCTGGTCTTTCGCCGGGCGGCCGGAGTGTAGCGCGGCTTCGGTGGTGTGGGGGCGGTCTCACGGGGACCGCCCCTCGATCGTGCGACAACGCCGCAGGTAGTGACAGCGGCGGGGCAGCCTCCGAGGGTGATCACCGAGTATGCCGCCGAGCAGTGGGACCTCGAACTGGACGATCTCTTCCTGAGCATCGGGCACCGCTTCGGCCGAGTCGAGCTCCGCCGCCGCATGCGTGACTACGTGCGCGGGCTGCTCGCCCCGGTGGCCCGCAAGAACAGCTGGCAGCTGGCCGAACAGGCCGGCCACCGCACGCCTGACGGGTTGCAGCACCTCCTAGCCGGATCGAAGTGGGAGTCCGATGACATCCGCGACGACCTGCAGGAATACGTCGCCGACAAGCTCGGCGAGAACGACGGCGTACTGATCATCGACGACACCGGGTTCGTCAAGAAGGGCACCACCTCAGCCGGGGTCCAGCGCCAGTACTCCGGAACCGCCGGCCGGACGGAGAACTGCCAGATCGGCGTCTTCGCCGCCTACGCCTCTGTCCGCGGCCGGGCTCTGGTCGACCGTGAGTTGTATCTCCCGAAGTCATGGACCGAGGACCGGGAACGCTGTCGCACCGCAAGGGTCCCCGGCGAGCGGGAGTTCGCCACCAAAGGCGAACTGGCCCGGCACATCGTGCTGCGGGCCCTCGCCTCGCCGTTGCCCATCGCCTGGGTCACCGCGGACTCCGCCTACGGCCAGGACAACCGCTTTCGCCGGCTGCTGGAGCAGTCAGGTGTTGGCTATGTAATGGCTGTCCCCAAGTCGCAGTTCAGCGTGGGCTGTTCACGGATCGAGGGCCTGTTCGCGCAGGCCCCCAACGAAGCGTGGGAGAAGATCTCCTGCGGCGACGGCGCGAAGGGGCCACGCGTCTACCACTGGGCAGCAGTGCGGCTGCCGGCCGTCGCCGAGTTCGACTACCAGGGCCAGGTGCCTCACCGGATGCGGTGGGCACTGGCCCGGCGCAGCATCAGCAAGCCAGACGAGATCGCCTACTACCTCGCCTACACACCCCTTCAGGTCACCGTCCAGGAGCTGGTGAGAGTCGCCGGGACGCGCTGGGCGATCGAGGAGTGCTTCCAGGCCGCGAAGAACGAGTGCGGCCTGGACCAGTACGAGGTTCGCCGCTACGTGGGCTGGTATCGGCACATCACGCTGGCCATGCTTGCGCACGCCTTCCTGGCCGCTACGGCACACCAGGTCCGGGAAAAGGGGGCGGAACAGGTGGGACAGCTGGGGTCATCGGACTCACAGTGGCGGAGGTTCGGCGACTCCTGGCAGCTTGTCGTGCCCAGCCCCCGCACCGGAGCGGATATCGCGGACGACGTCATGCGCTGAGCTGGTCGAACTGGCGCCGTCAGCGCCAAGCAGTCGCCCGCCGCTGTCACTACCTGCGGCGTTGTCGCACGATCGAGGGGCGGTCCCCGTGAGACCGCCCCCACACCACCGAAGCCGCGCTACACTCCGGCCGCCCGGCGAAAGACCAGGTCAGACAGCAAAATCCTGCTGGAGTACTAGCCCGCACCGGCCGCAGCGGCGATGTTCGCGAGGTCGGCGGTCCCGGCGATCGCGTCCTGGCCCACCTTGAGCGGGCGGGCCTAGATCAGCCCGACCAGCTCGCCGCGCTCCAACGGCATCCTGACCGGCCGCGTGCATGACGGCCACAAGGAGACGTACAACACCCAGGTGACTCTTCAGGTCGAGTACCGCGGACGCTTCAGCGCACCCGGAATCGCAGACTCGCACAATGAACCGCTCCGGGATCGGTGGAGGCTCTATGCGCTGACTCCAGCCGCCGGTTGGGGCTGGTGTTGAGCGTAGTGGTTGGTCTCGTGCTCGTGGGGCGGGATGTCTCCGATCGCGGTGTGGAGGCGCTGGTTGTTGAACCAGTCGACCCATTCCGCGGTGCCGAGTTCGACGTCGGCGAGGCCGTGCCAGGGCCTGCGGGGCTTGATCAGCTCGGTCTTGTAGAGGCCGATCTGGGATTCCATGAGCGCGTTGTCCAGGGCGTCGCCGACGGTGCCGATCGAGGCATCGATACCCGCCTCGATCAGGTGCGCCGTGAACGCGAACGACGTGTATTGGCCGCCGGCATCCGAATGATGAACGAGCCCCGGTCCAGCGGGAGTTCCGGCGCGGTCGCGGCGCCACAGGGCCATGTCGAGGGCGTCGAGGACGAGCTTGGCCCGCTTGCTGGTGGCAGCGGACCAGCCCACGATCGCCCGGGAGAACACGTCCACGACGAACGCGACGTAGACGATCCCGGACCAGGTGGCGACATAGGTGAAGCCCGCGACCCATCTTTCGTTCGGCCGGGACGCCGTGAAGTCGCGTTGCAGCAGGTCAGCTGCCCGATCACGGCCGTCGTCCCGGACGGTGGTGCGGATCTTCCTCCCTCGCCGGGCGCCCTCCAGGCCCAGGTCGCGCATCAGCCGGGCGACGGTGCAGCGGGCCACCGGTATGCCCTCGCGATGCAGTTGTCGCCAGACTTTCCTGACCCCGTAGACGCTGAAGTTGTCCGTGTGGACGCGGCTGATCTGCGTCTTCAGCTCGGCATCGCGGACCGATCGGTCGCTGGGTGTGCGGTTCTTCGCCGCGTAGTAGGTGCTCGTCGCGATCTTCAGTCCGTGGCTGGTCAGGACTCGGCAGATCGGCTCGACTCCGAACACCTTCTTGAACTCGTCGATGAACGCCACGAGCGCTTCGACGGCCGGTCGAGCTCGGCCGCGAAGAAAGCCGAAGCCGCCTTGAGGATCTCGTTCGCCCGCCGCAGTTCGGCGTTCTCCGCCTTCAGGCGCTTGATCTCTGCAGCCTCGTCCGAAGTCACGCCTGGACGCTGGCCGGCATCGACCTCGGCTTTGCGGACCCAGGTCCGCACCGTCTCAGCGGCACCGATCCCGAGCTTCGCGGCGACCGCCTTCATCGCGGCCCACTCGGTCGGGTAATTCGGGCAGACCTCCGCGACCATGCGCACCGCACGCTCACGAAGCTCAGCAGGGTAGGGGGACGGACGTGCCATGACTCGATCCTCTCAGGGAATCGAGCCTCCATCAGACTCGGAGCGGTTCATGTACCAACGTCGAATTCACTTTGCTGAGCCGGGACAAGGCTCATCCGGAGGCCTTCAGTAACGGCAGCCTGTCGTGGCCGGACAAAAGGCAATTGAACGTGCTCCTGGAAGACAGCGACCGTTCCAACGTCATGGGCTATCCGGTGGCTGGAGCGAAGGCGCCGTCCGGGAAGCAGGAGGCGTACCGGATCGCGCGCACGTACATGAACAATCGCTACCCCTGGGCCGAGGATGCGACCTCCCACCGTACAGATGCCGTGGGCGGGAAGGCCGAGCTCGGATGGATCACCAGTTGGCGCTGGCTACAGGACGACGTGCTGATGCCCAGAATGCTGGATGTCCAGGTCGACAGGACAGGGCGCGTCTCACAGGTGGATGTGACGCTCGGCCCGAAGCACGTGAAGCTCGGTAAGGCGAAGCTGGACGCCGGCCAGGCCGAACGAGCCGTGCGCGAGGGACTGATCGCACAGTACAAAGCCAACCGGGGAGGGGGCCTGGATGAACACCAGGTGGAGGCGAAGTACCAGGTTAAGGCGTTCACTCTGAAGGCTAACGAGCGGAACGGTACGTGGCGGCCGGAGTGGCTCGTGAACGTGTCGATGCGGACGCAGCCGGGAACCGAACCGCAACAGCCGAGCGATACGGACATGTGGCGAGTGGACGCGGTGAACGGGCAGGTCTACGACGGCACAGACGCACCTGTGAAGGCAGTCAGCTGAGGAGACGTAGCCCGCGGCCCTGCTCGGCACGGGCAGGGGCCAGACGGGAGGGTGCGGCCTGCCGAGGCAAGCCGGCTGCACCCGTGCGGGCATCAGCGGCCGGGCGAGCGCGGCGATCTCGTCCAGCTCCCGGCGGTGCCGCGGGAGCGCCCGGCGCAGGCCTTGGTGGAGGCGGAGGAATGAGCGTTTTCAGCGTTGCTTCTCCAGGGTGAGGACGGCTTTGGTGATGACGCTCATGCGGCTGGGGCTGACGCGGGATCTGCGGAAGATCTGCCAGGACTTCAGCCGTGCCATGCCTCGTTCGACGGGTGCCCGGGCCGCGGACAGGGCCCGGTTCACGGTCCGCTCGGTGAGGGTGAGTTCACCGCCTGGCGGGCGGCGTTTGGCTGTGGTGACCCAGTCGCCCGCGCCGATGTAGGCCATGTCGGCGAGGATCGGAACGCCCTGGCGCGCGCAGATCCGGAGGATCTTGTGGGTGCGGGCGGCCGTCAGATCGTGGGTCCGACCCGGCAGGGCCGGCGACAGCCACAGAATCTCGCCGGCCGGGTCCGTGACGACCTGCAGGTTCACCCCGTGCCGCTTGTGTTTCGAGGAGTAGTCGGCCTTGCCGTCGCCGACGGGGTCGCACTCTGCGAGCGTGCCGTCCAGGAGCACGAAGTCCGGGTCGTGCGCGCGGAGTGTCTTCAGCAGGCCCGGCGCCTGCTCGGCGAGCAGACCGGTGACCGCGGCGACGTAGGCATGGGTGGTGCCGACGGATATATCGAATGCCGCGGCGATCCTCGTGAGGGTGTCGTGGCGGCGCAGGTACACGAGTGCGACCAGCGCACGGCGGTGCGGCGGGAGTTTGCAGCGCCGGTCACCCTCACGGGTGACGATGAGCATCGTGACCCACTCGACCAGGGCGTGGGGCAGGTCGAGTGCGGCAGGATACGGAACCAACAGGGCTCCTGTGTCGCTGAGTTGAGACGTCGAACATCTCTCTCAACGGCACGGGAGCCCTGTCCGTTGCGCACCCCGGTTCGCGTCACCGCCGTCACCCGATCAGTGGCCACCTTGAAAGCGCTCAATGACTCGGCCTCCTGTTCGGTGTAGGGGCGGAGCCGTTCTGCGGCCAGGGCCCATGAAGCCCGTCCGGCGCCGCCGCTCTCGTGGCGCAGCAGGGCTTGGCCGTCCCGGCGGATCACCGTGATGGACGCGGTCTGCGGGTGCTGCTCGGCGACGGCGACGACGTCGGCGAGCGCGCGGAAGCAGGTGTCGTGTCCGGAGCGGCTGGTGAAACGGGCGGTGCCGCCGCGCTGCAGGGCACGGGCGTAGCGCAGTGCGGTTGCGAGCCGGCTGTCGGTTTCCCGCACGGCCAGCACGACGAGTTCGACAGCGTAGCCGCCGGTCGCGAAGGGCAGCGCGCTGGCGAGGAACTCCTTCACGCTGCCGGGAGCGGCCTCGATCAGGACGTCGCCGCGCCGGTCACGGACGTACTTGCTCGGCCCAGGCGAACCAGGCCCGGTAGTCCGCGCGGATCGCCGCGCCGGCGCTGCGGGGGTCGTCGCGCAGCAGCTGGAAGTAGTCGGGGTGTTGGGCCTTGAAGTCGTCGCCGACCAGCCGCGTCGTTCCGGGCCGCATCGCGCGGCGCACCGTCCGGGCGGCCAGCAGCTTGCCTGCTCCGGGCTGCCCCAGGACGTAGACGGCGCGCGGCTCGTCCCGGGTGACGATGCCGTTCAGGTAGGACGGGGCAATCAACTCGTCGAAGATCCACCGGTGTTCGCTGGCGGAGAGCCGGTGGTAGTCGACGCCCGGCGCGCGCCGTCGGGGCTGGGCGATGCGCCGGACCGGCTCGGCGAGCGCCGCGGCCCGCCGCGCGTCCCGTGCGACGGCCAGACGCTCGCCCTCGCCCGGCACCTCGCGGATCACGCGCACCTCGGCGCGGACTATCTCTCGATGGAACAGGGCCGTCTCCCGGGCCGTCCACGCGCGTGAACGGCCCCGGGCGACCGCCTTGTCGGCGCCGGGCCGGCGCCGCCACGCGCCGTCGACGAGCTCGTTGTCGTACAGCACCGTGCCGTCGCGCATCACCACGGTGATGCGGTCGGCGAGCTGCTCCTCCTCGATGACCGCGAGCGTCGCCAGCATGTTCCTCGCAGACGTCGTGGTTCGCCCAGGACACGAACCGCCCGCCCATCCCGTCGGAGGCCTCGGTGAGGAAGCGATCGAGGATGCCCAGCTGGCTCCATGCCTCCGGAGTCGCGAGCGCGACGACCTCGATCCGGTACCGGGAGCCGCGGTACGCCGCCGACGACGCACGGAAGTCGTCCGGGTCAGCGAGGGCGGATTCGACGACCGCGTCCAGGCCGTGGTCGCGGACTCCTCGACGGCTGCCTGCCACGCGATGGTGTCCGCACGGACCTTCGCGCCGGCGGTCCGGACGTCGGCGGCCAATGCCGCGGCGTAGTGGCGGTGGGCGGCCTTGTAGAGGTCGCGGCCAATTCGTACGGAGCCACCGCGCCGCCCGAGCGCCGCCTGGACCACGTCGGCGACGTTGGTCTTCCCAGCCCCCGGCTGGCCACCGACAAACACCACGACATCTACGCCCGGATCAGCGACGAGCCGGCTCAGGACGGCACGAGCGTGCTCCTGCTGGTCGTGCAGGGCACGAGCTCGAAGCGCTCTGGAGCGTGCTGACCGTGCTGCGTCGCGCCCGCGACGGAGACGGAGATACCCAGGAGCTCTCCCGTCTCGTCACCGACTACGTACGGGGAGAGCTCGCGCGCCTTCACGAACGTGATCAGCACGCTGGAGCGCGTACTTACGCTGCTGACCCTGGACATCCCGGCCGTCCGCGACCTCGCCACGGCGCTCCTCGTCAAGCAGGAACCGAGCGAGGAGCTCTGCCTGGAGTGCGCCGGCTGTGCCGCCTGCGGGCAGTGCACCGGCCCGCATGTCTGGCCGCCGCTCTCGAACTGATCGCCGGCACCCGTCTCCAGGGCGACGACCGTCCTGGGCACGGCATAGCGCCGGGGTGACCACGACACCGGACCGTCTGGACCTTCCCGCCCGCCGGCGCCGCAACGCGCGGCTGATCGCCGCCCTGACTCAGCTGATCGGCGTTCTGCGCCGAAGCGGCGAGCGCGGTCTACCGGCCGATCGCCGCCGCACCACCCGACCAGGAGGGCGTGGAGGTGAACCTTCTGCCGTGCCTCCAGGTCAGTCTCAGCGCCGCCCCGCTGCTGGACATGGCCCGCGCCGAGGACGACGCCCGGTGGCCGGCCGCCGTGGCGCGGGAGCGAGCGGCGGCCGGGTTAACCTTCGCCGCGCGCTGCGCACTGGCGGCGGCCGGGGAGGTCTTCGAGCCGGACGGCCCGCCCGGTCCGCCCGGGATGGCCGCGGCCATGGGGCTGGCGAGCGCCGGTGAGGACGTCGCCGCTTGCTGGCGGCACGATCCGCAGGAGGCCCTCGCCCTGGTGCAGGAGCTGGTGGCCAGCGGCGAGTTCACCGAGGACGAGCTCCTGGACGACGCGGTCGACTCCGCCGTGCTGACCGGCCTCCTGACGTTGCAGGAGGTGCGCACCGCGTCCGACCCGAGCGCAGCCGCGGAACTCTGCCTCCAGGCAGTGCCCCACATCGCGCTCGCGGTCACCCTCGCCAGCACCGACCTGGACTGACCCGGCCCGCCGGTGCGGGCGGCAACCCAGGTTCCAGACGCGCCCCGTGACGTTCACCGAACGTCATAGTCTGCGTGTCACGCGCCCTTTTGCGTCGCCCGTCACGTCGCCGGGATGGCGCGTGACAACACACAAACAAAATATGCTCACTTCGGACATTCGGGCCGGAATTGGCCCGGAACCCCTCTCTAGGCCGATTCGCGTGACAGGCGCGGCAGCGTGACAGCCCCTCCAGGGGCGATCACGCTCCGTGCGGGGGCTGTCCCGTCTCACTGAAGCTTGACTCCGCCACCAGTCGCGTGCGGGCGGTCAAACTCCGTCGAGACGCTGGCCAAGGTTCAGCGAGACGGGGCAGCGGGCGAGGAGCCCGGCGAGGCTGCCGGCCGCTTCGGTGTCGACGGTGGCGAGCTGTGCCGCGAACACCAGCTGGTCGGCGCCGGCGTTCGGGGTGAGGCAGGCGAGTTCGGTGGGCAGGGCGGTGTGCCCTGGGTGACGAGGTGGAAATGGAGCATCTTGCGGAGGGGCCGGAGGGCCGGTCACCCTGGCGTGATGGGGGACACCTTGATGCGGCGAGCGGCGCGGGCGGCGCTGTGGACGGTGGTGTGCGCGGTGCTGGCAGCAGTGCCGTTGGGGATCTCGCTGCTGTTGCTGCGGTTCGTGCTGGACGAGCAGCGCGAGGGGCACCACACTCTGGTCCTCTGGTTCACCGCCGCGGCGCAACTACTGGCCTTCGGTGGGTCCATTCTGCTGCTTTTTTACGTCAATCACCGCTGGGCCGGCCGGCTCGGCAAACGGAACGCATTGGTCGGTTGGGCCGGAATCGTCGTCGTCCTCCTGGGCTGGTTGGGGGCCCTCATCTCCGGCAGGGGGGATGTCGACCAGCAGATCCTGCACGACCGCGGGGTGACGGAAGCAGGCGTGGTCACCAAGTACGAGACGTTCACCGGCGACGACACCACCGGCAGGCCTATCGATGTCGTGGCAACGGTGCGTCTCGCCGACGGCATGACGACCACCGTCAGCGGCTACGACCCGAAACTCGGCAGCGCCGTGCGGGTCACCGTCGACCCTCTGCACAAAGCTGACCCTCAGTTCGGCAGGCGCCCGGGCGCACCCGGCAGACTGGACCTCAAGGTGTGCGTCGCGATCCTGACGGCCGGCTATCTCCTGGCAGCGAGCAGCATCGCCGGCCCACTCGCCGAAGCCCTCACCTCCCGAGGACCACGCAACCGAGGGACCCCGACGGACGAAACACCGGCCGACAAGCTGGCCAGCGGTTGAGCCTCCCTACGAAGGGCACCGTGAGGAAGCCGCCCCAGCGAGGACGGGCGCAGGCCCAGCGTGCCGAGTTCGCGAAGCCTCCCGTCTCGATGAACCTTGGCCAGCGTCTCGACGGAGTTTGACCGCCCGCACGCGCGCGACTGGTGGCGGAGTCGGTCAAAGTTCAGTGAGAACGGTCAAGCTTCAGTGAGACGGGACAGGGGCCGGGCGCGCCTGGACGGAGCGGCAGAGCCTGCCCGCGCCCAGTGCAGCGGCCACCGTCCGTTCCCCGATGTGGGAATGGACGGTGCGGACCGGGCGTGGGCCGGCATCCGGCGGCGGGCGAGAGAGGGCCCCGTACGAGGCGCTTCACGAGGCGCCTCGCCGCTGACGGCCGGACGGGAAAACCTGCACGTCAGAGCATGTGGTCAAGGGGTCTGGTGCGCGGCGACTACTTCCCTGGGAGACCTCTGCGGCCAGCACCGGCCCGGTTCCGCCGGGTCCTGGCGCTCCCGCTCGGAGCCGAGCAGCCGCCGGGGGCGAGGCGGTTACGGGTTACCGGTAACCGACCGGCGGGCCGCGCCCCACCGGCACGCCGACGACGGGTCAGGGGATCTGCCGGGCCGAGGCGTCGTGGTGGCTGGGGGAGACGCGCGTGTCCACTGGGTGCAGCCAGCGCAGCGGCACGGTGAGCGAGCTGATCCGGGAGAGCCCGACGGGCTCTCCCTCGGCGTCCAGGAGCATTCCGGAGACCTGGTAGCCGTCCCCGGGCGGGAGGCCGGCCTCCCGCGCCTGGTCCTCGGTGAGCATCACCGTGACGCGGGTACTGCCCTCGACCATTACCAGGCCGTGCGCGGTCCGGGCGCTGGTGTCCACGTCGACCACGGACAGCGGGAAGTACGTGCCCCGCAGCCAGCTCAGCGGCCACCAGGAGTCGCCCAGCGTCTCCGGCCGGTACCGCCGCCACGGCAGCACGAACGGCACCTCGCAGCGGTAGGTCTCGCCCACCCGAACGTCCTAGGTGCGCATGCCTCCAGGGACCTCCCCCGCCGCCCACCGCCGGGTTCGTCCGTACCGTCCCGGAGGACCCCGCCTCGGCGCTACCGTGAGGACACACGCCAGCACCCCGTCCAGGAGCCCCGGATGAGCCAGCAGCCGGCCCCCGCGCCCACCCCCGACCGCCAGCCCCTCGATGAGAACGCCGCCGCGTCCGTCCGCGCCTACGCAGCCGACCAACGCGCCCGGGTCGACGTCCTCGCCTCAGTCCTTGAGGACATCGCGGAGAACGGCTACCCGGCCGCGGAGTCCGGCGTGCTGTGGGAGGAAGCCCGCGACGCCCACCTCTCCCGCCTCGCGGACGAGCAGCCCCGTGTCGCCTGAGCACGGGCCGCGCCGCTCCCAGGTCGTCATGGTGGAGCCCGCGCTGAGCCAGCTGGCGAAGCTGACGGCGGCCGAGACGCACCGCCTGGACCGCGCGATCGTCGCGATCAGCGTCAACCCAGAGCTGGGCACCCCGGTGCCCGACACCCTGCTGCGCGACTACGTCGACGACGTTGACGGGGTCCGCGTCATCTACTACGTCACGGCCCTTCGGCTGATCACGATCGTGGCGTACGTCGAAGCCTGATCAGCATGTAGCAGTGCCCCGGACCTGGTCGGGTCCGGGGCACTGCTGTGTTTGCCGCACGAGGTGCTGCTGCCGGTGATTCGGACTGCCGGAGCGATGACATTCGAATGCCGATCCCAGGCGCCACGCGGCTGCTGTTCGGGTAGCAGGATGCGGTGGTTCCGTGAACTTGCTCGGAAACACGTGTGGGTGGGCGCTTGCGGGCACTCAGCGCGGTGAGGGGCTGAGGACACAGCCTCTCGGGTTCTTCGCCGGTCCCCACACCAGGGCCGGCGAAGAACGCCCGCTTCGCGGGAGGCCCCGCCACGTGGGGTTGGTGGCCGCGCTGCATCCGGTCGGTCCGTGCCGGTGGCCCACCGCTCCATCTCGCTCCGGTCCTCTTCAGCACTGCGCGGTGGCCCGCTTGACGTCCATGGCGCTCGCCAGTGCGCCGTACGAGCCGCCGCCTGCGGCGTGCTGACGGACGGCGACCCCTGCCACCCCGGTCGTGGGTGCACGGCCCCGTCGGCGCGCACCTGCGCGAGGCCGTGCAGAACGGCACCGTTTTCCGCCCAGAGGAACGATGTACGCCTCTGCGGGGACGGGCCGCTCTGCTTTGCTCAGGCCGCGGCCCGACGGTCGTCGTCCCGGTGGCCCATGACGTAGTCGGCTCATCCGGGTGACGAGCCGGTCGGACCGTCACCCACGCGGTCCGGACGTCCATCCCCTCGCCGAACTCGGCAGCCGGGCGGCGCGCTTGCCACGTCGTACGCCGAGCGTGGACCTGCCGCCCGACGACAACGCGACCGCATTTCGCTTGAACTCGGCCGCATATCGCCTACCCGTGTTGCTCCCTCACACGGGCCTGACCAGAGGCTTCGCCCTGTCGGAGGCGGCCTGCACCAGCCGGATCCGCAGGGGCTGGCCCAGGTGCAGGTCGGGGCCCTGGACGCGGCCGATGACCTCTGGGGTGGCCAGTTGGACGGTGCCGGTGGCCGGCCGGGTGCTTCCACGTCGACCACGCAAGCGTCGAAGACCTCGCCAACCCGGTCCTTCAGAGGCTGGCCACCCAGGACGGGACAGTGTTCCCCGCGCCTCGGGTCGGCGTCGACTACACCTACGGCTGCAGTCGACGCCGGGAAGAAGATCGTCGCGGAAGCGGAGCATCGTCACCGACACCGCCGGGCTGCTGCTGGCCGTGCTGGTCATGTCGGCGAGCGTGCAGGCCGCCGCCGTCGGCACCCGGCCCCTGGGCCAAGTCGCCGCCGAACACCCCGGCAACCGGAAGGTGTGGGCCGACGGCGGCTACTGCCGGCACCTCGTCGACCACGCAGCCACCCAACCTCGGCATCGACATGGCCCCCGGTCGCAGGGGTCACCTCGATCCGACGACGGCGAGCCGCGGTTCCTGCCCGTGGTCTCCGAGCGGGCCCGCGCCAAGCTCAACCAGATGGCAGCCCGCAAGACCCGCCCGCCGAAGCAGTCGTCCCGGCCGCTCGCGCAGCTGCGCGCGTGGTGGAAGGCGAGCGCGATCCTCACCTCCGGTGTGCACGTCGACGTCATCACCTCCCTCCTCGAGCACGCCCGCGCCGCAGCTGCGGCGATCCGGGCCCGGGTCGCCGCCGTGGTCGGCATAGCGCTGGCGGCCGTCGACGTCACCGCGACGGTGTTCGTGATGAACGACGGCGGCCACTTCCACCGCCGGCACCTACTTGCTGAAGCCCGCCGCCACCTCGCCCTCGTCCTGCGCGGCCGCCGCCGCGGCCCCGGCCTGGACGACCGGATCGTGGCCGCCGCCATCTCCACCCACTGCCTGGACATCAGCGAGCCGAAGACCGTGCGCGGCCTGGAGGCCGGCTACCGCCTCTACACCGCCCGGTGGTCCCTGTCCGCCCTCCCCGCCCGCCGCCGCCCACCCGCCCTGGCGCCCGACCCGACGCGGCAACCCCCGGCCGATTCCGGCGAGCCGGCCGCGCCTTGGCCCCCGGGCCAGGACGCGGGGGAGTGGGAGATCCCCCGCATACCGCTCCCGTACGAGCGCGCCGTCCTCGCCGCCGCGGTGGTGCGCGAGAAGCTACGCACCACCGTCACCGCCGTGCGGGGCCGGGCGTATGACGACGTAGTGACGCACCAGCAGGCGGCGATGCCCGAGCAGCTGGTCGCGCCCGAGCCGGCCGACCCCGAGCACGACGACCAGGAGCAAGGGCCCGGCCGCCGCGAGGCGCTGGACCTGACGGCGCTGCGGGCCCTGCGGGAATCCCGCACGGATGTGGAAGCCCTCGATCTAACCGCCGAACGCCTGCGCCGCTCCGGGCAATCGGCGCCGCGGACGTCCGCGGACTCGTTCTCGCACGCGTCCCCTGGGGTGCATGACCCCGCTGGAACACCGTCAGCGTCCGGCCGCGCCGCTCGGGACCGACGAGAGCAGGGCCCCGAAAGTCGCTCACAGCGGCGCACAGCGCTTCGAGCGGCAGTGAAGCGCCCTGCCCCCTCGGCAGCGGCTCACGGCGGGCGCCACGCTCTTTCCTTTCGGCTGCTGCCTCTCGCTGCTCCGGTCCCGAGCTCTGCTCTCAGAGGGAAGGGAACTCAACCCGCAGATAGGTACTACCTGTACTACCTACCAATGGGGTGCAAGACGCGCTCCGCTCCCGCCAGGCTGCGATCGCCGACGGCTGCTGGCGGCCGGGTGCAGCGCCTCGTGTTGCTCGGCCGCCGACCTCCTGCCGCGCCTGGCGGTGATGGTCTGGTCCCGTTGGGAGTTGCATCGCCAGGCGGTCGTGACCAGCGAGGTGAAAGGTTGATCTGCACCGTCGGCAGTTCGGTTGGGCAGCTCAACATGGCATCTTCGGCGACCGCATCCAGTCGAGCCGTCGCCACGTCGTGCAAGGGCCAATGATTATTACGGGCCTACGGGGTGGCTGGCTCCGCGTGAGGTCGTCGCGACGGTGAGGACCAGCTTGCCGGTGGTCTGCCCGGATTCGATGCGGCGGTGTGCCTCTGCGGCCTGTTCCAGCGGCAGGGCCTCCACCTGTACTCCCAGGGTTCCCTGCGCTGCGGCCTGTACGGCGCGGCGCAGGGCACGTCCGGCGTCATGGGGAAAGGCGGCGGAAAAGGCGGCGAGGTTGAACCCGGAGACGGTCTTGTTGGTGAACCACAGGTGATTGGCCAGGATGCCGACGTCGTCGGCGCCCGAGGCGTTGCCCATCACTACCAGGCGTCCCATGGGGGCCAGCCGATCCAGACTGGCGGTGCGGGAGGGGCCGCCGACCATGTCGACGGCGATGTCGAACTCACCTGCCTCGGCGATCTGGTCGCGCAGGATCACCTCGTCGTAGCCGAAGCCCTTGGCGGTCTCGATCTTTGCTTCGCTGCCGACCGTTCCGACCACGCGGCCGGCGCCCAGCAGGCGGGCCGTCTGGCCGAGCTGGCTTCCCACGCCGCCCGCGGCGGCATGGACCAGGACGCGGTCTCCGGCCTCGATGCGCGCCACGCGGTCCAAGACGAGGAAGGCGGTGGTGCTGTTGGAGGGGAGCGCTGCGGCGACGTCGAGTCCGATGTCGAGTCCGTCCAGCGGGGCGACCAGGTCTGCGGAGGTGACCACCACCTCGGCGTAGCCGCCGCTGTTGACGATCGTCAGTGCGGCCACAGGCTGGCCGACTCTCAGGTCCGTGACGCCCGCGCCGAGTGCTCGAATGCGGCCGGAGACCTCGATGCCCGGCACGAAGGGCAGCGGCACGTCCACCACGCCGCGCCGGTAGAGAACCTCGGCGAAGTTGGCGCCCGCATAGGCCACGTCGATGGCGACCTGACCGGGGCCCGGCTCGGGTATGGGCATCTGCTCGACGCGGAGCACCTCGACCTCGCCGAACTTGGGGATGGTCACTGCCCTCATCTGCGCGTTGTTGCTGTTCATGGCAATGATCCTGCCGGGTTGTCACGATGCCCGGCAGTGTCGGCTCATCCTGGGTGTGGCACCACCATGCTGCGCGCACCCATGAGCTGCTCCAGTCGCTCTTTGGTGTCGATGCCCGGACGGGGGTTGTGCAGGATCAGGTGGTGTCCGGGCAACTCGGGCAGCGGCAGCAGGGTGGCGTCTACCTGGGACGTTCATGAGAGCGAACAGCACCCGGCCGTCGGTGGCGAGCTGATGGTTTCTGCGCCACACGGCCTCCGCCTCTAGGGTCAGGGGTTCCTCAGGGTCGAGATCAGGGGAAGCCCGGAGGCGTGGGTGTTGAGAGCGGCCCTACCGTCGGTGCTGCGGGTGACCGATACCCCCGCTCGATCTCCCCGGGGAAAGGCGAGCTCGTGTTCCGGAACAAGGATCTACCGACACAGGCTTCAGGCCCGGACCTTGCCGGTGCGGACAGGTTTGGCCATATTGTCCGCCTGACCGAGGTGCGCAAGGCGTACGGCCGTGGCGACAACCGGGTGCGGGCGCTCGACGGGGTGGACGTCGAGTTCGCGGCGGGCACCTTCACCGCCATCATGGGGCCTTCCGGCTCGGGCAAGTCGACGCTGCTGCAGTGCGCGGCGGGCCTGGACCGGGTCGACGCGGGCGAGGTCCTGCTGGACGGCGCACCGTTGCACCGGCTCTCCGAGCGGGCGCTGACCGAGTTGCGCCGCGAGCACATGGGCTTCGTCTTCCAGTCCTTCAATCTGATTCCCGCACTGACGGCTCGTCAGAACGTCGAGCTGCCACTGCGGTTGGCGGGGCGCTCCATCGATCCCGCGTCGATCGACAAGGGGCTGGCCGAAGTCGGTCTCGCCGAGCGGGGCGAGCACCGGCCGGCCGAACTGTCGGGTGGCCAGCAGCAGCGCGTGGCGATCGCGCGGGCGCTGGTGACCAGACCGAAGGTGATCTTCGCGGACGAGCCGACCGGTGCGCTGGACTCGCGTACCGCGCGTGAGGTCCTGGCGCTGCTGCGGGGTGTCGTCGAGCAGCACGGACAGACGGTGATCATGGTCACGCACGACCCGGTGGCCGCCTCCTACTCCCAGCGGGTGGTCTTCCTCGCCGACGGCAGGGTGACCGGTGAACTGTTCGAGCCGACGGCCGAGTCCGTGGCCCTGCGGATGGCCGCGCTGGAACCGGGCGAGAGCGAGACGACGCCGTGCTGAGCATCGCCGCAGCCACCCTCCGGCACCGTCTGGTGGGCTTCGTGGGTGCCTTCCTCGCCCTCGCCCTCGGCACGACGATGATCGGCATGATGACGCTGACCCTGGCGGCCACCTTCGGCACGCCGCATCCGGGGCCGCAACGGTTCAAGGAAGCCTCGACCGTCATCGCGCCGCAGGGCTTCGAGGGGCATCCGATGAAGGCCCCCGCGGTGCTGCCCGCCGACGTCGTGACCAAGGTGACCGAGGCCGGGAAGGCCACGGCCGACCGCAGCTTCCCGGTACGGCTGAGCCCCGGCTCCGGGGAGTCGACCGGCCACTCCTGGGCCTCGGCCGGTTTCGCGGGTTACCACCTGGTGGCCGGGCGCGCGCCGCAGGGCCCGGACGAGATCGTCGTTGCCGGGGGCGCCAAGTCGCTCATCGGGGGTGAAGCCGAGGCCGTCACCTCCGACGGCACCGGCCGCTACCGGGTGGTGGGCGTCACCGACGCGCTCTGGTTCGAGAACGCGGTCTTCTTCAGCGGTGCCGAGGCGCAGCGCCTGTCGCCCGGCGTCAACGCACTGGTCACCGACAAGGACGCGAAGCAGCTGACCGCCCTCGTGGGCGGCCGGGCCGTGGTCCTCAGCGGCCACGATCTGAACCAGGTCGACCCCGATTCCACCGGCGGCGCCCAGGCGCTGGCCAACGCCCAGGCGATGGCGGGCAGTACGACCGGACTGGCGGTGTTCGTCGCCGTGTTCGTCGTCATCGCGACCTTCGCCTTCGCCACCGAGCAGCGCCGCCGCGAACTGGCTCTGCTGCGGCTGGTGGGTGCCGCGCCGCGGCAGGTGCGGCGCATGGTCCTCGGCGAGGCGATGCTGGTCGGCCTTGCGGCGGCGGTCGCCGGCTGCGTCCTCGCCCCGCTGTGCACCGTGCCGCTGCGCTCCTGGATGCTCGACCACGGCGTCGCCCCGTCCTGGTTCACCATCCCCTTCAACCCGCTGCCGCTGCTGATCTCCTTCGTCATCGGCGTGGTCGCGGCGCTGGCCGGTTTGGCCGCCACTCTCGTCCGGATCTCACTGATCCGGCCGATCGAGGTGCTGCGCGAGAGCGTGGTGGAGCGTCGCGGAATGACGCCAGTCCGCTGGCTGCTCGGGACCGGGATGCTGATCGGCGCAATCGTCGCCGGGGTTGCGATCTCTCGGACCGAGCCGTATTTGGCGGCCACTGCCCGCAAGTACGAGGCGGTGCCGGTCCTCTACGTCGGCGCGGTCACCCTGCTGGCGCCGATCATGTTGCGTCCGGTCACCCGGCTGCTGATCGGTCCGCTGCGCCGCTCAGCCAAGGCCGGTCCGCTGCTGGTGCACGAGAACATCCTCACCTCCCGGCGGCGTACGGCCGCCACGGTGGCGCCGATCGTGGTGGCCGTCGGGCTGGTCGGCGCTCTGCTGACCATGCAGAAGTCCGGTGACGCCGCGGTCCTCGTCCGCCAGCGGCAGGAGGTCAAGGCGGCGGATGTCGTCGTGCCCGGCGGTTCCGGGATCGACGCCCGCACACTGCAGCGGCTGACGGCTGTGCCCGGCGTCCGGGTCACCCCGGTCACCTCGATGAACGTCCGGATCGGCACCGCCCGAGGCGAGCAGATCGACTCGCTCACCACCAACGCGGTGCCCGCAGCGGCGCTGGGGGGCACCATCACGCCGCCCGTGCTCTCCGGGTCCCTCGCCTCGCCGCCGGACGACTTCCTGGTCATCGACGAGCACGCGGCCCAGTCCGACAGCCTGTCGGCCGGGGACCACGTGGTCGCGTTGCTGCCGACCGGCGAGAAGGTCCATACCGTCATCGCGGCGGTGGTCGCGCGCGGTCTGCGCGGCGAGGACACCTATGTGTCCGCGTCACTGACCGGTGCGGTGATGCCGAGCCAGGTCTATCTCGACTCGACGGCGGGCCCGGGCCGGCCGCTCGACGAGCGGCAGACGGCCGCGGTGAACCAGGCACTGGCCGGCTCCGGGGCGCACGTCCTGACCTACGACGCCTACCTGGAGGCCCAGCGGGCGCACGCCGCCGAGCAGACGAACAACGCCGCGGTGGTCATCCTGGGTATCGCACTGGCCTACGCGCTGATCGCGGTCGCCAACACACTGATCATGGCGATGGCCGGACGACGGCGGGAGTTCGCCCTGCTCGGACTGGCCGGCACGGTGCGCAGTCAGATCGTGAAGGTCGCCGCCGCCGAGGCTGCCGTGGCGGTCGTCGTCGGCACCGTGCTCGCCGCCGTGGCGACCGGACTCGCCGCGATCACCCAGCACGTCTCGCTGAGCAAACTCGTGACCGGCGCGCCGACGGTGTTCCCATGGGCACAAGCCCTGGGGACCGTCGCGCTCTGCGCCGTCGTCACCGTCGTCACCGCGTCCGGGGCGACCGGACGGGCGACCCGCCGACGGGCGATCGAAGCCGCCGGCATCCGCGAATAGGACACGGCCGGGACCACGCGGGCCGCTGGTTGGCTCCCGCCTCTCGTCAGGCACTGCCGCCAGCGGCTGCCCAGCGTCCCTGCCGAAACCGCCCTATCCGGGTGCTGGTGTCGGCGTACGAGCGGAAGGCCCCAGCACGGTACGGAGGGTCTGTCAAACGAGCGGCTCTGGCCCGTAGTCGGTGGTAGCTGTGAGTGACAGCATGTCATGATCGGACTGTGCTTGATGTCAACTACCTTGTGGGGACCGTGTTTTCGGGATTGTCCGCGCTGGTGGTAGAGGACGTTGCGGACGAGGGTGAGGTGATCCTGGTGTCCGCGCGGACGCGGGGCGGCCCGATGCCGTGCCCGGCCTGCGGGACGCCGACGGGGAAGGTCCACGGTTTCCACACCCGCACGCTCGCGGATGTCCCGGTGGACGGGCGGCGGGTCAGGGTCTCGGTCCGGCTGCGGCGTCTGGTGTGTCCGGTGCTGGACTGTCCGCGGCAGACGTTCCGCGAGCAGGTGCCCGGGGTTGTGGAGCGCCATCAGCGCCGCACAAACCGCTTAACTGCCAAACTCGGCGCTGTGGTCAGGGAGTTAGCGGGCCGTGCGGGCGCCCGCATCTCTCGTTTCCTGGCGATCCCCGTCTCCCGTTCGTCCGCGCTGCGCACGCTGAGGGCCCTGCCGGTGCCGGCGGTACGCCTCCCCCGTGTCATCGGGATCGACGACTTCGCGCTCAAGCGCCGCCACCGCTACGCGACTGTGGTCATCGACGCCGAGACCGGCGAACGCATCGACGTCCTGCCCGACCGGACTCTGGAGACCGTGGCCGCGTGGTTGCGGAACCACCCCGGCGCCGAGTACGTCTGCCGTGACGGTTCGGGCTCCTACGGCGAGGCCATCCGCCAGGCCCTCCCCGAAGCCGTGCAGGTCAGCGACCGCTGGCACCTGTGGAAGAACCTCTGCGACAAAGCCCACGCCGAGGTCCGCTCGCATGCGGCGTGCTGGTCGGCCGCCGTCAATCCGGCCCTGCCCGGCGGGGCGCGCGAGCAGACCACCCGCGAGCGATGGCAGCAGGTCCACGCCCTGCTCGACAAGGGCGTCGGCCTGCTCGAATGCGCCCGCCGCCTCGACCTCGCCCTCAACACCGTCAAGCGCTACGCGCGCATGAAGGAGCCCACCGGGCAGAAGACCGCACCACGCTACAAACCCACACTCGTCGACCCCTACCGCCCCCATCTCCGCGCCCGGCGTGCCGCCGACCCGGCCGTCCCGGTCCAGCAGCTCTTCCGCGAGATCCAGGAGCAGGGCTACACCGGCAGCCTCAACCTCCTCTACAAGTACGTCACCCAGGGCTGCATCGAGGGCGAACGGCCGGTCACCACCCCGCAACGGTTCTCCCGGCTCCTCCTGTCACGCCCCGAGAACCTCCGCGACAAGGACACCGCCTTCCTGCGGGAGCTGACCTCCTCCTGCCCCGAACTGAACGAACTGACCAAACTTGTAGCCGAGTTCGCCCAGCTCCTGGCCCCGGCCGAGGGCAACGACACCAAACTCACCAAGTGGATCGCCCAGGTCCGTGCCGTCGCCCTGCCCCACCTGCACTCCTTCACCAACGGCCTGGAACTCGACCGGGCCGCCGTCGACGCCGGCCTCACCCTGCCCTACCACAACGGCCGCACGGAAGGCGTCAACACCCGCACCAAGAAGATCATGAGGTAGATGCACGGCCGTGCCGGCTTCCCCCTCCTCCGCCACCGCATCCTGCTCCAATAGCCACCCTCACTTACAGCTACCACCGACTACGGAACAGAGCCGCTCGTTTGACAGTCCCGGGGATGCGATGACGTTGGAGTCGGCTGAAGTCGGATGTCGTCACATAGTCGCCGCCGACGCCCTCCTGTTCATGGAGGAGGTGACGGCGCGGCTCGGGTGGGCGTGGGAGCCGCGCGAAGTCGCCCCGGGCCGCCGGCCCGTGACGGAGATCGCGGGGATCTACCAGCGGCTGATCGGCTGGCAGTCGACCCGCCGTCAGCAGATCGAGGACGCGCTGCCCGTCCTGACGGCCAGTACGAGGAGAAGCACGGGCACGTGCCGGGGAAGCGGGCCTCCTACGCGCTGGCCTGCCAGGCCGCCGACCAGACGCGCTCACCGAAGCGCACGGAGCTGCTGTCGCTGAGCGAACTGCGCCAGCGGTGGCGTTCCTCGGCGATCCGGGCGTTCGGGGGCTGCACCATCTACCGGCTTGCGGAACGAGCGTGGGCGGCGGCCGCGGGTACGGCCGGCGGTCGACGTCGACCGGCTGTGAGGTCAAGAACTCGATGGCTGGATTGAGTTGCGCAACCTATGACCCGTCTGTGTGATCAGCGTCACACCTGTTGACCACACGCGATCACTCACCGTTTACTTTCCGAGATGCATACACAGGGGGATTTCATGTTGCGGCAGGTCTGTGCCGAGCGGCGACAAGCCCGGTGGCCGCCGGGCGCATCAGATTCAGGCGCGGCGTCCTCCGGGAGAGCTGGGTCGTCGCCGAGGACGTGCCGTTCCTGGTCGATCCCCAATGGCTGTTCGCGTTCCGCCCGGTCCCGGCTTGGCCGACTGAGCTGACGCTCGCCCGCCGCGCCGGTGTTGTCAGTGGCGCGTGTGAGCATGGGCAGGCCAGGCGGATGAGGTGGATTGCGGAAGTGAAGGGGCATCGGATGGCGCGAGCGGGCGGGGGACGTGAGAGCGGCTACGAGGACGCCGTGTCGGTGGTGATGGCCGCGGCGCGGCTGGTGATCGGGATGTCCGTGCGCGCGTTGGCGGAGGTGGACGACTCGTTGTCGTTGCCGCAGTTGCGGACGTTGGTGGCTTTGCGGGAGTGCGGTCCCGTCAAACTGGCCAGCCTCGCCGAGGTGTTGGGGGTGAACGCCTCCACGGCGTTGCGGGCCGTGGCGCGGCTGGAGGAGGCCGGGCTCGCGGATCGGCGGACGAACCCGGAGAGCCGGAGAGAAGTGGTGCTCACCCTGACCGATCACGGATCTACGCTGGTGGACCGGGTCCTTGGCCAGCGGCGCCTGGCGATGGAGAAGGTCGTGGCGGACGTACCGGCGGCGGCCCGGGCGGGGTTGGTCGAAGGGCTGCGGGCCCTGCTGGACGCCGCGGACGGGCAGTTGAAGGCGATACGGGGGGCGGCGGAGGAGTTCCGGGGCGGTCTGGCATGACCCGGGCGGTACCGGGTATGCGCGCCGTAGGGCGAAGCCTGCGGACGATGCGCCGGCACCCGCGGTGGCGCCGACCTGATCGCTGTCGGTCGGACCGCATCGCAAGATGGCCCCGTGACCCATCTCCGCGGTGGGCTCACCTTCGCCGGGGCCGGCCGACCTGGCCCGGGGTGGTGTGCCGCGCCGGATACGGGCCGGTGCCGTGGGCCTCGGTGACCGGGTGGGTGCCGCGCGAGCGGTATACGACGTAGGGGCGGACGAGGTAGCCCACGGGTGCGGCGAAGGCATGGACGAGGCGGCTGAACGGCCACAGGGCGAACAAAGCCGTGGCGAGCAGCGCGTGGACCTGGTAGACGAGCGGGGCGTGGGCCATGGCGGGCACGTTCGGGTCGAGCGTGAACAGGGAGCGGAACCAGACCGAGACGCCGCGGCGGTAGTCGTAGGGGTGAGGTCGCAGGGTGGTGGCCGTGGCGGTCAAACCGGCCAGGAGCACCGCGGTGAGCAACGGGTAGACGGCGCGGTCGCTGCGGCTGGTGGCGGCGCGCACGGCGGGCACGCGCAGTCGGCGGTACAGGAGGATCGCCAGACCCGTGAGAGTTGCCAGGCCCGCCACGCCGCCCACGCCGAGAGCGTTGGCGTGGTACAGCCACTCGTGGACGTACACCTGTTCGGTGAGGGATTCGGGGACGAGTAGGCCGATGACGTGTCCGCAGGCCACGAGGAGGATGCCGTAATGGAAGAGGGGGCCGCCGACGCTGAGCAGACGGTGTTCATGGAGCTGACTGGACCGGGTGGTGAGCCCGAACCGGTCGTAGCGGTGGCGCCATACCGTGCCGGTGACGAGGAAGGTGGCGGCGACATAGGGCAGGACACCCCACAGCGCGATGTCGAGGTGGTCGGTCACCTGGTGGTCTCCTTCGGGAGCGGTACGTGCCCGGCGGCCTGTGAGCCACGCGGGAAGGAGGGAAGGGGCAGCAGACCGACCGACTCCGCGGGCGGGCCGGTGCGGACCAGGTGCAGCGCGGCGGCGCGGTCAGCGGGCGAGGTGCCGGGCAGCGAGTGGCAGACGGCGTCGACGACGTCGGAGTACGGGCTGTGGTGGTCGTGCAGGGCGAGGCGGAGCAGTTCGAGGGCGGCGCGGTGGTCTTGCAGTGCCTGCTGTCCGGGTTCGGGGCAGCGGGCGGCGAACTCCAATGCCAGCGGCAGGAAGTCGGGGAGTTCGTCGGCCGGGGGCTGCCAGCCGTGGGCGGCGTACAACTGCCGCCAGCGCAGCAGGGAGGCGCCGCGTCGCCGGGTGTCGCCGTCCGTGTAGTAGGTGAGGTGGAGTGTGCGGCGACGGCTGCGGTCGAAGGTAGTGACGTAGCGGGCCGACAGCTCCAGCACCGCGGTGTCGCGAACGGTGCCGCAGAAGGCGCGCAGAAGTTGCGCGGGTCGGCCGGGCAGGTCGTCCAACTCCCCTTCAACCAGTGCCAGCCGGGCGGGCCAGTCGGGGTCTGGGTGGTGCAGGAGCAGGGAGGCCGCCTGGTGGATCAAGGGGCTGGTCGCGGATGCGGACGCGGTCATGCCTGGGGCTCCTTCCGGCGGGGGAAGAGACCGCTCGGCCGGCCGCGGCCGTTCCAGTTGAGGAGGTTGACGCGGCCGCGCAGCGAGACGCCCGCATGCTCGGGCCCCGCAGGGGCCGGGACGACGGGTGCGTGGAAGGTGTCGGCGTCGTACATGCCGGGGCCGCCCGGGCCGTCGAGGCCACAGCCGTCGTCGAGCCCGTTGTCGTCTTCGGGGACGGACGCCGTGTAACTGGTGGGGACAACATAGCGCTCGTCGTATTTGGCGAGGGCGAGCAGGCGGTACATGGCCTCGATCTCCGCGCCCGTCATGCCGACTGCGCGGGCGATGGCAGGATCCTGTTTCTCGCCGAGGTTGACGTGTCGCATGTGGGAGCGCATGGCGGCCAGGCGGCACAGGGATGCCTCGACCGGTTCCGGGTCGCCAGCGGTGAAGAGCCCGGCCAAATAGCCGAGGGGGATGCGCAGCGAGTCGATCGCCGCGAACAGCTTCGCTGGGTCCTCGCCGTCGTGGCCGGTGGCGGTGAGGGACTCCACGATCGGGGAGAGCGGTGGGATGTACCAGACCATGGGCATGGTGCGGTACTCCGGGTGCAATGGCAGGGCCACCCGGTAGCGGCTGATGAGGCTGTACACCGGGGAGCGGCGGGCCGCGGTGATCCAGTCGTGCGGGATGCCGGAGGCCTCCGCGGCAGCCGCGACCGCAGGGTTTTCCGGGTCCAGAAAGCACTCCAACTGCGCCTGATACAACTTGCGTTCGTCGTCAGTTGCGGCCGCGGCGCCCACCTTGTCGGCGTCGTACAGCATCACGCCCAGGTAGCGCAGCCGCCCGACACAGGTCTCGGAACAGATGGTGGGCCGGCCTGCCTCGATGCGCGGGTAGCAGAACGTGCACTTTTCGGCCTTGCCGGTCCGGTGGTTGAAGTAGACCTTCTTGTACGGGCAGCCGCTCACGCACATCCGCCAGCCGCGGCAGCGGTCTTGGTCGACGAGGACGATGCCGTCCTCGATCCGCTTGTACAGGGCACCCGACGGACAGGCCGCGACGCACGAAGGATTGAGGCAGTGCTCGCAGATGCGCGGCAGATAGAACATGAACGACTGCTCGTACTCGAGGCGTACCTTCTCGTTCAACTGGCGCAACACCGGGTCGCCCGCGAGATGTTCCGGACCCCCGCCGAGGTCGTCGTCCCAGTTGGGGCCCCAGGTGACCTGGGTGGGACGGCCGTCGACGAGGGAGCGGGGCGGTGCGGTGGGCACGTCGTCGCCGAGCGGGGCGGCCAGGAGGTTGTCGTAGTCGTACGTCCAGGGCTGGTAGTAGTCGTCGAGGCTGGGCAGCTCAGGGTTGGCGAACAGGCGGGCCAGGCGGCGGGCCCGGCCGCCGCCGCGCGGCACCAGCCTGCCGTGCTTGAGGCGCCAGCCGCCCCGCCACCTGTCCTGGTCCTGGTAGCCGCGGGGGTAGCCCTGGCCGGGGCGCGTCTCGACGTTGTTGAACCACACGTACTCGGTGCCGGACCGGTTGGTCCAGGTCTGTTTGCAGGTGACGGAGCAGGTGTGGCAGCCGATGCACTTGTCGAGATTCATGACCATGGCGACCTGTGCCATGACGTTCATCCGTCAGTACTCCACGTTCTGCGAGCGGCGGCGGATCGTCGTCACCGCGTCGCGCTGGTTGCCGGTGGGACCGTAGTAGTTGGGGGCGAACGACAACTGGGCGTGGCCGCCGATCAGATGGGTGGGTTTGATAAGCAGTTTGGTGAGGGCGTTGTGGACGCCGCCGCGCCGGCCGCTCGCCTCGGACTTGGGTACGTTCACCATGCGTTCCTGCACGTGGTACATGAAGACCGTGCCGGGCGGCATGCGGTGGGAGACGATCGCGCGGGCGACGACGACACCGTTGGCGTTGACCGCCTCGATCCAGTCGTTGTCGGCGACGCCGATCGCCTCGGCGTCCTGCACACCGATCCAGATGGCGGGGCCGCCGCGCGCCAGGGTCTGCATCAGCAGGTTCTCCTGGTACTCGGAGTGGATCGACCACTTGGAGTGCGGGGTGAGGTAGCGCACGGTCAGCGAGCGGCCGGCTCCCGTGCCGGTCTGCTCACCGAGCGCGGAAAGATCCAACGGCGGACGGTATACCGGGAGTTGCTCGCCGAACTCGATGATCCACTCGTGGTCGAGGTAGAAGTGCTGGCGGCCGGTGAGGGTGTGCCAGGGCTTGAGGTGTTCGGTATTGATCGTGAACGGGCTGTAGCGCCGGTCGTGTCCCTCCTTGCCGGACCATTCGAAGCTGGCACCGACCTGGACGGGACGGGCCTGGGTGTCGGAGAAGTCGACGCGGCGCCCGGCGACGTGCGCGGCTAGTTCGTCGAGTCCGGAGTCGGGGCCGCACCGCTCGGCGAGTTGCTTGAAGCCCTCGGCGGCCAGGCGGCCGTTGGTGGTGCCGGACAGGGCGAGGATCGCCTCGCACAGCTTCACGTCGGTGTCGAGGAGCGGGCGACCGCGGGCCGCGCCTGCGGCGGCGGTGCCGCACCGGGCCGCCAGCCAGCGGGTTTCCGCGCCCGGCCGGACCGTGACCCCCTTGACGGTCATGCCGAGTTCGTCGGGCAGCGAACCGAACGCGGCGAGTTTGTCGGCGATCGCCGTGTAGTCCCGCTCGACGACCGTGAACTGCGGCGCAGTGGGCTCGCGCGGCGGGGCCTCGCCCGGGGTGTCGTGCAGCAGCGGCGTGGCCATCAGGTCGTACTCCGTCCCCAACCGGCCAGCGGCGAGGCGGCCGACGGCGGCGGCGAGACCGTGGAAGATCTCGAAGTCGGTGCGGGCCTGCCAGGGCGGGTCGATCGCCGGGGAAAAGGCGTGCACATAAGGGTGCATGTCCGTGCTGGACAGGTCGTGTTTCTCGTACCAGGTGGCGGCAGGCAGCACGAGGTCGGAGAAGAGGGTCGTGGACGTCATCCGGAAGTCCAGAGACAGCAGCAGGTCGAGTTTGCCGCGGGGCGCCTCATCGTGCCAGGCGACCTCATTGGGGCGCTCGCCGGGGGCGGCCTCCTGGGCGCTTGCACTATCGGTGGCGCCCAACAGATGCCGCAGGAAGTACTCATTGCCCTTGGCGGAGGACCCAATGAGGTTGGCGCGCCAGACGGTCAGCACCCGCGGCCAGTTCGTGGGAGCGTCCGGATCCTCACACGCGTACGACAGGCGCCCGGCGTCCTGTTCGGCGGCGACCCAGCGGCTGAGGTCGCCACCCGCCTCGCGCGCCGCCTGGCCCAGGCGCAGCGGATTGACACCGAACGTCGGGTACGACGGCATCCAGCCCTGGCGGACCGAGCGTGCCACCAGGTCGGCGGTGTGCAGTCCGGAGAGCGTCCCCCGCGCGGTCGGGGCAGTGAGGGTGTCGACGGCGAACCTCTCGTACCGCCACTGGCAAGTGTGCAGGTACCAGTACGGGGTCCCGGCCATCTGCCGGGAGGGGCGCACCCAGTCGGCGGCCGTGGCCAGCTGCTGCCAGCCGGTGTAGGGGCGGACCTTCTCCTGTCCCACGTAGTGGGCCCAGCCGCCGCCGTTGACGCCCTGGCAGCCGGTGAGCAGCAGCAGTGAAAGGAAGGAGCGGTAGATGGTGTCCGAGTGGAACCAGTGGTTGGTGCCCGCACCCATCACGATCATGCAGCGGCCCTTGGTCTGCTCGGCGGTCCGGGCGAACTCGCGGGCGGCGCGCACCGCGGCACCCGCCGCTACCGAGGTGATCGCCTCCTGCCAGGCGGGGGTGCAAGGCGTGGCGGCGTCCTCGTACGAGGTGGGCCACTCGCCTCCGAGGCCGTCGCGCGCCACGCCGTACTGGGCCAGCATCAGATCGAAGACGGTGGTCACCAAAGGGCCGTCCGGCCCGCCCAGCCGCAGCGTGGGCACCGAGCGGCGCAGCACCCCGCCGTTCTGGTCACCGTCGGGGACGGCACCCTCTTCGAAGACCGCGTCGAAGCGGGGCAGCAGCACCTCGGCGGGACTCGTCCCGGGCACACCGAGAAACGTCAACTGCGGTTCGATCTCGCCGAGTTTTAGGTTCCAGTGGCCTTCGCCGCCGTTGCCCCAGCGGTCTCCCAGGGTGCCGTTCGGCACCACCGGACGCCCGGTGCGCGCGTCGACGAGCACCGGCATCCAGCGCCGCGCCTCGGGGTCTGCCTCGCGCGCCAGGCCGAGATCGCGGGCGGTGACGAAGGCACCGGGTGTGCGGACGCCGGGCGTCCGTTCGTCGAGGGCAACCAGGAAGGGCAGGTCGGTGAACCGCTTCACATAGTCGGTGAAATAGGGCACCTGCCGCTCCACGAAGCATTCGCGCAGGATCACATGGCCCATGGCCATGGCGAGTGCGCCGTCGGTCCCCGGGTGTGGGTGCAGCCACTCGTCGGCGAACTTCGAGGCATCCGCGAAGTCCGGGGAGACGACGACGACCTTCTGCCCCCGGTAGCGGGCCTCGGCCATCCAGTGGGCATCGGGGGTCCGGGTGACCGGAACGTTCGAACCCCACAGCATCAGGTACGCGGCGTCCCACCAGTCGCCCGACTCCGGTACGTCCGTCTGGTCGCCGAACACCTGAGGCGAGGCGATCGGTAGGTCCGCGTACCAGTCGTAGAACGAGATCATGGGCGCGCCGATCAGCGACATGAAGCGGGCACCGACCGCGTGCGAGGCCATCGACATCGCGGGGATGGGCGAGAAACCGGCGATGCGGTCCGGACCGTACTCGCGCAGGGTGTGTACATGGGCGGCGGCTGCGATCTCCAGCGCCTCGTCCCAGGCGATGCGCACGAGGCCGCCCTTGCCGCGCGCGGACTGATAACGGCGGCGCTTCTCGGGGTCCGTGGTGAGCTCGGCCCAGGCCGCTACCGCGTCGCCGCCGTGCCGTCGCTTCGCGTCCCGGAACATCTCCACCAGAACTCCGCGTGCATGGGGATGGCGCACGCGCGTGGGGGAGTAGGTGTACCAGGAGAAGGACGCACCACGCGGGCAACCGCGAGGCTCGTAGTCCGGCCGGTCAGCGCCGACGGACGGGTAGTCCGTCGCCTGGGTCTCCCAGGTGATCAGACCGTCCTTGACGTACACCTGCCAGGAGCACGAGCCCGTGCAGTTCACGCCGTGCGTGGAGCGCACCACTTTGTCGTGTGCCCAACGCTCCCGGTACGGCAAGTCGTTGACCGTCTGATCCGCGCGGATGACGGCACGGCCGTCCGGTGAGACCTGTGCACCGCGCACCAGTCGTCCGGCCGCCAGCAGCCGTTCGGAAGCTTCCAGCGCAACGCGCTCGGCCTTGGCCCTGCCACGCACCATCTCACGAACTCCCCTCGGGGAACGCCGCACCGGAACACCGGTCTGGTACGGACCTGAGTGAACGCAGTACAGCGTGCTCCTTCTCGGATCGCGGCGCAGTCGGCTTTTGGGCTGCTTGAATACCCTTCGACCTTATTTTTCTTGCACTTTGCAATGGTTGCTCTGTGTGTGCGGCAACCGTGAAATCCCGCTCGAAGCAGCACCCCTCGCGTGCCCCGCTTCACCGGGACCGTGTCCCTGTGGTTCGAGCGGCTGCCGGTCGGCGGCGTTGTCCAGGTCCGCATGACGGAGTACGACGGCGACAAGGCGGTGCAGGACCACTCGATCCACGAGGTGATCGGCACCCCCGGCGGCACCTACAGCGTGGTGCCCCTGGCCAACCGGCTCGGCGCGGGCCGCTCCATGCGCGTGCGGCTGCTCAACCAGAGCGCCGACGGAATCGAGGTAGCCAGCGCCGTGTGCCCCCGATCCCGCAGGCTGACGTTGGGCGGGCAGACGGACGGTACGAGCACGCCCCCCTGCTTGTCAGGCGGGCGCGGCGCTCGCTGCCCGAGCGCCTGGAGGACCCCATGTTGTCCGCGGTCTCGCCCGGCCCGAGCAGGACCGGCACTACGAGGGATGCGATCTTGCCCTCGCCTGGCTGGATCCGCAGCGCGCGGCCGACGGCCTGGACGAGGTCGGGCATGGAGCCGCGTACGTCTGCCCAGTACACGGAGTCGCAGTTCTTGGTGTCGACGCCCTCGCCGAGCACCTTCACGGAGCCGAGGAAGCCCTTCTCCACGACCGTGCCGTCCGTGGCGATGCCGGACGCGAATTCCCCGAGGACCCGCTGCCGGTGGAGGGGCTTGTGCTCGCCGCACAGCCAGTCCGCCCAGATCGTCTTGGGGTACAGCTCGGGGTCCGCAGCGTGCAGCCGTTTGGCGACGTTCGGCAGGCCGGCCGCGAACGCCTCGGCCTCCTTCACGACGTGGTGGAAGATCAGCGTGCGCCGGAAGTTCTCCTCCGACGACGCCTTCAGCAGCGCGGTCTGGAGGGCAGCGAGCCGGGCCCCGCGGACCTCGTCCGAGCGACCTTCGGCGCCCAGGAGCTGCGCGGCCTGGAGCTGGGTGTCGGTGATGTCCACGCACACCACCTGGTAGGGGGCACAGATCCCCCGGTCGATCGCCTCCGAGAGGGTCAGCGTGAACGCCCGGCTGCCGAACGGGCCGTCCGGGTCGTCCTCCATGCTCGCTACCAACTCACCCGGCGCGCCCTCGGCATCCTCGTCCAGCTGCCACAGCCGGGGCGTGGCGGTCATGTACAGCCGCCGCAGGGCGGGGACGCGGGTGTTGTCATGGACGACCGCCCATGGCTTGCCCAGCCGACCCGAAGTCCGGTGCGCCTCATCGACCACGATCAGGTCCCAGCCCGGAAGGCCGGCCTTGTGGGCGCGCTCCAGCGTGCCGAGACCGAGAGAGGCGTAGGTGGCGAACACGGTGACCTTGTCGAACGGCCGCACCCAGTCGACCAGTTCTGCCACGTCCGTGGTGTTGGGGAAGGACACGTCCTCGCCCCGCAGGGACGAGACCCCGATCATCGGGCCCGTGCGGCCGGCCTCGCGCCACGCGGCCTCGGTCTGGGTGAGCAGGTCCAGCGAGGGGACGAGCACCAGCACGCGGCCCGCACGGAGCTTCTCCGCGCTGCGGGCCGCGACCCGAGTCTTGCCGGACCCGGTCGCCATGATCACCTGAGTCCGGAGCCCCCTCTCGGGCACAAGCGATCTTGCAGGCAATTCGAGGGCACGGACCACCGCGTCAACTGCTTCCTGCTGCGCCGCCTCACGCTGATCCGTTCGGCTTGTGGTCGACATATCCGTCTGCCTTCTCCTGGGCTCTTGGCTGGGCAGTGAACGGGATACCTACACGTAGAGTGCACGTGACCGGCTACGGTAGACCTCACTGGAACCGGGTTATCGCCTCGAACCAGTAGAGGGGGAACGTGATCGAAAAACGGCCCAGCTCCCTTAGTGGTGTTGCTATCTGAGTCCAGACTCTATCTCATACTTCAAAATGAAGCACTCAGAACCGAGAAGACCCCTCGAACGTGGCTTAACCCTGTTACTGTCGCCTTATGGCCACCCCCGAAAGCAGCCTGACGGCCGATCAACTTGCCCCCCGCACTCCCCGGTTCGACTCGTCACTCTCCCGACCACCCGTCACCCCTCCCTCTCCTTGCTGTTCCCACGGGCCGCAGGGCCCATGGGTGGGCCGCGCGGAGCATGACACGCCTTACCCCGTACGAGAGTTGAGGCCGCACCTCGCCCCTCCCCTACTGCGTTTTTGGTGGCTGGAGCGCAGCGGAGGCCACCGGGGCCGGCCGAAGGCCGGCCCCGGCCCGCAACGCGGGCCGGGTGCCCTGCGGTTGGCGGGGCGCGCGGAGCGCGTGCCGCCTGGCGGTGAGCGAAGCGAGCCGCAGCCGCTCACGCGGAGCGGGAGCGGCCGGGGC
>NZ_JBIQWN010000003.1:0-473767 GCF_044327085.1 Streptomyces sp. AM6-12
GGCCCCGGTGGCCTCCGCTGCGCTCCAGCCACCAAAAACGCAGTAGGGGAGGGGCGAGGTGCGGCCTCAACTCTCGTACGGGGTAAGGCGTGTCATGCTCCGCGCGGCCCACCCATGGGCCCTGCGGCCCGTGGGAACAGCAAGGAGAGGGAGGGGTGACGGGTGGTCGGGAGAGTGACGAGTCGAACCGGGGAGTGCGGGGGGCAAGTTGATCGGCCGTCAGGCTGCTTTCGGGGGTGGCCATAAGGCGACAGTAACAGGGTTAAGCCACGTTCGAGGGGTCTTCTCGGTTCTGAGTGCTTCATTTTGAAGTATGAGATAGAGTCTGGACTCAGATAGCAACACCACTAAGGGAGCTGGGCCGTTTTTCGATCACGTTCCCCCTCTACTGGTTCGAGGCGATAACCCGGTTCCAGTGAGGTCTACCGTAGCCGGTCACGTGCACTCTACGTGTAGGTATCCCGTTCACTGCCCAGCCAAGAGCCCAGGAGAAGGCAGACGGATATGTCGACCACAAGCCGAACGGATCAGCGTGAGGCGGCGCAGCAGGAAGCAGTTGACGCGGTGGTCCGTGCCCTCGAATTGCCTGCAAGATCGCTTGTGCCCGAGAGGGGGCTCCGGACTCAGGTGATCATGGCGACCGGGTCCGGCAAGACTCGGGTCGCGGCCCGCAGCGCGGAGAAGCTCCGTGCGGGCCGCGTGCTGGTGCTCGTCCCCTCGCTGGACCTGCTCACCCAGACCGAGGCCGCGTGGCGCGAGGCCGGCCGCACGGGCCCGATGATCGGGGTCTCGTCCCTGCGGGGCGAGGACGTGTCCTTCCCCAACACCACGGACGTGGCAGAACTGGTCGACTGGGTGCGGCCGTTCGACAAGGTCACCGTGTTCGCCACCTACGCCTCTCTCGGTCTCGGCACGCTGGAGCGCGCCCACAAGGCCGGCCTTCCGGGCTGGGACCTGATCGTGGTCGATGAGGCGCACCGGACTTCGGGTCGGCTGGGCAAGCCATGGGCGGTCGTCCATGACAACACCCGCGTCCCCGCCCTGCGGCGGCTGTACATGACCGCCACGCCCCGGCTGTGGCAGCTGGACGAGGATGCCGAGGGCGCGCCGGGTGAGTTGGTAGCGAGCATGGAGGACGACCCGGACGGCCCGTTCGGCAGCCGGGCGTTCACGCTGACCCTCTCGGAGGCGATCGACCGGGGGATCTGTGCCCCCTACCAGGTGGTGTGCGTGGACATCACCGACACCCAGCTCCAGGCCGCGCAGCTCCTGGGCGCCGAAGGTCGCTCGGACGAGGTCCGCGGGGCCCGGCTCGCTGCCCTCCAGACCGCGCTGCTGAAGGCGTCGTCGGAGGAGAACTTCCGGCGCACGCTGATCTTCCACCACGTCGTGAAGGAGGCCGAGGCGTTCGCGGCCGGCCTGCCGAGCGTCGCCAAGCGGCTGCACGCTGCGGACCCCGAGCTGTACCCCAAGACGATCTGGGCGGACTGGCTGTGCGGCGAGCACAAGCCCCTCCACCGGCAGCGGGTCCTCGGGGAATTCGCGTCCGGCATCGCCACGGACGGCACGGTCGTGGAGAAGGGCTTCCTCGGCTCGGTGAAGGTGCTCGGCGAGGGCGTCGACACCAAGAACTGCGACTCCGTGTACTGGGCAGACGTACGCGGCTCCATGCCCGACCTCGTCCAGGCCGTCGGCCGCGCGCTGCGGATCCAGCCAGGCGAGGGCAAGATCGCCTCACTGGTGGTGCCGGTCCTGCTCGGGCCGGGCGAGACGGCGGACAACATGCTGACCTCCCGGGCGTTCGGCGGGTTGGCGAAGCTGCTGGAGGCGCTCAGGGCGCACGATGCCCGGGTGGTGGAGCAGCTCGCCGAGCAGCAGGCTCCCAGCGCCTACAAGCCCGTCCAGAAGGGCGCGCAGGGTCAGGAGAGCCGGGGTGAGGGGAACGAGTCCGGCGGCCCGTCGGCCCCGGCGCGGAAGCTGCTGAAGTTCTCCACGCCGCGCGACCCCGCGCAGCTGGCCGCGTTCATCAACCTGCGGGTCCTCAACCCCGAGCACGAGCACTGGCGACGCGGCATCGAGGCCGCCGTCATCTACAACCGGCTCCACGGCAACCTCAAGGTCCCGTTCACCTACCAGGTGCCCGGCGGCCAGGACCAGGCGGTGGAGGCCGAGGGGTGGCCAGCCTCGCTCGCGAACTTCCCGCTCGGGCAGTGGATCGCCGACAACCGGCGCTTCTACGCCCGCGGGAACATGGACGAGGACCGCATCGCACAGCTGGAGAAGCTCGCCATGGTGTGGTCGCACTACGACGTCGCATGGGAGGAAGGACTCGCGGCCGCGCGCGGATGGGCAACCGAGACGGGCCACCTCCTGGCCCCGACGGATGCCACCTACCAGGGCTACCGGGTGGGCATCTGGCTTAAGAACGCGCGGGCCGCCGCCCGCAAAGCGCAGGAGATCGAGCAGCGGCGTGCAGAAGGCCTGCCGGTGGAGTCATCGGCCGGGGCACTGTCGAACGAACGGCGCGAACAGCTGGAGGACATCGACCCCTCCTGGTGCCCCACCTGGCCGGTGGAGTGGCAGCGCTGCTTCCACCTCGTCCGGCTCCACCTGGAGGCCGGCCACCCGCTGCCCACCTCACCGGGCGATGTCGTGCACCAGGGCGAAGACCTCGGGCGGTGGGTGCGCTCGGTCCGGCTCGGCTGGGACAACCTCACCACCGTGCAGCAGTGGATGTGCGAACAGGTCCTCGGCATCACACCCGCGACCGCGGACGAGAAGCCCAAGCCGCGCCGCACACAAGCCGAAAAATGGGCGCTCAACTACGAGGCCGCCCGGCAGTTCTTCGAGCGTGAGGGGCACCTTCGGGTACCGAGGAAGCACGTCGAACGGATCATCATCGGCGGCGACGGTGATGGCGAGGACCAGGAGGAGCGGGAGCTCCGACTCGGGGCATGGATCGGGAACCAGCGCAGCCGGGCCGAGACCCTGACGCCGGAGCGGATCGAGCTGCTGTCCGCGATCGGGATGCGATGGTCGTGATGGGCGGCGTCGTCACCGCGGCCGCCGCGCTCGCCGCCGGCTATCGGCTCGGGCAGCGGTCCTGCCATCGAAGTCCGGCCAACTGATGGCTGATCAAGTCATATGCAGAGAGGCTTTTTCGCATTCTCTTCACGGGATATCCGCAGATGCCAGACTGGCCGACGTCCCGCCAGGGGTACGTCCATCGCCGCTCCGGGCGGGAGAGAACGGGAGCGGCGTTCCGCGTGTGGGAGGGGAACAGTGGCACCTCAGGAATCCTTGCTGAAGGTCTACGGAGACCGGTCGTACCGGCATGTGACGATGGCCCGACACCAGGGCACGACCATCGCGTTCGCGATGGACTCGGCCCGGCGGATCGTCTACTCCGTGTTAGACCTGGCCGGCCAGCAGTCCAAGGGAGACGCGGACGCCGCGTACTGGAGCGACAATCCCGCCGAGCTGGTCCTGCCGCGGGAGCTGGCCGAGGTGGGGTTCGCCGTGGTCGGGGCGACGGCGATGCCGACGGTCAAGCGGGGCGGGGCAGAGGCGGCGGTCGACGAGCGGCCGCTGGACAGCGAGATCGACCCCTACCTGTCCACCACCGCGCGGTTGACCGCGGACGCCCCGTTCCACGTGGTGTCGGACGGCACGTACGTGGTGGTGCTGCGGCAGTCGATCGGCGAGACGCACCCCGACGCGGTGTACAAGCTGACCGACGGCGGCTGCTCCGCCAACGCCTCCCGCACCGACTACGTGCTGAGCGGCACGAAGAAGGTGCCGCTGGTGCGCGACACCCTGCTGTGCGACCGCTTCCTGCTGGTCGACGGCAAGCTCAAGCCGGTGCTGGAGGTGCGCTACAAGCGCAGCCGGCACGCCACCCGTCCCGCGTCGGCCAAGGACACTCTGGGCACCGAGGACATGGAGGGCCGGCCGTTCTACGAGCCGACCCAGGAGCTGTCGTTCGTCCGCAACCTGACCCGCGGCCGGTTCGCCGCGGTGCTGGTGCCCACCGCGGTCAGCAGTGCGCGGCGCTGGCAGCTGTTCGCCCACAACGACGCCACCGGAAGGATCGACGGCTTCAGCGTCGAACAGGGCGACCAGGGGCTGTTCAACACCCAGGGCACGCGGTTCTACACCAGCCCGGACCCGGCGTACCGGGACGCGGTGTTCGAACGCAGCCCCGGCACCTGCCCGTTCACCAACCAGGACCTGGTCCCGGTAACCAGCACCGACGGGCACGCCGAGACGGCGCTCGGCCTCACCGGCGCCAACGACGCGCACGTCGACCTGGGCGACCCCGCGGCGCTGCCCTTCGGCGGCAAGGCGTACTCGATCGAGGCCTGGATCAAGCCGACCGCGTACGACCGCCCGGTGCTGTCCCGGGGCGGGGAGTACCGGCTCGGCCTGGACGCTGGCGGGTCGCTGCGCCTGGCCCACGAGGGGGCCGCGACGGCGGTCGTCTCCGCCGACACCGTGCCGAAGGACGTCTACACGCACGTCGCGGCCACCTTCGACGGGACGACCGCGAAGCTGTACGTCAACGGCAAGCTGTCCGGCAGCGGGGCGCTGCCGTTCACGCCGGCCACCGGCGTGAGCACCCTGATCGGCAAGCAGGTCTCCGGCGCCACCCCCGGCCTCTTCGCAGGCGACCTCGACGAGGTGCGGGTGTGGAACCGGGAGCGGTCCGCCACCGAGCTCGTGGACGACCTGAACCACCGTCTGATCGGCAACGAGCCGGGCCTGGTCGCCTACTACCGGTTCGACGAGGGCTCCGGGGCCACCGCATACGACCAGAGCGACCAGGCCCTGCACGGCACGCTCAAGGGCGACGCGAAGTGGAGCGGCTCGGACGCCCCGGTGGGCGACCACCCCGGGGTGCGCCGCGACAGCTTCGTCCTCAAGGGGCGCACGGTCGAGTCCGGCATGTCCGCCGTGATCTACCACCAGCAGGAGAACGTCTCGGCCGGCTACCGGCCCGATCCCAAGCCCGCCAAGCGGCAGGCCCGGGTGATGCTGGCGTTCGCTGCCAAGTACGGCCAGGAGCCGGCCCTGGTGAGCCTGGACTTCGCCGTCGGCCGCGACGGCCGGCTCGCCCAGGTGCCCGACGTCCTGGACCCGGTGGTGCTCCGGCGGCCGGCGAAGGGGCAGGACTCTGAGCAGGTCAGCGCCCTGCAGCAGTTGATCCGGCAGTTGGAGCCGGAGGTGGCCGCTCTGCCGGTGGAGATCACCCGGCTGGGCGCCACGGCCGGCCAGGTCGCCTATTGGCAGGGGGAGCACGACCGGCTGCTGCCGGGGTTCGAGCGGCTGGAGCGGCAGTACCTCGCCGAGAAGGACGTGCCGACCGCCTGGAACTACGCTCTGGAGGCCAAGACCCCGCGCGAGTCCGACGGCCAGGTACTGCGGTACTTCAACGCCCCCATCCACACGTCGACCCTCGTCACCCTCAGCCCCTCCCGTTCGACCTGGCGGCTGGAGGCCACGGGCGAGAGCCAGAACGGCAAGCCCTTCTACTGGCTGGTCGGCAACAACGTGAACAACCTCGACCTGCACATCTACAAGAACGCGTCGGCGCAGAACACCCCGATGGACACGGTCGTCCGCGAGCCGGGCAACCCCTTCACCCAGTTCCAGCTGACCGCCGAGGGCGAGTACACCCGTATCGTCAACCGGGGCAGCAAGCTCGCGGTGGGTATGCCCGCCTCGTTCCCGGCCCCCGCCCCGGTCCAGGCGAGCGAGTGCCTCACCGGCGACTCGGGCCTGATCAAGATGGTGCGCGTCTCGCTGCGCTCGGGGGTGGACACGGCCTACCTGCAGGCCAAGGATGAGATGGACACCGTGCGCGAGCGCCTCCAGGAGGCGAAGACGGCCGTACAGCGCGTCAACGAGCTCCAGCTCAGGCTGACCGGCAAGCAGGCGGAGCTGAAGGACGCCCAGGAGAAGCTGGCCCGCCTGTCGACCGCCCTGCAGGGCGACGACGACCTGACCGTGGCCATGCCGCTGATATCGGTGGACACCACCGGGCTCAGCCTCTCCGGCGGCCTGCTCGAGTTCGCCCGCGGTACCGACCGGCCCGCGCTGCTCGACAGTGGTACCGGCAATGTCGTGCTGTACTTCCGGGGCGCCAACGAGCAGTTTTTCGCCGTCTACTACGACACCGCAGTCACCCGCGGCACCCAGCGGCTGACCGGCAACGGCGGCACGCTCGGCTTCCTCGCCCGCGACCCGGGCGTCCTGCTGGACAACGCCGTCATCAAGGTCTCCGACGGCGACGCCCCCGGCCGCTGCGACCTGACGATCACCGTCGGCGGCGACACCGAGACCTGGCGCTCGCTGCCACGCAAGGCCGAGCAGATGGCCGCCGCACTGGCCGGGCAGGCCGGGCAGCCGGTCACGGTCGGCACCGTCGCCCAGGTGACCGGCAGCACCGTGGAGTTCACCGCGGCCACCACCGTCGCGGTCGCGGCCAAGGCCCACCTGCAGATCGGCGCCAACGGGTACGCCGCGTCCGCCAACGTCCCGGTCGGCGCCAAGACGCTGGACCTCACCACCGCGGGCACGGCGGTCAAGCCGGGCGACACGGTCACCGTGGTCGGCTACGACTGGGCCCGCGCCGAGTCCACCCGGGTGGGGGTCCTGCTCTCCGCTGGCTCCCGGCTGATCACCCTGAGCACCGGCGGCGCCACCTCCGTGCCCAACGGCACGGCCGTCCTGGTGACCGGCGGCCGCGGCTGCCGCTGGCGGGCCGAAATGCCCGGCCGCGCCTTCCTGTTCGACGGCAAGGACCAGTACCTGACGCTGCCGGCCGCCCAGCAGAAGAACGCCGTCCCCGCCGGCGACCTGACCCTGGAAGCCTGGGTCAACCCCGAGGCCGGGCAGGGCCGGATCGTCCACGGCCGGACGGACGGGTCGGGATACTCGCTGGCGCTGGCCGCCGTCGACCTCCCGGCGCGCCAGTTCACCGGCACCACCAAGGTCGAGCTGACCAACTCGCTCGACCTCGCGGGCCGGGACTTCACCATCGAGCTGTGGGCCAAGCGCAACCAGGCCCGCGGCCGCCGGGAACCGCTGCTCGCCCACGGCGTCATGTCAGGTGCCAAGGACCAGACCCTGCACCTGCACTTCACCCCCGACGGGGCCTTCACCTTCGCCCTGTTCGGCGACGACCTGACCACCCCCCAGCCCTACCCGGACCTGGGATGGCACCACTGGGCCGCGGTCTACAAGCACGCCACCCGCGAGCAGATCGTCTACCGGGACGGCACCGAGGTCCACCGCGGCACCGCCGCCGGTGCCTATACCGGCAGCGGGCCGCTGGTCCTCGGTCACCATCCCTTCACCGGCGACCATTTGGACGGCCAGATCGACGAGGCCCGGGTCTTCGGGCGGGTCCGCACCGCCCAGGAGATCTCCACCGAGCGGAACCAACGGCTGTCCGGCCGGGAGCCCGGACTGCTCGGCTACTGGACCTTCAACGAGCCGAACAGCCCGGCCTCGCCGATCAAGGGCTACCAGGTGGTCGCCCGGGTCGGCGAGCGGGTGCTGCGGTCGGCCGACCGCTTCCCGTGCAACGAGTGGGCGCACCTCGCCGCGACCTTCACCCAGGCCTGGGCGCTGCGCCTGGACGGCGGCGAGGGCCTGTCGGTGGCCTCGCAGGACTCGCTGAACGTCCTGGAGGACCTCACCATCGAGGCGTTCGTCCAGATCGACAAGGTGGGCGCGCCGATGGCGCTGGTCACCAAGGGCACGGCCGTCAACGGCGGCCGGGAGGGCGTCCCCTACCAGCTGGGCATCCTGGCCGACGGCCGGGTGGAGTTCGCCTTCGCCGAGGCCGACGGGAATCCCGTCCGGTACGTCTCCGAGCGGGCCGTCAAGGCCGGGGCCTTCCAGCGGATCGGCGTGGTGCGGCAGCGCCGCAAGGCCGAGGTGTCCGCCGCCACCGGCACCCAGCCGGCCACGGCCGGTCAGCCCGAGCAGGACATCCGCTTCTACCTCGACGACGGCCTGGCCGGAACCTACGTCTACGGCGGCCCGGGCGCGCAGTCCAACAGCAGCGACCTGGAGATCGGCCGGGGCCTGAACGGCGTCCTGTGCGAGGTGCGGCTGTGGAACTCCGCACGGACGTTCAACCAGCTCGGCCAGCCGGTCGCCGTGCGCGAGAAGGGGCTGCTGGCGCGCTGGCCCTTCAACGAGAACGCCGGCAACACCACCCTGGACGTCTCCGGCTCCTTCCCCGCCAAGCTGCGCGGCGCCCGCTGGACCCGCGACGTCGACCCCGCGGCCAGCCCGCTGCGGCTGTACCGCAACGGCGAGCCGCTGCTCGCCACCACCGCCCCGCTCCCGGCGGACCTCCTTCCCTACGGCGATCAGCAACTCACCCTCGGCGCGCGGCTGGAGGGGGGCAAGCCCACCGAGTTGCTGACCGGCACGCTGGAGGAGGTGCGGATCTGGCGCACCGTGCGCACCCGGGAGCAGATTCTGGACAACCTGTTCACCCGCCTGCGCGGAGACAAGCAGGACCTGCTCGGCTACTGGACGTTCGACCGGGACTCCACCGCCGCCACCACCACCTCGGTGCGCGACGAGGGCCTGCGCGGCAACAACCTGGCGTTCTCCACGAAGCGGCCGCGGATCCTGCTCTCCACCGCGCCGGTGTCCACCGACACCGCCCAGGTGCGCTCGGCGCTCGCCGACGTCCGCACGCCGTTCCACGACACCGTCTCCGGCGCGCCCACCGCCTGCGAGTACGCCGACCTCCAGTTCGACGCCAAGGGCGAGACGCTGGGCGTGCTCAAGCGTTGCTACGGCTTCGTCCGAGACGGCCGCTGGCACCTGGTCACCGGCTACAAGGTGGGCGACCTGACCACCGAGTGGGTCGGCCAGGCCCAGTTCGACCCGCAGCTGATGGGCTACATCGAGGGCGCCCCGCCGGTGCCCTCGGAGAACCTCACCGACAAGCCCGACGGCTTCCCCGCCGCCTCCTCGGTGGAGTTCACCGAGGCCGACCAGGTGGTGCGCAGCCTCTCCTCCAGCAAGACCCGCAGCGTCAACGCCGCCTTCAACTTCTCCTTCGGTGTCGAGACCGACGCCAGCGTCCTGAAGATCATCGCCCCGATGGGCATGGGAACCGCGTCCCCGCTGGCCGAGGGCCAGATGAAGTTCTCGGGGAAGGGGAGCCTGGAGTTCGCCAACACCTGGAGCACCGACACCAAGGTCAGCCAGGGCAAGAACACCGCCCGCAAGACGAAGCTGGCGCTGACCGGGTACACCGAGGACGCGGCCAAGGCGCTGAACCCGGCCGTCGGTCTCCGGTACGTGCCCGCCAACACCGGCACGGCGCTGGTGCAGTCGCAGACCGCCGACGTCTTCGCGCTGCGCCTGGCGCACACCGGCGCCCTGGTCGCCTACCGGATGCTGCCCAACCCGGACATCCCGCTGGACTGGAACATCGTCCACTTCCCGATCAACCCCCGCTACACCAAGCAGGGCACCCTGGACGGCACCGTCGGCTTCGACGCCTCCGGCAAGGTCCTCGACCCCGACTACCCCACCGCCTCCGGCTACGGCGAGTACAGCTACTTCAAGCCCCGCGACGCCTACGCGCTCAAGCGCCGCATCACCCGCGACCAGCAGCGGCTGGAGGCCTTCTACGAGTCGGTCTCGACCGAGACCCACCACGCGGACCCGACCGAGGCCCAGGCGCAGTCGGTGCTGCGCTCGATGGGAGTCTCCGCCGGGCAGCAGGACACCGGCCGCAGCACGTCCGGCAGCGCGGCCGCGACCGGCTTCTCCCACCGGGACCTGGTCAACACCTACGTCTGGACGGCCCAGGGCGGCTTCTTCGCCGAGACCACGGAGGCCACCGACGCGGTCAGCGAGACCACCTCCGGCTCGTACAGCTTCAGCGGCTCGTTCGGTGCCAGCTTCGAAGGCAGCTTCGGCGCCCTCGGCCTGGGCTGGTTCGGCAGCCTCGACGCCTCCGTGGGCGGGGGGTTCAGCGTCACCCGGGCCAAGGGCAAGGACGCCTCCCGCTCCTTCGGCCTCGACGTCCAGTGCGCGCCCTCCGGCGACCTGCAGCGCCGCGACACCAACGGCAAGCCCGTCTACGACTCGGCCGGCCAACCCGTCCTGGTACCGGGCAAGGTCGACGCCTACCGCTTCCTCACCTTCTACCTCGGCGAAACCAGCGCCAACTTCGACGACTTCTACCACAAGGTCGTCGACCCGACCTGGCTGCAGGGCAGCAACGCCCCCGACGCCGCTGCCCTGCGCCAGACCCGCCAGAGCTCCGCCAAGCCCCCGTGCTGGCGGATCCTGCACCGGGTCACCTACATCAGCCGGGTCCTCGCCCCCGTCCCGCCGCCCGGCGCGCCGCCGCTGGAGAAGGCGATGCGCAGCGAGAACATCGCCAGCAACTACGAGCTGATCAAGCGCCTCGAACCGTACGTCCGCACCGCCGCCACCAGCTCGGCCGACCTCGCCGCCGCCACCCGCAACGCCCTCACCGCCCACCTCCCCGAACTCCTGCCCCACGCGGCCGAGATCACTGAATACCTCGGCCACTACTTCGGAATGGAGAACTGAAACCCCGCCCGGCCCCCCGACCCATCCGGGGGGGGCCGGGCCGTCGGGCAGAAACGTGCGGCAAGCACCAGATCTGGAAAGTACCGCTCCCCAGACAGCGGCACAGGGCGGGGCGTACCGCCCCTATGACAGCCACGCTCACGGCAGATCCCGCTCGGTCTCGAACAACGGGTCGCACACCGTCACTCACCTGGGGGTTCGCCGGACAAACGGACGGCCCTCGCATGATGCTGCGTTCCGCCACGGAAACAGACTCATACGAAGGCCGCAGAAGTGAGTGTGCTGGACCACGATGCCCGGCGGGACGCGTTCGACTTCACGTCACACTTCCGGGAGGACATGTAGGCGTGCCTGACCCGGCGCGGTGACACCCTGTTCGAGTTGTGCGACGCGATGCTCTGCGAGAACGGGCCCGTGACCTCGCCGGTGGACCTGACACTGCTGGCCGAGCACCGGCGTGGGCATGGTGCGCTCTACGACGCGCTGAACTGCGGGCGTATCGACGTGGACGGGTTGCGCCGCGCGCTGGCGATGCTGCCCCAGCCCAAGGCCGCCGACAACCGGCTCGTCCTGGCGGTCGATGTCATCACCAAGCTGATCAAGCGCCAGATGTACGGTTGCGCGAGCTTCCCCCTCCTCCGCCACCGCATCCTCCTGGGCTGACCACACTCTCCGTCACCACCGACTACGGAACAGAGCCGAACGTTTTACAGTCCCCGTCCAGGCCGGTGGCGGTAGTTCGCGGATGCGAGCCGTCCTGCGCCACGAGGCCGGGGCACGCGGCGTGCCGGCCCAACCTTCACTCGCCGGTCCGGCGACGTTCACTCACGCCAGGTCTTCGTCCGGGGCCCTCAGTTCTGCCTGGACTCGACGGCACCGGTGCGCGCGTCGATATTGAGGACGGTGCTCGCAGAGCGACACGAGGCAACCACACGCCAGACGGCACGCCACGTACTCTTCGTCTTCACCGCCATGAGTTCACCGACGGTGACCTTCGAACACCCTCGCGCTTCCCTCGAAGCTGCGGCCGCCGCCTCTTCCCTCGTCACTGTCGGAGCAACCGATACATCCGATGCCTTGCGAGCCGATAGCTGAGAAATCCGACCTGCTCGGTCGACCTGGATGTCCAGACGCATAGGCATCAAGACGCCATTCACGTACCTGCGATATCCGACGAGCCACCCCAGAGCGGCGTGATCCCCGACCGGGGAGACATCCACGCGGCTGTGCGGAACACCCCACGGATAATGTCGCTGGGCATAAGCCGTCGCAATCGCTCTGGCGCCCCCGGGGCCCTTCGGCTTCGTTGTGAACCCGGGCACGGGAAAACCGGATTCCGCCTCGGTGTCCGACATGCCGAGACTCGCCGTCACATCCGCGCGGTCTGGCCATCCCATTTGGAGGAACCCCGACGACAGGTTCGCGATGACCGTGCCGTTGCTGCTGTCCGGTGACGACGCGAGCTGCACACTCCGGACCGGGAAGTAGTCTCCGAACGCCTGAGCAACGGCCGCTTTGACAGCATCCTGCTGTTCAGCAGTGGCCGCGCCCACGCCGACGGTTCGCCTGACGCTATGGGGCTGAATGGACGTCGTCCAGGCGAGCCCGATCACCAGAGCCCCCACAAGCCCGGTCACAGCGGTGGGCCTGTTTCTGAAGGACCAAGGGGTGAGGCTCCGGGAAGAGAGGGCGGCGACCAGCAGACCGGCTAGCGCTCCCAAAGCCGCGCCGGAGGTATTCGCCACCAGGTCGCTCGTATCGCACGCTCGCCCGATCGAGGGGAACGCGCCCTGCGCAGTTTCCACGATGACGGAGAGCGCGGCGCCGATCAGCGTGGCCGGCAGGGCTCGACGGGTGACCAGGACTCCCAGGAAGCCCACGGGGATGAACATGGCGACGTTGAGTCGGCCTTCGACCGTGCGGAAGGGCTCGAGAACATTCCGATTGATCACACAGCTCGGCTCGACGATCGAACCGCCATTCGACCACAGCGTGAGACAAAGAACGCCGGCCACGGAGGAGATCCACATCCCCACCAGAACCGGGCGATCCGACCGCTTGCCGGCGAGCTTCCATCCCAGCGCGCCGAACAGGACGGTGATGACCGATGCGGTGAGGACGAAGGACGCCTGTCCTTGAAATACAGCTTCCAGCACGAGCGGCTCACTTGAGAGAAAACGGGCACCGACAGCACGGGGCCCCATGCTTCAGCATGGGGCCACCCTGGTCATGCGGTCAGCAGCCCTTTGTGGGAGGAGTCTGGAAAGTGCTGGAGCCGGAGTAGAGAAGGCCGATGTCCGCCTTGCACGTCGCCTTGGCACCCCATGTGTGGTTCTGCTCGTACGAGGTCGAGCACGTCGTGTTCGGTCCCCAGTGGTTGACCCCGTCGCGCAAGTAGCCGAGCTTGCACGTGACGGAACCGCCCTTGCTCTTCCCGTACTCGACCGTGATGCCGGTTCCGGTATCAGTGCGGTGCAGGTACAGCGTCCCGTTGGAGAGCTTGCTGCAGACGTCCCAGTTTGTGATTTAGCCGTTGTGCGGGCAGTCGGTGTCCACCGCATGGGCATTAGCGGCCACACCGAGAACCGGCATCAGTACGACGGCGGCCACGACCGCAACGCTACGGATATGCGCCTTCGTGACGCTCCCCCTCGTAGATGATCTTGATGGTCATGGGGACCTTAACGAAACAGTTATGCCATGCACAAGTCAGGCGATGTCGGCAGCGGCCCGAAAGACACCGGCCCGCCTCCGCGAGACCAGGAAGGCGCTCCGGGGTCAAGGGCCTCCTGACGTCAGCGGTCCTGACGCGGCCACGAGCAGTGGCGCTACGCGGGTATGACGATCGGCGACGAAACCCTTGGAGGTCGTTTTATCCCGGTGTTTTATCCCGTGATGCGGGCTTGGTCCGGTGGTGTCGGGTCGCGCCACGAGATGGTGTTCTCGCTGGTGAGGCGGCGGGCCATGAGGTCGGTCATGGCGAGGTGGATCATGGCTTCGGGAGCGTTCGGGAAGGTTCGTAGTCACGGGCGAGCCTGCGGTGGAGCATGAGCCAGCCGTAGGTCCGCTCGACGGTCCAGCGTTTCGGGACTGGTGTGAAACCTTTGGTCCCGGGCTTGCGAGCGGTGATTTCCATGTCGATGCCGAGAACGGCGGCATGTTCGACGAGGTGCTGGCGGTAGCCACCGTCGACCCACACCTTGCGGATGCCGGGATGGTCGGACCAGGCTGCCGGTCTTCCACGACGACGGCCTCGGACCGAGGTCCGGGGCCTTCTCCGTTGTCGGTCGCGCAAATGAGCCTGGGCCGGGCGGTGGATCGCTACGCTGGTCGCAGGTGCGGCGCTCCCCCCGTGGCGCCGCACCTCCCCGCTTTCATGGGCCCGCCGGTACCGCCGCGGCAGGCGGACATCGGGCGTCTAGCCGCCGCTGGCCTGGTCTCCCTCGTCGTCCCGGCGGACAGGCCCGACCAGTACTTCGGTCTCCCGGAAGAGCCGGTCCGCGGGGGTGAAGTCCCCCAGCTCGATCGCGAGCGCGGCGCGCACGAATGCGGTGAGCTCGATGCTCCCCTTGCGTACCTCGAAGATGCGCAGCACCCCGCCCGAGTACGCGGCGTGGTGTCGGCACCTGGCCTGCACGCAGTACCCCTCGGCAGCCTGGGCGAGCCGCATGAAGGCGGCGTTCTTCTCATCGGTGACCTGGGCGGGACAACCCAGGTGGTCCAGCGTGATCCGGGTGTGGGCGCGCTTCTCGGCCGGGCGGATGGTGAGCCGTCCGCCGCCGGGCGTGAGATAGCGGCCGGGCGTCACCGGGCCGTACGGATGGATCAGCGGCAGATCCTTGTCCACCACGTGCTGGGCGGGCAGTCCGTCGTACTCGAAGTAGGGGCCTGCAATGCCGTTGTGCTCGATTGCCATGCGGTCCTCTCTCGGTCGCGGGGCGGGCGCCGGGCCGTCATGCGCTGGTGACGGGCACGTTCCGCAGCAGTGCGGCGGTCATCGCCAGGAGCGTCTCCGCCTCGGCCCGGTCGTACCTGAAGGTCTTGGTGACCGCGTCGTTGTGCAGGGCGCCGCAGGTCTGGCTGTAGAGGGCGTCCTGGATCCGCCACCACCGCTCGGTCTGGTTGCACTGGTTGGCTTGCTTCCTCGATCCGGGGTTGTCCCAGGTGACGTTCTCCCGGACCCACTCCAGCGCCCGCCTGACCTCCAGGATCGACGCCCGCACCTCGTTCGCGGTCAGCAGCCGCTGTGCCTCCCGCAGCGTCCGGCCGACCTCGTCCCGTTCCGGATCGCCGAGCGGGTACGGCACGGCCATCTCGAACGCCGCGGACGGCCCCAGCTGCGCCAGTTGCTGTTCCCAGCGGCTCTTGGCGATGGTGATGTGCGCCGTGTCCTGGGTGCTCCCCGGATACCCGGGCGCCTGCGGCAGGGTCGCGTTGAGGTCGATCTCGAAGCGGACGTCGCCGGTGCGGCCCTCCTCGATGGCGTGGACCTGCAACGGGGTCAGCGGGAACGACAGGTTCACGCGATGGATGGTCACCTTCGGGGTGTACGCCAGGTTCGCCGTGGTCCGGGCGAGCCGGGAGCGCTGCCCCGTCGCCTCGAAGCCGAACAGGTCCGCCTCCAGGGCGAGGATCTTCCCGGCCTCGGTGAAGGGCGACACCCCGACAGCGAGTTGGACGCTCAGCTCGTGGGCTCCCAGTGCGCGGTGCAGCCACGTCTGGTCGCTGCTGACTTCCACGGTGAACCGGATGTCGTCGTCGAAGCGGAGTTCCTGCATAGCTCCCCCAAAAGGCCTGTCGATCACCCGATTCTGCCGGGCGGGCGACCGCATCACCGCCAATTTCTCCCGGCCGCGGGCTCCAGCCCGCAGGCCCTGATGGGCCTGGGTCCAGCCGCTCAGGCCGCGGTGCCGTCCGGCGCGCACGGCCCGGACCCAACACCTCCTGTCCGCGCTGGGCGGTAGCGCGGGGAGCGGGGATCCAGGGGGCGGCGTGCTTTCATCCTGCGACGTCCCAGGCCTGTCCTTCGTCCGGGCTGGCAAGTCGTTGGTGTTCCGATCGGGCGGCTTCGAGCAGGCGTCTCCATGACGTGACCAGGGGGCGCCGTCGCAGGAGAGCCCGCCGCTCACGCTCGGTCATGCCGCCCCAGATTCCGTGCTCGATGCGATGGCCGAGGGCATAGGCCAGGCACTCGGTGCGCACCGGGCAGCCGGTGCAGAGGGCCTTGGCCCTGTTCGGGGCCGCGCCGTCCACGAAGAGCTCGTCCGGATCAGCGGTTCGGCAGACCGCTCGCTTACCCCAGTTCTCCTGGTCTTCCCCGTTCACCCCGACGCCGTCCTCTCCCCGGTCCGGCCCGCCGCACTCCCCTGGGCAGGCGCAGTCCGAGAACGGTACGGCAAACGCCTACGGCATGGGGGCATCGCCGCATTGCGGCAATCCCCTCAGGCGTTGGGGCCTTGACCAAGGCCCCAACGCCTCGTGACGCCCCTCAGCCGGTGCCCGAGCAACCGGGCATCACGGGCAACGATGCGTCGCCCGTCAGAGCACTGGTGCGCCGGCGGATCGCCGCGAACATCTCGGCGTGGTGCTTCCTGATCGGGTAGTCGATCCGGTCGTAGCGCAGTGGGAGAGCGGCGCTGCGATCTGGATTCAACAGGACCAGGCCGAGGCTGCCTCCGGGCGTCAGATCGCGGTGACCGCACAGCTCCAGCGGCAGACCATGCTCCGGGTCGGTCAAGGCCTGCACCAGCTCAGCGCGGGCAGGGCTGTCTCGGAATCGTGCTCGAGCTGCAGGATCCACCACTCCCCCAGCCGCGACTCGTGGCCGGTGACGACCTGGGGGACGGCGACGGTGTGGAGGACTCCGAGGCGGCGCAGCAGCCCGCTGGGCAGCCAGGCGGCGTCCCGCCAGGTCTTCTCGTAGATGAGCGGCTGCCGTTCGGTGTCCCACTGCTTCTCGCAGGGAGTCCAGGTGTCGCCGGCCAGCCAGCAGGCCTCTCCCCCGTTGCTCTGGATCTGCTGCGCAAGGGCTGCCTCGGCCTTCTGGAAGGCTCGTCGCGAAAGGCCGGTGAGCTTGATGCTGGTCGGCTGGCCGAGCCGGCGGAGCTCGATGCCGCGATCGGTGCGTGCGCAGATCCGGACACCGTTGAGCCTGTAGATCTCGTCGCGTCCTACGCGCATCGGTGAGCGGGAGGGCAGCAGTCCGCTCAGCAGGCTGTCGAGGCTGGTGTTGCTCTCTAACGAGCTCGTGCATGGTTGGCGTTGGCAGGTCGAGACCTTGATCGCCGATCATGGTCTGCGTGGTGGGGATCCGGACGCGTGCAGCGGTTATTCGCAGTCAGCAGATCACCGGACTGAGTTCAGAGGTGATCGCCGAACTCGTAGCGGAGATCGGCCCGTTGTGGCACGAGCGGCACCAGGCGGCACTGGCGTCGCGTCCGCGTCGGCGAGCAGTCGGTGCCGGCGCCAAACACAAGCTCGTTTTCGTCGACCGGCTCCTGGCCACGTTGATCCACCTCCGCCATGGCGTCACCCACGACGTGCTGGCCTGCTGGTTCGGCGTGAACCGCTCCACCATCACGCGTGCGATCGGTGAAGTACGCCCGCTGCTGGCCCAGCGGGGCTGCACCATCGCGCCCGGCCTGCGTCTCCGCACGCTCGCCGAGGTGGTTGACCACCTCGGCGAAAACCAGAAGACCGGCATCATCGACGGCACCGAGATCCGGGTGCGCCGCCCGGCCGCCGGACGCAAGGACCGGGACAAGTTCATCTCGGGCAAGAACAAGCAGAACGCCGTCAAGTCCATGGTCTTCACGGACGAGGACGGCCGCCTGCTGTACTGCAGCCCGGCTGAGCCCGCGAGCTGCGCGGACATCACCCATGCTCGCAAGTTAGGGCTGGTCAGAGTCCTGTCCGACGGCCCTGCGGTGGAGATCCTCGCGGATGCCGGCTACCAGGGACTGGGCGCCCAGACCGGCGGACGCGTGATCACACCACCCCACCGCAAGTTCAAGAAGAACGCCCCAGACTGGTACGAGGAGATCCATGAACAGCGACGCAAGGCCCACTCCTCGCGCCGCATCCGTGTCGAGCACGGCATCGCTCATCTGAAGAACTGGCGAGCCCTCGCCCGCCACCACGGTCGGCGTGAGCACATGAGCGACATCATTCAAGCAGTCGCCGCGCTGCTCTCTCACCAGCAGGCGGTCACCCTCGTACCCGATGAACGAGTGTAAATACCGCACCAGTTCGTACCCCTCGACGTGCCAACGCCAACCATGCACGAGCTCACATCGAGCCACCGTCTTCCGCGCAAGGGCCGTCAAGTGGCGAAGAAGGGCCGTCAGTTGAGGAAGTCGATTAGCAGTACTCCATTCTGACTTCGCGATCCTAGACCCGGCTGTCCAGCCGCCCGACCCCACCCCCGCAACAGCCTGCTTCCGGTGCCGGCCCGACCGTAGCGCAGACCCCTGACAACGCCGCAGCAGCAGTGACGGGCGAACGCAGGGCCTTCGAGCGGGTGGCCCCGGTCCCGGATGCGCGGGCGGGCGGGCAGCGTTGGGCAGCCCCGACCAGCTCTCACGCTCCGCTGGATCCCGCCGCGTCAACTGGCGGAAGCGCGAGAACCACCCGCCGTCCGACCTCGGCTCGGGCACGCCCTGGCCCTGCTCCGGCCCCACACCGTCAGCAACGGCGGCAGGCACCCACGCCTCCAGGCTCGTGCTGGTCAGTCAGGTAGACCAGCGTCGTCGGCCTGGCGCATGAGGTCTACGCACGTCGGGGATGGCGTGGGTGATCGGTCTGCGAGCACGGTGAGGGTATGACGCAGTTCCCGGCTCAGGTGAAAGAGCGTGCGGCTGAAGGAGCCGCCTCTATAGGCGTAGAGGCGGAAGAGGCTGACGGCTTGTTGGTCCCGGTCGTCGGTGAAGCGCTCCGGGAGGCCGGCGAGCAACTCGATGTCGCGCTTGCCGGTCACCGCCGCGGCGACGGCGCTGAGGGGCATCGAGTCGATTCCTGCCGCGGGTGAGGCGGCGTCGCTCAGGGCCGCGTGCGCGGCCAGGGCCGCGAAGGTCTCAAGCAGCCGCTCGCCGACTCCCACGTCAATACCCCACGTCCGCAGACTGTCGTGTCGGCTGGCCTGTCGCCCCGGCTCCTGGTCGATCAGGGGCAGCACGACACGACCGAGATGGGCGCAACGCCGCCACACCGCGTCAGGAGACGAAGATATGGTCAGATCCTTTCCCGAGGAACCTGCGGGAGGGCCCACGGCCGGAGCGAGCGCCGCAGGCCCTCCAACTTCCCACTACGCACAGGAGACGAACAAGACGGGGCTCTCCGCGTCGCCGCTCCCCACTTGACCGCCGGAGCTCACAAGAGTGCCGATCGTCATGGTGCGCCAGCCCACGCTCGGGTCGCCGGGGTGGTTCACGCAGGTTGCCGCCGCCGTCGAGAACCGCAGCGGTGGCGCGCACTGGGACTGGCGAGACGTCGCCGCCGTCATCCACATGCGCGAGAGCGAGTCCGCGATTCCGGGTGTGCTGAAGCGACCGTGGTACTCGACCCGGAGGGTCACCTGGGTGTTGTAGCGCCCGCTGCACTTCGTCCACCCGCTGTCCTTGTGCAGCACCGCGTGCGCGCACTTGCTATCGGGGGCAAGGACCCGCTCTTGAGCACTGCGCTGAGCCCGCCATGTCTGACGTGTCTTCAGGGTCTACGGAGCGAGCGGGCCCAGCGCGAATGAGGGAAAGGTTCTTTTTGGCTTCCTCTCCGGTAGTAGTCGTCTGCGGGCAGGACCAGCCGGTAAATGCTGCCGTGTTGGTGGCGGATGTCGGCGACCGTGGCGTGACGCGGCTCGTGCACGTGCCGGTACAGGCCGGGATTCTCCTCTGGCTCCGGCAGGGTGTGGATGCGGTTGTCCCAGTCGAGGACGTGCCCTGCGCGGACCCTGTCTCCGGGCGGGCCGGGTATCAGTTCCGTGCCGGTGCCATCGTGCTCGTGCGTGAAGGGGATCGCCGACAGGGGCTGGTCGCCCGCGGCGAGAATCGCGTCGATGGTGTCCGAGGAGGGCAGTGGACTCGTGTAGTAGGCGGTCAGCCGCATCCAGCAGCGCACCTTGTAGGTGGGCCGGCGTGGCGTGAACAGGTCCCAATCGAGTCTTCCCGGTACGCAGTGGTCGTCGATGACCAGGAGACGCAGCGTGAGCGGTGTCTGTTCCTCGTATCTGCCGGCGATGGCGCGCAACCGGGCCTCGGACGCATGGCGGGCTTGCTGTGCTGCTTTGCCGGAGGCGAGACGATGCGCTTTCCGTCGGCCGGTCGAGACGATGAGCGACAGCGCCCTCTCGAAAAGGGTCCAAGCGAGCAGAAGTGCCGTGCCGACGCTGCGCAGGAGAACGGCCCGCCCTGGTCGGCGCGTCAAGGCAGAGGGACTTGCGGCCGTGTGCTGACAGGCATCAGCGCCGCTTGCAGTAAGGAAGCGGCAGCTGCCAGCAGCACGTGGATCATGAATCGGAGAGCGTTCCCTGTGGTGCTGATGTCCAGATGCTGCAGCATGAGCGTGACCCATGTGAAAGAGCCGACAGTGACCGCGAGGTGGTTTCCGCGGATCCTGACCAGCCTTAAGCACGCCCATATGGCGAGCGGATACAGGGCGATGACCGCTGCGTCGGCGGCCCAGTAGTAGGGGACGCCGGCCAGCGGGTTGCGGTCACTGTCCGCCGGGGTCAGGTGATCGAGCAGCGCCTCCAGAGCACCGAGGAGCTTCCAGGATCCGAACGTGACGACTGCGACCACAAAGATGGTTTTCGCGGCACGTAGCAGGTAGGCCATGCCGTCGATCGTCCTTTGCTCGTGGAGTGGTCTGCTATCCGTACGTGTACTCAAAGCCCCGGTGGGGAGAGCCGGCTCGGTTCTCCCCACCGGACTGAGGCGTGTGGGCTGATCAGCGGAGGGCGGCCTCGAACACCTTCGCGTAGTTGGCCGTTCCGGAGATCTTCGGATGGACGACGAGCTAACCCCGCGGGCGCGGGTACGACCACCTGCGGGTCGGGGCGCTGCGGTGACCAAGCACCCTCAAGGTTCGGTGGCACAGGACAACTACGTTCTGTGCTGCCCCCGAGTGCGCGTGAGGCCCGATCAGGCTGTCACGCCTATTCTGCGTCAGCGTGAGGCTCGGCAGCCGCGCACCGCGCGTGGGGCGACCGACGCTGAGCGGTCCTGTGCGCCCTGAGAGGATCAGGGCATGGCGGAGTCACCTATGCAGATCAATGCCCTCATCGTCGATGCCGCTGACCCTGAGCGACTTGCGGCGTTCTGGTCCGAGTTGCTTTGCCGGCCAGTCGTAGGCCGCATGGGGCCCTATGTATGGCTGCAGCGCGAGAACGGCCTGGGGCTGGGCTTCCAGCGAACCGGCGAGCCCAAGTCAGTGAAGAACCGTATGCACTTCGACATCACCTCACCCAACCCGCCCGCAGAGCAGGAACGTGTCGAGGCGCTCGGCGGGCGCCGGCTGGAGGAGTACGAAGCTGGCGGGTTCCTGGTGATGGCGGATCCCGAGGGCAATGAATTCTGCATCATCCCCGAAGGCCCCTTCGAACTCGATGACGAGGGGCGCGCGGACTACCTCATGTGACCGGCCTTCCCGCCGGAGCCGGAAGGTCGTCGGCGCTCCCGCCGTCATCGAAGCTTGATCGGGTAGTGATGACGGTGCAGGTGCCGGTTCTGGCGCCTTCGGTGGTGGTGCGGGCCGTGGTGTCGGCGGCGGTGGAGGAGATGGGTTCGCAGGCGGCTGCCGGCGTTGCCGGCGGTGTGCTCGCCGGCGGCATCGGTCCGAGCATGTCCGGCGTGGTGTCAGCATCTGGTCGCCGCAGATGGGGCAGAGGAGTGGTCGGATGGTTCTGCCGGGCCTGATTCGGCTGACCATTTCTGCTGGTGCTTGAGGTAGTTGGCCCTTCGACAGGCGGATGAACACAGGCGGGAGAGCTGTCCGGGCTGGATCTTCATACTCTTGCCGCACTGCCGGCAGGGGGCTCTGAGTAAGACAGCGCGGGGATGCCCTTTCGTTTTGAGCCCTACAGGAACAACCGGCTCGGCCTCACCGCAGTGGCCACCCTGCCCGGCCCTCGCATCGTGTCGGGTGCGAAGGCTGGGCAGCCGGCAGCGACCGTACGCCCGGCCGGCGTCATGAGGACGTGGGCGGTCCGGCGAAGCGTTCACTGGTGAAGGGCTTCACGAAGGGCCCGCACCTGGTCAGCCAGGTTGCGTTCGCTGACCCGGGCCTTCGGGAACAACAGGTCGAAGCCGTGGACAGCGCCCGGGGCCTGGATCAGCTCGGTGGTGACTCCGGCGGCGCTGAGGCGCTTGGCGTAGAGCAGTCCTTCGTCCCGTAGCGGGTCGGCCTCGGCCACGACGATGAAGGCGGGGGGCAATCCGCTGAGGTCGGCAGCCTGGGCAGGGGAAGCGTAGGGCGCGAGGCTGTGGCCGCCGGTGTAATGGCGCCAGGCCAGCTTCATCGCGGCCCGGTTGAGGACCGGTGTGTCGGTGCATTGACGCATCGAGTCACTCGTCATGCCGCTGTCCACGGCGGGGTAGATCAGCATCTGGAAGACCACTGGCGGTCCGTCGAGATCGCGGGCGCGCAGGGCGGTGGCAGCCGCGATGTTCCCGCCGGCGCTCGCGCCCGCGACGGCGATGCGCTCCGGGTCGCCGCCGATCTCCGCCGCCTTACCGGCGAGCCAGGTCAGGGCCGCGTAGGCGTCATCGGCCGCGGCCGGATACGGGTGTTCGGGCGCGAGGCGGTAGTCGACGGAGGCGACGACGGCTTCGGCGTCCCGCGCGTACCGCTGTGCGTGCTTCTCCTCGGCCTCGGGAGAGCCGTAGGTGAAGGCGCCGCCGTGCAGGTAGAGGACGACGGGCAGCGTGCCGTCCGTGGCGGGCCGGTAGACCCGTAGCCGCAGTTGCCCGCCGGGGCCGGGGATGAACAGGTCCTCGGCCTTTGCTTGTTCGTCGGCAGGCGTGTCGGGGCGCTCCCGCAGCGGCCGGTACAGCTCGGGATCGGCAAGGACGGAGTCCAGGTCGTAGAGGGGGAAGACCCCTGAGTCGGACGTGTCGAGCAGCGATTGGATCTCAGGGTCGACGGGGGGAACAGGCATGACGGGATGCCACCTTGCGTGGGGAGGAATTCGTCCGCGGAACTGCGGGACTGTGGTCAGTCTCTTGTGCCCACGCGCACGGCAGAAGTGGCCCAGGAGCCACTATCTGCAACTATCGGGCCATGACTGTTGCAGCCCCTCATCAGGTGGTGGTGCTCGCGATCGCGCCAGTGGTCGCGTTCGACCTCAGCATCCCGGCCCAGATGCTCGCCACGGTCCCCTCCCGCGGGCCGGGTGCGGCGTACTGCGTGCGGACGATCACGCCGGACGGCGCCGCGGTACCGACGGCGAACGGGTACGACGTCGTGCCGCGGGGAGACCTGTCTTTACTGGCGCACGCTGACACCGTGATCGTTGCAGGCACCCGCTCTCCGGAACTGCTCGAGGACGGCGTACTGGACTCCCGCGTCGCGGAGGCGCTGCGGGCGGCTCGACTCCGGGCGCGGATGGTGTCCCTCTGCACCGGGGCGTTTGTTCTCGCGGCCGCGGGATTGCTGGAGGGGCACAGGGCCACGACGCACTGGCGCTACGTCGATCAGTTCACGCGGCTCTTCCCGTCGGTCGGTCTCGACGTCAATCCGCTGTACGTCGCCGATCGCGGAGTCCTGACCTCCGCCGGCGGTGCGGCGGCCATCGACCTGTGCCTGCACCTGGTCCGGGAAGACCACGGCAGCTCGGTGGCGAACCAGGTGGCCCGGTACAACGTCGTCGCGCCCATGAGGGAAGGAGGGCAGGCCCAGTACATCGATCAGCCAGTCTCCAAGGACGCGGGGATGTCGACAGCCAAGGCGCGTGCACTGATGACGGAGCACCTGGACAGAAGGCTGTCCCTTAAGGACCTCGCAGCGCACTGCCACATGAGCGTGCGGACGTTCACCAGGCGGTTCCGGCAGGAGACAGGCCAGTCCCCAGCTCAATGGTTCGCCGCCGCCCGTGTGAAGCACGCTCGCTACCTGCTGGAATCGACGGACCTGCCCGTGGATGACATCGCCGCCGAGACCGGCCTGGGGAGTGGCACGAACCTGCGGCAACACATGCGGCTCGCCCTGGACACCACCCCCTCTGCCTACCGGCGGGCCTTCCGCTCGACCACCGCCACGCGCACGCAACCCCGGCCGTGAAGTGAACGGCGGGGTGAACCCGAAGATCCTGCGGGTGGGCATGCCGCTGAGCAAGCACTCCATCACCGCGTTCCAGAACATCACCGCGCTGGCCTGCTTCCTGCACATTCCCGACCTGGTCGCCCGCATGTCCAAGGAGGACCGCGGCGGCGACTGGCAGCTCCCCGCCTACGCCGAAGCCGCCTGATCCGGCCCGCTCTGCATGCCGGCCATCTTCCACCGGTGCCGTCGGGCCGGTCGAGTCGTGGCACCGGGGACGGACTGCCCGTCGTGCCGGCACTCGGTATCGGCGAGCTACCCGAGGGCCTGCCGAGCGTCGCTCTGGTGTCCCCCGCCCCGGTCCGGTATCTCAGTCTCGCGGTGAAGAAGTCGATCGCACGGCACCCCGCCGCCCGGCGCGCCGTCGAGGTACTGGAGGGCTTGGTGGGCCTGGTGCGCGCGAGGAAATCCCGAGCCGGCTGATCCCCTTGAGCCTCAGGACGTGAAGGCCACTGACCGGTATCAACATTCGCGTCAGAGGGGGGAGTTGGCACCGTCACCGACCTACGAGCTGGCTCGGTCAGGAGCGCATCTGGGTGCCCAGGCGTACCAGCAGTTCCACGCCGCGGCGGAGTTGGTCGCGCTCACACGCCGTGAGTGCCTTGTCGATGGCGTCCGCGAGTACGTCGGCGCGTGCGTGCCGATCCTGTTCCAGGGCGGCCCGGCCCGCCGGAGTGACATGGACCAGCAGCTTGCGTCCGTCGGTGGGGTGCGGGCGGGTGGCGATCAGGCCGGCCTGTGTCAGCTCCTTGACCGTCCTGGCCGCCGACTGGTGCCGCACGCCGCGCGCTTGGGCCAGTTCGGCGATGGTCTGCGGGCCGTCGCGGTAGAGAAGGCCCAGGATGGCGGCCTCGGCGGCGGGCATCGTTGCCGAGTTGTGCTTCGTGCTGCGGACCAGGTGACCTACGGCTGCGCGCAGGTCCTCGGCCAGCTGACGGCTCTGTTCCATGGCGAAAGTCTACAGGGAAAGTGTACAACATAGCTGCACAGTCTAGGTGTACAACTTAGCTGTACGGATTGCCCTTCGAGGAACCAGAGAGATCTTCATGCAGCTCACCAAGTTCGGACACGCTTGCGTACAGTTGGAGCAGGACGGCCGCCGTCTCGTCATCGACCCCGGCGGCCTCACCGACCCTGCGGCCCTGGACGGCGCCTCCGCTGTCCTGGTCACCCACGAACACTTCGACCACTTCTCGGAGTCCGCACTGCGCGCCGCTGCCGCAGCCGACCCGGCCCTGGAGATCTGGACGAACACCGCGGTGGCCGCTCAACTCGACGGGCTGGGCAACCGGGTTCACCGAGTCGGTGAGGGTGACGCCTTCACGGCAGCGGGCTTCGACATCCAGGTCCACGGTGCCTGGCATGCGGTGATCCACCCGGACATTCCGCGAATCAGCAATATCGGCTTCCTGATCGACCGCCGTGTTTTCCATCCCGGCGACGCTCTGACCGTTCCGGACCAGCCCGGCCTGCAGGCGCTGCTGCTCCCGGTGCATGCTCCGTGGTCCACCCTTGGTCACCTGGTCGATTACGTCCGAGAAGTCGCGCCCAAGCACGCCTACGCGATCCATGACGGTGCCTTGAACGACACCGGCATAGCCATGGTCGGCGGACTGCTCGGCGAGCACGGCCCCGGCCTCGGCGCCCCCTACACCCGGCTGACCGCCGGTGCCACCGTTCCGGTGAGCTGAACGCCGCCGAGGCCGCGTCGGCCATGGTCGCTCCTGGCCGGTGCGTCGGGCGACCAGTGGCCACTGGCCACCGTGACGCTGGCCATCGTGACGGTGGCCGGTTCATCGCTCGTCCTTTCGGCGCCCCAGCCCCGGTCGCCCGCTGCCGCCGACGAGCCGGATCGCCGACCCCTCCGGCGAGCCGGGCCCCCAGTGTCGACGGCGCTCACCGAAAGTGACTTGAGAGGCTGTTGGCCGGTCAGTCCCGGGGCAGGGCGGCGAGCCAGCGGTCGTCCTGGAGCTCGGCAGGGACTTCGTCCTCCCTGCCCGACGGCACCACTGGCGTGCTTATCCGCGCAAAGCGCCCCTGCGGGTGATCCTCAGTGGCCTGACCGGAACCCCAGGGGACAAGGGCACTTGCTGCCCTGCCGCCAGGCCGGGAGCGTTTATGTGGCGGCGCACGGGCTCGCCCTGGCCCGGTCGGTGGCGGGCAGGCACGTGACGGCGCAGGAGGCGGTGGGCGCTGGAGGCGGCGACGCCGCATCGGGCGGCCAGCCGCACCGGTCCGATGCGGTGCTCGCGGCGCAGGCGCACGACCTGCCCCAGCCGTGCCGCGAGGCCATAGAGGGCGGGCTCGGCGCGCTCGGCCCGGTCCTCCACCAGCCGCGAACAGGCCGCGGGGTAGCGGGCGGGAACAGTAGACGCAGGCATCACCTGTTGGAAGGAGATGACTGCCCATAGCCGCTCCAGCGCAGGTGTGGAGTTCGACAATCTTGGCATGACGTCCCTCCCCAGCCGCCGCAGTCTGCTCGGCAAGGCCGTGGCCGCCGCCGGTGGCGCACTGCTCCTGAGCCAGACCGGCCGTGCCTTCGCCGCTCCGCAGACCGCCGCCCGGCGTGCCCTTCTTCCGGAAGTCGGGCAGACCTTCAACCTCAGCCTGAACGCCTTCGGCGCCACGCTGGCCGTGAACGTCCCGCCGCCGCTGCCCAGACTCAACTTCATCGGCTCCATCGTCCAGAAGGTCCTGGTCGGGGGCCTGGACTTCGTACGCCTACAGACGCTTGGCTTCACGATGGAGGCGTTCCACCCGCTCTACGGGAAGATCACTCTTCAGCTGCCGGACGTCGATGTCACTCCCGCAAGCATCCTCTCCATGGGCCCCGGCGGGCTTACCGAGACGTGGCTCGAATCGTTCAAAGCCACCTTCGAACGGAACGGGGACACCCCGGGCCCGTTCATCTACGAGACCCTCGAACCGGCGAAGTGGGTGGCGTCGAACCTCCCCCCAGTACCCGCCCCCGCCCCAGGGGACGGCCTCCGACGGGTCGCCCACCGGAGGAGCCTTGTTCCAGTTGCAGTCCCCCATCCGCTTGGGCACCGTGTCGCCCAGCGGCATCAAAACCACTTTCGCCCAGCTTCAGGGAATGAATGTCAACGAAGGGTACCTGGGGTAACAGGCCAAACACCGCCTGATCCACATGTTCTCACCACCGTGCTGGTGAGCACATAGTCACCCGGCTGCCTTGAGGCAGGTATCCGGGCTCGGCCCTCAGGACCATCGCGCGTTCGCCGAGCGACCCGGACAGCGTCCGAGCTGGACGAGGACGAGACCGGCGGGGAGGACGAGGCAGGCCGCGGACGATCCTCTGGGCGTAGGTGTCGTAGGGCGCGTACTGGTCCCCCTTGAAGAGGTACACGTCTGTGGCGTGGCCGGGCACGGGGCGGCGGCATCGAGTTCCAGAATGAACTGGGTGCCGATCAGTCCCCGCCGGCCGAACATGATGGGCGCGGGCGGGGTGCTCTGCCCGGTATGGACGTGGTACCGCAGGAAATCCATGCCCCGGGACAGGTACACGTCGGTGGAGCTGCCCGGTACCTGGCAGGCCGCGTCCACCCCGTACGCGAACATGTGCCGGTCAGACGGCATCCGGGGCGACGCCCTGCGCACGAGCGAGAGCGAACAGGACTCGCTCAATTGTGTCCAGACGCTGCGTGATCGACCGCTCCCCCGGCGCCCCGACGGCGTTGGCGAGGGAGTCGATGTTCCCGAACGCCGTGCGCTGCTGCTCACGGATCGTCGCCAACTGCTCGCCGTGCTCCGCACGGGTCCGCCCGGTGCGGAATGCCTCCGATTGCAGATCCCGCAGCCGCTCATCATGCGGCTCATTCACTATGCCGCCATCCTGACAGACTCCTCACCCCGGCCGGCTACCCCGCCGAACTCGGGGCCCTGGCCGGGACAGGCGGCCGCGATGGCATCACGGGAATCCGGGCTTTTGGCCACGCATGCCGGCGGTCAGCGCCATGATCAGCCGGCGTTGGAGTTGTGCCCGATGAGGTGGGTCAGCAGATCCACGATCTGCGCCTGATTGCGGTCGATCTTCTCCGCGAGGACGTGTACCTCACCGCCAGCTCGGCTTCGGTCGCGCCGGCGGCGGCGAGCAGCCACGGCAGCCGCCCGGTGGCGCTCACCCTGACGCCCCGGCCGGTTTGCGGGGAGACGAGCAGGCAGCTGCCATCGGTCCGGGAGTCCCGTACGAGATGGGGCTGCGCGGCGTGCCACACGCAGGCCGACTCCTCGCTGGAAGAGCCCGGTTCGACACTGAGCGCGCCGTGGGAGGTGAGCCGCGCCAACCTCGCCGCCGCCGCGCGGGGTGAGGGGATGTCACACCACAGGTCGGCCAGGGCGTGGTCCCGCCCGTCGAGCAGCGGCCGCCATTCCTCCGGTACCTCGGGCAGGGCGTCGCACGACGGCACGTGCAGCAGGACGCCGCGTCCGGTGACCGAGACCCGTCCGCGAGCCGCACCTGGACGCGGTGGACCGCCTGCGCGCCCACTTCCCTTCCCCCGTGTGGAACTCAACCCCCTACGTCATCGTGGGCCCGTGGGGACTACCCAGGCCCTTACAGCTGGATCTCGATCTGTTCGATGTCGGTGAATTCCACGCCCAGGCCGTGGGCGCGGGTGTTGTTGGCGCGGAAGTACATCTGGGCGAGGCCGTCGGCGGCGATCTGCTGGAGCTGGGATTCGGTGGCGCCCTGCTCGCGGGCGGTGAACAGTTGGGCGGCGAACTCGGGCGGCAGGGCCTGGAGGATGTCGCGGATACGGGCGTCGTCGGTGGTGCCCGGCGCCGCGGTGAACCCGAACCGGGCGCGGGTGGAGACGACCAGGCCGTCGGTGGTGGCTGCCCTTCTGCGTGCCCTGGCGCGTACCTGGGGCTGCCAGCGCTTCTTGACCTCACGCTCCATGCGGTCGCGCAGCTCGCGGCGGGGTCGTTTGAGCTGGCCGGTCACGTACCGTTCCACGGTGCGCTGGGAGATCCCGAGGAGCTGAGCGACGGCCCTGGTGCCCTTGAGCTGCTTGACCAGGTACTTCATCTGCGCCTGGGCGCTCTGCGGGGGGCGGCGGGTGAATGCCGCCTCCAGCGCGCGGTCCAGGCCGTCGCCGATCGAGTCCACCATGGGTTACTCGCCTTCCCCGGCGGTCGGGTCGGTCTTGACGAGGTTGGCGATGTTGAAGACGCCGCCGTGCTCCTCGAATTGCTGCTCCGCCCACAGCACGGTCCGGGTGCCCTGGTGCTTGACCATGCCAGGTGAGACGCCGAGCCGGAACGAGCCCGGCGCGGGCTTGCCTTCGGCCGTGTGCGGCAGGAAGTCCAGCGGGGAAGGGCCGGGTGAGGGGTAGACGAGGGCGTCGGTGCCGATCGCGACGGGGTAGGCACCGGCCGCGGCGGCGGTCTTCATCATCTTGCGGTGCATGCTGATCCGGACGCTCGCCAGGACGGCCGCCCGGATGTCGGGACGCCAGGTGAGGCGTTCCAGGGCCGGCCACGGCTCGTAGTACGGCACCTGGCCGCGGTTGCGCTGCCGCAGTTTGCCGATCCCGCCCTTCGCCGTCGCCTTGATGGCCTTCAGTACGAGGAGCAGGGCCGGGTCGGCGTCCCCGGAGCGGGCCATGGCGTCCAGGAATTGCCTTCCGCCCATGTCGGTGGTGACGCCGAGATCGGCCATCGTCGTGACGTAGGCGTCACGCAGCCGCTTGTACCAGGGGTCCAGGTAGCGCCCGGTTCGGGTGCGCACGTACGCCTCGATCGGTGCGACGTCGAAGCCCAGTTCCTGTGCGTAGGCGACGGTCGGAGTGGCGTACCAGGCCGGGCCGTCGGGGCGGTCGCCGGTCGGTGTGAACGGCGAGGGCAGCCGGTCGGCGTCGAGGAAGCGACCGTTGACCTGGACGCGGGAGAGGTCGACGTGGGAGAGGTCGACCAGCCACGAGCCGGGCAGCGCCGGGTCGAACCGGGGGTTGCCGGTCAGATGGGTGGGGCCGTTCAGGCCGACGGTAAGGCCGTTCGCGGCGGCGGCGAAGGCCATGTTGACGTCGATGGCGACCAGGTACGGCCGCATGCACTCGTCGTCGGTCAGCTGCCGGCACCAGTTGTAGGGCTCCTCCATCAGCATCTCGGCCGGGGTGCGCTGGTGGTGCCGGGCGTACTTTCCCCTCAACTTCGGGTGCTCGTCGGGGATTTCGCACTCCACCACGTCGTAGAGCCGGGTGAGTGCGTCGTCGTTCGGCGCCGGTTTGAACTCTCCGGTGGCCTCGTCCCGCTCCGCGCGGGTGGGGGGGCGCAGCGCCGTCATCAGTTCCAGGCCGGTGACCGCTGTGGTGCCGCGTGGTGTCATCACCCGGTCCGCGTACGTGCCCAGGAAGCGGGCCAGTTCCGCGGCGTGCATGGTGGGCAGCCGGGGGTCGTTCTTGTTGTCCCACTCGTCGATGGGCAGCGCGCCCCAGGCCGGGATGCACAGCTGCACGCAGCGGCGCCGGGAGCCCTCCGGCTCGCGGAAGACGCGCGCCCACGCGCCGAATCCGCGCCGGGTGAGCTGCTGCCCTGCCTTGGCGATCTGCTTGATCACCTTGTGGTCGGCCGGCAGCCGTCCGGCACGCCGGTCGTCGGGCGACAGTTCGGCGGGCAGGCCGTAGCGCTCCAGCGCGGCCGAGGTGAGGACGAGGACGGGGTCGGCGTCCTTGCCGTGGCGGTGCAGCCGGGCCTGGCCGAGCTTGGCCTCGGTCAGTGTCCAGTCGACCAGCGTGGGCAGGGTCTTGGCGGGCACGTCCAGGACCAGGCCGCCGACGCAGTACGCCGCCACCTGGCCGTCGTCGTCGACATCGACCACGGCCAGCGGGCCGTTCTCGAAGCGGCCGTCGGCGGCTGCCGTGGTGGCGGGCCCCTTCGCCGCCTTCTTCACGCCGGGGTGCGGGGAGTAGGTGGCCGGCCTCGCGGCGGGCGCCGGTCGTACGGCCGAGGTCGGGGCCGTCATCGCGGGCGCCGGAGCGGGAACGGGCGCCGGAGGGGGAACGGACACCGGGGCGGGAGCGGGAGCCGGGGCGGGAAGGGACGCCGGGGTGGGGAATGACTCCGGCTCCGGGGCGGGTGCCTCGTCGGGGGTCGGGAAGCGCTCGGCCAGCTTCTCCAGCAGGCGGGCGTACGCGGCGCGTTGTGGCGGGCGGGGTTCGTTCCTGCCGGATTCCCAGCTCGCGACCGTTTCCCGGCGGGTCTTCAGTGCGGACGCCACCTGGGCCTGGCTGAGCCCGGCGGCCTCTCGCAGGCGCTTGCGCTCGGCAGGGCTCGGGAGCGCGTCCTGGGCGACTTGCTCAAGCAGCGCATCCACCGCGCTGAACAGTTGGTCCTCAGTGGCCACAGGGCTCACCTCCACGAGACACCCTATCCAAAGCGCTCATCGAATCGGACGAAGTGTCGCCTGTGGATCGCACATAGGTGCCGTGGGGTGAGAGTGAGTGATTACGGCGTAATCACTCAGGGCGGAGGAGAGCGAGTGGGCGGGAGCCCGCGTCGGGTGATTACGGCGTAATCACCCGAGCACTCCCCCGGCAGGCATCAGGAGCTCGAGTCGGCGTCAGACGAAGAAGGCGTTCATACCGGGAACGTCGGACAGGTAGGTCTCGATTTCGGCGATCTTGCCGTCACGCAGGCGGCACACGGTGGACAGGTACTCGTCGAGGATCGCTCCCGGGCGCTGGGCGGTGTTGTGCAGCGACAGGGCCATGTTCTCGCGGCTGACCAGGATGTGCAGTAGCTCGAAGGACAGGCCGTACGAGGCGATCTTCTGAGCGCGCTCGACCACGGCGTCCGCGCCCACGGCGGTGCCGCTGATGGTGTTGTCGCCCGGCAGGGTCCACGTGGCGTCGTCGTGGAGCAGGGACCGGATGGCCGACCAGTCGGCGGAGGTGAGTGCGGCGTGGAAGCGCCGACCGAGGTCGTGGGCGGTGGTGGTCATGGCAGTCCCCTTCGGAGTGCGAGCGATAGCCCGGCTAACCGCAGCCAGCTAAAGCAGAGCGATTTGCTTTAACGCAGACTAGTACGCCTTACCCGCTAAAAGCAATCTGATCTGCGTTAGTCTCGGATACGTGAATGCCGAATCCCCCGCCAAGCGCCCCGGCGGCCGCAGCGCCCGCGTCCAGGCGGCCGTCCATCGAGCCGTCATCGACCTGGCCGGCGAGCGCGACGTGACCCAGCTGACGATCCCCGCAGTCGCCGAACGCGCCGGGGTCAACGCCACCACCATCTACCGGCGCTGGGGCACGCTGCAGGCCCTGCTCGCCGAGGTGGCCGCCCTGCGCGAGACCGCCGCCCCGCCTTCTTCCAGCGGCGACCTCCGCACCGACCTGGAGGCCTACGCGATCCGGACACTGGCCGATCTGACCCGGCCCGGCGGGATCGCGTTCTTCCGGGCAGAGGTCTCCCCCGACATCGACGAGCGCCGCAGCGGCCTGCGGGAATGTCTGCGGCGCGCCACGGCCGACCTCGACACGATCCTCGGAGCCTCCCGCGACCGGGGCGAGACACCTCCCCCGCTGGAGCGGCTGCTCGATCAGATCGTCGCCCCGCTCTACTTCCGCACCGTCTTCGCCGTGCCCGGCACCGACGAGACCTACGCCCGCACCCTGGTGGCCGACCTGTTCAGCGGGACCTGGCACCCGGCGATCAAACTCCGCTGAGACAGGTCACCAGGGCGGGGCGAGCCGACGTCGGGTGATTACGGCGTAATCACCCGACCGGTGAGAGCGCCGAGGGGGCTAGTGGCGCGCCATGCCGACGGTGCCTCGGTTGCGGCGCTTCCTCCGGTGTGCTGCGTGATGATTACGCCGTAATCGCTCTGCTCCGCAGGGAAGGGTCGGCCGGGGAAGGCGGACCGGTGATTACGGCGTAATCACCTCGCGCGGGAGCTGACGCGGTAACAAAGAGGCTTAACTAACGTGTCGGTGAGATAGATGATCAAGGACGTTAGTATGGTGTCTCCATGAGTTCGCCAGCCAACGATCGCGAGAAGGTCGTCTCCAAACTGCCGGGCTGGCTCCGGCAGAGCCTCAAAGTCAGGGCCGCTCAGTACGGCGTCGAAATCCAGGTCGCAGTCGAGCAGGGCATCACGGACTGGTGCCGACTGGCCTCCGCCGCCGCAACCATCGATACCTCCGGCGCCGATTCCTTCTCCACCTTCCTGCCTCCCGGGCAGTGGGAGGAGTTCAGGCAGATCGCGACGGACCGACGGGTCTCGCTCATCCAGGGCCTTGCCCAGTCCGTCCAGCTCTGGCTCGACGCCAACCCCGCGCCGGAAGTCGAACGGCCCGAGATCACCCGCCGGATCATCGTCTGCAACCAGAAGGGCGGGGTCGGCAAGACCGCGATCACCGCGGGGCTGGGAGAGGCGCTGGCCGAGGATTCCGAAGCCCTGCACCCCGTACGGGTCGCGAAGGCGCTCACCAAAGCCCTGCGGGACAGTGAGACCCAGTCAGGCGACATGCCGCCGCTGGACGACCCGCTCGACATCGAGAACCTTCCCGGTCCGGGCCTGAAGGTGCTGCTCGTCGACTTCGACCCGCAGTGTCACCTCACCAACCAGCTGGGCGCCACGCCGCTGCCCATGAACGGCGACAGCCTCACCAACCACATGGCGGGGGACCCCAAGGGTGACCTCCGCGACCTCATCGTCTCCATCGACGAAGACAACTTCGGCGGCAGGCTCCATCTGCTGCCCGCCTGCAACGACGCCTTCCTCCTCGACGTACGCCTGTCCGCCGTACGCGCCCGTGAGGCCGCGCTCGAACGGGCTCTCGCGCCGCTGGAGGCTGATTACGACGTAATCATCGTCGACTGCCCGCCCAGCCTCGGCCTGAGCATGGATGCCGCCGCCTACTACGGCCGACGCCGTGACGGGGAGAAGCCCGGCCAGTCCGGCGCGTTGATCGTCGTCCAGGCCGAGGACAGTTCCGCGGATGCCTACGAGCTGCTCACCACCCAGATCGACGACCTTCGCGGCGACCTCAAGGTCGACATCGATTACCTCGGCATCGTCGTGAACCTCTACGACTCCCGCCGCGGTTACATCGCCACCTCATCGCTCCAGGGGTGGGTCGACATAAAGGATCCGCGCGTCGTCGGCCTCATCGGTGACCTGAAGGAGCAGAAGGAAGCCGTCCGGGTGAAGAAGCCCCTACTGTCCTACGCGCCCAAATCGCAGCAGGCCGTGGGGATGCGGGCCCTGGCCAAGGAGGTCCTGTGAGCAAGGCCGACCAGCTGGGCAGTGGCCGTTTCGGCGGGGGAGTGCGCCCCATCAGCGCCCGCCGCCAGGCCGTGGCCGCCGCGACCGGGGTTCCCACCGAAGGCGTCGCGGCCCCCACGGAACTTCCCGTCCACCGCATCAGCCCCAACCCCGACAACCCGCGCTCCGCTCTCGGGGATCTGACCGATCTCGTCGGCAGCCTGAAGACCCATGGGCAGAAGCAGGCGATCACGGTCATGAACCGTGACGCCTACGTCAAAGCCAACCCCGGCCAGGAAGCCGCCCTTGAGCCGGACACCACCCATGTCGTCGTGGACGGCAGCAGCCGTCTCGCCGCTGCTCGCGAAGCCGGACTCGCCACCGTCAAGGTGATGGTCAGCGACGAGCAGGGTGCCACCTCCGAGGAACTCCTCGAATCCGCCCTGGTCGCCAACATCCACCGGCAGGACCTGGAAGAGATCGACGAAGCGCGCGCCCTCCAGAGGCTGCTGGCCATCCACGGGAGTCAGCGGGCCCTGGCCAAGCGCCTGCACCGCTCGCAGGGCTGGGTGTCACAGCGTCTCGCCCTGCTCAACCTGACGCCCGAACTACAGGCCCTCGTCGGGGAGGAGCCCATCGACCTCCTGCGCGCGGTCGGCAACAAGCCGGCCAACCAGCAGGAGGCGGCCTTCCGGGAGCTGAAGGAGGACCGGAGCCGCCGGGAGGAGGAGAGGTCTCGCGCGGCGAAGACTCAGCGCGAGCAGCTCGCAGCGGGATCGGTAGAGGGCGTCGCGGAGCCTCGCGGTGGTGATTACGGCGTAATCACCGAGGCGCCTCAGAGGACGCGGGCGGGGGGCACGTCCGACAGTGCACGGGGCGCGGACCCCGCTCCAGCTCCAGCATCGGCATCCACATCGGAAGGCGACACCGATCGGCCTGTGGTTCCCAAGTCGGCAGGCAGGGAAGGCGCAGGAGCTGTCGACGGGGCCGAGGAGGCTGCTCCCACGACGGTGCCGGTCCAGGCCACAGCCGCCGAAACGACGGCTGGTGCGGGGGGATCACAGCCGAAGAGGTTCCCCTACGAGAACGGCACGGACGCGGCGTACTTCCTGATCCACAAGATGCCGCCGCAGGAGTTCGACAAGATGCTGGACCTGCTGATCAAGCACAGGGACAGCCAGGCGGTCCACGCTGGCTGAATTCATACGGGCCCACGGGCTCCCTCGGCAATCGCCCCGGTGCCGAGCTGGTCGCCGGGGCGATTGCCTGGTGGTGAAGGAACACGTCCTGCGGACCGCACCTCATTGACGTGACGTACATGAGGTGCGGTCCGCAGGACGTCATGTCGCGCGTCGAAGAGGGATGACGACGTGCTCGCCGAGACGCTTGGGGTCGAGCCGGTAGTACCTGATGTGACCGATCCTCCCGGTCTCCTCGAGCCAGCCGGCTTCGATGACCTGCTTGCGGGTGCGGGAGAAGACGGGAGCTGCCATCCCGACCAGCTCCGCCAGGTTGGCGGCGGTCTCGAGGACCGCTCCGGAGCGGTCGGTGGGGTGGAGCGCGTAGAGCATGACGACGAGTCGCTGATTCGCTGTCATGCCTGCGGTCTTCTCGAGCAACTCGAGGTTCTGGTGCTTGTCGTCGCTGCTGTTCACTGGGCCTCCCACCGTGCAGGGATTTGGTCGTCGAATCCGGGAATGTCCGGCGGGTTGCACGTCTTCACTGCTTCACGTTGTTCGAGCCCCGTTCCGTGGAACGCGATGTAGGGGCTGATCCGGTAGAAGTTGTAGTTGCCGACGCGGCCTCGGACGACCAGGATGCGATGCTTCACCAGCTTCCTGTTGATCTTGCCGACGGCGTCGGCGGACATCCCTACCCGCTTGGCGATGTCCGCACCGGTGGCCCGCAGCGGTTCCATCCCCTCGGGGGAGACTCCGATCCACCATAGGACGAGGAACTTCTGACTGGGTGTGAACGCCTTGGACTCGGTGATCGCCTCTACCCGCGCCTTGTCGACCTGTGTGTGACGGCCGGAGAAGGCGTACGGCGCATAGGGGACCGGCTCGCCTGTATCGGCGTCGACCAGCCTGCGTGCTGCTCCCAATGAGCCCTCCGAGCGAGAGGTTGACTACCGGTTCACGAGGGGTGGCTGCGAGGCCGACCAGATGAACCTAACGTACATGAACGAGACGTCAATCAAGTCCGCCTGGGGGACGTGTCGTCTGCCTCCACGCTCATGTCGTACCGCGCCCGGATCACCGGTCTTTCGGCTCTCCTCATGTACTTCACGTCAATCTAGGGCGTTCCTAGGAACTGGGTACCGGGTCACAGGATCTGGGCACTCAGTTCCTAGGAACGCCCTCCACGATCGTGAGAACTGCCTGCCAGTTCTCACGATCGTGGTCGTCGACGGTCTCTATGCAGGTCAGAGCCGGTTTGGCGGGCGCGCTCTCTTACTTGGGGAACCAGCACCGCCTTCGGGGTTCCCGCCACCCCATCTGGGGCGTGCGTTCGCGCGACCACACGACCCGACACCACACGACCTCAGGAAGTACCCCGTTCCTTGCCCGATGCATCACCGCTCCCGCCTACGACGCCCACCCGGTTCACAGCGACCCCCCTCGCACCACCGCTCTCACCGCCGTATGCCACTCCGTCCTGGAACGCCGGAATCCGGCCCCCGCCCACAACGGCCCGCCGCTTCCTGGCGCGGACGGTCCGCGCCACGACGAAACGGCTGCGCGCCAGGAAGCGGCGGGGGAGCGGGGTCCAGGGGCCGGCGAAGGCCCCTGGTACCAGGCGCCCGCACCAAATCCACCGACCACGCAGGTCCTTCGCCTCCTTCATCGTCCGCGGATCACGATCACGGGGGATGTCGTGACCCGCGGACGAGGGCCAACAGGACCCGTCACGAGAGTTCTGCCGCGGTCGCAGGGCTGGGTGCCGACCGCGGTGCTGGGGGAGAGGGGCTGGACGCCGGTGACTGGAGCAGGAGGCGCGTCGGGTCGGTAGCTCCTCAGCCCTAGCGGGCTTGCGGTGCCCCGCCGGGATGTGCGTTCGCCGTGGGCGGCCAGCGGTCCGTCGGGGCATCTACCGACAGAGGCGTGGCTGAGACCGGGAAGGGGTCGCTGTGACACACGCGCGCCTGAGACGCCGACGAGCGGCATCGTCGTGGCTGACTTTCGGTGGTGCGGGACCAAACGGGACTGAGGCTGTGCTTGGGTCCCGTTTCAGTCCCGCAGGCAAAGTGCCTGGTCAGAGGCTTGTCTCGGCGGAGAACGGGACTGACGGGACTGACAGTGCAAGTTATACCGATCAGGCGCGCGCGTATGCGCGCGTACGTATGTATGTAGTACCACGCGTGTTTTGTAGCTCATATATAGGAGCTTGAGTCCCGTCAGTCCCGTAGAGGAGGGGTTGAGCCTTCTGACCTGCTGTTTTGTGGACGGGACTGAAACGGGACCGAAACGATGCCGGGCCCGCCCCCTCCTTGCTGCGCGTCGCGGCGCTCACACTGTGCGGGGCTGACGGGACCGAATGTTCGACACGCGGAGACTGAGGGTGCTGCCACGACGGGGTGTGCGCTAGCCTCTGATCGCAAACGGAAGCTTCAGTCCCGTCAGCCCCGTTGGTCCCGCCCCGGAGGCGGGTGGCGACGCGATGGACAGGGTGTCCGTGGGGTTGATGCCCCAGACGAAGAAAACCAGCTAGGACAAGGACTCTCTAGTGCCCGGCCAGTTTGCGGCAGGCCCGTCGAAGCCCCGCGGTGTCCGCCGCGTTGAAGGTCTTGGCGAGCACCGCAGCCGTGCTGATCTCCCGTCGTCCGTCGGCCTCTTCGTGTCGGGCTTCGACAAGGGACGCTCATGAGCAGTGCTGAGCCGGCGCACCTCGCCACCGCGGCCGCCGCGGAGCAGACCAGGCAGACGAGCCTTGATCTGGGGCTGCCCGGAGACCAGGCGCTGGTGCCCGCACAGGCGGGAAGTGAGGGAGGCCGACGAGGAGCGCCGGCAGGCCTGTTGCCGGACGAGCTGACCGACCGGGGCAACGCCAAGCTGTTCGCGCGCCTGTACAGCGATCGCTTCCGCCACGTGGAGGGCTTGGGCTGGTACTCGTGGGATCAATACCGGTGGAAGCGCACCGGGGGCGAGAAAGGCGCGATGTGGGCAGCCGGCGACATGGCCGAGCAGATGCCGCGCACCGACCCGCAGGGAACGTTCAGCAACCGGGAGCTGGCCGCGCACCGGCGTCGTACGCAGTCCACCGCGGGTGTGAAGGCCCTCCTCCAACAGGCACAGGCTGCGCCGGGACTCAGTCTCGATCCGGACTCCATGGACGGGGACATCTACGCTCTGTGCACCCCAGGGGGAGTCGTCGACCTGCGGACCGGTGAGTTGCGCAAACCCGACCCGCTGGCGGACATGCACTCGCGTGCCACCACGGTCGGACCGGAGGACATGCCCCTGCCCCGGTGGCAGAGCTTCCTGCGCGACACCTTCGGCGACGACGCCAAGGGCCGGGAGACGATCGCGTTCCTGCACCTGCTGCTCGGTTACTCCGTCACCGGGGACGTGGGTGCGCAGATCCTGCCGTTCCTGTACGGGTCCGGCGCCAACGGCAAGTCCGTACTGCTCGAGGTGATGATGCAGATCCTCGGGGACTACGCCAACGCGGCGCCGCCCGGCTTCCTGATGGAGAAGGGCAAGTTCACCGAGCACAGCACCGAGCTGACCGAGCTGCACGGTCGGCGCATCGTCGTGTGCTCCGAACTCAAACCCAACGACAAGTTCAACGAGGCCCGTGTCAAGCTCTTGACGGGTGGCGACACCATCACCGCCCGCCGGATGCGGCAGGACTTCTTCACCTTCCGGCCCACCCACAAGCTGTGGCTGCTGGGCAACCACCGGCCTGAAGTCGGCACCGGCGGGTACGCGTTCTGGCGCCGCATGAGGATCATCCCGTTCGAGCGGAAGGTCCCCGATGAACTCAAGATCGACAACCTCGCTCAGGAACTCGTCCGTGACGAAGGCCCCGGCATCCTGCACTGGCTCATCCAGGGCGCCCAGAACTACCTCGCCACCAGGGACCCGCTCCACGGACCGGCCAGCGTGCGACTGGCTACCGAGGCCTACGAGAAGACCGAGGACCACATCGGCCGGTTCATCGCCGAGCGGTGCACCAAGGGCGAGGGCGGGCAGCCCAATCCCGAGCTGCGGGTCGAGCAGAAGCTCCTCTACGCGTCGTACGGCCGGTGGTGCTCGGAAGAGGGGATCCGCCCGGCCACGAGTCGTGCCTTTGCCAGCCGTATCCGCCAGGAGCTCGGTCTGGCCTCCCCAGCAGAGATGATCAAGAACAACGACCGCAAGCTCTATCCCGGCCTGGCCCTCCTCGCCGACGCCGGGACAGAGCCCGGCCCATGACGCCGCGGGTGGAGTCCGGCGGCAACCTGTTCAGGACTCTTGCGATAATTGCCCGAACCAGACGACCAGCGGTGAGCGTGCCGCACGATCCGGCCAGAGGCCGGCCCACGGGACAGGAGGGTCCGCGGCCATGAGCTCGATGCTGCAAGACAGCCAGCTCACCGACGAGAACGAAGTGGTCTGGCTGGAGGACCCGGAAAACCTCGACTACGTCCGGCAGGCCCTGGACAAGGTCCCCACCCGCAAGGGCAAGCCCCGCTACTCGCGCGACGGCCGCCTCATCGGCTACACCAACCTCCATCCGGGCGCCGCCAGCGACCCCGACTCCGGCCTCTTCGCCCGCCGTGCGTTCTTCCTGCTGCCCCACGACCGTGACAAGGAGCCTCAGGGTCCGTACTCGGTAGGTGCCCCGGGCGAAGCGGTCGACCCTCGTACCATCGAGCCGGGCAAGGTCGGAGCCAAGACGCTGCGGTCGCAGAAGGGCCGGACCGCGGAGATAGCGGCAGCCACGGGGTGAACGACATCGGCGTGGGCGCACAGCACGGGACTGACGGGACCGGCCCGTCGGGAAGGCCGTAGGCGGACCAGAGGAACAGGCCGAGCCGGTCGCGGGGGTTGCCGATTTCTCAGTCCCGTCAGTCCCGTGGCTGGGGGAGGGGCCGGGTACAGCAGCGACCGTGGACAGCCGTACGGTGCACGATGCCTCGTGCCCGGACGCCGCATGACCGGCACGCATCGCACAGACAGGGGGCTCCATGCCACGCTCCACCTGGCCCTTTCTTCAGGGCCGCACCCGCCCCCTGAAGATGAAGGAGTGGGGCGACCTGACCGTCATGGACCCCGACACCGGCGCACGGCCGCACGGCCGCACGGCCGCGGGCTCCTGGCGGCTGGGAAGGACTGGCTGCACATCGACGCCGGCAGCGCCCTGGAGAACCCTGTCGTCACCCTCTACGCCGGAGCCGACCCGGGGACGGAGACCGGCTGGGACGAGGTCGAAGAGACCACCGTGATCTCCACGACCGGCTTCCTCGCCCTGTGCGACAGCGGATACGAACCGGTACGCAAGGAGAACCTCGCCACCGCCGGAGTCGGTCCCTACCTGGTCCGCGTCCATGCCAGCGACCGCTCGGCGGACGGCAAGAAGCCCCGCTTCCTCATCCAGGTCATCGCCGGCGACCGCACCGGCGCCGAACCCGAGCCGGCGGCTCCCAGGATCGAGGACGCCGTCGGCCCCCTCCTGGTCCGTACGTCCTACGGCCAGCCAGACGCATGGGCACGTCTGCTCCAGGCCCTCGAAGGCGCCCCTGAGCACTACGAGTCGGTCACCGTCATCGACAACCCGATCCATGCGGGCCGCACGGCAGACCAGCTCCGGGCACGCAACGGCCGCGACGAGGCGGACTGGCCCGACAGCAGCCTCCTCCTCATCGCCGACGAGCAGGCTCTGGCCTCCGCGGAAATTCCGCTGCTGGCCGTGAACAACCTGCCCGGCGAGGACGACGGCCCGTTCAGGATCACCCTTGCCGCGGCCGGCTCCTTCATCGTCAACATGGAGCTGGGCAACACGAGCTTCGGCGACTGGAGCCGCGGCGCCGACACGCACGGCGTCTACCGGGGGCAGCACTACTGACGGCGCCTGGACGGACGCCAGAGCCGCGTGAGGCGGAGAGGGCAGGATTCGAACCTGCGTGGACCCCTGGGGGCCCGACCTTGAGGCGTGCTCGCTGGTCCCCGATCAACCACTCCGGGCACCTCTCCTCGCTCCCGGCCCCGGTGGTGTCCGGGGTCGTTCACGTGAAAGAGAGTGGCACGAGTTCCTGACATGGGGCTGACATGGCTTTGCCGCACAACTCGTCGGAGCCGGGCAGGAGAGTTCGGTCGCTTCGGTCGCTGGTTTCGTGTGCGGAGCCCGGTGAGGCTCCGATCGTCCAGGTTCGATCCAGAGTCGCTTGAGTCGCTCGGGTCGCTGGGACTGCCAGGGCCCGAGCACGGCGGTCGGGGGCAGCGACTGAAGGGCAGCGACTGAACGAGGGGTGGGTAGCTGTTGGGTCGCTGCTCGGTCGCTGGAGAAAACGCCAGGTCAGAGGGGCTTTAGAGGGCGATCAGCGACTGAAGCGACTCAAGTTCCGGGTATATGACGACATTCGCGTGTGCGTGTGTATGCGCGTGCGCGTGCGTATGGCGTTATATGCAGGACTCTTGAGTCGCTTCAGTCGCTAATTGGGGGATGTTTGGGCTTTGACCTGCGGTTTCGTCAGCGACTGAAGCAGCGACTCAAGCAGCGACCGAACTGCTTCGGTCGCTGCGGGCCGGTCTTGGGTCGCTGTTTTCACTCCAGGCGCGGAACGAGTTCTTCGTCTACTTGGCCCCGCCTTTATCGGGGCTTCGCTAGGGTGTTCCTATCCTTGAGTCGCTTCGGTCGCTGACGGGGGAACACATGACCGACGAGCTGCGGGTTTCACGCAGCGACTCACGGAGGCCTGCTGCTGCCGAAGCGGGCGTCTCGCAGTCCTTGGCCATAGCCCGATGGTGCGCCGGCCGCGGCTGGCCGGTCCATCCGCTGGCTCCAGGACGCAAGACACCCGCGGGCAACTGCGCGGCCTGCCGTGAGCCCGGGCACACCCACCGGGGGTGCCGTTGTCCCGCCGCCGGTCGCTGGTGCCACGGATTCCGGGCCGCCACCCTGGACTTCGCTCGGATCGAGCGGTGGTGGGGGACCCATCCGGAGTTCGGGGTCGGGATCGCCTGCGGGCCCGCAGGACTGGTCGTCGTGGACATCGATGCCCATGCCCGCCAACTGCCCGGACGTGACCGACTGCTCCCCGGCATCGACATCGCCGACACCGTGGATCTGACGGGACTCGCCAGCGGTTTTCATACGATCGGGGTGCTGGCGGCGCTGCGTGGTGCGACCTCTCCCGCGGACGACGAGACGACCCTGCGGGTGCGCACGCCTTCCGGCGGGCTGCACGTGTGGTACCGGGCTTCGGGAGGGCACCGCTGGCAGTGCTCCTCCGGCTCGGGCGGCGGGCGGGCGCTGGCCTGGCAGGTCGATGTACGGGCGCACGGCGGGTACATCGTCGCGCCGGGCACCGTGACCGAGGCCGGTACGTACGAGGCCCTGGGCACGGCACGCGAACTCGCCCCGCTCCCGGACTGGCTGGCGCGGGAACTGGAGCGCACCGGCCATCTGCCGCCCGCTCACCTGCCCGCGCCCCGTCCGGTGCCGCCACGGGCTCGCCAGGCCGTGCTGGCGGCCGGAGGGGGCCAGGGAGCCGCCGGGCGGGTGCTGGCCCCTCTGGTGGCGGAGGTGGCGGCGTGCGGAGCCGTGCCGGAGGGGGCGGGGTTCACCGAGAAGCTCAACAGGGCGGCGTACACCGCCGGTGGGCTCGTCGCCGCGGGTCTGCTGGACGCCGGTGAAGCCGAGCGGCTCCTCCAGGCGGCGGCCGCGCAGGCCCGGCCCGGGCAGGAGCGCCGCTACGGTGCCGTCATCCGGGGCGGGTTGAGCGCGGGCCGTACCCGTCCGTTGTGCCCGGGAGGCCGCCGGTGACACGCGTCCACGACGACACCCTCTTCGACGCGGGCTCGGTCGCCGCGCAGATCCTGGCCCAGAGCGGGCGTACAGAGGCCCAGGACGCCCCTGGGGCGGGCGCGGAGGCCCGGACTGTGCCCGGTGCCCGTACGGGCGCTCAGGGCGGCCTCGGGGCCCCTGGTGAGGCCACTGCCGACGGGCTGGTGCCCGACACCCTCAGCGACCGAGGCAACGCGAAGCTGTTCGTCAGCCTCTACGCCAACGACTACCGGCATGTGCCGGGACTCGGCTGGTTCCGGTGGGACAGCACCCGCTGGCAGATCGACGAGGACGACACCGTGCTGTGGGCGGCCGGCGACCTGGCCGAATCCCTCGCCACCACCGACGCGCGGGGCGTGCACAGCACAACCGCCCTGGAGCAGCACCGCAGGCGCGCGCTGAGCACCAGCGGGATGAACGCGATGCTGACCCAGGCCAGGTCCGCCCCCGGCATGGTGCTCAACGCGGCGCTGCTGGACGCCGATCCGTACGCCCTGTGCACACCCGGCGGCATCGTGGACCTGCGAAGCGGGCTGATGCGCCTGCCGGACCCGAACAAGGACTTCCACTCCCGCTCCACTTCCGTGACGCCCGAAGCGATGCCGACGCCGCGCTGGGACCGGTTTCTCGCCGACACCTTCGGGGAGGGACCCGAGGGCACGGAGATGATCGATTTCCTGCACCTGCTGCTCGGATACTCCATCACGGGCGACGTCGGTGCCCAGGTGATGCCCTTCCTGTTCGGTTCCGGCAAGAACGGCAAGTCGGTACTGCTGGACGTGGTGATGAAGCTCGTCGGGGACTACGCGGACGCCGCGCCGCCCGGGTTCCTCATGGCCCGCCCCTATGAGGGGCACCCCACCGACTTGGCCGAACTGCACGGGCGCCGGGTCATCGTGTGCAGCGAGGTCAAGCCGGGGGACCGGTTCGACGAGGCCCGGGTGAAGCTGCTGACCGGCGGTGACCGGATCAAGGCACGGCGGATGCGGCAGGACTTCTTCAGCTTTCAGCCGACCCACAAGCTCTGGCTGTTGGGCAACCACCGGCCCGAGGTCGGGACCGGCGGTTTCGCGTTCTGGCGGCGGATGCGGTTGATCCCTTTCGAGCGGGTCGTGCCGGACCACCGCAAGGTCGACAACCTGGCCGACGTCCTGGTCACGGAGGAAGGGGCGGGGATCCTCAACTGGCTCGTCGTCGGGGCACGGCGCTTCCTGAGTGGGGAGAAGGACCTGCTGGGCCCGGAGGCCGTGCGCATCGCCACCACGGCGTACGCGGAGACCGAGGACCACATCGGGCGTTTCCTCGGCGAGTCGTGCAGACGCGAGCCGGGCTTGAGGGCGGAACAGGCCGGTCTCTACGCGGCCTACCGGACATGGTGTCAGAATGAGGGAGCCCCGGCCGTCTCTTCCCGGTCGTTCGCCGCGCGGGTCCGGGAGGTGGTGGGACTGGCGTCTCCGAAGCAGATGATCCTGTCCAACCAGCGCAAGTACTATCCGGGCATCGGGCTGGCCGCCGACGAGGAGACAGTATGAGTGCCCTCATAGCGGAGGACGAGATCCTCCACGAGGTCGACCTGGTCTGGCTTGAGGACATCAGCGGGCTGGACTACGTCCGGCAGAGCCTGGACCGGCTGCCGACCCGCCGGGGCAAGCCCGCCTACCACCGGGACGGCCGCATGGTCGGCTACGCGCTGCTCGGTCCGAAGGCCAAGCCGTCCCGTTCCTCGGGCACCTTCCGCCGACGGGTGTTCTGGCTGCTGCCGCACGACCGGGACACCGTCCCCAGCGGGTTGTACGCCACGGGGACGCCGGCCGAGGCCGTCGATCCGCGCACCCTGGCGCCGGGCAGCAAGGGGCGCAAGACGGAGCGGTCGGAGGGCGGGGCGGTGTCATCGCTGTAGGACGGGGGCAGCGGATGCCGGGCAGCCCTCAGCACCCGCTGCCGGTGCGGGAGCGGGTGCCGCGTCGGACCAGCGGGGGTCTTCCGGCTCTCTCAGGGGACGGCGACCGCGGACGCCTCCAGCGCGGCCTGCACTTCGGCGAACACCCTGGACCCTCGCGTCTCCGACAGGTCCAGAGCGGCGATCAACGAGGGCATGACCACACTCGGCAGGATGTGGCGCAGCAGAGCGGAGGAACGCTGCATCAGGTCGTCGTAATCGCTCAACGCGTGCGACATGGACTGGATGCCCGCGAAGGCGCCGGTCAGGATGTCGGCCGTCTCCTGCAGTTCGACATGGGGAAGCAACTCGCCCTGCCTCCGGGCGTCTTCGAGCAGCTGGCAGGCAAGGCTGCCCCACTTGAGGAACGGGCCCTTGCGGTCCAGTTCGTTCGACGTCTGGTCCATGGTCAGGCGTACGCCCGCGCGCACCATGGGGTCGGTCTGCAGACGGTGCGCGTGGAGCATCACCGTGTCCACGAGCGCCTGTACCTTGCTCGTGCGTTCGGGAAGCTCGATCACTTGGTCCTGGGCGCTCAGGACCCCTTGTGCCAGGTCTTCCTTCGACTGGAAATGGAAGTAGAGGGCACCCTTCGTCACACCGGCGGTCCTGAGGACCTCGTTGATGGTCGCCGACCGGTACCCGCGGGACTCGAAGACCTCGGCCGCCGCTGAAAGGATCTTCCGGCGAGTGCGGATCGCACGGTCCTGCGTTGCCATGAGAGCCTCTCCGTTCCGAGCTGCGCTGTACCGACTGCAAGAAAAAACCGCCCAGTTTGTATATTACATAGGAAAGACTCAGTGTGAAGCGGGCAATGCGTCATGGCCAGGCAGTCCGCAGGTTCGCCGGTGCCCGCGCGGGGGAGGCGCGCGCGGGACCATCGCGACGGGATTCGAAGGCTCGTGCCGTGGAGGAAGTGTCATGGTGCCCGAGCTGGCGGGGCGCCCCGCACGGTCTTTCCGGGAGGGGGCCGCGAGCCGTTTCCCGGCTTTCGTCCGGGACCGGCCGGCGCTCGCCGCAGGTGCCGGGCGCACTGCTCGAGCCCGGCACCGGTCTGACGCCCCGGACCCCGGGGTCAGGCGTGTGAGGTCGCCGCGGTTACCAGGCAGGCGAACGCCTCGGTTCCGTTCTGCTGGCCCGTCACCCGGACCGACTCCGTCCGGCCGTCGGCCGAGCACCCGAGGTGCGTGGTCTCGATCAGGCAGGGTGCGTCCAGTTCGACGTACCGCTTGAAGGTGCTGACCATGCCGAGAGGGGACAGGAAGGAACGTTCCAGCACGCCGGCGGCGGCCTGCCGTGCGGCCTCCAGCAGGAGCATGCCCGGCACATGGTCGACCGGGTGGTCGAACAGAACAGGGTGACGGGTGTCCACTCTCAGCTGCCAGCGGTGCGGCCCGTCGGCAGGTGACAGCACGACGTCGACCGGTGAAGTGCGTCCCACGCTCTGCGGTGAGCTGGGCGCGGTGAGCGGCAGAGCGCGGATGAGCCCGAGGTCCTGGCGGCCGCGCAGCCGGCCGTACACCGCCGGTGTCGCGGTGTTGAACGAGGCTGCTCCCCTTGCGACGGGGGTCCCGTCCCGCAGGACCGTCGCCTCGTAGCCGAGCTGGACGAGACTGCTGCCACGGCGTTTGACGTCGGTGGCGGTGACGATGAGTTCCAAAGAGGCCGGCGCGTCTCCGACGACGAGCCCCGCGGGGTCCACGGTGATGCCGAGGTCCCGCATGAGGAAGTGGTGACCGAGCGGGACGTCGTACTCGGCGTGGGCCAGCAGTGCACCGACTTGCCGGAGTGTCTCGGCGGCGATGAGGGGGTCGTGCAGCAGGCCCTCGCAGGGCGTGAAGAAGCTGTGCGCGCGCGGCCATTGCGCGGTCACCGCGAAGCGGGCGTCGCCCTGGCGGTCCCAGCCCGTCAGCATGACCTCGGCGACCGCCGCGCGGTGGACGAACTCCTTGGGGACGGTGGTGGTCAGCGACGGGTGGGCGAAGACGGCCATCCCAGGCACCGAGAGCGCCGTACCGCCTTCCGCTTCCGCCTTGTGAAGTGGTGTGCGCTCGGCCTGGAACGTGATCGCAGACATGGCTTCCCCCTGAATGCCCTGGCGATGGATGAACGCTCGAGCAGGAAGATACATACCAACCGGTTTCGTTTCTACCGGTAGCAGGGGCTCCGTATGGCGAAAATGTGGAGGACGTCCGTCCGCGCGCGGTGCTTACCCGTGTCCTCCTGCGGTTCTCGGCCGGGGCGGCGGGGCTGGGTCATGGCGCCGCCCCAGCCGACCCCGAGCGCTTCTCGAGCGGGACGGGTGAGCAGTGGCTGAAAATCGATATTCGACTGACTGTTCGGGCTGACAACTCCCGGCTCCAGCGCGGCGGACCGGGCCGAGGCGCCGGTGGCCCGCGTCCTGGGCGGGAGGGGCGGGCGTCGGCGTAGCGCTGAGCTGACGTGCCGCCGAGCCGGGCGCTGGATGGACGCCCGTTGAGCGGCGTCTGCCGGGAAGGCGGCCGGTATCGTCCGTAGCCGCAGGCTACAAACCGCACAAGCGGTTTGTTAACCTGGGGGCTGCGAGGCATTGATCCACTTCCTGGCCATGACTGCGCGCCAGCGCACCCGGCTGCCGATGAGGAAGCACGGGCCCCCAGTTCAGTAACGGAGTACGTGATGGTCAAACAGGAACGGGCGGCGCGGACGAGGGAGAACCTGATCAGGTCCGCGGCCGAGGTGTTCGAGCAGGAGGGCTACGCCGTGGCGTCGCTCACCGCGATCAGTTCGCGGGCCGGGGTCAGCAACGGCGCGCTGCACTTCCACTTCGCCAGCAAGGAGGAGCTGGCGCAGGAGGTCGAGGACGCCGCGGTCGACGCCGTGGAGAAGATGGCGGAGGGCTGCTGTGACTCCGCTGAGACCCTGCTCCAGTCCCTGGTGGACGCCACCTGTCTGCTGCTCGCCGCCGTGGCCGGCGACCCCCTGGTCAGGGCCGGTTTCAAGCTGGGCCGTGACCCTTCGCGCAAGAGCGGGGAAGGGGGCGTGTCGGGTTGGTGGTGGGCGTGGGTTCGGCAGCTGGTCGCTCACGCTCAGGAGAAGGGGGAGCTGGCACCGGGTGTGCCGCCTGAGGACGCCGCCGCGGCCATCGTCGCCGTGACGGTCGGTTTCGAGGTGCTGGGCACCCGGAACCGGGACTGGACGTCGCGGGAGCGGGCGACCCGCTTCTGGGCCCTCGTACTCCCCCTGCTGGCCGCCTCGCCCCAGCAGGTTCCGGTCGGGCTGGACGGCACCTGGGGGCCGGCCGGCGAAGTGGCGGTGACCGGGTGACCGGACACCGACAGGAAGGGCTGAGCGAAAACAGTCCGGAAGGTCGGCAATGATCGCGAGGGGGCCCGGCAAGACCCGGCCGGGTGTCCGGCCCGGACATCGGTCCTGAAGTCCCCCTGCGAAGACCGGCCTTGGTGCCTGATCCGGATACCGGCAGCTCACCGGGGCGACGGGGGATTCGGTGTACGTCGAAGGTAAACAGGTTGACCGGTACCGTATTGACATACCGCGCGTGCTGTTTTTTACTCGGAGGCGCTAGGGAAGCACTGCAGATCTGCACCAGAGAGTGGGGGAGACGGGCGTGGACATCGATGTACTCGGCACACTCGCCGTACGGCACCACGGGGCGTCCATCACACCGACGGCGCCCAAGCCGCGTCAGGTGCTCGCTCTGCTGGCGCTGCGCGCCGGTCAGGTCGTCCCGGCGGGTGTCCTGACCGAGGAGCTGTGGGGCACCAGGCCCCCGCGCAGCGCCCGTGCCACCCTTCAGACCTACATCCTGCAACTGCGCGAGCTCATCGGCGTCGCCCTGGAGGGCGGGGCGGCGGACCACACCGGACAGCGCCGCCAGGCCAAGGACCTGCTGCTGACCGTACCCGGCGGCTATCTGCTCAAGGGTGGCGAAGGTGTCAGTGACGTAAGGGAGTTCGAACGGCTCGCCGGCTGCGGGTACCGGGCCATGGACGCCGAGGACTATCCCCAGGCGGCCCGGCTGCTGCGCGAGGCGCTCGAACTGTGGACCGGCCCCGCGCTCGCCGACGTCCACACCGGCCCCCATCTCCAGACCGAGGTCAAGCGGCTGGAGGAGAGCCGGCTGTGCGCGCTGGACCAGCGGGTGGAGGCGGACCTGCGGCTCGGCCGGCACCGTGAGCTGCTCGCCGAGCTGACCGTGCTGGTCAACCAGTACCCCACTCACGAGAGCCTGTGCGGCCAGTACATGCTCGCGCTGTACCGGTCCGGCCGCCGCGGCGAGGCGCTCGCCGCCTACCAGCGGCTGCGGACCACCCTGGTGCGCACCATGGGCCTCGAACCGTCCTCCGCGCTCGCCAAGTTGCAGCGCTCCATCCTGATGTCCGGCCCGGACACCCTCGCGGCCCAGCCGACGAGGATCGCGTCCGTGGCCGCCGTGGGCTGATACGCCGTCACCTTGCGCCCCTTCCACCAGGAATCGAGCACCGCTCAGGCCCGGCCGTGCAGCTTGGATCCCACCTGGAGGAGGGGATCGCGCATGTCGTCGCAGCGAACGCACTCCGCCCAGCGGACGGTCTCCGTCGCGGCGCCCGCCGGCGTCGTGTACGGCCTGCTCGCCGACTCCCCGCGCTGGCCGGTCCTGCTGCACCCCTTCGTCCATGTCGAACGCATCGACTTCGACGGCACCGAGGAGAACCTGCGCCTGTGGCGGCTGCGGGACGGCCGGGTGTCTTCCGTCTCCGCCCGCCGCGTGCTGCGGCCGCAGGAGCGCCGTATCGAGTTCGAAGCGCGGGACGACCTGCTGCCCGGTGCGCCGACGTCCGGTGTCTGGAGCGTGGCACCCGACGGCACCGACCGGTGCCTGCTGACCCTGCGCCAGGAACGTCCGGCCGGTCCCTGGGAGGACTCCCGGACACTCGAATCCGACGTACTGTCCGATGTGGTGTCCCTGCGCGAGGCGGCCGAGCGCTGGGACCGGCTGGACGAACTGCTGCTCTCCTTCGAGGACAGCGTGTACGTCTGCGGCTCCCCGGAACTCGTGTACGACTTCCTCTACCGCGTCGGGGACTGGGCCGAACTGCTTCCCCACGTCGACCGGGCCGAGGTCACCGAGGACCAGCCGGGCGTGCAGGCGACGGTCCTGCACACCTGGGCCCCGGAGACGGGGGAGACGCTGGTGTCCGAGGCCGTGCGGCTGTGCTTCCCGGCCGCGGGGCGGATCGTCCACAAGGAGACCGTGACCCCCGACCCCGTTGCCGCGCACTACGGGGAGTGGTACCTGGAGCCCGACGAGACCGGGGTGCGGGTCGTCTCCCTTCACCACGTGATGCTCCGGGAGAGCGCGGTGGAGGCCGTACTGGGCGGCGGTGCCCTGCTCGTGGACGCCCGCCGGCACGTGCGCGAATGGCTGGGCCGCTCCAGCACGGAGACGCTGGACCTGGCGCGGTGGCACGCCGAGAGCGCCGTCCGCCGGCTGCGATGAGCCCGCCGGAGAACGGCCGCGGGGCGACCCGCGCCACGACGACGAGGAGATGGGCGATGGCCCTGTCCCGGCCAGCCCCGGACACCGGACGGCCCCCGGCGGCCCGGACTTCGGGTCTCGCGGCCGTGCCGTTCGGCGCGACGCGGTCCGCGGCGCGCCTCGAAGCGCTGCTCGGCAACCCGAGGGACCCCGGCAACCCCTACGGCCGGTCGCGGTTGTGGGCCGCGGGCTACGACGCTCTGCCCGCCCCGCCCGCCGGTCTGCCCGGTACCGGGGAACCGCTGCCCGCCGCCGACCAGCTCGCGCGCGCCCTGCGCCCGCTCTTTCGCCGGGACCTCGCCCTCGCCCATGCCTGGATCATCCGTCCGCTGCTGGGCACACCGGTGCCGCACCCGGCGGCCGCGCTGCTCGGACCGGCGGCGCTCCTCGCGTCGGTGGGCGGCGTCCTGCGGAGCGCGGTCCGCGTCGTGGACGGCCTTGGCAGGTACGAACCCGCTGCCGGGCAGTGGCGGCCGGTCCTGGCGTCGGTCTTCGCGGAACTGTTGGCCTGCGAGAGCTTGACGGCCGCGGCCCTGCGGTCCTGCCCCGCCCGGGAGCCGGGCCCGGCCGGGCCCGGACCGCACGGCCCGGTGCCGCCCCGGCGGCCCGGGCGGTCGCTCGCCGCCGTCGTGGGCTACCTCGTCCCCCAACTCGCCGGTGAACTGCTGGGGGATCTCGAACTGGTGCTGAACGAGTGCGGGTTCGACGCCGGTACTCCCGAACGGCGCACGCTGGCCAAGATCCTGCGGGACCGGGAGTTCGCCCGGGTCGGCTGGACCGCCTCTGGCGCCGCCCAGGCACGCCTCGTGCGCGGGTTGAACGGTGCGGGCGGCTCATGGCCGGACGACGACGGCACGGCGGCCGCGGCGCTGTTCCGGATCACCGAGGCGGCCTGCGCCCCGGCACCGGGCACCGGCTGCCCGCGGGCCGTCGCCGCGACGCTGGCCGGTGCCACCGACCGGCTCGCCGGTGCCGCTGGACCCGGCGCCGCGGCGCTCGCCCGTGTCGGCCGCAGACTGGTCACCGAGCTGCGGGCGCTGCGTGTCGACTGCGCGGCCGTCGCCGAGCACGACCCCGCCGACCCCGCCGCGCGGGCCCTGGCGGACCGCGAGGCCCTGCTGACGCTGGCTGCCGCCGCGCTGGGGGTGCGGGAGGCGGCGGCCGGGGCGCGGCTGCCCTTCCTCGGCGAAACCGGCTGGGCGCTGCTGGCACTCGGCCGGATCGCCGGGCGGCTCGGACTGCCCCTGCCCGAGGGGCTGCCCGATCCGCAGCCGGGGGTGTGGGACGAACTGGCCCGGCGTGCGGCGAGCGGCGTGGACTGTGACTTGTACGCGACGGGGGTGGCGTGGTGAGCGCGATGGACGTGGCGAGCGGCCGCACCCCCGGGCCGGCCTTCCCGCCGCCCTTGCATGTCTCCGGGCCGGACGGGCCGTGGGAGGAGGTCCAGGAGCGGTTCGAGCGGACGGGCCGGGCGGTGGTGCACTCCACCTGGGGCGAGTGGCTGACGCCGGCCCTGCTCGATCCCGGGCTGCGCACGCTGCTCGGCCGCGACTGGCCCCGCTACCGGCAGCACCCGGCACCGGCCGGCCGGCTGACCCTCGCCGTCTCCAGAGTGGTGCTCAAGCACACGGCCGCCGCCGCCCTTCAGGTCCCCGCCGAACGGTTCGACCTCGCCGGCCTGCCGGGCGGGCGACCCGTGCTGCGCGGGCTCGGCGCGGACCTGCGGGTGAGCCTCAGCCACACTGACGAATTGATCGTGGTCGGTGTCAGCCGCGCCGGACCGGTCGGTGTGGACGCCGAGCCCGCGGGGCGCCGGATCTCCTTCGAGGCGCTGCGCGCTCACGTGTGCACCGCCGAGGAGGCCGCTTCGCTCGCGGCCCTGCCGGAGGGAGAGCGCACCGAACGGTTCCTGCGCCTGTGGACCCTGAAGGAGGCGTACACCAAGGCGCTCGGGCACGGTATGCGGCGCCGGTTCTCGGCGGTCGGCTTCGGGTGGGACGCGTCGGGTGCCGCCCGGCTCGTCGGGGACGCGGCCGGGGAGTGGGCCTTCGCCACCCATCTCGTCCAGGGGCGCTTCCTGGTGAGCGAGGCGCACCGGCAGGACACCGGGCCGGTGGTGCCGGACGGGACACGGGCGCCGTCTGCCGGGTGCGGACCGGTGCGGCCGCCCTCGGCGGAAACGGCGCAGGGCACGAGGGTCCTCGCGTTCCCGGGACGGCGGGACCGCGGGCAGCGGTGAGCGGATGCGACGGGCGAGGCTGCCGGGCCGCGCCGGGACACGTCACGCGGAAACGATTCGAAAAGGAGGTCGGGGCGCCGGGGGCGGCTGCTGCGGCAGCAGTTTCCGGTCCCCTGGGGAGCAGATGAGGGGTCATCACGCGCACGCGGGCACGGTTCTCGCCGTGGTGCACGAACCGCCCGGCACCCAGGCCTGGTCGCCGCTCGTCTTCGAGCTGTGCGGTCTCGCCCGCACGGATACCGAGGCGGTCGCCGCCCGCGTCGCCGAGCGTCATCGGGGATACGGCGTCGAACTGGACGGCGTCGAAGCCGACGGCGTACCGGACGCCGGGCATGGCGGCCGGTACCTCCTGCGGCTCACCCCTCGCGACCCGGCCGGGCACGGCGGGCCGCTCACCGACGACCTGCTGGCCGATCTGCTGGCGCCGCTCGCGGCGGACACCATCGCGGTGTCCGGGCAGCAGCGGGTGCTGCTGGCGGCGGCGGTGGAGAGCCAGGCCGGCCTCGGCCGGTACGTGGAGCAGCTGTTCTGGGACTGGACGGGGCCGCTGGATCTCGGCCGGTTCACCACCGCCTGGCAGTCCGTCGCCGAGCGGGAGGCGGTGCTGCGGGCGTCCTTCGACTGGGCCGGAGCCGCCCGCCTGGTGCTCCACGACCGCGCCGTCGTCGACGTCGTCCACCACGCGCACACCGATGTCGGCTGGAGCGAACTGCTTCGCAGGGACCGGGACCGCGGCTTCGAGCTGTACCGGCCGGGGCTGCTGCGGGTGTCCGTGCTCGACGGACCACCGGCCAGGGCCCGCGCCGGACGGACGCCCAGCCGTTTGCTGGTGACCTACCACCGGGCCCTGCTCGACGAGCGCGGGGCGCGTCTGCTGGTGCGCCAGTTCTACCGCTCCTACCTCGCCGGCGGGGTGCTGCCCGGCGGGGACCGGCGGCCCGACATCCGGGATCACGGCGCGTGGCCGGCTCGCCGGGAAGCGCCCGGTGCCCGCGGGCACCGGGCGGCGGCCCCGCCCGCCCACGCCGCCGTCAGCCCGGGCCGCCCCGGTCCGCCGCCCGGGACCACCGGAGGGCCGGGCCGGATACAGCGCCGGCTCGGACCGCCCCAGACCTCCCGGTTGCGGTCCTGGGCCGCGGGCCGGGGAGCGGGGGAGAGCAGTGTCCTGCACGTCGCCTGGGCCCTGTTGCTGTACCGGGCGGCCGGAACCGACGGTCCGCTGCCGGTCGCTTTCGGCGTGGACTCGTCCGGCCGGGACATACCGCCGCGGGCCGTGGCCGACATTCCCGGGCTCCTGGGTGACCCGCTGCCGATGACGGTCACCGTGGACCCCGCCGCACCGCTGGTGGACCTGCTGCTCCAGGTGCGGGACGCCGCGTTCGGCCTCAGCCCCTGTGCCTCGGTGGATGCCGACCGGACCAGGCGGTGGAGCGGGCGCGCCCCCGGCTCCGGTCTGACCGAGACCACCATCCGCTTCGACAACCACCCCGCACTGCCGGAGAACCTGCGGGCCGAACTGGCGGCGCAGGGCGTCTGGGTGGGCGTGCCGGAAAGCGCCGGCGGTGACACGCCCCTGCCGGTCACGCTCGCCGCGCACTGCGACACCGAGGGTTCCCTGGTGCTGACCGCCCTGTACGACCGGGCCAGGCTCACGGACCCCGACGCCTCGGACCTCCTCGCGCAGTGTGTGCGCCTGCTGCGCGGCATGCCCCGGCACCCGGAGGACACGTTCACCGTCGGCGACGCCCTGGGGCTCCTGGCCACCTCCGGGGTGCCCCGCGTCTCACCGCCGCCACCCGGCGGCGTCCAGCGGCACGCGTCGGCGGTGCTGCGGGCCGGGGAGCCCGGCGCGGACCTCGTGTGCCTGGTCACGGTCCCCGGTGTCACGGCCGGTGCGTACGACAGGTTCGTGCACGAGCACGAGGGGCCGGAGCGCATCGTGTCGCTCAGCGCACCGGACCGCCGGGTGCCGCCCGGCACTCTGCGCGAACTGCTCCGCGGTGGGCGGCGGTTGATCCTGTGCGGGACCGGTCCGGCCGGCCTGGTCGCCCACGAGATCGCCCGCCGTGCGGCCCGGCACACGGGCGAGGTTCCCGCCGTGGTGGTGATGACCGGGGTCGGCGGCGCCGCCGAGAGCGCTGAAGCGTTGTCACGGGCGCTGCGGGCGGTGCGGGCACGCAGTGGCTGACCGGTGGCGGCACCGGCCGTGCCTCCAGTGGGACGAGAGCGCCCCTTGAACTCCATGGCCCACGGTGGCCGGAAGAGGAGGTGGCCATGGGCGGCACGGACGGCGTGGAGCGGACGCTGCGCGTCGAGCGTGGCACGGCGACCGCGGAGGAACTGGCCGCGCTGACCGCCGTACTGCTGGCACTGCGCGGTCGGTCGGTGGGCGGGGACGTACCGCCACGGCCTGCCGACGGTCCGCGCTGGCGGCGGCCGGGAACTACGACCGGATGGAAAAGACCTTACGGTCTGTTTGGTGGGAGGTAGAGCCTGCGGACGGTCTCTTTCTCCGAGGCGACTCCTGCCCTTCGGCAGGTCACAGCTCCGACCGTGAGATGCGCCGGACTGAGCGTCAAAGTTGCTGGATCCTGGGGAAGTTGGCAGGTGGGTGACATGTCCTTGAGGGCTGCCGTACCTGCACCGGATCTGGGCTTGAAGGTCGTTGGAGACAGGTCGAACGGTCTTTATTGACATACCGCCTGCGCTGTTTTTTAATCGTGGCGTGCCAGCGGCGCACGTGAACGTAGGGGAGACGGCGTGGACATCGACGTACTGGGCGCACTGGACGTGAGGGTGAACGGCGTGTCCGTCGCCCCCACGGCGCCGAAGCCCCGCCAGGTGCTGGCGTTGCTGGCGTTCCACGCGGACCGGGTGGTGCCGGTCGCCTCACTCATCGAGGAAGTCTGGTCGAGCCGGCCACCGCGCAGCGCGCGCACCACCTTGCAGACCTATGTGCTGCAACTGCGCGAACTCATCGCGACGGCGCTGGCCCGGCCCACCGGACAGCAGGCGGAGGGCACGGCGGAGCGCCGTACCGCCAAGGACGTGCTGCTCACCCTGCCGGGCGGATACCTGCTCGCCTCCGACGGCGGTACCAGCGACGTCCGGGAGTTCGAGCGGCTGGCGGGACTGGGCTACCGGGCCATGGACGCCGGTGACTTCGCGGGCGCCTCACACACCCTCGCCGCCGCCCTGGACCTGTGGTCGGGGTCCGCCTTCGCCGACGTGCAGACCGGGGACCGGCTCGCCCTGGAGGCCAAGCGCCTCGAGGAGAGCCGGCTGTGCGTGCTCGACCAGCGCATCGAGGCGGACCTGCGGCTCGGGCGGCACCGCGAAGTGCTCGCCGAACTGACGGTCCTGACGAGCCGGTACCGCACGCATGAGAACCTGCACGCCCAGTTCATGATCGCGCTGGACCGGTCGGGGCGGCGGAGCGAGGCTCTCGAGGCCTATCTGCACCTGCGCGCCACTCTCGGGCGCGACCTGGGTCTGGAACCGTCCGCGCGGCTGCGCCGGCTCCAGCACTCGATCCTGATGGCCGCGTCCGAGAGCGCGCCGAACCCGGCGCCGGCCCGGACCGCGCACGTCCCGCACGCCGGACCCCTGGCACCGATCCACTGACCCTCCGGCCCGAGCGCCGATCCTTGGAGGCATTCCCCATGACCAGTGAGCCGACGGCACCTTCCGATGGGACCGGAGACCTCCTTGTCGAGCTCACGGCCGTGCTGGCCGGTGTCGTACACGCCGACCCCGACCGGGTCGACCCCGAGCAGCCCTTCCCCGTGCTCGGCCTGGACTCCCTGCTCACCGTCGAGTTCGTCGCGGCCGTCGCCGAACGCTTCGGCGTCCGGATCGCCGGGGCGGCCCTGTACGAGTACCCCACGCCGGCGCTGCTCGCCCGCCACCTGGCGGTTGTCCGCAGCGGCGCCGACGAGGCCCCCGCCGTCCAGGACCCCGGCGCCTCGGCCGCCGTGCTCCAGGTGCTGCGCGAGCAACTGGCCCGCATCCTGCACTGCGACCCCTGGGAGATCGACGGCGGTGCCGCCTTCGCGGAACTGGGCATCGACTCCATCCTGGCCGCTGATTTCATCGCCGGTGTCAACCGCGCCTACGGCCTGAGCGAGAGCCCCGTCAGTGTCCACGAGCATCCCAGCCTCGCCGCCATGGCCTCCTACGTCGCCTCCCGCAGCCGGGGCCCGGCTCTCCCCGCGGCGCCGGATCACGGCGCACCTGCCGCGGCACCGGTAAGGCGGCCCCCGGCGGCCACCGCTCCCACGTCGCGGTCCCCGCTGTCCCAGGAGGAGGTGGTCGCGCTCCTCGACGCGGTGCGCGGCGAGCGGATCGGCGTCGACGAGGCGGCCGCGCTCCTGGCGGACCGCTCCGCCTGAACGGAAACCCCACCGTGGAGCACCGACAGTTCCCCGCCCGCTACGGCCCCGGCGGCCTCGCGCGCCGCGATGTCACGCCGACCGCAGCGGCTCGGGGCACCGAGACGGACGAGACGACACCATGACCCTCACCGCACCGGAGTCCCCCAGCGCCGGGTCCCCGCCGCACCACGAGACCGTGGCCCCGGTGAAGCTGTGGCTGTGCCCCAACGACGCCCTCCCGCCCGACCTCGCGGGGGAACTGGCAAGGCACTGGCTCGACGAGCGGGAACACCAGACCGCGACCCGGTTCCTCTTCGAACGAGACCGCCGGCAGTACCTGGTCGCCCACACCCTGGTCCGCCGGGCGCTGGCGCTGGAGGCCGGCCTCACCGAGGCCGAGCTGGTCATCTGGCGTTCCTCGCGCGGTCGGCCCTTCCTCCAGCCGCTGCCCGGCGGTCTGCCGAGAGGCGGCGACCACCTGGACTTCAACCTCTCCCACGCGGGCGGCTACAGCCTGCTCGGGATCGTGCGCAGGCAGCGCATCGGCGTCGACGTGGAGGGCCTCGGCAGGGAGGCGCGGGGTCTGGAGACCATCGTGACCACCTTCGCCCCCGAGGAGCAGCGCTGGGCGGCCGAGGTGCCCGAGGGGCCGCGGCGGGAGCGCCGGGTGCTCCGGCTGTGGACCCTGAAGGAGGCATACTCCAAGGCCCGCGGACTGGGACTCGGCCTGCCCTTCGACGAGTTCTCCTTCTCCTTGGCCGACGACCGGGGGGTGCTCGGTTTCCGGCCACCCGCCGACGACCTGGCAGGGCGCTGGCGGCTGCTGGAACTGGAGCCGGTTCCGGGCGTGCTGGTCGCGGTGGCCGTACCCGCTGACGAACCCTTCGCCCCGCACCTGGAGTTGCACCACGGGTTCCCCTGGAACCGGGCCGCACCGCACATCGTGCCCCTGCCCGAACCCGTGGGCGCGCCGCGCGGCTAGCCGGGTCCCTCCGCGCGGTGATCCGCCGGGGCTCCGTGGGGAACCACCGCGCCGGGGCGGGCAGCCCTGTCCGTCTGCCGCCGCGCGGCGTCCGGGCACCGTGCACGTATCCGGGCCACGCGAATTGTCCGCCGTCCCAAAAGGCCGGGCAGCGGCGGGAATTCCTTTCGGGAATCGAAAGACCGTCCCGCTTGGAGCACGGCTAGAGGACCGCTACAGGAAATCGGTTGAAGGACACGCACACGGCTAGCGTGTGGAGTGGCGAAGATTTCTGGCCACCAAAAGGAACTGGACAAGGAACTCGACGAGGTGGGGAGGCCAGCATGAAGATTCAGGTTCTGGGTCCGTTGAGTGCCGAGGTCAACGGGGGATCGATCGTTCCGACGGCCGGCAAACCGCGACAGATTCTGTCGCTGCTGGCGCTCTATCCGGGACGGGTCATGCCCGTACCCACACTCATGGAGGAACTCTGGGGAACCGAGCCGCCGGCGAGTGCGCTGACGACCCTTCAGACGTACATACTCCAACTGCGCAGACGGCTCGGCACGGCGATGGGTCCGGGCGCTCCGACCGGAGCGAAGGACATTCTCGCCACGCGGCACGGCGGATACCTGCTCCAGATCGACAAGAGCTGCGTCGACGTGAACCAGTACGAGGAACTGGCCCGGCAGGGCCAAGCCGCGTTCGAGGCGGGGGACAACGAGGTGTCCGCGGCGCGCTTCCGCGCCGCGCTGGACCTGTGGACCGGCGCACCGCTGGTCGACGTGAAGCTCGGCCCGGTCCTGGACATCGAGGTGATGCGGTTGCAGGAGAGCCGGCTGGTCACCGTGGAGCGGCGCATCGACGCCGACCTGCGGCTCGGCCGCCACTCGGAGCTGATCGCCGAGCTGACCGAGCTGACCGCTCGCCACCCGCACCACGAGGGGCTGCACTCCCAGGTCATGGTGGCGCTGTACCGCTCGGGCCGGCAGGCCACCGCGCTGGAGGTCTACCGCAGACTGCGGATGCGGCTCATCCAGGACCTGGGCGTGGAGCCCTCCCCGCAGTTGCAGCGCATGCACCAGGCGATGCTGGCCGTGGACCCCCAGCTGGACGTGCTGGCCGGGCCGCGCCACAGCTCGACGTTCGACCTGTTCGCGGCCTGACGGCCGGCGCCGTCCGGTCACCGGCGGAACGGCGGTCTGTCGCAGGGGAGTTCCGCGCCCCGGCAGGTCCGCCCTCGGCGGTGTCCCGGAGCGCCGGGCGCGCACCGGAGGCGCGTCCGCGTCCGCGTGCGGTGCCCGGGCAGCCGGGGCTGTGGTCGCTGTGGGCGTCGCCTGTGCCGTCGCCGCTTTCGCTTCCGCCTTCGTCCCTGCTTCCGCCTTTGCCGAGCAGCCGTGGCGCATCGGTCGGCCGGGCCTACAGCGGGAGCAACTGGGCCAGCGGCCGCGCCGGTGCGCCGCCGGGGCCGCCCTCGTACGACCCGCCGGGTGGGCCGGCGGGCAGTCGTACGGCGGCCGTCGGGCCGAACAGCCGGCCGGCCCGGGCGAGCCGGACCGCCACGTGATCCCGCCGCGCGCCTTCCCCGCAGAGCTGGTGGGCCGCCTCCAGCAGGGCGAGTGCGCAGCGGCCGTCGCCCTCGGCCATCCGGCTCTCGGCCGCCGCGCACAGCAGCTCCGTCTCCTCGCCGGTGGCCGACCAACCGGTGGCGGACAGGGCGGCGGACAGAAGGTGCCCGGCCGCCTCCACCGCCGGGCGGCCCTGGCGGTGCAGCACGAGGGCCGCCCGGCGGTGCAGCGCGACCAGGTCGGCGGGGGACAGGGCGCCGAGGACCGCGGCCCGCACGGCGGGAGTCGGGTGACCGGCGCCGCTCAGCAGTCCCGCCGCGCGTAGGCCGGCCAGGCCCCGCCGGACCGCGGGCGGCGCGATGCCGGTCAGTTCCGTGATCCGCTCCGGCGTGGTGGCCCGGTCCAGCACGGCCGCGGCCCGGCCGACCGCCGCGGCGGTGGCGCCGGCGCGGTGCAGGCAGGCGTGCACGGCACGGGCGAAGGGGCCGCCGGGGTCCGCGGCGGTGCCGCCGTGCCGGATACCGGCCCCGGCCGGTGGGCACCCGCCGCAGCCGGGTGCGGGACGGCGGGCGCCGGGGGCCGCGCCGGAGCGTTCGTCCAGGAGCGTGCGCAGCAGCAGTGGGTTGCCGCCGCTCAACTCGTAGAGGGAACAGACCTGTTCGCGGCAGCCCGCGCGCTCGGCCAGCGCGGTCACCTCGGCCGGGCCGAGCCGCTCGAGCCGGATCCGGCGAGACGTCGGCAGGTGCATCAGGCCGGTCGTGAACGCGGGGTCACCGCTCTCGTGGTGCACCGGTCCGGCCAGGACGAGCAGCGTGCGGGCGGCCCGTGCGTGGCGGGCGAGGTACGACAGGAACGCGAGGGATTCGTCGTCGGCGTGGTGGACGTCGTCCACGCACAGCACCAGCGGGCCGTCTCCGGCCGCCTCGCGCAGTTCGGCGTATAGGGACCGCAGGTCCTCGGCGCGTGGTTCCCGCTGCGGTATGCCCGTCCGCCGGAGCGGCCCGGAAAGGCCGGTCAGCAGCTGGCGGACCACGTTCCACGCGGTGCGGCGCCCGGCCGGGGAGCCGGTCGCGCACAGCACCACGGCACCCGCGGCGGCGGCCCGTTCGATCAGCAGGTGGACGAGTGCGCTCTTGCCGCACCCCGTGGGCCCCTCCACCAGGACGGTGCGGGAGCACCCCTCGGCGCAGTTTGTGAAGGCGTCCGTCAAGGTTCTGATCGCCGTGGTCCTGCCGACCAACGTCATAATCGTCCCGTCGCGGTTGGTGCTGCCCCCGAACCGGACCAGTCTGACCGCGCCGACTGGAACGGCGGTGGAGCGTCGACGGAGCGCGGCACCCGCCAGGCCGGGGTCCGTACGCGGACGTCCCCGCACCCCGCCCCGGCCACCCGCTCTCCATCCCCTCTCGAGCGGGGACGGCCATGCTGTGCGGGACGGTTGTACGGGACGACGAACCATGAGGAAGGACCTCGGCATGGTGACCGCGCTGACCGAGCCCCTCAGCGGAGTGCTGCACGAACTCCTCACCGCTCGCACCCTGCGTGAGCGCAACAAGGAACTCGTCCTCGCGCTGGTCGCGGCGGCCAACCGGGGCGAGGCCAACCAGCTCACCCGCCACTGGGCTGCCCCCGCCGGCCCGGGCGGGCGGATGCTGCCCGCGGAGCTGGGGCTGACGGCCGAGAGCGTCCTCGCCGAGGGTGACCTCGTCGTGCTGAGGGCGACGGCGCGCACCGCGAGGGCGGCCTGGTCGCTGGTCGCGGAGCTCCGCTTCGACGCCGCGGGCCGCGTCGCGCACTGCCACGACATGCTCGTGCCGCGGACCGCGGCGGCCTGACCCGCTCTCGCGCCGGGGCGAGCCGGTACGGACGGCCCCGGCCGGGGCCAGTCCCGAAGTCGCGGTCGGGGCGGGGTGATTACGGCGTAATCACCGGGCCCGGTGACGGCGGACCGGACCGCTCCGCTGCCACGGCGCGTCTCTCTCCGTGCCCGGTGACCCGGCTGCGCTCCGCATACGCCGACCACGGCCCTCCACGCAGGACGAACGCGGATCCAGGACGGTTCGGGGGCCACGGGAGAAAACGGACGCGCGGGACGTGGCGGAGCCGGCGCGGGGAGGCCGGGAACGAGGGGACGGCCATACGGAGAGCGCGTGCGTGCCGGCTGTCACAAGAGCGCCGTACGCGTACCCGGTGACTCCCTGCGCCGCCCGGCCCTGTGGGCGCCACGCCCCCGCGACGCCGCCGCGCCGACCGGGCACGCGGAGTTGGCCTCCGGGCCGCTGTCGCGGCGGACTGTCCGCACGGTGCGCTCCGCCGCGCGAAGCTCCCCGGCCCGCCCGCTGGTCCGGAGGGCAGACGTCCGTTCCATACGGGGGTGTCCGAGAGGGCGAGGCGATGAACGACGGCCGGTCCGCCGGCGTCCGCGCGGTGATCGACGCCGAGCGAGGCGCCCACGGCGCACTGGAACCGCACGGGCCACTGGACACCGCCCTGCGACGGGCGAGCGGATCGGCCGCCCGGCCCTGAGGCGCCGTGCCCGCGGGAAGGCGGGTGCCCTGCCCTGCCCGGCGCGGCGGGTACGGCACGGAAGCGCCGCGCGCCCGTACGGCGCGGACGCCCGGCACGGTGGTACGGCAAGATCACTTCTTGGGCCAGCCGATGTCGTCGTCGGACGACGGACCGCGCATCGGTGCGGGCCGGCCGGCGCGGCACCTTTGGCAAGCGCGGCGGGCAGGAACCGCGTGATTCATGGGCGACTCCCGTGGTCGCGACGAGACCGGCTCCGTGATCGAGGACGGACCGGTGTGCAGGTGGCGGCACCGGCGCTCGAGATACTCCCCGCAATCGCTGGAGGACCGCTGGAGAAACGCCGGAGGATCCCGTGAGGTGCGCACGAGGTCCAGGGCACGGCGTCTGGCAAAACATTGCCCGGCACTTGCCCGGCCGCCTACGCTCGTCGCGGCTGTCGGCGGCCCGCGGACCATGGCCCGCCCCGTCCCGCCCCCGGCCGCCCCCACCCCTCCGTCCCAGGGAATGGTCCTATGCTGCGTCAGCCCGCGTTCGGCCGTCGTCTCCGCAAACTGCGCCAGGCCCGCGGGCTGTCCCAGACCGCCCTGGCCGGTGACGGCATGTCCACGGGATACCTCTCCCGGCTGGAGTCCGGCGCCCGCCAGCCCACCGAGCGGGCCGTCGCCCATCTCGCCGAACGGCTCGGTCTGGAACCCGCGGACTTCGAGGAACCCGCCGGCGGCTCGCTCGCCCACGCGCTGTCGCTGGTCTCCTCCACCGGATCCGACGCGGCGATGGAAACCCTCCGCGAGGCTCTGGCGGCCGAGGGGCACGAGGCGCCGGTGCTGCGCTGGCAGGCGCTGTGGCAACTGGCCCAGCAGCGGAAGGTCCAGGGCGACCACGCCGGCGAGCGGGACTACCTGGAGGAGCTGGTACGGCTCGGCGACGCGGTCGGGCTGATGGCGCTGCGGGTGCGCGGCCTGACCCGGCTGGCCCGCTGCCTGCGCGCGCTGGGGGAGATGCACGCCGCCCTGGACGCCGCGATGGCGGCCCACCACCTCGCCCAGGACGACGACCTGGAGGCGGAGGACCGGGGCGCGGTGCTGCTGGCCCTGGTCTCGGTGGAGGCGGAGGCGGGCCGGCTGCCGGACGCGCGGGCCCACGCCGACGAGCTCGTCGAGCTGGTCGCGGGCCGTTCGGACACGCTGTGGGCGGAGGCGATGTGGACCGCCGCGGCGGTGCGCCTGCGGCAGGGCGACCATGCCGGCGCGCAGGCCTGTCTGGAGAAGGCACTGGCGGGCTTCGGCAGCAGCGAGGACCTCGTGCTGTGGGTGCGGCTGCGCTTCGCGGCCGGCCGGCTGTACTTGCAGAAGCTGCCCCCGGACCCCGAGGCCGCCGAGCGGTGCCTCACGGAGGCCGAGCCGGCGCTCGCGTTCGTCGGCACCCCGGCCCTGCGCCAGGACCTGATCGCGCTCAAGGCCGACGTCGCCTTCCTCACCGGCCGGTACGACGACGCCCGCGTCCTGCTCGGCGAACTCGCCGAGGTGGAGTCGAGGATGAGCTACCGGGACCGGGTACGGCTGGACATCCTCCGCAACCAGCTGCGCATCCGCTCCGGCGACGACAGCGGAATCCAGGGGCTGCGGAACCTGGCCGAGCAGGCGCAGGCCGACGCCAACATCGACCTGGCCGCGGACATCTGGCGCATCCTCGCCGAGGCTCTGGCCCAGTCCGCCATGGAGCGGGGCACGGCCGCGTCGGGGGTATGACCGGTACGAGGGTCCCCTGCGGCCGGCGCGGAGCGGGCCCCGCGGTCCCCCGTGCCGCCGGTGTTCAGCGGCAGGACGTCAGGAGCCTCGGCGCGGGCGGGAGCGCGGGCCGCGCAGGCCGTTCCTGGTGGCGCGGGGCGGCGTCCGGGCCGGCGGTGTGTTCGCCCGCGGCCGGTGCGTCGGCGCGGCTCCCGGAGCCGGTGAAGGATGCCGCGTACACGCCGGTCAGCCGGCCCACGGGGAACTGCTCGGGGTCGAGGAGGACGATGTCGAGGACGTCCGGGCTCTCGCCCCAGGTGGGCAGGGCTCGGTAGCCCAGGCTCTCGGCGGTCGCGCACAGCACCTCCGGGTCGGGGGCGGGCGCGTCCTGCGGCGCGAGGTGGATGCTCTCGCGGGGGTCGAAGAGGGACTGCATGGCCGTGTACTCGTCGTGCACCCGGCGGTTGGGGATCCCGGCCAGGCGCAGCACGCGGGGGCGCGACGCCGTCAGGCGGTGTACGGCCTCGACGGTGCCGGGGAGGTCCCGGCCCCAGCGGAGGGCGGGCGCGGTGCGGAGGTCGGCGACCGGCTCGGCGGTGGAGAGCACCGCGTCGTAGCGGTAGCGGGTCAGCTCGTTGTGGTTGCGGCCCCGCTTGGCGCGTACGTCGACCGCGCGCACGGCGGGCAGGTCTTGGGCGAGTGCGTCGAACAGGCCGGGCGGGACCAGCAGTTCAGGCTCCGTGGCGACCTGCTGTTCGATGCCGCGGCGCAGTGCCTCCCGGTCGCTTCGGGCCGCACCCGGCCGGGCCAGGGCGACGCCGGTCCGGAAGCAGCGGGCGAGCTCTCGGTTGCGCAGGTCACCGAGGAACAGCGAGCCGTTCGGTCCGAGCAGTGCCACCGCCCGCTCGACGACGGTGCGCAGGTGGGCGAGGCTCGGGCAGGAGCGGGCCACTGACGTGACGACGACCGTGTCGAAGTGGCCGGTGGGCAGACCACTCGTGTCCTCGGTGTCCCGGCGGTCGAGCCGGACCTTGCCCTTCAGGACCGGGTCGTGTGCCACCCGGGCGGCGAGCGCGGCGACGGTGGCGGGGGAGGAGGCGGTGGCCCAGTACTCGTGGACCTCCTCGTCACGGGCGAGGCGGGCCATCGGCAGCCCGGCGCCCGCGCCGATCTCCAGGATCCGGCGGCGCGGCAGCTCGCGGATCCGGTCGAGGGTGGTGTCCTGCCACTCCCGCAGGTGCTCCGGCGGGATCGGCAGAGTGTCGTAACTGCTGTGCCGGACGAGGGAGTCGTCGCCCAGCACGGCGGCATCGGGGTCGTCGTAGAGCACCTCGTGGATCTCCTTCTCCGGCCGGCGGGGCGTCACGGGGTCGGACGTCAGACAGCGGCGACAGCGGGCCACTGCTGGTCGGCGGGGGTGGCGGTGGTGGGGGTGGTGGGCCACTGCTGGTCGGCGGGGGTGGCGGTGGTGGGGGTGGTGGGCCACTGCTGGTCGGCGGGGGTGGGGGTGGTGGGCCACTGCTGGTCGGCGGGGGTGGCGGTGGTCGGGGCGATGGGCCACTGCTGGTCGGCGGAGACCGCCTTCTGCGTCGCCGGCGAGACGATCGCGTCGGCGGCGGTGGCGCCGACGGTGGAGAAGACGACGGCGGCGGCGGCGACGGCGGCGATCCGGGCGATGCGGTTCATGGCGGGCTCCTCGGTGTCAATTCCGTGTGCGTTGCTTGGCAACCTCTTGCCAAGAAGACTGGCAAGCGCACCTCGGGAATTGCTAGAAAATGGGTGGATTTCCGCTCGAGATACCCGCCAGAAACGCACCAAGGGGCATGGAGGCGCACCGAATTTGCCTAACGGAACGGCTCTGAGCTGCGGAAACCTTCCCTCTTGGCACATACGGAGAAGCTCTGGCAACACTTGCCAACTGCTGGAGACGGAAGCCGGAACCCCCGAATTCCGTTGCCCATCGTCCGCTCACTCGAGCCTTGCCTGAGCCCGTGGCACCCGATGTTGCCAACTCCCCGCACCGGAAGGCAATCTATTGCCAACTTCCAGGCAACGAATTGCCTCGGCTAAGGGGGAGGTCCCTGAAATGAACGCGACGTCCCACGGCGACCGCAGGATCCACCTCGACCCGGCCGGCGCCGGCCGCATGCCCGCCGACGTACGCGCTGTGCTCACCGAATGGACGCGCTTCGAGGACCGGTACGGGCCGTACGAGCTGGACGACCGCCTGGGCGATGTCCTGCACGGGGAGTTCCACGAGCGATTGGGCGCCCTGCTCGGCGCGCCGCCCGCGGACACTTTTCCGTGCACCGGCGCCGCCGACGCGTTCGCCGGTGTGCTGTCCCGGCTGCCGCTCGGCCCGCTGGACCGCGTCTGGGTGACGCCCTACGAGTCGGCCGCCAACCTCACCGCCCTCTTCGCCCTGCGCGCCCGCACCGGCTGCGCGCTGGACGTCGTACCGCTGGGCCACGACGGGGACCTCGACCTGGAGTGGATGGCCCAGCACATCGGCGACGACGTCGCCCTCGTCTGCGTCCCGTACGTCCCGGCGGGTTGCGGCATCGTCAGTCCCGTGCGGGAGGTGGGGCGGATCCTCGCCCCGCATCGGTGCCTGTACGCCGTCGACGCCTCCTACGCCGTCGGACAGCTCCCTGTTGACATCGCCGGCATCGGCTGCCACCTGCTGGCGGGGGACGGCTGGAGGTTTCTGCGCGGCCCGCAGTCAGCGGGATTCGCCTACGCGGCACCGCTGTTGCGCGAGACCCTCGCCCCGCACGGCGGCCTGCCGTTCGTGCCGCCGCACGGCGCCGTCACCGCCGCGCTGAACGAGGCTCTGGCCCGGCACGCAGCGCCGTCCGCGGGCGAGGACCTCGGCGGTCGCCTACGCGCCGCCGTCGAGGGGACGCCCGGCATCGAACCGATCGCACCGGGACGTACCCAGTCCGGCATCGTCACCTTCCGGCACGAAGAACTGCCGTCCGCGCTGCTGCGCCGCCGGCTCGCGGACCGCGGAGTCGTCGTGTGGAAGACGGTCGCCCAGGAAGTCCCGCTGTACCTGCCCCGGCGCGGTGTCGTCACGGCGGTACGCGCATCAGTCCACCACGACAACTCCACCGAGGACATCGAACTGTTCGCCGACGCCCTCCGGGACGCCGTGGCCGCAGGACTCCCGCGGCCCGCCGCCCCGGCCTTGCGCCCCGCACCCGCCCTGCTCACCACGCCGTCCGACGCGTCCGTGCCGTCCGGCACGTCGGTGCCGGTCGCCTTCCCGGTGCCACGGCAGCGGGCGGCCGGGCGGCGGCATCTGGCCCTGGTGTCCGGCCACCCGGCCGACTCCGACCGGTGCCGGCCGGGGGCATGAGCGGCCTCGTGAGGAAGGTCCCGCCGGTGGTCCCCCTTCGGCTCTCCGGGAGGCGGTAGCAGGACCGGGAAGACACGAGCGCCCCTCTAACGGCCGTCCCTAGCCTCGGACCCAGTCGCGCGCACCCTGCGGTGGCGCCGCGAGACCAGTCACGGACCGACAGGAGCGGACGTACGCATGTCTGTGGAAATGACCGTGCCGCCCGGGACGGGGACGGGGACCGCGAAGGATGTGCGGCGTCTGGACCGGGTGATCATCCGGTTCGCGGGGGACTCGGGTGATGGTATGCAGCTCACCGGGGACCGGTTCACCTCGGAGACGGCTTCCTTCGGCAACGACCTTTCGACCCTGCCGAACTTTCCCGCGGAGATCCGGGCGCCTGCCGGGACCTTGCCGGGTGTCTCCTCGTTCCAGCTTCATTTCGCCGATCATGACATCCTCACTCCGGGGGATGCGCCGGACGTTCTCGTCGCGATGAACCCGGCCGCTCTGAAGGCCAATATCGGCGATCTCCCGCGTGGCGCGGAGGTCATCGTGGACACGGACGAGTTCACCAGGCGGGCCCTGCAGAAGGTCGGTTACGACGCCTCGCCGCTGGACGACGGTTCCCTGGACGCCTACCACCTGCACCCGGTACCGCTGACCACGCTGACGGTGGAGGCCCTCAAGGAGTTCGACCTGTCCCGTAAGGAGGCCGAGCGCAGCAAGAACATGTTCGCGCTCGGTCTGCTGTCGTGGATGTACCACCGGCCCACCGAGGGCACGGAGAGGTTCCTGGCGTCGAAGTTCGCGAAGAAGCCGCAGATCATGGCGGCGAACATCGCCGCGTTCCGGGCGGGCTGGAACTTCGGGGAGACCACGGAGGACTTCGCCGTCTCCTACGAGGTCGCCCCGGCCGCGGCCGCGTTCCCGCCCGGCACCTACCGCAACATCTCCGGCAACCTCGCCCTGGCCTACGGTCTGATCACCGCTTCCCGGCAGGCCGGCCTGCCCCTGTTCCTGGGCTCCTACCCGATCACGCCGGCCTCGGACATCCTGCACGAGCTGAGCCGGCACAAGAACTTCGGGGTGCGTACCTTCCAGGCCGAGGACGAGATCGCCGGCATCGGTGCCGCCCTGGGGGCCGCGTTCGGCGGGTCGCTGGCGGTGACGACCACCTCCGGTCCCGGTGTCGCGCTCAAGAGCGAGACGGTCGGGCTGGCCGTCTCGCTGGAGCTGCCGCTGCTGGTGGTGGACATCCAGCGCGGCGGTCCCTCCACCGGCCTGCCGACCAAGACCGAGCAGGCGGACCTTCTGCAGGCGATGTACGGGCGCAACGGCGAGGCACCGGTACCGGTCGTCGCGCCGCGCACCCCGGCGGACTGCTTCGACGCGGCCCTGGAAGCCGCCCGGATCGCCCTGGCCTACCGCACCCCGGTGATGCTGCTCTCCGACGGCTACCTCGCCAACGGCTCCGAGCCCTGGCGCATCCCCGACATCGGTGAACTGCACGACCTGCGCGTCCGGTTCACCACCACACCCAACCATCGGCTGGCCGACGGCACCGACGTCTTCTGGCCCTACAAACGTGATGCGCAGACCCTGGCGCGGCCCTGGGCGGTGCCGGGCACGCCCGGTCTGGAGCACCGTATCGGCGGGATCGAGAAGCAGGACGGCACCGGCAACATCTCCTACGATCCCGCCAACCACGACTTCATGGTCCGCACCCGCCAGGCCAGGATCGACAACATCACCGTCCCCGACCTGGAGGTGGACGACCCGCACGGTGCCCGCACCCTGGTCCTGGGCTGGGGCTCGACCTACGGCCCCATCACCGCGGCGGTACGCAGACTGCGCGCGGCCGGCGACGCGATCGCCCAGGCCCACCTGCGCCACCTCAACCCCTTCCCGGCCAACCTCGGCGCGGTCCTCGCCCGCTACGACAAGGTCGTCATCCCCGAGATGAACCTCGGCCAGCTGGCCACCCTGATCCGCGCGAAATACCTCATCGACGCCCACTCCTACAACCAGGTCAACGGCATGCCGTTCAAGGCACAGCAGCTCGCCACCGCACTGAAGGAGGCCATCGATGACTGACACCGCCAACCCACTCCTCCAGCTGGTGCCCCGGGCCGAGGCCGAACAGTCGATGAAGGACTTCAAGTCGGACCAGGAAGTACGCTGGTGCCCCGGCTGCGGCGACTACGCCATCCTCGCCGCCGTCCAGGGCTTCATGCCCGAACTCGGCCTGGCCAAAGAGAACATCGTCTTCGTCTCCGGCATCGGCTGCTCCTCCCGCTTCCCGTACTACATGAACACCTACGGGATGCACTCCATCCACGGCCGCGCCCCCGCCATCGCCACCGGTCTGGCCACCAGCCGCCGCGACCTGTCCGTATGGGTCGTCACCGGCGACGGCGACGCGCTCTCCATCGGCGGCAACCACCTCATCCACGCCCTGCGCCGCAACGTCAACCTGAAGATCCTGCTGTTCAACAACCGGATCTACGGCCTGACCAAGGGCCAGTACTCACCCACCTCCGAGGTCGGCAAGATCACCAAATCGACGCCCATGGGCTCGCTCGACGCACCCTTCAACCCCGTCTCCCTCGCCCTCGGCGCCGAAGCCACCTTCGTCGCCCGCACCATCGACTCCGACCGCAAACACCTCACCGAGGTCCTGCGCGCCGCCGCCAACCACCCCGGCACCGCACTCGTCGAGATCTACCAGAACTGCAACATCTTCAACGACGGCGCCTTCGACACCCTCAAAGACCGCCAGCAGGCCCAGGAAGCACTGATCCACCTGAACCACGGACAACCGATCCGCCTCGGAACAGGCGGCAGCCGCGGCGTCGTACGCGACCGGGCCACCGGCGACCTCCACGTGGTCACCGTCACCCCCGACAACGAGGCCGACATCCTCGTCCACGACGCCCACGCCCCCACCCCCACCACCGCCTTCGCCCTCTCCCGCCTCGCCGACCCCGACACCCTCCACCACACCCCCATCGGCGTCTTCCGCGACACCCGACGCCCCGTCTACGACGAACAGATGAGCCGGCAACTCGACACCGCCATCGAACAGAAAGGCAAAGGCGACCTCGCCACACTCCTCACAGGCAGCGACACCTGGACCGTCACCGGCTGACACCGGCACCGGCCGAGGCAGCACCCGGCACCCGGCGCGCACACTCTCGCTGCGCCGGGCTCGCGCTCGTACCCGCACCGCACTCTCACAAGGAGGATCCACCATGCATCCGAACGGCGTCGCCGACGAGGAATGGGCCGTACGGGCCGAACGGAAGGCGGTACCACGCCGGCTGCTGATGTGCCGTCCGCAGTACTTCGACGTGACGTACAGCATCAACCCGTGGATGGACCCGCGGCAGCCGACGGACACCGCGGCCTCGCTGCGGCAGTGGGAAGCGCTGCGGGAGCTGTACGTGTCGCTCGGGCACACCGTCGAGGTGATCGAGCCCGTCGAGGGGCTGCCGGACATGGTGTTCGCGGCCAACGGCGCCACCGTGGTCGACGGCAAGGTACTGGGCGCGCGCTTCAGGCACCGGGAGCGGACCGCGGAGGGGCCGGCCTACCTGGACTGGTTCGAACGCAACGGGTATCGGGACATCCTGTGGCCGGAGTTCATCAACGAGGGCGAGGGCGACTATCTGCGGGTGGGGCGGCGGATCCTCGCCGGGACCGGCTTCCGCACCGATCCGCGTTCACACGCCGAGGCGCAGGAGTTCTTCGGACTGCCGGTGACCGGTCTGACGCTGGTCAACCCGGAGTTCTACCACCTGGACACCGCCCTCGCGGTGCTCTCGCCGACCGAGATCATGTACTACCCGGCGGCGTTCACGCCGGGCAGCCGGGCGGTGCTGCGGGAGCTGTTCCCGGACGCGATCCTGGCCACGGACGAGGACGCGGCGGTGTTCGGCCTCAACGCGTTCTCCGACGGGTTGAACGTGCTGCTGCCGCAGGCGGCCACCGGGCTCATCGAGAAGCTGAAGGACCGCGGCTTCCACCCGATCGGCGTGCAGCTCGGCGAGCTGCTGAAGGCGGGCGGCAGCGTCAAGTGCTGCACCCTCGTGCTGTAGTCCGCCGCCCACGTCGAGACCCAGCGTGGTCCGGAGCGCTCGACCAGCACGCGAAAGAACCCCGAGGCGGGCCGCGGGAACTGTGCGCACCGGGTTCGGATTCCCTGGCGGCACGGACGGAGGCGGGGACGGGACCATGACCGTCGAGTTGGCGAGCACTGCCGAAGGCACGCTGCGCGGCCGCGAGTTCGCCGCCCTGTACGCGCAGGCTCAGCGTTTCTACGCGCTCCAGACACGGATCCTGGACACGCACGACACCGAGAGCTGGGTGCACACCTTCACCGAGGACGCCGTCGTCGAACTGCCCCTCCTGCCGGGGCCGGTGCGCGCGCGGGAGGGGCTCGCCCGGTATGTGCGCGCGGGCGCGGCGCGGCAGCGGCAGGCCGGCGGGCGCCTCGATCACTGGGTCGGCATGCTCGACGTGCGGCCCCAGGCGGACGGGTCGCTGCGCACCCGCTGCTCGGCGCTGGCGTACGCCGGGCCGGTGGGCGGCGGTCCCGGGGTCCTGTACGCCTACGTCATGGAGGACGTCCTGGTCCGTGGCCAGGGTGAATGGTGCTGCGCGCACCGCCGGGTGACCCGCGACGACCTGGCCTGAGCAGCGCCGCGGCGGCACCCGAAGTCCCTAGGGCAGGCTGGTGAACGCGGCGAAGACGTCGCCGAGTTCGTTTGTGTGCACGGTGAGCGACTCGGCGGTGAGCGCCGCCGCGTCGAGGACCGTGAGCACGGCCCGCACAGTCTCGACACCGGCGTCGCCCGGGATCCGCAGGGTGAGCGAAGCGACATCGCCGCACGCGTCGCCGAGGCCCGCACCCGGACCGGCGGTGTGGAAGGCGGCCTCGGCGCGTGCCAGTGCGACCGCGTCGCCGAACCGCAGGCGGATGAGGGCGTCCGGGGGGCCGTTACGGCCCGCCTCCTGGAATGCGGCGGCGCCGGATCCGGGGGCGTCCGGTCCGTCGGACGGCGGGGCCGGTTCAGCACTCCGGTCCGTCGGCGCGGTGCCCGGCGCGCCCACCAGCACGAGCCGGCGCTCGGGCGAGCCGGAGACGGCACGGTCACGAATGTCCGTCATGGGCGCCGCCCCGCCTTCGCTCCCGTACCGGTGCCCGCCAGCGCCGCGGTCCCCGGTGCCGGACCCGGACCGCTGCCCACTCACGGCAGGAGCTCCGGCTCGTCCGGCACGATCGTCGTGCCGGACGCCTCCTCGGTGAACATGTCGAGGAGCACCGAGTGCGGGACCCGTCCGTCGATCACGCGGGCCACGCGCACACCGCCGCGCACGGCGTGCAGACAGCCGGTCATCTTGGGGACCATGCCCTCGCTCAGCTCCGGCAGGAGCTTCTCCAGCTCGACGGCCGTGAGCCGCCGGATCACCTCGTCGCCGTGCGGCCAGCCCGCGTACAGGCCCGCGACGTCCGTCAGCATGACCAGTGCCTCGGCACCCAGCGCGGTCGCGAGTGCCGCCGCCGCGGTGTCGGCGTTGACGTTGTAGACGCCGTGGTCCTCGGCGCCGCGGGCGACGGGGGACACCACCGGGATCCGGCCGGCGTCCAGCAAGGTCCGCACGGTCGTGGTGTCCACTCGGGTGAGGGAGCCGACCCGCCCTATGTCGACCGGCTCGCCGTCGAGCCACGGTGTCAGCCGGGTCGCGGTGAGGGTGTCCCCGTCCTCGCCGGTCATGCCGACGGCCAGCGGGCCGTGCCGGTTGATCAGGCCGACCAGTTCACGCTGTACCCGGCCGGCCAGCACCATCCGTACGACGTCCATCGCGAGCGGGGAGGTGACGCGCAGGCCGGCCCTGAACTCCCTCGGCAGGGCACGGTGTTCGAGTTCCCGGTCGATCTGCGGGCCGCCGCCGTGGACGACCACGGGACGCAGTCCCGCGTAGCGCAGGAAGGCGACGTCACCGGCGAAGGCCGCGGTCAGTTCCGCGTCGGCCATCGCGTGCCCGCCCAGTTTGATGACGACCGTCCGGCCCTGGTGGCGGGCCAGCCACGGCAGTGCCTCGCTGACGGACCGGGCCTTGGCCAGCGCCGGATATGGACTGGGCGTCATGGGGAAACCTCGCAATCACCGGTGAGAGTGCTGGAGTTCGGGTCGACGGCCACTGGATGTCCGGTCGACGGGACAGGCGGGGCCGCACCGGCGGCGCCTGCTCTTCGGATGATGATTCATTTCCGCTCGGAAGTGAATGAGGGACTGCTTGAACGGGAGTGGAACGAAATTCCCGACGATGTGCGGGACACCGTCCGGCATTGCCTGGAAGAACCCTTTGACGTCAGCATGAGAAGTGCGGAAAGGCCACGGCAGGCCCACTCAACTCGGGCTCGCGGACGGCGCGTTCACTGTCCGGTCGACAGGACGGCGGTCTTGAGCCGGATCAGGGAGAGGATGTATTGCGGATGTTCGTCCCGAGCTTCTACCGAGAACCGCACAGTTCGTGGAAAATGGCGGTGATCCGAGGAAATCCGCTGGCCCTCGCGGTGTCCAACGGCAGTCCCGGAGGCATCCCCTTCGCCACCCATCTGCCGGTGATCTGCGACCCGGCCCAGGACGGCACCGGTCTGCCGGCCGACCTGTCCGGGCTGCAACTTCTCGCGCACATGAACCGGGGCAACCCGCACTGGAAGGCGCTCGAGGACGGCGACGCCGTCCTGCTGACCTTCACCGGCCCGCACGCCTATGTCTCACCGACCGTGTACGGGGTGACTCCGGCCGCCCCGACCTGGGACTTCACCGCGGTGCACGTACAGGGCGTGGTGGAGAAGTTCGACTCGATCGACGACACGATGGACGTGGTGCAGGCCACCGTGCGGGCCTACGAGCGTGACTTCGGAACCGGCTGGGACATGAGCGAGTCGCTCGGCTACTTCCGCAAGATCGGGCCCGCCGTCGGGGCTTTCCGGGTGCGGGTGACCGGGTCCGACGGGATGTTCAAGCTCAGCCAGGAGCAACCCGGCGAGGTCCGGGAGCGGGTGCGGGAATCGTTCGCCGCCAGCGCCTGCACCTACGCGCGCGCGACGGCCGAACTCATCCGCGACCTGCCGTGACGCCCCGGCCCCCCGTCGCGGGGGCCCGGCACGGGTGCGCGCTCAGGCGCTGATGGCGGCCGGGCGCTCGGCCTCGGGCAGTGCGCCCACGCTCGTGAGCCCGCGTACGTCGGGCAGGTTCTCGATGTTCTCCAGGACGTGGGCGGCCGCACGGTCGAGGCTCGCCGTCACCCACTGCTCGAAGTCGACACCCAACCGGTCGGCGGCCTGGTGCCACCACTGGAGCCGGCTGCCGGTCAGTTCGAGCCGGCGGACCGGCTCGACGGACGTACCGGTGCGCCCGGCGGGCTCGCGGGAGGCACGCAGGGCCCGACGCAGCTGCTTGGTGGTCCACCCGCTGCGCTCCGCGCGGTCGAGCCACATCTCCTGCTGGTCCAGCGGCAGCGAGGCGAGCTCCGCGTGGTGCTGGAAGGTCAGCGCGGCACGCCGCCGGTCGAACGCGAACCGCCGGGAGACCCAGGCGTAGTTGCGCAGGGTCTGGTACTGGAGGCCGACGGCCCGGATCCCGTGCTGGTAGCGGTCCACGTAGTGGTCCTTGCCGAACACCAGCCAGTCGCCGAGCCACCAGGACGAGGAGTCGACGATGCCGGACAACTGGCGGCCGGCCTGCTCCCATTCGTCGAAGGAGGCGCCGGCGGGCATCCGCAGGCCGACCTTCGTGGTCATCACCTGAGCGCGCCGCGGCGGCTCCCCGGAGAGCCTGCGCTGCGGCACCACGGTCCGCTCCGGCCCGCTCTCCCCGTCCCCCGGTCGTTCGACGTTGCCGGCGTGAATCGCCATCAGGCCTCCCTTAACGCGTGCGGACAGGCGGGAGCCTGGCACGCCGACCTGGAGTGCCCGTGAAGTACGACTTGTGCCACGCGCGCCGGCACCGTGCGCGCGCCTCCAGTGACGTACGTGCCGTGCTCCAGCCGGCGCCCGCAACGTCGTGGCAACCCGCAGACAGCGGGCCGTACTTCACCCGAGGGGGACCCCATGAAGCTCCGGATCCGCGCCGCCGTCGGCCTGCTCGCAGCCGGTGCGGCGCTGGCCATGACGGCGGCCGTACCCGCCGACGCCGTACCCACCCCGAGAGCCACCGGCCAGAGCCCCCACGCCGCGGTGCAGGATGCGCTGGACCGCGCGGTGAGCGAGGGCGCGCTGCCTGGAGCCACCGCGCAGATCACCGAGGCCGGCAAGGGGAACTGGTTCGGCCGCGCCGGGGTGGCCGATCTCGGTACGGGGGCGCAGCAGCAGCCGCAGAACCGGTTCCGGATCGGCGGCACCACCCAGAGCTTCGTGGCCACCGTGATGCTCCAACTCGTCGCCGAGCACAAGGTGAGCCTGGACGACTCGGTGGAGAAGTGGCTGCCCGGCCTGGTCGAGGGCAACGGCTACGACGCCGGCAAGATCACGGTCCGCCAGCTGCTCAACCAGACCAGCGGGATCTTCAACTACGTCATGTCCAGCACTGTCCTGTCCTCCGTCATCGGCACCCCCTTCCTCCAGCACCGCTTCGACAGCATGACCCCCGAGCAGTTGGTCGGCCTCGCCGTCGCCTACCCGCCGGCCTTTCCCCCCGGCACCAACTGGGGCTACTCCGACACCAACTACGTATTGGCCGGCATGATCATCGAGAAGGCCACCGGGCACAGCCTGGCCGACGAGATCGACGACCGGATCGTCCGCCCGCTGCACCTGACCGGTACGTACGAGCCGGCCGCCGGTGAGACCGGCATCGACGGCCCGCACGGCCGCGAGTACTCCCGCCTCAACGAAACCGGCTCCGGCCTCCCGTCGTACGACGTCACCGAGCTGAACCCCGGCTGGGTCTTCGCCACCGGTGACATGATCTCCACCACCGGGGACCTCGACACCTTCTTCGGCGCGCTGCTGCGCGGCCGTCTGCTGCCGCCCGCCCAGTTGCAGGAGATGCTGACCATGCGGCAGACCACCAGCTGGATTCCGGGGATGAACTACGGCTCCGGTGTCTCCTCGACCACCCTGTCCTGCGGTACCACCGTGTACGGCCAGTTCGGTGGTACCGAGGGTTCCTGGACGTACACCTACGGCACCCGGGACGGCCGCCACCTGCTCTCCACCAACGTCAACGGCGACTGGCTGGACGGCACGGGCTGGTCCATGCAGTCACCGCTCGGCGTCTTCGGCGCCGAACTGGAAGCGGAGTTCTGCGGCAAGTAGCCTTCAATTCCGCTCGAATTCCGGTTCAGCCGGTGGTCGCCGGAATTCGCCGCCCTTGTGATGAGGGCGTCCGGGACCTAAGTTCGTGAGCATTCACGGGGCGCGCCGGATGCCGGGTGTCCTGTCGACAGGACGATGCCGTCCGGTACCCGCTGATCCACGAAAAACCCCCTGATGAATTCCAATCCCGACTTGCCTCGGGACGGCTAAGGACGGTGGCAGTTGAGCACGAACCCATTCGACGACGAGGACGGCAGCTTCTACGTCGTGGTCAACGACGAGGAGCAGCACTCCCTGTGGCCCGCGTTCGCCGAGGTGCCCGCGGGCTGGCGGGTCGCCTTCGGAGCGGCGGCCCGGACCGAGTGCCTGGAGTACGTCGAGCAGAACTGGACCGACATGCGGCCCAGGGGGCTGCGGGAGGCCATGGCCGCGGACTGAGTCCGGGGCCACAGCGCACGGCGGGGACGCCGGCCGCGAGACGAGGGTTGTGGGGGACATCCTGTGAGAACCGCCAGCAGACACCGGTCGGCACCGACGGCCACCAGGAGCGAGCCCGCGCAGCACGACGTGGTGCTCTCCCTGGTGGGACGGCAGGCGATGGTGCGGAAGTCGGCGCTGATCTTCCCGGAGAACCTGTCCGAGCGGTCCTGGGAGCGGATCGGGTCCAACCTGCGCGAGCTCACGAACTCCTCCGCGTGGTGGCTCGCCGACTGGCTGCTCTTCGGCGAGGCCGCCTACGGGTGGCGGCGGTACCGGGAGGCGGTCGAGCGCACCGGTCTCGACTACCAGACCCTGCGCAACTACGCCTGGGTGGCCCGGCGCTTCGAGCGGCACCGCAGGCGGGACGGCCTCAGCTTCGCCCACCACGCGGAAGTGGCCCGGCTGCCGCCGCCGGAACAGGACCAGTGGCTGTGCGAGGCCGAACGGGGCGGCTGGTCACGGAACGAACTGCGCAAGGCGGTTCGCGCCGGTCTGGCCGAGCGAAGCCGCACCGGCGACCTGCCGCCGGCCGACGCCCCGCCGGCCGTCACCTGCCCGGACGGCGCCGGCCGGTCCCGAGGGGCGCCGCCCCGGCCGGCCGAGACGGCGGCCGCCGGCACCCGCCCGCGCAAGGCCGCCACGCTCACCATCGAGCTGTCGGCCGACCAACTGGACTACTACTCGAAATCGGCTGCCGCACACGGTCTGCCCGTCGAACAGTGGGTGACCCGGGTGCTCGACGCCACCGGTCGGCGCACCGCCTAACGGCGCACCGCACCGACCGGCGCCGGACCCGGTGAAGGCGCCGGACCAGCCCCTTCCCCCTGGTGTACCGACGGCTCGCCCGCTCGGACACCTGTCACATCGGAGTCAGTTGATGATCCTTCAGGGAAAGCGGGTTGCCCTGCCCCCGGCGCCCGTCGTTCACCAGCAGTTCGAAGCGCACGCGGCCGCCACGCCCGACGCCGTCGCCGTTCGCTGCGCGGGGCAGCAGGTGACGTACGCGGAACTGGACGCGCGGGCGAACCGGTTCGCGCACTTCCTCGTCACCTGCGGACACGGCCGCGGCGCCAAGGTCGGCGTCTGCCTGGACTACTCGGTCGACATGCTCGTCGCCATCCTCGGCACGCTGAAGGCGGGGGCGGCCTACGTGCCGTTCGATCCCGCCTACCCGTCGGCCCGGCTTCAGCTGCTGCTGGACCAGGTGCCCCACCTCGCCCTGATCGTGGCCTCACCGGCGACGGCCGCACTGGTCGAGTCGGCGGTCGTCGAGGTCGTCGACCTGGAGCGGATGTCCGGCTACCTGTCGGGTCTCCCGGCGACCGCCCCGGACGTCCATGTCACCGGCGACGACGTGTGCTACGCGGTTTTCACCTCCGGCTCGACCGGCACCCCGAAACTGACCGCGGTGCGCCACGAGGGCTGGTTCAACCTCATGAACTGGCTGCGGCTGGAGTACGGCCTGCACCAGGGCTCCCACAACCTGGTCGTCAGCGCGTTCGGCTTCGACCTCTCCCAACGGGCCCTGATGACACCGCTGTTCTGCGGCGCCACCCAGCACCTGATGGCCAGCCGGAACTTCGACGCCATGCTGGCCTACCGCATGCTCACCGACCACGACATACGCGTGATCCACTGCGCCTCCAGCACGCTGTACCTGCTGGTGGACTGGGAGACCGCGCGCGGCGGTGACGCGCTGGCCAGGCTCGACTACCTGCTGTTCGGCGGGGAGCCGCTGGTGTACGAGCGGATCGCGGACTGGGCGCGCCGCCCGGACAACGACTGCACCCTCCTGCACCAGTACGGCGTCGCCGAGTGCACGGACGTCGCGACGTCCTACGTCCTGTGCGCGCGCCGGCCCGGCGACCAGCAGGTCGCGCCGGTCGGCAGGCCGGCCTACAACACCGACATCCACCTCCTCGACGCGCAGCTGCGCGGAGTCGCGCCGGGGGAGCAGGGTGAGATCTGCATCTCCGGTGCCGGCGTCGGTGCGGGCTACCTCAACAACGGCCCCGAGAACCGGCGGTTCACCACCATCGAGGTCGACGGCGAGACACGCAGGGTGTACCGCACGGGCGACCGCGGCTATGTGACCGAGGCCGGCGAGCTCATCGTCCTCGGCAGGATCGACGCGCAGGTGAAGGTGCGGGGCATGCGCATCGATCCCACCGACATCGAGCGGGCGCTCGCCCGCCTGGCCGGGATCAGGCAAGCCGCCGTGGTGGTCGAGTACACCGAAGCCGGGGAGGCCGCACTGACCGCCTTCGTCGTCCCGGACGGCGACGAAGGCGCCGAGGACGACGTGCGCGCCCGGCTCCTCGCCACACTGCCGCGGAACATGGTGCCGTCGAGGTTCGTCACCGTCCCGAGCCTCCCGCTGAGCCCGCACGGAAAGGTGGACCGCGCGGCGCTGGCCGACGCGTATCCGAATCAGTTCGCCGGCCGCGTCACGGCGGCCTGAAAACGAGAGGAACGACATGATTGCCGACGGGGTGCGCACCATTTGGTGCCGGGAACTCCAGCGCGATGACATAGGGGACGACGACGACTTCTTCGCCCTGGGCGGCCAGTCCGTGATCATGGCCAGGATCCAGGGTGCCTACATCGAGGAGCTGGGCGCGGAGGTCCCGATGGACCAGATGTACCTCAACCCGACAGTGGCCTCGATCTCCGCGTACATCGAGACCCTGGGCGCGGTGACCCGGTAACGGCGCCGATTTCTTTCGGGGCGTCGCAGACTTCACTATGTATTTCCCAGGGCCGGTTCGGACGGCTAGCATCAAATAAGTGCCCGCTGACGGGAATTCGCATCCGTCGCGTCGATAGCGCACTCGAGAGTCACTACATTTCCGGCTGAGGCCGCATTGCGATCAAAAAACAATCTGGTAGGAGTGGCGCTATGTACGACGTGATTGTCATAGGTGCCCGTTGTGCGGGCTCGCCCACGGCCATGTTGTTCGCTCAAGCGGGATATCGAGTCCTGCTCCTGGAGAAAGCGCGATTTCCGCAGGACACCCTGTCCTCCCACTACATCCACCAGGAGGGCGTGGCGCTCCTCAACCGGTGGGGACTGCTCGACGAACTCCGCGACGCGGGCTGCCGGCCGATCACTCATCAGAGCTACGAGGGGCCCGGCGTCCGCATCGACGGCTTCTCCCTGCCCATCGACGGCCTGCGGACCACGTACGCGCCGCGGCGCTACGTGCTCGACCCGATCCTCGCGGCCGGTGCCGTCGCGGCCGGTGTGGAGTTCCGGGAGTCCTGCGCGGTCAACGACCTGGTCTTCGAGGGGGACCGGGTGGTCGGGGTGCGGTACACCACCCCCGGCGGCGCCGCGGCGACGGACCGGGCCCGGCTCGTCGTCGGAGCGGACGGCATGCGCTCGCTGGTGGCCCGCAAGGTAGGCGCCCCGAACGTCATCGAGCACCCGCGACTGACCTGCACCTACTACAGCTACTGGGCGGGCGTCCCGGCGAACTTCGAGCTGTACGAGCGCCCCGGACGCTGGGTCGGCGTCATTCCCACCAACGACGACCTGACCCTGCTCATGACCTACTTCCCGCAGGACGACTACAACGCCGTCCGCAAGGGAGTCGAGCCGTTCTACCTGGAGACCTTCCGGACGACGGCCCCCGAGCTGTACGAGCGGATGCGGTCCGGCGAACGCGTGGAACAGCTGTACGGCACCGGACACCAGGAGAACTTCTTCCGCAAGGCCTACGGACCGGGCTGGGCGCTGGTCGGCGACGCGGTCAACCACAAGGACTCCATCACCGCCCGCGGCATCACCGAGGCATTCGTCCAGGCCCAGACGCTCACCGGGTACATCGGGGAGAACCTGCACGACGACGCCGCGCTCGAGGCGGCGCTGAGCGCTTACGAGGACAACCTGGGCGACGACGCCTTCAGCCACTACCGGGGCGCGCTCAACGTGGCCGAGCTCAAGCCCGAGGGACGCGTCGAGCTGCTGCAAAAGCTGGTCGGTCACCAGGAGCTGATCGACCGGTACTTCTCGACCCTGTCGGGAGCCTGCTCCATCGACGACTTCTACAACGACGAACTCTTGACCCTGCTCGACCAGAGCTGAGTGACGACCTGCTCCCTGGTTCTGCCGATTTTGGAGACTCAATGATCCCGTTGTCGTTCGCGCAGCGTCGGCTGTGGTTCGTGGACCGGTTCGAAGGCCCTTCGCCGACCTACAACGGTGCGTTCGCCTTGCGGCTGACCGGTGAGCTGGACGCGGAAGCGCTGGGAGCGGCGCTCCGCGATGTCATCGACCGCCACGAGGTGCTGCGGACGGTGATCGTCGAGGACGACGCCGGCGTGCCGCACCAGCGGGTACTCGCCGCCGGGGAGCAGCCGTTCGAGCTGCCCGTCGTGGAGGTCGCGGAGCAGGACCGGGCCGCCGCCGTCGACGAGGTGGCCACCCGGACCTTCGACCTGGCCGCCGACGCGCCGATCCGCGCCCGGCTGGTGCGCTGCGGACCAGCCGACCACACCCTGGTCGTCGTGGCCCACCACATCGCCGTGGACGGCGAGTCCTTCGGGCCGCTGTTCCGCGACCTCACCACGGCCTACGCGGCCCGCCGTGAGGGCGGCGCCCCGCCGTGGGAGCCGCTGCCGGTGCAGTACGCGGACTACACCCTGTGGCAGCGGGACGTGCTCGGCGACGAGTCCGACCCCGAGAGCCTGTCGGCCCGGCAACTGGCCTACTGGCGCGAGGCGCTGGCCGACCTGCCGCAGCCGCTGGACCTGCCCACGGACCGCCCGCGCCCGCGGGTGATGAGCCCCGACGGGGACCGGGTCAGGTTCTCCCTCGAGCCCGGACTCCTCGGCGCCGTGGAGAAGCTGGCCGCGGACCAGGACACGACGGTGTCGATGGTCATGCACGCGGCGCTCGCGGTACTGCTCCACCACCTCGGCTGCGGTGACGACGTGTCCATCGGCGCGCCGATCACGGACCGCACCGACGAGGAACTGCGCGACCTCGTCGGCTTCTTCGTCAACACCTGGGTGCTCCGCGTCGACCTCGCCGGCAACCCGAGCTTCCGCCGGCTGCTCCGCCAGGTGCGGGACCGCTCCCTGGCCGCGTACGAGAACCAGGACATGCCCTTCGAGCGGCTCGTGGAGCTGCTCAACCCCGACCGCTCCACCGCCTACAACCCGTTCTTCCAGGTCATGCTCTCCTGGCAGCCGCCGGTGCCGGACCTGGAACTCCCCGGACTCGGCGTCCGCACCGAGCGCCTGGAGACCGGGACCGCCAAGTTCGACCTGTTCTTCGACCTGCTCCCGGACAACTCGGGCGGCGCGCAGTGCCGTCTGGAGTACGCCACCAGCCTCTTCGACCGGACCACGGCCGAGAGCATCGCGCAGCGCTTCGTCCGGGTGCTCGGCCGGCTCGTCGCCGACGCAGACCACGCGATCGGCACCGTCGACGTGCTCGACACCGCCGAGCGGGAGCAGCTGGTCGCCGGGTTCGACGACACCGCGGCGGCCGGGCCCGAACTGACGGTTCCGGAGCTGTTCGAACTCCAGGTCACCCGTAGCCCGGACGCCCCGGCGCTCGTGTGCGACGACCGGACGGTGACGTACCGGGAGCTCGGCGACCGGGCGAACGCCGTCGCCTGGGAGCTGATCCGGCGCGGTGCCGGACCGGAGGACCTGGTGGTGCTGGCGCTGCCCCGCACCGAGGACCTGGTGGCCGGCCTGCTCGGCATCCTCAAGTCCGGCGCCGGATACCTGCCGGTGGACCCGCAGTACCTCGCCGGACGCGCCGAGAGCGTGCTGTCCGAGGCACGCCCGCGGTTCGCGGTCACCGACACCGCGACCTCGCGGGAGCTGCCGGCCAACGACATGTCGTGCGTCAACCTCGACCACCGCGCGGACTGGGACACCCCGCGCGGGGCTCCGGGCGACGCGGACCGTACCGCGCCGCTGGCCCCGGACAACCTGGCGTACGTGATGTACACCTCCGGCTCCACGGGCAAGCCGAAGGGCGCGGCGATCACCCACCGCAACATCGTCAACGGCGTGCGGGAGCTGGTGCGCGTCCTCGACGCCCCGCCCGGCTGGCGCATGCTGGCCGGCACCTCGGTGAACTTCGACGTCTCCGTCTTCGAGCTGCTGACCACCCTGTCCACCGGTGGCACCGCCGAGGTGGTGCCCAACGCGCTGGCCCTCGCCGAACGCGACGGCTGGCACGGCCAGGTGCTCAGCGGCGTTCCCTCGGTGCTCGGCGAACTCGTCGGCCACCTGGACAAGACCACCGGCATCCGCACGGTCGTCTTCGCGGGCGACGTGCTCCCGGCCCGGCTGGTACGGCAGGTGCGCGAGGCGCTGCCCGGCGCGCAGATCGTCAACTCCTACGGCCAGAGCGAGAGTTTCTACGCCACCACGTTCTCCCTCGGCGCCGGGCAGGAGTGGCCGGAGAGCGAGGTCGCGCCCATCGGCACCCCGCTGGGCAACATGCGCGCCTACGTGCTCGGCCCGTCACTCGCCCCGGCGCCGCGGGGCGTGATCGGCGAGCTGTACGTGGCCGGCACCTGCCTGGGCCGCGGCTACCACGACCGCCCCGACCTGACCGCCGAGCGCTATGTGCCGAACCCGTTCGGCCCCGCCGGCGACCGGATGTACCGCACGGGCGATCTGGCCCGCTGGAACGCGCACGGTCAGCTGGAGTGCGTCGGCCGCGCCGACGGCCAGGTGAAGGTGCGCGGCTTCCGCATCGAGACGGCGGAGGTCGAAGCGGCGATCACCCGCCACCCCGGCATCAGCGAGGCCGTGGTGATCAGCCGCGAGGTGCCCTCGGGCGGACGGCGGCTCGTCGCCTACGTGGTGCACACCGGCGAAGGAGCCGTCGGTGACGACGGCGCCGGCGGCATCGGCGACGTGGACGTGCAGTCCGGCGCCTCCGCCGCCGAACTCCGCAAGTTCGTCGCGGCCCGGCTGCCCGACTACATGGTGCCCGCGGCCTTCGTGGTCCTCGGCCGGCTGCCGCTCGGACCGACCGGCAAGCTGGACCGCAAGGCGCTGCCCGAACCGGAGTTCCTGGGCGAGAGCTACCGCGAGCCGCGCACCGAGACCGAGAAGATCATCACCGCCGCCTACGCGGACGTGCTCGGCGTGGAACGGGTCGGCATAGACGACGACTTCTTCGCGGTGGGCGGCGACAGCCTGCGCTCCATCCAGGTGGTGGCGCGGGTGCGGGCCCTCGGCCTGACTCTCACCACCCGTGAGATCTTCGAGTGCCGCACCGCGGCGCGGCTGGCCGAGGCGGCCGCCGACCGCCGCGACCAGGCGCCGGTCCTCGCCGAGGACGAGCGCGGCGGCATCGGCCCGATGCCGCTCCAGCCGGTGGCCCGGCAGGTCTTCGAACACGGCGGCGGCATCGACCGGTTCGCCATGTCGATGGTGCTGGAGCTGCCCGCGGGCATCGACACGGACGGACTCGCCGCCACGCTCGACGCCGTACTCGACCGGCACGACCTGCTGCGCGCCCGGCTGGTGCGGGAGGGCGAGCTCTCCCTCGTCGTACGGGAAAAGGGCGCCGTACGGGCCGCGGACCTCATCCACCGGGTCGACTGCGACGGCCGCTGGGACGAGCCGGCGTCGCTCCGGGCGGCGCAGGCGGAGTTGGAGGCGTCGCTCGGGCGGCTCGACCCGGAAGCCGGGACGGTGGCCGACTTCGTCTGGTTCGCCGCCGGCTCCGGCGCGGGCAGGCTGCTGGTCGTCCTCCACCACTTGGTGGTGGACGGAGTGTCCTGGCGGATCCTGATGTCGGACTTCGCCGAGGCCTGGCAGCAGGTCCGCGCGGGCCGGACGCCCGAGCTGCCCGCGGTCGGCACCTCGGCCCGCCGCTGGGCCGCGGCCCTGGCGGACGAGGCGCTGTCGCCTGAGCGGGAGGCGGAGCTGACGTACTGGCGGGACCTGCTGGAGGCGTCCGACCCGCCCCTGGGCACGCGCGCCTTCGACCCGAAGACGGACGTGTGGTCCACCGTCGACACCGTGCGCGTCGAGCTGCCCGCCGACGTCACCGAGGCGGTGCTGACCACGCTCCCCGCCGCGTTCAAAGGCACCGGGACGGACGTCCTGCTCGCCGCCCTCGCCCTCGCCGTGAACCGGTGGGGCGGTGACCGCTCGACCCTGGTCCGGCTGGAGGGACACGGCCGTGAGGAGGACATCGTCCCCGGCGCCGACCTCTCCCGGACCGTCGGCTGGTTCACCAGCATGTACCCGGCCCGCGTCGACGTACGGGGCGTGGACCTGGCCGACGTGCTCGCGGGCGGCCCCGCGGCCGGCCAGGCGGTCAAGCGGGTCAAGGAGCAGCTGCGCGGCGTCCCGGACAAGGGCATGGGGTACGCGCTGCTGCGCTGGCTCAACCCCGAGACCGCCGAACAGCTCGCCGACCTTCCGGTGCCCCAGATCGGGTTCAACTACCTCGGCCGGATCTCCGGCACCGACATACCCGAGCACCTGCGCGCCGACGGGTGGGGGCCCACGAACTGGTCCGCCGAGCTGATCGCGCTGCCCGACCCGGACCTGCCCGCGCTGTCCGCGCTGGAGGTCAACTCGGTCGCCACGGACACCCCCGACGGCACCCGGCTCCAGGCCGCCCTCATGTTCGCCACGGGGCTGCTGACCCGCGAGCGGGCCGCCGAACTCGCCGGGCTGTGGGTCGAGGTGCTGCACGGCATGGCCGCCTACGCCACGGGCCCGCAGATCGGCGGGCTCACGCCCTCGGACGCCCCGCTGGTCACGGTGCGGCAGGACGAGATCGAGACCTGGGAGCAGCGCTACGGCCGGCTGGCCGAGGTGTGGCCGCAGGCGCCGGGGCAGTCCGGCATCCAGTTCCAGGCCGCGCTCGCCGACGGCACTTTCGACGTCTACCACATGCAGTTCGTGCTGCACCTGTCCGGCCATGTGGACCCGGAGCGCATGCGGGCGGCCGGACAGGCACTGCTGGAGCGGTACCCGAACCTGCGCTCCGCGTTCCTCGCCTCGGCCGACGGCGACCCCGTCCAGGTCGTGGCGGAACACGTCGCCCTGCCCTGGCGGCACCTGGACCTGACCGGCCGCAGCGAGGCCGAGCAGGACGCAGCGCTCGACACCGCGCTGGCCGACGACCGGGCCGACCAGCTCGACCCCACCCGGCCGCCGCTGTTCCGCCTGGCCCTGCTCACCTGCGGGCCGCAGCGGGCGAAGCTCATCATCACGGCGCACCACACCCTGTTCGACGGCTGGTCCTCACCGCTGGTCATCACGGACCTGATCCGGCTGTACGCCGGGACCCGGGAACTCGCCCCGGTCCGCGGCTACGGCGACTACCTGGCCTGGCTGACCGCACAGGACCGTAAGGCGTCGGCCGCCCGGTGGGCCGCCGAGCTCGAGGGATTCGAGCAGCCGACCCTGGTGGCCCCGAACCCGCCGGTCAAGGAGGAGGCGTCCTCCCTCGGCCGGATCGAGGTGCCGTGGTCGATCGACCAGGGGCGCGAACTCTCCCGCCGCGCCGCGGAACTCGGGGTCACCCTCAACACGCTCCTGCAAGGCGCCTGGGCGATCCTGCTCGCGAAGCTGACGGGGCAGCAGGACGTGGTGTTCGGCGCCGCTGTCAACGGCCGCCCCGCCGAGCTGACCGGATCGGACGAGATGGTCGGCCTGTTCATCAACACCCTGCCGATCAGAGCACTGTGCCGGCCGAACGACAGCGTCTCCGCCGTGATCACCGAACTCCAGCGGCGGCAGACCGCGCTCCTCGACCACCACTACTACGGGCTGGCCGACATTCAGCGCAGCGTCGGGCTGCCCGCCCTGTTCGACACGATCGTCGTCTTCGAGAACTACCCGATCGACCGCGCGGGAATGGTCGATGCCAACACCGACGCGGGCTTCGCGATCGACGCCATCCGGCCGTTCGCCGGCTCGCACTACCCGCTCACCCTCAACTCCTCCGACCCGTATCTGCGGCTCTCCCTCGACTACCAGAAGAACCTGTACGAGCGTGCCGACGCCGAAGTGATCGCCGCCCGGCTCGTGCGGGTGCTGGAGCAGATACTCGCCGACCCGCACACACCGGTCGGTGCGGTCGAGGTGCTGGCGGCGCGGGAACGCGACTGGTTGGTGCGGCAGGTCAACGACACCGCGCACCCGGTGGCCGCGCACACGCTGCCGGCCGCGTTCGAGGCCCAGGTGGACCGCGACCCCGACCGTGTCGCCCTGATCGGCGAGCAGCAGACGCTGACCTACGGCGAGTTCAACCGGCGGGCCAACCGGCTGGCGCACTGGCTGCTCGAACGGGGCGCGGGCCCCGAGCAGCTGATCGCGGTCAGGATCCCCCGCTCCGTCGACCTGCTGGTGGCGATCTACGCCGTCGTCAAGGCCGGCGCGGCCTATGTGCCGGTGGACCCGGAGCTGCCCGAGGACCGGGTACGGCACGTGCTGGACAGCGCGCAGCCGCTGCTGGTGCTCGACGAGACGCTCCCCGACGTGTCCGGGTACCCGGAGACGAACCCGGAGCGTCAGCTGTCCCCGGACAGCGCCGCGTACGTCATCTACACCTCGGGTTCCACCGGCGGCCCCAAGGGCGTACTGGTGGGACACCGGTCGATCATGAACCGGCTGGCGTGGGGTCTGGCGCACTTCGGCGTCGGGGCCGAGGACCGGGTATTGCTGAGCACGACGGCGAGCTTCGACGTGTCGGTGCCGGAGCTGTTCGCGCCGCTCCAGGTCGGCGCCGCCATTGTCATCGCCCGCCCCGACGGCCGCCGCGACCCCGCCTACCTGGCCGAGCTGATCCGCCGGGAGCGGGTCACCGGCGCGGACTTCGTGCCCTCCCTGCTGGAGGCGTTCCTCGACGAGCCCGCCGCCAAGGAGTGCACCGGGCTGCGCTGGATCGAGGTCGCGGGCGAGGCGTTCCCGCCGGCGCTCGCCAACAAGGCGGTCGAGGTGCTGCCGAACTGCCAGGTGCACAACCTCTACGGGCCCACCGAGGCATCGGTCGAGGTCACGGCCTATCAGCACGTGCCGGGCGCGGACCGGGTGCCGATCGGCGCACCGATCTGGAACACCCAGGTGTACGTCCTGGACGCGGCCCTGCGCCCGGTCGCGCCCGGCGTCACCGGTGAGCTGTACCTCGCCGGCACCGGGCTCGCGCGGGGCTACCTGGGACAGCCGGGGTTGACCGCGAACCGGTTCGTCGCCTGCCCCTACGGTGCGCCCGGCACCCGGATGTACCGCACCGGCGACGTCGTGCGGTGGAACCAGAACGGCCAGGTCGAGTACATCGGGCGGGCCGACTTCCAGGTCAAGGTCCGCGGGTTCCGCATCGAACTCGGCGAGATCGAGCAGGCACTGGCCGCGCACCCGGACGTCGACGGCGCCGTGGCCGTGGTGCGCGAGGACCGCCCCGGCGACCAGCGGCTGGTCGCGTACGTGGTGCCGGTCAAGGGGAAGACGGACGCCGAGCTGGACCTCACGGCCCTGACGGACCAGGTCCGGGAGCACCTGCCGGAGTACATGGTGCCCTCGGCGATCATGCCGCTCGCCGCACTGCCCACGACACCGAGCGGCAAGCTCGACCGCAAGGCCCTGCCCGCGCCGGACCACGGCACCGAGGCCGGCACCGGACGAGGACCGCGCAATCACACCGAGGAAGTCCTCTGCCGGCTGTTCGCGGACCTGCTCGACCTGCCGGAGGTCGGCATCGACGTCGGCTTCTTCACCCACGGCGGGCATTCGCTGCTGGCCACCCGGCTGGTCGGCCGCATCCGCAACGAGCTGAACGCCGACGTGAAGGTCACGACCGTGTTCCGCAATCCGACCGTCGCCCAGCTGGCGGCCCGGATCGAGGAGCAGGCCCCGTCGAACCGCCCCCGGCTGCGTCCCCGGCTGGGCCAGATGAACGTTGAGGAGACGCGTCGATGATCCCCCTGTCCTTCGCCCAGCGCCGGCTGTGGTTCCTCCACCGACTGGAGGGCCCGACCGCCACCTACAACATCCCGTTCGTGATGCGCCTGGAAGGGCCGCTCGACACGGCGGCCCTGGCCGCGGCCGTGGGAGACGTCGCCACCCGGCACGAGACCCTGCGCACCCTGGTCGCCGAGAACGCGGACGGCACACCGGAGCAGCGCGTGCTGCCCCCGCAGGAGGCCGCCATCCCGTTCCGCGTGGTCGACGTCGCCCCGGACGAGGTGGACGCCGCCCTGCGCGAGGCGCTCGGCCAGGGCTTCGAACTGGACACCGAACTGCCGCTGCGGGCCACGGTGTTCCGGTTCTCGCGGCAGGAGCACCTGCTGGTGTTCGTGTTCCACCACATCGCGGCGGACGGCTCCTCGATGGGCCCGTTCGTCCGGGACCTGGTGTCGGCGTACTCGGCCCGCCACAGCGGCGACGCGCCGCGGTGGGAGCCGCTCCCGGTGCAGTACAAGGACTACACGCTGTGGCAGCGGCAGCTGCTCGGCGAGGAGGGCGACCCGGACAGCGTCGCGGCCTCCCAGCTCGCCTACTGGCGTGAGGAGCTGGCCGGGGTGCCGCAGCCGGTGCAGCTTCCGCTGGACCGGCCGCGCCCCACCGTGGCCGGCCACGAAGGCGGTCACGTCGAGTTCCTCCTCCAGCCCGACCTGGTCGCCGGGCTCGGCAAACTGGCCGCCGACCGCGGCGCCACGGTCCCGATGGTCGCCCAGGCCGCGCTCGCGGTGCTGCTGAACAAGCTGGGCGGCGGCGAGGACCTCACGGTCGGCAGCCCGATCGAGGGACGCACCGACGAGGCCCTGGCCGAACTGGTCGGGTTCTTCGTCAACACCTGGGTGCTGCGCGCCGACCTGTCGCGCAACCCGTCGTTCGGCCGGCTCGTGGAGCACACACGGGACAAGGCCCTCGCCGCGTACGACAACCAGGACGTGCCGTTCGAGTGGCTGGTGGAACTGCTCAACCCGGATCGCTCCACCTCGTACCAGCCGCTGTTCCAGGTCATGCTGGCCTGGCAGTTCGTCTGGTCGGAGCTGCGGATGCCGGGGCTGCGGGTCACCCCCGTCCCGGTGGGCACCGATACCGCGAAGTTCGACCTGTTCTTCAACATCGTCCCGGACGCCACCGGGCGCGCGCACGGCCGCCTCGAGTACGCGTTGGAACTCTTCGACCACGCCACGGCCGTCAGCATCGTCGCCCGGTTCGTGCGCATCCTGGAGCAGGTCGTCGCCGATCCGGACGTACGCCTCGGGGACGTCGACGTGCTCGGCGCGGACGAGCGGCGGTGGCTGCTGGGTACGGCGAACGACACGGCCGAGCCGGTCCGGGGCGCGGACGTCGTGGCGGCGGTCGCCCGGCACGCCGAGACCGCTCCGGCGGCGACCGCCGTGGTGTGCGGCGACGAGTCGCTGACGTTCGGGGAGCTGGAGGCGCGGGCCAACCGGCTGGCGCACTGGCTGATCGGGCGTGGGGTGCGGCAGGAGTCGTTGGTTGCGGTGTGTCTGCCGCGGTCGGTGGAGCTGATCGTCGCGTTGCTGGCGGTGCAGAAGGCGGGCGGTGCGTATGTGCCGATCGATCCGGATCATCCGCGGTCGCGGATCGACTACATCCTGGAGGACGCGGCGCCGGTGCTGGTCCTGGACGCCGAGACGCTGGCCGGCGCGGAGGTCTCCGCGCTCCCGGAGTCGGCTCCGGGCGTGGTCGTACGGTCGCAGAGCACGGCGTACGTGATCTATACGTCGGGTTCGACGGGCCGGCCGAAGGGTGTGGCGGTGCCGCACGGCGCGCTGGCGAACTTCCTTGCGACGATGGGGCGTCGGGTGCCGTTGTCGCCGTCGGACCGGTGGCTGGCGGTGACCACGGTGTCGTTCGACATCGCGGGGCTGGAGCTGTACCTGCCGCTGATCTCCGGCGCGGCCGTGGTGCTCGCGGACAAGGACACCGTCACCGACCCGTCGGCCGTAGCGGCGGCCATGCGCCGGCACGAGGTCACCGTCGTACAGGCCACCCCCGCCTTCTGGCAGATGCTGCTCATGCACGAGCCGAACGCCGCGAAGGGCCTGCGGATCCTGGTCGGCGGCGAGGCCCTGCCGGCCCGGCTGGCCGAGACGCTGGCCGACCAGGCCGCCGAAGTGCTCAACATGTACGGCCCGACCGAGACGACCATCTGGTCGACCATGGCGCCCGTCGAGGCCGGTACGAGCGTGGCGATCGGTTCGCCGATCGGCAACACGCAGGTGTTCGTGCTGGATTCGCGGCTGCGTCCGGTCCCGCGCGGGGTGCACGGTGAGCTGTACATCGCGGGTGATGGTCTGGCCCGTGGCTATCAGGGTCGTTCCGGTCTGACGTCGGAGCGGTTCGTGGCCTGCCCCTTCGGACCGGCTGGTGCGCGGATGTACCGCACCGGTGACCTGGTGCGGTGGGGCCGGGACGGCCGGCTCGAGTACATCGGGCGCACCGACTTCCAGGTCAAGGTCCGCGGCTTCCGCATCGAACTGGGCGAGATCGAGAACGTACTGGCCTCGCATCCGGGCGTCGCGCAGGCCGTGGTCGTCGTACGCGAGGACCAGGAGGACGACAAGCGCATCGTCGGCTACGTCGTGCCCGAGCCGGACGCCGCGCTCACGGACACCGAGGCCCAGGTGGACGAGTGGCGCCAGGTCTACGACGACAGCTACCTCGCGTCCGAGGACGAGGCGCTGGGCGACGACTTCGACCTGTGGAAGTCCTCGTACGACGGTGAGCCGATCCCGCTGGAGCAGATGCGGGAGTGGCAGGACGCCGCGGTGACGCAGGTGCTGGAGTCCGCGCCCCGGCGGGTGCTGGAGATCGGTGTCGGTTCCGGTCTGCTGATGGCGAAGATCGTCGGCGAGGTCGAGGAGTTCTGGGGCACCGACCTGTCCGCCCCCGTCGTGGACCGGGTCCGCGCCCAGGCCGAGGCGGCGGGGTACGGCGACCGGGTGCACCTGAGTGCCCAGCCCGCCGACGACGTCTCCGGACTGCCCAAGGCCGCGTTCGACGTCGTGGTGATCAACTCGGTCATCCAGTACTTCCCCGGCGTCGACTACCTGGACCGGGTGCTGGACCAGGCCCTTGAACTGGTGGCGCCCGGCGGCCGGCTCATCGTCGGTGACGTTCGCAACGCCACCACGCTGCGGCTGCTGCTCACCGCGATGCAGCGGGCCGCCCAGCCGCACGCGTCCTACGACGAACTGCGGACGCTGGTGGAGAAGGCGCTGCTCGCCGAGCGCGAACTGGTCGTGGCCCCCGAGTGGTTCACCGAGTGGGCGCAAGGCCGGCCCCTCGGCGTGGACATCCGGCTGAAGACCGGGACCGCGCACAACGAGCTGACCCGGCACCGCTACGAGGTCGTCCTGCACAAGGAACCCGCCGACCCGCTCGACCTGACCGCGGTCCCCACGGTGCCGTGGAGCGGACAGGTGTCCGACCTCGTCGAACTGGGCCGGCACGTGGACCGGGCGGGCCCCACACGGGTGCGCGGGATACCCAACGCCCGCCTGGCCGAGGAGGCCGGCCTCGCCGTCACGGCTCAGGTCCTCGACCCGGTGTCCCTGGCCGCCCGACCGGCCGACCCCGAGGAACTGCGCCGACTGGCGCTGGAACACGGCTGGGAAGCGGTGACCACCTGGTCCGGCGAGGACCCGCGCTGCTTCGACCTGGTGCTGCTGCCCCGGCAGCGGGCCGGGCAGTGCGTCACCGGCGCGTTCGTGGCCAGCGGTGCGGGCGGCCGGATCCGGGCGAACAACCCCGGCCTGGCCAAGGCGATCGGTCCGCTGCTCGCCGCGCTGCCCGAGCACCTGCGCGGGCGGCTGCCCGAGTACATGGTGCCCACTGCCGTCGTACCGCTCTCGCAGATCCCGCTGACCCCGAACGGCAAGCTCAACCGGCGGATGCTGCCGCCGCCCGACTACGCGCAGGTGTCGACCGGCCGGGCGCCGCGCAACGAGCGCGAGCGGCTGTTCTGCGAGCTGTTCGCCGAGGTGCTCGGCCTCGCCGCGGTCGGTGTCGACGACGACTACTTCGCGCTCGGCGGGGACAGCATCCGCTCCATCCAGGTCGTCGCCCGCGCCAAGACCCGCGGCGAAGAGGTCAGCGTGCGGGAGATCTTCGAGTACCGCACGGTCGCCCGGCTCGCCGAACTGCTCGACGCACGGGACGAGGAGAGCTCGGCCCTGGCCGAACTGCCGGGCGGCGGCACCGGCTGGGCCCCGCTCCCGCCGACGGCCGCGGGCACCCTCGCCCTCGACGGCGGCGGCGACGCGCACTCCACCTCCATGGTGCTCACCCTGCCCGCGGGCACCGACCGCGCCGAACTGCTCGCCGCGGTGCGGGCCGTGCTGGACCAGCACGACGCGCTGCGCGCCCGGCTCGACCTGGCGCAGCCGGGTCTGCGGATCGAGCCGTCCGGCACGGTGGACGCCGGAACGCTGCTGCGGGAGATCCGCTGCACCGCCGCCGACGGTGACCGCGTGGCCGCCGAAGCCGACGCCGCGGCCCTCCGACTGGACCCGGCCGCAGGCGTCGTGGCGCAGTTCGTCCGGCTCACCTCCGACACCGGCGAGGACCGGCTGCTGATCGTCGTACACCGCCTGGTCATGGACCGGGTGTCCTGGCGGATCCTGGTCCCGGACCTGGTCCGCGCCTGGCAGCAGGCGCGCGCGGGCCAGACCCCGGTGCTGCCGCGGGTGGGCACCTCGTTCCGCCGGTGGGCGCACGCCCTGGCCGACGAGGCCGCCGACCCGCGACGCAAGGCCGAAATACCCTGGTGGCAGCGGGAGTTGCGCACCGACGAGTCCCCGCTCGGCGCCCGCGAGGCGGACCGCGCGGGCGAGGGCGCCACCGTGGACTCGGTACGGGTCCAGGTGCCGGCCGAGGTCGCGGACACCCTGCTGAACCTGTTGCCCGCGGTGTTCCGCGCCGGTGCCGAGGACGGGCTGCTCACCGGACTGGCGCTGGCGCTGATGCGCTGGCGCGAACTGCGCGGCCTGCCGGCGTCGTCCGCGCTGGTCCGGCTCGAAGGGCAGGACCGGGACGAACACCTGGTGCCCGGCGCCGACCTGTCCCGGACGATCGGCCCGCTCACCACGGTCTTCCCGGCCCGTCTCGACCTGGCCGGCATCGACGTGGCGGACGCGTTCGCCGGCGGCGGGGCCGCCGGCCGTGCGCTCAAGACCGTCAAGGAGCAGCTGCGGGCGGTGCCCGACCACGGCACCGGCTACGGCCTGCTGCGCTACCTCGACCCGGAGAGTGCCCGCGAATTCACCGGCGACCGGGAACCGCGGATCGGGTTCACCTATCACGGCGGGTCCGCGTCCGCGGAACTCCCCGCGGACCTGCGCGGCCTGGGCTGGGAGCCGGACGCGGCCCACCGGGACCTGCTCGCCGGGCCGGACCTGCACCGGCCGGCGCAGGCCGCGCTGGAGATCGACGCGGTGGTCACCGCCACCCCGGAGGGCGACCGGCTGGCCGCCGACTTCGGCTTCCCCACCGGTGTGCTCTTCCATGACGAGGTGACCGAACTGGCCGGGCTGTGGATCGAGGCGCTGACCGGGCTGGCCCGGCACGCCGCGTCCGCCGACGCCGGCGGGCTCACCCCGTCCGACGCACCGCTGGTCGCGGTGGGCCAGGACGAGATCGATGCCTGGCAGGACCGGTTCGGCCGCCTGACCGAGGTCTGGCCGGTGACCCCGGCCCAGTCCGGACTGCTGTTCCACGCGATGCTGGCCGGGGCCGAGTTCGACGTCTACCACATGCAGCTGGTGTTCCACCTCGCGGGCGAGACCGACCCGGAGCGCATGCACCGGGCCGGGCAGGCGCTGCTCGGGCGCTACACCAACCTCCGCGCGGCCTTCGTCAACTCGGCGGACGGCGACGTGGTGTCGGTGGTGCCCGAGACGGTGGCGCTGCCGTGGCAGCACCTGGACCTGACCGGGCTCGCCGAGGCGGAGCGGGTCGAGACGTTCGAGCGCTTCCTCGTCGAGGACCGGGCCACCCACTTCGACGTGGGCACTCCGCCGCTGATCCGGCTGGCGCTGGTCGTCCTCGAACCGGACCGGGCCGAACTGGTGCTGACCGCCCATCACGTGCTGTTCGACGGCTGGTCCACGCCGCTGCTGATGCGGGACCTGCTGCTGCTGTACGCGGCCGACGGTGACGCGTCCGGGATGCCCCCGGCCCGTGACTTCGGCGAGTTCCTGACCTGGCGCGCCCGGCACGACCACGAGGAGTCCGCCCGCGCCTGGGCGGCCGAGCTCGAAGGGGTGGAGGAGCCCACCCTGCTCGTGCCGCGCGCCACCGCACGGCACGACTCCGGCGGCGTCGGAAACCTCGACGTGGCGATCGAGGACATGAACGGCCTGCTGCACCGGGCCGCGGAACTCGGCGTCACGGTGAACACGCTGGTGCAGGGCGCCTGGGGCGTGATGCTCGCCAACCTCACCGGGCGGTCCGACATCGTGTTCGGCGCCACCGTCGCCGGCCGTCCGGCGGCCTTCATCGACGCCGACGACATGGTCGGCCTGTTCATCAACACCATCCCGGTGCGGGTGCGCTGCGCATGGCGGAGCACCTTCGCCGAACTGCTCGCCGAACTCCAGAGCCGGCAGGTCGCGCTGCTGGATCACCACCACCACAGCCTGGTGGAGATCCAGCAGGCCACCGGGCTGAGCACCCTCTTCGACACCCTGGTGCTGTTCGAGTCCTTCCCGGTCGACCGCGAGGCCATCGTCGAGGCCAACTCGGAGGCCGGTGTGGCCATCACCGGGCTACGGCCGTTCGCCGGGTCGCACTACCCGGTCACCCTGGCCGCCGCCTCCGAGCCGGAGGTGCAGTTCGCCCTCCAGTACCAGCAGGACCTCCTGGACGCGGACACGGCCGCCGACATCGTCGCCCGGTTCGTGCGCATCCTGGAGCAGGTCGTCGCCGATCCGGGCGTGCGCGTCGGTGACCTCGACGTGCTCGGTGCGGACGAGCGGCGGTGGCTGCTGGGTACGGCGAACGACACGGTGGAGCCGACACTGGAGCCGGGTCTGCTGGAGGCGGTGGCCCGGTGGGCGCGGTCGGCTCCGGACGCTCTGGCGGTGATCGGTGAGGGTGAGTCGCTGACGTTCGGGGAGCTGGAGGCGCGGGCCAACCGGCTGGCGCACTGGCTGATCGGGCGTGGGGTGCGGCAGGAGTCGTTGGTTGCGGTGTGTCTGCCGCGGTCGGTGGAGCTGATCGTCGCGTTGCTGGCGGTGCAGAAGGCGGGCGGTGCGTATGTGCCGATCGATCCGGATCATCCGCGGTCGCGGATCGACTACATCCTGGAGGACGCGGCGCCGGTGCTGGTCCTGGACGCCGAGACGCTGGCCGGCGCGGAGCTGGCCGGGTTCCCGGAGTCGGCTCCGGGCGTGGTCGTACGGTCGCAGAGCACGGCGTACGTGATCTATACGTCGGGTTCGACGGGCCGGCCGAAGGGTGTGGCGGTGCCGCACGGTGCGCTGGCGAACTTCCTTGCGACGATGGGGCGTCGGGTGCCGTTGTCGCCGTCGGACCGGTGGCTGGCGGTGACCACGGTGTCGTTCGACATCGCGGGGCTGGAGCTGTACCTGCCACTGATCTCCGGCGCGGCCGTGGTGCTCGCGGGCAAGGACACCATCGCCCAGCCCTCGGCCGTCATGGCGGCACTGCGCCGACATGAGGTCACCGTCGTACAGGCCACCCCCGCCTTCTGGCAGATGCTGCTCATGGACGAGCCGAACGGCGCGAAGGATCTGCGGATCCTGGTCGGCGGCGAGGCGCTGCCCGCGCAACTGGCCGGGACACTCGCCGACCAGGCCGCCGAAGTGCTCAACATGTACGGCCCGACCGAGACCACGATCTGGTCGACGAGCGCGGCCATCGAGCCCGGAACGGACGCCCCGCCGATCGGTTCGCCGATCGGCAACACGCAGGTGTTCGTGCTGGATTCGCGGCTGCGTCCGGTCCCGCGGGGGGTGCAGGGTGAGCTGTACATCGCGGGTGATGGTCTGGCCCGTGGCTATCAGGGTCGTCCTGGTCTGACGTCGGAGCGGTTCGTGGCGTGCCCGTTCGGTGCGTCCGGGGCGCGGATGTACCGCACGGGTGACCTGGTGCGGTGGGGCCGGGACGGCCGGCTCGAGTACATCGGGCGCACCGACTTCCAGGTCAAGGTGCGCGGTTTCCGCATCGAGCTGGGCGAGATCGAGAACGTGCTGGCCTCGCATCCGGGCGTCGCGCAGGCCGTGGTCGTCGTACGCGAGGACCAGGAGGACGACAAGCGCGTCATCGGCTATGTCGTCCCCGAGCCGGACGCCGCGCTCGCCGAGGCCGATGCCCAGGTGGACGAATGGCAGCAGGTCTACGACGACAGCTACACGGAGTCCAGGGACCAGGCCTGGGGCGAGGACTTCCAGCTGTGGCGGTCCACCTACGACGGCGTCCCGATCCCGCTGGAGCAGATGCGGGAGTGGCGGGACACGGCGGTGGCGCTGGTGCTGGAGTCCGCGCCCCGGCGGGTGCTGGAGATCGGTGTCGGTTCCGGTCTGCTGATGGCGAAGATCGTCGGCCAGGTCGAGGAGTTCTGGGGCACCGACCTGTCCGCCCCCGTCGTGGACCGGGTCCGCGCCCAGGCCGAGCAGAACGGCTTCGGCGATCGTGTGCACCTGAGTGCGCAGCCCGCCGACGACGTCTCCGGACTGCCCAGGGGCGCGTTCGACGTCGTGGTGATCAACTCGGTCATCCAGTACTTCCCCGGCGTCGACTACCTGGACCGGGTGCTGGACCAGGCTTTGGAGCTGGTGGCGCCCGGCGGGCGGCTGATCGTCGGTGACGTCCGCAACGCCACCACGCTGCGGCTGCTGCTGACGGCGGTCCAGCGCACGGCCCAGCCGCACGCCTCGCCGGAGGAGTTGCGGACGCTGGTGGAGAAGGCGCTGCTCGCCGAGCGCGAACTGGTCATCGCGCCCGAGTGGTTCACCGAGTGGGCGCAAAGCCGGTCGCTCGGCGTGGACATCCGGCTGAAGCCCGGGACGGCGCACAACGAGCTGACCCGGCACCGCTACGAGGTCGTCCTGCACAAGGAAGCTGCGGGCCTGCTCGACCTGACCGCAGTGCCAGGGCTGCCCTGGGGCCGGGAGATCCCCGACCTCGCGGGCCTCGCCCACCGCCTCGACCGCGCCGGCGACGACCCGGTGCGGGTGACCGGGATACCCAACGCCCGGCTGACCGAGGAGGCCGCGGCCGCCGCCACGGCGGGCGTGCCGAGCCCGGCCGCCCCGTCCGGCCGGCCGGTCGACCCGGAGGAGTTGCTGCTCTGGGCGCGACGGCACGGCAGGGCGGCGGTCCTCACCCCCTCGGGCGAGGCCGTCCACGCCTTCGACGCGGTACTGCTGTCCGGGGAACGCGCCGTCACCGGGGCGTTCGTGCCCAGCGGCGTGGCCGGCCGGACCCGGGCCAACAACCCCGGACTCTCCCGGACCATCGGCCCGCTCCTCGCCGAACTCCCCGCATACCTGCGCGGACGGCTGCCCGAGTACATGGTCCCGGCCACGGTCGTCCCCCTGTCCGAGATCCCGCTCACACCCAACGGCAAGCTCAACCGACGGGTGCTGCCGCCGCCCGACTACGCGCAGGTGTCGACCGGCCGGGCGCCGCGCAACGAGCGCGAGGAGAACTTCTGCGCGCTGTTCGCGGAAGTGCTCGGTCTCGGCCGGGTCGGCATCGACGACGACTTCTTCGCCTTCGGCGGTCACTCGCTCCTGGCCACCCGGCTGATCAGCCGAGCACGTGCCGAGATGGGCATCGAAATACCTGTCCGAAAGATCTTCGACTTGCCGACGCCGGCCGCGCTCGCCGCGTGGTCGGAGGAATCGGCGGCCGCACCTCGCCGTCCCGGTTTGCGCAAGATGATCGTAGAGGAGTAACGACCATGATCCCGCTGTCATTTGCGCAGCGTCGTATGTGGCTCCTTCAGCAACTGGAGGAGGCCGCCGAAACCTACAACATGTCGGCGGCGTTCCGGCTGACCGGGTCCCTGGACATCAACGCCCTCGAAGCGGCGCTCGGCGATGTGCTCGACCGGCACGAGATCCTGCGCACCGTCTACCCGACGGACGCCGACGGCGAGCCCTTCCAGAAGATCCTCCCGGCGGCGGACGCGGCGCCGGCTCTGCCGGTGGTCGACGTGACCCCCGACGCGGTGTCCGCCGCCATCGACGAGGTCATCTCGCACCAGTTCGACCTGGCGGCCGAGATCCCGCTGCGGGCGACCGTCTTCCGCTGCTCCCCCGAGGAGCACGTGCTCGCCCTGGTGATCCACCACATCGCCATGGACGGCAGCTCGGGCGCGCCGCTCGCCCGTGACCTGGCCGACGCCTACACCGCCCGCCGCGGCGGGCAGGCGCCCCGGTGGGAGCCGCTGCCCGTGCAGTACAAGGACTACACGCTGTGGCAGCGCGAGGTGCTCGGCGACCCGGCGGACCCGGGCAGCCTCGCCGCGGCGCAGGTCGAGTACTGGCGCTCGGAGCTGGCCGGCGTCCCGCAGCCGCTCAGCCTGCCGCTGGACCGCCCGCGGCCCGCGGAGGCGGACCCGCACGGCGACACGGTCGACCTCGTCGTGGAACCGCGGGTGGCGGCCAGGCTGGAGAAGCTGGCCACCGCGCGCGGGATGACCATGTCGATGGTCCTCCAGGCCGCCCTCGCGGTGCTGCTGCGCAAGCTCGGCGGCGGGGACGACGTGACCATCGGCAGCCCGATCGCCGGCCGTACCGACGAGGCGCTCGCCGACCTCGTCGGATTCTTCGTCAACACCCTGGTGCTGCGCGTCGACCTCGCCGGCGACCCGACGTTCACCGACCTGCTCGCTCAGGTGCGGAACAAGGCACTGGCGGCCTACGAGCACCAGGACGTGCCGTTCGAGGTGCTGGTCGAGTCGATCAACCCGGACCGCTCGGCGGCCTACCAGCCGCTGTTCCAGGTGATGTTCGCCTGGCAGAACTACGAGAAGCGGGACCTCGAACTGCCCGGCCTGGACGTGCAGTTCGAGCAGGCCATCACCTCGACCGTGAAGTTCGACCTGTTCTTCAGCATCGCCGCCGACGACACGGGGGCGCTGCGCGGCGACATCCAGTACTCGACCCAGCTGTTCGACCGGGACACGGCCGAGGCCATCGCCGCCCGGTTCGTGCGCGTCCTGGAGCAGGTCGTCGCCGATCCGGGCGTGTGCGTCGGGGACGTCGACGTGGTGGACGCGGGGGAGCGCGACTGGCTGCTGGCCGATCTGAACGACACGGCCGAGCCGGTCCGGGGCGCGGACGTCGTGGCGGCGGTCGCCCGGCACGCCGAGACCGCTCCGGCGGCGACCGCCGTGGTGTGCGGCGACGAGTCGCTGACGTTCGGGGAGCTGGAGGCGCGGGCCAACCGGCTGGCGCACTGGCTGATCGGGCGTGGGGTGCGGCAGGAGTCGTTGGTTGCGGTGTGTCTGCCGCGGTCGGTGGAGCTGATCGTCGCGTTGCTGGCGGTGCAGAAGGCGGGCGGTGCGTATGTGCCGATCGATCCGGATCATCCGCGGTCGCGGATCGACTACATCCTGGAGGACGCGGCGCCGGTGCTGGTCCTGGACGCCGAGACGCTGGCCGGCGCGGAGCTGGCCGGGTTCCCGGAGTCGGCTCCGGGCGTGGTCGTACGGTCGCAGAGCACGGCGTACGTGATCTATACGTCGGGTTCGACGGGCCGGCCGAAGGGTGTGGCGGTGCCGCACGGCGCGCTGGCGAACTTCCTTGCGACGATGGGGCGTCGGGTGCCGTTGTCGCCGTCGGACCGGTGGCTGGCGGTGACCACGGTGTCGTTCGACATCGCGGGTCTGGAGCTGTACCTGCCGCTCCTCTCGGGCGCGGCCGTGATCCTCGCGGGCAAGGACGTCGTCGCCGAGCCGTCGGCCGTGCTCGACGTGGTGCGCCGGCACGAGGTCACCGTCGTACAGGCCACCCCCGCGTTCTGGCAGATGCTGGTGATGCACGAGCCGAACGCCGCGAAGGGCCTGCGGATCCTGGTCGGCGGCGAGGCCCTGCCGGCCCGGCTGGCCGAGACGCTGGCCGACCAGGCCGCCGAGGTCTTCAACATGTACGGCCCGACCGAGACGACCATCTGGTCGACCACGGCGGCCGTGAAGGTGGGCGAAGGCGTCCCGCCGATCGGTTCGCCGATCGGCAACACGCAGGTGTTCGTGCTGGATTCGCGGCTGCGTCCGGTCCCGCGGGGGGTGCAGGGTGAGCTGTACATCGCGGGTGATGGTCTGGCCCGTGGCTATCAGGGTCGTCCTGGTCTGACGTCGGAGCGGTTCGTGGCGTGCCCGTTCGGTGCGTCCGGGGCGCGGATGTACCGCACGGGTGACCTGGTGCGGTGGGGCCGGGACGGCCGGCTCGAGTACATCGGGCGCACCGACTTCCAGGTCAAGGTGCGCGGTTTCCGTATCGAGCTGGGCGAGATCGAGAACGTGCTGGCCTCGCATCCGGGCGTCGCGCAGGCCGTGGTCGTCGTACGCGACCAGCAGGACGACAAGCGCGTCGTCGGCTACGTCGTCCCCGAACCGCAGGCCGGGGCGGCCGACGCGGGTGCCCAGGTGGACGAGTGGCGCCAGGTCTACGACGACAGCTACCTCGCGTCCGAGGACGAGGCGCTGGGCGACGACTTCGACCTGTGGAAGTCGACCTACGACGGTGAGCCGATCCCGCTGGAGCAGATGCGGGAGTGGCAGGACGCCGCGGTGGCGCAGGTGCTGGAGTCCGCGCCCCGGCGGGTGCTGGAGATCGGTGTCGGTTCCGGTCTGCTGATGGCGAAGATCGTCGGCCAGGTCGAGGAGTTCTGGGGCACCGACCTGTCCGCCCCCGTCGTGGACCGGGTCCGCGCCCAGGCCGAGCAGAACGGCTTCGGCGACCGGGTGCACCTGAGTGCGCAGCCCGCCGACGACGTCTCCGGACTGCCCAGGGCCGCGTTCGACACGGTCCTCCTGAACTCGGTGATCCAGTACTTCCCCGGCGTCGACTACCTCGACCGGGTGCTGGACCAGGCCCTTGAACTGGTGGCGCCCGGCGGGCGGCTGATCGTCGGTGACGTCCGCAATGCCACCACGCTGCGGCTGCTGCTGACGGCGGTCCAGCGCACGGCCCAGCCGCACGCCTCGCCCGAGGAGTTGCGGACGCTGGTGGAGAAGGCGCTGCTCGCCGAGCGCGAACTGGTCATCGCGCCCGAGTGGTTCACCGAGTGGGCGCAAGGCCGGTCGCTCGGCGTGGACATCCGGCTGAAGCCCGGGACGGCGCACAACGAGCTGACCCGGCACCGCTACGAGGTCGTCCTGCACAAGGAAGCCACGGGCCTGCTCGACCTGACCGCGGTGCCCACGGTCGCGTGGGGGCGTGACGTGTACGAGCTCACCGACCTCCAGCGCCGCGCCGACCGGGTGGACGGCCCGCTGCGGGTGACCGGGATACCCAACGCCCGGCTGACCGAGGAGGCCGCCGCGACCGTCGCGGCCGATCTGCTGCCCCAGGCGTCCCTGGCCGGCCGGCCGGTCGACCCGCAGGAAGTCCTCCAGTGGGCCGGCGAGCACGGCAGGGCGGCGGTCCTCACCCCCTCGGGCGAGGCCGTCCACGCCTTCGACGCGGTACTGCTGTCCGGGGAACGCGCCGTCACCGGGGCGTTCGTGCCCAGCGGCGTGGCCGGCCGGACCCGGGCCAACAACCCCGGACTCTCCCGGACCATCGGCCCGCTCCTCGCCGAACTCCCCGCATACCTGCGCGGACGGCTGCCGGACTACATGGTGCCCGCCGCCGTCGTCCCGCTCTCGGAGATCCCGCTCACCCCCAACGGGAAGCTCAACCGACGGGCCCTGCCGTCCGACCAGGCGAGCACCGAGGGCAGCCGGGAGCCGCGCAACGCCCACGAGGAGACGCTGTGCGCCATCTTCGGCGAGCTGCTCGGCCTGCCGAGCGTCGGCATCGACGACGACTTCTTCGCGCTCGGCGGCCACTCTCTGCTGGCCACCCGGCTCAGCGCCCGCATCCGCGGCCACTTCGACATCGACGTGCCGCTCCGGACGATCATCCAGTACCCGACCGTGGGCCAGCTGGCCGCGCTGATGCTCGCCAACAGCATCCCCGCCGAACACGCCGACCCGTTCGCGGTCGTCCTGCCGCTGAACAGCGCGGCGGACAAGCCTCCGCTGTGGTTCTTCCACACGGGCGGCGGGCTGAGCTGGGCGTACTTCAGCTTCCTGCCGTTCCTTGAGGAGTGGGCGGTCTACGCCCTCCAGGCCCGTGGCTGTGGCGGCTCGGGCACACTGCCGAAGTCCATGGAGGAGATGGTCGACGACTACGTCGACGAGATGCTCAAGGTCCAGCCCGAGGGGCCCTTCCACCTGATCGGCTGGTCCTACGGCGGGACGCTCGGGCACGCCGTCGCGGCGCGGCTGGAGGAGCGCGGTCACCGGGTCGCCTTCCTGGCGATCCTGGACTCCGAGCCGGCGAACGAGTTCAAGATCCTCGCCGGCCGCAGCCGCTCGGACTATCGAGTCGAACTCGAGGAGTTCTTTAGCCAGTACATGAACACTGGCAACCAGGAGCAGTTCCTCGACGCCATGTCGCGGGTGCTGGCCAACAACATGACCCTCATGTCGCAGTACGAGTCACCGGTCTTCCATGGAGATGTCCTGTATTTCAACGCGGAGTTGAAGCCCGAGGGCTCGTGGTCGCACCTGTGGCGGCCGTACGTCCGCGGTGCCATCGAGGTGCACGACATCCACGCCACGCACTACGACATGTACATGCCCGAGCCTGCCGCCGAAGTCTTCGAGGTCATCAACCGCAAGCTGGCGCAGTACCTGAAGGAGGTGTAGGCATGGCAAGTTGCGAACCATCCGGTTACGACGTGGTGGGCATCGGATTCGGCCCGTCGAATCTGTCCCTCGCCATCGCGCTGCAAGAGCTCGGCGCCACCGGGGCCACCCCGCCGACCGCGCGGTTCTTCGAGAGCCAGCCGTCGTTCGGGTGGCACCGGAACATGTTGCTGCCGACGGCGAAGATGCAGGTCTCGTTCCTGAAGGACCTGGTGACGTTCCGCAATCCCACGTCGCCGTACAGCTTCGTGTCCTTCCTGCACGCGGTCGAGCGCCTGCCGCAGTTCGTCAACAACTCCGACTTCTTCCCGACACGCGCCGAGTTCCACCAGTACCTGGAGTGGGTGGCGGCGAACTTCGCCGACCAGGTGTCCTACGGCACCAGGGTCACCGCCGTCACCCCGCTGCGCAGCTCGGGCCCGGCAGGACCCGTCGACCGCTTCCGGATCCAGGTGTCCTCGCCGGCCACCGGAGAGTCGTCCGTGGAGGCACGCAACGTCGTCCTGGCGACCGGCCTGGCGCCGAGGATGCCGCAGGACTTCGTCCGCGACGAACGGGTCTGGCACAGCTCGGAGTTCCTGGAGAAGTTCCGGCGCTGCGACGCGGCGAAGCTGACCGACATCGTGGTGGTCGGGGCCGGGCAGAGCGCCGCGGAGATCGCCCGCCACTGCTACGACAACGCGCCGAACGCGACGGTCACCGCAGTGATCCCGTCGTACGGCTACAGCATCGCCGACAACACCCCGTTCGCGAACAGGATCTTCGACCCGAACGCGGTGGACGACTACTACTTCGCCGAGGAGCGGGCGAAGGAGAAGTTCTGGCAGTACCACCGGAACACCAACTACTCCGTGGTCGACGACGAGGTGATCCGAAGCCTCTACCAGCGTCAGTACGACGATGAAGTACGGGGTGCCGAGCGGCTGCACTTCGCCGAGCTGTCGCGGGTCACCGACGTCAAGCGCAGCGGCGACGACACCCGGGTCACCATCCACTCGCTGGCGACGGACCGGTCCTACGACATGGACGTCGACATCGTCGTGTGCGCCACCGGGTACGAGGCGATGGACATCGCGGGGGTGCTCGGCGAACTCGACGGGTACTGCGCCCGCGACGAGCAGGGCCGCCACCGCCTGGAGCGCGACTACCGGCTGGTCACGACCGATGACGTGAGCGCCGGGATCTACCTCCAGGGCGGTACCGAGCACACGCACGGTCTGTCGTCCTCCCTGCTGTCGAACATGGCGACCCGCAGCGGGGAGATCGTGCGCTCGCTGTCCCGGAACCGGCTGCCCGAAGCGGTGAGCTGCTGATGGGAGGAACGGTCGGAGTGAAGCAAGCCGGCGCGTCCGCGGCGGAGACCGGGGACCGGGCACGGACCACACTGCTGTGCGTGCCGTTCGCGGGAGCGGGACCGTCGTTCTTCCACCCCTGGCGGGAACTGTCCGCCGGCCGCTGGCGCGTGACCTCGGTCGAGCTGCCCGGCAGGGAGCGCAGGATCCTGGAGACGCCGTACCGCAACGTCGTCGAAGCGGCCAGGAACTCGGTCGACGACATCCTCGCGGACCTCGGCGAAGGGGCGCGGACCGTGCTGTTCGGGCACAGCCTGGGCGCGGTGCTCGCCTACGAGCTGGTGCACCTGCTGAGCGCGCGCGGCGTGCGCGTCGAGCGGCTGGTCGTCAGCGGCTCGCCGGGCCCGTGGACCCAGCGGGAGCGGCGGGCGGCGGGACTCCCGGACGACGAGTTCCTGGCCCGCGTCGAGGAGTTCGCGGGCTTCCGGCACGAGGCGCTCGACCACCCGGAGATGCGCGAGCTGATCCTTCCCGTGCTCCAGGCCGACTGCGAGATGCACGAGGCCTATGTGCCGAGCACCGACGATCCGGTGTCGGTGCCGATCCTCTCGTTGCGGGGCGACCGCGACGGCCTGGTCACCGCGGAGGAGGCCCGGCAGTGGCGGAAGGCGACCACGGCCGGCTTCGGGTACGCGGAGTTCCCTGGCGATCACATGTACCTCGTCGACAGCGGCCGAGAGGTGCTGGACGCGATAGAGAAGACAGCCGCACCCCTGTGACCAGGGGAGACACAAGGAAAACGCCGTGTCGACGGCCGTGTCTGGGCGGTGTCAGGTAGTTGTCTGGTCCGGTAGGAATGGTGGAGGCATGAACAGTTCGGTGATCGCAGTCTCGGGGCTGCGCAAGACGTACGGGGACAAGGTCGTACTCGACGGCGTGGACTTCGAGGTCGCCGCGGGATCGATCTTCTCCCTGCTCGGCCCGAACGGGGCGGGCAAGACAACGACGGTCAACATCCTGACGACGCTCCAGAAGGCCGACGCCGGCACGGTGCGCATCGCCGGGCACGACGTGCTGACCGCGACCAAGCAGGTCCGCTCCCTGATCGGCGTGACCGGTCAGTTCGCCGCGGTCGACGAGCTGCTGACGGGCCGTGAGAACCTGCGGATGATGGCGGACCTGAAGCGGGTGCGCAAGGCCGACAGCCTGGTCTCCCGGCTGCTGGAGCGGTTCGACCTGGTCGAGTCTGCGGACAAGCAGGCGGGCAGCTACTCCGGTGGTATGCGTCGCAAGCTGGACCTGGCGATGACCCTGGTCGGCAATCCGCAGATCGTCTTCCTGGACGAGCCGACGACCGGCCTCGACCCGCGCAGCCGCCGCACCATGTGGGGCATCGTCCGTGAACTGGTGGCCGACGGCACCACCATCTTCCTCACCACCCAGTACCTGGAGGAAGCCGACCAGCTCGCCGACCAGATCGCGGTGGTCGACCAGGGCCGCATCGCCGCCCACGGCACCCCGGACGACCTCAAGCGCCGCATCCCCGGCACCCACGTCCGGCTCCGCTTCGGCGACCACTACGAACTCGACGCCGCCGCGCGGGTCCTGTCCGGGTCCACCCGCGACGAGCAGGAACTGGTCCTGCGGGTGCCCAGCGACGGCGGTTCGAGGTCGCTGCGGGCCGTGCTGGACCGGCTCGACGAACACATGATCAACGCAGAAGAGTTCTCCGTGCACACGCCGGACCTCGACGACGTTTTCTTTGCCCTCACCGGCCACGCCGGCACCCCCGCGGAGGCAGTCGCAAAATGAGCACCATCTCGATGTCCCTCGGCGACTCGGCAATCATGCTGCGTCGCAACTTCAAGCACCAGACGCGCAATCCGATGTCGGTGTTCCAGGCCGTCCTGCTGCCCATCGTGATCATGTGCATGTTCGTGTTCGTGTTCGGCGGCGCCTTCAACGTCGGCGGCAAGTACATCGACTACGCCGTGCCGGGCCTGGTCGTGATGGCCATCACCTACGGGCTCGGCCCGACGGCGATGTCGGTGAGCAACGACATGACCAAGGGCATCATCAACCGCTTCAAGGTCATGGACGTCTCCCGCGGCGCCGTACTGACCGGTCACGTCGTCGCCACCACGGTGCGCTGCATGCTCGCCTGCGTGGCCATCATCGCCGTCGGCTTCGCGATGGGCTTCCGTACCCACGCCAGCGCCGTCGACTGGCTCGGCGCGATCGCCGTGATGGCGCTGATCGGCTTCGCGGCCAGCTGGCTCACGGTCGCCATGGGCCTGGCCGCCTCCACTCCGGAGTCGGCGGGCATGGCCACCGCGCCGCTGAACATCCTGCCCTTCCTGAGCAGCGCCTTCGTGCCGGCCAGCTCCATGGGCACGGGGGTGCGGCAGTTCGCGGAGTACCAGCCCTTCACCCCGATGATCGAGACGCTGCGCGGCCTGATGCTCGGCACCACGGTCTCGACCGGCCATCTGATCGGCGCCTTCGCCTGGACCGTCGGGATCGCCGTCCTCGGCTACGTGTGGGCGCTCTCCTCCTTCAAGAAGCGAGCGTGACCGCGACCAACGCGGACCAGTCCTCACCGGACCCCTCGCGCGCTGCCTCGGCGAACTCCGTGTCGCCGAGGCAGCGCCGTACCGTCTCCTCGATCCGGTCCACGTCCGGGTGCGAACGGTCCCGCAGCCCGCGCACGGCCGCGCTCGCCGCCAGCAGCCGCGCGGCCCGCCCGTACTGCTCACCGCGCAGCGCCAGGTCCGCCACCCCGACCAACGTCCGCGCGATCAGGGGGGCGTGCCCCGCCTCGGACGCCGCCGCGAAGGCCGTCGCCCGTGCCGTCCGGGCCTCCTCGAGGTCCTCGGCGAGATAGCCCAGCAGATCGTGCGTCAGCGCGCGCACGGTCGCCTGCTCCGCCTCGTCGCCCAGCAGGGTCCGCGCGATGCCGACCTGCCGCCGCGCCTCCTCGAAGTCGCCCGCCCAGCGGGCGAGTTCCGCCCTCGACAGGGCCAGCTCGGCCAGCGCGTCCGGCCAGGCGACCCGCTCGGCGCACCGCTGCGCCTCGGCCAGAGCGCGCGCACTGGCGTCCTGGTCGCCCAGCAGCCAGTACAGCTGCGCCTGCTTCGACCGCATCCGGGTGACGTCCTCGACGGCACCGAGCTCGGTGACGGCCTCGATCGCCTGCTCGTAGTGTTCGCACGCGGCGGCGAATTTGCCGCGCATCGCGATCCGGTCCGCCAGCTCGGTCCGCGCGAACGAGATCCCGAACCGCTCGCCGAGCGCCCGGAACTCGGTGAGCGCAAGCTCCAGGTACGTGTCGGCGTCCCGCCCCTCCTGGCCGAGCATGATCCGCATCTTGCCCAGGTGCAGCCGGGCCAGCGCGCGCACCCAGGGGTCCTCGCTGTCCAGCAGCGGTTCGAACGCGGTCGGGGTCGACTCGGGCTCCTGGAGCATGTGCTCCAGCGGGCCGACGAGTTCCAGCGCCGGGTGGCGGTACCGGGCGTGCCGGCTGAACCCGTACGCCTTGTGGATCCACTCCGCGGCCTGGCGTTCGTCGCCCCAGCCGGACGTCAGGAACAGCACGACGAGGCCGTAGACCGTGGCCCTGATGTCGTCGCCGACCTCGCTGGGCCGCTCGGCGGCGGCGGTGATCAGCTCCATCCCCTCGGCCCGGTGCCCGCCGAGCCACCAGTACCAGCCCGCGCCCGCCGCGAGCCGCATCGCCGCCTGCGCCTCGCCGGCCGCGAGCGCGCCGCGCATCGCGGCACCGATGTTGTCGTGCTCGGCCTCCAGGACGGCCAGCCACTCCAACTGCTCGGCGAGGCGCAGCCGCGGCTCCGCGGCCTCGGCCAGTTCGGTGAAGTAGGCGAGATGAGCCCGGCGTACCAGCTCCGTTTCCCCCGCCTCCGCGAGCCGGAGCCCGGCGTACTCCTTGATCGTGCCGATCATGCGGTAGCGCGGGTCGTCGTCGGCCACCGCACGCAGCAGCGATTTCTCGGCCAGCGAGGTGAGCAGTTCCAGGATCTGCCCCTGCCCGACGCCATCGCCGGCACACACCCGCTCGGCGGCCTCCAGGCTCGTCCCGCCCGAGAACACCGAGAGCCTGCTCAGCACCGTCCGTTCGGCGTCGCTGAGCAGTTCCCAGCTCCAGTCGACCACCGCGCGCAGCGTCTTGTGCCGCGGCAGGGCGGTCCGGCTGCCGCTGGTCAGCAGGCGGAAGCGGTCGTCGAGGCGGTGCGCGAGCTGATCGACGGACATCGTCCGCAGCCGGGCCGCGGCCAGTTCGATCGCCAGCGGCACCCCGTCCAGCGCCCGGCAGATGCGCACCATCGTCGGCAGCGTGCGGGCGTCGACCACGAGGTCCCGGCGCACCGCGCCGGCCCGGTCCCGCAGCAACCGCACGGCGGGCGAGGCCTCCATCTCGGCCCGGCTGGGATACACGTCCGGCAGGGCCAGCGGCTCGACCGGCCACAGCGCCTCGCCGGTGATGCCGAGCGGCTCCCTGCTCGTCGCGAGGATCCGCAGCCGCCGGCACTCGCCGAGCATCCGGTGGGCGAACGCCGCCGCCGACTCGATGACGTGCTCGCAGTTGTCCAGAATCAGCAGCGCCTCACGCTGGCGGACCGCGGCGATGAGCCGGTCCGTCAGCTCCGCGTTCGGCGTCCCGCCGAGCAGCGTGTCCCGCAGGCCCAGCGCGGCGAGCGCCGAGTGCGCCAGGTCGTCGTCGGGGCCGAGGGCCGCCAGCTCCACCAGCCAGACCCCGTCCGCGACATCGTCGAGCAGCGTGCGCGCGGTCTCCGCGGCCAGCCTGGTCTTGCCCGAGCCGCCCGGCCCGATCAGGGTGGTGAGCCGGTGCGCGGAGATCAGGTCGCGGACGGCGGCGATGTCGGCGTCCTTGCCGACGAAGCTGGTCAGCTCGGCGCGCAGATTGGTCTTGCGTGACTCCTCGCGTCGCTCCAACCCGCCCCGCAGTAGCGCGACATGCAGCTCCGCCAGCTCCGCCGACGGGTCGGCGCCCAGCTCCTCGGCCAGGACCTGACGCGCGCGCTGGAAGACTTGCAGTGCCTCGCTGCCGCGGCCGGCCGCGACGAGGGCCCGCATCAGCAGGGCGGCGAGCCGCTCGCGCAGCGGATGCGCGGCCACCAGGTCGGTCAGCTCGGTGACCAGCTCCGCGCCGTTGCCGAGGCCGAGCTCCGCGTCGAACCGGTCCTCCAGAGCGGTCAGGCGCAGCCCCTCGAACCGGGCGACCGCCGCGTCGAAGGCCGCGCTGTTGTGCAGAGCGATGTCCTGCAAGGCCGCGCCGCGCCACAACGCGACGGCCTCGCGCAGCAGTTGGACCCGCCGGGGATCGTCCGCGGCCCGGACCTGGCCCGAGGTGAGCAGCCGCTCGAAGCGCACGGCGTCGACGTCGTCGGGCCCCACCGCCAGCCGGTAGCCGTCCGGCCGCCCCTCGACCAGGCCCTCGGGCAGTGCCTTGCGCAGCCGGGAGGCCAGGCGCTGCAAGGCACTTGGCACGTCGGAGGGCGGCAGCTCACCCCAGATCCAGTCGACGAGCGCCGCCTTCGGGACCACCTTGCCCGGCCTGAGCGCGAGGGCGGCCAGCAGCCCGCGCAGCCGCGCGCCCGGCACGTCCACCAAGGCGCCGCCGGCGTCGCGGACCTCGAACGGGCCAAGTATTCCGATGTGCACCCGAAGATCTTGCCACGCACGGTCGGCGGGCATCCAGTGCCACCGGAACGAGCACACCGCACGAGTGATCGGCCCGCACCCCACCGCGGCGATCGGCCGGCAAGACGGGAGCGGCCGGTCCGTAAGTTCCGCTCGGGAAAATTTCGAATTCCACTTTAGCGCCGATGGAGCCGTCCGCTGGATATGACCACCGTGGCCGAGAAGGGATTAGCATCCCGACTTGTTGGTCCATTCTCAATGCCACCTGACCTGCGAGCACCGGGCACCACCCACACGCGGTGAGCGGACGAGAATCACGGGACACTCGTTTCGGCCGTTCCATGGATTTGTCTCGCCAGCGGGACACCTGAACGTCCGGCGGAGGAAGGAAGACTGGCAAATGGCATCGAGTGCGCAAACGTCACTCGTTCAGGAGATCTCGGCGCTGTGGCGGGAAATCCTCGGCGATCGCGAGGTCGGGCCGGACAACGACTTCTTCGAGCTCGGCGGCAATTCGATAGCCGGCATCAAGATCATTGAACGGGTGGAGCAGGACTACGGCGTCAAGCTGTCCGTGCGCGACTTCTACCTGGCGCAGACCCCCGCGCGGGTCGCCGAGCTGATAGAGCAGGGGAGGGTCGGGACGTGAGGCTGACGCCGGGTCCCGCGCGCGACATCGACCTCGACGGGGTCGACCTGTTCGACCTGGACCTCTACACCTCGGGCGACCCGCACCCGATCTGGGACGTGATGCGGGAGAAGGCGCCCGTGCACCACCAGGTCCTGCCCGACGGGCGGGAGTTCTGGTCGGTGACCCGGCACGAGGACGTCTGCCGGGTGCTCGGTGAGCACCGCGAGTTCACCTCGGAGCGCGGCACGACACCCACCCACGTCGGGGTGGACGACCCCGCGGCGGGCAAGCTGCTGACATCCACCGACCCGCCGCGGCACACCGAGGTCCGCCGGCCGCTCGGCGCGCCGCTCACCCCCCGGGCGGTGAAGTCCTGGGAGGACTCGATCCGCCGCACGATCGTGGGCTTCCTCGAACCGGCCCTGGACGGCGAGAAGTTCGACCTCGCCGAGCGGGCCCTGCTCCTCCCGGCGATGATCACCGGCCCGCTGCTCGGCATCCCGGAGCGGGACTGGGCGGAACTCGTCCAGCTGACCGCGATGGTGACGGCCCCCTCGGACCCGCACTTCATGGTGGGCCACGAGGCCGCCACGCTGGCCATCTCCCACCACGAGCTGATCAACTACGTCACCGAGTGGGTCGAACGGCGGCGGGCGCGGGGCGGCGAGGACGACACCCTGCTCACCCACCTCATGGGCGTCCGCGCGGGCGGCGAACCGCTGACCGACGAGGAGATCGCCCTCGACGGCTACAGCATCCTGCTGGGCGCCAACGTGACGACGCCGCACACCATCGCCGGCACCGTCCACGCGCTCGCCGAGCGGCCCGAGCAGTTCGAGAAGGCGCAGGCCGACCCGTCGCTGATCCCGAACCTGGTCGAGGAAGGGCTGCGCTGGACATCGCCCGCGTGCAACTTCATGCGCTACGCGGTGGACGACGTCCACCTCGCCGGGGGCACCATCCCGGCCCGTGCGGCCGTCGTCGCCTGGATCGGCTCGGCCAACCGGGACCCCTCCCAGTTCACCGACCCGCACACCTTCGACATCACCCGCAGCAACGCCAAGCGTCATGTCGCGTTCGGGTTCGGACCGCACTTCTGCATCGGCGCACCGCTGGCCCGGCTGACCCAGCGCGTCTTCTTCGAGGAACTGCTCCAGCGGTTCGGCTCCATCGAACTCGCCGGCGAACCGGAGCACCTGCGGTCGTACTTCATCGCCGGAATGACCCACCTCCCCATCGTCGCGCAGAAACGGCAGACGCCATGACAACGGCCACCACCACCGCCATGTCGCCGTGGTTCGTCCGGCCGCCGGCCGCCGGCCACCGCGCCCGGATCTTCTGCTTCCCGTTTTCCGGTGCCGGGGCATCGGCCTTCAGCTCCTGGCCGGCCGCGCTCGACGGCGCCGAGGTCTGTCCGGTGCAGTTCCCCGGCCGCGAGAACCGGCTGGGCCACCCGCACTACGGCACCTACGAGAATCTCGCCGACGCCCTGGTCGAGCCTCTCGCACCGCTGCTCGACCGGCCGTTCGCGTTCTTCGCCCACTGCTCGGGCGCGCTGCCCGCGTACGAGACCGTGCTCCGGCTCGCCGAACGCGGCCTGCCCACACCGGACTGCCTGTTCGTGTCGGGTCAGCCGGCCCCCCACGACGCCGCGCGCGACCGGATGCTCACCATGACCGAGCCCGAACTGCGCGCCGAGGTCGAGTCGTTCATCCGCAGCCGGGGGATGCAGCCGCGGCCCGACATGGTCGACATGGGCGTCATGGTGCTGCTGCGCGACCACGCGGCCGCGGGCGTGTACCGGCGCGTGGAGCCGGCCGCGGTGCACTGCCCCGTCGTCGTACTGCACTGGCGGGACGACCCGGATGTGAGCCTCACCGACCTCCAGGGCTGGCGCCGGTACGCGGACTCGGTCGAGTTCCGGGTGCTCGACGGCGGCCACTACGACTTCATGGACGCGCCCGGCGAACTGCGAGAGCTGCTGACCCGCTGGCTGTGAGCACCGTGCGGCCGCCCCGTGGGGCCGTACGCCGAGGGAACCGGAAGGAACGCGAATGAGTGGCGCAGCCACCGGTATTGCCGTCATCGGGATGTCCTGCCGCTTTCCCGGAGTGCCCGACCTGGCCGGGTTCTGGCGGCTGTTGCACGACGGGAGGTCCACCGTCGGCACGTTCCCGGAACAGCGGGCGGCCGACGCGCGGACGAGGCACCTGTCCCACCCGGACGCCGCCACCCTGGACGCCGGGTCGTTCTTCGACTCCGTCGACGGGTTCGACGCCGCCTTCTTCGGGGCGGGCCCCGCGGAGGCGGCCGCCATGGACCCCGTGCAGCGGCTCGGGCTGGAGCTGGCCTGGGAGGCCGTCGAGGACGCCCGCGTGCCGGCGAGCGTCCTCGCGGGCCGCGAGGTCGACGTCGTCGTCGGCGCCGCGCCCTCCGGATACCAGCAGCTGCGCAAGCAGACCGGCAGCGACCAGGACGACCACTACGCCGCCCTCGGCTCCAGTGGCGCGCTGATCGCGAACCGGATCTCCAGCCTGTTCGACGTGCGCGGCATGAGCTTCTGCGCGGATTCGGGCCAGTCCTCCTCCCTCGTGTCGCTGGCGCTGACCTGCGAACGGATCCGGTCCGGCGCCGTCGACATGGCGCTCGCCGGCGGCGTGCACCTGATCGCCGACCCGGAGGCCGGGGCCGGCCTGGCGAATCTGGGCGCCCTGTCGCCCGACGGCCGCTGCTTCCCCTTCGACGCACGCGCCAACGGGTTCGTCCGGGGCGAGGGCGGCGCGTTCGTCCTGCTGAAGCGGCTCGACCACGCCGTCCGCGACGGCGATCACATCTACGCGGTGGTGCGCGGCTGGGGCGTCGGCAGCGGCGGCGCGACCTCCCGCATGCCGGACCCCAGCCCCACCGCGCAGGCGGCCGCGGTGCTGTCCGCGCTGCGCCGCGCGGCCGTACCGTTCGACGGCGTCGACTACGTCGAGGCCCACGGCACCGGCACCCGGCTCGGCGATCCGGCCGAACTGTCCGGCCTGCGTGAGGTGTTCCGGGAGACCGGCCGCGGCCGCCCCCTGACGGTCGGCTCGGCGAAGGCGAACGTCGGGCACCTGGAACCGGCCGCCGGCATCGTCGGCTTCGTGAAGGCCGCGCTCTGCGTGGACCGTGCCGAGCTGGTCCCCAATCCGGGTTTCCACTCCCCGAACCCCGCCGTGCCCGACTTCCACGAGTACTTCGAGGTGCTGCGCACCGCCCGGCCCTGGCCGGCCGCGCCGGACCGGCCGCGGCGGGCCGGGGTGACCTCGATCGGCATGGGCGGCACCAACGCGCACCTGATCCTCGAACAGGCCCCCGACCGGACGGCCGGACGCCCCGCCGCGGACGCTCCGTCGCGGAAACCGGCGGCCGTCCGGGGCGGCGGCCCGGTGCCGTGGGTGCTGTCCGCGCGGTCGGAGGCCGCCCTGCGGGAGCAGGCGGCCCGGCTGCGGGAGCTCCTGGCCGCCGACGCGTCCGTGCCGGCGGCCGATGTGGGCCACTCGCTGGTGGCCACGCGGCAGTCGTTCGAACACCGGGCGGTGCTCCTGGCCGGGGACCGCGAGGAGGCGCTCGCCGGTCTCGCCCCGCTGGCTGCGGGCGGCGACGCGGCGGGCGCGGTGCGCGGTACGGCCACGGCTCCGGCGGGTCCGGTCGTCTTCGTGTTCCCCGGCCAGGGCTCGCAGTGGCCGGGCATGGGACGGCGGCTGTACGCGGAGTCGGAGGTGTTCGCGCGCGCGATCGACGAGTGCGGGCGGGCCCTGGCGCCGTGGGTGGACTGGTCGCTGGTGGACGTGGTGACCGGCGCGCCGGGGGCCGCGTCCCTGGACCGGGTGGACGTGGTCCAGCCGGCGCTGTTCGCCATGATGGTGTCGCTGGCGCGGGTGTGGCGGTCGCTGGGCGTGGTCCCCGAGGCGGTGGTCGGGCACTCGCAGGGCGAGATCGCCGCGGCCTGCGTGTCCGGCGCGCTCTCGCTGGAGGACGCGGCGCACGTCGTCGCCCTGCGCAGCCGGGCCCTGATCGAGCTGGCCGGTCCGGGCGGGATGAGCGCGGTGGCCGCGCCCGCCGACTGGGTGCGCGACCGGCTCGGCCCGTGGTCCGGCAGGCTCTCCATGGCCGCCGTCAACGGGCCGTCGTCCGTGGTGATCTCCGGGGACGACGCGGCACTGGACGAGTTCGCCGCGCTGGCGGCCCGCGACGAGGTCCGGGTGCGCCGGGTCAAGGTGGACTACGCCTCGCACTCCCACCACGTCGAACGCATACGTGAGCGGCTGCTCCGGGACACCGCGGGGGTGACCCCCGGTGAGTCGGTGGTGCGGTTCCACTCCACGGTCACCGGCGCACCGCTCGACACCCGCCGCCTCGACGGCTCGTACTGGTACGACAACCTGCGCTCGATGGTGCGCTTCGGCGAGGTCGTGGACGATCTGATGCGCCGCAGCGGCGGCGTGTTCGTGGAGGTCAGCCCGCACCCCGTGCTCCAGGTGGCGATGGAGGAGGCCGCCGACGCGCTGCCGGACCCGCCGGTGGTGGTGGGCACCCTGAACCGGAACGACGGCGGTACCGGCGACATCCTGACGTCGCTGGCCCGGCTGCACGTGCGGGGGGTGCCGGTGGACTGGGAGGCGGTGTTCGCCGCGGACCGACCGCGCCGGATCGCCCTGCCGACCTACCCGTTCCAGCGGCAGCGGTACTGGCTGACGGCGCCCGGCGCCACCGCCACCACCGACGACACCGCGCACGCGGGCCCCTTCGCACACCTGGACTCGGAGGAATCGGTCCTCGACCTCGTGTGCGCCGAGACGGCGGCGCTGCTCGGCGGCAAGGAACCGGCGCCGACCGGCGCAGCGCTCGTGGCACGGGCGACCGAGACCTTCAAGGACCTGGGGTTCGACTCCTCGACGGCCGTGGCGCTGCGCAACCGGCTCACCGCAGCGACCGGGGTGCGGCTGCCGGCCACCGTCGCGTTCACCTACCCCACCCCGCACCGGCTCGCCTGCCGCATCTTCTCCCTCCTGGAGCAGCCGGCGCCCGGCGTCCCGGAACCGGCGGCGGAAGCGAGCCCGCCGGGCCCCGGTGACGACGAGCTCTACGCCCTGATCGACCGCGGTTACGTGTAGCCGCACCCGTTCTTCCAAGTAACCGATGAGGGAGGCCCTGGTGGAGGAAGTCGACAAGCTCCGGTCCTACTTGCGACGCGCCGTCGGCGACGCGCAGCAGTTGCGCGAGCGGGTCCGCGAGCTGGAGGAGTCCGCGCGCGAGCCCATCGCGGTCGTGGGCGTGGGGTGTCGCTTCCCGGGCGGGGTGACGTCCCCCGACGACCTGTGGGAAGTGGTGTCCGACGGCGTGGACGCGATGAGCGGCTTTCCGGCGGACCGCGGCTGGGACCTGGAGGCGCTGTACTCCCCGGACCCCGAGGCGCCCGGCACCACGTACACGCGCGCGGGCGGGTTCCTGCCCGGTCTCGCGGAGTTCGACGCGCCGTTCTTCGGCATCAGCCCGCGCGAGGCACTGGCGATGGACCCGCAGCAGCGGCTGATCCTGGAGACGGCGTGGGAGGCGCTGGAGCGGGCCGGCATCGACCCGGCCGGCCTGCGCGGTACGGCGACCGGGGTGTTCACCGGGCTCTACGCCGTGGACTACGGCCCGCGGATGGGCGGCGGCGCGGCCGGCGAGGCGGAGGGCTTCGCGAGCACCGGGACGTACACCAGCGTGGCCTCGGGCCGGGTGGCGTATGTGCTGGGCCTGGAGGGCCCGGCGGTGTCGCTGGACACCGCGTGCTCGTCCTCGCTGGTCGCCGTCCACCAGGCCGTACGGTCCCTGCGGTCGGGGGAGTGCGCGCTGGCGCTGGCCGGTGGGGCCTCGGCGCTGTCGACGCCGGGGCTGCTGGTGGAACTCGCGCGGCAGCGGGGGCTGTCGGCGGACGGGCGGTGCAAGGCGTTCGCGGACGCGGCGGACGGTACCGGTTTCTCCGAGGGCGTGGGCATGCTGGTGCTGGAACGGCTCTCGGACGCGCGGCGCAACGGGCGTCGCGTCTGGGCGGTGATCCGGGGCTCGGCGATCAACCAGGACGGGGCGTCCAACGGGCTGACCGCGCCGAACGAGCTGGCGCAGCGCCGGGTCATCCGGGCCGCGCTCACCGATGCCGGGCTGTCGGGCGGCGAGGTGGACGCGGTGGAGGCGCACGGCACCGGCACCAGGCTGGGCGATCCCATCGAGGCCGAGGCCCTGCTGGCCACGTACGGGCAGGAGCGGGAGCCGGGCAGTCCGTTGTGGCTGGGGTCGCTCAAGTCGAACATCGGGCACACGCAGGCGGCCGCGGGGGTCGGCGGCATCATCAAGATGATCATGGCGATGCGTCATGGGGTGCTGCCGAGGACGCTGCACGTGGACCGTCCCTCGTCCCATGTGGACTGGTCGGCCGGGGCGGTCGAGCTGCTGACCGAGGCCCGTGAGTGGCCCGGCACACCCGGCCGGCCCCGGCGCGCGGGCGTATCGGCCTTCGGCATCAGCGGCACCAACGCACACGTGATCCTGGAGCAGGCCCCCGAGGCGCAGCCGGAACCCGGCGCCGCGGCCGAGGACCCGGCCGCCCCCGCCGGTGTGGTCCCGCTGGTGCTGTCGGCGCGCTCGGAACAGGCGCTGCGGGCACAGGCGCAGCGGCTGCGGGACCACCTGGCCGCGGACGCCGCACGGCCGCTCGCGGGGGTGGGACACGCGCTGGTGACGACGCGCTCGCTGTTCGAGTACCGCCAGGTGGTGATCGGCACCGGCCGGGACGACCTGCTCGCGGGCCTCGCGGCCGCGGCCGCGGGCGACGACGACGGCCACCCCGCCCTGGTGTCCGGGGTCGCCCGGCCGGCCGGCAAGACGGTGTTCGTCTTCCCGGGCCAGGGCTCCCAGTGGGCCGGAATGGGGCAGGAACTGTGCGCCTCCTCCCCGGTGTTCGCGCGGCGCATGCGTGAGTGCGCCGACGCGCTGGCGCCGTACGTGGACTGGTCACTCTTCGATGTGCTCGGCGACGCCGAGGCGCTGGAGCGGGTGGACGTCGTACAACCCGCGCTGTGGGCCGTGATGGTGTCGCTGGCCGAGGTGTGGCGCTCGTACGGGGTGCGGCCCGCGGCCGTCGTGGGCCACTCGCAGGGCGAGATCGCCGCCGCGTGCGTCGCCGGCGCCCTGTCGGTCGAGGACGCGGCGAAGGTGGTCGCGCTCCGGTCGAAGGCGATCCTGGCGCTGTCCGGGCGCGGTGGCATGGTGTCGGTCGCGCTGCCGGAGGCGGAGGTACGCGCACGGCTGACGGACGGGCTGTCCGTCGCGGTCGTCAACGGGCCCTCCGCCGTGGTGGTCTCCGGTGACGTGGCCGCGCTGGACGCGCTGCTGGCCGCCTGCGAGGCGGACGGGGTGCGGGCGCGGCGCGTGCCGGTGGACTACGCCTCCCACTCCGCACACGTGGACGCCCTGAAGGAAGAACTGGCCCGGCGACTCAAGGGACTTGAGCCGCGCCCGGCCGAGATCCCCTTCTTCTCGACGGTGACGGCCGACTGGCTGGACACCACGGAACTGGACGCCGGGTACTGGTTCGCCAACCTGCGCCGCACGGTCCGCTTCGAGGAGGCGACCCGTGCCCTGGCCGAGCAGGGCTTCCGCTGCTTCGTGGAGGCATCCCCCCATCCGGTCCTGACGGTGGGGGTGGAGCAGACCCTGGACGGCGCGGGTGTGGAGGCCGCCGTCGTGGGTACCCTGCGGCGCGACGAGGGCGGTCTCGCGCGGCTGTACCGGTCGGCGGCCGAGGCCTTCGTGGCGGGCGCCGCGGTGTCGTGGCAGGCGGCCTTCCCGGACCAGGGCGGCCGCTGGACCGAGCTGCCCACGTACGCCTTCGAGCGTCACCGCTACTGGCTGGACGCGCCGCGGGAGACCACCGCCGGGAGCACCTCGGACCATCCGCTGCTCGATGCCGTGATCGAGCTGCCGGCCACCGAGGGGCGTTGCGGGATCGCGGGCAGCGGCCGGCTGTCGCTGGAGCGCCATCCGTGGCTCGCCGAGCATGTGGTGCACGGCGCCGTCCTGGTGCCGGCGGCGGTGCTGGCGGAGCTGGCGCTGTGGGCGGCGGACCGGGCGGGGTACGACGCCGTCGGCGAACTCACCCTGGAGAGCCCGCTGGTGCTCTGCCGCACGGGCGACCGCGAGATCCGCGTCGTGATCGACGGCGAGGGCGTCCTCGGTGTCCACTCGCGCGGCGCGGGCGAGACCGCGTGGACGCGCAACGCCGCCGGTGTCGCCGGATCCGGCGTCCGGTCCGAGGGCGCGGAGGGCCTCGCCGCGTGGCCGCCCGCGGGCGCCGCCGACGTGCCCTTCGAGGACGAGTACGCGCGGCTGTCCGCCCTCGGGTTCGGCAACGGACCCCTGTTGCGCGGTCTGCGGCGGGTGTGGCGCCGGGGCGACGTCCTGTTCGCCGAGGTCGCGCAAGCCACCACCGACGGCGCGGACCGCGGCCGGTTCCGCATCCATCCGGCGCTGCTGCACGCCGCGTTGCTCCCGGTCGGCCTCGGCCGGTTCGTCGACAACGACCGGCCCGAGGGCTGGCTGCCGCTGCGCTGCACGGGCCTTCGCGTGCACCGTGCCGCCCGGCCGGACGTGCTGCGTGTCCGGCTCGCGCCCGCGGGGGAGAACACGCTGTCCGTGATCCTCGCGGACCAGGACGGCGCACCGCTCGGCGGTATCGAGTCGCTGACCCTGCGGCCCGCGGACGTCACCCAACTGACCGAACTGAGCTTCGACCACCGGGACGCGCTGTACCGCGCGGACTGGGTTCCGGTCCCCCTCCCGCCCTCCGCTGCCGCCGGGCAGCGCGCGGTGCTGGGCGCGTCCGACGCGGTCACCGCGGCCCTGGCACAGGGCGGGGCGGTCTTCACCGGCCCCGGTGAACTAGCCGCCGCCGGCGGGGAGATACCCCCGCTCGTCCTCGCCGCCGTCGACCCGGCGCCCGCGGACGGCACCGACCTGCCCGCCGCCGTCGAGCGCGGCCTGCACCGGGTGCTGCGGTGGACGCGGGAATGGCTCTCGGACGCCCGGTTCGCCGACTCCCGCCTGGTCGTCGTGACGCGGCGGGCCTTCCACGACGAGCAGGTCCCGCACCCCGACCCCGCGTCGGCCGCGGTCTGGGGCTTCGTCCGCACCGCGCAGACCGAGAACCCCGGCCGCTTCGTCCTCGTGGACATCGACGACCAGCCCGGCTCCTGGGCCCTCGTCGCCGCCGCGGCCGGGACCGGGGAGGCCCAGCTCAAGATCCGGAACGGTACCGTGACCACCCCGCGGCTGGTCCACGCCCTCGGGGCGCCCGGCAGGCCGGCCCCCGGCGCGCCGCGGGACGTGCCCGCGCTCGGCTCCGGCACGGTGCTGATCACCGGAGGCACCAGCGGCCTCGGGGCGCGACTGGCCCGGCACCTGGTGGCGCGGCACGATGTGCGCCGGCTGGTACTGACCAGCAGGCGGGGACGGAACGCCCCGGAGGCGGCGGCGCTGCGGGCCGAACTGACCGGTGCCGGGGCCGAGGTCGAGATCGCGGCCTGCGACGTCACCAGCCGTGACGCCGTCGCCGCGCTGCTCGCCGCCCAGCCGTCCGCACACCCGCTGACCGCGGTGATCCACTGCGCCGGCCTGCTGGACGACGGCGTCGTCGAGGCGCTGACCGAGGAGCGCGTGGACGCGGTCCTCGCGCCGAAGGTGCGCGGCGCCTGGCATCTGCACGAGCTGACCCGGAACCTGGACCTGTCCGCGTTCGTCCTGTTCTCCTCGGTCGCCGGCGTGCTCGGCACGGCGGGACAGGCCAACTACGCGGCGGCCAACGCCTTCCTCGACGGCCTGGCCGAGGCCCGCCGCGCCGCGGGCCTGCCGGCCACCTCGCTGTGCTGGGGCTTCTGGGCCGACCGCAGCGAGATGGTGGCCGGCCTCGGCGAGGAGGACGTCGTACGCCTGCAACGGCAAGGCGTGCAGCCGATGGCCTCCCACGAGGGGCTCGCGCTCTTCGACGCGGCGCTCGCGCTGGCCGAGCCGGTGCTGGTGCCCGCGCGCCTGAACCTCGCCGCCCTCGACACGGCCGCACCGCTCCTGCGCGCCCTGCCCGGCACCGGCACGCCTGCCGGACCCGGCGGCGGTCCGGCGCCCGGGGAGTCCGGCGGCACCGCACTGGCGCAGACGCTGGCCGCGCTGCCGGCGGCCGAGGCCGAGGCGGCGCTGCTCGATGCCGTGCGGGCGCAGACCGCGCTCGTCCTCGGTCACGCCGACAGCCGGCGGATCGGCCCCGCCGCCACGTTCAAGGAGCTGGGGATCGACTCGCTCACGGCACTGCAACTGCGCAACAAGCTGTCGGCGGTGACCGGTCTGAAGCTCCCCGCCACACTCGTGTTCGACCACCCGAACCCGGCCGCCCTCGCCCGGTTCCTCACCGCGGGCATCGCCCCCGGCGCAGGCCCGGAGTCCCCGGCCGACGGCCTGGTGAAGGAGATCGAGGGGCTGGGCGCCCGGCTGGAGGACGCGTTCGCGCGGCTCGCCGAGCCGGACCAGGCCACCATTTCCACCCTGCTCGGCGAACTTCAGGGCCGGGTCCGTTCGCTGGCGAGCGCCGGATCACCGGTCGGCATCGTCGACCAGATCACTTCCGCATCAGCGGGCGAGCTGCTCTCGCTGCTGGACAAAGAGCTCGGCTAGGGGAGAGCGATGACGAACGACAACAACGCCGAGGTCCTCGACTACCTCAAGCGGACCTCGATCGAGCTGATGGAGACCCGCAAGCGCCTGCGGGAGCTGACGGACGCCGCCGCCGAGCCCATCGCGGTGGTGGGCGTGGCCTGCCGCTTCCCGGGCGGCGCGGCCTCCCCGGAGGAACTGTGGGAGCTGGTGCGCACGGGCACCGACGCCATGTCGGACTTCCCGCGGGACCGCCACTGGGACCTGGAGAGCCTGTACGACCCGGACCCGGACCGGCCGAACACCTGCTACACCCGCTCGGGCGGATTCCTGTACGACGCGGGTGACTTCGACGCCGAGTTCTTCGGGATCAACCCGCGCGAGGCACTCGCCGCCGACCCGCAGCAGCGGCTGCTCCTGGAGACCTCGTGGGAGTCCCTGGAGCGGGCCGGCATCGACCCGCATTCCCTGCGCGGCAGCGACACCGGTGTCTTCGCCGGGATCGCCTACTTCGGGTACGGCAACCACTTCTTCACCCCCGAGGCCATCTCGGGCTACGGGCAGACCGGTTCGCTGCTGAGCGTGGCGTCCGGCCGGGTGTCGTACACGCTGGGTCTGGAGGGCCCGGCGGTGTCGGTCGACACCGCGTGCTCCTCGTCGCTGGTGGCGGTGCACCAGGCGGTGCAGTCGCTGCGGCAGGGCGAGTGCGGTCTGGCCCTGGCCGGCGGCGTCACCGTGGTGGGGATGCCGCAGGTGTTCCGGGAGTTCGCGCGGCAGCGGGGGCTGTCGGCGGACGGGCGGTGCAAGGCGTTCGCGGACGCGGCGGACGGTACCGGTTTCTCCGAGGGCGTGGGCATGCTGGTGCTGGAACGGCTCTCGGACGCGCGGCGCAACGGGCGTCGCGTCTGGGCGGTGATCCGGGGCTCGGCGATCAACCAGGACGGGGCGTCCAACGGGCTGACCGCGCCGAGCGGGCCCGCCCAGCAGCGCGTGATCCGGGCGGCGCTGGCGAACGCCCGGTTGCAGGCCCGCGACGTGGACGCGGTGGAGGCGCACGGCACCGGTACCACCCTGGGCGATCCCATCGAGGCGCAGGCGCTGCTGGCGACCTATGGGCAGGAGCGGGAGCCGGGCAGTCCGTTGTGGCTGGGGTCGCTCAAGTCGAACATCGGGCATACGCAGGCGGCCGCGGGGGTCGGCGGCATCATCAAGATGATCATGGCGATGCGTCATGGGGTGCTGCCGAGGACGCTGCACGTGGACCGTCCCTCGTCCCATGTGGACTGGTCGGCCGGGGCGGTCGAGCTGCTGACCGAGGCCCGTGAGTGGCCCGGCACACCCGGACGGCCCCGGCGCGCGGGCGTGTCCAGCTTCGGGGCCAGCGGCACCAACGCACACCTCATCCTCGAAGAGGCACCGCGGGACGGGACGGAACCGCAGGACGAGACCGCGCCGCAGGCCGGCACGGCACCGGCCTGCACCGGCGCACCGGTGCCCTGGGTCGTGTCGGCGCGCTCGGAGCAGGCGCTGCGGGCCCAGGCGAAGAGGCTGCGCGAGTTCGCCGCCGACGCACCGGACACGGACCTCGCCGACATCGGCTGGTCGCTGGTGGCGAGCCGGGCGCGGTTCGAACACCGTGCCGTGGTGCTCGGCCACGACCGGGACGAGCTGCTGGCCGCACTCGCCGCGCTGGGCGAGGGCGCGGAGGCCGCCGGCGTGGTGCGCGGGGTCGTCGGCGAACCGGGCGGCACCGCCTTCATGTTTCCGGGCCAGGGCGCCCAATGGGCCGGTGTGGCGGGGCAGTTGTACGACGCCTACCCCGTCTTCGCGCGCAGCCTGGACGAGATCTGCGCCCGCTTCGACGCCCATCTGCCCTTCGCCCTCAAACCCCTGCTCCTCGCCGACGAGCCCGAGGGCCGCGAACGCACGGACATCGCACAGCCGGCGCTGTTCACCCTCCAGGTCAGCCTGTACCGGCTCCTGACACGGTACGCTCCGCGCCCCGGCCACCTCATCGGTCACTCCGTCGGCGAGATCGCCGCCGCCCACGTCTCCGGCGCCCTCGACCTGGACACCGCGACCAGGCTGGTGGCCGCCCGCGGCCGGGTCATGCAGACGGTCACCGAACCCGGTGCCATGCTCGCGGTACGCGCCTCGGAGGCCCACGTCGCCACGCTGCTCGGCGAGTACGACCGCGTCGGCGTCGCCGCCGTCAACGGCCCGGAGTCGGTCGTGGTCTCGGGCCTGCGCGACCAGGTCCACGCGCTCCGGGACCGGCTCGTCGCCGAGGGCACGTCCGCGAAGCTCCTCGCCGTCGGCCACGCCTTCCACTCCCCGCTCATGGACCCGGTCCTGGACGAGTTCGCGGCGGCGCTCGGCACCCTCCCGGCGGGCACCCCGTCGATCCCGGTCGTCTCCACCCGGCTGGGCCGCGAGGCCACGCCCGAGGAGCTGACGTCGGTCGCGCACTGGGTGGACCACGTCCGCGCACCCGTCCGCTTCCACGACGCGGTGGACCGCGCCCGCGCGGCCGGCGCGCGCGTCTTCCTCGAAGTGGGTCCGGGTGCCGCACTCGCGAGCATCACCACGGAGGCCTTCGCCGGCGAGGGTGTGCACGACGCGCTGGTCCTGTCGGCCTCGCGGCGCGACCGCGGGGCGCGGCAGGCACTGGTCGGCGCGCTCGCCCGGCTGCACGTCCAGGGCGTCGAGGTGGACTGGCGCGCCCTGTTGGGCACGGGCCGTCTGGTGGACCTTCCGACGTACGCCTTCCAGCGGCAACGCTACTGGCTGGACCTGCTGGCCGGAATGGGCTCCGCGGACGTCGCCGCCGCCGGTCTCGCGGCACCGGGGCACCCGCTGCTGGGTGCCATGGTGGAGCAACCCGGCACCGACGAGGCGGTGTTCGCCGGACTGTGGTCGCTGCGCACCCACGACTGGCTGGCCGACCACGCGGTGTTCGGTGCCGTCGTCGTACCGGCGACGGCCTACCTGGACCTGGCGCTGTCGGTGGGCGAGCGCGTCGGCTGCCCCGCGGTCGAGGAACTCACCCTGGAAGTACCCCTGGTCCTGCCCGAACCGGGCGACGTACAGGTGCGGATCGTCGTCGGCGGTGCGGACGAGAGAGGACACCGCTCGCTGGAGGTGTACTCGCGCTCAGGCGAGGACGACGGGGACGCGGGCGGCTGGGTACGGCACGCGCGAGGAAGCCTGGCACCGGACACGGCGCCGGCGCCCGCGTCGACCGACGACCCCCACGCGCTCGCCGCCTGGCCGCCGGCCGGGGCGCGGCGGATCGGCACCGAAGACCTCTACGACACGTTCGCGGACGCCGGGTTCGACTACGGGCCGGTGTTCCGCGGGCTGCGCGAGGTCTGGCGGCAGGGCGAGGACCTCTTCGCCCTCGCCACCCTGCCGGATGCCGCCGACGGCCCGGCCGGCGGCGGGTTCCTGCTGCATCCGGCGCTGCTCGACACGGTGCTGCACGCGGCGGTGGCCGGCGGGGTCATCGAGGTGACGGGCGAGCGGGGCTGGATGCCCTTCTCGTGGTCCGGGGCGGTGCTGTCCCGGGCGGCGGGTTCCAGCGTGCGGGTCCGGCTCCGCCCGGCGGGCGAGGGCGTGGTGTCCCTGGCGATCGCCGACGAACAGGGCCGCCCGATCGCGCACATCGGGGCGCTGACCTTCCGTCCGGCCGGCGCGGAACAGGTGCGCGCGGCGCGCGGCGGCCGGGAGCGGTCGCTGTACGAGGTGCGCTGGCGGCCGGTCCGGCAGCGCGGGACGAAGACCCCGGCCGGGCAGTGGGCCGTGCTCGGTGCGCGGGACGGACTGGCCGCCGGGCTGGCCGCGGTGGGCGAGGGACCCGTGGCGTACCACGCGTCCCTCGAGGACGCCCTCGCCGGGCAGGCACCCCGCCACCTCGTCCTGTGCCTGGACGACTCCACCGACGGGGGCCCCGGCCTGCGCACGGCGGTCGGCGACGCGGACAAGTACGTGCTCGACCGGGTGCAGCGCTTCCTCGCCGCGGACCGGGCCGCCGGAACCACGCTGGTGGTGCTCACCCGCCTGGCACTCGACACCGGCGGCGGCGAGCGCGTGGAAAGCCTCCCCGGCGCCTCCGTGTGGGGCCTGATCCGCTCCGCCCAGACCGAACACCCCGGCAGGTTCCGGCTGGTGGACATCGACGACGAGGAGAGTTCCTGGGCCCGGTTCCCGGACGCGCTCACTCTCGACGAGGACCAACTGGCGCTGCGCGCAGGCGCGTTGCTGGTGCCCCGGATGGCGCCCGCCGCACCCGCGGACCACCGGCTCGAACCCCCGGCGGACGGCCACCGGCTGGGCATCCCGGACAAGGGCACGCTGGAGAACCTCGTCTGGGTGCCGTGCCCCGAGGTGACCGGACCCCTGGCGAGCGGCCAGGTCCGCATCGCCGTCCAGGCCGCCGGACTCAACTTCCGGGACATCACGATCGCCCTCGGACTCGTGGACCGGACGGCCATCGACGCCGGGCTCGGCAGCGAGGGCGCCGGAGTCGTGCTGGAGGTCGCGGACGACGTCACGAACCTGGCACCGGGGGACAGGGTGACCGGCATCTTCTCCGGCGCCTTCGGCCGCGTGGCCGTCGCGGACCACCGCATGCTCGTCCCCGTACCCGACGGCTGGAGCTACGCCGAGGCGGCGTCCATGCCGTGCACCTTCCTCACCGCTTACTACGCGCTCAACCGGGTGACCCGGCTCAAGGAGGGACAGCGCGTCCTCATCCACGCCGCGGCCGGCGGCGTCGGGATGGCCGCCGTCCAGCTGGCGCAGCGGGCCGGCGCCGAGATCTACGCGACCGCGAGCCCGGCCAAGTGGCCCGCCCTGCGCGCCCTGGGACTGGACGACGAGCACCTCGCGTCCTCGCGCGACCTCGACTTCGCGGCGAAGTTCCTGAGGACCTCGGGCGGCCGCGGTGTGGACGTCGTCCTGAACTCCCTCGCGCACACGTTCGTCGACGCCTCGCTCACGCTGCTGTCCGGGGGCGGCAGCTTCATCGAGATGGGCAAGACGGACATCCGCGACGCCGGCCAGGTGGCGGCCGAGCACCCCGGAGTCGACTACCGGGCCTTCGACCTCTACGCGGCGGGCCCGGACACCATCCAGGAGATGTTCGGCGCCGTCATGAAGCTGTTCGCCGACTCGCGGGTGCGGCTGAACCCCGTCTCCGTCCGCGACATCCGCGACGCGCGCCGCACGTTCCGCGAGATGAGCCAGGGCCGCCACGTCGGCAAGCTGGTCTTCGAGCTGGGACACGGCTTCGGCGGCGGCACGGTGCTGGTCACCGGAGGCACCGGGGGAGTCGGCTCGCTGGTGGCGCGGCACCTCGTCGCCGAACACGGCGTCCGCAGCCTGCTGCTGGCCGGCCGCCGGGGCGCGGCTGCCGACGGCGTCACCGAACTGGTCGCGGACCTGGAGGCCGCGGGCGCCGAGGTGCGCGTCGCCGCCTGCGACGTCGCGGACCGGGCCGCCGTGGCGGACCTGCTCACGGACCTGCCCGGCCGGTACCCGCTGACGGCGGTCGTGCACGCGGCGGGGGCGCTGGCCGACGGCACCGTCGAGACGCTGACCCCCGAGAGCGTCGACCGGGCGTTGGACGCCAAGGTGGGCGGCGCGATCAACCTGCACGAGCTGACCCGGCGACTCCCCCTGTCCGCGTTCATCCAGTTCTCCGCCCTCGCCGGCCAGCTCGGCAACGGCGGTCAGGCCAACTACGCGGCGGCCAACGGCTTCCTGGACGCACTGGCGGCCCACCGCAGGGCGTCCGGCCTGCCCGGCACCTCGCTGTGCTGGGGCTGGTGGGAGCAGAGCAGCGGCATGACCGGGGAACTGGACAGGGCCGGCCTGTCCCGGCTGCGGCGGCTGGGCGTCGCCGCGATGCCGACCGCCGAGGCGCTGGCCCTGTTCGACGCGGCGACCGCGCTCGGCACGCCGGTTCTCGTCCCGGCCCGGCTGGACCTCGCCGCGCTGCGCCACCGCGGCGGCGACGAACTGCCGCCGCTGCTGCGCGACCTGGTCGAGGGCGGCCGTCCGCGCCGCAGCCGGGCGGGCACGCCCCAGGACGCCGGGGCGCCCGACCTGACCGCCCGGCTGGCCGCGCTGCCGGACGACGAGGCGGCGGCGGCCGTCCTGGACTGGGTCCGCGAGCAGGCCGCCCTCGTCCTCGGACACCCCTCCGGCACGGCCGTGGACGTCGACCAGGCGTTCACCAAGCTCGGCTTCGACTCGCTGACCGCGGTCGAACTCTGCAACCGCCTGGCGGCCGCGACCGGACTGCGCCTCGCGTCCACCCTCGTCTTCAGCTACCCGACACCCCGCGAGCTGGCCGGCCACCTCGCCGGCCTGCTGCGCCCGGAACGGACCGCGGACCCGGCGGCCGAGGACGCGCGGATCCGCGCGGTCCTGCACACCATCTCCGTCGACAGCCTGCGCAGCGCGGGCCTCCTGGAGCAGGTCCTGGCCTGCGCCGGGCCGCCCACACCGGGCGGCGACGGGCAGGCGGCGGACCCGGCCACGGGCGGGGACGCGGACACCGGCGCGGAGGAACTGTCGGCGATGGACCTGGAAGCACTGGTCGACCTGGCTCTGGAGGAGAAGCGGTGAGCGACATGACCAACTCCGGCGACCGCCCGGCTGACGGCGGGGACCGGATCCAGCGGGCGCTGCGCACGCTGCTGGAGGAGCGCGACCGCCTCCGGCAGGAGAACGACGCCCTGAAAGCGGGCCGCGGCGAGCCGATCGCCGTGGTGTCCATGGCGTGCCGCTACCCGGGCGGCGTGTCCTCGCCCGAGGAGCTGTGGGACGTGGTGCGGGAGGGCCGGGACGTCGTCGGCGCCTTCCCCGAGGACCGCGGCTGGCGGGACGTGTACGACCCGGACCGCGACGCCGTCGGCCGCACCTACACCCGCCAGGGCGGCTTCCTGGCCGACGTGGCCGGTTTCGACCCGGAGTTCTTCGGCATCAGCCCGCGCGAGGCGCTCGCGGTCGACCCCCATCACCGGCTGCTCCTGGAGACGTCGTGGGAGGCCTTCGAGCGCGCCGGCATCGTCCCCGCCGAGGTGCGCGGAGCCGACGTCGGCGTCTTCTCCGGGGTCAGCTCCACCGAGTACGGGTGGCGTTTCCTGGAGTCGGGCCAGCGCGAGCTGGAGGGCTACCTGCTGTACGGCAGCTCGCTGAGCGTCGCCACCGGCCGCGTCTCCTACGAGCTGGGCCTGACCGGGCCCGCGGTGTCCCTGGACACGGCGTGCTCGTCGTCGCTGGTGGCCCTGCACCTGGCCGTGCAGTCGCTGCGCGCCGGGGAGTGCTCGCTGGCGCTGGCGGGCGGGGCGCTGGTGCTGTCCACGCCCGCGGCCTTCATCGAGTTCGCCCGGCAGGACGCGCTGTCGCCCGACGGCCGCTGCAAGGCCTTCGCGGACACCGCCGACGGCACCGGCTGGGCCGAGGGGGTGGGCGTCCTGCTGCTGGAGCGGCTGTCCGACGCCCGCCGCAACGGCCACCCGGTGCTCGCCGTCGTACGCGGCACCGCGGTGAACCAGGACGGCGCCAGCAACGGACTGACCGCTCCCAACGGCCGCGCCCAGGAGAAGGTGATCCGGCGGGCCCTGGCCAACGCCGGGGTCGCGGCCCGCGACGTGGACCTGGTCGAGGCCCACGGCACCGGAACCACCCTGGGCGACCCCATCGAGGCGGGCGCGCTGCTCGCGACCTACGGGCAGGACCGGGCCGAGGGCAGGCCGCTGTGGCTCGGCTCCCTGAAGTCGAACATCGGGCACGCGCAGGCCGCCGCCGGAGTCGGCGGGGTCATCAAGGCCGTGCAGGCCATGCGCCACGGGTACCTCCCGAAGACCCTGCACGTCGATGCCCCCTCGCGGCACGTGGACTGGTCGTCCGGCGGGGTCGAACTGCTGGTGGAGGGCCGGGAGTGGACCCGCGGGGACAGCCCGCGGCGGGCCGGTGTGTCCTCGTTCGGGGTCAGCGGCACCAACGCGCACGTGATCCTCGAAGAGGCCCCGGAGCAGGAACAGCGGCCGGAGCAGCAGCAGGCGCACGGGTCCGGCGCCGGCGTCGTCGGTGGCCTGGTGCCGTGGCTGGTGTCGGGCCGGACCGCGAAGGCCCTGGAACAGCAGGCGGGCAGGCTGCGCGACTTCGCCGCCGCCGGCACGGAGGCGGACATCGCCGACGCGGGCTGGTCGCTGGCCTCGGGCCGGTCGCGGTTCGAGCACCGCGCGGTGGTCCTCGGCCGTGACCGGGACGAACTGGTCCACGCCCTGACGGCGTTGAGCGCCGGCGTGGACTCCCCGCGGGTGGTCCGGGGGGAAGCCGGGAACGTCGGTGGCGTCGCCTTCGTGTTTCCGGGACAGGGCTCCCAGTGGATCGGCATGGGCCGGGAGCTGTACGACGCCTTCCCGGTCTTCGCAGAGAGCCTCGACGCGTGCGCGGCCGCACTGGCCGAGTGGGTCGACTGGTCGCTGCTCGACGTGGTGCGCGACGCCGAGGGCGCCCCGAACCTGGAGCGGGTGGACGTCGTACAGCCGGCGCTGTTCTCGGTCATGGTGTCGCTGGCCGCCCTGTGGCGGTCCTGGGGCGTGGAACCGGCCGCGGTGGTGGGCCACAGCCAGGGCGAGATAGCCGCCGCCCATGTGTGCGGCGCGCTGTCCCTGCGGGATGCCGCCAAGATCGTGGCGCTGCGCAGCAAGGCCCTGGTGGAGTTGATCGGGCACGGCACGATGGCGTCGGTCGCGGAGTCCGCCGAGGTCGTGGAGGAGCGGCTGGCACCGTGGGGCGACCGGATCGGCGTCGCCGTGGTCAACGGACCGCGTTCCGTGGTGGTCTCCGGGGAACCGGACGCGATCGACGAATTCGTGGAGAAGATGAAGGCCGACGGCGCCCAGGCCCGGAGGATCGCGGTCGAGTACGCCTCCCACTCCCCCCACGTGACCCGCGTCCGCGACCAGGTCACCGGTGCGCTGGCCGACGTGCGGCCGACGACGTCGAAGCTGCCCTTCTACTCGACCCTGTACGGCGAGGCGATCGATACCGCGCGGCTGGACGCCGGTTACTGGTACGACAACCTGCGCGAGCGGGTCCGCTTCGAGACGTCCGTCCGGCGCCTGGCCGAGGACGGCTTCCGGGTGTTCATCGAGATGAGCCCGCACCCCGTGCTGACCGTACCGGTCCAGGAGACGGTCGAGGACGTGGCCGACGCGCTGGTGCTGTCCTCCTCCCGGCGGGGCGGCGGCGAGGTGGCGGCCGTGCTCGGCTCGCTGGCCGCGCTGCACGTCCGGGGCGGGACCGTGGACTGGGACACCCTGTTCCGGACGCGCCGCCGGGTGGACCTGCCGACGTACGCGTTCCAGCGGCAGCGGTACTGGCTGGCACCGGCGCACGCACCGGCGGCCGCGGCGTCCCCGGCACAGCCGGCCACGGACGAGGACGACCGCCGGATCCCCCTGTCGGAGCGGCTGGCGGACCTTCCCGGCGACGCGGCGCGTGCGCTCGTCCTCGACCATGTCGTCGAGCGGGTGGCTCTGGTGCTCGGACATTCCGGCGCCGACTCCGTCGGACCCGACGACGAGTTCATGAAGATCGGGTTCGACTCGATGCTGTCATCGGAGCTGAGCAAGCGCCTGACCGCGTCGACCGGACTCAAACTGCGGGCGAACGCGGTGCTGCGCCACCCGACGCCGCGACTGATGGCCGAGCACATCACGACCGCGCTGGCCCAGGATGGCCCGCGGTGAACTCCCGGCGCCGCGCGCCACGTTGTCCTGAACCGCTGTCTCACTTCCTGCTGAGGGGTTGATCTGTGTGGGTACGTTCGGTGTGTCCTCCGCGCATGAAGGGATGTGGCGGGCGCAGCAACTGGCCCCTGACACGCCGAACCATGCGCTGACCATGTGGGACGTGGACGGCGAACTGGACGCCGCGGTCATGGAGTCCGCGTTCCTGCACGTCATGGACGAGGCGGAGGTGCTGCGCGTCAACTTCGTCGACGACGGCGACGGACTGCGCCTGCGCACGCGCGAACTCGGCGACTGGCGGCCCTTCTTCCTGGACCTCGGTGCCGAGGCCGACCCCGAACAGGCGGCCCGCGAGCGACTGTCCGACCTGGTGCGCGAGCCGTTCGACCTGGCCCGGCACCTGCTGTTCCGGCTCGGCGTGGTCCGGCTCTCGGCGACCCGCTCCCTGCTGGTGATCGCCTACCACCACCTGGTCTCGGACGGGTACGGCGCGGGCGGCCTCCTCTCCAGGCGCCTCGCCGAGGTGTACACGGCACTGCTGCGCGGCGAGCCGGTACCGCGGCTGCCGCACCCCTGGGACGCCGAGTCGTTCGCGGCCGAGGCGGCGAACTACCGTGCCTCCCCGCGGTTCACCGAGGACACCGAGTTCTGGCGCGACTATCTGGCCGACGCGCCCGCGCCCGCCCAGGTGCCGCGCGTCGCGCTGCCCGACGCGCTGCGGGCCGCGCTGAACGAACCGCTCGGCAGCGCCGACCGCTGGTCGGAGGTGGCCGAGACCATCGGCATGGCGAGCCGCACCCTGACCGTGCCGCGCGTCGAGGCGGACCAGTGGACCGAGGCCGCCAGGTCCGCCGGCGTCTGGATGTCCCAACTGCTGGCGGCGGCGGCCGCGGTGTTCTTCCGGCACCGCTGCGACCGCCCGGAGTTCCTTCTCTCGCTGGCCGTGGGCAACCGGATCGGGGTGGCGAGCCGGACGCCCGGCCTGGCCGTGAACGTGGTCCCGGTGCGGGTGCGGGTCCCGCTCGGCGCGACCTTCACCGACATCGCCGACGCGATCGTCGACGAGACGTACGAGATCTCGGGTCACTCCGCCTGCCACTACTCGGACATCCAGCGCGCGAGTGGTACGGCCATGAGCGGCCGCGGCAGCTTCGGCGCCGTCGTGAACGTCGTCGAGTTCGCCGACCGGCTGCACTTCGGCGACAGCCCGGCTCGCTACTTCGGCGCCACGACCGGGACCTTCGAGGAGCTGTCGATCGGCGTCTACACCGACGGCGGCCCCGACAGCGACCTCTACATCCGGCTCGACGCCCCCCTGAGCCTGTACGATCGTGCCGAACTGCGGTTCATCGGCGAGGAGTTGATCGCGTACATCCGCGCGGCGGTGGCCGCCGGTGACCGGCCGGTCGGCGCGCTGGACGTGGTGCGCGGCACCGGGCGGGAACAGGCACCGACGGCGCCGCACGAGGCGGACGTACAGCTGCCGCGGGCCACGGTCGCGGAGCTGTTCGCCCGGCAGGTGGCGCGCGATCCCGACGCCGTCGCACTGGTCTTCGGCGAGGCGACGGTCTCCTACCGTGAGCTGGACGAGCGGTCGGACCGCCTGGCCGGGGCGCTGCGCCGGCACGCCGGACCCGAGACGGTCCTCGCGGTGGCGCTGCCCCGGTCGGTGGACCTGGCCGTCGCCCTGCTGGCCGTGGTGAAGGCGGGCGCGGCCTACCTGCCCCTCGACCCGGCGTCCCCGGCCGAGCGGATCGCGGAAAACATCGCCGGGGCTTCGGCGCACGCGCTGCTCACCGACGCGGCGACGGCCGGCGCTCTCTCCGCGGGCCTGCGCGTACCGGCGCTCGTGCTCGACGACCTCTGGCCGGGGACCGCCGACGGCGACACCGATGTGCCGGCCGCCCCGGCCTCCTCGCACCGCGACGCCCTGCTCGCCGTCGGGCACGGCTCCGCGTCGGCCGGTACCGCCACGGCGGTCGCCCTGACCGACCGGAACCTGGTGAGCCTCGCCCTGGACCGCCGCCGGCAGCCGGCCGGCCGGGGCGGTGTGCTGTGGCACGCCCCGCACACCGGCGACGCGTTCGCCCTCGATGTGTGGGTGCCGCTGCTGAACGGCGGCCGGGTGGTGGTGGCCCCGGCGGGCGAGCTGGACATCGACGCGCTGGCCGCGGCGCGGACGGCGTACGGCACCTTCGCGGTGCGGCTGCCCGCGGGACTCTTCTCGGTGATCGCCGCGCAGCGCCCCGAATGCCTGGCCGGGCTGAGCGCGGTGTGGATCAGCGGTGAGCGCGTCTCCCCGGCCGCGCTGCGCCGGGTGCGCGAGGCCTGCCCCGGACTGACGGTCGTCACCGGTCACACTCCGGTGGACGGCACCGCCCGCTATGTGCTGGGTCCGGGGCTGGCCCCGGTCCCCGTGGGCGTGACCGGGGAGCTGTACGTGTCCGGTCCCGAGGTGGCACGCGGTTACGCCGGTCGCCCCGGACCGACCGCGGAGCGCTTCGTACCCTGCCCGTTCGGCCCGCCGGGCGCGCGCATGTACCGCACCGGGGACCGGGTGCGCTGGGTCGGCGACGGCCGGCTGGAGTACGTGGGCCGGGCCGGCGCCCAAGTGGACGTGCGGGGCGTCCGGGTCGAGCCGGCCGAGGTCGAGGACGCGCTGTCCGAACACCCCGGTCTCGCCCGGGCCGCGGTGACCGTCCGGCAGGACGAGGCCGGGCAGCAGCGGCTGGTGGCCCATGTGGTCCCGGCGGCCGGCCACAGCGTGTCGGCCGACGAGCTGCGCCGGTTCGCCACGGGGCGGTTGCCCGAGTTCATGGTGCCGTCGGTGTTCGCGGTACTGGACAGCCTGCCGGTGACTGCCGACGGGCGCGTGGACCGGGCGGCGCTGCCGGAGCCCGAGCTCGACGAGGGGCGCTACCGGGCGCCGCGCAACCACACCGAACAGGTGCTGGCCGCGGCGTTCGCCGAGGTGCTCGAACTCGACCGGGTCGGGATCGACCAGGACTTCTTCGACCTCGGCGGCAACTCGCTCCGGGCGATCAGGCTGACCGGTCTGATCCGGGCGGAGCTCGGCCTGGAGGTGTCCATCCGCACGCTGTTCGTGGCGCGCACCGTCAGCGGACTGGCGGACATGGGGGCGGCCCTCGGCCGGTCGAGCCGGCCGACGCTGCGCAGGAGGACGAAGGAGGGCGCCGTCCTCTGAGCCCGACGCCCACCGGGTGCGGGAACCGGGGCGTGAGCCGGTTCCCGCACCCGGTGGCCACGGCGACGGGACGGGCCCCGGCGGGGCCGCACCGGGTACGGGCTCAGACCGGCGGGAGCTGCCCGGCGATGGTGTCCACGACATCCTCCTCGTGGTCCACGAGGTAGAAGTGCCCGCCGTCGAAGGCGTGCAGGGCGAAGGGCCCGGTGGTGTGGTCGCCCCAGGCGCGTGCGTCGTCCTCGCCGAGCACCGCGTCCTCGCGGCCGATGAGCGCGTGCACGGGGCAGCTCAGGGGTCGGCCGGCACGGTAGCGGTACGTCTCGGCGGCCTTGTAGTCGTTGCGGACGATGGGCAGCGCCAGCCGCAGCAGGTCCCCGTCCTCCAGGATCTCCTCGTCCGTGCCGCCCAGCGAGCGCATCCGGGCGATCAGCTCGGCGTCCGTACCGAGATGGACGGAACCGGTCCGCTGCCGGGAGGGCGCGGGGCGGGCCGAGACGAACAGCGCGGCGGGTACCGTTCCCGACTCCTCGAGGCGGCGGGCCAGTTCGAAGGCGAGGGTCGCGCCCAGGCTGTGGCCGAACAGGGCGACCGGCTCCCGGAGCTGGCGCCGCAGTACGGGGAAGAGTGCGTCGGCCAGCTTCTCGACCGAGTCCAGCAGCGGTTCCCCGAGCCGCTCGTGCCGTCCCGGATACTGGACCGCCAGCACCTCGCACCGGCCGGCGAGAGCGCGGGACAGCGGGACGAAGAAGGACGCGCTGCCGCCGGCGTGCGGGAGGCAGACGAGCTGGGCCGCGCCGGGATCCGCGTGCTGGTACCGGCGTATCCACAGGGTGTCGGGGTTCACGGTGGCCGTGGTCATGGAATCGTGCCGCCCTTTCGTTGCCGTCCCGGACGCTCAGGCTCTCTCGCTCCGCTCGTGCCCGGCTGGAGCGCTGTTGTGGAATTCCGCGCCTGCGTGTACCCGGCCGCCGCGCGCGTGTCCTGTGGACAGGACAGGCCGGGAGCGATGGGCGAGGGGGATGTCAAGGCCGATCGCCCTGCCACGCCCAGCGGTGCCGTCCCGGCGGTCGAAGCATTGTGAGCACCCGTCAGCTGGGCCAGTGTTGCGCCATGGACACGACGGAACGCTCGGACATCCCCGCCCTGCCGGTCGAACGGCCAGGTGGCTGTCCCTTTGATCCTCCCGCCGAGCTTCGCGAGCGTCCCGCACTTGGCAGGCTCGCCTATCCCGACGGCCACATCGGCTGGCTCGCCACCACCCGTGACGTGACGCGCGCGGTACTCGCCGATCCGCGGTTCAGCATCCGCTACGACCTGCTGCACCTGCCCTACGAGACCGGCACGGTCGGCCCCTACCCGCCCGCCGAGCCCGGCGACTTCACGGGGATGGACGCGCCCGAGCACAACCGCTACCGGCGGCTGCTGGCTGGTGAGTTCACCGTGCGCCGCATCCGCAAGCTCACCCAGCGGATCGAAGAGGTCACCGCCGCCCAGCTCGACGAGATGGAGCGGGTGGGCCCCCCGACCGACCTGGTGCAGGCCTTCTCGCTGCCGGTGCCCACCGCGTTGATCTGCGAAATGCTCGGCGTCCCCTTCGAGGACCAGGAGGAGTTCCTGCGCGAGGCGATCGTGATCACCGCCAGCAGGCCGGGGGAGACCATCTCGGCCGAGGACTGGGCGAAGGCGGTCACCGATCTCCAGGCCTATATCGGCCGGCTCGTGGAGAAGAAGCGCGCGCATCCCACCGACGACATGCTCAGCGGTCTCACCAAGAGCGATCTCACCGACCAGGAACTGGCCAACATCGGCGTCATGCTGCTCGGCGCCGGGCTGGAGACCACGTCGAGCATGATCTCGCTCGGCACCTGGACCCTGCTCAGGAACCCGGAGCAACTCGCCGCGCTGCGCGCCGATCCGGGCAAGACCGAGTCCGCCGTCGAGGAGCTGCTGCGCTACCTGACCATCGTGCCGGTCATCATCCGCACCGCGCTGGAGGACGTGGAGCTCGACGGACAGCTCATCCGCAAGGGCGAGAGCGTCACGCTGCACCTGGCGCAGGCCAACCGCGACCCCAAGTACTTCTCCTCCCCGGACACCCTGGACGTCGGGCGTGACGCGGTCAGCCAGATCGCCTTCAGCCACGGCATCCACCAGTGCATCGGCCAGCAACTGGCCAGGGTCGAGCTGCGGGTGGCGCTGCCGGCGCTGCTCAACCGCTTCCCGAACCTCCGGCTCGCGGTGCCGGAGGAGGAGATCGTGCTGGGCGGCACCGCCTCCATGGCCGGCGTGAAGAACATGCCGGTCACCTGGTGACGCCGGATCACCCGCTCGTCACGACGGTTCCCTCCCCGCACGGCCCGGACCCGGCCGGGCAGGGAGGGAACCGTCGTCTTTCCCGGTCCGGTGCGCGCCGTCCGTTCGCCACGGCGGGCCGCGCGTCAGAGGCTGCGGGCGGTGATGTCACCGTTGGACGTGGTGGCGCGGATGTCGAGCGCGGTGGTGCCGTCGTTCTTCAGGGCGTTGTCGACGCGGCCGTGGCTGGTGCCGGCGTCGAGGGCGGCGGAGACGCCGGGGGCGGCGCCGACGGTGATGTCGCCGGAGTGGGTGCGCAGCACGACCGTGCCGCCGGTGGCCTCGGAGACGCGGATGTCGCCGCAGGCGGTGCTGATCTCGGCGGAGCCGCCCAGGCGGCCGATCTCGACGTCGCCGTCGACGGCGGTGAGGCGCAGGCCGGCGGTCTCGTCGAGCTTGATCTCGCGGTAGGCGCCCTCGAAGGCCACGTCGCCGAGGCGGCCGACGGTGCGCAGTTCGGCGCTGGCGGCCTTGCCCTGCACACGCGAGCCGGCGGGGAGCTTGACGGTGACCTCGACGGCTCCGGTGGGGCCCAGGTACTGGTTCTTCACGGCGTTCGCGATCCGCAGCACCCCGTCCGCGTACTCGACGCTGGTCTGCGCGGCCGCCTTCACATCGCGGCCCTTGCCGGCCTTGGCGGGCAGCACCTCGACCACGGTGTCGGTGCGCTGGGCGGCGATGAACTGCACACGCCCGGCGTTGATGTCCAGGACGACGGAGATCGGGGCGGTGGTGTCGAACTTCTGCATCGTGGCTCTCCTCGTGACGTTGTTCAGAACAATGGAAACGCTATGTTGCTTTCCATCTTCTGGCAACAGACACTTTGCTAAGTGAATGCGAGTTCGCAGGTCAGATGGCAATAATCGTTGCACCGTCTTCTTGGATAACGCAACGACCGTGAGAGTGTTCGTTGCAATGTGGTGAGTGTGAACGCTATGGTGGAGGGGTCAGCGGGAACACCACACGCACAAGGGGGCCGTGATGCCGGGAGGCAGACTCACCCAGCAGGAGCGCCAGCAGATCGCGGCGGGACTGGCCGACGGGCTGGCCTACGCCGAGATCGCCCGCCGTCTGGACCGTCCGACCTCCACGATCACGCGCGAGGTGACGCGCAACGGCGGCGCCACCGGCTACCGCGCCGACCTGGCCCACCGCGCCACCCAGCAGCGCACCCGCCAGCGCCGCAAGGCGGCACCCCGGGGCGGGCAGGCGTCGTCCGCGCAGCCGTACGGACGGGACGCGGAGGCCGTGCGGGACTACCAGGAGGCGCTCACCACGGTGTTCATGACCTCCGGCCTGCCCAAGATGATGGCGCGGGTGCTGGGCTGCCTCTACACCACCGACACCGGCAGCCTCACCGCCGCCGAGCTCGCCCAGCGCCTGGAGGTCAGCCCGGCCTCCATCTCCAAGGCCATCACGTTCCTTGAGGGCCTCGACCTCGTCCGCCGCGACCGCGGCGGACGCCGCGAGCGCTACACCGTGGACGACGACCTGTGGTACCAGGCGATGATCCGCAGCGCCCGCGCCAACGACCAGTTCATCGAGACCGCGCGCCAGGGCGTCGGCGTCCTCGGCCGCGGCACCCCGGCCGCCGCCCGCCTCGAAAACTCCGCCCGTTTCCTCGACTTCGTCAGCGAGGCCCTCATCCGCGCCGCGGAACAGGGCCGCGAGGTCCTCTACACGAGAACGGCCGAACCCGGTCACGACTCCGGGTGACCGGGCACGCCGTTCCTAGCGGGCCGTCGTGGTCCAGGTGACCGGCAGCGCGTGGACGCCGTAGACGTTCATGTCGGTCCGGAGCCGCACCTCGGCGGCGGGGACGGCGAGTCGGAGCGTGGGGAAGCGGCGCAGCAGGCCGGCGAAGGCGGCGCGCATCTCGATGCGGGCCAGTTGCTGGCCGAGGCATTGGTGGACGCCGTGCCCGAAGGACAACTGGCCGCGGGTCGCGCGGTGGACGTCCAGGGCGTCGGGCTGCTCGAAGCGCCGGCCGTCACGGTTGGCGGCCAGCAGCGAGACGACGACCGTCGATCCCCTGCCGATCGTCACGCCGCCCAGCTCGATGTCCTCCGTGGCGTACCGGAAGAAGATGTCGGCCACGGACAGATAGCGCAGGAGCTCCTCGACAGCCTGCGGCATCAGGGCCGGGTCGGCCCGCAGCGCGGCCGCCTGTTCGGGGTGCTCCAGCAGCGCGAACGCGCCCAGCCCCAGCATGTTGGCGGTGGTCTCGTGGCCCGCGATCAGCAGCAGGAAGGCGATGCCGGTCAACTCCTCGACGGTGAGGCCGGCACGGCGGGCCAGGTCGGACAGGATGTCCTCGCCGGGTTCGGCCCGCTTGCGCGTGACCAGTCCGGACAGGTAGGTGGTCAGGCTGGTGTAGGCGGCCGTCTTCTCCTCCAGCACCACGTCCTTCTCCATGAACTTGGCCGAGTCGGCCTGGAAGCTCCGGCGATCCTCGTAGGGGATGCCGAGCAGTTCGCAGATCACCAGCACCGGGACCGGCAGTGCGAACTCCTCGACCAAGTCGACCGGCGGGGTCAGCCGCGCCATCTCCGCCAGCTGCCGCTCGGCGATGTCGCGGACGCGCCCTTCGAGTTCCTTCATGCGTTTGACGGTGAAGGCGCCGGCGAGCATGCGCCGCAGCCGGGTGTGGTCCGGCGGGTCCATGGTGATGAACAGGCCCGGCACCTGCGGGGACGGCTCGGTGACCGCGGGCATGCCGGGAAGCTCGTACGGCATGTGGAGCACGCCGAGGTCCGTGCGGGAGCTGAACCGCGTATCGGCCAGCAGTCGGCGGGCCTCCTCGTGACCGGTGACCAGCCAGCCCTCGTGCCCGTCGGGGAAGACCATCGGGCTGACGGGGCGAGCCTCGCGCAGCCGGGTCATGTCGCGGGGCGGGTCGAAGGGGCCCGCGTCGCGGTCCATGGGGAGGCTGTGGGGGATGGCGGGCGTGAGGCTCATCGGTCTTTCCCTTCCTGGTGGTCGGCGGGGCCAGGATCGCCGGGGGGCCAGACGCGCCGCGGACACCGCGCGGACACCGTGCCCCGCGTTCCAACGCCCCTCCACGGCGGCTCGAGCGGGCGGGGGCACCGTGGAGGCGGCCGCGCAGCCGTGTGCGCGAGCTGGACCGTCCCGCCAGCCGGAAGGAAGTCCGTACCCATGGCCCCAAGTCCGTGGAACGCGAGGTTCGAGACGATTCTCCGGCAGGGCCTGCCCGGCCTGGGCAAGGACGAGGTGCCCGCCGCCGATGTGCCGATGGAGGCGTACGGCCTCGACTCCATGTCCCTCATCGGCATCGTCTGCGCGCTGGAGGCCGCCTACGGGGTCAGCCTCGCCGGTCAGGTCACCGTCGCGGTGCGCTCGCTGACCGCCGGTCATCTGTGGGGGATCGTCTCGGCCGCGACGCAGCCGGCCTGGGAGACGGGCCGGGCCCTGCCCACGGGCGGCCCGACGCGCGGCCCAGCGCCCTGGATCACCGCCTGAGCCTCGGGCCGCCGAGCGTTCACTCTCATTCTGTTGCAACATTTGCCCTGCCGACCGTTGCGTTAGCCTCAAGGCTGATGCAACAGTTTTCCTGCATCTACCTGCGAAATCAACGGAGTTGCGCAACACCTGGCTTGCAGAGGTTCGGAAAGCAACGTAGCGTTTCCATCATCGGAAAAACGCACCGAAGGAGCGCGCGATGCAGCAGAACCAGGGCACCATCCGTACGTTCGACACCCCCGCCCCCGTCGCGGCCGTCCTGGACATCCCCATCGGGAACGTCCGGTTCATCGCCACCGACCGCGCCGAGGCCACCGTCGAGGTGCTGCCCGCGAACCCCTCCAAGAGCCGTGACGTCAAGGCCGCGGAGCAGGTCACGGTCGCCTTCGACAACGGTGTGCTGCGGGTCGAGGTCTCCGCCGAGCGCAACCGGATGCTCGGCCACCCCGGCTCCCTCGACGTGACGGTCGAACTGCCCGCCGGCTCCCGCGTCGACGCCAAGACCTCCGTCGCCGAACTGAGCAGCGTCGGCCGCCTCGGTGACGTCACGTACGAGGGTGCCACCGGCACGGTCAAGCTGGAGGAGACCGGCAGCGCCCGGCTCACCCTCGCCACCGGCGACATCACCGTCGGCCGGGTGAACGGCCCCGCCGAGATCAGCACCCAGAAGGGCGACCTCACCGTCGGCGAGGCCGTGCAGGGCGCCGTCACCCTGACCACCCAGCACGGCGGGATCTCCGTCGGCGCCGCCGCGGGTGTCTCCGCCACCCTGGACGCCAGCACCAACTACGGCCGGATCAGCAACGCGCTGAAGAACTCCGCCGGTTCGGGAGCGGGCCTCACCATCCGCGCCACCACCTCCTACGGCGACATCACCGCCCGCAGCCTCTGAGCAGGGGCGAGCGAGGGACCGAAGACCGCGCGCTCATGCCACCGCATCCGGTGGCATGAGCGCTGTCATGTCGGCTCAGTAGCGGTAGTGGTCGGGCTTGTACGGGCCCTCGACCTCGACGCCGATGTACGCGGCCTGCTCCGGGCGCAGCGTGGTCAGCTTGACGCCGAGGGCGTCGAGGTGGAGGCGGGCGACCTTCTCGTCCAGGTGCTTGGGCAGCGTGTACACGCCGGTCGGGTACTGGTCGGGCTTGGTGAACAGCTCGATCTGCGCCAGCGTCTGGTCCGCGAAGGAGTTCGACATCACGAACGACGGGTGCCCGGTCGCGTTGCCCAGGTTCAGCAGACGGCCCTCGGACAGCACGATGATCACCTTGCCGTCCGGGAACGTCCACGTGTGGACCTGCGGCTTGACCTCGTCCTTCACGATGCCCGGAATCCTCGCCAGGCCGGCCATGTCGATCTCGTTGTCGAAGTGACCGATGTTCCCCACGATCGCCTGGTGCTTCATCCTGGCCATGTCCGAGGCCATGATGATGTCCTTGTTGCCCGTCGTGGTGATGAAGATGTCGGCGGTCTCGACGACCTCGTCCAGCGTCGTGACCTGGTAACCGTCCATCGTCGCCTGGAGCGCGCAGATCGGGTCGATCTCCGTGACGATCACGCGAGCTCCCTGGCCCCGCAGGGACTCCGCACAGCCCTTGCCGACGTCGCCGTAACCGCACACGACGGCGGTCTTGCCGCCGATCAGCACGTCCGTGGCACGGTTGATGCCGTCGACCAGGGAGTGCCGGCAGCCGTACTTGTTGTCGAACTTCGACTTCGTCACCGCGTCGTTGACATTGATCGCCGGGAACAGCAGCACACCGTCACGCTGCATCTCGTACAACCGGTGCACACCCGTCGTGGTCTCCTCCGTCACCCCGCGGATCTCGGCGGCGATGCCGGTCCAGTCGAGGGTGCTCGCCTTCAACAGGGCGGCCACAACGGCCAGTTCCTCGTTGTCGGCCGGCGGCAGCTCACCGGACTTGCGGTATTCGACGCCCTGGTGGACGAGGAGGGTGGCGTCGCCGCCGTCGTCCAGGATCATGTTCGGGCCGCCGGTGGGGCTCTCCGCCCAGGTCAGCGCCTGCTCGGTGCACCACCAGTACTCCTGGAGGGTCTCGCCCTTCCAGGCGAACACCGGAATGCCGGCGGCGGCGATGGCGGCGGCGGCGTGGTCCTGGGTGGAGAAGATGTTGCAGGACGCCCAGCGGACCTCGGCGCCGAGAGCGACCAGGGTCTCGATCAGCACGGCGGTCTGCACCGTCATGTGCAGGGAGCCGGTGATCCGGGCGCCGGCCAGCGGCCGGCGCTCGGCGTACTCCTTGCGGATCGCCATCAGGCCCGGCATCTCGTGCTCGGCGAGGGCGATCTCCTTGCGGCCGAACTCGGCCAGCGAGAGATCGGCGACCTTGAAATCCGTGAACTCAGGCGACACGAATGCTCCTTGAACTGATGACGTTACGGTGGATGTCCAGGGCCGCGGTGGTCCTGTTCAGGGTGATGTAGTGCAGTCCGGGCGCGCCCTCGGCGAGGAGGCGTTCGGCCATGGCGGTGGCGTACTCGACGCCGATGCGGTGGCCCGCGGCGGGGTCGTCGCGCGCGGCCTCCAGCCGGTGGGCCAGGTCCTCGGGGAAGGCGGCGTCGCTCAGCTCGGCGAACCGGCGGACCTGGCGGATGTCGGTGGCGGGCATGATCTCGGGGACGATCGGGATGTCGCAGCCGGCCGCGGCCACCCGGTCGCGCAGCCGCAGGTAGTCCTCCACGTGGAAGAACATCTGCGTGATGGCGTAGTCGGCGCCGGCCCGGCACTTGGCCACGAAGTGCCGGATGTCGGTGTCCCAGTCGGACGAGCGGGGATGCCGCTCGGGGAAGGCGGCGACGCCGATGGTGAAGTTCCCCAGCGAGCGGACGAGTTTGACCAGCTGGTAGGCGTGGCTGAAGCCGTCCGGGTGCGCCACCCACGGCTGCCTGGGGCCGCCGGGCGGATCGCCGCGCAGGGCGAGGACATCCTTGATGCCGGCGTCCGCGTAGGCGCCGATGATCTGCCGCAGCTCGGTCACCGAGTGGCCCACGGCGGTGAGATGCGCGACCGGACGCAGGGTCGTCTGCGTGGCGATGCGGCGGGTGACGTCGATGGTCCGGTCCCGCGAGGAGCCGCCCGCGCCGTAGGTCACGGAGACGAAGTCCGGCCGCAGCGTTTCCACTCGGCGGATCGCCTGCCACAGCGTCCGCTCGCCCGCGGCGGACTTCGGTGGGAAGAACTCGAAGGAAAACGTCGTCATGCGCGGCCTCCCGCGTTGAAGTAGCTCGCCTGCGGGTGATGGACGACGATCGCGTCCGTGGACTGCTCGGGGTGCAGCTGGAACTCCTCGGAGAGGTGGACGCCGATCCGCTCGGGCTCCAGCAGCTCGGCGATCTTGGCGCGGTCCTCCAGGTCCGGGCACGCCGGGTAGCCGAGCGAGTAGCGGCAGCCCTGGTACTCCGTGCGGAACATGCCCTCCATGGCGGCCGGATCGCTGCCGCCGATGCCGAGTTCGGTGCGCACGCGGGCGTGCCAGTACTCGGCGAGCGCCTCGGCCAACTGGACGGACAGGCCGTGCAGTTCGAGGTAGTCGCGGTAGGCGTCGGCCTCGAACAGCTTGGCGGTCTCCTCGCCGATGCGGGAGCCGACGGTGACGACCTGGAAGCCGACGACGTCCCGCTCGCCGGACTCCTCCGGACGGAAGAAGTCGGCCAGGCACAGGCGCCGGCCGCGGCGCTGGCGGGGGAAGGTGAACCGGGTGCGCTCACCACCGTGCTCGTCCAGGACGATCAGGTCGTCCCCCTTGGACACGCAGGGGAAGTAGCCGTGGACCACGGCCGCTTCCAGCAGGTTCTCCGTCAGCAGCCGGTCGAGCCACATGCGCAGCCGCGGCCGTCCCTCGCCCTCGACGGTCTCGCCCTTGAGCCCCCACTGCCCCTTGAAGAGGGCGCCCTCGTCGAGCCAGGAGGCGTACTCCTTGAGCTGGATGCCCTTGACGACACGGGTGCCCCAGAACGGCGGTGCCGGCACGGGGTTGTCGGTGGCGACATCGGAGCGGCCGGCCTCCGCGGGCTCCTGAGGGACCGCCGGCCGCGCGGGTACGCGGCGTCGCTTCAGTTCGGGCAGTTTCGCGCCGGGTACGCCGCGCTTGACGCCGATCAGGGCGTCCATCAGGCGCAGACCCTCGAAGGCGTCGCGGGCGTAGCGGACCTCGCCCTGGTAGATCTCGTGGAGGTCCTGTTCGACGTACGCCCTGGTCAGTGCGGCGCCGCCGAGGATGACGGGGTACTTGCCGGCCAGGTCGCGCTGGTTGAGTTCCTCCAGGTTCTCCTTCATGATCACCGTGGACTTCACCAGCAGCCCGGACATCCCGATCACGTCCGCGCGGTGTTCCTCGGCGGCCTCCAGGATCGCGGAGACCGGCTGCTTGATCCCGAGGTTGACGACGTTGTAGCCGTTGTTGGACAGGATGATGTCGACCAGGTTCTTGCCGATGTCGTGGACGTCGCCACGCACGGTGGCCAGCACGATGGTGCCCTTGCCCTCCGCGTCCGACTTCTCCATGTGCGGCTCAAGATGGGCGACGGCCGCCTTCATCACCTCGGCGGACTGGAGCACGAACGGCAGCTGCATCTGCCCCGACCCGAACAGCTCCCCGACGACCTTCATCCCGTCCAGCAGCGTCTCGTTGACGATGTCCAGCGCGGGACGCTCCCGCAGCGCGGCGTCGAGGTCGGCCTCCAGACCGTTGCGTTCACCGTCGATGATCCGCCGCTTGAGGCGTTCCTCCAGCGGCAGCGCGGCCAGCTCCTGCGCCTTGCCCGCCTTGAGCGACTTCGCGGTCGCGCCCTCGAACAGCTGCATGAGCTTCTGGAGCGGGTCGTAGCCCTCGGCGCGCCGGTCGTAGATCAGGTCCAGGGCGGTGGCGACTTCTTCCTCGCTGAACCGGGCGATGGGCAGGATCTTCGAGGCGTGCACGATCGCCGAGTCCAGGCCCGCCTTGACACACTCGTCCAGGAAGACACTGTTGAGCAGGATGCGGGCGGCCGGGTTCAGACCGAAGGAGATGTTCGACAACCCGAGCGTGGTCTGCACGTCCGGGTGGCGGCGCTTGAGCTCGCGGATCGCCTCGATCGTGGCGATGCCGTCCCCACGGGACTCCTCCTGGCCGGTGCAGATCGTGAAGGTCAGGGTGTCGATCAGGATGTCCGACTCATGGATGCCCCAGTTCCCGGTCAGGTCCGCGATCAGGCGCTCGGCGATGGCGACCTTGTTCCCGACCGTGCGGGCCTGGCCCTCCTCGTCGATGGTCAGCGCGATCAGCGCGGCGCCGTGCTCCCGCGCCAGCGCCGTGACCTTCGCGAACCGGGAGTCGGGGCCGTCGCCGTCCTCGTAGTTCACGGAGTTGATCACCGCGCGGCCGCCGAGGCGCTCCAGACCGGCCTCGATCACGTTGACCTCGGTGGAGTCCAGCACGATCGGCAGCGTCGACGCGGTCGCCAGGCGCCCGGCCAGCTCCGCCATGTCGGCGACGCCGTCGCGGCCGACGTAGTCCACGCACAGGTCGAGCATGTGCGCGCCCTCGCGGATCTGCTCCCGCGCCATCTCCACACAGTCGTCCCAGCGGCCCTCCAGCATGGCCTCGCGGAACTTCTTCGACCCGTTCGCGTTGGTCCGCTCACCGATCGCCAGGTACGAGGTGTCCTGCCGGAACGGCACCGACTGGTACAGGGACGCGGCGCCCGGCTCCGGGCGCGGGTCACGCGCCGGCGGGGTCAGACCCCGGACACGCTCCACCACCTGACGCAGGTGCTCGGGGGTCGTACCGCAGCAGCCGCCGACCAGCGACAGGCCGTACTCGCGGACGAAGGTCTCCTGAGCGTCCGCCAGGCCCTCCGGTCCGAGCGGGAAGTGCGCGCCGTCCCTGGTGAGGACCGGCAGGCCGGCGTTCGGCATGCACAGCAGCGGGACGCGGGCGTGCCGGGTGAGATAGCGCAGGTGCTCGGTCATCTCCGCGGGCCCGGTCGAGCAGTTCAGGCCGATCATGTCGATGCCCAGCGGCTCCAGGGCGGTCAGCGCCGCGCCGATCTCCGAGCCCAGGAGCATCGTGCCGGTGGTCTCGAAGGCCATCGAGACCAGGAGCGGGACCTCGGCGCCGAGGGCCGTCATGGCGCGGCGCGCGCCGAGCACGGAGGCCTTGGTCTGGAGCAGGTCCTGGGTGGTCTCCACGAGGAGCGCGTCCGCACCGCCGGTGAGCAGCCCCTCGGCATTGGCCTGGAAGCCGTCCCGGATGGTCGTGAACCCGATGTGGCCGAGGGTGGGCAGCTTGGTGCCGGGACCGATCGAGCCCAGCACCCAGCGGACGCGGCCGTCCCGCGCGGTGAACTCGTCGGCGACCGTGCGGGCGATCCGGGCGCCCGCCTCGGACAGCTCGTACACCCGGTCCGCGATGTCGTACTCGGACGCGGCGGAATGGTTCGCCCCGAAGGTGTTGGTCTCGACGCAGTCCACGCCCGCGTCGAAATAGGCGGCGTGCACCGAACGCACGATGTCGGGGCGGGTGACGTTCAGGACCTCGTTGCAGCCCTCCAACTGCTGGAAGTCCTCCAGGGTCGGGTCGTGGGCCTGGAGCATCGTGCCCATGGCCCCGTCCGCGACCACCACACGGGAGGCGAGCGCCGCACGGAGCGTCTCGGAGCCTGCGGTCACCGCGGCCACAGCACACCTCCCAGGTGCGCCGCCAGCTCGTCGGCCGCCGCCGTGCCGTAGGACGCGGCGAGCACGGCGCACAGCAGGGCGGGATCGGCTTCGTAGGACTGGGAACCGACCTCGCCGAGCGCCAACGAGGCCATCGCACACCCCAGTTGGGCCGCGCGCAGGCGGCTCTGTCCCCAGGCGAGGGCCGCGAGGAAGCCCGCGCGGAAGGCATCGCCGACTCCGGTCGGATCGGCGATCCGGACACCGGCGACGGCGGGCACGATGAGCACCGGGCCGTCCGCGGTCTCGATCCGGACCCCGTCGGCGCCGAGCGTGGTGACCCAGGACCCCACCCGTACCAGGACGTCCTCGTGACTCCAGCCGGTGCGTTCCAGCAGCAGGGTCGACTCGTACTCGTTGGTGAACAGCCAGCGCGCCCCGGTCACCAGGGTGCGCGTCTGGTCGCGGTCGAGGCGGGCCAGCTGCTGCGAGGGATCGGCCGCGAAGGCGATGCCGAGCGCGCGGCACCGCTCGGTGTGCCGCACCATGGCCTCGGGGTCGTCCGGCGCCACGACCACGAGGTCCGGCACCGGATCGAGGCGGCTCAGGTCGATGTCCCGCGCCTCGGCCATGGCACCGGCGTAGAAGGCCGCGATCTGGTTGGCGTCCTGGTCCGTGAGGCACAGGAACCGGGCCGTCTGCCGCCGGGCCGAGACATGCACGGCGCCGGTGTCGACGCCGTGCTCCTTGAGCCACACCTCGTACTCGGCGAAGTCGCTGCCGACGGCGCCGACGAGCACGGGGCCGAGCCCCAGCCCGCCCAGCCCGTAGGAGATGTTGGCGGCGACCCCGCCGCGGCGTACCTCCAGGTCGTCGGCCAGGAACGACAGCGACACACGGTCGAGCCGGTCGGGGATCAGCTGATCCGCGATCCGGCCGGGAAACGTCATGAGGTGGTCGGTGGCGATGGAGCCGGTCACCGCGATGCGCATGGGAACTCCCGTCCCTGTCGGTCCGGCCGGTCAGCGACCCGCGGCGGCGTTGAGCTGGTCGGCACGGTCCGTGCGCTCCCAGGTGAACTCGGGCAGCTCACGGCCGAAGTGGCCGTAGGCGGCGGTGCGCGAGTAGATCGGCCGCAGCAGATCCAGATCGCGGATGACGGCGGCCGGACGCAGATCGAACACCTCGCGGATGGCCCGCTCGATCACGGTGCGCGGCACCCGCTCGGTGCCGAAGGTCTCCACGAACAGGCCCACCGGTTCGGCCTTGCCGATCGCGTAGGCGACCTGCACCTCGCAGCGTTCGGCGAGGTCCGCCGCGACGACGTTCTTGGCGACCCAGCGCATCGCGTAGGCGGCCGAACGGTCCACCTTGGACGGGTCCTTGCCGGAGAAGGCGCCGCCGCCGTGCCGGGCCATGCCGCCGTACGTGTCGATGATGATCTTCCGGCCGGTCAGGCCGGCGTCGCCCATCGGGCCGCCGATCTCGAACCGGCCGGTGGGGTTGACCAGCAGCCGGTAGTCGTCGGTCTCCAGCTTGATGCCGTCCTCGGCCAGCCGGGCCAGCACGGGCTCCACGACCTGCCGGCGCACGTCCGGGGTCAGCAGGTGGTCGAGGTCGATGTCGGCCGCGTGCTGCGAGGAGACCACCACCGTGTCCAGGCGCACCGGGCGGTCGTCCCGGTACTCGATGGTGACCTGGGTCTTGCCGTCCGGGCGCAGGTAGGGCAGCACACCGTCCTTGCGCACCGCGGCCAGCCGGCGCGACAGCCGGTGCGCCAGTTCGATGGGCAGCGGCATCAGGGTGGGGGTCTCCCGCGTGGCGTAGCCGAACATCAGCCCCTGGTCACCGGCGCCCTGCGCGGCGAGTTCGTCATCGCTGTGGCCGAGCCGCTGCTCGTACGCGGTGTCCACGCCCTGGGCGATGTCCGGGGACTGGGCGCCGATGGACACCGACACGCCGCACGAGGCGCCGTCGAAGCCCTTGGCCGACGAGTCGTAGCCGATGTCCAGGACGGTCTTGCGGACGATGCCGGGGATGTCCGCGTAGGCGGAGGTGGTCACCTCCCCGGCGACGTGCACCTGGCCCGTGGTGATCAGGGTCTCCACCGCCACCCGTGAGGTCGGGTCCTCGCGCAGGAGGGAGTCCAGGACGGCGTCACTGATCTGGTCAGCGATCTTGTCGGGGTGGCCCTCGGTGACGGACTCCGAGGTGAACAACCGGGTTGCCATGTCTCTCCTAGGCGTGAGCAGTCGTGTCCAACGTGCCGCCCGGGTCCGGGCGGCCGGCGGGCTCGCCGGGCGGCGGCCGTGAGATCCGTACGAAGCCGGCGGCGCGGCTGGGGATGCGGCCGCGCGGTCGCGGCGGCCCGGACGGCGGCCGACCCCCTGGGCCGTGTCCGGCCGCCGCCGGCGAGGGCGGGACGCGGACGCCGCGATCGGGGCCGGCCGCACCGGAGTCCGTGCCGCGGGACCGGCCGGGAGACGTCCCCGGCAGCACACGGACGGCGGCGGGGCCCGTACGCGTGCTGTCGTCCCCCTCCCTGGCGGTGCCACGGCGGCATCAGCGTGTCCTCGGCCCGTGGAGGGCGGCTGGAGGACCGCTCGACGTCGCGCGCGGCGCGGTCCCGAGACCCCGGACCGGGCCGCCACGGCGCGGTGCACACCGGGAAGCCCCGCACGGTCGGCGGGGCACACACCGAGGGGACCCACGAGGTGGGGGGCACGGCCGTACGACCGCGGCGGTGCCCCGCGGCATGTCCACCGGCCAGCGTCCGGCCCGCCGCCCGACGGCGGTCGGAGCGCCTGGGACGCCCCGGACACGCGGCCCCTCCACCGCTCCGCGAGCACCTGTCGAGGCCGGCGCGGCAACCTCGGGCGTGCGCTCCGATGCGGACCGGAACGAGCCCTCACGGAGCCGCGGACCGCCCGCCGGCGCCCCCATTTCCCCCGATGGGCACCGGCGGGCCCTCCTCCTGCGCGCCGTCGTGCCGACCGGTGCGACCGGCGGCGACAGCGGGTCCGGCGGGGCCGAGACGAAGGGACACAACAGTGAACAGCACGTGGTTCCGGCGCTTCACCACGGCCGCGGGGGATGGACCGCGGCTCGTCTGCTTCCCGCACGCGGGGGGCTCCGCGACGGCCTACCTGAAGCTGGCGCGCGCACTCGCCGGCGGTTTCGACGTGGTGGCCGTCCAGTATCCGGGGCGCCAGGACCGCTACGAGGAGGAGCCGTTCACCGCGCTGGCCCCGCTCGCCGAGGCGGTGGCCGGGGAACTGGCCCGCGAACTGGCCGCGGATCCGGGACGGCCGTACGCCTTGTTCGGCCACAGCATGGGCGCACTCGTCGCCTTCGAGACCGCCCGCCTGCTGGCCCGCGGCGAACTGCCCTCCCCGCGGCGGCTGTTCCTCTCCGGCCGGAGCGGCCCCGCCGTCCGCGACCGGACCCGTTACGACCTCTTCGACGACGCCGAGATCCTGGCCGACGTGGGCCGGCTCGGCGGCACCGACCGGGCCGTGCTCGACGACCCCGAGATCCAGGAGATGGTGCTGCCGGCGCTGCGCGGCGACTACCAGGCCTTCGGCACGTACCGCTGGCGCGGGGGAGAGCCGCTCACCGCCCCGATGACCGTCCTGATCGGGGACCACGACCCGATGGTGGCGCTCCCCGAGGCCGAGGCATGGCGGGAGCACACCACCGGCGACTTCGACCTGCGGGTCTTCCCCGGCGGCCACTTCTACCTCTTCGACCACGTCGACGCGGTCGCGCGGGCCGTCACCGGCGGTCTGCTCGCCGGCACCGCCGCCCCCTGACCGCACCTCGCCACCGGCCGCCGGCCGGCACCGATCCAACGAAGTCAAGGCACCACGCAACGAGGGGAAACGACGTGGGAAACACCGGTACGGACACCGACGTGGTGATCGCGGGCGCCGGGCCGACGGGACTGATGCTCGCCTGCGAGCTGCGGCTGTCGGGCGTCGACGTGGTGGTGGTCGAGCGGCTCCCGGAGCGGACGGGCGAGTCGCGGGCCGGCGGGATGCACTCGCGCACCCTGGAGGTGCTGGACCAGCGCGGCATCCTGGACCGCTTCCTCGCCGCCGGCGAACTCCAGCCGGTGGGCCACTTCTCCGGCCTCTACCTGGAGTTCGACCCGGCCGAGTCCCGGCACGCCTACCCGCTGATGATCCTCCAGTCCGAGATCGAGCGGCTGCTGGAGGAGCGGGCCGCCGAACTCGGCGTGCGGGTGCGCAGGTCCGCCGAGGTGAGCGGGGTCCGGCAGGACGAGGACGGCGTGACGGTCGAGCTGCGGACGCCGGACGCGGCCTCCGCGCCGGTGCGCGCCCGCTACCTCGTGGGCTGCGACGGCGGCCGCAGCACGGTACGCAAACTGGCAGGCATCGACTTCCCCGGCACCGAGCCCACCATGACCGCGCTGATCGGCGACGTCGAACTCCCCGACCTGACCGAGGACTACATCTGGGTGCGGCGCTGCGCGGGCGGCGACTACTCGGCCATCGCCTTCGAGCCCGGCTGGTACCGGGTGATCACCTCCGAGTACGACCACGTCGCCGACCGCGACGAACCCGTGACGTTCGAGCAGCTGCGCGAGTCGCTGGTCCGGCTCGCCGGCACCGACTTCGGCATGCACAGCCCGCGCTGGGTCTCCCGGTTCAACGACGCCGCACGGCAGGCCGCCCAGTACCGCAAGGGCCGGGTCCTGCTCGCGGGCGACGCGGCGCACATCCACTTCCCGGCCGGCGGGCAGGGGCTGAACATGGGCGTCCAGGACGCGGTCAACCTGGGCTGGAAGCTCGCCTCGGTGGTGCGTGGCCAGGCCCCGGAGGCCCTGCTGGACAGCTACCACGACGAGCGCCACCCCGTCGCGGAGCGCGTCCTGCTCAACACCCGCGCGCAGTCGGCCCTGGCCCGCCCCGGCCCGCAGACCGACGCGCTGCGCGAGGTGTTCGGCTCGCTCCTCGTCTTCGACGACGTCAACCGGAAGCTGTGCGGCATGCTCACCGCCCTGGACATCCGCTACCCCGCCGACGGCGACCACGAGCTGACGGGCCGCCGGGTCCCCGACGCCGACCTCAAGACGCCCGACGGCGCCACCCGCGTCCACGCGCTGCTGCACACCGCCCGTCCCGTCCTGCTCGACCTGGGCGGCGGCGCCGAGGCGGCGGCGCTCGCGCGGGCCTGGGCCGATCGCGTCGACCTCGTCGAGGCGCGGAGCGTGGACGACCACTGGGTCGTCCCGGCCGTCGGCGAGATCCCCGCCCCCGCCGCGCTCCTCGTCCGCCCCGACGGCCATGTCGCCTGGGCGGCCGACGACGGCGTGCCCGGCACCTTTGCCCTGCGCACCGCCCTCACCACCTGGTTCGGCGGTCCCACCGACGCGACGAGCCGGCTTCCGCACTGACGATCACGGACCGACGCCATGAGACGTAAGGACTGACGAGTGTCGACATCGCCCACAACACCGTTGCCCAGGAGGGTGTACGCATGACCGCGCAGCTGATCGAGCTGATGCTCCAGCCCTCGACCCGTACCCAGGAAAGCCCCATCGAGCCGTCCCCGGCATGGCGGGAACTACAGCATTCCGCCCCGGTGCACCGGGTCCGGCTGCCGGACGGCCACTATGCCTGGATACTCACCGACTACCAGCTGATGCGGAAGGTGCTGGCCGACCACAAGCGCTTCAGCGCCCGCTACGAGCTGTGGCACCTCCCGTTCCCGTTCGTCGAGGAGGGCGGCACCCTGCCGCCCGCGATGGTCGGTGACCCGTCGGGGATCGACCCGCCGCACCACACCCGGATCCGCCAGGCGGTGACCGGACTGTTCACCGTCCGGCGCATGCGGCAGCTGACCGAGCGCATCCAGAAGATGACGAACGAGCATCTGGACGCCATGGAGAAGCTGACCCCGCCGGTGGACCTGGTGAAGGTGTTCGCGGAGGCCATTCCGTCGCTGACCATCTGCGAACTGCTCGCCGTCCCGGAGGACCGCCGGGAGGAGTTCCTCAACCAGGCCCGTACGGTGATGAGCTGGGACGTCAGCCTGGAGGAGCGGGGCGCGGCGCACAACGCCGTCCACGACTACCTGCACAGCCTGGTCGTGGAGAAGCGGGCCGACCCGACGGACGACATGATCAGCGATCTGGCCGCCACGGACCTGACCCTCGACGAGATCGCGGGCTTCTGCGCGTTCCTGCTGGGCGCCGGCATGGACACCACGTCCAACATGATCGCGACCGGCATGTTCGTGCTGTTCAACCACCCCGAGCAGCTCACCGAGCTGCGGAACGACCCGACCCTGATCGACGACGCGGTCGAGGAACTGCTCCGCTACCTGAGCGTGGCGGACATGGCGTTCCGGACCGCCCTGGAGGACGTCGAGGTGGGCGGCGAGACCATCAAGGCCGGGGAGACGCTGGTGTTCTCCCTCGCGGTCGGCAACCGGGACCCCAAGAAGTACCCCGACCCGGACCGGCTCGACCTGCGCCGCAAGCCCTCCGGCCACCTGGCCTTCTCGCACGGCATCCACCAGTGCCTGGGCCAGCAGCTCGCCCGCGTCGAGATGCGGGTCACCATCCCCGCGCTGCTGGAGCGCTTCCCGTCCTTGCGGCTGGCCGCCTCCGCCGAGGACATCCCCATGCGCACCCGCGAGAACATCTACGGCGTCTGGAACCTCCCGGTCACGTGGGGGGAGGAGTGATGGACAGCGGCACTCTCAGGCTCGTCGTCGACCCGAGCCGCTGCGTCGGCGCCGGCATGTGCGCCCTCATCGCGCCCGAGGACTTCGACCAGGACGAGGACGGGCGGGTGACGTTGCTGCGTGCGGCGGGCGCGGGCGACGAGTCCGTCCGCCGCGCCGCCGATTCCTGCCCCTCCGGAGCCGTACGGATCACCATCGAGAGCTGAACGCTCGGCTGGAGCACCTCGAAGAGATGCGGAACCGGTGAAGTCCCCCTCAATCGGCCCCCGCCGACGGGGACTCGGCGAAGGCGCCCGCGGCCGCGGCGAGGGCGGCGGTCCGCGCCGCCTGGCCGGGCAGTCGCGCATCGGGTGCCGTGCGCAAGAGCACCAGCTGGTGGTACAGCGGTGCGGTGGCCGCGACGAGCAGGCGCCGGGCGTCGGTGTCCGGGGGCAGCTCGCCGCGCCGCACCGCCCGGCTGACGGCGATCTCGCAGCGCGCGTACCGGTCCTCCCACAGGCGCTGCTGGGCCCGGGCGGCCTTCTCGGAGCGGAACGAGGCGGCGATCAGCGCCATCACGATCGGCGGCTGTGCGGTGAGGGCCGTCTGGATCTCCTCGTTCAGCGCTGCCAGGTCGCCTTCCAGTGAACCGGTGTCCGGCGGCTCCCAGTCGTCGTCGGACGCCGCGTCGAGGAAGTCGGCGAGCAGGCCGCCGACGTCTCCCCAGCGCCGGTACACCGTGGTGCGGTGCACACCGGCGCGGGCGGCGACCGCGTCGGTGGTGAGTCTGTCGTAACCGTGTTCGCCGAGCTCGGCGACGACCGCGTCGAGCACCAGCCGACGGATGCGGGCGGTGCGGCCCCCGGGTCGGCGGCGGGTCGGCGGACGGGTGCTTTCCGGTTCCGGGTCTGCGGGAGTCATCACAAAAACCTTTGCTCGGGGCGTCGACCTGATGGCAGGCTATTAAAGCAACATCTGTCGCACTAGTAGGGAGACGACCTTCGTGATGCCGCCTGTACCCGCCGACCCGACCGTGGTGCACCCGATGCCCGGCCAGCCGCGGGTGGTGCTGCTGAAGCCGCTGATCACCTCGGAGCTGATCGAGGTCGGAGACTTCTCCTACTACGACGACCCCGACGACCCGACCGCGTTCGAGACCCGCAACGTGCTGTACCACTACGGGCCGGAGAAGCTGGTCATCGGGAAGTTCTGCGCGCTGGGCGAGGGCGTGCGGTTCATCATGAACGGCGCCAACCACCGCATGGACGGCCCCTCCACGTTCCCCTTCCCGATCATGGGCGGTTCCTGGTCCGAGCACTTCGACCTCATCACCGGCCTGACCGGACGGGGCGACACCGTGGTGGGCCACGACGTCTGGTTCGGCTACCGGTCCATGGTGATGCCCGGCGTCCGCATCGGCCATGGAGCGATCATCGCCTCCGGTTCCGTCGTCGTCGACGACGTCCCCGACTACGGCATCGTCGGCGGCAACCCCGCCCGCCTCATCCGCCGCCGCTACAGCGACGCCGACGTGGACCGGCTCCTCGCCGTGGCCTGGTGGGACTGGCCGCTTGAGCACATCACCGAGCACATCCGCACGATCATGTCCGGCAGCGTCGACGACCTGGAGAAGGCGGCGCCCGGACCCGCGGGGAAGGCGCAGCAGTCCCCAACGCCCCTCGGCTCTTGAGCCAGTTGCACCACGAACCACCGTTCCAAGCACCGAGAATCGAGCTGCCCGTATGCCTTCCGCACCGCACCGCGACACCTTCACCGACTGGCTCCGCGCCCACGCCGCCCCCCTCGACCACCTCGACCCCGAGGCGCCGCTCGACGATCTGGAGCCGCTGCGCGCCGTCATCGGTGACGCACGGGTCGTCGCGCTCGGCGAAAGCTCCCACTTCATCGAGGAGTTCGCCGCCCTGCGCGAGCGCATCCTGCGCTTCCTGGCCGAGCGCTGCGGGTTCACCGTCCTGGCCTTCGAGTTCGGCTTCAGCGAAGGCTTCGCCCTCGACACGTGGGCCCAGGGCGAGGGCACGGACGACGACCTAACGGCGCACCTCGCCGGGACGATCCCCGTGGGAGCCGACGGGCCGCTGCGCTGGATACGCCGGCACAACCGCACCGCCCCGGCACCGGTGCGCTTCGCGGGCGTCGACATCCCGGCGGCCGGCGGCTCCCTGCTGCCTGCCCTGACCCCGGTCGCCGACTACCTGCGCCGGATCGACCCCGAAACCCTGCCGCTCCTCCAGGAGGCGATGCGGATCGCCGCATCGTTCGCCGGCGGCTCCGCGGCCGTCGCCGCGCCCGCGTGGGCGCGCCTGGCCACCGCCGAGCAGGACGCCCTCAGCGCGACCCTGACCCGCCTGCTCATCCGGTTCCGCTCCCTCGAACCGCTGTACGTCTCCCGCGGCGACCAGCGCGACTACGACATCGCCGTGCGCCGGCTCGAAGGTGCCTGCCACGCCGACCACTCCTTCCGCGCCATGGCGGGTCTCTTCGCCGGCAACGGGCTGACCGCCGACACCTCGGCCCGCGACGCCTACATGGCCGGGTCCCTCCTGTGGCACCTGGAACGCCACGAACCCGGCACCCGCGTCGTGCTGGCGGCCCACAACGCCCACATCCAGCGGACACCAGTGTCCTTCGACGGCTGGCTCACGGGACTCCCGATGGGACACCACCTGCACCACGCGCTCGGCGACGACTACGTCGCCGTCGGCATGGTGAGCACCACCGGACACACCGCGGACATGCCCCGCGACGAGAACACCCCCTTCGGCTTCACCATCGACGCCACCGCGCTGGAGCCGGCCGAGCCGGGAAGCGTCGAGGCCGCCTTCGCCGACGCCGGACTCGGGCTGAGCGTCGCCGATCTGCGCCGGGCCCGCCCGCAGGCGGGCCGGGAGGACTCCGGCCCCGCTTCGGGTCCCGACCGCATCCGGATCCAGAGCGCCTACCTCCACACCCCGGTCCTGGAGGCGTTCGACGCCGTCCTGCACACCCCGACCTCCACCGTCGCCGACACCGGCTCCCTGCTCTGCCAGTCAGGAAGCCGGGGCTGAGACCGGGAAGCCGCGGCCGAGACTAGGGTGCGCGCATGGAGATCGAAAGCGAAGACATCGCGGACGGCGTGATACTCCGGCTCGCCGAACCGGCGGACGCCCCCGCACTGTGCGCCGCCTACGCCGGGAACCGGACGCACCTCGAACCCTGGGAACCGCGCCGCCCGGAGTCCTTCTTCACCGTGGCCGGTCAGCAGCGGCGCCTGGAGGAACAGCTACGGCAGTACGCGGACGGCCGGATCGTGCCGTGGCTGTTCGAACGCGACGGCCGGATCGTGGGCACCATCACGCTGTCCGGCATCGCCCTGGGCGCCTTCTGCAGTTCCTATCTCGGCTACTGGGTCGCCGCGGACCAGCAGGGCCGGGGGATCGCGACCGGCGCCGTCCGGCGGGTCTGCCGGATCGCGCGGGACACGATCGGGCTGCACCGGATCGAGGCGACCATCCTCCCGGAGAACACCGGCTCCGCACGGGTGCTGGAGAAGTGCGGGTTCGAGGTGATCGGCCTGGCCCCGCACTATCTGCACATCAACGGACGGTGGCGGGATCACCGGATCTTCCAGCGGGTGCTGCACGACGAACACCCGGTCGCGTGAGCCGGGCGGCGCGCACCGCCACGGCGTGCGCGCCCAGCCCCGCCGCCGCGAACAGCACGCCCAGCACCGTCCAGCCGGCCGCCCCCGCGGCCACCACACCGCCCGCGACCAGCGACGGCCCCACCATGCCCTCCGCGGTCGGGCCCAGGTTGTAGGCGGCGGCGTAACTTCCGCGCTCCGCCTCGGGGGACAGCGCGAACTGGAGCCCCCAGCCGCCCGAGGAGTGCCAGATCTCGGCGAGGGTGTGCAGCACCACCGAGGCCAGCATCAGCGCCGCGGCCGCGGCCGGCGGCACCCAGGACGCGAGCGTCAGCGTGCCGCACATCAGGGCGAGGAACACCCCGGCGCGCCGCATGTGCCGACCCGCGCCGGGCACCGTCTCCGCACCCTTGCTCAGCGGCACCTGGAGCGCGATGGCGATCACGGTGTTGACCGCGATGAGCAGCGGCGCGATCGCCGCCGGCGCCTCGGTCCGCTGGGTCACCCACAGCGGCATGCCGATCACCAGCACCGACAAGTTGAGCTGGAGGAAACCGTTGCAGCACGTCAGCAGCAGGAACCGGCGGTCGCGGAACGGCGCGAACCCGGTGCGCGCCCGGACCTTGCGGTGGCCGCCCACCTCGCGTGCCCGCATCATCAGCACGGCCGCGACGACGAAGGACAGCGCGTCGCCCAGCAGCAGCGAGCGGTACCCGAGATCCGTGCCGCTGCCCACGGCCACCGCCGCCAGTAGCGCGCCCACCAGGAACCCGGTGTTCTTCAGCACCTGCACCCTGGCCATCACGCCGATCCGCTCGGCGTCCGGAAAGGCGGCACCGACGTAGGTCTGGAGGGCGGGCATGCCGGCGTACTCGGCGAGCCCCAGCAGGCACAGCACGGTGAGGAACTGCCAGAAGGAGCCGACGAACGCCAGCGCGGAACACCACACCGCGCGCCACAGATGCAGCGCGACCAGCGCGCGCCGCGGCCCGATCCGGTCCACCAGCGCGCCGTTGGGAACGGTCGCGGCGAGCGCCACCAGGCCGAGCACGGACAGCCCGACGCCGATCTCACCGGCGGACAGCCCGACCACGCGGGAGTAGAAGAGGGCGGCCCCGGCCAGGAAGAGACCACCGCCGACGGCGTCGATGGCGACCGTCGTCAGAAGCCGTCGTTCGGTCGGGCCGGTCGGGCGGATCCCGAACCGCGCGGTCACCGGCATCGGCATGATCAGTCACCGGTCCTTTCCGGATGGTTCACAGGCAGGTCTCGTGTGCCTCGGAGACACAGGTGGGGCAGAACACCGCACCCTCCAGGCGCTCCTGGCAGGCCGGGCAGTGCCGCACCGCGCCGATGCCGTCACCGGTCCAGGTGTCCGACAGCACCGAGCGCAGCGCGGTGTCGGCGTCGCGCACCTTCGGGTGCAGGGACGTGTCCCGGCCGAGCCGCAGCGCCGCGGCGATCACCGGCTCGGGCACCCCCAGCTCACGCCAGGCCAGCCGGCACGCCGGCCATGACCGCTCGGTCCAGTGGATGTCCTCGGCCGCCCGGGACATGGCCGTACGCACCGCCGGGGCGACGATCCCCGCACCGGCCGCGGCCGCGAGGACCGCCCGCAGATGGACGACGGACACCGTCAGTTCGGCATGGCCGCCCTCGGCGTTCAGCAGGGTGGCGACATCGGCGTCCGAGCGCAGCACGCCCAGCCGGTACAGGGTGAAGACGTCGCCGATACCGATCGCGCCCAGCGGCCACAGGTCGGCGGCCCGCAGCGCCCCCATGCTGGAGGCACCCACCAGCGTCCAGCCCGCGTCGAGCACTTCGCGGCACTCGGTCGGGGTGACGGCCATCGACCCGCCGAACAGACCGTCGATCAGCACCACCGTGCCCGGCCTGCGGCCGAGCAATGGCGCGAGGTCGCCGCGGCGCACCGGCGGGCGCAGCTCCACGCCGGCCAGCACGGCCGGGTCCAGCGGCTGGACCGAGGCGGCGCCGAACACGATCGGCCGGGCGGTGTCACTGGGCCACACGATGGCTCCTACCGGGGTCGACGACGGAGTCGGCCATGCCGGGCACCGCGACATGGGCGACGGGCAGGCCGAACTCCTGGACGGTCAGATCGGTGCAGACGACGCGGTAGTAACCGCCGTGCGCCAGCCGAGCGGCGACATGCCGCAGCGTGGCGCGGGTCGACCGGGGCGGCGGGTCGGGCAGCTCGCGGAAGTCGGTGACGCCCTCGGCCTTGGCGACCAGCGCGCGCCGCAGGAACGCCGAGCGCTGCCGCGCCGGGTCCGCGCGGTAGACGTCGGCAACCCGGTCAAGGTCCTCGCGGCTGCCCTGGATCGCGGTGGCCCGGGCCTGTGCCGCCTCGGTCAGCGCCCGGCGCAGCGCCACCCCGGCGTTGGGATGGGTGCCGAAGCCGGAGACGGCGAGATGGGCCTGCGCGGAGTTCAGGTCGGACAGGAACACGGCGAACGTCGGCAGGACCGTCGTATGGGTCAGGTCGATGACCACGGTGTCGACGCGCGCCCGCGCGTACTTGTGCAGCAGCTCGGTCTCGGCGGTGCCGGTGATGGTGTCGAGGCCGACCAGCCGCCCCGGACCGCCGTGCAGATAGCGGGAGGTGGCGTCCCGCTCGACCACCTCGTACAGGGCGTGCAGTACGGCCTCGGCGAAGGTCGCGCCGGAGGCCAGCCCCGTGGTGCTCGGGCGTACGGGCCGCACATGGCCCGGCGGGGTGTCGTAGGGGAAGACCACCTCGGCGGCCGGGAGCAGTACGTCGGTGCCGTCCCGCGCGTCCGTGCCGCCGATCCACTCCATGGGTTCGTCGGGCAGCGCCGGCAGCCCGAGGTCGGCGGCGTCCAGCCGGACGAGGCCGGCGGCGTCGAGTTCGGACGGCCGGGCGGACCGCAGCGGCCGGGGAAGCGCACCGCAGTGCCGTTCCAGGGCCTCGAACAGAGCGGAGGCCAGCGCTTCGGTCTTCCCGTTGCCCTTGCCCTGGCACAGGGTGATCTGGCCGGTGCGGGCACCCGGCCGCGTCACACTGAACACCGGGATGCCGAGGAAGTCCAGCGGGGTGAGGTCGGCGACCCGGCTGATGCCGAGCCGGTTGCGCAGCGGCCATACCCGGGCGACGGCCTCCTCGGCGCCGACGGACCGGTGCGAGGTGCCGCACGACATCATGGCGGGGGCGCCGCCGCGCTCCTCGAGCCAGCTCAGGGCATGGGTGCGCGCGGGGGCGAGGAGGTCGGTCATGACATGGCTTCCTCACGAGGGCGTACGGGTGGAGGGGGGCCGGGAACGCCGTCGCCGGCCGGCGCGGTCGTCCGGCCGGCCACGACGCGCTCCCGCGTCACGACCACCAGGCAGCGCGCGTGCAGCGCCGTCAGGAAGGCCAGCGCCGCGTCGACTCCGGTGCCCGTGCCCGCCAGGCACTGCGGCAGATACGCGGACAACGGCACCCCCGACTCGGCCCGCGACAGCGCGGTGAACGCCCACCGGGGCAGCCGCAGCCCGGCTTTCCCCTCCGCTCCGCCGGTGATGCGCAGCAGGGCGCCGGACCCGTCCTGCTCCCACCGCAGGTTGGCGCCGGGTGCCAGGGCGATACAGGAGTCGAGGCCGAGCGTCGTACCCAGTCCGGCGAGCCGGCGCACGAACCGGTCGCCGAGGACCATGCCGCTCAGATGGGTGGCCAGCAGCATGTCGAGGGCCTGCCCGGCGGTCTCGATCATGGGCTCGCCGCGCCGGTTGAGGGACGTGTTGACCATCACCGGGAAGCCGGTGCGCTCCCCGACCAGGTGCAGCAGCCGGTGCACCTCGGGATTGGCGGCCTCGGACACGGTCTGCACCCGGGCCGTGCCGTCGACGTGGGTGACGGCCGCCAGCTGCGCCCGGTACTCCTCGCGCACCTTGACCACGCGCAGCATGTGCGGGGAGGGCGCGTCGAGTTCGAAGTACTTCGCGGCGACCTCCTCCGGCACGATCGGCGCCAGCGGGCGGAAGTCCTCCCGGAACTTGACCTGCGCGTTGATGAAGTCCCAGGTGTCCCGGCTGCGGGCGTCCGCGAACACCGACCGGTGGCCCAGCGCGCGCGGCCCGAACTCCGAGCCGCCCCGGAACCAGCCGATCACCTCGCCGGCCGCGATCCGGTCCGCGAGAGCGGGCAGACTGAGCGGCTCTGCCCCGACCCGGTCCCCGACGAGCGCGAGGGCGCTGTCGTGGTCCTCCTGCGTGTAGGGATGGCCCAGATAGTCGTCGAACGCGCCGATGTCCCGGCGCGTCGAGCCGGTCAGCCGGAAGTGCCCGGCCGCCGCGCAGCCCAGCGAGACACCGGCGTCGCTCGCCGCCGGCACCACGAAGAAGCGGTCGGCGCCGCTCTCCCGGGCGATCAGGTCGTTCGCGACGGAGTTGAGCGCGACACCGCCCGCGTAGGCGAGGTTCCGGCAGCCGGGGACCAGCGACATCGCGTACCGCATCCGCGCGAGGAGCGCCTCCTCCAGGTCCGCCTGCACGCGGGCGGCGAGGTCGGCGTGGTCCAGCGGGTCGCTGCCGTCGGACGGCCGGCGGTACAGGTCCTTCCAGTCGGTGCGGAAACGCGGCAGCTTGTCGGGGCCCTCCTCGAGCAGACTGGGCCCCGCGCCTCCGGGCCTGCCCCAGGGGGCGAGGCCCATCAGCTTGCCGCTGCCCTCCTGCCAGTCCCCGAAGACGTACTGGCTGACCGCCGCGTACGTCTCCCCGATCGACGACGAACCGACGCGTACGTTGAAGGAGTCGGCCAGCTCCCGGAACAGCAGCCGGTACCCGCCGCGGTCGAAGTGGTAGACGGAGAAGACATGGATCCGCGGCAGCCGGCCGGCCGGCCGCCGCTCCAGGTACTCCTTCAGCTCCGGCCCGCTGACCAGCAGGTCGTCCGCGCCCAGCACGGAACCCCCGGAGCCGTCGCAGACGACGACCACCGCCTCCTCGAACGGCGAGGTCCAGAACGCCGAGAAAGCGTGGGCGAGATGGTGCGAGACGTACACGGTCCGCTCGCCGAACGGATCGAAGAGGTCGAAGTCCCGTGCCGCGGACGGCACCGAGAGCCCCACGTAACCGGGCAGCAGCGGCTGCGCGTTGAACGCGAACGCGTCGACACCGGCGGGGTCCACCCCGGCCGAGTCCAGGCAGTAGTCCGCGGCCGCACGGGAGTCCAGATAGCCGACGCCGTCGTGCTTGCGCCGCGTGATCCGCTCCTGCTGCACACCGACGCGCGGCACTCCGTCGCTCAGCAGGCACGCGGAGGCGTCGTGACTGGCGGACAGCCCGAGCACGACGGGCCCGCGCCGAGCGGCGGAGGCGGCGGGCGCGGCGGATGCGGCGGACGCGGCGCGCCCGATCTCCCGCGCCCCGGCCGTTCCGTCCACGGCCGTTCCGTCCACGGCCGTTCCGTACACGGCCGCATAGGCCGGACCGGAGCACTCCACCACGACGGTGCCCTGCCCGGCGTCCGCCACCAGCCACCCGGCACCGGTCGCGCGCTCCCCCTCGGAAGCCGTCACGGACACCTCCGCCGCGGGCGGCAACCACAGCGGCCGCTCCTCGCCGCAGAGGGGCTCCGCGGCACCCACCGCGACGACGGCGACCCGCGCCGGCCCGCCGCCGACGCGCAGCGGCAACTCGCCGCCCTGGAAAGCGAACACCCGCACGCCGGCGCCCTGAGCGGCCAGCGCGTCCAGCTCCTCGGGGCCGCCCTCCAGCACACCACCGGGCCCGGTGCCGGCCAGCAGCGCGGCCCGCAGCGACGCCGAGGGCACGGCCTGGCCGCCGCTCCGCAACCGGCCCAGCACCACGGCCGCCCACCCGGCGACCACGCCGACCGCCGCCGAGGTCCCCCGCATCGGTTCGAACCCGCCGGACGCGGACTCCGTCGGATACGCCCCGTCCGCGACCAGCACCTGCGGTTTGCGGCCCACCAGGTCGCTCCCGCAGTACGCCGTCGGCGCCCCGTCGGCCCCCGTCACGCCGACCGCGAGCACCGACGTACAGGAGGCGGGAAAGCGCAGCCGCCCCGGACCGTCGTGACCGGCGGCGGCGGCGAAGAGGGGCATGGCGGGATCGCGGGCGACCTCCTCGAAGGCGCGCCGCACACCGAGCCGTTCGGCGTCCGCCTCGGGGCAGGACCAGGGCATGGCGACGATGTCCCAGCCGGTGACGACGCGGCGCAGATCGGCCGCGAGCGTGCGCGCCCCGAGGTCCGCGGCGCTGGCGTACCCGATCTCCGCGCCGGGCGCGAGCCGTGCGCACAGGCGGGCCACTCGCTCGGTGTGGCCGTCGGTGGGCGAGCCCGCCGCGGCCGGTACGGACCCGTCGCTGACCACGAGGACCCGGACGGCCGTCCCGGTCCCCGTCATGCCGCACCCGCCCGGGCCAGGCCGTCCGACGCCGCCGGCGTCCAGTCGGCCTCGTCGAGCAGCTCCTCGATCCGGCCGAAGTCCTCGTCCAGGTCCTGGGCGTCGAGCCCGACCCCGATCTCGTACGTCACCGCGCGCAGTCGCGGCGAGGCGGCTACCGCCTCCTGGAGCAGGTCGATGACGGCCGGGGCCACCGCGTGGCTGTGGGTGTCGAGGTAGCGGTTGTCGAAGGTCGGGTCGATGTAGCCGCCCGCCACATGGATCTCCACCACCCGTTCCAGCGGCAGCGAGCGCAGCACCTGTGCGAAGGGCCGGCGCGCGGCGACCGCGTACGAGAAGACATGAGCGACGTCGAGCAGCAGATCGCAGTCGGCGCCGTCGGTGACCCGGTGGAAGAAGTCGCCGAGGCTCATCCGCCCGACGGCCAGTGTGCAGGAGGGGATCTCCGGCACGAACCGGTAGCGGCTGAGGCGGTGCAGGGTGCGGATGCCCTCGACGACATGGTCGGCGAGCTCGCGTTCGAACAGGGGCGGGGTGAAGTACGGCAGGGGGTACGGGCCGATCGACCACAGACCGATGTCCTCGCACGTCCACACGGCGTCCAGGACGTCGCTCACCGCCTCCAGACGGGTGTGCAGATCGAGGTTGGGACCACCGGGCGCCGCCGGTGCCACGCCCGGCAGGTGATGCACCACGGGCAGGCCGCGGGCGCACTCGTCCATGAAGACCCGCGCGTCCGCGGTGCTGGGCAGCGACACCACGGACAGGTGGCTCAGCCGGCCGTCGTACTTGGTACGCAGCTCGGCCATGCTCTGCGGGTAGCGGTCGCGGTACTGCCAGTCGAGCCCGAAGCCGAGCCGGGCGACGGGGTGTGCCTGGGCTGGTGTCATGTTGACCTGCTTCACAGCGGAAGGGCCGCGGCCGTCACCCGGTGACCGGGGAAAGCGGCGACGACGATCTGGTGGTCACCGGCTTCGAGCGCGCCGGGCGCCGCGGAGCGCGGCAGCCGGCCCCGCTCGTCTACCAAGCGCCACGCGGACCGGAACGTCTCGACCTGGAGCGCGCCCGGCACGACCGGCGGCAGCAGCCCCCCGTCGTCCCAGGGGGAGAAGGCCGACTTCGTCAGGTCCATGCCCTCGCCGGGGATCCCGGTGGTACAGGCGCACACGTCCTCGGGCGGCGCGATCAGCTCGGGCGCCGAGAAGCGGCTCACCAGTCCGAAAAGCTGGAAGACGTCCGCGAGCAGCGCGGATTCGCCCCGGACGGCGCCATGGGCGTACAGACAGAAGTTCTCGAACAGCGTGCGGCCGGTGCTGCGCCAGAACGCGTCGGCGTCCGCGTAGCCCTCGACCAGCGGGGTGAGCGTCTCCTTGCCGAGGCACTGCCACAACGGCGGGCACGTGCGCTGGAGTTGGCGGTCCAGGTTCCGCAGCCGGGCCGCGCGCTCCACGGTCAGCGCGTGGAAGTCGACGGTGGCGAGCACCGCGGCCGTCTCCGGGCACACCTGCCCCTCGCCGGCGGCCAGCGCGTCGGCGACCACGCCGGCGGACGACTTCGAGTAGAGCAGGCGCAGCAGCAGTTCCGTGCGGGCCTCCCGGTCGTCGCGCAGCAGCAGCGCACGAGTCGTACCGGGCCCGACGGCGCACGCGTCGGGGGCGAGGGTGGGCAAGACGATCACCGCCTTTTCGACGTGGACGAGGGACGAGGAAAGACCGGCGGCCGGGCCCCCCGGAGGGAACCCGGCCGGGGCCGCGGCTCGTTACTCCTGCCACTCCTTGTTGGAGGTCACGGAGCCCAGCGAAAGGTCGTCGTTGCCGCCGAGCTCGGCGCGCATCGGGTTGACGAACTCCTGCGCGTGCGTGGTGGCGAGGTGCTGGATGATCGCCGAACGCAGTGACTTGTCACCGTCGAGGGCGGCGAGGATGGCAGCGGTCTTGTCGGACATCGGGTCTCCCTGTGGCAGTTGAGAACGTCGTCTCGCTGGCAAGGGCCAAAGCTAGGAGGGCGGCCTCGAGCCCCGTCTGAACCTCACTGGACCGGTGGCGTGAGGTGCTGCTGCCGTACGCCGGCACCGCTGGACGGAGCCGGAGTCAAAACGGGCGGGCCATCACGCCAGGGAGCCGACCCACGGCACGCCGGAGTGCGCGATCAACCGCCGGCCGGGGGCTCCGAGTGGTCCGCGACGCGGTCCGGGACGCCCGTCGTCGCGGCGGCGGCCGGCTGAGCGACGGGTCGGTACGCGAAGGCGCGGCAGACCCTCAGACGTGCCTGTCCCCGGACGTGAAGCGACCGAGATGAGCGGTGGCCCACTGGGCGAAGGTGGTGGGCGCCCGGCCCGTGAGACGTGCGACCGTCTCCGTGGTCGCGCTCTTGGCGCCCGCGGCCTGCCGTTCCGCGCTGGCGAGCAGCGCGTCCGCCAACGCCGCAGGATAGCGGCGCAGGTAGGCGGCGCGTGCCGCACTCGGGGACAGGGCCCGGCACGTCAGGGGCCGGCCCAGGAGACCGGCCAGGATGCGGGTCTGGTCCTCGGCGGACAACGCCTCGGGGCCGGTGAGCTGGTACGACCGGCCGTGATGGGTGTCGTCACCGAGGACCAGTGAGGCCACCTCGGCGATGTCCTCCGGCGCGATGCAGGCATTGCGGCTGTGCGGGTGCAGCGCCTCGGTGGTCGCGTTGTCGCGGATGCCCGGAGCCCAGGCCAGGGCGTGCGTCATGAAGGACCGCGGCTGGAGCATCGTCCAGGGAAGGCCGCTGCTCCGGATGAGCTCCTCGTTCTCCCGCTGCCACGTGGTGACGAGGTCATTGGCCGCCGGATCACGGACGGCGGCCGCGGACAGTTTGACGATGTGTCCGACGGAGCAGTCCAAGGCCGCCCGGACAATGTTCTGGTCGTGCTGGGGGCGGCTGGGGTCGTTCGTGACGACGAAGACCGCGTCCGCCCCGCTGAACGCCTCGCGGAGGCTCGCGGGCCGGTCGTAGTCGCACACCAGGCGCCGTGGCGCGGGCTGAAGGCCGCCCTGCGTACCGTTCGGGCCCTGCGGCGGGCGGTCCCGCAAGACGCTTCGGCCGGTGAGGGTGAGCCGGTGCCCGGCCGCTGCCAGGTGACGGGCCACCAGCGGGGCGACCTTTCCGGTGGCCCCCGTCAGCACGATGTGCCGGGTCTCGCGCGCCATCGTCACGAGGCCCGGACTGGTCGCGGGCCGACGCTGATGTCCGCGCGTACGGCGGCGGCCAGGCTGCCGGCGGTGGCCTGAGTGCTCATCAGCGCCTCGGCCCGTGCGGCGCGTTCCGCGGTGGTGGTCGTCACAGGTTGTCCAGTCCCCGACAAAATGAGAGGACGTAATGTTAGCGCGGCCCCCGCGGCCGGCGGTCAGTCACCACTGCCTGCCCTGGCGACGTCGTCCTGGCCGCCGGCGCGCGGTCGTCCCCGCGCCCGGCACCGAACGCGTCCCCGCCCTCACCTGGGGCCCCCGATCCCCAGCTTCGGACTCAGGCCAGGGCCGCCGTCGCCGGATTGTCGGCGCTGACGGCGGCCTGTCGGTGACGTGTCGGTGGTTTGTCGGTGGCTGCCCGGACAGTGGAGCCCACCGGGCGCCGGCCCTCGCCGGACCCGGCCACCAGAGCAACTCACCACCGGGAGGCCCCCTCATGAACACGGACGTCACGATCATCGGTGCCGGACTCGGCGGCCTCGTCCTCGCCCGCGTCCTGCATCTGCACGGCATACCGGCCACGGTCTGCGAGGCGGAGCCCTCCCCGGCCGCGCGCCCGCAGGGCGGACTGCTCGACATCCACGACTACAACGGCCAACTCGCCCTCCAGGAAGCCGACTTGATGGAGGAATTCCGTGCCATCGTGCTGGACGGCCGGCAGGCGATGCGCATCCTCGACACGGACGGGACCGTCCTGCTCGACAAGGCCGACGACGGCACCGGCGGACGCCCCGAGGTACAGCGCGGCGAACTGCGGCGGCTCCTGCTCGACTCGCTCCCGCCCGGCACCGTCCGCTGGGGCCGCAAGACCGTCCGCGTCCGCGCCCTGGGCGAGGGCCGCCACGATGTGACCTTCGCCGACGGCACGAGCCTGGTCACGGGCCTGCTGGTCGGCGCGGACGGCGCCTGGTCACGCGTCCGCCCCCTGCTCACCGCGGCCACCCCCGAATACACCGGCAGGTCGGTCATGGAGACGTACCTGTACGACGCCACCACCCGGCACCCCGCCGCCGCGAAGGCGGTCGGCGGCGGCTCGATGATCGCACCCATGCCGGGCAAGCAGCTGTTCGCCCACCGGGAGCGGAACGACACCCTGCACGTCTACGTCGGCCTGGCCAAGCCGCAGGAGTGGTTCGACGCCCTCGATCCCGCCGACCCCGCCGCGCGGATCGCAGCCGAGTTCGAGGACTGGGCGCCGGAACTCACCACGCTGATCACCGCCGGTGACACCGCGCCGACCCTGCGCTCCCTGTACGCCCTGCCGGCCGGCACCCGGTGGGACCGGGTCCCCGGAGTGACCCTCCTCGGCGACGCCGCCCACCTCGCCGCCCCCAATGGCGAGGGCGCCAACCTGGCCATGCTCGACGGCGCCGAACTCGGCCGGGCCCTCGCCGCCCACCCCGGCGACACGGAGACCGCGCTCACCGCGTACGAGCAGGCCATGTTCGAACGCGCCCTGGAGTTCGCCGACACCGACGGGATCGACATCGGCGCCATGACGGCCCCCGCCCTGGCCGCCGTGTTCGCCGGCCCCGAACAGCCCTGACGCCGCGGCCTCCCCCCCGGCGCGCTCCCGCGCAGGACCCGGGCCGGTGGCTAGGGGAGGATGGAGTCGACGTAGCCGCCGTCGACGCGCAGGGCGCCGCCGGTGGTGGCGGAGGCGAGGGGCGAGGCGAGGTAGACGACCATGTTGGCGATCTCCTCGGGCTCGATCAGGCGCTGGATCAGCGACTGGGGACGGTACTTGACCATGAACGCGCGCTGCGCCTCGTCCCAGGGCAGCTTGTCGCCCACGAGTTCGCGGACGAACTCCTCGACCCCGCCGGTGTGGGTGGGCCCGGCGATGACGGAGTTGACGGTGACCCCGGTACCGGCGGCGTCCTTGGCGAACCCGCGGCCGACGGCGAGCAGCGAGGTCTTCGTCATGCCGTAGTGGATCATCTCGGCGGGGGTGACCACGGCGGAGTCGCTGGCGAGGTTCAGGACCCGCCCCCAGCCGCGTTCCTTCATGCCCGGCAGGTAGGCGCGGATGAGCCGGACGGCGGAGAGGACGTTGACCTCGAAGTAGCGGCGCCATTCGGCGTCGTCGATCTCCAGCGGCGCCGCGCTGCCGAAGATGCCGAGGTTGTTGACGAGGATGTCGACCGCGGGCACGGCCTTCAGGACGCCGGCGGCGCCCTGCTCGGCCGCGAGGTCGCCCGCGGCGCCGGTGACGTCCTCGCTGCCGGAGCCGGCGCGCACGGTGCCGACGGCGTCCGCGACGCGCTCCTCGCCGCGGCCGTTGACGACGACGCGGGCTCCCGCGCGGGCGAGCGAGGTGGCGATGGCGAGGCCGATGCCCTGGGTGGAGCCGGTGACCAGGGCGGTGCGGCCGGAGAGATCGATCTTCATGATGGGTGTCTTCCCGTCGAGGCGGTGGCGATGCACCGGTGCCGCTCCTGCTGTACCCGTGGGGTGATGGCGGACTCGGGGATCACGATGGTCGGCCCGCGGGCGCGGGCGCGGGTGCGGGCGCGGGCGCGGCACGAGCGGCCTCGGGGGTTACGCCGTTCGCCCCAGCGTTTTCCCACGATCGCACCGCGGGAGGGCGGCGCCTTCGACGGACGCGCGGTACTTGTGCGGGCCGCCTCCTTCAGATGGGCGACCTTCCCGACGATCTCAGGCGGGGCCTGCTGGGACTCGAAGCGGTGCCGCCGAGGAGGAGGCCGTCGGCCGCGGCACGTCGAGGGCGATGTCCGTCACGAGGATCCGGAAGAACTGGCCCGCATCGCGCGAGTCAGCGCGTCTTCGCACCTGCCCCGGCTGACCGCCGGACCGGGCCCGGCAAGCCCGCCGGAGCCTGCTCCCGCAGCCGGGAAACAGAAGCGGATTTTCAAGGTCAACACCTCAAGGGTTCTCCCGCAGCGCCCCCGGCAGGCCACTGAGGAACAGCGCCTCCGCCTCGCCGCGCGCCAACCCCGCTCGGTACCCGCCGACCAGCCGGTACCCGCCCGAGCGCCCCGGTCCGCGTACACCGGCACCCCCGCCTCCGACAGCGCCTGCGTGTCCCGCATCACCGTCCGCTCCGACACCTCCAGCTCCCGCGCCAGCTCGCCGGCGGTCATACAGGACCGCGCCTGGAGGAGGAGCATCACCTTGATGAGCCGGGGCGCACGCATGGCCCCATGATGCCGGGGGGCACTGACAGAGAAGGGGTACGGCAGCCTCCCGTACCCCTTCCCCCGACCCGCTCCGGCGGACCTTGGCCGCGAGCAGCCCGGACGGTGTCACCGGGGATTCCGCAGCCCCGCCAGCACGGTCTCCAGGACCAGGTCGGTGGCCTCGTCCACCGGCGTGTCGTCCAGCAGCCCGCCCACCGCGAGGGTGGCCAGCCCGTGCGCGGCGGAGAAGGCGACCTGTGCGAGGCGGACGGGATCACCGGGGCGCACGACTCCCACCTGCTGCGCCTCGGCGATCAGTTCGGCGGTGATCTCCAGGCACGTGTGGCCGAGCCGGTGCAGTTCCTCTCCGACCGGCTCCTCGTGCTTCGCGGCGAACATCAGCCCGAGCAGCGCGGCGCGCTCGGTCGCGAACCCGACGTAGGCGCGGCCCAGTTCGGTCAGCCGCCGCTCCACGGGCCCCGGACCGCCGGCCGCCGCCCGCATGCGCTGGCCGAGGTCGGTGAACCCGTCGAGCACGAGGGCGTCGAGCAGGGCCTGGCGGTCGCGGAAGTGGCGGGTGGGCGCGGCATGACTGACGCCGACGTCCCGAGCGAGTCCACGCAGCGAAATCCCGGCGACCCCGGCCCCGGCCAGCACCGCCTCGGCCCGTTGCAGCAGGGCGGACCGCAGATTGCCGTGATGGTAAGAGCCTTCCTGCACGGACTTCCTCCTCGATGTTGTCGATTGACTACAATGATGTCACGTGCCTACATTGCCATGTCATCGCATACGGACGACGAAAACGGAGCGCCGCCCATGCCCACCCTCTCGTACCGGGGCACCTGTGCCCTGATCACCGGCGCCAGCGCGGGCCTCGGCGAGGAATTCGCCCGCCAGTGGGCGGCGCGCGGCGCCGACGTGGTGCTGGTCGCCCGCCGCCTCGACCGGCTGGAGACGCTTGCCGCCGAACTCCATGAGGAGTACGGCGTCACCGCCACCGCGATCGCCGCGGACCTCGCCGAACCGGGCGCCGGTGCCGGGCTGCGGGACGAACTCGGCGCCCGCGGCATCGCCGTCCAGACCCTGATCAACAACGCCGGCTTCGGCAGCCACGGCGCCTTTCTGACGCAGGACCCGGAGCAGATCAGCCGCATGATCCAGCTCAACGTCTGCGCGGTCGCCGACCTCACGCGGGCCTTCCTCCCGTCGCTGGCCGCCGACGGCCGGGGCGCCCTCGTGACGGTGGCGAGCACGGCCGCCTACCAGCCCACCCCGGCCATGGCCGTCTACGGCGCGACCAAGGCCTTCGTCCTGAGCCTCACCGAGGCGATCGCCTACGAGACCCGCGGTACGGGCCTGCGGGTACTGGCGGTCTCTCCGGGCCCGGTCGAGACCGAGTTCTTCGACGTCGTGGGCACCCGCGACGCGGTGGTCGGACATGTCGCCACCCCCGCCGCGGTGGTCACGGCGGCCCGCCGGGCGCTGGAGCGGCCCCGGACCCCGCCGAGCGTCGTCGCCGGCCTCGGCAACCGTCTGTCGGCCGTCGCGGCGCAACTCGCCCCGCGCCGCTTCGTGTTGGCCACCACGGGACGCGCCCTCAAGGCGTGACGGCACCTCGCCCGTCGACCGGCCGCCGTGTTCGGGCGTGCGCGCGGGCGCGGTGAAGGCCGGAGCGGGGGGCGGGCGGGGCAGGCGGGTTACCCACCTCGGCGGTCTGCGCGCGCTGCACTTGCGGCATCCGGTCCTTCCTCACTGCGACAACGGCGTATCCGGGGAGGCTAGAACGCCGCGCACCCCGCTGGGAGGAACGCTCGGGAGCCGCTCGGGGCCGGCCGATTTCCCCTTCGCCCCGGCTCACGGGCAACAACCGGCCGCCCGGCCTCCGGCGCGTTTCTCGTACCCTCGCGCAACACGCGGGCAAAACGGTCATGGCCGTCCGCCCGCCGGCCGCCGCGCTTGCCCGGCCGGTTACGCTGGCGGCGGCCCGCGGGGGAGGAGACAGGGACCGATGACGACGATTCAGCTGCCGGTCGCGACCGAACGACTGGTCCTGCGCCCGTTCACACCGGACGACCTCGACGCGCTGTACGCCTACCAGCGTCTGCCCGAAGTCGCCCGCTACCTCTACCGGCCGCCGCTCACCCGCGAGCAGTGCGAGCGGAGCCTGGCCCGGTGGGCGGCCGGCACGGCGTGGGCCGAGGACGGCGACGCCCTCGTGCTCGCGGTCTGCCGGGCCGGGGACGCCGTCCCGGTCGGCGACGTCGTCCTGAAACTGGCGAGCGCACGGGCCCGCCAGGCCGAGATCGGCTGGACCCTCCACCCGGCCCACGGAGGCCGGGGCTACGCCACCGAGGCGGCCCGCGCCGTCACCGCCCTGGCCTTCGAAAAGCTGGCCGTACACCGGCTGTTCGCCCGCCTGGACGTGCTCAACACCGGCTCGGCCGGCGTGTGCGAGCGCCTGGGCATGCGACGCGAGGCGCACCTCGTCGACAACGACCTCGACGGCGAACGCTGGGGCAGCGAGTACGTCTACGCCATCCTCGCCCGCGAATGGCGAGCAGCCGCCCAGAACCGGGACTGACGCTCCGTCAGTACCTGTGCGTGGCCTCCACTGCACAGTGCTGCCGGCGCGTGCGCGCGGTCCCCGGTGAACGCGCTGTGCCGGTGGAACGAATACGCCTTGCCCACCGCCTGGACGAGATCGGCGAGAGCGAGAGCGGCCCACAGCTCGGCGAGCCTTCCGGCCGAGGCCACCGGAGCGGCGACGGCGGCCAGGACTCCGTAGGCGGCGGAAGACCGCCTGCATCGCGTCGGTGACGGCCACGGCCGGCACCAGCGGCAGAAGGTCCATCAACGCCGCCGCGATGGACCCCACCACGACCAGCGCCAGCCACGTGCCCGCCGCGCGCTGCGTGGACACGCGAACTGTCCTTCCTCGTCGCGGGAGATGCCCACGCTGTGCACCGCGGCGCTGTCCGTGCCGATCCTGGCCGCCGCGAAGGTCAGCGGTCAGGCCGTAACCCGGCAGCGGGCCGGGGCCGCCCACGAGGAGGACGAACGTGGCCGACGAGCCGACCGCGATGGCGAGCACGCTGCCGGCCAGCAGCAGGGGAAAGACCCCCAGTTGGTCGAGGATGCCGCGGGGAACCCCGGCCGCCCGGCCGACCAGCGGAACGGCCGCGACCGCCGCCGCGGCGACGGCACCGACCGCGATCGCCGGCCGCGTCCCGCTGCGCACCACGGGACGAGGACCGCTCCGCTGTCACAGGTCGCCTCGTCGCCACCGCCCGTGCTCGTCGGCGAGTAGCTCCAAGTCGACGCGCTCCCGTCGTAACGACTCGACCCACGCGGCGACCAGCCCCCCGGCGAACCCGGAGCAGACGGCGTCGAGTTCGCCGCAGGTCGTGAGGAGCCGCAGCAGGGCTTCGGTTTCTGTCCTCCCCCGGTCGCAGACCGCGCACAGCGTGCTCTCCCGCAGGCCCCTGAGCCTCTGTCCGTCGGCCCCGGCCCAGGAGTGCGGGAACCGGACCAGCAGCAGGGCCGGGCTCTCGCACCGGGCGCACGGGGGAGTGGCGCCGACCCGGACGTGGATCACCTCGTCGCCGGCACCCGGAGCGGTCACGCGACTCCCTGCCATGCGTCGGGGCCGAACGTGCCCTTGATGTCGGAGGCGATCGTGGCGGCGTTCACGGTGGCCCGCAAGCGGTACACGGTCGTCTTCCGCAGTCCGCGCACCGAGAGGTGCACCGGGTTCTCGCCCGGATGCGCCGTCACGATCCGCCGGAGTTCGCTGATCGCGGGCTCGTTGACCCGGTGGTAGGGCAAGGCGAGCGCCACGGGAGCCGCGCCGCCGCGTTCCGCCGAGGTGACATCGAGTACGTGCAGCTCCTGTCCGAAGACGCTGATCGCGCCGTCCCGCTCGTTGATACGGCCCTGGACGGAGACCACGCTGTCCCCGACCAGGGCACCCGCGACGAGCTGGTACGCGGCGGGGAAGAAGAGGACCTCGATCGTGCCGTCCCGGTCGGCCAGCCCGACGATGGCCCAGTTGTTGCCCTGCTTGGTCATCTTCGGCTGGACACCGGTGATCAGGCCCGCCAGGCGCACGACGCCCTCGGTACGGCCGGAGGACAACAGGTCGACGATCGTGGTGTCGCGGTGGGCGGCGAGGATGTTCTCGGTGCCGTCCAGCGGATGCGCGGAGACGTACAGGCCCAGCATCTCTCGCTCGGTGGACAGGAGTTGCTTGCGCGGCCACTCGTCCTGCCCGATCCTCATGTCGAGACCGAACCCGGAGTCGCTGCCGCCGCCGGCGCCGCCCAGTCCGGCGAACAGGTCGTCCTGCCCGTACGCGGCGGCCTTCTTCAGCGGTACGACCGCGTCGACCGCCGTCTCGTGCACGGCCGCCAGACCCTTGCGGGTGTGCCCGAGCGAGTCGAACGCGCCGGCCTTGACGAGCGAGTCGATGGCCCGCTTGTTGAGCGCGGGCAGGTCGACCTTGTCGAGGAAGTCCTGGAACGAGCCGAACTTCCCCTTCGACGTGCGTGCCGCGATGATCGACTCGATCACGTTCTCGCCGACGTTGCGCACCGAGAGCAGCCCGAACCGCACGTCGTCGCCGACGGCCGCGAACTCGGCCAGGGACTCGTTGACGTCGGGCGGCAGTACGGTGACGCCGAGCTTGCGGGCATCGGCCAGATACACGCCGGCCTTGTCCTTGTCGTCGCCGACGGAGGTCAGCAGCGCGGCCATGTACTCGGCCGGGTAGTTGGCCTTCAGGTACGCGGTCCAGTAGGAGACGAGCCCGTAACCGGCGGTGTGGGACTTGTTGAAGGCGTAGCCGGAGAACGGGAGCATGACGTCCCAGATCGCCTTGGTGGCCTCTTCCGAGTAGCCGTTGCCCGTCATGCCGGCATGGAAGTTCTTCCACTCCGCGGCCAGCACCTCGGGCTTCTTCTTGCCCATCGCACGGCGCAGCATGTCGGCGCCGCCGAGGGTGTACCCGGCGAGGGTCCGGGCGATGGCCATGATCTGCTCCTGGAAGATGAGCAGATGGTGGGTGCTGCCCAGGATCGGGTCGAGGACCTCTTTCAACTCCGGGTGGATGGGGTCGGGTTCCTGCTTGCCGTTCTGCCGCAGCGCGTAGTTGGTGTGGGCGTTGGCGGCCATCGGGCCGGGCCGGTACAGCGCCAGGGCCGCCGCGATGTCCTCGAACCGGGTCGGCTCCATCAGCTTCAGGAGCGCGCGCATCCCGCCGCCGTCGAGCTGGAACACGCCGAAGGTGTCGCCCCGGCCCAGGAGTTCGAAGGTCTTCTTGTCGTCCAGGGGGATGACGACGGTGTCCGGGTCGCCGTCCAGGGGGTCGACGGTGGCGAGCTTGACGCCGCGGTTCTCCCGGATGTTCTGGAGCGCGTGGTCGATGACGCCCAGGTTCCGCAGGCCCAGGAAGTCCATCTTGACGAGACCCATGTCTTCGCACGACGGGTAGTCGAAGCCGGTGATCTTCACGCCGTCGGAGGCCCGCATGTGCAGCGGGATGCGGTCGGTCAGCCGGGTCTTGGACAGGATGACCGCGGCCGCGTGGACGCCGGTGCCCCGCGTCAGGCCCTCCACACCCCGCGCGGTGTCGATGACCTTCCGCACGTCGGGCTCGTTCTCGTACATCTGCCGGATCTCGCCGGCTTCGCCGTAGCGCGGGTGCTCCGCGTCGAAGATGCCGTCGAGCGGGATCGACTTGCCCATGATGTCCGGCGGCAGCGCCTTCGTGATGCGCTCGCCGTGGGAGAAGGGGTAACCGAGGATCCGGGAGGAGTCCTTGATCGCGTTCTTGGCCTTGATCTTGCCGAACGTGTTCACCATGGCGGTGTACGCGTCGCCGTACTTCTCGGTGACGTAGCGCACCATCTTGTCGCGCCGGCGGTCGTCGAAGTCGAGGTCGACGTCCGGCGGGTTGATGCGTTCGGGGTTGAGGAACCGCTCGAACAGCAGGCCGTGCTCCAGCGGGCACAGCTCGGTGATCCGCGTCGCGTAGGCGACGATCGAGCCGGTGGCCGAACCACGTCCCGGCCCGACGGGGACGCCGTTGTCGCGGGCGTACTTGCAGATGTCGGCGACGACGAGGAAGTAGGAGGAGAACCCCATCGGGCCGATGACCGACATCTCGGTCTCGAAGCGCTCCAGCACCCCGGCCGGGACCGGGTCGCCGTAGCGCATGGCCAGCCCCTTGAGGACCTCCTTGCGCAGCCAGGACTCCTGCGTCTCCCCCTCCGGCACGTCCGGGAACTGCGGCATCTCGTCGACGTAGTCGAAGACCTCGTCGTAGGAACCGGTCCGCTCGGCGATCAGCAGCGTGTTGTCACAGGCCTCCGGCAGTTCGGAGAACAGGGCCCGCATCTCCCGCGCGGTCTTCAGGTAGTAGCCGCTGCCCTGGAACCGGAACCGCTTCTCGTCCGCCTTGTTCTTGCCGACGCCGATGCACAGCAGGTTGTCGTGCGCGTCGGCCTGGTCCTCGTGGACGTAGTGCGCGTCGTTCGTCGCCAGGAGCGGGATGCCCAACTCCCTGGCCAGACGGAGCAGTCCGTCCCTCACCTGCTGCTCGATGGGCAGCCCGTGGTCCATCAGCTCCAGGAAGTAGTTCTCCTTGCCGAAGATGTCCTGGTAGCCGGCGGCGACCTCGCGGGCCTCGTCGTACTGGTTCAGCCGCAGCCGGGTCTGGACCGCGCCGGAGGGGCACCCGGTCGTCGCGATGACGCCCTCCGCGTGCTCGCTGATCAGCTCCGTGTCCATCCGCGGCTTGCCCGCCGGGAACTGGCCCGTGTAACTGGCCTCCGTCGAGAGGCGGAACAGATTCCGCAGGCCCCGCGCGCCCGTCGCCCACATCGTCATATGAGTGAACCGGCCACCGCCCGAGACGTCCTTCGAGCCCTCGCCGTCGTCCGACATGGCACGCTGCCCGCCCGGCCCCCAGAACTCCTGCTTCCGGTTGCGCCGCGACGACGGGGCGACGTACGCCTCGATCCCGATGATCGGCTTGACGCCCTCGAACCCCTTGGCCACCTGCTGGAACTCGTAGGCGCCGAACATGTTTCCGTGGTCGCTCATCGCGACCGCGGGCATGCCCTGCCGGGCGACCTCGGTGAACATCGGCCTGAGCTTCTGAGCACCGTCGAGCATGGAGTACTCGGTGTGATTGTGCAGGTGAACAAAGGATTCGGACACGGCTGCGCACCTCCGCGAGGGGCCAGGGGCCAGGGGGAAGCGGGCAGCCTATCCCTCCCCCCGACCGCCGCCGGCCTCCCACGCCATCGAACCGGACACTGCCCCGACGCACCCCGCTGACCAGGGACTATCGCGCAAATAACCCCCTTGCGAGTCCCGCCGACCGGACGAGGACGACGCCGGGCGGCGCCCCCTGCCCACACCCCTGTGGCCCCCTCCGGCATCGAGCATGGCCGGATGTCAGCGGTCGCCTTCCCCCCGGCAGGCGTCCCCGCAACGGCCGACTCGGGAGCGGCCGGCGGGCGCCCCTGGCCCACTGCGCCCTCACCCCTGGTACGGCCCCCACCACCTGGCCGCCCGCCGGCCCCCGCACCCCACCGGCCCACCGGACCCGGACGGTCACTGGCCCGGTGGCCCCGGACGGTCACCGGCCCGGCGGCCCCTGGCGGTCACCGGCCCGACAGCTCCCACCGGCCCACCAGACCCGCATGGCCGACGGCACGGCGGCCCCCGCACGGTCACCGGCCCAACGGCCCCGGCGCTTACTGGCCCGGTGGCCCCCGGCGGTCACCGGCCCGGTGGCCCCCGGCGGTCACAGCGCCGGCGGGCACATGCGCCGGGCCTTGCCGCCCTTGATCACCGCGTCGACACACCCGCCGGGCAGGCCCTGGTACGTCGCGGTGGAGAAGTTCGCGGTCACGGTCAGCGCGCCGTCGCCGAAGATCGTCCGCTGCACCAGGCTGTCCGGCGTCACCCGGCGGAAGCCGGTCATCGGCAGGGTGGCCGCGGCCTTGTGCAACGGCTCGAAGTACTTCTGCAACGCCGCGATCTGCTTGCCGTGCGCGTCCAGTTCGGACTGGTCGAGCACCAGGTTGAGCGGCACGTTGTACAGCATCGCCAGCAGCGCGCGGGTGCGGCTCTGGTCCGGCAGCTTCGACCAGGACAGTTCCCAGCGCTCGGTGCTGATCACCGAGTCGTGCAGCACCGTCTGGTACAGCGGCACCCGGTACCTCGGGTCGTACATCGCCTTGGCGAGGTCGTCCGGCAGGTGGACGGGCTTGAAATAGATCGCGGGCGCGCCGGCCGGGGCGTAGCCGCCCCAGTTCGCCCGGTCCCGCTCCAGCGCCCACAGCCCGTCCGTGACGGGCGTGCCCGAACCGTGGCTGAAGGCCACCACCTTGTTCGCCCAGGAGCCGGCGCTCTCCGAACCGAGAACCAGCTTCCGGTCACCGGACAGCCAGGCCATGCGCTCCAGCCGGTTCCGCCGGTCCTGCGCCTGGGTCATCGGGTGCGCGGGGGACCGGTCGGTGAACAGCTCACCGGCCGCGTCGACGTCGAGGAAGTAGCTGTCGGCGCCGCCTGCGGTCATCTCCCGCACCCGGTCGGCGAGATAGTGCTCCGACGGCTCGGCCCGCCTGAGCGCCTCGGAGCTGACGTAGCAGCCGCGCCCGCCGAAACCGGTGACCGGCTTGCCGTCCGCGCCCCGCACACAGGCGTCCGGCCACACCGGGGACGGCCACTTCGACACCGGTGTGTCGGCCGACTCCGGATCCTGGGCATTGGCCCAGGAGTCGTACGGCCCCACGAGGTACCCGGAGCGTTCGGCGAGCGCGACGGCCCCCGCGTCCATGGGGGAGCCGTCGGCGTCGTAGCCGAGCCACATCCGGTCGATGCCGAGCTCCCGCAGCCGCCGTACGCCCTCGGCGGTGCGGGCCTGCCCCCAGGTGTAGGCGTGGAAGGCGCCCACCAGCTTGCCCACCGCGGGGTTCGCCGCGATCTTCGCGCGCAGGGTGGTGATGCCGCCGTGGCCGAGCAGCCAGGCACGGTAGTCGCGGGCGGCGGCCACCGGGGAGCCGTCGGTGAGCGCGAAAGTGATCTTGTAGTTCCGGGTGCCCTCCCGCGCCGAGAACGCGTGCCGCGCCTCGGCGCGCAGACGGCCGCCGGTGGAGACGAACTCCAGCGTGCTGCCGATGTCGGACTCGGCGATATAACTCGAACCGTGCCCGCCCGCGAGGCTGGTGCCCCAGAACGGCATGGTCAGCCCGTCGGAGACGCCCACCTCGCTGCCGGCCAGCCCGGCCTTCGGCGAGTTCCACCACCGGTCGGCGACCGGCACCGACAGGCCCTCGCCGCGTGGTAGCTGCATCTCCCGGACGGCCGCGTCGCCGCCGGTCACCGGCCAGTTCAACGTGGTCTCCCGGTCGGAGCGCACCGACACCGCCAGGCGCCCGCCGCGGGCGGCCGCCGTCACGGTGAAGCCCGCCGACGGATAGCGCCACGTGGCCTCGCCGCCGCGCACCGACACCTTCCCGGCGGGGCCCAGGCCGCCCGCGGCGGGCGCCGAGAGCTGCCAGCCGCGGCCGTCGTCGGCCTGTGCGCGCACGGCCAGGGACGCCGTGTCCACCATCGCGTGTCCGCCCGCGACGGGGACGGTCACCCGGCCCCCGTGCACCTCGACGCGCTGCCGGTCACCGCCGCCGTCACCGAACGCGGTGGCCGTGCCGACCACGCCGAGCACCGCGAGGGCGCCGCTCAGCGCGACGACCTTCTTCCTGGTCTTCCTGATCTTCCTCGCCTTCATGACCGTCACGGTGGTGGTCCGGGATAAGAGACTTGTGAGAGGCCGCCCGACGCGGCGAAGCCCGGCATCCGCAGCCGGAACAGCGCGCCCCCGCCGGGCGCGTTCCCTGCGCTGAGGTCGGCGTGGTGCGCGCGGGCGATCTGGCGGGCCATGGCCAGACCCAGCCCGGAACCGGGCAGGGCACGGGCCGTACGGGCCCGGTAGAAGCGGTCGAAGACGTACGGCAGGTCCTCGGCGGCGATACCGGGCCCGTGATCGCGGATCTCCAGGACCGCGCCCCGCTCCGCACGGACCAGGGTGACCTCGACGGGACGGCCGAGCGGACTGAACTTGGCCGCGTTGTCGAGCAGGCTCGACAGCAACCGGGACAGCCGCGCCGGTACGCCCGCCACCGTCCCGCTCTCCGCGTCCTGAGCGATCCGCAGCCGGAAGGGTACGTCCGGCCAGTGGTCGCGGGCCGCGTCGACCGCGTGGGCGACGACCGACGCCAGCCGGACGTCCTCCACCAGCGGGTCCGGCTCCTCCTCGCGGGCCAGTTCGATCAGGTCGTTGACGAGGACGGTGACCTCGCGCAGCTGACGGCCGACCGCGCCGGCCGCCCGCTCGCGCTGCGCCCCGGTCAGCCGGTCGGAGCGGACCAGCAGATCGGCGTTGGCGCGCAGCGCGGTGAGCGGGGTGCGCAGTTCGTGGGAGGCGTCGGCGACCAGCCGGCGCTGGGCGGTCACCGACTTCTCCAGCTCCCCGAGCATGGTGTTGAAGGCGGCGGCGAGCCGGGTCAGCTCGTCGCCGTCCGCCCGCTCCGGAGGCAGCTCGATGCGGTGGCGGGCGTCGCGGGTGGCGGCGATGCGCTCCGCGGTCGCGGTCAGCCGGACCACGGGGGCGAGGCCCGTCCGGGAGACCCAGAAGCCGAGCCCCCCGGCCAGCACCACACCGGCCGCGCCGACGGCGCCGAGCAGCCCGGCGGCCTGCCGCACCCCCTGGCCGACGGTGTCGGCGCGCACCGCGACCTGGAGGGCCCGGCCCGACCCCAGCGGGGTGGTCAGCATCCGGGCGCGGTGACCGGCGAGGCGGAGTTCGCTGTAGTACGGGCCGCGCGTACCGGCCGCCACCTGGCGGGTGGCGCCGGTCACCGGCAGCAGATACGGCCCCGCCGGATCGTCCCCGGCACGGGCCGGCACCAACTGGGCACAGGCCGGGGCGGCGAGATACCGGCACTCACCCTGGACGACACCCGGCGGCTCCCGCCGGTACTGCTGGGCGGCCAGCCGCGCGGACTGGGTCAGGTGCAGATCCAGCTGGTGCAGCAGCTGATGCCGGATCACCAGGAACGCGGCGGCGCAGACCCCCACCACGACGACCGCGACGGCGGCCGAGGCCGCGAGGGTCAGCCGCGTGCGCAGCCGGCGCCGCGGCCACCCGCCCGCCCCTCCACTCCGGCGCCACGGCCGCCGGCCCGCCCCTCCGCCCCGGCGCCACCGCGGGCCCCTCACGGCAGGTCCAGCCGGTAGCCGACGCCGTGCACGGTGTGCACCAGCCGCGGCTCGCCCCCGGCCTCCAGCTTGCGCCGCAGATAACCGACGTACACGGCCAGCGAGTTGGACTCCGGCCCGAAGTCGCGGCCCCACACGCGCTCCAGGATCACGCTCCTCGGCAGCACCTGTCCGGGGTGGCGCAGCAGCAGCTCCAGCAAGGAGAACTCGGTACGGCTGAACTCGACGGTCCGTGCGCCACGCCGCCCGGACCGGGTGACCGGATCGACGACGAGATCGGCGAAGGACAGCTCCGCCCCGGCCGCGGGCCCGGCGGCATGGGAGCGGCGCAGCAGGGCCCGCACGCGTGCCACCAGCTCGTCCAGGGCGAAGGGCTTGACCAGGTAGTCGTCGGCGCCCGCGTCGAGGCCGTCGACCCGTTCGCGCACCGAGCCGAGCGCAGTGAGGACCAGGACCGGAGTGCGGTCGCCCAGGCTCCGCAGCCGCCGGCAGACCGCGAGCCCGTCGAGGCCCGGCAGCATCACGTCGAGCACCACCGCGTCCGGGTCCCACTCGGCCACGGCAGCCAGCGCGCCGGGGCCGTCCTCCGCCCCGCGTACGGCGTAGCCCTCCACCGCGAGACCGTCCTCGACGGCGTACCGCACCTCGGGCTCGTCGTCGACGACCAGGACCCTTGCCGCACGCACCCGCTCACTCGCACTGTTCATCCGGCCAGCTTGCCAAACACGCGCGCCCTCGCGCCCAGGCGCCCACGGCCGCCCGCCCGCCCGGCCACCAGCCACGACGGCCGACGCCCCGACCCCCCCTCCGCGGTCTTGCCCATGACCCCGGCCGGACCGGTCGACGCCGGCATGCTCGCCCTCGCGGCTGTGTCACCGCGCCGCACTGACCACGGCGACGAAGGCTTGGACGGCTTCCACTTCGGCCTGCCGCGTCCTCACCACAGGACTCGCCACCGCCGGTGACGCGGCTGAGCCGTTCGCGGCCTGGCCCGTCCCGTTACGGGAACGGCAGGACCGGCAAGGACGGTGGCGGCCCACGGCTCCTGCTGTCTCCTCCGAAGGTGCTCCAGGGGAGGCACCCGGCCGGGCTCGACGAGCGTCGCCATCCATGGCCGGTCGGCATCCGGATCGGCGTCCACGACCGGCGTGGTGAAGGCACCGCTCACTCGGCGTGCTGCCGCGCCCTCCTGCCGGAAGCGTGTCCGGAACTCCTCTCCTGGGCATGGGGCCGTGCGCGAGCTTGACCGCGACCTGCCGTCCCGAGGTGGAAACTCCCGGACAGACGACTCCCATGCCGCCCGCTGATCAGAGTAGGACCTCTGAGCGGCGCGTCTCGCGCAGAGGTGAGCTGTACGCCGACGGTTTGCCGGGTAGTCGCAACCCCCAGGGGTGGGTGCACCGCACCCACGCCCCGATCCATGGGGTGGGTCTAGCGTGGCCGGCATGGAAAGCGACAACGAGCTCGGCGAGTACCTGCGTGCTCGCCGAGCGATGGTCACGCCGCGAGACGTTGGGCTGCTCGACGGCGGGGACCGGCGGGTGCCGGGACTGCGGCGGGAGGAGGTGGCGCTGCTGGCCGGGGTGAGCACGGACTACTACATCCGCCTGGAGCAGGGGCGTGAGCGGAACCCGTCTGAGCAGGTGCTCCGGACGATCGCTGCGGCACTGCGGCTGGACGGTGCCGCGACGGGGCACCTGTTCCGGCTCGGCCTGCCCTTCTTCGCCACGGCGGCCGCGGCAGCTGCCGTCGCCCCGGGACTGGTGCGGCTGATGAACGACATGCGCGACGTGCCGGCCTTCGTGGTCGGCGCGGCGCAGGACGTCCTGGCCGCCAATGCGATGGCGTCCGAGCTGTACCGCGGGTTCGCCCGGTACGACAACCTGCTGCGCATGATCTTCCTCGATCCGTTCGCGCGGGAGTTCTACGTCGACTGGAACAAGGCGGCGCGCACCGCTGTGGGCAACTTGCGGGCATCCTCCTCGCAGTTCCCCGAGGACGAGCGCATCGAGCGGATCGTCGGCGAACTCAGCGTGCGCAGCCCGGCCTTCACCGAACTGTGGGCACGTTACGAGGTCCGTCCCCGCACGCAGGAGGACAAGCGCTTCCGGCACTCCCGCGTGGGTGAGGTGCGGCTGCACTTCGAGGCGCTGGCCGTCACCAGCGCGCCGGGTCAGCACCTGTCCGTCTACAGCGCGGAACCGGGCAGCGCCAGCGCCGATGCCCTGGTCCTGCTCCGCCGACTGGCCGAGCAGAGCCCGGTTACCACCGTTCACGACACCACCGCGGAAGAAGAAGACGTCCGATCATGACTGCCGCCCACGGCACCGCCGGCACTTTCAAGATTGCCGGCGAGGAAGTCATCCGTCCCGGCTTCGGCGCCAGATGCCTGACCGGGCTCGGCGTGTGGGCGAGCCCGCAGACGGTGTCCGGCCGTCCCCAGTGGCACTGCTCGTCCACAACCGGCCGGCCCCGCCCCACCCACTCACTGAAGAAGGCACCCCAAGCCATGCTGCTCCCCTTCACCGAGGCAGGCCAGGGACGGCCCGTCGTCCTGCTGCACGCCCGGCCCACCGACCGCACCATGTGGGACGCCCACCTTCCGATGCTCGCCGAGGCAGGCATGCGGGCCATCGCCCTGGACCTGCCCGGCCACAGCGACGCGATCGTGCCCGACCACCACGAGGTGGCCCCCTGGTCGGACGTGCTCGACACGCTCGACCGCCTCGGGGTCGACCGCTTCGTGCTCGCCGGGAACTCGCTGGGCGCTTTGGTGGCACTCCAGACCGCAGTCACGGCACCCGAGCGGGTGGAGGGGCTGGTGCTAGTCGGCTACCGGCCCCATGACCAGCCCGCCTCCTCACGTCTGGACGCCGCCTGGGAGGCCGAACGGACGGCGCTGGCCGTCGGCGACCTGGCCGCCGCGGTGAAAGCCGGCGTCGAGGCGTGGACCTCGGCCGGGGCCACCGAGGAGGTACGCACCCACGCCGCCCGCATGCTCCGCCGTCGGCTGACCGAACAACTCGCTTACGGCGATCCGCCGCAGGCGGCGGATCCCCTTGGCACGGGCCCGGCAGCACTGCGCACGCTCAGGGGCATGCCCGCTTTGGTCAGCGTCGGCGACCACGACATGCCCGACTTCCACGAGGGCGCGGAGGGGCTGGCCAGCGTCCTCGATGCGGGTCGGACCGCTGTCATCCCCGATGCCGGACATCTGGCGCCGCTGGAACAGCCCGCAGCGTTCTGCACCATGCTGCTGGACTTCGTCCGCCGCCTCCCGCAGCGGTCGTCGCCCGCGCACTGATAGGACCCGGCGCCGGTCGTCGACGTCATCTCTCTCTGAGCGCGAAGCCACCGGTTCGCTCCCGGCATCGCCCTGGGGGTAGGTGAGTCTCGCGGCCCTGACACGAAGGGTCCCGGAGCACTCGCGATGATGTCGAGAGGCTGGTTCGCCGACAGGGAGCCGTTGTGCGACGCCAGTATCGAGCATGGACTGCCTTACATGGAGCCGGACTGAGGCGGACGGGCCGGCCGACGTCCGCCGATCATCCGGGTCCGGCCATGACCGGTGTCTCTGCACCGCCCGGTCTCACATCACCGCGTCGGTGCGCAGGGGGCCGGCGGTGATGTGGAGGCTGCGGATCCGGCCGCGGTCGTCGAGCCGGTACAGGTGCATGAACGGAGCCCGTACGACCGTGTCCGGGGCGGTCTTCTTCGCCATGACGGCCTCACCACGCAGGAAAAGCACCCCATCCGGCGCCTGCCAGCACTCCAGCACGGTGTGACTGATGTGCAGCGGCTCGTCGATCTCGACGAAGAACGCCTTGGCGGCCTCCGCGCCGACCAGGTGGGCGGTGCCGAAGAACACCTCGGTGTCGTCGGTCATCAGGGCGAACCCCGCGCCGAAGTCGAGGGTGTCGATCTCGCGCATGAGCTGTCCCACCCACCCCGGCACCGGGGCGGGGGCGGCGTTACAGGTCATGGTTCCTCCACGCTGCGGGTGATCCTCTGACATGGCATCACGTCGCTTCGGGCTCAGGCGGCGACGGGACGGGTGGCGAGGAAGGCGTCGATCTCCGCGTTGACCTCGCGAGGGTTCTCCCGAGCGGCCAGGTGGCCGGTGCGCGGCAGGACGCGGAAGGTGCTGCCCTCGATCGCGTCGGCCATCCTCCGCACCACGTGCACGGGGAACTGGCTGTCCTCCTCGCCGGCGATGACCAGGACGGGGATGTCGCTCGCAATGGTCGCGAGCAGCCGGTGCTCGTCCCTGCGCCCGATCAGGATGCTGCGCAACGCCCACGCCACCGACTTAGGGTCGTTGCGCAGCACGACGTCGATGTAGCGCAGGAACTCCGGATTCCCGGCCTCGGCGGTCGGGCCGGCGAACGCCGAGCGCGCCACCTTCGCGGCCAGGCGCGGCATCCGCGCGTGCACCGAGAGGCAGGCGGCCAGCGCGGTCGCCCAGACGCTCTCGAACGCCGTGGGCAACGAGGCGGTGCAGTTGATGCCGACGGCGGCGGCCGTGCGTTCGGGGTGGTACGCCGGGAACACCCCGGCCAGCATGCCGCCCCAGCTGTTGCCCACCAGCACGCACCTGTCGATGCCGAGCGCGTCCAAGATCTCGACCAGCGCGTCGGCGCACTCCTTGAGGTCGATGATGCGCCGCAGGGCGTCGGACCTGCCGTGTCCGGGGCTGTCGACGAGCACCACGCGGTGGGTGGGAGCGAAGTGCTCGTACTGGAAGCGCCACATCGCGCCGTCCATCATCAGGCTCGGCCAGAACACCATGGCCGGGCCGGTATCCCGGCCGCCCACCCGCACGTTCATCAGGCCGAGCGACGTCGGTATCAGTTTCTCGGTGGCGCCGTCGAGCCGGTCCGTCCGTGACATGGTCACTCCTCACACCAGGCACCGAGTGGATTCCTACCAGTAGCATACGCCTACTAGTAGTAAATCGAAACTACTTCTCCTCGGGCTGCCGGTGATTCTGTGCTCTGTCCTTCTCCGCTCGCGCCCGGAGCGGTCGCAGGTCGGCCGCACCGATGGGCTGGTGGCAGTGGCTGCACGCGAGATAAGGCTCCGTCTCGTGTCCGCAGGACGCGTGCAGCAGCGGCCGCGCGGCCACCGTCTCTCCGTCGGTGTGGACCTCCGCCCAGCGGGTGACTGCCACGATGGCCGGCACCACCAATTCCCGTGCGCCGTCGGTGAGCCGGTATTCGTACCAGGGCTTGTCCTCCCGGTACGCGTGCTTTTCCAGCAGGCCGAGTCCGACGAGGTCGTTCAGGCGTGCCGTGAGCATGGTGGCCGAGATGCCCAGCCCGCGCTTGAGTTCGCCGAACCGGTGGACGCCGAAGAAGACCTCGCGCAGGATCTGGTAGTTCCAACGCTCCGAGATCGCCGCCAGGAACGCTTGCCCATGCTGGAAGACCACCGGTCGGGTCAGTTCGGCCACAGCTTCTCCTCGCCGTCGGGAAACAACACCAGTAGCAAAACGATACCGGTCTGTCCTGCGACGTCGCGGCGGCCTCCGGGCCCGGCATGGCTGTTCCCCCTGTAGAACCGATGACCTGGGGGGTGGCGCCACCGCGGGCCCGCGAGTGAGGTGTGGTCGGCCGCGATGATCCCGACCGGGGGAGGAGGAGGTCGGCGTCTTCGGAAGCGGTGATCGTCAGCCGTTCGACGGCGGTGATCAGATGACCGGCGAGGCGGCTGAGCACAGGGTTCTCCGGTTCGCGGCTGCCGGCCGCCTCGCGTCCCGGTCCCGCATGCCCGTGCTTCCGCCCGCACGCGGGCCCTGGCGGCGGAGAGGGCAGGATTCGAACCTGCGTGGGCCCCGAAGGGCCCGACCTCGAGACGGACTCGGCGGTCCCCGATCAACCACTCCGGGCACCTCTCCCTGCTCCCGGCCCCGGTGGTTCCCGGTGCCGTTCACAGGAAGAAGACTGGCAGGAACCGCTGACACGCCGCTGACACGGACGCGCCGCCGCGCGGGCGGCGCGTCAGCGGTGTACGGTCGCGCCGCCCTCGCCCTCCGCTATGCCGCGCGCAGGTCGATGACCGTGCGCAGCTTCCCGCTGGTCGCGGTGCGCTCGAACGCCTCCCTCGGCACCGTCTCCACGGTGAGGGCCAGCAGGCCCTCCGTCTCGGCGGAGGCCAGCTCCGGCACCTCCGCCGCCAGAGCGCGGTGCGCGGCCCGGGGGTCGTCGGCGTACTGCTCGTCCAGGCGGATCGTCAGCTCCTCCCGGTCGGCGCCGGAGCGGACCACGAGCTGCACCTCGCCGTGGTAGGCGAGCCGCTCCTGCGCCGCGGCGACGACGCGCCGGTAGTTGAGGAAGTACGTGCCGACGCGCACGACGTCGCCGTAGCGGCCGAGCAGTTCCAGCCGGGGTACATGGCTGCCGCAGGCGCACGGGCCCTCGACGGCGCGCCCCAGGTCGCCGATCTCGTAGCGTTCCAGCCGCTGGCCCGCGCGTGCCCGGGTCGTGAACACCAGCCGTCCGGGCTCGCCGGGTACCACCGGCCGGTCGCCCTCCGGGTCGAGGATCTCAAGGGTGTGCAGGTCGGTCAGCACGTGGTGGACCGAGCCGTCGGACGAGGCGCACTGGTAGCCCAGCGGCCCGAGGTCGGTGCTGCCGTACGCGGCGGACCGGATCACCTCGACGCCGAACTCCTCCATGAGGACGCGCCGTTGCTCACCGGTGAAGTGCTCACCGCCGTAGAACACCGTGCGGATGCCGCCGTACGCGCGCAGCCGGTCGGCCTCGGCGTGGAACAGCTGCCACAGGTAGGACGGCATGCCGAACACGGTGTCCGCCCGGTGGGCGACCAGTGCCTCGGCGACCGTGGCGTGGTCGGGTCCGGCGGCCATCGGCAGCTGGGTCGCGTTCAGCCGCTCCAGGATGGAGAAGAAGCTGATGAAACTCCCGTACATCCCGCCGCAGTAGAACAGGTTGGCCGCGCGGTCCCGCGCCGGGTCGAAGCCGGCGGCGAGCAGCCCGTCGGCCGCGGCCCGCATCTGGTTGTCGTAGTCGTCGACGGTGAACACCGACAGCGCGGGCGCGCCCGTGGAACCGCCACTGCGGAAGTACAGGTGGGCGTGGCGCGCGTCCAGTTCGGCCAGCGCGCGCTGCACGCCCTCCTTGCCGAGCAGCGGCGCGTCCGGGACCGGGGGCAGGACCGGGGCGGACACCAGGTCGTCCAGGCACGCCACCGGCCCGAACTCCGCGTCCGCCGCCCGCACGCTCACCCGGCGGCTGTAGCGCTGGAGCGCGTACACGCCGTCGTGCGGCTCGCCCTCGTAGCCGTCCAGCATGGAGCCGACCGGAGTGACCCGGGTGACACCGGCGGCGAACAGGGCGCGGGACAGCGCGGCCACGTCCGCCCGGCCGCCGCCGACGGCCGCGGTCTGGAGGTAGCGGCGCATGGGCCGCAGCGTCCCGGTGATCCGGTGCCGGGGCAGCGGCTTGACCCAGACGCTGCGGTGCAGCGGAGAGGCCGCGAGCGCGGAGCGGGTGTCCGCCAGCACCCGCCAGGAGCCGTCCTCACCAGTGAACACCCGGGTGAGACCCAAGTGCTCTTCGAGCCGGGCGAGTTGCTGCACGGTGGTGATCTCCGCCAGCTCGGCCGGGCCGGGGCGGGGCGCGGGGCGCGCGCCGGAAATCTTCGCGAGCCGCTCGGCGAACCGGCCGGCGAACGCGAAGACCTCCTCGGTGTCCTCGGTGTCGAGATAGACCACCTGTGGGCTGGAGCAGGCCTGCTGCTCGAACCGGCAGACGTCCTCGGCCAGCGCGTCCAGCAGGCCGTCCTCGTCCGCCGCCGCCCGGGTCAGGTAGGCGAAGGAGATCCGGTGCCCCCAGGCGACGACGCGGCAGCCGGGTGGCGCCAGTTCACGCACCGCGCCCTCTGCCTCCTCACCGCCCCAGACCGCGATGGCGTCGGCCTGCCCGCACAGGGTCTCCAGCCAGTCGCGGCGCGAGGAGGGGAAGCGCAGGGCGATCACTCGCTCGGCGATCAGTCCGCTCGGGTCGGCCGCCGCGAGCGCGGCGAGCAGGTCGAGGGCGAGCGCCGTGTCCGAGCCGCTCGTCTTCAGGACGTTGACGTTCCCGGCGAGCAGACCCTCCACGACGCTCAGCGGGGCGACCGCGGCCGCGTTGCCGGGTGCGATGTGCACCAGGAGTCCCACCGGCGCCCAGGACTCGAACACCGTTTCGCGGCCGTCCGGCCGGGTCAGGCGCTCCGGACGCAGACCGCCCAGTTCCCGGCGCAGCTTGCGTTCCAGTGCCTGGCGGGTGAGCGCGCCGGCGAGTTCGGCCAGGGTGGATCCGGCTTCCGCGGCGGGCAGCTGGGCCGCCAGCCGGGCGTGGAGGGCGGAGCCGGGGTCGGCCAGGTCCGCGCCGACCGCCGCGCAGGCGCCGAGCACGACATCGGTGGGGAGCGGGCGCTCCAGGACGCGGGCGGCCGTCTCCGGCAGATTGGCCATCCGCCGTCCTGCCTCGGCGTCGTCGACGAACTCGCCCTGCCAGAGGTGGAGTACGGGTGCGGAAGCGGTCACGACATTCCCTTCATCATTTCGGCGGCGGCGACCGCGCAACTGCGGTTGCGGCTCACCCCGGCGCGGCCGAGCACGGTGAACCAGTCGGTGGACAGCGGGCAGGGGCACTCCTCGCCGGGGTGCAGCGAGGCGAGGTCGCCCATGACGACGCTCTGCGCCGGTACGGAGGTGATGTACGGGCTGACCAGGTGCAGGAAGCCGGGTTCGCCGTACCGCAGCGGGCGCAGCGTCCCCGGGTCGCGGACCGCGGCGCGCGACCACACGGGAACGTGCAGCCGGTGGTGCGCGCACTCGACGTACGGCACGCAGTGCTCGACGGAGCCGAAGGTGTCGCGGACGGACTCGGCCGGGATGCCGAGGCGTTCGGTGACCGCGGCGCGGAACTCGTCCTTGCCGATCTGCCGGTCGGTGTGGCCCTTCCAGCCGCCGCCGAGCACCACCAGCGACCCTTCGGGCAGCCGCAGCGGGGCCATGCCCATGGCCTTCATCCGCTCCAGGGTGAAGTACAGGAACGCCGGGAAGCCGAGGATGCGGACCGGCGCGTCCTCGTCGGCGTAGCGCTGAAGCGCGGCGATACAGCCGTGCACGTCGAACTCGTGGCCGGAGCCGGTGTGCCGCAGCGCGTGGGTGGTGTGCCGGGCGGGCGCGAAGTCGCACAGGTAGTTGTCGGTGAACGACGTGCCCAGTTTCAGCGACGGCGCGGGCTCGTAGCTGTAGAGCAGGTAGTTGACCGGCCGGTCGGGGGTGATCCAGCCGTAGTGGTCGAAGATCCGGGCCACCATGCGCTGGGCCGAGCGGATCGTCCACCGGTCGAAGAACATCTGGGACTTCTGCCCGGTGGTGCCCGAGGAGGTCAGGTGCAGGAACACCTCGTCGCGGGGGACGGAGAGCACCTCGTGGCGCTTGAAGAACGCGGCCGGCACCAGCGGGGTACGCACTCCGTCGCCGACGGTCGGCGCCGGGATCCCGGGCTGCTCCTGGAGCAGGGCGGCGAAGAACGGGGAGCGTGCGGCGTGCCAGGCGTTGGTCTCGGCCATGGCGGCGGCGAACAGCGTGTCGGCGTCGGCGCCGGTCGCGTACGGGTCCGCCAGGTCGCACAGGCGCTGCACCTGGCCGAGCGCCGCCGGGTCGGGGACCTCGACGGGAGCGAGATGGGGGTTCATCGGGACACCTCGTGAAGGGGCAGATAGGTGGAGGCCCAGGCGCTCAGATAGGCGCCGAGGTAGGGCTGGAGCAGCGGGCTCACGGCCGTCGTACGGAAGTCGATCTGCCGGCTGGTGCGGGAGAGCACCACGTAGTCGTGCAGCCGGTCGCCGACGCGCCGCATCGCCGGGTAGACCGCGCTCGGTACGAACCCGGAGGCCAGGAAGATGTCCAGGGCCTCGGTGTCGGCCAGCGGCAGCAGGGTCTCGGCGTAGTCGGCACCGGCCCGGGTGACCGTGGTCATCAGCGCCTCCAGGGCGCCGGTCAGCGCCGCGGGGCGCGGGTGGACCGCCACGAGCGCGCAGCTGCCCGCCACCGGGTCGAGGTCGGCGTACGCCTCGAAGCCGCCGTCGGCCGCGACCAGCAGCGCGTTGGGGGTGTGCAGGGGGAAGAAGCGGTCGGCGGCGCGGGGGAACCGTTCGAGGAAGCGGCGGCGGACGAAGGCCGGGGCGGAGATCAGCTCGATCGGCTCGGCCCCGCGGGCCCGGCGGGGCACGCTGTCGAGGGCGACGGGACGTGCCGTGCCGGCGCAGTCGATGCCGATGCCCGCGGACGCGGCGGCCAGCAGTCCCGTGAGGCGCTCGGGCACGCGGTCCACGGGGGCCCGCCGTTCCAGCACGCCGTCGGCGTAGCGGGCGAAGAGCGCGAGGCTCTCGCAGCCGTCGACCTCGACGGCGTTGGGCAGCAGGCCGAGGGGCCGGAAGCCGTTGCGTACGACGACGTGCTGCGGGCCCTCGGTGACGACGCGGACGGTGGCGTAGAGCGAGTCGGGCACACCGGTGGCCAGGGCGGCCTCGCACACCGCGCCGGTCAGCCGGGAGGCCAGTCCGCCGCCGCGGTGCCCGGGGTGCACGGCGAGCCCGAGGAGCTTGCCGACGCGGCTGCCCGCGTCCGTCTGCACGACGGCGGAGCCGACGAGGTCCCCACGGGGCGTACGGGCGGTGAGCCAGTGGGCGGAGCCGTCGGTGATCATCCGGCGCATCACGGCCGGGTCGCTGCCGAGCGGCACCGGGTAGCCGTGCCCGTACACGTCGAAGTACAACTGCCGCAGTTCGGCGATGTCCTGGACCGCCGCCGGGGCGAGGAGGACGGTCATGACGTCTCCCCCGCCGGGGTGAGGTGCGCGGCCGTCGCCGCGACGCCGGCGGAGGTGCGCGGCGCGTCGGGCCGCGCGCGTCCGCCGAGCCACCACAGCGCGAGCGCGACCGGGACCAGTCCGGCGCCCTGGATGAGGCAGAGCGCTCGCGCGCCCAGGTGGTCGCCGAGCGTGCCGAAGACGAGGGAGGACAGCGGGAAGGTGGCTCCGAGGAGGGCCTGCATGACCGCGAAGAAGCCGGGTTTGTCGGCCGCGGGCACCAGGCGCTGGAACAGGGCCACGAAGCGGACGCCGATCACGCCGACGCACCACCCGGCGACGGCCAGCGCGCCGATCGCCGTCGCGTGCCCGGCCCACAGGCCCGGCAGCCCGAGCGCCACGGCCATCACGGCCAGGCAGGCGCTGCCGACGGCGACCGGACGCCCGGGTACGCGCGCCCCGGTGAAGGAACCGACGAGGGTGCCCGCGCCGAGCGCGGCCTCCAGGGTGGCGACGGTCGACCCGGTGGAGTGCAGCACGCCCCGGGTGTACAGCGGCATGACGACGTAGACGGCGGTGGTGAACAGGTTCGCGGCGGCGAAGCAGAGCAGCACACGGCGGATGAACGGGAGCCCGGCCAGGATCTGGCGTAGCGTCCGGCGTGCGGATGGCCTGCCGTGTTCTCCCTCTCCGGCCATGGGGCCGTCCGGCGCGTCCTGTTGGCCCTGTGGTTCCTGCGGCGCGTCGGACGCGCCGGTCGCCTGGCGGAAACGGGCCGAGGCGACCAGCAGGGCGGCGAGCAGATAGGCGGTGCCGCAGACGGCCACGACCGCCGGGAGGCCGCCCGCGTCGACCAGGAGCGGCCCGAGCAGTCCGCCACCGAGTCCGGCCAGCGACTGGGTGGACAGTTCGAAGCCGGTGGCGGCCTCGATGTCGGTGTCCTCGACCAGTTCGGGCACCGATGTCGTCAAGCATGGGTCGAACACCGCCTGGCAGGCGGCCAGGGCCAGGCCCACCGCGTACACCGCGGCCATGGGCAGCTCACCGGCGTACGCCCAGAGTGCCACCGGTACGGCGACGGAGCCCGCCACGGCCGCGGCGACGGCCAGCACCGTGCGGTGCGCGTGGCGCGCGACGACACGGGCGACCACGGGGGCGAGGGCGACCGCGGGGAGGGTGCTCACCATCAGGAAGAGGCCCGATTCCAGACCGCGCCGCTCGCCCCCGGCGAAGCCGACGAGCCACCAGACCGCGCCCACCTAGAACATCCGGCCCGCGGCCTGGGTGAGGAGCTGAGCGGTCCACACCCGGCCGAAGGAGGGGTTGCGCAGCACCAGCGGCAGGCGCCGGCCGCGCGGGGCGGCCGCGCTCATGAGTGCGGCCGTTCGTCGACGACCCGTACCAGTTTCCCGGAACGGGAGTTGACGGCGAGATCCTGGTGCCGTGCCCACTCCACGGTGAGCGGGTTCACGTGTCCGGCGTCCGCCGCGCCGGTGTAGGCCGGCCGCTGGGCGAGGACGGCCGCGGCCACGGCGGCGCCCAACGCGCCGTGCCGGTCGGCAAGTTCGCCGGTGGCGAGGCGCAGGACGAGGCCGTCGCGGCCGTCTTGGCGGCGTATCACGAGCTGGAGCCCGGTGATCTCGCCCGCCGTGTCGACGCCGCGCACGACGTCGTGCACGTCCTCGGTGTAGAGGGAGACGGGGCCGACCCGTACGCCCTCCTCGGCGCGGCCGAGAATGCGGAAGACGCCCGCGTCCCGGTCCACCCACTCCGCGCGGTCGCCCGCCGGATAGCGCAGTACCGGCATCAGCCGGCGGCGCAGATCCGTGACGACCAGGCGTCCCGCGACGCCGGTGTCCTCGACGGGCACGTCCTCGTCGTCGAGGATCTCCACGGCCGTGTGCGGGACGAACGCGCGGTGCGCCCGCGGGTCGCCGCCGGGTACGGCCTCGCCGAGGAGGCCCGCGTCGACGCTCGCATAGCCCAGTGAGCGGGCCTCGGCGTTCGGGAACGCCTTGCCGAGCAGCGGGAGCTGGTCAGCGAAGAGGCACTCCCCGCCGAAGAAGAGGAGCTCGACGTCGGGCAGGGTGCGGCCGGCCGCGGTGAGGCGTTCGGCGAGCGCGCAGAGGGTGGTCGGGGTGCCGGCGACGACCTCGACGCGGAACTCCTCCAAGGTGGCCGCGGTGGATTCCCAGGGTGTCGCGCCGCCCAGGGGAAGCCGTACGTTGGCCACCGGGGAGCGGTGCAGTGAATCCAGGATGAAGGTGAAACTCGCGTACAGGTCCCCGGCGTAGAACAGATCGGCCACTCGATGGCCCGGCCGAAGACCGGCGTTGACAAGTCCTGCGCCAAAAGCGGAGGTGAATTCCCGCCATTCGGTGCGTGTGTAGCAGGAGAACTTCGGGGATCCCGTGGTTCCGCCGCTGCGAAAGACGACCGCTTCCTCCAGCGGGGCTGTCAGCAGTGTGTTCTCGCGGGGTGAGTTGGCCCGCCAGAATTCCGCCTGGGGCACGACCGGTAGGTCCGTGAGCTGGGTGACCTGGTCGGGAAGGTGCGAGTAAAGCTGTTGGTAGAACGGTGAGTTGAGGCGCGCGAAGCGTACCAGCTCCGCCAATGATTGAACGGGCATCAATTCCTGCTCGAAGAGGAGTACCCGTCGGCGACCCATGGGCACGACGGGGGTACGGAGGATTCGGTCCACCCCGGAGGTCGGGCCGGAGGACCGTTTCATCAACCGCTGCCACTCAGCGTATCTCACCATTCGGAACGGGCTTGCATCAACGAGCCTTTCCGGCAATGGGCTTGGCCCGGAGGCGACGAATTCCCGCCTCCTCCGGTTCCCGGCGGAGCGGAGACGGTGGTCACATGTCGCCCCGATTCCATAAGGGATGGTTGGCCGTGCCAAAAGGACCCTTTGTGCGCGGGCCGGAGACCGGCGGACGGCACAGGGAGAGGGCGCAGGGACGCCGGGTGGCGGACCGGGGTGCGGCATGTACCCTTTGCGAACATTTGAACTGGCCGTCCGGGGGCGGTGGTTGGGGCGTGCGGGATCGGGTCACGGGATTCCGGCCGCTCGCACACATGTGCCCACTTGGGGGCGTGTGGCCCGCGGCCTACAGTGACCGGTGGTCCGCCGCTGCTGCGTGGGGTGTCCGCCGGGGTCCGCGGTTCGGTTCGGTGCCGAGGGAGGCCGTTCATGGCCAGCGAGTTCCAGGAGCGCAAGCTCAGGGGGATGTTTGCCGCGTTCGACGCCGACGGGGACGGCTGTCTGCGCGAGGAGGACTTCAGGGCGCTGGTCGCCCGCTGGAGCCGGCTGCCCGCGGTGGGCCCGGGGACGGAACTGCGCGCGCGGGTCGAGACGCTGCTGATGGGGTGGTGGTCGGCACTGCGCGAGGCCGGGGGCGCCTGGGGAAGCGGGACGGTCGACCTGCCCGAACTGCTCACGGTGGTCGACAGGCTGCCCGCGATGGCGGCGGAGGTCACCGCCACGGTGAACACGGTCTTCGACGCCGTGGACACCGACGGGGACGGCCGCATCAGCCCGGAGGAGCACCGGCGACTCGTGGAGACCTGGAACGGTCGGCCGGTCGACCTGACCGGCGTCTTCGAACTGCTCGACGCAAACGGCGACGGCCATCTCGACCTTGGGGAGTTCGCGATGCTGTGGCACCAGTTCTGGACGAGCGACGACCCCACGGAACCGGGCAACTGGCTATGCGGCAGGTTCGCCGCCTGAGCGGAGCGACGGATTCGGGGAACGGGCGGTTCCGCGGCCGCCGCCCGGGGGACTCGGCCTTCACGTGGCGCCCTGCTTGACCCTCCTGCTGTCCGGGGCGTACTCCAGCCGGTCGGGGACCCGGCCCGCGTCGGGGAACGTCACCTCGGCTCGCCCCCACGACCAAGTCCTCCGGGGCCTCGAAGCACGGCGAACCCAGAACCCCACGCCTCGTGTGACGAAGGGCATAGAGGCCCCCGCACCGTCGGGTGCGGCCCGCCACCGTGGGGTGGCGGGCCGCATGCGGTCGGTCTTGGCTTGTGGTGTGGGTCAGGCGCCGGGCTTCACGGGGCCGATCTGGGTGCCGAAGTCGACGGAGAGCTTGCCGTCGGCTTCCTGGTTGCCGGGGATGACTCCGCCGCCGGGGGTGCGGAGGGTGAAGACGGTCCGGTTGGCGGGCGCGCCCTTGGCGGTGTTGGGGACCTGGATGTCGAAGTGGACGGGGTGGCCGGGGCCGAAGGTCACCTTGGTGTTCTGCGAGCCGTAGGGCTTGGTGGTGATGCCCTTGAGGGAGCCGTTGTCGTAGAACTTCACGTTGCGGGGGGAGCCGGCGAGCTGGCAGGCGCTGGTCTTGGGGGCGGCGGTCAGCGTGACGCGGTAGTGGCGGTGCCCGGAGCTGGCGGTGTCCGGCGTGATCTTCGTCTTGAGGTTGGCGGGGCGGCACGAGGACGGCGCGCCGGAGCCGGCCGGGTGCGCGGTGGTGGATGCCTGCGCGACACCCGTGCCGGTGATCCCTGCCAGTGCGACGCCGGCAACTGCCATCACGAACTTGGTGGACTTGGTCATGGTCGACTCTCCGTGTCTAGCGGTCGTACGTGGGGCCCCCGCCCCGAACTCCTGACACCACGAAGCCTGTCGATCTTCTTCGTTGTGGGCGTCACGGCGATGTAACGCCTTCGCCACAGCGACCGTGAGCGTCACGATCCCGTCGGCGGACGCCGTGGTGGAGAGCGTGACGTCGATGGCTCCGGCCCGGCTGGTGCCGAAGCTGACCTCGATCGACCGCGGGGAGCGGGAAGCGACCGCGTAGACGACGTCCGGGTGGCTCAGTGGCTTCTGCCACGGCTGCGGGCGGGTCGGGTCGGTGATGTTCCAGAGCCGGATCATGTGATCGTGGCCGGGGGTCGCCACCGTCCGGCTGAACGGGCTCGATCGCGACCGGCTTCGGCTATTCGTCCTCGATGGGGCGCAGAGCGCCGGGGTCCCCGAAAACGATCATGGTGTCCCCGGCCCGTACGGCGGTCTCCGGATCGGGGTTGGGCTCCAGGGCGCCGTCGGCGCGGCGGATCAGCAGGGGCAGCGCTCCCCCGCACGCCTGGCGCAGGGGCCGTCCCACGAGGCGGGAGCCGACGTCGAAGCGGATCTCCTCGATCCGAAAGTCGGAGCTGCCGGCCCGGGTGAACTCCAGGAAGTCCACCACGTGCGGGCGGACCGCCAGCAACGCCATACGCCGGCCGCTGGTGATGTAGGGAGAGACCACGCTGCTCGCGCCGGCGTGGGCGAGACGTTCGGCCGACGCAGCCTCCGAGGCCCGCGAGACGATGGCGAGCGAGGGATTGAGGGAGTGGGCGATCAGGGTGATGTAGACGCTCTCGGCGTCCGAGTCGACCGCGCAGACCAGACCGCGGGCGTGGTCGATGCCCGCGCGGCGCAACACCTGCTCGGAGGCGGCGTTGCCGATCAGGTAGGGCGCGCGCTCACGCTGCAGCCGCTCTTCCAGGGTGGCGTCGCCCTCGATCACGACGAAGGGAACGCCCTCGGCCGCGAACTCGCGGGTCACGGCCTGGCCGACCCGCCCGTAGGCGCAGACGATGAAATGGTCGCGCAGCGCGTCGACGCGGTGCTGCATCCGGCGCTTCCTTCCCGCAGGCCCGAACCGTCCCTCCACCAGTGCCGTCCCGATCAGCCCCAGGACCGCGACGAAGACCGCGACCCCCACCACCGCCAGCGCGGCGGTGAAGAGCTTGCCGGCCTCGCTGAGCCGGTCGGCACCGGAGAACCCCTCCGTGGTCAGCGTCATCACCGTCAGATAGACGGCGTCCGGCAGGGAGAACCCCAGCCGCGCGTACCCGCCGACACCGCAGGCGAGCAGCGCCAGCAGGGCGGACGCGGCCAGGAGCACCCGCCGCCCCGTACCGCGTGGCGGCCACACAAGACCTCCTGCCCTCGCCTCGCCTTGTCTTCAGTGTCCTCACCAGGCGTCGGGGAGCAACACGGAAGCGGCACCGTGGGGGCTGTCAGTGCAGGATGCTGACGGCGCGCGCGATCACCAGGAGCGAGGTCAGCAGGGCGGAGACGCTCTGGATGCTCATCATGGCCTTGGCCCGGGTCGACAGCGGCATGGTGTCGGTCGGGCTGAAGGCCGTGGAGTTGGTGGTGGACACGTACAGGTAGTCCATCAGCGTGGGGACCCAGTCCGAGGTGGCGCTGGCACCGTCGGCGACTTCCTGGACGGCGTCGTCGTTCTCGTCCTGGGAGAAACGGAAGTCCGCCAGGGGTAGGGCGGAGCGGGGCACCTGGGTGCGGCTGACCGGGCCGCCCCGGTCCAGCTCCCAGTAGGCCAGCCCGAAGACGATGATGTTGGTGAGCCACACCTGCAGCGCGGCCACCAGCAGGGACCGGCCGTCCTTCACCCCGGCGTAGAGCAGCTCATGGATCAGGATGGCCAGCGCGACCAGGTTGCTGCCCGCGATGACCCCGACGAGCGTCAGTGACAGCACGCGGAAAGCCTTGGTCTGCCGGGTCAGCCGTTTGGGGTTGATCGCGATGAGCGGGATGAGCAGCAGGCATTCCAGGGCAGGCAGCACGTACCGAGGGGCGATCAGCAGCCGCTGCGGCAGCAGCAGGTACAGGGAGATCGCGGCGAGCGTCGCGACCACCGCCGGCAGCCGTGCTTCCCCCCTGCGCTCATGACGAGGATGCCTGGTACTCGCATCCGCACGCGTACGCCCCATATCCGCCTGGCCTTCCGGACGTTGCCACGGACAGTGCACGTCGCCAAGGCACTGCCTTCCGGCGCCGGCCGCCGGGCACCTTTCAGCATCTACCCCGATGCCCGCTGCCCGTGCCTGCGGCTTTGTGGTCCGTAGCAGGCCGCTCCACTGTTGACCGGACTGAGCGGGGGACCGTACATATCGCGTACTTCGAGCGCACATACGCACCTCGGCTCGCTCATTCAGCGCGCCTACCACCGGTACGCCCGTAGGATCGCAGCCCCGCACCGGCGTCTTCGGCTCCGCCGAGGCGTCCCAGTGATTCCACCAGCAGGTCGATGGTGTCCGCCGCGTCCTCTGCGGGCCTGCGGGCTCCATCCGGTCATCTCCACTGTCGCTACCAGGTCGGCAGAGTCGATCAGAAGGGATCGAACCCGGTCGTCACGGGAAACGGTCATGGCCAGACCAACGAACGCGGGCTCTGCCAGCTTCTTGAGAACCGCTTCGTCCCCTGGGGACCGGCGGTGAGGAGGCGGCCGCCCGTGGCGCGCCTGGTGCGCTGCGCCGGGTCCGCATGCTAGTGCTCTGACCGGGAAGGTTGGCCGGGGCGAGGGCTCCGGCGGCTGGATGGGCGGTGACGTCCGATCCGACTGCTGGGGGGTGTGGGGGCCGAGCCTGTCCGTGCGCGCAGGTTGACCGGCCAGGAGGAGCAGAAGCTGCAACAGATCGTGCGCCGGGGCAGCACCAGTTCGGTGCGCTGTCGGCGCGCGATGATGCTGCTGGCCTCGGCCGGCGGTAACCGGGTGCCCGTGATCGCGAAGCTGGTGCAGGGCGATGAGGACACCGTCCGGGATGTGATCCACCGGTTCAACGAGATCGGCCTGGCCTGTCTGGACCCTCGGTGGGCGGGAGGCCGTCCCCGCCTGCTCAAGCCTGACGACGAGGACCTCGTCGTTCAGACGGCCACCACCCGCCCGACCCAACTCGTGCCAGCCCTTCACCCGCTGGTCCATCCGCAAACTCGCCGCTTACCTGCGGGAAGTCCACGGCCGCGTCATCCGGATCGGCCGCGAGGCGTTACGGTGCCTGCTCGCCCGCCGCGGCGTGACCTTCCAGCGGACCAAGGCGTGGCAGGAGTCGCCCGACCCCGAGCGCGACGCCAAGCTGGACCGCATCGAGGAGGTGCTGGAGCGTTTCCCGGACCCCCGGCTCAACCGGCCGTTCCTGCTGACGCGCCGCAGTCCCGGATCAAGATCTTGCGCCCACCCCCGGGCCTGCGTACCCGGCCCAGAGGCTCCTCGCCGGCCTTCAGCCCGTCCACGCCTTTGCGGACCGTAGTCTCGCTGGCCTGGGCCGCCCGTGGGACCGTCCGGATACCGCCGTGCCCCAGGATCCGGGCCTCGGCTCCCATCAGCAGACGCCGCTGCCGCTCGTCTAATGAGCTCGTGCATGGTTGGCGTTGGCACGTCGAGGGGTACGAACTGGTGCGGTATTTACACTCGTTCATCGGGTACGAGGGTGACCGCCTGCTGGTGAGAGAGCAGCGCGGCGACTGCTTGAATGATGTCGCTCATGTGCTCACGCCGACCGTGGTGGCGGGCGAGGGCTCGCCAGTTCTTCAGATGAGCGATGCCGTGCTCGACACGGATGCGGCGCGAGGAGTGGGCCTTGCGTCGCTGTTCATGGATCTCCTCGTACCAGTCTGGGGCGTTCTTCTTGAACTTGCGGTGGGGTGGTGTGATCACGCGTCCGCCGGTCTGGGCGCCCAGTCCCTGGTAGCCGGCATCCGCGAGGATCTCCACCGCAGGGCCGTCGGACAGGACTCTGACCAGCCCTAACTTGCGAGCATGGGTGATGTCCGCGCAGCTCGCGGGCTCAGCCGGGCTGCAGTACAGCAGGCGGCCGTCCTCGTCCGTGAAGACCATGGACTTGACGGCGTTCTGCTTGTTCTTGCCCGAGATGAACTTGTCCCGGTCCTTGCGTCCGGCGGCCGGGCGGCGCACCCGGATCTCGGTGCCGTCGATGATGCCGGTCTTCTGGTTTTCGCCGAGGTGGTCAACCACCTCGGCGAGCGTGCGGAGACGCAGGCCGGGCGCGATGGTGCAGCCCCGCTGGGCCAGCAGCGGGCGTACTTCACCGATCGCACGCGTGATGGTGGAGCGGTTCACGCCGAACCAGCAGGCCAGCACGTCGTGGGTGACGCCATGGCGGAGGTGGATCAACGTGGCCAGGAGCCGGTCGACGAAGACGAGCTTGTGTTTGGCGCCGGCACCGACTGCTCGCCGACGCGGACGCGACGCCAGTGCCGCCTGGTGCCGCTCGTGCCACAACGGGCCGATCTCCGCTACGAGTTCGGCGATCACCTCTGAACTCAGTCCGGTGATCTGCTGACTGCGAATAACCGCTGCACGCGTCCGGATCCCCACCACGCAGACCATGATCGGCGATCAAGGTCTCGACCTGCCAACGCCAACCATGCACGAGCTCGTTAGGGGTGGGAACAACGCCCGAACTTCACGGCGAGTTGACCACGGACCTCATCGGAGACGCCCATATCACAACAACGAGCCGCATCACGTGAAGCAGCATCTTGATTCTCTGCGAGCCCTTAATGCGAGGCGCGCAACTGTTCGCTGCGGTCAGACCTTACGCTGGTCTTCCCAGATCGCGTGGTCTAGCTCCCACGGGGTGCACCGCAAGCGTGCCGCGGCCTCAGTGATGAGTCCGATGGCTCGGTGAACCTTCCCCTTGATCGTGGACACCTGGAGACTGGGTCCTGAGGTTCCAGAGGAAGTAGCACCAGGTGGGAAGCAAGTACACGAAGCGGTACACCGAAGAGTTCAAGCGGGACGCGATCGCGCTCGTCGACTCCTCGGGCAAGACGGTCACGGCGATCGCCCGGGAACTCGGCATCAGCTCCGAGTCGCTGCGCGGCTGTTCTGCTGTGCCGGGTGCTGCACGTCGCCCGCTCCTCCTACTACGCGTGGCGCGAGGGCGAGGCCGCCCGCCATGCCCGGCAGGCCGCTGACGACGCGCTCGCGCACGAGATCACCGTGGTGCACATCGCCTCCCGCCGCACCTACGGTGTCCCGCGCATCCACGCCGAACTGCGGCGTCTGGGCCGGCGGGTGAACCGCAAGCGCATCGCCCGCGTGATGCGCGAGCGCGACATCCGAGGCGTCACCCGGCGCAAGCGGCGCTCGCTGACCCGGCCCGACAAGAAGGCGAAGCCGGCCCCGGACCTGATCGGCCGCGACTTTCACGCCGAGCGCCCTGGGATCAAACTGGTCGGCGACATCACTTACCTGCCCACCGCCGAGGGCTGGCTCTACCTCGCCTGCTGGCTGGACCTGGCCACCCGCGAGGTCGTCGGCTACGCCATGGCCGACCACCACCGCGCCGAGCTCGTCGTCGATGCCCTCGACATGGCCCACGGCCGAGGGAACCTGGAACCCGGCTGCGTGATCCACAGCGACCGCGGCAGCGAATACACCTCGACCCAATTCCGCCTACGAATAGAGGAGTTGGGACTGCGGGCCAGCTGCGGACGCACCGGATCATGCTTCGACAACGCGGCCGCGGAGAGTTTCTGGGCCCTACTCAAGGAAGAGATCGGCACCCGCGTCTGGCCCGACCGGGCAACCGCCCGCGCCGAGGTCTTCATCTTCATCGAGACCTTCTACAACCGCCGCCTACGCAACACAAGGTCTTCGGCTACCTCACCCCCGCCGAGACCAGGCAGCGGCATCAGCACACCCTCGCCGCATAACGAACTAGTGTCCAAGATTACGGGGAAACTTCACCTGCGGCCTGCCCCACGACCACGCACATCCCTAGGCGAACGAGAGGTTCCTGACTTCTCAGGACTCCCGCGGTGACACCCGACTTGAAGCAGCAAGAGTGAGTGTCTAACTGCGTGACAACGCCGACGAGCAGCGGCGGACGAGCCCGGACCCCAGCGGACCTTCAGCGCCGGTAGGAAGCGTTACCGGCCTGAGGCAGCACCCCCACCCAAGTTGCTTCGGGACGAAGGCGGCCTAGGTGCAAGTCGCGCCACCTCAAAGCTGATCGGAGGCCGGTGGTCGAGTACACGTCTCCCTTCCCAGGCAACGTCTGACCAGCGATACCCGTCTCGTACACCATGGCCACACCGGATGCGCAAAGGGGGGGCAGGGCTGATGCGGGACGGGGGCGGCGGGCGGCAGGTCGTTGTGGAGGTACTGCACCGGTTCCTCGTCGCCGAGCCCCAGGAGCGGGAGCGGATGGCGCCCCACGTCATCGCCGCCGTGGGGCAGAAGCGGATGGACGAGATTCTGGAAGCCACCTTCGGGCGGGTCGGCAGGGTCACCGGGGTGCGGGACAGTCCCGAGGGGTTGGTGATTCAGGGCAGTGAGGGGGAGGTGCGCGCGTTCGCGGCCAGCCGGGACGGCCAACGGCTGGACGCGCTGTTGATCGAGCCGGTCGTTCACCGGCCGGCGCGGCTGCGAGTTCCCCGGTGGGTGTTGCCGGCGGTGGCCTGGGTGGTGCTCGCGGTGCTGTTCGCCGTGCGTATCGACGCGTGCTGGACGGCTCCCAGCCGGGTCGCCTGGTGCGGCCGGCTACTCATCGTCGCGGCCGGTTACCTCGTCGTCCACGGCTGGCGCGCACCCGCCGAGTTCCCCCGGTGGATGCGCCGGCCTCTTCAGGCCGGCGCACTCGTGGCCCTCGCCTCCGCCTGGCGGCTGCCGCGGCTCCCCTCGACGGGTGATGTCACCGAGCTGGGCATGGGCATCGGCCTGTGCGTCCTGTTCGGGCTGCTGCTGGCGCGGGCGCGGCGGCACCGCTGGGGGGTGGCCGTCTCCCGGCCCCTCGACTTCCCGCTGCGGGACGGCCGTTGGCTCGTCGGTCAGGGCGGCGGGCGGAGCCTGAACCATCACGCGGCGTTTCCCGAGCAGCGTGGTGCGCTCGATCTCATCCAGGTCGGGCCCGACGGCTCCCGGAACGCGGGCGGGCGCGGCGGGAACGAGAGGTATCTGGTGTACGGGCAGCCCGTGTTCGCGCCGTGCGACGGTACGGTCGTCTCCGCCGCCGGCCTCGTCGAGGACCAGGAGCCCGGCGTCATCCGCTACCAGCCGCCCTACGGCAACCACGTGTGGATCGACACGGGTGCCGAGATCGTCAAGCTCGCCCATCTGCGGCCGGGCACCGTGACCGTGGCCGCGGGTGATGTCGTACGGGCCGGTCAACTGCTCGGCGAGGTCGGCAACTCGGGGAACAGCAGCGAGCCGCATCTGCACATCCACGCCGAACGGGACGGCCTCGGCCTCGACCTGGAGTTCCGGGGGATCAGAGGTTCGCTGTACCGGGGGCGGACCGTGCATACCTAAGGGCGTGCAGATCCTTAACTCGTCGTTTTGACCTTGGTCTGGGTGGAGTCGGGAGCGAGGAACGTCGCGACGTCGGCTGGCGTGCGGAGGCGGGCGGTAGAAGCGTTGATGTGGTGGCCGTGTGCCTCCAGAAGCGGGCGGACCCGGCCTGGCACCTGGTGGCCGGACCACTCCCTGGGTGCTCGCTGCGGGATGGGAACCTCGCTGACCCAGCCCTTCGAAACAGCGTGCAGGTAGAACTGCTGGAGATGTGAGACCTCCTGGCTCCACGTACCACCGTCGACCCTGGGTCCGTTCACGTCACGTCGACGCCAGTGGTGGTAGGCGAGGTGATCGGCCCCGGTTGCGTTCTGGCTGTTGAGCGGGCTCTCCAGGAAGTCCACCCGATGGAAGTACGAGTTGAGGTGGACGTCGTAGGCGAAGATCGGTGAGAGAAGGTACGGCGTGCCGTCGGGAACGCCCAGGTGGTGAAGTGGGTTGACCGGGTTCCAAGCCTCAACACTCACGGACCGTACGGCATTGCTGTCAATGACTCGGCGCACAAGTTGTTGGAAACCGTCCGACATGGTCGATGCCCGGCGGACGGACCGTAGGTCAAGCCAAGGTGACGTGCATGCCGCCCTCGGCCAGGGCCTCGAGGACCACGCCGAACAGGTCGTAGGGCTGGCCGTCAGGTGTCAGCGCCTGGGACAGGTGCTCGCGTGCAGTCGCAGCGTCCCGCCAGAGCAGCGTTGCGGGGGCGGTGTAGCCGAAGGTGCCACGCAGGCAGTCATCGACTGCGGCAAGACAACCGCCGAAGTAGCCACCCGCCCCGTTCACCGCCTCGCCGAGCGCCAGGTAGAGGCCCGGTTCGTCGGTGACGTGTCGGCCGTCGAGTTCGTAGGCGTAACCGGCCGGCAGATCACGGTGGGTGCGCCGGCAGGCCCGCTCTCGGACGAGGTCGAGCCAGGCTCCGCGGCGCCGGGTGTCGAGGCCGCCCCAGGCACCCTGGGTGTCCGGCGGTCCGGTGAACCACCGCTCCCAGGTGGGCCGGGCGTATTGGGGAACGGGCGTGAAGAGCTCTCCGTCGAGCTCCAGGTCGATCCGATCCGTCCCGCAGGAGGATGGGCGCCAGGCGCTGACTCTGGCCCAGAGCAGGCGTTCGGTGAGCGGCTCGCCCTGGTCGTCCTGTATCTCCAAGGCGGCCTGCTCGAGGTCCAGCGCCCGCCGGGTGCCCTTCAGCAGTGCTGTCCGCAGTTGATCACCCTGGGTGAGCCCCCGCAGGACGAGCGGGGGCGCCGACTGTTCGGGCGGCAGGACGCGGGCGAATTCCCGGCAGGAGCCCAGCCATCGGTGCCCGTCGTGCACGCGAACTCGGCCCCAGTGTCCCTCGGGTGGGCCTTCGTAGTCGTCCAGGCCGGTGAGTACGAGACTGTCTGTCCCCAGGGGCTGGCCTACGCTTTCCGCGTCCTCCAGCAGCCAGGGATCGAGCGTCTCATCGTCCGGCACCAGCCACACTCGGTTGCCGATCCAGCCGCGCGCTTCTGCCTGTGGAACCCAGCCGAACAGCTCGTAGGTCCCCCGCTGGGGCTCCCCGAACAGCCCTTCCACCTCGGCGCAGACACCCCAGGCATGCCCGTGTTCCTCATCAGCCAGCGTGTATCGCGCGCGCCTGCGATGGCCCTCGTCTTCATGCACGGTGGGAATCATGCCGGGACCAGGTTTCCATGGCGAAGGCATTTCCCGCGTAGTGACTCAAGGCGGCTGGTCATCTGATACGGCAAGAAGGGCACCATGCAGTGGACGAACTGCTCTATCGATGCCGCAGTTGCCCAACTCCGTGCCGAGGCGCGAGACGGGAGTGACGGGACACTTTCGACTCCCTCGTGGGGGTCAGGGACGCCATCAGTGAGGCAGCGTGACGAGCCCCATTTCATAGGCGGTAATCACGAGCTGGACACGGTCCCGGGCGCCCAGTTTGGTGAGCAGGCGTGATACGTGCGACTTGGCGGTGGCCACCGTGATGAAGAGATCCTCGGCGATCTCGGTGTTGGCCCCGGACTCCTACCTCTGCCCCCAGGGGAAAAGTAACCACCGGGTAACTTTCGGATAGTCAGATACACCGTTTCCCCGTTCTTGCCTCCTCGTTGGGCTGCCTGAGTGAAGCCCGAGGCTGACGAGGAAAGGCGCGGGTGTGCGGCAGGAGTGGTCGCCGGAAGACGTGATCGCGTGCTGGACGCTGGTGGACGGCGACTGGGATCTGGTGGCGAACAAGGCGGGGACGACGCGGCTCGGCTTCTGCCTGATGCTGAAGTTCTTCGAGCTGGAGGGCCGGTTCCCCGATCTTCTGGAGGAGATTCCGCAGGCCGCGGTGGAGTACGTCGCAGGGCTGGTGAAGGTGCCGGCGGCCGAGTTCGCGAAGTACGACTTAGCCAGCCGTTCCGCGAAGAACCACCGCAAGCAGATCCGGGAGGCACTGAAGTTCCGTCCCGCGACACAGGCGGATGAGGACCAGCTGATCATGTGGCTGGCGGACGAAGTGTGTCCGGTCGAACTGGTGGAGAACCGGCAGCGCGATGCTCTGCTGGTGGAGTGCCGGGCGAGGAAGATCGAGCCGCCAGGCCGCATCGACCGCATCCTCGCCGCAGCCCAGTCCCGGGCGGAGAAGGCGTTCTGCACACGGACCATCGAGCGCCTGGGCCAGGTGTGCACGGCCCGGCTGCTGGCACTGGTGACCGAGGGCAACGAGGACGGCACCGCGCTGCTGGCCTCGCTCAAGCGGGACCCCGGCGCGGTCGGGCTGGACTCTCTGCTGACAGAGATCACCAAGCTGAACGACGTACGGAAACTCGGTCTGCCCGAGGGGCTGTTCGCGCACTGCTCGGAGAGGCTGCTGGCCGCGTGGCGGGCGCGAGCGATCAAGATGTATCCCTCGGACTTCCGCGATACCGCCGAGGACGTGCGGATCACGCTGCTTGCGGCGCTGTGCTCCTCGCGGCAGGCGGAGATCACCGACGCCCTGGCGGATCTGCTGATCGCCCTGGTTCAGAAGATCAACGCCCGTGCCGAGCGGCGGGTGGAAAAGCAGCTCACCGCCGAGTTGAAGAAGGTCCGCGGCAAGGAGGGAATCTTCTTCAAGCTCGCGGACGCCGCGGTCGGCAAGCCCGACGAGATCGTGCGCACGGCGCTGTATCCGGTGGTGGGTGAGAAGACGCTGCGCGACCTGGTGGCCGAGGCGAAGGCGAACGGTCGCGGCGCCGCCGAGCTGCTGACCATCGCCGAGGACCTGCGCCACCACGACATCCAGCTCGAACTCCTCACCGGCCCCCTCCAAGGGGTCTACGACCCGTCCGGGCACGGCGCTGCCCTGTTCGCATTCTTCGCCGGCATGGCCGAGTCCGAGCGCGAGTACATCCGGGAGAAGTCCCTGGAGGGCCAGGCATCCGCCCGCGAGCGCGGTCGACACGGCGGACGCCCCAAAGTCGTCGACGACGACATGGCCGCCTACGCCCGCAGCCTGCGGGCCAACGGTGTCCCCGTCCCCGAGATCGCCCGCAAGCTGGTCATCACCTCGGGCAAGAACCAGGGCAAGCGCCCCTCGGTGGCCACCGTCTACCGCATCCTCGCGGAGGATGATTCACCGATCCCACAGCCTGAGCATCACAGATAGCTACTTTGCCCCTGGGGACAGAGATAGGAGTCCGGGGCCGTGATCCCCGTGGGTTCGCGAAAACTGAAGGCAGTTCATCGGGAACCTGAGGGTCCGGTGCCGCCATTTTCAGCGATAGCCCCCTGGGTTCATGGGGAACATGCTGGGTCGGCTTCTGTAGGCGTGTGGAGTGCGCGGAGCAGAGGACGGCCAGTCGAGAAAACCGATCGACAGACGAGTGCACGAGGCACTGTGATGGCTCCGACTGCCCGCCGCATGGAGCGGGCCCACCGCAGGAGTTGCTCTTGACAGCCGGGAGAGCCGGGGACCCCCGCCCCGCGATCGATGCCGCACTGGCCAGGCGCCTGGTCGATACGCAGTTCCCGCAGTGGGCCGAGCTGCCTCTCAAGCTGCTCGACCCGGCCGGTTCGGACCATGTGATCTACCGGCTGGGCGAGGACCTGTCTGTCCGGCTGCCCCGCCATGCGGGTGCCATAAGACAGGCCATGAAGGAGTCTGAGTGGCTCCCCAGGCTTGCCCCGCGCCTGCCGTTGGCCATCCCAGTACCGGCGGGGGTGGGTGAGCCCGACTTCGGCTATCCGTGGCCGTGGGCGGTGTCCCGCTGGCTGGACGGCGATGTGGCGACCGCCGAGGCATTGGCCGACTCGTCCCGGGCTGCCGTCCAACTGGCGGAATTCCTCATCGCCCTTCAGACATTCGTTCCCGAGGACTTCCCGGTCGAGGACGCTCGCGAGGACCTCACCGGTCGGCCGCTGACCGACCGGGACCGCGCGACGCGAGCTGCTATCGCGGAGGTCGACGGTGCGTTCGACGCCGCGGCCATGACCGAGCTGTGGGATGCGGCGCTGAGCGCCCCCGGATGGGATGGCCCGCCGGTTTGGTTCCACGGCGACTTCCACACCGGCAACCTGCTGACCGTCGCCGGCCGCCTCAGCGCGGTCATCGACTTCGGCGAGCTCGGCATCGGCGACCCGGCCTGCGACCTGACCATCGCCTTCACCCTGATGTCTGCCGGGAGCCGGGCCGTCTTCCGCGCCACGCTCGGCGTCGACGACGCCACCTGGACACGGGGCCGAGGCTGGGCCCTGGCCACCGGCCTGAACGCCTACATCTCCTACGCCGCTGTAAATCCCCGGGTTGCTGCGCAGACCACCCGCCAGATCACCGAGGCTCTGCTCGGCTGATCAAACGCTTCCAGGATGTGTGGGTGCATGGAGAACGCCCTGGGCCCATTTCGGTTTCGGATCCGAGGAGCTTGCGGGCGGAGTCCGCGTAGCGGATGGCGGTCTTCTCGTCGATGCCGAAGACGAGGGCGAGGTGGAGGGGGTCGGCGCCGTGAGTGAGGGCCTCTTCGAGCTGGCGGTCGACCCGGAGCCGTTCGAGGGTGGCGGTGAGGTTGCGAGTGGCCCGGGTGGTCCAGAGCTTGCCGGCTGGGCCGAGTTCAACGGCGGTCTTCTGCGTGATCAGCAGGTGGGGGTTCGCCGTGTTCGGCCAGCGGCTGCGGCGGTGGTCGAGCCAGTCCAGGACGGCACCGCGGGTGAGGTCGTCGAGCGGGCGAACGTGGCCGCCGACGGTGATACGCCGGTTGCCCAGGTCAACGTCCTCCAACTGCATGGTGCGGATCATCTTGGGCCGTGCCGCGTGGACGGCGGCCAGGGCGACGATGAGTCGGATGTCTGGGGTGGTGGCGGTGGCGATGGCCTCGTCGATGTCCGCCTCGCCGAGGGCTTGGAGGATGCCACCGGCCTGTCGGGGGACACGGATGCGGATCGTGGGGTTGCGGAAGATCTGTCCGCTCTTCCTCGCGTGCCGGAACAGTGACCGCAGGGCGACGATCCGGCTCTCGCGCTGTTTCCCGGCAACAGCGTCCCGGGCCGCGATGATGTCCTCTCGGGTAACCTCTCGCAGGTGGTCGTAGCGTCTGGACCACTCCAGCAGCACCGGCTGGATCTCACCCAGGTAGGCCCATGCCGTATGCCGGGAGCGAGGCTCGGACCGCGGACCGCCGTCGAGGAGAGTGCGAACCCAGGCTTCGACGGCGTGATGGATGCCCGAGGGCATGCCGTCGAGTTTTCGCTCCAACCATCGGTCGACGGCGGGAGCCCGGTCGTCGGCGAACAGCCCGAGACGGTCGAGGACTTCAGCGGTCCGCACGACCGGAAGCCCGCGGAGTCGTAGTGCCGGGAAGAGCTCGGAGTATCGGATTGACTCACCTTCGCGGAAGCCGGACAGCACGATGACGAGGGCTCGGTTCACGTCGCTGGTGATCCAGCGGCTCCAGCCGCGAGCCTCTCCCACTGCCCGAGCGGCCTGCCGGGCCCGGACCAGCCAGGGATTGGCCAGGTCGGCGTGGAGTTCCCGGTCGAACCGGCGGAAGTCCCGAGTGGCAGTGAACAGCGTCAGTTGCGTTGACGTCGTGATCACGCGAGGCGGTTCGGGAAGCGGTGGCGGCTTCAGCACTCGTCGCCCGGCCTTGCCGACCCGCGGCCCGCCGTTCTTGGGCCGCTGGAGGTTCGCGAAGAACAACTGCTGGCAGGTCACCCGCCGTAGGTACGGCTCGATCACCGAAGCCTTGCCGCTGGCCTTGATCGCCCAGGTCGCCTGGGCCCGGCAGAGACGGCAGTAGCCGTGCTTGGTATCGACCGGGACCTGCCGTCGGCAACCGGCGCATTCGCCGACGGCGTGTTGCTGGCCGTAGGTGTAGCAGCCGCGGCAGAACCGGCCGGGCAACTGCCCCCAGGCGAAACAGCCTGAGCAGGAGGCCGCCGGCTGGTTCTCGCTGATCTCCCCCATGGTGATGGCGACCAGGTCACATCGGCGGCAGGGAACGGCCGTCGCGGCGCTTGGGCACCACGGCCGGGGCCACCATCGAGCCGGTCGTGGCCTCCTGGACTCCAATCTGCTGACCTCGGCGGCTGACCTTCCCGGGCTCGGGAATCAGCAGATCGCCGATCTCGCAGCCGAGCACGACACAGATCACGTCCAGGTCCTCCAGCTTGAGGGAGACCGGCTGGCCGGACCACAGGCCGGACATCTTCCCAGCCGAGATCACCAAGCCGTGCTCAGCCAGGCTCCGCTGGAGCTCGGACGCCTTCCAGATTCCCTTGTTCGCGGCGGTCAGCCGAAGGTTCCACTTCATCCCATCAGTCCTTCCAACCGCTTCGCGGCCCGCTGCTGCCCGGACACCCAGGCGTCCTCGACCCGGGTCTGCTGGACGTGGATGTATCGCATCGTGGTGGCGATCCAGGAGTGTCCGAGGACCTCTTGGATCCCGAGCAGATCAAGCCCGCCGAGGTAGAGCTCGGACGCGCAGAAGTGCCGCAGGACGTGCGGCGTCAGCGTGTTGGCCCAGCCGGGCAGATGGGCTTCCGCCGCGGCGGCAAGACCGTTGCGCAAGGCATCGTCGCCGACGCGGCGAGAAGAGCCGTCGGTGTTCTTGCGCTCGGAGGGGAACAGCGGGGCCCCGGGGCGGGTGTGGTCGTCGTCGAACTGGCCCCAGACGTCCTCGATGAACCACCGAAGCGTGCGGTCGGCACCGTTGATCAGCGGCACCATCCGCTCACGCGGGCCCGATCCGCGGGCGCCCTTGCCGTGGCGCACGTGGAGTTTGCCGAAGCGGCCCAGGTCCCACTTGATGTCGGCCAGGTCGAGTTTGCATGCCTCGCTCACCCTGAGTCCGACCTGCGACATCAGTTTCGATGCGGTGTAGTTCCGCGCGGTGGGGGCGAACTTGCGGCAGGTCGCCAGCTCGCCGCCCCAGCCGGTAAACAGTGTCTTGATTTCCGGCTCGGTCGGCGGGATCCGCAGGGCGGCGGCGTCCTTGGATCCCCGCGGGCGGTTCATCTCGTCGATCGGGCACTCGATGACCCGCCCGGTCATCCGATGGATCTCGACCTTGTGCCGCAGCTCCAGGAACAGGAAGTACGTGGTCAGCGCTTGTGCGCGGGCCAGCCGGGTGCCGCTCGGCGAGCCCCGCAGCACCTTCCCGAAGTACCCGTCGGCGTCTGCCGGCTCCATATCCCACAGCGGCCGGCCGAACCAGGCCCGCATCTGGTCCAAGTGCCCGACGTCCCCGCGGATGGTGCCGTCCGCCAGCCCCGCCGAAGCCCGCGCGAGGACGAACCCGGCGAGTACGTCGGTCTCGAACTGTTCCAGTTCCTCCGCCGAGACCGGATCGCGGAACTCGCGCAGGTCGCGTACGGCCGCCAGCGCCAACCCGAGCCTCCTCGCCTTCACCCCGATCACGGATCGATCGGACGAAGTGAGAACGCTTCAAGAATCCTGAAGTTACGTCACCGGCTCGAAGAACACCCCAAGGAGGCAGGACAGCCTGGCCACAGGGACAAGGACTCAGCGGGGCTCAGGGGAACTCACGTGATGTCGCACAGTTCGACCGGCCGCGTCCGACTAGGGTCAGCACTTCCCGTTCCCGCTCGGTGATGCCCTCGACCGGCCGTGGGGAGCGTTCCGGGACAGCCGCGGGGCGCCCGATGAAGTCCGCGATCAGGCGACGTGTCACACCCGGCGCGATCGGTGCGTCGTCGGCGGCGACCACGGACCGCCGCGAGGAGCTCGTCCAGCGCCATGTCCTTGACCACGAAGCCGCTCGCGCCGGCCCGGAGCGCGCCGTAGACATGGTCGTCCTCGTCGAAGGTGGTCAGGACGAGGACGCGCGTGGCTGCCGGCCCGGCCGTGATCAGGCGGGTGGCCTCGATCCCGTCCATGCCCGGCATCCGGATGTCCATCACCACGACATCGGGACTGACATCCCTGACCAGTTGGACCGCCTCGGCGCCGGTGGCGGCCTCACCGACGACTTCCAGGTCGGGGCGATCGGCCATGATCACACGTAGACCGGACCGCACCAGCGGCTGGTCGTCGGCGAGCAGGATCCGGACGGTCATGACGCGGGGCTTTGCCTTACCCAGCTATGCCGCCGCCGTCACGTCCTGGTGCTGCACTCGCGCGAGTTCGGCGCACAGCCGCTCGTACTCCGCTCGCTGCTCCCGCGAAAGAGGCACCTGCAGATGCGACCACACGGCCGGATCTGCGCGTTGATCTCGGCAGCAGACCGCACAGCGGTGCAGGGCCGGGAGGTGGGGGACATGCCCTCAGACTAGTGATCCACTGCCGCGAGCAAACGGGTCGTATCCGACAGATCGTCGAGTACGGCATCTGCACCAGCATCTCGCAGCGCTCCAACAGGTGTTTTGCCGGTCGCGACTGCCACCGTGTACACACCGGCCTCGTGGCCGGCAGCAACATCAGCTGGCGTATCGCCGAGGAACACTGCCCTCTCCGGCGCCACTCGCGTCCGCGCGAGTGTAGTCCGCAGCAGCTCGGGGCGCTCCTCGCCATCCTCCCCGTACGCCCCCTCGTCCAGGTCCAGGTAGGGGTCCAGGCCGAACACGGCGAGCTTCACCTCGGCTGCCACGCGCACGTTTCCGGTGACAACGGACTGACGCACACCGCGGTTCGCGATAGCGGCGAGTGCCACGGCGGCGCCGGGGAGAGCATGCCCGCGGTCCCGCAACTCGGCCGCACGGCGGACGTGCAGCGCCCCGAGCGCCTCAGCGAACCGGGGGAACAGGCTCGCGTCGCATTCGACGCCGTGCAGGCGCGCTGTCTCACGCAGAATCACCCGCTCCGTGGAGCCCGTAACATCGGCCTGCTCCCGCATGACCACGCCTGTCACCTGATCGAACGCCGCGCCCCACAGCTCCCGACCCAGACCACCCGTCGCCATCAGCGTATGGTCGATGTCCCACAGCACCAGTTCCGGCACCAGATGCTCCTCTCCGTCCGAATCCTGGGTCCCCACACAGCGGGCACCCTACGCTCAGACAGGAGGGTCGAGGAGCGGCGCATGGTTGCATCAGACCTTCCCATTGGGGACAGGATCAGGCACTACCGCGGCGGCCGACGGCAGGACGCCGTCGCCGGACTGGTGGGCATCAGCCCGGACTACCTGTCGCAGATCGAACGCGGCCTCAAGGTGCCCTCCCTGCCGATCCTGTACGCCCTCGCGCAGGAGCTTGGGGTGCCGGCCGCCGCGCTGTTGTCGGAGCGGCCACCCGTCGAGGAGGAGGCAGCGGGCACAGCTGAGGCCGCAGTGGGCCGCGCCCTCCTCGGCTACGGACCCGCCCGAAGCGCTGCACCGATCGCGACAGCCGTACTCAGGGACCGGGTCGAAGCAGCATGGACAAGCTGGCAGACCAGCGGCGCACGATTCACTGAGGCTGCCGAGACACTGCCCGATCTCGTTGCCGACGTAGAGCACGCCGCGCGCGCGGCCCGAGCCGGCACGGACGTGGCTGAGCGACGCGCCGTGCTCCGGGCCGCCGCCGACCTGTACTGCCTGCTCCGCTCGTACCTGCGGCGTACCGGCCGCGTTGACCTTGCCACCCTCGCTGCTGACCGCGCGCTGCGCGCTGCCGAGGACGCTGACGACCCGCTGCGGATCGCTGCCGCGCAGTGGAACCTTGGCCATGTGCTCCTCGCTGCGGGCCAGCCGGCCGAGGCGGAGGAGCTGGCGTTGCGCGCGGCCGAGCAGGTAGCCGCAGCCCAGATCCCGGACGTGAAGCGGGCGGCGATGGGCGGCGCGCTCCAGCTCGTCGCGGTCGTGGGCGCGGCGCGCCGCCGGCGGTGGTGGGAGGCCCGGCAACGGCTGAAGGAGCACGCCGCGCCAGTGGCCCGCAGGGTGCCGGACAACAGCAACGTCGGATGGACGGTGTTCGGGCCGACGAACGTGGCCCTGCATGCGCTGTCGATCGATATGGAGGCCGGTGACACTGGGGAGGCTCTGCATACAGCGGACGCGATCGACACGAGCCCGTTGCCGTCACTGGAGCGGGAGTTCACGTTCGGGCTGGAGGTTGCCGCCTGCCACAGTCAACGTCGCGACGATGCTGCGGTCCTGCTGTCGCTGCTGGGGCTGGAGGCGGTCGCACCGGAAGATCTCGCGCGGACGCCGCTTGCGCGGCAGCTGGCGCTGACGGTGATCCGTCGCGCGCGGGCTATGCATGCCCGGCAGGCCGAACAACTGGCCCACCGGATCGGTCTCGTCTGACCGAGCGTCTGGGGCACCCGAACTGTCAGCTCGGGTGGGATAGGCGTGCTCTGCCTACGGTCAGTCGTGTCAGACAGACGCGCTGGTCGTGGAGGCCTTTCCCATGTCGAGTGACACCGTGAGCAGCCCCCCGAGCGCCGCCATGCTGCTCACTTCCTGGGAGCTCCCGGCACCGTCACAGCTGACGGCCCCGCAGGTACGCGGCGCCCACTGCGTCTGGTGCGATTGGCATCTTGACGGCGCTACCGCGGTAGACCTCGGGCAACGCTACGAAGCAATCCTCGGTGTCGTCGGCCGCTGGTTCCCCCGCGGTTGCCGGACCTGCACGCTAAAGCGGGCCCTGGCCGCGTACAAGTCGCACTGGAAGTGCTGCGAGCAGTGCACGGACGACCCGACTCTCTGCGACGTACAACGTGCCCTCCGCGCCCTAGCCCTGGAGCTCCGTCGATGACCGCCGTCCTGGTTCCCGAGGAGTCACAGCGCCTGCACCGGCTCATCGCCTACCACCAAGTGCCCCTGGGGTTATCCGAGGAACAGTGTGCTGGCGCGGCTTGCGTATGGTGCGCGGGCCCCGCAGGACCGGACGCTGTCGGCCTGGAGTATCCCGGCTACCACGGCTGCTCCGACTGCTACCTGGCCCGGATCAGCTGGCTGATCACCTGGTACGCCTGGCAGCAGCACGTGCTGGACTGCACGCCCTGTCGGCGGCAGCGCATCTGCTACGTCGGCCGCGGCCGACGCGTCCGGCACGAACTCACCATCGCGCCCGCAGGCAAGGAGCCGCTGTTCTGCTCGGCTTGCCACCGCCCCGTGGACGCCGACGAACCGGCAATGCCTGCCTTCTGCGAGGGCTACTCCGGCACCCACCTCGGCTACGGCCACACTGCCTGACCGAAACTGCGCGTACTCCGTGCTGATGCTGCTGCCCTTCCTTCGTCGAGCTTGCAGAGGCTGGTTCCCCGGATGCCACGTCGCCCCTCTTGACGGGGGTGGCGCGGCCTGCCACGGTGTGCAGGCATCCGCACAGAAACGAACAGTTTCCACCGTCACCTCACATACTTGTTCGGCCTGCCGCTGTTGCCGGCGGGGATGTGACGCAACGCCACGTGGGTTCGCCTGCGGCCGGATGCCCCTCAGGCGGACACTCCGACTGGAAGGAAGGGCACATGCACTTTCGTCCCGCTCGCGAATCCCGCGCGCACCCGGCCGGGAAGGGCGGCATGCACGGCGTCGCCCGCAGATCCGCCCTCGCCGCGTCCGGCACCGTCCTGGCCCTGCTCACCGCGTCGGCCGCTTGGGCCCTCGGCACCGCGCCGCAGGCGGCGGCACTGTCCAACGGGCTGGCTCTGACCCCGCCGATGGGCTGGAACAGCTGGAACAAGTTCGGCTGTGACGTCACCGAGCAGAAGGTGAAGTCCGTCGCGGACCACATGGTGTCCTCGGGTCTGGCTGCGGCCGGCTACAAGTATGTCGACATCGACGACTGCTGGATGGCCGGCAGCCGGGACTCCGGCGGCCACCTGGTGCCCGATCCGTCCAAGTTCCCCGACGGCATCGCCGGCACTGCCGCCTACATACACGGCAAGGGCCTGAAGCTGGGCATCTACGAGAGCGCCGGCACCAAGACCTGCCAGGGCTTCCCCGGCAGCCTCGGCCACGAGCAGACCGACGCGAACAGCTTCGCCTCCTGGGGCGTGGACCTGCTCAAGTACGACAACTGCAACAGCGACGGCAGTCCCGCGCAGCAGCGAGACACCACCATGCGCGACGCGCTGGCCCGTAGCGGTCGGTCCATCCTGTTCAGCCTGTGCGAGTGGGGCGTGGACAGCGTGTGGAAGTGGGGCGCGGGTGTCGGCAACATGTGGCGCACCACCGGCGACATCAGCGACAGCTACAGTTCCATGCTGTCGAACTTCCACACCAACGTCCAGCTCGCCGAGTACGCAGGCCCCGGCGGGTGGAACGACCCGGACATGCTGGAGGTCGGCAACGGCGGGATGTCCTTCACCGAAGACCGCAGCGAATTCAGCCTGTGGGCGGAGATGGCCGCGCCGCTGATCGCCGGCAACGACCTGCCGAGCTCCACCGCCGCCACCGCCTCCATCCTCGGCAACCGCGACGTCATCGCCGTCGACCAGGATTCCCTCGGCAAACAGGGCGTGGAGATCGCTTCCGCCGGCGGCCTGGACGTGCTGGCCAAACCGCTCGCGAACGGCGACGTGTCGGTGGCGCTGTTCAACGAGAACTCCGGCGCGGCCACCATCTCCACCACCACATCCGCGGTCGGCATGCCCGCCTCCAGCAGCGGCTACACCCTGAACAACCTGTGGTCGCACGTGAAGACCACCACCACGGGCGCGATATCGGCCACCGTTCCCGGCCACGGCACCGTCATGTACCGCGTGTCCACCGGCAGCGCCACCACCACCGGCACGACGCACCCGCTGATCGGCGCGTCCTCCGGCCGCTGCCTGGACGCCTACGACAAGCAGACCACGCCCGGCACCAAGATCGACATCTGGGACTGCAACGGCGGCGCCAACCAGCAGGTCACGCCCACCGCCGCGGGCGAACTGCGGCTGTACGGCGGCACCCAGTGCCTGGATGCCTACGGTGGCGCCACCACCTCCGGCACCAAGGTCGATCTGTACACCTGCAACGGCGGTGCCAACCAGCAGTGGCGACTGAACTCCGACGGCGCCGTCACCGGCGTCCAGTCCGGCCTGTGCCTCGACGTCACCGGCGGTGACCAGCCCTCTGGCAACGTCAACGGCACCCAGGTGGAGCTGTACACCTGCAACGGCGGCGCCAACCAGCAGTGGCGATTGGGCTGAGCCAGCGGCCCACGGCCCCGTTCCCGCCCCTGGGGCGGGGCCGTCCGGCACCGGGCCTGGTCCGGGTGGAGACGCGACTGGAGTCGGGACACCAGCTGCGGCTGCTCACCCGGAAGGGCCGCAAGGAAGCCAAGGCGCTGCTGCCGAAGCCGGTGCGGATCTCCGCGCCGCGCAAGCTCCGCCTCGACGCCAAGGGCCGGCCCGTGAAGGACGACGGCTACGACGAAGACGCCGCCGCCGTCACCTCGACCGGGGCCGTACTGGACCTGTCCTCCGCCCTGGCGGTCGCCCAGCAGGCTCAGGTAAGCGCCCAGGTCGGGCGCGTTGCCAGTGGTGCCCTCTACGATGCAACGCAATTGCTCTGCATGCGAGTTGAGGGGTGGGTGAGTGCGGCAGGACGTTCTCCGGGCGTTCCAGTTCGTTCTGGGTCCTACGCCCGTCCAGGTGGAGGCGTTGGCCCGGCATGCGGGTGCGGCGCGGTGGGCGTTCAACCATGCGCTCGGGGTGAAGGTGGCCGTGCACCAGCAGTGACGGTGCGAGGTACAGGGCTGCTGGACGAGGGTGTCCCGGAGACGGAGGCGCGTAACGGGGCATTACGCGTAGTGGCGCAGTTCGGGCCACGTCTCGCCCCAGGGGTGGCGGGGGCCTGTGCAGACGTAGACGTGGCCGCCCCATTCGACGTTGTGCACGCCGTAGGGGTTGGAGAGGGTGGCAGCCACCCGGACGTGCCGGAAGTACCGGAGCAGATGGGCGGCGTACTCGGGGGCGTGGTCGGGGCCGGGGGCGACGGCCACCACGGTCGTGGCGTCAGGGTTGCCGGGCCCCCACCACCAGTCGGTGTTGTGGGCGCTTACTGCGGTGGGCAACGCCGTACCGCGGCCGAGTTCGTTGATAGCGCCGGCCTCGCCGTAGTCCGCCGTGAAGATCACCGCGTTCGCGCGTTGCTCGGGCGGGAGCCCGGTCCATACCTGCCGCACGGTGCCCACCAGCTGGGGCCAGCCCAGGGATTCCCCCGAATTCGCGTTGATGCCGTACGTCCAGGCCACGTCGGAGGGCGGCAGTGCCGGCAGCACGATCACGGCGAGCAGCGCAGACGAGACGGCCGTTGCGACCATCAAGCCGCGCAACCGGCCCGGCCGGGAGTGCAACCACCCGTCGAGTCCCACGGCCCCGGCCGCCAGCAGGCACACGTACAGGCCGCCCAGGTAGTACACCTGCGCTCCGGTCGTCACGGCGAACAGCACGAACAGCACGGCGTACGCGGTCACAAGGCACCGCCACAGCGGTCGGCCGGACCTGCCGGGTGGTGTCTCCGCCAGGCCCGAATGCGATGGCGGCACCACCGAGTTGCCCGAGCAGCCCACCCACCGCCAGCGGCAGCACGGCCGCGTCGGCGTCGACCTCGGCGTCAGGCATCTGGCCGCCCTCTCCCAGCCACGCGCTGCCGCAGTCGCGCGGTCGTAGCCGACCCGAGCGGCCTCGGCATCCTGCCTGTCACTGCGAGCCTGAGGCCACCAGGGCCGCCGTGATGGGTTCGAGGTCGGTGATCAGTTCGTCGAGTTCGGCGGGGGACAGGGCGTCGTAGGGCGGGGTGGCGAGTTCGTCAGTGACGGTTTCGATGCGCCGTTTGGTCGCGCGGCCCGCATCGGTGAAGTGGCCGTCGATGTCGATGAGTCCGCGTTCGCGCATACCGTCCAGGACCGCGGCCAGGCGCTCCTTAGGCAGGTGTTGGATGCGTCCGAACGACTCCGGGGGGTGGATGCCCTGTTCCAGAGCGGAGAGCACGTGGGCCTCCGTGCCGCCGATACGCGCGCCGACGAGAGCGGCGATGTGCCCGTCGCCGCGGTGCTCACGCAGCATGGTCGCGGAGTGCCACAGCCGGGCGACGGGGTCGCTGGGTACCTCAAGGGCGCGCATGCCGGCGTACATCACCCGGCCTTCGGTAGGGGCGCTCGTCGCGGCCTTGGTGATCAGGTCCGCGGCGCGCGCCAGACCCGGGGACTCGGCCAGCTCGTCGCCGAGGATGCGCCGTAGGGAGGCCGCGCTGCCCCGCTCCCGAGCGGCGACGGAGGCCTCGGGCGAGATCGTCTCCCAGGCGCTGGGGATGTGCCGTGCCACTTCCCCGTCGGCGAAGTTGTAGAAGGCTGCGTGCACGACTTGGGCCGGCACCCGTCCCAGTGGTGCGGCGCGGCTGGCGAAGTAGCCGTCCCAGTAGGTGCGGTGGCCGAGCGCGGCCAGTTCCTCGTTGCACTCGCCCGCGAGGAACGTGACCAGGCAGATCGGCTCCAGGAGCCCGAACATGCGACGTGCGATGTGAGCCATCGGATGCAGGCGCGTCTTGTCCACCGGATTCTCCCTGCGTCAGGTGTGCCGACTTGGACCGTCACGCACACCGAAACTCATCGGCGACCGAAGGGAAGCAGTGCAGATGGGTCGGCGTCTGCATGGTTGTGCATGCGAGAGCGGGTTCAGATCCTGCCCGAGGGCCAGCGCAGCACCGAAACGCTCCTCAGCCCCCGAGGACGGGGCGGTTGAGGAGACCGGCCCCGGCACAGCCTGACGGTCCTGAACATCGTCTGGCTCGGGTAGCCACCCCTGTGACAACGGCCCGGCCCGGCATTGCAGCTGCCGGGGCCGGGCCGTTTCACATCGTAGCCACCGCCGTATCCACCCGATGGCAACGCGGATTCATGCCGATAGTCACCAGGCGCCGCGGGGCCGGTAGGCACCGAGCTGTACCTCGCGCCGACACTCCGGGCACTCCGGCAGGCCCTCCGCCTGGCGCGGCTTGTCGTCCTTGCCCCAGCTGAACCCGCACAGCGCCTTGTGCGTGACGCGGAAGGTTTCGTCCTTGGTGGCGTGCGAGCCGTAGCCCGGCACCATCCAGGTGAACGTCGCCTCTCCGTCGTACGGGGCGCCGTTCGCCCAGACGTAGGCCGGCTCGGTCGTGGTGCAGCGCATCCGCACATCAGGCCCCGTCCAGCGCTTGCCGTACCGGATCTCCGAGCTCGCGTCGACCGCGTCCGCGAGGCGCTCGAAGGACAGGTCGAAGTCGTGCATGTGCTTCCACCGGCCGGGCCGCTGCTCACGCATCAGCGAGCGGAACATCAACAGCAGCCGCGCCAGATCGTGCTGATCGACCCGGACCGTGTTCGTCTCCGGGTCGTAGCCGTACGCCGGGTCGTGAGCGGGCTTCTTCGGTATCGGTCCTCGTTCGCGTTGCGGCCAGCGCCCACCGCAAGGCCCGCGGTGCGGCCGGATACTCAACGACCCGGGCCTGCCGGAGCCACGCCCCCTCCGCCTTCCGTGCGCCGACGAGCCCGCCGGGAGGCTGCGGTCTCAGGCTCCCGCTCGATCCCCGCCACCGGGCCCCCTCTCGCCTCGTGCGGCAGCCCCGCGCCCGCCGTCGCGGATCAGCGGGACAGGCCCGCTCTCCGAGCGATGCCACGCTGTGAGGCTAGGAGACTCACAGGCCGTTTTCCCAGGTGGGCGGGGTGAACGGTGAGGCTGAGGTGCAGCGTGGACAACGAGTACCCACCTCGCTTCCACGCCCGTATCCGGCAGCAGCCAAGAGCCTTGTCCGGGACGCGGTGGCTGGCTGGTACAACGGTGTTTGTACGCGCACACTGCAGGTCAGCGGGCTGAAAGGCGGCACACAGGTGAGCACACGACGCGGTACGGCCCTGGTGACGGGCGCATCCTCCGGCATCGGTGCGGCCTACGCGGAGCGCCTCGCCGTCCAGGGATGGGACACGGTCCTCGTGGCCCGCAGGGCCCAGCGGCTGGACGACCTCGCCCGGCGGTTGCGCGAGGAGACGGGCACCACGGCGGAGACCCTGGTGGCCGACCTGTCGGTGCCCGACGACCTGGCCCGGGTGGTGAGCCGGGCGGCGGGCGACGACATCGGGTTCCTCCTCAACAACGCCGGTATCAACGGGTACGGCCCGTTCGCCGAGCTCGAACCGGACTTGCTGGCGAAGGTCCTGCACATCAACGTCCTGGCCGTCACCGCTCTCACCCGGGCCGTGGTCCCGGGCATGCTGGCGCGCGGTGACGGAACCGTGGTCAACGTCGCCTCGCAGCTGGCCTTCGCGGGCTCGCTGCCGCCGCACCCGCTGCCCGAGCGCGCGGTGTACGGCGGCACCAAGGGCTACGTCGTCACCTTCACCCGCACCCTCGCGGCCGAGCTGGCCGCCACACCGCTGAGGATCCAGGTGCTGTGTCCGGGGCTGACCGCCACCGAGTTCCATCGATCCCGCGGGCAGGAGCCGGTGCCGGAAGGTGACCAGGCCGTGCACGCCGAAGGCGGCATGCCGGTGGGCCAAGTCGTGGACGCCTCACTCGCGGCGTTGGACGGCGACCGGGTGGTGTGCGTACCGGGACTCGACGAACCGTCCCTGACCGACGCTCTGGCGGAGGCCGAGGCGGCGATCCGCGCGGCGGCCCGACGCGGCACGAGCTGACCGTGAACCCCATCCGGAGGGCCCTGCCGTGCCCGACACGGCCGCGCGGCCGCACTCGGGGCAGAGACCGATCAACTCCGCGGCCACCCGCTTGCGCAGCCGGCGGTCGCGGCGCCACTGCCTGGCCTTGGCCGCGTATGTCCGCGATGGTCTGGGCGTCCGCGATCTGGCCCGCCAGATGCAACAGGAGTGGATCGCACCGTGACGTGCGAATCGCTGGAACAGACCGGGCGCCGTCGATAGCAAGCGGCGATGTCGTCTCCACGCCTTGCGGGATCGCTCCCCGTTCGCCTCGATCCCGGGGACAGTTTCCTGGCGTCCGCGCGCCCGGGGGCGGCTTCACGCGATCTCGGGTATCGGGACGGCCGACGGTCGTCCCACGCGCGGAAGAGTCCCAATACATGGCTGCTGCACAGCTCGTCCACACCCGCGGTGAAGACCCTGGTGATCCACGAACGAGGTGAAGCAAAATGACTTGGTCACCTGACAACACCGCAGGTCACGAAGAGTCGTCCCCGCGCCCGCGGGGGTAGCTCCAATGCAGAAGACCCGCGCTCGTTCGCCTCGGCGTACGAGCGGGGGGCTTCTGTTTTCAGACCCTCCAGTAATCCGTCGGTTGGTCCAGCCAGGCACGCTGACGGTGCACGCTGACAGTGAGCCCGAAGCGTTCGTAGCCTGGTTCACCAGCTGCCCGCCACCAGGCGAGCGCCGACGCGACCTCGTCCCACAGCCGTCGAGGCCCGGACTGCCACACCGTGGCCTCCGCGCGGCCGTCCTGGAACATGACGCAGGCCCAGGACCGGTCCTTCAGGCCGTAGAACCACACCGGCCGGGCGCCGTCCCGCTTATCAGCCACCTGCTGATAGCAGTCGCATACCCTCAGCCCCACGGCGAATCGCTGGGCGGCGAACTGGCCGCCTCCCAGAAGCTGTTCCTCGGTGACGGTCGTGGTACTGCGATCGGCGCCGTTCACCCCGTTCGGGACGTAGACGTCGTGGCCGGCGAACTGGGTCCGCTGCCCACGCAGCTTCATGAACTCGACCGGCCCCAGAAAGCGGCCGTCCGCGATGCACCCATCCTCGGACACCTGGAGCCGCACGAGGGCGTCGCCATTGCCGAAGTGCGTCCCCCACGGGGCGAGGATCTTCCCGCCGGGGGCATCGCGGAGCCAGGCCGGCGGAATCCGGCGCACCCCGGCCGTGGCGATGATCCGGTCGTATGGCGCTCCCATGTCGTCGCCGTCCTCGCCGTCCCGAGTCAGGACCGGCCCGTACAGCTGATGGGCCAGCAGGCGCTCACGGGCTGCGTTGGCAACGTCCCTGTCGATCTCGATGCTCGCCACGGCATCCGCTCCGAGCCGGTGGGCCAGGAGCGCCGCGTTCCACCCGGTCCCGGTACCGATCTCCAAGACCCGGTGCCCGGCCTCGACCTCCAGAGCCGACAGCATGCGGAACACCACGCTCGGCATGGACGCCGACGACGTCGGCACGCAGCCGGGCCCCTCGCCTGTACCGTCGTCCCACTGGGTGACGATCGGCACGTCCGCGTTGACGTAGGACGACCAGAGGGCCGGATCGGCGCGCCGGTCTACGGCGACGGTGGTGCCGGTGTCCATGTCGAACGGCCAGATGACGTCCGGCAGGAAGTCCGACCGGGGCACGGCGGCGAACGCCGGGAGCCAGTCGGCCGTCAGGTGCTTGCGTTCGAGAAGGGAGCGGCCCAGCTCGGACCGTCCCTCCTCCACTCCGGTGAGTGTCATCTCAGCCGATGAACCGCGGGCCGCCGTCGGGGGACGGAGGGGTCGGCGGCAGGGGCCACGGCTCGCCGGGGAGGCCGTCGTCGCCTTCGCCTTCGCCGCCTTCGGCCATCCGCCAGGTGATCGATTCCCTCATCGTGTACTCCTTCTGTGTTCATACTCCTCGCCACCGACCCAGGTGGGTAGGTGGCCTCCGCCCCGACGAAGGGACGGAAGATCATGGGCGCTCTGCCGGGGCAGCGCGGGGCGTACAGCAGCCGCGCGACGCCTTCGGGAAGGAACAGGCCGCGGGCCCGGTGCTCGGCCCACCTGTCCGCGTGCTCGGGCAGCTTGGCGTACTTGGGGCAGAGGGGGCAGCCGTCGCCGTGCGGCTCGGGTACTTCCTCGACCGCCCAGCGGCTGCCGACCACACGAATGAGCTGGTCAAGTGTGGTGTCGGCGGGGCAGTAGGCGATGTAGTAGGAGATCTCCTCGGGCCTGCGGACGCTGCGGCGGGCGATCACCCAGTGCCTGCGGTCTTCCCGGTGCCAGGGCCGGACCTCCACCCGTGCCCAGTCGGACACGCGGGGCCCATGAGACCCGTTCCCGCAGGACCGGCGCTTCCACTTCTGCCGCGGCAGCCCGTGGAACAGGTCATGAACGGGGTGGTCCATGGCCCAGCGGGTGACGACGGTGTCGTGGCGGGTGGTGGCCATGACGTGGAAGACGTCCGCCCGTTCCAGCTCGGTCCGCCAGCTCTTGGAATAGCCGTAACCGGCGTCCGCGGTCACCCACCCGAACGGGATCTTCCCCTGGATCGCCCGGCGGACCATCGCCCGGGCCATCGCCACCTTCGTCTCGAAGGCGACCTCGTCGTCGATGCCGGCCCGCCTGCACCGTTCCCGGTCGTCCGTCCGGGACGTCGGCAGATAAAGGCTCCGGTCGATGAGGGTGCGGCCGCGGTCGGCGGCATAGGCGAGGAAGACCCCGACCTGGCAGTTCTCCGTCCGTCCCGCGGTTCCGGAGTACTGCCGCCGGACGCCGGCCGAACGGTTCCCCTTCTTCAGGAAACCGGTGTCGTCGACGATCAGTACCGCATCCCGGTCCCCGAGATGTTCCACGACGTGCTCACGCACGTCGTCCAGGACCTCGTCCGCATCCCAGTCGATCCTGTTCAACAGCCGGTGGATCCGGTCGGGTCCCGCATGACCCGCCTCCTCCGCCAGCGTCCAGCCGTTCTTCCGCTCCAGCGGTGCGACGAGTCCCCGCATATACGCCAGCGCCGATTCACGTGGCTCCGACCTGGCGAAACGATGCACGAACCGCTCGTGCAGAGCCCTCAGTTCACCGGCCTGCTGTCCGTCCTCGCCGTCGTCCTGCTCGCGTTCACCGGCCACGGTGACGCCTCCCTGATCGAGGGACTCGCCGGTGGCGCGGTCACCGGCGGGAGCCGGTTGACGGTGATCACCCGTCGCTGAGCCGGGGCCGGGCGGAGGCGCCCGGTGCGTCTCCGCCCGGCCGTACGGCCACACGGGCACCATGCCAGCGGACTCCTCCATCCCCATCACGGAGGCACTCCGGCTCTCCTCCTCGGCTGTACCGCGTCGGCGACGACCTCGCCGTCAACACGCGAACGGCCACTTAAGGCAAAATGGCTGCACGTGTAGCCGTCCGATGCTGGACTCGTTCGGGTCAATGGGTCCAACCCTCCGGCGCGTCGACGCTGTGGCGGGCAGCACGCAAGTCGGCCAATGCCTACAGGGCCTCGCCGCGAGCAGCGGCCGCCTCGGTGCCGGCGGGCAGTTCGGCGCCGCCGGAGTCGAGGAACAGGCGCAGCGGGCGCAGTCGGTACCAGCAGGCCTTCGTCGCCCTCGGCGTGTGCTCCGGGCATGGTTGGTAGGCTGACGACGGCCGTGCGAGGACGAGTTGGTCGACCAGGATCAGAACAGGGCGTCCTGATCCGGCTCCTCTCGGGGCAACGGCCCGACGTCCTCGCCTCGCCACTTCGCCTCGAGGTGTTTGCGCCAGCCCGTCGGCGGGGGCCAAGGGACACCCCATTCGGCGAGCTGCTTCTTCGACCAGCCGCCGTTGGGGGTCTGGGCGGCGGCGACCTCGTCAGGCGAGGGAACGTAGTTGACCATGCAGTGATGCTGCCCCAGTACACGGCCCAGGCGCCATAAGGCCGGTGGTCACCGCACGGGCGAGGCTCGCCACCGAGACCGGCCCGCGCTGGTCGGAGCCCAACGCGCCCGCGTTTGTCGCGATCGACTGGCACGACCGCGTCACCGGAGCAAGGTTCCGGGCTCCATGACCCGGGTCTTGAAGCGGATCAGCACCGGGGCCAGGGCCCCATCGCCTGAACCGGCCACAGCCTCGGCCTCGGCATGGTGGCCGACTCCTTCACTTGCGGCATCCTGCGGACCTCGAAGCGGGCCGGGGTGCCGATCGCCGGACTTCCCCGGGCCAACACGGCTAACGATTGAGGCGGGTGCCGCCGCGCGTCCCGCTCAGCCAGCCAGGCCAAGGACCCGACCCGCGGCCCGCTGCCACGTCACGCCCTGGTACCGCGCGGCTGGCGACGCGCCCTCGCCTGGCCGCCCCCCCGCCGGCCCACCACTCGCTCCCGCGCCCGACCCGGACCGGCACCCTCAGCCGATCCTGGCGAGCAACTCATGGAGACGGTCGGCTTATCCGGCTCCGACGAGGCGGCGGTCCTCACCTGCACCGCCATGCTCCGCACCTGGATGCAGCTCCCCGTCCTGCCCGCTGACTACCCCGCCCAAGGCCCTGCCGCCCGCGTCCGCGCTCCGTCACCTGGGCCTGCACGGCACCCTGGTTGCCGGCCGGGGAAAGCACCCGGCCGGGCCGACCGCCCCCGTGCGGTCACGGTGTCAGCGGCCCGAGCGTGCGTACCACCGGCCGTCGTGGCGGGCCACATGCACGGGACGTCCGAAGCAGCGCGTCATGTTGTCCGGGGTGAGCACGCCGTCGATGGGACCGGACGCCAGCTCACGCCCCTCCTTGAGCAGGAAGGCATGGGTGGTGCTGGGCGGGAGCTCCTCCAGATGGTGGGTGACCGTGACGGTGGCGAGACCGGCACGGTCGGCCGCGAGCCGTTGCAGCGCGTCCACGAGGTCCTCGCGGGAGGGCAGGTCGAGGGCGTTGAAGGGTTCGTCGAGCAGGAGCAGCGACGGATCCGCCATCAGCGCGCGGCAGATGAGGATCCGGGCCCGCTGGCCGCCCGAGCAGTCGCCGAAACGGCGGTCGACGAACTCCTTGCACCCCAGCTCACCGAGCAGGTCGTGGGCACGCTCGCGGACCGCGCTGCCGTACTCCCGCCACAGCGGCTGCACGGTGCCGGTCGCCCCCGTGAGGACGACGGTGTGGGCGGTGGCGTCCAGCGGGACCTTCTGGGCGGCGGACACCAGGCCGACGCGGGCCCGCAGTTCGCGCATGTCGACGCGGCCGAGCAGGTCACCGAGGACCTCGACGGTGCCGGCGGTGGGATACATGGCCGCTCCGACGAGCCGCAGCAGGGTGGTCTTGCCGGCCCCGTTGGCGCCCAGCAGCGCCCAGTGCTCGCCAGGCCGGACGGTCCAGGTGATCCCGTCGAGGACGATCTCCTGCCCGGTGGTACGGCGGTGGACGGCGACATCGGTCAGCGCGACGACGGCGCGGGGTTCCTCGGTTGTGGTCACGTCGGCAGAGTAGTGCCGCGACGCGCGAGCGCACCGGGTGTCTTCGGATGCGGACAGCGTGGTTGACGGGGCCGGTCACGGCACTGGTTCTCCGCGGCCGCCGGAGATCGCGCTCGTCGTCCCCAGGGTAGGTGTTGGCCTGCCGCACCCATGCCGCGGCCTCCTGCGGACAGAGGTCCGTGCCGCCGGACCCCTCGTCGGCGGTCCTGCCGTGGCCGACGCGCCCCATCGTCAGCGCGCCGGTCCTCTTCACGCCCGAGGCCCAGGACTGCCACGGCCGGCGTTTCCGACGGGCTCGACACCTCGACACCGTCGGCTGCATCGCCGGCACCTTCGCGCAGGCAACGTCGGAGGAATGGCAGGTCGAGACCCGTGGTGTGCGCGGCGGGAGAGGCCATGCGCCAACTCCGGCGCTTCGCTGGTTGCAGGACGAGGCTGCCGAAACCCGGTGGGCGTCTCGTCTGGACCCGAGGTGAGACACCCGAGTCGGCGCCCCGTGGCCAACTCGGACGGATGGTGGAGCCGGTAGAGGCCGAGCCGCTCGACGGCGTCGGTGGGAAGCGGCCCGTAGCCTTCGAACAGCGCTGAGGGGGATGCCCGGCCGGCCACAGCGATTCTCTCGGGAACAGCTGTCCCCACAGCTCTCCTGGCCGCGCGTCGATGTCCTGGCCCTGGCGAGTTGGGCTCTGACAGCGACGAATACAACGCTGTGGCAGCCGCCTGGTCCGCCGGCAACGTGAACTGAGGCATCCGGGCGTCAGGGCGGCAGCCCCAGAACCGGGCCGCCGCCCTGACGCCCACCGCTCTACTCACGGAGCCGACTGCCGCGGCGGGGGGATGCCCCTGTCTCCTTGGTCAAGGTCGAGGGTCAGGATCGCGGCATGACGAGGCAGCCTCGGGAGCGTCCGAGGCCAGGACTGTGAAGTCCCCCCTTTCGGGCCCGGCGGCGTGCCGGTGGGCGCGGACGATGGTGGAGTCGACCGAGACCAGCCAGCCGACATCTCCCCCTGCGTCCGCCTGCGCATGAGCGGCCTTGAGCATCCGCTCGAACGTGCCGTCTGCCGCCCAGCGGCGGAAGCGGGTGTGCAGCGTGGGCCCGTACGCTCGGGCACATCCCGCCAGGCCGTCCCGGTACGGAACTTCCCCCCGATCCCGTTGAGCACCCTCCGGTCGTCCAGTCTCCTCCGTCCCCGCAAGGACGCGTCACCCCGACGCGACGGCCCCGGTAGCCGGTGCGCTCGTCCAGGCGGCCTCCCGCACACCGGCGGCGATCAGCGCGCACGTGAACAGGATCGCGGACGCACTCCACTCCCAGGAGGCGAGCACGATCACCGGCACGACGAACACCGAGTGGACGGCGGAGACGGCAAACGCCGCCCGAGCCCAGCCTCCGCCAGTCGTCGGCCGACGTACGGTCACCCAGTGGCGCCACCACAGTCCGGCGGCCACCGCCGCAATGCCGGCCATCACGGCAGCGGCCAGCCGGGCCATATCGGCATCGGTCACGCTGTCGGGGTCCAGTGCGATCGAGCCGGTCGTGTGCACGCTCAGTGCGACCGCAGTCCATACAAGGGCCGCCGCACTCAGCAAGGAAGCCAGAGCCACTGTGCGCCGCGACCAACTCGTCTCAGAATGCATGAAGTTCGGTCTCATGCCTGATCCTAGCCAGCGCTCGTCCGTGCGTTCGGGGGCGCGGCAGTTTCCCCGCGGTCCGGAAGAGGACGTGGCGCAGGGCGACCGCCGGCAACGGGTTCATCCCGTTTCGGACCGGGAACGGCACCGCACCGCACGGCCGTCGCGTCGGCCTCACCCCGGCGGAGTTCCGGCCCCGGCGACCGGTCGCGGTGGGCAGCACCCTGACGATCGCCGCGGTCCGAGGGACCGGCCGCCGTCTGGCGTGAACCACCGGGCACCGGCCGGAACTCAGCCGAGCGCCGCGGCGCCGTGGCCGCCGCTCCCAGCAGCCCACGAGCCGCCCGACCGAACAGAAGTTCCCCGGCCACCGAATTCGCCCTCCACGGCGAAGCCGCCGCTGTAACGTCTGCCGCGGGCCTTCGCGAGGAGGGTCGCAAGGAGGTAGGGGGAGGACCGTGTCAGACATCTCCAGACGCACCGTCCTGGGCGCCACCGGCGCAGTCGCCGCGTCGGCACTTCTCACGGCGCCCGGCACGGCGCAGGCCGCCGAGACCGCGGGCGGCAAGGTCACGGACACACCGCACGACACCTCGAAGGAGACCGTGACAACCATGGCCGGTGGCAGTCAGACCCTCAAGTACGTGGCGTACATCTCCAGTCCCGACATGGAGGTGCTGAACGACGCGACGTTCGGCGTCGATGCCGACCCCGCCGACATGTGGGCGTATCTCGACGACGCCACGGCGCGGCTGAAGGACAGACATCCCTCCTATTCCTTCACCCCTCGTCTCGTCCGGTACGACGAGGTCACGACCGAGATAGCGCACCCCTGACACGTACCGCGCCGACCCGGCCGGTGCGCGACCGCGCGCGGGGCATGACACCTCCCTCGCGGCCGGCGCCGTGGTCGGCTTCCTTCCCACCGGTCGACGCACGGGCCGACCGGTGCCGGAAACGGGCGCAGGGAGGCAGAGTTGCCCCTCGAACGAGCCTGGCGCCCAGCGAGCCGGCGATGGTCCTGGCCGGCAACCCCGTCGCCCATCAATCATGTATCCGCGAGAAGTTCGGTCCCCAAGCCGCCGGCCCCGCCACGGCCATGCCCACCCGGCGCTCCTCATGACGCAGGGCCGTCTTCACCTGTTGCTGGCCACCGGTGTGCGGCCGATGCAGCACGGCTGGTGGGGGAGTGAGGCGACCGGGCCGGCCGAATCCCGGCGCTGGACCGGCGGGTACGGCGGGGTAGAGGGCCTGGTGTGCGAGCCTGCGCATATGCCCTGGACCGCGCGGAAATAACTCCCGCTTTGCGGGCTTGTCGGCCTCAGGTAAGGGCATTCGGTGGCCAGGAGGTTGATAACGATGGTTCCCCTGCTTCTGGTTCTTCTTCTGGCCCTGATTCTCTTCGGTGCGGGTTTCGCTCTGAAGGCGCTGTGGTGGATCGCGGTGATCGTGCTCGTCGTGTGGCTGCTGGGCTTCGTCGTCCGCACGGCGGACAGCGGCGGCCGCAAGGGTCGCTGGTACCGCTGGTAGCCGATGGACGCCAGGTGCGTTGAGCGCGCCAGGCGAGAGCGAGTGGGGCCCGGCCCACCGCGGACACCGTTGGTAAATGAGACTCCCACTGCGTCCCGCTGCCATCAGGCAGCGGGACGCAATCGTTCGAAGCGGGAGATACGGGTCCCGGCTCGGGGTGTTCCGGTGATCCAGGCATCGAGCCGGGCGAGGTTCATCGCAGTGGCGGTGAAGAGGTGCTGCAGTCGGGTTCTGGGGTAACCCGCGGTAGCGGGACCGCCGAAGGCCGAAGGCTCGGACGCCTTGGGAGACGGTGGCCTCGATGCCCTGTCGGTGCTGGTAGACGCTCCGCCACTCCGGGCTCCGCTGGGCAGCACGGTTCTTCCTCGTGACCTCGTGTACGGCCTTCTCCCGCAGCATGATCTCCCGGCCCCTGCCGCCCTTGGAGGGCGCGCAGTCGTTCACGTCCGGGCAGGACCGGCAGTCAGCTGCGGGAAACCGGACCCGGATCACCGGAATTCCATGCGAGGAGACACGCGGATACCAGTGGTCGGCGACCTTTCCGTTGGGGCAGGTGACTCGTTTGTTCTCCCAGTCCACGGTGAAGGCGTCGGTGGCGAAGGGACCGAATGACTGGGCGGTGGTGTTGCGCTGGATCGGTCCCACCAGCTCGATGCCCGCTTCTCCGGCGTCAGCCAGGCCCTGGCCATCGACATAGTTCGCGTCCACCAGATGCACGGCGGGGACCCTGCCGTGAGCACGCAGGTCAGCGTGGATGGCACTGATCATCTTCACGTCGCTCACGGACGCGTCAGTGGTGGCGACATGAGTGATCAAGTTGGGCGCGTCCGGCTCGCACGTCTCGGTCAGCTGCACCAGGTAGCCGGTCCACCCGGTGCCTCGCTTGGCGCCGGCGCGAGCGTCGGCGTCATACGGCGAGAAGGGCCGTAACCGGCCCGGAGGTACGTTGTTGGCATCCCGTCGGCAGACGGCCCCGTCGACGATCTGGAAGTTCTGCACCCAGATCTGCCGCGGCAGCTTGACCGCCTCCAGCGACCGCGCCCGGCGAGGAGTCTGTGGGGAGAAGACCGCTTCCAACAGGAGTATCCCGTCCACCCCGGCCTGCTCGATCCACGCCTGGCGCTTCTCCTTGCCGCGGGGCAGCCTCGCTTCCTCCACCCGGTGCCCATAGCGGTCGAACCAGTCGGCATCCACCTGCGAGGCCAGCCACTGCGGGCACGCTGCGGCGAGCGCGTTCAGGGCTGCCCGTAGTGTCTCTCCGACATCTCTGCATGGTTGACCGCCCGAATCGCCGCCAGGACCCGGGCAGAATCGGTCCGGGCCCGGCCCGATGTCTTCAGCAGCCCTCGTTCCTTGGCCGCTCGAAGCACCTGCTCGAAGAGTTCATCGGCCATCTGACCCTTCACCAGGCGGGCTCGGAACTCGCTGAGCACCGAGTAGTCGAAGCCGGTATCGGTCAGCTCCAGCCCGAGGGCGTACTTCCAGTCGATCCTCACCCGCACTGCGGTAGCGGCCTGCCGATCGGACAGTCCTTCAGCGAACTGCAACACCGTGACCAGCGCCAATGCCCCGGCGGGACTGCTGGACGACCGCGGCGCGGGAACAGGGAGGCGAACGCCTCACCGGTGAAAACGTCCCCGAACTCATCACGCAGCCGCATCGCCGGCGTTCCGTCCGGACACACCGCCCGAGCCACCCGCTCTGTCTCCGGCGGAATCTCACCCAGACCCGGTTCCCTCAGCGACACCGACACCCTCCCCATAACGCATCGTCGGCCTTCACCACCCACAACCAGGCGATGAAGGCCGACGTCACGCACAGGGGCCGAACCATTTACCAACAGTGTCCGGATACGGCCGGGCCCCGCTCGCGTAAAAAGCGTCACGGTACGAGAGGTTGGGAGGGATCGGGCGTATCGGACGCACCGCAGGGTAGGTGAGTGATGCACCGGCCCCGCGGACCCAGCAGTGGAACCCTGCTCCTCCTGTCCGCGGGGTCGCTGCTGATTCCACGGTCTCCGGTCCCTGGATACCTTTTGACGCGGGCGAGTTCGGCCGCCTTGTTGAAGTGCACGGCGTGCCTGAGGCGCGATGTCAGAGACGTGTAACAAGTTCACGTGGCGCTTGGGGGGCGCTCCGCCCGTGCGATCGACTGAGGCATGTCCGAGTGAGCCTCGGGCAGTTGATTCACATGGTCGAAGATCACCGGCTGTCCCGCATGGCAGTCGGCTACGAGCGAGGGAGACTGAGTATGCGCAAGTTCAAGAGGGCAGCAGTGCTCGGCGCCACCGTCCTGGCCTTCTCGGGGGCCGCCGCCGGTGTTTCCCAGGCGGCGACGGAGTACAACACGGAGACTCCGGGCAAGATCGCGAACGATTGCTACAGCGACCAGACCAAGCGCGAGATCGGGCAGGGCCGCGCGATCGTCGTTGACTACTGCGAGCAGGAGGACGTGCCCGCCGGTGCCACCCCCACCATGATGGTCTACTGGCACTACGCCTGACAGCTGCGGCCTGCGGCGTCCAGTGCTGAGGCGGCAGCCTCCACCAAGCGCTCGCGGGCCAGGTCGTCGGGCGCGTACCCGACGCCCGCCACCGTTCGTGCGGTGGGGAGTCAATCGGCTTGCAGGATTGATGCATGTGAGCGCTGGCCCCCACAACGGCTGGACGTTCGTCGTCAGCCACGTGTGAGGGCGGCGATCGCCGACGACCCGAACGTGCGCATCCGCGACATCGCGGCGCACTGTCGGCTCACGGAGCGGGCCGTCCAGCGGATCACCGGCGACCTGGAACAGGAGGGCTACCTGTCGCACAGGCGCGAAGGGTGCACTGAGCACACGGCATATCGCCCCGCACAGGCCGCCGGGGAGAGTCCTCGCAGCGACTTGGCCGACCCCGCTGGGTCGTCGAACGCACCATCTCCCGGCTCTCAGGCTGCCGCCGACTGCACCGGCGCTACGACTCCTCGGCACCCGCCGATCACCGCGTCCCCGAGGGCGAGACGGCGTCCGCTCCTCACGCCGTGGACCACGACGGGCGGCGAAGTCACCGCGCCAGGTGCTGGGAGGCGACCGGCCGCCTACGCCCGAAGTCACCCTGGGAGCGGGGAGGGCGCCGGGGATCGCCCGCTTCCTTGATGCGGGTGCGCTGCCCTTTCCCGTCGGGATGTGCTCCCGGCAGCCGCCGTACGGGCGTTCTCCGAGGCGCCAACCGGCGTCGGCGTATGCCCCCGCACCGTCGGGTGCGGCCCGCCACCGTGGGGTGGCGGGCCGCACGCGATAGGTCCTTTGGTGTGGGTCAGGCGCCGGGCTTCACGGGGCCGATCTGGGTGCCGAAGTCGACGGAGAGCTTGCCGTCGGCTTCCTGGTTGCCGGGGATGACTCCGCCGCCGGGGGTGCGGAGGGTGAAGACGGTCCGGTTGGCGGGCGCGCCCTTGGCGGTGTTGGAGACCTGGATGTCGAAGTGGACGGGGTGGCCGGGGCCGAAGGTCACCTTGGTGTTCTGCGAGCCGTAGGGCTTGGTGGTGATGCCCTTGAGGGAGCCGTTGTCGTAGAACTTCACGTTGCGGGGGGAGCCGGCGAGCTGGCAGGCGCTGGTCTTGGGAGCGGCGGTCAGCGTGACGCGGTAGTGGCGGTGCCCGGAGCTGGCGGTGTCCGGCGTGATCTTCGTCTTGAGGTTGGCGGGGCGGCACGAGGACGGCGCGCCGGAGCCGGCCGGGTGCGCGGTGGTGGATGCCTGCGCGACACCCGTGCCGGCGATCCCCGCCAGTGCGACGCCGGCAACTGCCATCACGAACTTGGTGGACTTGGTCATGGTCGACTCTCCGTGTCTAGCGGTCGTACGTGGGGCCCCCGCCCCGAACTCCTGACACCACGAAGCCTGTCGATCTTCTTCGTTGTGGGCGTCACGGCGATGTAACGCCTTCGCCACAGGGGCCGGAGTGGCGCTCTCCTCGGTCCGTCGCCGCCGGTGCCGGTCGGGGACGGCGTCGGTGGGGGTGGTGGAGCGCTACGGGCGGGCGAGGATGGCTGGTGTGGGGCGGGGCTGTTGGTGTGGTCACTTGCCGGTGCCGGTGTGGTAGCCGACGGGGTCGACGTAGACGTCGGGGGCGTTGCCGGTGGTGGCGGGGACGGTGATCTTCAGGCCGTTGAGGCTCATGACGTCGAGGACGGTTTCGTTGGGCGGGGTGACGGCGAGCTTGGTGTAGGTCTTGCCGGAGCCGCTGGTGTCGGGGATGTAGTGGAGGAGGAAGCGGGTCTCCTCGCCGGGGGCGATGGTGACGGTGGGCGCGGTGGTGTCGGTGCGGGCGGCGTCGGGGCCTTTGTCGCCCAGGCCGTCGGCGCCGAGGAGTTGGACGCCGGGGAAGCCGTGCATGGTGCAGGTGGCGGAGCCGGTGTTCTTCAGGTTGACGACGATCTCGTTCGCGACTCCGGCGGAGGCGGCGCTGAAGCCGAGGTGCGCGGTCTTGCACGGGGCGCCCGACGCGGTGGTCCCGGTCCGGGCGGTGGCCTTCTTCCCTGTGCCGCCGCTGGTGCCGGATCCGGTGCCGGCGTTGTTCCCGCCACTGGTGCTGCCGCGGGTGGTGGTCCCCGTGCCGCCGTTGGTGTCGCTGGAGGCGGTGGAGGAGGCACCGGTGGTGTCCTGGCCGCTCGTGGAGCTGCTCGCGGAAGTCTGCGCGCTGTGCTGCGCGGCCGTGCTCGAACCGTCACTGCCGCCGCACGCGGTCAGCGAGAGGCCGGCCGCGGCGACGATCACGGTGAGGGCGGAGATCTTGTTGACGCGCATGTGCACTCCTGCGAGGTGGTCTGGTCCGGCCCGCTCGAACTGGCGAGCCGCTGTCGTTCGTCTTTGGGGATGTCCGCTGCCGGGCGGCCCGTTGCGATGCAGGTCTCATCAAGATGCCGCTGTGACAGGCGAGTTGATGAGCCGTGACAATTCCTTGTTCGAAGTGGGGCGAATCCGGTGAACCGGCATGGCATGGCTGCCGGAACTCGCCTGGACCGGTCGTGTTCAGCACAGAGCGACCGTCTCGGCGGCCTCATCGCATACGGCAAGTCAGCCAAGGCCGCGAACACGCGGACGCCTGGCCGGCCTTGGACCTGATGTCCCCGGCACCGCCGATGGTGTGCATCACGGGGCGCCTCACGCGTGACGATCACCACGCGGTGCTGGAGCTGCCCAACAGGCCGGCGACGCTGGCGAATGCGGTGGCGCGGATTCGCAGGCCCCTGTAAAGCGATGGGGGCCTGCGCATCAGGTGGAACGAGAGCAGTCGACGCGCCGGACCCAGGCCGTGCGCGGTCCGCCCCTTTGCAGAGCATCGGGTAGCGCGGACAGGAGCGTCGGAGACTCACTGAGATCAGCGCGGAGCAGGTCCGGCTGGTCTCATTGGACACAGTGATCGGGACCGGGCGGCTGCTGGGTGCGGCTGCCGTGCCCGATGCACTGGTCAAGTGCCACCCGGTCACGGGTCTGTCCCGCCTGGCGCTGGCTTTTGGCGGGCGGCAAGGGGCGGCGTGGCCAGTGGTGGCATGTGTTGTGCCACTGCCTCTGTAACAGGCCTGTCTTCGACGGGTGTTCAGGGGAACGGCTCGCGGTGACCGAGCAGTCCTATTGATCAGAAACGTTCGCCGATACCGATTCCCGCCATCGCACGCGGAGGCATGCAGGACGGTACCGAGCGGCTGATGCCAGCAACCGATCCGAGGAAAAACGATGCGCGTTCACAAGCTCACCTTCGCCGCTCTGGCCGTCGCTGCGAGTCTCTCGCTCACCGCCTGTCAGAACGACGACGGCGGTACGGCGGGGCAGAGCGACTCGTCGGCCGCAGCCACCGCTTCCGCGCAAAACGGCGGTACGGGAGCGGCCGACGGCTCCGGTCAGGGCGGCGGCACGCACGAGTCCGAAGGCGCCGGCTCGGCCGGGAACGGCTCGGCGGGCAAGGGTTCCTCCGCGCAGGGCACGGCCGCTGGCAGCTCATCCGGCGCGGCAGGCACCGGCAAAGCCGCCTGGTGCCGTACCGACGACTTGGAGATCACGGCGGCGGACAACACCATCGACGGAGACCCCACCCGCACCGTCACGGTGACGATGAAGAACGACGGTGGCCGGGACTGCACGATCTCGGGCTACGCCGGCGTCGACCTGCAACTCAGGGAAGGCAGGCTGTCCGCGAAGCGCACGGGGGAGAAGGCCACCTCGTCCGTCCTGAAGAACGGACAGTCGATCGCCTTCGGCATCCACTACCCGTCCAACGACACGGGTGGCTCCGGCGTCCGCATCACCGGGCTGCTGGTGACGCCGCCGAACGAGACCCGGACGGTCACCCTCAAGTGGCCCGGCGCCGCCACGCTGCCCGTCACGGACGAAACCACCTCCCAGGTGACGGTCGGACCAGTGGGCAGCGCCGGCCAGGGCGGCTGACCGTACATCCGGCCGACGCCCCAGCGGTGGACGAAGGGCGCGCAGCGGCGGCGAACGCGGACGACAGCTCGGTCGAGTCGAGCCCACGCACACACGCGTGCGCCAGGTGCGTGGGCTCGTCCACGTATGCCGGCGCATCGAGGCCGTACTGCACACTCTGACGCTGTCCGCCGCCAGGAGCACGTTCGAGTTCGCGCCTGAGGCGGAGGCGGTGCTGCGCCCGCTGATCGACGGGCGGACCGTGGACCTGGCCGCGCTCGCCGACACGGCCGGCCTCGCCCTGGAGGACGTCGTCGGGCTGGTCCAGGAGCTCGTTGCCGGGCAGGCCGCGACGGTGGGGAGCCTTCTGTGACAGCGAAGCTCGCTCTGGGCACCTACCGGTGCCGGGCGATCCCGGAGGCGGCTGCCCGTGCGGCCGCCTCCGGCGCGTGGATTGACGCCGCACCCAACTACGCCACCGATCAGGCACAGAACCTCCTGGCCCCGGTCCTGGCCACCCGTCCGCACGTGCGCATCGCCACGAAGACCGGGTTCTTCACGGCGGCGACCGGCGCCGACGCCGTGACCCTTGGTGGTGTTGATACCGGTCTTGCCGCCGACGGCCACGTCCACCAACGCGAGGACGGTGGTCGGGCCATCCCAGTGGCGGAAGTCGACGCGGAGCAAGACTGTGGGGCTCGCCCCGCGGCTCGACGCTGTTTTGTTCGGTTTGGGTGTCATCGGCCGGTGGCGGCCGTCGGGTTCGTCAGAGCCAGCCGCGTTGTGCGGCCTTGATGCCCGCTTCGAAGCGGCTGGAGGCGCTGAGGCGTTCCATGATCGAGGCGACCTGCCGCCGGATGGTGCGATCGGTGAGGCCGAGGCGCTGTCCGGCGGCTTCGTCGGTGAGGCCGGTGCCGAGCAGGCGCAGGAGTTCGCGCTCGTGGTCGGTGAGGCCGGCCCGCGGGTCGTCGGGGCGGGTGGTTCCGAGGGGTACGGCTGTGCTCCAGGCCTGCTCGAAGAGTTCGAGCAGGGCGGTGACGATGCCGGGTTCGGTGACGTGCAGTGCGCCCTTGCGGTTGTCGGCGGGGTCGGTCGGCACCAAGGCGTGGGTGCGGTCGACGATCACCATGCGTTGGGGGACGGTGGGGGCGGTGCGGACCTCTCCGCCGTGGCTGAGCAGCGTGTTGGCGTAGGCGGCGATGTGGGTGTGGCGGCGGGCGTGTTCCTGGTAGAGGGCGCGCAAGGCGACACCACGGCCGAGGGCGGCGAGGTCGTGGTCGCGGCCGGCGTTCAGGTCGTCGGGGCGCTGGATGCCGGGCTGGACGCCGATGATCTCGGTGTGGGCGGCGCGGCACAGGCGCTCGAGCCGGCTGTGGATGGCGTCCATGCCGAGCAGGCGCTCGCCGTGGGCCGAACGGTGTTGGGCGCGATCGGCGACCATGCGGGTGACGGCTGCGCGGGATGCGGCCAGCTGGGCTTGCCGGGCGGCGAGTTCGGCCTCCTGGCGGGCGACGATGTCGGCCAGGCCGATGTCGGGGTCGACGGCCCGCATCTGTCCGGGGTGCTCGCTGGACGCGCGGACCAGCATCAGCCGGCCGAGTTCGTCGAGGCAGTCGTGCACCTGTGTGGGAGTCAGGCCGCACACGGCAGCGATTTGATCCACGCCGTAGTCCGGGTGGACGAGCATCGCCTGGTAGACCTCTGCGGCGGCGTCGCTCACTCCGAGTGCTTGCAGCATGCCCCCGTAACTCCTTCCTGACGCCGTCCCCCGGCGCACGTCGAGTCTCATGATCCCAATACCCGGTGTCCGCATTCAAGATTTTTTGAGCCACACATGTCGACTTCTGGCGCACGGACATCCCGCTGGTGGCCCACGGCGTGTGGCCCCGGGCGCGACGGCGGACGAAACCGGAATGTCCGCATCCGTTCAGGGCTCGCAGGGCCTGCGGCGGCTGCAGACGAGCGCGGCCGCATGTCCTGATCCGGATAGGCCCTGTTCAGGACTCCCGGAAAACCTTCCACCGGTTCTGGTCTGCGGTGAAGCTATTCATCGCCGGCACGCAACAGCCCGAACGGCAGCCGGTCGAAGCGTCAACCGCGGGACGCGAGACCGGACCAGGGCACCTCGCCATCTGATTCGGAAGGAACGCTCGCACCATGCTCCGCACCTGTATCGCCAAGGCCGCCGCGGTCGTCGCCCTCGTACTCGGCGTCACCGTGCTCGTCACCCCCGCCGCGGTCGCGGCCATACCCTCCACCACGGCGGGAGCCGCCCCGGCCGCTGCCACCCAGGTACCGTCCCCGAGCACAGGTACCTGGGGCGGCTGACCGCCGTATGGAGATCGTCTACACGAGCCTGAAGCGTCGTGGCAGAGGTCTTACCGACCCGATCAGCGAGGTGTCCGAGGTGGCCGAGGTGCTGGGCACCCTGTGGGCCCACACCACATCGGAGGACGGTTTGGAGCACGCTTCCGGCCGTGCCCAGAGAGACCGTGTCGACCTGCTGATGTACCTGCTCACTCTCGATCCCACCGCGCCCGGTTTCCGCAGTGCGACCTGCCGCATCAACGACCTGTTGCACCGCTGCCATGCGGCTTCACCGCTGATGCAGCACCGCTACCTGCCGCCCGACATGCCGGTGTAGCCGCGTCATCGATCGCCTTCCGACACGCCGCCGAGGCCGGCCCCCGCCCTTTCGACCGCTGTTCCTGCAGGACAGCAGTCCGCACCAGGCCGGCAGAGCGCGTCGTGCGCGAAGCCGTCCCCCGTCGCCACGTCCTCGCGACGGCTGTTCCCGCAGCACAGCCGCGATGACGTGAGCTCCGTGCCGTCCCCTATGCCTGCCCTTGGAAAGAGGCGATCAGTCATGCCTGCCATCCGCCGCCGCACCCCTGCGGTCGCCGCTGTCTCCGTCGGAGGAGCGGTTGCCCGGTGCGTCGGCGACCGACCACGCCGGCACGGGGACGGTGCCGACAGACACGGACAACCGGGACCTGGGGTCGCGTCGCGCGTCTCGTCGCACCGGGGCCGATGCGCAGCACGGCGTGCGGACGGCCTCACCACGACCGACCCGGCCGCCGGCGCAATCCCATGGAACATCAGGTGAAGCGAGGTGTGATGTCGAACCAGCTCGACAACCCCCAGGACAGTTTCCACGTCGTAGTGAACGGTGAGGGCCAGTACTCGATCTGGCCCGCCTTCGCGGACGTCCCGGCCGGATGGACCGTGTGCCACGGCGCTGCCGACCGGTCCTCCTGCCTCGAATACATCAACACGCACTGGACCGACATGCGTCCGCTGAGTCTGGTCGCCCACATGGCGCAGGCCTCCGCCGACGGCCGGGGGGAGCGGTGATGACCCCCGGCGGCTCCGATGCCACTCCCGAGGCACTGATCTCCGTACCGCAGCGAGCCGATGCGCCGGGTGAGGGAAGAACACCGCGGTCACGCCTGGACGCGATATCGCCGGCGAAGCGCGCACTCCTGGCGAAGCGCCTGGCCGGTGGCAGGCGGCCCGGTGCTGCCTCCCCGCCCGCGGCCGGGGCGGAATCCCCCGCGCTCTCCGCCGATCAGCGGCGCGGACCGCTGAGCTTTCCCGAAGAGCGTTTCTGGATCGCGTACACCTTCGAGGACCAGTCGTCCGCCTATCACGTGCCGGTCACCCTCCACCTCAGAGGGGCCCTGTCCGTGCCCGCCCTCACGGAGGCGCTGCGGACGCTGACCGCCCGGCACAGCATTCTGCGCACGCGCTATCCGATCGGGCCCGAAGGCGAACCGATCGCGGTCGTCCACGATCCCGAGCCTGTGGACCTGCCGTGCCGGCACGTGGAGGGGAACGTGGGCGAGCTGCTCGACCGTGCCGCCGCCGCGCCGTTCGACCTGGAGGCGGACGCGCCGATCCGCTCCGTGCTGCTGAAGGTCTCCGACGACGAGCACTATCTGCACGTCACGCTGCACCACATCGTCACGGACGCCTGGTCGACCAACATCCTGCTCCAGGAGCTGACGACCGCGTACACCAAGCACATCCGCGGCGAGCGGCCCGGACTTCCCGAGCTCACCGTCCAGTACCGCGACCACGCTCGCTGGCAACGCGCCCAGGCCGAGCCCTTCGCCAGGCAGCTGGCCTACTGGCAGAAGACGCTCGACGGCGCTCCGCGTGATCTGGGGCTGCCCACCGACCGGCCCAGGCCGGCGGAGCACCGGCCGCTGGTACCGGGGCGCTGTCTCACCACCGCGATCCCGGCGGATCCGGCCCTCCGACTGAGCCAGCGCACCGGGGCGACCCTGTTCATGGTGCTGCTCGCGGCCTACTCGGCGGTCCTCGGCCGCCGCGCGGGGCGCCAGGACGTGGTGGTCGGAACGCCGGTGGCCGGCCGGCCCGACCCCGAGGTCGATCCGTTGATCGGCTGCTTCATCAACACGCTCGCGATGCGGACGGACCTGTCCGGCGACCCCACCGCCGCCGAGTTGCTCTCCCGGGTACGAGAGCGCACGCTCCACGCCTACGAGAACCAGGACGTGCCGTTCCAGCAGGTCATCGAACGCGTGGGTGAGCGGACCGACGGTCGCAAGGCGTTGTTCCAGGCCTGGCTGGCCCTGCAGAACGTTCCCGACGCACCCCTGGAGATGGCCGGCCTCGAGGTCGAGGAAGCGGCCGACACCATCGAGGCGACGAAGTTCGACCTCACCTTCCATGTCCTCCCGACGCGGGACCGGCTGGAACTTCGTGTCGAGTACGACACCTCGCTGTTCGACGAGGAGAGCGTGCGCGGCCTGATCGAGGAGTTCAGCGCCTTCCTCTCGGCCGCCGCGGCCGCCCCGGACCGACGGCTTTCCGAGATCGCAACCCATACGACCGAACTGGAGGTCTCCAGTGGCGGTAACCGCCAAGCCGGACTCCCTCTTCCGGCACCGCAGTTTCTTCCTGCTGTGGTCTAGTCAGTCCATCTCGTTCCTCGGAACGCAAGTCACCTATGTCGCGCTGCCCCTCACCGCGGTGCTGGTCCTGGACGCGACGGCCATGGAGTCCGGGCTGGTGGGGGCGCTCGAGAAGCTGCCGTTCCTGTTGTTCGGACTCTTCGTCGGCGTGTTCGTGGACCGCCGGGCCCGACGGCCGATCCTCATCTGGACCAACGCCGTCCGGTTCGCCGCGCTGGCCTGGATCCCCTTCGCCTACGCGCTGGACATGCTGACCATGGCACAGCTGTTCCTGGTCGTCTTTGTCGTCGGCACGATGACCGTCTTCTTCGAAATCGCCTATCCGTCCTACGTCCCCGGCCTGGTCGGCCGCGAACGGCTGATGGAGGCCAACGGGAAGCTCCAGGTGTCGGAGTCCGTGGCCGAGGTCGTCGGCCCCGGCGCCGCGGGCGTGCTGATCAGCGCCCTGAGCGCGCCCGTGGTGATCCTGCTGGACGCCGTGAGCTACGCCGTTTCCTCCCTGGCGCTGCTGAAGCTGCCGGCGGACGCGGCTCCGCACGCCCCGAAGGCCGACGGGAAAGCGCCCTCGGTCTGGGCGTCGGTACGCGAGGGCTTCAGCGTCATCAAGCAGCACGCCCTGCTGTGCTGGTGCACGGTGGCCGCGGTCTTCACCAGCCTCTTCTTCAGCGCCGTGATGGCCGTGTACTTCCTCTTCCTGATCAGGGAAGCCAAGGTCGGAGCAGCCGAGATCGGCGTGATCACGGCAATCGGCAGCGCCGGTGCCCTGTGCGGTGCGCTGGCCGCCGACCGGTTGACCCTCCGGCTGGGCGTCGGACCCACGCTGGTCCTTTCCCTGACTTTCCCGGCACTGGGCTACCTCGTCCTCGCGAGCGTGCACGGGAACTCCTTCGGGGCGGTCGCGACCGCGGCGGTCGCCAGCTTCGTCGCCCTCTTCGGCATCCCCGTCTTCGACGTGACCGTCATCAGCTTCCGGCAGGCGGTGACTCCGGACCACCTGCTCGGGCGGGTGAACGCCACGGTGCGCACCTTCGCCTGGGGCGCCCTCTCGGTGGGCTCGCTGCTCGGTGGCGCGCTCGGCACCGCCCTGGGCCTCAGGCAGGCCGTCCTGGTCTCGGCGATCGGCCTGTTCGTGCCGTCCGTGATCCTGCTCCTCTCCCCGGCTCGCGGTGTGCGCCGGCTGGACGAGGCGGCACAGGCGGCGCAGGCGGCACAGGCCGCGGACGAGCCGCAGTCCCCCCAGCCGTCTCTCCAACTCGACCACTGAGGACCATCATGACCACAACGTCTCCCACGAGCGTCCGGGGCATCCGTCGCCGAGTCGCCGTGTCCGGCACGCAGGAACTGGTGTCCGTCAGCCACAGCCGGCATTCCGTCATCTCCGTGGTCGAGCCCACGGCGCCCTCGGTGGACCTCCCCCACTGGGTGCGCACGAACCGCTCCCGCGTGGAGACTCTGCTGGGCGAACGCGGCGCGGTGCTGTTCCGGGGTTTCCCCATATCCGACGCCGAGGACTTCCACGCCGTCGTCAAGTCGTGGTGCCCGGAGCTGCTCAACTACACCTACGGATCGACGCCGCGCAGCCGCGCGGACGTGGCCGGGGTGTACACGTCGACCGAGTACCCCGCCGACCAGACCATCCCGCAGCACAACGAGATGGCCTATGCGCGGATCTGGCCGACCTACCTGTGGTTCTACTGCCACCAGGCGGCCGTCGCGGGCGGCGCGACACCGCTCGCGGACAGCCGCCGGGTCGCGGCACGCCTGGACCGCTCGCTGCTGGACGAGTTCGCGCGGCGCGGAGTGCGGTACGTGCGCAACTACGGGACCGGGTTCGACCTGAGCTGGCAGCAGGCGTTCGAGACCGAGGACCGCACCGAGGTCGAGGCGCTCTGCCGGGCCCAGGGCATCGAGTTCACCTGGTACGGGGATGACCAGCTGCGCACCTCGCAGATCTGCCAGGCCGTGATCGAGCACCCGGTGACCGGGGCGGAACTCTGGTTCAACCAGGCCCACCTCTTCCACACCTCCGCGCTGCCCGCCGAGGTGAGCGCCGAACTGCTGGACGGCGACCCTGCGGACATCCCGCGGCAGGTCTATTTCGGGGACGGCGAGTCCATCGAGGACGCCGTGCTCGACGAGGTGCGCGCGGCCTTCGACGCCGAGACGGTGCGCGAGCCCTGGCAGGAGGGCGATGTCCTGCTGATCGACAACATGCTCGTCTCGCACGGGCGGGACCCGTACGAGGGCCCGCGCCGGGTCCTGGTGGCGATGACCGACGAGCACGACGGATCTCAGAACGAATGTACGGGGGAATGACGATGACCGCGGTCGAGCCCGAGCAGATCGAGGGTTACCAGCTTTCGCCCCAGCAGCAGGCGGTCTACCTGCGGGAGGGCGCACAGAACAGGGCCGAGCGCAGCGTGCGCTGCCCGTCGAGGATCGGCGCCGGCCTGCTGGCCGGGCGGCTGACCGCACTGGTCGAGGAGCACGAGATCCTGCGGACCAGGTACGTGGCCCTTCCCGGGCTGCGGCTCCCCGTCCAGGTGGTGGACGCGGCCGGACCGGCCGACATCGGGACCGGACCGCTCGGCAGCACGCTGCTGCGGGCCGGCGAGCTCACGGTCGAGCACACCGACAGCCCGGACGGCACCCTGCTGCGCCTCGGTCTGCCGCGGCTGAGCGTGGACCGGACGACCTGGAGCCTGATCACCGGATTCCTGCTCGGCGAGGAGCCCCGGGACGGCGACGCGCAGACCGCGCAGGAGCGGCTGCAGTACGCCGACGTCGCCGGCTGGCTCACCGACGAACTCGCCGCGGCGGACCCTGCCGAGGACACGGAGGAGACAGCCGGCACACGGACCGCGCTCCCGTTCCTCGCGCCCGACCGGGTGTGCGACCCCGACGCCGCACCCGAGACGCTCACCCTGATGGTCCAGGGCCCCGTGCTGCAGCGGCTGCGCGCCGTCGCCCGTGACCTCGACGTGGACGAGGCGGCGCTGCTGCTCGCCGCGTGGCGCTCCCTGTACGCGCGCTACACCCACAACAGCGACGACCGGGTCCTGGTGGTCACGGACGGGCGCTCCGCGGACGGACTCAGCGCAATGCCCGGTCCGTTCGACCGCCCGGTGGCCACGCGTCTGCCCCTCGACCCGGAGGACGCGTACGCGAGTGCCGCGCGTGCCGCGGCCGGTGCCCTGCGGAACGCCGCGGCCAAGGAGTGCCAGTGCGACCCGCAGACCGCCGTCAGCGGCGAATTGGGCCCCGTACTCTCCTTCCGCCACCAGCGGGACCCCTGGGCCGCGGTCATCGAACCGGGGCTCCTCGACAGGTCCGAGACGCCCGGCACGCTCCACCTGGAGTGCACCGAGGGCCCCGAGAGCCTGTTCCTGACCTTCGCGGGCACCGGCGCCCGGATCGCCCCCGACGACCTGGTGCCGCTCGCCGAAGCGTACGAGCAGCTGCTCGCCGACGCCCTCGCCGATCCCGGGCGGGCCGCGGGCACGCTGCGTCTGGTCGCGGCCGCCGTGCCCGAGCCGGCGGCCGAACTCGCCGACGAGTACGAGACGGTGCTGCGACGCTTCCTGGAGCAGACCGCGCGAACCCCTGATCTGGCAGCCGTACGCAGCGGGGACGAGACTCTGACCTACCGCGAACTGGCCCGGCGGGCCGAGGCGGTCGGTGCCCTGCTGCGCACGCGGGGAGTACGGGCCGGCGACCGGATACCCCTGCTGGCCCCGGCATCGGCGGACACGCTGGCCGCGATGCTCGGCATCTGGCTGGCCGGGGCCGCGTTCGCGCCCGTCGACCCGGCGTGGCCCACGGAGCGCATCGAGACCGTGGTCGGCCAGCTCGGTTCCGCACCGGTGCTGGTGCCCCGGGCCGCAGCGCAGGTGGCGCTCTCCGTCCCGTCGCTGCCCGTGCCGGACCTCGACGGGCCGGCCGCCGACCGCACGCCGGACTCGGTCACCGCCGAGGGTCCCGCGTACGTGATCTTCACCTCGGGTACCTCGGGGCTGCCGAAGGGCGTCGTGGTGGGCCACCGACAGCTGGCCCACTACGCCGACGCGGCGCTGGAGCGGTTCGGGCTGCCGGACGGCGCCGGGTTCGCGGCCGTGTCCACGCTGGCCGCTGACCTCTCCTACACGGCCGTGTTCCCCACGCTCGCGAGCGGCGGCTGCGTCCATCTCTTCGACACGGACGTCGCCACCAGCCCGCGGGCGCTCGCCGAGCGGCTGCGCGCCCACCCCGTGGCCGCGATGAAGCTCGTGCCCTCGCACCTCTCCGCGCTGCTGGCCGAGGCCGACGACCCGCGGGAGCTGCTCCCGCGCGAGGTGCTGGTGCTCGGCGGCGAGCCGCTGCCGCGCGCGCTGCACGACCGGCTGCGCGAACTCGCCCCCGAGCTGAGGGTCTTCAATCACTACGGGCCCACGGAGACCACCATCGGAGCCTCGTGCCTGCCGCTGGAGGCGGCGGTCGACGCGCGGTGCTCCTCGGTACCGGTGGGCACCGGCCTCGGGCGGAACACGCTGACCGTCGTCGACGGCGAGGGCCGGCCGTTGCCGCCGTGGTGCCCCGGCGAGGTGCTGATCAGCGGCCCCGGCGTCGCCCTCGGTTACCTGTCCGAACTCGACAAGGGTTGCACCGGCTTCGGCCGCCCCGGTGACGAGGGAGGCTACCGGTCCGGCGATGTCGGCCGAGTGGTGCCCGGTGTCGGCGTCGAGATCATCGGCCGCCTCGACGACCAGGTCAAACTGCGCGGTTACCGGCTCCAACTCGGTGAGGTCGAGGCGTTGCTGCACCGCCGGCCCGGCGTGCGCGCCGCGGCCGTGGTCGCGCGTACCGACGAGAACGGCCTGGTGTCCCACCTCGACGCCTACGTCGTGGGGGCCACCGAGGAGAGCGCCCCGTCGGTCGCTGACCTGCGGAAGGCTCTCGGTGACGAGCTGCCCGCGGCCCTGGTCCCGACCGGATGGCAGGTCCTGCCACGGCTTCCGCTGACCCGCAACGGCAAACTCGACCGGAAGGCACTGACGCCGGTGGAGGCGCAGCGCACCCGGGCCGGCCGCCCGCGCGACGCCGTCGAACAGCGGCTGCTCGTGCTGTGGGCCGAGGTCCTGGGCGTGGACGGCATCTCACCCGAGGACGACTTCTTCGAGCTCGGCGGACACTCGCTGCGCGCCATCAAGCTGATCTCCCGCACCAACGCCGCCTTCGGCTGCCGGCTCCCGATGTCCGCGATCTTCAAGGCGCGGACCGTCGCCGCGATGGCCGAACTGGTGCGCGGCAGCGATGCCCAGGACTCCAACCTGGTGCCGCTGCGGCACGCCAAGGGCGCCGCCCCGGTGTTCTGCATCCACCCCGGCGGCGGCAGCACGCTCAGCTACTGGGAACTCGCCCGGCTGCTCCCGGCCGACCGGCCCGTGCTCGGCGTCGAGTCCTGGGGGCTGCACGGAAGGCCGCCGCACCGGGACTTCCGTGAGATGGCCGAGAGCTACGCGGAGACGATCGCCGCGGCTTGCGACGAGCCGCCGGTGCTCATCGGCTGGTGCTACGGCGGACTGATGGCCCTGGAGACGGCCCGGGCCCTGCGCCGCAAGGGCGTGGAGGTGGCCAGGCTGGTGATCGTCGACTGCCCGGCCCCCGGGTACGACGAGGAGGACGAGGCCGGTGACGCGCCGCAGCCGCTGACCGAGTCGGTCCTCGTCGGCCGCTTCGCCTGGCACTACGAGCTTCAGCTGCCCGACGAACTGCCCTCCGGACCCGCGGCGTACGACCTCCTCCTCGAGGCCATGCAGAGCAACGGGCACCTGCCGCCGACCGCCGGCGAGGCGGAACTGCGCACGCTGTTCGACGTCTACGCGTCGAACATGACCGCGCTGGAGGGGCTCTGCGAGGACACGGACGACAGCACCCGGACCCCCGACTACCCCGTCCTGCTGGTCCGCGCCGAGCCCACGGGCGAGCCGCAGGACGAGGACCGGAGCTGGGGCTGGCGCGCGCTGGTCGGGCCGGGCCTCTCATTCGCCTCCGTCGACGCGGACCACCACGGCATCATGCGCGCGCCCGAGGTCGGCGAGCTCGCCGGCCTGGTGACGCGGGCGATCGAGGAGTCCACGCAGGGTCGGGGGAACCGTGACTGAACGTCAGCAGCCGGGCTCTGAGCCGCCCGCGCTCCGTCTGTTCGCGGACCGGGTGCCCTCCGCCGAGCGCCGCCGCGGCACGCGGTCCCTCACGTTCACCCTGAATCCGGCCGCGGCCTGCCGACTCGACGAGGTGAGCGGGGCGCACGGAGTCACCCGCGCCACGACGCTCCTCGCCGTGTTCCAGCTCGTCATGGGCCGGTACGCGGGGGTGCGGGACGTCGGCATCGACGTGCACCTGCCGTCGGACGGTTCCTCGGGCCCGCGCACCAGGCTCGTCACGGCGCGCTGGGAGGACGGGCAGAGCTTCGCGGAGTTCCTGCGCCAGGTGGACGAATGCCTGCCAGCAACCCCCGGGTCGTCCGGCGGGCCGGGCACCGTGCCGCCGTTCCGGACCGAGGACCTGTACGTCGCGTGGGAGACGGAGCCGGCCGGCGGCTCGGGGCCGGGCGTGCTGCGCGGTACGGCGCAGTACGACGGCGACGTGCTCGACCGCGCGACCGTCGAACGGCTCGCCACGCACTACCTGACCCTGCTCGAATCGGCGCTGGCCACGCCCGGGGCACACCTCGCGGACCTGGCGCACACCACGCCCGCGGAACGTGCGTTGCTGGCCGCATGGGGCACCGAAGGAGGCGCGACCCACGCCGAGAACGTCGTGGCCGCCTTCCAGGCCCGGGCCGAGGCCACCCCGGACGCCGTCGCACTGATCTACGGCGACGAGACCCTCAGCTACGCCCGGCTCCGGGAACGCGCCGCGCACACGGCGCACCTACTCACCGAGCGCGGCGTCGGGCCGGAGAGCGTGGTCGGCCTCGCCATGGAGCGGTCGGCGTCGCTCGTCGTCGCCATGCTCGGCGTCCTCACCGCGGGTGCGGCGTACCTGCCGCTGGACCCGGGACACCCGGAAGCGCGACTGGCGTTCATGGTGGAAGACAGCGGCGCGCGCCTCGTGCTCGCCGACCGGGACGTCGACTTCGCCGAGGTGCCCGTCCTGCGGGTGGACGCACTGCCCGCGCCGCGTGCCGGCCTCCCCGTGACCAGGGCGCAGGCGCCCGCGGTGCATCCGGAGCAGCAGGCATGTGTGCTCTACACCTCCGGGTCCACCGGCCGTCCCAAGGGCGTCGCGATCACCCACCGCGGGATCGTGCGCCTCGTGTGCGACGCGGACTACCTCGGCTTCGGACCCTCCGACGTCGTCGCGCAGATAGCCAACACCTCCTTCGACGCGGCCACCTGGGAGGTCTGGGGCGCGCTGCTGAACGGTGCCCGGCTGGTCGGCATCAGCAAGGACGAGGTGCTCACGCCCGCCCTGCTCCGGGGCCGCGTCGAGGAGCACGGCGTCACCGCGATGCTGCTCACCACCGCCCTCTTCCACCGGTGCGTGGACACCGAGCCGGCCATGTTCGCCTCCCTTCGCACCCTCTTCTTCGGCGGCGAGGCGGCGGACGCGCGACGGGTGGCTGCCCTGCGCTCGGCCGCGCCCCGGCTGCGGCTGGTGAACGCCTACGGCCCCACCGAGGGCACCACCATCGCCAGCACCTACGACGTCGTGGACCCGGCGCCGGACGCGGCGCGTACGCCCATCGGCAGGCCCGTCGCCGACACCCGCTTGCACGTGCTGGACCCGTACGGCCGGGAGTCCGGCATCGGGGTGCCCGGCGAGCTGCACATCGGCGGTGCGGGCCTCGCGCGCGGCTACGCCGGACGGCCCGACCTGACCGCGGAGCGGTTCGTGCCGAGCCCGTTCGGCGTGGGCGAGCGCCTGTACCGCACCGGCGACGTGGTCCGCTGGCGCGAGGACGGTGCGCTCGAATACCTGGGCCGCGCCGACACACAGGTGAAGATCCGGGGCGTGCGCATCGAGCCCGACGAGATCGCCGGAGTGCTCTCCACGCACCGGGACGTGCAGGCGGCCGTCGTCGACGTCCAGGGCACGGACGGCTCCGTGCGCCTCGTCGCGTACGTCGTCCCGCGGGGCGCGCGGCGGGCCACGCCTCGCGAGCTGCGCGCGTACGTCGCGTCCCGGCTGCCCCAGGCGATGGTGCCGGCCCGGTACGTCACGCTGCCCGAACTGCCGGTCACCCCCAACGGCAAGCTGGACCGCCGCGCCCTACCCGCCCCCTCGGACGAGGACGGGGTCCAGGCCGAGACGTACGTCGCGCCGCGCGGTGCGACCGAAGAACTCGTCGCGCAGGTCTGGGGCGACCTCCTGGGCGTCCCGAGGATCTCCGCCCACGACGACTTCTTCGCGCTCGGCGGTCACTCCCTCCTCGCGACGCAGGCCGTGACACGCGTCGCGGCACGGCTCGGCGTGGAACTCGGCGTCCGCGCGGTCTTCGAGGCGCCGACGGTCGAGGGGTTCGCCGCGCGTGCCGCGGCGGCCCGCCGCGGGGACACCCACCTGCCCGTCGCCGCCACCGGTGACGGCCCGCACGCGCTGTCCTTCGCCCAGCGGCGCCTGTGGTTCCTGGACCGGCTGGCCCCGGGCAGCCCCCTGTACAACGTGCCGCTGGTACTCGCCGTCGACGGTCCGCTCGACGTGGCCGCGCTCGGCGAGGGAGTCCGGGCGCTGGTGCGGCGGCACGCCTCGCTGCGCACCCGGCTCGTGGCGGACGGCGACGAGCCGCTCCAGGTGGTCGACGCGGACGCGGAACTCCCCGTCCGGATCGAGGACCTGCGGCAGCTGCCGGAGACGGTCCGCGAGCGTGAGGCCGACGAGCGCGCGCGGCGCGAGGCCGAAGAACCCTTCGATCTGGCCCGGGGGCCGCTGGCCCGGGTCCGCCTGCTGCGCCTCGCCGAGGAGCGGCACCTGCTGCTGCTCACGATGCACCACGCCGTCTCCGACGGCTGGTCGGTGGGCGTCCTGATCCGCGACCTGGGTGCGCTGTACGCGGCGGCCCTGGACGGCGCGGCCGCGTCCCTGCCGCCCCTCCCGGTCCAGTACGCGGACTACGCCGAGTGGCAGCGGCGCTTCCTCGACGCCGGTGCGCGCGAGGAGCAACTCGCCTACTGGAAGGACCGCCTCGCGGGGGCGCCGGCGAGTCTCGACCTGCCGACCGACCGCCCGCGTCCCCCCGTCCCCCGGAACTCCGGGGAGGTGTTCCCGCTCCGGCTGACCCCCGAGCTCACCGAGCGCCTCGGCGAGGTGAGCCGGGCGCACGGCGTGACCCGCTTCATGACGCTTCTGGCCGTGTTCCAGCTCGTCCTGGGACGGTACGCGCAGACGCGGGACGTCAGCGTCGGCACGCCGGTGTCCGGGCGCACCCGGCCGGAGTTCGAGGAACTCGTCGGCTTCTTCGTGAACACGCTGGTGCTGCGCACCTGCTGGGAGGACCGGCTCACCTTCGCGGACTTCCTCGCCCGGGTGCGGGAGACCACGCTGGGCGCCTACGAGCACCAGGACGTACCGTTCGAGCAGATCGTGGAGGCGGTACGGCCGCCGCGTGACCCGAGCCGGACGCCGCTGTTCCAGGTGATGCTGGCGATGCAGAACGCGCCGGCGGCCACCACCGCGCTGCCCGGCCTGACGGTGTCACTGCGCGAAGGCACGGTCAGGGCCGCCAAGTTCGACCTGACCGTGGCGTGGGAGGAGGCGTCGCTGGACGCCGGCGAACTGTGCGGCTCGGTGGAGTACGACGTCGACCTCTTCGACCGTGCAACGGTCGAGCGGATGATGCGGCACTACGTCACGCTCCTCGACTCCGCGCTCGCCACACCGGACGCCCGCCTGACCGACCTGGAGATGATCGGCGCCGAGGAACTCACCGCGTTGGTCGGGCCGGTGGCCGGGGCGCCCGAGCGGCCGTCCGCCACGCTGCACGGGCTCGTCGACGCCGCGGCCGCCCGCACGCCGGAGCGCACGGCACTGGTGCAGGGCGACCGGTCGATCGGCTACGCGGAGCTGCGCGAGCGCTCGGACGCCGTGTGCGCGTACCTCCGCGCTCACGGGGTGGGCGCCGGCGACACCGTCGTCGTACGGATGAACCGCTGCCTGGCGTGGCCCGCCGCGCTGCTCGGCGTGCTCAAGGCGGGCGCCGCTTACGTCCCCGTCGACCTGAGCACCCCGCCGGAACGTCTCGGTCATGTGCTGCGCGACGCGGCGGCCGCCCTCGTCCTCGGGTCGCGCGCGGACGGCGCGCCGCCGGACGTGACGGTGCCCTTCGCCGCCGTGGAGGACGCCTTCGCGGCCGGGGCCGACCTGCCCGCCGGGGAGCCGGCCGTGCACCCCGCGGCGACCGCGTACGTCCTGTACACCTCCGGCACGACGGGCTGCCCGAAGGGGGTGTGCGTCAGCCACGCGAACCTCGTGCACACGCTGGAGGCGGTCGCGGAGCGGTACGGACTCGGCGCCGAGGACCGGGTCCTGCAGTTCGCGTCGCTCACCTTCGACGTGGCGGCGGAGGAGCTCTTCGCGAGCCTCGTCCGCGGCGCGACCGTCGTCCTGCTGCCGACCGGGCCCGTGCCCGGCATCGCCGAGCTGACGTCCCTCGCCCGGCGCGAACGCCTGTCGGTGCTCAACCTGCCCGGATCGTACTGGCACGAGTGGGTGTCCGCCCTGGACCGGCACCCGCCGGCGGCGTGCCACCAGCTGCGCCTCGTGATCGTCGGCAGCGAGCGTGTCGACGGCGGCAAGCTCGCCGAGTGGCAGGCCACCGCGCCCGCGCACATCCGCCTGCTCAATGCCTACGGCCCGACCGAGACGACCATCACGGCAACCGTCCACGAGCCGTCCGCCACCGCGGTGTCCGGGCGGGCGCCGGGCGGTACCGTACCGATCGGCAGAGCGCTGCCCGGGGTGCGCGCCTATGTGCTGGACGCCGCGCTGCGGCCGGTTCCGCAGGGCGTCCCCGGCGACCTGTACCTCGCGGGCCCCGGCGTCTCGCACGGCTACCTCGGCGATCCCGTGCGCACCGCCGGATCCTTCCTGCCCGACCCCTGGGGGCGGCCCGGTGAGCGCATGTACGCCACCCGGGACCGCGCCCGCCGCGGCGCCGACGGCGAACTGGAGTTCCTCGGGCGCACCGACGACCAGATCAAGCTGCGCGGCTTCCGCATCGAACTCGGCGAGATCGAGGCCGCTCTCGCCGCGCACCCGGGGGTGCGGGATGCGGCGGCGGTGCTGCGCGAGGACACCCCCGGCCGGCCTGAGCTCGTGGGATACGTGGCGCTCGTCGGCACCACGCCGGAGACGGAGCTGCGCGCGCACCTGGAACAGCGGCTGCCGGGCTACATGGTGCCCACCGCGATCGTCACGCTGGACCGGCTGCCCCGCAACGAGCGCGGCAAGACCGACCGGCGCGCCCTGCCGGCCCCCGTCCGCCCGGAGCCGACAGCCACGGTGCCGGACGCCCCCATGGGCGACGTGGAGCGCGTGGTCGCCTCGATCTGGCGCGAGGTCCTCGCCGCCGAGCACGTCGGCGTGGACGACAACTTCTTCGAACTGGGCGGCCACTCCCTCCTCGTCGTGCGCGTGCAGTCCCGGCTGTCCGAGACGCTCGGCACGGCGGTGCCGGTGGTCGACCTGTTCCGGTACCCGACGGTACGCACCCTCGCCCGGCACCTCGCCGCCGGCGACGGGCCCACAGCGGCCGCCGGAGGAGAGGGGCGCCGCCGCGGCGCCGCCCGCCGGCAGCGGCAGGGCGCTCGGACGGCGAGGACCAGGAGGCAGACGACATGAGACCGCAGACGCCGCGGACGCAGGTCAAGCCACCGATGACGGACCACTTGGAGAGAGAAGCGATGAGCGACGAAAACCACCTGCCCGCCGGCGCCGTTGCCGTCGTGGGCATGGCCCTCAGGGTTCCCGGCGCCCGCACGCCGGACGCCTTCTGGCGCAACCTGCGCGACGGCGTGGACAGCGTCACGACCCTGACGGACGAGGAACTCCTCGCCGACGGCGCGGCCCCCGAGGACATCGCGCACCCGGACCACCGTCCGGCGCTCGGCGTCCTCGACGGCATGGACCGGTTCGACGCGCGGTTCTTCGGGTTCTCCCCGCGCGAGGCCCAGATGCTCGACCCGCAGGCCCGGATCTTCCTGGAGTGCGCCTGGGAGGCCCTGGAACACGCGGGCCGGCCCTCGGACGCGACCGACGCCGTCACCGGTGTCTACGCCGGAGTGGGGGAGAGCGCGTACCTGCGCCACAACCTGCTGGCCCACGACGGCCTGGTCGAGCGCATCGGCGCCTTCCAGACCTCCATCGGCAACGACAAGGACTTCGTGCCGACCCGGGTCTCGTACAAGCTGAACCTGCGCGGCCCGAGCGTCAGCGTGCAGACCGGCTGCTCCACCTCGCTGGTGGCCGTGCACACCGCGTGTCAGGCCCTGATAGGCGGCGAGTGCGATGTCGCGCTCGCCGGCGGGGCGACCGTCGTCCCGCACCGGCGCGGCTACCGCTACGAGAAGGGCGGCGTCCTGTCCGCCGACGGCCGCTGCCGGGCCTTCGACTCCGGTGCGTCCGGCACCGTACCGGGCAGCGGCGCCGGTGTCGTGGTCCTCAAGCGCCTCGCCGATGCCCTCGTGGACGGCGATGTGATCCACGCGGTGATCCGTGGTTCCGCCATCAACAACGACGGCGCCCGCAAGGTCGGCTTCACCGCCCCGAGCGTCGAGGGACAGGCCGACGTGATCGCGGAGGCCCTCGACGTCGCCGAGGTCGACCCGGCCACCGTGTCGTACGTGGAGGCCCACGGCACCGGCACCCAGCTTGGCGACCCGATCGAGGTGGCCGCCCTGAAGAACGCCTTCGCCGACGCGGGCGCCGCGCACCGCTGCGCCCTTGGCTCGGTGAAGACCAACATCGGCCACCTCGACACCGCCGCGGGCGTGGTCGGCCTGATCAAGACGGTGCTGGCGCTCAAGGCCCGGGAACTCCCGCCGTCCCTCCACTACACCGCGCCGAACCCGCAACTCGGCTTGGACGAGGGGCCGTTCTACGTCAACGCCACCCTCGCCCCGTGGCAGGGCGACCTGCTGCGCGCGGGCGTCAGCTCCTTCGGCATCGGCGGTACCAACGCCCACGTGATCCTGGAGGAGGCGCCCAAGCGCGCCGCCGCCGGCCCGGGGCGCGCCCGGCACGTGCTGCCCCTCTCTGCCGCCACGCCCACCGCGCTCGACACCGCGGCCGCGGAACTCGCCGCCCATCTGCGCGCACACCCGCAGGAGCGCCTCGACGACGTGGCGTACACCTTGCAGCGCGGCCGCTGGACCCTGCCGTACCGGCGCTTCGTCGTGGCCGGGGGCACCGAGGAGGCGGCCGAGGCGCTGAGCGGGCCCGCCCCGGCGCGCCCCGCCGAGCCCGAGACGGAACGGGACCGCGAGGTCGTCTTCGCCTTCCCGGGGCAGGGCGCACAGCGAGTCGGCATGGGACTCGCCCTGTACGAGCGCGAGCCGGTCTTCCGCGCGGAGGTCGATCGCGCCGCCGGGATCCTCCTGCCGGTCCTCGGCGAGGACATCCGCCGTCTGCTGTACCCCGCCGAGGCGGAGCGGGAGACCGCTCAGGAGAAGATCCGGCGGACTGAGTACGCGCAGCCCGCCCTCTTCGCCGTGGAGTACGCCCTCGCCCAGCTGTGGATCTCCTGGGGCATTCGCCCGGCGGCCATGCTGGGACACAGCCTCGGCGAGTTCGTGGCCGCGTGCCTGGCCGGGGTCATGTCGTACGAGGACGCGCTGCGCCTGGTCGCCGTGCGCGGTCGGCTGATGCAGGGCGCGCCCGCCGGTGCGATGGCGGCCGTTCCGCTGGCGGAGGGCGACGTCACGCCGCTCCTCGGCGCGGAGGTGGCCCTGGCCGCGGTGAACGGGCCGCGCGAGTGCGTGGTGTCCGGTCCCTTCGAGGCGGTCGCCGCCGTCGAGGAGCGCCTCGCCGAACGCGGGGTCACCACGAAGCGGCTGCGCACCTCGCACGCCTTCCACTCGCGCATGATGGACGACGCCGCCGACGCGTTCGAGGCGGAGGTCGCCCGCGTCGCGCTGACGGCCCCCCGGATCCCCTTCGTATCGGACGTGACCGGCACGTGGATCACCGAGGAAGAGGCCACCAGCCCGGCGTACTGGGCCCGTCACCTGCGCTCCACGGTGCGGTTCGGGGACGGCCTGCGCACGGTGTGCCGCCCCGACGCGACGCTGCTCGAGGTCGGTCCGGGCCGGGTCCTGACGGGCCTGGTCCGCGGCGGGAACGACCTGCACGGGGCGGTCGCCTCACTGCCGTCGGCCGGTCCCGACGCCGAGACGGAGGTGCTGACCGCCGCCGGCGAACTGTGGCGCCTGGGAGCGCCCTTGGCGTGGGAGGCGCTGCACGGCGAGGAGACGCCGCTGCGGACCGTGCTCCCGACGTACCCCTTCGAACGCGAGCGGTACTGGGTCGACCCGCCGCGCGGCACCCGCACGGTGCGTGCGAACCCGGACGGCCTGGCGGCGCGCGGCTTCCGCCGGGTAGGCCCGGCGACCCCCGCGGGCGCACACGACGGTGCGGCACCGGCCTCCTGGTTGCTGGTCACGAACCCGGCGGAGGCCCCCGACGGCCTCACCGAGCGCCTGCGCGGCGCCCACCGCCGGGTGATCGAGATCCCGGCCGACGCCGTCGGCACCCGGGACGACTGCGACCGCATCCTGGCCTCGTCGCTCCCCGCGGACGAGCGGATCGAGGGCGTGCTCCACACGGCGCTCCTCGGCACCGGCGCCGAAGAGGCCCGCGCCGACGGTGCACCGGAGGAACTGGAGACACTCGAACGGGCTCTCGCGGCCCGCGGGGACGACGGCGCGCGGCTCGTCGCCGTGGTGTCCGGCGCGCTCGACGTCACCGGTGAGGAACCGCTCGTGCCCGAGCGGGGCGCGCTGACCGCCTGGGCCCGCGCCGGCCGGCCGGGCTCCCGGACGCTTCTCGACCTGCCCGTACCCGGGACCGCCGCAGCCGCCCGCAGGCTGGCCGCCGCGCTGCTCACGGAGATCGACGCCAAGCCCGAGGAGCCCGTGGTCGCCTTCCGCGGCGGGCACCGCTTCGTACCGGAGCTGGAGCCCCTGAACACCCCGGCGGCCGCCGACGCCCGCCGGCACACGGGTGCGCACTACGCGTCGACGGGTGACGAGCGGATCGCGGCCGTGTTCGGCCGGGCCCTGTCATCCGCGGGTGCCACGGTCACCCCGCTGTCCGCGGCGGCGGCCGTACCGTCCACCGTCCTGGTCCTGCTCGACGCGACGGCCCCGCAGCAACGTGTGCGGGACGCACTGGAGCGCGCCATCGCGGCGGTCGCCCAGGCGCCCGCGGGCACCGTGCTCGCCTGCGAGGTCCATCTCGTGGGCGGTTACGACTTCGACCCGTCCCGCTCGGCCGTCGCCGCCGTCGTGGAAACGCAGGTCGCGCTGGTGCGTCGCGAGTCCGAGACCCCGTGGACCGGCGTCGTGTGGTCCCGGGCGGACCACGCCACAGTCGAGCGGTGGGCGGCGCGCGTGGTGGGCTCGGTCGCCGGCAGCTGCCAGACGGTCGTGGAGCCGAGCGCCGACCTCGCGCCGGACTCGGAACCTGCCGCGCAGGACGCGACCCCCGAGGGCCGCGCGGACTATGCCGACGACACCGAACGCCAGGTCGCCGCGATCTTCTCGGACCTCCTCGGCATGGCGGACATCGCACCGGACACCAACTTCTTCGAACTCGGCGGCCACTCCCTGCTCGCGGCGCAGTTCGTCGCGCAGGTCCGCACGGTGTGCGGCGTCGAGGTCCCGCTGCGCACGTTCGTCGGCGAGCCGACGATCCGAGGCCTGGCCGCCGCCGTGCGCGCCGCCCGCGCCGAGGCCGGCGACACCCTGCTGGAGGCGCTGCCGGCCGTCGTGCCCGACCCCGCGAACGAGGGTGTGCCCTTCCCGCTGACGGACGTGCAGCAGGCGTACTGGATCGGCCGTACCGGCGTCTTCGAGATCGGTAACGTCGGCATGCACGGCTATGAGGAGTTCGACGTCCAGGACCTGGACCTGCCTCGTATGCAGCAGGCGTTCCGCCGGCTCATCCAGCGGCACGGCATGCTCCGCGCCATCGTGCTCCCGCACGGCGAGCAGCAGATCCTGACCGACGTCCCCGACTACGTCATTGAGACGGAGGACCTGCGCGGGCTGCCCGGGAACGAGGTGAGCGCGGCGCTCGACAGCACTCGCGCGGCCATGTCCCACCAGAACTTCCAGGCAGACCGCTGGCCGCTGTTCGAACTGCGCGCCTCGGTCCTCGACGGCGACCGCACCCGACTGCACTACAGCATCGACGGCCTGGTCACCGATGCCCGGGCCTCCAACGTCCTGCTGCGTGAACTCGCCCACCTCTACGAGCACCCGGACGTCGAACTGCCCGCGCTGCAGCTGTCCTTCCGTGACTACGTGCTGGCGGAGAAGGACCTGGAGTCGTCCGAGCTGTACCGCCGCGCGGAGAGCTACTGGAGGGAGCGGATCCCCGGCCTGGCGACGGCCCCGGAGCTGCCGCTGGCCTGCGACCCACGCACCGTCGAGTCCCCGCGTTTCAAGCGGGTGGAGGGCAAGATGCCCCGGGAGACCTGGGAGCGCGTGAAGGGATGGGCGTCGCAGCGTGGCATCACCCCCACCGCACTGCTCCTGGCGGCCTACAGCGAGGCGCTGGCCACATGGTCGAAGAACCGCCGCTTCACGCTCAACCTCCCCATGGCGAACCGGCTTCCGCTCCACCCGGAGGTGGACGCCATCGTCGGTGACTTCACCTCGGTGACGCTGCTGGAGGTCGACGCGGCGAGCGAGGCCTCGTTCGAGGCGCGTGCCTGCGCCGTGCGGGACCGGCTCATCACCGACATCGACCACCGCGTGTTCAGCGGTGTCCGCGTCATCCGTGAGATGAAGAAGGTGCGCGGTGACGCTGCCGCGGCCATGCCGGTCGTGTTCACCAGCCTCTTCCTCGACCACGGCCAGGACACACCCATCGGTGAAGTGGCGTACAGCATCTCGCAGACCCCGCAGGTCTGGATCGACGCACAGGTCTACGAGGTGGATGGCGCGCTCGCGTTCGACATCGACGCGGTCGAACAGCTCTTCCCCGAGGGCCTGGTCGGCGCGATCCACGCGGCCACCCTGGAACTGCTGCGGTGGCTCGCCGAGGACGAGGAGAACTGGAGCCGGCCCGCGCCCCTGCTCGTCCCGCGCGCCGAACTGGCCGAGCGGGAGGCGTACAACCGGACCGAGGGCCCGCTGCCGGCGGGGCTGCTGCACGCGCCGTTCTTCGCCACGGCGGCCCGGACGCCCGAGCGCACCGCCGTCGTCACCCCCGGCCGCACGCTCAGCTACGGCGAACTCGCCGCGCGGGCCGGTGGCATCGCCCGGCGTCTGACCGGCCTCGATGTACGCCCGGGCGACCTGGTCGCCGTCGTGATGGAGAAGGGCTGGGAACAGTGCGCCGCCGTCCTGGGCATCCTCGCCGCGGGCGCTGCGTACCTGCCCATCGACCCCGAACTGCCCGACGAGCGCGTCCAGCTCCTGCTCGAACACGGACAGGCCCGCGCGGTCCTCACCCAGGGCCGGGTCGCACAGGGCAGGGAGGACCGCTTCGACGGCGTACAGGCCGTGTTCCGGGTCGATGAACTCCCTCTGGAGGAAGACGCGGCCGACGGTCTGCGGCTGGACGGTCCCGCCACGCCGGGTGATCTCGCGTACGTGATCTTCACCTCGGGTTCGACCGGTCTGCCGAAGGGCGTGATGATCGACCACCGCGGCGCCCTCAACACGGTCGTCGACATCAACGACCGCTTCGGTGTCGGGGCGGACGACCGGGTCCTGGCCCTGTCTTCGCTGAGCTTCGACCTGTCGGTGTACGACGTCTTCGGCCCGTTGGCGGTCGGCGGTGCCGTCGTCATGCCGGACGCGAGCGCGCACCGCGACCCGGCGGCCTGGCTCGATCTGCTGGAAACGGCCCGGGTCACCCTCTGGAACTCCGTGCCGGCGCTGATGGAGCTGCTCGTCGAGCACATGAGTGTGAAGGAGGCGACCAGCACCGCGCTGCGGCTCGTGATGCTCAGCGGCGACTGGCTGCCGGTCACTCTGCCGGACCGCATCCGGCGGGCACTCGGCGCCCCCGAGGTCGTCAGCCTCGGCGGCGCGACGGAGGCGTCGATCTGGTCCATCCTCTACCCGATCGGGGACGTACCCGCCGACTGGCCGAGCATCCCGTACGGCAGGCCGATGCGGAACCAGACGTTCCATGTCCTTGACGACGCCCTCCGGCCGCGGCCGATCGGGGTGCCGGGCCAGCTCTACATCGGCGGCGTGGGTCTGGCGCAGGGCTATCTGCGCGACGAGGCCAAGACGAAGGCCAGCTTTGTCGTCCACCCGGAGACCGGCCAGCGCCTCTACCGCACCGGAGACCTCGGACGCTTCCTGCCGAGCGGCGACATCGAGTTCCTCGGCCGCGAGGACTTCCAGGTCAAGGTGCAGGGCTACCGCATCGAACTCGGCGAGATCGAGACCGCGATCATGCAGCACCCGGACATCCGGGCAGCGGTGACCGTGGTCCAGGGGGAGCCGCGCGGCGCGAAGCGGCTGGTCGCCTTCGTCGTCCCGCAGACCATGCACGATGTTCCGCAGGATCTCCGCGACTTCCTCGGTAACAAGCTGCCCCGCTACATGGTGCCGGACGTCTACGTGGAGATCGACGCACTGCCGCTCACCGCGAACGGCAAGGTGGACCGGCGGGCCCTGGTGGTTCCCGAGCAGGCGGTCGAGGAAGCCGCGCCGCCCTACGAGGCCCCGCGGACGCCGATCGAGGAGGCCATCGCCGAGGTCTGGGCAGGCATGCTCCAGGTCGAGCGCGTCGGCATCCACGACAACTTCTTCGCCCTCGGCGGAGATTCGCTCATGGCCATGCGCGCGGTGGTCCGCCTGCGCAAGGCGCTCGGCACCGAACTGCCCATCCGCGTCCTGTTCGACAGCCACACGCTGGAGGACACCGCGCTCGTAGTCGAGGACCACATCCTCGCCGAAATCGAGGAACTGACCGAGGAAGAAGCTCAGGCGCTGCTCGCCGACTGAGCCGATCTGTCACGGAGACCTCAACGTGAACCGAACCGCAACCATCCGCGCGACGCGTGCCCACGGCTGGATCGTGGGCGCGCGGCGCCCGGCCGCACCGGCCGTCCGTCTCTTCTGCCTCCCGTACGCCGGAGGCGGTGCCTCGGCCTATGCCGCCTGGCACGCCCTCCTCCCTGACGACATCGAAGTCTGCCCCGTCGAACTGCCGGGCCGGCTGACCCGCTGGAGCGAGAACGCCTTCGAACGGGCCGAACCGCTCGTCGAGGCGCTCGCCACCGCGCTGGAAGGCGAACTCGACGTCCCCTACGCACTCTTCGGGCACAGTATGGGCGCCCTTCTGGCGTTCGAACTGGCACGGGCGCTGCGCAGGCGCGGCGCCGACGAGCCGCGCGTCCTCTTCGTCTCCGGCGGCCCCGCACCCCAACTCCCGCGTCGGCTGCCGCTGATCCACGACCAGCCGGACGACGTCGTGGTGTCCAGGCTGCGCGACCTGGGCGCCGTACCGGAGGACGTGTACGCCGAACCGGAGCTCCTCGAACTGCTCATGCCGACGATCCGCGCGGACTTCTCGGTCGTCGAGACGTACACGCATCGGCCCGAGCCGCCGCTCGGGTGCCCCGTCGTCGTCTTCGCCGGGACGGAGGACCGGGAGGTGCCGCCCGGCCAGGTGGCCCCCTGGCACGAGCAGACGACGGGCGGCTTCACCCAACACGTCCTGCCCGGCGACCATTTCTTCCTGCACAGCGCGCGGACCGCGCTTCTGGACACGGTCCGCGCTGCGCTGACCGCCGCAGCCGGCCGACCGTCACAGATCGCGAGACGTGCGATCAACCCGATTGACCGACCCGAACGAAAGGAACAGTGATGAACACGATGGAAGCCTCCAGCCCGATGCTTGGCCGGTGCTGTGCCCACCTCATGTCCTTTGACGATGATCCGTTCACAGGCCTCGCCCGCACTGCCGCCGTCACCGCGGGCCTCCCGGCCGAGGCCTGGGCCCCGGAGTCTGTGACAGCCGCCGAACCCACTGCGGTCCGGCTGCCGGCGACCCAGGCGGTTGGTGCGTGAGCGACAGCGACCTCCAGATCGCCGGCGACATCCTCGAGGTCCCGCACCTCATGCAGCCTCCACGGGAGCATCCGGTCACCGTCGCCGAGTTCGCCGGCCTGGCCCGCTCCATCGCGGCCGACCGCTCGCAGTGGGAGCACCTCGTGGCGTACGACGCGACCACGCGCTGGAACCACCTGCTGCGAACCGGCCCGGGCTACGAGGCATGGCTGCTGTCTTGGGTGCCGGGGCAGGGCAGCGGGCTGCACGACCACGGTCGTTCCTCCGGTGTGCTGACCGTTCTGGTCGGCACACTGACCGAGCGGACGGGACGCGGCATGCGCGCGTTGCCGGAGGGGGCACAGCGGGTGTTCGCGCCAGGGTATGTGCACGAGGTAGTGAACGACACGCTGGAACCTGCGGCGAGTCTGCATGTCTACTACCCGGGCCTCACCGCGATGCCATGCACACTTCCGGCAGACGTGCGGCGCACACCGATCCGCGCCCGGTGAATGCCTGACGCGCTGCCGAACCTGCGGCCGTGTCTGACCCCGCCCTCGCAGGAGCAACGGCAGTGCGGGGTGCGCCCAGTCAGGTTGACGCGAGCACGGCCCACAGGAGCGTCGTTAGCGTGGTGGGCGCTCAGGTATGAGAGCCCACCAGAAAATCCGGTGAGCCGATGACCGCACCGTTATGCTGCCTCGTCCTACAAGCCAGGGAGGTTCCGCACCATGAGCAGCAACACGTTACCGTTTCCCGACCGGATCGAGCTCACAGGGGAAGGGCTCGTCCTGCGTGACTGGACGGAAGCAGACCTGGCCGCGATGCCGGATTTGTTCGATCATCCCGACATCGCGTACTGGACGCCGATGGTCTCACCTTTCGACGAAGCGGCCGCTCGCGCACGGTTGGACCGGGACCGACAGATGCGGGCGGAGGGCTCGACCATCCTGCTCGCCATCACCGTTGACGGCCGCGTGCCGCTCGGCGAGGTGATGCTGCGGCGCGCTCCAGAGGGCACGGAGATTGGCTACGCGGTCGGCCCGGCGCACCGCGGCCAGGGGCTGGCCGCGCGGGCGGTGCGGGTGATGGCCGCATATGCCTTCGAGCAACTGGGCGTGGAACAAGTGATCTTGGAGCTGGAGGCCGAAAACGCTGCCAGCGTCGCCGTGGCCACCAAGGCGGGCTTCAGCCTGCTTGACGTGCCGCTGATCGAGGGGGAGGAGAAGGGACGGCCCTATGCCCTGCAGACATGGGGCCTGCGGCCGACATCGTCAAGCTGTTCAGGGTGACTGTCCGCCGCTGACGACGGGCGTCCGGTCTTGTTCGGGAGGGAAACGATCTCCAGAAGCCCCGATGTAGCCCCTGACCAGCAAGTTCCGTCGGCGCCCCAAGCAGCTGCTGGAGCCGAAGGGCATACGCGTCTCCGCACTGCGTAAGCAGGAGTACGACCGGAACACCGGGGAGCTGCTCGGCACCGGCTAGGACGACCACGCCGCGGCGGTCACCTCGACGGCCGCCGAACTCCACCGCGCCGGGATCGGGCACCGGCTCGCAGGCGGGTATGTGCAGCGGGCCGGCCTGGTGGTGCGGGCGCCGGAGGCCGGGGTGCTGGTGCTGCTGGAGATCGACCGCCGCACCGAGGACACGCACGAGCTGGTCGCCAAGCTGCGCCGGCACTGGGAGCGGGGCCGGCTGCTGCCGAAGGACGCGGACAAGCGCACCGCGGACCTGGCCCGCTCCCGGCCGGACGCGATCGACCAGCTGGTCGGCCACGAGAAGCGGCTGTGGCGCCGGGTCTACCCACCGACCGGCCGGGAGGGCCTGGTGCCGCGTTCGTGTTCGACGGAGGCGAAGGCCGCGGGCGCGGTCGCCGTGCTGGAGAAGGCCGGCCGCCGCTACTGGGCGCCGCGCCGGTTCGACACTTACCACCGGGGATCACGGCGAAGGACTACAGCCGTCAGCTCGGTCGGCCACGTCAACGGCGATGTCCTCTTCGACGACCTCGACTTCGAGCAGCACCCCTACGATCCGTGGGCGGCCTACAACCAGTCCAAGACCGCCAACGTCCTGTTCGCGGTCGAGGCGGCCCGCCGCTGGGCGTCCGACCTGATCACCGCCAACGCCCTCAATCCGGGCCGCATACCAGCACCCGGCTCGGCCGCCACGTCGGGGACATCTCCAACGGCCCGGCTTCCTTCGACCCCACCAGCACCGACGTGTCGTGGAAGACCATCGAGCAGGGCGCGGCAACCTCGGTACTCCTCGCGCCCTCGCCCTTGGTCGAGGGCATGACCGGCCGGTACTTCGAGGACTGCAACGAGGCCGGCCCGCACTCGCCCGGTGTGCGCCGGGGCGTGGCCGCCCACGCCGTGGACCCTCGGAACGCGGCCCGCCTGTGGCAGACCTCCCACGACATGCTGGTGGCCGCCGCGACGACCGCCTGACGGCGCAACGACCGCAGGGGGCTTGCGACTTGGCCGTACGGTGCCCTCGCATGAGCAAGGCGCCTGGCTTGTCACAGCCGCTCACTCAGCGGCTTTTCCGGTGACCGGTCTCGCGAGGAACGGCCGGCGGGGTGCGCAGCCGCTGGCGCTCGCCCTGCGGTCCGAACATGATCAGGTACTCGACCGGACCGCTGGGACTGGAGTTCACCACCCCGTGCGGGGTACGGGTGTCGAACTCGGCGACGTCCCCGGCGGTCAGGACGAGGTCGTGGTCGCCGAGTGCCAGCCACAGCCGTCCGTACAGGACACACAGCCACTCGTACCCGTCATGGGAGACCTGACGTGGCCGCGTGGGCGTGCCGTCAAGGGCGGGCAGGACGTGCTTGTGGGCGTGCAGGCCGCCGACGTAACGGGTCAGGGGCAGCACCGCCTTGTCGTCGCCGAAGCTCAGCGGCGCCGTAGCGGGCGGCTGGGCCGCGGGGGCGGGTGCTGTGCCGGCCAACTCGTCCAGTGAGGCGCCGTACTCCTTCGACAGCCGCAGCAGCATCTCCAGGGTGGGCCTGCGCCGGCCGGTCTCGATCCGGGACAGCACGCTGGTCGAGATACCGGTCGCGCGGCTGACACCGGCGAGGGTCGCCCCGTGGCGGTCGCGCGCGGCCCGCAAGCGGGGCCCCATCGCGGCCAGGGCCCCTTCCACGTCGCCGATCGCCACCGCACGCTCCTTGTCCGCCGCGCCCCTCCACCTCTTCGTCCTGCAAGGTTGCCAGTATGGCAAGGCCGATCGCGCCGGACCGGTGCCGCGCCGCATGATCGATGGGCAGCCGCGTCACCGCGAACCGAGGAGAAGCCCATGCGTCCCGAGCCGACCGCCGAAGTCCGCCATCGCACCGTCGAGGCCCCGGCCGGACGCCTCCACCTGGTCGAGCAGGGCACCGGCCCGATGGTGCTGCTCGTGCACGGCTTCCCGGAGTCCTGGTACTCCTGGCGCCATCAGCTCCCGGCCCTCGCCGCGGCCGGCTACCGAGCGGTGGCGATCGACGTGCGTGGCTACGGCCGCTCCTCCAAGCCGGCGGCGACCGAGGCCTACCGGATGCTCGACCTGGTGGCGGACAACGCCGCCGTCGTACGCGCCCTGGGCGAGGGGAGCGCGGTGGTCGTCGGCCACGACTGGGGCTCCCAGATCGCCGCCGCCTCCGCTCTGCTCCACCCCGAGGTCTTCCGCGCCGTCGGTCTGCTGAGCGTCCCCTACGCGCCGCCCGGCGGTCCCCGCCCCACCGACGTCTTCGGCCGGCTCGGCGGCCCCGAGCAGGAGTTCTACGTCTCCTACTTCCAGGAGCCCGGCCGAGCCGAGGCGGAGATCGAGCCCGACGTCAGGGGCTGGCTCGCGGGCTTCTACGCAGCCCTGTCCGCCGACACCATGCCCACCCGTGACGAGCCCGACCCGCACTTCGTCACCCGCGGCGGCGGCCGGCTGCGCGACCGCTTCCCCACGGCAGTCCTCCCGGCCTGGCTGAGCGAGGACGAACTCGACGTCTACGCCGGGGAGTTCGAGCGCACGGGGATCACCGGCGCCCTCAACCGCTACCGCAACATGGACCGCGACTGGGAAGACCTCGCCCCCTACCGCGGCGCCCCGATCAAGCAGCCGTCCCTGTTCGCCGGGGGCGCGCTGGACGCCTCCACCACCTGGATGGCCGACGCCATCGACGCCTACCCCACCACCCTCCCCGGCCTCTCGGCCTCCCACCTCCTGGACGGCTGCGGCCACTGGATCCAGCAGGAGCGCCCCGACGAGATCAACCGCCTGCTGACCGACTGGCTCGCCACCCTCCAGCACTGAACCAGGCAACCCCGGGAGCAGCGGTCCGCGCACCGGCTCGCCCGCTGCCACGGGACGCCGCCCCTGACCGATCACCAGGGCACGGGTGTTCCGTCCCAGGAGAAGAAGCCGCCGGTGGGGCCGTCGTCCGGCAGCAGCGCCAGGCGGAGCGCACCCCGCGCGGCCTCGGCCGGGTCGCCGCCCGCCGCGGAGGCTCGGGCATTGAGGTCGGTGGCCCGCAGGCCGGGGGCGAGCGCGTTGACCTTGAAGCCCTCCTCGGCCAGCGCCTGGGCGTAGAGGACGGTGAGCGCGTTGAGAGCGGCCTTGGACGACCGGTAGGCGGCGGCGCCGCTTCCCGGACTGAACTGGGGGTTGGGGGAGGTGCTCCAGGCCAGCGAGGCCGTGCCACTGGAGACGTTGACGACGCGCGGGCGCGGCGACCGGCGCAGAACGGGAAGGAAGGCATTGGTCACCGCCACCACCCCGAACACATTGGTCTCGTAGGTGCGCCGGTACTCCTCGACGCCCGTGTCGGTCGGCGAGGCGAGTGACGGCGAGATGCCGGCGTTGTTGACCAGCACGTCCAAGCGGTCCACCTGAGCCGCGGCCTGCCCGATGCCGTCGGGATCCGTCACGTCGAGGACCAGCAGACGGGCCCCGGCCCCGAATTCCTCGACGGCCCGCTGCCCGCGCTCGGGGTCACGGGAGCCCACGTACACGGTGAAACCCGCGGCCGCGAGGAGCCGGGCGATATGCTTTCCGATGCCCTTGTTGGCACCGGTGACCAGAGCTGTGCGTTCGTTCATGGCCACCACGCTTCCCTGGTCGTGGGGTGCCCTGCCAGGGACAGCCTGTACCAGGCAGCGGATCAGGCGGGGGAGGAGGCGACATGGCGCGGCAAGAGCTGGCCCACTACCTGCGGGATCGCCGGGCGGCCCTGCGTCCGCACGACATCGGCCTGGCGGCGACGGGCACCGACCGCCGCACACCGGGTCTGCGCCGCGAAGAGGTGGCGGAACTCGCCCACATGTCGGTCGACTACTACACGCGGCTGGAGCAGGCCAGGGGGCCGCGGCCATCGGCCCGGATCCTGGACGCGCTGGCCCGCGCGCTGCGGCTCACGCCGGCCGAGCGCAGCCATCTGTTCCGGCTGGCGGGTTCGACCGCGCCGCCCGGCATCAGCGCCGAGCGGCGGGTGCGCCCGCACGTGGCCCGGATGCTGGAGCGGCTGCCGGACACCGGTGCCATCGTCACGGACGCGGCCTACGACGTCGTCGCCTGGAACCCTCTGGCCCGCGCACTGCTCGGCGCCGACCCCGGAGGCGGAACGACGAACCTGGCCCGCCGCCGCTTCCTGGGCCAGGGGCGGACGTACGAGAGTTCCAGCGCCGAGGAATTCGGGCACATCGCGGTGGCGCGGCTGCGCCGGGCCGCGGACCGCTACCCGCATGACCCGCGGCTGGCCGCGCTGCTGGCCGAACTGCACGCCGGCAGCGAGGAGTTCCGGCAGATCTGGGAGACGCGTCCGGTCCACGCCCCCGGTCACCGCACCAAGATCCTGGACCATCCCCAGGCCGGTGCGGTGCGGTTGAACTGCGACGTCCTGCTCGTGCCCGAGGACGACCAGGAGGTCGTCCTGATGACGGCCGACCCCGGATCACCTGCCGTACGGGCCCTGCGCGGGCTGGCCGCGCAGGCGACCTGAAACGAAGGCTGCGCCTCGGGGTTCTCGTCCGTGGTCCCGGCCAGGGCTCAGCGGAGCAGCAGGTCGCGGATCACCTCCGTGATCTCGCCGGGCGCCTCCTCGGCCATGAAGTGCCCCGCAGCGGTCAGCCGGTGGTCCAGATCCGGCGCCCAGGCGTGCCAGACCGACGCGGCGTCGTAGCCCAGTCGCGCGCCCCAGTCCTGCTGGACGACCGTCACGGGCATCGCCAGCTGGGAGCCGGCGTCCTGGTCCGCCTGGTCGTGTGTGACGTCGATGTCCGCCGAGGCCCGGTAGTCCGCGACGATCGACGGCACGGCCGCGGCACTGGCCCGCACGTACGCGGACCGGACCGGTTCCGGCACGGCGGCCGGATCACCGGACCAGGCGTCGAGGAAGGAGCCGAAGAACGCGTCCGCGCTGTTGGTGATCATCGTCTCCGGCAGGCCCGGCGGCTGCGCCATGAGGAACAGGTGGTAGCCGACCGCCGCCGGGACGCCGTGCAGGACGTTCCACATGTCCAGGGTCGGTACGACGTCGAGGATGCCCAGGTGCGTGAGCGTCTCGGGATGGTCCAGCCCCGCCCGGAACGCGACCAGGGCTCCCCGGTCGTGGCCGACCAGGGCGATGCGCTCATGGCCGAGCGCCGCCGCCAGGGCGACGACATCGGCGGCCATGGTGCGCTTGGAGTACACCTCGGGACCGGTGGCCGCCGGCTTGTCACTGGCGCCGTAGCCGCGCAGATCGGGGCAGATCACCATGTGCTCGCCGGCGAGCCGCTCGGCGACGTGCCGCCACATCAGGTGGGTCTGGGGGAAGCCGTGCAGCAGCACGACCGGGCTGCCCTGGCCGCCGACGGCCGCCGCCAGCTCCACTCCGCCGGCGCCGGGCACACGGACGTAGTCGAAACCGGGGATGGCGAGAGTCATGAAGGGTCCGTTCCTGGCGTCGGGGGACCGGCGTAAGCCTTGGTCCGGGGAGTGACGGAGTCAGCGTGGGCGACGGCGATCAGCAGCCGATCAGTACGCTTCGACGCCGCGGCCCCGCGGCACGGAAGATGGAGGGCATGCGAATCGACGTCCTCGGTGCCGTACGGGCTCTGCACGACGACGGCACCCCGGTCGACCTGGGCGGACCCCGCCACCGCGAGGTCCTCGCCCGGCTCGTCGCCGCCGGGGGACGGATGGTCGCCACCGACACCCTCGTGGCGGACCTGTGGGCAGAGCCCCCGGTGCGGGCCGTGGGTGCGTTGCGTACGTTCGTCGCCGCGCTGCGCCGCGCCGTCGAACCCGGCCGGCCGCCCCGCACCCCGCCGCGCGTCCTCGTCACGGAAGGACCCGGCTACACGCTGCGCCTGCCGCGCGACGGCGTGGACGTCCACCGGTTCGAGGACGCCCTGGCCCGCGCCCGGCGCACCCCCGACGCGCTGACCGACCTCGACGCGGCCCTCGCGACCTGGCGCGGCCCGGCCTACGCCGACGTGACCGGCTCCGCATGGGCCCAGCGCGAACGGGCCCGACTGGAGGAGCTGAGGCTGGAGGGGGCGGAACTACGCGCCCGCCTGCTGCTCGACTCCGGTTCCGGAGCCGAGCTGGTCGCCGAACTCGGCGCCCACGTCACCGAACACCCCTGGCGTGAACCGGCCTGGGAGTTGCTGGCCCGCGCGCTGTACCGGGCCGGCCGCCAGGCGGACGCACTGGCCACCCTGCGCCGCGCCCGCACCATGCTCGTGGACCGGCTCGGGCTCGACCCCGGCGCCGGCCTTCGGCGCCTGGAGACGGACATCCTCCGCGGAGCCGCCACCCTCCAGCCCACGGCCTCCGTATGGACCGCAGGGGTACGACTCGGCCCGCGCACCACCGTCGAGCTGGCCCGCACTCTCGCCCTGGCGGGTGGAGACGCCCTCATCCACTCGCGCCGCGACCGCCTCGCCGCCGTCCAGGCGGCGGAGCGCACCGGAGACCCCACCCTGACCGCCCGCGTCATCGGCGCCTACGACGTGCCCGCCCTGTGGAGCCGGGCCGACGAGCCCGAGCAGTCCCGCGCCGTCGTCGCGGCGGCCGAACGCACACTCACCGCGCTCGGCACCGGCGGCCCCGCCGAACTGCGCGCCCGCCTGCTGGCCACCGTCGCGGTCGAAAGCCGCAGCGCCGATCTGTCCGCGATCGAGCAGGGGCGCGCCGGGCAGGCGGCACGCGAGGCCGAGGCGCTCGCTCGGGACCTGGGCGATCCGGCCCTGCTGGCGTTCGTCCTCAACGGGGTGTTCCTCCAGTCCTTCACCCGGCCCGGACGCGCGGCGGCACGGGACGTCATCGGCGCCGAGATCCTCGATCTGGCCACCCGCCACGACCTGCCGGATTTCGCCGTGCTCGGCCGCCTCATCCGCCTCCAGTCCGCCTCAGCCCTCGGCGACCTCGACACCGCGGCCGCACACGCAGAGGCCGCCGAGCACCTCGCCGTCAGCACCGAAGCCTGCGACGTCCCCGTGCTCACCGGCTGGTTCCGGGCCCGCGTCACGGCCGCCCGCAGCACCGAACCGGGCGGGCCGACCGCCGCCACGGCCGCGGCGCACTACCGCGCCGCCGAACACGCCCTCGCCGAGACCGCGGGCATGCCCGGTCTGCACCGCGGCCTGTTCGCCGTCGCCCTCCTGGGCCTGCGTCTCCTGCACGAACGTCCCGCGCCCACCGATCCCGCCCTCGACTGGGGCCCGTACCGCCCCTGGGCGCGCCCCTTGGTGCTGCTCGCCCACCACCGTGACGAAGAGGCCCGTACGGCCCTGACCATGACGCCCGAACCGCCCCCCGACCACATGCAGGAAGCACTCTGGTGCCTGACCGCTCACGCCGCCGCCCGCCTCGGCGAGCGCCAGCTCGCCGCCCGCGCGGCAACGGCCCTGCGCGACGCCCGCACCGAACAGGCAGGCGGGGCCAGCGGGATGCTGACCCTGGGGCCGGTGGCGCGGTACCTGGCGGAGGCGGAGGCGTGCGCCGGCGGACATTGACCAGGCCACCGCCATCGATGCCAGCTCCCGTCGCCCGCCGCGCCGGTCCACAGCCGATCACCTGCGGGCCGAACGCGTCACCGACGCCTTCGAGCCGCTCTCGCTGCCCAGTCAGGCGCCGGACACCGGGTGGCCGGCCTGGGCGAACTGCTCGACGATGGCGGAGCAGAAGGCCGGCAGGTCCGCGGGGGAGCGGCTGGAGGTGAACTGACCGTCGATGACGACCTCTTCGTCGACGACCTCGGCTCCCGCGTGACGCAGGTCCGTGCGGATGCTCGGCCACGAGGTGAGTCGGCGTCCGCGCACGACATCGGCCTCCACCAGGGTCCACGGGCCGTGGCAGATCGTGGCCACGGGCTTCCCCGAGTCCACGAAGGCCCTGACGAAGCCGACGGCGTCCTTGTCGACGCGGAGTTGGTCGGGGTTCATGGTGCCGCCGGGCAGCAGCAGGGCGTCGTAGTCGCCGGCGGAGGCGTCCGAGACGAGCCGGTCGACGGGGAAGGTCCTGCCGGGTTCAGGTCCCACTGGCGGGCCTGGATTTCTCCGGGATGGATGGAGAGGACCTCTGTCTCCGCCCGGCGCCGTGCAGGGCGCCACGCGGTTGTTCGAGCTCGACGCGCTCGACGCCGTCGGCCGCCAGGATCGCGACCTTCTGGCCGCGCAGTTCGTGTGCCATCACGCTCATCCCTTCAGTGAGAGGCTGGTGAGGGCCGTCGCCCGGCCGCAGCGCGCACGCGAGGCGCGCCATGGGCTTGGCGGGTCCGCCGTCCGCCCTGCCGGGCCTCGCGCCGTCTGCCGGCTGACCTGTCCCGGTGAAGCGGACGGACGGCGGCTCCCGCCAGGCTCTCGAAAGCGGCACGACGGAGTCCGTGGCCCGGCACGCCTCTACGGGCCGCTCATCCGGATCAGGTGGAAACGGTGGTCTCGCCGCCGGCCCGTCAGGCAGAGTTACGGCACTCCGGCGACGTACCGCGCGGGTCCCCGTCGTCTGTCGACGCGAAACAGCCACGCACCGATCGATCGGGTCTACTTCGTGGGCCGGTCGCCGTTGTCGTCGCGGAGCATGTCACGACGTTCCTGTTCGCGCTTGGAGAAGGCGGCTGCCCGGATCGCCTCCGCGCTCTCGAAGCCGGATCCCAGCGCCCCGCCCACGGTGGCGATCGAGGTGACGAGCCAGGCCAGTGTCCAGTACTCCGTGGCGTGCAGCGGGGATCGCGTCATGGAAGTCAATACGCGGTCGTTGAGAATGAACAGCGCCGACACCAGATGCGGGTTGAGGGGATGGGTGAGTGCGGCAGGGAGTCCGCCGCCCTGGACGACCACAGCCGCCTGGCCTACACCGACCACCTGCCCGACGAGACCGCCGCCACCTGCGCCGGCTTCCTCCCCCGGGCTACCGCCTGGTTCGCCGCCCAGGGCGTCACCGTCGAACGGGTCCTGACCGACAACGCCTGGGCCTACACCACGAACACCTGGCGCGACACCTGCCGCGAGCTGGGCACCGGTCCCCGCTGGACCAGGCCCTGGCGCCCCCAGACCAACGGCAAGGTCGAACGCTTCCACCGCACCCCGCTCGACGAATGGGCCTACCAGCGGCACTGCACCTCAGAAGCCGAACGACAGGCTACGTTTCCCGACTGGCTCGACTGGTACAACTACCACCGACCCCACATCGGCATCAGCGGCCAACCACCCGCCAGCCGCGTCACCAACCTCTCCGAACAGCACACCTACTGATCTTTTCGTAAGTTCGGTGGGTGTGCTGGGTCTGTGGGTGGAAGGATGTCCGGGTGGCTTATCGACCTTCCCCCTCGGCTGCCGGCTCCTCTCTTCCTCCTTTGTCAAGGCCGCAGTTGGCGGAGGCACGGCGTGTTCGGGCAGTCGAGTTGTTCGAGGACGGCGTCTCGAACGCGGAGATCGCGAGGGCCGTAGGGGTGTGTAGCGAGAGTGTGCGGCGCTGGCGTCGGGTGTGGGAGCAAGGCGGTGCTTCGGCCCTGCGGCGGCGTGCGGCCACCGGACGCCCGCCCAAGCTGGACGACACCCAGGTCGAGAGGGTCCGGGCCGCGTTGGAGCAAGGTGCCCAGGCTCATGGTTTCGAGGCCGACCTGTGGACGCTGGAACGAGTCGGCACGGTCGTCACCCGGGCAACGGGGGTGGTGTTGTCGAGGGCGTCGGTGTGGCGGCTGCTGACCGGCCGGCTCGGATGGAGCCTGCAGCGGCCCGAGCGGCGGGCGGTCGAGCGGGACGAGTCGGAGATCGCCCGCTGGATCGCGCACGAGTGGCCGCGCATCAAAAAGGGGCCGTGAACACACGTGCCTGGATCGTCTTCCTCGACGAATCAGGTGTCTCCCTACTGCCTCAGATCCGCCGCACCTACGCACCCCGTGGCCGGACCCCGCTGCTGCGGCACCGCCTGAACTGGAAACGGGCGTCGATGGCCGGAGCCCTGGGTTACCACTCCACCGACCCCGATCGCGGGGCCCGCCTGTGCTTCCACCTCAAGCCCGGAAGCTACGACACCGCCGGGCTCATCGAGGTCCTGGAGCAGATGAAGGTGTTCTACCGCGGCGAGCGAGTGGTCCTGGTCTGGGACGGCCTGTCGGCCCATTGGAGCCGGGCGATGCGGGCTTGGGCTGCCGAGCAGGACTGGATCACTCTGGAGCGATTACCCGCCTACGCTCCCGAGCTGAACCCGGTGGAACTGCTGTGGTCCTCGCTCAAGAAGCGTGAACTGGCCAACCTCGCCGGCGACCACCTCGCCGATGTCGCCGACGCCACCGAACAAGGCATCCACCGCATCAACCACAACCCACAACTGCCATGGTCCTTTCTCACCCACACCGGCCTGACCATCCACCCAGCACACCCACCGAACTTACGAAAAGATCAGTAGCGGCTCGTCCGCGTGGTTGCGCCGGTTGGCACAGGGCGTTAAGCGCATCCTGGCGCCGGTCGCGGCAGGGGCTGTTGCGGTCGGACACTCCCGCTGTCCTTCCCCGACGTCCATCGAGCGCGAACTTGTGCCGCATCGGAGTGGATTATCCCTGATTGCTGATCCTTCCGGTTCTGGTCCGTGCATGTTGCTGACGCTTGCCTCGCTGTCTGGCGTCCGGCCCGTACTGCAGGGTGGAAGGGCATGAACTGTACGGATGAGAGACCACCGATTCTGCTCAGCTGAGAGCCCTGAGGGCTTGCTGCGCTTTTGAGTCCGGGTCCACTGGTCAGGAGTGACGTTGGAGATGAACGCAACGCCGGACAACGGAATTTCCATAGCTGTGGTGGGAATGGCTGGCCGGTTTCCACAGTCAGCCGATGTGGACGAGTTCTGGGCGCACTGCATCGGTGGTGACGACTGCCTGACTCGTTGGGACGCCGGCCAGGAGGACCCGGGGCGTGTGCCCGTGGTGGGGTTGCTGGAGGACGCCGACGCGTTCGACGCCGCCTTCTTCGGAGTATCCCCGGCCGAAGCCGAGATCCTGGACCCACAGAATCGGATCTTTCTCGAACTCAGCTGGCAAGCGCTGGAATCGGCGGCTGTCGTACCGGGGCGGACCGAAGAAGTCATCTCGGTCTACGCCGCCTCGGCGCCGAGCCGGTACCGCCCGGCTGGTGGGAACGGCTCGGAGAACGAGCGCTATCAGCACCTCATCGGGAACAGTTCTGAATTTCTTGCGACTCGCGTCGCCTATCTCCTCGATCTCCGCGGAGAAGCGATATCGGTTCAGGCGGGCTGTTCATCGTCACTGGTGGCGGTGCATCTCGCAGCGCAGAACCTTCGGTCAGGGCTCTGCGACATTGCCCTGGCTGGCGGGGTCTCGTTCGACCCGGATCAGCATTCCGGATATGCCTATGAAGAAGGAATGATTTCTTCTCCTGACGGCCGATGCCGCCCCTTCGACGCCCACAGCAACGGCACGGTGCCGTCGAACGGCGCGGGTGTCGTGGTGCTTCAGCGGCTGGAGGACGCGATCGCCCAGCGGCGGCCCATCCACGCGGTGATCCGCGCTACCGCCACGAACAACGACGGCCGGTCGAAGAGCAGTTTCATGGCACCCACGGTGCGGGGGCAGTCGGAGGCCGTCGCGACGGCACTGGCCCTGGCCCAGGTCGACGCCGAGAGCATCGGCTACTACGAGGCGCACGGCACCGGTACCCGACTCGGTGACCCGATCGAGATCGAAGCCGCGAGCCGTGCCTATGAACTCTTCACCGACGCCACCGGCTTCGCGGCCCTCGGATCGCTCAAAGCAAACTTCGGACACCTCGACAGGGCCGCGGGAGTAGCCGGCTTGATCAAGGTCGTGTGCGCTGTGCGGGACGGCATCCGCCCTCCCCTGGCAGGTTTCCGAGAACCCAACACGGAATTGGACCTCGCGGCATCCCCCTTCAGGGTCCCTCTGGCCGCTGAACCATGGCCGGAGCGTGTACGCCGTGCCGCCGTGAGCTCCTTCGGTGTCGGTGGCACGAACGCTCACGCGATCGTCGAACGTCATGAACCGACTGAGTCCGAGGACGAGGAGCAGGACGAGTCCCGTCCCGTAGTGCTCGCTCTGAGCGCACACGATGCTCCCGCGCTCGGCCGCCGCGCGCGTGCTCTGGCGACCCGGCTGGAGCACGACAGTGCCCTGCGGATCGGCACCGTCGCTCACACACTCGCAGGCACCGGCCGCGCAGCCTCCCACGTCCGCACGACCGTACTCGCGCGTTCCTCCACCGACGCGGCCGTCGCCCTGCGCGAGCTCCCACCGGCCGGGGAACCAAGCGAACGAGCGGGGGCCGATGGCCTGCTGGTCTTGGCCTTCCCTGGTCAGGCCGGTCGGCAGGCAGCCGAGGTGGGGGACCTCTACGCACGCTTCCCGGTCTTCCGCGCCGAGATCGACAGCTGTGCGGCGGAACTGAACTTGACCGCTGCTCAGCTGATGTCCGGCCTCAACGGGCCGATCGGGCACGCGGAGCCGACCGAGGCGCCGAGCGGCAACCCTTACCAGCCCGCATACGTGGCCGTCGAGATCGCTTACGCCCGGCTGCTGGCACAACTGGGGCTGCAGACAGATGCAGTGGTGGGCAGCAGTCTCGGCGAGTTCGCCGCAGCACACCTGGCCGGCGTATTCGAGCGGGGAAGCCTGATGAGGCTCCTGCAGGAACGGGACCGCCTGATGCGCACCACCGTCTCCGGAGCCATGTGCGCCGTGGACTGCGCAGTCGCAGACGTGGTCGACGTCCTGGGGCCCGAACTGTCCCTCGCTGCGGACAACGCACCCGACAGAATCGTGCTCGCCGGTACAGAGCACGCGATTTCCCTCGCCGAGCGCGCTCTGTCCGAGCGAGGGCATCGCTGCCGACGGCTGCCTGGCACTATCGCCTTTCACTCGCCACTCATGGACGAGATCATTGACCCGTTCCGGGAGGCCGTCCGGCAGGCAGCGCCCCACCCACCGGAGTCACCCATCGTCTCCACACTGACGGGCGCCTGGCTCAGGCCCGAGGAGGCTACCGACCCGCAGTACTGGGTCCGACAGCTGAGGGAACCGATTCAGCTCAGGACCGCCCTGGGCACCTTGCTGGACTCCGGACGCCGACGCTACGTCGAAGTCGGTCCCGGGACAGCGCTCACGGGGCTGACACTTCGAAACGCATCTCGTGAGCCTTTGGCGTTGAGCGTGGCGGGGAGCGACGGAAGGGCCGGATTCACGGGCCTCGCCGAAACACTGGGCGCTCTGTGGCAGGACGGCGTGGATCTGGACTGGGACGAGTTCAACGGCACCACCGAGGAACCCTTCGCCCCCCTTCCTGGCCATGTCTTCGACCGCAGCACCCGCTTCTGGAGCCACCAGCCGGACAGGGCGCCGGAACCGGCGGCCGGGGCTGACCGTCTCCGCCCGATGAGTATCGACGCACCGCGATGGCGGGTCTCCCCCCGGAGCCGGACCCAAGCGAACACCAGGACGTCAGATCTCACGGACCTCCCCTCGCGGGTCGCGGTGATCACTCGCGGTAGCCGCCTGGCCGACGCTGTGACCACGAAGCTGGCCCAGGCGGGTGTATCGGTACTCACCATGGCCGACCGTGGACCGGCCGACGCCGTACTGGATCTGACGCACGCCGAGTGTGAGCCCGAGGCAGGGATCGATCCGTCCAGCGCCGCGGAACTCGACGCCTGGCTGGAGCGCGGCCTGTGGAGTCCCACCAGGGCACTGCTGGCGCGTGGGCCGGCTGCGCGGCGACTGCTTGTCGTCACCCGACGGTTGATGGCAGTGGCTCCTCACGAGGTACCTGATGTCGGAGCGGCAGCCGTACTCGGCCTGGTCCGGTGTGCTCCGCACGACGTGCCTGGCCTCCGTACCCAACTGTGCGATCTGGACAATGCCAAAGCAGATCTGGAGGCCTCCGCGATCGTCGGCGAGCTGGCCGATCCCGACTCGCGTGACGTGGCCTATCGATCGGGCACTCGTTTCACGGCGCATTACGCTCCGGCGTCCCTGGACGCACGGTCTCCGCTCAAGGACGGCGGTACATACCTGGTGCTCGGTGGCACAGGGCGGCTCGGCGCGGTGGTGGCCGACGCGATCAGCAGGGAAGCCGCGGCAACCGTCTTCCTGGCCGGACGGCACCCGCATCGGCCCCTGGACGCGGGCCGCCAGGCCATGCTGGATGCCGCCGCGCGTCGAGGATGCACCATTCGTACCCTCCAGGTCGATGTCACGAACGAGTGGGCGCTGCGTGCCGTAATGACCGATCTCACCGATGAGTTCGGGCGGGTGGACGGCGTCTTTCACCTGGCGGGCCATACCGACACGGGCGAATTCCCGCTACTGGAGGAGCTTGCCGAGACTCCATCCTCGGAAGTGGCCGAGGCCAAGGTCCGCGGCGCCGCGACCCTTGCGAAGGTCCTGCGGGACCAGTCCTGTGACTTCGTCGTGCAGTTTTCGTCGATCTCCACCGTTCTGGGTGCGCTGAGTTTCGCGCCCTATGTCAGTGCCAACGCCTACCTCGACGCGTTGGCCGTGCGGGAACGGGCGAACACGGGTGTGCCGTGGACCAGCATCTGCTGGGACGGCTGGCACGAGGACCTGAGCACCACAGCCGACGCTCTGGGCGGCGAGGACGGCGGGTGGCTCCTCCGCCGGGCCCTGCGCGCTACAGCTCCCGTGATCGTCGCGGCGGTCAACACCACGGAGGACCGGCGAGCAGAGGTGCTCGGCACTCTTGCCCGCGTATCCCGGAATGCCGAAGCCGCCGACGAAGGCTCGTCGAGCGACGCGCTCCGCATCATCCTGAACACCGTCGAGGCGGTGCTCGGCCGGGCACCCGAGAGCCTGGACCACAGCCTGAACAGGCTGGGAGCCGACTCCCTGCAAATGATGCAGATCGCCGCGCGGTTGCGGGCGTCACTCGACGTCGACATCTCGCTGGCTTCCCTCATCCGCGCCCAGTCGGTACGGGAGATGGAGAGTGTTTGCCTACGGGAAGCACCGGAGCGTACGGCGAGGTTGGATGCGGCATCGCAGAAGCCGGACGTAACACGTGAGCTGGCCAGTGTGCAGCAACGACTTTGGTACTTGTGGCAGCTCGATCCGGAAGAGGTCAATTACAACGTTCCGTTCGGCTGGCGGTACACCGACACGGAGCCGAACCGGGTGGTGACTGCAGTCCGCGCGCTGGTGGAGCGACACACTGCGCTGCGGACGTCCTACGACATAGACGCCGCCGGGGCACCGGAGCGGCGCATCACAGCACCGGACCAGGTGCCCGTGGAGTCCATCGTCCTGACCGGAATGACCGAAGAGGAGTGCGAGACCGAATTCCTCGACCGCGCCGGCGCTTTCATCCGACGGCCGTTCGACCTCACACGAGCATCCATGCGGGTGCTGGTCGCTGGTTCCCCCCTCGGCGACACTCGGGTGCTACTGGTGTGCCACCACATCGCCGTGGATGCATGGTCGGTCGAGCTGATCCGCACCGATCTGGCAGCACTGATCGTGGGTGGCCCCGGCGCGCTCCCCTCGCAGCTTGGTGCCTCCTACGGCGACTTCGTAGAAGCCGAGCAGGCGTTCCATCATTCGGACGAATACCACCGGCAGGTGGCGTACTGGCAATCCGTCACGCAGGACATCGAACCCGTCGCGCCCCCAGCCGACCTCGTGGATCCCTCAGCCGAACCGGGTGCGGCGAGGGAGGCACGCCACACACTCGCACCCGACGTGCTTGCCAGGCTCAGGCGGGTGGCCCAGCAGGAGAACACCACGCTGTACACGCTGGCGCTCACCGCCCTGACCATCGCGCTGGCCGAATGGTGCCGACGGGACGAAGTAGTGCTGGGAACGAACCTGGCCAACCGCAACCAGCCCGGTCTCGAACACCTCGTCGGCATGTTCGTCGACCCTGTTGTTCTGCGCTTGCGCCCTCTCCCGAAGGAGGGTGACGGCACATGGGGAGCGTCTCTCGACGCGGTGCGCGACGCGTTCTTGTCGGCCCTCGACCACAGTGATCTGCCTTACCAGGAAGTTGTCCGGTCCTCCGGTCTCGGCGGGCGTGGCGCGCAGAATCCGCTCTTCGCCGTCATGGCCACCATGTTTGACGGACAGGCTCAGAGCCACCCTGCCGGCCCCCTCAAGGCGAAAGCCCTGGAACTTCCCACACAGTCGCGAGTCAAGTACACGCTGAGCGTCGAATTCTTTCCCGGTCCGACCGGTCTGGCCTTCCAGGTGCTCTACCCGGCAGATCACTACCGGCCGCAGACCGTCGAACGCTTCGTTCAGCGCGTCGCGTGGCTCCTCAACACACTGGCGGAGCACGGATCCGCATCCGAGGTCGGGACACCAGCACTTGCAAAGGCCGTTGGCCGCGCTCGCTTCACCGACCGCTTCACCCGGTCCGTGCTCCCTCCCGTACCCGTGCCGGCACCAGAACCGGCCGAGGTCGTCACCACCCGCACTCCGCACACCGAAGGCGTAACGCGATGAGTTTGAACAGTGAGACCCTGGCCGTTGCCGTCATGGACGAGGCACGGCGTCACCCTGAGCGTATTGCATTGCAGGACGCCTCGGGCAGCTGGACCTACGACGACCTACGAGCAGTGTCCGCAGCCGTCGCCATGGCTCTGCGCGCGCTCGGCCTCGGCGACGAGGACGCGGTGGCGGTTGTGGGCGGGCGCAGCGCCCGGACGGTTCTCGGGCTGGTCGGAGTGCTGCATGCGGGCGGCGCCTACTGTGTGATCGACCCAGCCCTGCCGGCTGCTCGCAGGCGGATGATGTTCGAGGACCTCGCCCCCAAGGCAGTGCTGCTGACGGACCCGGGCACCGACGAAGTGGAGGGGATCCCAGGCGACCTGCCCGTGCTGAGGTTCGAAGATGTCGCTACGGAAGGGCAGTACGTCGAGCCGTTCCCGGTCGCGGCGTCAAACCTCGCGTACGTGATGTTCACCTCCGGTTCCACCGGACGACCCAAGGGTGTCGAGATCGAGCACGGCTCGGTGCTCAACATGCTGCGTGGATACGAGAACGTGGCCCCCACGCGGGAACGCAACGTGGGGACGCTCATCGCGGGAACCTCCTTCGACGTATCCGTCTGGGAGATCTTCGGGACTCTGGGTACGGGCGGCACCCTGTACGTTCCCCATGACGACCTCCTCGCTGACCCGGACCAGGTCTGGCGCGCCATCTGCCGTGCCGGAGTGACCAGCGCCTACATTCCGCCGGGGCTGCTCCCGGGAGTCGTCGAGGCGGCTGCGCGGCGGACGTCACCGACTGAGGCCGAGCCGGTGCTCGACCGGGTCTTGGTCGGGGTCGAACCGCTGCCTCAGGAACTGCTGGGGCAGCTGGCCGAGGCCGTGCCCGGATTGCGCGTCGTCAACGGCTACGGCCCGACTGAGACGACCGTCGTCGCGACACTCCATCTGTTCGACAAGGGCGAAGTCGACGCTCCCTGGCGGCGTACCCCGATCGGGCGGGCGCTGCCGGGAACGGAGGTCCACCTCCTGGACCCGGACCTCGCCCTCGTGGAGCCGGGCGACGTGGGTGAAGTGGTGGTGTCGGGCGCAGGCGTGGCTCGAGGTTACGTCGGTGCCCCGGAGCTCACCCAGGACTCCTTCATCGTGAACCCGATCAACGGCCGCCGCGCCTACCGTACGGGAGATCACGCCCGCCAACTGCCGAACGGAGCGCTGGAGTTCACCGGTCGCCGGGACAACCAGGTCAAGATCGGCGGATTCCGCGTCGAAACCGGTGACGTGGAAGCCGCGCTCGCCGCCCACCCGGGGATCCGACGGGCCGTGGTGTTCACGGAGGAGTACCCGTCAGGACGGCGTCTGTGGGGCGCCGCTGAGCGGTTCCCCGGCAGCAGCGAAACGGAGACGGACAGCACCGGACTGCGCCGCTGGCTAGAGGAGCGACTGCCGGCCTTCATGGTTCCCCATCGACTGCTGTCCGTGAAGGCCCTGCCCCTGACCGCCAATGGGAAGGTGGACCATTCGGCATTGATTGCCTTGGCCTCGGAACGGCCGACAGAGGCAGGCGACAAGATCGATCCGGCGAACCCGCGTGAACAGCTGCTGGCCGAGGTCTGGCGCGAAGTGCTCGATCTGCCGTGGCTAGGCGTCACGGACGACTTCCAGCAGTGCGGCGGCTCGTCATTGGCGGCGATCCGGATCGTCGCACGCCTGCGTGCCGAGGGGCTAGTAGTCTCGGTCGCCGACATCCTGGGTACTCGCACCGTACGCGCCCTGGCGGAGCGGTGCGTCGAGGAGTCGGCGCAGCCGGGGCGGGAAGACGTCCGGGATGTCTTCCCCGCTGCTGCGTCCCAGCAGGGGCTATGGGCCTGGAGAGAGTTCAACCCCCACTGCTCCGACACGACTGTGTTGCATGCCGTCCGGTTGGACGGACCGCTGGACACGGAACGGCTGCGCGAGGCCCTTCAGTCGGTGACGGATCGCCACTCGGCCCTACGTACCGTATTCCGCACCGATGAGGCAGGCCGCCTGCGCCAGCACGTAGGCGCCTCGACCAGCGCGCCGTGGTCCCTGCGCAGGGTGGGGTCTTCGGCTGAAGTCAACGCACGGCTCGAACAGCTGCGCGGGCGCCGCCTCGACGTCACCGTGCAGGCCTGGGACGCCGAACTACTGTGCGCCCCGGAGTTCTCGGTCCTGGTCGTCATCGCGGACCACATGATCTTCGACGGCTGGTCGGCCGAGATCTTCGACGCCGAACTGGTACGCGCCTATGGCGACGCGCAGCTGGCTCGCCCCCTCCCGGGCGGGACGGCACCCGGACCCGCTGCCATAGCACAGTGGGGCTGGCTCACCAGCACCGAGAGTCGGCCCTCACGCGACTTCTGGGCAGCGGAGCTGGGCGCTTTCAGCGGCCAGATGACTCTTCCCGAGCCACTCACCCGCGCAGCGCCGGACCAGCGCCGGACCACTAGTTCCGCCATGGCCGTTCCCGCCGAGGTGGCCTCGGGACTGCGTAAGCTGGCAACACGGGAGGGAACGACGTTTTTCACCGCCGTCCTAGCGGCGTTCAAAGCGTTTCTACACCGCCGCGCGCTCGGTCCGGAGAACACCGTCTCCGTCGCGCACTCGAGCCGCGACGCCGTAGACGCGCATGACACCTTGGGCTACTTCGTCAACCTGGTGCCCTTTACCGACCGTGTCGACGACATGCTGCCGTTCAGCACGTACCTCAGCTCACTGGCCGCACGAGCCCACCAGGTCTTCACTCACGCCGCCCTGCCGTTCGAGGAGATGGTGAAGGACCTGCCCGCCGCACGAGGTACCGGCGTTGCCGCACCGGCCAGGATCATCCTCGCTCAGGAGATTAGGGCTCAACAGTCCCAGACCGCCGGTGACCTCGTCTTCTCCCAGTGGCAGGACGTGCCGCTGAACGCCGTCTACGATCTCGCCGTCTTCGTCGACGAGCGGGACGGGCTGCGGCTGCGCTGGGTGTGCGACGACAGCAGCTTCCTCGAAGGAGAGCGACAGCGCTTGACGGAGGGCTTTGAGGAATTCCTCACCGCTCTTGCCGCTGCGCCGGACACCGAGATACGGCTGCTCCCGGCGGTCGGGGCGGCTGAGGGAAGGCTTCTGGACGCCGCCGCCCGGCCCGTGCCGGGCACATCGTCCGACGACACCACGGTGCTGGAACTCTTCGACCGGCAACTGGCCGAGCGGCCGACCGCACCGGCTGTCCGCCACGCGGGCGAGACGGTCAGCTATGCCGAGTTGGCTCGGCGGGCGGACGCCATCGCGGCGGAGATAGGGGGCCGGGCAGACCAAAGCCGGCCGGTCGTGGTCGTGCTAGACAAGTCGCCGGATCTTGTCGCTGCGCTGATCGCTGCGGCCCGGGTCGGCTCCTGCTACCTGCCGCTGGCGCCCGACCATGCCCGTACCCGGCTGACCCAGCTGGCCGAGCGGTCCCACGCCGCAGTCGTGGTGAGCCGCTCGGATCTGCTGAACGGGATCGATCTGCCCACTTCGGTCGGCACTGTCCTGCTCGACCGCCCGGCCGAACCCTCGGACATCCCCGCGGCAGCCACGCCCGGCCCGGACGATCTTCTCTACGTGATGCCGACGTCCGGCACCAGCGGTATCCCCAAGCTGGTCGGCGTTCCTCACCGCGGCGTAGTGCGAATGGTTCACGGCAGCTCCACGCTGCCGATGGGGCCCGAGGACCGCACCATGCTGGTGGTCAACTCCTCGTTCGACGTTGCCGCGATGGAGGTCTGGGGGTCCCTGGTGAACGGCGGTTCCATCGTCGTTCCCGACCCGGCGGACCTCGCGGACCCGGACAGGCTGTGCGCTGCGGTCGCCAGGGAGGGTGTAACGGTCGGGTTCTTCCCCGTCACCCTCTTCGCCCGGATGCTGGAGACGTCGCCCGGGCACCTCGCCGGGATGCGGCACCTCCTGGTGGGTGGAGAGGCGGTGCCACCCGGGCTGTTCACGGAAGCGGAGCGCCATGTTCCGCGCGGGATCCTGATGAACGGATATGGGCCGACAGAGAACACCACGTACTCCTGCTGCTATCGACTCGACCGGGACCCATCCACCCTCCGCTCCATCCCCGTCGGGCCGTCGATCAGCGGCTCCACCGCACAGGTGATGGACGACTGGCTGCAGCCGCTGCCCGTCGGAGCCGTGGGCGAGATCGTGGTCGGCGGAAGCGGACTGGCCGTGGGGTACCTGAACGACCCCGAACTGACGGCTGCCCGGTTCCTGAATCATCCCGGACAGCCCGGCAGCCGTCTCTACCGCACCGGTGACATGGGACGACTGCTGCCGGATGGCGCGATCGAGTATCTGGGCCGCGCGGACGGACAGGTCAAGATCCGGGGCTTCCGGGTGGAGCTGGGAGAGGTCGAGCACGCGCTCATGGCGCATCCCGACGTGCGGCGTGCGGTGGCTCTGGCAGCGGATGATCCCGCCGGTGGCCGGCGGCTGCTCGCGGGAGTGGAATGGGGTTCCACGAGGGCGACCACCAACTCGGCGCAGCTGCGGAGCTGGATGCAGGCAAGGTTGCCCGGTTACCTAGTCCCCGCTCGCATCGTCGTTCTCGACACACTTCCACTCACGCCGAACGGCAAGGTCGATCATGCGGCCGTCATCACCGCAGCGCAGGAAGCGGACGAGCTGAACTCCGCCGCGGCGCGGCCCACGACAGAGCTGCAACGCATCATCGCGGAGGAATGGGAGCTGGTGCTGGATCGCCGGTGCATCGGACCGGACGACGACTTCTTCGCGCTGGGTGGTGACTCCATGGCGGTGCTCACTGTCGCCGGCCGGCTCTCCCGAAGGCTTGGCCGGACCGTGCGCAGCACCATGATGTTCGAGTGTTCGACTGTGCGGAGCCTGGCCGAGCGGCTGGGCGCCACGGAGCAGGCACCACAGGGCCGCACCGCATCGTCGCCCGGCCAAGAGGCACTGCGCCGCAGGGTCGAGCGCGCTCGGGGCCTGACCGGTGGCGCCCGCATTCGGGGCCCGCGATGACACAGAGCCTGCACGACGTGCCCACCTCTGGGCCGGGCGCTGGAGGAGACAAGCACGGAAGCGGAGAACCTGGCCGACGCCATGCGAGGCCACCCCTTCGCGGACAGCCAAGGCTGGATGCCGGGCAGCCCCCTACTGGCTGACCGATCCCGTACACAGGCCCTCGCAGCGGACATTGAACGGCTGCTTCAACTGATCCGAGAGGAAACGCTCCGACGCTGCTCGGGAAACGCCGAGCGGCTCGCTGCCCTGGTCGGAGTCGACCACCGGCCGACTGCTCCCCCATACCCCGGGGATCGAGCGCTGGACCGACGCGGCGCATGTGGATGTCGTGCTGAGCATCGACGGCCGGCAGGTCTGCGAGATCGATATGGACAGCGTGCTGGGCCGGGCGGGTGCGATGGCTGCGGCGGTCGGAGCGCACCTCGGCGGTCCGGCGGCCGCTCAGGGTGCGAGCCCACAGGCTGCAGCCTTCCGCCTCGGACGGCCGTGATCGGCATCAACCAACCCCATGAGTGCTACCCCGATGCGGTCTTCGGCGACGAAGTGTAGAAGCTCCACAAACACTCACTGCCGGCCCACCAGGCCGGTCTACGCGACGTGTCCATCCACGACGGAAGGCTGCGGGGCCCCCGAGGCAATGACTTCGATCTGGCCCGAGTGTTTTACACCGGTGGTCGTCGGCGAACGCCAGGTCGTGCTGCCCGAGGGGCACCGCGCGCACCTCACCGTCCACCTGGAGCGCAACCCGAGCGGCAGACGAGCGGGGACGTTTGGCGGCAGGTCCTCGCTGAGTCGGTGTCCGAGGCGTGTCCGATGGTCGCCCAGCGCTTCATCGTGCCCCGCGTGCGGGACATGTCGGCCCTCCGGGCGGGCCACGTACGAAACCGTCCAGTGCACACCGTGATCTCGCCCTTCCACCTCGGTGGGCGCTATGCAGGCAGCTTCTGCCGACACCGTCGACTCCTGCACCGGATGACCGGAGCAGCAGGGCGGCGGAGAAATGGATACGTCCGGAATGCCGCATTTTGACGGTTGATCTTCCCTGCTGTCGCCGCCTCAGGATGGTGAAGTGCACGTTTATGACGCCAGGAGAAGCAGTCCGTTGGCACTACGGCAGGGGCAAGCTGAGGGGAAGGAACAGCCAGGGAGTCAGGAGCGGTGATGCTCGAGGTACTGGGACTCGATGAGCGGACGAGCGGGGTTTACGAGGCCCTGATCACGCAGCAGGGCTGGAAGGCCTCGGACATCGCCGCCCACCTTGGAGTGGAACAGTCAGATGTGCGGGAATCCCTCGACAAGTTGGCCCAGTTGTCGCTACTGCGTCCCTCCGAGGAGCAGCCGGGAAAGTTGCGTCTGGTGAATCCCTCCGTCGGCCTGTCTGCCCTGCTAGCCCGCCAGGAGGCAGAACTCAACGAGCAGCATGCCCGGTTCGCGCGTATCCGGGAGGAAGCGGCCAGGCTCACGTCGCAGTGGTCGGTGGCCCATGCGCTGCATGGTTCTGTCGAGCGGCTTGAAGGCCTCGACGAAGAACGGCAGCGGATGGTGGAACTGTCGGAACAGGCAGAGACGGAAATCCTTTCGTTTCTGCCGGGCGGCGCTCACAGTTTCTCAGCGCTCGCCGCCGTGCGGCAGCGGGACGAGCGGTGCCTGGCGCGCGGGGTACGGGTGCGGGTCGTCCTGCTGCACAGCGCCCGCAACGATCGCCTCACACGGGAATACGCCGACTGGCTGCTGGAGGCCGGAGCGGACGTCCGGGTCTGCCCCTCCTTGCCGATCCGGATGGTCCTGTGCGACGGGCGGTCGGCCATGGTCCCGATCGACCCGCAGGACGACCGACGAGGCGCGTTCATGATGGCGGCACCTGGCGTCGTCGCGGCCCTGAGCGCACTGTTCGAGACCGTCTGGGACGGCGCCGAGCCCTTCGGCGAGCGCACCGCCCGATACAGGGAGGTGACGTCTCAGGAGAGGCGGCTGCTCATTTCCCTCCGGTCTGGTCTCACCGACGAGGCGATTTCCCGGCAGCTCGGTGTGTCGGTCCGCACCGCCCGACGGATGCTGGCAAGCCTGATGCAGAAGCTCGACGCCCGATGCCGCTTCGAAGCGGGCTACGAGGCTGCCCGACGTGGATGGCTGTGAACGGATCCGGCGCCTGCCGGGCCCGTGGCATCCCTCTGCCGTGACAGGAGAGCGCCACGCCAAACTGTCGTGAGCGGCAGCGCCTGAATGTCACCCTCAGGGTGTGTACTCCATCCTCATCCGTCTGCGTTCCACCGCCGAGCCATCGGGTGCGGCCGGGCTGGCAGGCGCAGACGCGCTTGCGCGCCGCTTCGCCACCGACCTGTTGCCCGGAGTCGAGCACGTCTACCTGCAGCCGGTTCGTGGGGGCTTCGACGGGATTGTTTTCGTCGTCGCGAACGCACTGGAGCCCGCCGTCCAACAGACGCGCAGCGTTTTGGAGTCCGTAGTCTCGGTCGCAGAGCCGCCCGGTGAGTGGTGGTTGGAGACCTGCCAGGCTGATCTGCTCAATGTGAGCGGGGCCTGGCTCCCGGGCTGCAGCGCACGCCGGACGGATTGATGCGCTTGATCTGCACCGCGAAATGGCCGGCGGGCCCCACCTTGTGAGGTGGGGCCCGCCGGCCATTTCGCGGTGACGACTCAAGAAAGTCGGAAGTCCAGATCTGGTGTCGTCTCGGCGACATCCATCTGAGCCCGCTGCAACTGTCCGGAGTAGTCCCAGTTCAGGGACTGCCACCGGGTGAACTGGTCCAGGACCCAGATGCCCGACTGCCGGGAGCCGTTGCCCGAGCGGCCGTTGCCGCCGAACGGCAGGTGGGCCTCGGCGCCCGAGGTCGAGTTGTTCACACTGATCATTCCCGCACGTACCCGGCGGCGGAACGAGAAGGCGGTCGCGGCGTCATTTGTGTAGATCGCGGCAGAGAGCCCGTAGCCGGACGCATTGGCAAGAACCACCGCATCGTCCAGCTGCCTGAAGGAAACCACGCTCACCAGGGGGCCGAAGGTCTCCTCAAGGAAGAGACGGTCGTCCGGCCGGACCCCGGAGACCACAGTGGGGTGGTAGTACAGGCCCGTGCCCGGATCGCCGACGAAGCCCTTCCGGGGGTGGTCGGCCGTGATGCGGCCGAGCGCGCTCGAACCGTGCACCGTGTGGTGCGGGCCGATCCAGCCCAGGTACTCCTCGAAACGGTCGGCGAAGCGCTGGTCGAGCAGCGGCCCGTAGAGCACCGGCCGGGTCGGGTCGCCGATCACAGCCGACTCGACCGCCGCGGTGAACCTCGCGAGGAACTCGTCATGCACCGATTCGTGGACGATGACGCTGCCCAGCGAGGTGCAGCGTTGCCCGGCCGACCCGAACCCGGAGAACAACGCGCCCTGAACCGCGAGGTCCAAGTCGGCGTCCGCGGCCACCACCAGCGGATTCTTACCCCCAAGCTCCAGGCACGGGGACTGCACATGACGTCCCGCCAGAGCACCGATGGCGCGCCCCACTGCGGTCGACCCGGTGAAGCCGATCTTGTCGACGGCCCCCGCCTCCAGCGCCTGTTCCAGACCCAGATTGGTCTCCTCACCGTCGGCGTGGACGATGTTGAGCACGCCCTCCGGAAGGCCAGCCCGGCTCAGCAGGTCGTACAGGGCCGCGGCGCTGGCGGCGGCGTACTCGGCCGGCTTCCACACCACGGCGTTCCCGCAGAGCAGTGCTGGAATGATGTACCAAGAGGGAACTGCGACAGGGAAGTTGCCAGCAGTGATGACAGCGACCACGCCGAGCGGCTCACGGAAGGTGAAAAGCTGCTTGTCGGGCATTTCGCTGGGCACGGTCTGCCCGTAGAGACGGCGGCCCTCACCCAGGAAGAAGTCGCAGGTGTCGACGATCTCCCGGACCTCACCCAGCGCCTCAGTGTACGGTTTGCCGATCTCCTGCGTCACCAGGGCAGCGAGTCGCTCGGCGTTGGCCTCCACCAGTCGCCCCATGGCGGCGATCACTCGCCCTCGTACAGGAGCAGGCACATCGGCCCAGGCCCGCTGGCCGGTGCGGGCGGACGCGCACGCGGCGGCAAATCCCTCCGCGTCCACGAGTTCCACTTCGGCCACAACCTCATCGACTCGGGACGGGTTGTAGGAATTCCATGAACCTACCGTGTGCCGACTGGGCAGCGCGCCGCCGCCGACGACCGAGGAGAGGGTGCTCACGAGCGCACCTCGCCGGTGGCCACCCCGCCCGCGGAACTGCCCGGCGCGCCTGTCTCGCCGGCCTGCTCCTGCTGCCTGACGCGACCGAGGACACGGTCGAGGGCGGACAGTGAAAGGTCGAGTTCCTCGACCGATATGGTCAAGGCGGGGCGTACCCGTACGGCCCGATCCCCGCAGGGCAGCATCAGGACGCGCTCCTCGGTGCGCATCCGGCGGACCACCTCGTCGCGCAGCTCCTCGCTGGGCAGGTCGAAGGCGCACAGCAGCCCCCGGCCCCGCACATTGTCGACCAGGCCAGGGTGCTGCCGCGCCAACTCGCAGAGGCCACCCAGGAAATGGGCCCCCGTTCGGGAAGCGCGGGGGATCAGCCGATCCCGCTCGATCACATCAAGGAGCCGGGCTGACCGGACCATGTCGACCAGTCCACCGCCCCAGGTCGAGCTGATGCGGCCGCTGACGGTGAAGACGTTGTCCGGCACCTCGTCGACGCGCCGTCCGGCTATGATGCCGCCGACCTGCACTTTCTTGGAGAAGGCAACCACATCCGGTTCGAGCCCCAGCTGCTGGTAAGCCCAGGCGGTGCCGGTGATACCGACCCCCGTCTGCACCTCGTCCACGATGAACAGGGCATCGTGGCGGTGGCACAACTCCTGCATGGCCTGCAAGTACTCCGCCCGTAGGTGGTTGTCTCCGCCCTCGCCCTGAATGGGCTCCGCGATGAAACAGGCGATGTCGTGCGGGTGTGCGAGGAAGGCGGCTTCAGCCTGGGCGAGCGAACGCCGCTCCGCCTCCTCGATCTCTGCTAGGTGCTCGGCCACCGGGAAACGCATCGCGGGAACATCGATGCGCGGCCAGTCGAACATGGGGAACCGGTCAGTCTTGACCGGGTCGGTATTGGTCAGCGAAAGGGTGTAGCCACTCCGGCCGTGGAAGGCCTTCCTCAGATGGAGCGCCTTGCGGCCGAGCGAGGCGGAGCGGCCGTGTGCCTCGTTGTGCCGGCTCTTCCAGTCGAAAGCGCACTTGAGCGCATTCTCCACGGCCAAGGCCCCGCCCTCGACGAAGAACAGATGGGGCAGCTCCGGGTCACCGAGGACCCGCTTGAACGTCTCCACGAACTCCACCAGGTGAGTCGTGTACGTGTCGCAGTTGGCGGGCTTGTTGGCGCCCACTCGGGCGAGCCGGTCCATGAACTCCTGGTCATCCACCACATCGGGCGGATTGAGCCCCAGAGGGCTGGAAGCGAAGAACGTGTACAGATCGAGGTAGGCCTCGCCGTTCGTAGCGTCGACCAGCCAGCTTCCATGGCTCCGCTCCACGTCGAGGACGATCGGAAATCCGTCCACCAGAAGGTGCTCGGAGAGCCTGTCGTGCACCTCGGCCGGGTCGACGGCCGCTCGGGGAGGAGAGGTGGCGGTCAGGTGGGTGGTGTCCATCATGAACAATCCTCCGGAAGTGGCTGCCGGCAGAGCGGGCAGCAGACAGTGCGCGGTGACGGTCATGGGGTGCGAGAGGGCGGACTCGCGGCGATGGCTCCGCGGGCCGTGTCAGGCTTGTGCCACCGGTGAGTCCGAGGTGAAATCCCGTTCGCCGCGGTGACCGTAACCCAGTGGTCGTGATCGCTGGAGCGATGACGGTTGGCATTCCGCTGCAGTGGCATGGTGCGGCCAGCGCGAAGTCGTGACAGCGTCCGACGCCCCGGGGCACAGTCGGAACAGCAGACGAATCAGCAGACGCGCTGGACCTTTCGCTCGAAGCCTGCAGACGCGAACACCGGTTCAGTCACCGGAAGCCTGCGGACGCGAACGCCGTATCCACCTCCCGCCTTGTCGGCGGTTGTTCAGCGTGGAGCGCGCGCGGAATCACAGATTCATCCATGAAGGAGTCACAGCAGTGCCTATCGGCAAGTTTTCCCGGCTCGAATCCGGAGCCGTCGGCGAGGCCGTCGCCCCTGAGCTGGTGCGACGCACCACCTACAACGATGAGCAACTCCCTTTGGCCTTCGAGGCGGACGCCGATGTCGACCTGGTGACGTGGGTGCGAGAGCACCGGAAGGAACTGCGGGACGACCTGCACCGGCATGGGGCCTTGCTGTTCCGTTCTCCCGTGCGACCCGATTTCAACGCAATCGTCGACGCTTTCAGTGGAGAACTGGTCGAATACCAGGGTGGTGCTGCCATCCGTAGCCGGGTCGGCGAGACGACCTACACGGCAAGCGAATACCCGGAAGAGCTCGAGATCCGGCAGCACAGCGAGTTCTGCTACTCCAACGACTGGCCGATGCTGGTCTTCTTCCAATGCGACATCGAACCCCAGGACCGCGGGCAGACACCGCTCACCGACAACCGCGCGCTCATGGAAGCGATTCCCGAGGACATCCGGGAACGGTTCAGGGAACGTGAGCTGCTCTACGTCCGCGGCTACGGTTACAACCGCACCTGGCAGCGCTCGTACGAGACCGAGAGCCGTGAAGAGGTCGAGGAGCTCTGCCGCACCGAGGGGCGCCGTGTGGAGTGGGGCGACGACGACCGGCTGCGCACGTACGAACGCCGCCCGGCGATCGCCCGCCATCCGGTGACCGGCGACGAGGTGTGGTTCAACTACGCGCACGGCTTCCATGTCTCCCTCATGGACAGCGGAATCCGCGAGGCACTGTCGACCGCACCCGATGACACCGACGACCGTCTGTGGCCCAACAACGTCTTCTGGGGTGACGGGTCCGAGATCGACGCGAAGACGATCTCCGCGGTCAACGACATCGTCGAGCGGCACACGGTTCAGTTCGACTGGCAGGAAGGCGACGTGCTCGTCGTCGACAACATGCTCGCTGCCCATGGCCGCCGCGCCTTCAGCGGTCCTCGCCGCATCCTGCTGAAGATTGCGGAGTCTTACGCGAGCACCCAGGGAGTCCGGGCATGACGATCACCGAGACCTCAGCACCTGCCGTGGCAGCAGAGCCGGACCCGATCGAACTCAGCCCGCTCCAGCGGTCATCGCTGAGCGCGGGGGAGCGTCGCCTGACCCTCCGGGTGCGTGTACCCGCCGCCTCGGCCACCGCGCTACGGGATGCCCTGACGTCCGCCGTGGCGGCGGCTCCCGTGCTCACCGCCGACCGCGTGCTGATGGCCGGGCTGCGGGTACCCCGACAACGCAGCGCCGGCGCCGGATCCTGGCACACCTCTGAAGAGGGCAGCCTCCACATGATGGCCGGCACCTTGAGCGTGACGATCGAGAGCGACTGGGACGGCCCTTTGCTGACCGTGTCCTGCGACACCCTCTTCGCCGACACCGGTTCCATGACCCTTCTCCTCGCCGAGATCGACCGCAACCTCGACGGTTCGAACGCGGCCCGCGGGCCGCACCTGGACTTCCTGGCAGTCGCACAGGAGCACTGCGCCATGCTCCGCGAAGGCCAACTCCAGGATGAGGAGAACTACTGGGCCGCTCGCCGCCGGCCTGCCGGGACTCGGGAGCTGAGTCTCACGGACGCTGTGCCAGGCGTGGACGCAGACACCGATGAAGGCGCCGTGTCGATCGCTCGGACCATGCCGCAAGACCAGGTCGAGCGGCTGCTCGCCCTGGCCGCTGACGTCGGTTGCACGGTGGAGGAGGTTGCCTATCTGGCCCTGGACACGGTCGTTCGGAGGCTCGGTCTCGACCCGCAGGCACTGGGACTCAGGTGCGATGCCCGGGAGCTGATGGGCCTGCCAGACCTCATCGGTCCCCTCACTCAGACCGTCCCGGCGGGCTGGAAGCTCGACCTGACCGGATCGGCGGCCACCGTGCTGTCGGGTCGGCTCCAGGAACGTCAAGACGCAACGGACATGCTCGGCGGACCTGCGCTGTCGGCCGACAGCCCCCGACCTGCTCTGGTGTTCGAGCAAGCCGGTGTCCCCGAGATGCCCAAAGGCTGGTTCCTGGACTCCTGGTCATACCCGGTCGACGGAGAAGCCGCCTTCTCGCTGCGTATCTCCGGATCGACGTGGCGACTGCACATCGAATGCGTCGAGGAGATCGGCCGGGCGCGGGCGCAGGCGCTGCTCAGCCTCTGGTCCGGCCTGTTGGAAGACCTCGTCAGCCGACCTGCCGAGCCGCTCGGTTCCTTCCGCCTGCTCCCTCTCGGCGAGGCCGAGTCAGTGGCGCGCGGGCTCGCTTCGCGCCAGCGCACCTCTTCCGTCAGGCGGCTGGTCGACACACTCCTAAACCGGGTTCGCAACACGCCCACCGCGCCAGCATGCCGACAGGGTGAGCGGAGTTGGACTTACCGCCAGTTGGGAGCCCGGGTAGCCGCACTGTCTGCGGCACTCCCAGCCATGGAAGACGGTCCTGTCGTCGCCATCCTGGCCGAGCACGAGTTCGACATGCTCGCCGCCAAGATGGCGGCCCTCTGGCGAGGTGCGGCCTTCCTGCCGTTGTCCCCCCAGGAACCCCCCGCGCGCTTGACCGATGCCCTCGAGAAGGCACAGGCCGCCGTCGTCCTGACAGGCGTGGGCGCCCCCAGCGTGCCTCTCCCGCAAGGCTGCCGGGCAATCACGATGGCCGATGTGGTCGATGACGACTCGGCCGATCTCGGCGAGCCCGCTGTCGTCGACGACGCCGCGCCGGCATATCTCCTGCGCACCTCGGGGTCGACTGGAGTGCCGAAGCTCGTCGCCATCAGCCGGCACAGTCTGGACAACTATCTGACCTGGGCGTCCGATGATCTGCTGGACGACGGCGCACAGATACCCGTCCTGTCCAGCCCTGTCTTCGACGCAAGTCTGAAGCAGACCCTTGGCGTTCTGCACCGAGGCGGGTGCGTCTGGCTTCTGGCAGCCGATCGGCTCGATCTCTCAGCCGTCCGCGCGGAACTGGCCGCGGAGCACCGGCCGATCACGCTCAACTGCGTGCCGAGCTATATCTCGGCCCTGCTCGACGACAGCGGCACTGCGGACAGCCCGCTAGCCAGCGGGACCACCACACTGCGCATCAGCCGGTTCCTGCTGGGCGGTGAGGCCCTCGACGAGGAGCTCACGCGCCGAATCTGGCAGCGGTTCCCCAGGGCCGACATCTGGAACCTGTACGGCCCGACCGAGACCACGGCAACGGCAACGGCGGGCCGGATCGAGCCCGGTGCCGGCATCCACGTCGGCCGACCGGTCGCCGGAGCGCGCCTGGCCATCGTCGACGCGTCAGGTGAAGTTTTGCCGCCTGGGGTGCTCGGCGAGGTGGTGATCACGGGACCCGGCTTGGCCAACGGCTATCTGAACGGCCATGAAGGAGCTTCCCCCTTCGTGGCACTGTCGGTCGGCGGAACGGAATTTGCCGCATACCGCACCGGCGACCTCGGGTATCTCGACGATGCGGGCACCCTGCGCATCGCCGGTCGACGGGACAGCCAGATCAAGCTCAACGGGTGGCGGATCGACCTGCGGGAGATCGAACGGGCCGCTCAACGGGCCGACGGGGTTCGGGACACCGTGGTTGTGCTGGACCGAAGTGGCGTCGAACCCTCACTGCGGGCCTTCATCACGGGGAACGCCGAGGCGAACGCGGTGCTCGCCGAGCTGCGCGCCACGCTTCCCGGGCCGATGGTCCCCGCGTCAGTGACAGTTCTGCCCCTGTTCCCCACGACCGTGACTGGCAAGGTGGACAGGCAAGCCTTGCTTGACGCCGTCACCTCTTTCCCCGAGGCGTCACCGAACGACTACGACCCCGAGGAGCTACTGGTCGCGAAGACGTGGCGGGAGGTGGTGGGGCACGGTTGGCCACGGCCGGACGATGAGTTCTTCGCAGCTGGTGGGCACTCACTGCTCCTGGCGCGGCTCGTCAACGTGTTGCGTGCCAAGGGGCACGACCACCTGTCGCTTCGGCAGGTCGTCCGCAGGCCGACGGTGGCGTCGATCGCCGCGCTGATCCGTGCGGGAGGCGGCACTACGTGAGGGCGCCGCTCGGAGTCAGCTGCACGCGGTATTGGTCGCCCACTCGCTGATCACCAAGAAAAGGAACCGTGTCTTCGTGAACCGCGGAAATCTGCTAATGCTGCGCCAGGGCAGCTCTGATCACACCATGGTCTTCGTCCATCCGGCAGGCGGCAGCGCCGGCGCCTTCCGTCAACTGCTCGCGCACCTGGACACGATCTGGACCGTGCTGGCCTACGAGGCGATCGAGCCGGGGCCGCCTGAACGCTGTTCCGTCCTCGCGATAGCCGAGGACTATCTGGAGGAGCTTACGACGACCATTTCCCCAGCCAGCATTGTCCTCATCGGATGGTCCTTCGGAGGCGCTGTGGCCGTCGAGATGGCCCGGCTGGCCGAAGCCGGTGGCCATCCCCCCAAGGCGGTGCTTCTGCTGGACAGCTCTACTCCGAACGTTCTGGCCCGGCAGGAACGCTCCCCCGCTGCGGAGATGGCAGCGCTCTTCGGCGTCGACGTAACGGCCGCCGACGGGAAGGAGACAACAGCCCTGGAGGAAGCCGCAGCCGCCATCAACCGGGCTTCGCCCGGAGCGGGGATCTCCTCGCAAGAACTGCGCCCGTTCGTCGAGATCTTCCACTGGCACCTCGACGCCGCCCGGCAACCATGGTCGGGCCTTCCATGTGCTGCGCCCACCTTCCTGGTACGCGCGGCCGACGAGAAGGGGCGGCGCGGAGAACGTGCCGACCTCGGTTGGTCCGCTGTCTTCGGCCACCTGCTCGAGTTGCGCAGCACCCCCGGCACGCACCACTCGCTCATCGCAGCCGAAAATGCGCTGGCTCTGACGCATCTCATCCATGAGACCGTCGCCGACCTGACCCGGCAACGCGAAGGCACGCAGACCGCCGATATCTCGCGGCTGCACTCACGTGATGCGCAGCAAGATCGCGACCACGTCAGAGGAGCAGCCTGCCAATGACGACCACGGCTGAGAAGACGCCTTCTGCCTCACACGGCAGGCCCCCTCGGCAGTTCAGCATTCTGCTGTCCTCCTTCGCCTTCTCCAACCTGGCAGATGGTCTCACCATGGTGTTGCTGCCCCTGATGGCCGCCATGGCCTCACGCTCCCCGCTGGCCGTGTCTCTGGTAGCCATGGGGCGGGCGCTGCCGTGGACACTGTTGGCTCCGGTGGTCGGGGTGCTGGTGGAACGCACCCCCGTCCGTACGGTCCTCGTGTGGGCCAGTCTCCTTCGGCTCATCGTGCTCGCGGCGCTTTCCGCGTCTCTGATGGTCAGCGGCCTCAGCATCCCGCCGCTGGTCGCCGCAGCAGTCGCCCTGGGCGTCCTCGCAGCCTTCTACGAGGTAGCAGCACAGAGCGCGGTCCCGGCCATGGTGGGAGCCGAGCAGTTGGTCTCAGCCAATTCAAAGCTCACCGCCACCGAACTGTTGCTTCGCGGCTTCCTCGGACCGTCCGCGGCCGGCTTCATCGCTTCTCTCAGCTTCCTGCGGGTCAGCGCGGCTTGTACGGTCCTGTACGGCATCACCGGCTTGGTGATGGCATGGCTGCCTTCGAACCCGGCAGCCGCTGACGGCCCCCGTAAGAGAATTCGGGCCGACATCGTCGAGGGAATGCGATACCTGCGGCGGGATCCGCTACTGCTGCGATTCGTCATGATGACTGCCTGCGGCGCCATGGCCTATGCGGCCTGGATTCCGGTCTTCACCCTCTACGCCTTGTCTCCTGGTCCCATGGGACTGACAAGCACCGGTTTTGGACTGGCGATGTCTGTAGCCGCGTTCGGGGGCCTGGCGGCCACATGGCTCACGGCCCGGCTGCCAGCCTCCTTCCCGCAGACCCACGTTCTGGCTGCCTCCCTTGTCCTCGGTACGGGCGCCCTTGCCACGCCGGTTCTCACGGCGCGCCCCTTGCCCAACATCCTCGCCCTGATGGTCTACAGCGGCTGCACCGTGGCCTGGAACATCATCACCGTGTCGTACCGTCAACGATGCACGCCTCCGGACATGCTCGGCCGCATCAACGCTTCCTACCGGGCTCTGGCGTGGTCCCTGATCCCGCTCGGCCCCCTCGTCTCCGGCGCGGTGGGCACGGTGGCTGGCTTGCGACCCGGGCTGCTGTTTTGTGTGGCGATTTCCGGCTGTTCCCTGTTCCTCCTTCCCGGCACCTACCGGCACTCGCAAGCTCTCTCCTACCCGTCGCCTCATGAGGAAACCCGTGAAGCTGTATAGTCAATTCGCACAGTCATGGGATGAAAAAATCATGTCCCGACGTACCTCTGAGCAACAAAGAGCCGACATCGCGCAAGGGCTGGACGAACGGCTTTGCACCTCTGCGTACCGGCACCCAAAAGGTCCGATCCCGCTGCGCCCCGCCCTGCTGCCACGACACGTTGCTGTGGAAATGCGGGATGTCAGCGTCCGGTTGTTGGGGCTGGTTCGCAAGATCAGTTCCATAGTCGCCAGGGACATTTTCGAACTGGCTGACCTGGTCGGTTACCGCCGCCCCGGTGTATGCATGCTGACGGACGACGCGGCCTGGAACGCCTCTGCCTTCCAGATGGCGCGCCCGGATATCGTACTCAGCGGTGGCGTTGTTCGTGTCGTGGAATGCAACATCGGCAGCGCACTTGCGGGTCCTCAGCAAGTAACCCGCATCGACCGGTACTTCCGGGAGGTGTACGGCGCCACCAATCCCTACGCTGACACCACCCGACTCTGGATTCCGGAAGTGATGCGTCTCCGCCGGGAAGTCGTGCTGGGAGTGGCTCGCAGTCGGGGTGTCCGCCGCCCGTCTGTGGCCGTCCTGGGGTGGGATCGGGGAACCGACTACGGTTCCGCGCGCTTCTACGACGACGTCATACGCGACTTTCAACGCAGCGGCGTTCCATGCGAGTTCGCCATTCCGGACGATCTCGTATCGGACCAAAGCGCACTCAGTCATGAGGGTCGCCGAATCGACGTGGTGCTTCGTATGTTCCTCACGGGGGACGCACACAAGGCAAATCTGGACATGAGCCCGCTGCGGGACGCCATGCACGCGGACACGGCCATCACGCTGTCGCCTGACGCGGCAGACGTCTACTCGAGTAAGAAGCTCCTGGCCTACGTGTCCGAGGCCGCAGACGACCTTCCGTCCAATGACCGGGAATTCATCAGGCGTCACCTTCCATGGACGAGACTGCTCACCGACAGCAAGGTCTCCTTCGAAGGGAAGCCGCAGGGACTGCTGGATCTGCTGATCAGGGAGCGTGAACGGTTCCTCATTAAACCCTCTGACCAACACGGCGGCGCAGGCATCACGGCTGGTGTGGACACCGACCCGCACGCGTGGGAAGACGCCGTGGAAAGCGCCCTGCGGAACGGCTCGTATATCGCTCAGGAGTTCTTCCGCCCAGACGCCCTGACTATTCCCCTCTCCCGAAAGGCCGGCGAGTCGGTCGATGTGGTGCAGGCAGCCCCCGTTTTCGGGCCGATGCTGATGGCCGGGGAACTGGGAGGGGTGCTCGTCCGGCTTACGGACAGCCGGGACACGGCGGTGGTCAACGCGGTCGGCGGCGGGGTCATGAACACCTGTTGGATCATGTGATGAGTGGCGAAATGAACGCGCACCCAAGGGAGAAAGTCATGTTGGACATCTGGGATGAGATCGCCACCGACGAGGAGGTCGAATTCCTGGAGCAACGGTCCGGCGAGGCAGCCGACAATATGGTGCACCATTTGCGCGGCTTGCCGTTCACTCCCGGTCCCGCACTCACCCCAGTGCGCCCCGTAGTCCTGAGAGACGAAGTTCGCCTCGGTATGGAGGAAGCGGCCGCGAGGCTGGTGACGCTGATCGACCGGGCGTGTTGGTCGTTGACCGACGACCCGCTTGTCCTTCGCGACCTGGTCGGCCTGAACGAACACCAAGTGCCCCTGCTCAACGCGAGTGGCCCCGCCGCCGAACGCGAACGATCGGGTTTGCTGGCCAGGCCGGACGCCGTTATCCGCAACGGGCGGCCGAAATTCCTGGAATTTAACTTTGGTACGTGTGATGGGGGCCCGAGCGCTGCAAACCAGTTCACTGCCGCCTATGCCTCGATGTACCGGACGTTCGACGAACGTCGACGATGTCCTGGCTTGCACGAACCCTTCGCCGGGCGTATTCAGCTGTTCGACCGACTGTGTGCTGAGCAGGCAAAGCCGCGCAAGGTCGCCGTGCTGGGCACGCTACGTGAGGAGAATGTCTACGACCCCCGGTACTTCGATATCGAGGTTGAGTACCTGCGAAGTCAGGGTTTCCAGTCGCAGTTCTTCGAACCAGAGGAATTCGAGCGCTTCGGTCCAGATGGCGACTGGTCCGTCGTCATCAACACCTTTCTATCCAGGGAGTGGCTGCGCATGGGCATCCCTCTGGCCGGCGCACGCAAGGCATATGAATGTGCCGTCGTCGCTTCCCCGGATTCCGGAAAGCTGCTGTCCAGTAAACTTGTGATGGCTTGGCTCTCAGAGGGCAGGTTCCAGCTGTCCGCCGATGACGCTACGCTCGTCGACGAGTGCATTCCGTGGACCCGCCGACTGAGCTCTCACTCGGTGGTTCACGAGGGGCGCGAACAGTGCGTCACTGAACTGGCCATACGGCGGCGGGAGCAACTGGTCCTCAAGCCGTTCGGTGCGTTCGGCGGCCACGGTGTCCTGCTGGGGCGCGACACAGACCCTGAGGAATGGAACGGCAAGATCAAGGCCGCGGTAGCGGACGAGAGTCACATCATTCAGGAACTGGTCGAAGCGGACCCTCTCTCAGCCGATTTTCACGATGCGCGCGCTGGGAAACTCGTTCGGCATCAGGTCTCCTACGTGCTGGGGCCTTACATCGTCGGCGGCAAACCTTCCGGCTACATGGTCCGGCATGCTCCGTCGGCCGGCCCCTCGATCGTGAACTTCGACCGGGGAGCGTCATTCAATCTCGGAATCTAGGGCGTGGACCGTAAAACCGCCCACCGGTGGACACGAAGAAGGAGTAGTGAGGGATGCAACCAGCACCCGCTCTGGCTTGGCTGGACGCCCTGGCCGAACTGGACACGGGGCAGATGAGGGAGCTGGCCGAACAGCTCATGAGCGACCGGGGAGGGCATTTCCTGACACCGGGGGAGGCCCTGCCGTTGCGGCCTCTCCTCATGCGCCGCAGCCACCTGATGAACAACGTGGCCATCGGTATGACGCTGATCCGTCTCTCGGTGGCCAACGCACAACGCCGATGCGCCGACGACCCCGGGCGGCTGAAAGCGCTGTTGGGCCAGGAACCAATGGCGGGTGCGCCGTCGCCGTTTCGTGAGCCTTGGTATGCGGGCACCTGGCAGGCCGATGTCGCCCCTCACCAGGGAGTCTGGCGGTTCACCGGCTTCGGGCGCGGCATGACAGCATCGGACATCGCTGGTCGGACCACGCTGGGTCTGGCCTATGAACGCTCGCTGGTGGCACGTCTCCTTAAGGCGGGCGGTGCCTCGCTCGTGGGTCCGGACGCCCAGGCAGTCTGGGCCCGCTCCACGGTTCAGGCAGCTCGGCGCGCCGTACGAGGGTCGGGAGCACTGCGCATCGGCCTCCTGTTGGGATCCTCGCCCTCCCCGAAGGAGGAACAGGAGGTGGAGAAGGAGGCAGGCGCCTTGCGTCGGCTCGGGGTGAAGGCCGCCCGAGTCGCCCTTGATGACGCCGACGTGCTCTTCGGACGGGTGGCCGACAGAGATGGCTCCTTCGACGTGATGGTCTACGACCGTGCGACGAAAGCAGTCCCGATCGGTTCGTCGCCACCCGAACGGCTGCGAGAGCTGCGGGCCTCGGCTTCGGGCACTGTCTTCCTGCGGGCCGACGGCGACCCGCTCTGCTCCCACGACGTGCTGCTCGCCTGGCTGTACGAAGCTCGTCATGAATTCGGACCTCGCTACACGAGACTGATCCATGACCATGTTCCCGCCACCTTTGTGGTGGACGACCGCCCGGTCCTCATCGAAGGCGTCCGGACATCGCTGCTCAAACACCTGGAGACCCAGCGTGATCATTACGTCCTCAAGGGGGCGGGGTCTCAAGAAGGAGGCACGCTCGTGGGGCGGGCGGCCGGTGAGCGACGGTGGAGCGAAGCCCTGGACAGATCGGTTGGAGGGCACTCCACTGTCGTGGCCCAGCGGTTGACGCAGGACGACGAGGTGTCCGTGCCTCTCTGGTCGGACGGCGAGGTACGCGAAGAAGGTACCTTCCGGGTGCCGACCTCGGCCCTCTATTGCGGCGGCGAGTACGCCGGCGCACTCGTCAGGCTGTCCAGCTCCGGTTCCGCAATAGCGCAGGAGGGCGGTCCCCTCCACTCCGTGCTACTGACCCTCGATCCCTGAGTCAGCGCTGTCGCCGTGGGTTTCCACCAAGCCCAGCCGGTGGGCCAGGTAGCCCCCCTGGAACCGGCTCGTCGCCCCCAGACGCACCATGATTGCGGCGATGTGCTTGCGACAGGTGCGCACCGACATGCCGAGCCGGCGCGCGATCACCTCGTCCTTGATGCCGTCGGCAAGCAACTTCAGAATGGTCTGCTTCACCTCGTCGGAAACGGTCTGGCTCGCAGTCTGGCTCTCACCACCGACCTCGAAGTCGTCAGCGGAATGCCAGCTTCGTTCGAAGACGTCACAGAGGAAGGCCGTGATGGAGGGCTCCCGGATCACCACCGCGGACAGGGGGTCCGCCTGGTCCGGGATGAAGGCGGTCTCTCGATCGAAGATGATGAGGCGATTGAAGAACTCGTCGAGTGTGCGCACCTTGGCGCCGAGGGCGGACACCTGCTGCACATAGGCCTGAGCTGGCTTGCTGTAGCGGGTCGTATGTTGGTACAGAGTGCGCATTTTGACGCCACGCTCCAGCATCCGGCGATCCCGAGGCAGCGCCTCGGCCAGGACTTCGGGACTGCGGGCGCCTCCGGGTTGGGCGGTCAGAACCTCGGAATGGCAGAGTTCAGCGGCCTCCTCTAGGGCCAGCTGGATGCTGTGAAGATCCGTGAGGTGTTGCACGCTACCGACGGCCGACGGAGTCCCCCCGGTGTATCGCGCGATGAGTGCGGCCGAACTGTCGTTGATGCGCGCGATCGCCTCCTGCCGCTGAAGGACTTCTCTGGCGAGCGGTCCGATCAGCTTGGCTGCAGCCGCCCGAGGGCTGACGGGCATGAGAACCCCAGATGGCGACTCGCGTAGAAGGTGGACGCTTCTCAACTTTGCGACGGATCGCGTGAAAGCCTCCCGAGAGATTCCAGCGATGTTCGGGGGCCGGGTCAGGGAGAGCCCTCCCTCCCTGACGGCCGCGTCGTGTACAGCCAGGTCCTGAGGCTCGAGGTCACCGAATCCTTCGCCCTTAATGTCAGCATTTGAGTTCATGCGATATCTGCTCACCTTGTGGCTATGCACGTTGGTGCTCGATCAACGGTCTAGATCGAGTCTATGAGCCGAGCGAAGCTGATCACGTCATCAGGTCCTGCCCGACGGGCGGCTTGACTCCTGTCACGAACCACACAAGGAGTAGAAATGCGCGTGATCTTCAACCGATTCGCGGGACGTAATCGGCTGCTCGCGGGTTTGGTCGTGGGCACAGCGGTCCTGACCATGACGGCTGTCGGCTCTGTGTCCTCCGCGGTGACGGGTGAGTCGACCACTTACGGCGCGAGCGCCGTTTCTCCCAAGGACGACACCGGCTGGGGGCTCGTTCGCGAGGTCGCCACCGACCCGTCCGACACCGGCTGGGGGTCCGCTTCGGCCTGAAGGTCGCCGACCCGTGCCGGAACCACACCTGGCAAGCCGCGAGCACAACCCGCCCTCGTGGCACCGTCGATGAACGCAAGGGAAGATCTATGTCACTCCAACGGTCGCGTGAGCTGACCTATCTGACGCGTGCCGAGGTCGCACAGGCGCTGCGCGAGATCGATGCGGTGGAGGTCGCCGCTGACACTCTGCGGGCACATGCGCTCGGAACCACGGTCGTCCCGGATGAGGGCTATCTGGGGTGGAGCACGCCGGACGGGCACAGCGCTCGCAGCCTCAACATGCCAGGCCTGGTCGGTGGGGCTTCTCCCATAGTGGGCACGAAGATAATCAACGCCTCGCTCGGGAACACCATGCGGGGCATACCACGGGCCGACGGACTTACCTTGCTCTTCGACGCGGAGACGGCCCATCCGTACGCGTTGATGGATGCCGCGCTGATCAGCGCGACGAGGACCGCAGCAGTATCGGCGGTCGCCGTCGAATCCTTCGCGGCCCGCCCAGTGCATCGCTTGGGGCTGATCGGGTGCGGCGCCCAAGCGAGCACTCACTTCGACATCCTCGTGCCCCGGCTTCCGGACCTTCAGGAGATCCGGCTGCACGATCAGCACCCTGCCGCCGCCGAGGCGTTCCTAGAAAGACACCGCGAGGCAGCGGCTGCCAGCGGCGTTCGCCTGGTGGTCACGGAGACTGCGGAGGAGACCGTCCGGGGCGCGGATGTCGTGGTGCCGGTCACCACCGTGACGGAAGGCTACATCCGGTCGGAGTGGTTGCGGCCCGGAGTTGTCATCGTGCATGTCTCACTCGACGACCTGCTTCCGGAAGTGGTCCTCGGAGCGTCACTCGTGGTCGTCGACGACTGGGAGCTAGTCCGTTCCGACCCTCGCAGGCTCCTGGGGCGGATGTATCGGGAAGGGCTGCTGTACGGCCCTGCCGAGGAATCGCCGGGACAACACGCGAAGCGGGTCGACGCAACCATGGGAGATTTCCTGACACAGGCAGCCCCGAAGCCGGACCCCGAGGGCGTGACTGTGGTGAATCCGTTCGGCATGTCGGTCCAGGACATCGCTCTGGCGGACCGGGTGTTGACGGTCTCGAACGCGCTGGGTCTCGGCACTCGGCTGCCCCGATGAGCCGCAGGGCGGACCTGTGATCCACGAAACCATCGCCGGAGTCATTGGCAATACACCTGTCGTCCGGCTCGGAAGGCTGTTCCAGGACCGGCATTTCGAGGTGCTGGCGAAGCTGGAGTACCTGAATCCCCTGGGCAGTATGAAGGACCGGGCTGCCCGGCACGTCATCGAAAGCTGGTTGGCTGATGGAACCCTTCGGCCAGGCGATCGACTGGTGGAGAGTTCCTCGGGCAACTTCGGTATCGCTCTGGCCGCCCTCGGCCCGCTGTACGGGCTGCAGGTGACCTGCGTGCTGGACCCGAATACCTGTGAAACGAATCTGAGCATCCTGGCGAACCTGGGAGCCCGGATCGATGTCGTCCACGAGCGGGACAGCCAGGGGGGATACCTGGAGACGAGGCTCGCGCGAGTCCGGGAGCTGATTGCCGACGATCCGAAAGCAGTCTGGGTCAACCAGTACGCGAACCAACTTTGCTGGCGTGCCCATTATCAGCAGACCGCTCAAGAGATCACGGAGCAGATACACGAGCGGGTCGATGTCCTGGTGGTCGCTGTCAGTACGACTGCGACGCTTCAGGGAATCGCGCGCCGACTGCGGGAGCATTGGCCGGCGCTGAAGGTGGTTGCGGTGGACGCCACCGGGTCGGTGATATTCGGTGGCCCGCCGGCACCACGCCGCCTCCCCGGGCACGGATCCAGCCGTAGGCCCGAGTTGGCGGCCGGTTCTCCGCACGACCAGGTGGTGTACGTAGAGGAGGCCGACGCGGTGGCTGGCTGCCATGCTCTGCTACGGAGCGAAGGAATTCTCGCAGGGGCCTCATCCGGCGCTGTAGTGAGTGCTATCACCCGTATGAGTCACCTCCTTGAACCAGGTAGCCGAGTTCTGACCCTCTTCGCCGACCGCGGTGAACGCTATGTGGACCTTGTCTATTCCAGCGACTCCTTGGAAGCCCTGGAACCCGCGATGTCATGGTAGTCCGCCAGACTCGGTCGCGAACGCCGAGGTCGGGAGAGGTAGGAGGCGAGCCGTGCGGCAACGCCTGCGAGCACTCTTTGAAGCAGCCGGGCGCCATCAGCCGAGATCAGCACTCAGCAATGAGTACATATACATGTCCCGGCGTTCGGTCCCCACCTGCTGCCAACTCCGCAGCAACCCCTCACGATTGAACCCCACGTGCTCCGCGGTCCGCAGGGAAGCCGTGTTCCATGGCTCGATGTGCAATTCCAGTCGAGGAATGAGCAAATCGTGAAGACCCCACGTCGCGACCGCCCGCAAAGCGGCGGAAGCTGCTCCTTGGCCACGTGCCGACTGCACGACCCAGTAGCCCAGTGACGCGCGGCCCTGACCGCGGTCTCGAAGCCAAAGACCGATGGTGCCCATCCGCTTGCCGTCTTCGGTGCGGACGATGACAAAGGGGTAGCCGCTGCCGCTCACGGCGCGATCCCACTGCCGATGGACGAACGCCGTGCCCTCTGTGTCGCTGTACGAAGACGGCACGGTCGTGATCAGCGGGATGTACGCGTCGTCGGAGGCCTCACGGACCAGGTCGAGATCGTCGATCTGCCACGGACGAAGTACGAAGCGACCGGCGGTCAGGTGCGGAACTGCGAGTGATTGATCCATGGGTTCGATCTTCTCATCCCACCGCCAGGGGTGGGATGAGGGCGCGGTGACATCAGCCGTCCCCGCAGAACCTTGCGAAGACAAAATGACTGGCCTTCCGAAGAGGGGCGTTATGTTGGAAGAAACCCGATATGTGGACACCGTGAGCCCCCTGGTCCGTGAGATCCAAGAGATCATCCCGGCGGCGGAACGCCGCAGCACCGGGGCCGGAGCGCGGCTGGCGACCGACGATCCATCGGCGCGCGGCTGGACAGCCTCGGGCCTGCTCGACACACCGTCATTCATGACAGGGCTGGACGTGGCCGAACTCCACTCATCCGTCATGGACTCGGCGCTGACCTCCATGACGCTGCTCAACGACATCGCCGGCCGTTACCCGAATGCCATCTCCTTCGCGGCCGGGCGACCATACGAAGGCTTCTACGACGTCAAGCAACTTCTCAGCTACCTGCGGTCATTCGAATGGCACCTCGAGACGGAACTCGGCCTCGCTGTAGAGGACGTACGCCGGACCTTCTTCCAGTACGGCCGCACCAAGGGAGTCATCCACCACTTGATCGCCCGGCACCTTGAATGCGACGAGGGACTGCACGTCGACCCGGAGTCACTTGTGGTGACCACAGGCTGCCAGGAGGCGATGGTTCTGGTGCTGCGCGCCCTGCGCCGTGACTCACGTGATGTGGTGCTGACAGCCGTGCCGACATATGTCGGGTTTCTCGGTGCGGCCAGGCTGGTCGACATGGGCGTACGACCGGTTCGAGAGGGGCCGGGCGGCATCGACTTGGATGATCTCGCTGAGCAGATCAAACGAGCCCGAGCCGAGGGATTGCGGCCCCGCGCCTGCTATGTCGTACCCGACTTTGCCAATCCCAGTGGCGTCAGTATGTCCCTGGCGGATCGTCGGCGGCTCCTGGAAGTGGCGGACCGGGAGGGCATCCTCCTCTTGGAAGACAATCCGTACTCGTTCTTCAACTCGAGCGGGGCGAGACTTCCGACGCTCAAGTCCATGGACCAGTCACGGCGAGTCGTCTACTTCGGATCGTTCGCCAAGACCGCGTTCGCCGGTGCACGTGTGGGCTACGTCATCGCGGATCAGCCCGTGAAGGGAGACAGCGCGGAAGCCAAGCTGTTCGCCGATCAGTTGGCACGAATGAAAAGCATGCTGACGCTGAACACATCCACCGTCGCCCAGGCGGTGATCGGCGGCTACCTGGTGGAGAACGGGTGCAACCTGGAACGGGCCACGCGACGCGAAGCAGCCGTGTACCGCACGAATCTGCGCGCCGTGCTGGACGGCTTGGAGGAACGCTTCGGCGCCAGTTCCCCAACCGGGGGAGGCGGCGGTTCTGTCTCATGGAACGCTCCTAGCGGCGGCATGTTTGTGGTCGTCACACTTCCCTTCCCCGCTGATGATGCGACGCTGGAGCGGTCCGCCGGCGACTTCGGAGTGCTGTGGACCCCGATGCACCATTTCTACTCTGGCGCCGGTGGCTCTCACCAGATCCGACTCTCCTTCAGTGTCCTGTCGCCAGAGCAGATAGACACAGGCCTGGACAGGCTGGCCGCCTTCGTCGCTCAAACGACGTGAGTCCATGGGGGCGTGGTGGCGTATGGCGCCGGACGACCGCACGACGACAGGTCTTCGTGTGCTGATGGGCCCAGCGCATGGTGGAGTCGACGGTGACCTCCGACGTGATTAACCTGGCTGCGTCCCCACGGGAGCCTCCCCCGGTCAGCCCCCGTCCGGGCATCGTCATCCCCGAAGACTGCTACTGGACCGATCTCGACGCGACCGCGCGGCCCGGGCGCTCGGTCTCGATCCGGCGGCCTGCCTTCCAAGGCTGCGGTACTGACCCTGCACGCCGAGCTCTCCCGGGGGCCGCTGGCGGCGACCTGTCTCGTGGTCGGGCACGAGGGCGATCAGCTCGACCGCCTGTTCGATGTCGCCCCCGCTGCCTCCTGACCGCGAAGTCGACCGCCTGACGTGGGTGGGTGAACCCACCATGAGCGATCGGGCCAAGCCTCGCCGGATACGTGCTGGCGTTCTCGCCAATGCCTGCCGCACGGTTGCCGAAGTCTTCGACGCGGCAGGGGCCGGTCCTTGGCAGACGTGATGCCCCATGCTGGCCACGCTGATGACCGTCTGCCCGGGCATGGGAGGCTGGGTGGGGTTGGCGTCGCAAGGCCTCGAGGGCTTCTAGGCGGCGGACTACCTCACACCGAGACCCCCAACACCTGATGCGTGGTGCCCATACGGATTCCACATCGATGCCGCACACCGGACTCCGGGCGGCCGTTCACTGCGGTCGATCCTCCCGCTGATGCAGGACGGCGCTCCCTATGACCGTAGGAGTGACACGCTTCAAAGAGCGCCCCCACCGCGGCAGGGCGGCCGCCGTGTATGGCCAGCGCACGAAGCGCCGTGCGCAACAAGCTCACACCACTCGTGTGTGGCGCTCAGGTTCCTGCCGTGCACGTTACTGATCCGCCATGCTTGTGGAGCCGCCGTGTGGTGGCCGACATGATCGGAAGAACCGCTGCTGGGCGTGCGGCGTGGACAGTCCGAGCCCCTTACACCACCGGCACTGAGGAGAACCATGCCCCCCGACGTATCAGAGCGCGTCACCATCGACGGTGACCGGTTGTGGCGCTCACTCATGGAACTGGCGGAGTTCGGCGCGTACGACGACGAACAGACAGGCTTGCGCGGCGTGAACCGGCTCGCGCTCACGGATGCCGACGCGGAAGGGCGCCACAAGCTGGTCTCCTGGATGGAGGCGGCCGGCCTCACCGTGCGTTTCGACGCGGTGGGGAACATCTACGGACGCCGGGACGGCTCCGCGTCGGACGCGCGTCCGGTCGTGATCGGGTCCCACATCGACAGCGTGGTCACGGCGGGCGCCTTCGACGGCTGCCTGGGTGTCCTGGGTGGCCTTGAGATCGTCCGTGCGCTGAACGAACGCGGTGTCACGACGCGTCGTCCGCTGGAGATCGCGGCTTTCAGCGATGAGGAAGGTGTTCGGTTCGGCACGGACATGCTTGGCAGCGCTGTCGCGGCGGGACGGATCGCGCTGGAGGACGCCTACGCCCTCACGGACACGGACGGCCTGGCGTTCGGGGACGAACTTGTTCGGATCGGGTTCGCTGGCCCGCACGATCCGCGGCTTGACCCACCACCGCATGCCTATGTCGAGTGCCACATCGAACAGGGTCCGCTGCTATGCCGGTCGGGCACCGACGTCGGGGTCGTCACTGGGACCCAGGGCATCTCGTGGCAAGAGGTGATCGTCTACGGCCGCGCTGCCCACGCCGGGGCCACCCCCACCGATATGCGCGCCGACGCCGGTCTTGTCGCCGCCGAGATCGTGCGTCATCTCCGCACGATGGTGGACAGCGGCGACTACGGTGATCTCCGCGCAACCGTAGGTCACCTGACCCTCCATCCGGGCGATACCAACATCGTGCCCGCCCGGGCGAACCTTACGGTCGATCTGCGCAATCCGGACGAGGAGCACATGGTCCGCGCCGAGGAAGACCTCGCACGCTACCTCGACCGGCTCGAGCGAACGCAGGATGGGCTGCGCATCACCACGCGTCGCATGGCCCGTACTTCGCCGGTCGCCTTCGACGACCGGCTCCAGAAGATCGTCGCCCGCGAGGCCGATGCCCTCAACCTGACCCACACCTCGATCCTTTCCGGCGCGGGTCACGACGCACAGGAGATGGCGGCCATCTGCCCGGCGGTCATGATCTTCGCCAGGGGTGAGTACGACGGCATCAGCCACAGTCCACGCGAATACTCCACTGCGGAGTCCTGCGCCCGGGCCATCAACCTTCTCGCGGCCACGGCACTGAGCCTCGCCGACGAGGAATGACAAAGGAGAACCGACCGTGCAGTCCACGTGTGTCCTGATGTCGGAGGGGAGCTTCCACGCGACCTATCTGATGTCCCTGTGGCTTGAGGAATTCGGCGCCGCGCCTTCGTTCGGCGGCGTCTTCATACGGGATGACCCCGGCCGAGCAGGCCTCTATCGGCAGCGGATCGCCTTCCACCTAGCCCACGCCGGGAAGCGGGACCTGACCCCCAGCGAGTGGGAGAAACTGCGCCACCTCTACGAGGATCTCGGCGAGACGGATGAGGCCATGCTCAGGATGTACGGAGTGCCATCGCTGCCGGGGGACCTGCCGGAGCGTCTCGGGTTCCTCGGTGAGAACCTAAACGCCGCGAATGTCAGGTCCTGGGCAGAGGATCTGTGCCGCCGCGAACCCACTCCATATTTCTTCGTGTTCCTTGACCGACTCCTTGCGCCGTGGTGGATCGAACTGGCTCCCGGCCGGATCATCAATGGCCACTCCGCCGTGCTGCCCCACGCCCGCGGCATGTATGCCTCGGAGCAGGTCGCCGCAGAACGCAACATGGAACGGTTTCGGCTGTGCGTCGGCGCCACGGTGCACTTCGTGGACAACGGGGTGGACACCGGCCCGCTTATCCGGGCCGAGCGGCTTCGCGACCCGTTCGCCTTCAGGACACTCTGGGAGTGCAAGGGCGCCTCCTTCTGGACGGCATTCGATTTGCTGGTAGGCGTCGCACGAGACGTGAGCCTGCGCAGCGGCACCCTGCCAGCCGGTCTGCGGGTCGTCGCTCCCGACGACCGTGCCTTCCGAAGCAAGGACTTCGACGCGTCGCGCCGACTTGCCGCCGTGGCCGGCTACGTCAGCATGAAACAGCACGCCGCGGCGCGATGAGCCCGCCCTTCGAAGCTCGGTCGCCGCGCCTTTTACGTTCAGCGAACGCAGGGGATACCGGTTCTCCCGTCGGCCACCCTCACGGCCCCGGAGGGGCCTGGTGCGAGGCGCTCATGCTCCGTTCGGCCCGGCGCTCCAGCAGCCTCGACGCCGACCCTTTGGCAAGGTGCGCGGTATGCGAAGGTGCCCCGGCCACGGCCGGCCTCGATCACCCTGAGCTTGCACACGCCGAGGCTGTGCCAGCCGGCCGAAGGGCAGGGCCAGGGCACCGTCGGGCGGGTTGGTGTTCGAGCCTCGGTGCGCATGGCCGGACGGTCACCCGGCCGACCACTGTGGCCAGTTCCCGGGCATGTCCACTCGAGCCGACCACGCCCGTCGGCAAGCTGGGCGCGCTCAGCCGGACTCCGGGCCACCAAGTCGTCCTCCTAGCGCAGGGCGCGCAGATCCAAGGCGCCCTGTATGAGCATCCGCACCACCGCCCGGCCTCCTTCGGCGACCTGCTGTTCGAGTACATCGTGCGTCCAGCCGGACACATCCCGGCCACAGAGACGGGTGATGAGAGAAGCAAGGGAAAAACGTAGGCCGCAAACAGGTCAGCCGCTGTCCCGAGGCCCTAGCGTTCCACCGGGCTCTCGCTTTCCGGAAGGTTGAACGGGTGACACCTTCAACGCTACGGACGACAGCTCACCCCGTTCACCCATGCGCGGCGGCACCGGTTCGCGCCCCGACCGCCCTTGCGCACGCCCGGCGTCCCGCGGCCGAATAGCCCCGCCCGACCTCCGCGATCCAGCCCGGCTCCGCCAGGAGCCTGGGCTTCGCCCGTAGCCCCTGCACCTTCGACTCCGTCACCGCGCCCCACTCCCAAGGATCCCGAGGAGCCCCGCTATGCCCTGGACCAGCACCCTCCCCTCCCGTCCGGCCCCGAGCCCGGATGGGAGCCCCGTGCCGAGCCCCGTCCGTGTCGCGGTGCCGCGGCGGCTGTTGATGTGCCGGCCGCAGTACTTCGAAGTCAGCTATCGCATCAACCCCTGGATGGACCCGAACCGGCCGGTGGATACCGTGCTGGCACTGGCGCAGTGGAAGCGTCTGCGCGGTCTGTACGAGTCGCTCGGGCACACCGTGGAGGTGATCGACCCGCTGCCCGGTCTGCCGGACATGGTCTACGCCGCCAACGGGGCCACCGTCTTCGACGGCAAGGTGCTCGGCGCCCGCTTCCGTCACCTGCAGCGGACCGCGGAGGGGCCCGCCTACCTCGACTGGTTCGCCCGGCAGGGATTCACGGAGGTTCTTTGGCCTGAACATGTCAACGAGGGTGCGGGTGACTTCCTGAGGGCGGGCAGGACGATCCTGGCTGGCGCCGGCTTCCGCACCGATCCTCGCGCGCACGTCGAGGCCCAGGAGTTCTTCGGGCTCCCCGTGGTCGGACTGACCCTCATCGACCCCCGCCACTACCACCTGGACACCGCCCTGGCAGTCTTGTCCCCGGACGAGATCATGTACTACCCGAAGGCATTCACCCCCGGCAGCCGCGCGGTCCTGCGCTCGATGTTCCCGGACGCGATTGTGGCCTCGGACGAGGATGCCGCGGCCTTCGGCCTCAACGCGTTCTCCGATGGGCTGAACGTCCTCCTTCCCAAGGCCGCCGCGGGCCTAATCCGGCAACTGAGGGACCGCGGTTTCCAACCCATCGGCGTCGACCTCGCCGAACTCCTCAAGGGCGGAGGCAGCGTCAAGTGCTGCACCCTCGAACTCCAGGGGGCCTGAGACCGAGACGCCCCTGGGCGCCAGCTCGCTAGTTTGATGTCAGCGCGGGGGTTCGACAACCCCTCGGGGGTCACCGCGAGCGGACCAGACCGTTCCAGCGTCGAGGCCAGCCCGCTGCACTTCCCTCGCGGACACGCTCAGCTGCCGGCACTGCAGCCTCAGCGATCGTGGAATGGTCGCTGTACCCGTCCCGCCGCTGGTGTGCTCCTGATGAGCCGCGAGGGAAAACCGACGGCACAGCGTGGGAAACGATCTCTATGGGTGGGGCGATAGCCCCTGAACAGCGACTTCCGTCGGTGCCCCGTTCTCCAAGCAGGCAAGGCAGTTCAGGACGGGGTCGTCGATCAAGAGGCCCTGGAGGAAGGAAGTCAGGGTCCAGTATCTGCAGATGCGCAGGGCCGATGTTGAGTGGCCGACGCAGAGCGACATGGAGGGCGCCATGTCACTGCTGCTCGTAGGCCTTGGCGTTGCCACCCTCGCACGATCGAGCGGGCTGTCGCCTGCCTGATCTCACTGCGATGTCCGCCGCGGCTTCTAGACCCCGAGAAGCCATTGTCGTACAGCTCTTGGTGGATGCTTCCTGGAACAGGCCCCTGGTGCAGTTCGGGATTGTCGAGACCGTGAGCACGCCAATCGCGGTAAGCGATGCCACCTGACCGGCCGCCTCGCCTCACGGAAGGGCGGGTAATTCAGGGCCCTCGGCTCGATCTCATCGCTGTCCTGGTGCGAGCGTCCAATGAACATCGCCTGAGTGGGGGCAGATCCGCCAGGCTTCCAGAACCCCCCTGTCAGTCAGGCAGGTCATCATGCTGGCTAGTTCTTGACCAGGCACACCGCAGTCACGCTGGACTTGGTCGCATTCGCGCAGTCCCTCTCCTGAACACGGATCGCTGTGAGCTGTGACGTAGACGCCCAGCAGCCGCTGGCGGGGCTCCGCCACACCCGTCCGCGCCGGGCTCCCTCTGCGCAGCGCCCAGTCCGCGGCCTGCCGCCGGTCGGGACGGGCGGGCGGCTGAGCCAGCAGCGCGGGATCGCGCAGCTGCGCCGTGATTCCTTCCGCTCTGGGGTCGTCCACCATGCTCAGCCACTGCGCCCGCTCTAGCTCGCGGCAGACTTCCGCCGCGTCGATGCCGAGGCTGCGCAGCAGGCCCGCGGGGAGATCGACCCGCATCCAGGTGTTCATGCGCAGCGCGCACTGAAGGGCGAGAAGCCTTGCCTCGGCAGTCACGTCCGCGGGCAGGACCACGGCGAGGTAGCTGAGGATCTCGCCGACTCGCCCGCGCTCGCCCGGCGCCCTCGCGACCGGGAGCGGCGCGGCCGCGCGGAAGGCGGGTGGAGGGGACCAGCGTGCAAGGTATCGGGGACGACGGCAGCCCGGGCCGTAGCGGCGGCGCACGCGCCGCAGGCGTCGGCGAGCCGCCATACCCGGCCACCTCGTTCGCAGGCCAGGAGTAGGCGGATGGGACCGTCGCACCCGCGGTGGCGGCGGTGCCAGCGACAGCCGCGCTCGTGGCAGTGGCACGTCCGCAGATGAGGCGCTCTTAGATCGCCGCGAGCGTGCCGAGCGAGGTGGGCCAGTGCCGCAGAACGGGCTGAGGCCGCGGCGACGGGCCTGTCGGCTAAGGGGCACTGCTGGCATGTCAGGACCAATCGGCCGGACTGAGACCGCAGCTCCACCGTCCAGGCACGCGGCGCCGCAGGACGCGCTGTGCGCAGTCGCATGGACAAGCGCCCCTCCTTCCCGATCCCGCACCGGTCCCTCCTCGACGGGCGGCCGTCACCGTAGTGCAGACTTCTCCCCTCTCGCCGCCAGGGCCGTTTAGAGAAATAGGGCAGAGGTCTGCACTGACAGGGCAGTGGTCTGCCCCGTCGGATGGTCGGGTGACGATCTTGCCGCCCGATCCGGACCTCGAGGCGCTACGGCTGGAGCTGGCGCGACTGCGGGCCGCCCGGGGGCGGAGCTACGACGAACTCGCGGCCCGCAGCGGCCTGGCCAGGCGCACTCTGATCGAGTTGAGCAGGGGCGTACCGTGGGCACGCTCAAGACGTGGCACGCTCTCGCCCACGCCTTTGGAACGCCGTTCGACGAGCTCTTCACCTCCCTCTGCCACGGGCATGAGCCGCCCGTGGGCACCGACGACTGATCAGGGGCGGCTGGGCTGGCGCGAATCACCCGAACCGGGAGCGCCACATCGAACGCACGACCAGCAGTTCGCACTGCTGTCGCCCCACTTGGTCTATCAGGGGGATCCGGTGGGCCGGGTGCTGTCGGCGCGGCGTGTTGGCTGGCAGCTTCGCCCGCATGTGCTCTTCGCCTCATCCTTCTGCGCGGCGCTGGGACGGCAGCCGCGGGAGTGCCCCAGCCCGCAGGTCCTTGCGGGTCGACCCGGAGGGCGTCAGCCGGCTGCTGCGCTGTGGTCAGACCGCGTCCTGCCTCGAGCGCGGCAACGCCGTCGAGTGGTACGTGCGCAGCAACGAGCGCCGGGTGCGGCTGCATCCGCACGAGATGCCCGCCAGCCGGGTGCCGGAGTCCTGCCGCTGGCACGTCAGCTCTGGTGTCGCTCACCCCTCGGGCGACGGGAGCAGCTGGTGCCGCCTCCCGCACGCCGTGCTGTGTCCCGCGCGCCCGGCACCGCCGGACGCGCCCCAGCTCTCGGGGCTGCGTCGGTCTCTTGCGCTGCGCACGCGCAGACTGCTGGATGCCGGGGTCTTCGCCTCGTCGGCGGCGCCGCACGGCCCGCGATCGGGTGAGGAGGTCTGCCGCCCGGCCAGGCCCGTAGTGCAACTGCTGTACCTGCGCTATCTGGCGTCCTGCCCCGTCGAGGAGATCCAGTGCGTCACCCAGACCCGGCGCCGCGTACGCTGCAGCGCCAAGGTGCTCGGCCCTGGTGATCTGCGTGGCGTGTGGAGTCTGGTGCCCGTGAGCGTGCAACGCGGTCAACTGGCCCTGCCGTCGGACGTCATGGCCGTCTACAGCCTGTCCGCGCTGCCGTACCAGGAGCAGTTGCGCTGGCGCAGCCAGCGGTGCGTTCAGCATGACGCCACCCCCACGGCCGGTGACCTCGCCGTGGCGGACTGGGAGCCCTTCGACCCACTCCGCCACCACGAACACATCCACACCCGCCTGCCCGCGCATCGGCGCCGTCCCGGCCACGGCAGTCCCGCACTGCGGCAGGCCCACTCGTGACGATGCGCCAGTACGCCGTAGAGATCTCCTTGACCAGACCCGCCACTGCCCGGGAGCTCGACCGGGCCCGCCGCAGGATGTTGTTCGCGGCGAACGCCGACCGCACCCGGCTGATGACGGTGCACAGCGGCACTAGTGCGGGCCGCGCCCTGCACCGGCTGCGGCGCCGGCTGGACGACGTTCTGCCGATCGACGTACTGACCATGCACTACCCAGATCGCGATGGCCGCGTCCTGCTCAATGTTGACCTCCCCCAGGACATCGATGCCTCGGTCCGCAGGGAGGCGGCCGCCAGCGACCGACGCCTTCGGGACGTCCTCGGCGAGCGGATCACGACCGCTCTCGCGCGCGAGCGACGCGAGAGGCGGCACCGCCTTGAGTCGCAGTTGCACGGCCTGCTCGCCCAGCACACTCCGCAAGACGTGCTGGCCTGCGCGGCCGCGCTCCTTGCGAGGACGCCGGACTGCGTCAGCCCGCCCAGCCCACGTCGATCACCTCGATGCCGCCGAGGAACGCGGTGAACGACACCCACGAGCGGGGCCCGAACACCACCGCCGCATGCCACCCGCCGGGTTCGGGCCACTCGTGCGGCCGCACCAGCGCTGCGGCAATCGTCTCCATGACCTCCTGCCGCCCCTCCGGCGGCAGTTCATCCAGCGCATCCTCCGCCCGGATAGCCAGATCAACCTCGTACGGCACAACGCACCCCCGTGGTCGTGATCAGCGAAGCCCACACCGTACGGGCCTACGGCCGGTCACGTGTCGGCCTGTGGATAACTCGCCGCGCCCGGCTTCGGGCACCGGCCCCGCGCGGCGGCTTGGCCCGCGGCCACGAGCGACTGTCCGGCGACGCGCCCGCTATGTCCTGGCGGTACCGGTGTGCCGGCGGTGGAGACGAGCAGCCAGTTCGGACCCTGTGGCAGGCCGTCGTCGAGCCTTCCCGGGGCGGTGCCGCCCGCGAAAACCAGTCGGTGTTGTCAGTGTGACCATCCGTTCTGGAAGTTCACCTGATGACAAGGACTGCGGGGTGTGGCGAGTGCTTGGTAGGTGGCGTTCCAGGCGGCTTGCGTCTGCACTGTGGCCGAGCGCCCCTTCTGCCGGCGGACGACAGATTGAATGCTCAGTTCCGCTTAGGGTCCCTCAGCGCACCGTCCCGGCTCTGGCTGCCGGAGCCGGGACCCTCCCCCCAACTGCTCACCGCCCTCGATCCAGACCTGCCCGTCCGGCCGGTGGTTACCGTCGAAGGCGCCTGCGCCCGCCAGCTTGGTCTTGAACAGCCGGACGCCATAAGCGTCGCGATGCACTTCCGAGGGCGCGTCGGTGGCGTCGGTGTTGATCGCGACGACCTCGCCGGTGACGGGGCGGTGGAAGTCGGAAACATCGAGGACGGCAATGGACAGTGCCAGCAGGGCCGCGGCGGACCAACCAGCCACAACCAGCCACAACAACAATCTCTACGCCTTCTACCGCCGCATGGCGCCGAGGTCAGGGCGGCAGGCTCAGGAACCAACCACGTTTGTGGGCGCGGTCCAGCCGGTAGCGCGGATCCACTCGGCCAGGTTCAGAGTGGCCGGCTCGATCGAGCGCACCACCGTGAGGTCCGAGGGGTAGTCCGCCGCCTTGGCGAACTCGCGGAACATCACCTTGTCGAGGTCGTTGGGAAGCACGCTCAGCGGGAGGGCCTCGTACCGTGCCGGGAGCCCGGCGCGCGCGCCGAACGCCGCGGCGATCTGGGGGCCCGTCAGCTCGTCGCCGACGAGCTCGACGGCTCCGCCGGGCACCTTTGCGGTGTCGAGCAGGAGCGCGGCGGCGACCCGGCCGATGTCCCTGACCGAGATCATCTTCAGGGCGACGTCCTCCGGCAGCGGCAGCCTCAGCACGATCTCCCCATGCTCCAGGCTCGGTGCCATCACGCTCGCGAAGTTCTCCATGAAGGCGGTCGCGCGAACCATCACGGCCCTGAGGCCGGACTTCCTGAGGTGCTCCTCGATCCAGTGCTTCGAGTCGTGGTGCGGCACACCCGACTCCCGGTCCGCTCCGAAGACCGAGTTGAACACGACGTGTGGGACACCCGCCTCGACCGCCGCGTCGACGAGCGCGGTACCGATGCGGATCTCCATCTCGACCTCTTCGAGGCTGTTCGCCTCCGGGGTCATGAAATAGAACCCCTCGACCGTTGTCAGGGCAGCGGCCAGCGACGCCGGGTCGTCGGCCCGGATGGCTGCCAGTTCGACGCCGCGAGCGGCCAGCGCCTGAGCTCGGTCGGACTGCGGGTTGCGGACCAAAGCCCGCACCCGCGCCTTGTGGTCCAGCAGCGCGTCGACCACCGCCCCGCCCTGTTGCCCCGTCGCGCCAAAGACTGCGATCGTGCCGGCCGTCTGTGTACTCATCGCTGCCACCTCTCATTAGTTCATGCCGTGAACGAAATTAGTTCACGGCATGAACTTCGTCAAGACGCGGGTGTAGCGGGACCTCACGGCGTGATGGGCGGGTCCAGGGTGGGCGCAGGAAGGTCCGAGGTGTCCACGATGGCGGTGGCCACGCGCTCGAAGTCGCGCTGGTCGTCAGCGTCGAGGTTCCTCGCGATCTCGGGCAGGCGCTTGGCGACCTCGGCGTAAACGGCCTCGGCCAGCACCTTCCCCGTGGGCGTCACACTGAGCATGACGACCCGTCGGTCCTGCGCCGAGCTCGCCCGGCCGACCAACTCTCGCCGCGCGGTGCGATCGACCAGCTGGCTCAACGCGTTCTTGGTCATACCCAACGACGCGGCCAGGTCAGCCATCTGCCGCGGCTCGTCCCTGACTGCGCAGAGCAGCGTGGCCTGCGAGGGGGTCAGATCGAAGTTGGCGCATATCTGCGCGTACTTGCGCTGAATCACCACCGAGAGCCAGAAGAGCTTGTCGCCATAGTCCACGCCTACCTCCCCGGTTCGATGACGAACGACCAGCCTACTCGTCGCGGAGCTCCTTCATCTGCTGGTCACCGGCCCCCGCGTCCCGGGCGCCGAAAGGTCGGCGCCCGGGACGCGGGGGAAGGTGCACGGTCAGACGGCGGAAGCGTCCATCATCAGCCGTGCCGACCGGCACGGTGAAACCGAACCGGACGCGGGCCTCCACGTGATGCCGGCGCTGGTGGCGGCCTGGCTCTGCCGTCGCTTGCGCACCCTCGGCTGCCAGCGTCGCCTACGGCGGTGTCAATCCGCGCGGCGACGTCGGAGCGAGGATGCCTCCGAGCGCCGCGCCGGTAGCGGTTGCGGAGTCAGCCGGGCACCGCTATTGGAGAACCGAGGGCCCGCGGCAAGATCAGGCCTTCCGACGGCACGGAAGAAGTCGGCCCAGTTCTTGTCGGTGTCGGGCATCGCAGATCCACCCGTCCGCGGCCTGATGCGGCCCGCGATTCGGGACGAGCGTGCGGCTCCATCCGATTTCTCCGACCGGGGGATCGAAGGACTTGCCCCCGAGGTGTTCGACCAGGTTGAACGCGAGCATCGTGTCGGCCATGGGCACGTCGACCCGTTCCCCTTCTCCCGTGACCGCCTGGCTGTGCAGGGCGGCGAGGACGGAGCCGACGATCACCAGGCCGCAGATCTTGTCGGCCAGCACAGGCGGCGAGAACCGCGGCGTTCCGAACGCGCGCCGATACAGGTCCGGCATGCTGGAGACAGCCTGCATCGTCAGCAGGGTGGCGACCAGTCCGACGGCCACCACGATCGGCGCCACCGTGGCGGCCGTACGCCGCCGGGAGGTGAGGGTGTTCTCGCGCACCAGCAGCGGGCCGGCCTTGGCCGAGCCGCGCAGCGGGCCGATCAGCAGCCGGGTGATCGGCCGCAGCAGGATTGGGGCCAGCAGGGTGACCGCGCCGACGTATAGGACCGGGACCACCTCGTACTCGCGGGCGCTGGCCGCCAGGTACGGCTCGCTGCGGGCGATGACGGTCCCCGCGACGACGGCGCCGATCAGCATCCCGATCCCCAGCAGCCAGCGGATCGGCGTCATGACGCGGCGCTCCACCACGCTCTCGCGCAGCACCTCGATCGGCCGGATCACCGAGACCCGGACCAGGGTGGCGGCCGAGCCGGCCAGCGCCGCGGCCACGCCTGTGACGAAGGAGAGCAGCAGCGGCAGGGGGTTGAAGGGGATGGTGAACCAGGACGGGGCCACGTTGTGGTCGAGAGACCGCACTATCCCTGGACGCGCCCCGCGCGAGGCACTCGTCACCGCCGTCCTCGTGGAAGGACCGACGACCGTCATTCCATCGGTGTGCCGATCCGCAGCCGGTTGCCGTCAGGGTCGCGCACTTCAATCTCACGCGCCCACGGAGCATCCTCCGTCTGCACACCGAACTTGGAGGCGATGGACTCGACATCACGGACGCGGAGGTAGATCAGCGTGTCGGGGCGGGCGTCGCCCTTGTGCTCCGACAAGAACAACCGCACTCCGCCCCGGGCGACTTGGACGAATGCGGGAAGTCCCGGTTCGAAGCGGTGTTCCCACTGCTTGGCGAAACCCAGCCGCTCGTACCAGGCGACAGCCGCCGCAGCGTCCTCGACGCGAAGAATGGGAATGACTTCTTCATCCATGGAGCCATCGTCGCAGACCGTTTAGGGCGAACGTTGCCTGATGCGTTACAAAGCCAGCCGAGGCTGGCCAGGCCGGTGGTGTGGTGCTGATCCCTCGTACAGAATCCATGTGCGCCGCTCCAGGTCAGCGTGGCGGACAAAGTGCATGCCGGTCGGGCCGAGTGACATGGCTGTGACAAGCATGCGGCCGTCGGCGCCGTCGCCCACCGCGCCGCGCCTCCTGCCTTGCGAACGCGGGGCTCACTGCGGGCGCCCTTGACCCCTTCTCACCGAGTCCGACCTCTTGACCACGCCGCGCCGCCGCGCTCCGCGCCAACCATCGCGCCCGGTACCCCAGCCGCGGCCGAGCCCGCAGGCAGTTGCGCTCCGCGGCGAGACGGTGCAGTGGCACCGCCGTCTGGTCGAGAGGTCTGGCACGTGGCGCACGACCTTCCCCGCGCCGGTGCACGCCGGCGCTTGCTCGCCGCGCTGCCACAGACGCGGTGAACGTGGCGGCGGGCCGGCGGGGCGGCCCGCCGCGGTTGCTAGCGCCTGGCCGAACTCGTCGCCACCTGTAATGCGATCGGTCTGGACGTCGGCAAGAGCGCCCATCACGGGCACGGGCTGACCCCGGCCGGGAAGAAGGTCTTCGACAAGCAGCTGCCCAACAGCGAGCCGAAGCTGCGGGCCGTCTTCGCCAAGCTGGCTGGCTCGCACACCTTCCGGTACCGGATCCGCCCATGGTCGGCCAGGTGGTACCGGTGGAAATGGATCGAGTGATCCTCCGTGGCGCTCAGCACGTTGATCGGCACCGTCACCAGGCCGAAGCTGATCGCGCTGCTCCAGATCGTCCGGGGCATGGGCAGACCTCCGCTCTCACCCCGAGCATCACCAGCGTACGACCGACGCACCGGACGTGTGCGCCGCCGATCCACCAGACGGAGCGCCCGTTCCCCGCTTCCGCTGCGGTACGGCGTGGCGGGCCGGTGAACTTCACGCCGATGCAGCGGATCATGGACATCATCATGCGATAGCGCGCACCACCTGCGCGCTCACATCTCGTTGGGCAGGACATGAAGCTGACTACCGGGCCGGGCGGGGTCGAGGCGCTGGCGGAGGAGGCCGTCGTCGCGGCATGCACACTGGCCGACGCCGCCGACCCGTCGCAGTGGAGCGCGGGCGCGGTGGAGAACGTGGCCGCCACCCTCGAAGTCCTGGCCGGTGCGCTCGCCCAGCTCGATCCGGAGTGCGCGGAAATCCTCTCCGTCGTACCGGCCGCGGCGGCCGCCGTCGTCGAGCGCGCCGAACAGGCCGCAGCCGGGGCGAGCGAGTCCGCCCGCGGCAGAGCTACGACCGGGACAAGCGCGGCACTGCGCCAGGCACTCGCCGCGCACGGCCTGACCCAGGCCCGTGTCCACCAGCTCGGGGCCGCGCTGGTCACGGTGACGCTGGACGCGCCCGAGGCGCAGACGCTGGCCGTGCTCCTGGACCGACGACGCGACGCCCTCACTCGACAGGCGCGGCCGGGGGGCGAGGACGGGTGGGGGGCCGGGCCGGCGGAGACCGCGGCGGCCGCGCTCGCCGATGCTCTCCGCACCCACGGCACCGGCGCGTACGCGCGGGTCCTTGCCTCCGGGCAGGTGAGCGCCGGCCTCACCCCGCAGACCGCACAAGCGGTGGCTGGGGCACTCACTGCCCGGCCCGGCGCGGCATCGCAGAGCACCCGCCGCGGGCTTGGGCCGGGCTTCAGGGGCATCGCCTCACGCTGACTGCCGTGCCGCTCGTTGAGAATGACGAAGCCGATGCCCCTTGGCGAAGGCCCCTGTTTCCACTGGAAACGCTGAACAACACCATGAAAGAGGCCCGCGCTGCCTTCCTGTTGGGCGAGGCCCTCGCAACGCTCACCCCGCGCGATGCAGGTCCTGCCTTCGTGCAGGCAGGGCGATCCGTCCGGGACGCCCAGGCCGTCCAGGGCGGCCGAGCCTTCCAGGACGCCCCGGTCGCCCGGCCCGTTGGTGCCGAACGCAGCGGCGCACCACGACGGTGGCTGCGTCGGTGGTGCGTTTCCTGCAGGCCTGCAGCACGAGCCAGTGATCCTGATGTGTTTTCGCCCGCAGGGGGCTTGCAGCGCCTACCGTCGGGGCGTTGGCTGCGGTGTGAAGGGGGGCGGAGGATGGGCGACACGATGTCCCGAGTGGAGCTCCTGGAGCTGTTCCGTGACGTGGGGCAGGCGCGTGGGCAGGCGTGGGTGCTGTTCGACGATGTGTCTGCGGGGCAACGGCAGGCCGCGGAGGCGGCCGCACGTAGGGGCCTGGTGGAGGTTGCCGACCAGGAGGCGCTCGAAGAGTTGTCCGTGCACGAGGGGCGGACGGTGGAGTGGGCGGCTCGCCTGACCCCGGAGGCGCACGATGCCCTGGTATACGCGCGGACCCCCGCGGTACCGACCCCATGGGCCGAGCCGGCGCAGAACGAGCGGCTGGTCGAACTCCGGCCATCGCAGATGGACGCGCTGCGAAGGTACTTGAGTCTCACCCGGCAGTTGCAGGTGCCTCCGGCCGCCGGGCTGGCCGAGCGAGTGCGTACGGCCTACTTCGACCGGGCGAAAGGCCGCTGGATCACGTGCCTGACCGAGGAGCAGGCCACGTCGGCTGCGTACGCCTTCTTCCTGCATTCAATCGACGGTTCCGTCGCTGAAGCCAACCGCTTCGCCAGGGAGTACGGCACCGTCTACCGCGTGGACGCGTCGACAGGCAGGCCTCGGCCGGCTCGACTCCGGTAGGAGCGCACTCTCCTCCCACCGCCGCGGTGTCGCGGGCGGCGGGCCGCGGGTTGCACAGCGGCCGGTACCAGCAGTTCACCGCCCCGCGCTGGTGACCGGCACACGAGGAGCCTGCGCCCTACCCTGCCGATGCACCGCGCCGCTCTGCCCGACGGCAACGATGTGCTGCGAGCCGGGGCGGGCCGGTTCGTGCCGGGCGAGCGCGGTCATGTCTCCTGGTCGCCATAGGTGTAGGTGTAGTCCTCTACGGGGTTGGCCATGTCCGCGGCATAGTCGGCTCGTGCCTGCCGGTCTGCTTCGCTGATATCCGGGTGTACCGGCGGTGTCTGGGGGGCCGGCCAGAACTGGATCAGGTGCCTCTCCCCGCGGTCGCCGGTGCCCGGCTCAAGGTCAGCGACATGGCAGTACAGACGCATCCGGACCCAGCCGTCGCCATCGGCAGACACCTCGAGGGGGGGGTCCTCCTCGGGCCATGCGTCCCAGAAGTCGCCCTGCCCGATGGTGGCGACGCAGAGGGTGGGAGTGTCGGCGAGCAGGCTCATCTCTTCGGCCGGCTCCCATCCGTCACCACGCTCAGCACCGGGCGGGCTGTCGTGCAGCTGAACGGTCATCCGCAGGGTGCCCGTGTCGGTGGTGGGCAGAACGACGGCAGTGGCTTGCGTTGCGGGGCCGCAGCGCCAGCCGAAGGGCATCTCGGACGGGAACTCGTAGTCGTCGTCGAAGCCGATGAGGTAGCCGTGTTCGCCGAGGTCGACGGTGAACGTCGTCTCGCGGATCAGCATGGGGGGCTCCCTGCAACGGAGAGGGTGCCCCGCTCCCGGGCGTTTGCGGAAGCGGGGCACCTCGTCAGTCGGTGACTTCGTGCGCGGTCAGGCGATCACGTAGAAGGGATCGCCGTCCATGACGTGCATCTTGCCGCGCCAGGCGGTGATGCGTCCCCCCTGGGACTTGTTCTCCTGGACCTTCACCCAGGTGATCTCCCGCTGCTTGGCGGGGAGATGGGTGCCGCCCTCGTAGGAGGAGGCGAAGGGGTACTCGTCGCACGAGGTGCGGCCGGCGCGCTTCATGTCGGGCGGCGCGCTGCTCGGGCACACGGCCTTCCGGTTCGCGTCCTCCTGCTTCTTGTTGATCATCCAGTGCAGCGGCTTGCCGCCGTTGGGGTCGCCGTAGTGGCCGCCGTTGGCGCGGAGCTTGCGGATGCCCTCGTCGATGCGGGCCAGGCCCACCATGCTCACGCCGGTGGGGACGTCCGGGATGGCGCAGCCGGCGCGGCTCGTCTTCGTGCTGCCGTAGTAGTTGTCGCAGCGGTAGACGGCCGAGTTGTAGGTGACGCTGCCCGGACTGTAGCCGGGCTTGGTGAAGGTGTAGCCATATGTGGTCTTCGCCTTCGGGTTGATCTTCTTCGGCGCGATGCTGGTCGCGTAGCCGACGGTGCCGTCGGCCGTGCTGCTGCTGAGGACGTGGCCGTTGGGGAAGTGGACGGTGGCCTTGGTGCCGCCTGCGGAAGCGGCGGTGATGCTGGCGGCGACACCGCTGCCCGCGCCGGTGGTCCGCGCCTTGGAGACGTGGAACTTCTCCGACCAGTTCGCGGAGTTCGCCTTCAGGGTCATCTGGTGCTTGACGTCGAAGTCGACGGTGCCCTCGAGTTCGGGCTTGCCATTGATGATCTTGATGACGTCGACGTGGATCGACACCCACTCGCACTCGCTGTACCGGTTCACCGTGATCTTGTTGATGGTGCAGGTGGCGTTCGCTGCCGGGCTGGCAGCGAAGCCGGACGCCTGGGCCTGGGGCGCCGGGCCGATGGTGACGCGCAGCTGTCCGGTACTCGGCTGGTCGGCCACGGCTGACGGTGCGGCAGCTGTTCCCAGCAGCCCCAACGCCACAGCCCCCGTTGTGAGCAATGCTCTCAATTTCAAGTTGTACCCCCTGTGTTGACCACGACCGACAGGGGTCAGTCCGGTAGTCAACTCCGGCGCGTCCCCGTCGCGTTGGCCGTATCCAAGCACGCCGATGCCCTGATTGCATCCCGTTTTGGATATTTTCAGGCATACGGGGAGGCGAGGGGGCGCGGGACAGCCGGCGAGCAGCGGGCGCACGGACTGCACGCCGACGTGTCACCGCGGTGCGGTGTCCGGCTGTCGCTGGCATGCTGCCAGCGCAGGGCCGCGACCGCCGTCCGGCGGTTGGGAGCGGCGGGCGGCGTATGAGCGGCTGTGTGCCGAGCTCGCGTGGGTGAGCCGCGAGCAGACGGGGGCATGAGGCACGGCCCGCCCGCGTGCTCGGGTTCTGATGAACGTCGCAACGCCCGATGTCAGCGGGTAGGCGATGAAGGACAGAAGGATCTCCGCTGGTGGCTCCGGAAGTGGGCCGGCCTGCGTATCCGGCTCCACACGCTGCGCCGAAACACCTTCGCGTCGGCGGAGAGGACAGGCGCTACCGCCTCGGGGTCGGCATCACGGAGGGAACACCCCTGCGGGCATGGGGAGCGCGTCCCTGCGGGCTTCGCCCGCAGAAGCGAGCCGCAGCGCCGCGGCCGCTCCCGCTTTGCGGTGAAGGGTGCGGGTCGCTTCGCTCACCGCCAGTTGGCACGCGCTCCGCGCCCCGCCAACCGCAGGGCCCCCGGTCGATCCGGTGGCCTCCGCTGCGCTCCAGCCATGAGTGAACAGCTCGACGACGATCGCGCCTCGGCCAACCCGGCGCCAGGACAGGTGGGTGGCCAGGCGGTGATGCTGGTGGACTTCGATTCGCTCGGCGTTCTGAGTCCGTCTGATGCGGTGGTTGGTGTCGGGTCGGGGCGGTCTGACCGCGTCGGTTGTGGTGCTGTCAAGGAAGGGTCTTGATCCACCCAGTGATCATGTCGACGTACTGCTGTGCCATCGGCTCGTGCATGGTGTGCGGCGCGTCGAGGGGAGCGAAGGTGACCGGCTGGCCCGTTGATTCCAGCAGGCGGCGGGCCTGGGCGGCCTGGAGGTCGGTCATCGCGCCCATGAGCTGCCCGGTGTCGGGGTCGGTCATGTGGAAGTGGTGCGTGAGCAGGACCGGAGTTCTGGCCTGGGCAAGCATGGCGGGTGGTCCACTCCCGCGTTCGCGGTGTCGGTGGCCCAGGCCAGGCCCCATTCGGGGTCATACTCCTTCAGGTGCTGCACCGGCGTCGGGGAGGCGCCCGCCTCGGGGTTGCCGTCGCCCATCATGAAGCCGATGCCCGGGTGCAGGAAGGCGGGCAGCTCGGCGGGGGCGGCCTTGACCATGCCGGTCCAGTCACCGATTGACCACTGTGGGCCGAGCCATTTGGCCCACAGCGCGAAGATCGGACCGAGGGTCTGCGCCATGCCGGGTCCGTAGGGCGGGGTGGCCTGGGAGGAGAACAGCGGCGGGTCCTCCAGGATCGCACCGCGGACCAGGCCGGGCTTGCCGTAGGCGGCCACGTAGGCGGTGATCAGGCCGCCGGAGGAGTTCCCGGCCACGATCGTCGGGCGGCCGATGACCAGGTCGATGAAGCGCTCGACGTCCGCACCCCAGATGCCCAGGCTGTACCGGCCGGGGGTCCAGGTCGTGCGGCCCTGGCCGCGCAGGTCGATCGCGAACACCTGGAAGTCGGAGCTCAGCAGCCCGATCGCCTCTTCGTATCCCCACCAGGACTCGCCCTGCGCGGGAACGAGCAGCAGCGCGGGGGCACCGGGGTCACCTTCGGCGACGTAGTTCATGCGGATCTCGCCCAGATCCACCAGTTGCTCGGTGAACCGATGCGGGATGAAGGTGTCGGCGCGGTCGACGGCCTCTGAGATGCCCATGGTCGTACTCCTTGCATGTGCGTCGGGCAACCAGAGCCAGCGGCTGCCTTCGTCATCCTTACTCCGGCCACCTGACGGGCGACCCAAGACGACCGTAGAGGTGCTTCAGGACAGGTGCCGTCCTAATTGCGCCGCCACCGCTCGCTGCCACTTTTGAAGGCACGTTTGGAGTGCGTCGTTCGCGGGTCCAGATCTGCGGGGGTCGTTCTGACGCCGATCGGCGCGCCGCTGGCAGACGGCCTCCGTCCCTTGTCCTCCGGTTCCCGTGTGCGCGATCGCCTCGAGCGAACGGTGAAGCTCCACCGGGTGGTCGAGCCTGAGGGCAGTGGAGTCTCGGCCGGACAGCGCCTCGGCCACCTCCGCGTACAGATGGGCGACGATGTGGGCCGGCGTTCCGGCCAGCGCCGGGAACCGGTCGTACCCGGCGGGAGACTTGAGTGAAGACAAGGTCTCCTGGTCGCGCGCCCCTTCGACGGTCAACGCGGCACTCATCGGGACGGCCAGCCAGCATGAGATGCCGTCACGCTTGGCAGCGGAGCCTATACCCGTGGCACGCGCCCGGAAGTCCACGGCGGCCGGGGACCGTCAAGAGCCAGCCGCGCTGACGTCGGCGGGGCAGCCCCGGCCGACGCCCGACCCTCGGCCTGCGGGAGCAGCAGGAAGATGAGCAGCCACGTCGTGGTTGGCCGTCCGTTCCGCCAGCGCCCGCGGGCTCACGCCATGGCCATTGCCCCGGTCAGGGTCCGCGCCGGCTTCCAGCAGCAGCCGGATCGTCGCCCCCTCGCCCTGCGAACAGAACACCGCCCTCCACAGGGGCGTATCGCCGTGACGGTCCGCGGCATCGACCGCCGCACCCGCAGCCAAGAGGACCTCCACAGCCGATGGATCCTGGGCCTGAGCCGCGAAATGCAGCGGCGTCCAGCCCGCATCGTCGGCTGCCCCCACGTCGGCGCCTCCTGCCAAGAGCATCCGCAGGCCATCCGTGTCCCCACCGGCAGCCGCATAGTGCACCGCGGTCCGCCCCAACCGATCCCGATCCGTCATACCGACCATCCTCACCCGGCTTGACCAAACAGGGCACTCCCCCGTGCTCGCATCGGCACGAGGTGCCCTCCACCCGGCCGTGGGAGGCACCCGGCATTGTCGCTCTCACCGCCCACCTCACGTAGCACCAGGGCCTGCGGGCCGTTTCCAGGGGACGAGGTCAGGCAAAGACCGAGCCAGCTGCCGGCAGCACCCGTACCCCCCCGGAGACGGCCGTTGCGCCCGGCATGAACGAACTGGTCGACCCCGCACGGGACATGCCCGAGCTGTACGAGCCGCGGCTGGCGCTGCTCACCCTCACCGAGGCACACCGTTTGATGGATGTCCTGCAGCACTTCGGCACGACGGACCACGACTGGGGCGCCCAAGCCCGCCACTTCGCGGCCGAGCTCGCCGCCCGCGTGCCCTCACGCGACGCATAGCTCCCGGAACCCGGACCGTGGCACTGGGTGCGGAGTCACCGCGCGGGCGCTGGTCCAGGACCATAGACGTCACGGCTCCTGGTGGGTGCTGGCCGAAGCGGCGAGCTCAGCCCCGGCCTCCTGTCTGATGCCATCTCGCCAGAACTGGCGTACAGGTCACGCAGGTGGTTGAACCCCGTATAGAGTCCCTCTGCTCTTGTTCGACTACAAAGGGGGGTCCCTTTGCGCTCTCGTCTTGCCATCTCAGCTGTGACAGTCGCCGTGGCCGGCGTGCTCTTCAGCGCGCAGACCGCGTCCGCTTCGACATCACTGCCTTCCAAGAACACCGCCCACCACTGCGTCCGGCACACCACCGGAACGTGCGGCTGGACGCACCACCAAAAGCCCAGGGACCAGTACGAGACCGCCAAGTGCAAGGACGCCACACTGTCCTACTCCCGGCACTCCCAGGGCACCTGCTCCCACCACCACGGCGTCCGCTACTGGTTCAAGTAGCCCGCACACGACGCAGGTCGCTACGTCCAGATGCGGAGGTAGCGACCTGCGCAACCGCTGGCGGGCCAACGAACCGATCTTCTGCCTCGGGCGTGGCCCGGCCGTGCTCCTGGTGCTCGCGCCCGACCGGCACGGCTCACGTTCAGCCCTGGATTCCGCTACCTCAACCCTCCGTGCCCGGGTTCCGCGAGCGCGGACCCACTCGTGCGAGCCCGCACAACGGCGAAGCGTGCGCTCATCACCCCACGCACGGCGGCGGCCGGTCGACCGGTCCGTTACCGGGCCAGCGTCACGGTGACCGGAGTGTTGGGGCACTGGTCGAGTTGATCGGCCAAGGCCTCGCTCTCGCCCTCGTCGACGCTCAGGCCCCAACGAGTTTTGTCCGCCACCCAGTCCGACACGTACGTGCACCGGTAACCGACAGCCGACGGCAGCCACGTGGTGGGGTCCTGGTCCGCCTTCGACCGGTTCGACGCGGCCGACACCGCGATCAACGCCCGCAGGTCCCCGAGGTCGTTGGCGTACGCCTCCCGCACGGATGCGGTCCAGGCGTACGCGCCCGAGTCCCATGCCTCGGCGAGCGGGACCAGGTGGTCGATGTCCAGACCGCTCGGGCCGGTGATGTAGCGGTCGTCGTAGGGCGAATACCACTCCCCTGCTGTGAGCTTGCACCTCGCGCCCTGCACGGGGGCGACGACCGCCTCGGCTTTGAGGACCTCGGCGCGGGTGTCGCAGCCGTCGCGGTCGGCGTCGATCCAGTGCTTGAACTTGCTGCGCTCGTACCCGGTGCGGTCCTCCGGCCGGACCGGCAGCTCGGCGAGAGCCTCGCGGACCGGCAGGGTCACCGTCTGCCCTGCCGCGCGCTCGGGCGGTGCGGCTACGGCCCTGTGAACGGCGGCCGGGACGAGTAGCACGGTGAAGGCGGCGGCGACTGCAGCAGTTCGGGCGAAGCGCACGGGAAGGTCCTCTCGAAGGATCACAGAATTTCCGTGATCTTCGTAGTGGCTTCAGTCGGCGGCTCGCCCGGGAACTTCAGCGGCTCCACCCGATCGGGCGGCAGACCCTAGCGGCCCCCACAGTGTCCCGCCCGCTCAGGGTGAGTTTGGGCAGCCTTCCCTGGCCGAAAGGAGCTCTCAGTAGGGGCCGAGACGGCGCGATGCGCTGTGGACTCGCCGCTCCACTGCTTCGGCGATCGCCTGGTAGTCAGGATCGCAGGTGCTCAGCTGCAGTTGCTCGTAGGTGAAGGTGGTGAAGCGGAGTTCGATGAGACCTGTCCGAGCCTCGTCCTCCAGGCGGATCCAGTTCTCCATGGACTCTGGTGGGTAGATCGCATCCAGATGGCGGGCGGGGGAGACAGGCAGCCCGAACTCAGCGTCCGTGATTGCATCGATCAAGTCTTGCTTGACGCGCCGGGTGCCAGCTCGATGGATGATGTCCAGGCACCAGCGCACCGGGCCACTGCCCTCGTACCCGTTGATGGGGAGGCCCTTGTAGCCGGTGACAGCGTCGGCCGCGGTGAGAGTGTGGAAGGCACCGAGCCGGCGCAGCAGCCCACTGGCGCTCCACGCGCCGGCCCGGAACTGCCGCGCCCACTCCCCCGTGTTCCACTGATGTTCGAAGGTGATCTCTTCCGTCGACCAGTCCTCTGATCCGCGCCACAGCACCTTCCACCCGAGCTCCGCGAGATGTTTTAGGCCTTCGTTCTCCGCGCTCCTCCATACCTCGCGGTGTGGGCCGGTCAGCCAGGCCGAGGTGCGCTGGCCGGCCAGGTGCAGCTCCACACCCCTGGTTGTCCACTGCTTGATCCGAAGGCCGGGGACACCGTGGACCTCACCGCCGGGCTCGTAGCAGGGCAGCAGGTACGACAGCAGCCTCTTGACGCGCTGGGCGCTCTCGACGACAAGTTCAATGGTGTCAGGCTGCGGACTGACGCTCCGAATGCCGAGGGGGTAGGCGGTGAAGTCGCTGTCCGATGCGAGGAGTTGGTAGAAGAGATCGGCCTCGAATTTCCGCTGTTCGTCGCAGTCTGCGGCCGGGATGGGCGGTTGGCCGGGACGGAGAAGGCTACGGGCCCGCTGGTAGTGCTCGTTCGTGTACTGCTGACGCCGGGTAGCGAGTCGGCTGAGCTGGTCCCTGCGCATGAAAGGTCCTGGTTCTCCGTACCAGTCGGCCCTCCGGTACGGGGATAGGTCCGTCAGCCGGGTTGTTCGTACGCGCGGCTGCGGTGTGAAGCTGAGCTCCTTCGCATCCCGTGGATGAACGCCGGTGGGCCGATGGCGTTCAAGGGAGCACGGCCTTGCCGCTGCCGTTTGAGGAGCAGCGTAGCCAACTCGCGGTTCCGGGTGGGTTTGGAGTCACTCGATTGCGGGAGCACCTCCCAGCGTTCGTTACCTGCCTGTGACTATTCACGGCGTGAAAAACGACGGTGGGTCAAATGGGTGAAATGGCCTGATCGCTGGCACACCGGGTGCCGTTGGCATCTTCATGGTCAGTAAGGTGACGTCATGGCTTCTCCATACCCTGACGGAGACCGGGAAAAGGTGGCGTCGAAGCTTCCGCCCGCGCTCCAGCAAGAACTGAAGATCCGTTGTGCCGAGCTCGGTCTGGACATCCAGGATGCCGCCACCGCGGCCGTCATCAACTGGCGCACCAGTGACCGCTCGGGTGTTGACGTCGATACGTCGGGTGCGAGGTCGTTCTCAACTTGGCTGCCTGCGGGCATGTATGACGACTTCAAAGCCAGCTGTGCTGAACGCGGCGTGTCCTACATCCAGGGCCTCGCACAGAGCATCCGGGCCTGGCTGACCGACAACCCCTCCCCCAAGCAGGCCGGTCTGCCCGCGGCGCCGCGCCGGATCATCGTCTGCAACCAGAAGGGCGGTGTCGGCAAGACCACGATCTCCGCGGGAATCGCCGAGGCGCACGCCGAGCCGGAGGGAATCGGTGCCAAGTGTCTGCAGAACTTCGTGGATGCCCTGACCGAAACTGAGCTGGAGCGGCTGAACCGCACCCGTGAGCAGCTCTTGGCCCTGGTCGCCGACTACACCGCGGGCGGAAAGCGGGTCCTCCTGGTCGACTACGACCCGCAGCTTCACCTCAGCAACCAGCTGGGCATCCCCCCCATCGCTGTTGGTGAGGACAGCCTGGTCACCCACATGTCCGGCGACGCCCAGGGCGACATCAAGGACATGCTCGTAGCCATCGACGACCCCAGGTTCGGGGGCCGGCTGCATGTCCTGCCGGGTACGCGTGAGGCATTTCTGCTGGACTCCAAGCTGGCGCTGACGGCCGCCCAGTCCCGAGGTTTCCAGAAGGAGATGGCACTCGAGCGCGCCCTGCACCCGCTTGAGCCCGACTTCGACGTCATCGTCATCGACTCTCCGCCCAGTCTCGGGCTCAGCATGGACGCCGGCCTCTACTACGGTCGCAGGCGCCCGAACGAGAAGCCGGGCCACTCCGGAGTGCTCATCCCCGTACAGTCCGAGGACAGCTCAGCCGACGCCTACGAGATGCTCATCGAACAGATCGAGGACCTCGAGACCGACCTCCATCTCGAGATCGATCGGCTGGGCATCGTGGTGAACCAGTTCGACAGCCGCCGCGGCTACATCGCCACGTCCTCCCTCGAGGAGTGGCACAACATGGAGAACGACAAGGTGGTCGCTGTGATCGACGACCTCAAGGAACAGCGCGAGTCCGTCCGGCTCAAGCGCCCTCTACTGGCCTACGTGCCTGAGAGCAAGCAGGCGAACATCATGCGAATGATCGTGGCAGGGGTCGGCAAGTGAGCAAGAAGGACCAGCTGGGGCGTGGGTCCTCGTTCGGCAGCACATCCCACCGCAGCGCACGCAGGAACGCGATCAACGAGACGATCAACAGCGGTGCCGGCACTGCGGATCTGACCGATCTCCCCGTCCCTGCCATCAGCGACAACCCTGACAACCCCCGCAACCACCTCCGCAATCTGGAGCACACCATCGAGTCGGTGCGGGAGGTCGGCGTCATCCTGCCGATCGTGGTCGGCACCGTCGACGCGTACGTCCGCAGCCGGCCCGACCGCGCGGACGATCTCGACTCCGGCGCGCAGTACGTGGTCATCGACGGTCACCGGCGCCTTGAGGCAGCCCGGCAGGTCGGCCTCGCGACCATTCCTGTGCGTGTCGATGACGCACGGCTGAGTACCGACGAGAAACTCCTGGAGTCAGCGTTCATCGCGAACTACCACCGCGAGGACATGACCGACCTCGAGGAAGCCCACGCGCTCAAGCAACTGGTCGACTACTACGGAGGTTCGCAGACCAAGGCATGTCGGCGCCTGTCGATGTCGGCCTCCACGCTGTCGAGCAAGCTGTCCTTGCTCAAGCTGTCCCCCGAGCTTCAGAAAGACCTGATGACGGGAGCACGCAAGACCGAGCACGTCCGGAATCTGTCCAAGCTCTCTCCGGAAGCCCAGAAGGCCAAGGCGGATGAGAGGGCTGAAGCTTCGAAGCGCCGGGCACGGAGTCGGCAGCAGCCTGCGCCCGAGGTCTCTGATTTTCACGGCGTGAAAAGTCACAGCACGGTAACGGCCGATGCGTCCAGGCCATTGCCGCCCGCAACGGACGAGCAGGAGGCGCCCGCGGAGTCGATCCCCGAGCCGCGGGGCGCGGACAATCGCGATGGCCAGCAGGACCAATCAGCAGTGAAGAAGTTCCCGTACCACGACGGTGTCGAGGCCGGAAACCTGATCCTGTTCAAGATGCCCCCCGAGGAACGCGACAAGGTGTGCGACATGCTGCTGCGTGACCGGGAGAGGCGATCAGCCAACGCCGGCTGACGTAGCTGCCGCCTCACCGCCTGGCCAGGAGCCCTAGAAACGCAGAAAGGCCCGTCCCAAATAAGGGACGGGCCTTCGCTGTTCACACGGCACCCGTCAGGCTGCCCAGGTTGCAGGCGCGCCTTCGTCGGGGTTGGGGACGCTGGCGCCGGCCGCCGGTGCGGCGGGGTGTCGCATGGCGGTGATAGTGCTGGCGCCGGGTTCGGTGGGCGGCGCCCACACGACGCGCCAGGTGCCTTCCCGCTCGCAGCCGCAGGGGTGGTCGGGGTGCGGGTGGCGTAAGAAGACTCCGTGCGTGTGGACTGCGCGTGGGATGCGGGGGATCAGGACCGTGGGGTCGTCGCCGGGGTACAGGTGGAGGTTGCGCCAGCCGTGGACGCGGTCCATGAATGCGGTGGCTGCCTTGATGATGTCGGCCCACTTGTGGTGTCCGAGCAGGAGGAACGCTCCGGGGTAGGTGTCGTCGCCGTTCGGGGCGCCGATGCCGGCGACGTACAGGCCGCGGTATTCGACGAACCCGTGGTCGGCCGCGTCCTCGCTGCTGGGGGACCAGAGACATTCGGCGGGAACAGTGGTGCCGTCGTCGGCTTCGCTGGTCTCGATCTCGTACAGGGTGGTGGTCACTTGGCGGTCACTCCTTCGACTGCTGCGGCCAGGAGCCACACGGCGTCGGTCTCGTACGGGTCGGCGAACTGGTGGTAATCGCTGACGTCGAACGGTGCGTACCGCACGGAGACGCGGTGTCCGGGCACGAGGGTGGTCTCGCGGCCGTCCAGCGCGGCGGTGATTCGGTCGTGGTCCTGCTGGGCGTGCCGGGTCTGGGTGTACGGGCCGACATGCAGCAGGGTGTAGCCGTCGAGGCTGTCGTCGCGTTTACGGGCCTCGATGTAGAGGGCGTAGCAGGCGGGTTCCATGCCGATGTCGTCGGGCACGGGCAGGCCGGCGGCGGCGTGGGTGAGCATCGCGTAGCCGGGCTGCCAGAAGCCGAGGATCTTGGTGGTCTCGCAGCGCAGCCAGCCGCGTTCGGTGTAGCCGAGCTGGCGGCCGTGGAGGTAGGCGCCGGCGTGCGGGGTGTCGGGGTGGACCAGGGCGACGGCGATCATGTCGGGGCCGTGGTCGTCGCCGGGCCGGGTGTGTGCGCGCTCGATGAACGGGCCGACGCGCACGGCGATGTCCTTGCCGGTGCTGGGTGTCCAGGGCTCGGGGTTGCGCAGAGCGGTGAGCATCGCGCGGAACTGGTCGACGACGGCCTGGTCCTCGGGCGTGAGGGTGCCGGAGGCGAGTTTGCGGCGGCGGAGGCGACGGATCATCGGGCGTCCTCCTGTTCGGTGTTGGCGGTGCGGGGGTCGGCGGGTGTCTTGAGGACGCGCGGCAGATGGACGTGCAGGTGCTCGACTACGACCTCGCGGCCGCCGTCGCGGAGTGCTCGGGCAAGGAGTTCGGTGAGTCCGGCTGCCCTGTGCCTGCCGCCTGCACAGCCGATGGCGATGCGGCGGGGGCCGGCGGGCAGGTCGGCGTAGTCGGCGAGGTTGGCGAGCAGTTCGCGGGCGCCGGGGGTGTTCAGGACGACGTCCTGGACGCGGGGGTTGAGGCCGTCGAGGTCGAGGATGTCGCGGGCGGCGGCGGGGTCGCGGAGCCGGTCGCGGACGTCTTCGATCCGGTCGGCGGCGGGCGGGACGGGGGAGCCGTCCGGGCCGGTGGGCAAGTGCAGGTAGCCGAACGAGGTCAGACGGATCGGGCGCAAGGGTGAGCCTCCTGCTCGGTGGTGAGGGGTGGGACCACACGGAGCGCCGCGCCCGGCCGGGAAGGGCGGGGCGCGGCGCTCCCGGGGTGGTGCTACTGGGTGGTGATGTCGGTGACCACGAGGAACTGGTCGGTGCGCAGGTGCATCACGGTGATCACGCGGCCTTGCCGCTGGCGACCAGCGCCAGCACGCGCAGGTTGGACGCCGCCTGCGCCGGGGTGATCGGTTCCTTCCAGCGGTTGTACGGCGCGGGCCGGTTGGGGATGGCCTCCAGCTCCAGGCGGGTGAGTGCGACTTCGCGGGCGGTCGGCGGCACGGCGCGGGCCTCGCGGGCCCGCTTCCTGCGGAGCCGGTCCTGTTCGGCGACCACGCCGACCCAGTCCTCACCGAGCCGGGCCACGAGCTGCTTGCGAAGCTGCGTGCGGTCGCGCTTGGTGGTCGCCGCCCACACTCCGGTCTTCGTCAGGGCGGGGTTGGCCAGCGCCCACTTCAGGCAGTCCTTGACGATCGGGCAGCCGGAGCAGGCGTGCTTGGCCTGGGCGAGCGCCTTCTCGCGGACGCGGGGGTCCTGGTCGGTGTGGGGGATGTCCTCGATCTGGAACAGGCCGGGCTCCTTGCGGCAGCGCAGGACTTGGTCGGTCTCGGGGAAGGGAATCCGGTCGTCGGCCGCGATGAACGTCGGCGGCTGCGGGACGCCGGTGCGGGTGCCGCTCATGAGGTGCCCTCCGGAGCGAGGTGGGGGAGCTGGAGAAGAACCTGGTCCACGAGGTCCTGCGGTGGGCGCCACGGCCCGAGCTGGCCGTGCAGCCACGGGAGGGGCAGCGCGAGCTCCTGGACGTCGGAGAGGACCAGGTGGAACACGTCGGCCTGCGCCCACTTCGAGCACGGGGCGGGGCCGGCGGCGTCCTGGTGGCAGTCGGTGAGGCGGGCGACGCCGATGACGGCCCGGGTGGGCAGGGCGCGGCCGCGGATCGCGGTGGCGACCAGCGGATCGCGCATCGGGGCCCGCTCGGTGGCCTGCCCGGCGTGCAGCAGCAGCCAGCCGCGCCAGGACCAGGGGACCGGGCGGTTCTCCACGTCTTTCCCGGCGAGGATGCAGGTCGTCCAGGGCTGGCGGATCGTGATGCCCCGGATCCAGGTGCCCGGGTCGGTGGTGGGGGTCTCGCTCATGCGGCCCGCCTCAGGGTGTGGGTGCCCGGACGTCCGGGGCGGCGGCCGTTGATGGAGGGGACCGTGGCGTGCTGCGGTCCGGCGAGGACGGCGCGGCCGGTGTGCTTGCCCGCGTACATCGCGGCGTCGGCGGCCCGCTGGAGCACGCCCAGGTCCGTCGTGCCGAGGACGTCGGGGGAGGCCGCGCCGATCGACGCGGTGACGTCGACCAGGACACCGTCCTCGACCTGGGCGGGCTGTGCGAGCAGCTGCGTCAGCTGGGCGAGACGTAGCTCGCGGCGGGCCCGACCGATCCGGACCGCGACGGCGAACTCGTCGCCCCCGAGTCGGCCGACCGCCCCGCGGCTGCCCGCCCACGCGGTGAGGCGCTGGGCGGTGACGGCCAGGACGCAGTCGCCGGCGGCGTGTCCGCCGGGCCCGTCGTTGATCTGCTTGAAGTGGTCCAGGTCCACCAGGACGACCAGGGCGGCGTCGCCGTACCGGTCGGTGATCTGCCGGGCCTTGGCCGTGTAGCCGTCGCGGCCGCGCAGCCCGGTGAGCGGGTCGCGGCGGGCGGCGGCGAGCTTGCGGTGGAGGCTGACCGCGTGCACGGTCCAGCCGGTCAGCGGCACCGCGAGGCTGGTGATGTACAGGGCGCGTTGTCCGGACGGGACGTGTACGCGCGCGATGGAGGCCATACTGGGGGCTCCCTCTCGTCTTGTACGGGATGGGTGGCCCGAGGCAGGCGTCGGTTTCCACACCTGGTGCGCCTGCCTCGGGGCGTATCTACAGCACGGAGCTGCTGGTGCTGGTCCAGCTGAACGGGTTGGACCAGCGGCCGGCCTTCGCCGCCCCGCCAGTTCAGCTCCCATCCGTCGCGGACCCCGCTCGCTCCCCAGCCGCCGTCCTGGCGGCCCAGGTTGGCGAGCCCGGCCTTCCGCGCGGCGAGCGCCGCGTCGTAGACCTGGTGGGCGCGGGCAGGGCGTCGCTGGGCGAGGTGGCCTGGCCGGTGAAGACGTGCAGCCCGCTCACCGAGCGGGTGCTGTCGTGTATCGGGACGTCTACCTCGTAAAACTGCGGCTGCGGTCGCTGGTCGTGACCCGGCGCTCAGCGGCCGGGCGCGTGGGCGGCCGTGATGCGGACGGTGTCCGCGAGCAACACGGTCAGCTCGTGGCCGTGGCCGACGGCCTCCTCCAGGCGCTCGATGAGCTCCGGAGGCAGGCCGCGATTGCGGGCACCGGTCAGGACGCCCTCCAGGTAGAGGACGTCGGCCAGGACGCGGCCGCGGACGTCCAGAACGCAGGGCTGCACGGTGAGGACGTCGACGTTCTTGGCGGTCGCCAGCTGTGCGTGGTCGGCGGCCTCGGTGTACGCGGTCTCGGTCTGCTCGGTGAGCAGCGCGTCGACCTGTGCGGTGTCGCCGTAGGCGCGGCGCCAGCCGAAGCGGGCGGCTGAGGCTTCCATGAGGGAACGGCGGGCGAGGGGCACGGTGACCTCCGGGGAGGGCCGGTCGTCCGGTCTCGGCTGACCGGACGGACACCGCACGGCCCCGTCGCCTGCCTGGGAGGCGGTGCGGCGGGGTCGTACGGAGAGCGTCCGGTCAGCGCTGGGGGCGGCGCAGGATCGTGAACTCGGTGCAAGTGCCATAGGTGCGCGGCATGACGCTCATCTCCTCCCGCTGTCCTGGGGGTTGAGGGGCCACCGCGACCGCCCCGAGCCCGGCGGGTGCGGGTTCGGGGCGGCACGGAGAGCCCGTCAGGCAGCGACGAGGCGGGGGAGTCGAGGCCGGTGCCGCGGAGGGCGTCCAGGACGTACGCGTCGAGGCGGGCCTGGTGCTGGGCGGCGACTGCGTGGCCGGTGGCGCGGCCGTAGGCGTAGCTGTACGCGTACATGCTGGCGTCGGTGTCGGCGAGGGCCTGGTCGACGGCGCGGCGCGCGAGGTGTTCGATCCAGGTCTGCGCGGCGGACTCGCGGCGGGCGTGCGATGTCGTGAGGGCCACCGACTCTGCCCACCGTCCGCTGCCGCAGGCGCGGCCGCCGCACTGCGCCCAGTTCCACTCACGCCGGCGCATGCCCTCGGGGTCGGCGTCCCAGTCCGCGGCCCAGCGCACGGCCTGCTCGGGGATCCGCTGCTGGACGACGTCCAGGACGTCGCGGCCGGCGGCGCCGAGCGCGCGGTGGGCGTCGGTCTCCTCGAGGACGCGGATCCGGTGGGAGAGCAGCCGGTAGGGGTAGTGGCGCTGTCCCCAGTTGCCAGTCTCGCCTAGCGGCTGGACGATCCACAGCCGTACGGGCCAGGTGATGGGCCAGATGCCGGTGTCCTCGAGCGCCTCGCCGACGCGCTTGACCATGCGGAAGTACGAGAAGGGGCCCTCGTCAAACCACTTGTTGAGGCAGGGCGCGGGGTGGTCGATTACCTCGCCGACGGCTTCGGCAAGGTTGACCGGCGTCCCGGTCTGGCGGCTGAGTTCGATGGTTCCGTCGGCCGGGGTGGCCATGTACCAGGTGACAGGCGTGCGTGCCATGCGGTCCTCCACCAGAGGGCGTTGGCGGCCGGAGCCGCTCATAACTGGACGGTGATGGTGCGCGGGCTGTCCGCGCTGGTATGGACGGTGCGGCGGTGCGCGGCGAGGCCGGCGGTCCCGCCCTGGATGGGCAGGTGGCAGTCCGGGCAGCCGTGTCACCACTCGTCCCCGGCCGGGAGTTCGGCCGGGGTGAGCGGGTGCGGGTGCGGGCCGTCGGCGGCGCGGCTCACTCGCGGACCGCGGCCGCGAACTGTTCTTCCAGATCCGCGCGGCCCTCGGGGTCGTCGTCCTGGTCGTGGTCGTCGGCCTCCTGGTCGATGTCGTCGGGTCCGCCGTGGACGGAGCAGACTGCGTCCGGGTGCAGACCGGTGTCGCTGGTGTGCGCCTTCCACAGGTCGGTGACCGAGAAGACCGGCTGCCACGCCGGGGCGTCGCAGCCGTCGTCGTACGGGCAGCCGACCAGCAGGTCGAAGCCCACGTCGCCCTCGCCGTCGACGTCGGTGCGCAGGGCGAGGACCAGGCGGTCGGGCCCGAGACGGATCTCGCCAACGCGGTCGCCGCCGGCGAGTGGCGAGTTGTCTCGCCACCGCCACAGCGGCAGTACCTCCGCGCCGAACATGCGGCGGACCAGGAGCAGGCCGCCCAGGCCGTCGCCGCCGTCCCAGCCGAGCTCGCGGCGGCGGACGTCGCTGGCCCGCTTGAGGAGCGGCTCCAGGCGGTGAATGCTGTCGGCGAAGACGATGTGGTCGAAGCCCTCGCTGCGCAGCTGCGGAAAGGCGGTTACGGCGTCGGCGTGCTGGCGGCGTACGACGTCCTCGGGCACCGCGCGGTCCGGGGTGCGGACGGCCTGGCGCTGCACGCAGACGCCGGCCGGGGTCGCCACGAGCAGCGCGACGACGTGTACGCCGTGGGCGCGGGCGAGGTCGATGAGGCTCTTGCGGACGCGGGCGTCGGTGTTCGTGTCGCTGATGACCGTGGTGAGCTGGCGGGCCATGCGGGCCTTGAGGGCGGCGTGCATGACGGTGACCGCGGCCCCGGTCGCGGACTGGTCGCCGGCGTCGTCCGCGACCATCGCCCGGAAGGCGTCGAGCTCCAGGACCTGGGTGGCGGGCCAGTTGCTCGCGAGCGTGCTCTTGCCGCTGCCGCTCGCCCCGATCATCACGATGAGCGCCGGGTCGGGGATGGTCGTGTCGAGCGGCTGCGTGGTGCCGGTGAAGGTGGTCTTCATGCGGATTCTCCCTGCGGGTCGAGGGCACGGGTGGCGTAGTAGGTCTGGAGACAGGGCTGGGCGGTGGCGACCGAGGCGCGTTCGCGGTCCAGCCGGGTACGCGCCTCGGTCGCCGGTCGCCGGTCACCGGCTGGTGGCCTTGGTGGTGGCGACCAGCGCGGCGACCGTTTCCCAGCCGTGGTGCCAGGCGGAGTCGAGGTGGAAGGCCCCGTTGATGCCGTAGCCGGCGCGTCGAGACCGACCTCGACGGGCTCACCGACGACGAACGTGAGCAGATCAAGGAGGCCACTCGGACCCTGCGCAAGACCCGCACGGTCTCCCTCGGCATGCCCGGCATCCGGCCCCCGGAGCCGAACCTGCGGCTGGAGCGCGACGCATGACCGCATCACCAGACCGCCTTGCCAAGGCGCGGGCTGCGGACTCCGAACGCCGTCGGTCCCGAGTCCTCAAGGCCCTCAACCAGCTCGCCGCCAACGGCGAGGAGATCAGCGTCTCTGCGGTCGCCCGCGCGGCGGGTGTTCACCGCAGCCTGATCCACCGTCACGGCGACCTGCATGCGGCCGTCCTCGCCCGCGCGGCCGAGCCCCCGCCCGGCGCGACGGCGGGCACGCAGGTTAGCCGCCAGTCGCTGCTGGCCGACGTCGCGAACCTCACGGCCCGCAACAGCCGCCTGTCCGCGCACATCACCCGGCTCGAACGGCGCCTATCCGAGGCACTCGGACAGGCCGTCTGGGAAGCCTCCGGCCTCGGCGCCCAGGCAGACGTCGAAACGCTCACCCGCCGGATCGCCGAGCTAGAGCAGCAGATCCTCGATCTTCGCGCGGAACTTGCCGAACGGGACGAGGATCTCACCGCCGCCCGGGCGGCCAACCGCGAGCTGACGACCCAGGTCAACTGCTAACCGTGCCGTCGTCACCCCACCACGGATCTGGTTGGTCAATGCAGGGCGCGTACGGCGTCGCTGAAGTCGCGGTGTCGCCCGGCAGTCGGACCGGCGAGCCACAGCACCTCATCACGATCGGTTTCGACGTATCCGTCGGCGCCGTATGTGAACAGGCCCCGCAGGAAACCCTTGAGGGTCCGTCACCACGGATATCCGAGCTCACGGCTACCTGCCGTCACAGCTCGATCACCAGATCGTTAATCGAACGTTTAGCACACGCTGTGAAGCTCTCCAATCGCACACAAGGGAGCGCGAAGTCTTCGCGCCATACCCGCGCCACCCCCAATCAGAACCCAGAAGGAGAGCACGTGCAGTCAAGGAGATCGAACCTCTCCCGCACCGTCGGCTCCCGCCGCGCCAGCGTCAAAGCTTCCCTCGCCGCTGTCACGCTGGTCGCCAGCACCCTCGCCGGTCTGACCACGTCGGCAGTTGCCGCCGACACCCCCGGCAACCCGGCCCCCCTGAGCACAAAGCAGCGTTCCGACCTCGCCGAACAACACCTGAGCATCGGTCGCACCAGTGGCGGCCAGGCCGCCCTCGTTAACAGCGCCCTGGCCGACCGGGGCGTGACCTCCACGGCCGCCCCGGGGGCCGTGACACTGTCCTGGAAGCCCTACACGGCCAACGCCCGCTACACCATCGTCCGCGGCGAAACCCCCCTCACCACCACCAAGCCGGGCCAGGCCACTTTCAAGGACACCACCGCCACCGCTGGCGCCTCGTACGAGTACCGGATCATCCCCCAGCTCAAGGGCGACACCTCCGCCGCCCGCACCTGGGGCCTCACCGTCGCCGTTCCCAAGGTCAACCACGGCGAGACCGAAGCGGCAGCTGTCCAGCGCACCGCCACCGCCCAGGCCGCCAATGCGTCGGCCACCACCACCCTGACGTGGACGACGTTCATCCCCGACAAGTACATCAACCAACCCATACCCAAGGCGTGCCAGTACTGGGGCACAAAATACGTCTACGGCGGCGACAACCGCGGCTTCGACTGGAAGAGCTCCAGCTACCGCACCTCCGAGTCCGCCGTCATCACCTGGAACAGTCACAAGGTCGACGGATACACCTCCGTCAAGGCCACCCACGTCTACAGGAAGTCCAACCACAAGCTGGTCGCCACGAAGACCGCCAGCGCCAAGGACATGCAGGTCAAGAAGCTCGGCGCCGGCTCCGGATACGCCGACATACGCATGGTGACCCACGCCACCAACCCGTTCTGCGGCGGCATCGCCAAGATCAAGGGAGCCATCGACGGTGCCCTGACGTTTCACATCACCCGCGGAGGCTGGGAAATCCGCTCCGGCAACCATCGGCAGATGCCCAACCACGAGATCTACATCTACAACGGTGGACACGTCACCTGGGTCCACAAGAGCAAGTACGCTTCCCCGCTGTGCCTCGTCGGCGCACTGACCTGCGAGCTGATGAACCTCACCGGCTACTACGGCACGTACAAGTAACCCTCCGAGCATGAGGAAGGCCTTAGAACCTCGGGTGTGGTTCTAAGGCCTTCCTCATGCCACGAAAAGCTAGGCGAAGACCTTCTTCCAGGCCATCCCGCCGAAGACGAACACGAAGAACACGTAGCCGGTGTACAGGGCCCAGATCAGCAACATCCCGCCCCACTCGCCCCACGTCGTGGCCACCCCCATAACGGTGAACAACGCCAGAAGAGCAAACGCCAGCCCAGCTCCCGGCCAGAAGTCGGAGCGCAGACCGTCATAGTGCCGGAAGACCGCCACCACGCCGACGACCTCACCGACCAACAGCAGCGGCACCAGCGCCATCCGGGTACTGAACGTCAAGAACAGCCCGTCCGACTCCTGCGAGAACCCCCACAGCATGCTCGTCGCCGTAGCGAGCAGCCACGGCACCACGGCCACCCAGACGACCAGCGGAAGCACCACACGCCTGACCCGCATCACAGCACACCCCCGAACAGCATTGCTCACGAAGCCCACGCTACCCTGCCCCGCCCCACCACAGCGCAAGGAGGCCAGCATCCCGGTCGCGGTCGCGGTGACGAAGCTGAAGCACAACCATCCTGCCGTGCGTATGGCCCTTGTCGCCCTGGGCATCAGGGTGACCGTGCTGTTCCGGGGCACGGCACGCACCAAAGGAACCAGCGGAGCACTTATCGGCGATGCCGGTGGCGACGGTGCGGCTGCCGTCGGGCGTGGCGGACCACACCATTGCGACACCGGACAGACCCCACCCGGCCCAGAGGATCCGTGCGCCGGTGCTGCCGGCGAATCCGCCGATGAGGCCGATAAGCCCGGTGAACTGCCAGAAGGTGTAGACGGCAGAGCCGGGGATGGAGAGGCCGACGCTGTGCTGCCCGATGTAGGAGCGGATCGGGCCCTCGATCACGCCCTACAGGTCGCTGGTGGCGTCGATGCCGGGCGGCTCGATCACGGTGCGGGTGGCAAGCAGGCGGTGCAGCAGGGCGCTGACGATGTCGCCGGCGGCGTCCAGCAGAACAATGACCGCGCAGATCCCGGCGAGGCCGAGCAGGGCCTTGATCCAGTTGGCCATCTCGTGCCAGCCCAGGCGCCGGGCCTGGAACAGGTCTTCCCATCGCTCGTACAGGAAGCCGCCCTCCTCCCAGGACTTGCGCCAGGCGGTGCGCAGCCGCGCGAGCTGCTGGGTGCCGGGCTTGCTGTTCGGTTCAGGGGCCGGGGAGACGGGCGGCAACTGGTTGAGCAGGTCGAGGAAGGACGGGTTCTCCTGGCCGTTGATGGGCTTGTCGTTGGATTGCATGACGGGGCGACTTCCTCGCTCGGGTTCGGTGTGATGGGCGGTGGTGGGCAGGCCGGACGGCCTGGCCCGCACCCGGCCGGCGTGGGTTCGGGTGCGAGGCAGGTGGTCCGGAGGCTGGGTTCAGAGGCCGCGGGCGTCGGCTAGGCGGGCGGCCTGGTCGACCATGCGGATCGGGGTGCGGGCCGATCCGTGGGCGTCGTTGAAGGAGGGCACGGAGTCGACGTCGTCGCCGAACTCGCGGCGGATGGCGTCCAGGAGCACGGCGGCCGCGCTGGCTTCCAGGCCGCTGTCGCCGTGGGCCTCGATCCGGATGGCTCCGAGCATGCAGCGGGCGCCGTCCTCGTCGACCAGGACGTCCTTGCACCAGCCGCCGGTGAGCAGCCGGTGATGGGCGCGCTGCAGTAGGGCCGCGGCCGGGGTCGGGTACAGCTCCGGCAGCGGGTCGGCTCCGGTGACGACTGGTCCGGTGTCGATGGGGCTGGTGACGACGTCGGCCAGGTCCACGGGCTCGATGGGGATGTGCGCGGTGTTGATCTCGTAGGCGACGGCCGCTTCGTCCAGGCGCACGGCGATCTCCGTGTTGATGAGGGTGAGGCGTTCCTCGAGGGACAGCGCCTTCGGCGGCGCGGGCGCTGCGGTGGTCGCGGTCTCTATGGCGAGCTGAGTCTGGGGCATCGAGAGCTCCCTGGGGCGTCGAAGGCGCAGGGCGGAGGTGGCGCCTTCGACGCTGGCGGCCGGGGCGGTGTCAGATGCTGGAGAGCCAGCCGGTGACGGTGCTGACCGCGCTGGTGATGGCGGGTGCGGCGCCGGTGGAGGCGAGGAAGAAGCCGAACAGGCCGCAGGCCAGGGCCGGTCCGAGGCGTACGTAGCCGCTCCGGATGAGGACGAAGACGACGATGCCGAGCAGGACGACGGCGGAGATCGATACGGCCACGGGCGGTGTGTCCCTTTCAGGGGTGAGCAGGGCCCGGCCGGTGCGGCCGGGTCCTGCGAGGGGGATGGGGTGCGGGGTGGGTCAGGCGCGGGAGAGGTGCTTGATGGCCTCCAGCGCTTGGCGGGGCGAGGTGACGGCGTCGCGGCGTGCGGCGGACTTCCCGCCGCCACGGCGCTTGCCGCCGCCGGTCTTGGGCGCACCGTCGTCGCCGTCTTCGTCGTCCGGCTCGGGGCCGAACTCGCCGGGCCGGGGCGGTTCGGTCCAGTCGAACCACAGGTCCCGGGCTTCGAGCTCGCGGATTTCGTAGTCGGTCAGGGTGGCGACGGTGTCGGGGAAGTAGCCGTCGATGCCCGCTGTGAAGTCCATGAACAGCGTGCGCAGGACTTCAGGCTGCTTGCCTTCGACGATCCAGCCGGCGCCGCCGGTGTTGGAGTCGGCGGGCGGCTCGGGCTCGCCGCGCATGATCCGCTCGATCCGGCCCTTCTCCTCTGGAGAGAAGGAGCGGGGGAGCGGGTCGGGGATGTGCTCGGACGCGATGCCGAGGGCCTTGAACATGTCGGCGACCTTCTTCGGCGCGACCTTCAGCACGACGGGGATGCAGTTGTCGCGGAGGTTCTCGCACAGCAGCTGCGTGAACCCGTCCTGGACGTAGATGGACTGGCCGGCCACCTTCAGGCCGACCCCGTACTTGCGGCCCTTGACCGACACCAGCTCCGCGAGGTCCATGATCTCCGCGCCGTAGTCGCCGTGGCGGGCGGCGGAGAGGAACTCGTCCAGGTACGCGGACAGCATCCGGTAGGGGCAGCCCGGCCGGGTCGGGTCCCACTCGTGGGCCTGGCCGTCCTCCCACGGCATCTCGCCCCGGATCTCCATGAGCGCGACCATGGCCCGCAGGAGCCGGATCATGTACAGCGCGCCGACGCCGTAGCGGGCGGTGTGCCGGCCCAGGGCGGCCGTCTTCTCGTCCGGTGCCTCCGTGGCCAGCATGACCACAGCCCCCCACAGCGCATCGGCCGCGACGTGTAGGCCCATCAACTGCGTCTTGCCGCCACCGGAGGGCGCGACGAAGATCCCGTGCGCGGCGCCCCGGTCGGTGTAGACGCGGTTGCGGGCGGGCTGGCCGTTGCCGAGATAGCCGGTCACCCACCGGCCGTCCTTGTCCGGAGTGAGCAGCTCGCGGGTGGCGGGGAAAACCTGCGCCAGCGGCGAGCTGTCCCACAGGGAGACCAGGACCTGACTGCCGTCGACGGTGACGAACAGCCGGCCCTCGTCGTACTTGGTCTTCAGCACGGCCGCCAGCGCGTGCAGGTTGACGCGCGGCTCGCCCATCTCGTCGGGGACCTGCGCGATGTAGTGGGTGACCCGACGGGCGTGGTCGCGGACCTCCTTGACGAACTCCGAGCTGGGGATGGGGCCGCCCACACCGCCGATCCGGTCGGCCCACCACTCGTGGGCGGTGGGGGCTTTGCGGCGCCGCTCGTTCGCGTCGGGGGTGACGTCGACCTCACGCCAGGCGGGGCCGCCCTCGCGCCCGTACTGCCGCACGACCTCCCTGACGGTTACGTCGCTGGCGTCCACGCCGAACGCCGCGGCGACCGCCTCCTCGGTGAGCCCGGAGATCGGTCGGCCGGCCTCGGAGGCGCGCAGCAGCAGCGACAGGTCGTTGGGCATGCCGGAGTGCGGGGTGGCCTTGACGATGATGGTGCGGCCGGGCATGCCGCGGTTCTCCCACAGCTGGCGGACCTGTCGGGTGAAGGCGTCGGCGCCGTCGTCCGGCTGTGCCGGGGACGGCTCGGGTGCGGCGGGCTGGAGCTGCGGTGCGGGGGCCGGGGCGGCGAGGGCGGGCCGGTGACGGCGGCGGGTGTGCCGGGAGAACGGCATCACCAGCCAGCCGGCCGCCGCCCACCCGGCGGCGAGCAGGACGTCCAGGCACCACGGGCCCACGCCGGGCGTGTGCTTCGCGGCGACGTCGACGGCGGCCGCCAGGACGAGCGGGGACCAGCGCAGGATCCGGCGTCCCGCGCCGGGCCCGTCACTGCGGGCGGCCAGGACCCAGCCGCCGACGCCGGCGGCGCCCGCCAGCTGCACGACCGTGTTCACGGGGCTGTCGGGGGCAATGTTCGGGGCCGCGGCGAGGACCGGGGCGGCCAGGGTGTACAGGGTGCGCTCCAGTGCGACGCTGCGCGGCACGGACACGGGGGGTTCTCCTTCGGAAGAGGCCGATGGGCGGCCCGCCGTCGTGGCGGGCCGCCCATCAGGGATTTCGGTCAGCGGGGAGGGTCAGCGCATGAAGAAGCCCGGCTTGGGGGTGCGCTCCTTGCGGCCGGAGCGGATGGTGTCCAGGCCCTCGTAGAGCCGCGCGTGCGTACGCCGTGTGTCCGCGGCCAGGCCGGTCACGTCCTGGGCCGTCTCGTGGAGCTTGCGTACTTCGGCGGCGGCGCCGCCCAGGGCGAGTGCCACTTGGATGGTCATCTCGACGAATTTCTGGTCCAGATCGGCGTTGGCGATTTCGTCGGCCAGGCTCTCCGCGCGCTGGGCGTTCGTGCGCATCCCGCGCAGCAGCACGTCCAGTTCGTTGCCGGCCAGGTCCATGGCCGTGCCCAGCATCTTGAGCTTCTGCTGGACGGACTTGTAGCGGTTGTCGCCGTCGGTCTGGGCGGCGGCACCGCCGTGGTGGTGGGGTGCGAGGTCGCTCACGGCGAACCCCCCTTTCCTAGTCGTGGTGGGCGGCGGAGGAGGCGTGGTCCAGGCCCGCGTCGTCCATGGCCTGGATGTCCTCGCCGTAGACACGGCCGACCGACATGGCGGCGATCCGGGCGGCATCGGAGGCGGTCTCGCACTCGGTGGCGCACCGTTCGGCGAACTGCTTCATGCGGGTCGCAGCGTCGGCCAGGTCCGTGATCTGGTCGACGACCTCGGTGGCGATGTTGTGGTCGCCCACCAGGTCGGTGGCCATGTCCCGCAGGGCGTCGGCGACCTTGCCGAGCGCGACGGCCAGGTCCTGGGCGCGGCCCTTGTCGAGTGCGGCGTCGATCGCGATGTTCACGATCTCCGTCAGGTACTCGCCGAAGGTGATGTCGGTGCGGTGCTTGGCCGCCATGCCGGCCTGGCCCGACGTGGGCCTGCTGACCTCCGATGCCACGGAGTCCTCCTGTGCGGTGGGTCGGGTAGTGCCGGGACGCTGGGTGTGGGGCTCGGGGGCCCGAGGGAGGCTCGCCGCGCTCCAGGTGGTGGCCCCGAAAGGGTCGGACAGGTCGTCGACGACGACCGCGTCCGGGATGTCCTCCTCAGCCGCTTCGGTCTTCGTCGAGCGGGTCGGACCGCCGGGGCGGTCGACCGTGACGCCAAGGTCCTCGGGCCGAAGCGTTGAGGGCTCCTCTGGCTCGGGCGGGCCGGTGCCCTCGGAAACCTTGGCGAAGAAGTCCCTGAGCTTCTCCTTGAAGGAGCGGCCGTCGTCGCTGCCTGGCGGGTGCTTGTGGCCAGGGCTGTCAGAGGGCTTCTCGCCGGATTTTTTGTCGGCTTTCTTGCCGCCGTCCGGCTCCTTGGCCGCGGAACCGTCCCTGGGCATCTTCTTGGTGGTGGCCTCGGAGTCCTCGGCGCTGCTGGAGTCCTTGGCCTTGTCGTCCTTCGCGGCCTTGTCCTTCGCGGCCTCGGCTGCGCGGCGCTTGTCCCAGCGGCGCTGCGCTTCCTCCGCCACGGCCGCACCGAGGGTGGTGCGGCCGTCGGCGGCCTTGGCGGCCTCCCGCTTCGCCTTCCTCGCGGCCTCCCGCTCTGCTTTCGCCGCGCGGCGCTGCTCCCGCTCCGCCTGCCGGTTGGCGCGGTCCTGGTCGCGGTCCTTGCTGCGGTCGGCGAGGCTGGCGGCCTGGTCGGCGCTGCGCCGCTGCTGCCGGGCGGCCTGGCGGGCGGCGGCGCGGTCCTGGCGGCCGCGGGCCCGTTCGGCCCGGGGGCTCGAGGCTGGCGAGTTCGGCGTCCTGCCGCCGTCACCCTTCGAGCCGCCCTTGCCGGAACCCGAGTTGCCCGAGCCGTTCTTGCCCGAGCCACCCGAACTTCCCTTGCCCGTGCCGGACTTGCCTGCACCGGAGCCTCCAGAGCCGTTCTGGCGGCCTTTCGGGCCCCCGGACGACTCATTGCCCTTCGAGGCGCCCCCACGGCCGCCAGTGGAGCGATCAGAGCCCTTCTCGCTGCCCTTGGGGGAGTTGCCGCTCCCGGACCCGCGGCCAGTGCCGGACCCGTTCGTTCCCGAGCCCCGGCCGCCGCCGGTACCGCCCCGGCCTGAGCCGCCGGAGGTGCCGCCGCCTCCGCGTGAGCCGCCCCCGCCGCCGGCCTTCGAGCGGCCGCCCTTGTCGGCACCCATCCCGGAGCTGGGGGACCGCGCCGTGTCGGCCTTGCCGCGCGCCGCCGCCTTGTCGGCTTTCGCCTTCATCTGCGCCGTGTGGAGCTTGGCGTTCTGCTCCATCATCGCGGTTTCCTGGGCGGTGCGGGCCTCCAGAAGCGCGGCCTTTCGCGCTATTTCCGCCTCACGGAACGGCGCTTCGGAGGCGTGCCGGTCCCGTGCCACTTCCAGCCGGTGTTCCAGCCAGTCACCGAGGCGATCGGCGAGAGAACGAGGCTGGACATATTCTCCTTCCTCATATTCTCCGTCGCCGGAATCCGGCGCGGCAGACATTCCCGTTTCCCGCAAAGCGGTTTCCGGAGAAATAGGCCCGCGGATAGGCGGAAGTTCCATTGTCGTCTCCTCCGGTGACTCCGGGGGAACGACGCCGCCCGAGCCGCTGTCGGGCGGTTCGGAATAAAAGAGATCCCCGCCGTCGGGAGCGTCCGGCATTCCGCCGGAATCACTGCCCCGGGTGGGGAGGCTGATCACGTTGCTGTCGGTGTCGTCGGACACGCGACCCCTCCTCCTGGGCTTGACAGTCGGCATCGGCCTCGCGTACGCGCGTGCGCGGCACGCGGCACGCGCGGCACGCGTTGGGGTCGCCGAAGGGCCGCCCCCGGCGATCGGGAGCGGCCCTTCGTGCGGGACGCGGGGAGCTAGCTGCCGTGACGGCTGTAGACGTTGTGCAGGGCGAGCGCGACCTCGCGGATGAAGTCCGTGTTCCCGTCGCGATAAGCCTGCGTGCCCCGGATATTCGTGATCCGAAGCCAGTAGTAGAAGGTGCCGAGGTCGTTTCCGTGCTGAGCGATCAGATCCTGCTTGATTTTCCGCTCATGTTCTGCACGATTGAATTTCTTCCGCTCGGATTTCGTGAGCGGGCGACCGGCACTCACGCCGACTCCCTGCGGTCCAGGTTGTAAATCGACGTGGGACCACCATAGCCCATATTCGGGCTCTGCGCACCCTGCTGCCCCGAGCTTTCAGGGGCGGCCTGAAGCGCCGGATTGTTCTTACGCGCCTTGATCTGCGCCTTTTCCTTTCGCTGCCTCTTGACCTCCTTCACCTTTTCGTCATGGGCGTGACGCTTGTGGGCACTCTTTTCCAGTCCCGAACTAATGCTCTTGAGGTTCTTGAGAATGTCGTTCAGGGACTTTTCCACCGGGAAAGAGCGCAGGAAAGCCTGGCCCATCTTGTCGCCCTCCACGCGGGTCCCGCGGCAGTGCACGCGGGTCTCACGCTGGAGGATCTCCAGCTTGGCCTGCATGTCCAGCACGACCCGGCTGAAGTCCGCGAGGTAGTGCGCGTAGGCGGCGGGGTTCTGCGCGATCTCGCGCAGCGCCGCGTTCGGGTCGTCGAAGAAGGGCTTGTCTTCGCTGCTCACGGGGTCCTCCGTGGGGGTCGGATCTGCTGTACTCGTGCGGTTGACTGCTTCCGGCAGTCGCAGCGAGGGCCAGCCCGATGCGAGCGGGCTGGCCCTCACTGGTGTGTGCCGGACGTTGGAGCGGCTGGGTGTCAGCGGGGGTCCCGCCGGCGCGGCAGCAGGTGCGGGTGGCACCACCAGCACTCGGGACCGTGCTCGTGCGGGATGCGGTAGTGGATCAGGACGAACGGTGTGGCCAGCGCGATGACCAGGGTCACCAGGACGAGGACCACGCCGGTCACATACATCAGGGGGCTCATGTCGATCCCTTCGGGTGCGGTGAAGGTGCCGGCCGTCACCGGTCCGCGCTCACACACCGAGCGCGGACCAGTGGCGGCCATGGGCGCCAGGGCTTCTGCCAAGAGGGGGTGAGCGCGTCGGCGCTCGCCGGTGCTCATCTACGCGCCCGGGGTGGCCTCTTCGACCTGAGCGCGCAGGCGCTGAGCGGTCGGGCGGGAGACCGGCTCATCGGACAGGCCCGCGTCGGTGAGCGCGTCGCGGATCTCCGTCCACTGCGGGCGGCGCCCGAGCTCGGTGTAGAGCCGACGGATACGAGCGTGGCGGCGCTCGGTGAGCGCGTCACTCTCGCTGCGCGTGAGCGCGCCGTCCGCTCGGTGAGCGTCCGTCTCCTCCGTGAGGCGCTCACCCTCGTGAGCGCCGGAGGTGAGCGCCGGGCGCTCACGCTCGCCGCGAACCTCGCCCGAGGTGAGCGCGCTCATGTCGGGGTGAGCGTGCTCGGTCTCCTCCGCCCGGTCGACGGTGAGCGTGTCCTCGGGGGTGAGCGTGTCGGCGAGCGTGGCGGGCGCGCTGCCGAGCTTGAGCGTCATCCGCTTCTCCAGCGGAGCCTTCCACCGCCACAACAGACCGTGCTCCTCGCGCAGTCGCGCTCGCAGCCAGGTCTCCTGCTGGAGCCGGGTGAGCGCGTCCTCGTAGGAGGTGATCTCCCACAGGATCATCCGGCGGCGAAGCCGGGCGGTGGGGATCGGGGCGAGGATCCAGCGCGAGCGCCGCACCGTCTCCATGCGCCTCTTGCCGGTGACCGCGCCGATCCGCGTGGCGTACACGTGGGAGGCGATCTCCGAAAAGACAACCCACAGCAGGGTGAGGGCCGCATGACCGAGACGTCCCGCAGTGCTGTCCGAGGCATTCCAGTTGAGGTAGACGGTCACCGCCGTCAGCGCCCTGGGCACCCAGCGAATCCAACGCAGCTCCATGCCCATCCGAATCAGCACCAGGTTGGCGCCGGTGAACGCCGGGATGGCGACGTCGATGCCGACCGGCAGCAGCCACGGCCACTCCCAGCCCCACCCGGCCGCCTTGGTCTCCAGCGCGGTGTAGGAGGACAGCAGACCGAGGGTGGAGACGACGGCGGCCGCCAGGACGATCCCGACGACCAGGACCAGCTCCTGCCCGGACAGCGGCGGGACACCGCCGGCGGGCCGGGCGTCGGCCCGTGCCTTGCGCCGCTTGGCGCGGGACTCGGTCCGGATCTCCCGGCGACGGGCCCGCTGCACGGTGCGCTGCGTCGCCGCCTCGAGGACCCGCTCTGCCTCAGCCAGGGCACGTTCGGCGGCGGCCTGGTCGGCCGTGGCCTTGGCCTCTGCCTCCCGGGCCGCCGTCGCGTCCGTCTCCGCCTGCTCGCGCAGCCGGGCGACGTCCTTCTCGGTGGCTGCCCGCAGCTCCTCAGCGGAGGAACGGGCGTCGGCCAGGGCGCGTTCGGCGTCCTGGCGAAGGCCGGCCGCGGCCTTCTCGGCTCCGGCCCGGATCTGCGCGGCCTGTCCGTCCGCGCTCTCGCGCATCCGGTCGGCCTCGCTCCGCGCCCGCTGAAGGACATGGTCGGCGTCGGCGGCGGCGCGGCTGCGGGTCTCCACCGCGGTGCGCTCCGCAGCCGCGAGCAGCTCGGTGCGCTTGGTCTCCGCGTCGGCGAGGACCTGCGCGGCCTCCGCCTGGACGGTGTCAGCCTTCGAGGCCGCCGTGGTGGTGACCTCCTGCGCCAGGTCGCGCGCGTCGGCGAGCAGCTGCTCGGCAGCCGCGCGGGCGTCGGCGAGGACCCGGTCGGCGTTGCCGGACGCCGTCGCCGTGACGGTATCGGCCTCGCTGCGCGCGTCGGCGAGCATCTGCTTGGCTTTCGCGTCGGCGTCGGCCAGGACATGGTCGGCGTCGGCGGCCGCGCTGGTCGCGGCCTCCGTGCGGACCCGGTCGGCGTCGGCCTGCGCGTCGGCCAGGAGGCGGGCGTGCTCCGCGGTGGCGGCCTCGGTGATCGAGGCGGCCTTGGAGCGCGCGCCGTCCAGCAGCTCGGTGCGGGCGTTCTCCGCGTCGGCGAGGATCCGCCCGGCGTCGTCGGCGGCCTGGTCCCGGAGGTCGGCGGCGCGGTCGGCGGCGTCGGCCAGGACCGGGTCGGCCTCCGGGAAGACCAGCGGCACCGTGTCCTCGGGCGCGGCGGCCTGGGCGGGGATGGCGGCCGGCGTCGCCGGTGCCTTGGCGCGCCCGTTGCGGGGCTTCGGGTTCGCCGCGGGGCGCCGGCGGCGGGTGGCGGGCTTGGTGGCCACGGAAAGTCCTCTCTCTTCCGGGCGCCTCCGAGAAGGGGCACCGTGCATCTGCGGCGGTGGGTAAGGTCGTGACCAGGCCCTCCGAGGCCCCGGCAGCTCGAATGCCGGGGACTCGGAGGGCCGTCGTCTTGGTGCGGTCAGCACCGGGGATCAGGCAGCCGCCGCGTCCTGGCTGGGCCCGTAGGTGCGGGCGAACCGGGCGCCCGCGGTCAGCAGGGCGGTGACGTCCGCGTGGGTGCGGTGCTGCCGCTCCGACCAGGGCGTGGCGCGGGCGGAGTCGGACCCGGTGTGGGCCTGGACCACCCGGTCCAGGACGAAGCCCGCTACGTAGGCGGTGTCCGTGTCACCGTGGGCGCCGGCCTCGCCGACGTGACGCAGCGCCGTGGACAGGGTCCGCTGCGGATCCGTGCCGCTCTCGTTGCGGACGAAGCGGATCAGTGCCCGGAGCATCGACTTGACCGTCATGGAGTCGTCGTCGGCGAGATCCGAGCCGGCCGACCAGTCCTTGCCGTAGTCGTAGACGCGGATCCAGCCGTCCTTCTCCAGCAGGGCGATGGTGGCCTCCAGGTGCCGGGCCACGGCCTCGCCGGAGGACTCCTCACCGGACGGGCCGATCCACAGCGGCTGGAAAGAGCTGGCGGCGATCTCCTGCGCCTTGAGGAGCGTGGCGTCGGTGAACGTCGCGGCGGAAGGGGCGGCGTTGGTGGCGGTGATGGTCGTCTTGGGCATGTGAGCCTCATCTCGGGGTGTGGCGGGTCCGGGCTGTCCGGCTCCCCGTCACCGCCCGACCCGGCCGCCACGGTGGTGGGCGATCGGTGCGGGCGGATCAGGCAGCCGTCAGTCAGGCCGCGGCCACGAGGGGCCGGTGCGGGGCGACGACCCGGCCGTCGGGGAGCAACTCGCCGGTGTCCTCGAAGAGAAGGACACCGTTGCAGAGCAGGCTCCAGCCCTGCTCCGGGTGGCTGGCCACGACGTGCGCGGCCTCTCGGTCGGGGCTGGCGGCCGTGGGGCACTTCGGGGTGTGCGTGCACAGCGAGTCCGGCAGCCGAGTGCTGGTGACGGTCGGGGTGGTGCGGTCCATGAGCTCTCCCGGAGAGAAAAGGAGCCCGAGACTTTCCCAGGCTGGAGACGTGCGAAAGACGGGCCGCCCGTCGTACGGGCGGCCGAGCCGGGCGAACAGCGCAGCGCGGGCGGTGACTTCGCTTCCCCTCCCGCGTTGCGGGTCAGTCCCGATGGAGGTCGCTGACGCGGTGCCCGGCGTCCCACGCGGCCGCAGCCGCGAGCGCGGCGGCAGCCAGCAGATGGCGGGCGAGAGGGTGAGCGGGACCGACCGCGTGGACAGCCCGAGCCGCGCGCTGATACGCGGCCCGGGCCGCCCGTATGAGAGGCGGAGTCAGCAGAATTCGCACTCCTGGGTCTGCGACCAGCGACCGCACTGGGCGCACTGCCACAGGTGCTGCAAAGGCGCGATGATCCTGGCGAGGCGGGCGATCATGCGGCCACCCCCGTCCCGGTCACCTGGGCGCAGCCCTGGGAGCAGGTGCACGCCCAGCGCCCGCAGATGCCGCAGGCGTCCTGCTCCTCCTCGTACAGCCCGACGAGCCGGGCCCGCATCTCGGCGACCGTGCGCGGCGCGCGCCGGTCGGCGGGGATCGCGGCGTCCTGGGCGCGGACCACGGCCAGGAGGTGAGCCCCGAGCGCGAGGTGCGGCTCCGTCTGACGCGGCCGGCGGGCCGGGCGCGGGCTGCGGTGGGAGTTGATGGCGTTCAGGACCCGGGCGAACCTGTCGTCACCGGTCTGTGGCGCCCGGACAGTGGGGCGTGTGATCATCGTCGTGTTCAAGAGAGATTCTCGCTTTCTTGATCACGGACGGTCCCGGGAGGTCAGATTCTTCGGGGCCGTCCACTTTCATCTGGCTGGCCGGTCGGCCCGCCGCGGCCCGTCTCCCGCCCTTGTCTGCTCTGGTGGGCGGGAGACGGACCGTGGCAGGCCGTCAGGCAGCGGTCCCGTAGGTATCCGTCTGCGGGGCCGGGCGGATCAGGTAGTCGCTGTCCGCCCACACCGTGCCGATGGCGAACGGCTGCGCGTCGGGGCGCAGGACGTCCCGGACGATGACCGCCCAGCGGGCCGCGGTCCGGCGCAGCAGCTGCGCGGCGTCGGCCCGGTTCGTGACGAGCACCAGGACTTCGAAACGGCCGTCGGTGTTCTGGTAGATGGCGCCGGGCTGACGCGGGCCGATCTCGTCCTGAACGCTCGGGCGAACCTGGCGGGATTCGATGCTGTGCACGTGTCTGTCCTCTCTCGACGGGTGGAGCCGGGATCAGCGCTGCTGCTTCTGGCGCGCGAGGTAGGCATCCTGGAGACGGGCGAACCGCTCGTAGAGCGGCGCCCCCACCTCGCACGGCGTCTCGCCCTGACAGGGCGGGCAGACGACGGTGTGCGCCTCGGACGCGTGGAACGCCTCCATGTAGCGGACGAACAGGTCTTCCTTGCCTGTCACTTGCCGCCCCTTGCCCGTCGCAAGGCCTCGTCCATGTCCGGGTCGGAGTCGGTGGTGCCGAGCGGGAGTGCGATGCTGTTTTGCATAGGGCCTCCAGTCAGGTCCTGGACAGCCCCACGGGCCGCAATCCCAAAGGCTGTCGCGATCACTCCCCACTTGGGGAGTTGACTGCCGTACGAGCAGCCACGGCCCCGGCCGCCCCCGCAGATGCGGAGCAGCCGGGGCCGTGGTCGTTCGTCCGGAGCGGGTCCGGTCAGCTCGTACGGCGCTGGGGGTGCAGCGTCTTGAGCGGGACCGGCGGCGCACCCAGCGGCGCGGCACCGGTGGGCAGCTGCGCGCGGCGGGTGTCGGCGTCGCGGACCGCGGACTCGGTCGCCGCCCACTGCTGCTTGCGCAGCAGCCACAGGGGCCGGTCGTTGCCGCGCTCGTCGTCCGCCGGCGCCTGCTTCTGCGCAGCGATCTGGCTGACGGCCGGGGCGACCGCGACCTTGGGCTTGCGCCGCACGGTGGTCTTGCGGCGGTGGCCGGTCTCCGCGTGACCGTCCGCCAGGCGCTCCTGCCACTTCTTCACCGTGACGTCGACGGTGACCAGACGGTTGCTGCCCAAGCGGCAGCGGACGGCCGTGTCCTTCCACGTGCGGCCGGTGTCGTGCGGCACGAGCTTGGGCGCCGTGCTCCGGAGGCCGGTGATCGGCACCCACGTCTCGCAGTCGGGGCAGATCAGCGAGGCGCAGTCCCGGCGCAGGTCGTACTGGTGGGGCTTGAGAGCGGACAGGGTCAGCGCCGGGCGGGAGTTGACGGTGCGGGAGCGGGTCCGGCTTCGGCGGGGGCGGGCGGTGCGCTCAAGGGTCGAAGCAGACATCTGAACTCCTCACGGGCGGAGCGGCAGGGGGAGCGTCGCGATGCTCTCTCCGCCCTCCGGGCCGCACGGCACGAGGCCGGCGTCCCGCAGGACAGACAGCGCACAGCGCTGCGACGTGCACACAAGTCGTCGCGGCCGTCAGGCTCCGGGGGAGTTCGATGGTGCTCTCGCGTCCTCAGCTCGCCTGATGACGTGCCCCCAGCGAGCTGAGGGCTACCCCGGCCGCCCCGGAGGGCGGACGACTACTGCGGTCTTACGGTGGTGCGGTCCTACGTCTTCGCTGTCGGTGCCAAGCCGACCAACCGTGTCGACATGGATAACCTAACCAGTACACTCAGTGTCGTGTCAACCAGGTTGGGCAGGCTATCTATTCGAGCGAGGTGGCTCTACGATGTGGCTCATGACGGACGAGGCCATGCAACCCTTCGAGCGCATCGCGCAGGACGTGCGTGAACAGGTTCGACTCAAGCAGCTCAAGCCTGGCGACAAACTGGAGAGCACCAGGGAGTTGGCGAACAGGTACGCCGTTGCGCCCGGAACGGTGCAGCGCGCCTTCGCCGAGCTGCGACGGGAGGGTGTCATCTACTCCCACACGGGCCGCGGGAGCTTCATCCGCGAGAACGCCCTCGATGCGCTTGCCGACCCGACTGCACAGACCATCAGGCGCCTTGAGGAGCAGATCGCCGATCTGACTGCGCGACTCGAACGTGTCGAGCGGAACCAGAAGAGCGGGTCGGCACAGACCTGAGCCCGACCAAGACGCTGGCCTGCCTCGTTCTCCTGCGGTGGCAACCACGGTGTCCCCGTTCCATCGGCATCACTTCGCGGAGATCAGCTTCGGGGTCGCAGGCACCTTGGCGAGATGTCCCCGCGTAGAAGGGGTGTAGCAATAGCGTCGCAACAGGGCTCTTCCTGCCTGGCAACAGAGCGTCATAGGGGTGTGTAGTGATCGCAGTTGAGCAGTGGACAGGCGAGGAGGCACTGCTGTTGCGATCGGTAATGCGCGCGTCGGTGCGGGGATTCGCTGATCATCTCGGGATCAGCCCTCGGACTGTTTCGCACTGGCAGAGGAACAGGTCCAGCGTGTGCCGTCCGCAGATGGCGCAGATCCTCGATACGGCGCTGCACCAGTGCACCCCCGAGGAGCAGGAGGCATTCCGCCTGCGTCTGGCGGCTCTACACGGCACCGCGGTCGCGGCCGCCGGGGTCGATGCTCCGCAGCCGACGCCTTGCAGCGTCGTCTCGCATAAGTTCCTGCCGGCCTATGTGGGCGAGCGAATCGGGCCCCTGTACGCCGTCGGCACTCCGGCGCCCTGCGGCCCAGGAGGCTTAGAGCGACGGACGCTGCCGGTCGGACACCGCTCGGCCCAGTCGTCGGCGGTCCACGTCTACGGGTGCGGCGTCGCCGTCGTGCACCTCGAAGAGCATCATCACCGCGTCGAGTCGCTGACCGATCTGGCGGTGTGGCGATACCGCACTTATCTGCGGGAACCCAACTGGGCGGGCAGGCAGCTCACACAGCTCATAAAGCTCCACGGCAACGAGGAAGCAGCTGCTCACGAGGTGCCCGCGCCGCAGTATGTGCTGTCGGTCTACGAACTCCGCGAGAATTCGTGGGCGGGCGCGGGGCTGGATACCGCGCTGCAACTCCTGGCGACGCCCTCTGTCCTGGTCAACCGCCAGGACCCGGAGAACGTCGTTTCGCTCGGGCCGGGCGTCGAGGCCGCCAAGTTCCGCGAGGGCTGGTCGCACGCAGAGGCTGTCCCCTTCGGTGGCGGCGTCTCGCAGGGTGTCGCCGGCTGGTCTGGGGTCTCGTACCACCCGCAGCCGGATGAGCGGGCCCTCACGACGAGTCAGATCGTCGCTCTGGAGCTGGATGTCCAGGCCCTGTGGGCTCTCTCCTCCCACATCCTGCACACCGTCGAGGACGGCCAGGACCCGGTGATGCCGCCCGAGTACGGCTGGCGGTTTCTGCGGAGTGCCTACTACCGGCTCACAACCGCGCGCCCCACCGAGACGGCACAGCACCGCGTGATGCGCGAAGCGATCCTGACCACGAGCGAACTCCCTGATCGGCTTCGCGCCGCTCAGGACGCTCTCCGAGACAGCACCTCTTGATGGCCATGGGAAAGGTGGACGGGTTGGACCCGCGATCGACAGCGCTGCTGGTTATCGACGTGCAGATGGGCTTCGTCAACCAGCACAGCCGCGACGTTGTCCCGACGGTCGTACGACTGGTGGACGGATGGCGAGCAGCCGGCGCTCCGGTGGTCTTCACCCGGTTTCACAACGCCCCAGGCTCGCCATACGAAACGATTTCCGGTTGGAAGCGGCTGCGCAGCGCGGAGGAGCAGGCGTTCGTGAAGGAGCTGGCGCCCTTCATCGACGCCTTGGCCCTGGTCATCGACAAGGGCCAAGCGTCGGTCTTCACGCCCGAGGGATCACAGCTCATCCGGGACGCCGGCTGGAGTGACCTGGTGCTATGTGGCATCGACACCGACGCCTGCGTGTACGACTCCGCCACCGCTGCCTACCAACGGGGCTACCGGCCGTGGGTCGTCACCGACGCTTGTGCCTCCAGCGGCGGCTCCCAGTACCACGAGGCCGCTCTGCTGCTCGCGGCCCGGAACCTGGGCGCCGATCAGCTCATCAGCAGCGAAGTCGCTCTGTCTCGTATCAGCGGAACTGGGGGGATCCAGTGAGCACACCTTCGCTTGACGCCGACGTCCTGGTCGTCGGGGCCGGCCCCGCTGGCGTGGCGGCCGCCCTCATGGCCACCAGCCTCAACATGAAGGTCCTCGTCGTGGAGGCCGACAGCGTCGGCGGCAAGCTCCAAACCATCGGTGCGCTGGATAACGTCTCCGGCAACTGGACGACCGGCCCACAGCTGGCCGAGGCCCTGGCCGCGGATCTGTCCCGCCTCGAGCAGGCCGGTCGGTGCTCGCTGGTCCGATATCGCGCTGTGGGGGTCAAGGGACACTCCGACCGAGCGGAAGTCCTCCTCGCGGACGGCCAAGTGCTCACCGCGCAGGCAGTCGTGGTCGGCACGGGCGTGACCGCGATGACGCCCGTCGACACCGACTGGATCAGCACCGCCCCTTCGCTGTCCACGCCTCCGCTGTGGCGTGCGAAGCCCGAGCAGGTCGGACCACGGACGTACGTTCTTGGGGGCGACAGGCCGCTGGGCACCTGGCTGCGGGCTCACCCTCGGTCCACTGCCACGCTCCATGTCCTCGCCCCAGCAGCGGACGACTACAAGCTGGCGGAGGTGTCAGGGGACGATCGAGTTCGCGTAGTTCCGGTTTCTCACGTCGCCGTTTCGCAGGCCCGTCACGGCACCGGCTTCATCGTGGACGTCGAGAACCGCGGCGGAGAGCGCAGCACCTACGTCGCAACGGCAGTGCTGAGCAATCTCGGTAATCGGCCGGCGGCTTTCGAAGGGCTCGCGGTCGACGAGGGCGGATACTGCCCGCCGGAAATGCAGCACCCCAGGATCTTCATCGCCGGGGATCTGCGGTCAGGTCGGTTCCAGCGCATCACTACGGCACAAGGCTCAGGAGCCGAAGCAGCCTTGTCGTACTACTACTCCACCGCGCTTGAGCGGGTGTGACGTGGCTACGGACCGGGTCTATCTGATCGGCTCCCCCGAATCCCCACTCGTGAAGATCGGGTGGTCCGACAACCCCGAGCGACGTCTTCGTCACCTCCAGACCGGCTCACCCGCACCTCTCCAGTTGCTCGCGCTCTTCGAGGGCGGCGCCGTCATGGAGGCCGCGCTTCACCGCCAATTCGCCGACAAGCGCCGTCACGGCGAGTGGTTCGACCTCGGCCCCGATCCGGTGACAGTGGTAAGCCCGTTCGTGAAGGCCGCGCAGGTGGAGGAAGACGAGCGCACGGGACGCCGGCAGCCGGTCCACGACGTCGCTACGTCAGGACCGCTAACAGCAGAGGTCATCGCCTGTTTCCCGATGACCCGCCCAGTGCGTACGAGCGGGTGGAACGGGAGTGCCCGACCTGGAAGGAAGCTGGACGGTGCCTGTGCGACAGCTGACCTTCCCGCCGCCGGGCGGCGGCGGACTTCGACAGCCCGGAACGCTCGCCGGTGCGGAACCGGGACACGAGCACGGATCCCACCGGGCGCCCGGCAAAACTCGGTTCGCGGTGGCCACTTCTCTCGCACGGAGATCAAATCGCGTATCTTTCATGGTTACGAAGATCATGGAAGGTTTAGCTATGTCCGACTCGGACCACTCACAGCCCTGCTGAACGACCTGCCCGAGGTGCTGCCGCCTCCGCATGTGCGCGCGAAGCTGCGCCGCGCCGCTGGCCTCACTCAGCAGGACGTCGCGGACGCCGTGGGCGTGAAAAGGGTCGCAGTCACACGCTGGGAGCTGGGTCAGACCAGCCCCCGACGCCCCCACCGCGAGAACTACCTGCGTCTCCTGAAGGGTCTCGCGGAGCGCTTTCCCGAGGCCGCGAAAGCGGATGCGGGCAGCACGACGCCGGCCTCCGAAGGGGGGTCGGGATGACCTAGTGGTCATCGGCCGCGCGCGCCAAGAAGCGGATTAACCACCCGCTGGCCTCGCGCGGCCCGTCTACCGAACGGCTTACCGCCGTGTCGGTCGCTCAGGTCCCAGTTCACAGCTGGTCCTGAGCTGCGGCTCACCGAGCCGCTCGTTTTCACCCGGCCCCTAACCAGGGCCACCAGCACCACCGGCCACTAACCAAGGCCACCACAGCCAGATCAGTACCGATCCGCATTACCCGCGGTGCCCCCACCACAGGGGCCACGCGGTTCAGCAGGACCGGGAGGGACGGAGAAATCTCCCCCCCACCCGGGCGGTGTTCGCCCGCTTCTCACGAAGGGGGCTTACCCGTCACATCCGTACATCTGGGTCGTCCAGCCCCGAGGGGCTCTGGCCGGTCCAGCTATATGGAAGGCAGGTCGTTCTCATAGTGCCCGAAGTGGTGTCCCCTGAAAAGTCGAAGGCTGACCGTTTCGAGAAGGTTTGCGGCTTTCGGTCGACTCGTGCGACGGAACTGCTGTCCGTCCTCTTCCTGTTCGCCGCTTTTGAACAGGAAGAGGGTCTTCCTGTAGGAAGTTACAAAAGCAGCGCCTTCGAGACGGGTTCGATGGGCGCGGTCGAGGCGTCGGCCGTCCGGCTCGTCCACCCGCTCCCCGAGCTCATCGACAACTCCGTCGACGGTGGCGCCCGCAGGGTCGGCTTCCCGTGTGGCGGGACGGTTTCCAAGATTGTTGCCCGCCGTGCGGGAGCGCGGGGGGTGATCCGCGCTGAGCGGGCTCTGTCCACAGGCCGCCTCGTGCAGGCTCGGCGGATGGATCACGAAGCGCGCGTTTTGCCTGCTGCGGGGGGTGTCCGCTTTGGCGTGTACACCTGCCCGATGACGAAGATGACCTCGGTCCTGGCGGCGTCCGCCCCGCGCGTCTCGGCGGTGGGCCGATGACCGCCGTGGCGGCACGGGCCGCCGCGTTCGCGCGCCCCCGCACGGAGCTGTCCGTCCCGGCCGGGCCGGTCCCGGAGCGGGCCGCGGGTCATCCGCTGTCGCTCGGGCGGGATGCCCGCGCCCGTCTGGGTGGCGCGGTGCGCACGCTGCTGGACCTGGACGGCCTGGACGGTGCGCCGGACGCGGTGCGCCTGGCGGTGCTGGTGCTGGCGTCACGAACGCCGTCGGAGACCGGTGTGGTGGAGATCCGCACCAGCGAGCTGGGCCGGTGGATCGGCATGTCCGCGTCGTACACGGCCTCCGACGTGGTGCCGGGACTGCGACGTTCGGGCGTGGTCTCCGTGGATACGGCGAAGGGCGACTACGGCCAGGACGACGGCCTCAAGTGCAAGGTGCTGCCGCTGTGGGCGGCGCAGGACGTCATCGGGCATCCGCTGAACCTCTCGAAGAAGGAGTACGCGACGCTGCAGCGGCTGCTGGAGGCCGTGATGGCGCCGGGCTGGAAGCACCGGGACGGCCGGGTCACTCCGGCCGGGCTGATCGGTACGCGTACCGGTCGGGGCGCGGCGACGGACCGTCTGGCACTGCTGCTGCTGGTGCTGGAGGCACGGGAGACCGGGCGGGTACGGCAGCGCGGCGGGACCGTGGACACCAAGCGCGGCCGTGCCGCGGCGACGGTGGCCCGGCTGCTGGGCTGCACCGCGTCGGCGGGGGAGCGGGTGCTAGAGCGCCTGGAGGACCGGGAGCTGGTGCTGCGGGTACGTCTGAAGACGGGATCCGGGCTGGCGAACCGGTCGCGGCTCATGGTCCCGGCGGTCGCCGCCGCGCACGGCCGTACGGTCAGCGACGACGTCCAGGAGGGCCACGCGGAGGCCCTGGAGCGTGAGTTTTCAGACCCCGACGATGCGGCAGGGCCTGGTGAGGCTCCGGAGCTGGGGAAGGAACCGCAGGTCAGCGGCGTGCTGGTGACGGATGTGGCGGATGTTGCAGAGCCCGACGTTGCAGCAGCCCTTCACACTTACCACCCTCACCTGGTTACTCCCGTAGTTCCCCCGCAGCTCTCTGGTGGCTTTTCCGGCGAAGGCCGTGGGGGTGAAGGCCGTCGGCCGGGACGCGCGTGCGTGCGCGAGGACCAGGCCGCCGACGGCGAGGACGCCGCTGCTGGTTCGGCGTCGCCGGTGGCCAAGGACGGCCCGCTTCGCGGGGAACAGCCGAAGGAGTCCCCGGTCGAAGGGCGTGATGGGCAGCGTGCTACCGGGGCTGGTGCCGGTGGCCGGCCGAAGGCCGTGGGCTGGGAAAAGGCGCAACAGCAGCGGAGGGCGGCCCTTCCGGCTGATCTTGGTCTGCGGGTGGCGCTGGGGCCGGTCGCGGGGCTGTGGGCGCAGCTTTCCGGCTGGCAGCAGGACCAGGTCCAGGCAGCCGCGGAGGTGGAGATCAAGCGGCTGGAGGGCCTGCTGGAGCATCCGGGCAGCGGGCCGCGGCTGCTGGCCGACCGGCTCACCGACCGGCTGGAGGAGACCGGCGGCGAGGCCCTGGTCGAGCGCCCGTTCCCGTGGCTGATGCGGCGTGGCCTGGTACAGCGCCAGGCGTGCACGGACCAGCGCTGCGACGACGGGATCCGGCTGGACACCCGCGGCGACTGCCCGGCCTGTGCCACGATCGTCGCCGACCGTCGAGCACATCGTGCTCGGCTGCGAGTCGTCATCGACAGCGAGCTCGCTGATGCCGATGTCGGACGCCGGCGTGCCGTCTACGAGGCCCGGCTGCGGGAGCACACCGCCTTGGAAGCCGGCCGGGCAGAGGCCCGGCACGCGCGTGCCGTGGTCGAGGTCGCCCAGCGGCGGGCCGCCGCGGACCGCCGGCGTCTGGCGGAGGCGTGCGCCGAGCTGGCCCGCATGTCGGCTCCGTGCGCGGAGTGCGGGTTGCCCGACGCGGCTGGCCTCTGCCCCCAGTGCACGTACCGGCAGCACATCGACCTGCTGGTGCAGGAAGCGGTCGACCTTGCCGTCGTAGTCCGCGCCGACCTGGACGACGTCGAGTCGGTGGCCGCGTTGAGCGAGCGGTGCGAGGCCGACACCCGCAGGCTTCTGGACGAACTGGTCCGGCGCACCGGGCAGCCGGTGGCCACCGGCGCTGCCTTCACGGCGCGGCAGGCCGCCGAGCGGGTCCGTGATGAGCGTCGGGCCAGCGCCTACCGGCGTCTCCTCGCGAGCGAGGAAGCCGAGACGGAGGCCGGCGCGGTCTACGGCAGCGTGCTGCGCCAGCGCCCTCGTGGACACCAGGCCGCGGAAAGGGCCGCCGAGGAGGCCCGCCATCGCACCGCCGAGTACCTCCTGAGGCAAAAGCTCGGGCAGCTGCGGGTACTTCGGGCCAGGGCCGCGGCGGGTCGCGGCCCGCAGCGGACTGCATGAAGGAGGTGATGACGGCAACTCCCGCCGCTACCCTGGACGTTGCCGCCGGGCGGCGGCCTTTACCCACCGGAGGTTGACGGGCGTGAGCGTTCTTCCCCAGCAAGGGCCGGAAGATGCGGTCGTTCCGTCCTGGGGACACAGGCTGACCGTGCCGTGCCCGGCCTGCAACCTCCCCACGCACCGTCACCGGACCATGGACTACGACGGAGTGAACATCTACCGTCCCAACGCCGGAGCCGCCCCCGTGTCCGCGATCGGGGGCGAGGAACCCGAGCAGGAAGTGGCGTGGATCGCCTTGGTGCCGGGCGACTACCCGGCCCGCCACTTCGCGGACAACGAGGTCTACCACCTCGCCGGCGGAATCGCCTGGCCGGGCCCTCATCACCGCGACTACGGCACGGCCAAGGTCGCCCACGACGCCTGCTGCCCAGGCCTGCACCGCACCCGCCCCACAACCAGCCAGGGCGCAGGCGAACTATGGCGGGCGATGCGGATCCGGCTGGCCCGGGGCCTACGAACAGGCCGCTGACCGCATCCGAGCCCCGCTCGGCGACCAGGAGACCGGACCACAGGAGCGACGTGTGAACCACGCCCAGCTCATCGCACTGGGGCGAGCCTTGCGCGTAGCCGGAGAACACGGCCAGCGCCTCACCGCCAGCACGGACGGCGAGGCCGTCCTCAACACAGAGGAGCTTCGTCAGGATCTCGAGCGGGCCCTGCACCTGCTCGACGAAACGATCACCACCCCGAAAGCGATCACGCGGTGCCCTGAACACCCCAGCGGCCCCGTGGACCCGGACGCGGCCGACCTGTGCCTGCTGTGCGAGACCCGTCGCCGGGCAGGGCACCGGGCCGCCCCCCGGATGCGCTCGGCAGAATCCGACGAGCCGGGCGCGGCCGCGCGTGTGCAGTCCCGGTACCGGCTGCGCGCCGACGAGCCCGAACCGCAGAAGCGATGGATCCCGGAGATGTGGAACGGCCAGGCCTGGCAGCCATGCGGAACGCCGCGGCGCAGTGAACCGGAGGCGCAGCAGTACCTTGCACAGCTGCGGCAGGCCCCGAACCCCGCCACGGCCTACCGGCTGGTGTACGCGTTCACCGACCACGACATCGTCCGGGTGTGGGGCACCCCGGCGCTTCGCCAGGCCGAACTTTGAACGATCAACATCGCCCAGGCACCGAGGCATACATCGATCTGGCTTTGACGAGCCTGCGCCGGGCTCGCGAAGACGCTCGGCGAGGCCGCTTCACCGAGCGCGCCCCCGACACCCACCGCCCGCGAGTGCGAAGGCGGACCGCGCCGGTCGCCCTCGGGCAAGTACTCCAAGGCATGTTCACCATGTTCGAGACCTCGCCGCTGCCAGCCTGGTACTCGGTGGCCGGCCCCCTGGCCAAGCACGTCGCCCCCACCGCCTTCGACTCCGAGACCGGGACGCTCACCCTGGCGGGAGTCTCGGCGGCCTGGCTGACCAGCTCACGGCTCTTGGCCGACCTTCTGGTGCAACGGCTCAACGACGTGCTCGGTGCGGGCACGGTGCGCCACATCCGTCTGGTGAAGCGAGAGGACCCACCCACGCTCCTTCCACCGCCACCGCTGCCGGACAGCCCGCGCGCCCAACAGCCGGAAGTGACAACTATGCCGCCCGATCCCGCCGTCGAGGCGGCCTTGATCCGTCAGGCACACCAACTTCCGCGCGAGGCCCGCGGGTTCACCCCTCGTGCGTGAACGGGCCGAACTCCTGATCATGCAACCAGGCCGCGGCTACGCTGAGCTGTTGCCGCGTACTGCGGTCGACGGAGCCTGGGAATCCGCACGGGGGAGGGGTACACGTGGCCAACGACGACAACGACGGCGCCGCCCTGCATCATCCGCACGATCTTGAAGCGGAGAAGGCGGTGCTGAGGGCGATGCTGCTGTCCAAGGACGCGATCGCTGACATCGTCGGCGCCCTCCACGGGCACGACTTCTACCGGCCCGCCCACGATCTGATCTATTCGACGATCCTCGACCTGTACGGGCGAGGAGAAACCACCGACCCGCTCGCCGTAGCCGCCCGGCTGACGCAACAGGGCAACCTCGAAAAGGCCGGCGGCTCCGCCTACATCACCGCACTCGTCAACGGGTCGTCCTCCGCCCGAAGCTGGCAGACCAACGCCGAGCGCGTACAGAACGCCGCCATGCTGCGCCGCACCAAGATCGCAGCGATCCACATCGAAAACCTGGCCTCCGACGCCGACCCGGACACCGTCGACCGCATCGCCGACCAGGCACAGGCAGAGATCTTCGCCGCCACCACCCGGCGCCCCCTGCTCCCGCCGGCCAGTCCGCTCGGCGACGTCATGGAGGGCACCCTCGACTGGATCGAGGCGATCGGCGGCCGCGACGCAACTCTGCCCGGCGTGCCCACCGGGTTCACCGACCTGGACTCCCTCACCGGCGGACTCCACCCCGGCCAGCTCATCGTCATCGCCGCCCGCCCCGCCATGGGCAAGTCCACCCTCGCCCTCGACTTCGTCCGCAGCGCCAGCATCAAACACAACCTGCCCAGCGCAGTGTTCTCCCTCGAAGCCGACCGCAACGAGATCGGCATGCGCCTGCTCTCCGCCGAAGCCCGCGTCGCGCTGCACCACATGCGCTCCGGAACCATGACCGACGAGGACTGGACCCGCCTCGCCCGGCGGATGCCCGACGTCAGCGCCGCCCCGATCTACATCCAGGACGGCGCCTACTCCAACGTCCACGACCTGCGCGCCCACTGCCGCTATCTGCAGGCCCGAGCCGGCGTCCAGCTCATCGTCGTCGACGCCGTCCACCTGCTCACCTACGGCACCAGGCCGCTCGGCTCCCGCTACGAAGAGATCTCCGAAATCGCCCGCTGCCTGAAACTCCTGGCCAAGGAACTCCGTCTGCCGATCGTCGCGATCTCCACCCTCAACCGCAGCCCCGAACAGCGCACCGACAAGAAGCCGATGATCAACGACCTTCGAGACTCCGGCGCCCTCGAGGACAACGCCGATGTCGTGATCCTCCTGCACCGCGAGGACGCCTACGAGAAGGACTCGCCTCGGGCAGGCGAAGCAGACTTCATCGTCGCCAAGCATCGCCACGGGCCCACCGCGACCATCACAGTCGCCTTCCAAGGCCACTACTCCCGCTTCGTCGACATGGCCCAGACATAACCGTCCCGCGCGATCTGCTTCCCTGTGAAGGAGGCTCATGGTTGACGCCGGGTTGAGATCGGATCCGGAATAGCGGTGAACTCCCATGAGCTCCTTCGAGGTTCGGTGGCCTGGCGGGGTGTGCGTGCCGGGCGCCTGCCCGGTTCCGGTACGGACCGGCAATGGCACGCATAGGTGACCATCGCAGGGGGGAATGCACCGTCCATGACAGATGAGCAGGATGAAGGCTGGGACCGACGGGCCGACTACGGATATGGGCTGGAGTACGAGCCTTTCCCCGATACCCCTGTCAGCACCCCGTCGGTAGCAGAAGCCGTGGACGACCGCATAGGCGACTCTACGGAGGAGTATTACGAGTCGGCATACCGAGATGGACTCATCACGCGCGAAGAGTTCCAGGCCAAAGCCTGGCGCACCAGGTGACGCAGTACGGAGCGGTCCACGGCTGCCGATAGATCACGCCTCACGCTTCCTGCGGCACGAAAAGTGCTCTGGCAGCCCTTCGGGTCCTGGAAGGCTTGCAGGTTGACCGCATCCGAAGCGGCAGAGCGGGATCGCTCGACCCGACGCGTCGACCGGAACTCTCACTGCCTCAGTTTCCGGGGGGTGGGACTCAAGGACGATCGCGCGGCTGCCACGTCTCTGCTTCGGCTCAGCCCGCACCTCCGAAGCCGGCCGGTCCTCGGTGCACCTGTCGCGCCGGTTCCCCTGCCGTACGGATGACTGGCGCTCCGTGTCGTCCAAGGCGGGCCCGTTCGCCTCGAGGTACCGCTGCCACTGGTGTGCCGGGAGCCAACCGTAGTGGCCGCCCCTCTGGAACGGGATCCGCTCACCCGCTGCAGCTTCCACGATGAACTGGGTGAGGGTCAGTCCGCCTTCTCCTGTGAAGGTGCTCGACTGATGGGCGGGCACGAGGACGCGGTGCCAGCCGCCGCAGTAGCCGGTGTCGGTGGGGTTCTCCGGATCGTAAGGCTTCTCCGGGCACCGGGCGAGTGCCCCGCTTTGGCTGCACTGGCCCTCCTCCAGGACGAAGTTGCCGTCCCGGACCGCGATGGGGTTCTTCTGTACGCGAATGACGGAGGCCGGCAGGTTGGGGGTGCGGACGTAAGGGACGGTGCCGATGCCTGCATGGTCGGGGTCGGCGAAGTCCCAGACCGACTGAATACCGCTGCGGTGCCGGAATCCCTCCCGGGCACGCATTCCGCGGGCTGTCTGGGCGCTCAGCTGAGGTTCGTAGCCCAGGACGATGCCGTTGGCACCGTTGATGCGTACATCGAGACGCGCGTGCCCGTCGGCGGTCTGCGACTCGATGTCGGCGTGGAAGCCGTGATCTTCGGAGTCCTTCGCGACGCGTTCCTTGCGTGCGAGGTGCTCGTCGGACTCGTGGCTGATGGGCTTCTCCCCGGGTTTCCGGTAGTGGGAGGCAAGCCATACGCCGTCCCGCTGGACGAGATACATGGGAACGCGCCGACCGCGCAGGTCCCGGCAGTCGGGGCAGATGAGCCCACGCTTTTCGACGGGCACACGTCCTCGCATGCGCAGGAGAACATTCAGGAGATCTTGGCCTTGGGGGACGCCGAGGTCGGAGCGGTCCAAATCGAGGTTCCTGCCTGCCGGTTCGTAGTAGACCGGATTACGGAAGAGATCTTCGTCGCTGTCGATCTGAAGGCCCTCGTCCATTTGTACCCCCCAGCCGCCACGAGTAGGACCCACAACGCTACGGCGAGGGTCTGACAATCGGGGCTGAACTGCGGAAACAGGGCGTAATTGCAGCGTCTAACACAATGACGGCGGCTGCCCGCGCCCGGCGGTCTCCACCCAGGCGCTGGCGGGCTCCTGCGCATACGCCCGTTCACCGCCGTTGACCGAAGGAACGCGCGGTACGCGCAGCGTCGTTGAACTTCACGGCGGCCTCCAGCTCGGGGCGCCGGGTGGCGCGGGTGGAGATCTTCTCCGAGAAGACGCGCGTCACTCCGGCCTCGGTGAGGGAGTCGAGCTGTGCGTCCAGGGACTGCCGGGCGGTCGAGGCGCGGGCGTAGCCGAGGCGGACGTGTCCGACCGGTTCGGCGCCGGCGCGCACGGGCCGGGGTAGTTCGGTCCACGCCGCGCCCGGCTTGCGTACGGCGGGAGTCGGCACGCTCTCCGTCACGCACGCTGGTCGGGGGCCAGCGGCTTGTCGTCGGTCCCGCTACCGGCGAACCACAGGGTTCGGACCATCTCCGCCGCCGCCCGGCGCCGAGCGGACCTCCGCCCGTACACCGCAGTGAGCGTCAACAGGGCGATCAGCAGCAGGTAGAGCGATACGACCACGCACAAGGCCCACAACAGCAGCGGCACCCGAGCGAGAAGCGACACAAGCGTCGTCCCGGCAAACCGCAATGTCTTCATACGCGGACCGTAGGGCCGCTTGGTGTTGCGCCGGGAGTCCCCAGGGCGTTGCGACACATCCGCAACGCCTGCGCGACACCTGAGACCTGGCATGCCATCAGCCACTCGCGGACGGGATCAGCCGATACACACCGGCCGCTGTGCGGGTGAAGCGCCGCACTCCGCCGGACGGCTGCTGCCGCGCGATCGGACGCATCGCCCGGTCGCGGCCGTCCCAGGGTCAACCCGGCCATCGCGGCAGACGTGATGCGGCAGACGTCCCAGGCGTGGCCGGACCAGAGGCGGCGGGCGAAGGACGTCGTCGATGCGGGATCCGGTGGCAAGGTGAAGCGATCTGCATATGCCATTTGGGATAGCCGTCGAAGGGTGTCCCCGGTGCAGCCTCGCTGCCCGAAGCCGTGCGCTACGGTGATATCACGCTCGATGATTTTGCAACGGGAGGCGCGATGAGTGATCAGCCGTGGACGATCACGTCCATTCGTGACGCTCTGGGCACCCCGGCCCTCGCTCAGCGTTTCCTCGCCGAGATCAACCGGGCGCCGGCCCACGAGTTGCTCGCCGTCTTCGCCAAGTGGGAACGCATCGCCAAGGATGTCGTGGCCGCTGTCGATCGTGGACGCGGGATCGCAGCAGCCGAGGCCCGCGGCGACGAACCGTCCGACCACTGGGTGGACGCCACCGACCGCGTTCTCACCGATGCCGAACGCATCCGCACCCGCGGCGCTGCGTAACCCGAACGCCCCACACGCACAGTTCCGTGCCTGCTACTCTCGGCTCGGCCGACCTCTCCCGGCAACGCCGGCGCCATCGAGACGAGGGAGAGGTATGTACTGCCTCAAATATGACATCGCTGCAGACGCTGTCCACGAGGCAATGCCGGCCCCAGCAAGTGAGTCGCTCACGCTCGCGCTTGCCGATGCCTGCCAAGATCCCATCGCCGCCACCCAGCCCTACGGCGAGGACGACAAAGTCATGCGGATGCTCGTCACCGACCATGCCTTCGCCGTCCTGCTCCTGGGCCACGTGTCCAAGACGATCACCGTGCTGCAGGTGACCTACCTCGGCTGATCGTGCCGCGCCACGTATGCGGGCCATGTGCAGTTCCTATGTTGGTTCGAGTGGGCCGTTGCCTCGTGCGGCGACATGGAACCCCCTGGTTCGCATGAACAGACCAGCTATCCAGGAGGCCACCGCACGTGCCGCGAGCGGCCGCCGCAGCCAGCCCCGCCACGGCCGCCACCTACTTGGCCGCCGGACGTGCCGATGGAACGCCGGACGCCGCCGAGCGGCTACCGCCCGCACATCACGGAAGCGGTGGATCGGCAGACGAAGGCGATTGCGGGAGCTCCCGCCGCTTTCCCCGAGCAGGTTCGCCTCCAGCGCCGCCGTCAGACTGCGGCGACCGAGGCCGCCGCGCTTTCCGCACTTCTCCACGTCATTGCGGCGGTCAACCTCGTGGCGACCGGGTGTAGAAATGCGGTCAGGGACGTCGGATTAGCGGGGGAGATGCCGGGCACAAGGTGGCCCGGAGGTTGATAATCATGGTTCCCCTGCTTCTCGTTCTTCTGCTCGCTCTGATCCTCTTCGGTGCCGGTTTCGCGCTCAAGGCCCTGTGGTGGATCGCCGTGATCGTGCTCGTCGTGTGGCTCGTCGGGTTCGTGGCCCGGCCCAAGGGCGGCAGCGCACGCTGGTATCGCTGGTAAGGCCGACTGCCGACGTCCGGCAGAAGTACCGCTGCGGGCCACACCCGAAGAGGGTGTGGCCCGCAGCGGTATGCCGCGGCCGACCGACTCGGGCGCTGCCTGCGGTTTCACGTCGGATGCTTTTCGTGGACTCCTGCGTAATACACGGAACGTGGGTAGAGGAATACGCATACCGGGGCGGCTGCCGTGAGCGCACGGGAACCGCGCACCTCCAGAAACGTCAGCCGTCCCGGGCTGCTGCCCATGACGGGTCCCCGTGACGGCGCTTTCGCCGACTTCTTCCGCGCCGGCGACCTGGAGCCCGCCGAACGGGCCGCCCTCGACTAGGGGGTGACCGTACGCCGCGGCCAGGGCTACACCCTGCGCGTCAGCGCCACCCCCGCAGTCGGCCGCTTCCCGAAGCCTGACGTCGTCGCCGACGATGCGCCGACTCCGATCGAGCAGGCCCGCATTCAGCGCCGCCATCAGGCCGCGGCGACGAGGCCGCCGCACTGCGCCGGGCCCGGCAAGAGCGTGCGGCCTGGGAGTCGGAGACGGCGACCAGCAGCCTGAAGCCGGCTGGACTGCAGACCACGGCCTGAGCCAACTGATAGATCAGTCCCCCCTGTTACTGCTGCTGTCCCGGCGTAGCGTTACGGGTACACGTCTGGTACACCGTGCGTCACGTCGCGCACCGAAGGGGGAGTCGTGCAGGCAGGGAACGTGCTGGACGGCCGCTACCGGCTGATCGAGCCCATCGGCGCGGGCGGGTTCGGACAGGTCTGGCAAGCACACGATCCGAAGATCGACCGGCTGGTGGCGGTCAAGGTCCTCACCGGGGACGGCAGCGCCGACCACGACCGCCAGGTGGCCCGGTTCGCCCGCGAGGCCGCGGTCGCCGGCGGCCTGAACCACCCGTCACCGTCCACGACTTCGGCTCCGCGATGCACCACGGACGCCCGTACGCCTACCTGGTGATGCAGCTGCTCCCCGGCAAGCCCCTCAGCGCCGTCCTGGAAGCCGGCCCGCTGCCCCTGCCGAAGGCCCTGTACACGGCGTCCTGCGTCGCCGACGCCCTGGACGCCGCGCACGAGGCGGGCCTCACCCACCGGGACATCAAGCCGTCCAACATCATGGTCCGGGACAGCGGCGAGGCCACCGTCGTCGACTTCGGCATCACCAAGGGAAGCGACGCCCGGCACGACATCACCACCACCGGCGTCTTGATCGGCACCCCCGCCTACATGGCACCCGAAGCACTCGCCGGCACCTTCGACCACCGCTCCGACCTGTACTCGCTCGGCTGCGTCCTCTACGAGGCCGTCACCGGCCGCCGGCCCTTCACCGGCACCTCCTGGCACCTGATCAACCAGCACCTTAAGAGCCGCCCGCCCCGCTACGCACCCTGCGCCCGAACGCTCCCGTGGAGCTGGAGCAACTGGTCGCCCGGCTCCTGGCCAAGGACCCCGGCCATCGGCCGGACAGCGCAGATGAGGTCTACGACCTCCTCGAAGAGATCAACGACCGCTACTTCGGCGACACCCCACCGCCCAGCCGCGGAGCCGACGTCACGTCCGAGGTCTGGCTCCGCTCGCACGAAGCCACCGGCGGTGCGGTCATCCCCATGCGCATGACCGCACACGAGAACTGCCCCGCCTGCGCCACCACAGGAGACGAGACGAAGGTGTTGGACTGCGCCGTCTGCAGAGGGGAGGGCCGGGTCGCCAGCAAGCGGCGCACCTTCAAGATCCGCGTCCCCGCTGGCATCCGGAACGGGCAGAAAATCCGGCTCAAGGAGTTCGGCGCACCGGGAAAGCACGGCGGCGCCCCAGGAGACCTGTACGTCACCGTGCACGTCACCGACTGATCAACCGTCGGACTCCGGCGTGCGAAGCACAGGCGTACCGGCACCGGGCGCTGCCGTGCTGGGCTGCATGGCGTGAAAGGCCACGTCGCGTGGGTTGATCCGGAGGGCGCCGCTGTGGGCACGGCCACGTTCACTGTGCCGTCCCGGGGGCTGGCTGCGTGCGACGCATGAACGGCACTGCCCACCGGACCCTGTCGTAGCCCTCGGCATCATGCCACCCGGCCCAGAGCACAATGGCCAGCCCCTCCCAGGCGTCCCTCCGATCGGACAGCCAGTTGTCCGGCACCGGCTCGGCCGGAAAGTCCGCCTCCCACTGGAAGGACCCGCGGAGCCTATCCAGTTTCGGGTCCAGGGCCATGGCAAGCGCCGTAGCCGCGCCGGCGTGGCCGCCGGCGACCAGCTCATCCAGGCGTGCATCCAGGAAAGCGGTGATGGCGGCGAAGTCCTCCGGGGTGAGCTGGTCGACGGTGAGCGACGGGTCTTCGGGGGCGGAAGGAGCAGCGCGGACATCGATCGGCATGACGAGGTGCCTTCCAGGGCGGACTCCAGCAGCCGCTTGGTCAGCTGCTGCAGCAGGCCGCCCTCGCGATCGGACTGATGATGTGATCCATCCGGCAGGCGGGGTGAACACAGGCCGGACCTGGGGAAGGGACCGCGCATGGAGATGATCAGCAGCAACGGCCTGGGTGGCCGGCCCTGCCCCGAGCTGCTGCCTGACCGCCACCCGGTCGGCTAAAAGTGCGCGGGACCGTTGTTGGCGCGGACGGTGTCGCGTGCCGCCTCGGCGAAGGCGTGGATTCGGGCTGTGTGTGCCGCGGTGCGCCATACCAGTGCGACCTCGGTCTGGGGAGCGTCCTCGATCGGGATGTAGGCGATGCCCGGCCTGTTGTAGTAGCGGGTGACGTGTGCGGCCATCGGGGAGACTCCCTGGCCCTGAGCGATCAGGGCGAGGAGTTCCTGGAAGGTGGTGACGTCCTGGCCGCGGGGGACGGGGGCGCCGGAGGGGGTCCGGCGGGGCACGTGGAAGTCCCACCAGTAGTCCGGTGCCGCGCCGGCGACACCGAACACGGTCGTGCGTGCCAGGTCCTCCAGGACGACGCTCTTCCTGCGGGCCAGGGCGTGGCCGGTGGGGACGGCCAGGACGAAAGGCTCCGATAGCACGGTGGGGCCCACCGTCAGATCGGGTTCGTCCACGGGCAACCGGTGCAGCAGGACGTCCACTTCGCCGGAGCGCAAGGGGCCCAGAGGGTCGGCGAAGTGGATTTCGCGCAGTTCGACCTCACAGCCAGGGCAGCGGGTGCGGAAAGCGTCGACCAGGTTCGCGTTGAGCACGCCGGCACCGATACCGAGGAAGCCGACACGTAGCACCCCGCTTACCCCCCTGGCCGTGTCGGCGGCCCTGGTCACGGCTTCGGCGAGGGCGCTGTACAGGGGGCGGAGGTCAGCGTGCAGGGCTTCGCCGAGGGGGGTGAGGCTCACCCGGCGGCTGGTCCGCTCGAACAGCGGGGCGCCGATGCGCCGCTCCAATTTCTGGATCGTCTGGCTGACCCGGGCCTGCGAGACCAGCAGTCGTTCGGCTGTCCGGCCGAAGTGAAGTTCTTCGGCCAATACCAGGAACGTCTCGAGTTCGTGTCGCTCGGGCAGACGCACACCATTCATAAGTTCAGCTTATCGCTCGTTGCTCGGACTGGCGTTGTTCCTGGTCAGAGCAGGCTCAAGCATGAAAGGACCCCGACGTAACGACGATCTGGAGACGGACAACCGATGACTCACACCACGGACCGCGCGGCAGACGGCACGTCGCGCGCGGTGGAGCAGGAGCCTGCGGGACAGACCCGGCACCCCTGGTGGACGCTGGTGGTGGTGATGGCCGGTACCTTCATGGCGATCATGGACTCGTTCATCGTCAATGTTGCGGTCCCCTCCGTCCGCCAGGACCTGGCGGCGTCCTACGCGCAGACCGAGCTCGCGGTCAGCGGCTATGTCCTCGTGTACGGGCTGCTGCTGGTCACGGGCGGCAGACTGGGCGATCTGTTCGGCATGCGACGCCTGTTCCTTACCGGCACGGCGGTCTTCCTCCTCGGCTCGCTTGCGGCCGGTCTCGCCCCCGGACCGGTATCCCTCATCGCCTTCCGTGCCGTCCAGGCCGCGGGTGCCGCCCTGTTCTACCCGCAGGTGCTCGCGGTACTGCAGACCCTCTTCTCCGGCCGAGCGAGGGCCAAGGCCTTCGCCGTCTTCGGGGCCACCATCGGCCTTGCCTCGATCGCCGGGCAGGTGCTGGGCGGCCTGCTCCTCCAACTCGACCTGTTCGGGCTCGGATGGCGCAACGTGTTCCTGGTGAACGTGCCGATCGGCCTGATCACCCTGATCGGCGCGGCGTGGCTGCTTCCTCCCACGGGCGCACAGACCACAAAGCGGTCCGCGCTCGACGTGAGGGGCATCGCCATGCTCAGCGCCGCCCTTCTACTCCTGCTCCTGCCCCTGGTGGAAGGACCGCAGGCCGGCTGGCCCGCCTGGACCTGGATCGCGCTGGCGCTCTCCCCTCTCGCCCTGCTGGCCTTCACCCGCTGGGAGCGAGGTCTGGCCGCCCGCGGCGGAACCCCCCTGGTGGACCTGAACTTGTTCCGCCTGCCCGCGTTCGCTTCCGGCAGCGCGCTCGCCCTGGCCTTCTTCGCGGGCAACGCCGGACTGTTCTTCGTCCTCACCTTGCAGCTGCAGAACGGAATGGGCTACTCGCCGCTGACTGCGGGACTCACCTTCGTCCCCCTGGCCGCGGCCTTTGCCGCAGCCTCCCTCACGGGTCCGCTCCTGGAGAAGAAGCTCGGCCACCACGCACTCACCCTGGGCTACACGATCAACGTGCTGGGCACTGCGGCCCTGCTCGCCACCGTCTGGGGCCTTGGCCCCGCCACGACCGCGCGGAGTCTGCTGCCCGCACTGGCCATCATTGGCTTCGGTCAAGGCCTCGGAGTCAGTCCGCTGATGGGCGCCGTGCTCAGCCACGTGCGCCCCAAGGACGCCGGGGCGGCCAGCGGCGTACTGGAGACCGCCATCCAGATAGGCATGTCGCTCGGCATCGTCGTCCTCGGACTGGTCTTCTCCGCTGCTCTGGGCGACTCCCCGTCCGCCTCTGCCCACGCCCACGCGTTCACGGTCGCCCTGGTCGGCAACCTGGTGCTCGCCGTGGTCGCCCTGCTCCTGCTCCCTCCGATGATCCGGCGCAGGTGAGCGGTCGCCCGCGCCACGAGTGACGTGCGCCGGCCTCGGCACGGCGGCCCGGGAACCGCCCCTGACGCCCCGTTTGGACCCTGCCCGCTGGCGCGGAGGACGATGGAGTCATGGGCGACCACGACCAGGATGACGTCGCCGAACCGGGCGCGGCCGCCGCTCAGTGCCGCCCGCGCCCGGCAGATGACGGCCGGGCGGCGACTACTCCGCTGAGTATGTGAGGTGACGGTGGCTGGCCGACGGGGTTGACGATGTGTCGAGACACTATCGAGACCCGGTGCGCCGCCTTCGCTTGTTGAGGTGAGTACGTAAGGACGCCAGGTCTTCGGCCGCTCCCGGAAATCCGGCCTTGGCCGCCACCCGCCACCATCGCTCGGCATCGCGTGTCCGGCCCAAAGCGAGGCTGATGCGACCGAGGGTATAGGCAGCGGGGACGTTGCCCGCCTCGGCCGACTCGGAGAGCAGGCGCAGCCCCTCTTTGTTCCGCCCGGACTCGACAAGCAGCCGGCCCAGGTTAGCCACCGCGTTGGCGTGCTCGTCACGGACAGCCTGGCGAAACCAGAACTCGGCCTCCGTAGGCCGATCCTGGGGCACGAGGAGGATGCCGAGGTTGTTCGCGGCATCTGCATCGCCGTGCAGTGCGGCCTGGCGATACCACACTTCGGCCTCGTCCATACGCCCTGCCCGCGCCCGGGCAAGCGCTAGGTTGTACGCAGCACCATTGTGTCCGTTGGACGCTGCTTGTCGGAGCCATATTTCAGCCCCTCTGCTGTCTCCCTGCCCACTCAAAACGAGCGCGAGGTTGAACGCGGCATACGTGACACCACCCTCTGCCGCCTTGCGCATCCACGAAACCGCCTCCTCAGGCTTCCCGGCGGACATAAGAGCTACGGAGACATTGTTCGCCGCTTCTGGATTGCCGAGTTCGCCGGCCCTACGCCACCACCCCAGCGCCGCCTCCTGATCTCCTCTTTCGTTGAGTAGGACCCCTAGGTTGAATGCCGCCTCCGCACTGCCTGCCTCCGCACTGCCCGCTTCCGCCGCGTCGGTCAGCCATTGCTCAGCCTCAGCGCCGTCGCCCTGCGCGTACAGCAATGCCCCGAGTGCCGCCATAGAAGTGACATCACCCAACAGGCTGCCCTTGCGCAGCCATCCCTCGGCCTCCTCGCTGCCCTTGTCGTACAGAGCCACGCCCAACGGGCCGTACGCCTCGGGTCGCCCGGCGAGAGCGGCCGCGCGGTAAAAGTGCTCCGCCTCGTCGCTGTCCCCGCTCATGCGACCCCAGACTGGCCCGGAGTGCGCGTTGACGCCTCTTTCCGCGGCTAAGGCGAGCCACCGCTCTCCCTCCTGCCGTAGCTCCCTTGATTTCTCACCGCGGAGAATGACCCCGAGGCGGTAGGCGGAAACCACGTTGCCCCCCTCAGCCGCCTTACGTAGCCACCGGTAACTCTCCTGAGCACGCCCGGACTCGGCAAGAAGTACGCCGAGATTGTGCGCAGCCGACATGAAGCCGTGTGAGGCAGCGACCCGATACCAGTGTTCTGCCTCGCTGCGGAAGCCAAGGTCGTCCACGTAGAGGGCATACTGGCTCGCGGCGCCGCGGTGGCCGGCCTTCGCCGCTCGCATGAACCAGACCAGCGCGGCAGGATGGCCCTGCTTGGCATAAAGCCGACCCAGTTTGAATCCAGCTTCTGCCTTTCCGTTTGAGAAATCTCTTTCCCAGCGTTGAATCTCCTCCTGTCGAGCCTGCAGACCCGCCGGTGACGGCAGGTCCCAGATACGCTGCCGAATTTCACTGAGGAATTTATCGTGCAGTTCGTCGATGCGCTCTCGTGGACGCACCTGGAAGCCGTACACCTCAGACAGGTATGTGTCGCACAGCCTGCCAAGGTAGTCGCGAGTGAAATGACGGCGGAGGCTGAGATCGGAGCGCTTTAGAACGTCTTCATCATCACCCATGTGGACGGCGTACTCGGTCAAGAGCAGGATTGCGGTGTAGAAAGCCTCGATGGCCTCGATCATCAGGCGGACGCCAAGCCGAACGATGACAGGAAAGGGGTCGCCGTTGTTCTCCTGCCTCGACAGGCGCGGGTCAATCGCCCCATCCCCGATATCTGGATCCATGGCCGCCCGATAGTGCACGAACGCGAAGTAGTTGACCATGGCAACGGCAGCACCGCAGTCGGCGGCCACCTCGTTGTGCAGCGGGATGGCGGTGTCACGCTCGGCTACCAACTCGTCCCGCATGGCGGGCGGGATAGCCTGCAGAAACCGCTCTCCGACGTGGGGAGGTTGCTCCTTGAAGTGGTCCTGCCAGATGTGACCCAACTCGTGCTGCAGAACGAAGGAGATCCCTGCAATCCAGACCCGGCGCTCCTCTTCGGCTATGCGAGCTTGGAGCCGGGCCGGTATCCAGGGCGCGTACCTGGCAGCGCCGAACAGCGACAGGAGGTGAACCGGCTCCTCTCGACCCGGAGCCGTGATGTGCAGGTGACTCAGCACCCTGTCCTCAAGAGCCTCACGCACCAAGTGGCCGTCCGGCGTACCAGGGGCGTACGCGGCGGGAAGTTGGAGCGCGATCTCGGTAGCCAGACCCAGCGTGATCGCTGAGATCACGATCACGTACCCGCGGCATTCACCGGGATCCTTGAACACCCGCGACTGGTGTGCGTTACCGGCGACGCACACGGCCTCCACCGTGCCAGCCAGGTGCAGTGCCCGACTGTGATCTTCTGGCGGTGTGGAGGCCAGAAGGCCGTCGAGGTGAACACGCAACTGCGTGTTGATCTCGTCGACTTGACGCCAGCCAAGCTCGATGTCACCGCCGCCAAGCTGCCGCACGACGGCAGGATCGGAGAGTACTCGACTCAGCCGAGCCGCTTCCTGGGCCAGTTGAGGATCTTGCAGGTGCGCGAAGAGCATGCTGCGCTGCATGCCGATGCTCACGGTGTCGCTCCCGGCTGCTTGGCTGTTTAGGAATCCGCCTCCAGCATCGGACGCAGAGCGTCGACGGCAGACGACACGTCCCCACCAGCGTCTTTGTAGACGATGTTGCCCTCTTCGTCGCGGATCACGATGGTTCCGAGCGGAAGTGACGTGTCCCTGCGGATGGACACATCGCCGTCGCGGACGTCGATGAGGACGCCGCGGCGGAAGTTGCGGACCAATGTCGTAATCAGCGCGACAATCGAGCTACTCGTCACCATGGCAGTCAGGAGGACGTCCGACAGCGCCGCACTGCCGAGCGCATCCACTCGCCGCGCTGTGATGCCGTGCCCCTCCAAGTCGGTCATTACCTGGGTCACGCCGGCCGACTCTGCCAGAATATAGACGGTGGTGCCCGACTCCTGTTGGGACCTGCTCATGACAGACGTACACCCCTCCCATATGAGCACACGTCAAAAACTGTACCGGGTACCACCTTTCAGTGGGGCTGATATCGGCTCCTAGACGGCGTCCGCTCACAAGCCGCGATCCACAACGCAGTCACCGCCGGCACTGAGAGGGCGTTTGATCTAGGCGGATTGCCGCTTATGCCCTAGTAGGTTCCTCGCCAGGTTGGCGTGGTCTCGTCCGTTATGCGCTTGGCGAGATTGTCGATGGACGCGACGTGGATCATGGCCTCGGAGCTGGCGGTGAGGGTTTCGTAGTCGCGGGCGAGGCGTCGGTGCATCATGATCCACCCGATGCTCCGTTCCACCACCCAGCGTCTTTTCACTACGTGAAATCCGCGAACTCCGGGGTTCCTGTTGACGACTCGACGTCGATTCCGAGCTTCGCCCCGTGCTCGACGACGGCGTTCTTGAAGCCGGTGTCGACCCAGCTCTTGGAGATGGTCGGATACGTTTCCTTCGCTTGGTCGAGGAGGCGTATTCCCAGGGCGTTTTCGTGGAGGCCGGCGGCGGTGACGGTCACGGCGAGGATGAGGCCGAGCGTGTCGGTCAGGATGCCGCGCTTGCGGCCTACGATCTTCTTGGCGGCATCGGTCCCCTGGCTGGTCACAGGCACGTTGCTGGAGGTCTTCACGCTCTGGGTGTCGATGACGGAGGCGGTGGGTTCGGGCTTGCGGCCCTCCTTCGCGCGGGCCAATCCCGTGAGGTCGTAGTTGAGTTGGGCGAAGATTCCCTCGTCGCGCCAGGCGGCGTAGTAGAAGTAGACGGTGCCGTGCCCCGGGAAGTCGTGCGGGAGGTATTTCCAGGGGATTCCGGTGCGGTTCAGGTAGAGAATCGCGTCGAACACATCACGGAGGTCGACTTTGGGCGGCTGGCCGGTGGGCCGGCGGTCGAGCCGGGCTTTCCGCCAAGCCGTCAACGTCGGCTCGATCAGGGCCCATCGGGCGTCGGACAGGTCGCTGGGGTACGGCTTCCGCTGGCTCACGCCGTAGCGTGATCATGGACTACACCGGAAGTCGTCATTCCGCTGCCCTCAGGCGTTTCTGTGATCTTTTCAAACCAGACGAACTTCAAGGTGCAACCTCGGATGAGACGGACAGTCGAGTTCGCAGCTTCAGGAGGCTCGATAGCCACCCACCCATACACCTCAAAATATGACACGGATCAAAGGCTCTAATCGGGCCTGACCTGCGTAAACGCCCTCTCAGGGGGCGGTTAGTTCCCAAGTTGGTGAGGGATCGGGTTCGCCGGTTGGTGAGGGACCTCTCGCGAATGAGGAATCACCTAGGACTGACTCACCTGATGACGGGCCGGCGTTCTTCTCATCCGCCGTAGGCGAGGTACCGGTAGTTACGGGCGCTGGGGTTGTGGAAAACCCGGCTGACCCTGCTGCGCGTACAGAAGCCGACGGTGGTCTCGCGCTTCGCGCGGGTGGAAACAGCCAGCACTCCCCCTCGAAGCCGGAAACCAAGCGCAGCAGCAGGGGTGGGGGGTCCGCGCGGTCGTCGTACAACGGCCCACATGAGCCCGCACATCTACGCCGTGCTGGAGCCGGTGCACCTGCTGCTGGAGCAGGTGACCAGCGACTTCGTCGCCCGGCAGATCGCCCGTGAGGTGGGCCGCCAACTGCGTGAGGGCACCGACACCGAACGCCTGCAGCACCGGCTGACCGTCCGGTTCGCCAAGGTGATGCTCTCGGAGATCCACGACCCGGGCCGGTGGCTGCTCGGGGCCCTGCCACGCTGGGGCTGCGGCTACCAGGACTGCGAGGCCGGTGTGCTGTGGTCGACCGGCAAGGACTGCGAGGTGTGTGCCGAGATCATCCAGGACAAGGCCGCCGCCCGGCGCCGTGCCCAGCGCATCGAGCAGGGCCTGTGCCCCGAGCACGGCACCCGTCCCGGCCCTGGCGGCCGCTGCGTCGACTGCGTGCTGGACGACGCGGCCCGCAACCCGGCCCCGGTCACGGCGCAGCGCGAGCTGGAGGGTCCGGCCGTGCCCTCGAGGACGGCCTGTGCAAGCTCTGCCGGGAGGAGGCCGCCGCGCTGGGCGCCGCCGACGTGCCTGCGCCGACCGCACCGGCCGGGCAGGAGACCTGTTTCGGTCGGGACGGAGACGTGCCGTGCGGGCGGAAGCCTCTGCCGTCGCGCAGCGTCTGCGGTGTCCACCGCGTCCAGCAGCTGGCCGGGGAGGTCGCGTGATGACCGAGACTCCGCAGCTCAGTGGCGTCGACCTGGCCCGCGTCGCGCTGCGCGCCGCCAAGGTGGCAGCGCAGAAGAACGGTGGCGGCCGCACGGCGCAGCCCAAGCCGCGCACGACCCGGGTGGTCCGGCGCGGCGGGCGCGAGCCGATGGGGCTCGGTGCCGCGATCAACGCCGCTGCGCACGGTGTCCCGGCACCGATTCGCACCGGAGACGGACCTCAAGACCGCGTACGACGACGACCTCGCCGTCGTCACCCGCCGGGACGACAACGGCCGCGCGACCAGTTCGGTCAGCGCAGCATGGCTCCAGGCCGACATGGCCGAGCAGCTCCAGCTGAAGCCAGGAGCGACTGTCCTTGAGGTCGGCTCCGGCGGGTACAACGCCGAGCTGCTCGCCCACGTCGTCGGGCCAGCCGGCCGGGTGGTCACGGTGGTGGTGCACCGCACACGGCGGCTGTGCGCGGAGGCCGGCAACGGCCAGGTCACCGCCATCCTCGGCGACGGCGGTCTCGGGGCACCGGGACACGTCCCCGCCCGCGGCTTCGACGGAGTGATGATCACACACAACGCGTCGGACATCGCTTCTGTCGGGCTGCCAAGCGGGTCGTGCTGTCGCATCCCGCGATGCCACTCGCCTGGATGAGACAGCCTCAGTGGGGGTGTCGTGCACGTCGGGGATGTCGTTCCTGACGTTCGCCGTTCAGGACGGTCCAGTACGCGATCCTGGAGGGCAGCCATACGCGGAACGACCGGGAAAATGCCGGGTGTTGCTTGCTCATAGTCCTACGCGAGTGCCATCGCCCTGTACCTGTGCTGGTGCGAGGAGAGCGGCCGGGCTTGCACGACCGGTGTGCCCGTCCAGCTAATGGCCCAATGAACCGAGCCGGATGTCCCAGCGAGGAAGAAGCGCCTACTTCTTCAAACGCAGGACCGCAGTCTTGCCCACCGTGACCGACCCCGAGAGCTTGGTCAGCTTCTGGATCTCATCCATGTTCGAGATGACCAGCGGAGAGAGAGTGGACCTGGCCTTCTCCTCCAAGAGCGGCAGATCGAACTCCAAGATGGGATCGCCTGTCTTGACGCGCTGGCCCTCTTCGGCAATGCGCTTGAAGCCCTCACCTTTCAGCTCACTGACATCGGTGCCGAATTGGAAGAAGAGCTCGATCCCATAGTCCGTCTCCAGGCTGAACGCGTGATTGGTCTCGAAGATCTTGCCGATGGTGCCATCGGCCGGGGCAACGGCCTTGTCACCAGTTGGCTTGATGGCTACGCCATCTCCAACGATCTTCTCGGCGAAGACCACGTCAGGCACGTCTTCGATGTTGACGATCTCACCAGAGACAGGGGCAAATACGTCGATCAAACCAGCGTAGTCGTCCTTGTCGCCCTGAATGAGACCACGAAGTCTGTCGAAGAGGCCCATCAGAGACTCCCATCCTCACGGCCCCGCACAGGCGGGGACCTCGAATTTCAGCTCCCTACCCCCACCCACGCCGCACAAATCCGTGGTTCTCGGCCCTCCGTGCACGACACCTGTCGCAGATCATCCCATGGCAAATACCCATATAACCAGCGCAGACACACCAAATACCCGCGAGTAGCCAGACAGAACGGCACCCCGGCCTGGCGCGCGCAACTCCGTGACGGAGCGCGGCTTGTGGTGCCGCTGGAGATGGGCGGCTATACCCGCTCTCTCACCCTGGTCCGGCGCGGCGACGTCACGGGCACCCTCACCACCGCGGAGCCGGAGAAGTTCACGCGCTGGGAATGGCACGACCCCCACGGCCTGGGATGTCTCGGCCCAGTGTTCACCCCGAGCGCGCAGGCCCTGAACTCCGTCTGGCCCGGCGTTATCCCCGGCCTGCCGCCGGTGAATGCCTATCCGGTCGCCACCGAACTGGCGCCTGTGCCCGGGGAGCCGGCCGCGCGACGCTGCGGGAGCGGTGGGCGGCCATCGCCCCGGAGCTGGCCGGGCACGTTGCCGCGGTCGGCTACGACGCCGACACCGGGCGGCTCACCGTGTGCCCGGAGTCGGCGGCCTGGGCGACGAAGACCCGCTTGGAGCAGGCCCGCGTCATCGCGGCCGCCAACGAGTCGGCAGGCCGCACGGTGGTGCGCGCCCTGAAGATCCTCGCGCCCGGCACGATACCGGTGCCCGAGCCGGCCGACACCGATCCGGCGCCAGCTGCCCCGCATGCCGGACCGGCGCGCACCCGCGAGACCGCCTCACCCGGCTATCGCCGCGCCCTCGAAGCGCACCGCGCGGTTGCGCCGCCGTCGCGAGTGGACCCGGCCATCGCGGAGGCGATGGAGCGGCAGACCGCAGCGATGCGCGAGCTGTCCTCCCGGGCGTTTCCCGAGCCCGATGTCGTGCCGGACGATGCGCCAGCCCCGATCGAGCGAGGCCGCACACAGCGCCGCCGCCAGGCCGCAGCCACCGAGGCCGCCGAGGCCGCCGAGGCCGCCGCCCTGCGCCGGGCCCGCGCGGAGAAGACCGGCCGCCAGCTCGTTCCGCAGCACCTGGAGCGCACGGCGTGAGCGGGGCCGACGTGCTGTGTTCTTTTCCAGTGGCTGAGCCGGTATCCGGTCATCTACCGAAGGTACGGATGGCTGATCACCCTCTCGTGCCCGGCGCCCGAGGAAGCCACAGTGGCGCGATGGACGCAGGACTCGCCGCCGTGCTCGGTGCCACCGTCGGAGCCCTCGGTACAGCGGTGACGGGAGCCACCGCCGCGTTCCTCAGCCGCAGCACTGCCCGCCACCAGGTTCGCACCGAAACCCTCCGGGCCCTGCGGGAAGCGCGGCGAGCCACGTACACCAACTACGCGAAGACCATCGACCACTACCTGGACAAGCTCGACACCACACTGATCCTCTTGGAGCGGGTAGAGCGCTTCCCGGAGCAGCGCGACCAGTGGGTGGAGAACGCCCACAGGCGCTGGAACGAGGCCCTCAGATACCGGCAGACCGAGGTGGACACCCAGAGAGTCCTCCTACAGTTGGACGCCACGCCACAGGTGTCAGAGGCGGCGTTGCAGGTGGCCAAGTGGTGTGTCCTCCTGAGCCGGTCGACCGGCCGAGCGATCGCTGATCTCAAGGGGCACGACCTGGACACCGGCCCCCTTTCGCCGCCGTCTGTGGGGTACACCCAACTGCTGGTGGCAGAGGGGTTCGACCCAGAGAAGCCTGACCTGGAGCGTCTGCTGTCGAGAGGACGCGACGCTTACAGGGCCTTCCTGAGCATGGCGGCCGCCGACCTGGGGGAGAGCGGGGTTCTGGCCTGACCTGACGAGTTCTGCGGTCCCGGAGAGTGCGTCGTGGCCGACCTTACGGGCGGACCGTACGTACACCTGTGCTCCCCGCAATGAGCGGTAAGTGGCCTCCCGCGCGGGGGAGTTTGTGGCCATCTACTGCTCGTCCGTGAGGGGTCGTCATGGGTTTCGTCCACCGAGCGGTGCCGCCGGTGCTGCTGTCCTGCCTGCTGCTGGCGGGCTGTTCATCCGGTTCGCAACCAGGATCGGCCGCCTCGGAGAAGGGCGGTGCGCCGGCGGCAGGACCATCCGGGACGGGTGCATCCGCAGAGGCGGCGAAGATCCCGGTGGGGCCAGGGCCGCAGACGACGTACACGGTGCAGAAGCAGCCGGCCGCGGGCAGTTGCCGCTACCGGTACGAGAAGGGCGAGCCCCTCGAGGACCTGGCGTGCACGCCGGGGGCCACGTCGCCGGCGGTGACGCAGGCGACGCTGGGGTCGACGATCTGCCGCAGGGGCGGCTACACGAAGGGGATCCGGCCCCCGGAGAGCGTGACCGGTCCGGAGAAGCGCGCGAACACGGCCTCCTACGGCTACACCGGCCGTCTCGGCGACGCCGAGTACGACCACCTGATCTCCCTCGAACTCGGCGGCGACCCCAACGACGCCCGCAACCTGTGGGTCGAGCCCCCGGACCCCGGCCACAAGACCGGCTCGGGCGTGAACAACCTCAAGGACCCCGTCGAGTCGAAGCTGCACACCGCGGTCTGCTCCGGGAAGGTGCCCCTCCGCGCCGCGCAGCAGGCCATCGTCACGGACTGGACCACCGCGTTGTCCAAGCTGGGCCTGGCCTGACGGCCGTCTGACTACGGGATGCGTCCCGGATTTCGCCCCGGCCATGCAGCCGCGGGTGCGGGAACACCAGGCCCCGAGTGCGATGGAGCAAGGCGCCCCGATCCTCTCAGGCGCCCAACACCCCTGTAATTCGAACCGTCTGGCCCTTACCTGTCGGGTTGTCAGTGGTCGCCTCTACCGTCGAGGGAGAAGTCCTCCGACGGTGAAGGCGGTCCACGTTGGCGAACATCGTTTGGCACACGACGCTGGGTATCGAGCTTGACCTCACCCGCGAAGACCTGGGGCATGAAGCGCTGGTCGGTCTGTGGGACGACCTCTACAAGATGGACCGGCTGTACGCGGCGCGGGACGTGCCGGTGTCCAAACGGGGACTGCAATGCGGCGGAGTGTGCAGGAGTGCGGGTGTCGTCGCCTGGATGTACCTGCGTTTGCGGGAGAACGGACGGCGCGAAGCAGTGCACGAGCGCGCGGAGGACGAGGCGCGGCACCGTGCGGCCCTCTCCGACGAGCACAAGGCCTACCAGGAGCGGATCGTAAAGACCTCCGAGGAGGCTGGCTTCCCGGCGGACAGCGAGGTGCGGACCAGCATCGGACCACGCTCGTGGATCCAGACCGACACCCTCGTACGGGGAGAGGGCGGGCTGCTGATCGGCTGGGAGGTTCAGCTGGCCACCGCGGGGGCGCACGGGCCGAAAAGTGTACGGGCGCGCGCCAACCGGGCGATGAAGAACGGGATCACGCCGGCCTGGCACACCGATCGCAGGGACTACGCCCGCCGAAGCGACACTCACTGGACACGCAGCGACCTGCTGCCCGCCGAGGTGATCGCGAAGTCGAAGGACCTGCGTGTCGTCTCGGGGTTCCGCGTGCTCGACTTCTGGCGCTGTGATCTCCATGCGCTGTACCGCTGCCCGGACTCCCAGCGCCGCTGCGGCAAGATGCACGCCACTCCCAAGCCCCGCGACGTGTTCTTCGACGACCTCGTGCGGCAGACCGCCGCCGGCCTGATCGTGCCGGTCGAGTTCAGGGACGGCTCCCGGACCCACCGGTTCTGGGTGACGGACTCTGACCGGGACCGGTACGCGGATCTCACGAGTGGCCGCCCGGTGTCCCCCTCTCCCGACCTGGAGGACTTGGACCTCGGTCCGGTGAAGGAAGGCAGCCGCCGGGCGCCGACCTGCCGTCCCATGCTGTCCGCGGGCAGCTCGCTTCCGCCGGTCACGCTCCCCTCCCTTCCGGCGGGCACTGGTGCCCCGGGCGACTCGGTCGCCTCGGCTGTTCCGGCCGGCGCGAGCGTCAAAATTCCCCGGCAGTGCGTAGAGGCCGACAGCGTGGCGCAGACCCAATCGAATTCGAACGCGCATACCATTTCCGGTATGGACCAGACTGACTTCCCCGACGACTTGCTCGCCGCTCAGACCCGCTTGCACCGGGCTTTGGGAGAGCTGTCCGCGCTCTTGCGGTCCCTGCCCTGGTCGGTGGAGCCCATGGACGGCTGGCCCGGCACCGAGCACCCCCACACCGGCGAGTTCACCGGGGGCCGCGAACCAAGCCCCGGATGGACCGAGGAGCAGAAGGCGGCCGTCACCCGGCTGCGCCAGGATTGCCTGGAGCTGGCCGCCACCGTGACCACCCATCCGCACTGGGCATCTTTCCAGGGCGCCGACGCTGTCAAGGAACGGATGCGCCTCAAGCACCAGACCGAGTCCGGCGCCGCGGTGACCGCAGCCGACCTGACCGCCGCAGCCTGACCTGCATCCGCACTCGACTCGCGCCCGTGTTGTCCCCGCCTCGTTCTTGCGGCCGGCCTGACCGGCGTCCCCCCGGCAGGCTCTCCCGGGGGAGGGGGACGGCGGGCTTGGCCGTGTGCTGATCGTCGCCGGGAGGGCGGCCAACCCGTCCCTGGGCCGGGTGGACGACTGTGTCATCCGCATAGGCCGGATACCGGCGTGAAGGCGGCCAGCCTGCGCGGATAGGAAGCAGTGGGCCAGGTCTGGGGTGTGGGGGGCCGCGATATGGTGGGGGTTCTGATGAACACCACACCGGATCTGGGGGAGCCCCGCGTGGCCGAGGACAGCATCACGCAGAGGGAGCTCGAGGCGCTGACCCGCCGCCTCGAAGCGGTCGAGGACCGCGTCGAGGCGATGCAGGTGCAGACGGGTGGCAATTTCGCGGCGGTCATCGAGGGCCAGGCGGCGCTGCGCCGCGAGGTCCGCGATGGGTTCGCCAAGGTCAACGGCCGTTTCGATGCCCTTGAGGCAAAGATGGACCAGAACCAGGCGCAGATCGTCGAGCTGCTGACGGCACTGGTGGGCAAGAACCCGAACTGAGGCTGATCTTTTCTGGCGCTGCGGCCCGCGAACACAGCAGGTGTTCGCGGGCCGCAGTCGTGTATAAGGCCGGCCGCCGGGGCACGGAGAGGGCGGTGCCGTACTCCGCTCTGGGCGTTACCGGTGGTAGTTCTGGCGGGTGGTGACGAGGGTGCGCCACCGGGCGCGGGTGGTCTGTTCGCCGTCCAGCCAGTGCGGCGGGGTGTGGTCGGCGGGGAGGGGGAGGCCAGCCATGAAGGAGGCGATGTCGACGTAGTAGGCGTAGTCGCCGCCTTGGGTCTGTTCGCGCAGCCGGGAGATGGTGGCGGCGAGGGCGTCGTGGTCGTCGAGGACGGCCTGGTGGAACGCCGCGGCGAGTTCGAGGGTGGGGGCCACGGAGGTGAGGCCCGTGATGTCGAGCTCCGTGCGCAGGGCCTGGATGCGCGCGTCGAGTGCGGGATCGCCGGCGTCGCGGATCAGGGCGGCGATGGCCGCATTGATCGTGGTGGCGCGCAGGTCGAGGGTGGCGAGTAGCTGGTGGGCCAGGTCGATTTCGTCGTCGGCCTGGCGGGGGTCGTAGAAGGCGACACTGAGCGCTCGCAGGGCCTGATTGTGCGCGGCTTCCCCAGCGACACCGTGCTGCTCGGCTTCGGTACGTCCGGCGAGGTAGGCGGCGGCCGCGGCTTCTGGTTCGCCTTGCAGCCACTTGAGGTCGCCCAGGACGCGGTGGTGGCGTCCTTCCCATCCGAGGGTCTGCGCTGCGGCCAGTGCGGTGGGGAAGTCCCCGGCGAGGCGGGCGGAGTGGGCGAGGCCGCGTCGGGCGGCGGGGGCGAGACGGCCGTTGCCGTCGGCGACTTGCTGGTATCCGCGGCGTGCTTCCTCGCTGTGGCCGGTGTCGCGGTAGGCCTTGGCCCGGTAGTACAGGGCCATCTCCTCGGGGCCGGCGGGCAGGAGGCGGGTGTCGAGGACGGCGGTCAGCCGCTCCACGGTGCGGGCGCGGTGTTCGTGCTGGCGGCGGGTGAGGGTGCTGAGGAGTTCGACCAAGGCGTCGGCGGCCGTGTCCGGGCCTGTCCGGTCGCCGGCGCCGGCGTCGGTGTCGGGCGGGGCGATCGGCTCCCAGACGGAGTCGCTGATGTAGGCCCAGGCCGCGTCGGTGAGCCAGCCCAGTTCCAGGCGGTGAGTGGCGGCCAGGCGCAGGCTCTGGCGCAGGCAGCCGACCAGGAGGAGCCGGTCGCGGTCGGATCCGCCCTGCCACTGCTCGCCGAGGGCGGTGAAGGCGCGTTCGGCGGCGCGCTGCCAGTCGCTACGGCTCCAGCGGTCGTCGGTGTGGTCGTCTGCACTTTGGATGGTGGAGCGGATCAGCCCGTGCAGGTGGTACGGCCACAGTCCGAAGGGGTTCTCGCGGACGAAGGGGCGCTCGATCAGTCGCATGGCCGGCGCCTCGTGGGTGAGGCCGGCGGCCCGGGTGGCCAGAGGGATGTCGAAGGCGTCCAGGAGGCTGACGGAGCGCAGGACGTGGCGCTCGTCGGGGGTCAGGTCGGCCAGGGTGCGGGAGATCAGGGCCGGGAAGTCGTGGTCGAAGTCGCAGGAGGTGGGGATGCGGCCGGTGCGGCGGATCTCCAGGAAGCGCATCACCGACAGGTCGAGGTAGAGCGGCAGGCCGTGGCTGCGGCCGGTGATCACGGTGCGCAGGGCGTCGGGGATGAGGGGCTGTCCGTCGCGGGAGAGACGGCGGGCGAGGTAGTCGTCGCAGTCCTCCGGGGCGAAGTCGCCGACCAGGACCTGCCAGCCGCCGCTGCTGGTGGGCAGCGGGGTGCGGGTGTAAGGGGTGTCGGCGGCGGCCAGGCCGGGCCAGGCCTCGAGGCCGGTGAAGTCAAGCTGACCCTGGAGGCCTTCGTCGGCCCACTGGAGCCGACCGCGCCCGGTGATCACCCACAGGGCGTTGGGCATCAGCCACACCACGCGCTGGATCATCCGCTCCAGATCGCGGCGGGTCCGGTCGCCGACGTCCTCGAAGGTGTCGAGGAGGATAACGGGGGTGACGCGCTTGCGGTCGGGGAGACGGGAGATCTCCCACGCGAGCAGGTGCGGGTAGTAGGAGAGGGCGTCGAGATCGGGCTCGGCCTCCAGCAGGTCGGCCAGCCGTGTGCATCCGGCGAGCGCGCGTACGGTCTGGTGCCGCTCGCGCAGGGCCCGCACGAGCGCGCCGGTGACCTGGCCGACGACCGATCCGAGCATGCCGGGCAGCGCGAGCATCTGGGCCGCCTCGCCGAGCGCGGACTGCATCTGTCCGGGCAGCAACTGCCCGAACCGGGCGGCCAGTGGCTTCGTTCACTTCAAGCAGCAGCGTTTGTGCGCCAGTATGGGCAGCAGTTGGCGATCTTGAGGCACGTGGATGTTCATGAGAAATGACGTCACCGCGTGGAGCCGGCTCGCTGCAAGCACGCTTTAGAAGGTTCTCTCGGTGACCGTGGGGCACCGCATCGGTTGTGGCGTTGATTCGTTGATCAGTAGGCCATCCGACCAACCGATCATGGAGCAGTGTCCGTGAAGATCAGCATCGCGTGCAGGACTGTCCTCGTGGCGGCTTGCGCCCTGGCCGCTCTTGCCCCCTCCCAGGCGTTCGCCGCCCAAGCCCCGGGGTGCCCGAAGAAGAACATCGCCTATCTCGACGCGCAGAACCGTGAGGAGGATGCCGGGGCTAAAGTCACTGCAGCTCAGCAGGCTTACGACCAGGCCAAGTCCGACCGGGCGAAGTTCGAACAGACGGCCAAGGCCGGCGACGACCTGCTCGGGGCCTTCATGGACATGAGGACGGGCAGCGGCTATGCCGGAGTGAAACCGGTGGCGGCGGAGCTGAAGAAGTTGCTGGACGCGACAGGGAAATACGATCGGGCCGCCACCGCTGACGCTGCCAGGGCTGAAGCCGACGCGGCGCAGAAGGCCATCGATGCCATGACCGACAACGACAAGGGCAATGATTTTGCCCAAGTTGAACAGGCGAAGTACCTGATCAAGGAACTGCGTTCCAAGGCCGAGGCGGCGCGGGCGGCGACCACGGCCCCGGACGTCGAAAAGCGTAAGTCTGAGCTGGACACCGCGGTTTCTGAGAAGAAGGACGCGGACAACGCGGTGCGTCCGGCGCGCGACGCTTATCGAGAGTGCCTGGCCAAGGCCAACGGCTGAGAAGTGCCGGGCGGCGCCCGCTCTGGGAGTGGGTGCCGCCCAAGGCGGGAGGGGGCGCGGAGACCAGGGTCTTTGAGAAGTGCCGAGGTGAGCGGTTCGTCTGCTGAGAGCGGGATGTGACGGCTTGTCGGCTTCTGCGGGAGGCGCCCCTGCACGCAGAACAGGCATGGCCGCTGGTGATCATGTGGGTGTCGAGTCCATATGAGCACCGAGCGAGTCCATGCCTGCGCGCCCATCTTCCCGCATGCCGTCATGCCTTCAGCAACTGGGGGAAGCCTCCGGTTCAGCCCCCTTGGAGACAGTCGCTGACCTGCGGAAGTTTCTGGCCACAGTGCCTGACCCGCGGGCCCGTCGCGGCATCCGTCACCCATGGACGGCGCTGCTCACCTCTGCGGCCGCCGCCGTTCTGGCCGGTGCCGCCTCGATCACAGCGATCGGCGAGTGGGTTGCCGACGCGCCGCAGCGCGTCCTGGCCCTGCTCGGGTTCCGGCCCGACCCGCTGACCGGCCTGATCCGCCCACCCCATGCCACGACTGTCCGCCTCGTCCTGGCCGCCGCGGACGGAGATGCCCTCGACCGCGCCATCGGCGACTTCCTCCAGGAACGCCAGGCCCCGTCCCCGGGACGAACGGTCATCGCCGTCGACGGCAAGACACTCCGCGGCTCCCGCAGCGCCACGCGGACGGCCACCGCCCTGATCGCCGCCATGACCCACAGCGGCCAGGTCCTCGCCCAACGACAGATCGACAGGGCCCAGGAGTCCTAGCTCAGACACCAGCCGCAAACTAGCCGGATGATCACGGTCCTTCGCTCGCGCGCGCCCGGCCGGCCGGGCTCTGCCCCGGGCACTGGGGGTCCTGGCCTGGACATCAGGGAGCAAGTAACCCGAAATGCATGGCGGGAGCCCACCGGAGGGTGGGCTCCCACAGCAGGAGCGCTGTACGGTCGGTCAGTCCTTGAGGTTGAACTTCCCCGGCGTCGCCCCCAGGACGAAGCGGAGCCGGCCGTCGGGCTGGACGGTCAGGGGGCGGCCGCCGCTCTGGCGCTGCCAGATCTCGTAGTGGTCGCCCTTGTCGAGGAACCGTACCGGGTCGGCCTTGCGGGAGACGGCCTTGACCCAGCCGTCGGAGGAGTCGATCCACTTGCCGTTGTTGTGAGCGCAGGCGACCTGGAGGTAGCCGCCCCATTCCTGGCCGTCACCCCAGCCGTCGACACACTTGACGTACAGGGCCGGGCCGCCGTTGAGCTCCATGGCCGTGGTAGCCCCATAGCGGCCGCTGGTGAACCGCACGCCGTCTTCGTCCGGACGGTCGCGGATGCCCGCCGAGGAATCGGTAACGATGGAGGTGCTCGCCCCGTCGTCAGAGAAGCGGAGAACGGTACGGCTGCTGTACTCCGAACCCGCGTAGATCCTGAAATCCCCGGTCCTGCGGCCCATGGGAGTCTCCTCGGTGATCGTCTGCCGGTGACAGAGGAAAACCTACGCCCCTTTTGACCGTGGATTGGTGAATCTATCCATCTAACACACCATTTCGTTCGCCGAGGAGCCAGGCGAATACTCCTGGCGCACACCAGCCCCTTGCCTCGGACCGACGGTTCATCCGGTCAGCCAACGACAGGGCTCTGTTCGTCGTGTTCGCGCAGCATCCGCATGACGGTGGCGGGCGAGGGGTGCCGGCCCTTCTTCGTGCCGGTGGTGATGACGAGGCGCTTGGCGATATCACGCAGGCTCATCTCCTGGTCGCGCAGGTGGAGGGCCATGGACAGCATGGACTCGTCGGTGACCCCGGCGCCGCCGATGGTCTTGCCGCGCTTCCGAGCGGACTCGTGGCCTTCGAGAGTGCGGTCGCGGATGTACTCGCGTTCCATGCCGGACATGGCGGCGAGCACGGTGAAGACGATGCCGGATGGGTCGTGCGAGCCCTTCAGCTCTCCGGTGAGGAACTCCAGCCCGACGTCGCTCGCTTTCAGCTCCTCGGCGAGCATGGCGAGTTCGATGCCGCGGCCGAGCCGTTTGTGCTCGTGCACGACGAGGGTGACGGCGACACCGGAGGAGCGGATCTCCCCGGCGAGCTTCACCGGCCTCGGGGAACATCGGTACAGCGGTTATCGGTGAGAACGATCATGGACGTTTAGCAGAGTGATCCACTTCGCCGCTGGGGTTCGGTGAAACGCCTCCGGGCCCGGTCCGGGGCTGGCTACGGTCCGGCTCGTGCCGGTGGAGTTTCTGAGCGATGAGCAGGCCGAGGCGTACGGGACGTTCGCCGAGGAGCCGACGAGGCCCGAGCTGGAGCGGTTCTTCTTCCTGGACGACGTGGACCGGGACCTGATCGCCCTGCGGCGGACGGAGCATCACCGGCTCGGGTTCGCGCTCCAGATGTGCACGGTTCGGTACGTCGGTCTGTTCCTGGAGGACCCGCTCGCGGTGCCGTGGCCAGTGATCGAGCACCTGGCCGTGCAGCTCGGCATCGAGGACCCGTCGGTGGTCAAGCGGTACACGGAGCGGCGCCAGACGCTGTACGACCACGCGTGGGAGATCCGGGACGCCTACGCCTACCACCCCTACGAGGACGCCGAGTGGGGCCGGCGGTTCCGTACGTTCCTGCACGGGCGGGCGTGGACGCACGCCGAGGGTCCGAAGGCGCTGTTCGACCACGCGGTGGGCTGGCTGCGCCGTCACCGGGTCCTGCTGCCTGGGGTGTCGGTGCTGGCCCGGCAGGTGTCGGAGGCGCGGCAGGTCGCGGAGAAGCGGCTGCACGCCACGGTCGCGGGCGCCGCCCGCCGCGCGGACCCGGCGCTGCCCGGGGACCTGGTGGCGACGTTGAAGACGCCGGAGGGCTCCCGGTTCTCGGAGCTGGAGCGGCTGCGCCGCCCACCGACGCGGACGACGGGCACGGCGTTCGCCCGCGCGCTGGAGCGGGTGGACGAGATCGGCGCGTACCGGCTCGGGCGGCTGAGGCTGTCGCAGATCCCGCCGAACCGGATGGCGGCGCTGGCCCGGTACGCGCTGGGCTCGAAGGCGCCGCTGCTGGAGCGGGCGGCGGAACCGAAGCGCACGGCGATGCTCACCGCGGTGATGCGGCACCTGGAGGCGAAGGCGATCGACGAGGCCCTGGACCTGTTCCAGGTCCTCATGGCTACCCGGCTGCTGAACACGGCGAAGCGCAAGACGGAGAAGGAGCGGCTGTCCACGCTGCCGCAGTTGGAGAAGGCGTCACGGGTGCTCGCGCGGGCGGCGAAGGTGCTGTTCGAGGAACTGGAGCTGGTCGAGGAGCAGGCGACGGACCTGGACGTGGCCGCGCTCTGGGCAGCCGTAGAGGAAGTCGCCCCGCGTGCCGCCGTGATGACCGCGGCGGCCACCGTGGTCTCGCTGGTGCCCGAGGACGAGAACTCGGCCGAGGTCGCCATGAGGGCCGCGCTCACGAACCGGTACGCCACGGTCCGTCCGTTCCTCGCGTTGCTGGGCGAGTCGAAGGCCCTGGACGCGGCGAGTGCCGGGAAGCGGGTCCTGGCCGGGGTGCGCGGCCTGCCGGCGCTGGCCCGGCGGAAAGTGGGGGTGAAGCCGCTGCTGCCGCGCGAGGTGGACGACAAGCTCGTGCCGCCGGCATGGCGCAAGGCGGTGTACGCCAACCCCGATCTGCCGCAGGGCGCGGTGGACCGGGACGCCTACGTGGTGTGCGTGCTGGAGCAACTGCACCGGGCCCTGAACAACCGCGACATCTTCGCCGCCCCCTCACACCGCTGGTCCAACCCGCGCGCCCGCCTCTTGGAGGGCCCGGACTGGGACGCGGTCGAGGAGGACGTCCTGGCGGCCCTGAGCCTGGACATGCCCGTCACCGAGCATCTGGCGGAGCTGGTGCGCGGCCTGGACGCCGGATGGAAGCAGCTCGCCGAACGCCTTCAGGAGGCCGGGCCGGCGGCGAAAGTGTCCATCGAGGTGCAGGACGACGGGCGGGTGAAGCTGAACGTCGACAAGCTCGGCGCCCTCGGCGAGCCCAAGTCCCTGACCTGGCTGCGCCAGCGGGTCGAGAAGATGCTCCCGAAGATCGACCTGCCGGACCTGCTGTTCGAGGTGAACGCCTGGACCGGGTTCCTCGACGCCTTCGTACACCTCGGCGACGGCACCACCCGGATGAAGGACCTGCCCACCTCGGTGGTCGCGCTGCTGGTGTCCGAGGCGTGCAACATCGGCCTGGCCCCGGTGGTCAACCCCGGGTACGAGGCCCTGACCCGGGCCCGGCTCGTGCACGTCGACCAGTACTACCTGCGCGCCGACACCATCGCCGCGGCGAACGCAGTTCTCATCACCGCCCAGGCCGACATCCCGATCGTGCAGTTCTGGGGCGACGGGCTGCTCGCCTCTGTGGACGGGCTGCGCTTCCAGGTGCCGGTGCGCACCATCAACGCCGCCCCGTCACCGAAGTACTTCGGGTTCAAGCGGGGCATCACCTGGCTCAACGCCGTCAACGACCAGGTCGCGGGCATCGGACAGATGGTCGTTCCCGGCACGCCGCGCGACTCCCTGCACATTCTGGACGCCCTGCTGAACCTGGACGGCGGGGTGAAGCCGGAGATGGTGGCCACCGACAACGCCTCGTACTCCGACATGGTGTTCGGCCTGTTCAAGATCCTCGGCTACAACTTCAGCCCGCGCTTCCGCGATCTGGACGACCAGCGGTTCTGGCGGGCCATGATGCCCGGCGTCGAGACGGGCCACTACGGTGCGGTGGAGGACCTGGCCCGCAACCGGGTCAACCTGGACAAGGTGATCACGCACTGGCCGGACATGCTGAAGGTCGCCGGTTCCCTGGTCACCAACCAGGTCCGCGCCTACGACTTGCTGCGCATGTTCGGCCGCGACGGCCGCCCGACCCCGCTCGGGGCGGCGTTCGCCGAGTACGGGCGGATCGCCAAGACCGAGCACCTGCTGCGGGTGGTCGACCCGGTGGACGACACCTACCGCCGCCAGATGAACCGGCAGCTCACCGTGCAGGAGTCCCGCCACAAGCTCGCGAGGGACGTGTGCCACGGCAAGCGCGGCACCATCCACCAGGCGTACCGGGACGGGATGGAGGATCAGCTCGGCGCACTCGGCCTGGTCCTTAACGCCATCGTGCTCTGGACCACCAGGTACATCGGCGCCGCAGTCGCCCAGCTGCAGGACGGGGGACACGAGATCCGCGACGAGGACATCGCCCGGTTGTCCCCCCTCAAGCACCGCAACCTGAACCTGCTCGGCCGCTACAGCTTCACCGCCTCCACGCCGGCTGCCGGCGCCCTGCGTCCGTTGCGGGACCCTGACGCGGTTGCACCTGACGATGACGACGACGCAGAAGAGTGAGCCGGCGCAGACCGTAGTCGAGGGTGTCGGCTATGACCGGATGCGCCGCGGGGGCCCGCTCAGTCGAGTGATGCTTCCGTCGATTCGTCCGAGACGGGGATGCGTCCAGTTCGATACGGAACGCGGCTTCATGCCGCGGCTGAAGTGCTTCGAGATGGAGATCAGATGACGGCAAACACCAGTACGTGGCAAGCATCTGTCGAGGGCGGGCAGGAGCGCTTGGACCGGTGGCGGCGGATGCTGGCGGGAGCGCCGGCTGTCGCGTCACGTCGGCGGCAGCGGCGCCAGAACCCGGAAACGAATGTGGCGACAGGGGTATGGCTGCACGCTGCGGCGCGCGCGGAGATGGGGCTGGAGCTGACCGAGTGGGAGCAGTCGTTCTTGGCGCCGCTGGTCGGTGTGCTGGGGGAGGGCGAGGTGTGGGCGCTGGGGCGGGCCTACCGTGAGCAGCGGGAGGTCGGCACGGTGGCGCTAGTGCCGCAGGCGGTCGTGCGGCGTGGCCTCGACGAGCCGTTCACGCCCGAGGACGTTGCTGCGCGCATCCGGGCCGTCGGGGAACTGGCGGCCAACCAGCCCAACGTCGCGTGGGTCAATCGCACTCGCCTGCTGGCGGGGGAGCAGTTGGAGACGGATGCGTTCAGCGAAGCAGCCGATGCCTACGGCTACGGCCTGACCCTGTTCGACGGCGCCCAGTTCGGTACCGCTGCTCAGGAACAGACAGACGGCAGCGCGCCCACGGATGAGGCGGCATCCAACACGCCGTTCAGGGCGAAGCTGGAGTGGGCCGGGTTCCGCTGCCGCCAGGCGGCCGGCGACCAGTGGGGCGGACGGGACGAGATCTACTGGACCGCGGCCTGTCAGTCCCACAACTACAAGTTCCACACGCGCACCGGCGAGACAGGCAGTGTGTCTGGCAACAACGACTACCTCATCCCCGGCGAACATGGCACCGGGAGGATGGCGTTCTTCGATGCCAGTTTCACCGGCAACCTCAGCGCCTTGATGATCACATGCTGGGAGGCCGACCAGTCCAGCGACGCGTGGTACACCGCGCTCGGGAAGGCGCTCGGGGACGCCGTCGACTCGCTGAGTCTGGTCGACTTCGCGCTGAACTTCGTCCCTGGTGCGGACATGCTTGGCTACATGATCGTCGCGATGGACCTCCTGGCGACGTTCTGGGAAGCCCTGCGCAACCACGACGACATGGTCCTCACCCGCGGCTTCGCCCTCAACCGATCGGATCTGAAGGCGCTGTACTACACCGAAGGCCGACGCATGACTCTGCAGTTCAATGCCCGCTCCTCGGGGATGGGCCACTTCGCCCTGAGTGTGAAGTACACGGGCGACACCCCTCCGGGACCTCCTCCGGAGGGGAGCTTCCAGTTCCTCGCCACCGGCTGGACCGGGCTGCTCGGCTCCTCTTTCACCCGCAACCTCGACGCCGCCTGCCTCGCTCCGGGCAGTGCCACAGACGTCTACCTGTTCCAAGGAGATCAGTACGTCCGCTATGACTGCCGCAGCGAGGACATCGGCTACGGCATCAAGAAGCTCTCCGACGGCTGGCCTGGCCTGAGGGGCACAACCTTCACCAGCAACCTCGACGCCGCCTGTCTCATTCCGGGCAGCACGACCCACGTCTACCTGTTCAAAGGCGACCAGTACGTCAACTACGACTGCCGCAACGAGCGGGCCAGCATCGGCAGGCTCTCCGACGGCTGGCCTGGCCTGAGGGGTACAGACTTCACCAGCAACCTCGACGCCGCCTGCAGCGTTCCCGGCAGCTCCACCGACGTCTACCTGTTCAAAGGCGACAAGTACGTGCGCTACGACTGCCGCAACGAACGGATCCGCAACGGCGTCCAGAACATCATCACCGGCTGGCCGCGACTGGCCGACACCGAGTTCGCCTACAACCTCCAGGCCGGCTGCGCCGTCCCCGGCAGCGGAAAGGACGTCTACCTGTTCAAGGGCGAGCGTTACGTGCGCTACACCATCTGACATGCCCTTCCCATGTGGTCCGTCCCCGCGTGGTGCAACGGCAGTGGGCCACGAAGCAGTAGAACCAACAGTGCGCCGCAGGCACGGCCGGCGCGCTACCGCCCGGGGCGAGCTCACGCGGGGACAGACGGACGGGCGCCATCCGCCGGGGCAGCCCGGGTGCCCCCTGACATTGAACCTGGACCGATTGCCAGGGAAGTTGGACAACTACTACGTCCTGCCAGCCGCCGCCCGACCACGGCAAGGTCTCGGCATAGGCGCCTGATCGCTTCAACTGCGCGGGAACGCCGTGGTCTGATAGAGCCGATCACTACCCTTAGACGTCATCCGCATACCGATCAGCAGGTTGTGGGGTCGAACAGGGGTCTTGTTCGGGTGATCGGGGTGCGGTCGGTGCATGAAGGCAGGGCCTCGCGGTAGCTCGGGGTTGTCGAAGCCAACGAGCACCGGGAGGCCCTGTTGCTGCAGTCTTTCGTGGTCGCGTCCGTGGAGTCCAACTCGCCGTCTCCATCGTGTGACTGTCTCGCGCACAGGTTCGGCAACGCGGCTGACGGGCCGGAACGTGTGCGGTGTTACGGCTCGGATCTGACGGACGCGGAGTGGCAGGCCGTCCGGCCGTTGCTGCCGATTCCGGCATGGTTCCAGGGCCGGGGAGGCCGACCGGAGAGCTATTGTCACCGCGTGATGCTGGACGCGGTGCGCTACGTGGTCGACAACGGCGTCAAGTGGGCCAGTCTTCCGGCGGATTTCCCGCCGTACCGGCGGGTGCACGCTTTCGCCCGACGCTGGCAGGTGGCGGGTCTGCTCGGCGAGTTCCACGACCGGCTGCGCGACCGGGTACGGGAGAAGGAAGGCCGCGCGGTGGACCCGACGGCCGCGATCGTGGACTCGCAGTCCGTGCGGGCGGCTGCCAACATCCCGCGCTCGACGTCCGGCTGGGACGGCGGGAAGAAGGTGGGCGGCCGCAAGCGGCACCTGGTGGTCGACTGCCTCGGCCTCGTCCTGGCCGTCACGGCGACCGCGGCGAGTGTCCAGGACCGCGATGCCGCTGTCGGACTGCTCGATGGGCTGCGCACGAAGTACTTCTCGATCCGCCTGGTGTGGGCGGACGGCGGATACGCGGGACGGCTGGTCGACTGGGCGGCCGAGAACCTCCATCTCACCCTGGAGATCGTCCGACGCACCGACGACACGAGTGGGTTCGTGGTGCTGCCGCGCAGGTGGGTGGTGGAAAGGACGCTCAGCTGGCTCATGCGTTCACGTCGTCTCGTCCGGGACTACGAGACGCTGCCCGTCATGCACGAGGCCATGGTGCTGTGGTCGATGACGATGCTCATGAGCGGCCGCCTCGCCGGCCGGCACTCGGCAGGGTTCAGCCGCTCTGCGGCAAAGCGGTGAACACTCCCGGCCGCACCTGCCGGATCCAGCCCCGCTCCGCCAGTCGTTTCGCCTTCGACCGCACCCCCTCGACCTTCGCCGGCACCGCCTGGAGCCCCAGCGCCGCAGCCAGCTCCTGACAGCGCATACCCTCCCGCCCGACGTCCGACCCCAGCAGTTCCACGATGTGCTGGTAATCCACTGCCAGCACGGATACCGCCATGCCCTCGGTCCGGTGCGGCACCCTCGATCCCGCAACCGCCCCCTTCAGCGAAGACCCCGGCGCCGGGGCCGGCGCCACGGTCAGCACCTCCGTCACCGTGACCCGGGCATCCACCAGACGCTGAAGCGCACGTTCCGCCTCATCGAGCGCGGCGCGCAACCGCGCCACCTCCTCCCGGATCCCCTTCTCTCGAGCCTCCAACAGACCGATCACCGACGGCATCAGCCACCTCCACGACCGAGAAGAGCGGACGAACACACCCATCTCTCCCGCCGCGAGGCACCACTCATTCCCACCTAGGCCGAACCAAACGATCACGTTCGGAAAGCGGATGACGTCTAGAGAGAGCGGCAATACATTGAGTAATCGCCAGCAAGGCACCGTGAAGTGGTTCAGCGATGAGAAGGGGTTCGGCTTCATCACCCCCGAAGGCGGAGGTGATGACCTCTTCGTCCACTTCAAGGCGATCGAGGCCGACGGCTTCAAGAGCCTTAAGGAGGGACAGGCCGTGTCCTTCGTCGTCGAACGAGGACTGAAGGGCATGCAGGCCGCTCAGGTCCGGCCCGAGTAGCACCCTCGCACCGTGTGGTCCTGTTGAGGAGCCAGCTTCAGCAAAGGGCGCCTCGCACCTTCTGACCGGGGTCCAGCTTCGATGGCAATCCGTCCAACTTCGATGTCAGAGAACACCGGGGCGGCGTTTGTCTCCATCGTTCTCCTCCTGTCGTCAAACGATCGTGTGACGACAGGCGGGCGACGCGTCCAATGAACCGTGCAATCCGGGGGTTCGCGGCGGCGCGACCAATCAGATCCGATGGTGATTGCTGACAGGGTTTGACGACACATAAGGTCCATTCCTCCCTGCGGAAGGGGCCCCGAGTGGCGAACCTGGTCTACAAGCGCGTCTCGACCGACCAGCAGTCCACCGCCCGGCAGAACCTCGTCCTGGACGAGGCCGGGATCGAGGACCCGGTCATCTTCGAGGAGGACCCGGGCACCTCCAGCCGCCTCCACCCGCTTCAGCGGCCGAAGTTCCGCGAGCTGCTGAACTACGGGCTACCGCCACAACGGTCCCTGCGCATACACGCCCTTGCGAGGGATGAGGCAATCACCATGTCCGCCCGTAAGAGTGGTATGACCTCGCCAATCCAAGGGAATGATCACCTTCCCTTCGGTGAGGAGCGACAGATGGCGACGTTCAGTGCAGGCCCCGAGGAAACCGAGGAAACCAGGAAGAAGATCAAGAATATGACCGTAGAGGTAGAGGGCTTTGGCATGCTCATCGACACTCTGGGGAGCGTAGTCGCCCGGCAGGAGGGCCAGGTCGTGGTCCAGGCGTATGACCTGGCCCATGCGCCCGCCATCGCAGACGCTCTACGAGGCGAGAAGTACGACGTCATCCTCGACAGCGGCACGATTTGTGTGAACCTGTGAGGTCGAGCACGCAGACCCGGGCGCGGCCCTCTCCGGGCGTGAGCAGTTGAGGGGCAGGCAATCCCGGCGAGATTGATCTTAGACGTCATCCGCTTTCCGAACGTGATCGTTTGGTTCGGCCTAGGTGGGAATGAGTGGTGCCTCGCGGCGGGAGAGATGGGTGTGTTCGTCCGCTCTTCTCGGTCGTGGAGGTGGCTGATGCCGTCGGTGATCGGTCTGTTGGAGGCTCGAGAGAAGGGGATCCGGGAGGAGGTGGCGCGGTTGCGCGCCGCGCTCGATGAGGCGGAACGTGCGCTTCAGCGTCTGGTGGATGCCCGGGTCACGGTGACGGAGGTGCTGACCGTGGCGCCGGCCCCGGCGCCGGGGTCTTCGCTGAAGGGGGCGGTTGCGGGATCGAGGGTGCCGCACCGGACCGAGGGCATGGCGGTATCCGTGCTGGCAGTGGATTACCAGCACATCGTGGAACTGCTGGGGTCGGACGTCGGGCGGGAGGGTATGCGCTGTCAGGAGCTGGCTGCGGCGCTGGGGCTCCAGGCGGTGCCGGCGAAGGTCGAGGGGGTGCGGTCGAAGGCGAAACGACTGGCGGAGCGGGGCTGGATCCGGCAGGTGCGGCCGGGAGTGTTCACCGCTTTGCCGCAGAGCGGCTGAACCCTGCCGAGTGCCGGCCGGCGAGGCGGCCGCTCATGAGCATCGTCATCGACCACAGCACCATGGCCTCGTGCATGACGGGCAGCGTCTCGTAGTCCCGGACGAGACGACGTGAACGCATGAGCCAGCTGAGCGTCCTTTCCACCACCCACCTGCGCGGCAGCACCACGAACCCACTCGTGTCGTCGGTGCGTCGGACGATCTCCAGGGTGAGATGGAGGTTCTCGGCCGCCCAGTCGACCAGCCGTCCCGCGTATCCGCCGTCCGCCCACACCAGGCGGATCGAGAAGTACTTCGTGCGCAGCCCATCGAGCAGTCCGACAGCGGCATCGCGGTCCTGGACACTCGCCGCGGTCGCCGTGACGGCCAGGACGAGGCCGAGGCAGTCGACCACCAGGTGCCGCTTGCGGCCGCCCACCTTCTTCCCGCCGTCCCAGCCGGACGTCGAGCGCGGGATGTTGGCAGCCGCCCGCACGGACTGCGAGTCCACGATCGCGGCCGTCGGGTCCACCGCGCGGCCTTCCTTCTCCCGTACCCGGTCGCGCAGCCGGTCGTGGAACTCGCCGAGCAGACCCGCCACCTGCCAGCGTCGGGCGAAAGCGTGCACCCGCCGGTACGGCGGGAAATCCGCCGGAAGACTGGCCCACTTGACGCCGTTGTCGACCACGTAGCGCACCGCGTCCAGCATCACGCGGTGACAATAGCTCTCCGGTCGGCCTCCCCGGCCCTGGAACCATGCCGGAATCGGCAGCAACGGCCGGACGGCCTGCCACTCCGCGTCCGTCAGATCCGAGCCGTAACACCGCACACGTTCCGGCCCGTCAGCCGCGTTGCCGAACCTGTGCGCGAGACAGTCACACGATGGAGACGGCGAGTTGGACTCCACGGACGCGACCACGAAAGACTGCAGCAACAGGGCCTCCCGGTGCTCGTTGGCTTCGACAACCCCGAGCTACCGCGAGGCCCTGCCTTCATGCACCGACCGCACCCCGATCACCCGAACAAGACCCCTGTTCGACCCCACAACCTGCTGATCGGTATGCGGATGACGTCTTACTGAGCATGGCCGACTTCACGGGGCGTCGAGCTGGGCTGGGATGCGGCTGGCCCGCAGCTCGCGCAGGTCCGGGATGTGGTTGTAGAGCGTTCCGGGGGAGACGCCGAGCATCTTGGCGATCGCGGTGATGGAGTGCTCGGGGTTGGGCAGCAGGTCCCGGGCCATGTTCAGGATTTTCTCGTCGACGACGGTGGGCCGGCCGCCGACCTTGCCGCGGGCGCGGGCGGCGGCCAGGCCCTCGCGGGTGCCGGAGACGATGAGTTCGCGGATGAACTCCGCCAGGGCGGCGAAGACGTGGAAGACGAGCCGGCCGCCGGGGGTGGTGGTGTCGAGGTTCTCGTGCAGCGAGGTGAAGCCGATCTCGCGGCGGCGGAGCTCGGCCACCATGTTGATCAGGTCCTGCAGGGACCGGCCGTAGCGGTCGAGGGCGGGGACGACCAGAGTGTCGCCGGCGTCGAGGAAGGCGTGGCATGCCTTGAGCTCGGGGCGGAGGTCGTTCTTGCCGGACTTCTTGTCCGCGAAGATCTTCCGGCACCCGGCTGCTTTGAGGGCGTCGATCTGCCGGTCGAGTTTCTGTCCGCCGGTGGACACCCGTGCGTATCCGATGCGGATCTCGGTGCGGACGGCGGGCTCGGCGGCCAGCAGTTCGAAACCGTCGGTCTCAAGGGGCGTGTTCACGGCGTCCCAGTAGCTCTCGCCGAAAAAACAACGCTAAGCGGCTGAGCCCCAGGTCAGACGCGGTGCTCAGAGCCCCAGGGCGTCGACGCGGTTCGCGTACTCGCGGCGGGCTTTGCGCTGTGCCGGGATGACCGGGAGGCCCTCGGCACCGTCGAGAGGCTGGCAGCGGGCGAGGAGCTGGCGGTGGATGGCGGGTGTGGTGGTGACGCGGAGGGTGTAGCCCTGGCCGCGTCGTACGGTCAGGCCCTGGTCGAGCGCGGCCCGCTCGGCGTCGTCCAGTTCGGTGGTGCGGAGGAAGTCGGCGACCTTGCCGGGCATGTCGAGGGTGACCGGCAGCTCCGGAACCGGGACATCCTCCTGTTCGATGACGGTGTGGTCGGGCATGAGGTCGGCGACGGCGGTGCGGATGGCGCCGCGGCTGACGCCGTGTTCGCGGGCGAGGGCGGCGATGGAGCGGCCCTCCAGGTAGTCGGTGCGGACGGTGTCCGTCTTCGCGGCCGGGATGGCCGGGCGTCGGCCGCCCTTGCTGCCCTTGGCTTCGGCGGCCCGTAGTCCGTCGTAGGTGAGCTCGCGCTGGAGGTCGCGTTGGAGTTCGCCGGCGGCGGCGAGGGTCTGCACCATGAACTTCACCGTGGATAGCAGTTCGCCGGTGCGGGGGTGGCGAGCGGTGAGGTCCATCGCGGAGAACGCGCCATCGTGGATGCGCAGGGCGAGGCGGTCGCGGTGGAGGACGTCGAGCACGTCGAGGATGTGGCCGGTGCCGCGGACGAGGCGGAACATCTCGGAGATGTGCACGGTGTCGCCGGGCCGCGCGTAGGTGAGCAGTTCGCGGAACTTCGGGCGCTGGAGGGGGTGGAGGCGGCTGGAGGTGCCCGGGTCTTCCTCGAAGACGACCGGGTCTTCGATCCCGGCCTCGTCGAGGACGAGGTTCTGCCGGGCGGTCGACTGCTGGTCGGTGGAGACCCGCTTGTAGACCAGGTTCCCCATCGAGGACCCTTCCGCGCGGAGGAATGGACCCTATCTGTCGTCAAACCCTGTCATCAACAGCCATCGGATCCGATTGGATCGGCGCCGCCCCGGTGCCTCGAAATGTCCGGGTTCATTGAACACATGCCGCGTCTGTCATCAAACGATGGTTTGCCGACACCGGTAGAGGTGGTGTTGCTCAGGTACCGGGCCTCAGCCCGCTACCGCGGAATGCCAACCGCGCTCGTGGAGCACGGCGTCCCGTTCGGCGACAGCTGTTGGTGCGGCCCTACCGCTCCGCTGACGAGTCGGAGTTGGGGGCGTCGGAGCTGTCGTCTGGGTGGTGCTGCGCTGACCAGTTGGCGCTGTCCTGGCTGTAGCGGATCAGGAACTGGGCAAACTGGCGCCGTTCGGCGGGGTCCCAGGCAGCGGTGATGTGCTCGAAGGTCTGGCGCTGTTCAGCGGCCAGCCGGCGGCGTTCGGTTTCTCCGGCCTCGGTGAGTTCAAGGACGGTGCGCCGGCCGTCGGCCTGGGAGGCGGCGCGGCGCAGCAGTCCGTCGGCGATGCATGCGGCGATGGTGCGGCTGGCGACCGGCTGGGTGACGCCCATCTCGGCAGCGATGCCGCCGACCGTCATTTCCCCCGGGGCTTCGGCGATCACGTTCAGCACGAGGTTGCGGGTCAGGTCCCTGCGTCCTGCGGAGGAGCGGCGGCGCATGCGCGACAGGGCGGGCCCGACCTGGTCGAAGAGGACCTCGTCGTCGGATCTGGGGGACGGCGGCACGTTCATGGCGGCCATCCTAGGCGATCCATACCTTCGCGGTTGCATATACCAGAAGGAATGTGCATAGCATTAGGTATGTAATTGCTCCGGGTGCGGTGCTGGCACACACCGACGCCCACGGCCCCGCTACCGGCAGCGTGCCCTGCGCGCACAGCCGGCGTTCTGGCCATAGGCAGGTGATCGAGTTGTCCGCTCGTCGGATCGATGTCCATGCGCATTACTTCGGGGGGAGTGTGGCCGCTCTGGCCCGGACCCACGGGCTGCCGCCGGCGATTGCTGCCAGGCCCTGGACTCCCGAAGATGCTCTGGCAGCCATGGACCGCCACGAGGTGGCCACGCAGGTGCTCTCGGTGCCGTTCACGGCGACCTCCGAGGGACAGCGGGCGGGCTTCGCGCGCACGCTGTGCCGCCGCATCAATGAGGAACTTGCCGGGCTGATCGACCAGTACCCCGGCCGGTTCCGTGCGTTCGCCTGCCTGCCCGGGGACGGTCCCGAGGCGATGCTGGATGAGCTCGCCTACGCGCTGGACGTCCTGCGCCTGGACGGGGTGTCGCTGACCTCCAACGTCGCCGGGCGCTACCTGGGCGCGCCGGTGCTCGACTCGGTGCTCGCCGAGCTCGACCGCCGCCGCGCGCCTGTCTACATCCACCCGGCCGCCTGCGCGCACGCCGCGGAACTCAGCCTGGGGCGCCACGCCTCGCTGCTGGAGTTTCCCTTCGACACCGCCCGGACCATCACCGACGCCCTGTACTGCGGGGTGTTCCTGCGCCACCGGGGCCTCAGGCTGATCCTGTCGCACCTGGGCGGGGCGCTGCCCGCGCTGGCCTGGCGTATCGCCGCGTGCACCACGGTCTCCGCCGGCCCCGGGGACGCGCTTGTCACGGCGGAGCACGTGGCCGAGGTGCTGCGCGGCCTGTACTACGACACCGCCATGGCGGGCAGCCCCCATTCGCTCCTGCCCGTCCTGCAGGTCACCGGGATCGACCACATCCTGTTCGGCACCGACGTAGGCGCCGCCCCCGAGCCGATCATCGCCGGCGCCATCGGCGAACTCACCTGCGCCCTGTCCGGCCCGGACCTGGAAGCCGTCGAGTGCAGCAACGCCGCCCGCCTGTTCCCGCGCCTGGCCTGACCTGCCGCAATCACTGCGCTGCCCGGCCCACGGGCAGGCACCACGCAAAAGGAATCCAGAGAATGATCATCAAGAATGTGACAGTTGTCGACGGCACCGGCGGCGCCCCGCTGACCGGGATGGACGTCGTCATCGCCGACGGGCGCTTCGCCGACATCCGCCCCACGGCCACAGGCCCCGCAGCCGCATCCGGCGGCCTCGGCGAGGAGGAGGTCCTCGACGGGCGCGGCGGCTACCTCGTGCCGGGGCTGTGGGAGAGCCACACCCACCTGACCGGACACGCCATGGCCCTGCCGGAGGAAGAGCGCGTCGCGCACCTGCGCACGCAGCTCGCCGACTACCTCAAGGCGGGCATCACCTCGGTGTGCGACCTCGGCGGCTCGATCGCCTACGGCCACGAGGTGCGCCAGGCGGCGCGGCCCGGCAGCGCGGCGACGCTGTTCTTCGCCGGTCCGGTCTTCACCGGCCCCGAAGGCTGGCCGCTGGCCGTGCACGGGGACCGGACCATGGCCCTGGAGACAGGCAGCGCGGATGCCGCGCACCGTAGCGTGCAGGACCTGCTCGGCCAGGTCGACTTCGTCAAGTGCATCTTCGACGGCAACGACGGCGAGCGGCTGCCGCTGGCCGCGCTGGAGGCGATCGTCAACGAGGCGCACCAAGCGGGCAAGAAGGTCCTGGCTCACGTCGCCACCGCCGGGGACGTGCGGGACGCGGTGCGGGCGGGCGTCGACGGCATCGAGCACTCCTTCGTACCCCAGGACCCGGCCGACCTCGGCGAGGCGGAAGAGATCGCCGCCCTGCTGGCCGAGGCCGGCACCCTGTACTGCCCGACGATCGTCACCTGGGAGCAGCTTGGCCACAACGGAGACCACACCCACCTCGACCGACTCGTCGCGGACGGCGCCATCACCGCCGAGGAGGCCGCCGAGATCACGGCACGCCCCGCCTGGGGCCAGCCCTTCCCGCACCACCCGGCCGACGAGTCCAAGATCCGCTTCGACTACGCGATGCGCACGCTGCCCCTCTTCCACGACGCCGGCGTCAAGCTCGTCGCGGGAAGCGACATCGCCCTGACCATGCCCACCCCGACCAGCGCCCTCCTGCGTGAGCTGCAGCTGTTCGCCCAGGCCGGCCTGCCCTGCTCGGAGATCATCGCCGCCGCCACCAGCCGTGCGGCGGAAAAGATCGGCAAGCACGGCACCGTGGGAACCGTGACCGCCGGCGCCGCCGCCGACGCCCTCCTGCTCGAGGCCGACCCGCTCTCCGACATCTCCCACCTCACCGACACGCGGCACCACCGCGCCGTCATCCACGCCGGCCGCCTCGCCCACCGCTGACAGCCCGGCACCCCCAGGTGCCGCCGGTGCGGGCACGGCCTCGCCCGCACCCTCCCGACCGCAGGACTGTCCGAACTTGTTCGCAACGAACGTGTTCGCTACGGTGGAGAAGGGCTTGGTGCGGCTGATTTCCGACCTCTCCGGCTGGCCGCATCCCCGCCCAGGACGGGCCTGGCAGCGTCGGCAGGCGCCCATCTTCCCGGCTTACAGACGCCGTTTAGGCATTCCCCTACTTCCTTTGGAGGCTCCCATGAGCACCCATCACTTCCCCATCGCGATCATCGGCGGAGGGCTGGGCGGTCTGACCGCCGCCCGCGTGCTGCACGTCAACGGCATCGAGTCTGCGATCTTCGAACTGGAGGCGTCGGCGGCTGCCCGTACGCAGGGCGGGATGCTCGACATCCACGAGAACAACGGGCAGAAGGCCCTGCACGCTGCCGGTCTGTACGACGACTTCCTCAAGATCGTCCACGAGGGTGGCCAGGCCATGCGCCTGCTCGGCCGCGACGGGACGGTGTACGTGTCCGAGGAGGACGACGGTTCCCGCGGCCGGCCGGAGGTGGACCGCGGCGACCTGCGTGAGTTGCTGCTGAACTCCCTGCCCGAGGGCACGATCCACTGGGGCCGGAAGGTCACCGGAGCCCGGGCGCTGGGCGACGGGCGCCACGAGGTGACCTTCGCCGACGGTGCGACCATCACCACCGATCTCCTGATCGGTGCCGATGGCGCCTGGTCGCGGATCCGGCCTCTGGTCTCGGACGCCTGGCCCTCCTACACCGGCATCTCCTTCGTGGAGAGCGACCTGCTGGACGCCGATGCCCGCCACCCGCGCAGCGCCGCCGTCATCGGCGGCGGGTTCTTCATCTGCCTCGGTGACCAGCGCGGCTTCCTCGCTCACCGGGAGACCGACGGCAGCCTCCACGTCTACACCGCGCTCAAGGCCGAGGAGGGCTGGCTGGACACCATCGACTTCCGCGACACGGCGGCCGCCAAGGCGGCGGTCCTCGCGCACTTCGAGGGCTGGGACGAGGGCCTGCGCGGCCTGGTCGCCGATGCCGACGGCACGCTCACTCCCCGCCGCATCCACGCCCTGCCCGTCGGGCACCGCTGGGAGCGGACCGCGGGGGTGACGCTGCTGGGCGACGCAGCCCACCTGATGTCCCCGTTCGCCGGCGAGGGCGCCAACCTGGCCATGCTCGATGGTGCGGAACTCGGCCAGGCCATCGCCGCCCACCCCGGTGACATCGAGGCCGCCCTGACCGCCTATGAGGAGGCGCTCTTCCCGCGCAGCGAGGAGGCCGCCGCCGAGTCCGCCGCGAACCTGGAGACGCTGTTCAGCGAGCGGGGCCTGGAGCAGATGGTCGAGTTCTTCACCTCCGGCCCGGCGGCCCAGTGACGCAGGCCCCCACGGCCGACAAATCCCCCAGCATCAAACCCCTTCGCCTACAGGAGGATCCTCCATGACAGTGCCTCTTCGGCGCACCCTTCAGGTACGGCCCGGTCTCGCCCTGGACCTGCGCGAGGCCGGCCAGGGCAGGCCGGTCCTCGTCCTGCACGGCGGCCCCGGCCCTGACAGCATCACGCCCCTGGTCGACCACCTCGCGACGGATCACCGGGTCGTGGCGCCCACGCACCCTGGCTGGGACGGCACCGTACGGCCCGACGACCTGGACTCGGTGCCGGAGCTCGCCGCCGTCTACCTGGATCTGCTCTCCCACCTCCAACTGAACGACGTGACGGTGGTCGGCACGTCCTTCGGCGGATGGGTCGCCACCCAGAGCGTCCTGGACGACCGCGAGCACCGGATCTCCAAGCTGGTCCTCATCGACGCCGTCGGCCCGGTGGTGCCCGGCCAGCAGATCACCCCTCCCGCCGGACCCCCGGGATCGGCGCCGCGGGGCGGACCGTCCGCGCAGTCGATGGCCGCCCTGCGCGCGTATGCAGGGCCGGACATGGCGGATGCGGGCATGATGCCCCGCCTCTCGACCGTCACCTGCCCGGTGCTGGTGCTCTGGGGCGCCAACGACACAGTCGTCACGCCCGACTTCGGCCGCACCTACGCGGCTGCGTTCCCGCACGCACGGTTCGAACTCATCCCCGGTGCAGGGCACCTGCCCATCCGCGAGGAACCCGAGGCCGTCTTCACCCTCCTCGACTCCTTCCTCACCCAGGGCCCGGCCGCAGGCCACTGAACCCAGCCACCCGGCGCCCATCCCCATACAGCATGCGGGATTCCGGGCCGTCCCTGCCCATGGCCGGCACCACCACCGCCCTGTTCACCTACCGGAGGCACGATGACCAAGATCGCCATCATTGTCGGCAGCACCCGCCCCGGACGGGCCGGCGACCGCGTCGCGCAGTGGGTCCTGGAACAGGCCCGCGCCCGCGGCGACGCCGACTACGAACTGATCGACCTCGCCGAGGTCGACCTGCCGCAGATCGACGAACCGTTCCCGCCGGCCATGGGCCGCTACACCCATACCCACACCCAGGAGTGGGCGCAGACCGTCGCCGCCTACGACGGCTACGTGATCGTGACCCCCGAGTACAACCACTCCTTCCCCGGGGTGTTGAAGAACGCCCTCGACCGCGTCTACGCCGAGTGGAACAACAAGGCCGTCGGCCTCGTCTCCTACGGCGTCGACGGAGGGGTGCGCGCTGTGGAGGCCCTGCGCCCGGTCCTGGCCGCCCTGCAGATCGCCGACGTCTCCGCGACCGTCACCTTGAACCTGCGCACCGACTTCGCCGACTTCGGCGCCACCTTCACCCCCGGCGAGCACCAGGGCCCCGCCCTGGCGGCGATGCTCGACCAGCTCCTGTCCTGGACAGGCGCCCTCGCCCAGGCCCGCGCCAGCGCAGCCCCGGCCGTTTCCTGAAGCACCCGGGTGCCCGGCCTGCGGAGGGCCGCGTTCTTCAACGGCGGGCCGGCACCAGGTATCCGCTCAGCACTTACTGCCCGCCCAACGGGGGCGGCAGTCCACGACGCCGCGATGCTCGCACGCCCCGTTCCCGGTGAGCCGCGGCACGGATGAAAGGGCCGACCATGACCGGCTACCGGATGGACCAGACACTCGCCCTCGGACCCGTCGAGCTGACGGTGGCCGACCTGGACCGCAGCGTGGCCTACTACACGCAGGTCGCAGGCTTCCGCCTCCTCGACCGCCAACCACAGTGTGCAGAACTGGGCGTGCAGACACGGGTACTGGTCCGCCTGCAAGAGGTCCCCGGGGCTGTTGCGCCGCCGCCGTCGAGCCCGGGGCTCAGCCACTTCGCCCCGCTGGTGCCCACCAGGGCGGACGTAGGCCGTTTCGCCCAGCGCCACCTGGACGCAGGACTGCCCATCGATCCGCGCGACCACATCATGTCCAAGTCGTGCTACGTGACCGATCCCGACGGTCACGAGATTGAGGCGACGTGGCTCTGCCCGCAGGAGGAATGGCAGTGGACCGACGAGCACCTGCCCGTCGCCGTCCGCGAGCCGATCGCCGTGCAGGACCTTCTCGATGAGCCCGGGGCGAGCGTGCCCGCACCTTTGCCGGACGGGACGGAGATGGGACACGTCCAGCTCAAGGTGACCGACGTCTCCCTCACGCACACCAAGCGGTTCTACTGCGACCTGCTGGGCCTCGACATCTTCATCCGCCTGGGGGACGGCTTCGCCGGGGTCGGCGTGAGCGACTACCGCAGTCTCCTCGTCCTCACCAACCGCTTCAGTCCGGACGGAGGCGCGCCCGCGGGCCCGGACACCGCCCGGCTCACCTGCGTCAACCTGACGCTCGGCACCCCGGAGGCGATCGGGGCGCTGGCCGAACGCCTTGCCGCCGCCGGCCACCCGCATCAGCGCGAAGGGCACAGCCTGACCACCCACGACCCCTCCGGGAACACGCTGCGCTTCTCCGTGCCAAGTACCGCCAAGCCGGCTCCAGGAGCGGAGTCGTAGCCCAGCATCCCCCCACGCTGCGGTGGCCTGCACGGCACGCGTGCAGGCCACCGTGGCGCTACCGCGCCGTGAGGCACCGCACTCCCGCGCAGAACGCGCACCTCACGCACCAGGCCATGCCGCGATCCACAGAAAAGGGGTGAACTGTCCATGACGGCCCTTCCCGCACCGACCGGCGCCGGTGACAGCATCACCGTCCCCAAAAACATCCGCTGGGTCCTGCTCGGCGTCATGCTCGCCCTCCTGCTGTCCATGCTCGACGGCCTCATCGTCGGCACCGCGATGCCCACGGTCGTCGCCGACCTTGGCGGCTTGGACCACATGTCCTGGGTGGTGACCGGCTACACCCTGGCCACGGCCTGCTCGACCCCCGTCTGGGGCAAGCTCGGCGACCTGTTCAACCGCAAGATCACCTTCCTCGCCTCGATCGCGCTCTTCATCGCGGCCTCCGTGCTGTGCGGCATGGCCGGCTCAATGACCGCGCTGATCGTCTTCCGGATCGTCCAGGGCCTGGGCGCCGGCGGCATGGGCGCCGGGGCCTTCTCCCTGATCGGCGCGCTGCTGCCGCCGCGCGAGCGGGGCAAGTACCAGGGCATGACGGCCGGCGTGATGGCCGTCGGACAGCTCGGCGGCCCCCTGATAGGCGGGTTCGTCACCGGACACCTCAGCTGGCACTGGGCGTTCTACATCAACGTGCCGCTCGGCGTCGTCTGCATCCTGTGGTGCTGGCTGCTGCTCCACCTCCCGCCCGCCCAGCGCCGGGGCAAGGCCGCCATCGACTGGCTGGGCATCACCTTCCTCACCGGCGCGATCTCCTCCTTCGTCCTCGCCGCCACCTGGGCGGGCAGCACGTACGCCTGGACCTCGTGGCAGATCACCGGCCTGGCCGTGCTCACCCTTGCCCTGCTCACTGCCTTCATCGTCACCGAGCGGCGGGTCACCGAGCCCCTGATGCCGCTGCGCATCTACAGCGGGCACCGCAACTTCCCCATCGCCGCGGTCCTGCTGACCGTCACCGGCATCTCCATGTTCGGCGCGACTCTCTACCTGCCGCTGTACCAGCAGGTGGTCCAAAAAGCCTCGGCCACCAACTCGGGTCTGCTGCTCATGCCCATGATGATCGCCACACTGATCACCTCCAGCATCGCCGGCAAGGTCATGACCGCGACCGGCCGCTACAAGATCTTCCCCGTCCTCGGAGCCGCCTGCATGGTCGCGGGCATGGGCCTGCTGTCCACCATGAACACCGACACCCCCCGCACCCTGACGTCCCTCTACATGGCGATCCTCGGAGCAGGCACCGGCCTGTGCATGCAGATGTCTAGCACCATCGCCCAGAACGCCGTCCAGCTACGGGACATCGGCTCCGCCTCCGCCGCCACCAACCTCTTCCGCAGCCTCGGCGGCTCCATCGGTATCGCCGTCTTCGCCTCACTGTTCACCGGCACCATCACAGGCGCCTCCACACAGACAGCCGGCTCACGCGGCGCCACCGCACAACCCACCCGCGCGTCGGGCTACGCCTATGTCCACGACGTCGCCCACGCCACCCACCTCATCTTCCTCACCGGCGCCTGCATCGCCATCGCCGCACTGATCGTCTCCGTACTGATCGAGGAAATACCCCTGCGCGGCAAGCCCCAGGCCACCACTACAGCCCAGGCGGAGCGCGCCTCAACGTAACCTGGAGATACCGTTGCCAGGAGGCGCCGCCCCGCGCCGCGGAGCGGCGGCCACATGATTCGGCACGAGCAGACGCGGCACCGCCGGGCGCCCGGGCCAAGACCCTCAAGTCGCCGTGCCGGGGACGGGTGTCTGCGTGATGCCGTTGACGAGAACGTCGAAGCCCCAGCGCATACGGTCTTCGACCGAGCCGCCGAGCAGAGCAGGCATGTGCGCCCTGATCGCCGGATGGGTGGCCTCGTCCACGGCGTTCAGGGCCACGGTGAGGGCATTCCAGTCAGCCTCGGCCGCGGGATCGTGCTTCTGTGTCGAGTGCTCGGCGGCGCTGGCCGTGGCGTCCTGGAGCAGCTTGTCGACACCCCAGGCGACCTGCTCACGGGAGGCTCCGCTGCGGGAGAGCAGATCCAGGACGCGCTCCAGCAGACGCAGGTAGTTCTCACCGCTGGGACGTGCCACGAGAGCCGACCGGGCGAGCTGCGGATGCTCGAACAGCACACGCATGTAGGACGTCAGCACGGCCAGGAGCTGCTCACGCCAGCCCTCCCCGGCGCCCGCGCCTCCCAGATCGACATCCCCCAGCAGGGCGTCCAGCACGGCCGCGTGCAACTCGGCGGTGTTGGCCACGTAGACGTACAGCGAAGCCGGCCCGGTGTCGAGCTCCTGCGCCAGGCGGCGCATGGTCACCTTCTCCAGCCCCTCCGCCCGCATGATCCGCACGGCGGTGTCCACGATCCACCGCCGGGAAAGGGCAGGCTTGGCCGGACGCTCCCGGCGGCTGATCGGCTCTCTTCTCCCAGTCATAATCCGATCGTAACGAACGTGTTCGCCGGCTCCATCCGTCGCCAGGCGGGGGCAGCCTGTCCGCAGCGGCCAGAGCTGTCCCCGTGGACGTCAGGCCGCAGATCTGTCAGCTACAGCCCGGCTGCGGGGTCGTCCACGGCCACGGTCCGCAGCGGGCGGCGGCCCTTGTCATCGAGCTGGGCGAGTTCGGCTTCGTAGTCGACGGTGATCGAGCCGTAGTAGTTCACCGCCGAGCTGCGGGCCGGGGAGATGTGGGAGAGCACCTCGGCGTCCACCTCCCGGCCGGCGCCGCGCAGTTTGTCCACGGCCAGGCCCATGTACTCGGTGTGCCAGCAGACCACGGCGTTCGTCACCACCGTCAGGCACCATGCCTGCTCGTTCTGCTGCTCGGGCTGGCGGCGGGTGACCTTGCCCTCGCGGGCGTAGTGGAGCTGGCGGCGCAGGGAGTGCAGCGACTCGCCCTTGTTGAGCTGACGGGCGATCTTGCGGCGGTAGGCCGGATCGGACAAGTACTTCGCCGCGTAGATCGTCCTGCGGATGGCCCCGTACTCCTTCAGCGCGGCGGCGAGCGCGTTCTGCCGGGAGGACGCCGAGAGCTTGCCCACGATCAGCGAGGCGGTGGCGTGCCCGTACTTCAGCGACCCCGCCAGCCGCAGCAGGTCGTCCCAGTGGGCGGCGACCAGGTCGAGGTTGGCCTTCTTCGTCAGCAGCGGCCCGGCCTTGGGGAAGCGTTCCTCGTAGTCGGCCTTCGCGCCCATCCGGTACAGGGTGATCTTGCCCAGGTCGCGGATGCGCGGCGAGAGCTGCTTGCCCACGAGGTCGAACAGGCCGAAGTTGACCAGGGTGACGCCGTGCGTGTCGGTGGTGTGCTCGGTGATCGGCAGGTCGGTCGCGTTGCCGAGGATCTCGTCCAGCACGTAGTGGGCCTCGCGGTGGGTGGCGACGATGACCTTCGTGCCGAAGGTGGAGTGCTGGTCGCTCACGTGGGTGTAGGTGGAGATGCCCTCGGTGACGAAGTACTTGTTCAGGTGCCGGGCGGTGATCGACTTGCCCCGGGTGGGGAACCGCTGCCCGTCCGAGGACGACAGCGTGCCCGAGCCGAACATCGCGGTCATCGGTAGCTTGTGGTGGTAGTTGACCAGGCAGATGTTCGCCTCACGCAGGGTGTCCTCGCGGATGTACCACTCCGCGGTCCACGCCAGCACGTCGTACGGGATGCCGCACGAGGCGGCCATCCCGTGGAGTCCGAGGTTCGTGGAGAGCCCGATCAGGCAGGCGATGAGGTTCCTTTTGAGCTGCGGGGAGCGGGTCTGCTTGCCGCCGGCGTGGGTGAAGCAGTCCAGGAAGCCGGTGTGCCGGTCCATCTCCACCAGTAGCGAGGCGATGGGCACGTTCGGCAGCATCCGCTCCAGCTCGCCGTGAAGTTCCTCGGCCTCGGAGGGGATGTCCTCCGCGGTCAGCGGGGAGATGACCAGTTCGCCCGCCTCGTTCAGGCGGACCGGTCCATCGCCCTTCTTCAGCGTGCTCTCCAGGTCGCCCAGGGCCTCGTCCAGCTCGTCCATCACCAGCGGCAGCGCCTCGGAGGCGTCGGGGCTCTTGCCGACCAGGCGGCAGAACTCCGCCCGGTGATCGGCCCACTTGGCGGGGGTGAACAGGTAGGCGGCCGGGTTGTCATAGCGGCGTGAGCCGGGCACGAACACGTCCCCCGAGCGCAGGCCGTCACGCAGGGCGAGCAGTGTGCACAGCTCCCAGTAGTGCCGGTAGGCGGTCGCGTCGCCCTTGGCCGCGGCCTCGTCAAGGTAGCCCTGCCAGCGGGTCGGCACGAACGCGGTCGGGGCGCCCTCGGGCACGTTCCGGGCGCCGGTGGCGTTCAGCTCCCGCAGGACGCCCAGGGCCTCGATCAGCGGCCCGGCCTCGGTGCCGCCCTTGAACCGCACCGTCTCCAAGACCTTCGGCGCGAACTGGCGGATGTAGGTGTAGGAGCCCTCCAGCAGCCGCAAATGCCCGTGATCGCGCGGGAGGCGCACCGTGGCCCCGGCGTGAGCGGCCCGCAGCCGCGACATGCCGATCTTGCCGCGCAGCAGCGTGCCGACCGCCTCGTCGGGGATCCCCGCGTCCGCGAGCACAGGCAGGATCTCGTCCAGAAGCGCGAGGCGTTCCTCCGACAGCTTGGCCCGCTCGGCGAGCACGTCACGCAGCTTGATCTTCGCCCGCGACTCCGAGCCGGACAGCGTCTGGTCGAACAGCTGCACCACCGAGTCCAGGACGTCGACCGCGGACTGCGCCAGCAGCGTCAGCAGGATCGGGTGGCGCCGGTTCGGTTCCCGCCGTACCAGGGCCTGCGCGGTCAGCCGGCGGCCGATCTGGGCCAGGTAGCGGCGGCGTTCGGCGGGCAGCGCGGACAGATCCAGGGCGTCGGCACCCAGGCCTCGCAGGAACAGCAGCTTGTCGACCTCGTCCTTCACGCTGTTCGGCGACGCCTGCACCGGCCCGGTCACCATCCAGTGCAGCCGTGTCGAGCGCAGCTTCGGCTCGACCACCAGCAGCCCGTCCAGCCCCCGGCACGTCTGCCCGGTCAGCAGGTGGGCCACCCGCGCGTGCGTCTCGTCCTCGGCCGCCTGCCGGGCAGCGGCGACCTTCTCCAGCAGCGTGACCACACCCGGCCGGATCACCTTCGCCGACCGCAGGTACTCACACCCCAGCCGGAACAGCAGGGACGGGGAGTCGTGCTCCATCGCCCGCGCCAGCAGGAACTCCGCCAGCTCCTTGTACTCCAACGTCTTCGCCAGCCCCCACCCCAGGTAGCCGGCGATCTCCCTCAGGTGGTCGGTGCGGGTCTGCTCACGCTCGCCGTAGCCCGCCAGATCGGTCACGGCGAGCCCGAGCTGGCGGGCGAGCCGGCCGACCGCCGCCGGCGGGGCCGAGGGCACATCGTCGGGGACGAACCCCAGCCAGGGCAGGGTGGACAGCTGCACCGCGGCGCCGAGCACGTTCTGCGGGCGGCGGAACTTCGCCAGGAACGCGCGGTCGGCCGGGGTGAGGGTGAAGTAGCGGATCAGCTCGTCCCGGCCGACCGCCGGGAAGGACCGTAAGCCCTCCAGCTCCTCATCCGAGAACACCCGCGTGGCCATCGGCCCCTCCCGCCCCATTCGATCAACACCGTCGGGCACCACCGGTAGTCGGCCGAGCAGTGCGGGCAGACGAGAACCCCCGAACCAGCCTTGCCAGGACGGGGATTGCTTTATGCTCCGGCGCCTGCGGTGCGGGCCGACCGCTGATCGCGGAGATTCGCCATGGTCGGGTCGGCTTTGATCGTCTTTGAGGTGCGCACCGCGCCGAGCACCGCGGCCGGAAACTCCTCCGGCCACTTCTCGGGCTCGACCATCGTCTGCCAACCGACCGTGAGCACGGATAGCAGCAGCCCCTTGGCCACCTGCTGCTGAAGCGCCTCGCGCATCCCGGCCTCGCGCGGGGAGATGCCCGCGGCCTCCCTCACCGCCCGCTCGCAGTCCCGGGCCAGATACGGGTACGCCGGAGCAGACAGCGCCATCCGGCCACCGCGCCGTTTCGCCGAGATCAGCCCAGATCAGGGGCTGCCGCACGGCTTAGCGTTGTTTTTTCGGCGAGAACTACCAGGACCCCTGCTGGGCCCGGCCGACGGCGAGCAGGCGGTGGCCTCGTGAGTGGGCATCGGGTGGTCCACGATCCCGACGGCGTCCTGGACGACGTGCCCCTGGACCGGGAACGGCACCAGCTCCTCGTGCGGGCCGTGCTCGCGGTGACCGACCCGGCCGGGCTCGCGCCGGCGGACTGCGAGCAGATCGCGCTGCAGCTGACCGGGCACGCCCGGGTCGTCGCGCGCGACGTCGAGCAGCTGGCCGGACAGTTCCCGGAGCGCGACGGGCGGCGGGTGTTCTCGGAGGACGTCCTGGAGCGGGCGCGGGAGCTGCTGGCCCTGCCGTTGGAGCCGACCCTGCGGTGCGCCCAGGGCCGGGCCCGCATCGTGCGCGACCTGTACGCCCGGCTCGACCGGTTGAGCACGCCTCGGCCCGTCCCCGGCTGAGCCGGTCCACGGTCCCGGCCCGTCGCTTCCCCCCGTGAGCGCGGGCCTTCCCCAGGGCCCCGGTGGTGCAGAAGAGCTAGGGCGGCTCTGCACCACCGGGGCCCCTCTCGTACGCACGCGCGCCCGCGCGTGGACCTGCGCAAGTAGCGCAACAACCAGGCGATATGCCCGGTTCGACCCTGCGTCCTGTGTCTCGGCGGCGGCATCGGCACGCACGAGATCGCTCCTGCACGCGCGCGTAGGACGGTTTCATAGGTTCCACGGGCGTACCTCGTCGCAGGTCAGCGCCATGCCCTGCGGGCCTCGCGGTCGACTCCTCCGGGCCCGTGGACCCTGCCGCTGCGCCCCTGCACCTACACCTCGCGGCACCGGTGTGGCCGGCACACCGCACGGGACTGCAGACGACTGCGGACCGGACCCCGTCTGTGCCGGACTCCCCACCGGACAGCAGCCTTTGACCACAACCCCGTTGCTCCCTGGCGCGACCGGTCTGCACCACGACGATGCCGTTTCGCGCCGGGGAGTGACGGGGCAGCGGGGTCCCGGGGGCGGCGAAGCCCCCGGGTACCACGCTGCTCAGCCGTAGGTCTGTGCCCCGGCCCCGCACGGTCAGCGCAGCCGCTCGGCCTTCGCCACGACCTTCTGCCGTTCACCACGGGGGAGCCGAGGCCCTGCGCAACGCCGTCCGCCGTGAGATCCGCGCCCGCGCCTTGGCCCGCCTCGTCCACCCCGGCGCCCGGCACTTCCACCCGGTGATGCTGGGCGAGGACCACGCGGCCGACCCGATCGGCTGGACGTTCGTCACCGGCTCGGGCGACCAGCGCGCACACGGCTGGGTCACCGCCGCCGGCCGGGTCGCCGACGGCGTGCTGAACACGATCCGCGCCGAGGCCACCCGCAGCGTCCGGGGCGCGCACATGATGCAGCTGGAGCCCCTCGCGGCCGACGAGGCGGCGTTCGCCCGGCTCCAGGAGCAGAGCGGGCCCGAGCTGGCCCGGGTCCTGCTGATCATCCGCAACGGCGGCGAACGCGGAGCGGCCGGGAGTGCGGCACGAGCCCGGGTGACGGTCGCCGCGCGGGGAGGCGGACGGGCGCCCGGTGTCACACGGCCGACTGACACCGCTGGGCCGTTCAGGTGACAGCGTGCGTGTCACGGTTTGTCGTCCGATGGGTTGGAAAACTACGGCACGGCCCACATGTGCGGGCCACCCGACTTCGCCGGTGCGAAAGGTGATGCTCCATGACCCTCGGACTCCGCAATGCCGTCGCTGTGGCCATTCTCGCGGTGACGGCCTCGTTCCTGCCGTCCGCCGGCGCCACGGCCGCCGAACCGGGCACCCATGCCCGGGCTGCGGGCGCGTACTGTCTCGCCAACACCTGGAACACCCCGGAGGTGCGCACCCGGCAGTGCAACAGCCTCGACCGCGGCCAGTACTGGACCGTCGACGGAGACATGATCAAGCTCACCTACGCCCCCGACTACTGTCTGGCCAACACCTGGAACACCCCCGAGGTCCGCACCCGGCGCTGCGACATCGACCGCGGCCAGCACTGGACCGTCCGCGGCCAGCAGATCAGCCTGACCCACGCGTCCGGCTACTGCCTCGCGAACACCTGGAACACCCCCGAGGTCCGCATCCGGCCGTGCGACAGCTTCGACCGCGGCCAGCACTGGACGATCAACGGTCGGCAGATCAGCCTGACGTACGCCTGATCCGCGTGGAGCGGGCCCGCCCGGACCTCGCGGCCGAGGTCCGGGCGGGACGGCCGGAAAAACGGGACGTCAGCGGTGCACCGCCGTCGCCCCCTCCGGCATGTGCGTGGTGACCACCCGTCCCGTCGACGGGGTCGCCCGGCGGCGGTCCACCGTGTAGGCCGCCGCCGCCACGCCCAGGCCGAGCACCGCGAGCGCCGCCCCGGCCAGGGCCGGGGAGGTCGTGCCCCAGCCCGCCGCCAGGGTGAGCCCGCCCACCCAGGCGCCGCCCGCGTTGGCCAGGTTGGCGATTAGCCGCTCGTGGCGGGCCGCTTCCACATTCTTGTCGTAAACCACCAGGTGAGAGGCGTGCAGCATCACTCTGACCCGCTTGCCGATCAACCTCACCGGCACTGAGTAGCGGTTGGTGCGGACCGCGATCTGGCTGTAGCGGTCGACGCGAGGCGTGAACACCCGTCCGGTCTCGAACGGCTCCTCGGGCAGCGGCATCAGCAGCGGCCGCTCGACCTCGAAGTACTCGTCGATCGTTCGGGGTCGGGATCCGATCCGGCGTCGGCCGTCGTGCTGGTCCCACTGCTCGACCAGTTCGTTCAGCTCCGCCAGTGACTCGACCTCGGGCACTGGGGTGAAGTGGTTGCGGCGGAAGTAGCCGATCTGCCCCTCGACTCCGCCTTTCTCGTGAGCGCCGTCGATGCCGGGCCGGCAGTAGAAGCTCTCGATCCCAAAGTGCGATTTGAAGGCGATCCACCGGTCGGTCTCCACCCTGGCCCGGCTCAGGCCCAGCACGCGGGCAACGGCGGCCTTCAGGTTGTCGTAGCGGACCTTGCTCCGTGGGACACCGCCCAGCGTCCGCAGGGCGTGCACGTGCCCTTCGAAGAAGGCTTCCTGGCCGCAGGAGGCGAAGACGCGGTGGACTGCCTTGCCCGAGTACGACAGGCGGAAGGAGAACAGGTAGCAGGTGACCAGTTCGCCGGCGAGGCGCACGCTCACGTCGCCGAAGTCGACCTCGGCCTCCATGCCCGGCTGGTGGGTCTGCGGCACGAACGCTTCCAGCGGGGCCTTGCCCGACTCCACCAGGATCCGAGGCTTTCGGTCCGCGACGTAGCGCCGGACCATCTGGTAGGAGACGTCGGCGCCGTGCTCTTCGACCAGGCGGTGGAAGAGGCGCGTGACCGTGTGCCGCTGCTTGCGCGGGGCATCCAGGTCCGCCCGGAGGATCTCGTCGATCACCGTCTTGTACGGATCCAGCGCGGTCGGGCGTGGCGGCAGCTTCTTCCGAGGCTCTGGCCAGACCGAGTCCACGGCCCTGCGGACCGTCCGCCACGACACGTTGTGCTTGCGCTCGATTTCCCGCATCGTCATGCCGCCGCGGTGGTCGCGCCGGATCGCGGCGTACAGCTCGACCTTCGACATCTGCGGCATGACCAGGGCCTTTCACCAGGAACACCCCGATGCTCCCGTGGCAAGGACCCAAGTGCCGTCAAAACTCGTGAACATCACCCGACCGTGGATCTGGGTGCCTCCCGAACCCGTGAACAACTGACGACGCAACTCGTGAACAAAGCCAGTCTGGTATGACCGATGCTCGGGGTACTCGTGCTGGTCGTGGGCGGGAGCCCACGGAGAAGATCATCCGTCAGCGGTTGATTTCGAGGTTCGTTAGGACGAGTAGGGCGCGCAGGAGGCGGGTGGCGCGGGCGGGATCGTGCGGAGCTTGGTGAGGATCCGCAGCACACCAGCAGTCTCGGCGGAACCATAAGTCCGTGAGGCGGGTTCCGGGGGAGGTTCGAGGCTGCTTACAGGGCGGCGTGCAGCGCAGCGGTCGGGTCGCGGTTTGCGGTTCGCCGTCGATGTCGTACGCATGGGTGGGCGCCTGCCGGACCGGACAACCGTCTTGCTCTGTGTTTCCGCCTGTCCGCTCAGCCCTGAACGACGTTTCCTGCCTGTGATGTCTCCTGCCGCTGCGCGTTGTCGAATGGCGCCGGCTCGCCCTCGGTCAGCTCGCGGTGCCTCCCCCCGGTGGGGGAGCTGGTGACGGAGCCGTGGACGTCTGCGCACGTGGGCTGGCCGGCGGACATGGCGGCGATCGCTTCGGCGGCTGTGGCATGGACCGGCAGGAGTGAGTCGACGCCGGTCATGCTGAGCATGCGCATCAGACGGTCGGGGACGGCGGCGAGGTTGAGCAAGCCGCCCGCTGCCTGGGCCGCGTGCCAGAGGCGGATGAGCGCGCTGAGACCGGCGGAGTCGCAGAAGCCGACCTGTGCCAGGTCGAGGGCCAGGAGTGGGTGCCCTCGCTGGATGATCTCCAGGGCTTCGGAGTGCAGGGTGGGCGCGGTGTGCATGTCCACTTCCCCGACGACCGTGGCGACGGCAAGGCCGGGGCGAGGGTGCTGGACGGTCAGGTGGAGCGTGTCGGTCACGTCGGTCATCACTCCTGGCCGATGTGTTCGGGTGCGGCGGCGGTGTGGGCGGTGGCGGCGACACCGCTGTCGGGCGCGGTGTGGCCGCCGGGTACGGACAGGGCCAGCAGGGCTACGTCGTCGCCGGCTCCGTCGGGCAGCGAGGCCAGCAGCGTGACGGTGTCCTCGATCAGGGAGGCGGCGGTGACGGGCCCGGTGCGCTGATGGAGGAAGCCGGTCAGGCCGTCCTCGCCGAGCATGGCGCCCTGGGTGGTGCGGGCTTCGGTCAGCCCGTCGGTGTAGAGGAACAGGCTCTCCCCGGCCGTCAGGGAGAAGGTGGTCTGGGCGAAGGGTGCCTGGGGGAAGGCGCCGACGAGCATGCCGCCCTTGGGGCGTACTGCCCTGACCCATACGGCGCCGCCGTCGTCGGGGCGCACGTGGTAGGCGGGCGGGTGGCCGCCGGTGGCGATGGTGACGGTGAAGCCGCTGTCTTCCCGGGGCTCGAGGAGGCCGAAGAGGGCGGTGCAAAAGCGGCTGCCGGCGGTGACGTCGGTGAGCAGCATGGTGTTGAGCGCGCTCAGCACGGTGACCGGGTCCGGGTTGATCTGGGCTGCGGCGCGCAGGGTGTGGCGGGCCAGGGCGGTGACGGTCGCCGCCTCGGGGCCCTTGCCGCACACGTCGCCGAGGAAGAACGCCCACCGGTCGCCGTCGATGGGGAAGACGTCGTAGAAGTCGCCGCCCACGTCGTGGGCGGAGGCGGTGCGGTAGTGGCAGGCCAGCTCCAGGCCGGGCACCACGGGAAGGGCCGGGGGCAGCAGGGTGCGCTGGAGAGTGGAGGCGAACGCGGCGATGGCGGCCTTGTCCTGCTCCGCCTGCTCCCGTGCCGCCCGTTCCGCCTCGGCCCGTGCCCGTTCCGCTTCGGCGTGACGGCTTTCCGCCTCCCGCCGCTCCTGTTCGTCGCGCAGGGCGCGCAGCGCCGACAGCCGCAGCTCCATCTCGTCCAGCACGATGGCGGCGAGATCGGCCAGTGTGGCGGTGTCGTCCTCGGTGATGGAGCGCGGTTTGGTGTCGAGGACGTTGACGGTGCCCAGCCGGTGCCCGTCGGGGGTGATGATCGGTGCGGCGGCGTAGAAGCGCACTCCCATCTCTCCGGCGACCAGCGGATTGTCCGCTGCCACAGGATCACGAAGTGTGTCGGGAATCACCAGCGCGTCATCGCGCAGGATCGCCGAGCCGCACAGGCCCGGATCGCGGCCGATCTCCTTGACACCTTCCAGGCCGTGGGCGGCCTTGAACCAGATGCGGTCGCTGTCCACGATCGTGACCGTCGCCACCGGCACGTCGAAGAGCCGGGCGGCCATCGCCGCCACCCGGTCGAACGCGCCGTCGGGCGGCGTGTCGAGGATGTCGTAGCGGCGTACCGCCGCTATACGATTCGCCTCCGCATCCGGGTCGGGGACCAGCTCGGGGCGGCGCCCGGGAGCCGGGTCGGTGGCCGACGCATGCTGCATCATCGGCTTTCCTCTCCGTCGGTGGGCTGCCGCCGTGAACGGCACGAATCGACGCAGCCTAGTTCGCCCGCATGCCCGAGCGCCAATGCCGCCGCCAACCGCTCCCCGCCACGGTTTCCCGCCCGGGGGCGTGGGCACTTCGGTCTCCGTCGCGTCGTACGGCCTGATGACCCTGGCCGCACAACGGGCTTGCCTCACCGGCCGCGGCCGGGCCTGGCCGGCTCCGGCCGTGCGGCGGCTTCCTGCCGGGCCATGTCGTCGGCGCGGCACGTCCCGGTCATCGGCCCTCGGCACCGTGCATGGTGAGCTTCTCCCACCGCTGAGCGGTGCACTTCCGCCCGCACCACTGCACACCGGCCGCCGCGCCTCCTGCTCAGCCGCCTGGCGCCGTTCCTCCTCCGCTTCGGCGCGGGCGGCCTGGTGGCAGTAGAGAACGTCACCGTCGGGGTTGCTGAGCTCGTCCGCCAGCGTCTGCTCACCCGGGCGCCGCCGCGCCGCCGCGCCCGTATCGTGCTCCTGGAGCTGGTCCAGGGGATGAAGACGACCGGCACAGTCTGGCTGTAGTCCTTCGCCGAGCGCCTTGCTGAGTTTGATGACGAGTACGACATCGTTGAGTACGGGAACGGGACGTTGGCCCAGCTCGATGCCGAGGGCGCGGCCGAAACTCGGCGTCTGGCGCATGGTCGGCCCGACCAGAAGCGACATTCGTAGCGATCGAGCCCTGAACAAGCGGTCGTCAGCAGAAGTAGGTAGCTGAAGTGTCCGGTTCTTGCTCGCCGTAGTCCGGCAGCCTTCTACGATCCGGTGCATGCTGGATCCCGAGCTGCTGGAACGGATCACCGCGCGGGGGGCGGAACTGGACGAACGTCACCGCCGCCATGCACTGGCATGCCAGGAAGGGGCACGCCCAGCAGGCCGAGGCCGCCGCCCGCGCCGCCGAGCACCTTCGCACCGCCTACCAGGCCGCCGCCGCTCAGCCGCTCGGTGTGCTCTACCAGCGCGGCCGACGTCTGAGCCGGCCGATGCTCCAACGTCAGACGGTGCTGCTGCGCGAGGCGCTTCCAGAGCTGGCCGAGCAGATTCTCGCTGAACCCGGCTGGTACGTGCTGGCGGCGACGATCGCGGAGGCCGAAGCCGCCGGCCACAACCCGGCCACCCTCCTGTCCGGCGTTGCCGCACGGCGCGAACTCGGCACTGCGGACTCCGTCAGCGACGTGCTCGTGTGGCGGATGCGGCGGACCGCCGACCTGCCCACCGATGCCTCCCACCTGCCCGAGACCCCGGCCGCGGTGACGTCCGGCAGGCGGTACAGGCTTTCGGTGACGGCGGTGAAGCCGTAGTCCAGCATGCGCAGCTCGAACATGACTGTCCCTCCTTGCTGTTCTGGTCCTTGGGGCTGTCACTGACAGGGGTCGAGAAGGATGACCATCGCCGAGTAGGGGGCGAGCGCGGTGGGTGCCGGGCCGTGGTGGACGGTGGGTTTGCCGTCGCCCTGCTGCCAGCTGACGGTTCGCCGGACGTGGTAGGAGCCGGGCAGGTCGAGGCTGAACTGCTGGCTTAGCTGGGGGTCCTTGTTGACGACGACCACGGCCAGGGCGCCGTCGGGCCGCTGGATCGCGTGGGCCGCGAGGGTGGGGCTGCCGGACGACACGGCGAGGGCGGTGCCGCCGCCCTTGAGCGCGGTGGTCAGCAGCTTCATGGTCTGGTACGTCGCGAACGGGGTGCCGACCGGGGGCTCGCAAGGCTGCGGGCTGGACCAGTTGGCCGGGCACTCGCCGGAGGAGAGCAAGCCGAGGTCGCCCCAGCCGCTCCCGGCGGCCCACGGGCCGTTGTAGAGGGCCCACCAGTCGACCTGGGAGACGCCGTTCTCCAGCAGCGACAGGTTGCTGTCCAACAGGTACAGCGCGCCGGCGGCGGTCTGCTGCCGTGGGTCGCCGTAGGGGCTGAGGTTGGTCTCGCCGGCGACGACGGCGATCCGGTGGTCGGGGACGGAGGCGCGGTCGAGTTCCGTGCGCACGGCGGCCATGACGGGTGCGGTGGCGGCGGTGTCGGCGAGCAGTTTGGCCTCGGTCGTGGCTCCGGCGAAGAAGGCGTGGTACCAGTGCACGTCGACGAAGTCGATCGCCTGGGCCAGGCCGGGGGTGCCGAGCAGGGCTTCGTCCCACTGCTTGGCCATCAGGTCGACGCCTGCGCCGGCCTTCGCCGGATCGTACGGGAAGAGTTCGACACCGATCCGGATGTCCGGGTCGACGGCCTTCATGGCGTTGGCGTATTCGATGCTGTTGCGGGCGTACGCCTCGGGGGACTTGTCGGGGTGCGCGTCGGGCTCGCGGGCATTTCCGCCGGGCGGGGTCGGCCCCGACGGCTTGTTCCAGCCGTTGAGGTAGGTTTCCTCCCCGATCACCCAGTCCCGCACGTGGTAGCCGCGCGTCACGTTGGCGTAGCGCACCCAGTCGGCCGCCTCCTGCGGATCGCCGGGCTTGAGGTCGGCGTCGGTGCTGGGGTGCTCTCGGGTGTCGGTCGGGCCTGTTCCGTAGTTGACGTGCACCAGCATGCCGGCGCCCGCGGCCTGGGCGGTCTGCGCGAACCGGTCGAAGCTGAACTGTGGGGTGTCGTCCTGGTAGGCGGTGCCGCCCAGGCCGTTGTACGGGCCGTACGGGTCGGGGCTGAGCCAGCCCCCGTTCTGGAAGTGGTAGAGGTCGTCGGGGCCGCCGGCGTTGAACGACAGCGTGGTGATGCCGGCCTCGCGAATCAGCCGCGGGGTGTCGCGCCGGGTGAAGTCCCTGTCCCAGAAAGGTGTGTTGATGCCCACCGCGCCGGCGGGGACGTTTGCCGTGGCCTGGTCCTGGACGGTGATGCTCACCTGGGGTGGCGTGTCGGCCCGCGCCGCCGGGGCGAGGGCCGTCGGCCCTGCCAGGAGGGCGGTGCCGGTCGCCAGGGCGACGATCCGCTTCGAGCTGAGGCGCTTTCTTTCCGTGTTGACGATGGTGGTCTTGTCCATGCAGGTGTCTGCTCCCTCTGCCGGGTGTTCGGCGGCTGTTCAACGTGCCTCCAGCCTGCCCTGGGGAGCTGACCGACCGTCAGTGATCGTTGTGCTCTGATCGGCATGACAGCTGTCACCACAAGTCGCTGACGAATGAAGGGCGCATCGTGAAGTTGCAGGTCGCGAGGCAGCGTGCTTCTAAGTGGACGTTAAGTCCGTTTCTGGTAGCGGCCTCGTCCGGGTTGAGTGAGGAAGCCTTGGCGGGTGAGACGTCCGAGGCGGCTGCGGGTGATGTTGACGGGTGCCTCGTCGGTGGGCATGCCGAGGCGTTCGGGCAGCTCACGGGCTCGGAACTCTTGATCGGGATACTGGTTGAAGGTGTTCACGATGGCCTGGTAGGCGGTGTTCGTCTCGGGCGGTGCGGGTTGGCCTGAAGCCGGTGCGAGTTCGGCGATGATCTTCCGGGCGGTGACCAGGTTCGCGAGTCGCGCTTCGGTCTCGGTCAGGGCGGCGGTCAAGTGCTGGATCCGGTCACGCAGTTCACCGGCACGGGCTGCGGTCTTGTCGTATTGGGCCTGGAGGTCGGCCAGGAGCTCGATGACGTTCACGCGGCCAGTCCGAGGATGTCGCGCCAGGCTGGACTCGGTGTGGTGAGGTGGCGGGTCATGTTCGCGATGGATGCCCAGTAGACGCGCGAGACGGACGTGTCGGGCCGGTGATCGTACTCGCGGGCCAGTCTGCGGTGCGGCATCAACGTGCCGTTGGCCTGCTCCACGATCCACCTCTTCGGTTGCGGGACGAAGCCTTTGCCCTGGTCGGCCGGGTTGCGGCGGACGACTTCGACGTCGATGTCCAGCAACGCGCCGTGGATGAGGACTTCGTCCTTGAAGCCCTGGTCCACCAGGGCCTTCTCCAGACGCATCCCGCACCGCTCGGCGGCCTGGTCGAGCAGGGCGGTGCCGGCCGTGTTGTCGTGCGCGGATGCGGCCAGCACGACGACGCCGATGATCAGCCCCAGGACGTCGACGGCCAGTCCCCGCTTGCGGCCCGACACCTTCTTGTTGGCGTCCAGTCCCGTCGTAGTCTTCGGGACACCGGCTGCCGCGCGGACGGACTGGGTGTCGATGATCACGAGGGACGGGTCCTCTAGGACTTGTCCGGCCGATCATGTGACTACTTCGCGCCGTGGTCGTTGATGTGGACATGGGGCGGGGCGATCTGACGGATGCGGAGTGGGAACGGCTGCGGCCGTTCCTGCCGGTCAGTAACCGGCGTTGTGGCAGGTGGCGGGATCACCGACAGGTGATCGACGGGATTCTGCACCGGGTGCGGACCGGTGTGCAGTGGCGTGACCTGCCCGCACGGTTCGGCCCGTGGAAGACGGTCTATGAACGCCATCGCCTGTGGTCCGCCGACGGCACTTGGGAGCGGCTGCTTCAGCAGGTCCAGGCCGCAGCCGATGCGGCGGGTGAGGTCGACTGGGACATCTCGGTCGACTCCACCATCGGCCGCGCGCATCAGCATGCCGCCGGCGCTCGCACCGACCCACCGCCGGCCCCAGCCTCAAAGGGGGCCGAACTGGCGGAACACCAGGACGAAACGCCGTGGCAGAGCCTGATCGCCCGCCTGGTGGAGGTGGTGCTGGAGGCGAGGGCCTGGGCCGCTCGCGCGGTGGGTTCACCAGCAAGCTCCACCTGAGCGCGGACGGCCGTTGCCGCCCGCTGTCCCTGATCGTCACCGGGGGCCAGCGGGCCGACTGCACCCAGTTCAAGCCCGTCCTGGAGAAGATCCGCGTGCCGCGGCCCGGGCCGGGCAGGCCCCGCAAGAAGCCGGACAGCCTCGCGGCCGACAAGGCTTACAGCAACGGGCCCTGCCGCGAGTACCTGCGGCGACGCGGTATCCGGCACACGATCCCGGAGAAGACCGACAGTCACGCCGCCCGCCTGCGCAAAGGCTCACACGGCGGACGGCCACCCGGCTTCGACGAGGACCGCTACAAGAAGCGCAACACCGTCGAACGGGCGATCAACCGCTTGAAACAGTCCCGGGCCGTCGCCACCCGCTACGACAAGCGTGGCTACGTCTACCTCGGCACCGCGACAGCGGCAGCCCTCACCATCTGGCTACGAACTTGATCGGCCGGACAAGTCCTAGGAGCAGCAGCCCGGCCGCCGCGAGGCGCTGGACCTGACGGCACTGAGGGCCCTGCGGGAGTCCCGCACGGACGTGGAAGAGACGGCGGTGGCTACGATGCTCGTTTGCGGCCCTGCTGAGGGAGAGGAGCCGTTATGGCGCTTTTGTCGGAGTCTGTAAAAGTCCACGGAAATGTGTCCGTGGAGCGGTAACGCCGCAGGTCAGGAAGTCTGCTCCCCGCGCACGCGGGGATGGTCCCGGGGCCGACGAACACGACGAACGAACCCGTGTCTGCTCCCCGCGCACGCGGGGATGGTCCCAGCGCCGAAGGCGCCCCAAGGGGGCCGAAGGCCTGCTCCCCGCGCACGCGGGGATGGTCCCGGAGCGCTCCGACCAGCCATGGCGGCCGCAGACTGCTCCCCGCGCACGCGGGGATGGTCCCGCAGACCTGACCACCCCGCCCGAGTGGGTCGCCTGCTCCCCGCGCACGCGGGGATGGTCCCGACCGGATGTGGGCAGCCGGGGGCGTCCTGTTCTGCTCCCCGCGCACGCGGGGATGGTCCCGATCACTAACCCGATTGAGTGACGTTAGTGCGCTGCTCCCCGCGCACGCGGGGATGGTCCCGACGGCAACGGCTACCAGCCCGGCCCCCTGTTCTGCTCCCCGCGCACGCGGGGATGGTCCCTCCTGGGAGAACGACGACGCCACCTGCTCCCCGCGCACGCGGGGATGGTCCTGAGCCACGCGCCGACGGCCGACACGACCGCCCCTGCTCCCCGCGCACGCGGGGATGGTCCCGTCTCGGCTCTCGCCGAGGCGGCCCGCGTCACCTGCTCCCCGCGCACGCGGGGATGGTCCCGCGTCGCGTACTGCGGGCGGCCACTCGGCGATCTGCTCCCCGCGCACGCGGGGATGGTCCCCACCACCAACGGCAAGCCCCGCCGCACCGGCTCTGCTCCCCGCGCACGCGGGGATGGTCCCCCCGGCGGGCCCGGCCACGGTGACGTGAAGAACTGCTCCCCGCGCCCGCGGGGATGGCCCCGTCTGGCAGTCGGCCGTGCCCGTTCTGTACAACTCTGCTCCCCGCGCCCGCGGGGATGGCCCCGCCTGCCTCGCCCTGGCCGCCTACCCCTGGCACTGCTCCCCGCGCCCGCGGGGGATGGTCCCGAGATGAACCGGTCGGCCGCCACCAGCCCCGTCTGCTCTCCGCGCCCGCGGGGATGGTCCTCCCCACTGCGAGGCGTGGACGCGACAGGCGCTACTGCTCCCCGCGCACGCGGGGATGGTCCCCACTCGTCCTTGGGGACGTTGCGGCCGGCCAGCTGCTCCCCGCGCCTGAGGGGATGGTCCTGCCAAGAAGGAGACGACGATGCCTGTACTGCGCTGCTCCCCGCGCCCGCGGGGATGGTCCCCCCGCGCCGGAACGTGGCGCGCGACTCCATGGACTGCTCCCCGCGCCTGCGGGGATGGCCCCAGCGTCGACCGGAAGCCGAGCGTGTGGCGCTGCTGCTCCAGACTTCCGCGGGGGTGGCCCCGGATACACGGCGCAGGTCCCGGCCACGTCGTCCTCCCCCCAACGCCTGCGGGGATGGTCTCCCGGTGACTCCGCGGTGCGCGGACTGTTCTTCGTGGCCTGGGGGTTGGGGCTGGCTGTTGGGTGTGTGTCTGGGTTGCTTGGTGTCTGTGGGGTTGTTGGTCTTGTTTTCTTCGTTGTGGCTTCGCTGTGTGTTTGTGTCCTGTATGTATCTGGCATGACGGGCGAGGGGGGGGTGGCCTGGTGGGGCTTCGTGCCCGGTTGGGTGGGCCGGCGTTGAGTGTGTGGGCCAAGCATGATCGTGGTTCGGATGGGTGGCTGCCGTTGTGGCGGCATATGGAGGACAGTGCCGCCGTGGCGGGGCGGTTGTGGGATGAGTGGCTGCCGTTGTCGGTGCGGCGTTTGATCGCCGGTGTGCTGCCTGGTGGTCAGGGGGATGGGCGCCGGCTGGTGGTGTGGCTGGCTGCTGTGCATGACATCGGGAAGGCGACGCCCGCGTTCGCCTGCCAGGTGGAGCAGCTTGCGCAGGTGATGCGGGGCTGGGGGCTGGAGATGCGGTCGCGGCAGGCGATGGGGGCGGATCGCCGGCTGGCGCCGCACGGGCTGGCCGGGCAGGTGCTGCTGGCGGAGTGGCTGGAGGAGCGGTATGGCTGGCCGGGCCGGCGGACGGGGCAGTTCACGGTGGTGGTGGGCGGGCATCACGGGGTGCCGCCCGAGCACGGGCAGATCCAGGAGCTCGAGCGTCATCCCCATCTGCTGCGCTCTCACGGGCCGAGCGGGGTGGTGTGGGAGGGGGTGCAGGAGGAACTGCTCGATGCGTGTGCGGGGGAGTTCGGCGTGGCGGAGCGGTTGGCGGCCTGGCGGGCGGTGAAGCTGCCGCAGCCGGTGCAGGTGCTGCTCTCCTCGCTGGTCATCGTCTGCGACTGGATCGCCAGCAATCCCGATCTCTTCCCTTATTTCCCCGAGGATGTGCCGCGCTCGGGTGCGGAGCGGGTTGCGGCTGCCTGGCGGGGGCTGGATCTGCCGGGTCCGTGGCGGGCGGTGGAGCCGGCGGGGGATGTGCAGCAGCTGTTCGCGTCGCGGTTCGATCTTCCGCCGGGGGCGCGGGTCCGGCCGGTGCAGGAGGCGGTTGTCGAGCTGGCGCGGGAGATGGACGGGCCGGGCCTGATGGTGATCGAGGCGCCGATGGGGGAGGGGAAGACGGAGGCCGCGCTCGCCGCTGCGGAGGTTCTGGCCGCGCGGTCGGGGGCGGGCGGTGTGTTCTTCGCGTTGCCGACGATGGCCACCGGCAATGCGATGTTCCCCCGCCTGCTGGACTGGCTCGACCGGTTGCCCGCGCGCGGGCAGGCAGGCTATTCGGTGCTGCTGGCCCATTCCAAGGCTGCTCTCAACGACAGGTTCGCCGATCTCATGCGCAGCAGCCGGCCTCTTGCCGCGGTCGACGTGGACGGGGTGGGGGAGCGTGAGTGGCGGCCTGCGAGCCGTGACCGTGTTGCCGGCGCCGAGCTCGTCGCGCACGCGTGGCTGCGGGGGCGGAAGAAGGCCATGCTGTCGTCGTTCGTCGCGGGCACGGTCGACCAGCTGCTGTTCGCCGGACTCAGGAGCCGGCACCTGGCGTTGCGTCACCTCGCGGTCGCGGGGAAGGTCGTCGTCATCGACGAGGCGCACGCCTACGACACGTACATGAGCGTGTATCTCGACCGGGTGCTGTCGTGGCTGGGTGCGTACCGGGTGCCGGTGGTGGTGTTGTCCGCGACCCTGCCGGCCGGCCGGCGGAGGGAACTGGTCCGGGCGTACGCGGGAAAACCCACCACGGGTGAGGCTGCGGCCGCTTTCGAGGCTGTGGCCCGGGCCGGCGACTATCCGCTGCTGACCGCCGTCACGCCGGGAGGCGTCCCGCTCCTGCGGCGTCCTGCGGCCTCCGCCCGTGCCGCAGACGTCGTGGTGGAGCGCCTCGACGACGATGTGCAGGTCCTCGCCGACCGCCTGGAGCAGGAACTCACCGCAGGTGGCTGCGCACTTGTCGTACGAAACACGGTGCGCCGCGTCCTGGAGACAGCGGCTGTGCTGCGGGAGAGGTTCGGGCAGGAGAACGTCACCGTCGCCCACTCCTGCTTCATCGACGTCGACCGCGTCGCCAAGGACGCCGCTCTGCTGGAACGCTTCGGGCCCCCGGGCAGGGCAGAGCGGCCGAAGACGGCGCACATCGTCGTCGCCAGCCAGGTCGCCGAGCAGTCCCTGGACGTCGACTTCGACCTGCTGGTCAGCGACCTCGCCCCGGTCGACCTGCTGCTGCAGCGCATGGGACGTCTGCACCGGCACCTGCGCGGAGGCCGGGAGCAGATCGACCGGCCCGAGCGGCTGCGCCGTCCCCGCTGTCTGGTCACCGGCGTCGACTGGAGCGCCGGCGTGCCCGCGCCGGTGCGCGGTTCGCTCGCCGTGTACGGGGCGTATGCGCTGCTGCGTTCCGCAGCCGCCCTGCTGGCGCACCTGGACGGCGGCCCGCAGCGCCCGGTGCGGCTGCCGGCGGACATCAGTCCCCTGGTACAGCGCGCCTACGCGGACACACCCGACGGCCCGGCCGGCTGGGCGCAGGCACTCGAGGACGCCCGCGCCCGGTATGAGGAGCACCGCGCGGACCAGGCCGAGCGGGCCGCGACGTTTCGGCTCGACACCGCCGCCCGGCCCGGCCTGCCGCTGTTCGGCTGGGTCGCAGCCGGTGTCGGCGATGCGGATGACACCCGCCAGGGGCGGGCCCAGGTACGCGACAGCCGCGAGAGCCTGGAAGTCGTGGTCGTGCAGCGGCGCGCCGACGGCACCCTGGCCACGGTGCCGTGGCTGGCGCCGGACCGCCAGGGCCGCCCCCGCGCCGGGCTGCCACTGCCCACCGACCAGGTCCCGACCCCTTTCGCGGCCCGCACTGCCGCCAGCTGCGGGCTGCGGCTGCCGATCCAGTTCAGCTACGCCGATGTGATGGACCGGGCGATCGACGAACTCGAGGAACTCTGCCTCCACGCCTGGCAGGTGAAGGACAGCCACTGGCTCGCCGGCCAGCTGATCCTGCCGCTCGACGAGGACTGCCGGGCCCGCCTGGCGGGCTTCATCCTCCGCTACAGCCCCAGCGACGGTCTCGAGGTCACGCGTGAGGAGGGGTGAGAGGAGAGCGCGGTACGCCGTGACCGAGGGGAGAGAACCCCGCATGCGCGGGGAGCAGCGAGGCGGTGAGCCTGTCGTGCCCTTCAGTCTGGGGCCATCCCCGTCTCAACGGGGAGCGGGTGCACGCTCCTCGAGGGCTCTCTCGGTGCGTGCGGGTTCCTCTTCCATGCTTGCACTGGGCGCGGTGCGACCCGGAGCGACGGGGCCTGGGCGGCGTCCCCTTTCCGCCCATCGGACCAACGGCACTGCCCATGCGCCAGACATCATCCCTGCCAGGACCTTGGCGGCAGCCCAGTGGGCGTGCTCGTCAACCGGGCCGGCCAGTGGCAGCCAGTGTCCCAGCAGGAGGGCTGACCAGAAGACGGCCGCCACGGCCACTGTCACTGTGATCCAGCGGACCCATGCGCTCATGCTGTGTCCCCTTCAGCCTGTTTCCGCCACGTTCGGGTGGGCTCTAGAACGGATGAGCCCTCATGTCGGACGTCTGGCTGCGAGTCGGTGTGTCGCCCCAGGTCACCGGGTCGTGTCGGGCCGGCACGCGCGCAGCGCCGTACGCGGTCGGCCGCCTGATCGGCCGTCAGCCGGGTCGTCCGGCACAGCCGCGCAGCCCGGACTGTCAGACCCCTCTGGCAGGCTTCTGCCCCCGCTACAGCCCCGGCGACGGACTTGAGGTGACCCGTGCCTGAAGACGACCACAACAGCAGCGGTGAGGGTGTGCTGTCCTTCGATCTCACCGCCCGGCCGTGGATCCCGGTCCTGAGACGGGACGGCAGCCAGGCAGAGCTGTCGCTGCGTGAGGTGTTCGAGCAGGCCCACGACTTGCGGCGCATCGTCGGTGATCTGCCCACGCAGGAGTTCGCTCTGGTGCGGCTGCTGCTGGCCGTCGCGCACGATGCGCTCGACGGGCCGCAGGACATCGACGAGTGGGCGGAGCTGTGGGAGGACGCCGGCTGTTTCGCTCCGGTCGGGGCGTATCTGCAGGCGCACCGGGGACGGTTCGATCTCCTGGACGCCGAGGCGCCGTTCTTCCAGACTCCGGGGCTGCGGACGGGGCAGGACGAGGTGTTCTCCCTGAACCGGATCGTGGCCGACGTCCCCAACGGGGAGCCGTTCTTCACCGCCCGGATGCCCACGGTCGAACGGCTCACCTTCGCCGAGGCGGCCCGCTGGGTCGTGCACGCCCATGCCTACGACACGTCCGGTATCAAGACCGGGGTGGCGGGCGATACCCGCGTGAAGGGAGGCAAGGTCTACCCCCTGGGTGTCGGCTGGTGCGGGAATCTCGGCGGAGTCTTCGTCGAAGGCGGCACTCTGCGCGAGACGTTGCTGCTGAACCTGGTCGCCGCCGACACTCCCAATCTTCAGGTCGACGACGCGGACACGCCGGCGTGGCGCAGGCCGCCGTGCGGCCCGGGCGGCAACGAGCGCGCCCCCACCGGCGTGCGTGATCTGTACACCTGGCAGACACGCCGCCTGCGCCTGCACTTCGACCAGGCCGGTGTGCACGGTGTCGTCCTCGGCTACGGGGACCCGCTGGCCGCCCGGGACCGGCACAACCGGGAACCGATGACGGCCTGGCGGCGCAGCAGGGCCCAGGAGAAGAAGCTGAAGAGGACCCCGGTCTACCTGCCGCGCGAGCACGCACCGGAGCGTTCCGCGTGGCGCGGGATCGGCGCACTGCTCGTCAACGAATCCTGCGCTGCGCAGGGCGCCGACCCGGCCGACCATCTGCGGCCGGGCATCCTGGAATGGGTAGCCCGCCTGGTGACCGAGCGGGTGCTCGAGCGCGGTTTCCTCGTCCGGGCGCGGATTGTCGGCGCCTCCTACGGCACGCAGCAGTCCGTGATCGACGAGATCGTCGACGACCACGTCGCCATGGCCGTGGTCCTGCTGCACCAGCAAGACCGGCGCTACGCCGAGCAGGCCGTCGCAGCCGTCCGCGACGCCGACCTCGCGGTCAACGCGCTCGGTGATCTCGCCACCAACCTCGCCCGCGCGGCCGGCACAGGCAGCGACGGGCCCCGCTCCCACGCCCGCGACCTGGCCTACGGCCTCCTCGAGGCCCCCTACCGGTCCTGGCTGGCCCGCCTCGCCGCCACCGACGACCCCTACCCGCAGCGCCTCGCCTGGCAGCGGCAAGTGCACACCATCGTCGCCGGGCTCGGTGACCGGCTGATGGCCGCGGCCGGAGACGCGGCATGGCAGGGCCGGACCGTCCAGCTCGCCCGCGGCGCCGAGTGGCTCAACTCCGCCCTCGCCGGCAAGTGGTTCCACGCCGCCCTGCGCACCGGGCTGGGACGCCCCGACTCCCTCGACCCGCCGCCGGATGCGGACCCGCGCCCGGCGCCCGAGACCACCGTGAAGGCACCCGCATGACCACCGCCACCGCACCTGCCACCGCCCGCAGGCGGGTCACCGACCTCGCCGCCGCCCACCTCACCACCCTGCAGCGGGGCTACCTCGATGATCAGTCCCCCGCGGTCGCGGCCCTCGCCCGGCTGAGGCGCGGGGCCGGCCGGGCGGCCGGACAGCTGCCGGACCTGTGGGCCCTGATCGACACCGGCCCCCTGCACGCGACACCGGCCGGTGCCCGGCCGCTGAGCGAGAGCGAACTGGTGCGGGCCGAGGACGCCCTGCACGTCGCCCTCACCCTCTACGCGCTGCACCAGCAGTCCCGCCGCACCGGCATGTACCAGGCCGACCGCCCGGGCAGCGGCCGGGGCCTGGGAGCCGCGGTGCGCCGGATGATGAAACCCGGCGAGATCGACGAAGCCGTGCACAAGCGCCTGGTCCGCGCCGGCACCGCCCCCGACCTGACGACCCTGGCCCAGCGGCTGCGGGACATCGTCGTCCTGCTGCGCCGCGAGGACATCGCACTCGACCACGCGCTCCTCGCCGGACAGCTCTACACCTGGCAGCGGCCCGGCGGCGCGGACCTCGTCCGCCGGGAGTGGGGCCGCTCCTTCCACGCCTGGCACGACAAAAACCCCGGCGGCGACGCTGCTCCCGCCTGCGCCGGACCGGCCGGCGGCCCCGACATCACCAGCACCACGGACACCGACAAGGACGCCTCGTGAACCGCATCTTCCTCGACGTGCACGCCCTGCAGACCGTCCCGCCCAGCAACCTCAACCGCGACGACACCGGCGCGCCGAAGAGCGCGGTGTACGGGGGAGTACCGCGCGCCCGCGTCTCCAGCCAGGCCTGGAAACGGGCCACCCGCACCTACTTCAAGGACGAGCACCTGCTGGACCCGAGCGAGCTCGGAGTGCGCACCAAGAAGGTCGTGGAGGCGGTCGCCGCCCGCATCACCTCCCTCGACCCCTCGCTCACCGGCGAGCACGTCCTGCGGATCGCGGACGAGACCGTCAAGGCCGCCGGACTGAAGACCGAGGTGCCCAAGCGCAAGGCGAATGCCGCCAAGGACGGCGAGCCGGAACCGGCGCCCGAGTCCAAGTACCTGGTGTTCCTCAGCACCCGGCAACTGGACGGCCTCGCCCGCCTCGCCGCCGAGGGCGCCGCCGACATCACCGCCTTCCTCAAGGACAAGGAGAACAAGGGCCGCGCCAAGCAGATCGCCGACACCCACCACTCCGTCGACATCGCCCTGTTCGGCCGCATGGTCGCCGACGACGCCGACATCAACGTCGACGCCGCCGTCCAGGTCGCCCACGCCATCAGCGTCCACCGCGTGGAGAACGAGTCCGACTACTACACCGCCGTCGACGACGAGAACACCGACGCAGAGACCGGCGCCGGCATGATCGGCACCGTCGACTTCAACTCCGCCACCCTCTACCGCTACGCCGCTCTCGGCGTCCACCAGCTCGCCGCCAACCTCGGACACGGCCTGCGCGACGACGAACCCCGCACCGAACCGGTCCGCCGGGCCGTGGAGGCCTTCGTCCACGGGTTCATCGCCTCCCTGCCCACCGGAAAGATCAACACCTTCGGCCACCACACCCTGCCCGACGCCGTGATCGTCAAGCTGCGCACCACCCGGCCCGTCAGCTTCGTCGCCGCCTTCGAGGACCCCGTCCGCGGCGAGGAAGGCGGCTACGTCCGTGAGGCATCCGAGCGCCTGGCCGAGTACATCCCCGACATCGAGCGCGCCTACGGCGGCGAAGACACCACCCTCACCTGGGTGCTGCGCGTCGGCCCGAACACCCACAAACTCGCCGGCACCGGCACCGAGGCGGACAACCTCGGCGAACTCCTCACCGCCGTCGGCCAGGCCGTCGCCGAGCGTCTGGAGAAGCCCGCGTGAGCGTGCTGACCCTCCGGCTCGCGGGCCCCCTGCAGTCATGGGGAGCCTCCGCCCGCTTCACCCGCCGCACCACCGAGTCCGCCCCCACCAAGAGCGGCGTCATCGGCCTGCTCGCCGCCGCAGCCGGCATCGAACGCGGCGACGACAACGCCCTGGAACCACTGGCCGCACTGCGCTTCGGCGTCCGCATCGACCAGCCCGGCACCCGGGTCCGGGACTTCCACACCGCCCACCACGGCGTCACCGGCAAATCCATGCCGCTGTCCGAACGCTTCTACCTCGCCGACGCCGTGTTCGTCGCCGCCCTCGAAGGCGACCACCAACTCCTCGGCGAACTCCACGCAGCACTGCGCACCCCCGTCTACCCACCCTTCCTCGGCCGCCGCTCCTGCCCGCCCTGCCTGCCCATCGAACTCGGCCTCCACGACCGGGAGAGTCTCGAGGACGCACTACGCGACGAGGTCTGGCAGGCATCGCCCTGGTACCGCAAACAGCACCGCACCCGCAACGAGATCGAACTGACCGTCCTGCGCGAAGCACACGACCACGAGCACGACAGCGCGGACACCCTGCGCGACCAGCCGCTCAGCTTCGCCGCCGCCCACCGGCGCCACACGCTGCGCACCCACGTCAGCTACAGCGTGCGCATCCCCAACCCGTCGGCCCGGCACCTGCCCCGGCACGACCCGTTCGACGCCCTGGACGAAGAGAGCGCCTGATGTTCCTCACCCGCTTCCGCGTGAACACCGCACGCCCCGGCGCCCGCCGCCTGCTGTCCTCACCCCAGGCCATGCACGCAGCCGTCATGTCGTCCTTCCCGGCACTGCTGCCCACCGACACACCCTCAGGCGGCCCGCGGGTGCTGTGGCGGCTGGACCACACCGCCCGCGCCGAAGTCGTGCTCTACATCGTCAGCCCCGACCGGCCCGACCTCACCCACCTCGTCGAACAAGCCGGCTGGCCCGCCGCAGCCGCCGCCGACCCGGCCCACCCCGGCTGGCAGACCCGCCCCTACGCCCCCCTCCTCGACCGACTCGGCACCGGCGACCAGTGGGCGTTCCGCCTCACCGCCAACCCCGTCCACCACGCCCGCCGCAAAGACGACGAACCCACCAAACGCACCGCACACATCACCCCTATCCACCAGATGGGCTGGCTCCTCAAACGCCAGGAAACCTGCGGCTTCCGCGTACTGGAAAAACCCGACGCCAAGCGCCTGCTCCCCCACGGCACCACCCACACCAAACAGCCGCACCACGGAGACCACTACGAACTCACCGTCCACAACCCCCGCCCCCTCGCCTTCAACAAACACCACACCACATCCCCCCGAGCCGACCGCCCCGTCAGCCTCCTCACCGTCACCTTCGACGGCCACCTCGAAATCACCGACCCGCAAGCACTGCGCCGCGCCCTGACCCAAGGCATCGGCAAGGCCAAGGCCTACGGATGCGGCCTGCTCACCCTGGCACCACTGCGCAGCACCGGAGCACAGCAGTGACCACCGTCTCCCGCCGCCCCGCCCTCACCCCCCGCCACCTCACCCGCACCGGCGAACGCCTCTCCTTCGTCTACCTCGAGCGCTGCACAGTGCACCGCGACGCCAACGCCATCACCGCCGAAGACGCCGACGGCACCACCCACATCCCGTCGGCGACCATCGGCACCCTCCTCCTGGGACCCGGCACCCGCATCACCCACCAGGCGATGAGCGTCCTCGGCGAAACCGGCGCCGCCGTCTGCTGGGTAGGAGAGCAGGGAGTGCGCTACTACGCCGGCGGCCGCGCCCTGACCCGCTCCTCCGCGCTCGCCGAAGCACAAGCCACGCAGTGGGCCAACACACGCAGCCGACTCGCCGTCGCGCGCGCCATGTACCGCCTGCGATTCCCCGACGAGGACCCCGCCGGACTCACCCGTCAAGAACTCCTCGGCCGCGAAGGCAGCCGCCTCAAGGACTGCTACCGGGCCCAGGCCGCCCGCACCGGTGTGCCCTGGCGCGGCCGCCGCTACACCCCCGGCGACTTCACCAGCGGCGACGCGGTCAACCAGGCCATCACCGCCGCCGCCCAGTGCATGTACGGCATCGCCCACGCAGTCGTCGCATCCCTCGGCTGCAGCCCAGCGCTCGGATTCGTCCACTCCGGCCACGAACTGTCCTTCGTCCTCGACATCGCCGACCTGTACAAGACGGAGATCGGCATCCCCCTCGCCTTCGACATCGCCGCCGAGAACGACGAAGACATCGGCCCGCGAACCCGCCGCCTGCTACGGGACCGCATCAACGAGACGTCCCTGCTCGACCGCTGCGTCGACGACATCAAACGCCTCCTGCTGCCAACGACAGCGCGGGCAGGGACGACGAACGACGACCTCGACGTCGTCAGCCTGCACAGCGATGGCGGCCACACCGTCCCCGCAGGCCGCAACTACGGTGGCGGCCCCGACGACCACGACGCCTACGCCGACGCGGAGCACTCCTGGTGACCGTCATCGTCCTCACCAACTGCCCACCCGGCCTGAGAAGCTTCCTCACCCGCTGGCTCCTCGAAATCTCCGCCGGCGTCTTCATCGGCAACCCGTCAGCACGCATCCGCGACCTGCTCTGGGACGAAGTCCAGCAGTACGCCCACCAGGGCCGCGCCCTGCTAGCCCACACGACCAACAACGAACAGGGCTTCACCTTCCGCACCCACGACCACGGCTGGCACCCAGTCGACCACGAGGGCCTGACCCTGATCCGACGCCCGAACACCCAGAAGCCCCCGATCCCCACGACCACTCCACCGAAAGGCTGGAGCAACGCAGCCAAACGACGGCGCTACGGCAGGAAGCAATGACATACCTAACGCAACTTGTGTCTGCTTTGCCGGAATCAGTGAAACTGATTCAAAAGCAACTGTCGCCGTGACAAAACCGCAGGTCACGAAGTCTGCTCCCCGCGCCCGCGGGGATGTTCCCCGAGCGGGTGGCCATCAGCGCCAGCAACCACACTGCTCCCCGCGCCCGCGGGGATGTTCCCGGTGTTGATCCCGTCAAGTGTCTCCAGGTCCACTGCTCCCCGCGCCCGCGGGGATGTTCCCAAGGCCCTCGACATCAAAAAGGCCAAGGCTCACTGCTCCCCGCGCCCGCGGGGATGTTCCCGGCGGCAAGACCGACGGACTCAAAGTCAGCGTCTGCTCCCCGCGCCCGCGGGGATGTTCCCGGTGCCGGGCGACGGTCCCTCACCGATGAGGACTGCTCCCCGCGCCCGCGGGGATGTTCCCTCACCAGCCTGTTGGCCCCCGGCAACGCCCAACTGCTCCCCGCGCCCGCGGGGATGTTCCCGCCTCGCCAAGTTGCGCGCCCTCGAGGAGTGGCTGCTCCCCGCGCCCGCGGGGATGTTCCCTCGCTGTCGCTGTAGTTCATGGTCGTCCTTCCCTGCTCCCCGCGCCCGCGGGGATGTTCCCGGGAAACACGTAGAAGCGCTGGTGCGGGGACCCTGCTCCCCGCGCCCGCGGGGATGTTCCCCAAGATTCCAAGGTTCCAAGTGTCCAAGATTTCTGCTCCCCGCGCCCGCGGGGATGTTCCCTGCACCGGCTGCCACATCACCTACGACACCTGCTGCTCCCCGCGCCCGCGGGGATGTTCCCCCCGACGGCTCCCGCACCATCACCACCAAGCGCTGCTCCCCGCGCCCGCGGGGATGTTCCCCACGGCCTACACCTGGTACTTGGGGCCGGAGCCTGCTCCCCGCGCCCGCGGGGATGTTCCCCCCTCCCGTCGTGGGGGAGCCACGATTGCGTTCTGCTCCCCGCGCCCGCGGGGATGTTCCCGTACGGCTGCCCGGTGGTCGCTGCGGCGAGTTCTGCTCCCCGCGCCCGCGGGGATGTTCCCCCCATGCGCCTCCGCCAAGCCCACGCCATCCTCTGCTCCCCGCGCCCGCGGGGATGTTCCCGGGACGGGGGTGCGAGGCGACGGGTTGTTGGGCTGCTCCCCGCGCCCGCGGGGATGTTCCCGACTGGACCGGCGTGTTCCAGCACCTGATCACCTGCTCCCCGCGCCCGCGGGGATGTTCCCGTCTGTGTCGCCGGCACGGCGTGCCGATGGTGCTGCTCCCCGCGCCCGCGGGGATGTTCCCGAGGTGGTCCAGTCGCCACTTGGCGACCAGCCCTGCTCCCCGCGCCCGCGGGGATGTTCCCGGTGGCGGTGATGATGGCGCGTCAGATCAACGCTGCTCCCCGCGCCCGCGAGGATGTTCCCGGGGAAGGGGTCCCCCCGCCGTGAAAGCGGGACTGCTCCCCGCGCCCGCGGGGATGTTCCCCACGCGTACGCGTGGCAAGAGGAACAGATCATCTGCTCCCCGCGCCCGCGGGGATGGCCCCTTGCCCTTCAGGCTCACGACATCCCCTCTCTGGTGCTCCCCGCGCCCGCGGGGATGGTCCCACACGGCCCCGGTCCGGTATCAGCTGGTTCGGGTGCTCCCCGCGCGGACGCCGCAGCACAGCGTCAGACTCCGCGCGGCATCCCGGCAGGACTGCCCGAGGCCGTCGGCAGCCCGGGGGCCTCGCCGGGGACGGTGCTGGTTAGGGCAGGAAGTTCTTCTGCCACTGGAGTGAGTCCATGTTCAGCGCGGCGTCGGCGAGGGCTTTCGCGGACGGTGTCTTGAGGGAGGCGAGGCTGGTGTCGATCCAGTTCTGGGTGAGGCTGTAGCCCTGTTCCCGGTACTCGACCGCCTGGACCAGGCATTCGAGTTTGTCGGCGTCGCGGGCGACGATCGCTTCGGGCGTTTCGCCGGCCTCGTACTCGTCGACCGCGCTCTGCACGCCGATGCGTACGGCCGGGTGGGCGTTGGCGACCTGGTCGGCGGTCACCTCCTGGTTGGGAGCGGCCTTGATGTATCGCCGGCCGATGTGCGGGATGTCCCCGACCCGCGTCTCCTGGCTGTCGTGGAATAGGCACATCAGCGCGACACGGGCCGGGTCGGCGCCTTCCATCATGGCGAGCACGGAGCCGATCACCCCGACGCGGAAGGAGTGCTCCGCCACCGATTCGGGGGCCTTGTTGCCGGTGAACCACCAGCCGGTCCGTGCGACGCGCTTGAGCACGCCCATCTCGGAGATGAAGCTCGCGGTGCCTTGGGTGGTTTCGTCGGCCATGCGGTCCTCCGGTGTCAGCGGTTGTGATCGAAAACGTACTGGACGACGGCCAGTTCGCGCCGCGATCTCGCGGACAGAGCCGTCCCCTCCAGGAGTTGGCCGGCCTGCTCGCGTAACGGGTCCGCGAGGGGCCCGGCGGCTTGCGCCAGCCATGGGAACGCGGTCAGCAGCGCCCACAGCGAGTGCGCGTAAAGGTCGAGGTAGCCGGGCGCGAGGTGCAGGCCGCGGGCCAGGCCCCGCAGCAGGGTCACGGGATCCCAGCCGGTCAGGTTCCGGTCCTGCATGAACGCGTCGTCGGGTTGTGGCACGGGCAGCGCTCCCAGCCACAGCGCCCAGTAGTTCAGATTCGCGGCCTCCGCGGTGTCATCGCCGGCCAGGGCGCGGTCGATAAAGTCCAGCAGCGCCTGCGGGTCCCCGAGCCGGGCGAGCGCCGTGGCGGTGGAGCGGGCCTCCGCCCAGTGCGGGGACCAGCCCCGCCGGGCCAGCACGTCCCGGCGCCGGTGAAGGGTGTGCGCGGTCCACGCGGCCGCGTCCGGCCCCTGGTCATACGAGGCGAGGTAGAGCGCCTGGCGGTGCAGCAGCACCCCGCCCTCGCCCTGCCGGGCCGCCGCCTCGGTCGTGTCCCGCAGATGGTCGAAGAACACCGCCCGGTCCGCGGCCGCCAGCTGCGGCGCGGCGGCGACCGGGCCGCGCCGGGGCCGGGGTAACCGTCCGGCGAGCGCCGGCGGGACGGTGCCGTTCAGCGCCCAGGCCAGCATGTGCGCGGTGTCCCGGGTATGCACCCACCCGGCGAGCGGGTGCGGCCCGCCGGACTCATCCCCCAGCCCGGCTGCGATGATCCGGTCCGCGTCCATCGCCGCGTCCAGCCACGGCACGAGCACCACGTCCGCACCGAGCGCCGGCAGACGCCGCCGAAGTTCCAGCAACGCCCCGGCCCGCATGTTCGCCAGCGGGCGCCGCCCCGACTCCCAGCCCTGCAGCGTCTCCACGTCCACGCCCAGGGCCTCCGCCAACACGGCCTGCGTGCAAGGGATCGACTCGCGGACCAGGCGCAGCACGAACCCGCTCACCACGCCTGCTGACGTTCGCCTGGGCCTGCCCATACCGGCCTGCTCCCCGGTCGCCCTGCGCACCGAAACCCGTACTCACGGTCAGTCCTACCGCATCCCGCCCGCCCCTACCGTCGAGATGCGGTCGATGCCCGACGAACGAGACCGTGCCGCCCGCGACCACCGACCCGGCGAGGCCCCGATGAGCAGCACACACCTGGTCCTCCACGACCCCGAGGGGCACCTCGACGCCGAACTCCCCCTCGACCGGGAGCTCCACAAGGCTCTGGTCAAAGCCGTGCTGGGATGGGCCGGCAACTCCGGCCTGCCGCCCGCGGACCTTCAGCAGATCGCTCTGCTACTCACCGGCGCTGCTCACGCCGTCGCCGGCGACGTCCGTCGCGCCGCGGACTTGCTGCCCGAAGACCACGCCGCCCGCGCCCTGGCCGACGTCGTCCTCGAGGAAGCCGACCGGCGCCTTTCCGCCCCGGCGGAGGGCACCGTCGGCTGTGCCCAGAATCGTGCCCGGCTCGTCCGCGCCCTGTACGAGCGCCTGGACCGCCTCGCGAGCGTCGCACCCCAGACCGCCACGGCCCCCTGAGCCCCCCGCGCACCCGGACGGGACCAGATCCCTCCGAGTGTGCGGCGCACCGGCACCACCGCCTGGCCCAACCCGCGCTGGGCGCACACCACTCGACACCGAGAGGGGCACCACCATGAGCACCGCAACGACCGAGCTGCGCCGGTTCCTGACCATCACCGGCCAGCGCTTCAAGGCCGGCCAGTCCGCACCCGAGATGTTCTCCCCAGCCGTCGACAAGGCGTGGCACGACCTGCTCGACACCCCCGCATACGCGGCCCTGTGCCTGGAGACCGCCGGGCAGCCGATCCGGCACGTCGCCACCAACGGTTACGGCCCGATCACCTGGGTCGCCGCCTACGAAGAGGCGTACGGGCCGCTGCCGGAGATCTGGTTCACCGACGCCGACGGCACCGTCGACCAGGACGCCGTCGTCCGCTACCGGAAGACCGGCACCGTGGTCGCCGAGTGGGACTGCAGCCCCGCCGGCGGCGACGGCGACGACGTCGCCCCGGACCAGCCGGAGACTGCACGCCGGTGATCACCGACCGTACCAGCGCAGCGCTCCGGCCCACCGCCGGGGCGCTGCGCCTCGTCGAGGCCAGCACCACCCGGCCCAGGTCCGTGGACATCAGCCGCTACGCGCGGAAGATGACCGCCCACTGCCCCTACCTCGCCCCCTCCCTCCAGCGAGGCCTGACGACCTGGACGGTCTACCGCGCCGCCGGCGACGCCGAAGCCGTGGAAGCTGAGCTGTTCCACGCGGGCGTCCAGGCCGCGGAGTGGCTGCGCCCTTTGCTGAACCGGCCGCACGGCCTGCTGCGGTGCGAGAACATCGTCCTGCTGGGCGACGCACCCGGTGCCCGGCACCGTGACCTGATGGCCTGGCCGCACTGGGTGCTGAAGAACCTCTACGGCCCCATCGGGGTGATGTTCGGCAAGTTCTACGCGGGCGAACAGGAAGTCACCGCGGCCGGCCACCGGATCCCGGCCGCCCCCGCCTCGTTCCTCCCCGTGAGGGCCGCCATCCGGCGCCGCGACCCACGCTTCCTGAGCGCGACCCCCGACCTGGCCGCCGCGCTCGCCGCGGCAGACGACGACGGCCGCGACATCATTCAGCACATCCCCACCGAGTGGACGGACATCCGCACATGGGCCAGAAACCTGCTCCCCCCGGCGAAGCCGTCACCCTCCTCACCGGACACACCGGCGAGCCCACCACCCTCCAGCTCCTCAGCGACCGCCGCGGCTCCCGCGCCTGGAAACTCCACGGCCCCAAGACCGCCGTCGCGCTGAAGGCCAACAACCCCGACAGCGACAACGCCCGCGACAAGGCCGCCGAGATGGCCCAGGAGGACGACCACCTCCGCCGCCTCATCACCGCCGACGCCCTCCACCCCGACTACCGGGTCAGCGCCGGCACCTGGGAAGGCGGCCGGTGGCTGGCCGTCAACTGGATCGACGGGGCGCCCCTGTGGCGGGCCCTCGCCCCCACCCGCGGCCCGGAAGGAGACCGCGCCCCGGTCCGCCCATGGCTCGCCGGCATCGCCCGCACCTGGACGGAGCAGCTCGCCCGCATGCACGCCGCCGGCTGGGCCCACGCCGACGTCCAGCCCACCAACACCCTCGTCACCCACGACGGCCACGCCGCCGTCATCGACTACGCCCTCGCCTGCGGCCCCGGCGACGGTCGCCGCGTCCCCTACCGGGGAGCCCTCACCCACACCACCGCCCCCGAGCTCGCCATGCAGATCCTCGACAACCCCGCCGACGCTCACATCCAGGCGCAGCCCGCCGGTGACATGTGGAGCCTGGGCGCCTCCCTGTTCTGGTGCTGGACCGGCCAGCGCCCCGTCGTCTACGACGACGACCTCGACCGGCTTCAGAAGCTCGCTGTCATCGCCCGCGGCACCACCACCGCGCTGCGCGACGTCCGGCCGTGGCCCTTCCCCGAGTTCGAGGACGCCATCACCGCCTGTCTGGCACCCGACCCCGCCGACCGGCCCACCGCGAAGGAGCTGACCGCCGCATGGTGACCCTGCGCGCCCTGGCTCTCGACGACGCCCCTGCCCTCACCCGCATCTACAGCGGGGCCTCCATCCGGTACACCACCGGCAAGCCCCTCACCCTCGACCAGGCACACGAGAAGATCCGCGCGGCCCTCGCCCGAGCCGCCGAAACCCCTCGCGCGCAGTGGAGCTGGGGCATCCTCCACGAGGACGACCAGATCGGCCTGATCTCCCTGCGCCGACGCACCCCGGCCATGGGCACCCTCAGCTACATCCTCCGGGAAGACAGCTGGGGCCACGGCTACGCCACCCACGCCGCCCACCAGGTCGTCACCGCCGCCTTCACCACCGCCGGCCTCAACCGGCTGGAGGCCATGCACCACCCCGACAACCCCGCCTCCGGCCGCGTCCTGGCCAAAGCCGGGTTCACCCGCATCGGCACGGCCGACCGAGTCACCGAGACCGGAACCGTTCCCTACGAGCTGTACGCGCTGGAAAGCGGTGCCTGACATGAAGCTCAACGACCTTGGCCCGCTGATGGCCCGCCGCCAAGACGGCGGCCTCAGCTTCGAGCGCTTCCACGCCGACCCGGCACTGGCCGCCCTGCAATGGCCCAACGATTCTTCGACCACGGCGACAACGGCCACTTCATGGACGACTACGGAGACGTCGATCTGCGCGCCATTACCTGGACGCTGGAGACGATTCCGGCCGCGGCCTTCCCCACCATGCCGACCGGCGAGAGCGACGCCGGCTGCATCGAGAGCTACGCCGCCGACCCGGTGTACTGGGGCAAGGTGCGGCCCCCGGAAGTCGGCCGGCACTGGGAAGAGCACGGGACGTGGCTGCGCCCGCCGCTCCTCATAGACCGGCGCCTCCTGGACCCGGCGGACAGCGGACTGCAGGTCCTGGAGGGCCGCACCCGCCTCGGAGTGCTGTGCGGCCGCCTTCGCGAGCAGCTGCGCGTCGCCCCGCACCACCAGGCGTGGGTGGGACGTTCGTGAGAACCTGCCGCGTCTCGCTGCGTACGCTGCGAGCATCGAGGTGTTTTCGAGGAAGAGCTGCGGATGACTGAGAAAGCGTCTGTTCCCGGGCCGCGCCGGGACATGGCGATGCATAACGACTGGTGGGTGTCGGGCTGGGAGCACGTCCTGCCCCGCCAGGGCTTCCCGCTGACCATGCTGATCGGGACGGCGTGCCAGCCCGGTTTCATCGGCTCCCTGGACGACCTGGTACACGAGAACTTCGACGGGCACTGGGACATGATCGGCGGCGACCTCGACGGCGCGCTCACCTTCTCCTGGCCGGATGAGGAATGGGACTACGAGGCCGCGCCGGAAGGCCGCGAGGCATGCGAGGCGGCCCGCTGGGAGCAGTTCAGCACCATGCTGACGACCGCCGGCTTCCCGGTGCCCACCACCGTGCGGGACCTGTCCGAGCTCTACCTGACGTGGGGCCTGGCCCGCCGCGAAGAGACGCCGGACGGCACCCGATGGTCCATGCCCGCCGCGCTGCCACTGCCCGGCGACCTGCTGCCCCTGGACCCAGAACTCACCGAGCGCCTCGACTCGATCCGCTGGACGATGCGCACCGGCCCGCTCCTCGACACCCTCATCGACCACCTGGTCGATGATCTGGGGGAACCGAAAGAGACCCTCACCTCCCTGGACCGGCTGGCGGCAGCCACGGGCCAGGACGTCGACGACGTCCAGCTCGCTCTCGCAGAACTCGTGAAATCCGGCGACGCCCGCGTCCAGCGCGGCGAGGAGCCGGCCGACGCGGAGCGTCTGGAGGCCCACCGCCGCTTCCGCCTGGTCATGGACTGGGAGCACTTCCACGAGAACCGCATCCAGGTCAGCCGGGGGTGACTGAGGCCGTGCACGGCACCGTGGGGACCAGCGACACACGCCTGATCGTGCTCCGCGGCAACAGCGCCTCGGGCAAGTCGTCCGTCGCGGCCGGCCTGCGCGAGAAGTTCGGCCGCAACCTCGCCATCGTCGCCCAGGACAACCTGCGCCGCCTCGTGCTGCGCGAGCGCGACCGGCCCGGGGCTGCGAACATCGGCCTGATCGACCTCACCACCCGCTACGCGCTCGACAACGGCTTCCACGTCGTCCTGGAGGGCATCCTGTACGCCGACCGCTACGGCCCGATGCTCCAGGACCTGGTGCGCGCCCACCAGGGCGTCACACGGTGCTACTACCTCAACGTGCCCTTCGAGGAGACGGTGCTCCGGCACGCGACGAAACCAGACGCTGAGTACCTCGCGCACGTCAACGAGGGCCACCTACGCGACTGGTACCGAGAGAAGGACCTGCTCCCCAACGGCCTGGAGACCGTCATCGACGCGGCCAGCACCCTGGACGACACGGTCCAACAGATCCGCTCCGAGAGCGGCCTGGACGGCATTCTCCCGATCGACCGCTGAGGGGCGTCACCGCCGGTACGGTCAGCTTCACGGTAAGACGGCACTCACCACCGGACCCAGGGGGACAAAGGGCGTGGAAAACGGATCGCAGAGCATCCCGTGGGGCGGTGAGTGGCGACGCCATCTCCGCTCCGACGCCGAGATGGATCTCGTGCGCTCGTGGATGCGCCGCGTCGAATGCCCGATCTGCAAGACAGCCGCCGGGCCGGCCTGCCGCACCGCGGGCAGCCGCCCCACCAACGAACACCGTGCACGCCGTGACGCCGTCGGCCCCGTCCCGTACGCGGAGTGGCGAAAGGAGGGCCTCATCCCGGAGCAGCGGACGTACACGATTCCGGCCGTGCTCAAGGAGTCGGAGAAGGCCCGCGCCGACTTCAACGTGGACACCGCCCTGGCCGATGGTGTGGCGGTCGTCCGGATGTTCCTCGCCGACCGGCTCGAGTTGTTCCTCCAGGGCGAAGAGGCCATGGACCGCATCGACGACGCCGTGCGCAAACTGATCGAGGTCCGCCGCCCAGTGGGGACCGCCGGCGTGGTCACTGTCCTTGCCAGCCAAGTCGCCTCGCTGCTGGCTGTGAACGCCGGACCCGACGGCGATCCGGAGCCCTGTTCGACATGAAGATCCGCGCGCAGATCGACATGGTCCGCAGGATGACTGCGACCGAGGAGGAACGAGCCGACGGCTGAGCGGCCGGTCAACACTGATGCAGTGTCACCCACTAACCTCCCGCCGATCGAAAGGATGAGCTGTGCCCGACCGACCTGAAATCGTCTGCATCTGCGGCTCTACCCGGTTCATGGACGAGATGCGTGCGGTGAACCGTGATCTGACCTTCGCCGGGGTCATCGTTGTCGCGCCAGGCGAAGCGGACGGGCCGGTCACCGACGAGCAGAAGGCGGTGCTCGACGCCCTCCATCTGCGCAAGATCGACCTGGCAGACCGGGTTCTGGTCGTCAACCCCGGCGGGTACGTCGGAGAGTCCACGAGCAGGGAGATCGACTACTCCCACGCCACCGGCAAGCCGGTTTCGTTCACTCATCCCGTCCCCACTACAACGTAGTTCGCCGGGGAGCACCCCGAAGATCCCAGGCCTACACGCACGCCAGTGCGATGATCTGCGACGAGGCCCACCGCATCCGCGCCCACTCCGTCCGCCACCGCGGGGTACGCCAGATCGACGAACTCCTCGACGCCGCCCGCGTCCCTGTCTTCCTCCTGGACGACCACCAGGTCGTACGCCCCGGCGAGATGGGCAGCCGCAAAGCGATCGACCAGGCCGCCGCCGCCCGAGGCCTGCGCCCACGCCATATCGACCTCAACGGCCAGTTCCGCAACGGCGGCAGCCGCGCCAACGAACAGTGGGTCCTGCGCCTGCTGCAGCTCACCGACGAGCCCGCCACCGAGTGGGCCGACGAGCGGACCTTCCACGTCCGAGTGGTCGACTCCCCCCAGCAGATGGAAGACCTCCTGCAGGCCAAGGAGGCACAGCACCTCACCGCCCGCATCACGGCCGGCTTCTGCTGGCCATGGAGCAGCCCGCGCCGCGGCCGTCTGGTTGACGACATCACGATCGGCTCCTGGCGCAAGCCGTGGAACCTGCGCGGTGAGTCCCGCCTCGACGGCGTCCCCCCGTCCTGGCTGTGGGCCACCGACCCCAACGGCTTCGGCCAGGTCGGCTGCATCTACACCGCCCAGGGCTTCGAGTACGACTGGAACGGCGTCATCCTCGGAGACGACCTCGTCTGGCGCCGGGACCGCTGGCTCCCCAACCCTCAGGCCAGCAGGGACACCGCGCTCGACGGCACCGACAGCGCCGCCTTCCTCCGCCTGGTCCGCAACACCTACAAAGTCCTCCTCACCCGCGGCATGTCCGGAACCCTCCTGTACTCCACCGACCCGGAAACCCAGACACGACTGCGCCAGCTGGTCCCCGCACCGACCGCAGCAGCGCCCGACCCGCCGGCGCCCTTCCAGCAGCCCACCTGAACCACAGCACCACCTGAAGTCACCACCTACGCTGCAGACTCAAAGGCGCGTCGGACAGCGCCTGAGCAGGAAGACGAAACATGAGCCATGAGATCCTTCAGCGTGCAAGCAAATGCGAGCAGCGGTTCAACAAACGCTTCGAGGAGTATTTCGACGCAGTAGGCGCATCCCTCGATGCACCGTCGTTCAGCCGGTTCGCCCCGGAGTGCCTGGAGTTGCTGAGGGATCTGTCCCTCCGGGGCGGGAAGCGGATGCGGGTCGTCGTGCTGCACGAGGCGGCACGTCTGGTGACGGGCGAGCCCCTTGAGGCACTGGACGCCGCGGCCCTGAGCATCGAGCTGCTCCAGACCCACGGCCTGGTGCATGACGATCTCATCGACGACAGCCGCACCCGCCGCGGCGGCCTGTCCACCTAACACGCCTATCGCGAGCGGTTCCCCAGCCACCCGCAGACCGCGCTCGGGGCTCTGCGGGAGTCCTGCACCGACGTCGAATAGGTGGTGAGGGCTACGATGCTCGTTTGCGGCCCCCGCTAAGGGAGAGGAGCCGGTATGGCGCTTTTGTCGGATTCTGCAAAAGTCCACGGAAATGTGTCCGTGGAGCGATAAAGCCGCAGGTCACGCAGTCTGCTCCCCGCGCCCGCGGGGATGGCCCCACGCCAGCCACGGCGGCGGACGCGGTGACGGTCTGCTCCCCGCGCCCGCGGGGATGGCCCCATGGCGAGGGCGACCTGCACGGCCGACAGGACCTGCTCCCCGCGCCCGCGGGGATGGCCCCGGCGGCCTCGTGACCGTCCAGTGCGGCCTGTGCTGCTCCCCGCGCCCGCGGGGATGGCCCCTCTTGCCTCACGACTTCGAGGAGGAGGGCGCTCTGCTCCCCGCGCCCGCGGGGATGGCCCCGCGGCGATGCGCTTCGGGATGGCCCTGGACTTCTGCTCCCCGCGCCCGCGGGGATGGCCCCAACGACGCGCGCGTGCAGGCCGATGTCGTAGACTGCTCCCCGCGCCCGCGGGGATGGCCCCAACTACTACCAGGTCACCTCGACCGGGGTTTACTGCTCCCCGCGCCCGCGGGGATGGCCCCGCGGCGTTGAGGTCGAGGCTCGTCATGACTGTCTGCTCCCCGCGCCCGCGGGGATGGCCCCGCCGCCAAGGAAGCGGCGGCCGGCATCCAGCACTGCTCCCCGCGCCCGCGGGGATGGCCCCTTCCCGCCAAGCTGCCATCGGTTCCGTCCTCTCTGCTCCCGCGCCCGCGGGGATGGCCCCCGCTTGATCAGAGAGCGTGGCTTCGGCGTGGTCTGCTCCCCGCGCCCGCGGGGATGGCCCCAACGCAGCGGCCCTCGCGTTGGCATTCAGGAACTGCTCTCCGCGCCCGCGGGGATGGCCCCGGCAGCGTCAACCGACTCGCGGTCGACCTGCCCTGCTCCCCGCGCCCGCGGGGATGGCCGCCTCGCGCAGCCCGGCCGTGACGACGGCGAGCCCTGCTCCCCGCGCCCGCGGAGATGGCCCCAAGCTGAAGCAGACCGAGCCCGGCCTGTTCACCTGCTCCCCGCGCCCGCGGGGATGGCCCCTTCAGGCTCTACATGGACCCCACCCAACACGACTGTTCCCCGCGCCCGCGGGGATGGTCCCGCGGCCCGTATCTGGGCGAGGATGCCGGACACCTGCTCCCCGCGCTCGCGGGGGTGGTCCCGTGTCTGGAAGCAGGCTGTCGGGGCGTCTGGCGGGTGTTCATCGGTACTGCTTCCGGCGTGAGTTCGACATGGTGGGCGGGACAGTGACAGGGCCAGGTGCTTGCGTCTCGTCCTGGCGGTACGGCTCTTTCACCCGGTAGGGCCGGGAGCCGGGACGCGGACAGCAGCGGCCGGGAAGAAAGATCCCGGGCACGACGAGGCTCGGACGCCGGGTCCGGGCCTTGCGCTGTCGAAAGGGGTTGGGCCTTGACCCTTGATCCTGGACACACGAGACACTGGATCCTGAGGATCTGAGAACGGACATCTCGTGGTCATGAAGAACTATCCGCCGCAGTTCAAGGCGGACGCGGTCGCGCTGTACCAGTCGCGGCCCGAGGCGACGATCAGGCAGGTCGCCGCCGATCTGGGGATCAACCCCGAGACCCTGCGGAACTGGGTCCGGGCGGCCGGAGCGAGCCGGCCCCGGGGGCGCCGGGCGGAGGTGCCGGCCGAGCCGCCGACGCCGTTGGAAGCGGAGAACGCCGCTCTACGGAAGAAGATCCGTGAGCTGGAGGAAGAGCGCGAGATCCTGCGGAAGGCGGCGAAGTATTTCGCCGGGGAGACGCGCTGGTGAACCGCTTCCAGTTCGTCGCCGACCACCAGCGCCGCTACGGCGTGAAGCGGCTGTGCACCATCCTGGGCATCGCCCGCTCCAGCTTCTACTACTGGCGCCGCACGGCCGCGGACCGGGCCGCCCGGCAGGCGGCCGACGGCGCTCTCGCCGCACGGATACGGGCCGTGCACCGCGAGTCGGACGGCACCTACGGCGTCCCCAGGATCACCGCCGAGCTCCGCGAGGCAGGCGAGCGGGTCAACCACAAGCGGATCGCGCGCGTGATGCGAATCATCGGCTTGGCCGGCGTGTGCTTGCGTCGCAGGCACCGCACCACGATCGCGGACCCGGCCGCGGCGAAGGCCCCGGACCTGATCGGCCGCGACTTCACGGCACGCAAACCGAACACGAAGTACGTCGGCGACATCACCTATCTCCCCGTGGACGGCGGGAAGTTCCTCTACCTGGCCACCGTCATCGACCTCGCCTCACGCCGCCTGGCCGGCTGGGCGATCGCGGACCACATGCGCACCGACCTCGTCATCGACGCCCTGGCAGCCGCCGAACAAACCCGCGGCAGCCTCACCGGGGCGATCATGCACACCGATCACGGAGCCCAGTACACCAGCCGGGCATTCGCCGACGCCTGCCGCCAAGCCGGCGTCCGTCAGTCCATGAGCGCGATCGGCAGCTCGGCCGACAACGCACTCGCCGAGTCCTTCAACGCGACCTTCAAACGCGAGGCGCTCCAGGGCCGAAAGCGCTGGTCCAGCGAGCGCGAGGCCCGCCTCGACGCGTTCCGCTGGCTGCACCGCTACAACACCCGACGCCGTCACTCCCGCCTCGGACAACGCAGCCCCATCGCCTACGAGACAGCACTCGCCACAACATCAACTACCCTGGCCCAAGCCGCATAGCCCGTGTCCAAGATTCCGGGTCAAGGCCCCCTCCGCCTACGCCTACACCGGTGACCGGCCGACCTACGCCGTCGACCTGTCGGGCCAGAGCTGGTACGACCCGATCACCAGCCGCCTCGAAGCAATCGGCAGCGGTTTGAAGGAAGGCGCCGAACTCCCCTTCACCTTCATCGGCGACCTCGCCGACGCCGCGTCCGGCCGCAACGGAGGCGCAGGCGCCTTCGTCGACAAATACTTCCCCGTCCGCCCCGCCTACCGCCTCTACCGCGCCGCCGACATGCTCCGCCAGCAAGGCTGCGCCCAACTCGCCGACCAGTACGACGCCGCCGCCGACCAGTTCACCCAGCAGATCCTCCTCACGGGCATCGGCGGACTCACAGGGTGGGAAAAGGACGCGATCACGGCCGAGACGGAGGCGCAGACCGGCGGTTCGTCATTCCGTAGACCGCGCGGTGACATCGACTTCGAATTGGAATGGGCGGATCACGCTTACGACGCGATCCGGTCCGACCCACAACTGGGAGCGGTGAAGCAAACCGCAGCGCCGCACGGTTTCTCGGCCTCGGACATCGACCAGATCTTCAATCACCTGTTCGTAGAAAAACACCAACTGGACGCTGGGATGATGCGATTTGACGCCAATCCGAGGATCGCGCGAGCCTGGGAGCGGCTACAGGACGGTGTTCCGCACAGCAGCGACTTTGACCTTCTGCGCCACGAGCTCTACGAGTCGTCCTGGATGCGGGACCACGGAGACCAGAATTACCGCAGGGCGCACCAGGCAACGCTGGATGCGGGCTTCACCTGGAACGAGAACGCTCCCTATGAGGAGGGTGGCCTATCCTACTGGTGACCGGTCTACGGGAGTTGGGGCAGATGGCGGCGAGTGTGCGCATCACCAAGCGGGGCCCTGTCGCGGACGGAGGAATCGTCTACGACTGGGAGATCGACGACAGCGCTAAGGGTCATGTCCTCCTCCGTGAGGACACCGAAGTGGTCCGCCCCTGCACGCCGAGTGCCGTACCGATCGGCGACATGCTGGCGCGCAGGGGTTCGGGGAGCGTGGAGAACCCGAACCCGGTGACACGCAAGGATTTCGTCGTGGTGGTCGCCGCACTGTTTCAGGAGTGGAAACGCAGGGGTCATCCGCCTGAGGCCGTGATGCGGACCTATTGGTGATGCGCACGACGTGACATTGGCCGGGAGTCAAGCCCGCCCAGAATTGATCCTCCCGGTGAGCCCGGGACGCTCCACGAGGCGTGGCGACCTGGGCTCACCGGCCAATATCCGGTAGCGCCCTTGGTGACACTTACGGCTACGACGCCGACGGCAACCGCACCAGCGCCTCCAACACCGGCACCGGCCTGCTGCGCACCACCCTCTGGGACCCCAACAATAACCTGCCTCAGGCCGCAGCCGAGTACAGCGGCTTCGGCAGTCCCCTCGCGGCCAGCACACACAACGGCGAGAAACAGCCCCCATGGAATCCATGCTGGATGCCTAATGCCAGCCCGATACGCTCAAGGAGTAAAGACTATGATGTCTCACGTTCGAAAGAATGTCGCTTTCGCTTTAGCTGGACTGGGTATAGCAGCGATGAGTGTTACTCAGGTAGCTGCCGCCTCGCCCAAAACCGCGCCGACCGCTAACGCGAGTGCGGTTCGGGTCTCGGCAGGTGATCTGCGTGTCGTGGATGCGGAAGTTGCAAGTCGAGGGGTTCCGTTCAGCCTGACGAGGTTCTACCACTGGGATCCTGCAGCCCCGTCCGGGCTCCTGGGCAAGGGCTGGAGGCTTTCCCTTGAGGCAAGGCTCGCGGTATCCACGACGACGGTGGTTCTCGACGACGCGGACGGCACCAAGGTGATTTTCACCAAGCAGAGTGACGGCTCCTACAGCACGCCTGAGGACACGGCGTACAAGCTGACCGCTACGGGAGGGGGTTACTCCCTGGCGTCGGACAGCGGGAACTTGGTGCGCAACTTCGATCGAACCGGACGCCTCAGTGGGGTCATAAACGGCAGCGGTGAAGGTCTCAGGCTCACCTACACGGCAGCCGGACGGATCGCGTCTGTCTCAGACGCCGAGGGCCGCGTGGCCAGCTTCAACACAAGCAGTACAGGATTGCTTCTCACGGTTTCCCTCGCAGACGGCGGCCGGGTGACGTACGCGTACACGAACCAGGGCTACCTGGTGCGCGTCGCAGACGTAGTCGGCAAGGTGCGGACCTACTCTTACGACTCCCAGGGCCGTCTCATCCAGAGTTGAGGTCTGGCCTGCCGCGCGCCGACGAGCTCTTGGCAGGCCAACGCACTGAGCATTTTCAGGGTGGCCACTGATCGGGTGATGAGGCCGACGTCCACAACGCCCGAGGCTCCTGTGCCGTTGAGAGAGGTGTTCGACGTCTCGACTCCTCAGCGCAGGAGCCTCGTTGGTTCCGTATCCTGCCGCACTCGACCTGCCTCACGCCAGCAGCTTCCGCGACGCCGCCGACGCCAGGCTGAGCTTGTAGAGGACCGGCCCGAAGACCTGCTCGTCGTCCATGGAGGCCGCCATCTCCCGCGGCAGCGGGTCACACACCCCTTCGGCGGTCCGACGAGCCGAAGCCGGGTGTCCCCAGGAAGATCACCGACGCCGACGTGGAACAGGTCATCCGGCTTGCCGTCGGCAACCGCGCTTTACCAGCGCCTCAAGGCCGCACGCTCCGACCTCTTCTTTCGGCACGGGCCCCGCCGACCTCGGAGCCCGCGCCCCCTGCCGGGACGAGCCGACAGCCGGACGAGGAACCGCGCGCGTCGGACGAAGCTGTTTTGGGGGCGGGCACGAGGCGCCCCCGGCTACTCGAACGCACTGTCAGCGACCTGTGGCGGCGGCAGTGAGTACTCATGAGTACACGTGAGTACCCGTACTCAAATCCCGCGTAGTGCCTGTTTCCAAAGCTCCGGTGGCGTTTTCCCTGTTCAGCGGCCCGCACTGTCGAGCTTTGAGGAGTTGCGGACTGGTGATCGGTAGGCTCGTGCCCATCGGAGTGTGAGCGGTCAGGAGTCAGGGGGTTGTGTCATGGCCGCTGAGGTCGTCGAGTACGAGCTGGCCGCTCCCTGGGAGGGCTTCCTCGCCACGCCGGCCGCTGACCCCACCGACGTGGGCGTCATGGTGCTGTCCGGATCGAGCGGACGGATCGAGCGCGAGCGGTGCCGGCTCTTCGCTCGTGCCGGGGTGACCGCAGCGTCAATCCGGTGGTTTGGCGGACGCGGGCAGCCGCCGGGTATTTGCGAGGTGGCGCTGGAGACCTTCGTCGCTGCGACCGAGTTGCTCCGCGAGCGCGGCGCCAAACGCGTCAGCATTCTCGGTGTCTCCAAGGGCGCCGAGGCCGCGCTTTTGGTGTCCACCCTGTCGGATTGCGCCGACGCCGTGATTGCGTTGGCCCCGACATCGGTTGTCTGGGCCAACATCGGTCCTGGCCGCGACGGTCGGGAGCACCCCTATCGCTCCTGCTGGACCTGGCAGGAGCAGCCGTTGCCCTTCATCCCCTACGACGACTCCTGGACGCCGACGGAGCCGGAGGACGTTCCGGTTTCCGTGCTCGGTTCGTACGAACGCAGTCTGGCGGCATACGCGGACCGGCTCCCCGCCGCGGCCATCCCTGTGGAGAAGGCCACAGCCGAACTGGTGCTCATCGCCGGCGGCGCGGACCGGATGTGGCCATCCCTGCGCTTCGCCCACCAACTCGCGGATCGGCACGCCACGACTGGCCGTAAGGCAGCTCTGATCTCCCGAGCGGACGCGGGCCACCGAACCGTCTTCCCAGGCGAGGTGGCTCCGCCCCCATCCGTCCGGTTCGACCACGGCGGTACTCCCGAAGCGGATGCAATACTCGGCACGGCTGCCTGGCCGACTGTGCTGGCGACAGTCCTCGGTATCTGAGAGCCATGAGCCAGTCTGGAGCTTCGGTCACCCGATCTAGCAACTGCGGTGGTGCAACAATTGGGTCGGGCCCGAGGGCCCGGTGACCTCTCGGTGGCCCTGACCGCGGTCAGGGCCACGGTGATCAGTCTCGTTGTGCTTCGTGGGAGGCGGGCTGTCCGCTTCTACGGGAGCTTCGGCGGGTGATTCGCCTGGTCATGAGGGTGATGGCGGCCCAGGTGATGAGCGATTCCGAGTGCTGGACCAGCCGTTCGTAGTCGCGTGCGTGCCGCCGGGCGTGCATGACCCAGGCGTGGGAGCGTTCGACGACCCAACGGCGGGGCAGGACGACGAACCCGGGGACCTTCTTCGGGCGGCTGACGGCCTTGATGGTCAGGTTCAGGTAGGTCTTCGCCCAGGTCACGAGCTGTCCGGCGTAGGCGGAGTCGGCCCAGACGATGGTGATCTCGGGGTGCATCAGCCGCAGCCGGAACAGGACGTCCTTGGCGGCGTTGCGGTCGGTCATGTCGGCGGGTGTGACCATGACGAACAGCGGCAGGCCCTTGGTGTCCACGACCAGGTGCCGTTTGCGGCCGTTGATTTTCTTGCCGGCGTCGTAGCCGCGGGAGTCCTTCCCGACAGTGTCGGCGGCCTTGATGGACTGGGAGTCGATGACGGTGGCGACCGCGCCGGGCGCCTTGCCCATCTCGCGGCGGATGCGTTTGCGGAGCTGGTCACGGATCTGGCCGATGACGCCGGCGGCTGCCCAGCGGGCCATGAAGCCGTAACACGTGCGCCAGGGCGGGAAGTCCTTGGGCAGGGCTCGCCACTTGCAGCCGGTGTCGACCACGTATCGGATCGCGTCCACGATCTCCCGGCGAGGGTGCTTCTCCGGCCGGCCTCCCTCCTTCGTCTCGCAGGCCGGTGTCGGCAACAGCGGTTCGATCAGGGCCCATTCGTCGTCCCAGGTGTCGGAGGGGTAGCAGCGTCGCCGCGGCAACGGGTTTCCCTCCCCTCCAGGACGGGGCGGGGCCAGCCGGTAAGCGGCCGGCCCCGCCGGTCAGGCGTCGATGTAGTCGGCGATCACGTCGAGGGTGGACTCGACCGAGCTGAGCTGGGTGTTCAGGTGCTTGATCCAGCGGCCCTTCGGTTGGAGGACGGCGTGTGGGGCGACGACGCCGGTGATGAACCGGCGGATCTCGGTGAGCTTCTCCCGGATGATCGCGACCTCGTACGCCTGGAGCTCGGCCGGGTCCGAGCAGAACTTGTAGCCGTCCGGGCGGGTCCAGATCAGGGGCGGCCAGCCGCGTTCAGCGATGGTGTCCCGCAGGCAGGCAAGGCCCGCCCGGGTCTGGTGGGGCGACAGTTCGCTGGATCTGACCAGCTGGTGGAAGGTCAGACCGGCCGGCCGGGCCTCGAAGAGTACGAACCGGACGGTGTCGGCGTGTCGCTGGGCGGCGGGTGATCTGCGCTCGGAAGCGCGGGGCATCGCCTACTCACCTTGCAGAAGTTTGGCCAGTTCGCCGTCGACGTCCACCTTGCCTGTGTCCACCGCGATCTCGATCCAGTCCAGGGTGGCCCTCACGCGGGCGACGTTTTCGTGAACGATCGTGCGTTCGTCGTCGCCGAGCTGGCGGTCGCGCATGCCTGGGACGACGCGGCCGGCCGCCGCGACGAACGCGTGGCAGGCGGTGACCAGGTCCAGGAACTCCACCGACCGGTCGATGTTGCGGATCGCCGGGGCGACGGGACTGGTCTCGTCGAAGTGCTCGCGGGCCTGCCGGCCGCGTTCGACCTGGGCGTGGTTGACCTGGTGGCGAGCGGTGTCGTCCGACATCGCCTTGAAGGCGACGTCCGGCCTGCGCAGCAGGCCGGTGGTCACCTCGGCGGCGACGTGCTCGTCACGGGTCAGTTCCTCGACGACCTTCACCTTGTCCGCCTTGGCGACGCGGGCGACGACGGCGGGACGGCGCAGGAAGTCCGGAGCGACGGCGGCGGCGACCTGGTCCTCCCGGGTCAGTTCCTCCACCGCCCGGACCTTGTCCTCGTCCTTGACCTGCGCGACGACCGCCGGACGCCGCAGCAGATCACCGGTGATGGTTGCGGCGATCTCCTCGTCCTGGGCGAGGGTGTGAATGGCGCTGACCTTCTCCTGCGGGGTGACCGGCTTGACGACCTGCCGACCGACCCTCCGGTTCGCCTCGTCCGGCGACCAGCGGGACTTCCCCTCGGGCGGGCTGAGGATCGTGGCGAACCGTTCCTCGTCGTCAGCGATCGACGCCAGGATCTGGTGGACCGTGAACGACACCCCCGCCACCCGCCGGTCCTTCGGCCACTTCGACGCGGTCCACCGGGCCTTGTCCACCATCGCGTAGGACAGCCCGATGTCCTCGGCCAGACGGAACAGCGACTCCTTGACCGTGAACAGCGAGTCGCTCCGCTCCTGGCCTCCGGCCTCGCGCATCGGCTCGACTTCGAGCGCGTAGTCGCCGACCGTGAACTGGATCCGGCTGGCGGTCTCCACCAGCTTCCGCAGCTCGGCCACGATCTCCGCGTACCGGTTCGCGCTGACGCTGCCCACCTTGTCGGCGTCGTTGATCTCTTCGGGCATGGCATCCACCACCCACCGCGAGCCCGGGGCACGGCCCGCAGCCGTGGCGAGACCCGGCTCGCTTCCCGACCGAGAGTCAGACTGGAAATACGACGATCACAACGTACGACCGTAATTGACCGAGTTCTGACCGGGGTTGGGATTCAGATGCGTTCGCGATGCGGTCACTGTGACCGTTCGCCGAACGTTTCCTTCCGGGCCCTCCAGGCCCTCGTGACGCACCGCCGCGAGCAGTAGACCGCGTTCGAGCGGCGGTCCACCCCGGCCACCCAAGTCGCCCCGCACTCGGGGCACTCGGCCCGGCCGGCACCACTCAATTCCGCGGCCACCCGCTTGCGCAACCGGCGGTCCCGGCGCCACCGCCTGGCACGACAGGCCGCCGAGCAGTACACGGCAGCGGGCCGTGCATCCGACCGCAGCCATTCACCGCAGCCCCCACACACCCGTTCCCCGGCCTCCCCGGCGTCCTCGGACACCCAGCCAGCCTAGAGCCCAAAGCTACTCAAAACCGGGGATCGAAAACAGGCACTTACCCCCGGCGCTACCCAGTGGAAGTGGCACGCCAGCCAGCACACCCTCACCAATGTCATCAACGGCCATCTCCTCTGCTCCGGACCAATGTCACGTCCGACCGAACAGCGCCAGCCTGAAGGCACTGAAGACGACCGGTGTCTCGTCAGGATGCAAGTGGGAGACCGGCATCTTCAACTGATCCCGGCGCCGCCGTCCGGCTGGCAGAACGCACGGTGACAGAGTGGAGGGCCCGTGCTTCAGCACGGGTCTTTCGCCAATGAGTGGCCAGTCCTGCCCAGTGCCTGAGCCTGTTGATGCACCGCGCGACGGTGTCGTGCTGTTTGCAGGCTTCGTGATCGAGGACCGTCCCTGGTCCAGCACCGCACCACGCGTACTGCCTGCGACGAGCAGCGCGCCGACCGGCGCCGGGACCAGGTCCTGGAGGCCGTGATCGTGTTTGCCTTTGCGCTCGCCACCCACCGCCGGGTTCTGTTTGTCCGCGAGGAGCTGCGCCTGACCGATGCGGACGAGACCCACCTCGATGCCGCCCGCGCCGAGCTGCACGCTGCTCGCTCTGCGGTCAAGTCCTCCCGCGTCTTGGTAGCGGTCCTCGTACCCGCCTTCGCACCGGCCGCTGCCCGTTACTTCGCCTGACCCGCCGCACAAGCGGGGGTGGCGTCACCCGCGACGCCACCCCCGGCCACCTTCCGCCGGACCTCCGGCGAAGGACCACCGATGACCATCGAGGTGGCCCTGTCGTCCCTGGTAGGGGTCATGATGAGTCGGTCGTGCCGAGGACGCTGCAGAGTCTTGCCACCGCGGTGGCAAGAGCGATCAGGGTGGGAGAGGCGTCGGGGTCGAGGGTCTCGGGGCGGGGAGCGGCTGCAAGGAGTCGGACCTCGACCGGTGGTCCGCCCGCGCACCAGGTGCACACGGCTTCGGCGAGATCTTCCACGGCCCGGATCGCCGCGTGTCCGGGGGCTTCTGCGGACATCTGGTCGATGCCGCGGTACAGGCTTGGCAGGTGTCTCCAGGCCGTGACGGCCCGCCGGGCTGTCGCGGAGAGCCGGTCGCTGTCGATGGTGGGCGGGGCAGAGGTGAGGGCGGCTGCCACGAGCTCGTCGGCGAGCGACCGGGGACCGGGCCGGGTGGACAGCCGGATGGTGGCGGTCATGGTCGCCGTGGCGGTCGTCGCTGCGATCGCGCAGCGCAGGACGCCGTCCGGTCCGGGCGGCATGGGGGTGGTCAGGTGCAGGACGATGCGAGCGGACTCGACACCGTAGAGAGGCCAGCCGCAGAGGTCGGCGAGAGCGACGTGCCGGGCTTTGCGGACCGGGCCGGCGGCCGCCAGATGTGCGACGGGTTGAGGGCGGCCGTCGTCATCACAGGTAAGCAGGTTGCGGGCGGCGCTCTGCAGTCCGGCGCTCACCGCCATGATCTGTCCGTCCAGCACCGTGCGGCACGCCTGGATGAGCAGTGCGGCCAGGAGCAGGGGTTGTCCCTCGCCTCCCTCTCCTTCCCCGCGGGATGCGGGCGTCCGGCCCATGCCGGCGTCTTCTGCCACGGGCGCGATCACTTCACGGAGTCGATGTCGGCCACCTTGTGGCTTGTGATGTCGATGAGGTGTCCCCAGAACTGATGCGCCTTCCCGTTCCAGTCCCGGACAGCATCGTTCCACGCGCTCTTCGTGGCTCGCGAGTATTCACGCCGTTCAATGCGGCTGATCTCGTAATTGAATTGATTAAGAAAACCAGTGATCTCGACCACGTATTGCGGGTGGCGTGTCCGTGACTTCCAAGCGATCTGAGCTTTCTTCAACGCGTCAAACGCAGGCTTGTACGCCCGAGCAAGCAGTGCTGTTTGTGTTGGGTCGGGGAATGGTTTCACCTGGTTGAGCAGTTCTTGCAGGGCTTGTGTGGACTTGGCTTCCAGTCCTGCGACATCTACGCGGAAGTCTTCCAGTTCCCCTCCGTGTACCAGTGCGTCCCACACCTCCTTGGCCGCTGCGGCCAGTACGTCCTGCGCGTCCCAGGACTCGCGACTCAGTACGGACGGATTCCACATTCCGCGGATCTCGGTGGCGATCTTGTTGTAGCGGCCCAGGGCTGCGGTGATATCGTCCGGCTCCTTGTAGTCGCGAGCGGTGCAGCCTTGCGCGACGGCCGCCCTGAGCCGGCGCAGCCGTTCGGGCAGACCTGCCAGGTCCGGTGAAGCAGCAGCGAGTGCGGTGACGGCGGACTCGAACCGGCCTTGTAGCTGTTTCACGGGGGGCGGGCCGAACTCGGCGACCGGCGCACCGGGTAGGAGGGCGTTCCACACGGCTGTGGCGGTGGCGAGGAAGGTCCGCCGCATTTGCGTCATGGACTCCGGCTCGGTGTGCCGGTCGATCCAGGCCAGCTTCACGCACTCGGTGTTCCACCTCTGGTGGAGCTGGGGGATCTTCTCCGGCTGCCCGTCGCGGAAGGCACTCACCGCGTCCGTGACGCTTTCCTTGAGTTGCCACAGCTGCTGCAGAAACCTTCGCACTCCCACGGCATTCCCCGTGGAGCCGTCCTGGTTGACGGCGTCGATCAGCTTGGTGGCGACTTCCCGGAACGGTTCCGCCTGGTCCAAGACCTGGTACCAGAGGTGGTCACGGTCACTGACCGCGGCGTCCAGCAGCTGTGTCAGCCGGCTGCTGCCCAGCAGATCGCGTTGCTTGAGGGTGGACTCGATGGTCATGACGGCATTGCCGGCGTCCTTGTGGACGATCCGCCCCTTCAGCCTGGGCGTGATCTTCTGCGCTGCCGGCGTCTCGCCGTCCGCGGTGGAGGCGTCAGCGGGCTCGGTTTCGATGTCCTGGCTGACCAGGTGCAGGCTCATGCTGATCGCGGCTTTGTCGATGCTGAGTGTCGGCGGGCTGACCAGCGACAGCAGCGGCACCGTGGCATGCACAGTGCGCACCTGCGGCCCGGCCTCTGTCGCCTCGGTGCGCTGGTAGGCGAAGCGGAAAGGCTTGGCGGTGCCGTCCTTGTCGAATCCGAGCTCCTTGACCAGTTCGACCGCTTCACGCGCGGCAAGATCCTGTCCGTGGACCACGGCCTGATACGCCGCGCCGAGCAGCGCGCCGACCGGGATGTCATCGTCGCTCATCGCGCATCCCCCGCGACCCCGGCCGGGACGATGTGGTGGCGGCCGTTGACCTCGAGCCGCTCCACGGGCCGGTTGCGAACGGTGAACGACACCGTGTTCACATGCGTGGCCTCGGCAAGGGCCTGCTGGTCGACAACGATGCGAACCTCCTGTCCGGCGTCGCTGGAGTCAAACGACGGAGCGACCTGGTCGGCCACGAAGGAGACGGTGAAGGTGACGTCGTCAATGGCCATCTGCGGCTGGATGCCCACACAGTCGCTGTCCGGCTCCTGCGCGCGGCGCACCGCCCGGTCGGCATCGGCCACGGCCTGCTGCAGACCCTGCACCAGCAGTCGCATCGTCAACTCGCTCATTGCATTCCTCGGTTCGGCTCATTCCCGGTTCGCGGCCCCATTCTGACGGCGGCAGCGACCAGCACCTCCCCCGACATCGCCAGTAACCCGAACGAAGGAATACGAGAAACGATCCGGGCACGGGACACGCCTCTCGTGCTGGCGTGGGCGCCGGATACCGCTTGCGGCAGGGCGCAGCACTGGCACCCTGATGGGCAGTGCCGCACCCGGCCTCCGCAGACGAATACGTAAGGGTCGGTATTATGATGCTTTGTTCTCTCGCTTAACGGTGACGGCGTTCTCGGTCAGCATTGTCAGGATCTTCTCCATGCCGGCTGGCATCGGTCCTTGCTGCGCCTCCACGTGGACCTTCATCGACGCGCTGCGGTTGACCGTGTCGGAACTCGAACTGCTCGAGCTGTAACTGGCTTTCACCGAAGCCGTGACACCCCAGAAGCCGCCACTGATCGCCGCCTCGCCGCCGAGTGTGCTCTCCTGCTTCCGGGCCGAGGCCGAGTCGATCTTCACATCGAAGTCGAGCGTCACCTGGGAGAGCTGCAGATAGGGGATCGGCACCACCGCGAGGAGCGGCACCTCCACGTTCGTCACCACCATCTTCTCCGGTGTGGTGGTCTTGTCGGCTTCTCCGTGCTCCGCCGATTCGTAGGAGAACTTCACCATCTTGGCTTGGTTCTTGTCATCGAAGCCGACGTTGTTGATGAACTGAGCGGTCTCGTTCGCGGCCATCGCGCTGGCCCGGATCACGCCCTGCAGCGGCCCGCCGATGATCTGCTCGAACGGCAGCGACAGCTCCGCCCCCAGATCGACCGGCGGCTTCGGGTCCTCGCCGGGCACGGACGGGACATCCGCCACGAACGGTGCGGAGTCCGTACCGCCGGAGGCACCCGGCGCCGGCCTCTCGGCCGTCGCCTTCGCCGCCGTCTTTTTCACCGCCGCGGTTTTCTTCGCCGGACTCGTCTTCCTCGCCTCCGCCATCAGACACTCCCTCCACCAGGTACTGGATCTAGAGACGATCTTCTGCAGCGGCCGTTCCCGACTCCCTTCCTGACACGCCATGGCCCCCCGGACGGGCGCACACCAGAACGAAGAACGACACCGAAGGTGAAGTCGTAATTCTGCTGGAGGGTGGCCACCACGCCGAGACCAAACCGACCAGCCCCGCCGGGGTGCCGGTCAGTGCATCTGCTGGGACCGTACGACTGCCGAGACGGGCGGCCGGCCGGTGCGCTGAGACAGAGCCGTCTACAGGACAGGCTCTCGATCCACCGACCCCGTCTAAAAGCCGTCAGTGGCCGTCGCTCGGAGGTCCGTCCGGTGCGGTCTTGATCTTGAAACCGTGGCCGATCGGGTGCTGCATGCCAGTGAGGATGAACGTGGTTTTGGCAAACACGACTTCGAACTTGTCGGAGGCCTCGGGAAGTTTTCCGTGCTGGGTGACGTTGGCCACGAGGCAGGCGGCGGCGTTCTGGTAAAAGGCTTCTTGCTGCTTGTTGTACTTGGGCTCTTCGTGCGGGTCAGGCTCGAACCGGTAGACGCACTGGAGGGTCTGCTGTTCGGGCTCCTTGGCGCCCTTGCGCAGCACGTCGACGGGTAGGACAAGTTTGATCCCGCGATGCTTGCTGTTCGCGCCGTCCTTAACTTCCAGGTCCTTGATGGAGTTCTTGTACGGGCCCGGTGTCACCTTCACGATCGGTGCGGGAGCGCTCTTCGAGGGAGCCGGCGAACTGCTGCGGTCGGGTGTCGTGGCCATGCTTTCGTCCTTACGTGTAGGGCTCGGGCAGAGGGGGCGGACCGGTAGTTGCTGTCCGGCTGCCGATGTGCACCAGCCGCACGATTCGCGTGGTCATGTGATGGCTGTCAGAGCGGTGGTGCGGTGCGACCCGGGGACCGGGCGGCCGAAGTGGGTCAGTTGCTGCGGCGGCTTCATAGTGGCTCTGCAGCGCGTTCTCGGCGGCCGACGCGGTTTCGCCGGCGACCTGCGGCATCCTGCCGTTGCGGCGCAACAGCGCAGACTTTCCCGCGCCGTGGACGGTCCACTCGATCCATGCAGACGCCGCATGGGGTGCCAGCCGGACCGGAGCCTGCTCGGACACAGTCCGGGTCACACCACACTCCTCAACCAGCACCGACACCGGCATGGGCAGGCCCTGCGGCGCCGCGCAGGTTGGTGCAAACGGCCGCACCCGTCCTTGCCGACGTGTCTGACGTCCGGACGGCGCGAGGACAAAGGGATAAGGATACGGATGGACCGACGAGTCGGCCGCTCGCCAAAGATGCCGCCAGCGCGCGGCCGGATTCGTGCCACCACGCCAACCGTTCGGTTGACTGTCATGGCGGCAGCGGCTGATCTGCCGAGCCTGATCCCTAGTCTCCTACCGGTAGTCACGGTAGACCGGGCTGTCACACCGGGCTGGCTACGCGGTGAGCGAACGCGCACAAGAATGCTGAGCCGGCCCTGCCCGACGATAACCCGAAGGCCTCAGTACCCGCAGACCCTGACCAGCGACAGGCCATCGTTCGGATTTCGGTCCATCTTGCCCGGGGCGGCTCCCGCGAACGGCTTGCACCCTTTGGGCGGATGCGCCCGTGGTCTCGTGAAGTCCCAAGAACAGCTGGCGCACCCACTGGGTGGTCACGCGGGCGTGGGCTCCTTCACCAGGCGCTTCCAGGCGTTGGTCCTCTCGGATTCAGCGATCTTGCCCTGATACGCGAGGAAGTCGACGTTGGTTGCTCCTTGCCGGCGGCAGGTCATGACCTCGCCCAACGCGGGGTAGTCGTGCTGGACGAATTGATAGCCGAACGCGTTGAGACCGACCAACTCACGGGTGAACACCCGGATCCGGTTGTTCTGGTCGTCCCACAGGTTGGCCCTGCGCCGGTCCGAGGCCAAGTAGAACGCCCGCTGCTGATGTACTCCCGCCAGCAGCCATGAGTCGTTTACCAGGACCGACCAGTTGCCGGTGTCCAGGATCGCACCGCCGTATTTGCGCGTCGTCTCGTTCATCACCAGGAAGGCGCCCTTCAGCTCCTTGGTGATCCCCGCCCCCTGGCTCACGAGATCCTTCTCGTTGCGCAGGCCGCCGATCAGCAACCCCTCGAACCTGTCGCCGAGCTGCTGAAACGCTTCGATTCCACCGTGGTAGACCTTCCAAGCCAGGTCGATGTGCGCATCGGAGAAGGCGGCCTCACCCTGGCAGGTACTGCCTAGCCCGGCGTCTTTGTACGTTTGCGCCGCCGCCTTGGCGGCGGCGCAGAACTGGTTCTCCGTGAACATGCCCGATTCCTTCCTCGAAGCATCGTGAGACAGGGCGACAAAGTGCCGCTCCGCCATCACCGCACGACACCTTGAACTGCGCCCGGCCGACTGGGCCAGGTGGAGCACGTCGGCCCGAGCCTGCTCGCCGTATCTTGGAGAGCTCCTCGATCCGCTCGGGGGAAAGGAAGCCGCTGATGCCGCCGGCGACTGCGGGGGCGACGTCGCGGACGCCGGCGAACCAGCCGTCCTCGAACCGCGGCTCGGACTTGTGCGGGGGGCTGCTCTCGGAGATCCAGGTGTGGGCGCCGGCCACCGCTCCGGCCTCCAGCGTCGCCACGATGTCGTCGGCCTGCTCGTGTCCGATCCCGGCGGCGGCCAGGGCCTGGAAGACCGTGAACCGCGCGTCGGTGGCCTCGTGCTGGTGGTGGCTGATGCGGGCCAGCTCCTGGCCGTACGCGTCGGCGTCATGCTGCTCGGTGCTCACGCGGTGCCTTCCTTGTCGTGGCGGGTGCGGTGGGCGGCCCAGTCCGGATCGCCCACGGGCACCGGCACCGAGGTGTCGGTGGCCGGGGCGCGCATGATGCGCCAGCTGGTGCGCGGCGCGGTGACGGCGTGGGCCAGGACGACGACGGCCTGGCGGGCGGCACCGCCCCGGACCCACGTGCCGGTGAAGCGGACCTGATCGGCCGCCCAGTCGCCCAGCCGCTGCCACGGGCGCAGTCGCCCGAGCAGATAGCCGGCCGTGAGCGCGGCGGCCGCGGTGGCGACGACGTCCACCATCAGGACCACCGCATCCCGATCGCGGACAGCAGCTCCATCCGCTCCGGCGTCAGCGTCGCGGCCCGGCTGCGCTGGTTCCCGATCCACGCCCCGAGCCGGAGTTCCCGCTCCTCCTGGTCCTCGCCGACGATCCGTTCGACGTGCTTCCGGGGGACTTGGAGGTGTCCCTCGCGCTTGTAGAACTGGCGGGCGGCCTCGTAGTGCATCGCCCATTTGTCGGCCTGTGTACGGCGCTTGGGCTTCTCGTCCTCGGCTGCGGGCTCGATCCCGAGGACCTGCTCGCACATCCACTGCTGCACGGCCGTGAGCTCGTCCCAGCCGAGCCGCACCGACTGCACCCACCGCCCCAGATCCTCGCCCTGGCGCACGACGTCGCCCGCCTCGGTGGGCAGCGCCTCACCGGCGTCCAGGTGCATCCGGACCAGGTGGAAGCACCGTTGCCAGGTCACCGGCCAGCTCGGGCACCAGGAGGCGTCGATCTCCTCCAGCTGCTCGCGCCGCATCTCCGACAGCGCCCCGGCCGACGACTCCACCGGCAGCCCCTCGGCACGCCGCTGCTCGCTCTCCTGTGCCTTCCGGGCGGCGGCCCGCGCGTTCTTCAGGAAGATGCCCACCCGGTAGCCCTGGAACGTGGCGTCCAGCGGGGCCAGGAGGTGCCCGTGTTCGGCCGCCCACCCGCGCGCGGCGGACAGGCCCTCCTCCCACGCGACGTCGTAGTGCGACCAGATCATGCCGAGCTTCTCCAGCTGCGCGACGCGGTCCTCGTCCATGTCACCGCGGGCGTAGAACCTCCTGGCGTCGGCGGTCCACTGCCCCAGCGGGAACCCGGCGAGCGGGGCCGGCCACACCGCGCCTTCCTCCCCCTGCTCCTGGTCGTCGACGGCGGGCACCCGGAACGTGAACGGCACCCGCAGGTCGCCGTGCTCGCGGGCGTAGATGACGGCGGCCTCCACGCCGCGCCGCCAGTGCTCGTGTTCCGGGTTGAGGACGCGCAGGTTGATGAACGCGGCGAGGGCGGCCGGGTCGCGGGGCGTGGAGAACTTCAGCAGGGCCTTGGCGGGGGCGCTGACGCCTCCGGAGCCCTCACCGCTCCCGCCCGTGTCCTTGCTGCTGTCGTCCTTGCTGACGGGCTTGTAGCGGCTCGGGGCCTGCTGCTCCGCGAGGCTCTCCACGATCCGCGCGTCGTGCGCCCGCAGCGCCTCCAGCAGCTTGGCCAGCCCGCCGAAGGCGCGGCTCGTGAGCATGTTGTCCGCCGTCTCGCCCGGCCCGAGCAGCACCGGCACCACGAGCGAGGCGACCTTGCCCTCACCGGGCTGCATCCGCAGGGCGCGGCCCACGGCCTGGACGAGGTCGGGCATGGAGCCGCGTACGTCCGCCCAGTACACGGAGTCACAGTTTTTGGTATCTACGCCCTCGCCCAGGACCTTCACCGAGCACAGGAAGCACTTCTCCACCACGGTGCCGTCCGTGGCGATCCCGGCCGCGAACTCGCCCAGGAGGCGGCGGCGGTGGAGCGGCTTGTGGTCGCCGCACAGCCAGTCCGCCCAGATCGTCTTCGGGTACAGCTCGGGGTCGCTGGCGTGCAGCTGGGCGGCGACGTCGGGGAGGCCCGCCGCGAAGGCTTCGGCTTCCTTGACGACGTGGTGGAAGACGAGCGTGCGCCGGAAGTTCTCCTCCGCTGACGCTTTCACCAGAGCGGTCTGCAGTGCGGCGAGCCGGGCCCCGCGGACCTCTGCCGAGCGGCTTTCGGCGCCCAGGAGCTGCGCGGCCTGGAGTGCGGTGTCGGTGACGTCCACGCATACGACCTGGTAGGGGGCACAGATTCCCCTGTCGATGGCGTCCGAGAGGGTCAGGGTGAAGCAGCGGCTCCCGAAGGGGCCCTCGGGGTCGTCTTCCATGCTCGCGACCAGCTCGCCGGGGGCGCCGGTCGCGTCGTCGTCCCCGAGCTGCCACAGCCGGGGCGTGGCCGTCATGTAGAGGCGGCGCAGGGAGGGGATCTTCTGGTTGTCGTGGACGACCGCCCACGGCTTCCCGATCCGGCCCGAAACGCGGTGGGCTTCGTCCACGACAATCAGGTCCCAGGGCGCGAGGCCCCTGGCATGCGCCCGCTCCAGCGTGCCCAGCCCGAGGCTGGCGTACGTGGCGTACACAGTCACCTTGTCCAGGCCCCGCGTCCACTCCACCAGCTCGTCCACGTCCGTGGTGTTGGGGAAGGACACCTCCTCACCCCGCAGCGAGGACACCCCGAGCATCGACCCCCGGCGGCCCCCCTCGCGCCACGCGGCCTCGGTCTGGGCGAGCAGGTCCAGCGAGGGCACGAGCACCAGCACACGGCCCGCGTGGAGCTCCTCCGCGCTGCGGACCGCCACCCGGGTCTTCCCGGACCCGGTCGCCATGATCACCTGCGTTCGAAGCCCCCGTTCGGGCACAAGTGATCTTGCAGGCAATTCGAGGGCGTGCACGACCGCGTCAGTGGCTTCTCGCTGGGCTGCCTCGCGCTGGTCAACGCGGTCTGTGCTCGACATATCGCCTGCCTTCTCCTGGAGTGCCGTCCGGTCGATTCGAGCGGCAGGAAACAAGAAATCTGCACGTAGAGGAGCCGCAAGAGCTACGGTTGGACTGGACGTGATCGGCTGGTTACTCGGCCTCGCCGAAGCGCCGGCAAGGCCCCGGGATGGACCTTGATAACCCTTCAGGGCGGGTCCGAGGTGGTGTACTCTGATTCCATATGCTATCTCGGTTCCAAAATGAAGCACACGGATCCACGAGGTCCCCCTCTAACGTGACTGAAAGCTCTAGTCTTGCCTTATCGCAAACAAGGCCAGCATCTTGACGCTCCCTCAACTCGCCCCCTTTCCACAGGCGGCAGGCCC
>NZ_JBIQWN010000004.1:0-50620 GCF_044327085.1 Streptomyces sp. AM6-12
AGGACGCCCTCGACGCCGCCGGGTACGGTGCCGAGGCCCGCGCCCGGTACATCGCCGACGCGGCCGATCCCGAGTACGCCGAGTGCGAGTGGGACAACAACATCGTCCCGGCCGCCGAGACCGCCGGCCTCATCCCGGAGGCGCCGCCGTACGAGCCCACCGTCGAGGAGCAGGTGCGCGAGTGGTGCAGCCGGGCCGCGGGCCGCCAGTTCGACGCCGCCCACGGCGACCCGGCCCCGTGGGACCTCACCGCACAGGACATGGAGACCATCAGGGCCGACACCGAGCGTCTCGTCGCCGAGCGCGGCGAGGAGCTAGCCGACTTCCTGCAGGCCAACCCGCGGACCGGCGAGGAGCCCGCCGGGGCGTACGACGACCGGGTGTTCGCGCTGCTCGCCGAGGAGCCCAAGGTGGTCGTCCTGTGCGGCAGTACCCGGTTCATGGCCGAGATGACCGAGGCCAACGCCCAGGAGACCGCCGCCGGTCGCATCGTGCTCGCCCCCGGGTGCGACCTCAAGACGTCCCACCCGTTGTGGGCCGACCCGGCCGCCGTCGAGGCGCTCAAGCCCCGGCTCGACGCCCTGCACCGCGCGAAGATCCGCGCCGCCGACGAGGTACTCGTCGTGGGCGACTACGTCGGCGACAGCACCCGCGCCGAGATCGAGTACGCCCGCCGGTTGAACAAGCCCGTCCGCTACACCCACCCCGAGGTCGAGGAGACCGAGAAGTGATTCGCATCATCACCGGCACCACGCACCGGTACTACGAGGACAAGGTCGAGGAGGCCGGGAAGGTCCCGGGGCTGGAGTACCGGCTCAAGGAGGCCGAGGGCGACGCGGCCATGTGGAAGGCCCAGGCCGAGGACTATCAGCAGCAGCGCGACCAGGAGCGTGAGCGGACCGCGCAGCTCACGGTCGAGCTGCGCGAGCTCCAGGCCCAGCTCGACGGCCAGCAGGCCGAGTTCTCCCGCCAGCTCCGTGAGGCGAGCGAGCCCGTCGCGGAGATGCTCACCGACCTGATCCACCGCGCGGAACACCCCGTCACCGGCGCCGACTTCCGCAAGGAACTGGCCCTGCGCGTGCTGGAGACGTGGGAGGAGCGGCTGACCCCGGAGGACCACAACAGCCCTATGGGCCTGATCCTGCGAGTCATCACGGACACCCGGAAGCCCGGCGAGGTCCTCGGCGACGAGGCGCCGGCCCCGGCCCCGGCCGAGGAGCCGGGCACCCTGCCCCAGGCCGACCCCAAGCTCGTCGGCCAGGTCATGGACGCCGCCCTGATGAAGGGCACGGAGCCGTTCCCCGGCATCGGCTGAGCCCTTCCCAACCCGACACACCCACTGGCCAGGTCATGGACGCCGCCCTGATGAAGGGCACGGAGCCGTTCCCCGGCATCGGCTGAGCCCTTCCCAACCCGACACACCCACTGGCCAGGTCATGGACGCCGCCCTGATGAAGGGCACGGAGCCGTTCCCCGGCATCGGCTGAGCCCTTCCCAACCCGACACACCCACGAGAGAGACCTGATGACCGAAACCCTTGAGACCATCCGCTACACCGCCGATGTGGTCTGCCTGCGCGGCGACGACGTCCTCCTGATCCGGCGCGGCTGGCCGCCGCACGAGGGCGAGCTGGCCCTGCCCGGCGGGCACGTCGATCCCGGAGAGACCTCCCGCACCGCCGCCGCGCGGGAGCTGCTGGAGGAGACCGGCGTCCGCGTCGCCGCCGAGGACCTCGACCTGATCGGCGTCTACGACCGCCCGGACCGCGATCCTCGCGGCCGGTACGTGAGCGTCGCCTACGCCGTCACCGTAGCCGAGGGCACCGTCGCCCAGGCCGGAGACGACGCGGCCGCCGTGCAGTGGGTCCCCCTGACCGAGCCGGGGGCCCTGGCGTTCGACCACGCCGAGATCGTCACCGACGCCCGCCACCACCAGGTCGACGCCGCGCGACGCTGAGCCCAAGCCGAAGCGCCCGCCCCAGGGGAGACCCAGGGACGGGCGCTTCGCTGTGTCGAGGTCAGCCCTCGACGATCTCCGCCTCGACGACGGAGTCCACGGGAACGGTGCCGTGCCGGTCGAACCACCGTCCCAGCGCCCGTACGTGCTTGGCCTCCCGAACCGCGTCCGCCGCGTCGAGCGGGGCGAGCCCACCGTCCGTGAGCTGGCTGTACCGGACCTGTAGGGCCTCAAGATCCGCCCGGATTCCGCGCAGCTTCTCGTTGATCTCCCAGCGTTCCAGCCGCTCCAAGTCCGAAGACGTGTTCGATTCCTCCGACCGGTCGGAGGAATCGAACGAGGTGTTCGAGTCGGTGGCTGATGTCCCCGCCGGGGTCTCGGCCGCGCTGGGCGCCGAGGCCGGTTCGGGTGCTGTGAGCTGGCGGTAGGTCTCCCGCAGGCCCTCCTCGGTGGCCTTGCCGTCGCGTGCTTCGGTGTCTACCCACAGCCGCTCTACCTCCGCAGCGGGCAGCTCCGCGTTCACCGCCGGCGCCAGGGCCCGGATGTGCTTCGTGGTGAGGACCGTCCCCCTGTATACGTACTCGTCACTGCCCGCCAGGCCGAGAGCGATGCGGACCCGCACCGCGTCCATGAACAGGTAGCACTGGCTAGGGCTGTAGCCCCAGATCATGTCCAGCCACCGCTCGAACGTCCGGGTCGGGTCGTCCAGGCAGTACAGCGAGTTGTCCCTCACCCACATCAGGTATGGCCCGGCCGTGTCGAAGAACACCGCGCCCGCCCGGAGCTGGGCCTCCTTGACCGTGCCCTCCCGCTTGGCCTCGGCCGCCTGCAGCACCTTGAGGCATTCCTCCAGCTGCTGGGCCGGTTCGAGCCTGGCCAGCCGCCGCGGCTTCTTCATGACCCGTTCCACCCGGCGCAGCCGGACCGCAGCCTCTTCCTCCGGGGCGAGCTGGTCAACCGAGGTCAGCTCACCCGCCTGAGCGGGCACTGCCACCTCTGCCGTTGTCATCGGTACACCTCCGTCAAGCCGGCACGCTTCCGGGCCTCGGACCGCATCATCTCGTCCCAGACGTCGGTGTACTCATCCAGGTTCGTCGGAACCTTGCCGAGCTGGCGCGTGTACTCGATGAGCTGCTCGACCTCGGTGTCCAGGACACGGACCGGCTTGCCCAGGAAGATCAGCGGGGCCAGCTCCACCCGGGCCTCACGCGACTGCTTGTCGCTGATCTTGCGGGACAGCAGCACGTACGTCTCGAAGCCGCCCCGGGAGTTGTCGCCGTAGATCTTGGCGGCCTCCGTGAACGTGGGCGCCACCCGGTCGACGTCGAGCCCACTGGGGGAGAGCGGGACGATCAAGCGGTTCGCGTGCTTGAGCGCCTTGTGGAACAGCGCCACGTTGCCGCCGCCGATGTCGGCGAACACGTCGTACCCGTCCGCCTGCAGCTCTGCGATGTAGTCGTCCAGGTCCTCGAAGGGGTACCGCTCGACGTCGAGCGGATACTCCAGCTTGGTTCCCTTCGCGGCCTGCTCGTCCTTGAACTTCTTCGCCCAGCGGAAGGTGGTCTGACTAACCGTGTCCGCATCGAGGACCTTGACCGGCCGGCCCTGACCCGTCTTCCGCTTACGCCGCAGGGCCCGGACGAAGGCGAGGTAGTTGGTGGTGGTCGTCTTGGTGGAGCCGCCCTTGAGGCAGGCCATCACCGTGACGTCGCCTTCGTCGCCCTCCGGACCGTCTGGAACCGGTTGCTGGCGGGGGACTGTAACGTCGGAACTGGCCACGATTGGATCTCCCTTGTCGTCAACGGGGTTGTGGCTGTACGAAGACGCGCCCGCCGGGTCTGCCTCCGGCGGGCGCGTGACGATCCGCTGATATGACGGGGACGCCCCACACCGAGGAACGGTACCGAGGCTCCCCCCTGTCGAGGACGACAACGCCCGCGACGGCTCCGTGTCATCCTGCCGGCGGAAGCTCCAGACGCCGCCGTTGACGACGAGCCGGAGCTCCCCCCGTACGGGATCGCGGACCACTCGACCGGGGGACGTCGTCCCGCTCGACCGTCACGGTCGGCGCGCCGGCGAGCTGCACGTCCAGGACGACGCGGAGCCCGCCGCCCCGGTGCGAGAGCTTGGTCGGCTCGCTCGCCTGCAGGGCCGTGCACGCGTTGAGCAGCGGCAGCAGCACCGCCAGGACCTCCTCCCCGCGCTGCTTGTCGTCGGTCATCACCCGGAGCTGCACCATCAGTTCGTCCCCTCGTTCGTTCCGTCGGCCTCAACGGCCCGCGAGTCCAGGTATCCAGTGATCCGGTCACTCTCGTAGTGCATCAGCGAGGCCAGGAGCGGCCCCGCCCACAGTCCGAGAGTGAGGGCAAGCTCCCGTACGTCCTCCACCTCCTGACCCGGGCGAACGTAGCCCTGGTAGGGCACCGCCAGCTGCGCAACCCGCACCGCGTCGTTCCCCCGAAGACCCGGGCCGACGTCTTCCGCGACGACCGACAGCAGGGTCATCGCCGTGGGGCCGGCCGGGTGCGCGTGCCGTTGGCTCCGGCACACCTGGTCACCGAAGTCGTTCAGCCACTGGTCGAGCTTCCCCTTGTTCTCGCCGAGGGCCTGGAACCTGTACGCGATCAGGTCGACGGCCAGCCACTCGACCGTCAGCAGCCCCTTCTCGCGCAGCGTTCCGGCTGCCTTCCAGGTCTCCAGCCTTTCCGTCAGGTCGCGGTACATCGACCAGTTGGGAGGAGCCTGCTCCCGGCTCCCAGCCGCAGAGTGGGCCGCTTCGTCCAACGCGATCGTCCTGATCAGCGAAAGGGCGACGCCCCCCGGACGCGGTTCGACGGTGGTCTCAGACATGCGTCTCCATCTCCAGTTCCTCTGTGTACGCGGCTGCGCGCCGCCCCATCTGCCGGAGGCAGTCGAGGACCGCACGGCAGTCCCCCGCCGCCCTGTGGCCGCCGTTGAGCGGCTGCCAGCGGTTGTTGCCGTGGTACTCGGACCAGTCGCCCACCCAGTCCGAGTACGGGATCATCACGTCCTCGAAGTGCATGGCGTCGAGCCAGGCCGCCGCCTGCTTCGCCGCCTCGGCGACCGCCCGCTCCCGGACGTCTTCCGGCACCGTGCCCGTGCGCACCGTCTCCTCGGCCGCTTCCCGCGCGGCGCGGTCGAGGTAGTGCAGCGTCAGCTCGTGCCGGAGCCGGCCGACGTCGTACCACTGGTTGTAGATCAAGCACCGCTTGCCGTCGAGCAGTCCGGTGAGCTGCACCAGGACGTCCGAGAAGGTGGGCGCCCCGACGAGGGCCTCGGTCGTGATCCCGTGGATGGCCGCCGCGTCGCCCGGCACGGGCACGCCCGGGTCCAGGAGAGTGTCGAGGAGGACCTCCCCGCGTGCGTTCAGCACGGCCAGCTCGACGATCCGCGCGTCTTCGCCGAGTCCCGTCGTTTCGGTGTCGAGGACCAGGACGTCGGGGTCGACGAGCGCGGCCGCGGCCCACCGACACCGTTCCTCGGCCGCCCGCTCCTCGGCCTCCCGGCGCTCCCGGGCCTCCCGCTCGTACCGGGCCTGGTTCTCCGCCTGGCGCCGCGCCTGCTCGACGTCGTACGTCTTCTGGCACGGCGGACACCGCCGCGCCCAGTCGGGCCAGCAGCTCGAACTCGGCAGGTCCGGACGCTCCGGACGCAGCAGCCACTCGTGCGCCTTGAGCCAGGCCCGCGCCGCCTTCTTGGACCCGCGCCGCTTCGTGCAGCCGTCGCCGGCGCACACCGTCACCTCGACCAGCCACGTCTCGACCCGGGCGCGCTTCTTCTCCAGCTGCTCCTGTCGGCACCCCGTACACCGGCGGTGTTCCTTGGGGTACGGCCGCTCCCGCACGGTGCTGCAGCCCGCGCAGGTTCGCGCGAGTAGCCGCTGGCGCTCCTTCTCCGCCCGCTCCCGGCACACCGAGCACGGCCCGCGCAGGATCACCTTGCGGACCTTGCCGCACTCCGGGCAGGTACGCCGGGCCGCCATCCTGGCCTTGGTCGACGAGGGCAGCGGCCGCATCTTCACCGCGGCCGCCGGGTCGTGCAGCGGCACGTCGCCGTAGTCGCGGGTACTGACGTACGCCAGGGGGGCCTTCTCCTGCTCCTCGGTCACGTTCAGTCGTTCTGCGGCCAGTTGAGTCTTGGTTCGCAGGTAGGGCGGTGCCTGCCCCCAGCTGTAGACGGGGACGCCGGCCCTGTGGCTCAAGGGCTTGCCCCTGGCGACCCGGGCCGGGTCCGCCTCGGTCCGGCTGGACGGGATCTGCTCCGCCGCCGTCGCCGTGGTGGTGCTCACTCATGCCTCCCGAAAGAGCGTCGAGGGAATCAAAACCGTAGCAGCTATAAACCCCATTCCGCCATCGTTCAAACATTCCCCCAGAATCAGCCAGAGGGTGAAATTAGGCTGCTATTACTCGCGTGCGCGTAGACGCTTTATTAAATGGATATCCATTACTAAGGCGCGGATCTTCACTCGTCTGCCGCATCGGACGACGACGCCGGGCCGTACCGGGCCAGGGCCTCCCGGACGATCCTCGGCACCGGGTACAGCCGTGCGGCGAGCTCGTCGCGCTCCCTCTTCTGCGTCTCGGTCAGCACGAGGCCGGCGCCGACCAGGCCGCGCGCCTCCAGCTCCCGCATCGGCCCCTCGGACACCCGCCAGGCCGCCGTACGCAGCCGTGTGACCAGCTCTGACGGGAGGCTGTAGTTCCGCTGGGACATGGAGACCCCCAGGCTCGGACCGGGCCAGCGGCCCGACAGCGCGAGCTGCTCGGCCTCGGCCTCGGTCAGCGACTCCCAAGGGCCGGCCAGGTCCGGCTCGGCCAGGCGCTGCTCGACCGCCTGGCCGACGACCGTCTCCAAGCTGGGCCACTCCGTGGGCCGCATCCGGGCCACGATGATCCGTGCCTGCTTCCGGGTATTCCCCTGGTTTACCAGCGCGTTTACTGTCGCCATTTCCTCTAGCACCTGCTGCTTTTTCAGCAGCTCCAATCGGCCTGCCTGGTAGGCGTAGATCATCACGGTGATCGAAGTCTTCTGCATAGGGCTAGCTTAATGGAGATCCATTCATCTAGGGCGCGATGCCCGATTTTTCCCCTCTTCCGGTGGTCGAGGCGCGCGGGGTCGGCGGCTCCTCGGCCCCTGGCGGGCCCTGCGGTGCCCCGCCGGGGCGGCCGGGCGACGCGGGCGGCCGCGGGCCCCGTCGTGGCCTTCAAGAAGGGAGGCGTGGTTGCGACCGGGGAGTGGTTGCTGGAGGCACACGCGCGCCTGCTCGGTCGGGTGCGGGTCCGTCGTGGCTGACTTTCGTGGGCTGAGGTCGAATCAGGCGGTTGAAGGGTTCTGTGCGTTGTCGTCTGCGGCCGGGCCGCCGCGCCGCTGCGCGGCCCGCCACCAGGAGCACATGGAGAAGCCCCCGGCCGGGTCGGGTGGACGAGCCGGCGGGGGGCTTCTGTGCGCCCGCGCCTCGGGGGAGGGGCGCCGGGCGGTCGAGGGGCCGGTCAGTTCGGGGACACGGCCGTACGGGGCGAGGAGGCGATGGAGCGGGCGGAGTTGATGCGGTCGAGACGCTCGTACAGCGCGCGGACCATGCGGGCCCGCTGCTGCACGCAGTGCACGGTGCCCATCCGGCGGGCCGACAGCCGGCGGTCGGCCTCCCGTAGGACGACGTCGGCCAGGGCGCGGATCTCGTGGTCCTCGGGGAGTTCGGCGCTGAGGCGGCGGACGTCGTCGGCGACCGCGCGCCCGTGCCCGGTGAGCTGCAGGGCGATCTGCAGGCAGTCGCCCGACGCCACGTCGGCCATGTCCGGCCAGGCCAGCACCTCCTTGACCAGCGCCATGTGCGGCTCGCGGTCGAGGGGGAGCTCCGCGCCGAGGAGACCGTCCGGGTCGTGCAGCACGGTGTACGAGGTCATGACGTCGTCGCCGATGCCGTCACAGGCCGGTCGATCGCGTCCAGCGCGTCGAGCAGCTGGCGCGGGTCGATCCGGGCGGACATGAGCCCGAGCGCCGGTTCTCCCTTAGGCCAGAGGGAGGGGAGGTCCCGGGCCGGGCGGCTCAGCCAGCGGGCGGCGAAGGCGCCCTCACCGCCCGGTGAGGGCATCAGCAGCCATGAGCCGATGGAGAGGACGCGGACGCCGGGGGTGTCCTCCCACAGGTGCGCCCAGCCGTCGTCCACCACCACGATCAGCTCCTGGCGGGAGTGGTCGGCGAGGACCGAGTACCCGTCCTCGACGGGCAGTTCGAGGGCGTCGAGGGCCGCCAGGCCGCGCTGCAGGGGCGAGATCACGACCGCGTCCCGGCCGCCGCCGCACAGGACCAGGCGGGTCGAGCCGGGGCCGCCGGAGCGCAGGCGGCCGAGGGTGGTGTCGTCGGGGTTGAGGAGGTCCCCCCACGTTGGGGTGACGGGGTTCTGGGACTTGGCCATGTCCGGACGGTAGGGGCGGTATACCGGGGTTAGACCACACGATGTGTGTGGGTCGTGCTTCACAACCCGGGGAAGCCATGGACTCCTTCCAGTTCGGCCGTCGCGTCAACTACTGGCGCACCCGCCGACGCATGTCGCGCCAGGAGTTCGCCTACCTCATGGGCAAGTCGCTCCGGTGGGTCGAGGAGCTCGAAGGCGGCCGCCGCCAGGCCGACCCGCAGCTGTCCGTGATGCGGCTCGCCGCCTTACGGCTCGGCATCACGCTGGAACGGCTGATCGCCGACGTCATCGACACCGAGTGCGTAGAGGAGAGCGAGATCGACGCCGTACGCCGCGCGCTGCACCGGCACGACGTCATCACGGGCGCGAGCGACGACTCGTCCGACGAGCCGCTCCCCGTCGAGCAGCTGCAGCGCTCCCTCACCTACGCCAGGACCGGCTTCCAGGCCGGGCACTTCGCCCAGCTGGGCAGCGCGATCCCCGCCCTGCTTGTCGACGCGACCCGGGCCACACAGCATCACCGCGGCGACGACCAGCTCACCGCGTACGAGCTGCTCTCCCTCAGCTTGGAGTTGACCGAGGCCGCCGCCATCAAGTGGGGCGATACCGAGTTGGCGCTCATCGCCGGGCACCGGGCCGTCGCCGCCGCCGAACGCAGCGAGAACCCCGTCATCATGGCCAGCGCGGCCCGGCACCTCGGCGACGCGATGACCAACCACGGCCAGGCCGACGCCGCCATCCAGTTCGTGCTCGCCTCGGCCCAGCGCCTGCAGGCCGAGCTCCTGCGCACCGGCCCGGAGGGGTTCAGCGTGCTGGGGATGCTCTACCTCAAGGCCGCCATGGCGTCCGCGGCCGCCGCCGAGGCCGACGACGACAACCCCGAAGCCCACGCCCGCCGGGTTCCCGAGCACCTCGACCAGGCCGACGAGCACGCCGACCGCCTCGGCCACGACGACAACCTCCTGTGGACGTCGTTCGGGCCGACCAACGTCAAGTGCTACAGGGTCGCCGCACACGTCCAGCTCAGCGAGGGCGCCGACGCCATCGCGGCCGCCGCCGACATCACGGCCCCCGCGTTCGCCAGCCTGCCCAAGGAGCGCCGGGCGCACCTGCTCGCCGACCGCGCCCTCGGCGAACTGCAGGCCGGGCAGCGTGAGACAGCCGTCGACACCCTGCTCGCCGCCGAGGAACTGGCCCCCGAAGAGGTCCAGTGCCGACCCCGCACGAAGACCACGGTCGAGAACCTGCGCCTGCTCGGCGCCGGATCCGCCGAGGGCCGGTTGCGCTTGCTCGCTGATCGCTGTGGACTGCCCCGGTGACGACCCGAACCCTGTACCTGATCTCGTGCGCGGCACCGCCCGCGCGACGCCTCGAAATCCCCATCCGCGCTGCCCAGCAGGCCGGTTGGGACGTCTGCACCATCCTGACGCCGCCCGCCTACCGGTGGGCGAGCGAGGACGCCGAGGGCGAGATCGAGGCCCTAGAGCAGCTCACCGGGCACCCCGTGCGCTGGGAGTACAAGCTCCCCTCGCAGCCCGACGTGCTCCCCGCGCCGGACGCGCTGCTCGTCGCCCCGCTCACCTCGAACACGGTGAACAAGTGGGCCGCAGGCATCAGCGACACCCTGGCCCTCGGCCTGATCACCGAGGGGATCGGCCTCGGTCTGCCGATCGTGGCGTTGCCGCACTGGAACAACGCCCAGGACGCACACCCCGCCGTGGGTCGCAGCGTCCAGAGTCTGCGCGACGCCGGCGTCACCGTCCTGCTCGGCGACAAGGGGTTCGTCCCGCACCGCCCCCGGCACGGAGACCTCGACGCCTACCCGTGGCAGGCCGCCATCGACGCCCTGCCCTCAGTCGTCTGACCTGCCCGGACAACCGTCTCCCACGGGAGACACCCGGCGTGAAAACTCCATGCACATGGGGAAATCTCAGGTCAGGGAAGACGCGGGCTCCGCCCACACCCGGCCCTCCTCGGAGGGGGAGGGGCACGGTGGCGATCTTGCGGTGAGTGGGTGGCAGGGGTGGGAGCGGGTCGCGGTACGGCCCCTCCTCGACCAGGCACCCGAGGGGAGGCCAGCCCGCGCCGGGCCGCAAGGTCGTACGTCCTCGCTTCGCTCCGGGCGCTCCACCTTGCCCCCCGACACGCTCTGACCTGCGCAAGCGCTGCCCGATCGAGGAGGGAACCACCCCGCTCACGGAGTCCCGTACGGCAGGCGCCGCAGAGGACCCAGGGCCGTCCGCCGAAGTCGACGGACCCCGCCGCAGGCCAGCGGATACGGTGCGTAGGTGCAGATCAACGGGGCGCAAGAACGACCGGGGACCGCGCTGCTACTGGCGGCCGCGCCCACCGGCAAGGGCAAGCTGACTGACGCGGGAAGCGTTCTTCCCGTGCTCGCCGCCGTACCGCCGGCCGCGCTCGCGGGCACTGCGGCCGCCACGCTCATCGAGCTGGCAGACCCCACCGACCCGCAGGCCGTCCTTACTCGAGTACGGGGTGCCGCCTCGACCGAGGGCCCGCTCACCGTCGTGCTCATCGGCCAGCTGCAGCTCGACCGGCGACAGCAGGGCGTGCACCTGGCGCTCGCCCGCACCACGCCCTCGACGATCCGCTACACCGCCCTGCCGTGGGCCTGGCTCGTCTCCGAGCTCCGGCAGCGCCGCCCGGACACGACCACCCTCTACGTGGACATGGTCGCCGACGCCGAGGTCTGGCAGCTGCTCGACGAGGAGCCGCTCGACTTCCCCAGCGGAGCCCGCACGTTCGGTGTCATCGCCCCGCCGCCCGGCCGCCGGCACATCGTCCACCCCGCCTACACCCACGCCCTGGCCCAGATCCTGCGCACCGGGCAGCGCTTGGTCCCGGACCAGCTGCACCACGCGGCTCTCCGCCGCGCCGTCGTCGCCGAGGGCGCGCTCGTCCTCGGCCCGGAGCGCCCCACGGCCTCGGTGAACACCCAGCTCCCGCCCGCGCGTTCGGCACCGGAGGCCCTGGCCCCCGTCCCGGCCGCCACGCCGCCGCAGGTCCCAGCCCCGATGGTTCCCGTCGTGCAGGACCCGGCACCGGTCCCGGCCCCGCAGCCCGCCGCACAGCGGCCGATCGGCGCCCCGGCGTTCCAGCCGCCGCCCGTGTTCACCCCGCGCGCCGCTCAACCCGCCCCCGCCGTACGACAGGCCCCGCCTCAGCAGCAGGCCGCCCCGGCCCCGGTGCCGGCAGCCGCACCGCAGCAGCTCCCGCCCCCGCTGCTGAGGACGCAGCGCACCGTCTCGCCGGTCTACGAGCCGAGCTCCGCTGTGGTGCCCGTCGAGCAGGACCCGCACGAGCAGATCACCGCCCTGTCGAGGGCCGGCCGCCACCAGGAGGCCGTCGCCCTGGCGGCCGCCGTCGAACAGCGCGTCGTGCAGAGCCTCGGCGCCGACACGTTCGCCGCCGTCCACTGGATCGAGGTCCGGGCCTTCTTGGTTTCCGTCGCCCAGGACCCGGGCGCCTCATGCCAGTTGTGGCTCCAGGCCGCGCAGACCCGCCTCGACACGCTGCAGCAGGCCCCCGACGCCCGCGACGTCGAGAACGCCGTTGACCGGGCCCACTACCAGTGGGACCGCATCCGCGACGCTGCCCAGGCCCGCTCCCTGGCCCCGCAGCTCGTCAGCCTGCGCCGCCGAGTCCCCGGCCGTCAACGCGCCGCCCTCGATGCCATCCAGAAGAAGGTCGAGCGGCTCAACAGCCTGCCCACCTGACGGCACAGCACCCTTGAGCAGGGGCTCGCCTGACGAGGCATCGGCTTGTTGGCGTCCCGCCGGACGGGAAATCGCGGAGCGACACGCGGCTGATGTTGAACCAAGTCCCCCACTTGCGGCTAAGATCATCCCCATGGCTGGAGCACGCGGACGTCCACACCCCAAGTCGACGGAATTCCCCGCCGACAAGTCGGTGCGCGCCGCCGTCGTTCTTCAGCCTGGCGAGCCCGTGCGGCGCATGTACGAGGAACTGGTGGTCCTAATGGGCGTATCCGGCGCCGAGGTACTCCGCGAGGCGCTCGTCGCGTTGCACGAACAGAAGTTGCCGGGCAACCGGCTCCAGGAGGCCAGCTAGGCCCCCAGACAAGCAGAAGGCCCCGGCCACGGCCGAGGCACTTGACGCTCGTCGAGGGACTCGACCTCAGATCCCCATCGTCGGTCTGAGTCCCAGCTCTACCTACATCACCAAAAAACCGGCTGACTTCCCAATCAGCCGCCCATCCCAGAACCCGACCCCAGGGACAGACCGAGTTGGCGCTCGATCTGCTCCCGAAGAACAGGAGGCCACTCAAGAACCTAAAAGCCCAGCTCAGCACCGGTTTCCCGGCCCTAGCTGCTTCAGGCCCTCCGCTGGAGGGTCCCGTTTTTGTTGCTTTATAGACCCCAGAGGGTGGTGCCCCCATCGTAGCGGACAGCTGCGGTGTCAGCCCAGTGCGCCCAAGTGCCGGTGTGTCCACCGACTTGGCCGCGCCCGGCGTGTCGCGTACGGATGCAGAGCCCCAGGACAGCCCTGTGCTCGTCCTGCGAGCCCCCGTGCTCCGACTCACCACCTGGTACCGGATCGCGGAGATCGCGCGGCACCGCGGAACGCTGCCGGAGACCAAGTTCCGCCTGGCGAAATTCCTAAACGCCCAGCGCCTCGACCGGATGACGGGTCGGGTGGAGGGCCGGTACGGCACCGAGCAGTTGGACGGGGGAATCGCCCTGTCCGAGCGCTACGCGTACGTGTACGAGGTCGGCACGGACCGGTACTGGGACGACCTCAAGGGCCTGTACCGCCTCGGCTTCGCGGAGCAGGTCCAGAAGCCGGCGCCCGGCCGCCGCGCGGTGTACGCGCTGTGCCTCCGTGCGGATGCTATCCCCTCCGACCTCCCCGAGGACCTCATGCACGAGCTGCGTGTCTGGGACCTCCCTGAGCCCGAGGACCCGTACGAAGACGCCGCCTTCGGCCGCATGTCGGCCCGGCCGGCCCCTGCCGTTGAGCCGGTCGTCGTGCGCGGCTCGAACCGGGAAACACAGGAGCTCATCACCACGCTGGCCGTCACACCCCGGTGGGAACACCCGGCCGACAGCTCCGCTGCCGCGGTCGCCCAGGCCATCAGGAAGGAGTGGGTGCGCGCTGCACGTGCCGCCCAGCGCGCTGCTGACTCCTGGCCTGGCTGGGAGCCTGTTGGGGAGCCCAAGGCCACCCTGGCCCTCTCCCTGGCGAAGCCGATCCCGGCCCCTGACCTCCGGTGCATCGCCGTTGCCGACCGCGACCGTGCCGCCGAGATGACCGCCCGAGTCCACCGGTTGATGCTGCTCGGATCTAATGGCAAAGCGTCCCCTCTATACGCGAGGGGGTTCTCACAACTAGATGGTTTTTCAACCGACCGTAGTGGGGAGCTGATGAGCCCTTCAACAGACGGAATGGAAAAGACAAAAGCGACGCCTTCGGCGGCGACTAGGAAAAGGGCTGGCCAGGCGTTCGGGGATGACCTCAGCGCCGTCGCCAGGAAGGTCGTACGCCGCGTGTGGCACTCCTGGAGGGCCCAACTCGGCCACGGGGTGGTGTTCTTGCCCTCCGGCACTCCCGAGGAGCTCAGCCGGTCAATCACGGGCGACGCATGGAACGACCTGCACCATGCCGTGGAGATCGCGCTGCGCCGGGCGACTGAGTCCGAACTCGTCGAGCTGCTGACCAGGAACGTCATCCGCCGGAACGAATGGGGTGAAATCACCTACCAGGCGGAGAACCTTGGCCGTCTTGCCGGATGGCGTCTGTGGCGGCTCATCAACTCGCGGAAGAACGCCCACGGCTACGGTCGCCGCTGCGAGATCAGGCACGCAGCCCACGTTGAGGCGTGGGACAACATGACCCCGGCCGACCTCGCCCGCCGCCGAGCCCGCGCTCATACCGTCGGGGAGCTCCCGGGCCTGGACCTACTGGAGGACCTGCGGGAACAGGAGCGCCGCCGTGAGGCCGCCCGCCTGGCCGCCGAGGCCGAGCTGGCCGCCCAGGCGAAGCAGGCAGCCGAGGAGGCCAGACGCCGCGAGCTCACCGGAAGGTGGAGCCTCGACCGGTACGCCGCGCAGAGCCCGACTCGGCGTTGGTCGGCCCGGGAGCCCGAGGAGGTTCACGAGGCCCAGATGGAAGTGCGGCGGGCCCTCGACGCCCCGCGCTACCGGGCGTCCTCAGAGGTCAGTTGGCAATCCGCCGTCGCTCGTGCCCGCGCCGAGAAGCGCACCCGTCGGCGCGGATCCGATGAGCCGCCTCCCTGGCAGCGATGAGCACCAGGACCACGCCGGTACGGTGGCGGGAGACCGGCGCCGCCCAGGCCACCGGCACCACGGAGGGGAGCAGGCCATGCCGCTGGCCGTACTGATGAGCCCGGAGGTCGAGGAGGCCCTCGGCTCGCAGATGGCCCAGCAGGTCCGCAGCATCACCGAGGGGACATGCATCGAGTGTCGCCAGCCGCTCGACGCCGGTCCGGTCAACGTGGTCCTGGCGATCGGGCCTCTCGGGTCCGGGAGCGTCCGGCTCGTGCACGATCGCTGCGCGCCGTCGGCGGTCGTCGAGTTGACCGCCGAGGCCGAGGCCGCCGTGATCCAGCCCAAGGGCGGCCTCGACATGACGATGACCGCTGTCATGGTCGAGGGAGCCCCGGCACTCATCGCCCGGATGGTGATGACCCCGTATACGGATCCCGGCTCCGGCGCTGCGCCGACCAACGTGTTCATGCAGGCCCTGGTGGAGAGCGGCTTCCGTCTCGTCACCGCCGGCTTGGACGCTGCGCCGCTGGACCAGTGGATCGCCGTCTTCCAGCACCACGGCCGAAGTCTCCAGCTCATCATCCTGACGCCGACCGCGGAGCGCTTCTTTCACGGCACCGTCGCCCGCCCGCCGGTCGGCTGGATCAAAGCCGTCCTCGGCCGCCGCCGGGTGTTGCTGCTCGGTGGCGACGTCGCGGGCAGCCACGACGACGACCAGGACCAGCAGCTCGCCCTCCTCGCGGGCGCCGCCGTACGCGGCCAACTGGTCGGCGCCCGGGTCGCGGCCGGACGCCCCGCGGACTTCGGACTGTCCTGAGAGGACCAGTCTCTCGGATCCGGCGCCCGGCAAAGAGGCAACGGGCAACACCGTGAAGTCCGTAGCGCCGGAGCCGAGTTGGCCCGACCGTAGGGCCATGCCCCAGTTGCGAATCGTGAGCTTCGGCTACGGGCACAGGAAGCCCCGGCCGACCTGTGCCCTGATGTTCGACGCCCGTCACCTCACCGACCCGTACCTCGACCCCGCCCTGCGCGACCTCGACGCCCGCGACCCCCGCGTACAGCGGGCCGTGATGCGCACGCCCGGCGCCCAGGCCCTGCTCGCCGCGATGGTCACCGCGGCGTACCAGCTGCTCGCCCAGGCCGACGACGACGCCACCGTGACCATCGCGGTCGGGTGCGGGGGAGGTCGGCACCGAGCACCTGTTCTTGCCTCCCGGGCCGCCGCCCACATGGACCACCTCGACGAACTCCGCGTCCAGGCCGTGCACCGCGACCTCGACGAGAAGCTGCTGCCCGCCGGCGCGGGCGAGGCCGCAGCCTAGGGGAGACTGGGACCGGCGCCCCCGGCGGCGCGGGCGACGTCCGGCCGATGCTGCCCGCCGCCGGCGGGGCCGTCCCCGTATATAAGGGGAGAGGCCCCCGGCGTCCGACCGGACGAGGCCGACGAAGGAGCCCAGCACCGTGACCCTGCAGACCGGCGTACGGATCTACCAGTTCGTACGCGACCGCCTCGACGGCCAGCGCGACGAGCAGCACCCCCACGGCCACGAGGAGTATGTGGACGCCTGGCGCAAGGCCGCCGGCCTCAGCCAGGACCACGCCAACGCCGTGGCGTCCGAGGACACCGTCGAGGCCGAGCGCGCCCTGCAGGAGCTGTACGAGATGGCCGACGAGTGGAAGCACCACCCGGACTACCCGGCCGCGCCCTCCGTTCCTCCCGTTGCCTGACGTCGTTGACCAGGACGTGAAGTCGTTGCCCATCATCGCGGCGCCGGGTGTCGCCGAGCGGGCCGAGGCCCTGGCTGATGCCGCGTGCGAGCTGCACGACGCCGCCAGCACTCCGGCCAGCTGGAGCGCGGCCGCCGCCGAGGACGCGGTCGAGGCGATGGAGACCACCGCGCTCGCCCTGCACAGCGCACACCCGGCCACCGCCGTGGCGATGGACACCATTGCCCAGGTCCTGGTCCGGCTCCGCCGTGACCTCGGCCTTACCACCGGCGACGAGGACCACGACCAGGCCGTCGTCCCGCCAACTCCGATCCCCCGGCCGAAGCGGCGTGGCCTCGGCCCCGGGTACAGGGGCCTGCAGATTCCACCGGGCCGTACCGCGTCCGGGCCGTAGATGCCCCAGGTCACACAACTGCCCGGGGTCCGACCGTGAGTTACGGCCGGGCCCCGGGCAGTAACGTGTGCGGAGCCGTCCAGAGAGGGGATGCCCGTGAGCCTGAAGGGCAAATTCTATTTACTGCTCGCCATCATCGTGATCGGTGTGCTGATCGGCATGGCCCACCCGTCGCAGCCCGGGCCCTGATCAGGATCAGGCCGAGGGGCCGCCTCCCCGGTTGTCCTGGTTCGGCACGTCGGACCGCGCCGGGCGAGGCGGTGGCGGAGTCGTCGGCCGCGTCGAGTGCGCGGCGATGCCGCTGCTCGCGTTGGCCACCACCGTGCCGGACGAGGTCTGGCCGCTGGCGGGCCCCCTCGACACAGAGTCCCGCGTCGCATGGGTGTTGATGCCCTGCGTGATACCGCTCACCGGCCGGGTCACGACAGCCGCAGCCTGGCGGGAGGCCGGGTCATAGCTGTCCCGCCTCGCAGCGACGATCTCGTCCCCCATACCGGGGACCATCCTGAAAATCATCGCCGACGCGATGATGGTGAGCAGGATGATGGCCAGGCCGGAGATGATCGCTGACACGCTGTCGGAGGGGCCACCACCGCTGCTGAGTGCGGACGAGAGCAGCAGCACGACGGCGACGATCGGTTTCACCAGGATGATCGCGGCCATGATGCCCACCCAGCGCCGGACCCGGGACCACAGCTCGCGGTCGACCAGGCCCGAGTAGACCACGGTCCCGAGCGCCGCACCCGCGTACAGCAGGGCGGCCCGGATGGCCATTTCGATCCAGAGCACGCCGGCCGCGGCCATGCACACGACGGACAGGACGATCTTGACGATCGGACCGCCGTCATCGTTGTCGGTCAGCGCCTTGCTGAACGAGGCGAAGAAGCTCGCGTGATCCGAGCCGCCGGAGAGCGCCTGCGTGATGCCGTCCACGGCGGAGACCACGGTGTAGAGGATCAGCGGAGTGAAGGCCGAGGCCAGCACCGTGAGCCAGAGCAGGCCGACTGCTTCCCCAATGGCCGTGGTCAGCGGCACCCCGCGCACCGCGCGCTTCGCCACCGCCCACAGCCAGATCAGCAGGACGAGGAAGGTGCTCGCGGCAAAGACGGTGGCGTACGTCGTCAGGAAGTTCTGATTGGTGAAATCGACCGCGGAGGTGGCCGTGACCGCGTCCGAGAGCCGGTTGACGACCCAGGCCGCCCCCTCAGCAAACGCCTTTGCCAGCGACGACATGGGATCGAGCGCGGACGTCGGGTCGGTCAGGGAGCCGCCGCCCTGGTTCTGCTCGCAGATCTCTTTCGCGGGGTCCTTGTCGCTGAGCTTCGAGCATGCGTCCTTCGCAGCCGACGAGTCCTCGCCCCGCTTGCAGTACTGCTTGGCATCCCCGATGACGTACTTGCACCGGTCGCTCGACTGGGTCGGCGAGGGTGACGTCGGCGCCGATGCCGACGAGGTTGGTGTCGGCGATGGGTCGGCGTGCGCGGCTGGTGCCCCGACCAGCAGAGCCATCAGCAGACCGACCACAACAATGATCACTTGACGAACCGCAGTACGCACACGCGTGGACACACAACCCCCAGGTGCTTCAAGGAAGTTCTAGGCTCCCATGTCATCCCTACCGGTGACACCGCTTGCCACCGCCTCAGCCGTCCCGGATACGGTCGGCACACCAGTGATCACGAGACGGGGAAGTGCGGGGATGACCACGAGCAGCCAGCAGGTCATATGGAGGCCCCTCAGCAAGGAGCGGGGGAGCAGCCGCCGGCGCCGCAGGCTCGCCGCCGCGGTGGCAGCGCCGGTTGCCCTCGTCGCCGTCATAGCCCTGACCGCCCGCGGCGGCGCCGACTCCGGGCAAGTGCCCGTCATAGCCGGCCGGGTCGCCGCCCCGCAGATGACCCACAGCAGGCAGGGGGCGGAGACCACCGGCCTCAAGGTCGCCCTGGCCTTCGGCAGCGAGGCCATGTTCGTGCCCGCCCAGCGGCACGAGCTGCTGCGCAGCATCACCGAGCCGGACCAGCTGGCGCAGATGACCCGCACGTACGACGCCGCGTACGGGCCGTTCACCAAGAGACTCGGCCTCGATGCCGAGGGAAACCCGCCGCCGGGCGGGCAGTTCACGTCCAGGGCGGCGCCCGCCGGCGTGACCGTCCGCACCTACACCGGCACGACCGCCGTGATCGACTACTGGTGCGCGACGCTCTTCGGCCTCACCGGCACCCACGGCAAAGACGTCCCGCTGAAGCAGGCGTGGCTCACCGCGCGGGTGACGCTCCACTGGACGAACTACGGCTGGCGGCTGGCCGCCTACAGCCAGTCGGACGGGCCCACGCCCGAGGACTCGGACGGACGGTTCGGCGCGGCACCGCAGCTGTAGGAGCGGGAGACGAGGGGCCCCATCCGCTAGGACGGGGCCCCTCCTTCTCATGCCGCCCACGATAAGTGGCCCTGCTCAGAGAATGCCGCCCTTTGTCCGGAGCCTCCGGGCCTCCCGGACTGCGAAGTTCAGCGCGGTGCGCAATTGTTCGGTCTCCTCACCGGCCAGGTCGGCCTGCCGGTCGGCGCGGCGGAGCCGGTCCTCCAGGAGCGCGCCGCGCAGGGCCGACGAGGTGCCCTCGGGCATTCCGTTGCTGAAGGCGACCACGGTCTCGTAGAAGCCGTGCATCAGGTCGTCCATGTTCCGGGCGCCGTCAGGGTCGTCGGGGACCGACAGGAGCGCACGGGCGAGGATCTCGGCGGCCGCGACGAGCCGGCCGGCCGCGACGGCCGGGCTGCCGATGGCACCGCCTCCGTCGGGGTCCATATGGAGAGCCCTGAGCGCTGCATTGATCATCCGGGCCGTGGCGGACCTGTTGTCAGTCTCGTCGAGGGCGTCGTCCTGATGCATCGTCATGACCGGCAGCGTATCGATCTCGTGGTGACCGGTTCTTCCAGTACATCAGCCCCGGTCCGGGACGGGGGCCATCGAGGGCGGGTGCTCCGGGCGGGGGTGGCGCCCTGACGCCCGAGGGGGGCCGCTCGGCGCCGGGGGTGTCCAGGTCGTACGTCCAGTGGGGCGCTCCACCTGGACACCCCCGCCACCGCGCGGCCGGGCAGAGCCCGTCAGGACGCCACCCCCGCCCGGAGGGTCCCATGAACGCTTCCACCCGCAGGCCCCGTGCGTGGGCACCGCCGCCGAGCCCGGACCCCACCCAGGCCGAGCCTGGCATCCGCATCTCCGCCGCCCCCATCTACCGCAACCACGACGACCGGGCGCGCTGGATGCTGGAGCCGGCCTCCCGGCCCACCGCCGCCTGCGCCTGCCGGTGCGGGTACACCGGCCGCGCCACCGGGACCGAGCGCGTCGCCGCCCTGGTCACCGAGTACGCGGAACACCGCGCCGCCTGCTGGTGAGGCCGCCCACCGCTTCGGGCGGATCCGCCCGAAGCGGTGGGCGTGACCCACGCTGCTCACGCTCGTTGGGGAGAGTGAAGTCCTCCGCACTTCCGGCGCCCGCGTCCGGACGGTGCCATGGTCCCGGCGAGGCCCCGCTTTCGAGCGACATCCCGGCGGAGGCGGTACGCATCACGGGACGATGGCACGGAAGGGGTCTTCCCTCCGCCTTCACGGCGGAGGGAAGACCCCTTTTCCGTTGGTAGGAGGACTCTTTCGCCGGGGACCCTTTGCCGAAACATCTTAAGGACCTTAAGGTGTGCTTGTGAGTGAGCGGGAGATCGGCATCGAAGACGCGCGGAAGATCCTGGGGGACTTGGTGGACGAGGTCCGGTACACGGGGGCCGTGGTCACGCTGACGCGCTACGGGAAGCCGGTAGCCCGGATCTGCCCGGTCGAGGACGACACCAGCGAAGGAGAGCAGGCATGAGTCAGGATCAGGACGGTGCGGCGGAGCGGGCGCACGCGTGGCGGCAGTACATGGCGGAGCTGCTGGCGGACTGCCCGCAGCCTCCGGTCCCGGCGGCGGAGCCGGAGCGGCAGCCGGTAAGGTCGCACGACGAGAACGGCCAGCCGATCGACCCTTGGTGACCCGGGGCGCATGATCGAGGGTCCTTTCCGCCCGCCCGGGTGGGAAGGGCCCTTCGTCGTCTCCGGGGTCTCATGGGGCTGGGATAAGCTCACATATCCCAGTACCAGATGCGACAAAGCATGGTACGGAAAAAGGTGCCTGACAGGCAGACAGGTAATAAGGGAAACAGAGACGCAATCTGCGTGCCCACCGAACAGCTCGGGAGTAGCCGACATGCACGACGCCCGCACCGGCATGCACACCATCACCCGCATCGAGGAGGCCGCCGGCCCCGCCAGCGCGGCCCAGAAGGTGACCGCCTACTACCTGCTCGACGACCTCATGGCCACCGCCGCCCGGCACGGGTTGCAGCTCAGCGACTTCGACCCGTTCGTGGACCTCCCCGCGGCCTGCCTGAAGGTCGCCGCCGCCCCCGACGCCGCGAAGTAGGGGGCCCCGTGCACGAGCAGCAGCCACATGCGCTGCACGTGGTGAGCCCCTCGCTCATCCTCCCCGCCGACGCCGGCACCTCCCCGGTGCCCGGCGCCACCTTCGCCCCCGACGTCCTCGCCCGCCTGGAGCAGATGGAGGAGCGCTCCAAGAAGCACGAGCAGGACCTCCGCCCCGAGAACACCACCGACGCCTACGCCGCCGACTGGAAGGTGTGGGAACAGTTCTGCACGCTGCTCGACCTGCCGCCCACCGCCATCACCCCCGGCTCGCTCACCGCGTTCGTGGAGTGGCTGTGGTGGCAGCCCGGATGGCGCCCCGGCACGTGCACCGCGCCCACCACCATCGACCGCCGCCTGTCCGGCGTCGTCGTCACCGGCCGCACCGAGTACGGCCTGGTCCTCGACCGCACGGTGGGCGCCCGCGCCCGCCGTGTGCTCAAGGCCAAGGTCAAGCAGATGGAGAAGACGGACGAGACCCGCGGCCGCGGATCCGCGCCCGCCCTGCTCGTCCCCCACCTGCGCGCCGCCGTCCAGGCCGCCCCCGACACCCTGCTCGGCATCCGCAACCGCGCCATCGCCCTGGTCCATTACGGGATCATGGGCCGCGAGCACGAGGTCGCCTACCTGCGCCTGCGCCACATCGTGGAGGTCGTCGAGGGCCTGGACGTGGACGTGCGGGTCTCCAAGGTCAAGCCCCGCAAGAGCAAGGTCCCCTACGCCAGCCGTCCCTCGCTGTGCCCGGTCCGCGCCTGGCGCGCATGGAAGACCGGCGCCGGTCTGACCGACCCCGACGACTTCGCGTTCAAGCCCCTGCACAACCGCTGGCACACCCCGATGGACGGCGGCCTCGACCCCGAGACCATCGGCGCCATCATCACGCAGATGGGCGCGGACGCCGACCTCCCCATCCGGCCAACCGGGCACTCACCCCGCCGCGGCGCCGCTGAAGCCTCCCGCCGCGCGGGCAACGACCGCAAGGTCATCGCCGCCCAGGGCGGCTGGGCCCCCAACAGCCGGGTGATGGAGGGGTACTTCGAGGACGGCGAGGGGTGGGAGGAGAACGCCATGATCGGGGTGCTGTAGAAGCTGCCGTCCAGGCGGACGACCAGCGGGCCCACATACGCGCGCAGGTCGGCAGCTCCTCGGCCCCGGGGGGCCTGCGGTGCCCCGCCGGGGTGGCTCGCCACCGTCGGCGGCCGCGGCCCGCATTTACTTTCCAGGCGAAGAAGCGTGGCTGATCCAGGAGCGGGTTGCTGTACCCACGCGCGCCTGCGAGTTCGGCCGCCGGGATCGTCGTGGCTGACTTTCGTGGGCTGAGGCCGAATCAGGTAGGAGAGAGAGTACCCAGGCGACTTCCCTTTCGGCCTCCCTCATCGGAGGTCTGGCTTTGTTCACGAGTTGTGAAGTCAGTTCGTCATGACTTTGGGAGGCACGTGGTGAGGGGCCAGGTCGATGTTCACGAGAACGAGCAGCACCGGGGGTCGCGGCGCGGGATGCTGCAAGGATGACTGCCACAAACCGCGTGGACCTGCCCGCACGTCGTCGCCGCCACGCCCGGCTGATCGCCGCCCTGACCACGCTGATTGGAGCCTGCGCCGAGGCGGCTGGCGCGGTGTACCGGCCGATCGCTGCCGCCTCGCCCGGCCAGGAGGCCATCGAGGTGAATGTCCTGCCGTGCGTCCAGGTCACTCTCACGGCTGCCGACTTGCTGGACCGGGCCCGCGCCGAAGACAACGCCCGGTGGCCGGCTGCTCTGGCGTGGGAGCAGGCGCAGGCCCAACGGACCTATGCGGCGCGGTGTGCCGTGGCGCAGGCCGAGGAGTTTGTTGACCAGGACGACCCGCCTGGTCAGGACGAAGTGCCGCTGCCGACGCTAGAGCAAGCCGCCGCGATGGAGCTGGTGAGCGCCGGCACCGAGGTCGCCGCCCGCTGGCGGAGCGATCCGGAGCAGGCGGCCGCTCTGGTGTACGAGCTGGCGGCCGGCGGCGAGCTCGCTGTAGAGGAGATCCTCGACGAGGCGGTCGACGCCACGGTGCTGACAGCTCTGCTGGCGCTACAGGAGGCGCGTACCGCCTCGGACCCGAGCACGGCAGCCGAGCTCTGCCTGGGGGCTGTCCCCCACATCATGCTCGCGGTCGCCCTGGCCTCCGCCGACTTGGACTGACCGGGATCAACGCTCCCCAGCGCTGTCCGTTCTCGTGAACATTCAGCTCGGGCATCCGGTCCGGGTGACTCCCAGGCGGAGGGGGAGCTGCTGCTGCCGCGATGCTGGTTGCGGCCGGTGTGGTCGCTCCGCGTCGGTGCGGGCGCGTCGGGGCCGAGGAGCGTGTCGTCACCCGGTGGCCGTCGGTGAGGGCTGGTGCCGTCGTCGTGGTGCGGGGCGGTGTGCTGCCGCGTGGTGGCCGGTCGCCGTCGAGCGCTCACCGGCGCGGTGGTGAAGCCGGGTAGGTGTGGCTGAGGTGGGGCTCCTCGGTCGTGACCGTCGTCCTGATGCCCGAGGGCGCCACGAACCTGGGAGGGGCACAAGGCCAAGCCGCCTACGGCGGTCGCCGCAAGCGGCGAGCCTTGCGCCCCTCCCAGAACCGCGGCGGGCAGAGCCCATCAGGACGACGGCCCCGACCGAGGAGGAACCCCATGGACCAGCTCACGATGCCCTGCCCCGTGCTCGACTGCGGCCCCGACTGCTGGGCGTGCGGTGGGCGGAGGCGCGTCCGGTTCACGGGCGAGGCCGCCGAGCGGGCCGGTGCGACGCTCGCCCGCATCGACCGGTGGGTCGAGCGCCGCCGCCAGGAGCCGGAGCCGGAGCAGCTCACCTGAGCCTGACGCATCCTTTCCGGCAGGGCCCACGACCGGGGCCCTGCCAGCTAGGTTTCCGGCGCCCCCGGCTCGACGCGCAGGCCCGGCTGCGGCCCCTCGTACACGGCCCCGGCGTCCTATCTCTGACCCACGGTGCAAAGTAGCCGTCGGCCCTCTGCCCCTGTTGCTTCGCGCTCGTCCTCAGCGGGGCTCGTCCGGTCCTGCGATCTCGTTGGCGCCGATCGTGTGCTCGGCTGCGTCGCCGGGGAAGCGGCCGAGGTAGTGGTCGGGGGCACCGTCCCGTGCCCATCGGGCTGAGTCGATGACGGCCGTACGGCCGTCGTGCAGCCTCACCCTGGACTTGGGCGGGTAGCCGCCGGTGACCGAGATAACGGCCGCTTCCAGGAGGGCCTGGGTCGCGAGGAAAGGGAACCCCCGGCTGGTGTGGTAGCCGTCGATGTCGCGGTAGGTGCGGTGGGCTTCACGCCAGTAGGCGGCATTGCCTTGATGCAGTGGCTGGCGGGACATCTTCTCGTTCTGCATCAGGTGGGTGATGTACGGCTCCACCCCGTCCTGCCACGTCGGGCGGTGGAGGATGTCGAGGGCGGCCCGGTCCAGCGGGAGATACGCGACGTCGATCGCGCCCAGGTCGACGTTCTCAACAGCGGCGGCGATCTCCTCCTCGTCCGGCAGGAGCCCGGGGTCTGTCCAGAGTGCGGCTCCGTACAGCAACTGGAGGAAACGCTCCGTCCCGTGTGCGCTGTGGCGCCCGTATCGCTCTCGAAGGAGCCAGACCCGGGACTGGGGGCCGCCTCCGGCCAGCCGGAGGTGATACTCCCGCTGCCGCAGTTCGACGGTCAGTTGCTGGACGTCGGTCGTCTCGTGGTTCTCTGTCACTTGCTGGCCTCCAGTTGGTGGGGGACGGCTCCGGTCCGCAGTTCCCGGAGGTCGGGGATGTGGTTGTAGAGGGTGCCCGGGGAGACGCCGAGGAGCTTGGCGATCGAGGTGATCGAGCGGCCGGGGTCGGGCAGCAGGTCGCGGGCGGCCTTGATGACTTCCTCGGTGGCGACGGTGGGGCGTCCGCCGACCCGGCCGCGGGCGCGGGCGGCGGCCAGGCCCTCGCGAGTGCCCTGGACAATGAGTTCGCGGATGAACTCGGCCAGGGCAGCGAAGACGTGGAAGACGAGCCGGCCGCCGGGGGTGGTGGTGTCCAGGTTCTCGTGCAGCGAGGTGAAGCCGATGCCGCGCTCGCGCAGTGCGGCGACCATGTTGATGAGGTCCTGGAGGCTGCGGCCGTAACTGTCGAGCGAGGGGACCACGAGGGTGTCGCCGACGTCGAGGAAGGCGTGGCACGCCTTCAGCTCCGGGCGCAGGTCGGTCTTGCCGGACTTCTTGTCCGCGAAGATCTTGCGGCATCCGGCGGCGGTGAGGGCGTCGATCTGCCGTTCGAGCTTCTGGCCGCCGGTCGACGCCCGGGCGTACCCGATCTTGATCTCGGTGCGGACGAGCGGCTCGGCGACGAGGAGTTCGGGATGGCCGGACGGGGCCGGAAGGTCACTCATGGCCCTGGATCATGTCAGAAAACGGTGGTCCGAGATTCTTGAATGACCCAGGTAGGTCCGGGGCGGGGCGGAGCAGTCCAGGCCAGCGGCATCCCCCGGCCAGCGCACTGGCCTCGGTCGAGGACGAACCTTGGCACCCCCCTTCGGGCCCTCATTTAAGGTCGGATTTTTAGAACTTCCCCAGGTCAGAGCACCCCCCGTCGAGCGGACTGTTACCCCCTGCGGAGCGCTGCCGAGCAGGCCGTCGAGCGGGCCGCGGCTTGTCTGTGGAGCGCCCAAGATCCGTAATCCTCCGTGGCCTGCAGCGTGCGCGGCTGCAGGTGCTTCGGAGTGTGAAAGACGGGCTAGCGGCGGAGGGAGGGGGGGCGGTGGCGGACCGGTCACCGTCTGCCCGGCCGGAGTTGGGCGGGCCGCCGTACTCCCGCCGTCGCGCATGACGGGCGCGTGAGGAGACCGCACCGCCGGCCGTGGTCGAGGGGGAGCAGCTGCTGCCGCGATGCGGTCGCGGCCGGTGTGGTCGCTCCGCGTCGGTGCGGGCGCGTCGTGGCCGAGGAGCGTGTCGTCACCGGGGGGCTGGCACCGGGGGGCAGCCCTCGCCCCAAGGCCGTCGTGGCGACCACGGTCGTGGCCCGGGTGATCTTCCGCCCCCCCTAATGCATTGCATTTCATTGCATCGCGGTTATGCATTGCATTGACGAAATGCAATGCAATGCATTAGACTGGAGGGACCGTGAAGGCGACGAGGAGGACGAGATGACCGAACGGCCGGCCGCGTACGACACCGCCCCGGACCTGTACGAGGAGCACCAGGAGCTCGTGCGGACGATGGCCCAGCTCCCGATCCGCGAGCGGCTCGTGCGCCGGGCCGCGCTCGCTGACCGCAGCACGCTCGACGTGCCCGAGGCGGACGGCAAGGCGAGCCAGGACGTCCGCAGCGCCGCGCTCAAGCTGGCCACCCACGACCAGGCCCACGGCACGGCCGCCGGCCCCGTGCCGCCACAGGCACTCAGCCCGCACTCCCCCGCCGCCGACCTGCGCGCGTACGTCCGCCAGGAGTACGCCGCCTGGCGCGACCCGCAGCCCGCCGTCTGGCTCGTCGCCCGCGGCACCGACCCCGGCGCCATCCCGGCCGTGGACGAGGCGGTCGCCCGTGCGTACGCCGAGGCGAAGTACCGCGAGGATGAGCACCCCGACGACGTCGCCGACGCCGTCCTCACCTGGGAGGGCGACGACGAGGGCACCGGCTACGCCGACCTGCTCGACCGTGGCCAGGACACCGGTTGGCACGTTTACCCGGAGTACGTCGTCCGCCGCAGCGATCTCCCCACCGCCGACTAGGAGCACCGAAGATGACCGAGCAGCAGACCGAGCAGACCGCCGTCGATGAGTGCGCGTTCCCCGACTGCCACCGCCCGCGGGTGCCGAAGGACCGCACGGTGCGCGGGCAGGCTCCGAAGTACTGCGACGACCCGGACCACAATGCGATGACCGCGTACCGGGCGAAGCGCCGGGGCGCCGCCGGCCCCGCGGCCGCCGCCCAGGCCGCCGAGGAGGACACTGACCGACCGGTGACCGGCGCGGCCGCCACCGCCATGCTCGTGCGCGAGTCCGTCCTCACCGCCGTCAAGGACCTGACGAACGAACTCCCCCGGTACGTCGAGCTCATGGAGCGGGTCGCCGACCCGGAGGCCGCCGAGGCCCAGGTCGCCGCCGCCGAGACCCGGGCGGACGCCGCCATCGCCGCCGCCCAGGAGGAGCTCGTCGCCGAGCGCGGCCGCCGCGAGACCGCCGAACGCCGGGCGAAGAACGCCGAGCAGGCCAAGGCCGACGCCGACGAAGCGGCGGACGAGGCGATGCGCGAACTGGAGGACGCGAAGGCCAGGTTCGAGGCCGAGGTCACCCGCATCCAGGAGGAGGCGGACGCCGCCGTCGCCGAGGCCGAGCGGCAGAAGGAGGAGCAGGTCGCCCAGGCCGCCGCCGACGCCGCGGCGAAGGTCGCCGAGGTCGAGGAGCGCACCGCCCGGGAGGTCGCGGCCGCCGAGGAGAAAGCCGGGAAGGCAACGGTCGAGGCCGACCGCCGGGTGAAGGAGATGGAGACGACCGTCGAGCAGGAGCAGGCCAGCGCCCGCGACGTGAAGGCCAAGGCCCTGGCGGACGTCGAGGCCGCCAACGGCCGTGTGGTTGAGGCGAACGGCAAGGTCGAGGACGCCCAGCGGGCCGCCCGCCAGGCCGCCACCGACGCCCAGGCCAAGGTCGATGCCGCCCAGTCCGTGGTCGACGAGCTGCGGGCCGAGGCCGCCCGGCTCCGCGAGGACGCCAAGACCGCCGGCGGCCGCATCACCGCGCTGGAGACGAAGAACGGCGAGCTGTACGACGAGGTCCGCGCCCAGGAGAACCGCGCCCGCGACGCCGAGGAGGAGCTCCGCGAGGCCCTCCGCCAGCTGCAGGAGCTGCAGGGCCGGAAGAAGTAGAACCGGCCACCGGGCCGTCATCCGGCCAACCTTGTCAACCGGGTTGACGCCACGTCAGGTCAGGCGTCAACCTGGTTGACATGACACGCAAGGCACCCACCGTGACCGTCCGTGAGATCACCGAAGCCGAGGTTCCCCCGGTCCCCGACAAGGAAGCCGCCCGCGCCTGGTTCGCCCGCAACGGCGCCGGCGAGATGCCGCTCGGCGCCGACGCCGGGCACTACCAGCACATCGTGCTGAACACCCGGACCGGTGAACTCGCCTTCCACTGCTCGGACTACCGCCGCAGCAACAAGGAGGAGGGCTACTACCCCGGCCACCTGTTCGCCCCCAGCCACTGGCAGGGCGTGCCGGAGGTCCTGTACTGGGTCATCGACTCCGGGGTGGACGAGCGCCCGTACCACGACGTGGCCGAGGGCAACGCGTTCGCGCACGAGGTCACCCCGCTCGCCCAGACCCTGCTCGACCACCTGGTCCCCGTCCCCGGCACCGAGGACCTCGACTGGTCCGCCGTCGCCGCGTCCGCCGGCCTCGACATCAGCCGTGCGTGCGGCCGCGACCGCTTGGGCCCCGAGGGCCGCCGCCCCTGGCTCGTCGAGGTCAGTGACGCCGCCCGCCACTTCCCCCAGATCGTCCAGGACTACGTCGCCACCGGCCGCAACGCGACCGTCGACAACGAGGCGGAGCACATGGTCCGCATGGGACTCCGGCGCCAGGGCGGTTTCTGGCCCGACCTGGCCGCGCACTACGGCATCGAGGAGAAGGACGCCGACCGCTTCCACGCTGGCCTGATCGGCACCCGCGCGTTCCTCTACCAGTACCGCCTCGACCAGGCCGCCGGCCGCCCGCTCGTGCCCGTCGAGCAGTGGCTCGACAAGCACCCCACGGCCATCACCACCGAGACCACCGACGACGAACTCGACGCCTTCCCCGAGACCGCCCGCGCGGCCGCGGCAGCCGAGGGCATCGTGCTGCTCGGCGTGGGCCGAGAGGCCGGGTACACGAGCCAGGCCGCCGCGTACGAGCGCCGGACCGCGCTCCGGCAGCAGGTCCTCGACGAGCTGGCCGCCCTCGGCCAGGCCCGCGTCGAGGCCGAGAAGGCCGTGAAGGCCGCCCGCGCCGGCATCTACTCCCGCCTGTACCGCGCGTTCGCGTGGGAGGGCAGCCCCGAGACGAGCGACGCCGAACTGGGCAGGCTCGCCCAGATGACCCGTCAGGCCGTGAACAAGCTGCGCGAGCCGCTCGACGACGCGCCCGCCGCCGAGGAGGAGCCCGCCCGTGCCTGACCCGATCACCGGCGAGGGGTTCGACGCGCCGTCCCCCGAGGTCGCGTACATGAGCGCCCCGGACATGCTGCACGAGGCCGCCGAGCTCGCCCGGATCTCCGAGCGCCTGCAGGTCGAGGCCAACGTGTCCTGCGCGGAGGTGTCTCCCAGCTCGGTGACATGGGTGGCGGCGGCGAGGACGAGGAGGGCGTCCACCGCGTCCATCGCGGGCGAGCCGTACGAGCCCGACGAGCACCAGGAGCGTCTCTACCTGCTCCGTCGCGCGGCCCTGGCCGACCGGCTGTCGATCGCGTACCCGGACGTCGAGGACTTCGTGACCGATGCCGCCCAGCTGGCCCATCGGCTCGCCGAGTTCGACCGCGAGCACGACACCCACGGCGGCCCGCACGGACCCGGAGCGATCGAGTGGGACCCCTCCCACCGCCCGTACGTCCGCCAGGAATACGACCACTGGGGGTGGTGACCATGACCACCGTCGACCCCACCGTGGAGCAGCCCGTCGTCCTGTTCGCGGCCGCGCTGCAGGAGCTGGCCGAGACCTACCCCGTCGACCCGGAGGACACCGCTACCGTGGCCGTCACGGTCACCGACCCGGCGACCGGCGAGCAGCACCAGGCGCTCGTGCAGCCCGGCCACCTCGGGTGGCTGACCAGCACGGTCATGGCCGAGCTGGCCACCTGCCGTAACGCGCACTCGGACGGGACCGGTCAGTGCGGGCACTGCGCCGGCACCGGCCGGACCCGCAGCCGGTAGCCGACGACGAGCACCAGGACCACGAGGAGGAACCGGAGATGACGACGGAGCAGGCGCCCGTGCCGTGGGCCGCCCTGGCAGCCGACGCCGCGACCGTCGAGCGCTACCGGGCCAAGGTCTACGACCGCGGCCCGGACCGGTGCGCCTACTTCCTCGGCGCGATCAGCAGCTCCGGGCACGGCAAGCTGCGGGCCGGGTCGAGGAAGGCCGGCACCTCCCGCGTGGTCACCGCCCACGTCCTCGGCTACGTCATCGCCCACGGCGCCGCCGCCCTCCCCGCGGGCCACGTCGTCCGCCACACCTGCGACGAGTCGAGCTGTCAGCTGGCCGCCCATTGGGTCGCCGGCGAACGGCTCGACAACATCCGCGACTACTACGCGAGGTCACACCGGGCCGGGCACGCGCTCAGCGACGTACGCGGCCCGGACGGACGGGCCGTCGCCATCCGCGACGCGATCCTCACCGCCCAGGCGACCGGCGCCGACGTCGAGGCTGCCATCGCCGCCGCGATTGCAGCGGGTAACCCCAGCGGCGCCGTCCAGGACGCCCTCTTCTGATCCCAGCCCGGTAACAGTTGGCACCCGCCCGCCGATGATCAAACCCCATGCACATGGGGAAAGGAGACCCGTATGGCCGACACGAAGACCGACCCCGGCCGCGAGGGCACCCGCCTGATCGCCGCGCTGGAGAAGTGCTGGACGCAGATCCAGAAGCACCACCCCGACCTCCCGCCCGTCCTGTTCATCACCGGAACCGGAATCCCACGCCGTCAGACCGAGAAGCCGCGGAAGTCGACCGACGCACCCAAGCGCCGGCACTACGTCACCCGCGGGCATCACTGGGCCGACCGATGGGCCGTGGCCGAGGAGGAGCAGCGCCTGGCGGAGCTGTTCGTCGCGGGCGAGACCGTCCGCGACGGAGGGGAGGAGGTCCTCAAGACCCTGTTGCACGAGGCCGCCCACGCGCTCGCCCATGTTCGAAAGATCACCGACGTCTCCCGGGGTGACCCCCGCTGGCACCGCAAGGAGTTCGCGCAGCTGGCACGGGAGACCGGACTGGAGCCTCCCCGGAAGTCGGAGAAACCGTTGGGTTTCTCCAACTGCACCCTCACCGACAAGACCCGCAAGAAGTACGCGGCCGTCATCCGGCAGATCGACGGGGCCGCCCTCCCCGGCCTCGGCGGAGACGACCAGGAGGGCACCGAGGAGGAGGACCCGACCGCGCCGGAGACTCCCGGATCGACGAACGGCAAGCGGGTCAAGGTGACGTGCGGATGCCAGCCGGACCCGCGGGCATTCCCCGTGACCCCGAAGGTCCTGGCGGAGGGGCCGATCATCTGCGGACTGTGCGGCGAGCCGTTCACCCTCCCCGCCGACGAGGACCAGGACGACGCCGCCGACGCCGGGCCGGACGCCGAACCGGAACCCGACTCCCCCGCCGTCGAGCCAGCCGCCGTACTCCCTCGACCCCGCCCGGCCGAGGCCGACGAGCCCGAGGATTACCCCATGCACATGGGGCGTTGACCCGCCTGCCGGGGCCCGCCGCGTGCGCGGCCCCGGGCGTGTGTGGGGCCGCGCGTTTCCCCATGTGCATGGGGCGTAGCACGGCGCCGGCGCGCGAAGCGCGCGGCGGAATCGGCCGCCGCCGAAAATCACTCGTGGTAACAGTCGAGGGCCGCCCCCGCGTCCGGGGTCGGCCCTCATGTCGTCTCTGGCGAGCGTACAGGGCCTGTGCAGGCCCGTCGAGCACCTGTCCTTGCGAGAGGCGCTCCGCCGCCCTCTCGCGCTCTCCAGGCCCCGCCTCACAGCACCGGCCGAACCCTTCCGCACCTCACCCCAACAGCACCCGCACGCCGCCTCTCATCAGCATCTCTCGACCTCCCCTCCCTTACCGATCAACCCCTCTCCAACTCCCTCTCTGCCCTACTGCTACAACCTCTACTACATAACACACCTAGGCATTCTTAATTTGTCGGTGTCGCTGCCGCGCTTGATCGCGTATCCTCAGTGACCATGCTGCGCATTACCGCGATCTCCGGAGGAGAGGCAGGGCTCAACTACCTGCTCTCCGGGTCGGGTTGCGCCGGCGGGCACGAGCATGATGCCGAGGTCACACTCGACGGCCCGGAGGGCTACTTCGCGAAGGGCACGCAGCACGGAACTCCGCTCGCCATCTGGGTGGGTGAGGGCCTCTCAGAGTGGGGCCTCACCGCGGACGCCAATGCCACGGAGAGTGACATTCGCGCGGTCTTCGGGAAGCACGCTCACCCCGAGGAGTACCGCCAGGCGATCGGCGAAGCGAAGGCGTACATCGACGCGAACGGCATCACCGGCACCGCCGCCGAGAAGATCATGAACGACGCCGAGGCGAGTGCCCGGCGCGGCCGGAAGCCGTACGAGTACCGCACGATCGACCAGCGGATCGATGACCGCCTGGCGAAGGAACCGAACGCTGATCCGGAGCGCGTCGCGGAGATCCGGAGGGAGGAGCGGGACAAGGGCCAGCGCTCCCCCGCCATGTACTTCGACCGGACGTACTCGGTGCAAAAGTCGGTGTCTGTCTACCTCACTGCGCTGGAGGCCGCGGGCCGTCACGAGGACGCCGCGAAGGTGCGGGCCGCGTTCGTCACGGCCATCAAGGCCGGCGAGAAGGTGTTCGAGGAGGAGGCCGGGTTCGGCCGAATCGGGTACCACGGCAACGCGAAGAACGGCAGGCCGTCGACCGGCCGGTACGCCGACTCGACCGGCTACACGGCCGCCATTTTCACCCACGAAGTCTCGCGCGAGGGTGACCCCCAGCTGCACGCCCATGTGGCGGGTCTCAACAAAATCAAGGTCCACGACCAGGACGGCAACGAGCACTGGGTGACCCTCGATTCCCGTGCGATGCACAAGGCCCGCGAGGCCGCGGCCGCCATCTTCGAGCGCACGCTTGAGCAGGAGATCGAGAACGTCGCGCCCGTCGTGTTCGAAATGAGGCCGGACGGTCTGGCCCGCGAGATCAAGGGGTTCGAGCAGGAGCTGCTCGACGGCATGTCGACCCGTTCCTTCCAGGTGGACCAGCGGTACGAGGAGCTGTGCGAGCAGTACGTCCAGGACCACGGTCGTGAGCCCTCCCCGTACACCCGGGCTCGGCTCCGGGAGATGGCCACGCTGGACACGCGCGACCCGAAGCGGAATGAGCACCAGAGCGCCGAGGCGAGGATCGAGCGGGCTACCCGGATCGCCGAGGAGTGCGTCGACGGGGGTCTGCTCGGTGCGCTGGACAGGGTCGAGCAGGTCGGCGTCGAGACCCGGCTCGCCGAGGTCGACGTCCCCGAGTTCGACCGCGAGCAGGTCATCACGGAGGCGTTGGAGGCCCTGCAGACGAAACGCGCGACGTGGGACCGCAGCGAGTTGATCCAGCAGCTGAACACCACGCTCGGTGATGATCTGCCCCGGGACGTGCCGCTTGCGCCGCTCGCCAAGGAACTGGCCGATGAGGCCCTGAAGTCCGGCCGGTACGGGGTCGTGCAGACCGCCGGCCTGACCATCATCGAGGACGCGCCGTCCCGCATCCGCGCCAGTGACGGCCGCTCGGTGTTCTCCCCGAGCGCCATGGCGTCGGAGAAGTTCGCGCTGGAAGAGCACCTCACCAGCGAGGGCCGGGTCGCCGCCCGCGCCCACCAGACCGGCGCCCCCTGCCTGTCGCCGCCCACGGTCGACCAGGTGGTGAAGCAGTCCGGCGTGACGGCCGACCAGGCCGACGTGGTGCGCGGTGTCCTCGGCGACAGCCGGAAGGTCAGTGTCATCGAGGGCCCCGCCGGCGCGGGCAAGAGCTACGCGACCGGCGTCATCGCCGAAGCCTGGCAGGAGCACACGTCAGGCCGGGTCATCGGCCTCGGTCCCTCCGCCGTCGCCGCCGAAGTCCTCGGCGAGGAAGGCATCGAGATCCGGGAGAACACCACCCGCTTCCTGATGTACGCGGACGGCATGGGCAGCGCCGAGATGCAGGAGAAATTCCGCGTCCGCGCGGGCGACCTGGTGGTCCTCGACGAGGCCGGTATGGCCTCGACCGACCACATCGCCCGTGTCTCGCAGCTGTGTGAGGAGGCCGGGGCCAAGCTCGTGCTCATCGGCGACCAGCAGCAGCTGCAGTCTCCGGAGGCTGGCGGACTGCTGCGCACGATGGTCGAGGAGGGCCCCCACTACAGCCTTAGCAACGTCCGCCGGTTCCGGGAGGCGGACGGCACGGTGCGCGACTGGGAGGCCAAGGCGAGCCTCGACCTGCGCCGCGGCAACGTCCGCGCGCTCGACGAGTACGAGCTGCAGGGCCGTATCCAGGGCGGCACGCTGGAGGAGATGAAGGACGAGGTGGTCCGGGCGTTCGTCGCGGACACCATCGCCGAGCGCGAGTCCGTCGTCATGACCGCCACCAACGCCCGCGCCACCGAGCTGAGCAGGGAGATCCGGGCCCAGCTCGTCAGGTACGGGCTCGTCGAGGAGGAGGGCCTGGCGCTCGTCGACGACAACCGTGCGGGTGTCGGCGACCTCATCCAGACCCGCGAGAACGACGCCAAGCTCAAGGACAGCGAGGGCCGGTTGGTCCTTAACCGCCGGGTGTACCGGGTGACCGGGGTCGGCGAGGACGGGCAGCTCGTCGTGCGCCGGGTCGCCGGCCGCGACGCCGACGGTACCGAGCGGCTCGCCGGTACGGTCACCCTGCCCTCGGAGTACGTCGCGGCGAACGTGTCGCTCGCGTACGCGGGCACCGTCAACGCCGTGCAGGGCCGCACGGTCGGCTACGGCGGATACCTCCTGGTCGAGGAGGGGATGAACCGCCAGCAGGTCTATCCGGGCCTCACCCGTGCCCAGCGGTACAACCGCGCTTTCGCCGCGTGCCAGGTTCCGGCCGACGAGCACCGGCTCCAGTCGCTCGACCAGGACGCGATGTCCATGCTGCAGGCCGCCGTTGAGCGCGACGGTGGCGAGCTGTCCGCGCTGCAGGAGCTGCGGGAATCGCAGGACTGGGCCGAGTCGATCCCGGCCATCGAGCCCCGTTGGCGGGACTACGTCACCGAGCACACCCGCAACCAGTACGAGCCGATGCTGCGGCAGCTGCTGTCCGAGGACCACTACAACAAGCTGCGCCAGGGCGACCCCGGTACGGTCTACCGGAAGTTGAGGGAGGCCGAGCTGGCCGGGCACGAGGGCAAGAGCGTGCTGGCCAGCGCCATCGCGATGCGCCCGATGACCTACCCCGTGCCGGACAACGTCCCGGCGCTGGTCAACTGGCGTATCGACATGGTCTTGGAGGACCGCCAGCCGGAGAACGAGCCGGCCGGGCCGAGTTGGAGCGACCGCACGCCGGAGATCCCCGGCATCGAGGGCGAGGTCGCCCGGGAGATGGCCGCCGCCATGGACGCCCGGCGCGATGTGCTGGGCGAACGCCTGGCGGAGGATCCCCCGGAGTGGGCTATCCGTCAGATCGGCCCCGTCCCGGACGACGTGCTCGAACGCGCCGAGTGGTGCCGCAGGGCCGGAACCGTCGAGGGCTACCGCGAGCTGTACGGCATCGACGCGCCGAACACGGCGATCGGCCGTCTGCCCGCGAAGGGCGCGGTCGAGCAGCGCGCCGCGTGGGAGGCCGCGCACTCCGCGCTGGGCCGGACCGAGGACCAGGAGACCCTCGTGCGGACGTCCGACGCCGCCCTGCGCGAGATGGTCAACCGCTACGAGCGCGAGAAGTCGTGGGCGCCGACCTACATGGGCGAGGAGCTGTCCGAGGCCCGCCAGATGGTCATCCGCTACGAGGAGAAGGCGATCCTCGCGCAGGCCGACGCCGACATGTGCGAGGACGCCGCCGAGCGAGCCGAACTTGAGGAACAGGCCCGCGGCTACGAGGATCTGGTGGCCTCTCTCTCCGAGCGCGTCGAGGCCATGGAGCGGATCGACGCGGCCCGCACTGCCTGGTACGAGGAGACCGCGCCGGCGCGGGAAGCTGCCGAGGCCGCCCGCGAGGAGCTGGCCCGCCGGGGGGCCGACGACCAGGTCCAGGAGGACGCGCAGGCCGAGGGCCAGGAGCTCGACGAGGAGCAGGTGCCCGAGTACGACCTCGACCAGGCCCCGGAGATCAGCTGGGAGATCGAGGGAGAGACCCTCGATCAGGCCCCTGACGTGCGCGAGGAGGCCGCCAAGCTGCGCCTGCCTGATCTCACCCACGAGGAACAGGAGGAGCTCGACCAGGTGCTTGCCGCGTACGAAGCGAGGTACCGGGCCGTCACCGGTGAGTCGACGCTCACCGCCGAGCAGGCCCCGGCCATCGACTGGGCGGTGGAGGGCGAGACCCTCACGGCGTCGCCGACTGCCACGGTAGACCGTGCCGGCGTCGGGGGGCAGCTGGCCGAGCAGGACGAACAGCAGAGCCTCCAGGAGAGGCTCGCTGCCGAGGCCGCCGCGTACCACGAGGACCGGCGGATCGAGGCCGAGCAGGCCCCGGCCATCGACTGGGAGGTCGAGGGCGAGACCCTGCAGACCAGGGAGCGCGTCGACCAGGACGTCGAGCTGCAGACCGCCGAGGCGGGGGCTCCCGCCGTCGTCCGGCCGAGCCCGGTGGTGGACGCTGCACTCGCCGCGTACGAGCAGCACATGCGCGAACAGGCTGTCGCCCGCGACGCAGAGCGCGAGTACGACCTCGACCATGCCCCGGAAATCAACTGGGAGATCGAGGGAGAGACGTTCACGGAGCGCCCCGAGCGCTCCGAGCAGGTCGAGGCCGCCGCCGAAGCAGACGCGGAGGAGACGGTCGAGGAGGAACTGCACCCGGAGCAGACGCGAGAGCGGGAGCAGGCACCGGCGGTCGCCGGGCGCACGGCCGAGGACGAGCTGCGCGAGCACTACGAGCAGCAGTATGCGGAGGACTCCGCCAAGGCCGCGCGGGTCCGTGCGGCCTCGGTCGAGGCGTCGGAGGCCGAGGCGGGGCGGGGTCCCCAGCAGCAGGCCGAGCAGCTCCCGGCTCACCTGGCCGACCTGCAGGAAGATCTCGACAAGGCCCACGCCGCGCTCACCGAAATTGCGGTCCGCATGGCGGAGAGCAACCGGGTGGCAGCCGAGGCCGAGGAGGCGGTCCGCGCGGAGCAGGCCGAGGTCCAGCGCAGCCGCCAGGCGGAGGCCGAGGCTGCTCCGCAGATCCAGCAGGACCAGGGCCCGACGATCAGCTACTGATACCGGGTCGCCCGTAGCCCGTGCATGCTGGCCGGGTGTCATCAACCAGGAGGTGCCGAGTTGACCGCACAGGGGTGGAAACCGCCCACGCTACGGCCGTTGGACGAGCTCAAGGCCATGACCGCATACGTCACCGAGCACGGGTACGGCACCACGAGCCAGATGTACGTGCGCGGTATCGTCACCGCGCTGAACTGGGTGACCGGCGAGAACTCCGTGTCCCCGATCACCGGGACACGGCTGGGCCGGCCGGTCGAGGGCATGGACGCCAGTAACGAGCGCAGCCGGGCGTACGAGGCCCTCTACGCCACGAGCGACCCCGCCCTGTGGAAGGTCACCCAGGACAACGGCCAGGACTACACGCTCGCCGTCGAGCACACGCTCGCGTGGGCCGCCGGGGGCGACGAGGGCCTGGCCGTACCGGCTGACTGGCCCTGGCCCCAAGACCGGTAGCCCAGAAGGCCGTAGAGGCAGCACGAAGCCCCGACACGTACGTGTCGGGGCTTCGTCGTCCGTGTGGCTACGAGGCCGCCACAGGGCCGGGAGCGGGCGCCTCACGGCGGTATCCGAGCTCCTGGCCCACGAAGGAGGACAGGAGCTCGTCGTCGTCGACCGCACGCGGAGCCGTGGGCAGGTTCCAGTTGTTCTCCCAGGGGTCGTCCTGGTGGGTGCCGGCCGCGATGCACTTGCTCAGCGCGCTGATCAGGCGACGCTTGACGCCGGGCGCGTACCGGTCGTGCCAGTCCCCCGCCTTGTTCGGGGCGCCGTACGAGGTCCGATAAATCTTGATCCACTCCTGGCACAGCCAGCTCAGCTCCCGCACCGCCTCACGGTGCCGGTACCAGCACGGCGGGATGCGCTCGGCCTCGGTCGGAGAGCCGGGCACCGGGTTGTTGCTGGCGAACGCTCCCGCCTTCCAGCCGACCCAGCCGTATCCGTACTGCAGCTCGTGGCGGACCCAGTTGATCAGGATGCCCCAGGCTTCCGCGGCCTGCTCACGGTCCATGCCCTGGTCGAGGGACCAGTTCCAGACCGCAAACTTCTCCTCGGCCGGTCCGGCCGCCAGGGCCTTGAGGTCCTCCCCGATCTGCTTGACCGTCTTGGTCAGGGCGTCGAGGCCCGAGCGGAGCGGGGCCAGGGCCTGCACCTGCTCCTGCAGGCCGCCGGTCCGCTCCTCCAGGTGGTCGAGCGCGTCCTGCACGTTCCCGAGCTGGGCGAGCGCGGTGTGCACGTCGCCGTTGCGCTCGCTCAGGGTCTCGATGTCCTTCTCGACCCTGGCCAGGTCCTTGGCCAGGGCGAAGACCTGTCCGGCGAGGCCGCCGCCGATCTCCCCCGCCATCAGCGGCTTTCCTTCGTCATCGAGACGCCGGCGCCCGTGCCGTCATCCTTGCGCTGGCCGGGCACGTTGGCCGCCTTGGACAGCTTCTTGACGTCGCGGCGCTTCCACAGGGGCTTGATGTGGGTGATGACCGGGCTGCAACCGGCGAAGATGATCAGGGACTGGCGCTTGCCCAACTTGAAGATCTGCCCCGGGGTAATGACCGGCTTCTCCTCGGTAACCATCGAGATCGAGCTCTCCCCGTTCCTGGTGGTGGTGGTTTTGCGCTGCTTCTCGTAGGTGCCGCACATGTCGCTGATGTCCTTGCGGACCTGCGTGTCGCCGATGCCCCGCAGGAAGATGCGGATATTGGCGTCGTCCCAGATGATCCGGCCGCGCTGCTCGCCCCACACGTCGAACAGCTGGGCCCTGCTCTGGATGACGATGACCAGGGTGATTCCCCGGCCGCCTGAGTCCGGCATCCACTTGTCGACCGGCAGCGGGATCAGGTTGGCGATCTCGTCCAGGGCCCACAGCGTGGGCGGGTCCATCCGGCCGGCGCCGTTCTTGTTGCCGAGCTCGATGGTCACGCTGCGCAGGTAGTCGGCGAACATCACGAACAGCGGGGCGACCGTGGAGCCCGGTTTGTCGTTGCCGATCATGTAGAGGGTGCCCTTGTTGAGCAGGAAGGTCTCGGCGTCGAAGTGCTCGCCGGGGCCCGGCAGGACCGTCTCGGCGACCCGGGGGTTCGCCATCCAGCCGAGCGCGGTGGAGAGCGTGGTGAAGATGCCGTCACCCGTGCCCTGTACGACCGTCTGCCGCTGGACCAGGAGGTTCGCCCAGTCCTGCGCACCGGCCGCGAGCAGGATGTTCGCCGCCGTCTGGTCACCGCGGTTCTGCGACCACGCGTAGACGTCCATCATCGTCTTCCCGCCGAGGGCGGCCGCGTGCATGAAGCGCGAGAGGACCTCACAGGCCGTTGACTTGAAGAACGCGTCCACGCCCGTGCCCGCGTCGCCGCCGCTACGGGAGCCGTACAGCAGGTACGCGGCCCGCTGGATGGCCACCTCGCGCACCTCACAGCCGCGGATCGGGTCCCAGCGGAACGTGTTCTTCCCGCCCGACAGGCCCAGCGGGTCCCAGACCCAGACCGGCCCGAGCTGCTCGCGCATCGCCTTGGTGGCCAGGTGGTCGTTGACCTTGGATGACGTGTGCACGACCGCGCCGTCCCACCGGTAGATCATCGAGTTCAGGATGATGGACTTGCCCTGCCTCGACGGGGCGAGGATCAGGTAGTTGTTCTCGGGCGTGCCCCAGATGCCGACGGGCAGGCCGCCGGAGCGCAGGCGCCCCAGGGGAACGGCGTACGCCGTGGTGGGCACCTTCTTCTCGCGCCCTTCCAGGCTGGGACGGGTCTGCTTGACCATCTCCCGGGCGTGACGTGCGCTCATCTCGTCGCGGATCTCCCGCTTGGAGGCGAAGCCGGGCCGGGGCGCGTACGCCTTCCAGACGGCACCCAGGCCGCCGAGGGCCGCCACCGCGGCGACGCCGACCGCGATCCCGCCGGGTCCCATGACGAAGTCGTTGAAGGTGTTCAGGTACTCGAAGATGGCCGGGTCCGGGGCCGTGTCGCTGCCCGGGAGGCCGGGCGCGGGTGACGAGGCCGCCAGCTCCATGGCCGTAATCTGCGCGTGAGACATCATGCGGGGTCCCTCCGTTGTCGTGTCTCGGGGCCCCCGGGGATCAGCGCTGCCATCGCCCCCCGGGGGCGTTGTCCGACTGGTCCGGTGACCTGCTTCGCACCGTATGCGGGGGGTCGGACACCCCTCTGCTCGTTTATTGGTGGGCGCCGCTCGGCAGCGCGCGGTTCCCGGCGTGAGGCGATCGGATGATCTCCGCGTTCGCAGTCTGCAAGGCCGGGCCTGTGGATATTTTGCGCGCGCTCCCGCCTGACGGGCCGTCAATTTCGAGCGGGCCCGTCCGGCGGGAAGGTCACACCGGCTGACGCTGGCCGTTGATCGGCCGAGCCTGCGCGGCATCCTCGGCCCGCTCGTGCCCGTCCGCGCGGTAGGCGCTCGGTTCCTGCCGCGCACTGCTCGCCGCCGCGCGGGAGCTTTCCGCGCGCTCGGTTGTGCCGTCAGCCTGCCGCGCGCCGCCGTTGGCGATCATCGCGGCCCGCTTCTCCTTGAAGTCGATGATCCAGTTGCGTGCGTTGCCCTCGGCGACCCCGCAGGTCTGGGCGAGCTGCGCGGCGGTCGGGGGCTCCTGGCCCGCCGTCACCGCCTCCAGGTAGAGCTCCCATCCGGTCTGCTTCGCCTCACTGCGGAAGGCCGGCGCCGCCGCGAGGGCCGCCGCCTCGGCCTGCCCTCCGAGCCGGTCCGCCAGCTGCGGGCGGATCGAGTCGAGCAGGGCCTGCGCCTCGGCCGCCTCAGCCTTCGTACGGGCCGCAGCCTCGGCCGCCAGGCGCTGGTTCTTCTCGGCCTGACGCCGCATGTCAGCAGCCCTTTCGGCCGCCTTGGTGTGCTCGCGCACCGTGTCCTGCGCCTTGGTGAGAGCCGCCTGCAGGCGCTGGACCTCTTCGGCCGCCCGTTCGGCCTCCGCGGCGCTGGCGCGGGTTGTGTCCTTCACGGACTCCCGCTCGTTCACCAGGCGCTGCAGCTCCTCACGGATCGAGGTCATCTCGGCCGCCGCCTTGTTGCGCCGGTCGGTCTCGTCGGCGATCCGGTCCTGTACCCGGGCGAGCTCGTTCGCCGCGTCGGAGAGCTTCTTCTGCTCCTCCTCGGCCCTCTCGGCGAGGCGAGCAACATTCTGCGCTTCTTCGGTCATTTCGGATTCCGCGCGCTCTCGCGCAGCTTCCGCGCGCTGCCGAGCGTCCTCCGCGCGGGCAGCCTCAGCCTTGGCCGCCTCGGTCTCCTCGGCCGCCTTGGTGAGAGCCTCCTCGGCTTCCTGCCGCGCGGCGAGGGCCGCCACCTTCTCCTCGACTGCCGCGCGCTGCTCCTCTTCCGCGCGCTCCCGCGCGGCCTCGGCCTCGACCCGCGCGGCCTCGGCCTCGATCCGAGCAGCTTCCGCGCGCTCGGCTTCCTGGTTCGCTTCCGCCGCGCGCTCGGCCGCCTCGATCCGCTGGGCCGCCGGCATGATGGCCACGCGCTCCATCAGCTCCGTGACTTCCACGGGGTTCTTGAAGTCCACCACCGCGACGTCGTCCACCTCGCTCCAGCCGCCCAGCTCCCGCAGCACGGCGAGCGCCTGGTTGCTGTCCACGGCGAAGTCGGCACGGGCCATGGAGGTCGTGGCCGCCTTCCGGGCCTGCTGCAGCTCCTTGACCTCCGCAGCGAGGCGCCGCCGCTTCGCCTGCCGCCCCTCTGTGATGTGCTTCGCCTGCGTCTCCAGCAGGGTCCGCAGCCGGAAGAGCTTCCTGCCGGCCTTCTTCGCCAGCGCCGCCCGGTAGACCTGCCCGCCCTTGCTGGCGGGGTCGATGTCCAGACCCGCGAACAGGGCCGCCCATCCCTTGGTCCACAGCAGCCCGATGAGCTTGCCCGGACCGGGCTTCGCCTCGGTGTCGGGGAGCTCCGCCCCCTTCATCACCGCGCGGAACTCCAGCTCGATCACGACCGCCGCGACGACGGGCATGATCGCCATGAACGGGGCGCTGGCCGCGTTCGGTGCGTGGATGAAGTTGGCCGTGGCGGACACGGCGACCAGGCACCAGGCCAGGTTGTGCATCAGCCGGAGCTGAGTGGTCCAGCCCTTGTCAGCGCGCTTGTAGAGCAGGGTGAACAACACCAGCTCCGTCAGGTCGAACGCCGCGAGGAACCCGACCGCGAACGGCTCGGGGAGCTTGGCCGTCTCCCGTGCGAAGCCCCACATCCCGTACAGCGAGACGGACATTGAGCACAGCGCCATGACGTACAACCGCTTGGGCAACGAGGGGCGCCCGACGCTCTCCGGCTTCCGGCCGGCCTCGACCGCAGCCTTCCGCTCCTCGGCCGCCCGCTTGCGGTTCCGCTCCGTCGCGCGCCAGACGGTACGAGCCGCCAGGGCGACCATGCCCAGCCACGCCAGGACCAGGACCGCCACACTAACCGTGAGGACCCAGGCCGGGGTGCCGGACACCGCACGGTCAAGAGTCGACGACCAGTCAAATCCCTGACTGGTTCCTGCCGCCTGTGACCAGGACGGATGCATTCCGGCCGTAGTCTGGGACAGACGCATACAGACCTCCATATCTCTGCGTCGTGGCCTCGGCGGTCCCTACACCGCTGGGGCCGTTCTTCGTTCTGATCAGGCTTTTCTCTTGGCCAGGTACTCGTCGAGCGCCGCGTCGAGGAGGTCCTGCAGGTTCACGTCGTGCTCGGCCGCGTAGACCTTCATCCGTTTCCGAACCGAGGCGCGGACCCGCCCGCTGATGAGGACTTTGTCCTCCGCCTTCGGGTCCTGTTCTGCCTGCTCATCGGGCACTTTGCTGCTCCTCGGTGGTCGTTCCAACACGTCGAGCACCATCTTCCCCTCCTGTCGCTGGCCGGTGGCTTGGCACGAGCATACAGCTAACAAGCTAGGAAGTCATGAAACTAGATTGTTGACAACGTAGCTCCGATGGGGCTTACTGGAATGGCGAGAGGGGCCAAGGCGTACCGGCCCAGGCCCCCCTCTCAGGCCGGAGTTCCAGCTCCGACCAGCGGAAACCCCTGTGCATCTCGTCCAGAGAGGGATCTCCATGCGTCATCTTCCCAGGACCACCCGTGTCCTGACCACGCAGGTCAACACCGACACGACCCCCGCGCCCAAGCGCGTGCTGGTCGTGGGCCGGTTCGTCCGCCCGACCTGCGAGAACTGCGACGACTTCAAGGCTGTGAAGGTCGTGATCGACGGACGGTTGGTCACGATCCACTGCTCGGAGTGCGTCCCCTCCCCGGCCGCCGGCCTCGACGACGTCATGGACGACGTCGAGCGTCAGGACGACGGGCACGGCTACGAGGCCGAGGACCTGCTCGTCACCCAGGGGCGTGCCGCGTGAGCCCCCAGGAGCAGGCCGCCGCCGAGCGCGACGCGCAGGTCAAGGCGGCCGAGGAGCGGACCCGCAAGGCGCTGGAGGACCTGCAGCACCACGGCCAGGCCGGCGCCGCCATCACCAGGCCGAGGGGTCAGGGATGAGCGACCTGCCCATGCGCCCGACCGCCCACGAGCGCGACGGACGCGACGAGGTCGCCTCGGTGCCCGCCGAGATGGCCCGCACGGCGCACGAGCTGCACCTCGACGGCTACAGCGACGCCGAGGTCAGCCGCGCGCTCGTCGCCGACGAGCTCACGATCGAGCTGCTGATGCAGAAGCCGGGGGGCGCCCGATGAGGAACCCCCTGCGCCCCCTGATCGGCCGGGTGAGCCACGCGTTCGGCGTCACCCTCGGCGCGATCGGCGTCGTCGAGGACGCCGTCGCCACCGTCCGCAGCCACCGCCTGACCAAGACCGACAACGAGCAGCTGGCCGCCTCGGCACGCAACACCGCGCTGGCCGAGGCCCGCCGGGGCTGCACCCACCTCCCGGCATGTCCGCCGGCCGCCGCGCCGGACCGGATGAAGGCCGTCGAGGTCTGGGCCGACGACGCCTGTGTCTACCTGTGCAACGGGCTCGTGCTCGCCGCCCGGGAGACGCAAGCCCCGGACTCCCCGTCCGGCCTCTACACCCCGATGCCGGAGAAGGAGACGACGCTGTGACGACCGACGACCGTATCCAGGCCACCGCCGTCATCGCCCTGCTCGCGGCCCTGCTCGGCGCCCTGTGGGCCCTGCAGCACGGCCTCGGCCCGCAGGGAGTCGCCCTGGTCTCCGGGCTCGCCTACGGGGGCGCCCTGGCCTTCACGGGCCCGCTGCAGGCCCCGCTCGGCGAGTCGGTGGTGACCAGCGTCAAGTACGCCGCGTTCACCGCCGCGTTCGCCGTGTGGGTGCTCGCCGCCGGGGCCTACTCCGGGTGGCAGCTGCTGCGCGACCGCCGCACCTCGACCTCGAAGGGGGTGTTCGCGTGACGACGCTCGCCGACGCCCTCGGCAGCGAGACCGAGGCCAACCGCTGGATGGAGAGCCGCGCCCGCGGACTCGTGCTGTGGAGGCGCGTTGCCCCGCAGGACGCGTACCGGCTCGTCGAGGCCGCCGTCGAGGAGCACGACCCGTCGATCCTCGCGGAGCTGGGCCAGGTGTGGACCCGCAGGCCCGAGGCCGCCGAGTCCGGCCTCCCGGAGGTCCTGTACCTGACCCACTGGCTCGACCGCGACCACTTGGTGGTCGAGGACGGGGCGACCGGGTCCGCCGTGCTCCCGCTGCCGACCCTCAACGCCTACCAGCTCGACTACTGGCACCGGTCGGACCAGCCGTGACACCCCGCCAGCCGTTCTCCGAGGACACCGAGTCCGGGCCCGCCACCACGGCGGGCCCGGCCCCGGGCGACACCCCCCCCCACCACCGACACCGACGACACGTCCCGGACGGAGCCCCAGCCGTGACGCCCCGCCCCGACCAGCTCCCCGCCTGGTACAGCCAGCACCTGCTGACCAGCGCGCCGCCGCCCCAGCACACCGGCCTCACCCTCCTCGCGGCCTACTCCGGTCGGATCGTGCCGGTCATCACCACCTCGACCGCCCTTGCCCTGGCCCGAATCTGGCATGAGCAGGGTGCCGCCCACAGCATCGGCGACATGGTGCTGATGATCGCCCTGTCGACCGGGTCGTTCGCCGCCGGATGCGTCTCCGCCGCACACCGCAATAGCGACGCCGTCACAACCGCCGTGGCGTTCACCGCATCCGGAATGTTCGCCGTCATCGGCCCCGCGGCCTACACCGAATCGTGGGCCCTGGCCGGAGTCCTCTGGTTCGTCAGCACCGTGCTCGTCTACGTCGTGTCCTCCCGGCACTGGCGGGCCGCCCGTCAGCTGCGTGAGGACCGCGAACACGAGCTGATGCTCGTTCGGCTCAGCAGCGCCACCACTGTGGCCACCACCGTTATCGAGCACGACACCCGGGCTCAGGCCCTTGCCTACGGCCTGATGTTCGCGGAGGCCGTCGAGCAGCGCCGACGCCTCGACCCGCACACGTACGACCCGGCCGCCATCGAACATGCCGGACTGCCCCAGCTTCCCCTCACCGCCAACACCAAGGAGTAATTCATGGCCGACACGACGCCCCAGGACGACGAGACCACCACGACGGATGAGCAGTGGCGCCAGGACATGGCCGACGAGTGGTGCATCGAGGCGTACGGCGACACCTACACGCCCTCGAACGAGTGGGGGAACTGATCGTCCGCGCCTGACACCACCCGTGACTACCCGTGAGGATGGCCGGGCGAGGAAAGGGGGAGCGATGAGCTCGAAGCGCAGCGACCAGGATCCGCCGGAGGTGACGTTCGGCCCGGACTGGACCGTCACACCGCGTGTGGCCGCCGACTTTCTCGGCGTCGACCGCAAGCGAGTACACCGGCTCATCGAATCCGGCGTCCTGCACGTGCAGTACGAGGGCAGGGTCCGGCTCGTCGAGCTGGACTCTCTGTTCGCCTACCGCCGCAGCCAGCCTCTCCCCCAGCGCCCGGCCGCCCACCCCGATACCGACAAGGAGCACCCCCAGCATGGCCACTGACGACCCGTGGGCGACCAGCACGGCCCCTGCGGCCACCACGCCCCGCCAAGAGTACGAGGACGCCCTCGACGCCGCCGGGTACGGTGCCGAGGCCCGCGCCCGGTACATCGCCGACGCGGCCGATCCCGAGTACGCCGAGTGCGAGTGGGACAACAACATCGTCCCGGCCGCCGAGACCGCCGGCCTCATCCCGGAGGCGCCGCCGTACGAGCCCACCGTCGAGGAGCAGGTGCGCGAGTGGTGCAGCCGGGCCGCGGGCCGCCAGTTCGACGCCGCCCACGGCGACCCGGCCCCGTGGGACCTCACCGCACAGGACATGGAGACCATCAGGGCCGACACCGAGCGTCTCGTCGCCGAGCGCGGCGAGGAGCTAGCCGACTTCCTGCAGGCCAACCCGCGGACCGGCGAGGAGCCCGCCGGGGCGTACGACGACCGGGTGTTCGCGCTGCTCGCCGAGGAGCCCAAGGTGGTCGTCCTGTGCGGCAGTACCCGGTTCATGGCCGAGATGACCGAGGCCAACGCCCAGGAGACCGCCGCCGGTCGCATCGTGCTCGCCCCCGGGTGCGACCTCAAGACGTCCCACCCGTTGTGGGCCGACCCGGCCGCCGTCGAGGCGCTCAAGCCCCGGCTCGACGCCCTGCACCGCGCGAAGATCCGCGCCGCCGACGAGGTACTCGTCGTGGGCGACTACGTCGGCGACAGCACCCGCGCCGAGATCGAGTACGCCCGCCGGTTGAACAAGCCCGTCCGCTACACCCACCCCGAGGTCGAGGAGACCGAGAAGTGATTCGCATCATCACCGGCACCACGCACCGGTACTACGAGGACAAGGTCGAGGAGGCCGGGAAGGTCCCGGGGCTGGAGTACCGGCTCAAGGAGGCCGAGGGCGACGCGGCCATGTGGAAGGCCCAGGCCGAGGACTATCAGCAGCAGCGCGACCAGGAGCGTGAGCGGACCGCGCAGCTCACGGTCGAGCTGCGCGAGCTCCAGGCCCAGCTCGACGGCCAGCAGGCCGAGTTCTCCCGCCAGCTCCGTGAGGCGAGCGAGCCCGTCGCGGAGATGCTCACCGACCTGATCCACCGCGCGGAACACCCCGTCACCGGCGCCGACTTCCGCAAGGAACTGGCCCTGCGCGTGCTGGAGACGTGGGAGGAGCGGCTGACCCCGGAGGACCACAACAGCCCTATGGGCCTGATCCTGCGAGTCATCACGGACACCCGGAAGCCCGGCGAGGTCCTCGGCGACGAGGCGCCGGCCCCGGCCCCGGCCGAGGAGCCGGGCACCCTGCCCCAGGCCGACCCCAAGCTCGTCGGCCAGGTCATGGACGCCGCCCTGATGAAGGGCACGGAGCCGTTCCCCGGCATCGGCTGAGCCCTTCCCAACCCGACACACCCACTGGCCAGGTCATGGACGCCGCCCTGATGAAGGGCACGGAGCCGTTCCCCGGCATCGGCTGAGCCCTTCCCAACCCGACACACCCACTGGCCAGGTCATGGACGCCGCCCTGATGAAGGGCACGGAGCCGTTCCCCGGCATCGGCTGAGCCCTTCCCAACCCGACACACCCACGAGAGAGACCTGATGACCGAAACCCTTGAGACCATCCGCTACACCGCCGATGTGGTCTGCCTGCGCGGCGACGACGTCCTCCTGATCCGGCGCGGCTGGCCGCCGCACGAGGGCGAGCTGGCCCTGCCCGGCGGGCACGTCGATCCCGGAGAGACCTCCCGCACCGCCGCCGCGCGGGAGCTGCTGGAGGAGACCGGCGTCCGCGTCGCCGCCGAGGACCTCGACCTGATCGGCGTCTACGACCGCCCGGACCGCGATCCTCGCGGCCGGTACGTGAGCGTCGCCTACGCCGTCACCGTAGCCGAGGGCACCGTCGCCCAGGCCGGAGACGACGCGGCCGCCGTGCAGTGGGTCCCCCTGACCGAGCCGGGGGCCCTGGCGTTCGACCACGCCGAGATCGTCACCGACGCCCGCCACCACCAGGTCGACGCCGCGCGACGCTGAGCCCAAGCCGAAGCGCCCGCCCCAGGGGAGACCCAGGGACGGGCGCTTCGCTGTGTCGAGGTCAGCCCTCGACGATCTCCGCCTCGACGACGGAGTCCACGGGAACGGTGCCGTGCCGGTCGAACCACCGTCCCAGCGCCCGTACGTGCTTGGCCTCCCGAACCGCGTCCGCCGCGTCGAGCGGGGCGAGCCCACCGTCCGTGAGCTGGCTGTACCGGACCTGTAGGGCCTCAAGATCCGCCCGGATTCCGCGCAGCTTCTCGTTGATCTCCCAGCGTTCCAGCCGCTCCAAGTCCGAAGACGTGTTCGATTCCTCCGACCGGTCGGAGGAATCGAACGAGGTGTTCGAGTCGGTGGCTGATGTCCCCGCCGGGGTCTCGGCCGCGCTGGGCGCCGAGGCCGGTTCGGGTGCTGTGAGCTGGCGGTAGGTCTCCCGCAGGCCCTCCTCGGTGGCCTTGCCGTCGCGTGCTTCGGTGTCTACCCACAGCCGCTCTACCTCCGCAGCGGGCAGCTCCGCGTTCACCGCCGGCGCCAGGGCCCGGATGTGCTTCGTGGTGAGGACCGTCCCCCTGTATACGTACTCGTCACTGCCCGCCAGGCCGAGAGCGATGCGGACCCGCACCGCGTCCATGAACAGGTAGCACTGGCTAGGGCTGTAGCCCCAGATCATGTCCAGCCACCGCTCGAACGTCCGGGTCGGGTCGTCCAGGCAGTACAGCGAGTTGTCCCTCACCCACATCAGGTATGGCCCGGCCGTGTCGAAGAACACCGCGCCCGCCCGGAGCTGGGCCTCCTTGACCGTGCCCTCCCGCTTGGCCTCGGCCGCCTGCAGCACCTTGAGGCATTCCTCCAGCTGCTGGGCCGGTTCGAGCCTGGCCAGCCGCCGCGGCTTCTTCATGACCCGTTCCACCCGGCGCAGCCGGACCGCAGCCTCTTCCTCCGGGGCGAGCTGGTCAACCGAGGTCAGCTCACCCGCCTGAGCGGGCACTGCCACCTCTGCCGTTGTCATCGGTACACCTCCGTCAAGCCGGCACGCTTCCGGGCCTCGGACCGCATCATCTCGTCCCAGACGTCGGTGTACTCATCCAGGTTCGTCGGAACCTTGCCGAGCTGGCGCGTGTACTCGATGAGCTGCTCGACCTCGGTGTCCAGGACACGGACCGGCTTGCCCAGGAAGATCAGCGGGGCCAGCTCCACCCGGGCCTCACGCGACTGCTTGTCGCTGATCTTGCGGGACAGCAGCACGTACGTCTCGAAGCCGCCCCGGGAGTTGTCGCCGTAGATCTTGGCGGCCTCCGTGAACGTGGGCGCCACCCGGTCGACGTCGAGCCCACTGGGGGAGAGCGGGACGATCAAGCGGTTCGCGTGCTTGAGCGCCTTGTGGAACAGCGCCACGTTGCCGCCGCCGATGTCGGCGAACACGTCGTACCCGTCCGCCTGCAGCTCTGCGATGTAGTCGTCCAGGTCCTCGAAGGGGTACCGCTCGACGTCGAGCGGATACTCCAGCTTGGTTCCCTTCGCGGCCTGCTCGTCCTTGAACTTCTTCGCCCAGCGGAAGGTGGTCTGACTAACCGTGTCCGCATCGAGGACCTTGACCGGCCGGCCCTGACCCGTCTTCCGCTTACGCCGCAGGGCCCGGACGAAGGCGAGGTAGTTGGTGGTGGTCGTCTTGGTGGAGCCGCCCTTGAGGCAGGCCATCACCGTGACGTCGCCTTCGTCGCCCTCCGGACCGTCTGGAACCGGTTGCTGGCGGGGGACTGTAACGTCGGAACTGGCCACGATTGGATCTCCCTTGTCGTCAACGGGGTTGTGGCTGTACGAAGACGCGCCCGCCGGGTCTGCCTCCGGCGGGCGCGTGACGATCCGCTGATATGACGGGGACGCCCCACACCGAGGAACGGTACCGAGGCTCCCCCCTGTCGAGGACGACAACGCCCGCGACGGCTCCGTGTCATCCTGCCGGCGGAAGCTCCAGACGCCGCCGTTGACGACGAGCCGGAGCTCCCCCCGTACGGGATCGCGGACCACTCGACCGGGGGACGTCGTCCCGCTCGACCGTCACGGTCGGCGCGCCGGCGAGCTGCACGTCCAGGACGACGCGGAGCCCGCCGCCCCGGTGCGAGAGCTTGGTCGGCTCGCTCGCCTGCAGGGCCGTGCACGCGTTGAGCAGCGGCAGCAGCACCGCCAGGACCTCCTCCCCGCGCTGCTTGTCGTCGGTCATCACCCGGAGCTGCACCATCAGTTCGTCCCCTCGTTCGTTCCGTCGGCCTCAACGGCCCGCGAGTCCAGGTATCCAGTGATCCGGTCACTCTCGTAGTGCATCAGCGAGGCCAGGAGCGGCCCCGCCCACAGTCCGAGAGTGAGGG